>ABHI01000001.1:445000-1212026 GCA_000171875.1 Flavobacteriales bacterium ALC-1 | reverse complement strand
CATGCTCATTGATTTGAGTTTATTATAATCAAAATCAACTGGAATTTTCAAATTCTCTAACCTATTTAGTTTATCAGCATTGTTCTTTTCCTTCTCTATATAACCGGCATATTTTACCTGAATTTCTGTTTGCTCGATCACCTCTGTATCCAAGTTATTGTCTTGAATATATCTTTCTACAGCATTAAACTTTCTAACATCTTGAGTTGTAATGTTTGGCCTAGCAAACAACTTAAACATTTTGTCTTGTTGTTTTACAGGTGATGAGTTTTTAGCTTCTAAAACCGGATTTGCCTCTTCTGGTTTTACACTTGTGTCTTTAAAGAATTGTACAAAAGCATCAGATTTAGACTGCTTTTCTTCCATTCGGCTTAAGCGTCTTTTAGTCGCTAAACCTATCTCATACCCTTTAGGTGTTAATCTAAAATCTGCGTTATCTTGTCTCAACAGTGTTCTGTATTCAGCTCTAGATGTAAACATTCGATAAGGCTCTTCCGTCCCTTTGGTAATTAAGTCATCTATTAAAACACCTATGTAAGCTTCGTCTCGCTTAAGGGTAAACACTTCCCTTTCTTGAACTTTTAAACTCGCATTAATTCCGGCCATTAATCCTTGAGAAGCAGCCTCTTCATATCCGGTTGTTCCATTGATTTGTCCAGCAAAATATAAACCATCAACAAGCTTAGTTTCAAGTGTATGTTTTAGTTGTGTTGGCGGAAAATAATCATATTCAATCGCATAACCTGGTCTAAAGAATTTTACATTTTCAAAACCAACAACTGAACGCAGAGCTTTAAATTGAACATCTTCGGGTAGTGATGTTGAAAAACCATTGACATAAACTTCACAAGTATTCCATCCTTCAGGTTCCACAAATAATTGGTGTCTGTCTTTATCAGCAAAGCGGTTGATTTTGTCTTCTATAGATGGGCAATATCTTGGTCCGACACTTTTAATTCTTCCATTAAACATTGGCGAGCGATCAAAGCCTTCTCGCAGCAAATCATGGACCTGTTCACTGGTATATGTCATATGACAAGAACGTTGTTCTTGAAGTGGTTTTGTAATATCTAAATAAGAGAATTTTTCTGGGTTTTCATCACCAGGTTGTTCAATCATTTTAGAATAGTCTAATGATCTCCCATCCACTCTAGGTGGTGTTCCAGTTTTCATTCTCCCAGAATCAAAACCTAGATTTACTAACTGTTCTGTAATTCCAGTAGCGGCTCTTTCTCCGGCTCTTCCTCCACCAAAATTTTTGTCACCAATATGAATAAGCCCATTTAAAAATGTTCCATTAGTTAATACAACAGTCTTAGCTTTTACTTCAATACCAAGTGATGTTTTTACACCAACTACTTTATGGTTTTCTACAATTAACCCAGAAACCATTTCTTGATAAAAATCAAGGTTAGGTGTTCCCTCTAAAAGCAATCTCCAGTCTTCTGCAAAGCGCATTCTGTCAGACTGAACCCTTGGACTCCACATCGCTGGTCCTTTAGATTTATTAAGCATCTTGAATTGAATCGCCGAGGTATCAGACACAATTCCGCTGTAACCACCAAGCGCATCAATCTCTCTTACAATTTGCCCTTTTGCTATACCTCCCATTGCTGGATTACAAGACATCTGGGCAATGTTCTGGAGGTTCATTGTAATTAACAATGTCTTACTTCCCATATTTGCAGAAGCTGCCGCTGCCTCACTACCAGCATGACCAGCACCAACAACTATTACATCATAAACATCATTAAACATAGTCTTATACTCTTATGTTCCACGTGGAACAATTGTGTTTTTTAAAATTCAGCCCGCAAATATACGCTGAAATAGTGATAATTACGAACGCTTGTTTAAGTAGTAATCTTCTTTTAAGCGCATCAACATTTCGTCCTCTTCGGATTTATCTTTATAACCACAGTAATGCAATACCCCGTGAATTATAACTCTAGATATTTCGTCTTCAAAAGCTGTTTTAAATTCAAAGGCATTTTCTTTTACCCTATCAACAGAAATATAAACATCTCCATGTAGTTCTTTTCCTACTGAATAATCAAAGCTAATAATATCGGTTAATGTGTCGTGGTTCAAAAAATCGACATTCAACCTATGCAGATATTCATCAGAACAGAAGATATAATTTATCTCCCCTTCTTTACAATTCTCTTCCGAAATGGTTTTTGAAATCCATTTAGAAATCTGTTCAGAATTGTCTAATTTAAAATTGGTTTCGTAATTAAAACTAATCATTTGTGCTTTTAAAATACTCTTGAATCTTTTTCTTAAAATGATTCTGCAAAGGTAGTGCTTGGCGATTTAATATTTCTGTAGTATTAAAATATTGTTTTGCCGTTGGTATTTGACTAGCATTGGTTTGATTGAATTCTTTTTTATTCGTCTCAGATTTACGCTTAGTGTCTTAGCCCTTGCATAAATGTCGCATTCTCTAATTTAAGCAATTGATGTTGTAAATCCATCATTTTTTGAAGCGTTTGGTTTGTGAAACCAGAGTTTAATAAATCTAACTCAATATCTTCCATCTGCTTAATTAATTGTCCTGCTGATTCTATTTTGCCTTCTTTAACTAATCTATCTTCTAAAGCTTGGCGCAATTGCTGTTGTTGTTGGTATATTTTGAATAGCTCACCATTTTGTTCTTCACTACCCCCTTCACCATAACCGTCATTCTTTTCACCTTCTCCATCAGTTCCGTCTCCGCCATTTTTGCCATCTTTTCCATTCTTACCCCCTTTACCATTTTCACCTTGCTGTCCATTTTGGTTGCCTTCACCATTCTGACTTCCGCTTTCACCTTGTTGGCCACCTTCACCGCTTTTTCCTTCTTGCTCTCCGCTTTTACCATTCTCTCCTTTCTGACCGCTTTGCCCTTCTTGCCCAGACTGTCCTTGTTCACCTGGTTTGTTACCATCACCTTCTTTTCCGCTTTCTCCATCTTCTCCCGGTTTCTCTCCCTCTCCTGGCTTTTCACCTTCCTTACCTTCTCCTCCCTCTTT
Organism: Flavobacteriales bacterium ALC-1; assembly: GCA_000171875.1. Classification (GTDB taxonomy): domain Bacteria; phylum Bacteroidota; class Bacteroidia; order Flavobacteriales; family Flavobacteriaceae; genus Winogradskyella. Next base: position 1,209,012 of record ABHI01000001.1, on the reverse strand, counting down.
TCCTTGCTCGCTCTTCTTAACACCTTCTTCCATTTGCTTATTAAGCTCTTCCTGACTCATGATAATATCTGGTAACTGCTGACCACCTTCACCACCTTGACCTGTAGATGGATTCATAGACATCTCCATATCATCTAACACATCACTTAAAAACTCGCTAACTCATTACTTGCTGTATAGCATATTGCTGAGATGCTACACCTTGATATAATCTATTTTCAGTCAATTGCCCAAGAGATTTGTCAATGTTAAAATACACATCTGTGATTTGTGAATTTACTTTTTCGGAAAGTTTTGGTTGCCTTAGTGACAATGCAAACAAACTATCATCTATATGCTCAAAGTGCTCTCTAAGATTGCTTTGCTCAATAATATACTTTCCGTACTTATTATTATTGATATCAATAGACTGAAATGTATTCATAAGCCCCTCTTGATCAAATGAATAGAGCAATAGGTTTTCTAGAATTTGTCGTAAAGTATCAATGTCTTCAGATGTTTGCTCACCACTTCCACCTCCGCCAGACATAGCCTGCTTCATCATTTCGCTAATTTGCTTCATCTTCTTAGCAGCTTTCTTTTGCTTTTGTTTTGCTTTTTGCTGACGTTCTTGCGCTTCTTGTGGTTTCTGGTCTTCGTTGCTTTTTTCTTTCTCCTCTAGCGCTTCCTTTGCTTCTTTTTGATCGAACTTTATTTCATTCTCTAAAAATTCGTCCCTTGGAACTTTAGTTGGCTTTCTTAGCTGCCTGTCTTCACGCTTTAAATCATCAATATCTTTTTGAAGTTTCTCAAACTCTTTATTTAGCTTTTCTTGAGCCTCCTTAGTGTTTTCCCTATCCTTTTCTGATAGTTTTTCTTGCTCTTCAGACAAATCATCCAATTGCTTTGAGATTTTTTCAGCCTTTTTCATCACATAAAAACGCTTCGTCAACTCTAAAAGTTGTTGCATGCTACGCTTCTTGTTTTTGTTTTGCTTGGCTAATTCTTCAAGTTTTTGAGTAAACTCTTCTTTGTTGATTTTGTCTTTTAACTGCTCAAGCTCTTCAAGTAGTTTTTCATCCTGTTTTAACTGCTCTTCATTTTCCTTTAAACGTTCTTTTAAATCCTCTTTAAACTGATCGTCTTTCTTTTCGTCTTTTTGAAACTCTTCTAGATTATCCTGAAGCTTTTTATTGAAGTTTTTCATCAACTGCTCCTGATTCTTCTGGCGTTTCAGAAAATCTTCGAACTTCTTTTTATCATTAAAATTAAGTTGCTCTTTTTCTTTTTGTGTTTTAGAAAATTCTTCTAGCTTTTTATCTTGCTCTTGAAGCTTATCAAAAGTTTTGCTAATGTCTTTTATTGTTTCATTTTGCTCATTGAGTTGTTTTTGCTCTTCCTCTTCTTTGGTGCGCTTTCGGTAATTAAAAACCGAGCTTTTAGTACGCTTGTAATTGTGAAGCGCATCGTTATCAAACACCTCAAAATACAATTGGTAGCTTACACCTTCTTCTAAATTCAATTGATTAGGAAAAGCACTGATAAATTCACTGAAATTAGATTTAGAAATTGCTATAGGCTCTATTTGCTTTTTAGATTCGTCTTCCGAAGGATAATAAACCAATTGCAACTTGCTCAATCCATAATCATCACTAGCTTGTCCATAGAAATACAAACTTTGTTGATCAACAGAATCCTTTTGAACTTTAATGCTTAACTCCGGATAAATATCTCTAACCACATTAATATTGTAGGCTAAATTTTCATAATCTGTTAAACTCTTATTGCTTGTAGTGATGCTATAATTATAATTTTTATACAAGCGTTTGGTCGTTTCAAAATCACCATTGTCATTCTCTATAAAACGTAATGTGTCTTCAGCATAAATATTAACTTCAGTGGTCGATTTTGTTTTCGCTTTCCATGTTACTTTAGTGCCTTCTGGAATTACAGCCGAACCTGTGCTTTTTAAAGTTTCGTCTTGTTTTCTGGTATGTGATGGGTAGTCTAAAACCATTTCAAAATTCACCAAATTTGGTGTATTGACTATGCTTAGAAGGTAAGGTTTTGAAATCACGTCATTAGCGGATAATGTAAACTCAACGGCTTCTTTTGGAAGGCTAAACGTGTATTGAAATTCACCAGGCACTAGTTGCTGTAAAAAGTAAGATTGGCCGTTATATTTAATCTGAGCATTATCAGGAATCACATCTCCAACCGTAGAAATCTTTAACTTAAAGTCTTTGTTTTCAATAGCCTGAAGCGACTCGTTGATTACAAAAAATTGAAATGGTGCTGGCGGCTCATAAGCCGTTTGGTAGTTTACCACACGCTCATAACTATCGCTAAACCAGTTTATTTTTCCTGTTACTAAAGACAATAATAGAATTGTAATAGGAATTGCCGCATACTTTAAGTACTTGGTATTCGATTTAAAATTTATGGCCGATTTAAATGGAATGGGCTTTAGCTCTAAAGACTTCTGCTCTATACTAGCAATTAGTAAATCGGATTGTGCTGGATTTTGATTTAACTGAAGCACATTAAGCAACTTATCATTAACTTCAGGAAAATGATTGCCAATTAATGTAGAAGCTGTTTCGTAATTAATGCCTTTTCGTAATTTGAATAAATGCGCTAACGGAATGGCAATAAATTTGATAAATAAGCTTAATTCCACCGCAATAAACACCCAAAATAGAATAGTTCTAGCCGTTGGGTTTAACCAAAGCATATATTCTACAAACAATGTTATAATCAGATACAGTAAACCAATGGCAAAAAATAAGATAGCACCTTTTAACAGTTCGTTGGTGTAATACCTTTTAATGAACTGCTCAAGTTTGTTTTTTATGGTTTCGAAATTGCTCATACACTATTCTAACTGACTAATCTACAATTTTATTTTAATAGCTATTTCGTAAAATGTGGTAAGATTCTGTTAATTTAGGGGTTTTGAGTGTTAAATTGAGCTCAAATTACATAAGATTCCTGTTTTCATAGGAACGAAAAAGATTTTTTCGATGAAAGACCTCAAATATTTAGCTGCATTTTCAATTCCTTTAGTCTGTTTTCTGGGTTTATTTTTCAAAGGTTATTGGGCTTGGTTAACACCTGTTTTTAGCTTTGTTTGTATTCCTATTTTAGAACTTATCTTCCCTGTGGATACTAACAATCTAAAACCTGACGAATCGGATACTAAATTGAAGCAAAAACTATTTGATTGGTTATTATATTTAAACTTACCAATTGTTTTCGGGCTCTTATTATACGGTTTAAACATAGTTTCTAACCAAACATTACAAACGCATGAATTTGTTGGGCTAATTTTTTCAATTGGAATTGTTTTGGGAGTCAACGGTATTAATGTTGCACACGAACTTGGTCACAGACAAACTACTAATGAACGCTTTTTAGGAAAAGCTTTACTTCTGCCTTCATTTTATATGCACTTTTATATTGAACATAATTTTGGGCATCATCTTCATGCTGCTACACCTGAAGATCCTGCCACAGCAAGGTATAATCAAAGCGTATATTCATTTTGGTTTACCTCAACAATTAGACAGTATTTTAAAGCTTGGAAGATTCAGAAAAATCTTTTAAGTAATAACAATCTGTCTTTTTTCTCTGTAAAAAATGACATGTTTTGGTTTGTCTTTTTTCAAATGGCTTATTTGACCGTGGTTGCATTACTATTTGGAACTACGGCCTTAATCTTTGCTAGTTTAACGGGAGTTGTAGGTTTTATTCTACTCGAAACTGTTAACTATATTGAACACTATGGTTTATTACGCTTAAAGACCAAATCTGGCCGCTATGAGCGTGTTAAGGAAATACATTCTTGGAACTCTAACCATGTGATAGGGAGAATTGTGCTTTATGAATTAACTAGACATAGTGACCATCATTATAAATCGTCAAAAAAATACCAGGTTTTAGATTGCCATGATGAAAGTCCGCAAATGCCTTATGGATATCCGACTTCAATGGTTTTGGCTATGATTCCTCCTTTATGGTTTAGGATAATGAACAAGCGTGTTCCAAAGCAAATGATTACATCTTAAGGTTTCATTTTCTTTGTTCTCAAATCTTATAAAAGTATCTTTGCGCTTTATTTTACAATTATGTCTAAAAACGTACGCGTGCGCTTTGCGCCAAGTCCAACAGGACCTTTACATATTGGTGGTGTTAGAACTGCTTTGTTCAACTATTTGTTTGCTAAAAAGCATGGTGGTGACTTTGTGCTCAGAATCGAAGACACAGACCAAAACCGTTATGTAGAAGGTGCGGAAGACTATATTGTTGAATCACTGAGTTGGTGTGGAATTCCATTTGATGAAGGTCCAGGGAAAAACGAAAAGTTTGGTCCATACAGACAAAGTGAACGCAAGCATTTATATAAGCAATATGCAGATCAGTTAATCTCATCTGGTAAAGCCTACTACGCATTTGATACTTCAGAACAATTGGACGCTCACAGAAAAGGGCACGAAGCTGAGGGCAAAACCTTCATCTATAACTGGCATAATCGTGAAAAAGGACGTTTGGTCAACTCTTTAGTTCTTACTGAAGCTGAAACTCAAGCAAAAATTGAAGGGGGTGAGCATTATGTGGTGCGTTTTAAGTCTCCTCAAGATGAAACATTACTCCTAAAAGACATCATTCGTGGTGACATCTCAATTGACACTAATGTTTTAGATGATAAAATATTATTTAAAAGCGATGGAATGCCAACTTATCATTTGGCAAATATTGTAGATGACCATTTAATGGAAATCACACATGTGATTCGTGGTGAGGAATGGTTGCCCTCTTTAGCGTTACATCAATTACTATATGATGCTTTTGGCTGGGAAACACCAGAGTTTGCGCATTTACCTTTAATCTTAAAACCAACAGGGAAAGGAAAATTAAGCAAGCGTGATGGTGATAAATTAGGGTTTCCTGTATTTCCATTAGAATATACTGCACCAGACGGAACCGTTTCTAGAGGCTATAAGGAAGATGGCTATTTTTCTGATGCTGTGGTTAACTTCTTAGCATTTTTAGGCTGGAACCCAGGAACTGAACAAGAAATATTCAGTCTAGAAGAATTAGTCAAAGATTTTGATTTAAAAAGAGTTAATAAAGCTGGCGCACGATTTGATCCTGATAAAACAAAGTGGTTTAACCACCATTATATGCAGCAGCAATTAGATCTTGATTTAGCCGAACAGTTTAAAACTATTCAACCTGAATTAGCAGATATTGATGTTAATTACATTGCTTTGGTCGTAGGTTTGGTTAAAGAACGTGCTACTTTTATTGTTGATTTCTGGAATTTGAGCCATTTCTTTTTTGCTTCACCAACATCTTATGATGAAAAAGCATCGAAAAAAGCTTTAAAAGAAGATACTGCTGATATTCTAAATAAAGTTATTGAACTTGTTAATACAACTGAAGATTTCAAGGTCGAGAACCTTCAAGCTAATATTAAAGGTTGGATTACTGATAGCGACATTGGTTTTGGTAAAGTAATGATGCCATTACGATTGGCTTTAGTTGGCGCATTACAGGGACCGGACGTGTTTGATATTATGTTTTTGATTGGTAAAGAGGAAACCGTAAAACGTATTAGGGCTTTGGTTAAAAGTATAAATTAAGGTTTATTAAAATGTAATAATAGCAGTTAACGCTAATAACGTTTGGTTGCCCTTAAATTTATCATTATTACCAATATCTAAATCTTTGTCGTTTAACTTTCCAAGGATATTTGTAAAGCCATAAATGTATTGTGCCCTTAACTTCAGCCTTCTTACACCCAATGATAAACCAATAGCTCCATTAACATTAAAGTTAGATATTTCTCTTATGTCCTCAGTAAGTAAGTTATCATATCCTGTAATTATATAGCCTTCTTTAGTGTTGTCTTTAAGCTCTAATTCACTGTTATATTGTAGCATCGGACCAGCATCTAGTGTGAAATTATTTCCTATTAATTTAATATGAAACAAAAAAGAAACATTGGCTGTAAACATTTTATATTCAATATATTCTTGTGTTGCTGATGCGGGAGTTTCTCCTAAAATATCAACATGGTTTTGAGACAATTGAATATTATAACTTACATTATACCATCTGTGAGGAATATCTACAGAAGCAGCCATTCCCCCAATAAAACCTGAGTTGCTTTTGGTTTCAAAATTATCAGTAAGAATATCAAACTGAGTAATACCGCCTTGTAGGCCTATACCGTTTTTTATCTTGTAATTTCTACTTTGCGCATAGCTAATTGTAACAAAGCCGATACAAATAACTACTAATAGGAAGTGTTTAGTGTTTTTCATGCGATTTGGGAGCTGATTACAACAAACCTAAGAAAATAATTTAATATTACTTACTTTTAGTCTTTCATATTATCTAACCTTTAAAAAACGTGTTATGGATTTTCCTTTTTATTTGATTCCAATTGTATTTTTTGGATTAATCATTATAATTTCAGCATTCTTTGTGGTAAAACAACAAACAGCTGCAGTTATAGAACGCTTTGGTAAGTTTCAAAGTATTAGACATTCGGGATTACAGCTAAAAATTCCTTTAGTAGATAGAATTGCTGGGAAACTAAGCCTTAAAATTCAGCAATTAGATGTTATTATAGAAACCAAAACTCTAGATGATGTTTTTGTTCGTCTAAAGGTTTCTGTACAATACAAGGTAATTCGTGATAAAGTATATGATGCGTTTTATAAACTAGACTATCCACATGATCAAATTACATCGTATGTATTTGATGTGGTACGTGCTGAAGTACCTAAAATGAAATTAGACGATGTATTTGTTCGTAAAGATGATATTGCGATAGCTGTAAAATCTGAATTAAATGACGCTATGATAGAATATGGTTATGACATCATCAAAACATTAGTAACAGATATTGATCCTGATGCGCAAGTTAAAGAGGCTATGAATAGAATTAATGCTTCTGAGCGTGAAAAAATAGCGGCTCAATTTGAGGGTGATGCTGCTCGTATTCTTATTGTTGAAAAAGCAAAAGCCGAAGCGGAGAGTAAGCGTTTACAAGGGCAAGGTATTGCAGACCAACGACGTGAAATTGCTCGTGGTTTAGAGGAGTCTGTCGAAGTTTTAAATAAAGTTGGTATTAACTCTCAAGAAGCTTCTGCGCTTATCGTTGTTACACAACATTATGACACTTTACAATCTATTGGGCAAGAAACTAATAGTAACTTAATTTTATTACCTAATTCCCCTCAAGCAGGAAGCCAGATGCTAAATGATATGGTTGCTAGTTTTACAGCTAGTAATCAAATTGGTGAAGCGATGAAAAATGCTAAAAACAATAAGAAAAATGATGAATAAATTTAAAACAATAGTGCTCGTATTAATTATGACGCTGAGCGTTGGTATGTTTTCTCAAACAAAAGAAGACGCATTAAAAGATGCTAAAACAACATCTAAAGCCACTTTAGAATTGGATTTTAAAACCGTTTTAAAGCACACACTCCCTAGTGTAATAGATATGATGGGGGGAGAAGACGCTGCACTTACATTATTAAAAACCACATTTGATGGCATGAAAACTCAAGGTTTTGTGTTTGAAAAAGCAGACATTATTAGTGTATCTGAGATTGTAGAAGAACAAGGGCAGCAACGCTGTATTATTGAAGGTTTTAATCAAATGAAAATGGGCGCGCAACGCATTAAATCTAAAAGTTACCTCTTAGGGATTTACAATGAAACTGATGGATATTGGTGGTTTATAGAGGCAAAACAATTAAAGAATAAAGCTATAATGGATAAGGTTTTACCAAACTTTGAAACCAGCCTTGAAATACCAGATGACGATATGCAGATGGAGCAAATTGAAGATTAAAAAATAAAGCCTGAGTAAATTAAACTCAGGCTTTATTTTTAAGGTTATTACTTTTTAAACCCAACCACAAACGATTGCGTTCATTATTACTAGAGTAACTGTCCAGTATCCAACATTGATGAAAATGTGTTTCCATGATTTACGCTCAAATAATCCATTAGTCGCCATTATAGGGAATACTATTGTAAGACCCATTATTAAACCGTGCAAAGCACCATGCTTAAAAGATCTAAAGGCGGTTCCATAATCATCCATAAAAGCCTGAAATGAAGGCAAAATACCCTCAACTGTTGGGTCGCCACCAATCATTTGTACAGCACCAAACTGATGAATTGAAAAAAATTGTGTGAAAAAGGCTAATACAATTGAGAGTAAAAATGAGACTCCAAAAATAACACCCATATTACCACTCTTCATTTTTTCTTCGGTCATACCAGATTCTCGCATCCAAGCATTGCCAAAAAGTGCAGGATTATACCATAAAAATCCTAAAACCATAGGCACAACTGCAGCAACTAAAATTGCTAAAAAATTAAATTCCATTTTATTTTGATTTTATAGTTAGTATGATTTAAAAGTACAAAAAAACCCATAAAGTAGTGTTCTTATGGGTTTGTGCCTTGGTATTTAAAGATTATGCTTTTTTCTTTTTAAGACTTGATTTTGGTTTCTTTACGGTTTCTTTATCAGTACTTGTTCCTGCTGGAAAGGTTAAAGCTGTACTGGTAAATGTACTTCCAAAATTAACATTTGCTTTATATACTTGACTTAGGGCGTCTCTAACCTGATCCTCGGATAGTTCTTTTAAAGGGTGTGTATAAACTGACCATAAAACACCATTTGTAATTGCGTACTTTACATCAAGTGCTGTATGGAAATTAGCAACCATTGCGGCTTTTAACAAGTCATCAGTAATGTCTTTAGACTCTGCTATTGGTGAAATAATGCGCATTCTATTATGCTGGGTATCTGTTAAAGAAATCAGTGTTACATCTTTAACCTGAAACTGCCAAGCTCCAAGCTTTCCCTGAATTGAATCACCTACTGAGGCATAAATTTCTTGCAACTTCTCATTATTCATGTTTTGAGAAAAACTGAATGATGACACTAATACGATAAACAGAACAAATACATTTTTCATATCTATTTGGTCGTAAAGTCTTAAAAAATTTACAAATAGAGGTTTTAAATTGTTTTAGCCTCGTTAACTAAAAGTTCATTTTTGTCTTCTAATGCCTTATTGATAAATTCAGTAATTGTATTGTTTTGCTCTAAGCCACTTTTAAGCATCTCTTTTAGTGTAATCATTACAGCGATACGTGTACCTGCTTTTTTAACTGCTGTACCAAATAAAGGCTCTAATTCATCATAAGCAACACCTTTTGCTAACTCTTGTATTTCGTTTTTAACCTTTAGCTGCTTTTCTTCTGATAGGTTGGTGTATTTTTTTCCTAACTGTTTAATAACGCTTATAGCTGGCCTCTTTTGTTGTTGTGGTTTAGATTGATTTTGGTTGTTCTGAGGCTTCGGCTTTTGTTTTGCCCAACTGTCTCTTAAGCCAACTGTTTTATTAAATACCAATTGATTTGGTGTAGAGTCATCATCTATATTAAAATAACCTAAGCGTTGGAACTGAAAACACTCACCTATCTTGGCGTCAGCTAAACTAGGTTCTAAATAAGCTGTGCTAACTTTTAAAGAATTAGGATTAATAAATTCCATAAAGTCTTTGTCTGGGTGACTGTCTGGCGCTTCATCACTAAATAAACGGTCATAAACTCTAATTTCTGCCGTAATAGCATGTTTTACTGATACCCAATGCAAAGTGCCTTTCACTTTTTTAGAGGTATCTGTATCATAACTACAATGTATTTCTTTTACTTCGCCATTATCTCCTTTAATAACACTATTGGCTTTGATGATATAGGCATTTTTAAGCCGAACTTCACCCCCTAATTTCAGTCTAAAGAATTTATTCCCAGCCTCTTCTTTAAAATCCTCTTTTTCTATATAAATTTCTTTTGAAAATGGTACTTTTCTATAACCAGCTGATGCATCTTCTTGATTATTTTCTGCCTCTAGCCATTCTTCTTTGTCGTCAGGATAGTTTGTTATAATAACTTTTACAGGGTTTAAAACCGCCATAACTCTATTGGTGGTTTTGTTTAAATCCTCACGAATACAAAACTCTAAAAGCGAAACATCTATTACGTTCTCACGCTTAGCAACGCCAACCTTTTCAATAAACTTACGAATCGAATTTGGTGTATAACCTCGACGGCGTAAACCAGAAATTGTAGGCATACGTGGATCATCCCAACCAGTCACAATTCCCTTTTCTACCAAACGCAATAACTTACGCTTACTCATAATAGTGTAACTAAGGTTTAAACGTGCAAATTCGCGTTGTTTTGGTGGTAATGGAAGTATTTCTTTGCTGTACTCGTAAACATGCTCTCTAAACCAATTATAAAGCTTTCTATGTGGTTTAAATTCTAAAGAGCAAAGCGAATGTGAAATCTGCTCAATATAATCGCTTTCACCGTGTGTCCAATCATACATTGGATAAATACACCAATCGTCTCCGGTTCTATGGTGGTGTGCATAGAGAATGCGATACATTATTGGGTCGCGCATTAGCATATTAGGGTCTTCCATATCTATTTTAGCACGAAGAATGTGCTTACCCGCTTCAAACTCGCCAGCTTTCATGCGTTGAAATAAATCTAAGTTTTCTTCAACACTTCTATTTCTATAAGGGCTATTCGTTCCTACTTGCGTTGGCGTTCCTTTTTGCTCTGCCATAGCTTCAGAAGATTGGCTGTCTACATAAGCCCTTCCATCTTTTATCATTTGAACCGCCCAATCATATAGCTTCTGAAAGTAATCAGATGAATAGAGTTCGTTTTCCCATTTATAGCCCAACCATTCTATGTCGCGCTTTATAGCATCAACGTATTCTTGCTCTTCTTTTGCAGGATTGGTATCATCAAACCTTAAATTAACAGGGGCCTTGTACTTCTCTCCTAGCCCAAAACTTATACCTATGGCTTTGGTGTGACCAATATGTAAATAACCATTTGGTTCTGGTGGGAAACGAAAACGCAGCTTATCTTTTGATAAGCCATTTGCTAAATCTTCTTCTATGATGTGCTCAATAAAATTGAGTGATTTTGATTCTCCAGACATTGCGAATTATTAAAGCACAAATTTATAGAAATAATGCGAAGTTTGTATACAAAAAAGACCCTTTAGAATCTTACATCTAAAAGGTCTTTGTTACAATATTATGTGGTCTTATTATTTAATAATTAGCTTATAGGAAAAATTTGTCGTTTCGTTTGTTACATTGGCAATGTATAGCCCTGATTTAAATTTAGAAATATCAATTTTCAATGCTCTATTTTGTATTTCAGAACTATATACTTGTCTACCTGTAATATCAATAATGCTAATCGAAGTTGAAATTGGTAATACCTTAAATTTTATGTTTAATTGATTTTTTGCTGGATTTGGAAATATTTTAAATGGTAGTTTGGTAAACGAATCTTTGATTGACAATAAAGTCGAATTTTCTGCATTAAACGTTACTGCTATGTTTTGAAAATCCCCTGTTCCGTTTGGGAATCTAGACATGCTTGTGTTTTTTGCTATTTCTGTATCCCACTCTACAGCGTCTATTAATGAACCATCTAAATGTGTTAAAAACAACTTTCCTTCGTCTTTATCTAGTTTAAATTGTGGATGAAGTCCCACTTGGTGTACATCTTTATCTGGCCATATAATTAAATAACTATTTGCTTGAATAATGGTGTTTTCAGGAAACTCCCATTTATGTAAAAAACTATTATCATTACTTAAAAAATAGTTGGTAAGGTTAATATCAAAATTTGTATTGTTATATAATTCAATCCAGTCTTCATTTTCATTATCTTGATCTACCCACTGACTCCCATCATCATTAGATGTCATGAATTCATTTATGACAACGTCTTTTACATTAATTGACTGAATAATAGGGTTGCATGTATGGTTTTGAGCTGTAATATTAGTTTGTACAACCTCAGCTCTATCTGTTATAAATTTCTTTAGTCCTTGGTATGTCTTCTCTTGAAAAGTATTGTCTGTCCAAGTGTTTCCATTTATAGCATTATCTATATCGGTAACTGTAAAAAAATTATTTGTAGAGCCCCAATCATCATCAATCAAATCTAACAGCGCATCTAACTCTGGATCTAATCTTTCGCGAATCATGTTTATCTGTAATATTTCACACATATAATTTAGATACTTACCCTTCCACTCTGGTACAGCTAGAACTCGATCTATAAGAATTTTTTCGTTTTCAGAATTTAAAATATCAAAATCATTATCTCCATCCTCACCTCTATTAAATGTTAGGTTATAGTCCCATGGTAACCAATGAATCTTATTAGATTTTGGTTCGTGATATAAATACCAATTTCTTCCGCGTTCTAAATAAGAATCTGAATTATTGATTAATAAATCAATGGCCAAAATTCTTAAATACTCATCAACATGAAAAACATTCTCTAAATCATTCTTAAAGTCCGCATCACTTGAGTTATTAATAACATTTACAAACTCAATAAACTTTGACCAATTATTTTCCTCCTCATTTGTTTGTAATTCAAAAGGGTAATTGTTTATATCTGTTCCTTGCCACGACAAATCATTATTTCCTTTGTTTTTCCATAAATTGCCATTATCAGTAGCAAAATTTCGTTTTAAATAACGCTTATCAATTTGCTCAATCAAGGCATAAGTTCCCCAATATTGCCCCTGAATATAAACTTTAGCATGTGACACTCTTGGTGACGGAATACCATGATATCTAAGCATATTATACGCTAACTTATCTTTTATTATAGCCGGGTCACCAACTCCATTACCAAGATTTATTTTTTTTACTCCATCGTATTTTTGTCCGTCTACAAATTTTCCAAAATTGAGTTTTAATGGTTTCTTTGTAGTTGATACAGTTGTATTAGATGACACCCCTTTTTGTCTTATTCCAACAGAACTCATTATAAACCCGTCTATTTCAATAGTAACAGATCGATAAGGAATATTGTCGCTTGCTATTCCATTGTTATAATCATCTGTTAAGTTTTGCCAAAGATTAGAATCTGTTGATGAAATTTTTATTTCATGAATTATTGTATTATCAAACAAAGATATTTGAGCTTGGATGTTACAAACAATAGTCAATAAAAATATTACAAATAATGGGTGGTTTTTCATGCTGTTTTTATAAAGAGTTAATAACTTATAGTTCGCTTTTAGATTAAACAGCTGTCCTAAACAAAACCCTAAAAGATTTAGTAACTCTTTATAAAAACAATAAAAATAATCCCTTGTAATTTTTGATTAAATATTAATAAACTGTAACATTAATGTATAAACTACCACTTATCATATGAACCAAAAAAATAAATTAAAATGAGCTATAAATGCCCAAAATGTGATAATACAACATATCAAATTGGAGAAATGAGAGCAACAGGAGGTACTTTATCTAAAATATTTGACGTACAGAATAAAAAATTCACCTCTGTAACTTGTGATAATTGTTCTTATACTGAATTCTTTAAGGCAAAAACAAGTGCTATGAGTAACATATTTGATTTATTTACTAACTAAAGAGTTAAGCTGACACTTTTATTACCTTCTTTAAGGTATAACCCTCAGTATTGTTTCCTGTAACTTCATCTGCTAAATTTCCCACTCCTACAATACCATCATTAGAGTTGTTAGTATCAGCATTTCCATTGTATTGTGTTGTTGTGTATACCGTGCTTGAAATGTTTTCGGGAAAAGAGACTTGAGTAATTAAAAGCGAGGATCCTGTGCTGCTTTTTATCTCAACATGAAGGTGTGATGTGCGACCAGGATACCAACCTGGATAAATACTTATAAAAGAAGCATTCCCATTTATGTCTGTTGTTTGTCTACCTCTTAAGAAATCTGCGTTCGTAAAATCACCATCTAACTGTCCCGAATATTCAGAATAATTACCTTTTGCATCACAATGCCATATATCCACCAAAGCGCCTTGTAAAGAGGTACAATTACTATTCGTATTTTTAATTGTAAACTGAATTAATAAAGGAATACCTGAACGATCTCCAATTATGTTTTCTCTTACTAAATCTACAGGTGTCATTATAGGAAATGGGCCTGCCGTTTCTGCTGGTGAAGTTTCACAAGCGTTTGGATTGTTATCATTATTACCGTCATCATCACTACTACATGATGCCAATAGTGTGGGAATCGCAACAATGGTTCCCATTCCTACCAATCCTTTTTTTAAAAATTTCTTTCTGTCCATGGTTTTAGTTATTTATAATTATATAACCGACAAATATTTATTTACCCTAAAATTATCTTTTAAACAGCATTAAGGGTAAGTTCTTTTTTAAATAACTTTGCACCATATAAAACTATTACATGGGAATAATAAAAGTTGAAAACATTAGAGTCTTTGCTCATCATGGATGTTTAAAAGAGGAAACAGCTATTGGTAGTGATTACAGAGTAGATGTAGAAGTTATAGCAAATCTCGATAAGTCAGCAAAATCTGATAACCTCAACCATACCGTTGATTATGTGTTTTTAAATAATGTAGTAAGAGAAGAAATGGCTAAACCCTCAAAACTCCTTGAAACGGTTGCGCAACGCATTTTAGATCGTATTTTTTCTGAAGATGAAATGGTAACAAAAGCTGCGGTTTCTGTTAGCAAAATCAACCCACCAATTGGTGGTGATGTTGAGATGGTAACCATAAAATTATCTCAGAAGCGAAAAAAGTAAGCCTATATAGCGTAAAAGGTATATAATTTATATATTTGCCCTCGCAAAAGGGTGTCGTGGCCGAGTGGCTAGGCAGTGGTCTGCAACACCATCTACAGCGGTTCGAATCCGCTCGACACCTCAAAAAACTCTCAACACATGTTGAGGGTTTTTTTAGTCATTTATTACAACAGATTTTACGATTGAATCATGTATCGCTTGGCTTTTTTCACTTCCTGTTATCGTTAATAATGATAGCCAGCCTAATAAAGATTTAATAATAAACCTAATTAAAGCTAAAGGAAAAGAAATCTTTTTTCCGTTGTTCTTTTCTTGTCTTACCTTGATATCGGAATAATAATGACCAAGAGTATTACCAAAAACAGAAACTAAAAGAGGTTCGTATAAAACAAAGTAGAGGATAAATAAATACATCCTTACTGAAGGATTTACATTTTCAATAGAGTTTAATAACTCTGATGTACAATACATCAGCGCCATTAATATTATAACATCTATTACAGCTGCTTTGATTCTAGATTGTAACCTTGCATAATCATTATCCATAATTACAATTAATCTAATGGATTCACCTTTTCAATCTGCTCTTTACTCTTTTCATAAAGCTCAGGAAATAAACCTTGAGTCAATAGCAAAACACCAAAGCCTAAAATAACCAAGGCCACAATCTTTTTTGTTTTAAAAATTAGTCTTGGTGTTAATTTACTCTTTAGACGTTTAGCCATGGCAATCTTAAAAAGGTCTGTTAAAAAATATGCTGTAAGCATTGTTGCAATGAAAATAAACACTCCATTTTTAGATGTTGTTATTGATGTGCCAATAACAATGAAACCTAACCAGCCTAAAAGCACACCAATATTAATAAAATTGAGTAAAAAACCCTTTATAAAGAGTTTACCGTAATCCTTTTTGGGAATTTCAATTCTATGGTGTTCTCTAACTATAGAGCGAAATGATTTAGAGGTTTTTATAAAGCTTATAAGACCATAAATAATAAGTAAAACGCCTCCAAAAACTAATAATTTAGGATCATCTTTTATTTTATCTAAAAGTGTGTCTGTGCTTTTAAAAATTAAGAGAATAAACACAATATCTGCTAGTATTACTCCTAAATCAAATATTAAAGCGCTTGTAAACCCTTTTGTTGCACTTGTTTCCAATAGTACAAAAAAAACAGGACCAATAGTAAAGGCTAAGATAATACCAAAAGGAATGGCGGTTAGAATATCATCAATCATGTAAATCTTGTGGTTTACACAAATGTAAGAAATCTAACAGGAATTTACATACGTTTTATCCTGCCTCCAAGAACACGGTTTTCATCAACTTGTTTCGGGTCACCATAAATAAAGACGTCACCTCCAGCTTTAATTCTAACATCAACATATTCTGTTGCATTAATATAAGCTTCTCCAGCCGCATTGATACTTACCTCAGTATGTTCTGTAATTAAATCTTCACCATTAAAAACACCTCCTGTATAGATAGAAATATCTTGATTTTTAGAGTTTCCTGTAACATTAATTACTCCGCCTGTAACGGCTCTAAAATTAGCATATGTTGTTTTTAATTCTGCTGTAATTTCTGCTCCTTCTTGTGTCTTTAAATCAATTTCGTATTGTTCTATTGGCTCATTTAAAATCACTTTAGCCCCTTCATTAGCATCAATAACATCTACAGAAGTATAATATAATGTCACAATGGTATCATTGCCGTCGTAACTTTCTTCGAGATTCATTCTTATCTTAAGCTTGCCATTTTTATTTACAACCTCAATATCCTTTCTGTTCTTTCCCGAAACCTCTATTTTATTTTCGTTAGATTTAATCATCTTTAGATTAATTAAATCATAAACTTTTACGGTAGAAAACTCTCCAATTGTTTTTTCTAATGTTTCTTGTGCTTTTGCATTAAAAGCTAACATTAAAAAGAGAATAAAAACGATTTTCTTCATGCTTCTATTTTAAAATAATTACTTTTTTACTGAATAACCATTTTAATTGTATTTGGTCTCCAGATTGCTTTCTTACAATTCGTCTTTGAGGTGATAATACCACAGTTATAGCTGCTGATATTGCTGAAAGTAGATATGTATTTATATCACTAAATAGCATTTGAATACCAAACCTAACGATTAGATAGGTAACGAGAAAAATTAAGAAAACGTATATGCTTGCTTTTGTTCTTGTTTTCATGTGTCTTTTTTATTTTTATTTAATGTCACATGCAGTTCGCTATTAAAAATTCGGTCAATCGAAAAAATTATTAATATGCTCGTGTCATAGTTAAATAGCAACTTTTACTGCGGTTCCCGTGACTGAAACTATTGGATAATTGCTCGTAGTAAACTCTACCTCTACTTTAATGCCAACAACAGCATTCGCTTTTAGTTTTGAAGCGTTGTCTTGTAAATTTTGGAAAGCCTCTTCTTTAATAGTTTCTATGCTAGATTGTATTTTATTATAATATTTAGACACACTAAACCCCATTGCTAAAGTTTCTTTATTAATAGCAACACCAGTTACTATACCTAAGTAATCTATTATTTTATAACCTTCTATTGAATTTGTTGTAGTTAAAACCATTTATTTAAATTTAATTATTTGTATTAAAAGTATATAAATTGTTACGCTTCTGGCTTACCAATCATATAGAAATCTAAATGTTTTTTTACTAAATCTGTATTTTTCACTTTTACAATAACCTCATCTCCTAGTTGATATGTTGTTTCTGTTTTTCTACCAACCATAGCATACTGATCTTGATCAAATTCGTAATGGTCGTCTTTCATGTCTCTAACACTTACCATACCTTCACATTTATTAGAAATAATTTCTACATAAATTCCCCAATCGGTAACACCAGAAATTACACCCAAAAACTCTTCGTCTTGATGGTCTTGCATAAAACGAATCTGCATATATTTAATAGAATCTCTTTCTGCTTTAGTTGCTAGATATTCCATATTACTAGAGTGTTGGCATTTCTCCTCATAAACATCTTCGTTAGCTGATTTTTCACCATCTAAATACTGTTGTAATAAACGATGTGCCATCACATCTGGATAACGACGAATTGGTGATGTGAAATGACTGTAATAGTTAAAGGCTAAACCATAATGTCCGATATTGTGTGTTGTATATTCGGCTTTAGACATGGTGCGAATCGTCAACGTATCTACTAAATTCTGTTCTTTTTTACCCACAACATCTTTTAGTAAATTATTTAAAGATGAAGCAATACTACCTTTGTCTCTAAAATTAAGTTTATGTCCAAAACGACTTACAACTGTTTGTAATTGTGCTAATTTAGATTCGTCTGGTTCATCATGTACACGATACACAAACGTCTTTTTAGGGTTTTGCTTTCCAATAAATTCTGATACTTTTCTGTTGGCTAATAACATAAATTCTTCAATCAACTTATTAGCATCTTTACTGGTTTTAAAGAAGACACCAACCGGATTTGCTTGGTCATCTAAATTGAATTTTACCTCAACCTTATCAAAAGAAATTGCTCCTTCTCGCATACGTTGCGAACGCATTTTTTTAGCCAACTCGTCCATTTTCAGAATGGCATCTGCAATAGCTTGATCTGTTTTATAAGTTTTTCCTGTTAAAGAAACATCTTGTGGAATTTCATTAGTTTTAGATTCTATTACAGCTTGTGCCTCTTCATATGCAAAACGTGCATCAGAATAAGTTACTGTTCTACCAAACCATTCATTCTTAATTTCGCATTTATTATTCATTTGAAACACCGCGGAAAAGGTGTATTTTTCTTCATGTGGTCGTAGTGAACACGCTCCGTTAGATAAACGCTCTGGTAACATTGGTACTACACGATCTACTAAATAAATAGAAGTGGCACGCTCATAAGCTTCATCATCTAAAACCGTTCCTGGTTGAACGTAGTGCGATACATCTGCAATATGGATTCCGACTTCATACAAGCCATTTTCTAAAACAGTAAAGGATAAGGCATCATCAAAATCTTTTGCGTCTTTAGGATCAATGGTAAAGGTTAAGTCTTTACGCATATCACGACGTTTCGCAATTTCTTCTGGTTTTATTGAAATATCTAGGTTATTAGCATACGTTTCAACGTCGTGAGGAAATTCTAGAGGTAAACCATATTCAGCCATAATAGAGTTAATCTCTGTATTATGCTCTCCTGGTTTTCCAAGTACTTCTATTACTTTTCCGTAAGGAGAATCTGCTTTTTCTGGCCAATCTTCTAGTGATACCAAAACCTTATCACCATCTTCTGCTTTTTTGATTTTATTAATAGGTACGAAAATGTCTTTATACATCTTTACACTATCTGCAACTACAAAAGCAAAGTTCTTTTTATCATGAATTTGAATAGTACCAACATATTCCGTTTTAACACGCTTTATGATGTTGGTGATTTCTCCTTCAGATTTTCCTCTGTGGCGTCTTCTATAGACGTAGAATTCTACTTCATCACCATTAAGCGCTTTGTTTATATTATTTGAAGCGATAAATACATCCTCTTCAAAATCATCTGAAATAATATATCCATTTCCTTTAGAGGATAGGTCTAAAATACCTGTGTGGTATTCTGTATTTACAATCGCTTTAAACTTACCACGATCCACTTCTTCAATTTCTTGTTTTGCTTTGAGTTGTTGTAGTTTTTTAATAATCTGGTTGCGGCTACTAGCGTCGTTAACGCCTAGTTTAGCGGCAATTTGTTTATAGTTTAAGGCTTGGTTTCTTTCTTTTTTTAAAATACTTAAGATTGTATTTGTAAGGTTAGAAATCTTGTTCTTTTTAGATTTCCTTTTTTTCTTTCTTGTCATTTAATTTGTAATCATATTCTTTTCCTAAAAGTGTTAGGAATTCTTTATTTTAAACTCAATAATAGGTGGAAGTGAAGATATTAAGTTTGGTGCAAAGCTACGGTTTAATTATTTAATAGTGTTTAGCTTAGGTTAAATAAATGTAAAAGCACTGTAAAATTTACAGTGCTTTTACATTTATAAACCTTTTATTATTTACTCTATTATCAACTTTTTTGAACCTTTTCCTTTATTCGTTTCTATCTCTACAACATATAATCCTGAAGCTAATTTTGAAGAATTTACTGTTGCTTTTTTACATGTTAAAATTAATTGGCCTAAATTATTGTAGATGTTTACATTTTTTAATTCTGTAGTCTTATCTAATTGAATTGTGAATTGAGCTTTTGTTGGGTTTGGGTATAATTTAAAGCTTAAACTATAATTATCAGTAACTCCTAAAGTAGCATTTACTTGATCTATAATAGTTTGTATCTCTAGAGCTGTTGGGTTATTTTCATCTACAAAAGTGCCGTTATCTAATGCTGTACTATAATTTACGCCGTCTATAGCACTAGAGACTCCATTTATACTATTTAATTGGGCTGCTGTCACATTAATTCCATTACTATTACCTGCTATATCTTCTACTACTTCTAATATTGCTAATTCTGAGGCTATACTAAAAATTTGAACATACCCTCCTAGTGGGTTTGAGCCTCCAGTAAAAGAAGCAACGGCTATATTTGTGCCATTAGAAGATAAACTTACACTATTACCAAATTGATGTGATGGTAATCCATATAATGTTAAACCCACTTGATTCCATGTATTACCATTATATTTATATACTCTTGCTTGACCTGTAGTAGGAGAACTTTCTCCACCATCTGGTCCACCAATTAGTAATACTGTACCATCTGATGATATATCTAATCCCTGGCTAAAATTTAAATTAGTAGTATCTCCATAAATAGTATCACCTAATTGAGTCCATGTATTATTAATTAATTTATAAACTCTTGCAGCTCCATTTCTATATAAAGATCCATTAGATAATCTTGGTGCTCCAATAGCTAGAATCATACCATTTGAAGATAAGGAAATATTAGCACCAGATATTTCTAATATTGATGAACCATTAATATCTTGACCTATTTGAGTCCATACTCCTCCTATGTTCTCAAAAACTCTAACTTGACCAGCGTCTGGACTTACTTCATCATTTCCTGGTCCTCCTATGGCAACTATTAAACCATCTGATGATAAACTTACACTAGTACCTGAATAGTCACCATCATTTTCGCCATCAATATCTTGACCTATTTGAGTCCATACTCCTCCTATGTTCTCAAAAATCCTGACATGACCAGAACTAATAATATTCTCTGAATTTAATGGTGAACCTATAGCAATAATATTTCCATCTGATGATAAACTTACACTAGTACCTGAACTATCTCCTTCATTCTCACCATCAATATCTTGACCAATTTGAGTCCATACTCCTCCTATATTCTTAAAAATTCTTACATGACCTATACTATTATTACCATTAAATCTTGAACCAATAGCAACAATATTTCCATTTGATGACATACTTATACTTTCTCCTGAATAATCATCTGATCCCTCACCATCAATATCTTGACCAATTTGAATCCATACTCCTCCTATGTTCTCAAAAATCCTGACATGACCTGACGATGATCCATTCCCAGAATTTTGAGGTCCACTAATAGCAATAATATTTCCATTTGATGATATATTAATATCATATCCAAAAAAATCAAACTGATTTTCACCATAAATATTTTGACCTATTTGTACTTGGCCTAAACCTATAAAAGGAATTAAAAAAATTAAGAGTAATAGTTGTTTCATAATAGCTAATTGTAAAGATTTGTCTTACAAGTATAAACTATTACCTATGTATTTATAAGTTTTTAATGTTAAATAAAAACACTTATCAACATATATATACATATTATCATTTTTCTTTTAAAATCTAAAAAATAAAATAATGGTTATTATAGTCTGTTAATAGTTAGTATAACTTTTTAGGGTTTTGTTTTGAGAAGTGACTTATCATATTTACTTCATAATTAATTAACATTAGTTTTATAGATAACTGATTCATTTTTAAGCCTATTTATAATTCTATACACAGTTGTTAATAACAGTTGTTAATAGAATTATATGATATGTTTTTAGTAAAATAGTGTTCACTTCGTCTCATTCTACTATTAATAACTTCCTCGAAAAAAATAACTAAGTAATTAGGTTTTTAAAATCCTATTTTGGTTTGGAAAAATAATTAGATAATCCTAATTTTTGTTTTTAAGACTTGTGAACAGTTATTAACAAGTACTCATCATTTTTACCTGTACTTATAAACAGTGATTATAAATGCTCATAAAAAGATAAATTGTTAAACTTAAAATTTATGAATAAGTAAGCGCTTATAAGTTATGCTTACTTATAAGCAATTATTAACTTTGTGCTATACTAAATAATTAAAGAGATTGCCGCGCTTCGCTCGCAATGACACTAAAATTGAAATGATGAAAATATCTATAGGTAACGATCACGCAGGTCCAGATTATAAACAAGCAGTTGTAAAGCATTTAGAAACTAAAGGATATACTATAACTAATTATGGTACCGATACTTTAGATAGCGTAGATTATCCAGATTTTGTACATCCTGTTGCTAAAGATGTTAATGATGGTAACGCAGATTTAGGTATCTTAATTTGTGGTAGCGCTAATGGTGTAGCTATGACAGCAAATAAATACCAAAATGTTAGAGCTGGTGTGTGTTGGACTAGTGAAATTACAGAATTGACACGTTTACATAATAATGCGAACATTATTTGTATTCCTGCGCGTTTTACATCAATTCCTCAAGCTATTAAAATGGTGGATACATTTTTAAATACTGCGTTTGAAGGTGGTCGTCATCAAAACCGTGTAGATAAGATTCCATTATCATGTTAGATGGGTCATTCTCACTCGCATAATCACTCACATTCTCATAACGATCTTAATGGTCGTAATCTTTTAATTTCTATAGTTTTAAATATTGCTATTACAGCTGCACAAGTTGTAGGTGGTTTAATTTCTGGTAGTTTAGCTTTATTGAGTGATGCCCTCCATAATTTTAGTGATGTTATTTCACTAATTATAAGCTATATAGCTAATAAACTAGTTAAACGTAAAGCTTCTATAAAACGTACCTTTGGATATAAACGTGCTGAAATTTTAGCAGCTTTTATTAATGCTTCCACTTTAATTATTGTTGCTATACTTTTAATTTTTGAAGCTGTTGAGCGTTTCCAAAATCCACAAGAAATAGAATCTAATTTAGTAATATGGCTTTCTATTGTAGCTATTTTAGGTAATGGATTTAGTGTTCTGTTATTAAAGCGAAATGCAGAAGATAATATGAATATGAAAAGTGCTTACTTACATCTATTAACGGATATGATGGCTAGTGTAGCAGTTTTAGTTGGTGGTTTATTAATGCAATTTTATCAAATTTGGTGGATAGATAGTGTACTTACATTCGCTATTGCATTATATCTTATTTGGATGGGATTTGATTTACTAAAAGCATCCACTAAAGTCCTAATGTTGTTTACACCAGAAGACATACCTGTTGATGAAATAATTAAAGAAATAAACGCTTTTGAATCTATAAAAAATGTGCACCATATCCATGTTTGGCAGTTAAACGAAGATGAGACCCATTTTGAAGCACATGTAGATTTTGAATCTAACATTACACTTTCAGAATTTGATATAATTTTACATCAAATAGAAGAATTACTATTTCATAAATTTGAAATTAACCATATTAATATTCAACCAGAGTTTGGTAAATGTGATAGTAAGGATGTCATTGTACAAGATTAAATAGATATGTTAGATATAAAAACCAAAACCTTTAAAGAGTTAACTACAAGAGAACTCTATGACTTACTTCAATTAAGAAGTGAGGTTTTTGTTGTAGAACAAGATTGTGTGTATCAGGACGTAGATGGTAAGGATCAAAAAGCACTCCATGTTTTAGGTTATAAGAATGATGATTTAGTAGCGTATACACGTGTATTTAAACCAGGCTATTATTTTGAAAACGCTAGTATTGGTAGAGTAGTAGTTAAGGAAGAAGAACGACAATATAAATACGGTTATGATATTATGAATGCTTCAATTGAAGCTGTAAAACGTTATTACAACGAGACCACAATTAAAATTTCTGCCCAAACGTATTTAAAGCGTTTTTATAATAATTTAGAATTTATAGAAATAGGTGAGGAGTACCTTGAAGATGGTATCCCACATATTAGAATGATTAAAAATTAATCAGAATCCTTTTTATAAATTTTTGTAACCAATATTTCTACACGCCTATCAAATTCTGGCTCACCACCAAGAGGCTCTTTTCTACGCATACCAACAAACTTCATTCGATAAGGTCTTACACCTTTTTTAACAAGGTAGTCGTAAATATATTTTGCACGCGCTACAGATAGATTTCTTTTCTTGGTTTTACGATCAATTGCATCTCTTTCTCCTTGAGTGCAACACACGTGGCCTTCAATGGTAAAGTAAACATTTGTACGTTCTGCTAATATTACAGCAATCTTATCGAGTACTGGTTTAGACTCTTTTGTTAAGTAGCTATATCCTGTTCTAAATAATAAATTATCTAATAAAATTTTATCTCCTTCCTTTAACTCTCCTTTTAATAAAGTTTCAGTATTATCTTCTTTAACCTCTTTAGGTTTAGGAGGATAAACAGGTTTTACTATAATTTCAACTTTACGGTTTAAACCTCTTATTTTACTAAGATTTTCCTCGTGTACAATGTTTAGTAAAATCTCTCCTTTCCCATCAACATTTGTAATTACAGATTCATCAAATTCGTTATTAGAAAATACAGTTTTAATAGCATCTGCGCGTTGTTGAGAAAGTACTAAGTTATAGTTATCACTTCCTCTATCGTCGCAAAAACCATAAATGGAAATTTTTTCAATATCCATCTCCTCTACTTTAGACAAAAAGAGTAATAACCTACTGTGTTCAGTTTCAGGAATATTGTATTTATCAGTATCAAAATACACTTCGTGTTTCAGTTCTTGCTGAGAAAAAGCAAGCTGAAAACTAAGAGTTAAAAATATAAGTAGGGCCTTCATTTTATTTTAATTTTCTTACAATTCGAAAATTTATATAATGTTAAATATAAAAAAAATTAAGTTTTCACCTCAAAATGCTCGCATATTGCGATGGGTTGTTAAGAATACTTAATGCTTTTTTATTTCTAAATTATTAGCTGTATAGTAGGTATATAAGCCTTCACTATAGAAATAACGTTTAATAATTTCGTCTGTAATTAATGATTTTAATTGTGTTTTATTACCTTCAATCGCACTAGATTTATAGCGTTGTAACGCTGTAGTTAAGTCTTTATATTCTGAATTAATTACACCATCTAATTCCTCTTCTTTTGCAATTGTTATAGCATCTTGTAATGCTTGTTCTGTTTTGGTTTCAAAATTAAAACCACTTGCTTTTATGAAGTTTTTAAACTTTTTAAATTCTGAATCAGAAAACCTAAAACTTTTTAAATCTTCAACCTTATGATCATAATAATAATTGGTTGCAAAGTTGAAAACCAAGTTTTCATTTAATATCGCTTTAGTTATTGGTGTTTGTTTTGCGAATTCTACCTCAATATCTGGTTGCACACCACCACCATCAAACACGTCGCGACCATTCTTGGTTTTAAATGCATTATAGTTTTCTTTTTTAGTTCTAGTGGCTTTACCGTTTTCATCTCTATTCCAATAATCTAAAGCTTGTATACAACGACCAGAAGGTGTATAATATCTAGAAATTGTAATTTTCATTTGTGTACCATAAGTTAAAGGTTTTGGTCTCTGCACCAGTCCTTTTCCAAAACTACGTGTACCAACCACCACAGCGCGGTCCATATCTTGCAATGCACCAGACACAATCTCACTTGCAGAAGCACTGCTACCATCTACCAGTACCACTAATGGAATTTCAGTATCTACAGCTTCTCGCTTAGTATAATAGGTTTTATTGTATTTTTTTACTTTAGATTTTGTGGTAACTACTAATTGATCTTTAGGAACAAAAATATTAGTCACATTTACGGCTTCATGTAAAAGACCACCCGGATTTCCTCTAAGGTCTAATATTAATTGTGTAGCTCCTTGATTTTTTAAAGCTTTTAGAGCACTAAAAGTTTCTGAAGAAGCTTTATCATTAAATCTTCTCAGAACAATATAACCGGTTTTTTCATCTACCATAGAATAGTGAGGGACAGCTTTAATTTCTAAAGATTCTCTTATAATTTTAACCGTATTGGTTTTTCCTTGTCTTTTGTAGGTTACGTTTACTTCCGTACCAGCTGCTCCTTGTAATAAATTTGCGGCATCATCTTTAAAATCAGCAACAGTTACTTTATCTACTTTTATAATTTCGTCTCCAGCTTTAAGACCAGCCTTATCTGCCGCATAACCTTTATAAGGCTCAACAATAAGTAATTTATCTTTTAAGGTTAAGACTCTAGCACCAATACCAGTATAATCTCCAGCATTGTTTATTCTAGCAGATTCTACATCCTGTTCGTTATAAAATTGTGTGTAAGGATCTAAATCATCTAACATGCTTTTAATCGCTGTGTCCATTAAATCTCCTGGATTGGTATCATCCACATAATTCATGTTGATTTCCTTAAAAAGCGTGGTAAATATTTCAATCTGCTTCGCAATTTCAAAGAAATCATTTTTGAAAGCAGTAGTACTGAGAAAAATAACAACAGCCAACACAGGAAGCATTATTTTTTTATGTAGTAGTTTTTTCATGTTTCAGAAGTTTTGTCGATAAATTTATCAAACAACAATTTCATACTCTTGTTTAGTTTATCAAAAGTTGTTCCATCTTTGCTAAGGTATAAAATCATAAACGCATAAGATGTTGAACTATTGTTAAAATATATGGGCTTATTAAGCCTATAAGCTTCTCTTAAAAGACGTTTTATACGATTTCTAGCCACTGCAGTCTTATGGAGACGCTTACTTACTGAAACTCCTGTTTTAAGAGTACTATTGTCTTCAAATTCGGTTTTAAGATAAATTAAACGTAGTGGATAAGCTGTAATTGCTTTCCCTTCAGTAAAAAGCTGTTCTATGAGTTTTTTACTTTTAAGCTTATCTTTTTTTGAATATTTAAAGGACATTAACACTAAGATCTAGTTAGGTTTTCTTTTTAGAGATAAAAAGTATATTAATTTAAACTTTTACGCTGTAACACACCTTCTAAATCTACAACTTTACTTTCTAGTTCGTGTAAACGGTCATAAATATCAACAGGTTCTGGCATTTGCTTAGAGGCATACATAGTTACGTACCACACCTCAACAATATCTTCAGCGTTAATGGTGTAAGTTGGATAGTTGCCATCCTTATTATCACTTTTTAAAATAAGCTTTCGGCGCTCAGCAATTCTATTAATGACACGTTTTAATACAATACCATCATTTTTACTCACTATAACATATATACGACCATCTTTAATATCATTAAGATCTTCAACATATTTACCAAAGACCAAATCACCGTCAAAAAATGTACGCACCATGGAATTCCCTTTAACCTCAAAACAACGATAAGTACCGTTTGTAAGATGTGGCATATTAAAAGACGGAAGGGTTTCAATATATTCAGGGTCACCATAACCATCTAAATAACCTGCCCTAGCTTTTACTGGTACATAAACCACATTTTCATCTCCAGTTTGGTTAACAGCAATAACTTGAGGCATTCCAGAATATGTTTGACCCTTTACAACATCAGATTTTAGCATTATTGTGCTTTTACTAAACAGAAAGTCTGGATTGACATTAAAAGTATCGATAATAGCGTTTAAGACATCGTAGCCAGGTTTTGTTTTTTTACGAGAACCATCAGCTTGTGGCCTTCCGTTAACAATACTATCTACAGTAGTTCCTGTAACTCCAATGCGTTTAGAAAATGAAAAATTATTAAGATGAAAATGATTAATAATTGCTGATATTTTTTCGTCGATACCCTCCATAAGCAATAAATTTTAATTTCAAACTTTTTACAAAAAAATTAAAATTATGTTAGTTTTATTCTGTAAAATGTTTTATATTTGTGCTCTAAATAATTGCTAATATACAAAAAACACTTTAAAATTAAACATTTGTTGTGTTTTTGAAGCAAAATTTTTAGAATTTACAATCATTTTTACATTTAGAAGACGATTTGAAGGTTACATATTCCAACATTATACGGAATATGAGGAAAGTTTATGTCTTAAGTATTAAGACTTTGTATTAGGGTAAACTGTTAGAAAAGCGAAAAACATAACAGTTCCTAAAAGGAGCTTAATAATTAGTATAAACTTTAAAAAAATTAAAATGAGTCAAAATATTAAAAACAACCTATTTAGGTTTGTGACTTTACGTAGTCCACAACTAATAGATGAGAAAGAAGACCACCCTGGTTTTGTATATCATCCAGAAGAGCCAAATAGGTTTCTATCAGTAGTTGAAAACCAACAAGAATCTGATAAAAAGGTATTATTACAGCAAGAAGCAGATGCTTTTACGGGTTCTTTAAAAACTATTGCCGATGTAAAACAATTGAACCCTGCATTATATCTATTTTCTTCTTGGTTAATGCGAAACAAGAACGCGCTTAGTTATGATGAGATTAAGGCAAATTCTGAAGGTGCTTCTTTGTTAACAACATCAGAAATTGTGGTTTGGGAAAACCTAATTTATCAAACCATTAGCAAAGCATCTGTTCATGTAAGAGAGGCTTTAATAAGACTTTTAGTGGCTAATCAATTTCTAGATGCCTTTAATGATTTAAGTGAAAACACAATCTTTACAGAAGAGCAAGATAAAGAGTTTACAAGACGAGCCAACGCAAGTGTGGTAATGCCTAAAGCTCTTTTTTCTAAAATTACCACAGAAATAACTAAGCTAGGCCCTAAACTATCTGACTTACAAAGAAAAGCCATAAATAATGAGGCAGATATTGCCTTGGCTAAAGACAGGATATCTGACTATAAATTATTGATTAAAGAGCTGGATAAAGAAGAGGTGATCTTCAATAAGGCAAACCAAAAAGCTTATGACACTGCTTTAAATCAATATAATAAAGATGTAGAAACGTTAATAGAAAATGCAACTCCCGTAATTGTTCAACAAACGGATTCTGATACAGGTGAAATAGTAGATGTAAAAACGTACCCTGATTTAGTTATCCCTAAGTTTTCTTACACGCCTGAAGAAACAATTACCAAAACGTATTTAGCAACTAAACTATCTGATAACGCATACAATGTTTTTGATAATGAAGGTTTAGAAATGTATGATACATTTACGGAAGCTAAAAACGCTCTAAAGTCAAAAATTAAAAAAGAAAACAAGGCTGTATTTTCTAAAGCAAAAAAGTCATCAGGAAAAGTAAATGTTGGAGGTACATATATACGCACCAACCGAAGTTCGCGACTGCCCTCTACTCCATATTGCTTTTTAGTAAGAAAGGATAGAGCGCCAAAGAATAAGTCTAATATTTATATGTATTTAGCAACCCCTCAAAACACGCAGATTTTGAGTGCTACATATAGTTTAGAGCTTAATTCAGACAGTAGTGTTTCTTACAGTAGTAATGAAATAAGACGAGTACATGGCGGAGGTGTTTCAACACACTTGGGTTTAATTTTGTTTGAATCTGGCTTAGATTTAATACATGGCATTTATACTCTAACAGGACAATACACATTATCTAATGGAAAGACAATTGATTTTAATATAGACAATTTTAATATCAGCAAACTAACAGAAAGTGTAACGGGTTGTGCAACTATTGTTGGTGAAAACGCCGAAACAGAACTAAATAGTTTAGAGTCTGTTTATGGTATTACCAATTTAGGTGTCGCAGATTTTAGACGTGTGGAGCAAGAAGTATGTTGTTACGTTCCTGGAGAAGTTTCTCATATTGAAAATGTAATGGCACGTGAGTATAAAGAACGTTCTACGCGTAGTTTAACAAGTGCAGAAACAACCATAGAAGAGAGTAGAGAAAGCGAAATTGAAAACTTAACAGACTCAACCACCACTGAGCGCAACGAAATGCAAAGTGAGGTGGCCTCTGTTTTAAACGAAGACGAATCTCAATCTTATGGAGCAAATGCCTCAGTGAGAGGTGGAGGTAAAAATTGGGGCTTTACAGCTGGAGCTTCTTTTAATTCCGCATCTGCAAGCGCATCTTCTAACTCTAATACACAAGCGCAAACTTATGCACAGGAGGTTACAGAACGTGCTATGGAACGTGTGGTGCAGAAAATAAGTTCTAAACGTACATCTCGAATCCTTAGAGAGTTTGAAGAAAATAATTCACATGGTTTTGATAACAGAAAGGGAGAAACTCATGTTACAGGTGTTTATCGTTGGGTGGATAAAATCTACAAAAACAAGCTTATTAATTACGGCAAACGTTTAATGTATGAATTTGCAATACCAGAGCCCTCTAAGTTTTTTAAAGAAGCGATTTGGAAAAAAATTGAAAACGATGAGATTGATAAGGATTTAATTTTTCCCGATAAGCCAACACACCCAAGTTTGTTAGAGGGAGAATTGGCAATGAGTTCCGCATTAGATATAAATGAAACTAATTACCAACAAATTGCTTCAGAATA
This sequence comes from Flavobacteriales bacterium ALC-1, assembly GCA_000171875.1. Lineage (GTDB taxonomy): Bacteria > Bacteroidota > Bacteroidia > Flavobacteriales > Flavobacteriaceae > Winogradskyella. The sequence continues at coordinate 1,178,756 of ABHI01000001.1, read as the reverse complement.
TAATGCCGAGGTGTCTTCTGCACCACAAGAGATGATTACTTTAAGTAAATCATTTAAGTTAGACTATAATGCTCAAGCCAATGATGAGGCAAGTTCATTAAATGATAATATTGATATTACTGAAGGTTATGAAGCAAAAAGTGCAACTGTAAACGGAAGAATATTCTCAGATTCAGGTAATGGTAATAACGGAAGAATTAATATTTCTGTAGGTTACGACAATCATGATGACATGACTGTTCTTGGGCACAGACAGTTTGAATACGACTACACCTTTATGGATGGTATTAGACAAGAGTTAGCGGTTTCCGCATCAGCGTTTGATATGGCAGCCTCTAGCTTTAATGTATCTGTATCTTGTAGTATAACTACAGAAGCATTAGAACAATGGCAAAATGAAACCTATAATGCTATTATGGAAGCTTACCAAGACCGTGTTAATGAGTATAATGATGTACAAAACCAAGAGATTATTCAAGATGGTGATACGGTAAAACTAAAGTTTAATCCACTGCAGAATAGAGCTATTGAAAAACGAGAATTAAAACGTATTGCGATTGAATTGTTGACAGAGCAAAAAGAAAAAGATGTGTCTAATAACAATTATAGCGAACCAGTTGAAACGGGTGGAATTTCAAAGGTCAATAAAAGCGAAGCTTTACAAAAACATATTTCTGAAGTTAAGTTTTTTGAGCAGGCTTTTGATTGGGAAATTATGGCCTATATCTTTTATCCTTATTTCTATGCAGACGAAAAGGATTGGGTAGAATTATTTCAACAACAAGATGCTGCTGACCCACTGTTTCAAACCTTTTTACAATCTGGGATGGCGCGTACAGTTGTACCTGTAAGTCCAGGTTTTGAAGATGCTGTAAACTGGTATATGAAGACTGGAGAGGTTTGGAATGGCCAAGGCTTAGTTGCTGACCAAGAGGACGATCTCTATGTGTCTGTTGCAGAAGAAATGCAAACTCTAGAAGGAGAAATAGAAAGTACTTGGGAAACACGATTACCAACAAGCCTTACCATTTTACAAGCTGGCGGTATTGGTTTAGAAGTAGAGGGCGGTTTACCATGTAACCCAGAATGCGAACCAGAAGGAGGCAACCCAATTACACCAAATGAAAACCTTATCGGAGGAGACGAGAGCCCAGGTGGCGTTGGATCAGACTCAGTTGGTGAAATTATTACCGTACAATAAGAGTTTAGTACACCACATATTTACATCTTACATTTTAATAAAAATTACAGCCTTGCTGCTTTTTTAAAGCGGCAAGGGGTAAGATGTGTTGTGTTGTTTTTAAACGAATGTTTAATGATTAAAAAATATAAATATGAATGCATATGAATATGGAATGGATAATTTTAGGTTTAAATATCAACCGATACCTAATGTTATTGTTTTCAATGATAAACATATCTTTTCTGATGACTACGAAACTGATGAAAACGACCAGATTATACCATTAAATTCTATACAAGGAGATTTTATTTACGCTGAGGTGTTTCAAACCGCTGAAAATATATATGCGCTTTACCAACCTATTCGTTCAGAAAGTGTTTTGTATATAGAAGATTATCTTTTACCTAATGATTATCTGACAGATTTAGGTGATAACAACTCTGTGATAGGTGCGGGTGGCACATATCAAGTTTATGGCTTTAACGATAAATTTTACGTAAAGTATGAAAACCCTAATAGTTTAGATGAAGTATTGATCACTGGCAACTCTAGCCCTAAAGTTCCAAGTTTAAAACAATTTTTAAATACTGAAAACAAACTCAATGAGCTTTTAGAAAATGAAGACCTTAAATTGTTCTTTTTCTTTTCTACAGATGGCAATAAGCTAAACAATGCCTACAATGCTATTGAGGAAACACTTCCTAACGAGGTCATCTTTTTTATAGAAAATGACGGTTTTCGTGGCTCAACATCTATAGTAAGAGTTTACACAGGATCAAATATTAGTTTTGAAACTGTATTACCTACAAATGCCATTGCTCATTTGGCAGAGCGTTTTGGGGTCGTTGCAAATGTTAGTGAAATAGAGTCTCGGATAAAGAGTGTTTTTAAGAACCATTTAGAGTTTGTAAAAGAACAAAAAGACGGAGGTGTATTTCAATGGTTAACCGATATAATAGATGTACCTATAGCGGTAAATAGCGCCATCTTATATGGTGTTGGTTATGTGGTAAAAGAATTAGGTGATGCCATTTCTACAGAATTTGTCTTTGATGACAAACGTTGGAATTATTATAACGAAAATGGGGATAGAGCAAAAGACTTTAGCCCTGTATTACCTGGGCTTGATGCTTTATTAGATCATTTAGGCACTAAAGAAAAAGAGAGTCTTAAGCAAGCAGATACGTTTGAGGTGTTTATTGCTGCCTTAGAAAGTAAAGTAAATACTTTTTTTAACGCCTCTTCTTATGATGGTAATTTTAATAAACTGTTTAAAAAGCATTTTGGTTTTATTAAAACGTTATTAAGTAAATTAAGAGAACTATATGCTGTTTTTAAAGAAACATTTAAGGCAAAAAACACGCTTATTTTTGGTAACGCTCTTTTAATAGGTATAATAAACAGTCTTGTAAAAGCTGTTGGAGGAATTTTAAGCATGGTAGGTGCTATTTTAAAGTATCCATATGAGACCAGACGAGAAGACAAGGAGAGAAAGAGCAAGTACAAAGTATCAACCTCTTTATCCTCAGTTTTAGAGGTTTTTGAAGAAATGGCACAAACCATTGGTAAGCTATTTACTGTAAAAAACTTAGAAGCTTTATTTACTGGCTTTGCACAAATGAGTGCATTAGCTATTACCACCTTTTCTAATCCAGAACAAATATTATCGCTTAACCGTGCTTTTACGGTTGCAATTGCTGACAAAACGGTAGATGGCGCTAAGTATCTAAACGCAAGAGTAGATAATATAGGTTATGGGCTAGGTTTTGCGGTAGGTTTTCTTATTGAGGAAGTGATTACTGCTATAGCTACAGGAGGTGCAAAAACGATTGGTATGGCCCTAAAACTAACGGCAGAATCTTTTGAGCAACTCTTTAAGTTAGGAAAAGCTGGAGTTAAAACGCTTGGTAAAGCACCAGTGTCTTTTGTAGATAGCCTTATAGGATTGTTTAAATACTTACGAAAGCTCAATGTGCAAAAGCTAATAGACGATTTTATAGCTTGGTTTGTAAAGCTGTTTAAAACCACAAAGCAGTTTATTGAAGAGGCTTATAAAAAAGTATTTAACCCATCTACCAGAAGCAGGTTTAAGCGGTTTGGTTTAAGCCCAACTAAGTATGATGAAGCTACGGAGGCATTCACCTTTTGTCCAATTAAAACCTGAGTGTTATGTGTATGATATATGAAAATAAAAATAGTAGTTTAGTGGATACCAAGGGTAATATCATTGAGTCTGGTGTTAAAAAAACAGATGCACCAAAAAAAATAAAGGATTATCAAGATGTTGCCAAAAAAGAATATCCAAATTTATCAGAGGAAGAAGCTTTGGCAAGGTATTTGGAAGAGTTGATTGAGATTAAGAACCTGAAAAGAGTTGTAATTTCCGAAGTAAATGATGCATTGGTAGACTCTAAAGGATTTATAAGAGTCTTTGGGGATTTCATAGATGATTATAAAAGGTTAATTAATTATCCCCAAAAAAATGAAATTATAGAAAAAGGGAAAAATGCTCTAAAAAACGACCCCAAAAAACAACGTTATATATATAATAATTCAGATACTCCCAATGTACCTTATAGTGAATTTGAAATATCACCTACTTTTAAAGGTATGGAGGCGTATCTAAAAAATGGTAAATTTGGAAATGGAATTATACCTAAAGGTGACGAAGTTTATGTTAAGCAAATACAAAATCTTATTGAGAAACACAAGGGTGAGACAAGAACATTTGTAACAGGGGATCGGCCATCTGATTTTAAAAATTGTTGGAGAAGTATAGGGGTGACAGACAATAAATTGATAAACAAGTATCAAGAGATTTGTAGAAAAATGAAATTGACTTGGCACCACCTAGATGATTTAGACGGTAGTTTAAAAAGTACATTTCAGTTAGTTTATACTCCTTTACACAAGAGAACAACACCACACATGGGCAGTAATGCACAATTATTAGAAATATTTAATCAATTAAAAAAACAATAATATGATAGTATTTGATAAAGATTATGAGTTAGGGGAAGATGACTTAAATGAATTAGAACTAGTATTAGAAAAAGAATTACCTGAAGATTATAAGGCTCATATGAAAAAATATAATGGAGGGAGTATTCCTTCGGGCAAAGAGTATTTTTTTTCCTTCAGAAATAAAGAATTAGTCTTATCTAGTTTAGACGAGGTTGAAGAGGTAAAGGACTTTTTTCGCCTTAAGAAGTCCTTTTTGTACCCAAAGTTGTTATCAATAGGCACTTTAGAAGGAGGGTATCTAGCTATAGGTTATGTTGATGATAATTATGGTGAAATATATGCTTACCATTCTGATCAAGAACCGTATAAAATTTCAAATTCATTCGCTGAGTTCATCGAAGAACTAAAAATTAGAGGCGTTTAAGAGTTTTGAGTTAATGTGTTAAAACCGTTCAAGTATTTGTTGAGCGGTTTTAACACTATGACTAATTGTTAGTTAAAATTATTTAGCATCATTTAGATGATTTGGATGAAAACATGGAATTAATAAAACCCGATTTAGAAAGAATAGAATTTAAAAGAGGCGACAAGAAAAAAGCAACACAATTATCAAATGATAAGTTTACAGGTTTTTTAGTTTTTGAACGCCATTCAAATGGAACGACAAAGTTAGAATATGAATGGAAAAACGGAAGAGAATATGGTTATCAAGTAGAATATTACAACAACGGACAGGTTAAATATTATTTTCAATTTGATGATTTTAATGAGATTGGTCCTTCAATAGCATATTGGGAAAATGGCAGTATTCGTCATGAAGAAGTAGAGGAAAATGGGAAATGGATTGTAAGACAATATAATCAGCAAGGCGAAATTACATATGAATTAAAAAACGGAATTAAAAAAGGGAAAAGGGAAGACTACACAATTTAGTCTCTAACAAGCCTCTTCGCTAGCACTGATCTATGATGAGCGCCATTAATAATAAGCAAACCAAGCCATAGCATAATAGCTGTGGCTTTTGTACTTTAACCAAATAACAAAAAATAATGTTACTAGCCATAGACGTCCATTACAAAGAAAGCTATTCAAAATCTGTAGGAGTACTATTTAATTGGGCAGATAAAGCACCTCATCACATTATTACAGATATCATTACTAATGTTGCTCCTTATGAGCCAGGTCAATTTTATAAAAGAGAATTGCCTTGTATTCTTCAGTTGATTAGACAAGTAGATCTAACTACTATTGAGGTAATTATCGTAGATGGGCATGTTTTTGTAGATAATAACAAAACCTTTGGTTTGGGTGGTCATTTATGGCAAGCACTAGATGAGAAGATACCAATTATAGGTATTGCTAAAAGAGCGTTTCATAATACAGAACAGGTATCTACTCCTGTTTATAGAGGAGAAAGCCAAAACCCACTATATGTATCTTCTATAGGTTTACCAGAAGAAACTGTATTAGATAATGTAAAACTGTTACATGGCGATTATCGCATACCTACTATTTTAAAAATACTAGATCAACAGACTAAAGAAGATTAAGACAAACTATTCCTTTCCTAGGTATTATACTGAATTAAAACAAATTACAAAATTTAACACATTTAATTTGTAAAATGTTTGTTTATTGTATGTAATATGTTTATATTTGTATTCGCTTTTCTAACAACGTTTACCGTTAGATACAAAAACTTCGTGTTAAGTAGAAACTGTACAACCTAGATTAAATCTATTCTGGTTAAGAAACAATATACTAAAGTAATCTTTGGTTAGAGTTTGGTCTGCTTAAAATATAATATCAAACATATGTGTTAATAGCATGTAATTGAGGAATGCCATTCGCGTTAATTTATAAAGTGGTCTCCTTTTTTACAAATAGCACCATGTTCTAAAAAGCAACTTACATAATGTAGTTGCGATTAATCAAAAAATTTTAAACCAATGCATTTAATTAATAAAGCGCTGTCTGAGTATGGCGTTAAGGAAATTGTTGGCTCCAAAGACAACCGTAGAATATTAAAATATTTTAATGATACAGGTTTTAATGGTAAAAAATTAAAAGACGAAACCGCTTGGTGCAGTGCGTTTGCTAATTGGGTAGCTAAGACTTCGGGTTACGAATTCTCAGGCAAACTCAATGCCAGAAGCTGGCTTAGCGTTGGTAAGTCTGTGGTGAATCCAGAGGTTGGTGATATCGTCATCTTTTGGCGAGAGTCACCAGAAAGCTGGAAAGGCCATGTGGCATTTTTTATTAAAGAAACCAGAGGTTATGTCTATGTACTTGGAGGTAATCAAGGCAACAAAGTATGCATAAAAGCATACCCCAAAAACAGAGTATTAGACTATAAAAAATTAGAAAAACTATGGAAAAACTAATAAAATTTACGTTCTGGTTATTAACGCTATTATCACCATTACATGGTGTAATCATAACCATGATCTTTTTAATTATTGTCGATTTTATTACAGGATCATATGCCTCTTTTAAAAAGCATATTCCTATAAGAGGATCGCGTATAGCACACACCGTTTCTAAATTCTTTATCTACAACTTAGTGATTTTAGCGGCTTATTTTTTAGAAAAACACATCGTTAACGAGGTGCCATTTTTAAAAATTATAGCTGGCTTTATTGCCATTGCAGAGATAAAGTCCATTTTAGAAAACTACAATACAATCTATGGTGTTAACCCTTTTAAAGCCTTGGTAAATCTCATAAGATTAACCCCTTTAAAAGACACTGTAGATAGCCTTACAGAAGGCGAAGAAAACGAAACAAATAATATAAACACAAACAAAAATGAAACAGAGTAAAGAAACAATAAGAGGTTATTTTCAAACAGGTGATAAACCAAAACAGGCAGAATATTATGATACCTGGGATTCGTTTTGGCATAAAGACGAATCGCAATTTGAGCATCGCATAGTTAATACAGCGGTATCTGGCTCTTATGATGTCGATGTGGCATTGGCAAGTAAATGGCGCTTAGCACTGACTGGAGCAACCGATATTACTTTTATTAATGTCCCTACGGGTGATTTAATAAAAATCATTGAACTAGAAATTAGTGGTGATCATCCAATAGTATTTAATGATACAGTGCTATTTGATGCCGATAGTGATTTGTACGATGGTACCAAATGGAATCGCTACACCATTAGTGTAGAAAGTGATATGATTAGAGGATTTATTAAAAACTTAAATACAGTTTAAAAATGTTAAGAAAAACACAGTTAATACAAAAAAAAGACTCAGACCCTTATAAAAACTTTGTTTTTGGATCGGAACTTATAACTGACGGAGATTTTTCTAATGGTTCTACAGATTGGACTACACTAGGTAGTGAATGGAGTATTACTAATAACACTGCAACATTTAGTGGTGTTAATAATGGCGGTCAAAGTGTAAGATTAGGACAAAGTATAGATACACAATCTTTTGGCACACAGTTTAAAATTGAGTTTGATATCTCTGATATAGAAGTTGGGAAGTTGGCTTATTTTTCAATGCCAGGAAACTGGAATGCAAAGCCAATGTTTAATATTTATAAAACCTATGAGGAAGGGCATCATGTGCTATTTGTAGATGGGGAATCTAGCCAAGAGGCAGATTATATAGTTTTTGGAATTTCACCAAGTGTAAATGGCAGTGGAGGTGGATTTACTATTAGTAATATTAGTGTTAAACCTATTATAGAAGGCACAGCCTTATATGGTGAAGAGCTAGTTTTAAATGGAGATTTTTCGAATGGATTAAATGATTGGCAAGTCCAAAGCGGAAGCTTCGATAATTGGGTAATTAATAACAATAAAGCCGAAAACCAAGGAATTAATGAAGCGGCATTATTACAAAATATAGGAGATAATGATACATTATATAAAATAGAATTAGACGTTGAGTTAAATTCTGGAACTTATAGACTTTTAAATTCTGATGGACATAGTATATTTTTTAAAAATGGACGCAACATTATTTTTTCAAGGTTGCTCAATGGTGATATATATATTAAGCCAGGCGCAGAAGTTTTAGGTGCTACTTTTAATAATGTTTCAGTAAAAGAGGTGGTATATACACCTTATGTATCTGATAATCTAGTTTTAAATGGTGACTTTTCTAATGGGTTTACGGATTGGAATTTATCAAATGTCGGAGGTTCAAATGGATGGACTGAAATTAATGGAGAAGCTGTAAGTTCAGCTACCGCAACTGTTGCTAATAGAAATTTGATGCAAACAGTTATGAAGAGATATAGTTTTTACAATATATCGTTCAATATTTTAAATAATTCAGATTATATAGACCTATACGCATATAACAGTTTTTTAAGAAATAACGGTACAGGAAACAAAAAATATTTACTAAAAGCCAATACAACGAATTTATTATTCTATGCTGGTACCGATAATGATTGTGCACTAGATAATGTGTCTTGTAGATTAATAAATGTTATTCCAAAAGGTGATAATGTATTATTAAATTCAGATTTTTCACATCAACACAATTGGGTTGGCCTCTCTTCAAATATTACTATCAGTAATGGTAAACTGAATTTTGACACAAACGATAACTCGGGAGCATACCAAAATGTGCTTATACAAGGTAAGACCTACAATCTTACTTATGAAATTTCAGATTACGTATCTGGTGTGTTTAGACCATATACGAGCTCTACAGGTTATATGACAGCGCGAAGTGCTAATGGAACCTATTCAGAAACATTTACTGTAAATAATACCGACGTTGGTAACTTTATTTTAAGAAGCAATACAGGTTTTCATGGAAGTATTTCTAATGTTGTACTGAAAGAAATTTAATAAACACATAAAAAATTAAAAGCTGAGACACTTATTTGGTTTCAGCTTTTATGACTAAAACATAAAATACAATGAAACAAAATAAAGAAAAAATAAGAAGTTATTTTGAAACAGGTGATAAACCTAAGCAAGATGAATATTATGACACTTGGGATTCCTTTTGGCATAAGGACGAAGTGATTTCTAGAGAGAAAATAGAAGCGAAGAATTTACAACAAGTTACAGATGAAGGTAATAGTACCACAAATGATGTGGAGCTAGTAGGTGGTAATCTAACCATCACAGATGGTGATACTCCTAGTAATCCTTTTAACGGGAATCTAAATATCAACTATTCAGATGAAAATACTGGTAATGTATTTTCTATTTATAATGCGATTACAAAAATAAAATCTGTTGCTAATCAATTTTTTTATGGAGTAAACAACCTTATAACGCATAACGCACCAGAAGATATAGGCTATGTATATGGCGCTTTTAATAGGGTAAGGACTCAAAACTCAGGAACACCAGGAGAAATGATTGGTTGTTATAACCAAGCATCTTACAGAAACACAGGCTCAGGAACAATTAACTTGTTAAGCGGATCTGAAAACTATGTAAAAATTGACGATTACGGAGGCACGGGTACAGTTGCTAATGCTGTAGGATTAAGAGGTAAAGTCATTCAGAATAATGCCAATGTTACATCTTCTAATATCAATAGTGGTGTCTTTGGTTTAGACCTTGAAGCAGGAACGGTAAATGGGTGGACAGGTGTTTTAATAGACCTAAATCAAACCGGAGGAACAGTTGCAGAGGGTTCATATTTAAAATTAGATAATGGAATACAATTGCCTAACGCTAATATGAAGGCCATTAACTCTGTTGTTGATCTACCGTCATATTTTAAAGGGTTAATTGAAAGTGACGTATCAATTACTCAAATTGATGCCGCTAATGATAAAGCTTTGTCTACTAAAGAATGGGTGAAAGCTAATAGTACTTCTAAGTTTTCATCAACTATTGGAGATGGCACATTAACAACTATTAATGTAAATCATAATTTGGGTTCTGAAGATGTCATTATACAAGTAAGAGATGTAAATACTAAAACAGTTACAGATTGTATTATGACTATTGTAGACACAAATACGATTAGCCTAACTTTTAGCACAGCACCAGCTCTAGATAAATACAGGGTAGTTGTTATTGCTTAAAGAATAACGTTAAATTTTTAAAAGCCTACGAACTTCTCTAACCGAATTTTAGGAAGCAAAATAAGTTAGAGAAGGAGGCTTTTCTTATTCCCAACCAAACAATACCATAAAAAAATGAAGACTAAAAATACAATGTTAATTGTCATTTTAGGGCTATTACTTTTAAACTTGTTTAATAGACAATGTAATCGTATAGATAAAAAAGAAGCGCCTAAAATTTCAATTATAAGAGATACCATTTGGCAAACTAAAATAGATACTTTTAAAGTACAAACAACAACTTATAAAACGGTTTATGTTTCTAAGGGTGATACTTCAAAAATTGTAGAAAGGTTACCTCAAAAAATAGATACTTCTCTATTTGTAAAAGCTAGAATATATAGAGATACCTTGAGCAATAATGATATAGATATCTTTAGTTACAACCTTTTAGAAGGCAATTTGCTCGATAGTGAAATAGCATATAAACTTAAAGTACCGAGAGAAATTACGGTTACTAAGACTATTGAGTATCCCAAAACATATAGAAGTGGACTTTATGTTTTTTCTGAGTTTGGAGGAAATACTAATACCTTTGACAATATAAGCTTAGGCTTGCAATATAACAGAAAAGGGAAATGGTTTGTGAGTTACAGAATGAATCTAAACCAATTACCTAAACCCACTTATAATATAGGTGTTGGATTTAGGTTAATCAAATAAAGAAACCGCATCATTTTGATGCGGTTTTAGGATTATAATACGCAAGAATTTATTCTTTAGTAAATGTATTATTCTCACGTTTTACATCAGCAAGCATTTGTGAGGCGTCAATTTCAACAGATTTCACCGTTTTATTAGCCTCAAAAGTATAGGTTGGCATTGCCCAAGCCCAATCACTAATTATAGTTGCTGAGGTTGATTTTTCACCACGCATCATCTGTAACGGAATGTAAAACGCTTCAGTAGAACCATCTTCATAAGTTACAGTTAAGTCAATAGGCATTGGCATTAAACCAACACGTTCTAATGTAATAGATTTGCCTTCAACAGCCTTTACCCCATAATCTATTGTATTGGTGGTTTGTGCAAAGTCTATTAAATACCAATCGAGCTCTAAATCTGTAATACGCTCTGCAGTTCGCACAATGTCTAAAGGTTTTGGGTGTTTAAAAGAAAAATCATTAAAGTATTTTTTAATGGTCTTCTTTAAATTATCCTCTCCAATAATGTAACCTAATTGCGCTAAAAATACAGCTCCTTTGCTATATGCAGCCGCTCCATATGCGCCATTAAATTTATATCGATCGGCATGCGTGGTTAATGGTTGCTCATAACCAGAATTAGCTAAACGAATATAACTTCTGTAAGAACCCACAAAAGGATTTTCTCTCTTTTCTTCACGTAAAGAGTTCATGGCTAATGCAGAAATATAGCTTGTAAAACCTTCATCCATCCACTCGTGCTTAGCTTCATTAGATGCTAATAAAAACTGAAACCAAGTGTGTGCCAATTCATGCGATGCTGTACCCAATAAACCACCATAACTAGAGCCACCAGTTATTAGCGTACACATAGCATATTCCATACCACCATCTCCACCTTGTATAAATGAATATTGCTTATAGGGATATTGTCCAATATGTTCACTAAAAAACTGCATTAATTTAACTGTTTCTGGTTGAATCTTTTTCCAGTTTTCTATCACTTTGTCGTCATTAGAATATAGGAAATGTAATGTAGGGCCATTAGGAACTTGTACAGAATCATGAATATAATCCGGATCAGCCGCCCAAGTAAAATCGTGTACATTAGGAGCTTTAAAATGCCAGGTTAATTTATCTCCAAAAGGTCGTTTTATAGCTCCCGTTTCGTAACCATAACCAATTTCGTTAGGGTTTTGAAGATAACCAGTACCACCAACAATATAAGTTTTATCAAGCGTTAGTTTTACATCAAAATTCCCCCAAACACCATGGAATTCTCTTCCGATATATGGATCTGCGTGCCAACCCTCAAAATCGTATTCAGCTAATTTTGGATACCACTGGGTCATAGAAAGCGAAACACCATCTGCATTATCTCTTCCAGAACGTCTAATTTGTTTTGGTACTTGCCCATCAAAAATCATATCGAAAGTTACCTTTTCACCTGGTTGAATAGGCTGACTTAATTTCACTTCTAAGACAGTTCCAACGGTTTCATAAGAGATAGATTTTCCATTTTGTTTAAGTGAATTGACTTTAATATAACCTATTTCATTAGGTAAAAGTTTACTAATACGATCACCAACACGACGATCTGGATCTTGAATAGTACGAGAGCGTACATCCATTTCACTACCAGGTTGAAAAGCGTTGAAATACAGGTGGTAGTAAACTCTGTTTAATACATCTGGTGAATTATTGGTATAGACTAACTTCTGTTTTCCTTTGTATTGAAAACTGTTAACATCCATATCAATTTCCATGTCATAGTCAACATGTTGTTGCCAATAATTGTTTGTAGAAACTTTTGTTGTTTCAGAGCTTTGAGTTAGTTTTTCTGTTGCTCCACAAGAAAAGACAAGGGTAATTACAGATAGAAGAATTAAAAAGTTTTTCATAGTTACTTGATTTTTGAAGCCATAATTAAGGCATTGTATGCATTTGCTATTGTACCAGATTTAGATAAATCTGCAAATGGTTTTACATTAGAAGCGTCACCACCTACCACTACTTTTGTGGTTAAATGCAGTCCAGAATCTAAAATTACTTGCTTTACCTGAGCCGCAGTTAAATGAGGATATTGAGAACGAATTAAAGCCGCAATACCTGCAACTGCCGGAGCAGCCATAGAAGTACCGCCATTAAAATCGTATTCGTTTTCTGGCATAGTAGAATAAATTTCAGAGCCAGGTGCAAAAATATCAACATTCTTTTTTCCATAGTTGGAAAAGCCAGACACCATTTTAGACCCATATTTAGGTGCTAGCGAGCCTACTCTAATGTATGTGTTAGACACCTCAACAAAGTTCACATTATCGTCTGGAAAGTTAGGTTTTACATCTACATTATTACTATCATTACCAGCAGCATGTACAAAAACTACGTCGTTGTCTGAAGCATATTTTATAGCGTCTCTTACCCATTCTGAGTGAGGCGAAAAGGATTTACCAAAACTTCCGTTTATGACCTTTGCTCCATTGTCTACGGCATATCTAATAGCCAGCGCCACATCCTTATCATACTCATCCCCGTTAGGAGTGGATCTAATTGACATAATTTCTACATTATTTGCCACACCATTTGCCCCTTTTCCATTATTTCGTTCTGCCGCAATAATACCAGCAACATGTGTACCATGAGACTCGTCTTTTTTTACAGGTTTTACATTTCCGTTTCCATAACCAGTATCTGATAAGTCGTTAATATTATCACCTGTTTTGCGACCAGAAAAGTTTTTGTTTAAATGAAAGTTTAAGCGCTCATTGATTTGATTTAAAATACCATTAATTTCTTCAGTTGCCTTAGATAAACTTGCTCCATCTGCACTAGCATGAATATTTTGAGCAACTTGTTTCGCTTTAGCCAATTCCTGATTTTCTGTTTTTATTGCATTAACCTCTTGTATGGTATAATCTCTTTTTTTAAAGTGAGCCGCCAATACATCATCAGATTGTTTAACCACTTGAGCGATTTGCTCATATTGCGTTTTAGTACCAGTATATTTCTGATATTCAGACTCATATAATGCCTTTGCTTCATTATAACGCGGGTCTGAAGTGTTACCACTTGCCAAAAGACGGACATATTCTAGTTGTTCATCGTAACCGTCACCAATAAAGTTCCAACCATGAATATCGTCTACATACCCATTGTTGTCATCATCTTTTCCGTTGTTTGGTATTTCCCCTTTATTGGTCCAAATGACACCATCTAAATCCTCATGGTCGATATCTATACCAGAATCAATAACAGCAACGATGACCTTAGTGCCTTTTTTATTTTTAATAATTTCAGCATAAGCCTTGTCCACAGCCATTCCCGGAATAGTATCGTTTACTAGATCTAAGTGTCCCCAGTTTTTTTCTTCAACCTCAGTTAAATCTGTAACTTTTATTGGTGAAGAATCAATATTTTCAATTGGTGTTGAAAGAATATCTGATGTAGCACCACATCCTAAAAGCAATGTTGCTGCAAAACCAATATAAACGAAGGGTTTGTGATTAAATTTCATTTAATTATGTTTAGTTAAATAATGTATTACAAGTATAAATTTCATTAAGCCTAACACCTTTTTCAGTGTGTTTAACAGTTATAATTTCGTTATGCGCATCGTGTTCTAAAAACAGATAGAAGTTATTATCCGCAGCCATGTTCAAAAATAATTCTTTTTCATCTAGTGTTAAAAGAGGTCTTGTGTCATACCCCATTACAAAAGGCAAAGGTAAATGTCCAGCGGTTGGTAATAAATCAGCCATAAAACAAATAGTCTTTCCTTTATAATGAATCATAGGAATCATTTGTTTATCGGTATGTCCATTAGCAAAAAAGATGTCAAACCCCAATTCAGAATTTTCTAAAAGATGCTGTTCTGGAAGCGAAGTAAATTTTAAATGCCCACTATCTTCCATGGGTGAAATATTTTCTTTTAAAAACGAAGCCACTTCCCGTCGGTTAGGTTTTGTTGCCCATTTCCAATGGTCTTTATTACTCCAAAAATGAGCATTTCTAAAAGCGGGTTCGTAACCGGTTTTATCCTTATTCCACTGTATGCTTCCGCCACAATGGTCAAAATGTAAATGTGTCATAAACACATCAGTAATGTCGTCTCTATGAAAGCCATGAGTCGCAAGCGATTTGTCAATGCTATCATCTCCCCAAAGGTAATAGTATCCGTAAAATTTCTCGCTTTGCTTGTTTCCCATACCAGTATCGATTAAAATTAAACGATTACCATCTTCAATTAGCAAACAACGTGCCGCAATATCAATCATATTGTTATTATCTGCAGGATTTGTTCTAGTCCATAATGATTTAGGAACCACTCCAAACATGGCACCACCATCAAGTTTAAAATTACCAGCATTTATTGGGTATAAATTCATTAGATTATGAATTGTAAATTGTTTTGCAAATTACTAAAAGCATTAAAATTATTTGAGACATTTAAAGGTTAAATTGATATAACAGCTTAATTTAGCACAAGTAAAAGCACTAAACAAATCATAAAAGATGAAAATATTAAGATTCGGTCGTGATTTTGAACCAGACCAAAAAATT
Source organism: Flavobacteriales bacterium ALC-1 (assembly GCA_000171875.1). Lineage (GTDB taxonomy): Bacteria > Bacteroidota > Bacteroidia > Flavobacteriales > Flavobacteriaceae > Winogradskyella. Next base: position 1,163,345 of record ABHI01000001.1, on the reverse strand, counting down.
ATTTTAAGAGATTACCTTGCGATAGAACGTACACGATTGGCTAACGAACGCACGTTGTTGTCATATATTAGATCGTCTTTATATTTATTATTAGGAAGCATTGCTTTTTATCAACTAAAAGAGTTTTCTAATTTTGAATATTTAGCCTTAACAGCTATAATATTTAGTGTTATTTTTTTTATTATCGGTATCTATAGATTTTCTCTGTTAAAGAGAAGCTTGAAACGACTTTATTATGATTCTGAAGCTTAAGAAAGTGAATAAACTAAGGGGAGATTACCTTTTTTAATCGTTTTCCAAAATCAAATAAACCTTTAATTTCTTTTATGCTTGCAAAACGCCGATTACCTAAAAAACGAATTTTATTAAGATTGTCTACTTATAAACGTGGTTAGGCACGGTTTTAAATTTTGTGTTTTATTTCTATACCCCTAATCCATTATATCTAGGATCGTGGCTAATTCTTTACCATAATCTATAAATGCTATCGTTTCATCTGTCCTTGCTAATTTAATTTTATCAAAAATAACAAGTGCTTCTCCATTACTTTCTAAATGATAAATCTGATGACTTTCAAAAAAGCGAATGATTTCATCTGTAAAAAAGGATTTAATTTCGGATTCGTTGTTTCCTAAAATGAGAAATTTCTTTGAAAATTCTGGATACATTTCAAAATCAACATCTTTATAGCCTGTATATGATCTCACACGGTCAACTATTTTATCAAGCACCCCCTCTTTTTCCATTGTAAAAACAGGTATTTTTTTAGGTAATTTTAAGACCATCAATGTCGTATTAAAAGTCTCAGCTGTAAAAGCCGCACCTTCACTAAAAGTTACATCCGCAATTTCCCAAGGCACATCTAAATCTTTAAAAGTTCCTTTGAGACAATTTGATTTTCGCTCTATAGGCCTAATTTCAAAAAAGTGAAATTTCTTTAAATACAAAGTATTCCAATCAACTTGATTCGCATATTGATAATCATTTTCATTGGCTAAATTTTGTAAACGATTTTGCCTTGATGATAATTTTACCACTTGATTATTTAAAGCAATTTTTAAAGCTCTATTATAGGTAGAGGATGACACATGAGAATCTAATCCTTTAATTATAACTTTGCCTCCCGTATTCTTTTGCGTCTTTAGATAATCTACTATATAATCCATATAGGTAATGCCTACCAATCTTGTTTCTGATAAATCAATATTAACATCTGCTCCAGAAGGAATTTGACTCACCATTTTATCAATTTTTAAGATACCCAAAAAGTTTGCAATCCCCTTAACCTTTATATCGTAACTGCCATCTGGGTTCTTAATTAAATCTGAACCAGAGCGATACACCATTTTAAAGAATTGAGGTATAGAAACCTTTGCCAATAACATATGACTAACCATTGCTAGTAATAACCCGCCAAGTAATCCAATTAATAAATTAGTGTAAAGCGTTAAAACCATTGTGCCAACAAAAAATATTAATTGCTCGATGCCTTGATTGTAAATTTGTTTAAAGACAGCGGGCGAAGCTAATTTAAAACCTGTGTAAACCAGTAAAATTGCAAAAGCACATAGTGGTACTTGTCTCATAATTGGGCTCAATACCACAATAAAAAGTAACAACAAAAGGCCTTGATACATATTAGACCATTTTGTCTTTGCACCATTATGAATATTTACTGTACTCCGAATAATCACAGCAATAATTGGCAAACCTCCAATCATACCAGCTGCTATCGTACTCAATCCAATACCTGTTAAATCCTTGTTTAAATCTGTTTTTCGTTTGTATGGATCAATTTTGTCAACAGCTTTTGCAATGGCTAATGATTCAATACTAGTTATGATTAAAATGGATACTACTGTTGTCCAGAATTCTATGGTATTTATTTTACCAAAATTTGGATGCATTATCGAATCCATAATATTATCCGGAATATCTAACAATAGATGCGGTCCTACTTCGTAAGCTTTTCCAAAGAATGAAAGTGTATTTTGATCAAAGAAATTGAAAATATAAACAAACGGTATCGACAACGCAATAACCCACATTGGCGCAGGTAAAATATGAAAAAACTTATAACTGATTTTAGAATGAAACAACAATAAAAGTAAGCCTGTCAAAGCAATAATTACTACAAAAGGATTTGCTTGAGGTAGAAATAGAACTGCATCAACAAGGTTTTGTATAATGCTCGGACTATCAGAATGTGTGCCTAAGGCAACATGAATTTGTTTTGCAAAGATGATAATTCCGATAGCTGCCAAAATACCATGAATTACAGAAGAATGGAATATATCTGCTAATCGACCTAATTTCAATAATCCCAATACAACTTGAATTGCACCAGAAACAACCACTGCTGCCAATACATAATTAAAGGCTTGCCCAGAACCATCGTCCATCAATGCAATACCCAAAAGGATAACTGCAATAACCCCTTTGGCAGGTCCATTGACTGATATATGTCCACCTCTATAAAGTGTTGTTACAACACCACCAACAATTGCTGAAAGTATACCAGACATCGCAGGTGCACCAGCTGCTAATGCAATACCTAACGAAAGCGGTAAAGCAATAAGTGAGACACTCACCGCTGCAATTAAATCACTCTGCCAATTTTCTACTAAGCCTTTAAAACCTTTTTTAGGTGTAATTTCCATTTATTTAACTATTCGTGTTTGTAAAATATTGAGATTTTGAATATAATAAATGTCAATAGATCGCCTCATAATTCTTAAATCATGTAATATATGAAATAGTTTAATTTCCGAGAAATTTGAATTTAAATCTATGACTTGTATCATAAAGTTTATTAAATAATATTGATTTTATTCGTTAATGACGCATAACATTCTATAAACGTTAAGGTTATCCATGACTTTGTGGTCGACAAATTCGCGAAATGAGAAATCCAAAACGATATTTTGGTCTTCGGGAATATTGTCTAGTTTATCTTTCTGTTTGTAATAATTACCATCTGAACCTAGTTCTTTATATATAATCACATTAGGCTTGAAAACATTTCTTACAAACAACATAATATTTTTATTAATTAGCACATGAAAAAGAATGAGTTTAGATTTAAATGCTAAAGCTAATCTTGAGGTCTCGAAAATATTAGCCTTAAGATAGGGGGAAAATATAACACCAATTCCAATTGTTTTAAAAGGTCCTTGAGGCAATTTTATTTTTGTTTAGTTAGTTTTGAAAGATAGTATTTTTTTGCAGAGCAAAACCACAAAATAAATTTACATTTTTTATAAAGGTATAATTTAGTAATTTCACAAAAAAGTAGACAGATGTTAGAGTTAGCAGGAATTATAATATTAGGTATTTTAGCGCAATGGGTAGCTTGGAAACTTAAAATACCAGCGATTTTGCCATTAATTCTTATTGGCTTATTAGTTGGTCCAATTGCGGCTGAATATTTAAATGATGGTGTAAAATGGATAGAACCTATTTGGAATGGCGAAAAAGGACTATTTCCTGGTGATGGCTTATTTTATTTTGTCTCACTTGCGATTAGTATAATTCTGTTTGAAGGTGGTTTAACCCTTAAAATGGGAGAAATAAAAAATGTAGGCCCCGTCATAACTAAATTAATTACACTGGGTTCTATGGTTACTTTTTTTGGAGCAGCAGTTGCTGTTTACTATTTGTTTGGCTTAGATTGGGAGTTGTCCTTTTTATTTTCTGGCCTAATTATAGTTACAGGACCAACAGTAATCACACCAATTTTAAGAAACATTCCTCTAAAAAAAGACGTTTCTGCTGTACTAAAATGGGAGGGGATTTTAATTGACCCAATAGGAGCCTTGGTGGCAGTACTAGTCTTTGAGTTTATTTTTGTTGGTGGAGGCGGAGGCTTTACGAAGACGGCACTAATTGAGTTTGGTAAAATTATTCTCTTTGGTGCAACATTTGGATTTACGTTTGCTCATGCTTTAGATTTTTTAATTAATAAAAAATGGATTCCTCATTATCTTATGAATGTTTTTGCTTTGGCAGCAGTTCTAGGCGTCTTTGTGCTTTCAGATAATTTTGCTCACGAATCTGGTTTACTCTCTGTAGTAATTATGGGAATGGTTTTAGGAAACAAAAACGCGCCTTACCTAAAAGAGCTATTATATTTTAAAGAGTCTTTAAGTGTTCTGTTAATATCTGTATTATTTATTTTACTATCTGCAAATATTGATATGGAAAACCTAATGCTCCTTGCCAATTGGAAGGCTGCAGTCTTATTTTTAGTTGTTGTTTTTGTAATTAGACCCATTGGCGTGTTTTTGAGCACCTATAAATCATCTTTGACACTAAACGAAAAGCTTTTTATAAGTTGGGTTGGTCCAAGAGGAATAGTTGCGGCTGGTATAGCTTCTTTATTTGGAAGTAAACTTATGGCTGAAGATGTTGTAGGTGCGGATTATATTACGCCTCTCGTTTTTATGATAGTATTAGGAACAGTGCTTTTAAACGCCACAACCGCAAGACTATTTGCAAAAATGGTAGGAGTGTTTTTGAATAATTCTAATGGCATTTTAATAGTTGGAGCCTCAAAAGTCTCAAGATTATTAGGGCATTATCTTGAAACAAACGGAAGACATGTGGTTTTAATCGACAGTAATCAAAATAATATTAAACAAGCAAAAGAATTAGGCTTAGAAGCTTTTGATGCTAATATATATTCTGATAAATTGATGGATAATATTGAACTTAATGATGTTGGGTACTTAATGGCTTTAACAGGAAATTCGGACATTAATAAGTATGCCATTAATAAGTTTAGTAAGCAATTTGGTGAGAATGGCTCGTTTAGGTTAGTTTCAACAGAAGAAATGCTAGACGAAAACAACAATCCACATGAAGGTTTATTTTCTCATACAGATGATTTTAATTCACTAAGTGAAGTGGCTAAAAAGTTCCCTTCTATCCAAGAAGTTGATATTAATGATATTGATCACTATCAAAAAGTGATAGAAATTGCAAATAACGAGAAAGACATTATTCCATTGTTTTTAAGAAACAATAATGACGAATTTGTTATTATATCATCCTATAACACTGAGATAGATGATATCGCAGAAAACACAAAGCTCGTTTACTTAGGAAAGCCTTTCGATATTGAAAAAGCAATCAATGATTACCAATAAAAAGAGGTTCTAACTTATATTAGAACCTCTTAACTAAAGACCAATTAAAATAATCAATTTTAAAACTATATCTTTTGATCTTTTTAGTTAGGCTATATTACAACTCATAGTTGGCACTAATCTATAATCCACCTTAAAGTAGCGGAAGCACTATTATCTTTATTGACGCCAGCCCAAATTTGATCTTGACTAAACTCATTACCGCCAGAATCAAAAGTTCTACTTAAATAAGAAACTACTGGAACCTCCACCCCAAGCGAAACTTTATCACAAACCCTAAAATTCGCTCCTGTATAAATACCAGCCCCATAACCAGAAAGGTCCTCTTTAGCCCCAGAGAAACCTAGAGACCCTGTTTCATAATAAACATTAGCCCCATAAATAAGTTGTACTTCATTAAAGGCGGTAATGCGGTCAAAATAGCTATATTTAGCACCCAACCTAAATATACTCTCATCAAAATTATCTGTTTTTAGTTTGTGATAATTTCCAAAACCACCCAAATAACCAGCTCCATTTGGATTTTGGTCATTACCAGTAATTTTATAGAGATATTCAACACCTAAGCAGAATGATGTTTCACTGTTACCCTCAACATCACCCCATCCAATTCCAATACTTCCTCCAATAGTGTTATCCGCCCACTCAACACCGTCACCAAATCTATCAACAAGATCATCATATCCAAAATCAATTCCAGCCGACCATTTAAGAGGTGAATTACCATCTTCTTCATCCAAAGTGGCTAAGTTATAAAGCCCCTGAGCGTTAATTGCTGTGATTCCCCCTATACAAAACAAGAGAATAGTTAGTCTAAGAATAGTTGTTTTCATAATACTTAAGTTTAATTTATTATATGTTTGGTTTAAATTCTATAGCGTACTATTTTCCGATATTAAAAAACAAGGATAAGGTGAGTAGGTTATTCTTCGCTATTAAAAAGTTGGTGAAATCATTTTTGTATTCTTCACCACTTTCTGGTTTATATGTTAAAGCTCTATGTGTTATCAAGTTGGTTTGCAAAGCAATAGACCAACGAGTTGATAACATTAATTGAACACCCATTATCACAGCAAGTGTAACCCTTGTAATGTCTGTAGTAAAATTATTGTATTTCTCATTTCCAAAACCATAACCACCAAGAAGCCCATAAATTAGACGAATTTCATTAAGCTTTGAAATGCTGTGAAACATTAAAAGTTTAAGTTGTAAATCAATCAGACTTTGTGTTCTGTCTCCTATACTCAATCCATCGTAAACCAGACCTAATGATGCATAAAGTGCTGAGCGTTTATATTGCCTTAATTTGTAGTAATATGCCGCATGTAAACACCAAAGTGTTTCGTCTTCACCCAGGCCCAAACCAGCACCAACAGCTAGCATTTGCATAGCGAATATAATGTCCTCTGGGTTTTGTTCTTCAAAAGTTTTTAAGCTTACTTCAGGTTTGTTTTCTAAGAATGATTTAAAATCGTCTAGAATATAATCTATTTCTAGGTTGGTGAAATCTTCGGCTTTAATCTCTTTTTCATTGAAATTAAAATCATTAAAAAATTGAGATTGGGCATTTAATTGCATGAAAAGGCACAGAAATACTGCACTTAATGCATAAGAGAATTTTGTTTTCATATGTATTGTGTTTTTGGTTGTACTTAGTTTTTTATTAGTTTTCTAACAGCCTCAGAACCGTCTTGTGTTTTTGCTTTTATAATGTATATACCATTAGCTAAATGCCTAACAGAGAGCGTACTTGATTTGGTTTCTAGAACACTTTTACCGTTGATATCAAAAACTTCAACAGAAATTATATTTTTATCTGATATGGACACTAGGTCATTTGTTGGATTTGGATATAGTTTCACCTCATTATCAATAGTATAATCTTGAGTGTTTAATGACAAATTGGAAATATCAATACCAGTTTTAAGTAAAATTCCATAATTGGTTAAAAGCACAATCATTGCTTCAGTATTATTGTATTGAACAAGGTTTAATTCTTTTACAAATGTGTCTGTGGGAAGATCATAAAACTTTGCATCAGTAAGTTCAGTTGTGAGATTTTTTCTTGACCCTTCATTTATTGAAGGATCAACCTGTCTAAGTTCATAGACTAAATTTGGGCCTAGCCCCCTATAAGAAACAAGCATTACTATAGCCACAGCAATATCTGACGCTTGATCATCTGTGATTTCAATTGTATGATCTGGTGAAGCCACTAAAACCACATCACCAGGTGAATAATCTCCTATATCAAAATCTTCTTCAGCTATGCTATTATTATCATTGTCTTCATGAATTATTTTATATGTATCAAGATCGGGCACAAACATTGAAGTTAAATCGTCTAAAACGAAACTAAAAATAGTTGGGTCGAACTCTGGAAATACATTATGTATTCTATCCCAATTATCAACAGCGGGCATATTTGGCTCTGCATGAATGGCTGTTCTAGTAATGTTTCCAGAACTATTTGTTTTTACTGCAACCACGGCTACATTGCCAGTGGTTTTATCCTCTGAAGCCCCAAACACAATATTTTCCGTTAAGTCTCTATCATTGGTGAAAATCTCTTCAGAAGCACCACAAGTGCCAGTTATAGTATTACATGTAGTTTTATAAACTCTATAATTAAAAGAAGCATCAAAACCCTTATGAATCAAATTAACAGTACCATCATCAGAATTAAATTTAGCAGCCTTTTTAGTGACTATAGCTAAAAAATTTGGAATGTTATGGTTGAATTCGGTTGTTGTATCATTATCATCTACAAAGACCCACCCTTCGTTATTTTCGATAATAAAATAATCATTGTCATTAATTATTGAATATGCTGGCTTTCCAATAGGAAGATTAACCGGTGTAGCAGCAGGAAAAGCACCATTAAATGTTAAAGGGTTTATTGGGAAATGATGAAATTTATCAAATCCATTACCATTTGTAAATCCAATATCTAAAGTTCCATCTGTCTTTTTTCTAACGTCTAAATCTACAGTATAATTAACATCTACCCTAACCGGAACACCATTCACAATAAACTCTATTGGTTTGCCCAATAATGGCTCTTGAGGGTTATTTGGATCAAAAACAAATGTGTTCTCTGCAGAAAGTATGGCTTCACTAGCAACAATTTTACCATCTTCTGGAGCTACTGCAAACTGAGCCGTTTCAAACATGTTTACATTTAAACTTGAATTTGTGTCAGTATAATTCACCCATGAACACGTATCAAAATCTACAATGCAAAAACCAAAAGTGTTCGAACTATTTGGATCTGAAGTTCTTGCTAAAATGTCTCCAGTAGTTGGATGTATATCTAATTCAAAAACCGGATAAAAGGTCGAAGGTTCACACACTGTAATGGTTCCATCTGGTTCAATTTTATTTATCCCTTGATAAGTGCCCGCATATAAATCATCGTTATCATCTACATATAAATCATTTATAAAATTGCTGTTTAAGTTTGAGTTTGTCATTGTATAGTTTACCCAAGTATCTGTTGCTTTGGTGTATTCCCACAAGCCATTATTTGTTCCTGCAATGAAAATCTTGGTTCCTCCATTGTTTTCAATAATATCTTGTGGTCTTATTCCTGTTGTAACTACATCATTTAATATTCCGTTTTCAAAAACGGAATAGCCTTCTATGTTAGCATATTTATCAAAAATGTATAAAGCATTATTACCGTTGTAATACAAACTGGGTCCAGTAAAAGGTGTTGCAGAAACAACCTCTATTGCATTAGTTTCTATTCCATTTGTATAAACAAACAAGCGATTATTTTCAGCCAAAGCAATTTGATTTTCGTTGCTCGGATTTACTGCTACTGAAAAACAGTTGCCCAATGGAGTGTCATGAGATGTTAGGTTTATAAAATCAACAGTATTAAAATTGCCATCTAATTTTTGGTAACCAAGATTTGTAGCATAGTGATAATTCCCACTTGCATCTTTAACCATTTGATTGACATATAGTGGTTTCGCATACTGACTCCAACCATCATTAGATTGTGTAAAAACGGTTGTTGAACATAAAAACGCAAGAAGGAATAGTAATTTTGTTTTCATTGAAAAGAATTTGAATTAATAGCCTCAATGAAATTACACTCTAAATGAATGCATTAGCCTAAAATGTGATGACTGACACAAAAAACAACATGTTTAACTTGATATGGTTAAGCCAGATTTTTTTTAAATGTTCGGGAAAGAGGAATATCTATATTCGTTTGTAGAATAACATTAGATCTATTTACAGCGGAAACATAGTTTTTATTAATAATGTACGAACGATGTACTTTGACAAAATTCGGAGGTAATTGTTCTAAAATTACTTTTATTTTATTTCGATCTATAATACGCTTTTCATCAGTTACAAATTCTAAATAATTACCATCAGACTTAATATATTTTAATTCTTTTAGATACACTTTAGATTTATTATTAAGTATTACGGCAATTTCCTCAACCTTTTTAGCAATATGTTTTTTTTCTAATTCCACCTCTTTTACACGTTCTTGAGATTGTATAAAACGACGACCAAGCCAAACAGCAATTAAAGAAGCCACAAGAGCAAAAACCGACCAGCGCCACCTTAAATTTTCTTGCTTATAAATTTCTAATTCATTTTTCTGATTTTCTTGTTCAAGCCTTATAATTTTATTGGCTTGTTTTTGGTTTTCAAACTTTGCTGTAATTTCCGCTATTCGCTCATTTTGTTTAAATTCAGCTATAGAATCACTAATTATCTTATGATTTTTTGAATGCAGTAAGGCTTTTTTATAATCTTGTTTAGACTCATATGATTTTGATAAAAAGTGTTCTATTTGTGCTAATTGAGTTCTTTTTTTATTTTCTTTTTTAGCTTGATTTAAGTTTAGAATTGCGTTTTCTGCATTGTTAATGTTATAATAACATTGCCCAAGTAAAAAATAGGTTTTATCTACATTAGTTGAAAAACTAAGATTCTTTTTTATTTCTAAAGAGCGCTTAAAATAGTTTATGGCTTCTAAGTATCGTTTTTCGCCCATTAATGATTGGCCAAGATTATAAAGTACAATAGATTTCAACTTATCGTTCCCGCCTTTTTCAAGCTCTTTGAGCATTTTTAATGATTCAGCTGTTTTTTCAGCAGATGTCATTCCTCTAGAACTAGAATCGACCTCATGTTTTTTATTAGTATTGCCGCTAACCTTTAGTGAAGCATCAAAAAAGTAGTCTGCTAGCTCTATTTTATTTAATTTTTCATAAATCACACCAATTTGCAGGTAAGACCTAGCAAGTCCTTTTTTATTCTTTGCTGTTTTGTAGAAATCTACACTATATAAATAATACTCTAGGGCTTTATCAAACTGCTCACCTATATCGAAGATTGCCGCCTGATTATAATGCGTGTTTCCCTTAAGAGCATCTGTTAACTTGTCTTGATTGTCAAAGTTGAATCGTAATAGTGATTGCGCTTCAGTTATTTTATCTACAGATATAAGATAGAATGAATAATAGTAACCTGCTGACCCAATGAGAAAAGTATCTTTTGTTTTTTTAGCAATGTCATAGGCTTTTTTAGAAAAATGTAAAGCACTGTCTTGGTTTTTGGTGCCACTTTTAATGGCTTTTTGAATAAAGGAATCAATTTCTGGGTGTTCAGTTTGAGAAAAACCGAATAAGGAAGTAATTAAACAAACGAAAAATATATAGCCACTATTTTTCATACTGTAAAGTACAAAAAAAAGAAGAAGTCAAGAATTTTTGTTTTTATCTATTTTAGTTCTTAATTAATTTTTTAGTAACCTCATAATTGTCTTCGCCTAGAATTTTTAAAATATAAACACCATTTGATAAATGCTTAATGGAAAACGTATTTGATTTGGTAGAAAGGATGTTTCTACCATTAAGATCATAAACTTCAACTGAAACAATATTTTCATCTGTAATAGACACGATGTCATTTGCAGGGTTGGGATATAATTTAAAATCAATAGCAGTCGAAACTTCATCAACATCTAAAGCAATAGAAGAGTAGTCTATTGCGGTATTAATAAGTAAACCATAATTTGTAGAGATTACGGCAGCGAAATATGTTTCGCTATAAAAGTAAAAAGATGAATTTAGTATAGAATAATTTTTAGGTAAATTTTCTAAAACGGTTCCGGGCAATACTTCTAAATTTATATTGTTTTGTGAATTTTGTATTCTACCAGAGTTTGGCTGACCATACTTTTTCCTATGAGCGATTACATGTTTAAATTGATCTGGACTAAAAGCTACATAAAATGCTTCAACAAAATCAAGACACCCATCATCCTCTTCAGGCTCCTCATTCATTTCCCTGTAGACATCTGCCTGAATCAAGTAAATCTCGCCACCGTCGTAAGAATCGTCAAAATCTACTTCATAGTTTTCAATATATGTTTCGTTTGTGACAGAATCTTTTTCAATGCAATAAACAAGTGGGTCACCAGGGATTTGAAAACATATCTTTGATTCACCATCACCATCAATCCAAAAGGCATCAACTAATCCTAAGCTAGCAAGCTGATTAATGTTCTCTTCAAGTTCATCTTGTGGTGAATCATTTAGAACCTCGTCCCAAAGCTCTTCTTCAATAAGGATCTCGTCGTTTAAATCTATTTTTACACCCGCAGCTTTTATATTTCCATCCTCGATTATTGCATTAATTTTCACATCTTGACTAAGGTCTCTATTCGCTACGAATACCTGCTCTAAGGCACTACAGTTGTTGGTGACAATATTGCATTGCGTTTTATATGCTATCGTGTTAAATGTTGCATCAAAGCCTTTAAAAATAAGATTTACTATTTCATTACCTTGATTAGAACATGATACTTTTTGTACTTCGTAAGGTTCAAAACCCGGAATATTATGAGGGATGTGTGTAGCCATACCGCTTTCATCAATAATTCTCAAACCATCTTTATCTCCAACAATCTTATACTGATTGTTTGCTGTTGCAACAGAATAGACATTACTTAATGATGAGGTTGATGACGTTATATTTGTTGCGATTGGGAAGTTTCCTGTAAAGTCCTTAGGTATGGTTATCTCTTTTAATACCAAATCACCATTCTTTATATAGTTAATATCCAGTTCATTTGAATTGTTTGTGTCTTCACTTATACTAACACTGGTAATACCATATAGGCCGAGGTCGTCTATACCTAAAAAATTAACGTCTTTTTCTTGACAAGTGTTAGTTGATGTATCAAAAGACCAAAGCTTGTTATCTTCTGACGGAGTGCCAAATTTTCTAAAGTGTGTGAAAACCATATCATCTGCAAGAACCATATTTTGTACTTGGTCAGAAGCATTACAATACACCGAACTATCATAATGCGTCCACGTATTGGTTGTAAAATCCACTGTTGAAAACCCTCGTTCTTCAGAAGAGTTAGGGTTAGAATTATTAACTAAAAACGTACCATCACTAAACTTATCGATGCTATAAACACTATAAAACAGTGACGGATTTATAGGCAAAGGCTCTTGATAAGTTGCCCAATTACCCATAGCATCTAAAGTATTAACACCTCTATGACCCCCTATATAAAGTAAATCGTTTGTATCTCTAAAAAAACAATTTACCCCATTATGAACAATACCAGAATTTGAAGTGGTATAATGTGTAAATGTATCTGTAGATTTATCAAGTTCATAGAAGCCATCAGCAAAACCACTAGGAGTCTGCCCTGCAAAATAAGCAATAGTGCCAGCTTCGTTTTCAATAATAGCTTGAGGTCTAAAGGTTAAAGTTTGTACAGCACTAAACACTCCGCTTTCAAAAGTTTGGTATTTAGTGTCTGCTTTATCAAAAATATAAAGTAATCCGCTATCGGTATAATGCAGTTGAGGACTTGAGAAATCACCAATAATAGAATTATCAGAATTGTACATAATATAGTCTGTGCCGTCATAGATTGCTATACCTTGACCAGATGGAAAACCCAAAGCAACACTGCTATTCATTGGATTTACTTTAACTGAAGTACACCAACCAATTGGTTGGCTTTGGGATGTAAGATTAGCGTAATCTTCAACCATATTAGTGGCAGTGTTATACATTATATAACCGCCATCAGTAGCTAAGTGGATGTTCCCAGATGTGTCAACATCCATATTGGTTATTTGATTTGGTTTATGATATTGATACCATCCATTGGTTTGAGAGAAAGAAATTAAAGAAAATAGCAAAAGAGTGAGTACGAATAATTTTGTTTTCATAGTAATATAATTAATAGCTTATATTAAAATTAGACTTCATTTTCATTCAGAATTAGAAAATGTGACGAATGGTAGAAAAAACAAAATGGATGGTAAACATCTTCTAGTTTAGGCTTCCTTTAAAGGATCTAGACAATGGTGTTTCAACATCCGGTCTTATAGTTACCGAAATGCTATTGGCCGAAACAATATGGTTTTTATTAACGATATAAGAGCGATGTGTTCTTATAAAATTGGGTGGTAATTTTTCCTCCACTATCTTAAGCTTATTTCGGTCTGTGATGGTCTTATTTTCTGTGCAAAATTCTAGATAGTTGCCAGCAGCTTTTATGTACTTAAGATCTTTAAGGTAGACTTTTGTTTTGTTATTAAGTACTATAAATTTTTCTTCAACTTTTTTAGCAATGATTTCTTTTTCTTGTTCTACTTCTTTAATTCGGTTGCGATATTTTTTTAAGCGCTTAAATAAAATAATTAGGCTATATAAGACTAAGACATAAACAGCATAGGCAGCTTTAGTACGCCAAATTGGTGGAGCAATTTCTATTTCAATACTATCACCATTTTTATTCCATTTCCCATCATTATTAGACGCTAAAACTTTAAACGTATATGTACCAACTGGCAATCTTACATATCGCGCCTTACTTGGCTTGTCAGCACTTACCCAGTTTGGGTCATGACCTTCCATTTTATACCTGTACTTATTTTGTGACGTATTTGTATAATTAAGACCCACATAATCTATTTCTATAGTATTATGCTTCCAAGGAAGTACCACTTTTTTTTGAGCATAAGGCAGATTAAATGTAGAATCAGAAGTTACCACTTGTAAATTTTTGATATGCACATAAGGTGTATTGGGATTATCTTTTCTAATTGTATTTGGGTTAAAGGAAGTAATGCCATTGACACCACCAAACCACAGTCTGCCATCATCGGTTTTTATCACAGATTTCCTATTAAACTCTGTGTTTTTTAATCCGTTGGCAGTCGTATAATATCTAACGGATTTATTTTCTGTGTTATAGGCTTTAATACCTTTATCGGTGCCCGCCCATAGTAGACCCGAATCGTCTTGAATGATACTAAAAACAACTTGGTTGTCTTCTAAAACAGGTTCTATTTCCATAGCATCTAAAGAGAGGCTATATAACCCTTTATTAGTACCGATCCATAAGGTGCTTCCAGAAACGAATAAGTCCCAAATAGACGTCTCCAATTCTTGTTTATTATCTTTTAAATTTACTTTAGAAATCTTAAGTGAATTAATATGAAACGAAAATAGACCTCTGCTTTCTGTGGCAATAAAAATATAATCACCTATGTCAATTATTTTCTGAATTCCAGGGTACTTTATATCATCATCCAATGGGAAAGAGATGACCAATATTCCGTCTTTTTTTCTGACTTTATGAATTGCTCTATGTGATGAAACCCAAAGAAAATCTTGGTTAGTGTCAAGTAGGCAAAACGATATATTACCATCTTTTCCTTTAAAAGGAATGTCTATCTGCTTAAAATCTAAAGTTTTTGGGTTTAAGCATATTAACCCCTTATTTGTTGACATCCAAAGCGGAAAGTTGCTTTCAGGTACCGTTTCAAAATCCCATATAAATATGCCCTGTTGTGGAAATGTTTTAGGTAAGGTTATTTCTTTAAACTTTTTTGAATTATCAGGCTTAAAGTAAATACCCTTACCTAAGGCATTGGTATAAATACCTTCTTTATCTGTATGAAGACCCATAGCTATATCTTCAAATTCATCAACAATATCATCATGCTTAAACACCTTTCTGTAAGGATCATAATGAAGAACTCCTGCTAATGTTCCAACCCAAATGCCACCAAAATCATCTTTGTATAAACTTCGAATCTGATTGATTAACGTGGATTTGCCTAAGTGGATTTTAGACACTGTTTTTGTACAGTAATCATATTCAAACAAGCCATTGTTTGTACTTATTAAAGATTTTTGGGCGTCTATTTCGAGCAAGCGTCTTGATAAAATATTGTTTGGTAATCTTGGAAAACGCCTAAAAACTGATGTGTCTATTGCGGTTTTAAAATCACTAGGTAACCATAATCGTTTTGAATAGTAGCCAAAACCTATAGCATTATTGCTCATTGCCTTTGCTTCGGTAACTCTTTTTTTTGTATTGTTATCATAAGAAATGATATCTCCTTGCAAATTGCTAATCCACACTTTTTCATTGGCCAATACGATATTTATAGCATTCTCTTCTTTAGTGTAGGCTAAACCAACCTCGAAAGTTTTAGGGTCAAAAAAACCAATAGTATTGGCTGTAGAAAACCATACTTTTCCTGATTCACCAAGCACCATAGAGCTAATGTTCTGATTTAAAAAATAAAAATCGCTAAGGTTTATTGGTGTCTCGAAACTTTGTAATTCTTTGTTATAACGATTTAGCCCATTTTTTGTACCTATCCAAAGGTGTCCTTGTTCGTCTTTGATAATTGCTCTAACCTCATTTGAAGAAATCGAAGTACTGTCCTGATAGGAATGAAAAAAGGTCTTTATAGAGTATCCGTCATAGCGATTTAAACCATTGTTGGTTGCCATCCATATAAAACCGTCATTATCTTGAAGAATATCAAAAACCACATTGTTTGACAATCCATCTTTAGTAGTAATTGATTTAAAATGATAATCTTTTTGAACAATCTGAGCAAATGAATAGAACGGTAATATAATAAGTAGAACAACTAGAAATATATTGTGCTGTATTTGCCAAGACTTTTTCATTAAATTAAAGTACAAAAAAAACCGAAGTTAAAAGCTTCGGTTCTTAGTTAATCGTTCAATTTTAATACAGCCATAAAAGCCTGCTGAGGTATTTCTACATTACCTACCTGGCGCATACGCTTTTTACCTTTCTTCTGCTTTTCTAAAAGTTTACGTTTACGTGAAATATCACCACCATAACATTTAGCAGTTACATCTTTACGCAGTGCTTTGACGGTTTCACGTGAAATAATTTTAGCACCAATTGCAGCTTGAATAGGAATATCAAACTGTTGTCTTGGGATTAATTCTTTTAGCTTTTCGCACATTTTTTTACCAATATGCTGTGCGTTATCTGCATGAATTAAAGCAGAAAGTGCATCTACAGGTTGAGCATTTAATAAAACATCTAATCGCACTAATTTAGATACCTTCATACCAATTGGAGAATAATCAAAAGAGGCATAACCCTTAGAAACTGTTTTTAGGCGATCATAAAAATCGAATACAATTTCAGCTAAAGGCATTTCAAAAATTAACTCTACACGCTCAGTGGTTAAATACGTTTGGTTAATAATCATACCACGTTTCTCTATACATAAGCTCATCACATTACCCACAAAATCAGACTTCGTAATTATAGTAGCTTTTATATAAGGCTCTTCAACACGATTTACAGTTGTTGGTTCTGGTAAATCACTAGGATTGTTCACTTCAAAAGCAACATCAGGTTCTTTATTTGTATAAGCGTGATAAGATACATTGGGTACAGTGGTAATAACTGTCATATCAAACTCACGTTCTAAGCGCTCTTGAATAATTTCCATATGTAACATTCCAAGAAAACCACAACGGAAACCAAAACCTAAAGCCGCAGAACTTTCTGGCGCAAATACGAGAGAGGCATCATTTAATTGTAGTTTTTCCATAGAGTTTCTCAACTCTTCATAATCTTCTGTATCCACAGGATAAATACCTGCAAAAACCATAGGTTTTACATCCTCAAACCCTTCAATAATATTAGTCGTAGGGTTAGCAAAATCGGTAATAGTATCACCTACTTTTACTTCTTTTGCGGTTTTTATTCCTGTAATTAAATAGCCAACATCACCAGCTTTAACACTTTGTTTTGGAACTTGATTTAATTTTAAAGTACCGACTTCGTCTGCAAAGTATTCTTTATCTGTTGCGACAAATTTAATTTTCTGCCCCTTTTTAATTTCTCCATTAAAGACCCTAAAATAAGTTTCAATTCCTCTAAAAGTATTATAGACTGAATCAAAAATTAAGGCTTGAAGTGGCTCGTCAACATTACCCTCTGGAGCAGGAATTCGTTCAATAATTGCTTTTAAAATATTATCGACCCCAAAGCCTGTTTTTCCACTAGCATGAATCACTTCTTCAGGATCACAACCTAATAAATCAACAATATCGTCTGTTACCTCTTCTGGGTTTGCACTTGGTAAATCTACTTTATTGAGAACAGGAATAATTTCTAAATCATTCTCAAGAGCCAAATACAAATTGGAAATAGTTTGTGCTTGTATACTCTGTGCGGCATCAACAATTAATAAAGCTCCTTCACAGGCTGCAATAGAGCGAGATACCTCATAAGAAAAATCCACATGACCAGGAGTATCAATTAAATTAAGAACATATTCTTGTCCGTCAAGAGTATATTCCATTTGTATCGCATGCGACTTTATGGTAATACCACGCTCACGTTCTAAGTCCATACTATCCAAAAGCTGGTCTTGCTTTTCGCGAGCGGTAACAGAGCCTGTATAATCTAATAAGCGATCCGCAAGTGTGCTTTTTCCGTGATCTATATGTGCAATGATGCAAAAATTGCGAATATTCTTCATCTATCGTTTTCTAAGGAAATATTTATAAGAGTGCAAATATAGTTGATTTCTTGTGCTTTGTAGTATCAAAAACCACAATAAAACCTCGACGAACTACGGAAAAACCATAACATAAAGTAAAAAACAATTTATATATTGCAGTACAAGCCTAACTAATGATTACTCGCCTACGATATTGCTTTAGCGTAATTCTTTTTACGCTTTGTTTTACTGTATTTGCTCAAGATTTTTCCATTTCCGGGAAAGTAGTTGACGCAAACGGAAGTCCTATTGAGCTTGCTAACGTGATTATTTCAGTTGAAAACGGAAACACCTTTTTTAAAGGAACCTCTACAGGAGACAGAGGGTTTTTTAAGCTAGAAAACTTATCAAAAACGACTTATTTTATTAAGATAAGTTATATAGGTTATGAAGATTTTGACCAAAAAATTATACTAGAAGGAAATTTAGATTTAAAGATTATTCAGCTTCAAGAAATTCCTGAAAGTTTAGATGAAGTGACGGTAATTGCTAGAAAACCAACACTTACACGAAAACCAGACCGTAGAATATTCAATATAGAAAACACGGCTTTAACAGAAGGCTCTACACTTGGAGTTTTAAAAAGTACACCAGGTGTTATTGTTTCAGAAAGTAGTATTAATATTAAAAGTGCTCCTGCCGCTGTCTATATTAATAATCGTAAAGTCCAATTAACTAATGAAGAACTTATTCAGCTATTTGAAAATGCGCCAGCCAACAGTATTAAATCAATTGAAGTGATTACAAATCCACCAGCAAGTTACGATGCGGATAGTGGAGCTGTCATTAATATTATAATGAGTAAAAACTTAATAACGGGTTATAGAGGTAGTGTTTTTACAAATTATACACAAGGTGTTTTTCCAAGGTATAACGCAGGTACTAGTCATTATTTTAAAAATGATAAAATCAATTTAAATGTAAATTACAGTTATACCAATAAAAAAATTAATAGAGACCAAGATGATACCGTTAATTATTTGGATAATTCTAATGAAATAGATCAAATTTGGGAATCTAATGTGAATAGAAATACATGGTCCGAGACACACAACCTTAATCTTAATTTCGATTATTACATTGATGAGAGAAACACATTGAGTTTGACGAGTACAGGTTTGTATTTGCCATATTTTAAATACAAAATAAAGAACAACACTAATATCACAGACGACAATCAGAACTTCTTATCGCGTTTTACTGCAGATAATTTATCCAGAGATGATAAATATAATATAGGCTCTGACCTTACGTTTAAACACGATTTTAAAAATGACGCAAGCCTTACTTTTAATGCACACTATACAATTTATGACTACCAGCGTAATCAAAATGTATTGAGCAATTTCTTTGATCAAAATAATATGTTTGATGATAGCTCAGAATTTAAAACCTTAGCCAATCAAAAGACAAATATCGTTACAGGAAAAGTAGATTATAATTTACCAATTGATGAAACTTCAAGTTTTGATGCAGGCATTAAATACTCAAATGTAAAAACAGATAGTGACATTACAAGGTTAGATATTATCGGTGGTTCTGAAGTTATAAATACGGATAATACAGATGCATTTAATTATGATGAAAATGTATTTGCCGCATATTCTAATTATAGTAAATCTTGGGATAAATGGGATTTGAATATAGGTCTGCGAGTTGAGCAAACCAATATCGAAGGGGAATCCTTAACCTTAAGCGAAACCAACACACAAGATTATTTAAATTGGTTTCCTAACGCAAGTTTATCACATCAAATTTCTGAAGATGTAAGTGCTAAAGTAAATTATAAAAGAAGCATTACAAGACCAAGTTATACAGATTTAAACCCGTTTACATTTTTCTTAAATGAAAACACGGTTGTGTTAGGGAATCCTAATTTGGTGCCAACTTATTTTGACCATTATGTTATTGGGACTACTTTTTTAGACCATTTTACTATTGAAGCTTATTATGATAACTATGATGGAGATATAGTGGAATTACCAAGACAAAACAACCAAACAAATGTTATAGCTTACACCCCAACAAACTTGGATAAAAAAACGGAATACGGATTTGATTTTGCCTTTGAAAATTATATAACTGACCGATGGTATCTTTATGCGGTAACCTCATTTTATAATATAACTGAAGAGTCCGATTTTGGAGAAGGCTTTATTAAGCAAGACCAATGGTCCAATTATAGTGTTTTACAAAATGTTTTATTTCTTTTAGAAGACAACAGTTTGAATGTTAATCTAACACTTACTTGGGTTGGGAAAAACTTACAACAATTTCAAACAATTGAGGACAGGTTAGTGTCTGAGCTCAGTATCTCAAAATCTGTTTTTAATAAAAAAGGTGTCATCTCTCTAGCGATAGATGATATATTTAACCTTCAAGATTATGATTCTTCTGTACAGTACTTAAATCAGTCTAGTAGAAGTTTTGTAGATAGCGACAATCGATTTATCAAGCTTGGTTTCCGTTACAATTTTGGGAATACAAAACTAAAGACTAATGCGCCAGATCCAGATGAAGAAGAACGAGAAGAACGCAAACGACTTGAAGATAACTAATCTTGCCATTCTGCAATAAAAAGGTTTGTATCGCGTCCTCCACCATTATTTCGGTTAGAAGAAAACGCTAAATATTTTCCATTATTAGAAAACACAGGAAAGGCATCAAAGGTTTCACCATGCGTGACACGTTTTAAATTTTTGCCATCAATATCTATTAAATACAAGTTGAAAGGAAAGCCGCGCTCAGCTTCAAAATTAGAAGAGAATAAAATCTTTTCTCCAGAAGGGTGAAAAAACGGACTCCAATTTGCATTACCTAAATCAGTAAGTTGTCTTAAATCAGAACCATCCGCATTACAAATATAGAGTTCCATTTCTGTAGGCTCAACAAGACCTTCAGCTAATAAATCTTTGTAATCTTTTATTTCTTTTTCGGTTTTAGGTCGTGATGACCGGAAGATAAGCTTAGTGCCATCAGGTGAAAAGAACGCACCGCCATCATAACCCAATTCGTTGGTAATTTGTTTTACATCAGAACCATCAATATTCATGGTATAAAGTTCTAAGTCACCACTTCTGGTTGAGGTAAACACAATTTTGTCGCCTTTAGGAGAAACCGTAGGTTCTGCATCGTAACCCACTTCATTAGTTAATTGCTTCACAATATTACCCTCTAAATCAGCCACAAAAATATCATAGCTATCGTAGATTGGCCAGATATACTTTCCGTTTTTACGCAATGGAGTATCAGGACATTTATCTTGCTTTAAATGAGTTGAAGCATAAATAATATGCTTATTGTCTGGTAAAAAATAAGCACAGGTTGTACGCCCTTTTCCAGTACTTATCATTGGAGGAGCAATGCTATCGGTAAATGTTTCATTAGCATTCATTAAAAACATTTGATCGCAACCCACATCCCATTTTACATTATTAGACTGAAACACCAATTGTTTATCATCAAAACTCCAATACGCTTCAGCATTATCCCCACCATATGTCACCTGCCTTATAGATTTAAAGTGTGTTTCCTCAGGATAAATCAACGACTCAATTGATTTAGTAGCTCCGGTAGTAGTGTCAGCTCCATCTTTTGAGGAGTTGTTTTTACAAGATGAAAACGTAACAAGTATAACTAAAATAACAATGATTCTGTTCATGGTAAAGAATTATAATAAGTGGCTTTTAATGCCTAATTTTGAACAAAAGTAAGACTTACATATGAAAAATTTAGTGTTATTATTTGTTTTAGTAGGATTTCTATCCTGTAAAAATGAATCGGAGCTTTCTGAAAATAAACTACAATACGAAAACAAAATCAAAAGCGATGTTTCATTTTTAGCAGACGATAAACTTGAAGGTCGCCAAACAGGCACTCAAGGTGAAATACTTGCCTCCAAGTATCTTTCTAAACGTTTTAAAGCTATTGGTCTTCAATCTAAAGGGACAGAAGGGTTTTTACAGCCCTTTTCATTTAAACCTAAAACAGATCCACATAAGGAAGTTGAATTTACTACCAATGCAGATAGTACAATTACCGGAAATAATGTTATTGGATTTATAGATAATAATGCAAAAACGACGATAGTTATTGGAGCACATTATGATCATTTAGGTTTTGGTGGTGAAGGTTCATTATACAGGGAGAAAGATAAAGCGATACACAATGGAGCTGATGATAATGCAAGCGGAGTTGCTGTGCTTTTAGATTTAGCAGCTAGATTAACCGTTAAAAATCAAAGTGCAGAAATTAAGGACAAAAACAACTACCTATTTATGGCATTTTCTGGAGAAGAAATGGGCTTGTTGGGGTCTAATTACTTCTCTAAAAACCCAACGATCGATGCTAAATCAATTAATTATATGATTAATATGGATATGGTTGGCCGTATGAAAACCGATAGTACTCTAGCTGTTTATGGTACAGGAACCTCACCAATATTTAAACAAACCATAAAATCTAACAACGATAAATTTAAACTGGTAGAAAATGAAAGCGGAGTAGGCCCAAGTGATCACACCTCGTTTTATCTAATTGATATTCCAGTATTACATTTCTTTACGGGTCAGCATGAAGATTACCACAAACCTGGAGATGATTCAGAGAAGCTGAATTATGATGGTATGAATTTAATTTCGGACTACATCTACACTATAATTACCGATTTAGATGATAATGGCAAATTAGCGTTCAGAAAAACAAAAAATGAAAGTGAAGAAACCCCACAATTTAAAGTAGGTTTAGGTGTGGTTCCAGATTATTTATATGACGGAAAGGGTATGCGAATTGATGGCACACGAGAAGATACTCCTGCTTTTGCAGCAGGTTTGCAAAAAGGTGATATAGTATTAAAATTAGGAGATAGTACAATTACGGATATGATGAGTTATATGCGAGCCTTATCTGTATTTGATAATGGAGATGAAGCTAACATCACAGTAAAACGAGGGGAAGAAACCATTAAAACCAGGGTTAAATTCTAAATGAGAATTGCTAAAACGGATATCATAACCAAAACACACTTAATCATTTCGGTACTGATTGTTGTTCCAGTGGCTTTTGTTTATGGATTTAATCCAAGTTCAGAATTCGATATTCATCTCAATACAATTGACGAACAAAATCAATTTAAAGCCTTAATGGGGTTGTATCTAGGCTTTTCATTTCTTTGGATATTTGGCATATTTAAAGCCAAGTATTTGAAAATAGCCCTAGTAACTAATATTATTTTTATGTTGTGTTTAGGTCTTGGAAGATTGTTAAGCTGGTTTTTAGATGGTACACCAACTTTTGCATATCAATTTGGAGTTTCTGCAGAATTATTTCTAGGACTTTATGGAATTTGGGCATTAAAATCACATCATCATACTACCACAAATACCTAAACTAATAATCACATAAACAGCCGCTAGAATAAATAAAACCTTAGCTGCTTTTTTATTCTTTTTAAGCACTGCAAACCCAATAATAGCTAATAGAATTGCCGGACCAAACATTATAGCAATAATTAAAACCAATATGCCATCTAAATTTCCAGGTTCTATTAATAATTTCATTTTATTATAATTTAAAATCCGAAGCCTCCGCAAATGCCAAGGCTTATAATTGAGTAAACAGTTGCTATAATTAGAATGATTTTTGCACGCTTTTTATTTTTACGAAGTGTCACTAAACCTACTATAAAAAGAATAATAGGAATAATTATCATAACGAGTATCATCAGTAAAATAAACAACCCTATACCATCAACTTCTATTGGTAAATTCATCATAAAATTTCGTTTCTAAGTTCTTCTAATCTAGCCTTTTTATCATCACGATAAAACAAATTCATTGTTTCAAACGGAATAATTTTATTGTCCTTATCCACAATATGCACACAAGATTTTTTAATTGCTCGCACATCAAAATTATAAGCGTCTATAAATTGCATAATAATGACCCTAAATAAATTATCGTAACCTAAATTCGGTGCGTCGATATTTGGTAAACAACACATAATAGATTTTAGATTTTCTTCAGCAACTTCTACTGAATTACCAGTACTAAAGAGTTCAATCATTTTACCATGAAGTTGTTCGTCTTGCTCATAAATAATAGTGTTTTTACTATTATCCAACAAATCATTTGGGTTAATATAGCGCGTTAACGGAAACACCTCTCCATCTAATTTAAGTGCATAACCCATCACTAAAGCATCAGGGTTACAAGGCACAGGTAATAAATCATCAGGATTAAAAATAGCAGTCTGTTCCATAATTTTTCGTCTAACTTCTGTTAGAGTCATGCGGTCTGTTTCAGGATTAAAATTATCTAATCTTCCCGCTATTTGAGTGGGCTGTAAAGTGACACCACGCACACATTTTTGCTTTAGAGCGTAGTCTATAATCTTTCCTATTTCATTATCATTTAAGCCTTTTTGAAGCGTTACAACCAATGTGGTTGATAAGTTCAGTTTATTCAGGTTTTCAAGTGCTTGTTCCCTAATATCGTTTAAATCTGCACCGCGTAATTCTTGTAAAACAGTATTTTCAAACGAATCGAACTGTAAGTAGATTTCAAAATCTGGAGCATAAGTTTTTAGACGTTTGGCGAATTCAAAATCCTTAGCGATTTTAATACCATTGGTGTTTAGCATTAAATGCCTAATGGGTAAGGATTTTGCATAATCCATAATATCCCAAAACTGCGGATGAATTGTGGGTTCACCCCCCGAAATTTGTACCACATCTGGCTCTTTTTCGTTCTTTACAATAGTGTCTAACATCGTCTTAACCTCTTCTAGGGTGCGATGTCGCCCATATGTTGGTGACGAACCAGCATAACAAGTGGGACAGGTTAGGTTACAGCGGTCAGTAACCTCTAGAACGGTTAAACAACTATGCTGTTCATGGTCTGGACACAAACCGCAATCGTAAGGACAACCATAATGTGTTTTGGTATTAAATGTATATGGTGTTTCACTTGGTTTATTGTAGTTTCTTATGTTTTTATAATACTCAATATCGTCTGCAATTAACACTTTAGAATTGCCGTGTTCATTACAACGTTTTAGCATATATACATTACCATTTTCAAACACAATTTTAGCATCAACACGTCGCAGACATTCTGGACAAAGACTCAATGTAAAATCGTAATAGGTATATTTTCTAACTGGCATTTTTTAATTTTTGAATGATAAAAGGGCTGTAATACAACCAACAAATTACACATAATAGTTGAATGCTGCTTAATCCAAATGCATAAAACACATTAGGTTTTAAAAATTCAATACAAAATCGAAATCCGAAATACAGCAACATAAAAAGCTTAAAAAGTTCTCCGTTTTTTAATACTGAATTATTTTGAATCCATTTTAAAACAAAGAATAAGACAACTAAAAAAATAAGCTCATAAAGTGATGTCGGATGACGAAGTAAGCCGTCGCCTAAATCCATCCCTAGAGAAGATGTTGTCACTTTTCCATAGGTAAACTCATTTATGCCAGAAAGAAAACAACCAACACGACCAATAAAAATACCAACAACAATAGGAAGCACAAATAAATCACCAGAGGATTGTTTTTCTCCAATAATTTTCTTCGCTAATTCTACACCAAGCAAGCCACCGAATAAGCCTCCCATTATAGTTTTGGTGTTTAGTAATTGAAATATGTTTTGTTGAGAGAATTCAACCAATGGATTTTCCAAAAACCCAATTAATCGCGAACCGATCAAAGCCCCTAAAGCTGCACCAAGAATTATGGATAAGCGATTATTTGAGGTAATACTATCAGAGCCTTTTCGTCGTAATACGACGTAATATCTAAAAGCAATAAAGAATGCTAAATACTCAAGGATTAAATGACTATTTATAGTGTAACCAAAAACGACAGGTTCAAATGGGATATGCAATATTTGTAATTATAGTTGTTTGAATATATTGAAGATACATACATTACTTAAAAAGCTGTAATTTTGCTTCAAAATTTTAAGACTTGGTTAAAATAGGCGACATAGAATTACCAGATTTCCCATTGCTTTTAGCACCCATGGAAGATGTGAGCGATCCACCATTTAGAGCTTTATGTAAAGAGCAAGGTGCAGATGTGGTTTATACCGAATTTGTGTCTAGTGAAGGCTTAATTCGTAATGCTGCAAAAAGTGTTATGAAGTTAGATATCTACGAAAAAGAACGGCCAGTTGGCATTCAGATTTTTGGTGCGAATATGGAAAGCATGTTGCAAACCATTGATATTGTAGAAAAGTCGAATCCAGATATAATAGACATCAATTTTGGTTGTCCCGTTAAAAAGGTAGTTTCTAAAGGTGCAGGAGCCGGAATTCTAAAAGATATCTGTCTTATGGAAAAACTCACTGCAGAAATGGTAAAACGCACCAATTTGCCAGTGACTGTAAAAACCAGATTAGGTTGGGACCATGATTCTATAAAAATTGTTGAGGTAGCCGAACGACTTCAGGATGTGGGTTGTAAATCTATTGCCATACATGGTAGAACTAGAGCGCAAATGTATAAAGGTGATGCGGACTGGAAACCTATTGCAGAAGTTAAGAACAATCCACGAATGCACATTCCGGTTTTTGGAAATGGTGATATAAATACTCCAGAACGTGCGGCAGAAATGCGAGATAGTTACGGACTTGATGGCGCAATGATAGGACGCGCAACAATTGGTAACCCATGGTTTTTTAAACAAGTGAAGCATTATTTTGAAACAGGAGAACATTTAGCGCCAATTTCTTTAGCAGAACGTGTTGAAGCCGCTAGACGTCATTTACAAATGTCAATAGATTGGAAAGGTGAAGTTCTTGGTGTTTTTGAAATGAGAAGACATTATACCAACTACTTTAAAGGTATTCCACATTTTAAAGAATACAGAATGAAAATGGTAACCAGCGACGACTCTAAGGATGTATTTGCTGCTTTTGATGAGGTATTAGAGAAATTCTCTGATCATCAGTTTACGTCTTAAGACTGAATCAACTGTTTTGTAATACGATGCGATGCGATTTTTGATGCCATAATGCCGAGTGCAAAAATTGTTGCCAATACAATAAAAACATTAATCAAATGCAACCGCACAGGATAAGGTAAATCGGGTGTTAACATTATCAACTCAAAAGATTGTTGTAAAAACACAACTAGCAGGCCAATAGTGACACCAATAATTCCACTCACAATAGTCATTAAACTGCCCTGCCAAAAGAAAATGGATTTAATTGTTTTTGGTTCTGTTCCTAAATTAAATAAGGTGTTAAGCGACTTCTTTTTATCTAAAATCATCATAATTATAGCGCCAATGACATTAAATAATGCAATTATGATAACTAGAGTAAAAATGAGGTATATGGCTAAATTTTCGGTATTCAACATCTTAAATAACGCATCATTAAGCTGTTCTCTATTTTTAATGACAAAACGATTTGGTAAAGTACCTTCTAATTGAGCTATAACCTCAGATTCATCAACACCATTCTCCAGCTTTAACTCAAGCGCACTAACTTGATTTTCTTTGTAGCTTAACAGGGATTTTGCAAGATTAATATCTGCAAAAACATATTCATTATTTAGTTCTTCATTAATATTAAAGAGTCCAACATTGCTTACATAAGCTGAGTTATAATACCCTTTTAGTGAGCTTGCCTGGCCTTTTCCTGGTTTTGGAACGTAAATCGATAAAGGTTTTAAATAATCAAAAACACCAAAAGATAAATTATAAGAAATTCCTGAGCCAGCAACAACCTCATTACTTCCTGGTGAAATCCAATTCCCCTTAACAACCATGGAGTCTACATTTGTAACGTTTAAATAATTTGAATCTACACCCTTTAATGTCGCAAGAAGGTTTTTGTTTTCAGATTTTATGATGATGCGTTCTTCAATAATTTTAGAATAAAAAGCTATTCCGCTAATAGAGATTAATTTAGCCTTATCAGTTTCAGAAAACAGAAATGATTTACCTTCTGTGGGCAACAATTTTAAATCAGGATCTACAAAAGAAGAAAACTCAAGACTATAATCCTTTAATCCCGCAAAAACAGATAAAACAATAAATAAAGCTGCTGAAGCAATAATAACGCCTCCAGAAGCAATTAGTGTCATTATATTTATAGCATTATTACTGCTTTTAGAAAACAGATATCGTTTTGCTATATATAAGGGAAAATTCACTTAAGACTTTTTGCGCTTACCTAATAAATCTGGATTTTCAAGAGGGTCATCCTCGCCCTTTAAAGAACGCTCAATACCATCGATATATTCTAAAGAATCATCAATAAAAAATTCAAGTTGTGGCATGCGTCTTAATTGATGACGCGTACGTTGTGATAGCTCATGTCTTATTAAGGGTTTATTAGACCTAATGCCCTCTAGTAAGGGCTGAGCTTCTTTATTTGGAAATATACTTAGGTAAACTTTAGCCATTGATAAATCTACGGTAACGCTAACTTTAGAGACTGAAATTATCACGCCTTTTAGTCCGCCTTCAGAAGCGGCACGTTGCAACACATCTACCAAATCTTGTTGTAGAATGCCTGCTATTTTTTTCTGTCTATTACTTTCCATGCTGCAAAAGTAGAGGTTATTTAAGGATTATAGTATTTTTACACTACAAAATTGAAGCCATAATGAGAAAAATTGAACATATAGGCATTGCTGTAAAAGATATAGAGAGTTCTAATGATCTTTTTAAATCGTTGTTTGGAAAAGCACACTATAAGGTTGAAGATGTCGAAAGTGAAGGAGTAAAAACCTCTTTTTTTAAGTGTGGGCCTAATAAAATAGAATTGCTTCAAGCCACTAATAAAGATAGCCCAATAGCTAAGTTTATTGAAAAAAAGGGGGAAGGTATTCATCATATTGCTTTTGCTGTTGATAATATTGAAAAGGAAATTAAAAGACTAACTAAAGAAGGTTTTCAGATGATTCATAAAGTTCCAAAGAAAGGAGCGGATAATAAGTTAATCGCTTTTTTGCATCCAAAATCTACAAATGGTGTTTTGGTTGAGTTATGCCAAGAAATAGAGGATTAATTTTCTTGTAGAGTTTTAAAATATATAGTAATATTGCACTCGCTTTAGAAGTAAGGTGGATTGACACTAGTCAATAGGTCCTATAGCTCAGTTGGTTAGAGCACCTGACTCATAATCAGGTGGTCCATGGTTCGAGTCCATGTGGGACCACTTTTTAACCTCAGTAATCGTAATGATTGTTGAGGTTTTTTTAATACCTAAATTTTGACTCCTTTCACATACAAATATAGCGGATGGTATTAATTTCTTAGATCTTTTCCCTTAACGAATAGATGGATATTGCTATATAAAAAGAAATTTCTCCTTGCCTGTGTTAATCTCTCTTTTAATAGCTTAGGAAGACGATTAAGCTTTTCTATTCTAAGCATTCAATAAAATCTATTTTATCTACGAATAACACATGTCTATATACAGTTAATATCTTATTGTCTATAAATAAAAAATCACAAAGGAAATTTTTAGAACTTTTAAAAATCAATTTTATATGAAAAAGTATTTATTATTTTTTGCAATTTTCACATTATTAGTCTCATGTACTAGTGATTCAGGATTAGAATCTGGTTCAGATATGGTAAATCAAGAAGTGATCGAAATTTTATTTTCAAGTGAAATAATCTCTAAAAATTATCCCGAACTTAATAGGGCTAAAGTATGGCAATCTGTAGAAAATTCTGTAATTAATGAGGAGATAATTTATACTGTAGATATGTCAAACAACAATAATGGTAAAAGCAATCTTTTTTTTAAAATGGAATAAAATTCGCATTAAGGATATTAAAAAGTATAAAAAATTATTGCAGGAGTCTATTAACGAATTACATATTGAATATCAAAAAAAAACTAATGAAACATCGTGCATAGTCAATTATTAATTCTGTGTTTACTTGGAAATCTTACGAATTTTCCTCTGGTTCGTTTTCTCTTATTAACTTAGTACCAGCCCACGCAATTAACTATATACGAAAACTACCTACAAGCTAAAAAAACAGCCTATGAAAAATATTTTATTGATTTTAATTTTTTTAATTTTTGCTAGTTGCAAAGAAAATCAGAAAGACGAGGAAATAGAAAAACAATCATTTAGTATTTCAGGAATTATAAATGGCGAATATTCAGACTATATATATTTGAATTATGGTATTATAAAAGACAGCGTAAAAATCATAAACAACAGTTTTCAGTTTAAAGGAATAGTTGAAAGACCAATTCAAGGATCGTTGAATTTAAAACCAGATGCAAATATTGCTTGGTTATATATTGAGAATAGCGATATTTCAATTCAAACAGATTACGAAAAAGGAATTAAGAATGAAAAGCCAATAAACATTTTGAAAATCACAGATGTCAAAGGTTCGTATTCTTCTCAAATCCAAAATGAATACAAAACCTTTTATCAATCCAATAAGAATAAAGAGAATTTCAAAAGTTTACTTTATAATAAACTAAACACATTTATAGAGAAAAATAAAAACCATCCGTTTAGCGGAACTATATTAGGAGAAATTGCTTTGATAAATCCCATTCTATCAAAAAGCGAACTTGTTGAACTTTATTTTAAAATTGACACAACTCAACAAAATAAAGATGATTTGGAAATGTTTAAAATGGGAATTGCAAACCTTAATGAATATGGAATAAATAAATCCTTCTTGAACTTTACTTTACCAAATACTAAAGGCAAAAATATTAACATAAAAGCATTTTTAGGTAAAATAACGTTAGTTGACTTTTGGGCTTCCTGGTGTGCGCCTTGCAGAATAAAACATCCTGATTTGATAAAACTTAAGAATAAGTTTGAGAAAGAAAATTTTGATATTGTAAGTGTGTCTATTGACGATAATAAAAAAAGCTGGCTTCAAGCTTTGGAAAAAGACAATTTGAATTGGACTAATTTAATTGATATAGACAAACGAGTAAATAATGAACTTGGAATTCAAGCAATCCCATTCAATTATTTGATAGACGAGAATGGTATAGTTTTAGGAGTTAATTTATCGATTAAAGAAATTGAAAGAATAGTAAACAAAAGAACTAGCGGGTAAAAACTGTATTACTAATTGTTTGGTTAAAGCCACTAGGAAAACCTTGAGGGTTTCCCTAGTAGTTGATTCAATTTCAATAAATTAGTTCTAGTCAACGCAACTAACCATTCACGAACATCTTAGCAAGCATTATGACTTGTACTTAATTTAATTTTCAATAAAATAGACGACATTCACAGATCGAAAATACGTGTTAACAGAGTAAAATTTCATAATACATAATGATGTATCATATTTGATGATATAATCGTTATCAGATGAACAAAATTATAAAAACTACGCTTTTTATTGTATTTACAATTTCTCTTTATGCACAACAGCGTAATAATTTCCAAGGCATAGTTTTTGATCAAAACACTAAAGAAGCAATTCCGTATGCTACAATTACCGCCTATAATGATTCTGATCTAATCAATGGGACTTCAACGGATAGTTTTGGGAAATTTAAACTGAGTTTAAAGGAAAAAATATCACATATAGAGATTACTTTCATTGGTTATAAAAACAAAATTTTAAAATTTGAAGACATTGCAGATAACAATACAATCTTAATTATGTTAGAATCCTCAGTAGAGGAGCTAGATGCTGTTGTTATAAATGCAGAACAAACAACTACGAATTTAAAAATTGACCGAAAAATAATCAATCTAGGCGCAGATTTACAACAAGCAGGAGCAACTGCACTTGAAGCTTTTGACCAAATTACCGAAATACAAACAGATTTGGGCACTGGTAGTTTATCGCTTCGAGGTAGTGGGAATGTACGTTTACTAATCAATGGCAAACCCTCTAGCTTAAATGCCACGGAGTTATTAGGACAGATACCTGCGGCATCAATACATAGGGTAGAACTAATTACATCACCTTCAGCTAAAAATCAGGCTGATGGTCTTTCAGGTATTATTAACGTAATTCTTAAAAAGAACACTTTAAAAGGGTTAAACACAAACTTAAACGCCGGAGTGGGCACAAAACGTTATAACTATGGTTTAGACGGTAATTACAATTTTTCATTCTTAAATTTTAGATGGAACCTATCGCAATTTGGAAGAGAAATGGATAGTAAGCAAAGAATTTTGCAACACTATCAAAATGGTGATACAAGAGACTTATTTACACCACACGACTTTAGCGGGCTTGTAAGAACAATCGATACAGGTTTAGATTTTTTTATAAATGAGCAAAATGAACTTTCAATTAGTTTTGACTACACTGATGACGCTCACAGTTTTTATAATGACACTTTTTATACTAACGTAACAGGAAGAGATGATTTTATCTACACTCGCAATTCGTCTCACCATCATAAAACCACAAATATAAATGCCAACTATAGAGCACAATTTGAAAAAGAAAATCACTTTTTAGAAGCAGACTATCAGTTTTCTAAAAACAACAACATATTGCCAGCTAAAGATTTTGACGGTGAAAATTTTTTATTTGAAGAAAAGCGGATAAATAATAATAAACTTAATGCCCTAGCATTAGACTATTCTCTTCCAATTACAGAAAATATTTTTTTAGAAGCAGGAGCATCTTGGAACGGTAGAATACTAGAAAGCTCAAATTTAACTAAAGTTGCTAATGAGCCTGAAACTTTGGATGTATTTAATTACGAAGAATCACTACTTGGCATATACGGTTTAACGAATATAAAAGTAGGGAGATTAAATTGGCAATTAGGATTAAGATATGAAATCTTAACATCTAATTCTATTAATATTTCAAATAATGAAACTACAGATTTAAAGTTCTCAAACCTCTTTCCATCAATACATGCATCTTATGCTATTAACGATTCTAATACATTCAACTTAGGATTTAGTCGACGTGTATCGAGACCTAACTTTAGAAATATTAACCCATTTCAATCCAGAAATCAATACTTTGAGTGGATTGCAAACCCAAGCCTAAAACCAGAATTCAGTAATAATTTTGAAACCAATTATCAGTACAACGGCAATAAACTAATAGCATCATTCGCATTATTCTACAGATACAGAACAGATGTCATAGAGCGCCTGCAAACTATTGACTTGGATGGTGTGTTACTAAATACCTTTGATAACATTGGTAAAAAACATTCTTATGGAATAGAAGCCAGTACAAGCTATAAATTAACCAATTTCTGGAATAGTCAACTCTCTGCAAACTACTACCACACGAGCATAAATCAAGATGTGCCTTTGACATGGGATGAGTTATATTCTTCTAATCTAATCTTTAAAAATACATTTAAAATCAACAGTGCTTTAAGTGCAGATATTAGCTACAGACATAATTTTAAAACTCAAAATGCGTTCGATTTTATTGCGCCAAGAGACCGTTTTGATATAGCAGTCCGTTTAAAGCTTTTAGAAAACAAATTAAGTCTGAATTTACGTATTGTAGATCTGTTGGATAATAATTTAATGTACAGAACAGCAGTTACTCAAAATGTTATTCAAAACGAAGTATGGCGCTTTCAATCACAAACCTTTGGATACCTATTTAGCGTGAGTTATAAATTATTTCAGAATAAACAAAAAACAAGAAATAGAAAGAACAGGAATTATAATTACGGTGGTACTACCGATTAAATCAATATATTATGAGAAAACAAATAGTATTAAAACTAATCTTAATTATAGGTGTCTCATTTTTTGGCTGTGAAAATAATAATATGGTTCAAGAAAAAATAACACCTCAAGAATTAGCTAATTGGCAAACTTTCGATAAAGGTAAAGCTACAGTCAACGGAGATGAACTTATTATTGAAGAAACTGAAGGTTCCGACGGTTATTTTTTAATAAGCCCCAAATTATACCCTAAAGATTTTATCTTAAACTATAAAGTAAAAGCACTTTCTGAATCAACAGTACTGATTAATTTATTTTCAGTATTGCAAGACGGTGATAATAAAACCTTTCATTTACCTGATAAAGACGCCACACCAAGAGAAGTTTGGGATTGGCGTACAACAATGAAACATTATAACCTCACTTATAATAATCGTTCTCATGGCATAACCCCTTTTTTCTTTAAGAATATGCCCGTAAACTCTAGAGATTTTCATGAGCGTTTAGATGAGAATATTTTTGAAGTTGGCCAATGGTATGATGTTGAAGTTGGTAAAAAAGATAATCGGGTTTGGTTTAAACTCAATGATAAAATACATTTTGATGTTGAAGATGCCACGCCTCTAGAAGGTGGGCGATTACTATTTAGAATAAGTGGCACTACTGGAGATAAAATTATATTTGCTAAAGCCGCAATTAAAGATATTGTGATATCTTACTAAACAACTTGTGAAAAAACAAAAACTCATACATCTTGAGCCTTATATCCATATTTTTTTATGGTGTATGGTGTTGTTTTACCCTTATATAAAATATATGGGAAAGGAAAACGGTTACGCAATGTCCTTTGGCCACGAGTTAAATTCACTTTTCTTCAAAATTACAATCTCATACCTATTATACTTTTGGTTTTTTCCTTTAAAGAATAAACTAAAGTATTTACCCTTAGTTTTTGGTATTTTCTCTATAAATATATTGACGTATTATTATACAGACAATCTTTTTCATCCAGGACATGATGAGTATTGGACACACTTCACATCAAGTGCATTAACTTATACTGCTTTCGGCATTGTGTTTTATGTTATTTACGCATTAAAGAAAGAATATTACTCAGAACTGAAAATAAATCAGCTCGAAAAAGAAAAAAGGATTTCAGAAATAAATGCATTAAAGGCTAACATTAACCCTCATTTTTTATTCAATACACTAAATATGATTTATGCTAATGCCATAAAAAAAGACGAAAAAACAGCAGACTTAATACTAAAATTATCAGATAATTTTAGGTATCTATTTCACGAAGGTCAACATCAATTTGTTCCAATTTATAAGGATATTGAGCATTTAAAGTCTTACATCGCACTGCAAAAGGAAAGATTAACTAAAAAGGTTTTTGTGAATTTTGAAGAAAATATAGATACTAATTCCCAACAGATTTCGCCACTACTTTTAATTAGTTTTGTAGAAAATGCTTTTAAATATACGAGCATACTAAAAGGTGAAAATTATACAATAAATATTACCATTCGCTTAAAAAATAACGAACTCTATTTTTATTGCGAAAATCCCTATGCTCTTAAAGCATCAGAAAACATAGATACAAATTGGAAAGAAAGTGGTATCGGAATTTCAAGCACCAAAGCGCGTTTAAATATTTTATATCCAAAAGGGCACAGCCTTAGTATCATTGAAAAGAATAGTCTATTTATGGTAACTTTAAACATCTCATTATGATTAAATGTCTGATTTTAGAAGATGAATTATCAGCAATAGAACTGCTAAAAAGTTATATTGAAAAAACACCTTTTTTAGAATGTATAGGAAGTTTTGAAAGTGGGTTAGATATACCTATAGCGCTATTACAAAAGTCTGACATTTTATTTTTAGATATTCAACTTCCGGAATTGGATGGGCTTTCGTTTTTAAAAACAATTGTTAATCCACCGATAGTAGTTGTTACTTCAGCTTTTCCAAACTATGCGCTCAATGCCTTTGAAGAAGCTGTAACAGATTATCTACTAAAACCTTTTTCTTATGAACGTTTTTATAAAGCTACAAGTAGAATTAGAGATTCGATAAGTGAAAAAAGCACACAAAATCAGATTTTCTTATATGCCAATAAAACAC
The DNA here is from genome assembly GCA_000171875.1 of Flavobacteriales bacterium ALC-1. Lineage (GTDB taxonomy): Bacteria > Bacteroidota > Bacteroidia > Flavobacteriales > Flavobacteriaceae > Winogradskyella. The sequence continues at coordinate 1,127,570 of ABHI01000001.1, read as the reverse complement.
TTTACAAAACCAATATTGATGACATTCTTTTTCTTAAAGCAGAAGTAGACTATGTAAATGTCTTTAGCACTCAAAAGAAAATATTGGTTACAGATAGTTTGCATAATTTAATCGAGAAAATAAGTGATGTAAACATTATTAGAGTGCATCGTTCTTATGCGGTGAATTTTATGTTAATTGATAAAATTCAAGGCAATCAAATTTTTATCAAAGAGCATACTATTCCTATCGGAAGAACCTTTAAAGATAATTTATTAAACAAAATAAATCCTTGATCTTTAAGCTATTAAATGAGTTTCATTGAAAACTTGCTTTTTTTCTGTAACAAATAGTAACAATGATTACTTACTGATTATAACTGAAAAAATATAAAGATGAAACATTTAAAATCAATTTTAGTAATTATAGCTTTTGTTCTACAAACGAATAATTCTCAAGCTCAAGAAAAAAAATTAGCAAATTCAATTTTATGGAAAGTTGAACACAAAGACATAGAGAAACCTTCTTATCTTTTGGGCACATTACACATAATGTGCGAAGATGATTTTATTATAAAAGATAAAGTAAAAACCATTTTAAATACTACTGACGCGCTTGTTTTAGAAATAAATATGTCTGACCCAGAAGAGCTAAAAGTAATGCAAGAATCTATGGCAAAATCAAAAAAAATATCTGAAGAATTATCTAAAGAACAAATACAAAAAATAGACCCATTATTTAAAAAAACACTAGGTGTTTCTGTAGAACAATTTGATGATTATGGACTTTCTGTGGCTTATTCTTTAATGTTTGCTAAAATGTTGCCATGTTCCAACTTAAAGTATATGGAAATGGAACTACAAAAGTTCGCTCAAAAAAATAATACGCCAATTAAAGCTTTAGAAAAAGTGCAAGAGCAAATGGATGTTGTAAGTAAAGCACTAACACCAGACTTTATTTACGAACAAATGCTAATTTTTGATGCTTACAAAACAGATTTCAATAAAGCAATACAAGCTTATAATCAAGAAGATATTATTGCTACCAAAGCATTAATCATGAAAAAAGAATATACCAATGAAAATACAGAAAAGTATATGGTAAATGCTCGTAACAAAAATTGGGTAGATAAAATACCAAAAATGATGCAAGAAAACAGCAACCTTTTTGCTTTTGGCACAGCTCATTTATCAGGCGAAAATGGAGTTATCAATTTATTGAAACAAAAAGGTTTTACTGTTACAGCCGTTTATCAATAGTATTCGTGACTAAAAAGGAATTTCTACATAAAATTAACACGCATAAAGGGATTATTTATAAGGTTTCTAGAATGTATTTTGACACTTATGAAGATAGAGAAGATCTTTTTCAGGAGATTGTTTTACAACTTTGGAAATCTTTAAAATCCTATAAAGGAGATAGTGCTTTTTCTACTTGGATGTATCGTGTTGCTTTAAATACAGCTTTAGTTTTCTTTAAAAAAGAGAAGCGAAAACCAGATGCCGTAAGAGGCTTTTTAGTAGACAAAGAAGATGTTGTTAGTGATGCTTTAGAAAAAGAAAATCAACTCACTCATTTTTATAAAGCAACAAAGCAATTAAATAAAGTAGAAAAAGCATTGATTTTGCTATACATTGAAGGTTTGTCAGGAAAAGAAATTTCAGAGAATTTAGGCATTTCGGAGGCAAATGTTCGCGTAAAAACCAACAGAACAAAAATTAAATTACAAGAAATTATAAAAAATCAGGGATATGAATTTTGATGATATAAAAAAACAAATGGATGCTACTCATAATAATAGCGATGAAATTGAAACCACTATTAAAGATGCTAAGCAAACATTAATGCCCATTCATAAAGTTAGAAAAAGTATGAAGTATGAAATTATAACACAATTATTTATAATTGTTGTTTTCTTCGCATTTCCATATATTGTAGAAATAGATGCAATACCAAAAGGCTTTTATTATATCTTAATATTTGTAACAAACTTAATCACTTTAGGTTACCTATTAAAAATGGGTTGGTTTCTAAACAAAACTTCAAATATTACCTTGCAATCTAAATTTGCTGTTTTATCTTTTGTGCACGATTTAAAACTCACTTTAGAAGTTTATAAAACAGCCATAATAGCGGGAAGTTTATTGTTACCATTAGCCATTTTTGCTCTATATCAGGGTTTAGTAGTTAAAGACCAAGCGCAATTTTTAAAAATAATATCTTTAGAGACTTCAATTACAAAATTAGCAACATATATTCTTGTTTATTTATGTACAGCAGTCATTATTTATTTTGGCACAGTACTTTGGGCAAATAAATTATATGGTGTTCATATCAAAAAATTAGAAGGAGTTATTAAAGATTTTGATTAAACTGAAAAAAATTAATAGACATTTATAAGCTTTTTAACATCTAATATTTTGCTTTTGTCTACACGGGAATTATTTTTTTCCTAAAAAAATATTTTAGCCTTTTAATACCTGAAAAATGAATTTCAAAATAACCAATTATTTTATAGTTATATCTTTTTTATTGATTTTATCATGTACAAAAGAGACAAAACTTGCTGTAGTAAATAATAAAATACCAGATTATACTTTTAGAAATGTTTTAAATAAAGGTCTAGAAAATATTCCTTTACAAGATTTAAAAGGTAAAGTTGTTATTTTAGAGTTTTGGGCAACTTGGTGTAGTCCATGTATACCTGCAATGAAAAAATTAGCTGCACTACAAAATCAATTTAAAGATGATTTAGTTGTAATTGCAATTTCTTCAGAAAAAAAAGAGCGCCTTTTAAAATTTATAGAAAACACAAAAAGTCCCTTAAGAATTGTTTCTGATACTTTACACACTAATATTTTTAAGTATGATGAAATTCCTCATACTATTATAATTGATAAAAAAGGGATTGTAAGAGCTATCACAGACCCAACACAGATTACTCCAAAAGTAATACAAGATTTAATTTCAAATGGTATCATAAATTTAGAGGATAAATCAATTTCTAAAAATCAAGAAAAAGATTCTTCTAAAGTATTAAAATCAATTTCTAATTTAGAATATAGGATTGAGCTTAAAAGTTATGATGCTAACAAAAGAGGAAGTTCTAAATTGATTAAAAATCAAGAAGGTATTACAAAAGGTATTCAAATTAGAAATAGCCCATTACCAAAATTATATCAATATCTTTTTGACATAGCATCACCCAAAAGAATTGTTTTTTCAGATAGTTTAAGTTTTGCAGATTTTCCTTTTAAGCCAAAAAGTTTATACAATTTAACCATAGAAACTTCAGAAAATTATAAAGGCGATTGGAAAAAGATAGGTGTTGATTTTTTAAGCAGTCATTTTAATTTTAATGCGCACTTAATTACAAAAAAAATGGACTCTTATGTGTTGAAAAACATTAAGAATACCATTAAAGAATCTATAGAAAATAAGCAAGAAGTTATTTTTAGAGGAACAAGTTATTCAGGTAAAAAAATTACAATGGAAACGCTGGCTAAATACATTGAAAATTTTACGAATCTGCCTGTTTTAGATAAAACTAATTTAAACGGTTATTATGATATTAAATTGGATTGGCAGTTTGAAGATATAGCAACTCTAAATGAAGAATTATCTAAATATGGTTTGAAATATGAAAAGTCTGAAGAGGAATTACCAGTTCAAGTTATGGAAATTTATAAAAAACACCAAATTAAAATTAAAACCGAATGATATCAATATTAAAAAGAATAGTTTATGTTGTTTTTCATTACTTATAATGCCCTGTAATCAAAAAATCTAGTATTTAATATTATAAGCTGTTTTAGTCCTCCTTTTTTAATCGACCGTTACACCTCTTTTATCTATGTTTAATGCCCTATTAGCATCTCCTACAATTATAAGTTCACCTTCAGTTTATCTTTGACTAAAAGATTAAAACAAATGAATTCTGTAAATACAATCAGCATATTATTATGTGTTGTTTTATTCTCATCCTGTAGTAAAGTTGAAAAGAATAAAGCACCTATAGAAACCGATAAAACTGAACCTATACCAAAATATATCTCTGGGAATTCAGATGCAATATTGAAGGCTGTAGCTTTTGAGAGTGGAGGATGGAACGACCTTTTAAGTAAAAAAGATATTGAATATCACTTTGAATACGAAACATCTAACGGAAAAGCAGATGTATCCATAGAACGCTATGTTTTTTCTGACGAAACATCCTTTGGATATTACAAAAAACATGAAGTAAATGTATTACCAAATGAAGTTGGGGATGTAATTCAGTTATTTAATGGCAGTAGCACAAAAACGCTATTAAATAAAAAACCTGTAAAAGATTCTGTAGCTATTAAAACGGCTGAGTTTGTTAGACGAGCGCTTTACTTTTGGGTTGTAATGCCCTATAAACTAAATGACCCAGGAGTAATATCTAAATTTTTAGGAAAAGAGAAATACAATGGTATTGATTATGACAAAATAGAAATTACTTACGATTCAAAAATCACAAAGAAACCAGAAAATGATATTTACATTTTATATATCAATCCAATAACAAAACAAATAGACCGTTTTTATTTTTCTCTTCCATTTTTTGGAGTTAATGCACCTTTAATTTTAGCAGAATACAAGTACAAAAATATTAAAGGGCAAAACCTTGCCACGAACAGAAGTTATTATTTGCCCAATGCAGATGGTAGTTATCCTAAAGCACCTAGTATTATTCAAAAAATGAGTAATGTGAAATTTAATAATGGTTTTACTAAATCATCAATACAAAATATCTCAAAATAGCATTTAAATTATATCATTTTCAAAAAACAATCACTTATAAATTTCAAAAACAATTATGAAAACAATTAAAGTAATTACAGCATGCCTAGTATTAATAATTAGCGCGAGTACCTTAGCCGCACAATCAAAAACGAAGACCTTTAATTATAAAAAAGGTGAGGTTTTAGATATTCTTCTCTTCACAGGGACAGAGGATTTTGCTAAATTTTTTCCAAAATACAGAGAAACAGCATTTGCGTTTGCACTAAAAAACGGATACCAACCGCAACCGTTATTGGCCGTAAGTGAGACAACCCAAGGTGGTTTGCAACCTCAGAGTTTTGTTTTTGGAAAATGGAAAGACTTAAATAGTAGAGAAACTTTTCTTAAAGAAATAACAAATGAAGTTCCAGATTTTCATGACCAACGAAGAGCTATTTGGTCTAACTTTTACCTTTCTTACTATGAACTAGATAAAGATGTTACGTTCGAGGTAACTGAAGATAAGATTTTTGTTGCTACAGCATTGTGGAAAGATGACAATTCTGATTATGAAAGTTACACATCCAACTGGCAAAAATTAATGAAAAAGCACGGTGGTAAAATCTTATTAGAATTAACAAATCCAAGATCATCCGTTGGCTATATGTACAAACCAGATGATGTTATTTTAACCGAATGGCAAGATAAATCATCTTTTGAAGCCTTCCATAAAGAGAATTTAGATATAGGAGAAAAAGGTATTATAAATGTAAATGAATTTATTATAAAATAAATGTATATACTCTGACGGTTGTATAACATTAAAGCTGAATTATGAAAAAAACATTAATAACCTTGATTTTAATTTTTCATGCAAATTTGAGTTTCTCACAAGAGGATGCTTTAGAAAAATTTAAAAAGTCTGAATTAATAGCGGAAGGAAAACAATTACCTGAAATAAATCTTCCATCATTAGATAATGAATTAATTAACCTAGAAAAGTTTAAAGGGAAATACATTTTTATCAATTTTTGGGCTACTTGGTGCAAACCCTGCATTGAGGATATGCCGAACTTTGAAAAGCTAATTAAAAAACATAAGACTGATAATATTGAATTTGTCTATCTATCTGTAGATAAATCAAAAGAAAATTGGAAAAAATTTGTTCAGAAAAAGCAACTAAACGGAATTAACTCTTTGGTGATGGTATGAAAAACGAACCGATTTCCTATTTTTTGAATAGAATCATTTATGATGATAGTGGAGAAATTAATGCTATTTTAAGTGGTATTCCTGTTTATGTACTGATTGATCCAAACGGAACGATAGTTGAAAACGATTTACAACAAAGTTCAAAAGAAGAAATAAGCCAGCTACTTGATGAAGTCTTAAAGTAACGTTTTACAATAAAGACTATAAGTAATTGTTTTTTATCGTTTACTTCTGAAAACTCTCGCAGATTTTCTGTTTAGTGTATACTTGCAAAGTTAAATACTAAATAAGATTTCTGAAGTTGTTACAACAAAATTAGATTCTATCCAGGCTTTGTAATATTGAAAGTTGTTTTAGGATTAAATAAAGCTCATCTAATTTAGATGAGCTTTATTTTTTTATATAAAAACACATGAATTTTAAATTAAAAAGAACAATAGCACTTACTCTCATAACTGTAAGTTGTGTCACTTACCAAAATGATTATGGTCGCAAGAGATTTAACCGCTGCAAGTTTATAATGAAACGAAATACTAATAATGAAGTCTATAAGATTATTGATACTAATGTAAATTCTTTAAACCCTAAAAAAGCTTTTTTAGCTTGTTTATAAGTATTCAAAAAAGACATTAACGACACAAACTTATTTGAATACTGCTCAAGGTGATGGATTTATAAAACATCGATTAAAGAAAATTACAGTCGATTTTCTAGAATTTGGTGATGAGAATTATACTAAAAGGGATATGAAGGTTGATATCTCCAACATTTCTAATTTACACACTAGATTGGTAATGTTGCATTCCTTTGTTTGAGTTTTTATTCTTAAATCATATATTCTAAAGTGATTACAATTATGTAATTAGCATCCATCATAGCTAGGTTCATTTATAAAAAAGCCTACCTAACTTATAAATAAGAACTCACTTCATATTATTTACAAGTAGGCAGGCTCACCATCAATTCATCCATCGAACTAACTCTATAACAAATTGAACGCTATAATACCTTATCAGCCTTTTCGTTTTTATCTCTCTTTTTACGATTTACATTTTTGTTTTTTCCACTACCAAAACGGTATGCTAAACCTAAATACACAGTGCGCGAGTCTGTTCTAAATTCACCTTCTTGTATGATGGTTCTAAAGGTTTCAAAAGCAAAACGCTGTGTTTTAAAAATATCATTAAAGTTTACGCTTATTGTACCTTTGCCCTCGGCAAAATTATAACGTGCCCCAGCATTAATAAAAAAGTTCTCTTTTAAATCGTATTGTAAAATACTTTGTCTGCCACTATAAAACGTAAATAACTGAAACGTAAGGTCTTTTGTAGCCTTAAAACTTTGATTTAATTTAGCATTTAATAACGTGTTATTCACCTCTACGCTTTCACCTTCTATAAAACCTTTCTGTGTACGAGAATACACGTCAAAACTGCCGTTAAGACGCCACCAATCTGTTAATTTATAAGAGGAAGAAAACTCAAAGCCATAGGCGTTATTACTATCAAAATTGTCATAATCAATAATCAAAAGGTTAGGGTTATCGTCATCAAAAAACCCTCTTCTATTAATTTCATCATTTATTCTTCTGTAAAAACCACCAACTGTAAAATTACCTTTGTCTAATTTTCGGCTATAATTTAACTCTACCGAATTTGTAAATTGAGGTACTAAGGCTGGATTACCAGTTAACAGTATTTGTGGTGTATTAATTTGCCGTATTGGATTTATCTGGTTTAAAGATGGCCGATCTATTCGTCTACTAAAGCTCAGTTGATAGGTGTTTTTTTCATCTTCATTGGGGCTATATTTTAAAAATACAGATGGATAAATATTGAACAATTTATCTTTAAACGTAAATAAGTCTTCTCCTTCTTCATTAAACTGAGAGTCTACACTATAATCCTCAAAGCGAATTCCTAAATTATACTGCCATTTATTAATCTTTTGACTAAAAGTGGTATAAAAAGAATAAATATCTCTATTGTAGAAGAATGTTGAATTATTAAAATTAGGGTTTCCGGTATCATAAACATTATCTGTACGGCGTAAACGTGTTTCAAAACCTAACTCAAGCGTAGAGTTTTGTGAGAGTGGATTTGTATAATCTAAATTGATAGTGGTGTTACTTCTATCATCATCTATTAATTCCATATAATCACTTGTTGGACTATTTCCAGAAAAAATGAACTCAAAAGCCTTATCGCTATCTAACACATTATAGTCTACTTCAAATTCAATACTGTGATCTTCTTTTTCAAAATCATGTTTAAAATCTAAATTATAAGTCGAGTTGATATTATCACTATCAGCAATATCTCTTTGCGTAAAATTTAATGAAGGATTCTCAAAAAAAGTAATAACTCTGTTTCCGTCTACAATAGTTTCAAATAAATTTTGATTGGTATAAATTGATAAAGTATTATTATCATTTATAAAATAATCAACACCAAATTTCAACAAATGAGATGTATTATCATTTATATTTCTTGTGAGTTGGTTAGTGTTTTCTATAGTTCTTGTTACTGTTCCGTTTGTAATACCCTTACCTAACCTGTTTCCGTAACTACCATAAAAATTCAACTTTCCTGCTCTGTAATTTAGGCTCAAAGCATTATTATATCTTGCCCTTTCTCCATACGTAAAACCCAAATTCACAGAACCGTTAAAGCCCAAATTGGCATCCTTTTTTAAAGTTATGTTTATGATACCGCTCATCCCTTCTGGGTTATACTTAGCTGATGGGTTTGTAATTAATTCTATTGTTTTTATTGAAGTTGAAGGGATTTGCTGTAAAAGGTCACGAGCAGATATATTAGTTGGTTTTCCATCAACAAGAATACGAACGTTTTCATTTCCTCTAAGTGAAATATTACCGTCTTGATTTATGCTAACCGAAGGTATATTTCGCATAATATCACTTGCTGTAGCACCAACAGTCGTTAAATCCTTACCTACATTGATGACTTTTCTATCAATTTTTTGTTCAATTGTTGATCGTTCTGCTAGTACAATTACTGACTCTAAAGCAACAAAATCCTCAGTAATGTATAGATTACCTAAATTTATTTTTGTGTTATTTCTGGTTAAGGATACAGGAATAACTTTTGTTGTATAGCCCATAAATTGGATTTCTAAATTGTAATCACCCCTTTTAACTTTCTTTATCACAAATACCCCGTCCTCATCAGTTATTGTACCCGTAACAATTTGATTATTGATATTTAAAATAATATTTGCATACGGTAAAGCCTTATTAGTTGTTTTGTCAAAAACCTTTCCTGATAGTGTTCCATTTTGAGTAAAACTCATTAAAGACATTAAAAGCGACATTACCGTAATGCTAATATTTTTGGTCTTAATTTTTAATAATCTATTCTTTTTAAAATTGGTCATCTTGTTATTACTATTTAGATTTTGTGCAAACCTAAAACAAGAAAATGTGTCAAATTTTTAAAATAGACCGTCAAGCGATAAGCTATGTCATAGAGCTAAAAACCATAGATAAATATATTAGTCGATGGAAAAGTAGTTTTTGTCATCGCTAGAGCGTTGTTAACAGAATTTTTTGAAATCTAAAAAGAGAGCTTGCTACATTTGTTCAATTAGAAAATAATCATGCTACAAGAAATTCAGAGTTTTTTAGAGGTTTCAAAATTCAAATATGTTGTATTTGGGGTATTAATATTTGCGTTTTCAGCCTCAACATCTAGTTGGTATTACGAAACTAAATGGGAGTTATTTATAACATTTAGTATAAGAGTGACTTTGCAAATTTTGATGGCTTTTATCATAATAGAGGTACTATTAAAACACTTGCTAAACAAACAAAAACAATTAGCATTTGTTATTGCACTTATAGCTACGCTTTTGGCTTTTTATACCATTTGCACATTGATTTATATAAACTATTTTGAAATTGAATTTCCTAAAACGTATATAAATTATTTAAAGCGTTTTAATGACACTAGCCTTGTAGGTAGATTAACCAATATCGGTGAGTTTGTTTTTAAAACGCTTTACTTACTCTATCCAACTTTGTTATTATTAGTATTTAAATTATACGTTGAAAAACAACGTTTACTTAAGTTAACCGAACAAAAGAAGAGTACTGAACTTAAAGCATTAAAAAATCAACTCAACCCTCATTTTTTATTTAATACTCTTAATAATTTATATGCTTTAACGCTAAAAAAATCAGACGATGCACCAAAGGTTATTCAAAAATTATCTGAAATTTTAGATTATATCCTTTATCGCTGTAATCAACCCTATGTTTCTTTAAACAAAGAAATAGAGCTTATAGATAATTATTTATCGCTAGAAAAAATAAGGTATGGCGACCGCGTTAAAATTACATTTAGTAAAAACATAACAGGTCATGAAAAAGTAGCACCCTTACTTCTATTAACATTTGTTGAAAATGCTTTTAAGCATGGTGTATCCAATGAAATTAATCTTGCTACAGTAAACATAAATATTTCTAAAAACAATAACCAATTAGTATTTAAAGTTGAAAACTCTAAACCGCAGCAAATAAATCCTGTTTCAAAAAAAGAATCTATTGGGCTTATTAACATTAAAAAACAATTAGAGCTATTGTATCCCAAAGCATACGATTTAAATATTGAAAATAAATTGCAATCATTTTCTGCTAGTTTAAAATTGAATATGATATGAGCTACAACTGTTTAATTATTGATGATGAACCTTTAGCAAGAGAACTTATTGAAACTTATATAGCAAAACTTCCTGAATTTGAACTTATTGCATCTTATAGTAGTGCAATTGAAGCTAGTACAAAGCTAAGCACTAAACAGATAGACCTCATATTCTTAGACATTGAAATGCCTGTACTAAAAGGTACTGATTTTTTTAAAAACTTAACACAAAAACCAGAAGTTATCTTTACAACGGCACATCGCGATTATGCTTTGGATGGTTTTGAACTCAATGCATTAGACTACTTATTAAAGCCTATATTTTTTGAACGCTTTTTTTCTGCTACACAAAAGTTTTTGAATATAAAAACTAACGAGAGCAAAAAACATTTCAATACAACATCTGTATCAAATAAAAATGAATACATTTTTGTAAATAAAGCTAAAAAGCAAATTAAGGTTATTTACAATGAGATTCTTTATGTAGAAAGTTTTAGAGATTATATTAAAATCCATTTACAAACAGATACATTGATGATAAAGGAAAGTATTTCCGCTTTTGTAGAACGCCTTGACAATAGATTTATAAGGGTTCACCGCTCATATATAGTAAATAGCGATATGATAACCGCTTACACAAAAAATGATATTGAAATAGGACGTATAGAGATACCTATAGGTAACAATTACAAAGATAACATGAAACCGTTTTTAAAATCAGTAAGTACTGAGTATTAAAATAAACCTATAAAAAAAATCATAAAGATTTAAAATAACTTATAGGTTTATTACAATAATTAAGAGTATTCCATGTGGGACCACTTTTAAACCTCAGTAATCGTAATGATTGTTGAGGTTTTTTTGTTGAGCAAAAGCACATGCTCAAACAAGTTCATTGATTTTAAGCTTATGCTAGTATTGTGTTCTTTAAACTTTTATAAATATTTTCTTTTTATAAAGGAAGTAGCCCAACCCTAAATATACAAGTACAACAACCATAGCATATAACATCGAAGAGAATTTTTCGGAGAGAAACGATTGAGTAAATAATGTTTGGTATATATATGAATGTATATTACTGTCCTTACCAATCTTTGTTAAGTACATTGATTTAGAAAAAAAACTAGACAAGAAATATATGGTAATGGCATTCATACCAACATATTTAAAAACAGTACCAAACTCAATTTTTCTGATGTCTTTTAAATAGTATATAACAGCTAAAATTAATGTTGCCCAGCCACTAGTAACTAAGACAAAACTACTGCTCCAAATAGCTTTATTGGTTGGAAACCAAATATTTAAAATGTAACCAGAAATTAGAAATCCTAAAGCTGTAATAAATAGATATTTAATATGAGTAAGACCATCTAAAAGTTTACCAATTAAGATTCCTGAGATGCAGGTTGCAATAGCAGGAATAGTACTGATCAAGCCTTCAGGGTCATAATCAGTCTTCCACATATGCTCCCCTAAAATATTTAGATCTATATAGTTCGCCCAATTATTAGGTGCTCTGTCAAAAGTTGGTAGGCTTCCGTCTTGAAAAGGAATAAAACCAAGACATAACCAATACCCAAGGATGATTGTAATTCCAATTGCAGTTAAACTTTTCCAGCTGCAATTAAGATATAGTATGGATGAAAATAAAAACACAAGTCCTATTCTTTGAAGAACTCCAGGAATTCTATGCGTTTCAAAATCATTAAAGAATGGAAAGTGAGGTAGAAACAAATTTAAAAATAATCCCAGGCCAATAAGTTTTAGGCTTCTAATTATAATTTTTTTATAAGTAAGTTTAGTATTAGGTTTGTTCTTGTAAGCAAAATAAATTGAAATGCCCACTATAAATAAAAAGAAAGGAAATATTAAATCGGTTGGAGTTAATCCATGCCACTCAGCATGACGTAAAGGGGTATAAACGTGACCCCATGTACCAGGTGTGTTTACCAATATCATTGCTAAAATGGTAAGCCCTCTTAAAATATCTACAGATTCAATTCTAGCACTCATGCATAAACGAGATTAACTGTTTTTAAGCCCAACTTTATGACCATAAAAAGCATAGTATAGAATTATAATATAACATGGTAATAAAATCCAATACCCGTGTGAAGCTGCTTCTGCCATAGCGGGTATTTCTTCAATACCACTTGCAAGAAGTTGTTCCTTTTTATTGTCAACTAAAGCCCCATAGAGGGGTGGAAGTATAGCACCTCCAGAAATAGCCATAATAAGCAATGCAGAAGCTGTTTTTGTGAATTTACCCAAACCAGTTAAAGCCAAGGGCCAAATTGCTGGCCAAACTAAAGCATTAGCAATACCCAGTGCGGCAACAAAAAGTACAGAAGTAAAACCACTTGTAAAAATAATGCAAAACGAAAGTATAATTCCTAAAACAGCACTGGCTTTTAAAGCTAGGGACTGACTAATGTATTTCGGAATTAAAAAGACACCAAGAGCATAAGTTGCAACCATTGCCATTAAAGTGAACAGCGTAAAAAACTTTGCTCTATCAACAGGAATATCTAATGCGATTCCATAAGATATTATTGTATCTCCAGCTATAACCTCCACACCAACATAAACAAATAAGGCTAAAACACCTAACCACAAATGTGGAAATTGGAAAATACTAGTTTTAGATTTCTCACCAGTTTTAGATGCTTCAATTGGTGCTGCCTCTACATGTGGTAAAGGAGCTTTTCTTATTAAGATACCTAATAAAAATAAAACGATAGCCATTACAATATAAGGTGTAATCACGCTATCAGCCATTGTATTTAATATACCTGCTTTTTCGGTAACATCAACAGTACTTAATTTGTCTTTCATACCATCAATACCTGACAATAAAATGGCTCCAAAAATAACTGAGCCAAGTGCTCCAGCTACTTTATTCGCTATACCCATAATTGCGATACGCTTTGCAGCACTTTCTATTGGTCCTAATATGGTAATGTAAGGGTTAGATGCCGTTTGTAATAATGTCATTCCAGCTCCTTGAATAAAAATACCTAATAAAAACACCCAGTAGGTTCTTGCGTTTGCTGCTGGAATAAATACTAGTGCTCCTAAAGCCATTATAATTAAGCCTAAAGACATGCCTTTTCTAAATCCTATTTTATTTATAATGTATGATGCAGGTAATGCCATAGCTACAAATGAAATATAAGATGCAGATGCTACTAAATAGGATTGCGCATCTGTTAATTCATTAATGGTTTTCATAAAAGGTATTAAAGCCCCATTAATCCATGTAACAAACCCAAAAACAAAGAATAAACCAGCAATAATTGCAATTGGAATGAATGTGCTGTTTTTAGATTGAGAAATTGATTCTTTCATTTTTTTGTCTAAGATTTATACGTTAGTTGTTAGTGTCACTATTAAAAATACGCTCCTTTGTTTTTTTAAGGTAATTTCTACCAATTGGAATTTTCTTATTTGAAATTTCAATAGTATTACCCTCTAAGGCAATAATTTTATTAATAGAAATTGTATAAGAACGATGTACCCGTATAAAGCTAGATTGAGGTAACTCCTCCGTAATGGCTGTAAGTGATTTGTGGACGACATAGTCTCCTATTGTTGTGATTACCTTTATATAATCCTTTAAGCTTTCAATGAAGAGAATATCATTTAGATTTACTTTGACAAGTTTTTTATTGACCTTTAAAAATATATGAGGCTCTTGTTGTAAAGTGACATCAACACCTACATTATTTAAATATACCTGCTGGTAAACTTTATTCATTGTTTTTAAAAACCTATTAAAAGGAATGGGCTTTACAAGGTAGTCTAGCACACTTAATTCAAAACTCTTTACAGCATATTCTCTATAGGCAGTAGTAATAACTATTAAGGGTTTATTACTAAGATTTTCAATAAAAGAAAAACCGGTCATTTGTGGCATATTTATATCAAGAAAAATAACATCGATTTTTTCTTGCTCTAAAAGAGGATATGCTTTTAGCGGATTATCAAATGAGGCAACGACTTCGACATGATCAAAATTCTTTAAATGATTTTCTATCACCTCTATTGCTAATCGCTCATCATCTATTATAACACATTTAATTTTCATTGAATAGGGATTTTTAAAAATAAAATATAGGTGTCATCTTCTATTTTTGATTCCATTGTGTAGTTGTTTAAAAATAAAAGGTTTAATCTTCTTTTAGCATTATTTAAACCAATTCCTTGTTTATTATTCTTACTTGCATTCGGATTAAAATTATTTTTAAGAATGAATTCTAAATACTTTTTATCAATCACTTTAAAGCTCATATTAATAAAAATATTATCGTTTTCTTTTAATCCATGTTTAAAGCAGTTTTCTACAAAAGAAAGAAATAATAAGGGGGGAACCTGTACGTCTTCAATTTCACCAGTGATGTTAAGTTCAGACTCTATTCTATCACTGAATCGCATTTTTTCAATATCTATATAATTATCAATATGCTTTATTTCTTGTAATAAAGTTACTTTAGGACTATTAACCTCATATAATACATATTGCATCATGTCTGAGAGTTTTAAAATTACTCTAGGAGCATCATCAGATTTACTTATTGCTAGTGCATATAGATTGTTTAATGTATTAAAAAAGAAATGTGGTTGAATTTGTGATTTTAAAAGGTTTAATTCCGTCCTTAATTGAGTTTTTTGTAGCTCCTCTATTCTTTTTCTCTCAAAAATCCAATCAGCAGTTAATTTAATTGTAGTTACTAATGCAACATCGTAAATACCAATTAAGAAAACGACTGTTATATGATTAAAAGAATAGGCATTTTGAGGTGTTTCAGACTCTGGCCAAACATTTTCATTTATAAATTGATAAATAAGCTCCGTTCTTATGACATAAAAAATGCAGAGCGCAATAATAAAGTAGAAAATATAACTCGCATATTTTTTTCTTAAAACATATTTAGGAAATAAATAATAGATGTTAACATAAGCCAAGGCCATCCCAATGGTAACAGTAACGAGATTAGATTTAAAAGAATACCAATAGTCATGATAATAACTTCCCCATCGTATAACATTAAATACAAAGAAGCTCACCCAAAAAATAACATGATATTTTAAAGGTATGGTGTTGTATGGGTTTTTAATAAATATAGAGATAACAATTTCTTTTGTTTAAAAGTAAAGTAACCGCAATTTAATTACTAAAATCTTAAAATTACTCAACAATTTTAGTGATATAATAATTAATTAACAATAAAATCATGAATTGTTTATTTGTCAAAATCACTAATGTGCAATTCGCTGCTGTCTATAGTTAAAATCATGTCGTTTAGATATTTTTTTTTAAAACGAATATATGTTTAAATACTTTGTGCTAATTAAATGACTAAACAATCAAATTATGAAACAAAATTTACGAAGATTTTTCTTGTTTTCTTTATTTCTATTCGTAGCGCAATTAACTTTTGCTCAAGAAAGAGAAATACAGGGAACAGTAACTTCAAAAGCTGATGGTTCCCCAATTCCTGGTGCAAGTGTATTAGTTAAGGGAACGACCAATGGTACACAAACAGGTTTTGATGGTAATTATTCACTAACTGCTTCAGTTGGTGATGTGTTATCATTCTCTTATGTAGGAATGACAACTGTTGAGATTACTATTGGAGACTCTACTACAATTAATGTCCAATTAGCTGAAGATGCCACAGCTTTAAGCGAGGTAGTGGTAACTGCTCTTGGGATTAAAAAGAGCCGAAAGTCTCTAACCTATTCTGCACAAGATATTGATGCAGATGAATTAAATAAGGCAAAGCAGACTAACCCAGTTAGTAGCTTGTCAGGAAAGGTTGCTGGTTTATCTATTAATCGTAGCGCTTCTGGTGCCGGAGGATCTGTAAAAGTAACTTTGAGAGGAAATTCATCTATTGGGAACAACCAGCCTTTATATGTTGTAGACGGTGTTCCTTTATCAAACCCATCGTCTAGTCAACCAGGAACTACTTTTGGTGATATTAATGGTGGTAATAGAGATGGTGGTGATGCTTTATCATTAATAAATCCTGATGATATTGAATCATTAACTGTATTAAAGGGGGCTTCTGCATCAGCTTTATATGGTAGTGCGGGTTTAAATGGTGTAATTTTAATTACAACAAAAAAAGGACGTGCAGGACAGTTTAAAGTTGATTTTTCTTCTAACTTAACTGTTGATAGTGCTGCATATGCTATGGATTTTAATGGTGAGACACAAAGTAATATAGATGATTTTTTAGATGGCGGTGTTACAAATATAAATTCGCTATCTGTATCTGGTGGAACAGAAAATGCGCAAACCTATTTTTCTTATAGTAATACTTTTGCAAGTGGTGTATTGCCAACAAATAAATTAAAACAGCATACGATTAATGTAAGAGAAACTGCTAGGCTTTTTGATGGTAAGTTGAGATTGAATGCAAGTGTTATGGCATCTTCCCAAAACATAAAAAACAGACCAATTTCTGGTTTATATTTTAACCCATTAGTTGGGGCTTATGCTTTTCAGTCAGACACAGAGCAATTATCTGATTACTCGAATTTCGAATCTTTAGATTCTGATAGAAATATTATGGCTCAAAGATGGTTTAGAGGTACAAGTGATATTGAACAAAATCCATATTGGATTATCAATAGAAATGCATCAGAGGATAACAATAGAAAATTAGTAGCATCTTTAAGTTTAGATTTTAAAATTAATGATTGGTTGTCTCTACAAACAAGAGGAACTTATGACAAGTCATTATTAGATTATGAAAGAAAAATATATGCTACTACTGAAGCGACTCTTGCACCATTAAATGGTCGTTATATTGTATTTGAAAATGATTATACACAGTATTATGGTGACCTTATCGCCAATATTAATACGCAAATTAATGAAGGTATTTCGGTTAATGCAATTGTTGGAGCAAGTACAACACGAACAACTACTGAATCGTTTAATGGTGATTCTGGAACCAATGGTGATTTGCAATTTGCAAACGTATTTTCATTTCAAAACTTTAATGGAGGGCCAACTACAAATTTCAGACAGAACTCATTTGAGACTCGTGTAAATTCTATATTTGCAAGTGCAACAATTGGATTTAATGATAATATATTTGTTGACTTAACAGCAAGAAATGACTGGTCTTCTACATTGCCACCAGAGAATAATTCATTCTTTTACCCATCAATTGGTGTAACAGGTATTTTAAGTGATTTATTTGAATTACCAGAAAATGTATCTTTTGCTAAGTTAAGAGCATCTTATGCTGAGGTAGGAAATGGTTTTGGTGCAGATCAACTTAATCCGAACGGACAAATACAATTTGATGGTTCACCAATAGTTACTCAAGTTAAACCATTTCCTGGTTCAACACCGAAGCCAGAAAGACAAAAATCATTTGAGATTGGAACAGAATGGAAATTCAATGATAATAGATATGGTATTGATATAGGTTATTATAATACTAAAACGGTAGATCAATATTATGAATTTGCTACATCAGTAGCTGTAATTGGTGCGCCTTCTGCGAGATTAAACTCTGGTGAAATTTCAAATACAGGTATTGAGGCCTCTATTTATGCTATACCAATTCAAAATGAAGATTTTACATGGACAACTAGAGTAAACTTTGCTTCTAACAAAAACAAAGTCGAAAAGATATATAATGGTCAAGTCTTAGAGGGTTTAATTGAGCCAGAATTCTTTACACTTTCTGGTAAAGGCGTAAATACTTTTGGGTCTTACCTTGTTGAAGGAGGTTCCTTTGGTGATATTTATGCACAAGTAGTTAGAAGAGACGCAAATGGTTTACCAATTATTGATGTGGATAACACAGACCCAGGTAATCCGGTTTACTCAATACAACAGAATGATGATAATACTGTAGATGGATTAACTAAGGTTGGTAATGCAAATCCAGATTTCACATTAGGTTGGAACAACTCATTTACATACAAAAACTTTACAGTAGACTTCTTAATCGATGGAAAATTTGGTGGAGAAACTATGAGTATGACCGAAGCTATTGTTGAAGGATTTAGTAATAATTCAGCTAGAGAAACATCTAATGGTAATGTGAATGTTGTTGATCAAAATGGGTCACCATTTACATTATCTGCTCAACAATATTATGGTCTTGCTGGAGGCAGAAATGGTTTTACGGGAGAGTATATTTATAGCGCAACTAATGTTAGGTTAGCAGAATTTGCCGTGGGTTATAACTTTAATCTTGGGGAAAATTCATTCTTCAACAGAATTAAAGCCTCATTAGTAGGGAACAATTTGTTTTTCTTTTATAAAGATGCACCACACGATCCTAATGTATCATTAAGTACAGGGAATGCGTTACAAGGAGTAGATGTTTTAGGACTTCCTTCAACTAGAAGTATTGGACTCAACGTTAATTTAACATTCTAAAAAAAATTAAAGAAATGAAAAATATAAGTAAAATACTAGCATGTTTTGTTGTATTGGGCATAGTAACTACATCATGTAGTGATATAGAACAATTTAATGAAAACGATAGAAATATTTCACAAGAACAATTGGAGGTAGATTTTCAGCATGTAGGCTCTTTGTATCAACCAATATTTGAAAGCATCTATCAATATTCTCCAGCTTGGTCATACCAACTTCAGCAAAATTTGAATGCTGATGTATATTCGGGATATCTAACCAACCCTAGACCATTCGTGTCTGGAGCAAATAATACAACTTATAGTTTAGTAAGTGGTTGGAACAATTTTATTTGGTCTGTTCCTTATGATAACGTAATGGATAATGCAAAACAAATAAGTGATTTAACTGAAACTGAATTTCCTACATTAAATGCAACGGCTTTGATCTTAAAAGTAGCTGCGATGCATCGTGTGTCAGACGTTTTTGGACCAATTGTATACACTAGTTTTGGTGATTTAGCCAATGCAGGTGTTTATGATTCTCAACAAGAAGCTTATAATGCATTTTTTGCAGATTTAGATACTGCTGTTGCATCTCTTATGGCTGATATTGACAATGTAAGATTTACAGCATTTGATTTGTCTTACAGTGGAAATAATACCAATTGGGTAAAACTGGCCAATTCACTTCGATTACGATTAGCAATTAGAATTTCAAAAGTAGATCCAGTAAAAGCTAAAATGGAAGGTGAAAAAGCCTTATCTCAATCTTTAGGATTGATGGAGACTAATGCTGATGGCTTTTTTGTGAATAGCTCTTTAGATCATCCATTAGCTACTATTGATAATTCATGGGGTGATATTAGAATGAATGCTTCTATGGAATCTATTTTAGTTGGATATGATGATAGTAGAAGTGGCAGTTATTTTGATGCACCAACTAGTGTCGCAGGAGATGTAAAAGGTGTGCGAGGTGGATTACCATTATTGCCAGGATATTCTGATGAACTTGCTCAAAAAGCAGATTACATAGGCTTTTCTAGTATTAATGATCAAATACATACGTCTAGAGTACAATTAATGACAACAGCAGAAGTCTATTTCTTAAAAGCTGAAGCTGCTTTAAGAAATTGGGCTGGAGCAGGAAGTGCACAAGCTAATTACGAAATGGGAATTATGACTTCATTCGAACAGCATGGAGCTAGTGGTGCAGCAGCTTATATGGCTGATAATACTTCAACACCAGCGGATTATGTAGATCCCGTTAATCCTTCAAACAATATTACTGCATTAAGTAATATCACTATAGCTTGGGATGCAGGAGGAACTAATGAGGAAAACCTTGAACGAATTATTACTCAAAAATGGATTGCAATGTTCCCTGAAGGGCAAGAGGCTTGGAGTGAATTTAGACGTACAGGATATCCGAAAATATTCCCAGTTGTAAGTAACCAAAGTGGAGGTGTTGTAGATACAGATATACAGATTAGAAGAATTCCATTTGTAGATAGTGAGTTATCTACAAATGCAGCAGGTGTTGCTAATGCAGTTTCTCTACTTGGTGGTGCAGATAATGCAGGAACAAGATTATGGTGGGATACAGGCGGACCTAATTTTTAACAATTTTAGTATTAATTTTTTATAAATATTTATTTGAGTTAGTTGATTAAAGATAGGCGGGAAAATTATTTTCCCGCTTATTTATCAAAAATTAAGAGAAAAGTTATTCCATAATGAAAGTAAAAATTGAAGATTATAATAGTATTGCTTTTGCTAAGGCTGGCAAGTTTGAAGAATCTCGATATGAAAAAATTCATAATGTAGTTTTTGATTCTTCATCAGAAGCTTCAATATTAGTAGCACAAGAAATCGCATCTCTAATTCGCGAAAAGGAAGCCTTGAATAAACCTTGTGTTTTAGGATTGGCAACAGGTTCTTCTCCTATAAAAGTATATGAGGAATTAGTGAGAATGCATAAAGAAGAAGAACTAAGTCTTGCTAATGTGATTACATTCAATTTAGATGAATATTATCCAATGGATAAAAGTAATATTCAGAGCTACTACTATTTTATGCATGAGCATCTTTTTAATCATGTAGATATATTACCTGAAAATATTAATATTCCTAATGGATTAGTAAGTAGTGAAGACATCTATCAATATTGTATTGATTACGAACTAAAAATAAAAGAAGCTGGTGGTTTAGATTTTCAACTTCTTGGAATTGGTAGAACAGGTCACATTGGTTTTAATGAACCGGGTTCTCATTTAAATTCTGCTACTCGAATTATCACTTTAGATCATATTACAAGAGTAGATGCAGCGCCTTCATTTTTAGGAATCGATAATGTACCTAGAAAAGCAATTACAATGGGTATTGGTACAGTTTTAAGTGCTAAGAGAATTGTGCTTTTGGCTTGGGGTGCAAATAAAGGGAGTATTGTTAAAGAAACTATAGAAGGAGAAATAAGTTCATTTGTACCTGCTACATATTTACAAAGCCATAACAATACTACATTTGTTTTGGATCAAGAAGCATCTGCAGAGCTCACTCGAGTAAAAACACCTTGGCTGGTCACCTCTTGTGTTTGGACTGAATCATTGAAATTAAAAGCAGTGGTTTGGTTGAGTGAATTATTAAACAAGCCTTTTTTAAAGCTTACGGATAAAGACTATAATGATAATGGAATGTCTGGCTTACTTACAGAAGAAGGAACAGCATATGATTTAAATATCAAAATGTTTAACAAGTTGCAGCATACTATTACTGGTTGGCCAGGAGGAAAACCTAATGCAGATGATACTAACCGTCCAGAACGTGCAAATCCTGCAAAAAAGAGAGTCATTATATTCAGTCCACATCCCGATGATGATGTTATTTCAATGGGAGGAACTTTTGATAGATTAGTTGAGCAAGGACACGAAGTTCATATAGCGTATCAAACTTCCGGTAATATTGCTGTTTCTGATGAAGAAGCGTTGAAATTTGCTGAAATATCTAAAACGATTAATTCAGACTCTGAGGTCATTAACAATATTATAAACTCTATAAAGACTAAAAAAGGAAATGATACTATAGATTCCCTAGAAGTTAGAAAACTGAAAGGGTCTATTCGTAGAAGTGAATCATTGGCCGCAACAAGGTATTTAGGTCTTCCGGATGAAAGAGTACATTTTTTAGACCTACCATTCTATGAGACAGGTACGATTAAAAAAGGCAATATTTCGCAAGTAGATATTGGTATTATGCACAATTTTATTGATGATATAAAACCTCACCAAATATATGCTGCTGGTGATTTAGCTGATCCTCATGGAACACACAAAGTATGTTTAGATGCTTTGTTTTTGGCTCTCGATGATTTAAAGGTTAAGTCCTATATGGATGATTGCTGGGTTTGGTTATATAGAGGAGCTTGGCATGAATGGGAATCGTACGAAATAGAAATGGCTGTTCCTATGAGTCCAGACCAAGTAATGAAAAAAAGACATGCCATTTTCTATCATCAATCTCAAAAAGATGGAGTAATGTTTCAAGGAGGTGACTCTAGAGAATTTTGGGTTAGAGTTGAAGATAGGAATAGGTTAACGGCAAAAAAATACAATGATTTAGGTCTTGCAGATTATGCAGCAATTGAGGCTTTTAAACGTTATCATTTTTAGAAAACATATGAGACAGATTTATGTCGTCTTAGTTGTTCTAATTATTTGTACTTCGTGTAAAAATGAGGAAACAAAAAATGATATTGAAGGCACTTGGAAAATGATTTATGCAGAAACTAAGCAAGGAGATTCAATAGAGATAAAAGATCTTTCAAATACCGATTTTATTAAAATTATAAACGCATCTCATTTTGTTTTTATTAATCAGGATTATAGTAATGTTGAAAATTTTTATAGTGGAGGAGGAACCTATAAATATCAAGGCAAAAAGTATGTTGAAACTTTAGGCTTTACATCAGTAGAATTGATAAGGAATCACGAATTTCCATTTACTATAAAAATCAGTGGGGATACTTTAATTCAAAAAGGGTTAGAAGAAGTTAAAGCCGCAGGTATTAAAAGAGAAATAATAGAGAAATACATTAAAATAAACTAGAACTTATATTAACTATTAAAATGAAGAAAAGAGTAATTCTAATACTATTATGTTGTAGTTTTTTTATGCAAAATATATGGTCTCAAGAAGCATTAGACAAATACAATTTAATGCCTTGGCCCAAAGAAATTGAAGATAACACTGCTAAGTTTATGATTGATAGCAACGTTACGATCTCAATAATGGGTGAGAACCACCCTAGAGTTCGTAATGCTGCTATTAATTTTTTAAGACGTTTAGCTAACAGAACGGGTGTCTTTATAGATAATGGTTTTCCTTTAAAAGAGGTATCCGCCTCAATTGAAATTAATTATAATACAATTTC
Organism: Flavobacteriales bacterium ALC-1; assembly: GCA_000171875.1. Taxonomy (GTDB): domain Bacteria; phylum Bacteroidota; class Bacteroidia; order Flavobacteriales; family Flavobacteriaceae; genus Winogradskyella. The sequence goes on along the minus strand of ABHI01000001.1, from coordinate 1,104,152 downwards.
TAACCTCACAGTAAATGATGATGAGTCTTATACATTAGTTGTGAAAGAAGATAAAGTTATTATAGATGCTATATCTGATGTAGGAGCTTTAAGAGGCATGGAGACATTACTGCAATTGGTTAGTTATAATGAAGATAATTATTTCTTTCAAGGAGTAACGATTAAAGATGCACCACGTTTTGTTTGGAGAGGATTAATGATTGATGTCGCAAGACATTTTCAGCCTGTAGATGTTTTAAAACGCAATTTGGATGCTATGGCTTCAGTTAAGCTCAATGTGTTTCATTGGCATTTAACAGATGATCAGGGTTTTAGAGTAGAGTCTAAAGTATATCCAAGACTACAAGAAATCGCAGCTGATGGATTATTCTATACCCAAGAGCAAATAAGAGATGTTGTAGCTTATGCTTCAAATTTAGGTATTAGAGTTATTCCAGAATTTGATGTCCCAGGACATGCATCTGCAATACTAGCTGCTTACCCAGAATTAGGAAGTAAAGATGATTATGACTATAAAGTTGAACGATTTGCAGGTGTTTTTGACCCAACTTTAGATCCGTCAAAGAAGATTACTTATCTTTTTTTAGAAACTTTATTTAGAGAAATTGCACCATTATTTCCTGATGAATATTTTCATATAGGAGGAGATGAAAATGAGGGGAAACATTGGAATGAAAATGCAGAAATACAGGAATTTAAAAAGAAGCATAATTTAAAAACTAATCACGATTTACAAACTTATTTTAATATCAGGTTAGAAAAAATATTAAAGAAGCTTGGGAAAAAATTAATGGGTTGGGATGAGATTTTAACACCTTCAATACCAACAACAGCGGTGATACATTCTTGGAGAGGTGAACACGAAGGTTTAGAACAAAGCACACTTATAGAAGCAGCTCAAAAAGGATATCAAGCGGTATTATCTGCTGGTTATTATATAGACAGAATGCTATCAGTAGAACATCATTATTTGGTGGATCCTATAGGTGATGCAGTACTTAGCAAAGAAGAACGTAAACGTATATTAGGAGCAGAAGCAACAATGTGGAGTGAGCTTGTTACCCCTTTAACTATAGATTCTAGAATTTGGCCAAGAACGGCTGCAATTGCAGAGCGCTATTGGTCTCCTAAAAACACAAATGATCTAATTCATATGCGAAAAAGGTTGAAAGTTATAAACTATCAATTAGAAGAGTTAGGTATCAACCATATTAGAAATAAAGACGTAATCCTTAGGAATATTAGTAAAAATGAAGACACAAAACCTTTGAGAATATTATCTAAAATTTGTGAGCCATTAAAAATATATTCCAGAAACAAAGGAGGTACAGAATATAAATCGTTTTCTCCCTTTACGTTGTTTGCAGATGCTTGCACAGCCGATGCAGAGGATGCCATTGAATTTAATAATGTAGTTTCATTGTTTATTAAAAATGATAACAAAGAAAATTTAAACGCGGTAAATAATTTCCTAACACTTTGGGCTGAGAATCATATAGACTTTATTAAAATAAATAACAACCCTAATACACAGCTTCTTGAGCCTTTATCAAAAAACTTATCTAACACATCAAAACTATTCCTAACTATTTTATCTAATAAAAAAATAACCCTAACTGAATTTAATAATTTAAAGGCTCTTCTGACCAATTTAGAAGAGCCTTTTATGGATACAGAGTTGGCAATACTTTCGTCCCTTAAAAATCTTTTGACCTATTGTAAAGCAAACTATTTAATACAATAATGATTTATGAGGACTAATAGCATCACATTAAAAGATATGGCTTCAATTTTAAGCATATCAATTTCTACTGTATCTAAAGCGTTAAGTGATAGTCCAGAGATAAGTAATAGAACTAAGAATAAAGTATTAGAAATGGCTAATTCTCTTAATTACAAGCCAAATATTCATGCTTCAGCCTTAAGAAATAAGAGAAGTTTTATTTTAGGTGTTGTGCTTCCAGATTTCAGAGATGAGTTTTTCTTGGATACATTAAATGGGATTACTGAAGAATCTTCTAAGAATGATTACAAAATAATGGTATATCAATCTTGCAATGATTATAACAAGGAAATAGAACATTCTAATCTTTTATCTAAAAGTAACATTATAGACGGCTTAATTTTTTCTTCAACAAAGAAGGTGTTCCTTCCTAAAGAGTGTAAGCATTTAAAAAGCTTTATAAACACAGGAATTCCAATTACATATGTTAATAAACAAAAAAGAATAAGCGTTAACAGTTGTCATTATGAAAAGGGATTTGAGATAGGGAAAAATGCTGTAAAGGAACTCCTTTCTAAAATCGAAGACAATCAATTAAACTTAAGTGCCTAAAACAAAACGTATGTTATTAATAGCTGATAGTGGTTCTACAAAATGTGATTGGATTTTATATGAAAATGTAAATGAAAACCCAATAAGAATTCGTACTAAAGGGTTAAATCCAACAATTTTATCAAAGAAGGAATTTAGAAAAATCATTACTAGCAATTTGGATCTCGCTAATTATAAAGATGCCGTAAACGCAATCTATTTTTTTGGAGCTGGTTGTGGGACTAAAAAAAATCAAAAAAAAGTAAATAAAGTATTAGCTTCATTTTTTGAGAAAGCAGTTACAACAACTAATGAAGATATTATGGCTGCTGTCTACGCTACAACTAACGAACCAGCTGTGGTATGTATTTTAGGGACAGGTTCTAATTGTTGTTTTTATGATGGTAAAACAGTACATCTAAAGACTCCGTCATTAGGATATATTGTTATGGATGAAGGAAGTGGTAATTATTTTGGTAAAGAGCTTTTAAAGAATTATTTCTATAAAAGAATGCCAGATGAATTGAAATTTTCTTTTGAGAAACAATTTAACTTAAATGAGAAAAATGTAGTAAAAAAATTATACCAATCATCTACTCCAAACAAGTATTTGGCAGAATTTGCAAGATTCTTATTTGAAAATGAAGAGCACCCATTTATTCAAGGCATATTAATAGACGGAATGGATCTTTTTGTTGAGAATCATATTTTACAATATGAAGAGGAATTAAAAACAGTTCCCATACATTTTGTTGGTTCTATAGCATATCATGGTCAAAAATATATTGAAATAGCATTAGAAAAAAGAGGGCTAAAGGGATCGAATTACATTAGGAGACCTATAGATAATTTAGTCAATTATATTAAAACGCAAAACTTACATTAAATTTATGCTATTATCATAATTCATTATGAAACACATATATGTATATGAAATGCGATAAACTATTTTTATTATTACTAATTGTTATTCTTAGTAACTGTTCTGAACCTAAAAAAGAAATAGCCAATACAACATTATTCGAAAAAGTTGATAGCGATCATTCTAATATTCATTTTGCAAATAATGTAACCGAAGATCTCTATTTCAATTTTATAAATTATTCTTACATCTATAATGGTGCGGGTGTAGCAGTTGGCGATATTAATAATGATGGCTTAGAGGATTTGTACTTTTCTTCAAATCAAGAAACCAATAAGCTATATGTAAATCAAGGTAATCTTAAGTTTCAAGACATTACGATTAGTTCTAAGACTAAAGATTATAATGGTTGGACAACAGGTGTGTCTATGATAGATATTAATAATGACGGATGGTTAGATATCTATGTATGCAAATCGGGTTCATTAAAAAGCCATGAGCTTAGAAAAAATAAGCTATATATTAATCAGAAGGACGAAACTTTTAAAGAGAGTGCAGCAGAATATGGTTTGGATCATTTTGGGTTTTCTACACAAGCCTACTTCTTTGATTATGACAATGACAATGATTTAGATATGTATTTGGTTAATCATCGTCAAGATTTTCAAAATAATGTCAATATAGACCAACGCATTCAACTTAAAAAAGAAGCTTATAATTCTGACCAATTATTCAGAAATGATGGCAATCGATTTTCTAATGTTACAAAAACTGCTGGTCTTGAGAATAAAGCTTGGGGGTTAAGTGCTTCTATAGGCGATTTTAATAATGATGATTTACAAGATATATACGTCGCTAATGATTTCTTAGAGCCTGATTTTTTATATGTTAATCAGGGTGATGGCACTTTTAAAAACGAAATAATAGACTACTTAAAGCACATTTCGGCTAATAGTATGGGTTCTGATTTTGCAGATATTAATAACGACCTAAAACCAGATTTAATTGTCTTAGATATGTTGGCAGAAGATCATATTCGTAGCAAACAGAATATGGCAACCATGAGTACTGAAAATTTTAATGCGTTGGTAAACGTAGGTTATCACCATCAGTATATGTCTAATATGCTGCAGCTTAATAATGGTAATAATTCTTATAGTGAAATAGGACAACTGGCAGGCATAGCTAAAACCGATTGGAGTTGGGCTCCACTGATTGCAGATTTTGATAACGATGGGTTTAACGATCTATTTGTTACCAATGGTATTCAAAATGATCTTTCCAATCAAGATTTTAGAAACCAAATGAAGGCTAATATTCAAAACCGTAAAAAGGTATCCTTAGAGGAAGCTATTAATCTGATGCCTTCAACGAAGCTTAGTAATTATGCTTTTAGGAATAACAAAAACTTAACGTTTACAAACACTTCGCAAAAATGGGGTTTAGATGATAAAATTAATTCATGTGGAGCTGTATATGCAGATTTAGATAATGATGGTGATTTAGATTTGATCGTTAATAATCAATCAGAGGAAGCTTCTATTTACAAAAACAACTCCAGCAATAATTATATCGCGTTCTCTTTCAAAGGATCAGAACAAAATATTTCTGGAATTGGGACAACGGTTAATATTTATGCAGATGAATTAAAACAGTCTAAAACACTTTTTGTGAGTAGAGGTTATCAATCATCAGTAACTAACAAATTGCATTTTGGATTAGGAGATAGAACAAAAATAGATAGTGTAAAAGTAATTTGGGCTAATGGATGTAGTCAGTTGTTAACTAATATTAAAGCGAATAAACACCAAGTTTTAGATTTTAAAAGTGCAAAACCAAGCATACGGAAAAGCACTAAATCAAAACCCTTGTTTGAGGCTATTAACCCGACTGATATTGGCATAGATTATCAGCAAATAGAAAATAAATTTGATGATTTTGATCTGCAATTATTATTACCTCAAAAACAATCTGAGGTTAGTACTCCTCTTACTGTTGGGGATGTTAATAATGATGGTTTAGAGGATTTTTTTGTTGGAAATTCTAAAAATGAAATAGCCTCACTATTCATTCAAAAAAAGGATGGCAGTTTTATAAGTAGCAATGAAAAACTATTTTTAGTTGATAAGATATATGAAGACACAGACGCCATATTTATTGATGTAGATAATGATAGTGACTTAGATTTGTATGTCGCTTCTGGAGGCTATGAAGTAGAACAAAATTCTCCTTTATTAGCAGATAGACTTTATATAAATAATGGCAAAGGCTTGTTTGAGAAATCTGAGCGATTACCAAATATGCTATCAAATACAAAAGGTGTAGCTAGTGCAGATTATGATAATGATGGTGACATGGATATTTTTATTGGTGGAAGAGTTAAGCATGGCATGTACCCATTATCAGACGGATCTTATTTGCTAGAAAATAAAAATGGAAAATTTGTGGTTGTCACCAATGAACGCATTAGCGAAGTTTCTGAATTAAAAATGGTAAATGAAGCTCTTTTTACAGATTACGATAATGATGGTGATTCTGATCTAATTGTGGTTGGTGAATGGATGCCAATAACCATATTTGAGAATGATAATTCTCATTTTAAAAAGAAAGAATTCTCAGAATTAAGTAATTTAAATGGCTGGTATCAAACCATTAATGAAGTAGATTTTAATACTGATGGCCATATGGATTATATTATCGGTAATTGGGGAGAAAACAATAAGTTTCATCCTAGTTTAGATAAACCGCTGCATATTTATGCAGATGATTTAGATAATAATTCATCTTTTGATGTTATTCTTAGCAAGGTTTCAAAAACAGGGGATTTAATACCTATTAGAGGAAAAGAATGTTCTTCGCAACAAGTAACCTCCCTAAATAATAAAATAACGAGCTATAAAGAATTTGCGACCTCAAGTCTCATCGATATTTATGGAGAAAATGAATTAAGTAGAGCCACTCATTTAACGGCTTCAAATTTTCAGTCAATAATTATAGAGAATAATGGGAATGGTCAGTTTAAAATTAAGAAATTACCAAAGCATGCGCAGTTTAGTCCTACTCTAAGTATTGAAACACATGACTTTAATAATGATGGTTATTTAGACATTTTTGCTGTAGGTAATGTGTTTGATGCTGAGGTAGAAACTATTCGTTATGATGCTTCAAAAAACTATGTTTTGCTGGGCAATGAGAATAACGATTTTCAATTTGCTAATGACACAAGTTACTTTAATAATAGTGAAGCAAAAGCGATTAAAAAGATTGTCATTAAAGGAGAAGTACACTTTATAATTATGAATAAAAATGATTCATTAAGACTATTGAGGCTTAAAAATCAAACATAAAGCACATACATTATTATGACCAAAGAATTAAATATTTCATTTAAAAGCCCTTATCATAACTGGACACAAAGGGAATCTATTGTAAATAAACAATTGTATAATAAATTTTTGAACTGGACCAGCGGTGAGTTTGATTTATATCTCCAAGAAGAGCTGAACGGTTTGGAAGTCTTTTTTCCAAAAGGAGAATTTAGTATAAAAGCTTTAGAGGAAAGTAAAAAAAATATGCTAATAGAAATCAATGTTAAAAGCAAAGACTTAACCTTAATGAACACTATCGGTAATCAAATCATCTCAATATACCATCAAATAGAAAGTATCTATTCTAAATCAATATAGAACCAAAGGTGTGTCTAAAATTAAAACGACCTGTTAATAGCTACATACAAGAATGTGTAGATTACTCAATAAAGTATTAACTTATTATGAATTACAACGTATTTAGATATCTATTCTTTTTTATGATTGCATTTAGCGTTTTGCTTTCATGCAAAAAGGATAAATTCAATAATACAAGTGTCGATTTTACTAAAGAATTTGTTTTTACAAAAGGCATTGAAGGACCTGCAGTAGATAGTAAAGGAAATTTATACGCTGTAAATTTTAAAGAAGAAGGCACCATAGGTGTCGTTGATAATAAGGGGAAAGCATCTTTATTTACCAAACTTCCTAATGGGAGTATAGGTAATGGAATTCGATTTGATAAAAACGATAATATGTATATTGCGGACTATACCAATCACAATATTTTACGCATAAAAAAGGGGGAAACTAAGCCGGTAGTATACGCTCATGATTCAATAATGAATCAACCTAATGATTTAGCCATATCACCTAACGGAACTTTATATGCGAGTGACCCAAATTGGGATGATGAGACTGGAAATTTATGGATGGTAAGAGACCAAAAATTTCACCTCATAGAGAAAAATATGGGAACGACCAATGGCATTGAAGTAAGTCCAGATGGAAAAAACCTTTATGTGAATGAGTCTGTTCAACGGAAAATATGGGTTTATGAGATTAATTTAGATGGTTCGGTTAAAAACAAAACATTATTTATATCTTTTAACGATTATGGTTTAGATGGTATGCGTTGTGATGAAAAAGGAAATATTTATGTGTGTCGTTATGGAAAAGGAACCGTAGCTGTATTATCACCTACAGGAGTTTTATTAAAAGAAATACAGCTAAAAGGAAAAAAGCCAACAAATATTACTTTTAATAATGACTATAAAGCATGTTATATCACAGTTGCAGATAGAGGCTGTATAGAAGTAGTCAACTTGTGATAAGAAAACAATAGAGCAATATTAAAACGAAAAAAATGACAAAAAAAAACGCAAAAGCCTATTGGAAAGAAAATATAAGATATGTTCTTATATTACTATTTATATGGTTTATAGTATCCTTTGGCGCCGGAATTTTATTTAAAGATGCTCTTAATGAATTTAAAGTTGGTGGTTTTAAATTAGGCTTCTGGTTTGCACAACAGGGCTCAATGTATGTTTTTGTTATTTTAATATTTGTCTACGTACGCCTAATGAATAAACTCGATAAAAAATATGGTTATGATGCATAACTTATTAATTGAAGGATTAGGCGTTCAAAATTGGACTTACATTTTAGTTGGACTCACTTTTACACTATATATAGGAATTGCCATTTGGTCTAGAGCTGGCTCTACAAAAGAGTTCTATGTTGCAGGTGGTGGGGTATCTCCATTAGCTAACGGAATGGCTACTGCAGCAGATTGGATGAGCGCTGCATCATTCATTTCCATGGCAGGTATTATTTCTTTTAATGGTTATGATGGCGCTGTATATTTAATGGGATGGACAGGTGGTTATGTGCTTTTGGCTCTATTATTAGCACCTTATTTGAGAAAATTTGGGAAATTCACAGTGCCCGATTTTATCGGTGATCGGTATTATTCAAATACCGCACGATTAGTAGGTGTCATTTGTGCACTTTTGGTGTCTTTTACTTATGTCGCAGGACAAATGCGAGGTGTAGGATTAGTCTTTTCCCGTTTTTTAGAAGTGGATATTAACACCGGTGTTATAATAGGTATGATTATCGTTTTATTTTATGCTGTTTTAGGTGGTATGAAAGGCATTACTTATACACAAGTCGCTCAATATTGCGTCCTTATTTTCGCCTTTATGGTACCTGCTATTTTTATCTCTATTCAAATGACAGGAAATCCTATTCCACAGTTAGGATTTGGAAGTGAATTAGCAGATGGTTCAGGAACATTTTTACTTGATAAATTAGATGGATTAAGCACAGATTTAGGTTTTTCTGAATATACAGAAGGTTCAAAATCAATGATTGATGTATTTGCAATTACTCTAGCATTAATGGTTGGTACAGCAGGATTGCCTCATGTTATTGTTCGATTTTTTACAGTAAAACGAGTTAAAGATGCCCGTAAATCTGCAGGTATTGCGTTATTACTAATAGTAATTTTATATACTACTGCTCCAGCTGTTGCAGTATTTGCAAGAACAAATATGATTGAGACCGTTTCAAATAAATCCTATGCGAGTATGCCAGAATGGTTTAAAAAATGGGAAACAACAGAGTTAGTAGTTTTTAATGATAAAAATAATGATGGGCTTATTACATATGTATCTGGTAATGCGTTCTTGAAAGGAGCAGATGGTAAATTTGACTTTAAGAGTCCTAATCCAAATACAATAAATGAATTATATGTAGATAATGACATCATGGTTTTAGCAAATCCAGAAATTGCCAAATTACCAGATTGGGTAATTGCATTGGTTGCTGCAGGAGCGTTAGCTGCTGCATTATCTACTGCAGCAGGATTACTATTAGTAATTTCTTCATCTGTATCTCATGATCTTATTAAAAAAATGATCAACCCAAAAATTTCTGAAAAAGGTGAATTAATTGCCGCACGTTTGTCTGCGGTAATAGCTGTTTGCGTTGCTGGTTATTTTGGTATTAATCCACCAGGATTTGTAGCAGCTACTGTAGCCTTGGCCTTTGGTTTAGCAGCAGCCTCATTTTTCCCCGCTATTATTTTAGGCATTTTTTATAAAAAAATGAACAAGGAAGGAGCTATTGCCGGAATGGTTATAGGTATTTTAACGATGTTATTTTATATGACCAAATTTAAGTTTGGTTGGTTTGGAGGTGGTACAAAAGCCGATTGGTGGTTTGGTATTTCACCTGAAGGTTTTGGTACAGTAGCTATGATTTTAAATTTTGTGGTTTCAATAGTTGTTATGAAATTCACAGCAGAACCACCAAAAGACGTTCAAGAGATTGTTGAAAATATAAGAATTCCAAGTGGTGCAGGTGAAGCTACGCATTAATTAAAAAGATGCTTTAGATCATGAAAAAAATCTTTTATCTCATATGTGTTTTATCAATCCCTCTAATTAGCTGTTCTAATGAAAATGAACTATTTATACCTTTTTCTAATCCTGAGATTGAATATTGGGGAAGAATAGATAGCACCAGTTTTGAAGCCGCTCAATTATCATGGTCAGGCACGTCTATAAAAATGAATTTTGAAGGTGAATCTATTCAAGCCTTATTGAAAGATGAGTCTGGGGATAATTATTACAATATAATTATAGATAATGATAGTATTTCTATTTTGAGACCTGGTAAGACGAAACAATATTATGAATTGGCTTCAAACTTATCTAAAGGAAAACACACCATCGAAATTTTCAAAAGAGCTGAATGGAATCGTGGTACTACTAATTTTTTTGGTTTCAAGATTAGTAATGATGCTAAGCTATTACCAAAGTCTGCACCTAAGAAACGAAAAATAGAATTTTACGGAAACTCTATAACAGCAGGTTACGCGATTGAAGATTTATCTGGAAAAGATTCGCCAGATAGCACTTATACTAATAACTATAAAAGCTATGCTGCAATTACTGCTAGATATTTTGATGCCGAATATCAATGTATTTGTAAAAGTGGTATTGGTATAACGATAAGTTGGCATCCTTTAATAATGTCCGAAATGTATAATAGATTAATTCCTACTGATAGTACTAGTAGATGGGATTTCTCTTTATACCAACCAGACGTAGTTGTTATTAATCTATTACAAAATGACACATGGTTAGTCAATTTACCAGAGCATGAAGAGTTTAAAAAACGATTTGGAACTAAAACACCAGATGACGCCTATATTATAAATGCCTATCAACAGTTTGTAACAAGTTTAAGAAAAGAATATCCTAATGCTAATATCATTTGTTCTCTTGGGAGTATGGATGCTGCTAAAGAAGGTTCTAAATGGATGGAATATATTAACCTAGCAATAGCAAACCTTAATGATGAAAAGGTATTTGCTCACTTTATGCCCTTCATAGAAGCTAAAGCGCATCCTTCAATTAAAGATCAACAACTAATGGCTAATAGTTTAATTGAGTTTATCGATAAAAATATTGATTGGTAATCAAAATTAGATGCAACAAAACTAAATTTTAATACTATTTTTAGTCTAAAATAAATGCTTAATGAGTAATTATCATATTAAACAGTTTGAAGAATATTTTCAAGTCTATAGAAAATCAGTTAGAAATCCTGAGCAATTTTGGGAAGAAATAGCCGAAGAACATTTTGTATGGCGTAAAAAATGGGATTCCGTTTTAAGTTGGGATTTTAAGAAACCCGAAGCCAAATGGTTTGAAGGTGCTAAACTTAATATCACCGAAAATTGTTTAGACAGACATTTACCAACCCGAGGAGACAAAACAGCTATTATATTTGAACCTAATGACCCAAACGAAACTGCTGAACATATTACTTACAAACAGTTACATGAGCGTGTATGTAAATTTGCAAATGTTCTAAAAGAAAAAGGTATAGGAAAAGGTGATCGTGTTTGTATTTACTTGCCTATGATTCCTGAATTGGCCATTTCGGTTTTAGCATGTGCTCGCATTGGAGCTGTGCACTCAGTTGTATTTGCAGGCTTTTCAGCCACTGCACTTTCTACACGAATTAATGATTGTGATGCCAAAATGGTCATTACATCAGATGGTTCTTATCGTGGCGCAAAAACTATTGATTTAAAAGGTATTGTAGATGAAGCTTTAAATGATACTCCTGGAATTGAATCTGTTTTGGTAGCAAAACGTATTCATTCTGAGATTAACATGAAAGAAGGTCGCGACTATTGGTTAGAACCACTTATGGAAGAAGCTTACAGCGATTATAATGCTGAAATCTTAGATGCAGAAGACCCTTTATTTATTTTATATACCTCCGGTTCTACAGGAAAACCAAAAGGCATGGTACATACTACTGCTGGTTATATGGTGTATACAGCTTACACGTTTAAAAATGTATTTCAATATAGAGAAGAAGATGTGTATTGGTGTACCGCAGATATAGGTTGGATTACAGGCCATAGTTATATTGTTTATGGACCCTTAGCAAATGGCGCAACAACAGTTATGTTTGAAGGCGTACCAAGCTATCCAGATTTTGGACGTTTTTGGGATATTGTAGAAAAACATAAGGTCACTCAATTTTATACCGCACCAACTGCGATTAGAGCTCTAGCTAAACAGGGAACAGGACTTGTTGAAAAATACGACTTGTCTTCTCTTAAAGTATTAGGGACGGTAGGTGAGCCGATAAATGAAGAGGCTTGGCATTGGTACAATGAAAATATTGGAAAAAAGAAAAGCCCAATTGTTGATACGTGGTGGCAAACAGAAACAGGCGGAATTATGATTACGCCTATTCCATTTTCAACACCAACAAAACCTACTTATGCAACCTTACCATTTATTGGTGTACAACCTGCATTAATGGATGAAAATGGTAAAGAAATAAAAGGCAATCAGGTAGAAGGTCGCTTATGTATAAAATTCCCTTGGCCATCCATGGCACGTACTATTTGGGGAAATCATCAACGTTATAAAGAAACCTACTTTTCGGCTTATGAAAATATGTACTTTACAGGAGATGGTGCATTAAGGGATGAGGTAGGCTATTATAGAATTACAGGTCGTGTAGATGATGTTATTATTGTTTCTGGTCATAATCTTGGAACAGCACCAATAGAAGATGCCATTAACGAACATCAAGCAGTTGCAGAATCTGCTATAGTAGGTTTTCCACATGATGTAAAAGGAAATGCGCTTTACGGTTATGTGACACTAAAAGATTCTGGTGAAACTAGAAACCACGATAACCTTCGTAAAGAAATCAATCAGCTTATTACAGACCGAATAGGGCCAATTGCAAAACTCGACAAAATTCAATTTACTAGCGGATTACCAAAGACACGTTCTGGTAAAATAATGCGACGAATTTTGAGAAAGATTGCCTGTAATGAAACGAATCAATTAGGAGATACGAGTACTTTACTAAATCCAGAAGTGGTTCAAGAAATTATAGACAAAGCTTTATAGCTATTGGTGCAATGCTTTTTTAATTGCTTTCTCTGCTAACCCCTCCATCACTAAATACCCTGCTTTGTTTGGGTGAACAAGATCATTTGCTGCAGTGTAATCGGGCACTTTTAATCCACCTTTATCATCTACCATTGCAGAATAATAATCTAAATAGATGAAATTATTTTCTTCTGCATAAGCTTTAAGTGCTGTATTAATTGTAATGATTTTAGTTGCTGGATCTAATCCTGGTTTCCATAAATATTCTATAGCAGGTAAAATGGAAGATATTATAACTTTAATATCATTAGCGTTAGCAATCTCGGCCATAGATTTTATGTTGCCAATAATGGTTTCTAAAGATGTGTAACCCGTGTTACCTGCAATATCATTAGTACCAGCTAAAATAACTACAACTTTTGGGTCTAAATCAACAACATCTTGCCTAAATCTTAATAGCATCTGTGGAGTGGTTTGCCCACCTATTCCTCTGTTGATATAATCTCTGTCTTTAAAAAATTCTGGACGCATTTGAACCCAACCTTCAGTAATAGAATTTCCCATAAACACGACTCTGTTATCAGGCTTTGTGTGTAGCTCTAGTTCTAAATTAGCCTTATCAAAACGTGTTATGCTTGCAAAATCACGCCAATTTGGTTGACATCCATCGTGAGTCAATAATTGCGAATGTGATAATAAAAGGAATAGGATAAAATATTTTAAATACATGTTGCGTATTTTAAGTTAATTGAATTTTACACTCTTAATTCGTGTTATACTATAAATGTAATCAAAGTAGCGGAAACATAAATAACAGATTTTGTTTTGTATTCATAAAAAAGAAGAGTGTCAAGCTCACTCTTCTTTTAAATTTCTACCAATCAATCAATAACTCAAATAATCATATGAACTTAAAAAAAGATATAAAATTGAAAAAATGAAAATTAGTTCGACCAATAACAACTCTCAACTCATAAATGCAAAGTTTATATATTAGTTAAGCCTTCATTTATTTAATCCTTAATTCATGAGATTTTATAATGGTTTTAAAATCGTCATCATCTTTTAAAAAACCAAAAAAATCATCCTTTTCTCTTAAAAAGGTTTTGGTTTGTTTGTTACGTATAGTATCTAAGTAATACAAAACACTATCACGTTTTTGCAAACCAGAATAGACCATTGCTAATTGAAAACTCTTCTCTCTATCTCTTGCCACATTCCTAATGGTTTCAATAGTTTTATAGGCACTTGTAGTATCGCCAGTTTTTGCATAGCTAAATCCTAAAAACCGATAAAATGCTTTTTCTTCAAGCACCATTTTTTCTAATCTTCCTATAGCATCTTTATAATTTTTTTGCGCCATGTGTAATCTAAAATAAGAGGAGTTTAACACATGTGGATTAATACCTGTAATTTTGTTTTCAATTTTATGCAGTAAGTTTTCACCTTCATTTATTTTCCCATTTTCGATTAAAGCATTAAAGTAACTATTGGCTGTTGCAAAAGATAAAGGATCTAATCGATATGCAATTTCAGCCTGTTCTAATTGCTTTTTATACTGTTTAGAATAATAGTAAAATGTAGCGAATTGATGCCTTGTTGTTAAATCGTTTGGCGATAACTTTACAGCTTTTTCAAAAGCCATTAAAGCAAGGTCATGCTTCTCCTCAATAGTATTAATTACACCCCTCACAGAATAGACCCTTGATGTTTTTGGATTAATTTTTTGCGCCTTATCTAAATATGCGTGAGCTGTTTTTGCGGCTTCAACATGATCTCGTCCAGAATAATAGGTTTGAAGATATATTGAATTTGCAATCTCCGCATAGGCATCAGCATAGTTAGGATCCAATACAATTGCCTCCTTATATAGTAAAATACTATTTGCTAAACTTTCCTTTGTTCTGGTATCAACCTCTCTCTTTCCTTCGAAAACTAGCTTATAAGCCTCAATATTTTTGGTAGAAACCATAGCTAAATTTTGCTGCTCTTCAAATGACAGATTGATTTGTAATGCATCAACAATTTCTTCTGAAACCTCGGTTTGCAAGCTAAAAATATTGATTAATGTTTTGTCATAATCTTCCGCCCATAAGTGTTCATCTGTAGTAGCATCAATTAATTGAGCAGTAATTCTTATATCGTCACCATATTTACGAATACTACCCTCTAAAATATAAGACACGCCTAATTCTTCTGCGATTTCTGGAATCGTTTTCTTGGTGTCTTTGTATTGCATTACAGAAGTTCTAGAAATAACACGCAATTCCTTTAACTTAGATAATTGTGTTAATATATCTTCTGTGATGCCATCTCTAAAAATTTCCGCATCATTATCAGTGCTAAGATTATCAAAAGGTAAAACAGCTATAGATAAGTCTTTAGCAAGCGCCTTCTTTTTAGCGAAATATTGGTATGAGAGTAAAGCAGAGCAGAGAAATATGAGTGTAAGAATTCCTAAAAACAATGCTTTCTTTTTAGAAATGGTCTTGCCAACTTCTTTTGACTTGTCTTTTAACTTCCCCTTAACCTCTTCGGGTTTAGGTATTATTAAACCATCGTTAGCAATAGCGAATAATGGCATCGCTCCTTCAACATTTTTTAACTCGTAAGCGTCTAAAAATTGAGCCTCTATATCTTGATGACTTCTAATTTGGTCATGAACTTTGTCTGAAATTAAAACACTACCGGAAATTGCACAAGATTCAATACGTGATGCTACATTGACGGCATCTCCAATAATATCTTCATGAGAATAAACGATATCGCCCACATGAATACCTATTCTAACGGGAATTTTAGGTGTTTTTAAAAATGCTTTTTGTAATTCGATAGCACATTTCACAGCTTCTACACTGCTGGTAAAAATACTTAAAGTACCATCACCAAAATATTGGATGATCTTACCATTAAATGCCTCTGTAGTTATTTCAAATGTACTACGATGTCTTTCTCTAATTGCAATAGCTTCTTTTTCATCTTGTTGCATCAAAGCCGTATAGTCTTCAATATCGGTGAACATGATTGCGGCTAAAAGCCTTTGTTGTGACATTTTTGAATTAATTACGTTAGGGCTACTAAGTTAATTAAAATTGTTTTGCGATAAGATTAATAATAAATTCTGAAATAATAATTAATATCTTTAACTTCAAGTATATTTAATAATGCCTGAGAATTCAACTAAACATTTAATCGACTTTTTATCTGAAGTATCATTCTTTTCAGAAGTATCAAAGCAATCTTTAAAAAACCTTATTAAGAATTCTACTGAAGAATCATTCAGTAAAAATGAGATTATTATTACAAAAGACAGCAATGGGGATTCAATGTATGTAATTGTTGGTGGTGCAGTAAAAGTGCATGACAAACAACATTTATACGATACATTAGAAGCTTATGATTGTTTTGGTGAGTATGCTTTAATTGATAATAAAAAAAGGTCTGCATCTGTGACCTCAATTGAGCGAACAAAAGTTCTTAAGATCGAACGAAAAGATTTTTTAAACCTTATGTCTGAAGATAGTGGTTTTGCTCAAGGCATATTAGCGGTTATGATTAAACGTCATCGCGAATTAGATGCTACTCAAGAACAATTATCTAGTTCTAAGCTTGAGCTCGAAGTGGCAAGCTCTAAAACAAACGGACTCATTCAAGGAGCGATGGATGCGATTATAATGTTTGATAGTAATTTTAGAATTGTACTTACCAACCCATCTGCTAACAAGTTATTAGAAAACGACGATGCAATTCAGCGCAACGTGCTTTATTTTTTTAATGAAGAAAGCGCTGAGGTGATTGAGTCCTTAGTTGAAAAGGCGAGCAACCAAATTAGTAAACCTTTTAGTGATTATATTCCTAACGTTATAAAAGTTATAGGTTCTAACGACACTGTAACTATAAACGAAGGGACAATTAGTGCATACGGAAATAAAGCAGAACGGTTTTATACACTTATTCTAAGAAATATAGAAGATCGGTTAGAGGCCGAAGACCAAATTAGTTTTTTAACGAACCAAACCCAGTATCTAGAAGATGAAATTAAAGAATTAACAAGTGGTTATGATATTGTGGCTGAAGATCCAAAAATGCAAAACGTTTTAAGTTTAGTTAAGCACGTTGCTCCTACAGATGCAACAGTTCTCATTAATGGTGAAACTGGAACCGGAAAAGAATTGGTATCTAGAGCGATACATGAAGCAAGTAACAGAAGTGATAAACCTTTGATTCGCATTAATTGTGGGGCCATACCAACAAATTTAATTGAAAGTGAATTGTTTGGTCATAAAAAAGGAGCTTTTACCGGAGCTACATCTGATAGAAAAGGAAGGTTTTTATTGGCGGATAAAGGCACGATTTTTTTAGATGAAATTGGCGAAATGCCAATAGAATTGCAACCTAAATTGTTAAGAGTCATTCAAGAAGGTGAGTTTGATCCTGTTGGAAGTTCAGAAACAATTAAAGTAAATGTTCGTATTATAGCTGCAACTCATAGAGATTTATTACAACATGCGGCAGATGGAAAGTTTAGAGAAGATTTATATTATCGCCTTAACGTATTTCCTATTGAAGTTCCAGCGCTAAGACATAGAGCTGAGGATGTGTGTTTGATTGCTGGTGAGATGATTAACCACTTTTCAAAAAAATTAAATAAACCAATGGTAGAATTATCAGACATTGATAAATCCCATTTAATGGATTATCATTGGCCCGGAAATGTTCGTGAACTCCAAAACCTTATAGAGCGAGCTATTATTATCTCAAAAAGTGGAACGATTAACATAAAAGATGTAATTCCAAAAATGCAATCAGATGAAGAACATCCACCTAAGACTTTAAAAGATAAGGTCTATACCTCTCAAGAACTTCTTAAATTAGAAAAAGAGAACATCTTAAAAGCACTTAAGCAAACGCGATGGAAAATATCTGGAAAAAATGGTGCAGCAGAGCTACTTCAACTTCCTGCCACTACATTAGCATCTAAAATTAAGGTGCTTGGTTTAGAGCGTCCCGTATAATTCACGAAATATCGTCAAAACACACACGAAATATCGATTATTAACGAAATATCGTTATGTTGATTATTGTTTAAATTTAATGTAAAAAACTCATTATCAATGTTTTGAATTGTTTGGCATGCCTTTGGCTTATTATCAGTCAAATAAAATGTTTAACAAATAAAATTTAAAACAATGATTACAACAGCAAACATTAAAAACGGAGTAAATGTAGATCAATTAGTAGATACTATTGGTGCAGTACAAACAAACCCAGAATTGGCGAAATTTCAATTCAGATCTAAAAACGATTGGATTACAGGAGGACATTGTGTCTCTAGTATCAAAGGATTTTATGGTGTAGGTTCAGAAGACGAATCTCGTCAAGACACTTTCACTATGGAATGTGATCATCCAAATGTATTATTAGGTCAAGACAAAGCAGCTACACCTCCAGAGGTTGTGCTACACGCTTTAGGTTCTTGTCTTACAGCGGCAATGACTTATCATGCAGCAGCAAATGGAGTTAACATTGAAAGTGCTTCTTCTACCTTAGAAGGAGGATGTGATTTACACGGATTCTTAGGATTAGATCCAGAAGTACGTAAAGGCTTTGATGGAGTTAAAATGGTCCTTAAAGTAAAATCAGATGCAACGGCAGAGCAACTTGAAAACTTTGCAAAGTTTTCACCTGTATTTGACATGCTTACAAACCCAACACCAGTTTCAATCGAAATTGTAAAGTAAATTCAACTAAAAAAGGCTATTCAATTATTAGAATAGCCTTTTTTCTAAAAATCTAAAATTATGACAACTTTATATATAGCACCATCATTGGCATCAAAAACAGAAAATCTGCATACAGGAAGACTATTTTCATGTATTAAATGCTCTAAAGGTCAAAAGTGGCAAAGTAAAAGACGATTCAAAAGGTAATAACTCTAATAGTAATTTGATTTAATTTTTTAAAAACAACTAGCAATGAAACACTTAGAGATAGAAAGATTAAAAAAGGAGCTTTCAATTAAAGCAAAAAACGGAGTTGATTTTATTTTAGCTGCTAGCATAATTTGGATTGGAATAACATTTATTTGGACGTTATCCAATTCAGCATATAATAAAAGTATTTTCACATTTATTGTTGGCGGACCATTGCTCCCACTTGCATATATATTTTCTAAGGTTTTTAAAACCCAATGGAAAATAAAAGAAAACCCAATACAGCCACTAGGTTTATGGTTAAATTTTGCACAGTTGTTTTATTTTCCTTTTCTGATATTAATACTTATAAAATCACCAGAATATTTTGTTACAACCTATGCTATTATTACTGGAGCGCATTTGTTTCCTTATGCATGGTTTTATAATGAAAAGAGTTATGCAATCATTGCCGGCATTATTTCTATTGGAGCTTTACTTATTCAGTTAAATACATCGCCAAGCACAATATATTATGTGCCATTATTTACAGCTGTGATGCTGCTTATTCTTGCCATTTCAATTTATAAATCTTACCTCAAAAAAAATAGAAGTTAAAAGTTTACCACTAATGAAACTACAACAACATAGCATCATCAATGCAAACCAAGCCGTAGCTCACATTGCTTATAGAACCAATGAAGTGTTTCCAATTTACCCTATAACACCTTCATCTGAAATGTCTGAATTAGTAGAAGAGTGGAATGCAAAAGAACAGTCAAATTGTTTAGGAGCAAGCACTTCAGTTATTGAGATGCAGAGTGAAGCTGGCGTAGCTGGAGTAATGCATGGTGCACTTAGCACAGGTTCGCTATCAACAACGTTTACAGCATCACAAGGTTTGTTATTAATGTTACCCAACATGTGTAAAATTGCTGGTGAATTAACACCTAATGTTATTCATGTAGCAACACGAAGTATAGCAACGCACGCCTTATCAATTTTTGGGGATCATAGTGATATTATGGCTGTAAGAAGTTCTGGTTATGCAATGTTAGGAGCTGCATCTGTACAAGAAGCGCATGATTTTGCTTTAATTTCTCAAGCTTCAACTTTGGCATCAAGAATTCCATTTGTGCATTTTTTTGACGGATTTAGAACATCTCATGAAATATCTAAGATTGAAATGATTTCTGATGAGGTGATTTCAAAAATGATAGACTTAAATGAAATTAGTGCACATCGGAACAGAGCCTTAAACCCTAACAACCCTATATTAAGAGGTTCGTCACAAGGTTCCGATGTGTTTTTTCAAAGTAGAGAAGCTATAAATTCATTTTATGATGTATGCCCAGAAATTGTTCAAATAAAGATGGATGAGTTTGCAAATTTAACAGGAAGACAATATCGTTTATTTGATTATGTTGGCCACCCAGATGCTAATTATGTTATTATAACCATGGCTTCATCTTCTGAAACGGTTGAAGAAACCATAAAACAATTAAACTCTAAAGGAGAGAAGTATGGACTTATTAAAGTAAGATTATTTAGACCTTTTAGTACAGAACATCTTATTGAAGCATTGCCAGAGTCTTGTAGCTCTATTGCTGTTTTAGACAGAAGTAAAGAGCCTGGAGCAACAGGCGAACCTTTGTTTTTAGATATTACTCAAGCTTTGCTAGAAGCATTTCAAAACAATAAAATACATTCATTACCTAGAATTATTGGAGGTCGTTATGGGTTGTCTTCAAAAGAATTTACACCAACTATGGTTGATGCCATTTTCAGTAATTTAAAAAGTACAAAACCAAAAAACAATTTTACTGTTGGGATAGAAGATGACATAACGCGTTTAAGTTTACCTATTAATAATAACTTAGAATTAGAAACAAATACATTTCAAGCTTTATTTTATGGTGAAAAACTTAATCCTGATAATAGTGCGCTAACTAGTTTGCCAGAGTTAATAGGACAAAAAAAAGTGAATTGTATCCAGTCATATACTGAGTTCGATTACAAAAAATCACAATCAAGACAAGTCAATCATTTACGTATTGACACCAAACCCATTAAGGCACCATATCTAATTTCTAATGCTGATTTTGTTGCTTGCCAAAATGTACACTTCATTGAAAAAGACAACGTATTACATAGCATAAAGCCAAAAGGGACACTATTGGTTAATTCTTCACTTTCGTCTTATGTATTTTGGCAATCACTTTCAGTAAACACACAAGAGTTTATAATAGAAAAAGAACTTTCATTGTATGTCGTTAATGTAAAAAAACTGAGAGCAACTTATAATATTGGTAAAGTAAAGATTTCAGCTTTAGACGCTTGTTTTTTATTCCTAAATAGTGGTTTTGTGTACTCTAATAGTTTAACTGAGTTATACACACAAATTATTAAAGTAGATACTAAAGAGCGATCAAACTTTAAACAAGAAATAATAGAAGATGTTAATTTTCCATCTACACTTTTAGGAAAATTATTAAGTAAAAACAGTAAGCCTGTTTTAGTTAGTGATGTACCTGTTGATGGCATATTTCAAACAGATACATCTAAATTTAATTCAATAAGAAATTCTGAAGAAACAGTAGAATGGAATCCAGAATCATGCATCCAATGTGGCGCTTGTAGTATGGCCTGTCCTTTAAGTGCGCTTCGTATAAAAGTATTTTCGAATGCGGACTTAGAACCTGCACCTTCAGGCTTTGAATCGATAGTTTCTAAAGATTTTGATCTAATGAATTTTAGTATTCAAGTGAACAATGATCAATGCAATGGATGTAATAATTGTGTTGATGCATGTGATGTTAATGCGCTTAAAATGACTAAAAAGAAGAATACTACTAATTGGAATTATTTTAATTCATTACCAGAGTTTAATCGTGCAAAGATAGATATAACCAAAGTAAGTCAACAACAATTGCAAGAACCATTGTTTAAATATGCAACTGGGGAAGATGGTTGTGGGGAGGCACCTTATTTAAAATTATTATCCCAATTATTTGGTGATCGCTTACTTGTTGCAAATGCTACAGGTGCAAGTTCAATTTTTGGTGGAGCATTACCTACGACACCATGGTCAAAAAATTTGAAAGGAAAAGGACCAGCTTGGTCAAACTCATTATTTGAAGACAATGCGGAATTTGGATTAGGCTTTCGATTATCTATAAATCAACAAGAATTTGAAGCAAAACGATTACTAAAAACTATGATGAGTAATTTAGATTTTGATTTGGTACATGATATTATTTCGGCAGAACAACTTTCTGAAATTCAAATTATTCAACAAAGAGAACGCGTTGAAGAATTAAAGATATTCTTAGAAGGTGAAAATTCTAATGAAGCTCAAGCACTTTTGAAAATAGCTGATAGTTTGGTTAAAAAAAGTGTTTGGTGTGTTGGTGGAGATGGTTGGGCATATGATATTGGTTTTGGAGGCTTAGACCATGTAATTGCTTCTGGAAAAAATGTAAACATCTTAGTATTAGATAATGAAATGTATTCAAATACGGGGGGTCAAATGTCTAAAGCAACTCCATTTGGAGCTTCAGCAAAATTTGGATGTAACGGAAAACTAAAACAAAAAAAAGATTTGGGC
Organism: Flavobacteriales bacterium ALC-1; assembly: GCA_000171875.1. Lineage (GTDB taxonomy): Bacteria > Bacteroidota > Bacteroidia > Flavobacteriales > Flavobacteriaceae > Winogradskyella. The sequence continues at coordinate 1,081,709 of ABHI01000001.1, read as the reverse complement.
TTAATGGCTATGACTTATGATGATGTCTATGTGGCGTCAGTGTCAATTGGTGCAGATCAAGAGCAAACTCTTAAAGCATTCATTGAAGCCGAAAATTATAATGGACCTTCAATTATTATTGCTTATAGCCATAGTAAATCTAATGGTATTGATATGAAAAATCCAAGTGAATACCACAAAGCTGCTGTAAACTCAGGACAGTGGTTATTGTATAGAAATGATCCGAGGAGAGAAGAGAAAAACTTAAATAGACTACAATTAGATTCAAAAAGTCCATCTCTAAGAATTCAAAATTACTTAAAGTTAGATGGACGGTTTATGCATATATTTAGGAAAGAGAACACAAATAAGGAGAAATTGATTAAACAACTACAAAGGAATATAAATAAGCGTTTATTAAGATATAAATATTTATCTCACTTCAAAATTAATTCAAAGAGGTAAAATGAATTTCAAGCTCGTTTTGCAGTCTTTTCGGGATTGTATTTTAGACAGATTAATTTTTAGAACCACTGAACTTTAATTATTTATTCTAGGTTTAGAACGCTTGAACGTATAATGTAATTATTACTATATTTAAGTCTAGCACAATAAAGTGTAGGTTTTTTCCCTAAAAAGCGCCTTGTTTAAGTAGTTTGCCGAAAAAATTTACCGTTTAAAGATGTTTTTTAGTCAAATTAATTTTGTAAGCTCAGTTTTTTTTATACATTTACGCCATAATTAATAGAATGCAGAAGAAAAATATGTCAGCCTCAATCTTACTCTTTTTCGTAGGTTTTATATCTACGGCTCAAGATGGAAATATACCTCCTCCGCCTTCAGGGCCTGACCCACCTGGCGCTCCAATTGATGGGGGTATTATTATTTTATTTCTAGTTGCATTAATTTATGGCATATATAAAACTTACAAAAACTCAAAGTCTGTTGCTTAGTGTCTAAGTTCGTTAAGGCGTTTTACATATTTCCCAATAACATCAAATTCTAGATTAACGATATCTCCAATTTTTAAATTTTTAAAAGTTGTATGATTATAGGTATATGGTATTATAGCAACAGAAAAACTATTCTTTTTTGAATTCACAACAGTTAAACTCACACCATTTACAGTAATAGAACCTTTTTCAATAGTAATATTATTTAAGTTCTTATCATATTCAAAAGTAAAAATCCAACTTCCGTTTTCCTCAACAATGGAAATGCATTTTGCTGTTTGATCTATATGACCTTGTACAATATGACCATCTAATCGATCACCAAGTTTCATAGCGCGTTCAATATTTACAATATCATTTTCAGAAAGTAAATCAAGATTTGTTTTATTAAGTGTTTCTTGTATAGCTGTAACCGTGTAGGTATTACTGTCAATACTTACAACCGTTAAACAGACACCATTATGAGCTACACTTTGATCAATTTTTAATTCACTAGTGATAGTTGTAGTAACAGTAATATGAAGGTTTCCGTTATCTTTTATAATTTTATTAATAGTCCCTAAATCCTCAATAATACCAGTAAACATATAATGTATTTTATTTAGTTAAATTTACAATCGCAAAGTTAAGTACATAAACTAACTCAATTACCAATTTTAATAAAAAAATAGGCTAGAGTAAATACATGAAAAAAGAAGGAAACATAATTGTTGGTATTTCTGTTGGTGACCTTAACGGTATTGGCCCAGAGATTATTATAAAATCATATGAAGACAATAGGTCTTTAGAACTGAGTACTCCTGTCATTTTTGCATCAGGAAAGACTATGCAATTTTTTAAAAATCACTTACAGAGTAAAATCAATTTATTTAATATTGATTCACCAGAAAAAATTGTACAAGGAAAAGTCAATGTCGTTAATGTATGGAGAGAACCTGTAAAAATTGAATTTGGTAAAACAGACAAAAAAATAGGTGAATATGCTATAAAATCTCTCGAAGCAGCAACTAACGCTTTAAAGGAAGGTCTTATAGATGTATTAGTAACAGCACCCATTAATAAACACAATATACAGTCTGATACATTTAATTTTCCAGGTCACACGGATTATTTGGCTAAGGCATTAAATGGAAAAAGTTTAATGTTTATGGTGTCTGATGATTTAAGAGTCGGACTTCTTACAGATCATGTTCCACTTAAAGACGCCAGTAATGCAATAACCGAAAGCCTTATAACCGAAAAGATATCTACTGTGATAAAATCACTCAAACAAGACTTTGGTATCAGAAAGCCTAAGGTTGCTGTTTTGGCTATAAATCCACACGCTGGTGACAATGGAGTTATTGGCAATGAAGATGACACAATTTTAAAACCAACGTTAGAGAAAATAAAAATGGAAGGTAGTCTCGTTTACGGGCCATATTCTGCAGATAGTTTCTTTGGGTCTAACACCTACAAAAATTTTGATGCTATTATAGCATCTTATCATGATCAAGGTTTAATTCCTTTTAAAACCATAGCCTTTGGTCAAGGAGTAAACTACACAGCCGGTTTAGAAAAAATAAGGACGTCTCCAGACCATGGTACTGCTTATGAAATAGCAGGCAAAGGCATTGCAGACGAAAGCTCTATGAAGCACGCTATTAATACTGCAATTCAGGTTTTTAAAAGCAGAAAAGACTACATGCATTATGGTAAAAACCCGCTTAAAAAAGCTTCAAGATAGTTATAAACAAAAATTGTTGATATCTAACCATTAAATAAGGAAAAATTTATATATTTGCACGCTCAAAATGAATGTGATAATGAAGGCATTAAAGGAATATATAATCCCTTTTGTGGGATTAAAAGTCGGAGAGCACCATTTTGATTATCAAATTGATAATACGTTCTTTCAAAAATTTGAATATGATGAATTCAATGCAGTTGATGTAAAAATTGATCTTAAGTTCGAAAAAAAAACAACCTTATTAGAATTGTATTTTTCAGCTTCAGGTTCAGTTAATGTTAACTGTGACATCACAAACGAACCTTACAATCAAGCTATTAATGATCAATATAAATTAGTGGTTAAGTTTGGTAATGAGTATAATAATGATAATGAAGAGATATTAATAGTACCTCACGGAGAGTATGAAATTAATGTAGCACATTATATATACGAACTAATTGTTTTAGCGGTTCCGACGAAACGAATTCATCCAGGTATTGAAGATGGTACATTACAATCAGATATACTTTCAAAGTTAGAAGAATTAAGTCCTGGTAAGGAAAATAAAACAAAATCATCAGAGGATATTGACCCTCGTTGGAATAATTTAAAAAAACTATTAACGGATAAATAACATTTAAAATGGCACATCCAAAGCGTAAAATATCAAAAACAAGAAGAGATAAAAGAAGAACACATTATAAAGCTTCTGTACCTCAAATAGCAACTTGCCCTACAACAGGTGAGCCACATTTATACCATAGAGCACACTGGCACGAAGGGAAATTATATTATAGAGGTCAGGTTTTAATTGACAATTCTGTAGAAGAAGAAAATATAGCATAATTATTATGCATGCATATAAGAAAACGCTCACTTGTGAGCGTTTTTTTTGTTATAATTTCTTGAATAGCGTAAAAACCACTTAATTTGCACTATTATTTACCAAAAACGATGAAAATTGGTTAAAAATCGTTCATTTTTGACAATTTTATATACTTTTAATTAATTAAACCCTAATAATGAGTAAAATCACAGCAGCAATTACAGCTGTAGGAGGCTACGTTCCAGACTTTGTTTTATCTAATAAGGTATTAGAGACCATGGTAGATACTAATGATGAGTGGATAACTACACGTACAGGAATTAAAGAGCGTAGAATTCTCAAAGAAGAAGGAAAAGGCACATCGTTTTTAGCAATAAAAGCAGCCGAAGACTTAATTAATAAAACAGGGCTAGATCCCAAAGAGATTGATTTAGTTATTGTAGCAACCGCTACACCAGATATGAAGGCTGCATCTACAGCAGCTTATACAGCAACACAGATTGGGGCAGTAAATGCTTTTTCATTCGATTTAGAAGCGGCTTGTTCGAGTTTTCTTTATGGTATGTCTACAGTTTCTGCATATATTGAATCTGGACGTTACAAAAAAATCCTTCTAATAGGTGCTGATAAAAACTCGTCTTTTATCAATTATAAAGACAGAGCTACCTGTATTATTTTTGGTGATGGAGCTGGAGCAGTACTTTTTGAACCTAACAATGAAGGTTTAGGTTTACAAGATGAATTAATGAGAAGTAATGGGGAAGGAAGAGAATTTTTGCAAGCGACTTATGGTGGCTCTTCTTATCCAATAACTGAAGATACATTTCAAGAGGGGAAACACTATGTTTTCCAAGATGGTAAAACAGTATTTAAAAATGCTGTTTTTAATATGGCAGATGTTGCAGAAAGAATATTAAAAAGAAATAATCTTACAAACGATGATATCTCATGGTTAGCAGCTCACCAAGCTAACAAACGTATTATCGATGCTACTGCTAACAGAATTAATTTAGAAGAAAAAAAGGTAATGATGAATATCCAAAAGTATGGAAACACTACTTCTGCGACGCTACCATTACTATTGCACGATTATGAGTCACAACTTAAAAAGGGTGACAATATAATATTTGCTGCCTTTGGCGGTGGATTTACTTGGGGCTCAATTTATTTTAAATGGGCTTATAATTCCTAACAAAACTAACTAACAAATACTAAAAATTATGGATTTAAAAGAAATTCAGAACTTAATAAAGTTTGTAGCCAAATCTGGCGCAAGTGAAGTTAAGTTAGAAATGGATGACGTTAAAATTACCATCAAAACTGGGTCAGAAAGCGATACTACTATAGTGCAGCAAGTACCAATGCAAGCTGCGCCAATGTTACAACAACAAGCACCAGCTGTTGCTCCAGTGGCAGAAACGCCAGCACCAGCTGCACCAGCAAATGAAGACTCTAAATATATAACTATTAAGTCACCAATTATAGGAACATTTTATCGTAAGCCATCTCCAGACAAACCTGTTTTTGTAGAAGTTGGGACAGATATCAAAGAAGGTGATGTGCTTTGTGTTATTGAAGCGATGAAACTATTTAACGAAATTGAATCAGAAATTTCTGGTAAAATCGTAAAAGTACTTGTAGATGACGCTTCACCAGTAGAATTTGATCAACCATTATTTTTAGTTGATCCATCATAACCAAATTTAAAATTCCAAAGCATAAATCCCAACACGTTGGAATTTGGAATTTGAAATTTTAAATATCTAAAAGTTATGTTTAAAAAAATACTAATTGCCAATAGAGGAGAGATAGCACTGCGTGTTATTAGAACCTGTAAAGAAATGGGTATTAAAACCGTAGCGGTTTACTCAACTGCAGATGCAGATAGTTTACACGTTAAGTTTGCAGATGAAGCCGTTTGTATTGGACCAGCTCCAAGTAGCGAATCATATCTTAAAATAGCTAATATTATTGCTGCTGCTGAGATTACAAATGCAGATGCTATACATCCTGGCTATGGGTTTTTATCTGAAAATGCAAAATTTTCAAAAATTTGTGAAGAACACGGTATAAAGTTCATTGGTGCTTCTGAAGAAATGATAGACCGAATGGGTGACAAAGCTAACGCTAAATCGACAATGATTGCTGCTGGAGTTCCTTGTGTGCCAGGAAGTGAAGGTGTTATCGAAACCTTTGAAGATTGTAAGAAAATAGCAAAAGAAACAGGCTACCCTGTTATGCTTAAGGCATCTGCAGGTGGTGGAGGAAAAGGAATGCGCGCCGTTTGGAAAGCTGCAGACCTACAAGACGCTTGGGAATCTGCTAGAACAGAATCTAAAGCTGCATTTGGAAATGATGATATGTATATGGAGAAGCTTATTGAAGAACCGCGCCATATTGAAATACAAATTGTAGGGGACTCTAGTGGAAAAGCTTGTCATTTATCCGAAAGAGATTGTTCGGTACAAAGACGTCATCAAAAATTAACAGAAGAAGTACCTTCTCCATTTATGACAGATAAATTGAGAGATAAAATGGGAAAAGCTGCTGTTAAAGCTGCCGAATACATTAAATATGAAGGAGCCGGAACCGTTGAGTTTTTGGTTGATAAGCATAGAAATTTTTACTTTATGGAGATGAATACACGTATCCAGGTAGAGCACCCTATAACGGAACAAGTAATTGATTTTGACTTAATACGTGAACAAATATTAGTTGCTGCTGGAGTACCAATTTCTGGAAAAAACTATACACCGAACCTACATTCTATAGAGTGTAGAATAAATGCAGAAGATCCGTTTAATGATTTTAGACCTTCACCAGGTAAAATCACAACGCTCCATGCACCAGGTGGTCATGGTGTACGTTTAGATACACACGTATATGCTGGTTATAGCATTCCACCAAATTACGACTCAATGATTGCAAAGCTCATTACAACGGCCCAGACAAGAGAAGAGGCTATTAACAAAATGAAGCGTGCATTAGATGAATTTGTTATAGAAGGTATTAAAACTACTATTCCATTTCATAGACAATTAATGGAACATCCAGATTATTTAGCTGGTAATTACACAACTAAGTTTATGGAAGACTTTGTAATTAAAGAAGAAATTGAAGACTAGATAATAGATACCCAAGCCCTTAAGCTTGGGTTTTTTATTTTATTTTTTTGAGCCTCTGACTCAATATAGATTTCAAAAGAGATGACTACTTTTTTTGATAATAGAATAAATACAATTAGATTTAAGGATTAAAAAAAAACCAAATTATGAAGAAGAACTACTTTATTAAAACAGTAATACTTGTTATTGCTTGTTTTTCTTTTTCGTTGGGCGCTCAAAATTCTAACAAGTTTTGGACTAGCATTGATGAGACAAAAGCAAAGCAATCTGAACAAGTTTCACGAAAAATCAGCCTTACTACTGAAAAATTTTATCAATTAAATATTGAAAGTATTAAAACGGCTATAGCAAATGTTGGCAATAGAGAAAATAAAGGAAACACGGTAATTTCTTTTCCTAATTCAGAAGGTGAATTAAATAGATATCAAATTTTTGAAGCTTCTGTAATGGATCCAGAGTTACAAGCTCAATTTCCCAATATGAGATCTTATGCAGGTCAAGGGATTGATAACCCTACTGAGGTTATTAGGTTTAGTGTGACTCCAAAAGGGTTTCATGCCATGTTTTTAGGAACAGCAAACGGTACACAGTTTATAGACCCATTTACTACCGATGGTAATATCTATACAGTTTATGCAAAGAAAAACCTAGAAGCCAGAAATTTTGATTTTGAATGCGGTGTTATTGACGATCCAGAATTACTAGATAAACCATTTGAAGATAATAGTGTAGCAAAAAATGCTAATGATGGCACGCTTAGAGACTACCGAATAGCTATCGCATGTACAGGAGAATATGCAGCATTTCATGGAGGAACTACTGCAGGTGCCATGGCTGCCATGGTAACAACTATGACAAGAGTAAATGGTATTTATGAGAGAGAATTATCAATTACAATGACTATGGTTGCTAATAACGCGGATATTATATATACCAATGGAGCAACGGATCCATTTAATAACGATAATGCAAATATTTTAATCGCTCAAAGTCAAACTGAAATCGACGCTGAAATAGGTGCAGCTAACTATGATATAGGACATACATTTAGCACTGGTGGAGGGGGGTTAGCCACCCTTGGATCTTCATGCAATAATGGAGTTAAAGCAAGAGGGATTACAGGTTCTCCTCAACCAGTAGGGGATACATATGATGTAGATTTTGTAGCTCACGAACTTGGTCATCAATTTGGATCAAATCATACTTTTAATGGTAACCAAGTAAGTTGTAGTGGAGGTAATAGAACCGCATCTTCAGCATACGAGCCAGGAAGCGGTACTACAATTATGGCATATGCGGGCATTTGTGGGTCTGATAATGTTCAAGGGAGTAGCGATGATTATTTTCATCAAAAAAGTTTGGAATTGATATGGAATCATATTTCAGGCTTTGTTGCATGTCCAGGGAATACTACAGCTACGGGTAATGATGAACCAACAGCTGTAGCAGGCTTAAATTATACAATACCAGGTGGAACACCGTATAAATTAGATGGTAGTGGTTCTTCCGATCCAAATGGTAATGGCTCACTAACTTATACATGGGAGCAATACGATTTAGGACCATCAGGAGTACCTAACGACGCCACAGCATCAGGCCCATTGACGAGATCTTTTGCAGGAACAAGCAATCCCACAAGATATGTGCCAAGGCTTGCAGATCTCTTAAATAATGGGGGTACTTCTACAACTTGGGAAAAACTATCAACTGTAAATAGGGCCATTAATTATAATTTAACTGTAAGAGACAATGATGCAGCTGGAGGGCAGTCAGACTCAGATCTAATGACAATTACTAATGTTGCAGCAGCAGGTCCATTTATAGTAACTTCTCAAAACACAAATCAAATTGTTTGGACACCTGGGGATACCGAGACCATTACTTGGAATGTAGCAGGTACAACTGCTAATGGAGTAAATACTGCTAATGTTAATATATTATTATCTACTGATGAAGGTTTAACGTATGATACTGTTTTAGCGTCTAATGTTCCAAACGATGGTTCTCATGATATTACAGTGCCAAATGTAAGTGCACCAAAATGTAGAATTATGGTAGAAGGTGCTGGTAACATATTTTTTAATGTCAATAATTTTTTCTTAGCTATTGGTAATTATGTGTATCAAAATGTAGATGTATGTGAGAGTTATGCATTTAATTTCGGGGGCATTACTGTGCCAGAAAGTACAACGACTTACACAGGATATTCATTAAATGTTCCTGCTTCCTTAAATATGACAGATGCTAATATTACAGTAGATGTTACACATCCAAATAATGGTGATTTGTTATATGGGTTTAGACATCCGGCTTATGTAGGTACGTTTCTCATCCGGTTAGCTTCTCAAGAATGTCCAGGTGGTGCTAACCCAAATTTTGTTTTCGATGATGAGGGATCAGCTATTAATTGTGGAACTATAAGTAATGGGGATAGTGTTACACCTCAAGACGCATTATCTGTTGTAGATGGTACAAACTCTCAAGGAAATTGGACCTTTTATATTTTTGACAATACTGTTAATGGTACTGCGAGCTCGATTAACACTGTAACCATAGAGGTTTGTGAAAACTCTAGCGAACCAGTATTATCTACTAATGATATTGAATTTGATGGTTTAACGATCTATCCAAACCCTAATAATGGTGAATTTAATATTGGCTTTAACCCAAAATCTGGTGATGCCATTACAGTTGAAGTTTACGATATTAGAGGAAGGGCTATATATACTAACAAGTACAGTAGCGTAAGTAGATTTGACGAAGTTGTTAGACTTAATAATGCGCAATCGGGTGTTTATTTATTAACTATAACAGATGGTTCACAAAAAGTGACAAAGAAAATAGTAGTGGATTAACAATTTAATTTATATTTTAAAAGCTCCTAATTATGGGGCTTTTTTTATACTATGAATTTATCTTATTGGGAAATACAAACTTGGTTATCTAACATAGACTATACTATTGTTGGTAGTGGTATTGTTGGACTTAATTGTGCTATACAATTAAAGAGCCGTTTTCCTAAGGCTAAAATTTTAGTTCTCGAAAAAGGCATGTTACCCCAAGGAGCAAGTACTAAAAATGCTGGCTTTGCTTGTTTTGGAAGCCTAAGTGAAATTATTGAAGATTTACAAAATCATTCTAAAGATGAGGTTTTAGAATTGATTAAAAAACGAATAGATGGATTACAATTACTTCGTGAAACTTTAGGTAATAAAATCATTGATTATAAAAATTTAGGGGGTTACGAATTGTTTTTAGAATCTGATGAAGCTCTTTATGATTTATGTCAAAATAAGCGAAGTGAAATCAACCAACTCTTATATTCAATTTTTAATTCTGAAGTCTTTTCTTTTAAGGAAAACAATTTTGGGTTCAAAAATATAAAACCAAAGTATTGTTTCAATAATTTTGAAGGGCAGATAGATACAGGAAAAATGATGAATGCTTTATTGAATAAGGCGCAATCATTGGGAATAAAAATTTTGAATAATACAACTGTAGAATCTTTCTCAGAGGGTTCTAATGCAGTAAAAATAGAAACCACTAATTTCGAGTTTTCAACAATGAAACTTTTCATTGCAACTAACGGGTTTGCAAAACATTTAAATATCATAAATGTAAAACCAGCAAGAGCACAAGTTTTAATCACAAAACCAATAGATAATTTGCATATAAAAGGTACATTTCACTTAGATAAAGGCTATTATTATTTTAGGAATATTAATAATAGAATTTTGTTTGGTGGTGGGAGGAACCTAGATTTCAAAGGTGAAGAAACTTCAAAATTTGGAGAAACTAAAATCATTCAAAATAAATTAGAAGATCTTTTAAGGACTGTAATCTTACCTCAAACAAATTTTGAAATAGATTACCGTTGGAGCGGAATAATGGGAGTTGGTCAACAGAAAAAAGCAATAGTAAAGCAGTTATCTAATAATGTGTTCTGTGGAGTACGATTAGGAGGAATGGGAGTTGCTATTGGTAGTTTAGTTGGTAAGGAATTGGCAGGTTTAGTAGAATGAAAGTAAAACAACAGCTCTACAACAAATGCCAAGATTTTTTAAATAATCGCTTAGAAGTTATTCAAAAAACAATTTCAGATATTCAAAAGGCATTACAATCTGAAACGAAAAGTAGTGCCGGAGATAAGCACGAAACTGGGCGAGCCATGTTACAATTAGAACGTGAAAAAGCAGGTAATCAATTGGCTGAGATACAAAAGCAGCAAGAAATATTTCAAAAAATAGATTTAAATGCGACACCGCAAAAAGCTGCTCTTGGGAGTTTGGTGTATACGTCTCAACTCAATTATTATATAGCCTTAAGCGTTGGTGAAATTGATATTGAAAACAGGAAATTCTATGCTATTTCTGCTTCAACTCCAATTGCTCAGCTATTATTATCAAAGACCGTTGGAGAAGAAATTCAATTTAGAAGCAGTACTTTTGTCATTACTAAAATTGAGTAAAATACCCAGGGAATATATTGATGAAGTCAATAGAACATATCATAAAAGTCATTATAAAATTTAGAATTGCAATCATTTCGATTTTGATTGTTTTAATGGCTTTATCAGTTTTTCAAACTGTAAAAAAACTGAGTGTTGACAATTCATTGTCTATTTGGTTTTTAGAAGATGACCCTAGTTATAAGGCTTACATAGATTTTCAGGAAGAATTAGGATCTGATGAAATATTTGTTGCGATGTTTCCTGTGGAAAATGCTTTTGATGAAGTACAAATAAGTCAATTAGATAAGCTGCATAGTACAATAGATAGGTTGCCTTATGTGAAAACTAGTTTCAGTTTAGCAAAAGCCCAATATCCTATTTACGCTAATAATAAGATTAACTTTTATGATTTATATAATCCTAAGCGAAGCGAAAAGGGGCTAAAAAACTTATTTTCTAAGCTGCCAAGTATTACGTCTCAATTGGTATCCGAAGATTATAAAAATTTATTTTTTTACATTCAACTAAATCCAACACCGACTATTGAAGCTAAACGAAAGACTATTGCCGGAGAAATAATCAGTGTTATAGAACAGTACTTTCCTTCTCATCATTTAACAGGTCCGCCAGTTTTAAACGAAGCTTACAGTAAAGGCATTTATAAAGAAAGCCTAGTATTTGGCGTTTTAACAGTTTTAGTAATAGCAGTAATGCTTTTGTTTTTATTACCAAGCAAACGTTATCTTATTATTTCGTTGCTATCTGTTGCGGTTCCGGTGAGTTTGTTGTTTGGTATCATAACGTCTTTGGGTTACTCCTTGAATATGATCTCTATGCTCATACCAACCATTCTTATGGTGTATAGTGTGAGTGACGCAGTTCATATTATTAATATTTATCACAAGGAAGGGGTTATCAATAAAACACTTTCTAAAGTTCAGCTTTTAGCTTTAGCAATCCGCAAAAGCATTACACCATGTTTTTATACCACGCTTACTACTTTTGTCGGTTATTTTGCTTTGTATTTATCTCCGCTTCCAGCTTTTAAAAATATGGGAATTTTCACTTGTGTTGGTTTGTTATTGAGTTTTATTTTGGTATATGTTATCACCATTATTGGCTTTAGTTTTATGACTTTCAATTTTGAAGTAACAAAGCCATTATTATCATTTAAAAATTTTAGCCAAAGCCATTTTATAGTTTGGCTTAATCGATTTACATCGCAATATAAAACATCAATTATAGCGGTATTTACATTGGTGTTGTTATTTGGTATGTATTCTGTTTTTCAGGTTAAGATTGATACCAATTCTTTAGATTTATTAGCTGCAGGAAAAGCTAAAGAAGATTTGCGAACCATTGAAAACCAGCTTAACGGAAGCTCGAGAATGCAACTCAATATTTCTACCACAAATGGAGATAAGATATTGAATGCTGAAGCAATGAAGCAATTGGAAAGCTTTCAGAATAGGATTGAACAAAATCCATTAATTAATTCGCCAGTTTCTGTGGTGAACATTAAATCATTTTTAGAAAAACGCACACCAATATTATTTCAAAGTAATGTTTCGACAAGGCAGGTTGAGAATATATTATCTTCCATAAATAACAAGGATAATAGTTTTTTTAAGTTGTTTTCTGATGATTTTACCTCTGCAGGAATAACAATAAGTTTTAAAGAAATTAAAACCTCTCAATTAGAACAATTGATTGAAGATATACAACAAGATTTTAACTCTACATTTAATACGGAAGACTATAAATTAAAAATCAATGGCTTTGCTGTTGTTTTTGCGCAACTCAACAACTTTATTTTACAGACTCAATTTAAGTCGTTCTTCGCTGCTTTTTTTGTGGCATTTTTATGCCTTTGGGTTTTTATTAGAAGTATTAAAACTACTATTTTAGTTTTAATCCCTAACCTTTTACCCTTAGCCATATTAGCTATTTTTATGAGTTTGCTAGATATTCCTCTAGATGTTACTACAGCTATGATTACGCCTATAATGTTGGGTATAGCCATGGATGATACAATCCATTTAGTCTATAAATACAGACGAGGTAAAAACGACAACAGAAGTGCAGAAACAAGAATGGATAGCGCTTTACGTTATACAGGTAGCGCATTATTATCTACAACCTTTGCCCTAGTTGCCGGATTTTTAATTATTGCCTCAAGCGCAACACCTTCTGTTAGAGATTTTGGGTTGCTTTGCGCAGTAACTGTGGCTATTGCTTTGATAACGGATATCTTTTATTTACCAGCGCTTTTGAAGAAGTTTGATCGATAGCTAATTTTCAATTTTAAAGTAAATGCTTAGATCTTTATTTACTTCAATATTGTGCTCAATAAAAATAGACTTAGAATTATAGTCAGCTTCAATCAACCAAGAACTCCCATTAAAATAGGATTGCTTAACAACGGCTTTTAAATCAGATTGCTCAACAATTTTCAGTTGATATGCATACACTATTCCATAAGGCTCAATAACATTAAATTCACCAAAAAACGAAGCTATTAGCGGTAACTTAGGCTTGTAATAAAGTTGCTGAGGTGTATTTTTTGCAATGATTTCTTTATTATGAAGCACTAACATTTCATCAGCAAAGCCGAGGACATCATTTTTGTCGTGTGTGGCGACAATGCAAGCGATATGATTCTCTTTTAAGTACTTAAAAACACTACGTCTTAAAGATTGTTTTTTAAAGTTATCGATATGACTAAAAGGCTCGTCTAACAAAAGAATTTCGGGAGCTTTGGCTAAAGCTCTCGCTAATGCTACACGCTGCTTTTGGCCTCCACTTAGGTTTTTAACTTTGGTGTTAGAAAAAGCCTCAAGCTCTACTACTTTTATAAGTTCTTCTGTACGTTTCTGCTTTTCTTCAGGATAAAAGCGCGATAAATATTTACCTATGTTTTCTTCAACAGTAATAAAGGGCATTAGATCAAACTCTTGGGTAACGTATTTCATAAAATCGTAGCCAATAACCAAGTTGTATTTAGGCCCGAGAACTTCGGTATCTTTCCAAAAAATTTGCCCTTCTTTCAAATCATATTCACCATAAATAAGCTTAAGCAGTGTGCTTTTACCAGAGCCACTTTCGCCAATTACAGCAAGATTTTCCCCGGCTTTAACATTAAAGTCAATAGTTTTTAAAACTATAGTTTTAGAATACCCAAATGTGACATTTTTTACTTGAAGCATAGTGCAAAAATAGAACAAAAAAACCGCTTGATTTCTCAAACGGCTTTTGAAAATAGAATTAGATTTTTATGCTAGTAAACAAATAGTTCTCGAATGCGCTCGAACAAACAGCACCATTATTTTTTAATGAATTTTCGCTTTATAATTTTGCCTTCAGATTCTAGTCTTAAGAAGTAAATTCCGCTACTTAAACGCGATACGTCTAAAGTATTTGTTTTTAATTTTGTGCTACTCATTCGCTTTCCGCTAATATCAAATACAGTAGCAATTTTATCCGTAATATCTGCTGTTGTTTTTATTTGCAGCTCATCTTCAACTGGGTTTGGATAAATAGAAACATCAGTTAAGGTGTCGTCTATTACACTTAAAGCAGAACCTTCTACAATATTATGCGTTGTATTTATTGCCGGATTGGTAATCAAATCTACTGTACCAGAAGGCCAATAAATAGTAATATTGTCAATAGTGGTTTCACTACCAATACCAAAGTGTGTGTTTAATGAGCTCATAAACTCAAAACCTTCACCACTTCTTACATCTCTAATTTGTTTTCCGGCTGGTGTTTGTATTTCTACTCTGGCACCAATACCATTAATATTACTATTGACACCTACAGTATTAATTTTTATCCAATTGTTTGCCGTTGTATTATTTAGGTATATGTTACCATTTCTAAAAACATCTAAAAAGCCATCATTATTAGCATCACCAATAGCTCCACTTGGAGGTACATTGGCAGCGTAATTTGTAAATGTAAAATCACCATTATTAAATAAAATATCTCCGTTAGTAAGAATATCTACATAACCATCATTATCAAAATCTGCAGGTGCATTTTCTATACCTAGATTTGCTGCAGAAACACCAGAACCGGAGGTTACGTCCGTAAAAGTACCGTCACCATTGTTTCTCATTAACTTAGACAAACCATTAGAGGTACTACTGGCACCTACATAAACGTCCATATCACCATCATTGTCAAAATCTGCCCATGCAGAAGACCATGTTTGTACATTATCTCCTAAATTAGAAGAATTATTATGCCCTATTCCTGGATAATTAGTGTTATACCAACCATTACTGTCAGCAACATTAATAAAGACGCCATTACCATCGTTACGCCAAAGCTCGTTTGTACTAATTGTTGTAGAGCCTCCTCTACATTTAGCTATAAACATATCCATATCTCTATCGTTATCATAATCTATCCATACAGTTGCGTAATTTCCACCACCTGGAACAGTACCAATACCATTAGGAGCTTCTGTGCTAGGCCCTTGATAAAATGTTAAATTACCAGAACCATCATTAATATAATACACATTAGGTTCTACATCATGACAAACAAAAGCATCTAAGTGCCCATCGTTGTTAATGTCTATAAAATTTGAACGTTGTGAGAACACATATTCAGATCCTGATATTTCGGTATACCCAGTACCAGTGTTGTTGGCTTTCATAAAAGTTACACCTGGATAACCCCCATATACTAAATCATTATAACCATTGCGGTCAAAGTCACCAACCGCTAAGCTCCAACTAGGTGTATAGTCAGCAGATGTAGTCGCAATATTATTCATACTAAATCCACCTGAAGCAAGTTGATAATGTACATTAATATTATCAGAACTAACAGAAACAATATCGTCTAAAAAATCACCATTTAAATCTACAAAAGCAATATCGTATGAGCCAGTTGTACTAATTGGATTGGTTGTAAATGTTACTGGATAACCTGAGGTGTCAATTCCTGTAGTAAAACTTTGCGACTCCCAATTACTATAACCTTCAGGGTTACAATTTGCTCTTACATAAACCACATAATCTGTTTCTGGAGATAAACCAGTTAGATTATAAGAATTACTTGAAGTTGTATCTCCTGATGATGGAATCGTTTCTGATGAAAGTCTTACTGCAATTTCCCAAGACGTTTCTGAACTGCCAGCAACCCAATTAGTATCAGCACTAGAGGTATTAATATTACTTATGCTCAGGGTACTAACTCCAGGACAAGCAGGTGGTGCTGAAGAACTTATGGCCACTGTACTAACACAAAAACCCCAACCAAAGGAAGAATTATCATTATAAAAGACACGATATTTGAATCCTTGTAATTGAGTACTTGTAAAAGATGAAATATCTAAAGTATCGCTGATGTATGTTAAAAAATTACCATTACAAAAATTCACAGTCGTATTAGAGTTATCATCAAGTGAACTTCCCCAATCTACCCATCCATTGATACTAGTATCCCAATACTGTAGCTGTAACGTCTCCGTTTGGTAGATATTTAAAACGTATTCAAAAGTAACAATGATATCGGTTTCATTTGCATTATAAGCAGCGTTGAGATTAATTGTAGGTGATTCTACAGCCACGTTGTTTATAGATGATCCACCAGCTAGATTATCATCGAATGAAAACGAAGATGAACCAGAATTTACAGTTGGGTTAGCATCTAAATGATCAACATCATAAGTGCCAGTAAGTGACCAGTTCTCATTTGGCCAATTGGCAGGTTCATTTATTACTTGTGCATTTGTTATAAAGCAGAAAAAAGTAAAAATTGAAATAGTTAGTAGTAATTTTTTCATAGTAATTTAATTACAGTTGTTAGTTAAGGAATTTATCCAATTTTCAATAAGTTCGATACCTTCAGTGTGCACTATTGCACGCCCTATTAAAGGCATTCTATTAGAGGGTTCAGTAGAATTTAATCTATAATATAATACAGAGTTTCTAGCATCACCAGGTTCAACAATATGACCTAAATCTTCGCCAAGGTCCGTATCTGGATCTACACAAATACCCAAGTTTGTAAAGTCTTGAGTGTCCGAAAAACCAAAACGCATCGGACGATAAGCACAATGTGTTTCTTCAGAATGGCAGTGCGCACAATTAATTTCTAAATAAGCTCTAGCTCTTAATTCAAGATTTTCATTAATGTTATTATAATTTGGTAAAGCACTTATGTTGTTAGGTAGTGAATTTTCCAAATAACCTAGATCTACTAGCTTTTCTAATTGATTTTCTATGCCGTCACTATAGTTATAACTTAAATTTAAGTTTCTTGGTTTTGGTCCTATTGGCTTTGCTATCTCAGTAATTTTATGACAAGTATGGCATTCTGAACCAGCTGGAATTCTATATTGTACAGATTTTGTTTCACCACTTTCTTGCCAATCAATATCTACAAAGCTACCCTCCATATTAAGAGAAGCTCCAGTTTGTTCTGTATTCCAAATATAATTTGCAAAAACCCACCCTTCATTTTTTCTAATCATTAATCGGGTTTCGATGATTTTAGTTTCATTATTAGGCAAAACATTATCGTAATAAAAATTTTTAATTAAAATAGTGCCAACAGGAAAGTTAAGAGGTGCATCATCATCTACATAAGTTGCTTTAGTATTATTTGGCATCCATATAAAACGTTTTTTCTTAGCGTAATCTGTAAATAATGTAGAGTTTAAAGTATATGGTGTGACACCAAATCCTGGTTCAAGGTTTTTTAAAGTTCCTTCAAAAAACTGATACTCTGAAAGTGTCTGATATGGCATATTCTCTAAATTAAATATAACATCAGAATTACTAGTAATGGTTATATCTATTGTTTCAGTTTTGCAATCACCTGATACATTGCAAATGGTATATTGAAAACTATCTAACCCTACTTCATTTGGGTTAGCTGAATATTGTATGACATCATCACTCGGATTATTTGGAGTAGTGTTAGAATCTAATATTATAGCCTTTCCTTTAGTTGGATTACTCAATGTTAAAGTACCGCTTGTAGGGATATTAGAATCGTTTGAGAAAATAAAAATTTCAATTTCAGAGTTTTGAACTATAGTAACAGCGTCTGGATTAGTCTCTATATTTAAAGGAGTTAAATCATCGTCTGAGCCACAAGAAAATGTAGACATTAGAATAAATAAAAATAGAGCGTAATTTTTTTTCATGCGCAATTATAACTACCAATTATAAGACAGTTAAATGCTTAAAAGTCCTACCTAAACTGAAAAAACGAATTTAAAGCTAACAATTTTTTAAGAAAGTGGCTCTATTTTAAAGCAAAACTCGGTTATCGTTACAATTAAGACGTTTTTTTACTTAGTGTATTGTATTTATAAAAGAAAAACAAGAGCAACCTTACTACATAATTAAAAATAGTATTGTAATAGTCTATAAAAAGGAATCTTATATTCTTTACTTTTATTGATATTTTATCCTTTTACTTTACCGTTAGTCTTACTAGGTAATACATCAAAGCCCATATTATAAAGTGTAAATCCATAAATATCAACTATTTGCTCTATCTGTTTTGATACTGGCGTACCCGCACCATGACCTGCATCAGTTTCAATTCTTATTAAAGTTGGGTTATCTCCTTTTTGTTTACTTTGTAATTGGGCAGCAAACTTAAAACTATGGGCAGGCACAACTCTATCGTCATGGTCTCCCGTAGTTATCATTGTTGCAGGATATTGTACGCCATCTTTTACATTGTGTACAGGTGAGTAGCCCTTTAAATATTCGAACATTTCTTTATTATCATCTGCTGTACCATAATCATAAGCCCAACCTGCACCGGCAGTAAATGTATGATAACGTAACATATCTAGAACACCAACAGCAGGTAGAGCGACCTTCATTAAATCGGGTCGTTGCGTCATAGTTGCACCAACTAATAAACCTCCATTAGATCCACCTCTAATGGCTAAGTAATCTGAAGATGTATATTTGTTGGAGATTAGATATTCTCCAGCAGCAATAAAATCATCAAAAACATTTTGTTTCTTCATCTGGGTACCTGCATCATGCCATGCTTTTCCATATTCTCCACCACCTCTTAGATTGGCTACAGCGTAAATACCACCCTGCTCCATCCAAACGGCATTAGCGATACTAAAACTTGGGGTTAAAGAAATATTGAAGCCTCCATAACCATATAATATTGTTGGGTTTTTACCATTAAGGTCTAAGCCTTTTTTATGTGTTATAATCATTGGTACTTTTGTACCATCTTTAGACGTATAGAATACTTGTTTGCTTTCGTAATCTTCAGGTTTAAAATCAATATCTGGTTTACGGTATAATTCTGAAGCTCCTTTTTCAATATCATATTTATAGATACTTCCAGGTGTTACATAATTGGTAAATGAATAGTATAACTCTTTATCTTTTTTCTTGGCTCCAAAACCACCAGCACTTCCAACACCTGGTAATTCAACCTCTCTTATTAATTTTCCATTATAATCATACTGAAGTATTTTTGAGACTGCATCTACCATGTAATTAGCAAAAAAGTAACCGCCGCCAGCAGATGGACTTAGCACGTTTTCAGTTTCAGGAATAAAATCTACCCAATTATCAGGTGTTGGGTTAGATGCATCAACAGTTATAACTTTTTGATTTGGAGCATTCAAATTTGTCATAATGAAAAGCTTTGAACCTACATTTTCAATAATGTTAGAATCTGAATCTGTATGCCCTAAAACTTCAATTAGAGGAGCATTTTCAATAGTTAAATCCTTTATATACAATTTATTTCCAGAAGTAGATGCTCTAGGTGTGATAACCAAATAACGATCATCTTCTGTAACCCCTCCATAAATATAGCGGTGTTTTTCCTGAGGTGTACCCCCGTAAATTAATTGATCTTCTGATTGTGCAGTCCCTAATTTATGATAATAGACTTTATGCTGATCTGTTTTAGCAGATAACTCACTACCTTTTGGTTTATCGTAGCTAGAATAGTAGAACCCTTCATTTTTATACCAAGACATCCCGCTAAATTTAATATCGACTAAAGTGTCTTCAACAATTTCTTTAGTTTCTGTATTCATAACGAGAATTTTTCTCCAATCACTTCCACCTTCAGAAATTGCATAGGCTAATGTTTTTCCATCTTTAGAAAAACTTGTTCCTCCTAGCGAAATAGTTCCATCTTCTTTAAAGGTATTTGGATCTAAAAATACTTCTGCAGTTTTTGGATCATCTCCTGTTTTATATCTGTATATTACATATTGGTTTTGCAAACCATTATTCTTATAGAAATAAGTATAATCTCCTTCTTTAAAAGGAGAACCTATCTTTTCATAATTCCAAAGTTTTGTAAGACGCTCTTTTAATTCTTCCCTGTAAGGGATATTATCTAAGTATCCAAAAGTAGTTTCGTTTTGAGATTTCACCCATTCTTCGGTTTCTGTACTTCTGTCATCTTCTAACCAACGGTAAGGATCAGCAACTAATTGACCAAAATAATCAGTTACAGTATCAACTTTTTTGGTTTCAGGATAATCTACATTAATAACTTTCACGGATTCGGTTTCGTTTTTACAAGACACAAAAATACTAAGTGCAATAATAATTAGAAGCAACTTTCTCATAATTAGGTTTTTGAAATTAGGTATAGTTATGTTCAAATATAAGTATTCTACAAAACAGGTCAAATCATAAAATTCTTAAAACTTAAGATAAATCTATATATCAATAGACTAAGGACAATAGTAAATTGAATAAAATATAGTATAGGTTGTTATGACAATTAAGGATTGAAAGTCTTTAAACTAGTGCATTTTTAACTAAATATTCAGCAATTTGAACAGTATTAGTTGCCGCTCCTTTTCTTAGATTATCACTAACCACCCAAAGATTTAATGTGTTTGGTTGCGAACCATCGCGTCTTATACGACCAACAAAAACATCATCCTTCCCGTTAGCATACATCGGCATAGGGTATACGTTTACGTCTAAATTATCTTGCACAGTTACTCCATCAGTTTGGTTAAGAAGTTGCCTTACATCACTTAAATTAAAATCATTTTCAAACTCAACGTTAACAGCTTCACTATGTCCTCCTGCTGTTGGAATTCTAACAGCTGTTGCGGTAACAGCAATTGTTCTATCATCAAGGATTTTTTGAGTTTCTCTTACCAATTTCATTTCTTCTTTGGTGTAGCCGTTTTCCTCAAAAACATCACAATGCGGAATCGCATTTTTATGAATTGGGTAAGGGTAAGCCATTTCTCCTTTTTTGCCAGCTATTTCATTTTCCATTTGCTCAACAGCTTTTACTCCAGTACCAGATACTGATTGATATGTTGAAACAACGATACGTTTTATCTTATACTTGTTATGAAGTGGAGCTAAAGCCATTACCATTTGTATAGTAGAGCAGTTAGGATTTGCTATAATTTTATCATCTTTAGATAATTGATTGGCATTAATTTCTGGAACGACTAGTTTTTTAGATAAATCCATTCTCCAAGCGGAAGAATTGTCAATTACTGTAGTGCCAACTTCAGCAAATTTTGGAGCCCACTCTAACGAAGTTCCACCACCTGCAGAGAATAACGCAATATCTGGGCGCATTTCTATAGCAGTAGGAATACTAATAACTTTAATATCTTCTCCTTTGAATTTTATTTTCTTACCAACAGAACGTTCTGAAGCTACTAATAATAACTCATTAACAGGAAAATTACGCTCCTCTAATATGTTGAGCATTACGTTTCCGACTAAACCAGTTGCGCCTACTACTGCTATTTTCATTTTTTTGTTTTTAAATAAATCTTAGGCAAATCTACGTAAAAAACTTTCTAGCTTTTAATTAAAAGAAGTCATATAACAATAAAAAACAAAATGTTAATTATTTAACTTTATCAAAAAAAACCCAAACAATTAAGTCTGGGTTATATGATTAAAAATATAGTATAGCGGTGTCGCTATATGTTTATTTTTTTAGAGCATCTCTGATTTCTGTTAATAAATCAAGTTCAGATGGTCCAGCTGGAGCTTCCTCAACAGGAGCTTTGGTTTTATTGTAAGCTTTAACAATCATAAACATTACAAAACCAACCACAATTAAGCTAACAATGGTGTCAATCCATGCGCCATATTCTACAGCTGCAACTCCAGCTTCTTTGGCAGCTTCAACTGTTGCATAAACTTCATCTCCAGGAGTCCAAAACATATCTGAGAAACTCTTTCCGCCAGTTACTAGACCTATAAGTGGCATAGCAATTTTAGAAACGAAACCGTTTATAACAGCTCCAAGAGCACCAGCCATAATTACAGCAACAGCGAAATCAATCACGTTACCTGTCATAATAAAATTCTTAAATTCTTTTAACATAATTTAGTGTTTTAATAGTTAGTTAATATGTTAGTGAGACCCTAAGATAATTAAAAAAGTCACAAGACGTAAAAAAAACCTTAATTAAGGTATGAAAACACGTTTTACCCGCTGTGATATAGAAGTTAAAATTTCGTAAGAAATTGTATTAGCAGATTCTGCAAATTTACTGGCTTTATGATTGGTGTTGAAAATAATAACTTCATCTCCTTCATTACAGTCTATGTTGGTAATATTAACCATAATCATGTCCATACAAACATTACCAATAATCTGTGCTTTTTTGCTATTAATAATTACAAAACCATTTCCGTTTCCATAAATTCGATTAATACCATCTGCATGACCAATAGGAACGGTTGCTATTTTCTCAAACCCTTTAGCTTTGTAAGCTCTATTATAACCTACTGTTTCACCTTTTTCAATTTTATGGATTTGAGAAATCACAGATTTTAAGCTTGCAATTGGTTTAAGGTATTGGTCTTCTTTTACAGAATTTCCAAAACCATAAAGACCAATACCACAACGCACCATATCTAAATGTGTGTCAGGATAGTTTATTACTCCTGAGGTATTACAAAGGTGTAGCCATATTTTGTAACCAATTTTGCTTTCAAATTCTTTAGCTATTTGTTTAAAGTTTTGAACTTGGAGATTTGTGAATTCTTCTTCATTTATGTCCTCACTTACAGCTAAATGTGAAAACAAAGATTTTGCTACAATGGACTTTGTAACTCTGAGTTTAGATACAATATATTCCACATCATTTTCCCAAAACCCTAAACGATTTAAGCCAGTATTAAATTTAATATGTACAGGGTAATTGGTTTGTGATTCTGTTTCTGCAACTGCTATAAACTCATTTAAAACTTTGGCGCTATAAATACTCGGCTCTAAACAGCGTTCGATAATAGTTTTAAAATTTACGGGCTGAGGGTGTAATACAATAATTGGAGTTGTTATACCTGCATCTCTCAAGACAACACCTTCCTTTGCATAAGCCACAGCAAAGTAATCAACCTCTAAACTTTGTAGATGTTTAGCAATTTCAATAGAATCACTGCCATACGCAAAAGCTTTTACAACAGCCAAAAACTTAGTTTTGGCATTTAATTTAGACTTTAAGTAATTGAAATTATGTGTTAAGGCACTTAAATCAATTTCGAGAATGGTTTCTTGTGCTTTAGACATTAGACTTTTTATCTTTAGAATCTATTTCTTCAGCATCGTTCACTTTCATTTGTCTTACCTTATCTCGCAACATGCTTTTGTAATACGCTGCTCTACTTAAGGGTTCGTATTCATCAACTTCACCGAGTAAGACCAAATCATCACTTTTTGCTTTTCTATAACTGTATTGAGCTAAATTTCCAGTTTTTGTACAAATGGCATGTACTTTAGTTACATACTCTGCGGTTGCCATAAGATATGGCATTGGCCCAAACGGATTGCCTTTAAAATCCATATCTAAACCAGCAACAATAACACGAATCCCTTTATTGGCTAAGTCGTTGCAAACACGTACAATTTCATCATCAAAAAACTGAGCTTCATCTATACCAACCACATCGCAACCATCTGCTAAAATCGGAATATTAGCAGCTGCAGGCACAGGAGTGGATCTAATTGAATTAGCATCATGAGAAACAACTTCATCATCATCATAACGCACATCTATAGCAGGTTTAAAAATTTCAACTTTCTGTCTTGCAAACTTGGCACGTTTTAATCTGCGGATTAATTCTTCGGTTTTACCAGAGAACATCGATCCACAAATCACTTCTATCCACCCAAATTGTTCTTTATGATTTACCGTATTTTCGAGAAACATTTCGTAATTTTAGCACTAAAACGGAGTAATTTTCGTTTGTATAAAGGTCAATCAAATTTATTAAAAATCAAAAGTAAAAATGAAACATCTATTATTTATTTACAAACATTGTAAATAAGGTATCAGGATGTTCCTTGTGACTTTAAAAAACAATATAATTAGCACATGAAAAAGAAATTAGAATCAGAATTAGTTAGTATAGCGCATAGGATTCTAAAACTAAAAGGTAAGGAAGATGTAGATAGAATGCACGATGAGGTTTCTAAACTCTACGAAAAACTTACGGTTTTAAAATTTGCCAAAGAAAATTTTGAAGACGATATGCCAACCATTGGTAATGACTCTTCGTTTTTTGATATGTTAGATACAGCTTTTAACAATAAGGTTAGCGATAATATTGAAGTTGAAAATAAAACGTATATCAATTTAGATGAGGTTGAAGATGATGGTATTATGGAGCCAGTGATGGAAAAGATTAAGGATATGGTTGCGCAAATGCCAGAAGAAACGCAGCAAGTTGATGCTATTCTAGAGAAAACGTTACCAATAGAGACTCCTAAAACAGTAGAATTTGAGACTATAACTTCAGATTTTGCGGAAATACCAGAATTTGAACCTATTGAAGACGCAAAAAGACGCGAGTCTGAAAACGAAAAGAAGTCTTTAAACGATAAGTTAAAAGGACAAAGTTTACAGATTGGCTTAAATGATAAACTAGCATTTATCAAGCATTTATTTGAAGGTAAAAATGAAGATTACGATCGTGTTATTTCTCAAATTAACACAACTCATTCCTTAGGTGAAGCGCGAAAATTAATTTTTGATATGGTTAAACCAGACTATAATAATTGGGATGGCAAAGAAGAATATGAAGAGCGTTTTATTGAAATCGTAGAAGGTAAATTCAATTAAGATTTTATGCGAACTAAGCAAATTGTGTATTAGATAAGTACGGCTATTTTATGCGGAATTTTCCTTTATTCAGCGTTTATGTATTTTACTAAAACGGAAATGATAAAAGGCTTCTTTGAGAGTTTTAGTTACCCAGCATATATTATTATTCCGCTCGCTGTTTTAAAAATTTTAGGGGTGATAATAGTGCTGTGGAGGCCATGTAATTGCCTAACAGAATGGACTTATGCAGGTTTTTTCTTTAATTTAATTTTAGCCACTGCTGCGCATCAATATGCTGGTGATAGTTTATTAGGGTTTTCATTTTATGGGCTGATTGTTATTTTTCCGTCGTACTTTTTAGGAAAATATCTTAGAGACTAATTAATAGTTTAGATATACATAACCAGCAAAAGGTTTTGCAAAATCTTTAATTTCAAGTATATAATAATAAGTTCCAACAGGTAACAACTGCGAAGATTTAAGAAATCCCATATTTGCTGTTCCATTCCAAGTATTTAAGTAATTCGAAGCTTCATAAATTTGTGTACCAAGCCTATTGAATATTTTAAGTCTATTGTTAGGGTAGTCTTCAATACAAGGAATAAGGAGTACATCATTTTTTCCATCATTATTAGGGGAAATTCCCTCAGGAATACTTAGGCAATTAGAAACCTCTACTGTGGCATCATCTTCATTATTAAAAGGATTTCTATCTGGCTCGTTAACACTATTTAGAGTTGCGATATTTGTTAAACCATTAGAAGATGTTATACGTGCTGTTAAAGTTAAAGTTTCAGAATCATTGGAGTCTATATTTAAGATATTCCAAATGAAAGTAGTCTCATTAAAAACACCAAAACTAGCAGATGCTGATACAAATTCATAGCCTTGAGGTAAGGTATCTATAACTTCAATTAATGTAGCTGTTGTTGTCCCCAAGTTTGTAGCTGTAATAGTAAAATTGACGTCTTCTCCTATGGCTGCCTCTAAAGGTATTACGGTTTTAGTAATTTCAATATCTATGTCAGAAGTATCTATAATAACATCTAGAACCGCACTTGTTTGTGATGTATCAATATTATTATCATTAGAGAAGTTTTGAAAATTATTCAAATAAGTACCTACAACACTAGAGCTAACCATAACCGAAAACGTACAATTAGAAACACCTTCTGGAAACGCTAAATTCTCTACACCAACAAAATCATCACCAATATTACCAATAAAAGTGGCTGTGCAGCCATTTGCTTCAGTCCAAACAGGAACTCCAGTAAGTGTTATTCCAGTAGGCATATTATCAGTAAATGAAATACTAGTTTGAGTTGGGTTTGAAGAGGTATTAAAAACCGTAAATGTTAATTGGCTTTGCCCATCTTCAATAATAGTTTCTGGCATAAATGTTTTTTGCAAAACTGGAGCTATAACTTGTACACTATTAATAGAAATATTTGTTTCTGGAGTTATTTCTTCATTGTTTACTGCATTAGGAATCGCTTCAGCAATATTATTGAAGGCTCCACCAAAACTTGGTGCAGTTACAGGAATACTTATGGTTACTGTTGAACCCGCTTCCATATTCGGTATTATTCCAGAGATAAAATTACCAGCAACATTAAAATTTGTGATACAAGAAGCATTGCCTGAGGTTACAGTACAAATTGGTGTACCAGTAATATTGAAAACAGGGTTGATAGTATTTTCAAAAAGGACATCTGTAGCATTAGAGCTCGTGGTGCTATTACTAATATCTACAATCCAATTAAAGCTTTGGTTAACACTGACTTGAGTAAATTCGGGATAAGTTTGAACCACTAAATCTATACAAGGCGCGAAATAAGTATTGACTTGTGCGTTATTGTTGTAGAGAACATTTTCTAAAATGTTATTGACATAATTCACGCTAACAAAATTTGTTCCTATTATAGGATCTGTAGAACATTCGGGTTGCCAATCTATAGTAACACTAAAACTTACTGAGCTATTTGCAGGTAACTCCCAATTATCCTCAGGTAATATTTCCCAAAAGGCATCTAATTCTCCGCCTTCAGAAATACCATCAAATACGACTCCCAAATTCGCATTTTCAATATTAAAACAAGATGCGGTTCCAGTAACACCTGTACATTCAACTGAAGTTAGTGTAGCAAATATTGGCGTGTCTCCACTATTAGAAGCTTGCATATAATCCTGTAATTCTATAATGGCAACGTCATCTCCAACATTTGTGACCGTTATTTCATAAGTAACTAAACCCCATTCTGCTGTGTTTTCTGATGTACTTCCAGTCGGTAATTCTGGACTCACCTGAGTTTTTGTCACTTGTAAATCAGAAAAATCAGAAGAATCACAAGGATCAACCGAAGGAAACACTAATAAGTTTGAGAAATAATTATTACTAGGATTACTATCTATAAGTTGGCTATCTAAAATGTTAGTTGCACTTCTCACAATGGCCTGAATGTTACCGGTGATTGTACTACATTCTGGTTCAAAATATTTGACGACCGTTTCTATAGTAATTGTAGTATTTGGTTGCAAAACAAAATCGTTGCTAGTCCATAATTGCCCAGTATCAGTAATTGTGAAATCATTACAGGTCACTGGTCCAGTAGTTCCTAAACAATTAATAGAGACAATATCCCAAGTTAAGGACGACAGGTTTTGAAGAAAAAACCGCATAGGTGTTTCCACTGCGCCAACATTACAAACTGTTGTTACTAATGTGATTTCTTGATCGTATTCTAAATCTACTATAATATCTGGATTGGTTTGAACTGTTTCAATACAGATATCTGTTTCAGGACAAAATTCTGCATTAAGTAAATCTGTATTTACGATATTGGAATTATTCGATGACACATTTGCATGATCTAATGAAATTTGAATAAAACTACCGACTTCTATCGGCATTGGATCCGTTGAGCATGAGAAATTAGTATAGCGATATACCATTTCAAAAGTGATGCTGCCTCCAGCTGTAATTTCAGATGCTTCGTTAAAAACGAAAATATACGGTGCAATATTTGTAGTCGGAGTTGAAACAATTGCAGAATTGCCTGAGAAATCCATTAAATCCGGACACATTGTACCATTAGTAGTTTCAATGCACTCTAAAGAAAGAGATTCTGCAAAAGGTTGCCCATTTTCATTAGGAGAAACCAAAAACAATCTACCTGCAATACTTGTTATTGGAAAATCAATAGCACTATTATTTGTAATAGTAAATTGATAAGTTACTGAATCTCCCCAAGCACTGATACTAGTACCTTCAGCAGGTTGAATTTGTGAATGTGTTACCGTAAAATCAATTATTATATCTACAACATCAATTGATATTATAGATTGGTTGTTGCTTGTATTTGTGTCTGTGGTCGTATCAGGTGGATTTACTGTTCCGTTAGCTGCAATGCCACCTAAATTTGTTGGTGCTGTAACCAAAACTAGTAATTCTACACTAGAGTTATTAGGCATACTTGCAATTGATGCAGTAAGCACATTATTATTGACATTGATGTTAGAAATTTCTGAAGCGCCAGCATTATTATTCTGTGAAGTATATGACAATATCGTAAGATCAGTATCAAAACTTACAGAAATCGTTGCATTATCTACTGAATTCCCAGAATTTAAAACTGTAATTAGATATTGAAAATCTTCATAAATATCCACTTGAGAAACTGCAGTTCCGCTTAAATCTTGAGCTTCAATAGCTATAGATAAATCTGTTGTTTGACTAGATAAAAAGTAAACATTAGAAAAGACGAATAATAAAAAATAGAGTGGTTTTAACACAGAATGGTATTTACATATTAGATGTAGATTCTTACAAATGGTTGCGTTAAGATATAGAAAAGATTGTAAATTTGAAATTAAGAAATATAATTATGAAGCTCTATTTAGTACCAACTCCAATAGGAAATTTAAAGGATATTACCTTTAGAGCTATAGATGTTTTAAAGGAAGTGGATTTAATCTTGGCTGAGGACACTAGGACATCAGGAAAGCTATTGAAGCATTTTGAAATCACGACTCAAATGCAAAGTTATCATATGCACAATGAGCATAAAATTGTCAATGGCTTAATAGAAAAATTAAAATCAGGGTTATCTATAGGGGTAATAAGCGATGCTGGTACTCCAGCAATTTCTGATCCTGGATTTTTATTAGTGAGAGCTTGTGTAGAACATAATATTGAAGTAGAATGCTTACCTGGTGCTACAGCTTTTGTACCAGCATTAGTCAATAGCGGATTACCAAACGATAAGTTTGTGTTTGAAGGCTTTTTGCCTGTAAAGAAAGGTCGCCAAACACGACTTTTATTATTAGCCGAAGAAACCAGAACTATAATTTTTTATGAAAGTCCTCATAAGTTAGTCAAAACCTTAGGGCATTTCTGTGAGTATTTTGGAGAAAACAGGCCAGTTTCGGTTTCAAGAGAATTAACTAAGTTGTACGAAGAAACGGTTAGAGGTACTGTAAAAGAAGTTTTAGAACATTATACTAGTAAGCCACCCAAAGGAGAGATTGTGATAATTGTTGGCGGGAAAAAATAATGGAAGATTTATTACACAACATAAGCCAATGCACAATTTGCAAAGCGCATCTTCCTCTAGGTCCAAGACCAGTAGCTACAGCACATATCAACTCTAAAATTATTATTATTGGACAAGCTCCAGGAACAAAAGTTCACGACTCTGGTATTCCTTGGGATGACCAAAGTGGCAAGAAACTAAGACAATGGCTCAATGTCACTGATGAGCAATTCTACAACACTGAAAATTTTGCTATTATACCCATGGGATTTTGTTATCCAGGCAAAGGAAAAACAGGCGATTTACCACCCCGACCAGAATGCGCACCAGAGTGGCATGAACAATTATTAGAAAAAATGCCCAAGGTTGAGTTGATTATATTAATTGGTGCGTATGCACAGAAGTATTATTTAAAAGATAAGGCAAAACGAACATTGACCGAAACAGTAGGTGAGTATAAAACGTATCTGCCAAAGTTTTTTCCGATTCCGCATCCATCTCCAACTAACCGCTTTTGGCGTGCTAAAAATCCTTGGTTTGAGGAATTGGTGGTTTTTGAGTTACGGAAGAAGGTAGAAGTTGTCTTGAATTAATAACAGAATTAAAGAACTTTTAATAAAATTTCAATTTTTTCAGTTTGAAAGACTATTAAATATATAGTGACAATTAGAAAAGGTATGAAAAATCAAAACACTAAGAATTTAAGACACTTAAGTGTATGCTTACCTTTCAGTTTTATATTGACTAAACTCATAACTTTAATGTGATGATAATTAATAATTTTAATCATATTATCAACGTTCAAATCAAAGTTATTTATTTTTATTTAGACTGAACACCTCCATAGCTCAAATAATTTCGAGCTAATTTGTGTTTCGCTATTTGAAAATAAGGCTCAATCTATATTTATCTAAAGCGAAACGCTCTAAAAGTCTAACAATCTAATATTGACTTCCATCATGCTTTCCAACCTCAAAACCATGTTTTCCAAGATATTTGTCGCCACTTTCAACAGCGCCTTCTTCAATA
The DNA here is from genome assembly GCA_000171875.1 of Flavobacteriales bacterium ALC-1. Taxonomy (GTDB): domain Bacteria; phylum Bacteroidota; class Bacteroidia; order Flavobacteriales; family Flavobacteriaceae; genus Winogradskyella. The sequence goes on along the minus strand of ABHI01000001.1, from coordinate 1,051,033 downwards.
TTAGTTCCCATGGAGTCGTTCCAACGGTTTAGGTAGCCAAATAAAGAAATTACGCCAAGCATTTCAACAATTTCTCCTTCATCCCAATGCTCATATAAACGTTTTTTAATATTAGCATTTACAGCGTTTGGTACCAAAGAAGCTGCTAAACTAAAATCAAGGGCAGCGCGCTCAGCGTCAGAAAACGCAGGATGTGTTCTATATTCCCAAATATTGTCTAGTTGTTCTTGTTCTGCACCATAGCGTTCTGCAGCTCTAATCGCATGTGCTTGGCAATAACGACAACCAGTAGAGTTACTACTGACCCATGCAATCATTCGTTTGAGTGCTGAGGTTACACGACCCTCATTTGCCATAACGGCTTTATTTAAGTTTATAAATGCTTTGGATATTGCTGGTCTACGTTGCATGGTTAGGACCGAATTTGGACAAAACCCAAGGGTTTCATTAAAGAATTCTGCTAATTCTTTGGTTTCTAAATCATGTTCTGGAGATAACGGTGTTACTAATGCCATATTTGTTTTTTTTAAGTCGTATTTTTGAAGGTACAAGATAGGATTTCTAATATTTAAACTAAAAGAAAATGGCTGATAAAATCACAACACATTGGCAAGGAGGATTAACTTTTGAATCTGATAACCCAAGCGGTAAATCCGTAATCATGGATACAAATATAGAAGGACAAAATAAGCGTTATGGTTTATCACCAAAAGCTATGATGTTGTCCTCTTTAGCAGGTTGTTCAGCACTAGACGTGATTTCTACTTTAGACAAAATGAAAGAAGAGATTGATGATTTTAAAATTGAAATTTCTGGAGAATTAACCGATGAGCATCCAAGATATTACCATTCTGTAGTTGTGGACTATCATTTTTATGGTTCTGATTTAAACAAAAAAAAATGTGAACGAGCCGTCAATTTATCAGTTGAAAAATATTGCGGTGTTATGGAAATGTTTAGACAGTTTGCAAAGATTGAAACCAACATTATTTATCATATAGGAACTAAGCGTAATGTTTAATTTTCTTGAAGACTATATCATAGAAGATCACATAGTTCAATTAAAACCCTTGAGTCTCAACCATATTGATCACTTGTTGACCATAGCTAATGAACCAAATATTTGGGACTATTCTTTTGTAAAGGGTAACGGATTAGAAAACTTAACAACGTATATAACGTCTACAATTAAAGCGAGAAACGAGAAACGAGAATACCCATTTGTGGTTATAGACAAACGCACAAATGAGTATGCAGGTTGTACACGTTTTTGTGAGATTAACGAAACTTTGCATAATACGAGACTTGGCTATACTTGGTATGGAAAAAAATTTCAAGGTACAGGACTGAATAAACACTGTAAATACTTATTGTTTGAATTTGCTTTTAGTACAATGAAAATGCATAGAATTGGATTAGGTGCTTATGTTGAGAATTTAAGAAGTATAGCAGCAATGAAAAGTGTTGGTTGTACAGAAGAGGGGAAATTTAGAAAAGCACTTCCAAGTCCAGACCACGATGGTAGAAGTGATGTAATATTGCTTAGTATTTTGCGAGATGAGTGGTTAAACTCAAAAAAGGAAGTTCTAAAATCGAAGTTGATTAAGTAATGCGTTGGACACTTAAACCAAAACCAGAGGCCTTAAAGGTAGAGGTGCTTAAAAAAGCACTTCAAGTCGATGATATAGTTGCAACTTTATTGCTTCAACGTGGCTTAGACACTTATGAGACTGCTAAAACATTCTTTAGGCCAAGTTTTGAGGATTTACACGATCCATTCTTAATGAAAGATATGGACTCGGCTGTTACTCGAATAGAGAAGGCAATTAAAGATGGTGAAAATATTCTGGTTTACGGTGATTATGATGTAGATGGTACGACTTCCGTAGCCCTAATGTCCTCTTATTTAAAGACTCGAATTGATTCCGTTGCGACTTACATTCCTGATCGTTATGATGAAGGTTATGGTGTATCTTATAAAGGTATTGACTTTGCTGATGATAATGGCTTTTCATTAATCATAGCTTTAGATTGCGGTGTAAAAGCCATTGATAAGGTTGCTTACGCCAAAGAAAAGGGTATTGATTTTATTATTTGTGATCATCATAGACCAGGAGATCAACTTCCTGATGCAATTGCAGTATTAGACCCAAAAAGAGAGGATTGCGAGTATCCTTTTAAAGAATTATGTGGTTGTGGAGTCGGCTTTAAATTGATAACTGCTTTAGCCTCAAACCAAGGACAAACAGTTCAAGATTTAGTTGAATATCTAGACCTAGTTGCAACAGCTATTGGAGCAGATATTGTGCCTATTGTAGAAGAAAACAGAGCATTAGCTTATTTTGGGTTACAGGTTATAAATACTAAGCCAAGACCAGGAATGAAAGCGATTATTGCTGAGGTTAAAAAAGATGAATTAACCATTACAGATGTGGTATTTATCATTGCACCTAGAATCAATGCTGCAGGACGCATGAAACATGGTAACCACGCTGTAACTTTATTAACAGAAACCGACTTTAATTTAGCAGCTGAGTATGCTGTAGATATTGATCAATTTAATACTGACCGTCGCGAAACAGATAAACGTATTACGGCAGAAGCCTTGATTCAGATTGAAGAAAATAATGAACAAGAGGGTTTTACCACAGTGGTTTATAAAGAAGATTGGCACAAAGGTGTTATAGGTATTGTAGCTTCAAGATTAACAGAAACTTATTACAGACCTACTCTAGTTTTTACAAAAAGTGGAGATAAATTAGCCGCATCTGCAAGGTCAGTTAAAGGTTTTGATGTGTATAATGCTTTAGAAGCTTGTTCTGAATATATAGAACAATTTGGCGGCCATAAATACGCAGCGGGTTTAACTTTATTGCCAGAAAATTATGAAGCATTTAAAGCTAAATTTGAAAGTGTCGTTAAAGAAACCATAGATCCAAAATTATTAATACCAGAAATAAAAGTCGATTTAGAAATAGAATTAAGTCAAATTAATGATAAATTAATGCGTATTCTAAAACAATTCGCTCCTTTTGGACCAGGTAATATGTCGCCAACCTTTATGTCTCAAAACATAAAAGATACAGGTTACGGTAAATGTGTTGGTGAAGATGATAAGCATATACGTTTTACAGCTACGCAGTCATTCAACGATAAGATAGTTTGTATTGGTTTTGGCTTAGGAGATAAACTCGATATCATTAAAAATAAAAGACCGTTTAGTGCTGCTTATTCTATTGATGAAAACCATTGGAATGGTAATATTAGTTTGCAGTTGAAATTGAAAGACATCAAAGAATAACATTCAGAACATTTCGTTGAGTAAATATGAAACAACTGGCCATAATTTCTATCCTCATTTTTAGTAAGATTTTAACTGGACAAAACCTAGTAATCAATCATAGTTTTGAAATCCATAATGAATGTCCTTGGCATATAGGAACATTTGCTAGTAGTGTTCCTGATTGGTCTACACCAAATATGGGTTCAACAGATTTTTTTAGCTCATGTGCCGAGAATAAAAACACGGGTATTAAAAATTATAATGGTTATCAAAAACCTAAATCTGGTGATGCTTATGCTGGTATTTATGTTTATACAGATAAAAACTATAGAGAATACGTTCAGGGAAAACTGTCTAAAAGATTAGTAAAAGGAAAAAAGTATAAGATGACTTTTTATATAAGTCTAGCTGATAAATCGTCTTATGCATTAAAAGATATCCAGGTTTTAATTACTGAAGAACGGTTAAAACCTTGTTATGCATCTAATAGATGTGAGAAAGCAATAAAACCTTCAAAAGCAACAAAGGAAAAATTTAAAATGTATTCTAATTCGGAAAATATTTATTTTTCTAACAAGGAATCATGGATGTTATATTCCTTTGAATTTATTGCTGATGGCTATGAAAATTACTTTTCGATTGGGAATTTTTACAGAAACTCTAAAACTAAAAAACAACAGGTACTTTCCACTAGTACACTTTTCTTTTCATACTACTACATAGACAATGTTTCAATAGAATCAGTCGAAAAAAAAGAGATGAAACCTATTAAAGAGAAAATTGAAGAACCTGAGATAAAAGTAAACGAAGTTTACACTTTTAAAAACGTATTATTCGATTTTGATAAGTCTGAATTGTTAGACGTTTCAAAAGGAGAATTAAATCAACTCTATAAGCACCTTAAAGAAAACAAAGATTTAAAGGTTAAAATCTTTGGACATACGGACAATGTAGGGTTAGAAGCTAGAAATAAAGAATTATCTAAACAACGTGCTAAAGCTGTAGTAGATTATTTAATTTCGCAAGGACTAGATGTGTCTAGAATTCAATTTATTGGATTTGGAAGTTCCAAACCAATTTCAGATAATGATACTGATGAAGGACGACAATTAAACAGACGCGTAGAATTTAAATTAACAGATAGCTAATTTTTGGCAAAAAACGATCCATATGCGGCATTAAGAATCAAAGAATTCAATATCTTTTTATTGTTGCGTTTTGCTTTGGTTTTTGGTTGGTCTATGCAGTTTGTGGTTATAGAATGGCAAGTGTATGCACTAACAGAAGATCCTTTGTCTTTAGGAATTATAGGCCTCTGTGAATTTTTACCTGCATTTTTACTAGCACCTTTTGCAGGACATATCGTTGATAAAAAAGAAAAGCGAAATTTATTTGCACTTTGTATCATACTCTTCTCTTTAATAAGTTTTGGCTTGTTCTGGTTGACGTCCGATACTATAGAATCCTCATGGGAGACAAATACAATTCTATACGGAATTTATAGCCTGGTCTTTTTTGGAGGTGTACTAAGAGCCTTCTTCGGTCCAACTATTTTCTCACTTATTGCACTTCTCGTTCCCAAAAAGATATATCCTAATGCAGCAACATGGAGCAGTAGTACATGGAAAGGAGCCAATGTTTTTGGTGCCTTATGTGGTGGTTTCTTAATTGCTTGGATTGGAGTGCACTATACGCTAGGTATTATATTTTTATTGGTCATGTTAGCTTTGGTGTTGGTTTTTCAAATTGCTAAAAAACCAATTTTAAATAAAGGGTCTAATGAAACCGTAAAAGAAAGTCTTAGGGCAGGACTTAGTTTTGTGTTTAATGACAAAGTCATTTTAGGAGCGTTAACTTTAGATATGATTGCAGTATTGTTTGGTGGAGCCGTGGCGATTTTCGCCGTATTCGCCAAAGATATTTTAGATGCAGGTCCAAAAGGATTTGGATTGTTAAATGCAGCATTGTCTTCAGGTAGCATTATTACTATGTTAGCGACAACATACATACCAATTACTAAGAATACAGGAAGGAAGTTGCTTATTTCAGTTTTTGGTTTCGGATTTTGTATGATCATTTTTGGTGCTTCAAAATTATTATGGCTGAGTGTTATCGCGCTGTTCTTTTCTGGTGTTTTTGATGGCATTTCAATGGTAGTGCGTCAAACCATACTTCAATTAAAAACACCAGATCATATGAGAGGTCGAGTAGGTGCTGTTAATTCTATGTTTGTGGGTTCTTCTAACGAGCTTGGCGCACTCGAGAGTGGCATAGCGGCACGTATTTTTGGTGCGCCTTTAGCAGTTATGCTTGGAGGTACAGTAACTCTTATTATTGTTGCCGTAATAGGTGTTAAAAATAAACCATTACGAGAACTAGATTTACAACAAGATGTTAAGGAGCATGAAAATGAAAATTAATCCGCTAAAAAATTTAGAATTAACTCGTTAATTGCCTTTGGTTTTTCTTCTTGAATAAAGTGTTTTGCTTCAATTAAATGCACGTTTTCTTCTTTAAGTTTTAAATTAGAAAACACTTTACTTTTCATCTTATCTATAACTAAAAAGTCATCATGTTTGCCCCAAATAAGTAGTTTAGGGATGTTTAGGTTTTCAAATACAGAAGAATAATCAGGTAAGTCATTACACGTATTAGTAAAAAAATGGTACATGGCTTTTACTTTGCCTTCAAGCATTGGTTTTCTGTAACCCTCCATATCTGATTTAGACATAATAGCATTATCTAACAATCCTGTTTTAAATAACCCTTTTAACATCATGTTAGTGGTTATTCCATTACTATACATTGCCATGATACATTGTGCAATAAAACCTTTTTTAAATCGAATAGGTGGATTAAACCCATCTTCGTAAATAATAGTATTCAAAATGACCAACTTACTTATTTTTTCTGGGGCTTTTTTTAAAAGTTCCCATGTCCAAAGACCACCTGCATCATGAAACACATGACTCCAAGAGTTAATTTTTAAGTATTGCATTAAAGTTAATAGCCTTTTTGCATGTTCTTTTGGCTCGTATAGCTTATAACCTTTTGGAGAGTCGCTTGAGCCAAAGCCTATCATATCTGGGACAATAACTCTGTAATTTTGCGACAATTCATCAATCATTTTACGATATAACCAACCTGATGTTGGAATACCATGAAGTAGTACAATAGCCTCTCCTTGTCCTTTGTCAATATATTTTAAATTTCCATGAGGAGATAGAAATGTTTGTTGTTCATTTCTGAATTGAGAATACGTCATAATGAAGTTGGTTTATAGATAAGTCGCAATGAAATAGAAAAACCTACTTATACACTTTTAATTCAAAAGTGACTCCATCAAATGAGCCATAAGTATAATACTGAATCCAATCTCCTAAATTGATGTATTTGGACTTATCGCTTAATTTAATCTCTAACGGTAAATGTCTGTGGCCAAACACAAAGAAATCTCTGTGTTTAGTTTCGAGCTTTCGCTTACAGTAAACAGCCAACCACTCATTATCTTCTCCTAAAAATTTAGCATCTTCATCTCCAGATATCATTTTGTTTTTTACAGATAGATGATGTCCAATTCGCATTCCAAAATCTGGATGAATTAAACGTTTAAATAGCCACTTACAAATGGGATTGGTAAACACTTTTTTCATACGTTTATAGCCTTTATCGCCTGGCCCTAAACCATCTCCGTGACCTATAAAAAAAGAAGTGTTGTTAAATGTGAATTCTTGTGGTTTATGATATACAGGAATACCAAGTTCTTCTTCAAAATAGCCATTCATCCAAAGGTCGTGATTACCAACAAAGTAATAAATAGGAATACCAGAATCACTAATTTCTGCTAGTTTCCCCAAAGTTCTTGTAAAACCTTTTGGAACAACACGTTTATATTCCATCCAAAAATCAAATAAATCTCCTAAAAGAAAAATGGCTGCAGCATTATGTTTTACTTCATCTAACCAAGCCACGAATTTCTTTTCGCGAGGTAGAGAGGCTTCCTTAGTTGGAGCTCCCAAATGATTGTCTGAAGAAAAGTAAATTTTTTTCCCAGTAGGAATCTCTATGTGATGGTTGTTACTCATTATCAGAAGCATACCACTCTGCAAAGCTGGTTGCTGTTTCTTGTAATTTTAAAGAATGTAGTTTTATATTGTTTGGCAAACGTTGTTTTATTTTCTCAGCAAAATCAATCACCATCATTTCACTTGTTGGCTGGTAATTAACCAATAATACGTTGTGCCCTCTATCTTTTAATTCTTTTGCTAACTCTACATGAGGTGTGTTTTTATTAAACACTGTTGCATGGTCAAACACATCAACGATTTCTTCTTTCACTATTTTTTTTAGATCGCTAAAATCGATTACCATTCCGAATTTAACGTTTGTATTGTCAGAAATAGGTGAGCCAATGACTGTAACATCTAGCCGATAACTATGACCATGTACGTTTTTGCACTTACCATCATAGCCGTAAAGTGCGTGACCTGTTTCAAAAGAAAACTGCTTTGTTATACGAATGTTGCTCATTAACGTTTTTTGTTTCGATTATAGAAATAGACAACAATAATGCCTAAGGCTAATATTAGAAAAAGATAATTCCCCATGTTATTTGTCTTTTATTCTGTTTTTATTATATCTGTAAATAGCATAAGCTATGGCAACCAAAATTACAAAAGGTAAGATTGTACCAATGAAAACACCAATACTATATCCACTGTCAGGAGCTTCTTTAATTTTTTGGTCTATATCAACGTTTTGTATTATTGAAATTAACAAATTCATTTAGATCAAATAATTGATTTATCGTCCAAATTTAAGGGTTTTGTGCAAGCGGTTTAAATGTTTTACGGAATTTTATGATTAAAGGAATTCCTCTTGCTATAATCCAAAGTGTAAAAGCTATGAAAATACCATAGAGTTTATAGTCTAATGCATCAACCCAAAAAATAATAGGAATGAATACTAAGAGTGTAGAAAGCACTAACACATTTCTTAGATATTTCATTCTACCCAAACCTTTAAAAACACCATCAAAGATAAAGGCTAATGCACATAAAGGTTGCATCACTAGTATAATCCAAAAGACCTTATAAAACTCGATTAAAACCTTTTCATCATTAGTAAAAAGATGTCCAATAGGATAATAAAAAACAGCTCCAACCAAACCTATTATAATACCTACAATAATCCCATACTTAATAAGCATATTGCTCAAATCTATAAGATTTCTATAGTCTTTAGCTCCTAACAATTTACCAGATAAAATATTACCAGCACTGGCATAACCATCTATTAGGAAAGCACCTAGAAACCACAAATTTATTGCAATAGTATAAGCAGCTATATAGGTTGTGCCATATTTAGTGGCAAGACTGGTTCCAAAATATAAAGCGGCATTTAGAGCTATGGTTCTAATGAATAAATTAAGAATCATTAAAACAAAACGTTTTATTTCTGGATTAAAAGGAAATTTAATTAATAAAGGAATGTCGGTCTTTTTCAATAAATAATAAGCTGAAAGACCAGCCATAATAATTTGAGCAAAAACACTAGCATAAGCAGCACCTTTAATATGCATCGCAGGTACGATACCATCTATACCATACACCAAAACAATATCAAGTACAATATTAGCAATAGCACCAGTAATAGCTATAAGCATTGGGTAATAGGTGTTTTGAAGCCCTCTAAATGTCCCAAAAATGGCAATAGTGAATAATGTGAATGGAAAACCAAAAACACGTATTTGGTAATAATCTACACTGTAATTTAAGATTAAGTCTGAGGCGTTATAGAGTTTAAAAATCTGTGATGCCAAAGGGTAAGTGACTGCTATAATAATTAAACTAAGCGATGTAATTAAAAAGATGGCTTGAGCTGGTAAGTTTTTAACTTTTTCAATGTCTCCTGCTCCAAGGTATTGAGAAACAATAGAAGAAATGGCACTTCTAGTTTGTCCTAAAACCCAAATTAGCATAGAAAAGAAAGTACCAACAATGCCAACAGCAGCTAAAGATGTTGTGGCATTATAGTCCATATTACCAATGATAGCTGCATCAGTTAAAGATAATATAGGCTCAGACACACCAGAAATCAATGCTGGTATCGCAAGTTTGTTGATTTGTTTTAAGGTTATTGTAGTACTCAAAGCAACAATTCGTAACAATGAAAAGGGAATTCACTTTGCTTAGGAAAGTAAATATCACCTAATCGGTTATAACCGCGAAGTTCGTAAAACTTTTGGTTTCTTTTGTTCTGTGAAAACGTGTCTAATCGAATAGAACTATAGCTGTTTTCTATAGCAAACTGCTCTGCAAAGCTCATAAGTTGTTGCGCGCAACCTTTTCCTTGCAGTTTTGGATGGATAGCTAAACGATGAATATAAATGTTGTTTTCATTTTTAGTCAACCATTTTATAGGTACATATTCTTCGTCCATAAATGTAGAAATTACAATAGTGCCTTTTACCTGTTCATTAATTTCTAGAACATAAAGTTCATCTCGTTTAATGTCATTTTCGAAAGCCGATGGATTAGGATAATGCTCATTCCATTGGTAAATACCATTGGCAATCATGGTCTTAGCACAAGCTTTTGTCATGCTTATTATTGTTTCTATATCTGATGGTTTACCTTTACGAATCATTTATAATGTTTATTTTTGCATCAAATAATGATTAATATGAAAACGATTTTAGTTCCTGTTGGGTCTTCAAAAAATGCAAAATCGCACTTACAATATGCTGTTGATTTTGCGAAAGCTTTTGGTGCAAAATTATATGTTGTTCAAATATATAATGTTTATACCAAAGCAGGTACAATGATTAAAGTAGATCATATAATAGAGCGTGAGTCTAAGGCATTTTTAGAGTCTCATGTAGCTTCTATCAATACTGAAGGTGTTGAGGTTTATACGCGAACTTTTAAAGGAAAATTAGTTGATACCATAGAAAAAGCTTGTGATGCTTTAAATGTGGATTTAATCATTTTAGAACCTCGTACTAATTCTATTAAAGACGAAGTGTATTTGGGGAGGACATCAGGAAAAATTGTTAAACGCACCCAAATACCAGCGATAATAGTACCTGAAGGCTATGTATACAAGCCTATTGTTAAAATCTTAGTAGCGATGAAATCTGCAATGACTAAGAAAGAAGGTGTTCTATATCCTTTATTAGCAATTAAAAATCAATTTAAAGCTGTAGTTAATTTGCTTTTAGTAAAAACTCCACATCATAAGGATGAAGATTTTATTCTTAATAATGAATTGGAAAGCACTATAACTAATAAAACAATAGCAGAGAGACCAACAACGTTCCAGGCAGTTTTAGAACACTACAAATCTAATTCTCCAGACTTACTATGTGTGGTGCGACGAAAAAGAGGTTTTTTCAAGAAGCTTTGGGAGGACAATACGATTCTAAAAAAAGATTTTTACAGTTCTGAATTACCAGTTTTAGTCTTAAGCGGTTTAAAATAATTGCAAATTAGTGAACATAGAAATGTGTGATACTACCGTTTCTAATTCTGCCGAAATATTTTCCTTTTCCCAAGGATGTTTGGTATTAAACACATGGTTAGCACCTTCAATAATTTCGAGTTGACTTTTAGGATTCCATTGTTGTAATTGTTTAGCCTCATCTATTAAAATAGAAGTGTCATTATCACCATGAATAATTAAGTAAGGGATGTTTAACCGTTTTACTGCTAATTCTATATTTAGACGCTCTTCATTAGCAATAAAATCTTCATAGAATTGATAATAATGTGGCATTTTTTGTTTTGTTCTACCATTAAGTACATATTTAACACCAGTTTTTTTCCACGCTTCTAAATCACCAACTGTGGACGTTCGCTTCCCAAAGCTACAAACACTTGCTAAAGTGATGAGTTTGGTAATTCTAATATCTTCTGAGGCTTTTAATATAGCAATACCACCACCACGACTATGGCCAACTAAGCAGATTTGATTTATATCTACTAATGAATTGTCTATAAATCTATCTTGAACCCAACCAAAAATATCATTTAAGTCATCAAGCTCTTTAGTGTAATTATTGTTTCCAAAGGCTTCTAAATCTGGAAAATCAATAGGATTCTCCATTGTACCACCATTATGCGAAAAATTGAATTTAATAAAGTAATTACCTGCTTCAGCAATTTTTTTTGCCATTAAATCCCATGCTCCCCAATCTTTAAAACCTTTGTATCCATGACAAAAGATTATAATTGGTTGATTCGTTTTTTCTTCAGAATAAAACGTATCTATTAATATTGGTTTTTTACCTGTTCGGTTTAATATTATATTCTTTTCAATAGTCATTAATCGAGTTCTTTTTCAATAAAGTCTATATTCGGATTACAGATTTCTAAAACGAGTTTTTTAAGCTCAGTTTCAAAGTTGCAAAGGGTCTCTTCGGTAATCAATTGATCTTTTGTTCTACTATGAGAGGACTCTTTTTTACCAAAGTTTAAAAACCCTTCTTTGAGGTTTTTAAATGAAATGATTCCGGCTTCAACAGGTAATTCTATAAGGCTCTTTTTATGCATCATATAGGCATAACATAAAATTTGAAATGATTTACTATACTTATCATAATCTGTAGTTAAATCTTCCCAGTTTACAATTTCAACTTTGTTTTGTTCTACTTTACCAGACTTATAATCAATAACACGTGTTACACCATTAAGCTCATCAATTCTGTCAACCTTTCCGTTTAACTTTATAGGAAACACTAGGCCATCTATTTCTATGTCTATGGTTTCATCTGCCTCAATAGCAATAATTTTTATCTGATTGCCATTATTTAGGCTTTCAATTTCAGAAGTTATAAAATTTGAGATATAACGTTGTGCAATTTCAAAAATGATAAGGTTTTTCCCTTTTGAAAAGTCACCATCTTTATAAAGGCCTTTAAAATGTTTTGTAACTATTTGTTTAATCTGATGTTTAAAAGTTTTAAGATGTTCTACCGTTAAAAAACTACCCTCTAAAGGCTTGTATAAATCTTCTAATGAATTATGAATTACAGAACCTAAGGTATTGGCAGCAATGTTTTCTTCGACATCTTCAAATTCCTTAACTCCAAGAATTTTTTCGAAATAAAAATCAATGGGATTTCTAATGTAATTTGTTAATGAAGAAGGGGAAAAGCCTTTAAGAGCTAATGCTTTAATTTTTTCTGTAACTAAAGGCGTTTTAGGAATTTGCTTTAATGGTGATTCAATAATTGGTACTTCTGGAGAAATAGTAATATGTTTTATTTTATGAATACCTTCAATTTCTAATTGGGTAATAAACCTACTCTTTTCGCCACCTTTTAAAGTATCTACCTCAGTATTGTAAAGTATATACACATTTTTTGCACGTTGCAAAAGTCTATAAAAGTGATAGGTATATACAGCATCCTTCTCTTTATAGGTAGGTAAGTTGTTTTCAACTTTTACATCAAAAGGAATGAACGAATTATTTGTTTTTCCTGAAGGTAAAATGCCTTCATTGACTGAACTAATGATAACAGTTTCAAAATCTAAAACTCGAGATTCTAACATACCCATAATTTGTAAACCTTCGAGAGGTTCGCCTTTAAAATCTAAAGTTTCTAAACTTAAAAGCTCTTTATAGATTGTGTGTAATATTGATACGTTGTTGAGGTATTTATGATTGTTATTTAGCTCATTAAGTTGATTAAATAAGGAATTGAAACGATACAAGTATTCTAACTCTAGGCTATTCTTCTTCTTAGAATTATCAAAGTTAGCTTTCATCTTAAATATAAGATCTGAACAGCTTTTTAATGCAACCTTAGAATTGTCTTCCCAAGATTTAAACAATAAGTCTAACAACTCATTGTGTATATTGTTTGTTTTTTTTAAATTTTCAACAGTAATATAAACGAGATTATTTTTTTGAATATAATCTATAATCTCGCCAGAAATATTTTTAGATTCTGTTTTAAAAAGAGGGTAAATTGATGGATGAGATAGAATACTAATAACATCTTTATAGTAAAAATTCTGAGGATTGTTTTTGTGAATTGCATATAAATGCTCAAACAATGAAGCCAATGGCACAAATTGTAATGGTAAACCCATAGTAACATTAAGCTGTGTTACAGCTTTAGGAATAGAGTTTAGTACAGGGATTAATAGATTTTCTTCTCCTAAAACTACAGCTACGCTAGATAGATTTTTATTGGTTTTACTTATGTCCTCTAATAACTGACCAATATACTTTGCTTGACCAATGAGTTTAGGAATCCCAATGACTTCTGTCTTTTTTTTGTTACAGTAATGAGACGTTATCCAATTAAAGGGCTCATTTTTAAAATATTTCCATTTACTCTTATGGTTTCTAGTAAACAATCCAGCGTCATGTATTGGGTCTTCAATGAATGTTTTGTCTATGTCCCAATATATATGAGCTAAATCATTTTGAAGCAAACCTTGTATAATCCGAGATTCGGATTCGTTTAAGGCATTAAAACCGAGAAAAACATGAATCTTATCTGCATTGCTTTCTATATAAGCTTCTAAGTTTTCTGCTGCTTCTCTATAAATTAAACCTTGATAACCTTTTTTATTTTGAAGTAAACTTTCGGTAAATGTTAAGTAATAGTCCTTAAGACGTTTCCAAAATTTTAAATGATTTTTAATGAGCTCAGTTTGTGTTGCTTCTAAAGACCAATGATTAAGCTCTTTTATAGCGTTTAAGTAATCAAATATCTGCTCTTGTGGAATAAGATAGCGATCAATCTCATTAAAATCTTGTAGTAGTATTTGTGCCCATTTAGAAAATGAATCAAATGATTCTAGGTCAGCTTCTATTGTCAACTCCTTATAACTCTCATAAAGTTTAAAAAGAAGTTCGGTATTTGAGGTGTTTTGCAAACCAGATAGTTCTTCAACAAACTCTTCAATACTAAGAATATGAGGCGCAAAAATGGGTTGTTCTAATAAAGTAGATAAATGATGTTTTAAAAACACACCAGCACGCTTACTAGGAAGTACAAAGCGTAGATCTTCGAATTTTAAGTTCTTATTCTTTAGATCTACAAGTACGGTTTTTATAAAACTTATCATTATATAAAAATAAAAAACGCTCCGAATCTCGGAGCGTTTTTTAAATATATTTTAGATGTGATTAGTTTTTCAACTTCACCTCTACACGTCTGTTTTCTTTTCTACCAGCTCTAGTTTTGTTGTTAGCGATAGGATTATCCTCACCGTAACCAGCAGCAGTTAATCTATCTGCACTAATTCCGTTAGCGATTAAGTAATCTCTAACTGCGTTAGCTCTTCTATCAGATAAAGCTTGGTTAGTAGATTTAGAACCTACACTATCAGTATGACCTTCAATTGAAAAATCCGCTTTTGGGTATTCTTTGAAGATTGCAACCATAGCTTGTAATACTTGGTCAGTTTCTTTTTTGAAAGATGCTTTACCAGTATCAAATAAGATAGATCTTGCATATGTATTTAAAGTCTCTACTACTTCAGCTGTTGGCTTAACTTCTGGACAACCATTGTTAGCAGCTACACCAGCTTCGTTAGGACATTTATCATCTTTGTCTAAGATGCCATCACCATCAGTATCTGGCCAAGGACATCCATTGTTAGCAGCAGGACCTGACTCATTAGGACAGTTATCAGAACCATCAGCAACTCCGTCACCATCAGCATCTGGACAACCCATTAAGTTTTTAAGACCAGCAACAGTAGGACATTTATCATCTTTATCCATTACACCATCACCATCACCATCAGGACAACCGTTAAATTCAGCTAAACCTGCAGTGTTAGGACAATCATCTTTAGAATCTTGAATACCATCATTATCAGAATCTGGACATCCATTAAAAATCTCTAAACCAGCTTCCTCAGGACATGCATCATCTTGGTCATAGATACCATCGTTATCAGTATCAGTACCACCAAATTTAAATACAACTCCTAGAGAGTGTTGCATATGCTTAGATAATCTATCTTCGAAAGAATGTCTGTATGTAGATTGAGCTTGAACAGCTAATTTTTCATTAACCCAATATTTAAGACCTAAAGTTCCATCTAAAGTACCAGCACCTAAATCATCTACCCATGCATAACCACCACCAACACCTAAGTAAGGATCGAATTTGTTAGACTTGATAGCTTTCATAAAGCTGTATGATACCATACCATTAAGACTGTAATAAGTTAAATCATTAACCTCATTTGTTACATCTTCACCTGCATCTGAATCGAAAGTAGATCCAAACTTTTTTATTTTGTTTATAGAACCTCCAGCTGTAAAAGTGAAACCATCGCTAAGGTACCTAGATACAGATACATAAGATATTGACGGCATAATATTCCAATGATCAGTAACGTTGAAATATTCGTCAAAATAATCACCTTGAGGTGTGTCTTCTCCTACAGGGTAAAAATCAACTGCGTTGATTCCAAGACCAATAGCCCATGGGTTGTTTTGATCTTGAGCATTTGAAGTGCTAAAACTCATAAGAAGCACTGCTACAAAAAATAATCTGCTAAGATTTTTCATATTAATTTTAATTTAATTTTAAGTGTTAATTGTTGGCAAAAGTAAGTTGTTAAATATTATTAACAAAGACAAATATATAAAAATATTGTGACAATGCCCTAAATCAGCGAGTTTGTAACCATTTTAAATAACTTCTAGTCTTTTGCCAATCTTAATGAAAGCTTCAATTGCTTTATCTAATTGGTTTTGGTTATGTGCCGCGGATAACTGTACTCTTATTCTTGCTTTATCTTTTGGTACAACCGGAAAAAAGAACCCAATAACGTAAACTCCTTCTTCTAAAAGCATATTAGCCATAGTCTGCGACAATTTAGCATCATATAACATTACAGGAACAATTGCAGAATCACCATCAACAATATCAAAACCCGCTTCTTTCATTCCTTTTTTAAAATATTTGGTATTCCATTCTACTTTATCTCTTAATGATGTGTCATTTTTGAGCATATCAAAAACTTTTATAGAAGCACCTACAATAGCTGGTGCTAATGAATTTGAAAACAAATAAGGTCGAGATCGTTGACGTAGTATTTCAATAATTTCTTTTTTAGCTGTTGTGTAACCTCCCATGGCACCTCCCATCGCTTTACCTAAAGTTCCTGTGATAATATCTATTCGTCCAAGAACCCCTTTCTCTTCGAGTGTACCAATACCTGTTTCACCAATAAAACCTGTAGCATGACATTCATCTATCATTACCATGGCATCATATTTATCGGCTAAATCACATATTTCATCTAATGGAGCAACTAAACCATCCATAGAAAACACACCGTCAGTAACAATAATTTTAAATCGTGCACCATTTTCATTGGCCGTAATTAACTGTTGCTCTAAATCCGTCATATCATTATTTTGGTAGCGATACCTAGCTGCTTTACATAAACGTACTCCATCTATAATAGAAGCGTGATTTAAAGAATCTGAAATAATAGCATCCTCTTTAGTTAATAAAGGTTCAAATACGCCACCATTGGCATCAAAAGCTGCTGCATATAATATAGTGTCTTCTGTACCATAATAATCTGCAATTTTTTGCTCTAATTCCTTATGTATATCTTGAGTGCCACATATAAATCTTACTGAAGACATCCCAAAACCATGAGTATCCATAGTATCTTTTGCTGCCTGTATAACTTCAGGATGTGCAGATAATCCTAAATAATTATTAGCACAAAAGTTTAAAACTTTTTGCCCTGTATTAAGTGTTATTTCCGCACCTTGAGGTGACGTGATAATGCGTTCTTCTTTAAAAAGACCAGCTTCTTTTATAGATTCAATTTCTTGTTGTAAGTGATTTTTTATATTTCCGTACATGGTTTTTATTTTAGTTGACGAGCAAAGATACTATGTATTAGTTAGACTTCTACAACATCAATAGTGTCATTTATATAAACTAATAGTTTGTGGGTTACGTTTAAATTCATTCGATTTAAAACCGCTTCATAATCATTGAGTTGTGAGTTGTAAAACGATTTTTGATCTCCAGTTTTATAATCTATAATAACGGCTTCGTTTTTAGAGCTTATGTTTATACGGTCTGGTCTTAAGAGTTGACCAGAGTTTGTAATAATATCACGTTCGTTGTAAACTTTAAAATCTCCCTGAAAATATTTTGCTAGTTTAGGGTGTTCAACAACATTAGTGACTATAGTTTCTAATTCATTTTTATTTTCTATTATAATACCGCCTGATGCTAACAAGTCATTAAGACTAAACACAACATCTTCAATAGTTTTAATTTTAGATAAAACCAAATGGACTAAATTACCACGTTCAATAGCTTTTTCTTGTCTGGTATCCCATAATAATCCAGCTTTTGTAATAATGCTAAGATTGTGATCTTCTTTTGGCACTGAAATAAATTGAAGAGTATTAGAAACTCCTTCTTTTTCTAAACAATTTTCTTTTGGGTTTAATTTTCCAAAACTATAATTCAATTGGTTATCTACCCACTTATTTTGCTGTTGTAAATATGAAATAAACATACCAGCATACGTATTCTTATTGACGATATCTTTAGAGCTCATATCTTTTTTTGAAATCACATATAATTGCTCAATAGCCCTTGTCAATACAACATATAAGAGATTGATGTTATCTAGTTCTAATTGCGATTGATGGGTTTGGTAGATATCGTTACCAACATCACCAAAGAGCTCAACATCTTTTCCGTAATTGAGGAGTAAATTCTCAAAACCATTGTATTTTTCTGTTTCTACTGGGAACCAAACTTTTGGTTCTAATTCTCTGTATATATTTAGATCTGCAAAGGGAAATATTACTATAGGAAATTCTAGACCCTTAGACTTATGGATAGTCATAATTTTAACAGCATTCATATTCTCTGGCGAAACGATACTTAGGTTGTCTTGCTTCTTTTCAAAATAAGAGATAAAAGCCGTAAGATTTGAATGATGTTTTTGAGTAAATTCTAACACAATATCCATATAAAATTGAAGATAAGCATCCGAATCGTTATTAAGCTTAAAAACTCTAATGATATGTTCAACAAGCTCATAAAGTGGTAATTGAAGAAACTCATCTTTGTTGATGAAGATTTGTATAGACTTTAAACCTTCAAACATATCATCTAAATTTTTCTTTAAATATGAACTGAAAAATTGATGCTTATCTTCAATATGATATTGTTCAGCTAAAAATGAAAGTAATTCAACTTTTAGACTATCATTATTAGGCTGTAAAAGCAGTTTTAAAAATGAATTAATAAAAACAACTTTATTAGAATTTTTTAAAAGTAAAGTTT
This sequence comes from Flavobacteriales bacterium ALC-1, assembly GCA_000171875.1. Classification (GTDB taxonomy): domain Bacteria; phylum Bacteroidota; class Bacteroidia; order Flavobacteriales; family Flavobacteriaceae; genus Winogradskyella. Next base: position 1,032,440 of record ABHI01000001.1, on the reverse strand, counting down.
CTGAAGATGTAATTTTTATGTCTTTCTCACTGAGGTAATTTGCTATAGTAACACCTTCTTTTCGTTTTCTAACCAAAACGCAAATATCATCTAGAGAAAACCCATTAGTAATGCATTTATTTATGGTTTTTAAAACCTCTGAAGCATATAATTCTAAACTATCATCATCTTTTTTAATGTCTAAAAAATTGAGATTAACATAGCCTTCAGAATCACTGCTTAAGTTCTGTTTGGCTTTTTTATAAAGTTCTGCATATTCACTATTGCTAAAATACTGTCTGCTCAAAAAATCAAAAAACGAATTATTAAAAGCGATGATTTCTTTTGCACTTCTATAATTAGTGTCTAAAACCAACACCTCAGCTTCAACCTGAAACGGATTTGTAGTCTTATTATATAAATCTATAAATTGTTCTGCTTCACCACCTCTCCATCTGTAAATGGCCTGCTTTGCATCACCAACCAACATTGTAGAACCATTCGTTGCAGAAAGCGCATTATCTAATAAAGGAATTAGATTTTCCCATTGCATTTTGGAGGTGTCCTGAAATTCATCAATAAAATAATGTTTAAATTTTTCTCCTAAGCGTTCATAAATAAATGGGGTAGGTTGGTCTTTAATTTCGTTGCTTATAATTTTATTGAATTCTGAAATGAGCATTTTATTTTGCTCTTCCTTTAAAGCATTTAACTCATTCTGAATTGCATTTAAAACGGATAGTGGAGTAATGTTTTTATAAAATCCCTTTTTTAGTTTTAATTCAAAAACCAAAGTTTTAGTTTTATTAAATGCGTCAATCAAATTTGGTTGAATACTTTCTATAATTGAAGCTATAGCTTCGGTAACACGTTTTGGGTAAAGCGTATTACCTTCTAGCAAATCGTATTGCCAAGCAGAGTCAAATTTTATATGGAATCTTTTTTCTTTTAAATTTTCAAAATGTTTAGGTAGTGATTTTCTATTAAAATCATCAAATTGTAATCCACATTCTTCAATTAAAGTTAAACTAGTTTCAGCAGTTTTTTCTATAGTATCTTCTAAATGTATTATTTGCTTACCAAGCTCCTTTTTTAACTGTTTAAAATCATCAAGAGATTTATTTTTTAAACCTTCTATGGCAGAAAAATCATTTTCGTTAACTAGAAGCTTAGAAATTTTATTAAAATCATAACTAATATCCCAAGTTTTATCGTCATCTGCTTTTTCAATTGCAAAATCTATCAATGTACTAGTAAGTGTTTTATCACTTCCGGCTTTGGCAATGAGACTATCTACAGCTTCATTTAAAAGTCTTTCTTGGTCGAGTTCCACTTCAAAATTTACAGGTAAATTTAAGTCGTGAGCAAAAGTTCTAATTACTCTATGTGTAAAACCGTCAATTGTTGAAATATCAAACGCACCATAATTATGAATTATGTGTTTAAGTATGTGTTTTGATTTATTGAGAAGAAATTTGGGTTCAATATCTAATTCATCACAAATCGCCTCAAACATAGGGTGTGGCTCAGTTAAACTTTCTTCCGAAGAAAATGACTTAAGCATATTTATAATTCGCTCCTTCATTTCACCAACAGCTTTATTTGTAAAAGTTATTGCTAAAACGGATTTAAATTGATCATAGTTTTTAGACGCAACGAGAATTTTTAAATACGCTTTTGCTAACGTAAATGTTTTTCCGCTGCCAGCAGAGGCATTATAAATCTTGAAAGCTGAATTTTGCAAAAGATAAATTTTATACCAAAATAGGGAATCTTAATAATTAATTTAGAATTACTTGTTTTCAATATTGTAAATTTGTAAAAACAGAAACACTAACACTTTAAAACACAAAATATTATGGCTTTTGAATTACCGAAATTAAAATATGCTTATGATGCTTTAGAACCAAATATAGATGCTCGTACAATGGAGATCCACCATTCTAAACACCATAATGGATATACAAATAAACTTAATGCTGCAATAGAAGGCACAGACTTAGAAGGAAAATCTATAGAGAGTATTCTTACTAATTTAGATATGAATAATAAAGGAGTAAGAAATAATGGTGGCGGATTTTACAATCACTCTTTATTCTGGGAAGTTATGAATCCTGAAGATAGAGGATATCTTTCGGGAGAACTTAAAGATGCTATTGAAGCAGAGTTTGGATCTAAAGATGCGTTTATTGAGGCTTTTAGTAAAGCTGCAGCCACACAATTTGGTTCTGGTTGGGCATGGTTATGTGTTCATAAAGGAGGTAAAGTTGAAGTTTGTTCTACACCAAACCAAGACAACCCATTAATGCCTGGAGTTACTTGTGGAGGTACACCAATTTTAGGATTAGATGTTTGGGAGCACGCTTACTATTTAAACTACCAAAACAGAAGACCAGATTATATTAATGCATTTTTTAATGTGATTAATTGGAATGAAGTTGAGCGTCGTTATGCAGAAGCTAAGTAGGCAATAACAATATAATAAAAACAAAAATCCAAGCCTTAAGGCTTGGATTTTTTTATGCTTTAAAATCTAGGTGATTATAAAAATGAGATATTAACCTTCGCTGGTATAAAATGAAAAAGGGCGAACAGATGTTCACCCTTTTTGCCCCAAATCTACCATAAACTTAACCTACTTATGTTATGGTGAGTCAAATATAGGTTTACATTTTTTTAAGTATTCAATTTTTTGGATAAACGACGGATATATTAGCCTAAGCGTGGAAAGAACTATGTTTCTGGCATGATAAATATAAAAAGGAGGTATAAATTGAAGAGATGACTTAAAGTAAAACTTTAAATTAAATGTATAAAAAAAGGTGAACCAAGTTCACCTTTTTTTGCCCCAAATCTACCATGAACTTAACCTACTTATGTTATGGTGAGACCAATGTAGATGTATTTTGTTAAAACAAACTAAATATCCGATAAAATACACTTTTCTTCGACATAACACATAATTTATCGGATAAAAGGCTGTTTTGGGGTGATAATTAGTAAGCACGCTCTTTATTTCCTTCAAAGAAATTGATAAAAGCTCTATTCACCACTCTGTTACCTCCAGCTGTGGGATAATCACCAGTAAAGTACCAATCTCCCAAGTTTTTAGGACAAGCTTTATGAAGATTCTCTACAGGCTGAAAAATTATTTTTACTTCTGCATTAACATCATCATCACTCAACAATTCTGCAATTTTATTAGAAATTTGTTCATCAGTGAAGTTGTTGTAGATTTCTTTTACATAGTTTATAACCTCTTTGTCTTTTAGATTTACTTGAGTAAGACATTTTTTATAAACATTTTCAACAATATGATATTGGTTATTGTCTTTCAACAATTCTAAAGCTGCTCTAAAAGCGACTAAACTTTCTAGGTTTGCCATATCAATACCATAACAATCTGGATAGCGTATTTGAGGAGCTGATGACACAACTACAATCTTTTTAGGACTTAGTCTATCCATCATTTTAATAATGCTCTTCTTTAAAGTAGTACCTCTAACTATACTATCATCTATTATCACAAGGTTATCCGTAGGTTTTATAACACCATAAGTTACATCATAGACATGGGCAACTAAATCATCTCTGCTACTATCTTCTGTGATAAAGGTTCTTAGCTTAACATCCTTAATTGCTATTTTTTCTATACGAGGTCGTTCTGATAAAATTTCAGTTACTCTTGCTGCTGAAAGTTTTCCGTTACCATCTAATATAGATTGTGTTTTTCTTTGGTTTAAGTATTCTTCTACGGTGTCAATCATTCCGAAGAAAGATGTTTCCGCAGTATTTGGTATAAAAGAAAAGACTGAGTTTTTAGTATCATTATCTATAGCCTTTAGAACTTTGGGCATTAACAACCTACCTAACTCTTTTCGTTCTTCATAGATTTCTGCATCACTACCACGAGAAAAATAAATACGTTCAAATGAACATGCTTTACGTTCTAGAGGTTCTAATATTTTTTTGATTATTGTTTTGCCGGACTTTTTAGTTATAATAGCATGACCAGGATCTAATTCTTGTACGCTTTCAAAAGGTACATTAAAAACCGTTTGGATCACAGGTCGCTCTGAAGCTACAACAACAATTTCATCATCCTTATAGTAATATGTTGGTCTAATACCTGAAGGATCTCTTAACACAAAAGAATCTCCATGACCTAATAAACCAGCCATAGCATAGCCTCCATCCCAATTTTTAGCAGCTCGTTTAAGAATTTTACTAACTTTTAATCGTTCTGCTATAAGAGGGGAACATTCGTTTTTATTGTAGCCTTCTTTTTTTAAGTCTTTATAGATTTTAGAGACTGCATCATCTAAAAAATGACCAATCTTTTCCATAATAGTTATAGTGTCAGTATATTCTTTTGGATGTTGCCCTAGCTCTATAAGGTTACCAAAAAGTTCTTTAACATTAGTCATGTTAAAGTTTCCTGCCATTATTAAGTTTCTATGTTGCCAATTATTTTGCCTTAAAAACGGATGAACACTTTCAACACTGTTCTTCCCAAAAGTGCCATAGCGTACATGTCCTAATAAAACTTCACCTATGTATGGAATGTTCTTTTTTTGAGCAGCGACATCATTATTATATTCTGGATGCTCTGTTAACTCTTTATTAATACGTTCATTAATTTGAGCGAAAATGTCTTGAATGGGTTGTTGAGCAATAGAACGCACTCTACTTATATAACGTTCACCAGGATTGGTATCTAATTTAATACTTGCAAAACCAGCTCCGTCTTGTCCACGGTTGTGCTGTTTTTCCATCATTAAATACATTTTATTAACACCATAAAAGGCGCTGCCATATTTTTCCTTGTAGTACTCTAATGGTTTTAAAAGTCTAATAAGTGCAATTCCGCACTCATGTTTTAAAGCATCACTCATGTTGTATTATCAGCTATTAATTATGTAATAAAAAACGCGCTCAATTTTGAGCGCGTTGATTTATGCTAATTCTATGTCAAATTGTGTTAGACTTTTAAATTGGTCTAAACGTTTATATATTTCTTTATCTGTTAAATTAAGCATTCGCTCTGTGCCAAATTTCTCAACACAGAAAGATGCTAATGTCGATCCATATATTACTGCATTCTTCATGTTTTCAAAAGAAAAATCATTTGTCTTTGCTATATATCCAGCAAAACCACCTGCAAAAGTATCACCCGCTCCAGTTGGATCAAAAACTTCTTCCAATGGTAAAGCAGGTGCATAGAATACATTATCATCATGAAATAGTAAAGCTCCGTGTTCTCCTTTTTTAATCACAACATATTTAGGTCCCATTTCATGAATCTTTCTTGCGGCAATAACTAATGAATATTCGCCAGTTAATTGTCTAGCTTCTTCATCATTAATTGTAATTACATCTACATGCTTAATGGTATTGTGTAGATCTTCTAATGCACAATCCATCCAAAAATTCATAGTATCTAAAATGACTAGTTTTGGTTTTGTAGCCATTTGATTTAAAACACTCATCTGAGTTAAAGGGTGTAAGTTACCTAACATAACCACTTCGGCATCTTTGTAATTTTCAGGAACGATAGGCTCAAAATCTGCAAGTACATTTAACTCTGTTACTAAAGTATCGCGAGAGTTCATATCGTTATGGTACTTACCGCTCCAAAAGAAGGTTTTACCATCTTTAACAATCTCTACACCAGAAACATCAATACCTCTATTAGACATTAAGTCTAAGTATTCTTGAGGAAAATCTCCACCAACTATAGAAACCACCGCAGAATCCACATTAAAATTTGAAGCCGCTAGACCTATAAAGGTACCAGCGCCACCAAGGATTTTGTCAGTTTTACCAAAAGGAGTTTCAATAGCATCAAAAGCTACAGTACCGACAATCACTAATTTACTCATTTCCTATGTTTGAATTAAGCTGCAAAAGTACATAAAATATATTCCTTTTGAAATAGCTTTTTTAACCTTTAAGTAGATATTATTTTCGTCCAAAATCTGCCGGAATTTCTCCCCAAGCTTTGGTTTCCCATTTTACAATTGTTGTAGAATAGTCGTTAGTTTTTAACCATTGTATTGCACGATCTACTAAATCAAAAACAGGTTTGTTTTTTTTGTTGCGTTCTAATTTAGAATTACAAACTTTTTTACGCACCCAACTCATAGCGGTTTTAGAATCTGTATACATTATACGATCACTTTTATATTGTTTTAAAAAAGCTAGACCATGTACAAGAGCCAAAAACTCTCCAATATTGTTGGTGCCTTCTTCAAAAGGGCCTTGAATAAACAACTGCTTTTTTGTTTTTGTATCCACACCTCTATATTCCATTTTACCAGGATTACCACTTGATGCTGCATCTACTGAAATAGAATTGTAATTTGGTTGTCCTATTTTTTTGAGCTGTGTTTCTGTGAGTTCGCTTTTAAAGGTTTTAGACTTACCTATATAATCTTTGTAGTTTCCTTTAAGTGCTTTTTTTGCAGCTTCAAACGTTGAAAAAGATTTGTATTGTGCACCTTTAAAATCTTTTATTTGAGCTTTACAATCATCCCAAGTTTCAAAAACTCCTTTATGGTGACCTTTCCAAACGGTGTAATATTTCTTTTTCTTTTTACCCATTCAAAAGTTGATTTACCACTTTAGGAAAATGCTCCATTTCCAATAAATGAATTTTTTCAGCAACATTTTCAGCAGAATCAGAAGGTAAAACATCACATTTTGATTGAAAAATGATTGCTCCTTCATCATAATTCTCATTTACATAATGAATTGTTATACCAGTTTCGATTTCTTTATTTTTTACTACAGCTTCATGAACATGCATGCCATACATCCCTTTTCCTCCATAGTTTGGTAATAATGCTGGATGGATATTAATGACTTTATTTTCGAATTCTCTCAATATAAATTCAGGAAATTTCCATAGAAAACCAGCTAAAACTATAAGATCTGGTTGAGCTATTTTCAATATATTTAAGACATCTTCGGACTTTGAAAACGCAATTCTGTTAAATGATAAAGCGCTAACATTCAATTTTTTACAACGGTCTAATACTTTGGCATGAGGATTGTTAGTCAATACCTGAATAACAGAAGCATTATCTCTGTTGTGAAAAAACTTAATTAAATTTTCAGCATTACTTCCAGATCCGGACGCAAAAATTACAATACGTTTCATTTACAGACAATCAATGTTATATTATTCAAACAAAAAAAAGAATAATAATTAACAATTAGGGCAAAACGGAAATACTTCTACCAATTTTTATTAAATTAAAAGCACATTTTATCGGTAAAGGTCATTTTTAAAATAAAGTTTTTTATTTTTGCCATCTAATTAAAACTTAAAATTAAAAGATTATGTCAGACATTGCATCAAGAGTAAAAGCGATTATCGTAGACAAGTTAGGTGTTGATGAAAACGAAGTTGTAACTGAAGCTAGCTTCACTAACGATTTAGGAGCGGATTCATTAGATACTGTTGAATTAATAATGGAATTTGAAAAGGAATTTGATATTCAAATCCCAGATGATCAAGCTGAGAACATTGCAACAGTTGGTCAAGCTATCTCTTATATAGAAGAAGCAAAATAATAACTTATTTTTTATGGAATTAAAGCGAGTTGTAGTTACCGGTTTAGGTGCACTTACACCAATAGGCAATACCAAAGACGAATATTGGGATGCGCTTGTTAGTGGAAAAAGTGGTGCTGCTCCAGTAACACATTTTGATGCTGAAAAGTTCAAAACAAAGTTCGCTTGTGAAGTAAAAAACTTTGAAGTTACTGACTTTATTGATAGAAAGTTAGCGCGTCAAATGGATAAGTTTTCGCAGTACGCAATGGTCGCTTCAGATGAAGCAATCGCAGACTCAAAACTAGATTTAGATGCGGTAAACAAGTTAAGAGTTGGAGTAATTTGGGGAGCAGGTATTGGTGGTTTAGAAACATTTCAAGAAGAGGTGTTAAATTATGCCAAAGGTGACGGAACCCCTAGATTTAATCCACGTTTCATTCCTAAAATGATTGCTGATATAGCACCAGGAAACATATCTATAAAATATGGTTTTATGGGACCTAACTACACAACAGTTTCTGCTTGTGCCTCTTCTGCTAATTCAATGATTGATGCCTTAAACAATATACGTTTAGGACATTGTGATGTTGTAATTACAGGCGGAAGTGAAGCTGCAGTTACTATTGCTGGTATGGGAGGCTTTAATGCTATGCATGCTATGAGCACTCGTAATGAAAGCCCAGAAACAGCTTCTAGACCATTTGATGCAAACCGTGACGGTTTTGTATTAGGTGAAGGAGCAGGAGCAATTGTTTTAGAAGAGTATGAACATGCAAAAGCAAGAGGAGCTAAAATTTACGCTGAAGTTGTAGGTGGTGGTTTATCTTCTGATGCGTATCATATGACAGCACCACATCCAGATGGAATTGGTGTTGTTGCGGTAATGAAAAATTGTTTAGAAAATGCGGGTTTAAATCCTGAAGATGTAGATCATATTAATACACACGGTACATCAACACCATTAGGTGATGTTGCCGAGTTAAAAGCTATATCTGAAGTATTTGGAAGCCATGCTAAAAACATAAATATTAATTCTACAAAATCTATGACAGGCCACTTGTTGGGTGCTGCAGGAGCTATTGAAGCAATTGCTTCGATAATGGCAATGGAGCATGGTATTGTACCACCAACAATTAACCACGAAACGGTAGACGAAAACATAGATCCAGAATTAAATTTAACACTCAATAAAGCTCAGAAACGAGATATTAAAATCGCAATGAGTAATACCTTTGGATTTGGCGGTCATAACGCCTGTGTATTATTTAAAAAATTAGATTAAATCCCGAATGAGCATCATTCGTAACATATTAAAAAATTCCCGTTCTGAAGAAGACGGGAATTTTTTTTTAGAACTCAAAAAAATTCTTGGGTTTAAGCCAAAATCAAAATCACTTTATATAAAAGCATTTACACATCGTTCTATGAATATAAAGAACAAAAATGGGAATGCGATAAACTACGAACGCTTAGAGTTTGTTGGAGATGCCATGCTCAGTTCGGTTATAGCAGCTTATTTGTTTGAGCAAGTGCCTCATGGTGATGAAGGTTATTTAACAAAGATGCGTTCTAAAGTAGTTAGTAGAGAACATCTTAATGAGTTAGGTAAAGATTTGGGACTTATTGATTTGGTACAAAGTAGAATCCCTAAATCTAATTTTGGTAATAACATTCATGGTAATCTTTTTGAAGCTTTAGTTGGTGCTATTTATTTAGATAAAGGCTATAAGTTTTGCGAAAAATTCATATACAAACGTGTGATCAATCCTTATGTTGATATTGAAACTTTAGAAGGTAAAGTTATTAGCTACAAAAGCTTACTTATAGAATGGTGTCAGAAAGAAAAGAATACTTTTGATTATAATGTTTACGAAGACACTGGTAAGGACGAGTTAAAACATTTTTCAGTAAAGCTTAGTATCAATGACAAGGTAGTTTCAAAAGCAAGAGCAACTTCTAAAAAGAAAGCCGAAGAAAAAGCCTCAAAACGAGCATTTTTTGCATTTCAAAATCAAATTACTAAGCTAATTTAACTATTAGTATTCAATACCACTCAACTATAACGTTTTCGTAAATTTTATGAGTTAAGATTAACCGAATCTTAATATAACTAAGCTTTTATTATGCTATATTTACCATTCAAGGTTATAACTGTATGGCTTTACACAAACTTCAGGTAGATGATTTTTATGACGACACCTACAAACTCATTGCTATTCATTGTAGGCTAGAGGATTATCGTTTAGCCTATTTGCTTAATAAGAATTTAAATTTAAATCTAAAGCGAAAAGATGAAGATTTAGATTTTAAATATTTAAAGTCATCCTACAGTTTCTTTGAATGGAATAATGAAACAGAATACGTTACTTGGAATTTAGTTTCTAATGTATGTAAAAAGGAAGAAGACAGTTTGTCTAGTACAGGAACATTGTTTGAAAATAATGATAAAGTATTGAAGACGTTTCATTTAATTTCAGAATATAATAAAGTAGATTATTTCATTAAGATCTCTGATGAAATTCAGAATGTAAATGAAAAATTGATCTTAAATAAATTACAAATCATTCCCCAAATCATAACAAGTTATACGGTTGATCCGTTGAAACTAAGGTCGAAAGACCATTTAATTTTTTGAATTGATGTCAAACAAGAAGACCAAAATAGTAGCCACATTAGGCCCAGCAACGAGTAGTAAAACTGTTTTAAAAGCGATGTTAGACGAAGGTGCTAATGTATTTAGAATCAACTTTTCTCATGCTGATTATAAGGATGTTGAGGAGCGCATAAAAATGATTAGAGAACTCAATGAAGAGTTTGGTTATAACGCTGCAATTTTAGGAGATTTACAAGGCCCTAAATTGCGTGTTGGAACTATGAAAGGAGAAGTGATTGTTAGCGAAGGTGACGAAATCATTTTTGCAACAGGAAAACGATTTGAAGGCACCAAAGAGCGTGTTTATATGACGTATGATAATTTTCCACAAGATGCAAAACAAGGAGAACGCATTTTATTAGATGATGGAAAATTAATTTTTGAAGTAGTCTCTACAGATAAAAAGTCTGAAGTAAAAGCCAAAGTAATTCAAGGAGGTCCTTTAAAATCTAAGAAAGGTGTAAATCTTCCTAACACTAACATCTCACAACCAGCATTAACTGAAAAAGATATTGAAGATGCTATTTTTGCCATTGGACAAAAAGTAGATTGGATCGCGCTATCTTTTGTGAGACATGCTGAAGATTTAATGCAACTCGAAAAGTTAATTAACGAACATAGTGATCATAAGATTCCAATTATTGCAAAGATTGAAAAGCCTGAGGCTGTTGAAAATATAGATAAAATTGTAGCCTATTGTGATGGTTTAATGGTAGCTCGTGGTGATTTAGGAGTAGAAATTCCGGCAGAAGAAGTGCCATTAATTCAAAAGAAATTGGTGCTTAGAGCCAAGAAAGCTAGAATACCAGTAATCATTGCAACACAAATGATGGAAACGATGATTACTAGTCTAACACCGACACGTGCTGAAGTGAATGATGTTGCCAATTCTGTAATGGATGGAGCAGATGCAGTAATGTTATCTGGTGAGACCTCTGTTGGGCAATATCCTGTTCAGGTCATCCGCCAAATGGCAAATATTATACGCAGTGTTGAAGACTCTCCATTAATTGAAGTGCCACAATCTCCGCCACATATTCGTACTAAACGTTATATTACTAAAGCTATTTGTTACCATGCTGCGAATATGGCAAATGAGATTAATGCAAAAGCCATTTCTACATTGACAAATAGTGGTTATACAGCATTTCAGATTTCTGCATGGAGACCACAAGCTTATATTTTAGTATTCACTTCTAACCAACGTATTTTAACACAACTGAGTTTACTTTGGGGTGTTAAAGCATTCTATTACGATAAGTATGTAAGTACAGACGAAACGATAGAAGATGTAAACGCCATAGCTTGTAAAAAAGGTTATCTCGATGTTGGTGACATGCTTATTAGTTTAGCAGCTATGCCAATTAAAGATAGAGGTATGGTAAACACCTTACGTGTTACTGAGATTGAGAGTTGTAGTTTTTAGAGCATTTTGCTAACAGTCTAGTGTGTTATTTCTTACATAGTTTTGATACTATTTAGCCAATATATAAAAGATAGAAAATCCGCTATAACTAGCAATAAATATTATTCAATGTTAAACACAGTTATTATTTTATTTCCAATTTAGTTTTAATTTCAGACAATGAATTTGTGTATACAATTACATTATTTTGTTTGTCAAGTAATATATATGTTGGAAATATTCGAATTTCTAAATTATCTGTAAGACTATTTGTTTCTTTTTCAAGATAGTTTGTCCAAGGAAGATTTTGGGATTTTAAATATTTTTTCCAAGTTTCAATTCTATTTCCTTGGTCACTTGATAAACTCACAATTTTAATTTTCTTTTCTTTAAAAGTATCTATTAGATTTTTGATTTCTAAATGGTCTTTGACACAAGGCGGACAAGCTGTATGCCAAAAGTCAAGCAGGACATATAGATTGCTTCCAATGAATATTTTATTTTCTTGATTGTTTTGGTCTAAAAATGTAAAGTCTGATAAATTTATATTACCACTATTTAATTTTGATTTTAGTGTTTTAGTCAATAATCCAGAAGTGTAGTGACTTTTTAATCTTTCAGGTTGAGAATCGATAATACTCATAAGTTGAGAAAGTACTTCTCGATTATTCTGATTTTTAAACAATATATTTAATCCAATAAAATACGAAAATGGATTATCGATATTTTTGTTTAATTCTTTAAATAGAAACTTACTTATTTCTTCATCACTCGCATTTTCAGAGTTAAGTTTTTTATATCCATTATTATACTCAACGGTTTTATCAAAAATTTCAGAACCTACCACTTTAATTTGTAATGATTTTGATTTAAGAGATAAGTTAATGTTAAAATTCCCGTGGTCAAGCCAAACTTTTTCTTTGAATAAACTGTCTTTCGTTTTAACTTCAAAAAGATACTCTTCAGTTAATTCATTTTGAAAATTAAAATTAGTTCTCTCATTGAAATTGTAGGTAATATTACCTCTAAAATTTTTAAAATCTACAGATTCTATTTTTTCATCGGATGTTATATCGATTGACAAATTTAGTTCATTTTCTTGACTGAACAGTAGGGTTATACTAATGAAAGCTATCAAGTTTAAAGTAAATTTCATTTCTGTTTAGGTTTTTAATTGTGTCTAATTTTAGGTGTAATTCTGATTATCAATAATTTAGAAATGTATTAAATTCAACTTGATAAATCCTACTAGCTCCATTGTCATATTTATTAATCTCAGAAATTAATTCTTCTGCATTAGTAAACCCCTCTTCTTTTAATACCACATTACTTCTTCGGCTTGTAAAGTAAAGTGTTCCATTATTTACAAAAGGGCAAAACTCCATGCCTTTAGAGTTAATAGTTTCCCCTAGATTCTCTGCCTTAGTCCATTCTCCATTTACATTTTTACTAATATACATATCACCAGAGCCCAATGCATCTGGTCGTCGCCAACCTCCAAAAATTATATAAGATTCATCTGGTGCAATAAAGGCATTATACTCAGCTCCTTTAGTGTTTACTCCTTTGCCTAAAATTGTAGGTTCATTATAAGTTCCATTTTCCCACTTACTCATAAAAATATCATCAGCAGACTCCAATTCTTTTTTTATGGTGGTGTAATACAAATTATTATTACTTGCTACAGCAGGGTAGAATTCATCAGCTTCCGTATTTATTGGCGCACCAACATTTTTTGGTTCAGACCAAGGACCAGTTTTGGTTTCGCGCTCAACATACCAAATATCCATGTCTTTAGTGTTTGTACTATCCTTTGATACAGGTCTGTTGGATACAAAATAGAGTTTTAAATTATCTGGAGACAAAAAAGGTTCTAAATCGGAATACTTACCAGAAAAGCTACTTATTTGAGGTTCTTGCCATTTACTATCTTTCTTTTCAATTTTCATAATCACCGACAGTTCTCTAGCTGGACTTTGTAAAGAAAAATAAGCCTCATTCTCTTCAACATTCATTGTAAAATCTCTAACATTGGTAAACTGAGAAAATATATGTTCTGCAAAAGGTTGCACACCTTTTTTAAGTACTGTTACTTCTTCAGGTGCAGAAGATGCTTCTTTAGTAGTTTTATTTTCTTTACAAGAAAACAATACAAAAAGCAATAGAGCTAGGAGTAAATAGTTTTGAAGTTTCATGATTGATTATTTTAGTCAGTACAATAAACTTAAGAAAATCAATAGACTAAAAATCAAACTTTAACTGAACGCTAACAGATTTTTTTTCTTTTTCGGATGGTTTAGATTTCTTGGGGTCTGTGTTTAGATTTGACAACGAGATTCCTAAAAGGCGCACAGAGTTATTCAATTTATCTTGATACAGTAAGTCTTTAGCAGTTTCAAGAACAATAGCTTTTTCACTTACATAATAGGGCAGTGTTTTACTTCGTGTTTGTAACGTGAAGTCGCTATATTTTATTTTTAGTGTTATGGTTTTTCCAGCGACTTTGCTTTTGTCTAATCGCTTAGAGACCTCTTCAGCAATTTGCCTCAGTTTTTCGAGCATAAAAATTTCTGAAGATAGATTTTCTCTAAATGTACGTTCAGCTGCTAAAGATTTTCTAATACGATTAGGCTTTACTTTACTATTGTGAATCCCTCTTACAATATGGTAATAAGACCTCCCGGATTTCCCAAAATTCTTTTCTAGATAATCTGCAGATTTAGATTTTAAATCTTTACCAGTAAAAATACCTTTTTGATACATTTTCTCTGCAGTTACTTTTCCGACACCATAGAATTTTCTAATGTCCAAATCTTCTAAAAATTGAAGTACATCTTCTGGATTTACCGTTTTTTGTCCATTAGGCTTATTATAGTCACTAGCGATTTTAGCAACAAATTTATTTATAGAGATACCTGCGGAAGCCGTTAAGCCTACTTCATCAAAAATACGTTGCCTAATCTTCTGAGCAATTAATGTCGCGCTAGGAAGTCCTATTTTATTTTCAGTAACATCTAAATAGGCTTCATCGAGAGATAATGGTTCTACTAAGTCCGTATAATCATAAAAAATCTTACGAATACGTTTAGATATTTCAGAATAACGTTCAAAATCTGTTCGCACAAAAATTAATTCTGGACAAAGCTTCTCTGCTAAACGACCAGACATAGCACTTTTTACACCAAACTTTCGTGCTTCATAACTTGCCGCACTAATAACTCCGCGTTTTCCTCCGCCACCAACAGCAATGGGTTTACCCTTAAGTTCAGGATTATCCATTTGAGCTACAGAAGCATAAAATGCATCCATATCTACATGAATTATCTTTCTTATTGGTAAATCGTTTTGCATACTGTAAATTTAGGCATTAAATGCCTTTTAATTATTGATACATGGCAATAGAAATAGAACGTAAATTTTTGGTAACATCAGATGCTTTTAAAAAAGAGGCATCTAAAAGTTACATTATAAAACAAGGTTTTTTGAATAGTCATAAAGAGCGAACGGTTAGAGTAAGATTGAAAAAAGACAAAGGGTATTTAACCATAAAAGGAAAATCTACAGCTAACGGATTATCTCGTTTTGAATGGGAAAAAGAAATTTCTCAAGCAGAAGCTAAAGCATTATTTGAATTGTGTGAAAAAGGCATTATAGATAAAATGCGCTACGAAGTAAAATTAGATATGCATACTTTTGAAATCGATGAGTTTTTTGGAGATAATGATGGGTTGATTATTGCAGAGGTTGAATTAAACTCTGAAGATGAACGTTTTAAAAAACCAAAATGGTTAGGAGAAGAAGTTACTGGTAATATAAAGTATTATAATTCGCAATTAAGCAAAACACCTTATAAAAACTGGAATTAATTAAAAAGGCTCTGAAACTTCAGAGCCTTTTTAAAAATATTCTGATTATTTATTCTGCTTGTGGACCACCACTTACAATGATAAATTCTGAACGTCTATTCATTTGACGTTCTTCATCAGTACACTTAGTACCACAATCTATTTTTGGTTCTGTTTCACCTTTACCTACTCCTGAGATTCGAGATTCATCAATACCTTTAGAAATCACATATTGTACTGTAGTTTTTGCTCTACGATCCGAAAGTCTCATGTTATAAGGAGCAGAACCAATATAATCTGTGTGTGATGTAGCATTAATCACTAAATCTGGATATTTATTCATTATCTGAACAAGTTTGTCTAATTCGAAAGCCGCTTGGGCTGTGACGTTAGACTTGTCATATTCAAAATAAATAGGAGCTAGCTCAATTTTATCCGCTACAATTAGTTTTTCAATAGGGTCTAAAGAAATTTGAACATTGTTTTCTTCTTCACTAGAACCTTTAACAGGCACCCTTTTACTGTCAAAGCCATCCATTACCACTTCTAATTCAGTGTCTTCTTCACACTCAATAATGAATTCAGCTACACCTTCAGCGTTTGTAGTTTTAGAAACTACTTTATTACCCTCAGCATCATATAAAGACACAGATGCACCACTAATTGGTTCACGCGTTTTATCATCTAAAACTGTTGCACTAACTAACACATCACAAAGTGGTTGTAATTTTTTAATAGCATATACATCGTCACTACCTTTTCCACCTTCTCTGTTAGACGATACAAAACCTTCTTCAGTCTCTTCGTCAATTGAAAATGCAAAATCATCTGCATTACTATTAACAGGAATTCCAACGTTTCTTATTGGTGCTATCTTACCATCAATTTCTCTGGTGAAGAATACATCCATTCCGCCAAGTCCTAAATGACCATTAGATGAAAAATAGAGTGTATTATTACTGCTTATGTATGGAAACATTTCTTGACCTTCTGTATTTACTTTTTGACCTAAATTTTGAGGTTCTCCAAGAGTTCCATCTTCATTTATAGCAGCTTTGTAAATATCAAAATCACCATAACCTCCTGGCATATTAGAAGAAAAATATATAGTACTACCATCAGCGCTTACTGAAGGGTTCTTAACGGAGTAGTTATAACGATTAATATCTAAACTTTCAACTGTATCCCAATCCGATCCTAATTTAGTTACCTTATAAAGGTATAATTGACTATAGCGCGCATTACTTAGAGAGTCCCTTTGATAATCTTTCTCAAAATAACTCTCTCTAGACATATACATTGTATTTCCATCTGGTGTAAATGATACTAAACCATCATGAAACCTAGTATTTAACTCACTATTTGCCAACACAGCGGCTTGATATGAACCGTCTGAGTTTTTAGTCATGGTGTAGATATCTAAGAATGGTTGCTCGTTCCACCCATAGGTTTTACGACTATCATTACGTCCAGAGGTAATGTATAATTTCCCATCATGTAATGTACCTCCAAAATCAGATTGCTCAGAGTTGAAATCTGCATTCTGTACATTAAACTTTTTACCTTGTTCTAAAATTTTAGGAAGATAATTAGGATTTTTTCTATAAGCTGTAGCCCTATCGTCTGATGGTCGCATAGAAGCAAAACGTTCCATTTGCTGGTTAGATGCTTCGTATTTACCATTAGCTTTAAGCATTTGAGAATATTTATAAACCATTTCTGGGTTATCTGAAGACTCTAAAGCTTTAGCATACCAACGTTCAGCCTCAACAGTGTTGAAGATATTGTAATAGCTCTCTGCAAGTTGACTATACACATAAGCATCAGCCTTTCCGTCTTCTACAAGCTTATTATAGCTTTTTGCAGCATCTACAAATTCAAACCTAGCAAATTGTTTATCTGCTTTTTTGGTGTCTTTATTCTGAGCAGTTAAGCATAAACTACTCATCAACGTAATAAATAATAATGTTTTAAAGTTTTTCATAATTGTTTTTAGCTTAACTGATTAAAAGTATCTAGGTGATCGAGAAACACGTTTTGGAAAATTAAGATCAAATAATAACATTATCTCGTGAGATGCAGGCGCATAAGCCTTAATATCTGACGTGATTGCATCGTAGGCATAACCAATTCTTAGTGATGGTGTTAGCGCAAAATTAATTAAACCAGAGAACGAATCGTCTAATCTATAAGACAATCCTACTTCAAATTTCTTGTAGAAACGTGCATTTGCATTTATATCAAAAGATGTTGGTGCATCAAATGAAGACTTAACCATAAACGATGGCTTTAGTTCAGCGTTTTCCGATAAATCAAAAACGTAACCACCCGACAAAAAGTAGTGTTGTGTTTCTGAGCCTAATTTAAAACCATTAGCATCCAAATGCACAGAGGATAAAAGATTAGGAACAGATAACGATAGGTAATACTTATTTGTGTAATAAAAGAAACCTGCTCCAATGTTAGGTGTCATTTCATTAACATTTTCACTAAAAAATGGATCAGCAGTATCAAGAACGTCCAAATCATTTAAGCCAATGTTGTGTAATGTTACACCACCTTTAACACCAAAAGCTAGATTATGTTCTCCGCCTAATTTCAGTGTATAAGAAACATCTGCATATACATTTGTTTCTTTTACAGGACCAATTTGATCTGCTATAACAGACATACCCAATCCAAGGTTATTGCCAACAGGTGAGTGAGCAAAAAACGTTCCTGTTTCTGGTGCTCCATCAATGCCTTTCCATTGTTGTCTGTACAATAATCCAAACGAAAGATTCTCTCGTGAACCTGCATAGGCCGGATTAATAATATTCATATTGTACATGTACTGTGTGTACTGTGGGTCTTGTTGCCCATGCATTTGAAATGCTAAAAGCAAAACCGCTATAATAGAGAGTTTTTTCATATTATAATTTAAGTTGATTCAGTTAGTCGATTATCTATTTATGTATATCCAAGCACTTCTCGTTTTGTCACCTCCAGCATATTCTATAGTATAGAAATAAGTTCCTACAGGTAGCTCTTTTCCATCATTGGTTTGTCCCACCCATTCATTGGTATAGTTCTTTTTTGAATATACTAGCGTACCATTTCTATTAAAAATTTCAAGCTTAGTTACATCGAAATTACTTAGGTCAAAGTTATCATTTACTCCAGGTGATACGCCAGGTGAAATTCCTTGAGGGAAAATACAAAGATCAGGACCAACGATTAATTCTAAATCTACAAGAGATCTACAGCCTAAGAAACCATTGTTAGAAGCATTTATATCTTCTATTCTCATAATTAAAGTTTCTCCTGTTGAATTATAAATAGGACCTACAGCATTTATTGCCTGATTTGCATCTGCAGTATTAGTGTAATAACTTACTGTAAATTGATCTCCTAGATTAAGTGTTGCTGTATATTCTCCAAGGTCGAATTCTTCACCTATTGATGTTTGACTATCACACACAGAAATTGGATCAACTACGATATTTCCAGGATCTGTATATAAATTAATAATTACAATTTCAGAAAAGGCTTCAGCACCACATTGATTATCGATAGCTCTTACTTGATAGTTATCAGATTCTGTTACTACAATAGAAGAAGATGTTTCACCAGGCATTACAAAACCATCTTTATACCACTCAAATTCATCTGCAAAAGGAGAATCTGCTTCAATAGTTACGGAATCAAAACCACAAACATTAGCTTCTACTGGAGTAGCCGGATTAGAATCTGTATCTACAAACACAACTTCATTACTTGTAATTTCAGCAGTAATTTCTGCTTCAATTGTACCATTATCAGTTCCACCAGCGTTGGTTTGTTCAATAGTTATATCACCAGGATTACCATTAAAGTTAGTGACTAATAACATATATATTTCACCAGCTTGTGCATTGTCAATAGTAAGGTTTTCAACTGATGCTGCTGAGTAGCTACAATCTATAATATTACCAAATGGATAGAAATTAGGATTAGTCGTATTGTTAGGACAGGTAGGGCAATCCTCTAAAACAATATCTGTACATGCTTGTTCAACAGAATCAAAAGGTCCCCAAATCACAAAATCTACATCTAATCCATTTCCATTAGCATCTTGTTGGTTTATTTCAATTTCAATTACACCAGGCTCACCTACTTGAATAATATTCCAAGTTGGGTTAGGTGCTGTAAATAAACAAGCTACTTGACCATCACTTGGAATTCCAATAATATTTGGTGTTGTAAGTGCACCTCCTTCAGAACAGAAATTCTCAGCATTTTCACATATAATATTTGTAGGTGCTGGTCTAATACATAAATCGAAAGTTGAAGTTTCCGGTTGGTTACCTCCACTAAATACTCTAATATAGTAAGTGTCACCTACTGTTAATTGAGGTGTTACACTTGCATCATCATTAGAACAGTATAATTCTGTTAGTGTGCCACACGATCCAGAATACACGGCATGATCTATATTGAAAGTTCCACCAACGACGTTGATTATAGAAATAATTTGTATTTCGTTTAAAGCTTCAAACGTAAACCAAACATCGTCATTAGTACTTCCAGTACAACTTCCGTCTGGGACACCAGATGGAGTTGCTGCCAAGATAGTACCTGATGTTACTTCATCACAACTGCTTGTTTCATTAACAACAGCAGCAATTGCTCCTTCACAATCATCATTTGATGGAGGACAAGCTAATACCTCAAAGTTTTCACTACTAATTACACAGTTATTATCTTGTTCGTTAGTAACAAAGACTTTTACGGTACTACCAAACGGGAAAGGACCAGCTTGATATACATCTGCTGTGGTTGCTTGTACAGTAGAAGCATCTAAGTTATTTGATATTTCTAAAGATGTAGCATCACCTAAACTAGTTACATTAACATCTATATAGAATTGATCGTTAGCACAATCTGGTACAACCGTATAATCTGCTTCTGGTAATGTACAGGTTAATTCTTGAATATTAACTGTAAAATCTAGAGTAACGCCCCAAGCACCATTATAACATGGATTTGGTGTTGCTTGTCCAAAATCAGCAGAGCCAATTCGCATTCTATGTTCTCCTAAAGGTGCCGTTAGTGGCATTACAAAAGAAGCATCTAATAAATGCGGATTATTACCTCCAGATGAGTTTCCTTGAAAAACGATTTCAGTAGTTTCAAATACTAAATCATCATTAAAATCTATCCAAATATTTGTGTCGTATGTAAATGTATGTGCAAACTCTATCTCTACAGTAGTATTGATTCCTTGGAAAACATTTACTACAGGTGTTGTTTGGTTTTCATATGTCACATCACCTAAACTAGGGAAATCTGTTACACCAATAGTCACATTGTTTACACCATCACCATCATTACTTGAAGGGATTGATTCACAATATCCTGTAAAGAATTCAAAAGGACCAGCAAAAGAACTCTCATTACCTGGTCCACAGATAGCTTGTACGTAAAATTCGTAGCTAGTATCAGGCATTAAACCATTTAGTGTAAAAGGATTTGTTGTAACGCCCGCCTCAATAGTTCCAGTACCTAAAGCAAAACCTGTTTCACCATACTGTATATTCCAAGAAGATGAAGTACCAGCTTCTGTCCACCCCACTTCTGTAGAGGTTAAACTTAAATTTGTAGCTGTTAAATCTGTTGGTTCTGGACAAGTAGGAATATTTCTTACTCGGAAATTATCAACAAAAATGTCATTATCTTCAGGGTCATCAACTGTTCCTTCCGAACCTAGTATACCGAATTGTACCGTTTGACCACTATATGCTGTTAAATCTACCACAGGATGTTCACCCGTTGGAGAAACGACAGATGTATTATCATAAGTTAATAAAGTTATCCAAGTTGCACCACTATCATTGGTCATAAGTAGTTGTACAGTATCATCAGAACCTAATGTTCCGGCTGTATCATCGCTACCAAACTCCATAATTCCAAAATCAAATTCTACTTGAAAAGGACCTCCAGTTAAATCAAATAAAGGTGAAAGAAGCCAATCACTTTTACTTGCTACCCAAAGGTTAATTTTATAAGCACCATCACCAGTACCAATATTTAAGAACTCATCTGCTGTCCATGAACCTGCACCTAGATCACCTGGGCCTGTTGTTGCATCTCCACTATCGGCTTCATCCCAACAATCTGGTGGAACAGTACCTGTAACAGTTGTAAAATTTTCTATATAATCAGGTACAAATACATCACATAAGGTGATAAATGTCAATGGCCCTGTCCACCCACTTAGTTCAGCACCACAATTTGCTTGCACATAATAATCATAACTAGTTACAGCACTTAAACCACTTGCATTATAGGGGTTAGAGATGTCGGTTGCGGTTGGTGTACCTGTAGGCGCTGTGCCTGTTGGTACAATCTCAATATTCCATAGTGATGCGGAACCGCCTTGAGTCCAGCTTAGTTCTGCACCATTTGATGTTATAGCATTTGCCATAAGCATAGAAGGATTAAAACAACTAGGTGCTTCATCGAAAGTAACATCGTCAATTGCAATATCATCATAAAAATCACCAGTTACTGTTTCTGAGAATGTAAAGCGTGCTTGAACGTCTCCAGTAATAGTTAAACCACCTAAGTCAATAATTCTAAGCTCCCAGCCAACGGTATTGGTATTAAAAGTACCCATATCGTTCCAAGCAGCTCCATCCCACACTTCAACGTTTAAATCACTATTAGCATTTCCTTCATTATCACTTATTTCGTAAAAAGAAAGTGCAGGTGTTGTTAAGCCACTTACATCTACTAGTGGACTAGTTAATGTTCTAGGGCCATCGTTTCCAGAAGCATCACTCCAGGCATAAAAATTGTTGGATGTTGTACTCCCGGTTATTGTGCCATTGTCACCAACATGACTTCCACCAGCATTATCACTGAACAACCAATTTTCACCAGTCATTGACCAACATAAAGGAATTGCTCCTGCGTTTTCAAAATCTTCAGTAAATGGTGCTGTAAATGTAACACACTCAGTATCAAAAGTAAAAGGGCCAACCCAAAGGCTAAGTCCATTAGCATCACAATCAGCCTGATAATATACATAATAAGTTGTAGCAGGTGTTAATCCTGTTAAAGTTGTATTTGGAGTTGTAGTGATATTAATGGCATTTTCTTCTTCTCCGTTTCCCGGAGTAAAATCGGCACCGCTATTATATTCAATGTTCCATGATGTTTCCGAATCTCCTGCTAACCAATCTAAAATTGCTGTATCTGAAGTTACACCAGATGAAGCTATACCAGAAGGCTCAATACATGTTGGACTTTCAAACAGTGTTACTGCAATATTAGACCAATCCGCATTAGAACCACCAAAACTTTGATTAAAAATAAGATCGATATAACCATCTGTAGTTGGATCATAAATAGCAGCAAAATCACCTTCAAATGTAAGTGTCGTATTTGCATTACTACCAAGACCACCTGTAGTTGGTGGATCTATAGTGATTGAACCAGCGGTTGTTGTTACTGTAACATCTGCTTCATTAGACCAAGGATTTCCACCACCAGCAACCCAATCTACAGTTATAGAAAAGGAGTCATATGAACCTGTTGAGGACGCTGTTACACCAGCTGCATTAGCCAAATCATTAAGATTTATAGTAACAGGTGTTCCTGAGGCTACATTGGTAGGGCCTACAATTGGCGCAAAATTATATTGTGCACTAGCTGTAAGGAAAAACCCTAACATGATTAGAAATAGAGTAATTTTTTTCATTATTAATCGGTTTGTTAAAAATTATTATCCCTTTATAATTGGTTGATTGTAAAGGAATTGAATTGCTAATAATAATATGGGGCAGATTTTAGCATCAAGAACGTTGGTTAGTCGTATTTTTTAATGCAGTACCGAATATATAAAAAATGACTATTAACAAGATATTAACAATGCTATAATAGATTAAGTGCCGTATTAATCGATAAAATGATACAGGTAATTTTTAAGATGTCTTTAATCTAATATATACAGGGAAATGATCACTATAACCACCCTTATATTTTTTGCCAACATAGGTTCTAAAAGGTTGCCCCTTATACTTACCATGATATTGGGTTAAAAACTTACTGTTAAATACATCTGCACTGTCAAAATCTAAAGCAGAATTATTGGCATCAAAAAAGTTTGTAGAAAACAAAATCTGGTCAAATAGGTTCCATTGAAAATTATAATTTTGACTTCCTTTTTCACGAGACCAAACTGTTTTAAATGGATTATAAAGCTCGCTTTCTTTTTCCAATAGAGAGAGGCTATTATCGTTTGGGTTGTCATTAAAATCACCCATTACAATAATTTTAGCGCTAGATTTTTTTTGTTTTAGAGTTCTAATTATAGAATTCACCTTATTTGCAGCTGCAATACGTTTAAACTCAGTTTCTTTTTCACCTTCTCTTCGAGATGACCAGTGGTTAACTATAATATTAAGCTTTTCATTATATAATTCACCTTGCACTAAAAGAATGTCTCTAGTATAATCTTGTTTTCCTAATTCATCCTGAAGATAAACAGAAAAGGTTTCAGAATTTTCAACTTTAAACACATCACTTTTGTATAATAATGCAACATCAATTCCGCGCTCATCCGAAGAATCATAATGTATATAGCTATAAGCTTGATCAATTAGGTTTTTACTTCTCACTAAATCCGATACAACTTTGCTGTTTTCAACTTCTGCTAATCCAACAATAACAGGAGCAATTTCAGTATTTTCTTCTCCTATTTTAGAAATTACAGTTCCTAATTTCATTAATTTATTTTGGTAACGTTTTGGTGTCCATCGCTTTGCAGAGGTTGGTAAAAAATCATCATCATTAGTTAAGGGATCATTCTCGATATCGAATAAATTTTCGATGTTATAAAATGCTATGGTGTAAGTTTCAGAATTATTATTCATGGGATTAAATATAGGTTTTTAAAACATTAATAGGAATAATCCATTTGCTTAACTTTGCACTTTATTTACTTTATGATAGAAAAAAAAGATATCGCCCTAGAAAAAGTTGTTTTAATAGGTGTTATTACTCAAAATCAAGATGAAGACGCGTCTAAGGAATATTTAGATGAGTTGCAGTTTCTTACCTATACTGCAGGTGGAGAAGTTGTAAAACGTTACACTCAAAAAATGGACATGCCAAATCCAAAGACTTTTATTGGCACAGGAAAAATGGAGGACGTCAGACGTTTTGTAGAAGAAAATGAAGTTGGTACTGTTATTTTTGATGATGAATTATCTCCTGCTCAAGAACGAAACATAAGTAAGATACTAAATTGTAAAATTTTAGATAGAACAAATCTTATACTTGATATTTTTGCACAACGTGCACAAACCAGTTATGCTAGAACACAAGTAGAACTAGCACAATGCGAATATTTATTACCTAGGTTAAAAGGAATGTGGACACACCTTGAAAGACAAAAGGGTGGAATAGGTATGCGTGGACCTGGTGAAACAGAAATTGAAACGGATAGGCGTATTGTACGTGATAAAATTACGTTGTTAAAATCTAAGATTAAGACTATAGACAAGCAGATGGCAGTACAGCGAGGCAATCGTGGTAAAATGGTAAGAGTTGCTTTAGTCGGTTACACAAATGTTGGTAAGTCTACATTAATGAATGTGATTAGTAAAAGCAAGGTTTTTGCCGAGAATAAACTTTTTGCAACACTAGATACTACAGTTAGAAAAGTAGTTATTGGAAACTTACCTTTTTTAGTTAGCGATACAGTTGGGTTTATAAGAAAGCTGCCAACACAGTTAGTTGAATCTTTTAAAAGCACATTAGACGAAGTTAGAGAAGCAGATTTGTTACTTCATGTAGTTGATATTTCGCATTCTAATTTTGAAGAGCATATTGATTCTGTGAATCAGATTTTAGATGAAATAGAAAGTAAAGACAAACCAACCATAATGGTTTTTAATAAGATTGATGCATACGAAGCAGAACCATTTGATGAAGAAGATTTAATTGTAGAACGAACCAAAGCCAATTACTCTATTGAAGAGTGGAAGAAAACATGGATGTCTAAAATAGGAGATAATGCGTTATTTATTTCGGCTTTAAATAAAGAAAACCTAGATGAGTTTAGAAAGCGAGTGTATAAAGAGGTGAGAGAAATACACGTCACACGTTTTCCTTATAATCACTTTTTATATCCAGACGTTGAGGATATAGAATAAAAAAAGAGGTCTAAATTTTAGACCTCTTTATATATATGTTATTAATTATTAGAAGGCGTAGCTTAAACCTAAAGTATAATATGTTTGTACTTTATTATCAGCATCTTCTAAATCTACACCCTGAAAATTAGCTGCTTCTTGTTGGTTGCTTCTTAAAGCAAAATCAAAACCAACACCAATCATTTTCCATAATGTATAGCTAAAAGAGTTTGTCCATGTCCAGTTAGATAAATCACTCGACTTATAACTTTGGAATGTAGAGAAGTTAGTCTTAAAATTAACCGCTCCAATAGATCTAGTATAATCAGCTACAATTTTTGCACCAGCAGAAGATTCGAAAGCGGCATCATTTTTAGCAAATACAAAGTTGTAGTTTAAAGGATGAATAACAACAATTAGATTTTCTAATGGAGTCCATGTAGCACCAACACCAAGATCTAAAAACCCTGGATCATTAAAGTTGTCTAACAATGTTGTTCTGTATTCTCCTAAAGCAGATACTGCCCACTTGTCACTTAATTTATATCCATAAAGCGATGATAAATTAAACACATCTGTTGTTGGGTTAAAATCATCACTATCTAAATCGGTATCCTTATTATCTAGCTTTACCCAGTTTAAATTAGCAGTTAAAGCATTTCTCCAGAAGTATTTGTCTTCAAGCTTGTTTGCAAAAGCATTAACTGTAATACCTATGTTACCCGAAGCATTGTTTGGTGCTCCTTGAGCATACCAATTTTTAAAGTTAGATAAACTTCCACCAATAGTACCAAAAGCACCAGTTCTCCATCCTGGTAAAGCGTCTATCTGAGCTTGTAAAGCATTAGCTTCTCCTTGAAACTTATCTGCTTCAGCTTGTTTTTCAGCTTTTTGTGCTTCTAATTCTTCTTTAGTTTGTGAAAAACCAAATGTAATGGCAAGCATTAAGATTGCTGATAAAAGTAATTTTTTGTTCATAATCAATTAGTTTAATAAAAAATAGTTGTTATTAAGTTGCAAATATAAGTTTTATGAATTTCTATTAAAAATATAGTTTCGATGAATTCACTAGTGTTTAGACCAATTAATTGTAGAAAGTCACATTTTTATTTTCTCTTGTAAAGTGGCACCGAAGAACAAGCTTCACCAAACATAATAGATTTTGCAATTGGTTTTAATCGTTGAGAAATTAATATCAAAGCATTTGCAGGCACAGGTTTATGAGAACAGCCTTTAATAATTACAGGTAAGTCTTTGTAAATTGAAAGGTCTAATTCTGAAATAATTGACGTATAGATAATAGATTCTAATTCTTCTAAAGAACCAATTACTGTGAGCTTAGAATATGCTTGAAGCTCTAGGGAAATAAGCATAAAAGCCCAATCAGGAACAATGGCATCAGTAGAGCAATGTAAGGCAACATAATAATCTATATATTGTGACCAATCGTATTCTGAAACAAATACTCTGAAGTCTTTTTCTCTTAGAACTAAACCTTCGAGCAACCAATCTTTAATATCAAAAAGTACGCGCTTACCTTCAGGATAATAATCTTCTAAGTCAATGACTCTAAGTTTACTATTAGCGACTCTATTTATTATCTCTTCTGCCATATTATAGCATGCCCAATTCTAGCTTTGCTTCTTCACTCATTAGGTCTTGTGTCCAAGGTGGGTCGAAAGTA
The DNA here is from genome assembly GCA_000171875.1 of Flavobacteriales bacterium ALC-1. Lineage (GTDB taxonomy): Bacteria > Bacteroidota > Bacteroidia > Flavobacteriales > Flavobacteriaceae > Winogradskyella. Next base: position 1,005,154 of record ABHI01000001.1, on the reverse strand, counting down.
ATTTCTACCTCAGCATCTTTAACATCATTAAGTGATTTTACTTTTTCCTCTACTTCTAAAGGTAAAGTTTCTGCTACTGGGCAGTTTGGAGTTGTTAAGGTCATTAAGATTTTTACATCGTAATCTTCATTTACGAAAACATCATATATAAGACCTAATTCGTATATGTCTACTGGGATCTCTGGATCAAAAATTGTTTTTAAAACTCTAACTATTTTATCTCCAAGTACGTTTGTATCTATAGTTGTATCGCTCATTTTAATTTAATTGTGTTTGATATGCTATTGCATATAATTTTATTTGCTTAATCATACTCACTAGACCATTTGCTCTAGTTGGTGATAAATGTTCTTTTAGCCCTATTTTATCAATAAAATCTGTATTTGCCTCAATAATATTTTTGGGATGTTGATTAGAAAATGCTCTAATTAAAATTGCAATTATGCCTTTAGTGATAATGGCATCACTATCTGCAGTGAAGTTTATTTTATCACCTTCCATATCAGCATGCACCCAAACTTTACTCTGGCAACCTTTTATAATATTATCTTCAGTTTTATATTTTTCGTCAATAAGTGGCAATGTTTTCCCTAAATCGATCATGTATTGGTAACGTTCCTCCCAATCTTCAAACATTGAAAACTCATCTATTATTTCATTTTGAACTTCTTCAATTGTCATAGTCTAATCCTTTGCTGCAAAATTACAAAATAGCTACTGTTTTATAGTATTTTCTTTAATGGATAACACTTTATTAACGAGTGCTTCTATTTCTTTTGGTGGATTACCATGGTCAAATTCTGGGGCCATATAATATACATCACCGATTTGTAGAGCTAAATTTCCAATAGGTACGGCATCAGTTGAGCGTTTGTTTGATGGTGGTTTCAATTTTTGAAACGTCTCTAAGTCAACAGCTTCAATTAATTTATAAAGTACTATCCAATCCTTTTTCTTGCAAGAGTAATTATCTATTTTTTGAAGACCTCTATCCTTTGAGAATAAAATCTCAGATTCTGAAACACTAGTATATTCATAAAAACCTCTAGTTGAGATTTGATAGGTAACAGTGATTTTGTAACCGTCTTTATCGATATCACTTTTTTCTTTAGTCGTGTCTTTTTCAGATTTTGAAGCTGAGATAACTTCTCGAGCATCAGAAATAGTTTCTTTAGTAGAATTACAAGATTCTGAGAGCATTATAATTGCTAATAGGCTAAATAAAAATTTCATCTATAAAGTGTTTAAAACTGTAAGTTACACTTTTGATGCCAAAGTCTAAGACAACATTAGTATAGCCTTTTTTAATGACGCTATAAAAGTATCAATTTCTTCCTTTGTGTTGTAAAACATAAAAGAGGCTCTAATAGTACCAGGGATTTTGTAAAAATCCATAATTGGCTGTGCACAATGATGACCTGTACGTACCGCAATACCCATTTTGTCTAAAATTGTGCCAATGTCATAAGGGTGAATTGTCCCAACGTTAAAAGAAATTACAGATGTTTTTTCTTTAGCAGTACCATAAATTTTTAAACCTTCAATGTGTTGAAGTTGCTCAGTTGCATAATCTAAAAGTTCATTTTCGTAAGCTGCTATATTCTCAAAACCGATGCTATTCATGTAATCGATTGCCGCTCCAAAAGCAATGCCTCCACAAATGTTTGGTGTACCAGCTTCAAACTTATGAGGTAAGTCTGCGTAAGTTGTTTTTTCAAAAGACACTTCAGCAATCATTTCACCACCACCTTGATAAGGAGGAAGTTTTTTTAACCAGTCTTCTTTTCCGTATAAAATACCAACACCAGTTGGTCCACACATTTTGTGTGCAGAGCAGACATAGAAATCGACATCTAATGCTTGTACATCTGGCTTTATATGCGGACAAGATTGTGCTCCATCAATTAAAATTGCTGCTCCAACGTTATGCGCTTTTGCTATGATCTCTTCAATAGGATTTATAGTGCCAAGTGCGTTTGAAATATGATTAACGAAAACTAGTTTTGTATTTTCATTTAAAAGTGAATCAAATTCAGAAAGTATCAACTCTCCGTTTTCATTCATCGGAATTACTTTCAAGTTAGCTCCTGTACGTTCACACAACATTTGCCATGGTACAATGTTACTATGATGCTCTAATGCTGAAACGATGATTTCATCTCCCTTTTTTAAAAGTGAAGAGAAACCGTTAGCAACCAAATTAATACCATGTGTTGTACCAGATGTATAAATAATCTCATGTGTATGCTTAGCATTAAAGTGCTTTTGAATTTTAATTCGCGCTTGCTCATATGCATCCGTTGCTTCTTGGCTTAGACTGTGTACACCTCTATGAATATTGGCATTGTAATTGGTGTAGTAATCTACAATAACATCAATAACTTGTTGAGGTGTTTGTGATGTAGCCGCATTGTCAAAATAAATTAAAGGTTTTCCGTTAACCTTACGATTGAGGATTGGGAAGTCTTGTCTTATATTTTCAACATCAAAAGCAATATGTTTTTGTGCTGTACTCATCTACAAATCAAACCCAATATCCACACCCAATTTATTGGCAATTATTTTAGTAATACGGTTTTTAATTTCTGGAATTTTTACTGAATCTAAAACGTTATTACTAAATGCAAACATTAATAATGCTCTGGCTTCTTTTTCTGGAATACCACGTGAGCGTAAATAGAACATAGCACTTTCATCTAGTTGACCAATAGTACAACCATGAGAACATTTTACATCATCTGCAAAAATCTCTAATTGAGGTTTTGTATTAATGCTTGCTTTGTCACTAATTAAAATATTGTTGTTAGCTTGAAAGGCGTTTGTCTTTTGTGCTTCTTTCTCAACGACAACCTTACCATTAAAAACACCAGTTGCGCCATCATCAAAAATGCCCTTGTAATCTTGGTGACTTTCACAATTTGGTTCTATATGGTGCACCAAAGTATTATGATCTACATGTTGTTTGTTACCGATAATAGTAATGCCCTTCATTGTAGAGTCAATACGTTCACCGTTCTGATAGAAGTTGAGGTTATTTCTAATCAATTTTCCTCCAAATGAAAATGTATGCACCTTAGCTAAACTTTCTTGCTTTTGGTTAACATAAGTGTTATCAATTAACGACGCATTTTCGTTATCATTCTGAATTTTATAGTAATCTACAATAGCACGCTTATTAGTAAAAATCTCAGTAACACTGTTTGTTAAAACTGGGTTATCCGTTAAACTCTGATGACGCTCTATAATCTGTACATGAGAATTTTCATCTACAACCACTAAATTTCTTGGTTGTAACATTAAAGCAGCTTCATTTCCTGTAGAAAAATGAATAATTTGTATTGGCTTATCCACCAATTTATTCTTCGGAATATGGATATAAGCACCTTCTGAAGAAAAAGCTGTATTTAAGCTCGCTAAACTATCCTTTGAAGCAATTTTATTGAAATAGTTTTCAATAATTAATTGATATTTTGGTTTAGTTAAAGCAGCAGACATTAAACACACATCAATACCATCATGCGTAGTTTGCGATAAATGAGAAGAATATTTGCCATCAATGAAAATGATTTTATAAGAATCAATATCATGAATAAAATATTTCTTAACGTCTTTAAATTCTAAAGCGTTTTCGTGCTTTGGAAAGACACTATAATCGTGTTTTAAAACTGAATTTAAAGAGGTGTATTTCCAAGCCTCTTGTCTTTTGGTTGGAAACCCTTCAGTTTCAAATGTCTTTATGGCTTCAGTTCGTATATCATGCACTGGTGAATCTACATCTATTGTATTTTCAAAGGCCATGAATGACGATACTAATTTTTCTTTTAAACTCATTTTGCTTATTGATTAAGCGTTTACTTCTTCTTTAATCCAATCGTAACCTTTAGCTTCTAGCTCGTGGGCTAATTCTTTGCCGCCAGACTTAACTATTTTTCCATTGTGTAATACGTGTACAAAATCTGGCACGATATAATCTAATAGACGTTGGTAATGTGTAATCACAATAACAGCATTGTCTTTAGATTTTAATTTGTTGACTCCGTTTGCTACAATTCTTAAGGCATCAATATCTAATCCAGAATCAGTTTCATCTAAGATAGCTAGTTTTGGCTCTAACATTGCCATTTGAAAAATTTCGTTACGCTTCTTTTCACCACCAGAAAACCCTTCGTTAAGTGAACGCGATAAAAACTTACGGTCTATTTCTAAAAGCTCTGATTTTTCACGAATCAACTTTAGCATTTCATTAGCTGGCATGTCTTCTAGTCCTTTAGCTTTTCGGGTTTCGTTTATAGCCGTTTTCATAAAGTTAGTCACACTAACTCCAGGAATTTCTACTGGATACTGAAATGATAAAAACACACCTTTATGAGCACGTTCTTCTGCCGCTAATTCTTCAATATCTTCATTGTCTAGTAAAATATTACCTTCAGTAACTTCATATTCTTCTTTACCAGCGATTACAGAAGCTAAAGTACTTTTCCCAGAACCATTAGGTCCCATAATAGCATGTACTTCACCTGCTTTTACTTCTAGGTTAATACCTCTTAAAATGCCTTTATCTTCTACACTTGCATGTAAGTTATTTATCTTTAACATAGTCTTAGTTTGCTAATTTTATAACGTCTTCTTTATTTGGATTTGGTGCTTCCACCTTTAAAATTTCTTTTATTTCTAATCTATATTGCCAACCCTCTTCTCCTTCAGGTTTTTCAAATTTCCTAACTCTAACAGTTACAGGAACCATATCAGTAGCTTCCTTTTTAAATGATTTAGCTTGTTTTTCTAAAAGTTGAAGATTTTGATCTATAACAACACCATAAATCTCATTTGAAGTTTGCAGAACAGCAGCATCACCATAATACACAAATTCACCTTTCATTGTAATTAAACCATCATTTTGATCGTATGATTTCGCCCTGTTCTCTTCTAAATTAACTTCTTGTTTTTCTTCGTTTTTACAATTTGAAAAACATAAAGCAATTGCTACTAAAATGAATATTCTTTTCATAATTAAAAATTAACCGACACTTCCTTCTAAACTTATTTCTAAAAGCTTTTGAGCTTCAACAGCAAATTCCATTGGGAGCTTATTTAATACTTCTTTACTGAACCCATTAACGATAAGAGCAATAGCTTTTTCAGTATCTATACCACGTTGGTTACAGTAGAAAATTTGGTCTTCACCAATCTTACTCGTTGTCGCCTCATGTTCTATTTGAGCCGTTTTATTTTTTGCTTCTATATATGGAAATGTGTGTGCACCACACTCATTACCCATTAATAAACTATCACACTGCGAAAAGTTACGTGCATTATCTGCTCTAGAATTAATTTGAACTAATCCACGATAAGAATTTTGAGATTTACCTGCTGAGATACCTTTAGAAATAATGGTTGACTTGGTGTTTTTTCCTAAGTGAATCATTTTTGTTCCTGTATCTGCTTGCTGATAATTATTAGTTACTGCTATAGAGTAAAATTCACCAACTGAATTATCTCCTTTTAATATACAAGAAGGATATTTCCATGTTACGGCAGAACCTGTTTCAACTTGCGTCCATGAGATTTTTGCGTTTTTCTCACAAAGCCCTCTCTTTGTTACAAAATTATAAACTCCACCTTTACCTTCAGCATTTCCCGGAAACCAATTTTGTACAGTTGAGTATTTTATTTCAGCGTCATCTAGCGCAATCAATTCTACTACTGCAGCGTGCAACTGGTTTTCGTCTCTACTTGGAGCTGTACAACCTTCTAGGTAACTTACATAACTACCTTCATCTGCAATTACTAATGTTCTTTCAAATTGCCCTGTTCCTGCTTGATTAATTCTAAAGTAAGTTGATAATTCCATTGGGCATCTTACTCCTTTTGGAATGTAACAGAAACTACCATCACTAAATACAGCAGAATTTAAAGCTGCATAAAAATTGTCTTTTGTTGGGACAATTGTGCCAATGTATTTCTTTACAAGTTCTGGATGTTCTTGGATTGCTTCCGAAATAGGCATAAAAATAATACCCTTTTCTGCTAAAGTCTTTTTAAAAGTTGTTGCAACAGAAACGGAATCCACAACAATATCCATTGCGATATTGTTCATCTTTTTCTGCTCATCTACAGAGATGCCTAGCTTTTTGTACATCGCTAGTAAATCAGGATCTACATCATCTAAAGTCTTGTTTGGATCTACCGCTACTGGAGCAGAATAGTAAGCTATAGACTGAAAATCTGGTTTTTCGTAGTTAACATTCGCCCATTCTGGCTCAACCATATCTTTCCATACTTTAAAAGCCTCAAGTCTCCACTCAGTCATCCATTCTGGCTCATCTTTCTTCTTAGAAATAGCTCTAACGATATCTTCATTTAATCCAACAGGGAAAGTTTCAGATTCAATATCTGTGTAAAAACCATATTCGTACTCTTTGGTTTTTAATTCTTCCCTTAAATCATCTTCAGTATATTTTGACATGTTTGTTTTAAATTTTAAAGTGAAAAAGATTCACCACAACCACAAGTACGGTTGGCATTTGGGTTATTAAATACGAAACCTGTTCCGTTTAATCCACCAGAATATTCTAATGTAGTACCGATGAGGTATAAAAAGCTTTTTTTATCGACAATAATTTTTACACCATTATCTTCAAAAACCTTATCCCCTTCAACTTGATCATTATCGAATTTTAAATCGTAAGAGAGACCAGAACAACCACCACTTTTAACACCAACTCTAACATAGTCAGAGGTTGGGTTAAAGCCATCGTCAGTCATTAACTCTACAACTTTCTTTTTAGCTGTGTCAGAAACTTTTATCATATTCTTATATAGAATTTTTCTAAATAGAGAGCAAAGATACGATATAAGTCTGTTTTAACCATATAACCTAACATTATATTAGGATATGGTTTCATAGTCTTTTGTTATGGGATTTTAAGCAGCGATATTTAGGTTATTAAGATACTTTTGCTTTTAATGAGCGTTGTTTAAGGCGATACAACTTTTGTAGTGTATCTTTAAGTTGAGTGTTAGAAACTGTATTAGTATCGAAGTTTCCGTCATGATCTGTAACAACAACCATATCACAATGTGTGCAGGTCAATTCTACGGTATAATCAATATTTGTTTTTGATCGTATATAATTATGCCCAAAGATGGCACATGGTAAGGTTTCGTTTGTAGTAGATTTCATTTTTGTTAAAAATTAAGGGGACTCCAATTTAAGCAAAATGAAACCTGTTTGATGCTTAAAAACTTTATTTTTCGATTATGTGCTTTTTAAAGAAATACTATTCCTACAAAATTAATTTTGAAATTCTGAATTATTTATAAATGAAGGATCAGAAAGTGATAATAGAAAGGCTTTTAAATCAGCTTTTTCTTGTATAGTTAATTGTACTCCACCTTCATTAATTTTTTTCATTAATGGATCTATGGTAGGCGAGTTTTGAAGCCCTTCACTATAATGATTAATAACTTCGTCTAGAGTACTAAAGCGACCATCATGCATATAAGGTGCTGTGAATGCTAGGTTGCGAAGCGATGGTGATTTAAACTTTCCGTTATCGTTTGGGTCTCCAGTAACGTCTCCTAAACCTAAGTCAGAAAATGTAGCATCTAGCCCGTTATTATGAAATAAATTATCGGTCCATAATGGATTATTAGGGTTGCCATGGCAATGAAAACAATCACCTTTATCTTCTCTTAAGAAAACATCTAATCCGTTTAACTCCTGAGGTGTTAAATCAGCTTGCCCTAAAGAATATCTATCGAATTTAGAATTAGCAGAAATTAAAGTACGCTCAAATTGTGCTATGGCTTTTGCTGTTAATTCTTTGGTAATGGTACTTGTTTTAAAAGCTAATCGAAATAATTCTGGATACTCAGGATGCGACTGTAAACGCTCAACAACAGTTTCCCAATTGCTGTGCATTTCAATAGGGTTTTGAACAGGTTCTAAAGCTTGGCGTTCAAGACTTAATTCTTTTCCATCCCAAGTAAAGCGTTCGCCATAATTCCATGCTAAATTAAAAAGCGGCATTGAGTTGCGAGTCCCAAAAATACCATCAACACCATCACTTGTTGGAGTGTCGTCCGTAAACGCATTTTGAGGCGCATGGCAACTTGCACAGGCTTGAGTACCATTATTAGATAGTATAGTATCAAAAAATAGTTTCTTTCCTAAAGCGATACCTTCAACCGTTTGCGGATTACCATTCGGAATTACAGGAGGTATAATATTATCGGAAAACAGTATAGGAATATCTAATGGTTGAGGTGTTGGTTCATAACCAGTGTCTTCATTTGAGCAACTCAAAGAAAGTAAACTTAACGAAACAATATATAACCACTTTTTAATCATTCCTTTTAATTATTGAGAAATGTCTCCTAAACTAAAAACACTTTGCCCATTATCATACATCATTATTTGTGCTGTAGAATTTGGCATTAGCATTTGATTAAGGGCATTTAAATCCCAAAGATTTGGGTTTTTAAACCATTCTGCTAGATTTACTTTTACTTCAATTTCTATATCGTTTATGATTTCAATTTCACCTAAATTGACTGTAAAAAAGGTGTCTTGAGGAAATGTAGGGTTCATGCCAGGATTGTCAACAGCTCTTATGGCGTGATAATTAAACCCTTGCTCTTGAGCGTTTGAGTTTGTGAATTTCCCATCAAATTGCATGTAGTGATAACCGCCTCCTAGCATATCTGGGACATTAAAAGATTCAGAATTTAAATCGAGATAATTTTCAATATTATCTTCATTATCTAATCCAAAGGTAAATGAGACCGTATAATTACCTAGTGGTATTTGTGCTTCTGTTGTAAAACTTAAATTGGTATTATTAGTGACATCTACTAAATTATATATATCTAATTCAATAACTTCATTAGAGCTAGAAGTAAATGTGATATCAGAAATTATATAACGTAGTCTTTCAATACTTAACAATTCGCCATTAGCATTGGTATATTGAACTGTATTGAAACTAGCATTTGTAACCAAGGTCCCATCCCAATTATGGTTAAACGTAAAGGTTGTAGATACAGGTGGTTTTAGATTGTCATCATTGTCTTCACTACACGAATTAAAGCTCAATGTTATAATTACGATAAGGGCAAATATCTTTTTACTCATATTAATTTTTTTCAGATTCGTGAATCTTCGATTTCATTTTTCAATCAATTTTTATAATTAACACATCGGTAAAACCTTTATTCTCTAAGATGTCTCCATCACTACTTGTACTATCTCCAACAGCAATGATTGATGAATTATTAAGTTTAGCTATACCATAAGCAAAATCAATATTTGAGCCCCCAACTGTAGTTTCCCACTCTAGGTTTCCATTGGCATCTACTTTTAAAGCCCAAGCATCATTTTGTCCATTATTTTCGGATACATCAATATCATCACTTCGCGAACTGCCAGCTAACAAAAAGCCATAGCCTTGTGTTTTTACAATAGCGCGTGCAACGTCAAAACTGGTGCCTCCAATAGTTTTTTCCCAGAGTAAATCTCCGTTAGTAGATATCTTAATTAGCCACAAATCTGCAGCTCCAATATTATTAGAGATGTCATTGTTATCACTTCTTGTATCTCCAGCTATAATAAAATTACCATCACTAGATTTTACAATAGCTCTGGCCTCGTCAATCTGATCTCCACCAAATGACTTTTCCCAAACTAAATCACCAGAGGTCGAAACTTTAATCACCCAAAAATCGTAAGAACCAATGTTATTAGAAATATCAGTATCGTTACTATCTGAGCCTCCAGCAATTATAAAAGCATTATCGTCAGTTTCTACAATACCTTGAGGTGTATCTGTAAAGTTTCCTCCAAAATATCTGCTCCACTGTATATCTCCAGTAGCATTTAATTTTAGTACCCAATAATCTCCACCAGCATGCAAAGTGCCTGTGCCACGTGATGAATTTCCTAAACCTCCAGACGCTGTAACATCTAATATGCCCGAAATTAAATAGCCTTGATCGTTGGTCTGAATCACCGAAATACCAGAATCAGCTCCTTGAAATCCAAACGACTTTTGCCATGAAATATTACCATTAGCATCCAATTTTACTAACCAGTAATCTTGTAAACCTGCATTTTCAGTAACATCACCATCATTACTATAACTAAAGCCTAAAATGGCATATCCTCCATCTTGCGTTTGTATAATATCTCGTCCTCTTTCATCTGCAGAGCCTCCATAAGTTTTTTGCCATTGCAATTCATCTTCAGCATTAAATTTTAGTACCCAATAATCAAAACTCTCATTTGTTTTATCAGAAATATCACCATCCATACTTTGGGTAAATCCTAAAATAGCATAACCTCCATCAAGAGTCGAAATAACTGATTGTGCACTATCGTTTTTACTTCCACCAAAGGTTTTTACGAAGGTTACTTCACCATTTGAATTAGTGTTAGTAGAATCATTATCATTACTACAAGTAAGAAGTAGTAAAAAAGCTAATATGTAGCGTAAGGTTTTGAGCATTTTCAATTATTTGCTCTGGCGATAAACATACCGCCTTCAATATCACTTATCAGTATATTTCCGCTTTCGAAAAACGGGTAAATATTCCACGCACCATTAAAATCTGTACCGTCATTAGGAATATAAGTGTCAACAAAACCAGACTCAGTCATTACTCCAGAAGCAATATTTGAAATATCAATAACGCGCATACCTGCAGCGTAATTAGCTATATAAAACGTATTTCCTACGACATAACCATTGTGATCTATTGCTTCAGTAGGCCCCAAATATTCCATATGAAATATAGGGTTATCTAAATCGGTAAAATCAAAAACAAGTGTTCTTGAGTTACCTCCAAAATCAATTTCATCAACCTCGTCACCTAGTAAAAAGTATTCCATATTTTCGGTAAACCAGCCTTGATGTGTATACCCTATATTACTGTAGTCAATTCTCGAAATTTGAGTAGGTGTATCTTTATCTGAGACATCAATAATTACAATCTCATTTTCATTACTTCCAATTAAAATTTCTTTACCTACATGTTCTGTGTCAGGTCCACTGTAAGTTACAACTTGTGCATCGTGCGAATAAGCATCGTCAGCATAGCCGCCAGCAGCAATAGGGTTTATTGGATTCTGAATATCAACAAAATGAGGGCCTCCACTAAACGTGTTAGAGCCTACAACGTATGCAAAACCACTATCCTCGTTGATGACGATATTATGTGCTTTACCAAACCCATTGTAGGTTGCATCTGCTGTAAAAGTCTCAGGAGGGTTTGCAACATTTCTTAATCGCGTTAAATCAAAAACTTGCAATCCATGGCCAGCAGCTTCGCTAACAATAAATGCATGATTATTATAAACTTTTATATCTCTCCATAAACTATTAACGGTTGCTGTAGGGAGACGGCCTAAGAAAATTGGATTTGAAGGATCAGATACATCAACAAAAGCGGCACTTGTTGTTGTACCAACTAATGCATATTCTTTGCCAGATTCTGGATCTGTCCAACCCCAAGAATCATTCCCTTCTGCACCAGGACCACCTAATTCTTCAGCAGGAATATGACTCATTATATCGTAGCCACTACAAGGATAACCTCCAGCTAAGCCATTAACACATGGAAATTGAGGAAATATGGTATCACCATCACAGCTATCCCCAAAACCATTGTTATCACTATCTTCTTGACCTGGATTTGCAATTAAAGGACAATTATCATCAACATCTAAAACACCATCGTTATCATCGTCATCATCACAAACGTTTCCAATACCATCATTATCTGAATCTAACTGATCTGCATTTGCGGTTGAAGGACAATTGTCAAGCGCATTTAAAATAGTATCGTTATCTATATCTGTATTTGCAGTAGGACGTTCTTCATTTGAACAGTTTTGTAAAAACACACAGGTTAAACAAATGAATAAAATAGAAAGAACATTACGCAGGGCATATTTTTTCATAGACTTTTTTTTAGCAATTTACAGTAAAAAATACATTTGTAATAAATTGCCTCATAAATAATGCCATTAATACTGTACTATTCAAAAAAGCATAATATTTTTGCATTATGATAGAAGATAAAAATCCACAACGTACTCCATTGAGTGAATTAGGTGAGTTTAAACTCATAGAACATTTAACGGAACACTTTAAAGTCACTCAACAATCTACTGTAAAAAGTATTGGTGATGATGCTGCAGTATTACGTTTTGATAAGAAACAGATTGTTGTTTCTACAGACTTGTTGGTAGAAGGAGTACATTTTGATTTGAGTTACGTACCCTTAAAACACTTAGGTTACAAAGCGATGATGGTGAATTTATCTGATGTTTATGCGATGAACGCTACCGCAACTCAAGTTACTATTTCTATTGCAGTTTCTAATCGTTTTCCATTAGAAGCTTTAGAGGAATTGTATGCAGGTATCCACACAGCGGCTAAGCTATATAATGTTGATGTAGTTGGTGGTGATACAACATCTTCAACAACGGGATTAGTTATTTCTGTAACTGCCATTGGTGAAGTTGAAGAAGACAAAGTAGTTTTACGCTCTGGAGCAAAGCCAAATGATTTGTTAGTAGTTACAGGTGATTTAGGTGGAGCTTATATGGGACTTCAGATTTTAGAACGTGAAAAAGAAGTCTTTAAAGTGAATCCAAATAACCAACCCGATTTATCAATGTACACGTATATTGTTGAGCGTCAATTAAAACCAGAAGCACGAAAAGATATTGTTGAATTACTTAAAGAACTTGATGTAAAACCAACAAGCATGATTGATGTGAGTGATGGATTATCTTCAGAAGTGATGCATCTATGTAAACAAAGTAACGTTGGTGTAGATATTTATGAAGATAAGATTCCGTTAGATCCGCAAGTCATTTCAACATGCGAGGAATTTAACATAGATAGTACAACTATTGCGTTAAATGGTGGTGAGGATTATGAATTATTAATGACGATTTCTCAAGAGGATTTCCCAAAGATTAAAGGGAATCCAAATCTTACGGTTATTGGTTATATGACCGATGAAGATAGAGGTATGCATTTAGTAACCAGAGCAGAGGAAAAAATCCCTATAATTGCTAAAGGTTGGAATGCTCTTAAAGATCAATCATAAAAAGTTTCTGACTTTTTTCTAAGCGTTTTGTGTGGACGCGATTTAGTACAGAATTTATTTCTTTAAATTTTGGTGTTAAAGGAATGAAGTTACCATTTCCGTCAATTGTCATTTCTGACTTACAATTTTTGCATTTGTATTCTCTGACATGGTAAGTCACATTTTTAGAGACTTTATAGTCGTGTCCAAATAGTGAGCAGTAAACGTTTTTCATTTTTTAATTAGTCTCTAAAGGGATTAGTTGTATAGTTAGGACTTTAAATATAACAAAATGAATTGTTCACAAGTTGTTAACAATTAATAAATCGATGAACTGAGTGTTTTTTGCTTCAAACGCATCATTCTGTTATTGTAAATACGTTCTAAGGCCGAATTTATTTCTTGATACTTAGGTGTTAATTCTGTAAGCTTGCCATTACTGTTAGTAGTCAATTGTTTCTTACAACACTTGCAGGTGTATTCTTTAACGTGGTTGGTTACTTTTTTTGTCATTTGGTAATTGTGACCAAAAAAGTCACAGTATAATTTAGTAGGAGTCATAAGTAGGTTCTTACATTAATTTTCTAGTTGAGATGATAAACTTAGAAAAAAAAGATAATAAAAACGTTGAAGAGAATTATTTTTCGATAAAACGTAATAATTCGTAAGATAATTCTGATTCATTTTCAATATAACTCATATGCCCTTCTGAGAATTCAATATAATTTATGGACGTACCTTTAATTTTTGAAATAATAGAATCGCCATTTACAACAGCATCTTTTTTTCCGATAATGATTAATTGTTTGCAATTCAAATTTTTGAAAACATCAAAGCGGTTTGGCCTTAACTTCATACCTTCTTGTGCAGCAATGTAACCTTGTACAGGAGTTTGCAAAGCTAATTCTAAAGCGTCATCAAACTCTTTTTTAAATGTCGTCCTACTTGCAGGTGCAAAAAGATTTGCAAAAGACATACCGACTAAAGTTTCATAATGTGTCTGTGCTAGTTTGATTGCTCTAGATCTAATAAGTTTTCGTTGATCATCATCGGCTTCAAACGTTGAATTCATTAAACACAAACCTTTAAATAGTAGCGGTTGTTTTTCAGCTAAAGCTAAACATACATAACCTCCCATGGAATGTCCAATAAATTTTGCTTTCTTAATTTTTAAATGATTTAAAACGGCAAAAACTGCATCTGCCATAGCCTCCATAGTATGTACATAACCTAAACAATCTGTTTTGCCATGACCCAATAAATCAATACAAATGACTTGATGTTTTGATAATTTAGAAATTAAACCATTCCACATATCTATGGTCTCTAGAAAGCCATGCAGAAAAACAACTGTAGGTCCTTCGCCAGAAGTGGTGTAATGAATAGTACTGTTTTTGTAATCTAAGGTCATGGTTACAAAGATATATTTTGAAACCATTTATAAGAGTATTCATCACTAACATTTATTATATTTGAAGCTATTCCAATTAAATTGAAAATCATATGATTTTAAAGCGATTATTAGTCTTAGCGTTATTTTTAAGCAGCATTTCTATATCTGCTCAAATCAAAGAAGCAGAACTCGATAAATTGATTAAAGAAACACTAACCACTTTTGATGTGCCTGGAATTTCTGTCGGTATATTTAAAGATGGAAAAGAGGTGTATGCAAAAGGCCATGGTGTGCGTTCGTTGACGACTCAAAAAGACATGAATGATAACACCTTAGTTGGTGTAGCGTCGAATAGTAAAGGTTTTACCTGTTTTGCTTTAGCCATGATGGTTGATGCTGGTAAATTAAAATGGGATGATCCTGTTCGCAAGTATATTCCAGAGTTTCAATTGCACGATTCTTGGGTCACGGAAAACTTTACCGTTAGAGATTTAGTAACACATCGAAGCGGAATGGGATTAGGAGCAGGTGATTTAATGTTCTTTCCTGAAGGGAATGATTTTGATGTCGATGATGTCATTAATAATGTAAAACACTTAGAGCCAGAAACCTCTTTTAGAAGCAAGTTTGCCTACAATAATAACATGTTTATTATCGCTGGCGAAGTTTTAAAACGTGTGAGTGGATTGTCTTGGGAAGACTTTATTGAAACCAAGATTATGAAACCTGTAGGGATGATAAACTCTAAAGCGTCTTATAATAGAATTACTGATAAATCGAATATTATTGAAGCGCATACAAGAGCAGAAGGTAAGGTGATTCAAATTCCGCACGATTGGAGTGAAACCGCAAATGCTGCAGGTGGTATTGTTAGTAATGTGCACGACATGATGACTTGGGCAAAATTCTTAATGAATGATGCTGTCACTGAAAGTGGTGAACGTTTATTGGGTGCCAAATTATTTCATGAGTTATGGCAATTACAAACTCCACTAACGGTTCGTCCAAACGATAGTTATAATTCTAATTTTAAGGGTTATGGTTTAGGTTGGTTTTTAACTGACGTTAAAGGAGGACACAAACAAGTGTATCATACAGGAGGCTTATTAGGAACAGTAACACAGTTTACGATGATTCCAGATTTAGATTTAGCGATTGTGGTGTTGACCAATCAAATGAATGGTTCGGCTTTTAATACAATTACAAACACGATTAAAGATTCGTATTTGGGTTATGAAAACAGAGATTGGCTAGGACGCTATGGGGCTCGAAATGCAGATTATCTAAAATATAATGACAGTATAAAAGCATCAGTTTATGCTAAGACTGTAAAAATGAAAGGCCATAGGGTGCTTCCAAAACCCGAACACATTGTTGGCACCTACACAGACGATTGGTTTGGCGATGTTATGATATCTCATGATGGTAAAGCATATAGCATAAAGTGCAAACGTTCGCCAGCCCTATTTGGTGAATTATTATCCTATAATGCAACCACTTTTGTGACCAAGTGGAACAATAGAAGTTTTGATGCCGATGTCTTTGTGCAATTTACCTTTAATGAAAAAGGGGAAGCAGTTTCGGCGCGCATGAAATACATTGCACCTATTACTGATTTCAGTTTCGATTTTCATGATTTAGAACTTGTAAAGACCAACTAAGTGAACATTCAACGTAAAGAACTTTTAGTCACAAGTTTTGCTTTATTCTCTCTGTTTTTTGGAGCAGGCAACTTGTTATTACCACCATTATTAGGTTATAATGCAGGTGACAACTGGATTTGGGTGACCATAGGTTTTATGATTACAGCGGTGCTTATTCCTATTATTGGGATTTTAGCGCATGCCAAGCTCCAAGGAACCATGTACGATTTTGGGAAGAAGATTTCACCTTGGTTTAGTTCTATCTATTGTATTATTGTTTATATCATTTCAGTAGCGATACCATCACCAAGAACAGCTTCTGCTACACACGAAATCGCGATTCATCCTGCCTTTGGCACGAGTCCGTTATTGACCAGTACTATTTATTTTGCCTTGGTTTTAGTGTTTGTATTAAACCGTTCAAAAATTTTAAATCTTATAGGTAAATTTTTAACGCCATTTATAGTCATCATACTTTTGGCAGTGATTGGGATTGGATTGACCTCTTCGTCTTTGACTACAGGAACATCAACATTTGAAACACCTCTAGTTTCAGGAATTTTAGAAGGCTACCAAACCTTTGATGCCATTGGAGCAGTGGTGGTTGGAGCCGTGATTATTGTGTCGCTGAATTTTAAAAACATGAAGGTGAGTCAGTTTGAGTCTAAACGTAAACTCATACGACAATCAGGATTTATAGCTGGTACAGGACTGTTTGTTATTTATGCAGGACTCATTGCTGTTGGTGCTTATTATGGTTCTCAGATTGAAGTTGATACTGCGTTAAGTAGCGACATGCAACGTGCTAATTTATTACGAGGGATTAGTATTGCAGCCTTAGGTAATTTTGGAAACACCGTTTTAAGTGTATTAATTTCTTTAGCGTGTTTTACAACAGCTGTTGGTATTGTGGCTGGTACAGCCGATTATTTTAGAGGCTTGTTCAATAAATCTCAAAACGCTTATGTGATTACGGCTATTATTGCCTGTATTGCAGGAGTCGGAGTTGGGCAATTAGATTTCCATTCTATTATTGTTATTGCCTATCCAATATTGTTATTCATTTATCCAATAACCATAATGCTTATTCTTTTAAATGTAATGCCAGAACGTATCGCAACACCATTAGTATTTAGAGCTGTTGTTATTGTGACCTTTATATTTAGTATTCCAGATGTCATTGGGTTTATTAGTCCTTCTGACGGCTTAAAAAGTATTACTGAATATATACCATTAGCTAAGCATAGTTTAGGTTGGGTTTTACCAGCCTTAGTAGCTTTTGTCGTGACGTCTTTTTTTCAATCTAATACAAAGAAATAGGCATGAAGTACATGGGAAGCAAGGCACGCTTTGCCAAAGACTTATTGCCTATTATCTTAAAAGATAGACAACCCAACCAAGCCTATCTCGAACCTTTTGCTGGTGGCATGAATATGATAGACAAAGTTGATGGCATGCGTATTGCTAATGACCAACATCAAGAACTCATGGCGATGTGGCAAGCCTTAATTTATGAGCACTGGGATCCGCCACAACTCGTTAGTGAAGACGCATACAAGCACATAAAATATAACCAAGACGAATACCCAAAACATTTAGTGGGTTATGTAGGCTTTAATTCGTTTGGAGGCAAATGGTTTGCAGGTTACAGACGCGATAAAGAAGGCAGGCGTGATTATTGGGGCGAACATTACCGAAACATTACCAAGCAAGTGCCAAAACTAGAAGGTTTGCAATTGTCTTGTAAATCTTATCTTGATTTAGGCATTCCTCAAAACAGCATCATCTATTGCGATCCACCTTATGCATCCACGACTAAATACAGAGATGGTTTTGACCACGACCAATTTTGGAATTGGTGCAGACAACAAAGCAAGGCTGGACACCAAGTTTTTATTAGTGAATACAATGCGCCAAACGATTTTAAATGCATTTGGGAAAAAGGGGCAAAAACTACCTTTTCTTGGCATGCTGAGAATTCAGATGCCAAGGTTAGTATTGAACGGTTGTTTATTCTTTAATATTTAAGAATTCATAATCTCCTCAATCTCTTCAATTTCAATTGGGATATTACGCATCAAATTAAAAGGTTCTCCAGAATCTTGTATTACCACATCATCTTCTAAACGAATACCAAAACCTTCGTCTGGGATATAAATACCAGGTTCTACAGTAAAGACCATATTGGCTTGCATAGGTTCGTTTAGCAACCCATAATCGTGCGTGTCTAATCCCATATGATGAGACGTGCCATGCATAAAGTATTTTTTATAAGCTGGCCAATCTGGGTTTTCGTTTTGTACATCGGCTTTGTCAATGAGACCTAAACCTAACAATTCAGACGTCATTAGTTTACCAACTTCGACGTGGTATTGTTCCCAAAGGGTTCCAGGCACCAGCATTTTAGTGGCTTCTTTTTTAACGCGATTCACCGCATTATAAACGGCCTTTTGTCGGTCGTTGTATTTCCCAGAAACAGGAATGGTACGTGTCATGTCACTCGCGTAATTCGCATATTCTGCACCAGCATCAATAAGATTAAATCACCAGCCTTACATTGTTGGTTGTTCTCTATATAGTGTAAGACATTGGCATTATTTCCTGAGCCTACAATCGGAGTATAAGCAAAGCCTTTAGAACGGTTATTGAGGAACTCGTGCATAAATTCGGCTTCGATATTGTATTCCCAAACGTCTGGTTTTACAAAATTAAGCACACGTCTAAAACCTTTTTCTGTAATATCACAGGCGCGTTGGATGAGGTCTAATTCAATCTGATCTTTTACAGAACGTAAACGTTGTAAAATAGGATTACTCTTAGCCACGCTATGTGCAGGATATTTGTTAGTCAACCACTTTGTAAAACGATCTTCGCGTGTTTCAGTTTCTACACTGGCTCTGTAATGCTCATTAGTATTAATGTAAACGGTATCGCATTGGGTCATGAGTTCAAACATCACCTTTTCCATATCCTGTAACCAATACACAGTTTTGATACCAGAGGTTTTTAAAGCCGCTTCTTTGGTTAATTTTTCACCTTCCCAAATAGCGATATGCTCGTTTGTTTCTTTTAAGAATAAAATTTCGCGATGTTTCTCTTTTGGGCAATCTGGAAATAGCACCAAAATACTTTCTTCCTGATCCACACCACTTAAATAAAAGATGTCACGATGCTGTTGAAAAGGCATCGTACTATCTGCACTAATTGGATAAATGTCATTAGAGTTAAACACGGCTAAACTACTTGGCTTCATTTGAGCCATAAAGTTTTTGCGGTTTTTTATAAAGAGGTTGCGGTCTATTTGATGATATTTCATGTTCCGATTTTTTTGATTTGAATACTATGAATACCCAAAAATAATTAAATGAAATTTCAATCAACTAGCCATTTGGCGTTATTTTATATTTTTCCGAATGCGACTCATATGACGAGAAGATATTCCAAGGAATGAAGCTAAATAATGCAGTGGTACTTTTTGAAGCAATTCGTTTTCGTTATTAAGCAATTTCTTATAACGCTCTTCTGGAGTTAAAGTGAGCAAGTCAATACGATAATCATCAATTCTGAAGATTTGGTTTTCTATAAGATTATAGTAAAACCGATTAAAAGCTTCATTGTTATTAAGCAAACGATTAAACGTATTTGCATCGATAACCCAGAGCTGACAATCAAATAAGGCTTTTACACTTTTTCGAGAAGGGACTTTGTTTTTAAAACTATTTAAAGCTGAGGTCAATGAATTTTTTAAAGCGAGGTACGTGGTTTTTTCTTCCCCTAAAACGTCAATAGAATGTTGTAGAATACCACTTTCGATATAGCAGAAATATTTACAAACTGAACCCGCTTCAACAAAGTAGTCGTTTTTTTGAAGTTCTAATAGTTGAAAGTTGTCTAAAATTTCTGGAATATGAACCTCTAGTTCTTTATCATTAAGAACGGATTTTAGATAGATTTCAAAATTGGTTTTAGAAGCTTGCATTTATGTAATGATCGATTGTAATTGCAAGGTAGTAAATCTTTAAGGTCTACATAAAACAAAATACCACTTGAATGATGAACTCAGGTGGTATTTACTTTTGATTGGTATTATCTGTTCGGTGTTGTTTGATGATCTGCCGGAAGAATTAATTGATAATCATAAGCATAGATAAGTTGTCTTAATTTATGATAAGAGCCATCTTTTGGCAATGAAATCTCATTGTTTTCTATAGCTGTTCTTATGGCTTTTAGATCGACTATAGCCCATTGATCTTGCTTTGCTAATGGCATAAATATTTTATAGCGTTTGTAGCTACGTTTATATTTATCGAAATTATTAATAAGACGACCATCTTCTGCAATTTCATAAGGTCTCCAAGAACCAATTGTTGTAGCTTGGGTCCCGTTTTTTTGTGCTAAAGATTCTACTAATTCACCGATATCGTAGGCACCGTTAGATACTATTTTTTTAGCGTGTAAACTTCCAATTTTAGTATAGACCTTAGGTTGCTTTTCTGATTTAAGAGCTTGGTTATAATGCTTCATAAAGTTATTGCGCATATAACTGATACGATCTACATGCGAGTCATTTCTCCAGTCAATATATATCTTCCAACTGATCTTTAGATCGTTAATAATTGCTTGTGCTTTTTTGTTAGATGCACCAAATGCGTTAAGATAATCATTGACAACGGGCTCTTTCATAATTAGATTATAAGCTCCTTCATTTTCCTTTTTAAATTCACCCATAAAATGTTTGAACATAATGCCTTTTGCCTGATTTTGTAATTGTACAATATGGTCATAATTAGCCTTGTTTTTAGCCGTTTTTGTCAGTTCATCCATTAAAAAAAATGCAGAAAAGTAGAATTCTTGATCAATGCCCCAAAGATCCATCCCGTTTTTGCGAGCAGCCTGTAAAAATTTTGCATCAGAGACATTATCAAAAAATGGAATAGGAACGGCTGTTTGCTCTCCTTCTGAAACTGTGTAACTCTTATTAAAATGCTTTAATTGCTCTATAGTTTTATTATTTGGGGTAGAGAGTTGAGTTAATTTATTTGCAGAATGTGGCCCAACTTCAATGGCAAAATGTTTAAATCCAGAATCGGCTAATAATGGCATTAAAGCTTCATTAATTATTGAGGTTTGTTTTGATCCATGCATTTCTCCATAGACCACAAATTGAGAATTATTGATGAGGTTTTTTAAAACTTTAGCTCCTTCACCATTAATTTTATTATTGTCAATGGTGAAATAGTTAGTATATGTTTTTAAGAGTTCAGTATCTAGCTCTTCCGTTTTGTTCTGAGCAGTAATTAAGAAGCATGTAAATACTATGCTTAGTAGTGTGATAATGTTTTTCATGATATAGCGTTTAAGATTAATTTCAATACAATGATACTTTAGCTATACGATGAAGTTATATTCATTTTGATGAGTACTACAGAAGATTCAATAAACGTACTCTATTTTTACATCAATCAGTTTGTCCTAAAAACAAATGCGTTGGTATTAGAAAAGGATAAGTTGGTATAATTGTATTGATGCTTTTGTAGAATACCACTAAATTAGTCCGATGCGATTATCTAAAGAATTAAAATATAACATTGTTTTTGCTTTACTCATAATGGTAGTAAGCGTGACTTGGGGCTATTCTAACGACGTCATTTTTAATCAACCCACTGAAAAATGGTTTAAACCAGCAGCATTTCTACTTTTTACTACGATGCATATAGCATTCTTTTCCGTATATGCTTTAAACTATTTAGTATTTGCTCCTCGATTTTTAAAACCAAATACAATACTACAATACTGCTTGTCTTTTGTGTTTATGGTGTTGTGTTTTGCAGGCATTCGTTTTTTTCTTGAAGAGGTTTTGGTTTATTCACTTTTTGATTTTCATAATTACAACCTAGATCGACCAAATATTGTAATGATCTACTTAACAGATAGTGCGGTGTACACTATTAGGCCTTGTTTATATAGTAGTTTAATGTTTTTGTTTTTTAGATTCAATGAGAATAAATCTAAAATGCATCAGATACAATTACAGCATCAAGATGCGCAAATGGCGATGTTAAAATCGCAGATAAGTCCACATTTTTTATTTAATACCCTGAATGGGTTCTATTCAGATTTGTATGAAGATAAGCCAGAGACAGCTGACGATATTTTGAAATTGTCTAACCTATTAAGATATGTGACTTACGATGCAAAGGAAAACTATATGCCTTTGGATAAAGAAATAGCGTTTATTAAAGACTATCTTTATTTTTACAAGAAGCGTTATGAGGATGAGTTTTATGTAGATTTTGAAATTAAGGGTTCTGTAGGTGGACAAAAAATTCCTGCATTACTGCTCATTCATTTTATTGAGAATCTATGTAAGCATGGTATTATTAATGACGCATCAAAACCAGCAAAGATTGAAATTAATATTAATCAGCATAGCCTAGAAATTAAAACAGAAAACGTAATTAATCCTTCAGAAAATTATATGGATAAAGGTATTGGGACTAAAAATATAAAGAAAAGACTAGATCTTCTTTTTGGTGATCAATATACTCTGCATTCTGAAACTATAAATGACATTTATTATTCACAATTAAAACTACCATTATAATGCAAAAATTGAACTGTATTATTGTGGATGATGAGCCTGCTGCGATTCGGCTTTTGGAGCGTTATGTTGCGGATGTTCCTTTTTTAATTCTTCAAAAAACCTTTACGAAACCTCTTGAAGCGTTAGCTTTTATAGAATCCAATAGTGTTGACTTAGTTTTCTTAGATGTACAAATGCCTCAGTTAACAGGTGTGCAATTGTCTAAAATTATAAATCCTAATACAAAGATTATTTTCACTACCGCTTATTCAGAATTTGCATTAGATAGCTATGAAGTTGCAGCAGTTGATTATTTATTGAAACCTATAGCTTTTGAGCGTTTTTACAAAGCGGTTTTAAAGGTTCAATCTGTCGATTCAGAATCCGTACTATCAAATAAAGATGCTGAAGACTATATTTTTATAAAAACAGATGGAAAGCATAATTTCAACAAAGTTTTTTTAGAAGGTATTCTTTTTATTGAAGGCTTAAAAAATTATGTGTCTGTACAATTAAAAAAAGAACAGATTATTACTTATAGTACATTAAAGCATTTATCGGAACGTTTGCCAAGTTACCAATTTATTCAAATTCACAAATCCTATATCATCGCATTGAGTCATATCGATAAAATTGAAAATGATGCGGTTTGGATACAAGGGAAGCAGTTGCCAATAGGAAACACTTATCGTAAAAAATTCTTTGAAATTATTAATAAAAGACAGCTTTAAATCAAATAAAAAAGGCAATCTAATTAAAGATTGCCTTTTTTCTGTATTGATATGTGAAAGTTATTTAGCCATCGCTTTTTTCACCATTCCGATAATAGCCATAAGGATACCACCACCAACACCACCTCCAGCAACACTGCCTAGGATGCTAGTGAGATCCATGCCTGTTGATGCTTCAGCTGCTGCTGCTCCACCAAGTCCTAGCATGCCAAGAACCTTGCCTCCTAGTCCACCGCCAAGAATACCAGTTACGGAATTCCACAAGGTGCCTAAAGATGATCCTTTCATAAGCTTACCGGCTAAATTACCACCGACAGCTCCACTAATTAGTTGAATAATTAAAGGTAAATACTCTTCCATTTTAATAAGATTTTATTAGTTAATTATGATAAATGTAAGAAATATATCTAATAATATGTTAAAAAATTAACATATTTACACAATTATAATCTAATAGGTGTCGATTTTTAATATTGAATTTTAATTAGGCTTTGTTAAACTTTAGCTGACTTACTTGACGATTATACTGTAATTGTTTAACTTGATGCCTCTATAAAACCAACCAACATGTCATATCCAAAAATTCTTTCGCTTGTGCTTTTTGTAAGCTCATTATTTGCTATTGCACAACAGCCAGCAAGCTCTGCTGAAACTGTAAAAAAATCATTAGAACAAAAAGCAGCAATGGCACAATCGTCATTAGTGAAAAATGTACCTTTTGCAACTATTGGGCCAACGATTATGAGTGGTCGTGTAGTTGATTTAGATGTTAATCAAGATATGCCTTCAGAGTTTTATGTTGGTTATGCTTCTGGGGGTGTTTGGCATACAGTTAATAATGGTACTACGTTTACACCGATTTTAGATAGTTCGGACACACAAAACGTTGGAGATATTGCTGTGCATTGGCCAACACGAACGATTTATGTTGGTACAGGAGAAAACAATTCGTCACGTTCGTCTTACGCAGGTATTGGAATTTTAAAATCTACAGATAACGGAAAGACTTGGACTAATATGGGCTTGATGGATGCGCATCATTTTGCTCCTATTTTAATTCATCCAGATAATCCAGATGTTGTTGTAGTTGGTGCTACAGGTCATTTATATTCTCCAAACGATGAACGTGGTGTTTACAAAACTACTGATGGAGGAAAAACATGGAAGCAAACCTTGTTTGTAGATAATATGAGTGGCATTATAGATTTGCAAGTGAGTCCACAAAATTATAATGTAATGTTTGCAACGTCTTGGACCAAAGATCGTAAAGCATGGAATTTTTCAGGAAATGGAAGTAATTCTGGCATATATAAAAGTACAGATGCTGGAGAAACATGGACAAAGGTATCTACAGCAAAAAGCGGTTTCCCTACTGGAGATGGTGTTGGTAGAATTGGTGTTGCTGTTTTTAATGATAATGTGATTTATGCTGTGCACGATAGTCAATTTAGACGACCAGATAAAAAGAAAAAAGGAGATAAGCGCGGATTGACAAAAGAGGATTTTAAAACGATGTCTAATACAGACTTCTTGGCATTAGATGACAAAAAGTTGAATGCATTTTTAAAGACAAATGGTTTTCAAGAAAAATACAGAGCTGCTAATGTGAAGCAAATGGTGCGCTCAGGTAACGTAAAACCAATTGATTTAGCTAAGTATCTTGAAGATGCTAATTCTATGTTGTTTGATACTCCTGTTATTGGAGCTGAGGTATATAAGAGTACAGATGGCGGAAAATCATGGAAGAAAACACATGAGGATTATTTAGATGGTATCTATTATAGTTATGGCTACTATTTTGGACGTATTCATGTATCTCCAGTTAATGAAAATGATATTTACATTTATGGTGTACCTATTGTAAAATCTAAGGATGGTGGAAAATCGTGGTCGTCAATTAGTGCAGAAAATGTACATGCAGATCATCATGCGCTTTGGATCAATCCTAAAAACCCAAATCATTTAGTTAATGGTAATGATGGTGGAGTTAATATTACGTATGATGATGGTGAAAACTGGATTAAAAATAATTCTCCTTCGGTAGGTCAATTCTATGCCATCAATGTAGATAACGAAAAACCATATAATGTTTATGGTGGTTTACAAGATAATGGTGTTTGGGTTGGTGCTAATAACGCAAGAGAAAATAAAAGTTGGCATCAACAGGGACAATATCCTTGGAAAAGTATAATGGGAGGAGATGGTATGCAAGTTCAAATAGATAGTCGTGATGCTAATGTGGTATATACTGGGTTTCAGTTTGGAAACTATTTTAGAATTAATAGAGAAACAGGTGAGTTTAAACGTTTAAACATTAAACATACTTTAGGTGAAAATCCATATCGTTTTAATTGGCAAACACCAATTTTATTGTCTCCACACAATCAAGACATATTGTATTTAGGAGGTAATAAGTTGATGCGTTCTATGAACCAAGGAGATGACTGGGAAGCGATAAGCGACGACTTAACCAAAGGTGGTAAAAAAGGAAATGTAGCTTATGGAACATTGACTTCAATTAGTGAAAGCCCATTTCAGTTTGGACTAATATATGCAGGAAGTGATGATGGTGTAGTTAGTGTAACTAAAAACGCTGGAGGTAGTTGGACGGCTATTTCAAATTCTTTTCCAAAAGATCTATGGGTAAGTAGAGTTATTGCGTCGCAACATAAAAAGGAACGTGTTTATGTAACCTTAAATGGTTATCGTTGGGATGATTTTAAAGTGTATGCGTATATGAGTGATGATTATGGGCAGACATGGAAAGACATTAGCGGTAACATACCTGCTTCACCAGTAAATGTGATTAGAGAAGATCCTTCAAATGAAGGTGTTTTGTATTTAGGAACGGATAATGGTGCGTATATGTCTTTTAATATGGGTAATTCCTGGGAAGCATTTTCTAACGGATTGCCAAATGTTGCTGTGCACGATATCGTTGTCCAAGCTGAAGCTAAGGACTTGCTATTAGGAACCCATGGACGAAGTATCTATCAAGCAGATATTGAAAATTTACAAAGCCATGGATTAAGATTAATGAAAAAACCTTTAGAGATTTATGCATTGTCGTCAATCAGATATTCTAATCGTTGGGGAAGTTCATTTAGTCAATTTTCTGATGCTTTTGAGCCAAATAAAACGATTGAATTTTATAGCACAAATTCAGGACAAAAAACCATTAAGATTCTATCAGAAAAAGGAACAGAATTGAATAGCATAAAGGTTGATGCAGACAAAGGTTTTAACTATGTAGATTACAATCTAGAGCTAACGTCTAAAGGTCGTAAAGCCTTGCAAAAAGAAAATACGAGCTTAGATATTAAGAAAGCAGGTAATGGAAATTATTATTTACCAAGAGGTAAATACACTATTCAGATTGATGACGTGAAAACTAAGCTTGAAATTAAATAATTGACATTTCTTTTACATTAGTTTGACATAATTTACCTAATTGTTGTTTTAATTTGGCATCAAAATTGTGCGAATTAATTATAATACTTTTCTCACGAAGACGTTATACGCATAGCTATTAATCAAAACCATCAATCAATTATGTTAAAGTATGTCACTTTAGTTACCTCATTTTTCATTTTTTTCAATTCATACTCACAAGAAGATACAACAGAACAGCTTAAAATCTTTTTAGATTGTAATGTATGTGATCATACGTATTTAAAACAGAATCTAGGAAATGTGCAGTTTGTAAGAGATCAAGATCTTAGTGATGTGCACTTATTCTTTGTGACTCAGCGTAATGGAAGCGGTGGGAGAAGTTATGAAGTAGATTTTATTGGTAAAGGAGAGTTTGAAACTATTAATTATAAACTCAGTTTTTCTACAGATGCTAATATGACGAGAGATGACGAACGAAAGCGAATTTTAGAAAACCTTAAACTTGGACTTGTACGCTTTTGGATTGCAAAAGGAACTACTACAGAAGTCACAATTAATGTCCCTACACCAGAAAATGAAGAGGAAAAAGTGGAGGAAAAAGATCCTTGGAATTATTGGGTGTTTAGAGTTGGTGCCAACGGCTTTTTCGACGGTCAGGAATCCAATAATTCGAGTAATTTAAACTTTAATGTTTCTGCAAGGCGAGTTACGGATAAAAACAAGTTTTCATTTAGAGTGAATTTTAATGAAAACAAATCGACTTTTACTTTTGATGGAAATGACATTATAGCTATTAATAATAGTAAATCTATAAGGGTTAGTGATGTTATAAGTATAAATGATCATTGGTCTTATGGTATTTTTGGAAATATTGGGACTTCGACGTATAGTAATTATAATTTGTTTTGGAGGCTAAGACCAGCTATAGAATATAACTTTTTTAAATACTCAGAGTCTGCAAAAAAACAACTCATCTTATCGTATAGAAATGGTTTGTATTTTAATGATTATATAGAGCGTTCTGTATTTGCTGAAGAAAAAGAACTGTTACTACAGCATTCGCTTTTATTGGGAGGAAGTGTTAGACAAGAATGGGGAAATATTAATGGTGAAGCTTCTTTTAATCAATTTTGCATGATGGCTCTTTAAGATCCTTTGGTTTTTATTTAGGTGCTAATGTTCGTGTATTTAAAGGATTTAACTTTAATGTGGGTGGTAATTACAGAATTACAAGAGATCAAATTAATTTACCTGCAGGCGATGTGTCTTTAGAAGAATTATTATTACAGCAACAACAATTACAGTCTGGTTATAACTATTTTGTTAGCTTAGGGTTTAGTTATCAGTTTGGATCTATTTATAATTCTATTGTGAATCCAAGGTTTAATTTTTAGTTCTTAGCCTTTAGGTCATTAATCGCTCTTGGTAATTACTCATCTTTATATCGTTAAAATGAAATAGATTAGGGCTATTTCTATTAAATTCAATTTTTCAACAAGATTATCAACCATTTTCACAAGTTTAAATAACTATTCGTAAAAGATTAAGCTTAGTTAGCTATTACTTATTTAAAGCTATTCTAAATAATTATTTATGACAATTGTCAGTTGTTTAAACGTTGCCTACCCTGTATCTTTGTAATACAAATAATTAACCACAATTATAATGAGCGGAATTTTAAATTCTTCGATTGGAAGAAAGTTTGCCATGGCACTTTCGGCACTCTTCCTAATGTTTTTCATCTTACAGCATTTTGCAATTAATATTCTTTCAGTATTTAGTCCAGACACTTTTAACGAAGTGTCTCACTTTATGGGAGTAAACCCATTGGTGCAATATGCATTGCAACCTGTTTTAATCATTGGTGTTGTTTTTCACTTTGTGATGGGTTTTGTTTTAGAACTTAAAAACAACAAAGCAAACGGTGTTAAATATGCAAAAAACAATGGTGCAGCAAATTCTACTTGGATGAGTAGAAACATGATTTGGAGTGGAGGATTTATCCTTGTGTTCTTAATCATTCACTTTATAGATTTCTGGATTCCTGAAATAAACACTAAATATATCGTTGGTGATATGTCTGGTATGCATAATGGTGAGTTTAGATATTTTCACGAACTACAAGAAAAATTTGTTCCGATATGGAGAGTAGCACTTTACTGTCTAGGTTTTGTGTTCTTAGCATTACACTTATTACACGGTTTTGATTCAGCATTCCAATCGGTTGGAGCAAATAATAAATACACAAAAGGATTGAAAACTTTCGGAAAAGCATATGCTATTTTAATTCCGTTAGGATTTGTAATCATTGCGTTATATCATCATTTCAATCACATTCATTAATACTTGTAAAGTATGGCTTTAGATTCAAAAGTACCAAAGGGTCCAATCAAAGAGAAATGGACAGATTATAAAAATAAAATCGATTTAGTTAATCCTGCGAACAAACGACATATTGATGTATAGTTGTTGGTACTGGTCTTGCAGGTGGTTCGGCCGCAGCAACTTTAGCAGAATTAGGCTATAATGTAAAAGCATTTGCTTATCAAGATTCACCTCGTAGAGCACACTCTATTGCAGCTCAAGGTGGTATTAATGCAGCAAAAAATTATCAAGGAGATGGCGATTCTACTTATAGATTATTTTACGATACTGTAAAAGGAGGTGATTACCGTTCTAGAGAAGCAAACGTGTATCGTTTAGCTGAGGTATCTGCAAATATCATTGACCAATGTGTAGCTCAAGGAGTACCATTTGCTCGTGATTATGGAGGATTATTAGATAACCGTTCGTTTGGTGGTGTATTAGTGTCTCGTACATTTTATGCTAAAGGACAAACAGGGCAACAATTATTATTGGGCGCTTATTCTGCAATGAACAGACAAATTGCTCGTGGTAAAATAGAAATGTTTAACCGTCACGAAATGCTAGATGTAGTTGTTGTAGATGGAAAAGCTCGTGGAATCATTGCTCGTAATTTAATTACTGGTGAAATAGAGAGACATTCAGCACATGCAGTTGTAGTTGGATCTGGTGGATACGGAAATGTATATTTTTTATCGACTAATGCTATGGGATCTAATGCAACCGCTGCATGGAAAATTCATAAAAAAGGAGCATATTTCGCAAACCCTTGTTATACACAAATTCATCCAACTTGTATCCCAAGATCAGGAGATTATCAGTCTAAATTGACATTGATGTCTGAGTCGCTTCGTAACGATGGTCGTATTTGGGTGCCAAAAAACATGGATGATGTATTGGCAATAAGAGAAGGGAGTAAAAAACCTACTGATTTATCAGAAGATGAACGCGATTATTACCTAGAAAGACGCTATCCTGCTTTTGGTAATCTAGTGCCTCGTGATGTTGCATCTAGAGCTGCAAAAGAACGTTGTGATGCTGGTTTTGGTGTTAACCAAACAGGTGAAGCTGTGTATTTAGATTTTGCATCGGCTATTAATCGCTACGGAAAAGAGCAAGCCAAAATACATAATATAGAGAATGCTTCTGAAGCAAAAATATACGAATTAGGTCAAGCTATTGTTGAAGCAAAATATGGTAACTTATTTCAAATGTATGAGAAAATTGTAGATCAAAATCCTTACAAAACCCCAATGATGATCTACCCAGCTGTACATTATACAATGGGAGGTGTTTGGGTAGATTATAACTTAATGACTACAATTCCTGGGTGTTATTGTATTGGTGAAGCTAATTTCTCTGATCATGGTGCAAATAGACTTGGTGCTTCGGCATTAATGCAAGGATTAGCAGATGGTTATTTTGTATTGCCTTATACAATAGAGATTTTTTGTCTGGTGATATTCGTACAGGAAAAATTTCAACGGAAACTAAAGAATTTGATGAAGCAGAAAAAGAAGTGATAGATAGAATTAACTTCTTTCGTCAATAATAATGGTACAAAATCCGTAGATTATTTCCATAAGAAGCTAGGAAAAGTAATGTGGGACAAGGCAGGAATGTCAAGAAACGCACAAGGCTTAACCGAAGCGATGGCTGAGATAAAAGCTATTAGAGAAGAATTTTGGAAAGAGGTTTCTGTTCCGGGAACTGCAGATGAAATGAACCCAGAACTTGAAAAAGCTGGTCGTGTTGCTGACTTCTTAGAATTAGGCGAATTGTTTGCCAAAGATGCTTTAATGAGAGCAGAATCTTGTGGAGGACATTTTAGAGAAGAATCTGCTGAGTTAGATGGCCCTCAAAAAGGTGAAGCTAAACGTAATGATAAAGATTTTGCGTTTGTAGCTGCTTGGGAATATAAAGGAGAACCAGCTGATGCGGTTTTACATAAAGAAGAATTAGAATTTAAAGATATTGAACTAAAACAACGTTCATACAAATAAGAAAAGACACTATGAATTTTAACACTTAAAATTTTGGAGACAAAAAGACTCAAATGCAAAGGGGTCAAATGGGTAGATTATAAAGTTGCTGATATTTCAGAGCATATGTCTTTTTTTAGAAATGATGGATGTTTTAAACGAGCAATTAGTTAATTCTGGAGAAGAGCCTGTAGCTTTTGATCATGATTGTAGAGAAGGAATTTGCGGTATGTGTTCAATGTATATTAACGGGGAAGCACATGGACCAGATCGCGGTATTACAACATGTCATTGCACATGCGTATGTTTAAAGATGGTGATACTATTACTATTGAGCCTTTTAGAGCAGCTGCGTTTCCAGTAATTAAAGATTTAGTTGTAGACAGAATGGCTTTTGAGCGCATACAACAAGCAGGTGGTTACATATCTGTTAATACTTCTGGAAATACTCAAGATGCCAATGCAATTCCTATTTCTAAGCATGCAGCCGACGAGGCTATGGATGCAGCAACTTGTATTGGTTGTGGTGCTTGTGTAGCGACTTGTAAAAACTCTTCGGCTATGTTATTTGTTGGTGCTAAGGTATCTCAATATGCTTTATACCTCAAGGACAAGTAGAAGCAGCTGAGCGTGTTCAAAATATGGTAGCTCAAATGGATTTAGAAGGTTTTGGTAACTGCACCAATACTGGAGCATGTGAGGTAGAGTGCCCTAAAGGCATTTCTTTAGAAAATATTGCACGCATGAATCGTGAATATTTAAAAGCGAGTTTAAAAGGATAAAATCCTACATATAGATTTATGATAATCCTAAGTATTACTTAGGATTTTTTCTTTAATTTTATTTTCAATTTCAAACCCCTAACCCCCTAACATGAAAAATATAATAGTTTCCCTTGCCTTTACTTTACTTTTTGTAGCATCTAGTTGTGCACAGAATGAAAATCCGAAATTTGATGAAAATAAGCTCTTAGAACGTGTTAAAATTTTAAGTTCAGATAAGTTTGAAGGAAGACGAACGGGAGAAAAGGGTAACGATTCTGCTAGAGCTTACATTATAGAACAATTTAAAAGCATAGGTGTTTTGGGCTATAATGATAACTACGAACAATCTTTTACATTCACTGCAAGAAACAAAGCATATAACGGAGTCAATGTTTTAGCTGAAATAAAAGGAACTGAAACACCAGAAAAACATATCGTCATTAGTGCACATTATGACCATTTAGGTATTCGTAAAGGAAAAATATATAATGGTGCAGATGATGATGCTTCAGGAGTTTCTGCTTTAATCAGTTTTGCAGAATACTTAGTTAAAAATCCGCCAAAATACTCAGTGATATTTGCGGCTTTTGACGCTGAAGAATTAGGACTTAGGGGTGCTAAGCATTTTGTTGAATCTTTTGATAATAATAAGATTTTAGTAAATCTAAATATGGATATGATTAGCCGCAGTGCTATGGACGAACTATATGTTGTTGGAGCACGTTATACAGAATGGCTTACATCAATTCTTGATGGCTTCAAAAACCCAACCACAACAAAATTATTACAAGGCCATGACGGAACTGACGGAAAACAAGATTGGACAAGATCTTCAGATCATGGGCCATTCCATTCAGCCAAGATTCCTTTCCTCTATTTTGGTAACGAAGATCATGCAGCTTACCATAAACCAACAGACGACTTTAAGGATATTACACCAAAGTTTTATGTAAATGCGGTGAAAATCATTTTGTCTGTTTTTGAATCGATAGATGCCTCAAAATTCTAGTCCTTATTTTTTGTAACATATCATTTCTTGATTCGTCTTTTATATATCAATCAAAACCAATCAAGAAATGAAAAAACTAATCGTACTATTTAGTACCATCTTATTATGCTTTTCATGCAATAAAGATTCCGACTATGTCATTAACTACAATATTTCCAAATCTCACGAAAATGAGAACTCATTATTAAAAGTTAAAACATCTTTTAAAGCTAATGATAATGGGGAAACTATTTTGTTATTTCAAGATAAAGCTTGGGGACAAGACAGCCTTCATAATGTTATTTACGATATTAAGTTATTATCAGAAAAAGGTGAAATAACACCAAATAGAGATAGCGGCTGGTTTAGTATTGCACATCCCAAAAACTTAGATAATATTGAGGTAGAGTATACGATTAAGCAAGATAGCAAGGGTAATTTAACGACAAGAGACACGTATAGACCAATTGTAAAGCCAGAATATTTTCACCTGTTTTCTCATAACTTTTTTATGTTGCCAAAACATATTATTGATGCTTCAGAAGATAGTTTTAATGTAAATATCTCTTGGGATAACTTTCCTAAAGATTATAAAATAGCCAATAGTTTTGGAAGCAATGATCATGTTCAGAATATAGAAAACATTAGTGAAGAAGAATTTCATACAGCTGTGTTTGTTGGAGGAGATTTTAGAATTCATGAGATGGATGTTAAAGGCAATAAAGTTGTTTTTATTATAAGAGGGGATTGGGAGGTTTTTGAGGATTCGACAATGGTAAAAATGTTAGAAAAAACAGTAACAGCTCAGCGCAATTTTTGGCAAGATCATACCCAAGATTATTTCGCTGTAACGATGATTCCGACCATACAAGAACGTGGAAGTGGGTTTCAGGGTTCTGGCTTAACAAATTCCTTTGCAACTAATGCAACCAATAATAAGCATCTAGAAGTAGAAGGGTTAGTGTATTTGTTTAACCACGAATTACAGCACAACTGGACAGGCTCGCTGATAAAAAATGATGATGAAGAAAAACAATATTGGTTTAGCGAAGGGTTTACAGATTATTATACATTAAAAAACATCGCAAAAGGAAAGATTTACAATCTTGATGAGAGTTACTACATTAACGAGCTTAATGTTTTTATAAAAGCACTTTTCATAAACCCAGTTAGAGAGATGCCAAATAGCGAAATGAATTATGAAAATTTTTGGAGTGGGAAAGAAGGTGTTCAAAAATTGCCTTATCGTCGTGGTGCATTACTCGCATTTTATTTAGACAATAAAATAAAGCAAGATACTGAAGGAGAAAAAGACTTAGACGACGTACTATTAGATTTTAAAAATGATGCATTAGAAAGTGAGCAAAAAATCACACATCCTTATTTTATAGAAACTATAAATAAGTATCTAAAAGAAGATTTTAAACCATTTTTTGACAAGCATATTGAAGAGGGAAAACTTTATGATCTTGAAGTTATATTTGAAGATTTTGGATTTGAATATCTACCTACATCTGAGGTTTTTGATTTAGGATTTACATTTTCAGAAGACAGGAAAAGTGTAGCATCAGTTGATGAGAGTTCAGAAGCGTTTAAAGCAGGAATAAGAGAAGGAGATTTATTAAAAAATATTAGTTATTATAGTTCTACTGAGTATAAGGCAGAGTTTACTGTATTAAGAAATGGTGAAAAAATTAACATAAGTTATTATCCTAAAAAAGATGCTAATGTTCCGCAATTAAAGGATAATATTCACAACAAATCGTTATTAGATTTTTAATATAAACTAAAACCCATGCAAATTAAGTGTGGGTTTTCTTATATTTCGATTTCTAATATATGACAATGCAAAACCCACATTCTTTTTACCAAGAACAATTAGAAACAAATAAGCAAGAGTCTAAACGCATTTTTAAGAAAATGGGACTGTTTAGTGTATTGAGGCTTTCAGTTTTTATATTAACTACTGTTGGTATCTATTTCACTTTTGAACAATGGCAGGTGGCAACAGTAATTGGTGTATTAGGTATAGCTATATTCTTGTTTCTATTATCTAAGTATACAGATTTAAAAACACAAAGGGCACTTCATAAAAGGCTAGTAATTATTAATGAAAATGAGCTTAAAATAGCTTCAGGAGATTTTCATGATAGAGCAGATGGGTCTCAGTTTCAAAACCCAAAACATTTTTATAGTTTGGATATTGATTTATTTGGAAAAGGGTCTTTCTTTCAGTTTATAAATCGTACTACAATTAAAGAAGGTACAGAAAAGCTTACGACATACTTATTGGCTAATGAGATCTCTAATATTGAATCGAGGCAAGAAGCCATACAAGAATTAACAACTTTACCCAAATGGAGACAACATTATTCTGGAGTTTCACAAGGTGTTGAAGTTGAACATTCAGCAAAATCAATTATAAAATGGCTTAAAGATTATAAGCCGTTTTTAAGTTCTGTTCAATATTGGTTAACTATTGGTTTTAGCATAGCATCCGTTGCTATTTTGGTTTTAGGAATAATGGAGATAATACCAATTAAATACGCTGGCTACTGGCTGATTTTAGGATTAGTAATTACGGGACGCTATTTAAAGAAGATTAATAATATTGCTCAAAATACAGAAAAAGCAAAAGACACTTTTAGGCAATATGCTTTGTTGTTAGAGCAAATTGAAAACCAAACTTTTAAATCTGTATTGCTTAAAGAAAAGCAACAAAAAATTAAATCCGAAAGTTTAAAAGCTTCTCAAATTTTCTCAAAATTTTCAAAGGCTTTAGATGCTTTGGATAATAGAAATAACTTTATTTCAGCCATATTCGGAAATGGTTATTTGCTTTGGGATATGCGACAAACCTATCATGTAGAGCAGTGGATCTCAAAATATGCAGATAAGGTTGAAGACTGGTTTGAAGTTGTAACATTCTTTGATGCCTTTAATAGCTTTGGAAATTATGCATTTAATCACCAAGTGTTTTCATATCCTGAAATTACGAATAATGCAACTACAATTTCAGCTGAAGCATTAGGGCATCCATTATTAAATGCTGACAAACGCGTTGATAGCGATTTAGAATTACAAGAAGAACAGTTTTTTATCATTACTGGAGCTAATATGGCAGGGAAAAGTACATTTCTTAGAACAGTTGCACTTCATATAGTCATGGCTAATGTCGGTTTACCTGTTTGTGCAAAGCAAAGTAAATACAAGCCTATAAAATTGATTACAAGTATGCGAACCACAGATTCGTTAACTGATGATAGTTCATACTTCTTTAGTGAATTAACGCGACTTAAATTTGTAGTTGATACTATTGAAAAAGATACCAGTTACTTTGTAATCCTAGATGAAATTTTAAAAGGTACTAACAGCACAGATAAAGCCATTGGCTCAAGAAAATTTGTAGAAAAATTGGTAAAGCTAAATGCTACAGGTATTATTGCCACACACGACTTAAGTCTAACAGAAATTGAAGCCGAATTAGAAGCAGTGAAAAATTACTACTTTGATGCTGAAATCATAAACGATGAACTCTTTTTTGATTACAAACTTAAACAAGGGGTTTGCCAGAACATGAATGCAAGTTTTCTGCTGAAGAAGATGGAGATAGTTTAGAGAATCTATTCTATAATTCTGATTAAGATTGGTGCTGCTTTTTTAAGCTTGTATCTTGTATTACCTGATAAATGAACTCGAATATCGAAAATCACAACTTTATCATTAACCATTGATTGTTCAATTTCATTTATTATATTTTTATTCATTCTAATACCTTCAACAAGAACTGATTTTTTATTTGGGAGGTTAACTTTGAAAGAAGTCACATTAACTTTTAGATCAAAAATAAAATTTTCAAATGTGACATTTATAATACCATTTTTTAATTCATCTTTCGTTAATAACACCTCACATTTTGAACCACAACCAATTCCATTTATGGTTCCTATTGGTGCTTTAATATCTTTTATTTTTAAAGTTTTTTTATCAATAATTGTATCATTGTTTGGCATAATACCTTTTATTAGAATATCAACTTCATTTCCTGTACCTGCATTCATATTGTAAAGGTTGTTGCTGTTATTTATTTTAGTTAAGCCCTTACCAATAGCAATAATTTCTTTAGCATTTGACATAGAAATGATTATCGGATTATTCATTCCTCTATAAACCACATTCATATTTTTAAGCTCAAGAGCAGCTTCAATATTAGAATTATCGTAAGCTTCAAGTTTATTAATCCGTTCTTTTAAAGTTTTATTTTCGGCAAGCAATTCAGCTTTACTAAGGGAAGATTTACAGCTTAATGCTAGATTTAGAATTAAGATAATAAGGATAATAACTCTTTTCATTATAGACTGGTTGATAGGTATTAAACAAAAAGATAAAGTAATTATTGTGATAAGAGATTCTTCACTATGTTCAGAATGACAAAAAACAAAAAACCCTCTCTAAAAATAGAAAGGGTTTAAATTGTTTAAGAAAATTAATTTCCTAAGCCTCAAAAGGCTCAATAGAAACGTAAGACTTATTGTCTTTTTTCTTAGTAAACTTTACTAAACCATCAACTTTAGCATGTAAAGTATGGTCTTTTCCTTGGTACACGTTTTCACCTGCATGGTGCGTGTTACCACGTTGTCTTATGATAATGTTACCAGCAATAGCAGCTTGTCCACCAAAAATCTTAACGCCTAGACGTTTCGATTCTGATTCTCTACCATTCTTCGAACTACCAACTCCTTTTTTATGAGCCATGATCTTAAGGTTTTATATTGTTATACTTAAGCGGTTTTGCAATTATGCTTTACCACCATCTAATTCGTCTTGCCATTTTTTAAGCTCATCCCACTTACCATCAGCAGCTAATTTAGCTTGCTTTGGCCAAGTATCAGTAACATGGTTACCACGAACACCTGCAATGATTTCAGAAATTTTAACTGGCTTAGTTTTAGCTAATTCAGCAAAAGTAGCAATACCAGCTTCTACTAAAGTAGAGGCGATTTTTGGTCCAATACCTTCAATCTTCTTTAAATCATCTGCTTTACCTGTTGCTTTCTTAGCAGCTGGCTTCGCTTTTGGTGCAGCCTTTTTAGGTGCAGCTTCAGCCTTTGGTGCAGCTTTCTTAGCAGCAGCTTTAGGTTCAGCTTTTTTAGTTTCTTTCTTCGGTGCAGCTTTCTTAGCTCCAGAAGCAGTAATACCTTCGATTACGATTTCGGTTAAAGATTGTCTGTGTCCATTTTTAACACGGTAACCTTTACGTCTTTTCTTTTTGAAAACTATTACTTTGTCACCTTTAAGGTGCTTTAAGACTTTAGCACTTACTTGTGCTCCGTCTATAGCTGGGGCGCCTAAAGTAGTTTTGTCACCATCTCCTATTAGAAGTACGTTATCGAAAGAAACTTTCTTACCTTCTTCAGTAGATAAACGGTTAACAAAAACTTTTTGGTCTTTTTCAACTTTAAATTGATGCCCTGCTATCTCTACAATTGCGTACATAGCGTAACGTTTTTATTAATTTGTTTATTAAATAAATAGCCTTCTTCTCAGAAAGCGGATGCAAATATACTCCTAAATTCGTAATTCACAAACGTTTCGAGCGTTTTCAATGGCTTTTTTGAAGAGTTTTTAATGAGGTTCAAAAAAAATACTTAAGCACGAGCTTTATTTAATGGAATTTTCACATTTTATTATGTTAAAAAAGGGCAATCATTCCTTATTTTTGCAAGGCTTTATGTAACATTTAGCATTTAGGATATACAAACACTAAAAACAATTTAAATTTTTAAACACACTTAATAATGAAAAAAAGCTTATTTACTCTAGCGCTTTTATTGCTGGTTGGATTTCATTCCAATGCACAGCAAGTAGAATTTGAGGAGTACGATTTAGACAATGGTATGCATGTTATTTTGCATCAAGATAATTCGGCTCCAGTTGTAACAGTATCTGTAATGTACCATGTTGGTGCTAAGGATGAAAACCCAGAACGTACAGGTTTCGCTCACTTTTTTGAGCACCTTTTATTTGAAGGTACAGAGAATATTCCACGTGGAGAATGGTTTAATATTGTAACTTCTAATGGAGGTAGCAATAATGCTAATACTACTGATGATAGAACATATTACTACGAAGTATTCCCTTCTAATAGTGTAGAGCTTGGTCTTTGGATGGAATCTGAGCGTCTATTACACCCAGTAATTAATCAGATTGGTGTAGATACACAGAATGAGGTTGTAAAAGAAGAGAAACGTCTTCGTGTAGATAACAGTCCTTATGGCCGTTTTTTAGAAAACATAAAACTTAATATGTTTAAAAAACACCCCTATAAAGGAACTACTATTGGTAAGATGGAGCATTTAGATGCAGCGACTTTAGAAGAGTTTCAGGCATTTAATAAAAAATTCTATGTACCAAACAATGCTGTTCTAGTAGTAGCTGGTGATATAGACAAAGCTGAAGTTAAGCGAATGGTAAAAGATTATTTTGGACCAATTCCTAGAGGTGAAGATATCGTAAGAAACTTTCCTAAAGAAGATCCAATAACTGAGCCAATGACTGCTACTGCTTACGACCCAAATATTCAGATTCCTGCAATTATGGCAGCTTATAGAACTCCTTCTTTTAAAGATAGAGATGCTTATGTACTTGGAATGATTTCAAGTTATTTAAGTGGAGGTAAATCTTCAAAACTTTACAAAAAAATCGTAGATGAGAAGAAGATGGCATTACAAGTAGGTGCTTTAGATTTTAGTCAAGAAGATTACGGAACTTATATATTATATGGTTTGCCTTTAGGTGAGGTTAAATTAGAAGATTTAGTTAAAGAAATTGATGAAGAAATTGTAAAGCTTCAAACTGAATTGATTACTGAGAAAGATTATCAAAAACTTCAAAATCAATTCGAAAACCAATTTGTAAACTCTAATTCTAGTGTTTCTGGTATTGCAAATTCATTAGCACGTTATTATATGTTATATGGTGATGTGAATTTGATTAACAATCAAATAGACATATACAGATCTATAACACGAGAAGAAATTCAGAGTGTTGCTAAAAAGTATTTAAATCCTAACCAAAGGTTATTATTAGAGTATTTACCAGAAGAAAAAAAGGAAAACTAAAAGAAGAATTATGAAATCAAGAATATCAATATATATAGTATTGTTTTTAATGTCTTTTGGCGCAACAAATGCTCAAATAGACAGATCTAAACAACCAAAACCAGGACCAGCTCCAAAAATTACTTTGGAAGTGCCAGGTGAGTTTGAACTTAAAAACGGAATTAAAGTTCTCGTTGTAGAAAATCACAAATTACCTAGAGTTTCTTATTCATTAAGAATAGATAACAAGCCTATTACCGAAGGTAAAAAAGCAGGAGTTTCTTCTTTATTAGGAGCAATGTTAGGTAACGGAACATTAAATATTTCTAAGGATGAATTTAATGAAGAGATCGATTTCTTAGGTGCAAGTTTAGGTTTTGGACCTCAAAGTGGTTTTGCAAGTTCGTTATCTAAGTACTCTGATAGAATAATAGAATTAATGGCAGATGCTGCTATTAATCCATTATTAACTAAAGAAGAATTTGAGAAAGAAAAAGATAAGTTAATAGAAGGCTTAAAGTCTAACGAAAAAAGTGTTGATGCTGTAGCAGGACGCGTTGGTGGAGCTTTATCGTATGGTACAAATCACCCTAGAGGTGAGTTTACTTCTCAAGAGACTGTAAAAAATGTTGAATTTGGGGATGTATTAGCATTCTACGAAAAATACTTTAATCCAAACAATGCTTATATTGTTGTTGTAGGTGATGTAGAAATAAGCGACGTAAAGAAACAACTTAAAAAGCATTTTGGTAAATGGGAGAAATCTGCAGGTGTTGATATTACAGTTCCTGAACCAAGTGCTAATGCACAATACACACAAATCAATTTTATTGATATGCCTAATGCAGTGCAGTCTAACATTTCATTGACAAATAATGTTGATTTAAAAATGAAAGATGAAGATTATCATTCTGTGTTAATTGCGAACAAAATTTTAGGTGGTGGATTTGGTAGTTATTTAAACATGAATCTTCGTGAAGAGCATGGTTATACATACGGAGCACGTTCTAGTGTTGGTACTAGCAGATGGAATGCATCTCGTTTTACAGCAGGAGCAGCTGTTAGAAATGCTGTTACAGATAGTGCAGTTGTTCAAACCTTAAAAGAAATTAACCGCATTAAAACTGAACCAGTTGAAGCTAAAAAATTAGCTAATGCAAAGGCGAAGTATGTTGGTGATTTTGTATTGGCTTTAGAACGTCCACAGACTATTGCGAACTATGCTTTAAATATTAAGTTGAATGACCTTCCTAAGGATTTTTATAGTACATATTTAGAAAAAATTAATGCTGTAAGCGCAGAGGATGTAAATAGAGTAGCTAATAAATACTTTAAAACTGAAAATGCTCGTATTGTTGTTGTAGGTAAAGGAAGTGAAGTAATAGAAAATCTTGAAAAAACAGGCATTCCTATTAAGTATTATGATACTTATGCTAAGTCGGTAGAAAAGCCAGTATTTGAAATCCCGATGCCAGCAGATAT
Organism: Flavobacteriales bacterium ALC-1; assembly: GCA_000171875.1. GTDB lineage: Bacteria > Bacteroidota > Bacteroidia > Flavobacteriales > Flavobacteriaceae > Winogradskyella. Next base: position 963,633 of record ABHI01000001.1, on the reverse strand, counting down.
GGATGTGACTAAGGTTTTAAATACATACATTGAAAAAATTGGTGGTAAAGCAAAGTTAGATAATGTGAATTCTGTTTTTATACAAGCCGAAGCTGAATTACAACCTGGTGTGATGTTAAATCTAGAGATGAAGAAAACTATAAAAAACCAGTTATTACAAATTGTTAAAACTCCTATGGGATCTCAAAAACAAGTACTTGATGGTAGTGCAGGATATTCTTCAGCTGGTGGTCAAAAAACTGATATGACAGAGGATCAAGTGAAAGCTGCCCAATTAGAATCGTCTCCTTTCCCAGAAATTAATTACTTAAATGGTGGAGCAACATTAGAAAAAATTGAAGTTTTTGATGGTCAGAAAGCATATAAAGTTATTGCAGGTGAGAATACTTCAATTTATTACAGTGTTGATACTGGATTAAAAATTGCAGAAGTAAAATCAACTCCAGCAGGTTCGCAAACTATGTTCTTTGAAGATTATAAAGAAGTAGGAGGTATAATGTTTCCATTTAAACTCTCTCAGACTTTTGGTCCTCGTAAAATTGCTTTTATCATAAAAGACTTAAAAGTAAATGAAGGTGTTACTGATGCTGATTTTGATTAAGCATTAAAACTTATAAATAATTTATTAAAACCGAAGCGAAAGCTTCGGTTTTTTTTATGCTTTGTGTTTATGAGATAAATACACACCTGCTAATATTAATAGTGCTGCCAATCCTTGGATTAAACTAAAAGATTCCCCATCTATTATTCCCCATATTAAAGCTACAATAGGCATAATATAAGTTACTGAAGATGCAAACACTGGTGTTGAAATCTGTACCAATTTATTAAAAAGCACTTTTGCCAAAGCTGTACCAAATACAGAAAGAATAACAACATAAATTAAAGCATTTGGTAAATTGGGATTATTGAAACGTTCTGAAGTAAAAAAGTCAGTAAATAGAAGAATAATTAATGCCGGAATTACAATAAAAACAAAGTTACCAGCTGCAATTGCTAAGGGTTTTACATCTTGTAAATAACGCTTAATAATATTTACATTAGCAGCATACATTATGGTTGAAGCAATGACAAAACCAGCATATAAATAATTTTGATTAGGATTTAACTCAGAGCCTTTTAGAATTAAAATTGCCGTGCCAATAAAACCAATAATAACTCCTAATATTTGTCGTTTTGTTGACGCTATTTTAAACACAGCAAAACCTAACAGAATAGTATTTAATGGCACTAATGAGTTTAGTATAGACGCTACAGCGCTATCTATCTCAGTTTCTGCAATAGCAAAAAAGAATGATGGAAAAAAAGATCCTAAAACGCCAGAAATAAAAAGCCATTTCCATTTTGGTTTTGGAATAGTCTTTAGTTTAGAATAACCTGCAATAAGAAGAATTATACCTGTAATTATGATTCTAAGTGCACCAAGTTGATATGCAGTAAGACCTAATAGAGATTTCTTTATTAAAATAAACGAACTCCCCCATATTATTGATAGTACGAGAAGGTAAATCCACTTAATATTAAGGTTTTTCATACAAGAGTTATATAAAAGCGTCACAAAATTCGTTAATTCTTTCGCAAGAAACACTAATATTTATTAGATTTATCCAAAATATAATAGATTTAATTTATGAAGATATTAAAGAACATATGCGCAGTTTTAATTTTGGCACTAGTTATTTCATCTTGTAAAAATGAAACACAGCCAGAAGTAAAAACTGTAGATGTTGAGGTTTCTAAAAAAGATGTAGCAATAACTTTAGATCCTAATGCCACTTATGCTAAAGTAGAATTTGGAATTGATGGTATGACTTGTGCAATGGGTTGTGCTAAAACTATCGAAAAGAAAATGGCTAAAATGGATGGTGTTAAGTCGGCAAAAGTAGATTTTGACAAACGTATTGCAATGGTTGAATATGACGAAGCAAAGGTGTCTCCTAAATCTTTAGAAGAAACAGTTACTAAAGTGGCTGATATTTATAAGGTTAAAGACATGAAAGTTGTTGAATCTTTTAATGTTGATGCTAAGGAATGTAAAGCCGATTGCAATAAAGCATGTTGTGCTAATAAATCTGAAGAAGAGAAAAAAGCTTGTGCTAAAGACTGTAAAAAAGCATGTTGTGATAGCGAGAAAAAAGCTGAGTAAATTCAGACGATAAAATAAAAGTAAAAACGCTATCCTTTTTTGGATGGCGTTTTTTTATTGTACTTGAAGCAATATAAAAGCAATTGCCAAGCAACCTAAAGGTAAAAACCATAATAGGTATATAGATGTCTTTTTAGATTTAAATTTTGCATTAAGAATATTTCTTTTTTTTCCATTATAGCGCATCCAATTTTTAAATACCACAAATAAGGCAACGATAATAAACAACACCCAAAATTTAGTACTAGACATTAAGCCCATTTTCATTTGGCTTGCAAATGCCATAAAGAAAGCAGCTAAAGCGAGTATAATTGATAACTCTAAAAAATTAATGTATAATAATGCAATAGGTAAGCTCCGTTTTCCTAATGATTTCTTGTAGTGATTAAAAATTGTTATGTATAAAGTGTCTAACATTGTAAAAAGTATGTTTAAAAAACAAAACCTGCTGATTTTAAATTAGCAGGTTTTGTTTTTGGAATTGTTTAAGTAAACTTAGTTACCAACAACAGTAACATCATCAATTTGAAAAGCTCCATCGAGATCAGAGTCTGTTCCAGAACCTGTAACTCTAAAAGCTATATGTAAAGTTCCGTTATATGATGATAAATCAATTAATCCAGATCCAATTAAATCGTACCAAGCATTATCAGAATCTGGGAATGTTGCTGATTTCTCTTCCCATGTTGCTGCTAATACATTTGTTCCATCAAAATCTGTAGATACAAATACCTTAATCCCATTATCCTCAGAATCTACATCTAAATGGTGCTGTGCTGTTCTAAAGCTTAAAAGCTCATTAGATTGAGCATCCATATCAATACCTGGAGAGATTAACCATCCAATGTTTAATGCATCACCTGTACTAAATGAAGAAAATTCAGCTGTACCTATATCTTGAAATAATTGTTCTGTCCATAATTCTCCACCTTCTTCGGCAAAATTAACCCATCCTGGGGTATTCAAATTTGAATTGTCTTGAGCATCTTGGAAGTCTTCAAAGAAAATAGGCGTTGATAGCGTACATCTTGCACCATTCATATCAACATCAGCTGTAGTGTTTAAAGCTAAAATTACGCTACTACCATCAAAAGTTTTGCTAACAACTGCAGTAATTGTGCCGTTACCTAAAGGTAAATCTTCGTTCTTAAAACTAGAAAAACTGCTCGTTTCTAAACTAAGTTCAGTATAAGAAGCTCCTTCACAAGCTTGTAATGTTCTTGCCGTATCGAAAGTCTCAATTGGATCAAAATAATTTTCACCAGCTAAATTATCTGCAAACTCAACGTTATCAACAATTACTAACATACCAACATGATCATTAGCTATTTGAGAAAGTGACACTGCTAATGGAGTCATTTCTGCTGTAGTTTCAGATCTAAGTAAAAATTGTTTGATTTGATTTTCGTTAAGACTTTCTACTGTAGTTCCAAATTGATCAGTCTCTGTACTACCACCGATTGTAGTAATCCCATTTCCAGTTCTTTCTTCACCAATAAATAAGCCTTTTAAGCTAATATAAACTTCTCTACCAAAGTTAAACTGGTTATAAGTGTCAACTCTATTCAAAATTACTTTTAATGCTCCTGTTGGGCTAGAAGGACTATCTTGTAGGTAGAACTCTTTAAAGAAGTTTCCGGTTTGGTCAGATGAAGACACATAACCTTTTACATAAATATCAGTATCTACTTCAAAAGGTATGGCATCATCATTATCACCATCTCCATTAGGATCATTATTATACATTGCTTTAACATCTGCAAATGATACTACAGTTGCGTTAGATAGAAGCGTTTGTAGAAGCGCATTTTCTTCATCACCTAAACTACTTGGAATAGTATAATCATCATCTTGCACACAAGATGTAATAGTAATAGAAACTACTAAGACTAGTATTAGTTTTAAAAATTTACTCGTTTTCATAATGTTGTAATATTATTATATTAATTTTTTTTTTTAGAATCTTACATTTAAGTTAACAAAATAATTAGTGCCACGCCCATACCAATATTTAGGCCCGAAAACACGTTTTGGATTTGCATTATCGTCTCTTAACTCTCTATAGTTGGCATTTCTTCCTTGCTCAAAACCACCAGTTTTATAAACTTTATCTAAAAGGTTTCCTACACTGGCAAACAAGCCAATATAGTAACCTCCTATTTTCCAGGATTTACCACCAACAAGATTCACTACCATATAATCATCAAACTTCTCTTGTTTTAATAATTCTGTTGCTAATTCTTCATTATAATCATTAAATGGTAAGCCATCAGCATCTAAATAAAAGTTTCGTGTTCTAGTTAACGTATTTATGTCTAAATAGGCGTTAGAGAAAAAGTTAGCAGTAGCACCAAACCACCAATAGTCTGGATCTCTATATTCAAAACCAATAGAAGCAGCTCTTTGAGGACCCCCAGCAAGTTTATAATCTTTTAAATTTGCTTGCCCATATTCTATAGAACCATCTGACGTATTAAAGCTAGATGAGGTTAAATATAAATCAGGATTATTGTCATAAGTATATTGACCAATAGAAGCAGCACCTTTTAATTTAATCGTTGGTGTTACTTGTGCTTCAATACCTAATTCTACTCCTAAATGTTTTTTATCTACACCTTGTAATATTTCTTGAACAAAAGCAGAAGTATCATTATTTTCTATATCAGCACCACCACTTAATCCATCAGCAAAGAAAAACCCAACTTCATTTGCATCTTCTATTTTAGAATAAAAACCAGTTATTTTAGCTTTAACAATTGGTGATCTAAAGATGTAACTTGCATCAAATGAGCTTACTTTTTCTTCATCAATGTTCTTTACTATATTATGATTTTCTCTAGAGTTAGAGAACGTATTACGTAAACTTGGCGCTCTAGTAATATAGCCTGCATTTACGTCTATTAAATGCTTACCAGAAATTTTATAAGTAAATCCAGCTTTTGCACCTAAACCTGTAAAAGTTAATTCTTCTCCTTTTCCAAATGATCTATCACCAATAAATCTACTATGTTCCCATAATCCTTCTCTTTGGTATGTTGTGTTTGTTACACTAGCAGATACATAGAAATCAACTTTATTATATTTAAATTGCCCTTGTGCGTAAGCAGAAATTATATCGGCATATAAGTTATAATTATATCTATATTTATCACCTTCACCTACAGTTCTATTTGGATTTTGAGCATCGTATTGATAGTTATCAAAAGAATCAACATTTAAAACACCAACATTAGAGCCTAATAAGTCAATAATTTCACCAAAATTTTCAGATTCAAAGTTCTTGTAATTTACAGCACCATTAACTATTATATTTTCGTTAATTTCAGTAGTAATAATAGAATTAACAGTTAATTGTGTATCATCTGACCGATCTTCATATAATGCGTAAGCACTACTTAGATCGTTTATGTTATTTGTTGTATTAGCATCTAAGAGGCGTTCCCAATTGATTTGACCACCATTTAAAAAGTTTTGCTCTGCTTGATACGCTCCATCATAATCAGGCCCATCATTATCTGCTAAGAAATAACTTGGTAAGTTTTGATAGTAAGCTGGACTAGGATTAGCTCCACCAGAATTATCTAATCTACTATTACCTAATTTTCCAAATTGATAACCAATATTTGTGTTTAGACTTGTCTTGTTAGAAATATCCCAATAGTGGTTAAGCATAAGAATAGGTTCTTCTACTTCTTTTACACGAGAGTTACGTTGTTCCCCATCTAAATTCCCCCAATATTCGTTGTATTTAATACCTTTAAGATCATAAACTTCTTGAGTATTAGGTGAAGATTTCCCTCTTCTATTAGGCGTGTATATGGATGTGAAATTTAAACTGTGGTTATCGTTAATTTTCTTTTCTACAGAAGCAAAGAATGAATTAGAGTCATATAATGTAGCATCTTGATAACCTTCATCTCCCCAACGTCTTCCTAACATTAAAGCATAAGACCAGCCACCTTCAACCATACCAGAGGCATAACTTGCCATTACACGATTAGTATAACTTCTATTTGAAGAAGAGTAAGTTAAGCGTCCGCCTTTTCTATAACTAGAAGCTCTAGCAACAATATTAGAAGTCCCTAAAATACCTCCAAAATTATAGTCTGATGGTGTAAGACCTGTAGTTAATACTTGGTTACGCATCATGTCGTTTAATCCGCCCCAATTACTCCATTGAGGTCTTCCGTTATAAAGCTTGTTCATTTCAATACCATTAATTAAAACAGAACCGTTTTCAGAATCTAGGCCTCTTACTCTAAAAAATGAAGAGCTAAATTCAAAAGCTGCAGTTCTTTGAAAAACATCTAACGAAGAAGAAAGCAATCCGGAAATATTATCTGCACCACTTGTATCATCATTTAGTTCGTCATCAGAAAGTGTAATTGTAAATAAATCGAGATCATCAGATACATCAATATCTAAAGTCATATCAGTAATGTTTACTGTTTGTCCTTCATTTACAACAATAGGATAGCGTTTTGTAACATAGCCTGATTTTGAAATTTTTAAAACTTGTTCTCCTAGAGGCACATCACTAGAAAAAATAAATTCCCCTAAACCATTGGTTAATGTAGTTTGTTGTGTTTCTTCGATAGTAATTGTTACATCTGGAATTGGTTCTGAAGATGCAGCGTCTTTTACACTACCTTTTATAACGGTACCTTGGGCAGCCATTGTAAAAGAAGAAAAAACACCAAATAATAAAATAATTAAACTCCTTTTCATAGTTAATTTTAAAGTTAATAATCTTGGTAGATTGATTATAATGGGATTTAAGGCTTGCAAATTTACATTATTTATAATAAATATATACTTTTGGCTCAAGATTTGTAAAGTACTTAATGTTAATATAAGATACGCTAAATGAAGAACTTAAACCTTATTATAATTGTAGTATTCGTATTTGCATTTTTAAATGTAAATGCACAACAAAAAAAGAAATTTAAAATTCATACTGTAGCATTCTACAATCTAGAAAACTTGTTTGACAGTATCAATGACCCGGTAAAGTTTGATGAGGCAAGTCCAATAATGGAAATGAATAAAGCTAATAGAGCTGAAGTCTATGAGAAAAAGGTTAAGAATATGGCAAGAGTTGTCGCTGATATAGGGTATGAAGATACTAAAAACACTCCTGCTATTTTAGGAGTTTCAGAGGTTGAAAACAGACAAGTCCTTGTAGACTTAGTTAATGACCCTCAGTTATTACAAAAAGACTATGGTATTATTCATTTCGATTCTCCAGATGCTAGAGGAATTGATGTTGCTTTACTGTATCAAAAATCATTATTTAAACCTATATCGACAAGTTCCCATGAATTACTTATTTATGATGATTTAACCAGAAAGCGAGTCTATACAAGAGATCAATTATTAGTTAGTGGTGAGTTAGAAGGGGATTTAATCCACGTTATTGTTAATCACTGGCCATCTCGAAGTGGTGGTGAAGCGAGAAGCAGGCCTAAACGAGTTGCTGCAGCTAGATTAAATAAACGCATTATAGATTCTTTGCAATCTATAGATCCTTATGCTAAGATTATTACAATGGGAGATTTAAATGATGACCCAACTAATGCAAGTGTAAAAGATATTTTAAAAGCAGAAAGGAAACCAAAAAAAGTTGGCTTTAAAGGGATTTATAATCCAATGGAAGAATTTTTTAAAAAAGGTTTAGGTTCTAATGCCTATAGAGATGCTTGGAGTTTATTTGATCAAATTTTAATGACACAACCATTTTTAGAAAAAGATTACTCTTCGTTTCGATTTTATAAAGCAGGAATTTTTAATAAGTACTATTTAACTAATAAAAGAGGTCGATGGAAAGGCTATCCTTTTAGAAGTTTTGCAGATGGAGGTTTTACAGGGGGGTTTAGTGATCACTTTCCAGCTTATATTTATCTTATTAAAGAAGTAAAGGCTGAAGATAAAAAAACAGAAAATTAAAAATTATTTTAAACACAAAAAAAGCGTCTAGAATAAATACTAGACGCTTTTTTTGTGCTTTCTGTTTTAATTTAAAACCAAACTTTCCAAGGAATCTTGGCTAAAACTAAGATTAAGGCTAAGGTATAAAAAATAGCTAGCATCTTAAATTTAGGTTTAGAAGTTAATTTCTTTTTATGCTTAGAATAACCAATTGTTACTAAAGCAACAGCTATTATCATGGTAAGAGGGTGCTCTATAATATTAGAACGCAAAAGTGAGTTTTTCATCACTTCACCCATACCACCAACTTGTTCTATAGTAGAGAAATAATCATTTGTAAAAAATAAGATGATTCCCAATAACAACTGAATGTGCATAGTAATCAATGCAAATAGTGATATTCTAAAATCTTTAGCATCAAATTCTTTATCACCAAAAAATTTGATAAGTGCATTTAATGTAGCTAATACTAAAACGACTAAAACTAAATAAGCCCAGTAGGAATGTAAAAATTGCATCATTATTTTATAGTTTGATTAATTAGATAATAATTACAAAAGTAAGGGTTTCTGGATGAATGTTATTATTCCGAAATCGTAATTTTATGTTTCAGTTCGTTACCCAATTCATCAACAACAGTGATAAGATGGTCTCCTTCTCTTGGCAACACGGCCATATCATGGATGTCTTTTGTGCTACCAACATATTGATTATCAATATACCAATAGAGTTTTAATTCTGGTTTAGAATGCGCAACTTTTAATACCAAATCATTAGTGTTTCCATCAAAATCTTTTGGTAAAAAAATAGTGTTTTGCTGATTAGGATAAATAAATTCCATACTAATTCCTGAAGCTTCAGCGCAATCATTACGATAAGGAGGAAGCGGTTTATAGAATGGGTTTTTATTCTGAAAATAATAGGCTTGCAATGGAGGAAGCACAAACCAAGGTGTGTTATTAATATTTGAAACTGCTTCGCAAGATGAGTTCACTTGAAAACGTCCAGAATCATCTAAATGTGCCAGTTTATGAAATGGGCAAGGTTCTGTCTTCTGTCCACTTGCTTGTATATATCTCATTTCTGTTTCATCACAAATAGTTGAAGCTCTAAAACCACTTTTATTACAAATGTTTACTTCAAGCATTTCATCATAAGGTTTGGCAAACCACTCACTGTTAGGTAACACATCAAACACATCAAATAAAATTGGAGCAGCTGTTTGTACACCAACCAGACCTGGTCGTCCTTCTCCATCAGCATTACCAACCCATACACCAACAACATAATCTTTAGTTGTACCAATTGCCCAAGCATCTCTAAATCCAAAGCTGGTGCCTGTTTTCCAAGCAACTTCTTGAGAAGAATCGTAATATTCCCAACTATCATCACCTTCTGGTCTATTGACTTGTTTCATACTTTCAAATGTGAGGTAGATAGAAGCCGCATCAAAAACTATTTTCTCATTACTCAATTTCCCAAATTCAATCGTCGATTCAGAATTATAGATAGGTTGAATAAATTCATTGGTATAATACTGACTAGAATTGGCATTAAAATGATTTAAGGTCGAAGCCATTGCAGCATAGCTTTTACACAAATCCCATAGATTGCTTTCGGCACCACCAAGCACTAAGGACAATCCATAATGATTGGCATTGTATTTTAAATCTTTTAGCTTGAGTTGTTTGAGGTAATGGTAAAAACGGTCTAAACCAAAATCTTGAAGCATTCGAACCGCTGGGACATTTAGAGAACGTGATAAAGCTTCATTGGCAAATACAGCACCATCATAAGATTTGTTGAAATTTTCGGGCTGATAACTACCAAATTGCGTTGGTACATCTGCTACTAATGTATTTGGTAATAAATCACCAGCATCTAACATTGATGCGTATAAAAAAGGTTTTAAAATACTGCCTGTACTTCTTGGTTTATCAATAATGTCTACACTTTTTTGATGTGTATTATCTGTTGGTGAATTGCCAATATATGTTATAACCTCACGAGTGTTTACATCTAAAACTAAAACAGAAATATTATAAATTTCATTCTGTTTTAAAAGATTGTAATGTTGTTTTACAATGTTATTAGCCTGTTCTTGAAGCGAAGTCTTTATAGTCGTTTTAATTCGTTTTCCTTTATGGTTTTTAGCTACTTTTTGAAGTAAATGTGGCGCGATTTGTGGCAATGGATAAGGTTTTTGTGGTAAACCTTCTGCAATGGACAACTCATAAGTTAGCTGATCTATAGTCCCATCTTCATGTAATTTTTTTAATAAACGATTACGCTTATCTAATAGCCGTTTTTGATTTTTTCCAGGATAGATTAAGCTTGGTGCATTTGGTAAAACAGCTAAAGTAGCACTTTCTGCCCAAGACAAATTTGAAGCATTTCTATTAAAATAGCGCCAAGATGCAGCATCAATACCAACTACATTTCCACCAAAAGGGGCATAGCTTGCATAAAGATTTAAAATTTCGTCTTTTGATAATCTGAATTCTAATCGTGTAGCTAAAATGAGTTCTTTAAATTTTTCGAAATAGGTACGCGATTGTCCTTTTCGAGATAGCCGAATGACTTGTTGTGTAATTGTACTGCCTCCACGTTTTACAGAACCAGAAGTTATGTTTCCTTTTAAAGCTTTAAAAATGGAAACAGGATTAAAACCAGGATGCTTATAAAAATATTCATCTTCAAACTGAAGAATACAGACCTTAAACTTATCGGGAACACTGTCACTTACAGGAAACCGCCATTGTCCATCATCTGCAATTAATGCTCCTAACAACTCATCTGAATTACTTGTTATAACAGTTGCAGTTGGATCTTTAAATAATTGTTTAGGTAAACAGAAATAATAAGCAATAAGAAGAATAAAAATCACCAAAGATTTTATTCTATTTCGTTTTACATATCTGATCAACCTATACATGTACTATACAAAAGTGGATTTAGTTGTCTTTTCATCGAAAAGTCAATATTATTACACAAACATATCTATATATTTATACGTGCGAAATACTTTTCTAAATCTTAAAGTAGTCATAATTTTTTGTATTTCTTTTTTTTCAAAAGAAGGGCATGGACAATTGGGGTTTTGTCAAGGCAATTCTGGTGACCCAATATTTACAGATACATTTGGTGCTGGCATACAAGATATATCATTACCAGCTGGCACAACTACATATACTTATGCAAACGGTCAAAATCCTAATGATGGACTTTACACGGTTTCTAGTAACTCTAATTATTTTGATTGGTTTGATGCAGAGGATCATACTCCAAATGATACTAATGGGAGAATGCTCATAGTTAATTCAAGTTTTAATGCTGGGGAGTTTTACAGAACTACCATAGCTGGCTTGTGTGAGAATACAACATATGAATTTTCATCGTGGCTTCTTAACTTGTCACCATCTAACGGCTTTTGTGGTGCAGGACTTATACCAGTTAATGTGAAATTTGAAATTTGGGATAGTACAGACACCAATTTATTAGCTTCTGGAACTACAGGAAATATTTTTGGCACTACAGCACCAGATTGGAATCAGTACGCTTTAGTGTTTCAATCCACACCAGGGCAAACATCTGTAATATTGAAGATGATTAATAATGGCGTTGGTGGATGTGGAAATGATTTAGCTATTGATGATATTGTGTTTAAAAGCTGTGGTGACGCTATTGATGTAAATGATCAAAATAATAGTAATTCTATAACACTTTGTAGTACTCAAGTACCATATAGTGATACACTAACAGCAATACCAGATAATGTGGTTTTTAGTAATCATTTTTACCAATGGCAGATGAGTACAGATGATATAAATTGGCTCGATATTACAGGCGAGACAAATGCTACAATTTCTATATCAGGTGTTACAACGACTACATCCTATAGAGCTAAGGTAGCAGAGTTTGCCTCTAATCTTAATAACTCAGATTGTATCACTTTTTCTGATGTTTATCAAATTATTGTAAATCAAGCACCAGCATTTCCAACTATCGAATGTTGGGAATCAGCAACTTTTGATGATGCTTCTTGTAGTTGGATAATTACAGGAACTCAACCAGAGGTTCCAACAAATTTAGAGTGTTGGGAAATACCTACGTTTAATAATACGACCTGTCTATGGGAAATAAGTGGATCTCAACCTGTACAACCCTCAATAGAATGTTGGGAAGTCGCTGTATTTAATAATACAACATGTAGTTGGGATGTTACAGGTACTCAACCCATGCAGCCCTCAATAGAATGTTGGGAAGTCGCTACGTTTAATAATATAACATGTAGTTGGGATGTTACAGGTACGCAGCCAGAAGCACCAACTAATCTTGAATGCTGGGAAACTACAGAATTTAATGAAAACAGTTGTGAGTGGGATATTTTAGGAACTCAGCCAATAGAGTATATAGATGAATCGATTAGGTTTTGCAGAAATGAAGAAATTCCACTTATAGTGGCGACTTCTATTGTTAACCCTTCATATCAATGGGATTCAGGACAGGTGTCACAATCCATTTTGGTTGATAATGCTGGTACTTATGTTGTTGAAGTTACAGATGGATGCTTAACTGAAGTTATTACATTCAATGTTACAGAAATAGAAGATCCTGTAATTGAAACTGTTAATTCTAATGGAAGTTCAATAATTATAACACTATTAAATGAAGGAGATTATTCATACGCTTTAGATGGAATAAATTATCAGAACAGTAATGTATTTAGTAACATACTAAGTGGTGTGTATACCATTTCTGTAAAATCAAATGAATGTGATACTATTGTTACACAAGCGTATTTTCATTTCTTTATTCAAAAGTATATGACGCCAAATAACGATGGAAAAAATGATTATTTCTCTTTAAATGTTGCGCAATTTTTCTCTTCGTCAGAGCTATCAATTTTTGATCGTTATGGCAAACTATTGTTTTCTGCAAAAAATAGAAATGTAAATTGGGATGGTACTTTTAATGGAACAGAAATGCCAACTTCAGACTATTGGTATAGAATTGTTTTAGATGGTAAAGTGTTTATTGGTCACTTTGCTTTAAAGCGTTAATCTCGCTTAAACTCATATTCACGTTCTACTTTACAAATTCTTACATTATACCAATTGTACCATTGTCCTCGCCCTTTTTGTTGCGCAAATAAGTGTTCTGTATTTGCTTTCCAGTTTTTTATGGCATCTAAACTTTCCCAATAACTTACAGTAATTCCTACTTCATTTCTAGCAGCATCTATTCCTAAATACCCTTCTTGTTGTTTGGCTATATCTTCCATTTTGTTAGCCATTTCAGAATAGCCTTCTATTTGTTTTGTTTGCGTTGAGGTAAATATTACAGCGTAATAGGGTTTAAAGTTTTTCATATATACTTCCTGCGAATGCAGGAATCTTTTTAATTGTTATAATTTAAGACTTTTTAGGCTAGATATTGAGACATATTCAGCATCATAACCTAAAAAGTCATTAAAGTTACTAATTATGATTCAGGTATATCAAATTCAATTATTTTTTCAGTGATATTATCTTCAAAATCCGTCAAAATTAATTTAATAAAAACACGCTCCTTTGAAATACTAATAGGATAATCTTTTATGTTCTTTATAGTTTTTACATAATTTAACCAGTCTTTACCGCATTTATTTTCTACATCATCTTTTAAATCTTTGGTAGCTGTTTTAATAAAATTAACCCAGTCCTTTTTTGTGTAGGTTAATGTTTCAAAAGAATTAGACTTTAACTGTTTAAGTGGCTTCCATTCTGTGTTAAATTGTCTAGGTTCATTAGATTTACAATTAGGATCAGAGCTCATAAAAGAGAAACTGTTTTCATAACGTTGAAAAATACTCACATGCTTATAATCATTCTCTATAAGAACAATGTTTTTTCCTTCTGCTGAATCGCTTTTGTCTACATTAATTATAGTAGAATCAATGTCCTTTAAATTATGAGATCGTTTATAATCACTTGTGGTTACATTTTTAATTTCCACATTTAATTTATCGAGCTTAAGGCGAATGGTTCTCGCAATTTTATTTGGTGATAAATACCCATTAAATACATACCCTATATGATTTCTAGTCTCCACCTTTACCCATTTTCCACTAATTTTCTCTCCTCCATCTAGTATCACTAAATTTTTATCTGTTTCTTCTAATACACCTATGGCTTCTCCATATGATAATTTCGTCAGCATTTTCCCGTTAACATCTGGTTGATCTCTTAGCGATAATCCGCTTTCTGCTGAGACATATACTTCTTGTTGTTGTGCAAATACTATTGCTACATTCATTAATAACACTACTGCTAAAATCAGTTTTAAATTTTTCATGATTCCTTGTTTTTAAGTTAAACATTTTAGCGGTTTGTTTTCTAGGATTTTTTAGTTTATTGTTCTTAGACCTGCCAAGAATGACTTCGATTAGGCTCAGTCAAGGTAGGACTTGACAGGTCTCCCTCTTATTTTTCAACGGTTACCCATTTTCCTTTGTTTCTTACGAGATAGTCATCATTATCATACATCGCTTCAGCTTGAGTTCCAGGTAAATAATACGTACCTAAGTAAGAAGCATTCAACATTACAGTAAAGGTTTTGGTACCATGTTTTCCTTTTCTGCTCATGTTAAAATAGAAATTCACTCTATCATCTCTTATATCTGTAAATCGTGCATTACTCACCGTTGTATCTCCAAAATCTGTAAAGCGTGTGTTAACAATATCCCAACCTGATGGAAAAATTTGTGTTAAAGCCACATCATTTACATAATCTCGAGTTAAGTTTGAAATACTAACCGTCGCCACAAAATCTTGACCTTGCTGTAATTTGGTCACATCTATTGTATTGCCTTGCAAATCTTTATAGACCGTTGAAATTGAGAAACCACGTTGTACAGCTATTTCTTCGCCTAATTTCAGTTTTCCAGAGTTTAAAATACGTACATACACTAAGTTATCTTTTGCATTTGTAATCGTCAACTGATTGGCTCCTTCATTAATTGGAATGTTACGTTGTGATATCCCATTTTGAGTATCAATGGTTTCAGTTTCCCCATTAATTTTATAAGTCAGCTTTAACTCTTTACCACCATTTTGCGTAATCATTTTACCTATTGCTAATAAGTTATAAGCTGTAGTTTGTGTACTCATCCAACGATCACTTGCTAAGGATTTTGCAATAGATTTTGCTAAATCTGTTTTATTAGGATGATTAGTAATCAGCATGGTTTCTAAAGCCATGGCTCTATTTCTGTATGTAGAACCATAGGTGTAATTATCTATTTTGTCAGATTCAAAATCGATATTCGCAGATTTAGAAATCGCATCACTAGCTTCTTTTTGCCCAGCTAAAGCATAAGCAGCAGCTAATCTCCATTTAGCATCATTAGAGATTTCCTCAAACTCTCTCAATCTATTCATGCTTGCCAAATCAGGACTTCCAGCTAAAGCCAACGTGTATAGACGATATGCTTGTGCGAAATCACTATGGTAATGTCTGTAGCTTGGTCTCCAGTTACGAGCCGCTTGTCTTTGATAAGCAATCCAATTACTCTTAAATGTCAATGGTAAAACAAATCCTTTTTTCTCAGCTTCAATCATAAAATGGCCAGCATAACTCGTTCCCCAATCATTAGCTGTATTTTCTCCCATCCAATAGCCTAAACCTCCACTTGCATTCTGAAAACGTCCTAAGCGACTAATACCATTTTCAATACTACGTTGCACTTGTTTTTTCTTTTGAGGCGTTAAATCAAATATGTCTGTTAAGAATAACTGTGGAAAAACACTAGATGTAGTTTGCTCTACACAACCGTGTGGATAGCGAATTAAATATTCCATACGCTTTGAGAAATCCATAGGTGGTAAGGTTGAAAATTCTACCGTTGCTGAATTGCTTCCTGGCACGCCAAAGGTTGAAAAATCAATGGTTTGATTGCCATTTGCTTGTAATTCTTTATCAATAACACGAGAGGTCATTGGATTAGGATTTACAACATCAATCTCTACTTTGTATGTTGATTTTTCTCCATTACCTGTAGCCACAACTTCAATAGTATTGATGCCTTTTGCTTTGGTAACATCCAATTCAAAATAGACCATTTTTTCATCTGGCTTACTAAATTGAAGCGATTGTGTTTTGCTGCCTTTTACAGTAATACCATCACTAAGATTTACTGTAAGTTTGACATTTTTCACTTTCTTTTCCATGGCAAAAACCGTCACAGGAAGGGTTACTTTTTCACCAGGACTTAACTTACGTGGCAAGGTTGCTAATACCATTAATGGCTTTTTAACTTGTACTGATTTTTCAGCACTCCCGTAAGCTTCGGTGCTGTTATTACCAGCTACAACCATAGTGCGTACTGCACCAACATAGTTTGGCATTTTTAATTGGTGTGTTTTTGTTTTTCCTTCACCTAAAAGGAAAGGTCCTAAATACGTCACTACAGGTTTAAAACGATTCGCTTTTTTGTTTTTGCCTTTTGCAGCAGCACCATCTCCACCAATAGCGAAAACTTGATCAATACTGCCAGAGTACGCTCCAATAACTTCATCGAAAATATCCCAAGTTTTTACACCTAATGCTTCGCGAGCATAGAAACTATTCCAAGCGTTTGGTGTTTTAAAACGGGTTAAATCTAAAAGCCCTTCTTCTACAACTGCAATGGTATATGTCATGGCTTTGTTATTTTTTTCAGAGACTTTAATCTCATACGATTGCTCTGGTTGAATTTTATCTGGCATGCTAATTTGTGGCACTAATTTCGTCGCAGGATTTTCTACTAGCATAGGAATGACTCCATACAAGCGAATAGGTAAATCATTAGAGGTGATTGCATGAGGCTGTAATAATGAAATATTGATAAATACATTAGGTGCCATTTCAGCCGTTACAGGAATATCAATCGTTGTTTCACCTGGCTTCGTTTTTACCCATTGGTGTTGCAACACTTCTGTTCCGTTTTCGATACTTACTAAAGCTCTACCTTCACTACCAGAAGGGAAGGTGAGTTTTGCTGTATCACCGACGTTATAGTTGTCTTTATCAGTTGAGAAGACTAACATTTTTGCCGCTTCTTTATCTCCAGAAGCTGAGTTAGACCACCAGTTTTTATAGAAATAGGCTGTACGTCCTGTAGCATGACCACTTACAGGATCAACCACTCTGATTAAATAACGACCACGATCATTCTCTGGAATATTGACTTTAAAGCTCGCTTTTCCATTAGCATCTGTATCTATTTCATATTGCTGAACAGGTCTGTGGTAGTTGCTAGACACGTAACTCGATAAGTTATCATAAGAGGAATTCCACCACCAACGCCATTCAATTTTATAGACTTTTACTTCTAGTTTTTTACGCTGAATTGGTTTCCCTTCAGCAGTTACTGTGGCAATATCAAAGCTGTGGTTTTCATCTGTAAAGAAAGAGCCATAGTTGTTCCCTTTTGGTGATTGTAAACCAACAAAACTCTCGTAAGGCGCATAAGGCATGGTGAATGCATCGAGTGAAAAATCACCACCATTTTCAAAAGCTCTCACTAAGAATTGAGCCGTTAACATGCCAGGTGCATTTTTGCCAATATTTAATTCTGTATCGACTTTTGCTTTTCCTTCTGCATCTAAATAGCCTTCAAAAACATTAGTTTCCTCTGTGTTGAATTGCTTAGTTGGGTCATTAAACACATAGTTTTTATAGCCTTTAAAACTGGTATATGAGGTTGTGAATTTTGCTTTAATCTCAGCTTTTAAATTCTTTGCAGGTGCACCATGTAACCAAGCGACATTTAAGTCGCCTTGTAAGGGTTTATTGTTAGTTAAAACCTTGTCTTTAAAATCTATTTTGATTTTTAATCGGTTAGGCTTAACCGTTTCAATTTTTAAGGGTTTTGTAAAATTAGCTCCACCAACAGAAACCTTAGCATTGTAGTTTCCGGTTTTGTAATCTGATGATGTTGGGACTTTAAAATCATAGAAATTATTGATGTTATCTACAGACACTTTTCTGTAGACCAACTTCCCAACAGGATCTGTGATTTCGAGCTTAACAGGATGATGTTTTGGTAATTTATTCGCTTTGTCATTGAGCATAAAGGTTAAGAACAAACTATCTCCTGGTCTCCAAACACCACGCTCTCCATAGATGTAACCTTTTAGCCCACGTTGTAATCTGTTTCCTGATACATCGAACTTGCTTAGTGATAAAGAATTACCATCAAATAACTTGACATAACTTACATTTTTACCTTTTGAAACGATAGCAAAAGCCGCACGTTTTTTAGCGTCCAATTCTATAATACCTTCACTGTTAGTGTTGCCTTTGGCTAGCTCTTGTTGTTGGTAATTATATAAAGTGACTTTAGCATTGTCTTCAGGATCTGTGGATAGAATATTTGTGACAGCGAAGAAATACGTATTATCATTTCCTTGCTTTGCAATAACACCAAGATTTGAGCCGATTAAGTTGAGAGATACTGTGCGATTTCCGTAGTTAAAGTACGAATCTGTACAAGGATTATTACGGTCGCGATATCTGTAATTAGTGTTTCTGTAGCTATAGCTCAAATTATCCCAATAGCGTTCTTCGCGAAGTTCTTGCTCTTCTTCAGAAATGTCTTCTGAGGCATAGAAATCTTCTTCGTAATAATCATCGTAGTAGTCATCATAATAATCGTCTTCATCAACTTCGGTAGTTTCAGATTTTGACGAGCAATCGTAAAGCGAATAGTCGCTTTTAAAACCAATCTCTACTCTATAAATTGCGCCAGGATCTGCTTGTAAATATTTAGATAAATCGATGCTATAGGCTTTCCATTTGCCTGAATTTTGTTTTGGATCTTGAACTAAAGTAATGGTCTCTTTAGCAATACGACGACCTACTTGTTTAATGCTGCTTTCGTAATTGCTATTCATGTTGTTTTCTTGCAGAAATTGCAGCACATTATCTTCAAATATTTTAATGATTCTCACATCAACTTTACTCAAGTTAACAGCTTCAAAATTGAATTTTAAGTCTTTAGAATTTGGTAAAATTGAACCATTGCTTACCAAGCGTACTTGTGGTTTTAATTCTTCGAAGGTTAAGGTTTGAGCAAATGCATTTTTAAGTTTAAAACCGTCGGTGTTTTTAATACCTGTAAAGACATCGACTCTAATCTCTCCAACTAATTTGGTGTCTGGATATACTTTTAAGACGTTACCATTGACGATGTATTTTGGGTTTTTTACATTCTGAATCGTTACTAAACCTGCAAAGTTTTGCTGCTTTTTTAAAGGGTCTGAAAAGTTAATGGATAAGTATTGCTCAGGGTTTTGAACCACGTTAGTTTCAACAATACTAAAGTTGTTTTTACCAGGAATGTTGATGAAGTTCTCGCCTTTATTTTCTGCTTTTATCGCTTTTCCATTCCAAGCGATATCAATTTTACTATCTTCTACCTGACGTTTGATACTATCTATTCTAAATTCAAAATATGTGGAAGGTTCTGGCACTTCTAGCCAAACCATACTTAAGTCTTTTTTGTTCTGTTTTGCTGATACTAATTGTTTAGCATCTTCTAAGGTGATTACATCCGAAGAGCGTAGCTGACCTAACACATATTGCCATTCTTTGCTATAGGATTGTAAGCTATTGGTATTGACACTAAAACTTGGTGTGATGGTTTTAAACTCAAAAGTGTAGTTTTTAAACTCTGCTGGAATGGTTTTGTAGATGTCACCTAAATTTACAGTAACTCCGTATGCCGTTGCTGGTTCTAAAGCTTCGTCTGGTGTAAACAGTAAAGTGTGCTTGTTGAGTGCTTTTAACGTGCCTTGGATATGAGGCTGTGCTTTAATTAAACCAGCATCTAATTCTTGTTCTGCTTCCCATCCTTCTACTTCTTCGGCTAGGTTGATTTTAATTGGTGCTGTTACAGAAACGACTCCAGATGTGGTATAACTGATATAATCTCTGTATTTAAAAATATTATCAGTTTCTACAGGCTTCTTTTTACACGATACTGCGATTACAATTAGAGCTAGGAAGGCAAGGTGCTTTTTGATGTGCATAGTTGATGACGGTATTAAAATAAAACTTCAGTGAAAAAGAAGGGTAGGTGCATTCTTGTTAAAATATGTACGCCAAGTTTTTAACGTTTGGATTTTTGACTGTTGTTAAATTGTTCTTAAAGTTAAGAAATGTCATTTTGAGAGGGTTCTATTTATTGAAGTTTTTGAACCCATCCCATAATCCCTTCCCAAGAAGGAAACAGTTATGACTGTGGCGGAAGAATTTAATCATTGACTAATGTGCTTTTTGATAGTTTATCATTGATATCATCAAGTACTTTCTTGGTACTTTCTGATAATCTATCACAATAGATAGCCAGACTTATTAAGTTGTTAGAATTATCTTGTAGCGTGTTTATAAATTTAAAGTTGCTTTTTAACGCTTCGTAGTCTCTAGGTTGATTATTACTTCCTTTATAGGGATATGCTAGGACAATTTGTTCTTCTTGTTGAAATGGATTAAGATATCGTGCAGCTTCATCGTTCACTCTTACTAAAAATTTTTCTAAACTCTCATATCTGCGAAATAATTGCTGTATGTCTTTCCTTAGTTGTTTATCTGATATCGTATAAATACCTTTAGATTTTATTGTTTCATAGCTTGTAAAATTTAGACTTATAAGAGCTAAGCCATGTGTTTTTTCAAAATGTTTTGAAATACTATCATTAAAAGGAACGTCTTCCTTTAGTGCTTTAATAACCATATTCCAGGCATTATTGTATGTTTTATTCCTTTGAATAGTTCTATCAAATTCTACTACATTTTGCTTTAAATCTTCTGCAAGTTGTTCTAATAAATCTATTTCGAGTTTTCTATCTTTTCTGTCCTCATTCCAGTTGTTAATCTGAAGCGCGATTAAAATCCCAATCACTACGAGTAGTATTTCACCAATAGCGTATTTAAAGTATTTCCCCATTTGGTTTTCTGAGATTAGCGATTTACGTATATGCCTGAAGAATTTAATCATTGGTCTGGGTAAGTCTAATAATTTCGTTTAAATGATTTTCTACAACCTTTAGATCCAATTCGGTTATAATATTTTGAAGCCTTCCTTGAATAACAGAGAGATGACCTCTAAATTCGCGAGATACTACATAGTCTAAAGTATAATCTATAGCTTGTTGATCCCCTTTATTAAGCATAATTGCATCTGTATTCTGTGCAGAATGCGGATCCATAACTTCATACCTGTATTTTTGATGGTTAAGTTCTTCCTCTAAAAAGTCTTGATAGACATCATTCCAAGTCACCAAATAATTTCTTAAGGTATCATTTTTAATAAGTTCATAATTACCAGAAGCAATCAAAGAGTTTACAACACCACTGGAAGGATTGAAGGTAAACGTATGTAGAGCATAATCGAAATCACCTATTAAGGTAAATACATTTTCTTTGGTTAAGGGCATAGCATCTATAATGGTATTAAGAGACTTCATAGACCTATTATGAACCCCCTTAACACTATCAAACTGAACCCTATTACCTAAAAACTCCTTGTGTAATTCTTTAAGAATTGCCTTTTCTTTTAAACTATCTAATCTCTTAGTGTTCCATGTGTTAATTTGTAGCGCTATGAGAATCCCGATAACGACAAGAAGTATTTCACCAATGGCGTATTTAAAGTATTTGCCTGTTTTTCCTGTTTCCATAAGGTTATATCTTATTTTTCGGAAGAATTTTATCATTGCTAATCTGTTTTAAATTCTTTGTCTATAAGTCTAGCAAGATCTTTTAACGAGTAAATAGAAGATTTATATCTATTTAATTTAAAATACCTGTAAGTAGATGATTGTCTTAATAACATTTTAAATTCTGAGTTTTGTTTTAAGACTTCAAAATCGTTTGGAACATACCCAAAATAAACGTCAAATACGTCTCCTTCAAAACTGTCTTTAAATGGATATTTAAAGTTAACATCGTACATTTTATATTCATAGACGATATCTGGATTGTTATTGGGTGTAAAATTTTGTCTATAAAAATCTCCAAAGAAGCTTTCTAAATCGGGATAAAAAGGGTTTTCTTTACTAACTCTAGGTAAAGAATATTCGAATACTCTTTGAGCCATCATACGTATTGAATCGTTTTTAATGAGCTCTAAACCTTCTTTTTTTAATAAGTCGTAAGACGATGTTATAGGATACATGTATTCGTCTTTAATAAGCCAATGAAAATCAAAACACATGGTATCGTTATAGGTGACATCTTGCTCTAAATACTTTGCAATTTTTAAATGGCTTCTAACTCCCATTTTTAAAACTTCGTAATCTCCTTCCATATCACCTAACATGGCAGCGACATCCTCTTTGAGTTGTAATAATGTGGTACGCTCTAAATTATTTCGTACTCTTTTACTATTCCAATTACTTACTTGTAATGCTAAAAGAATACCAATCATTACAAGCAGTATTTCGCCAATGGCGTATTTAAGGTATTTACCTGTTTTGTTTTTTTCCATGAGGTCTTTTCTTATATGTCTAAAGAATTTAATCATTATTCTCAGGTTCAGTTAATCTAATAATGTCATTAATCATGTCTATAACACCTTCCTCCTTTACTGTGTACAAATTGTTATATAAATCTCCAGCTCTTTGATTTATGAAATTTCTATGTCTTTTGCTAAAGAAAGCTATAGTGTTTTCTGGGTCATCAAAAAGATCAGGATCAAAACTTGCTCTAACCCATGGGCCGTATTCATTGGTTAAAAAATTGACCGCAAACTGTTCTTCTTCTAAGTAATCTCCTAAAACATCTTTCCACGAAATTAAATTCCGTCTTAACGTATCATTTGTAATGAGATCAAAGGAAGATGAGTTTAAAAGTGCTTCAACAGCTCCGTTTTTAGGATTGAAGGATTTATTTCTCCATATTAACTTGTTGTAAACCTTCATGCTGTCTGCAAAATGAGCGTTTGAGGCATTTCTTTGTGGGTTTTTTAGGTCAAAGGTTCCTATGATTTCTAGTAATCTAGATGCCGCATGTAAATTCACTTTGTTGAAACTAATTATTGAATCTAGTTGTGCTTTGTTAGATTTAAAATCTAGATTTATTTCTTTTAAAAATGCCTGCTCTTTAGCTTGTTCTTTTTTTCTTTCATTCCAGTTATTGATCTGTAGTGCAATGAGAATACCAATTACTACAAGGATGATCTCGCCAATGGCGTATTTAAAGTATTTACCTGTTTTGTTTTCCATAATGAGGTTTTGACGTATATGACGGAAGAATTTAATCATATAGTTTCTTCTACTTTAGCAATAATTCTTAATGGTGCACCGCTACCATCTTTGATTTTCATAGGTAATGCAATAATTTCAAAATCTTTTTGTGGCAGTTGATCTAAATTGGTTATATTTTCAAACGCAGGAATGTTTTCAGAAAGTAGAATGACATGACTTTTAAAATATTCTGATTGTCCAAAGTCTATACTAGGTGTATCAATACCAATAGCATTTATAGTTCTATTTTCTACGAGCCAAGTGGCCGCTTCCGGAGAAAGACCAGGGAAATGTAATAGCTTAATTGCTTCTGAGCCACGTTTATCTGTGCCAAGATACTTTATCTTGTCTGGATAATGTTTAGAATGGCCTGTGTCTAAAAGGACAATAGCACCTTCAGGGATTAACCCATTTTCCTTTTCCCAATTACTAAAATCTTCAATACTTACAAGATAATCGGGATTGTTAGAAGCGTTTGCAGAAACATCAATTTTAATACCATGCCCTATGAGTTTTTCTAATGGAATTTCTTCTACAGATTGCTTGCCTTTTGAGAAGTGAATAGGTGCGTCAATATGAGTGCCACCATGTTCTGCAGTTTCAAAATTATTAGCAGCATAAAAAAAGCCCTTGTCAGTATCTCCTTTGGCGACAATGTCTAATTTAAACTCTTTAGCTGTAACCCAATACACAGTTTCTTCTGAAAAAGTATGGGTTAGATCAATAATTTTTGTTTTGTATTTTGCTTTGACTCAGTACAAGAAAGTATAAGGCATAAGAATACAGTTAAATAGAAATTTTTGAATTTCATATTTGGAAATTTTTAGAGAAAATGATATAAAAAGCTATGATCACTTGTTAGTGTAAACAAGTAAATTAGGTTGATGGTTGTAGTTGAGGTTGGTTAACTATATGTGTTTAAAAATATTGAATTGTTACAAACTATTGTTCATAGATGCCAATCACTAACTCACCTTTATCATTCATAGTAGCACGATACATACCAGCAGTATTAAACTCTGCCACCATATTACCATCTTTGTCCACAGCGACAATACCACCATCACCGCCTAAATCACCAACTTTATTTATTACTTTTTTCGCGGCATCTTTTAGACTTAGTCCTTTATAATCCATTAATGCTGAGATATCGTGTGCGACTTGCGCTCTAATAAAAAATTCTCCCCAACCCGTGCTAGATACTGCGCAAGTTGCATTATTGGCATAAGTGCCAGACCCAATTATTGGTGCGTCCCCAACGCGCCCCCATCGTTTATTAGTCATGCCCCCTGTTGAAGTTCCTGCCGCTAGATTTCCGTTTTTATCGAGTGCAGCACAACCAACCGTTCCGAATTTGTAGTCTTTAATATCCTCATCATAAAATGAAACCTTATCGTCATGATCTAGTTCTACTTGTTCTCTTTTTTTAGCATTTTGAAGTGAATTAAAACGACGTTCTGTATAAAAGTATGTTGGGTCAACAATTTCCAGACCTTGCTCTTGCGCAAATTTTTCTGCACCAGAACCTGCCATCATTACATGTTGAGATTTGTCCATAATAGCTCTTGCTAAATCAATAGGATATTTAACGTTAGTTGTACCAGCAGAAGCACCTGCATTTAAAGTTTTTCCATCCATTATTGAAGCATCTAATTCGTTAGTTTCAGCATTAGTAAATACAGCACCTTTTCCTGCATTAAACAAAGGGGAATCTTCCATTATATTAATGGTTTTAGTAACAGCATCTAAACTAGATCCACCATTTTTTAAAACGTTATAACCTACTCTAATCGCCTCCTCTAGTTTGGCTTTGTAGGCCGCTTCTTTTTCTGATGTCATATTCTTTTTTAGAATGGTACCCGCACCACCATGAATGATAATGGCAAATTCTGGTTTTTCAGTAGTCATTTCAGAATTATCATCGGCTTTTGCAACTTCTTCAGAATTGTTTTCATTTTTGCACGACAGACATAGAAATAGGGCAAGGATAAAAGGAATAAATTTTTTCATAATGGGTTAGATTTTATAAGTGCTTTAAAGTTACATTTTTAGAGTTGTAGCTTCAAGAAAAACTGAGTTTTTATTAGTAACTTCGCGTCAAAATTTAATAATTCATAAAAAATAAGCATATATGGAAGCAGTTGCTACCGATTTCGGAATAAAAGAAGCTTTAAGTCAGTTAGGCTTAAAAGATATAAATGAAGGGTCTTCAACAGGTTCTCATAATTTTTCTAATGGTGAGATTATAGAATCATATTCACCTGTAGATGGGCAATTGATAGGAAAAGTAAAAGCGAGTACACGAGCTGATTACGATAAAGTAATGGATGCTGCTACTAAAGCATTTTTATCTTGGAGAGATGTGCCTGCACCACAACGTGGAGAGGTGGTTCGCCAGTTTGGTAACAAACTAAGAGATTTAAAGGAACCTTTAGGGAAATTAGTGTCTTATGAAATGGGTAAATCTCTACAAGAAGGTTATGGAGAAGTACAAGAAATGATTGATATCTGTGATTTTGCAGTAGGCTTATCTAGACAATTAAATGGACAAACGATTCCTTCTGAACGTCCTGGACACGTTATGAGGGAGCAATGGCACCCAATAGGTGTTGTTGGTATTATTTCTGCATTTAACTTCCCTGTTGCTGTTTGGGCTTGGAACACGGCTTTAGCATGGATTTGTGGTGATGTTTGTGTTTGGAAAGCATCTGAAAAAGCACCTTTATGTTCAGTGGCTTGTCAAAATATTATTGCAGATATCTTAAAAGAAAACAATTATCCAGAAGGGATTTCTTGTATCGTTAATGGAGATTATAAAGTTGGAGAAATGATGACTACTGATCATAGAATTCCTTTAGTATCTGCAACAGGTTCTACGCGTATGGGAAGAATTGTTGGTGCAACAGTTGCTGAACGTTTTGGAAAATCTCTTTTAGAATTAGGTGGAAACAATGCTATTATCATTACACCATCAGCAGACTTAAAAGTGGTAGTTCCTGGAGCTGTATTTGGTGCAGTTGGAACTTGTGGACAGCGTTGTACAAGTACACGTCGATTAATTATTCACGAATCTGTTTATGATAAAGTAAGAGATGCTATTGTTGGTGCTTATGGGCAATTAACTATTGGAAATCCTTTAGATGAAAAAAATCATATAGGTCCATTAATTGACAAAGATGCTGTAAACACGTATTTAGCTGCCATTGAAAAAGCAAAAGCAGAAGGTGGAAACGTATTAGTTGAAGGTGGGGTTTTAGAAGGTGAAGGTTATGAATCTGGCTGCTACGTAAAACCAGCGATTATTGAAGCTGAAAATGATTTTGAAATTGTACAGCACGAAACCTTTGCACCAATCTTATACTTAATGAAATATTCTGGTGAGGTAGAAAATGCTATTGCTAAGCAAAATGGAGTAGCTCAAGGCTTATCGTCAGCGATCATGACTAACGAAATGAAAGAAGCTGAAAAATTCTTGTCATATGCAGGTTCTGATTGTGGAATCGCTAACGTAAACATCGGAACTTCTGGTGCAGAGATTGGTGGTGCTTTTGGTGGTGAGAAAGAAACAGGTGGCGGACGTGAGTCTGGATCTGATGCTTGGAAAGTTTATATGAGAAGACAAACGAATACAGTAAACTACTCGGATGAATTGCCTTTAGCACAAGGGATTAAATTTGATTTATAATAAATCTGTTGTGATTAGAAAAGCCTCAATTACATTACTTTGCACGTTAGCTTTCATTTTGAGTAGCTTCTCTCAAAATGAAATCAACTATAGGTTGATTGATTCATTAGGTAAGAGTTATACGAATAACTTGAAGATTGGTGATATAGAGTATTTAAAAAATTCTAAACCTGCAAAAGGAACATACACTTATAAGAGATTACTTGAATTTAAGGAGGCGCTTGAAGATTATTCAAATAAGATTATTTTAGGGAGTTTTGTTGAGCCTTCTAACAATTCAGATTATTATGCTTTTAATTTATTTGCACTTAGGAGGGTAGATGAGAAAAGTTTTGAATACTTTTTTGCAGCAGTTATAAGTATAAATGTGTCAGATTATAATTATAAAATTGAAAATACATATTTATTTACTGAAAAAGAATCGTTAGAAAGTTGGTGGGGTCACATCTTAGGTTTTTATGAAGGTGAGGCAATAAAAGATATTCCTAAACAATATGTATTTCCCGTTTGCCCACCACCACCTTTTAAATAAAATTAAAAAAGAATGCCGCATTAATTAATGCGGCTTTTTTTGTGAAGTGAAAAACTCTATTCTAAATTGTAGTGAGAAGCACGTAATTGTGACTTTTTAAGTTTAAGTGTTTCAAATTAGTGTTAAAAGATGTTAATTTTTTTTAATATCTTGATAATCTATAACTTAAAACACTAACTAATGAGTAAAAAGACATCTTACCTTTTAGGTATTTTACTTACTATCATTATTGGTACGTTATTGTATTGCTATTTGTGTGACAATTGTCACTGCTTTCCAAATGGTGAGACAGAAACTGAAGACACCAATATTGTAGCAGAACCTGAAGTTATTCCTGCCACTCGAAATGCATTTACCATTTCTGATGCTGATGGAGACTTCAACATTAAAATTAATGACAACTTTAATTTTAAAACATCGAACTTTTCAATTTTAGAACCTATTTCTACAGGTGTAACATCAGAAGTTGCAAAATTGAAAGATTACCTTTTAGCAAATCCTTTAAAGGATATTGATATTACGGGTTACTATCGTAGTGACGAAACTAATAATTCAGCTTATCCTAATTTAGGATTAGCAAGAGCTAATGCCGTTAAAAATTATTTGATATCTCAAGGTGTGCCTTCGAGACAAATAGATACGCATGGGCAATTGAATGATGATATCAATCCTGATGATGCTAGTACATTATTTGGACCATTAAAATTTGGTATTGTAACCTTTGAAGAAGGTGCCACAGATGAAGCACTCGAAGCTGCATGTGAAGCGATTAGAAAGAACCCATTGGTATTACATTTTAATACTGGTCAGGCACAAATTAACTTAACAGCAGAACAACGTCAAAAAATAGCCGATATCTCTCGTTGTGTAGATAAACTTGGAGTTAAAGTACAAGTTGTGGGTCACACAGATAATACAGGTGATGCTGATACGAATATGACTTTAGGTCAAGACCGTGCAGATTTTGCCAAGGGTTACTTAGTGAGAAATGGCATCTTAAGCGATAACGTAGAAGCCACTTCAAAAGGACAAACGGAACCTATTGCAGATAATGCAACAGATGAAGGTAAGGCAAAAAACAGAAGAACTGTAATAACAATTAACTAACAAACTTTAAAACATTATAAAATTATGAACTGGTGTATATTAATCCCATTACTTGTAGGTCTAATAAGTGCATTATTAGGTTATTTACTAGGGCGTCTTCTTGGAGGCGGAAATGATGATAGTGATAGAATCGCAAGATTAGAAGCGGACTTAGAAGCATGTAAAAATTCTAGAACATCTTTAGAAGCCGATTTAAAATCAGAGAATACTAATGTAGCGTCTTCGTTTGCAGCGACAGCTGCTGCAATTGCTTTTGATGCAGATGCTGCTAAAGCGGTTTTTGGAAAGAAAATAAAAGAAAACGACTTAACAGTTGTTGAAGGTATTGGACCAAAAATTCAAGAGTTATTCCATAATCATGATGTTAATACATGGAGAGCTTTATCTGAATGTTCAGTAGACAAATGTCAAAGTGTATTAGACAGTGGAGGAGATCGTTTTAAAATTCACAACCCTGGTTCATGGCCAGAGCAAGCTAAAATGGCTTACCAAGGACGTTGGGCTGATTTGCTAAAATGGCAAGACGAACTTGATGGCGGAAAATAACTGCTATTGAAATATGTAAAACTAAAAACCGTTTCTATATTATAGAAACGGTTTTTTTAATCTCGTAAATAAGGATAAAAGCTTCGGAATAATTATTGTAATAATTAAACTATTAAATCGATATTTAGTCTAATTTATATGAATCAAAAAGAACTTCAACATTTATATTGGCGTGCAGGTTTTGGGACTCATCCTAAACAACAAAAAACCAATACCAATGACAGAAAACGTGTTGTTGATACGCTTTTTAAAAATTCTAAGGCCATTACTTCAATAAGTCTAGACTTATCTTATCTAGAAGGTATAAGTGCAATTGACCTTAAGAATAATCCAAAATTAACTAAAGAGCTTAGTGATAAAGGGAAAAAGAAAATTTTAGACTATAACTATGCTTGGATACATCGATTAATCAACCCAAAAGAATTGTTGAGAGAGCGGATGACCTTATTTTGGACAAACCATTTTGTATGTAGAAATAAAAATATTCTGTTTGTACAACAATATAATAATACATTAAGAACAAATGCATTAGGCGATTTTAGAACTTTTGTAAAAGCCATTTCTAAAGAACCTGCAATGCTTCATTACCTTAACGCAAAGCAAAATAGAAAGCATAAACCTAATGAGAATTTTGCACGCGAATTAATGGAGTTGTTTACTTTAGGTGAAGGACAATACTCTGAAAATGATATCAAAGAATGTGCAAGAGCTTTTACAGGTTATAATCACGATTTTAAAGGTAATTTTAGATTGCGAAGAAAACAGCACGATTATGAACAAAAGACATTTTTTGGTATAACAGGGAATTTTGATGGTGATGCTATTATCGACATTATTTTAGAGAGTAAACAATGTGCTCTATTTATTTCAGATAAAATCTATCGTTATTTTGTAAATCCCCAACCCAATAAAAAGCATATAGAGTCTATGTCAGATGTGTTTTTTAAAGACTATAACATTGAAAACTTAATGCGATTTGTTTTTATGTCGGACTGGTTTTATGATGAAGAAAATATGGGATCAAAAATAAAATCACCTATAGAATTTCTAGTAGGTATAGCAAATACGGTTCCTGTAAAATTTGAAAGAGAAAAAGATTTTTTAAAAATTCAAAAGCTATTAGGGCAAACGCTTTTAGATCCACCAAATGTTGCTGGATGGAAAGGTAATAAAGCATGGATAGATGCTAATACTATTATGGTACGATTAAAACTACCATCATTATTACTTAATAATGCTATGATTTCATTAAAAGAAGATGGCGATTTTAACGATAATTTTAAAAAGAAATTCTTTAAACGTAACAAAGGTAAATTACCATTTAAAACCTTACCAGATTGGGATAAGTTTTTGACGAACTTTAAGTCGGTTAAAACAGAAAATCTTCAAGATGTAATTATT
Source organism: Flavobacteriales bacterium ALC-1 (assembly GCA_000171875.1). GTDB lineage: Bacteria > Bacteroidota > Bacteroidia > Flavobacteriales > Flavobacteriaceae > Winogradskyella. The sequence continues at coordinate 933,019 of ABHI01000001.1, read as the reverse complement.
CAAGGAAATATTAATAAAGGCACTTTGGCATACTTGGAAACGCTGAATAAGAAATCTAAACAAGATTATTGTATTCAGCTTATGTCATTACCAGAATATCAAATGTGTTAGTTATGGATAGACGTAAATTTATAAAAAAATCAGCATTGGCGAGTAGCTTATTTTTTGTACCTAATTTTGTTAAGGCATTTGAGTCTGTGGCTAAAGAGCGTTTAGGGTATAAGCGTTTAGTCATTATTCAACTCGCTGGAGGTAATGATGGATTGAATACTATTATTCCACATAATAATGATATTTATTTTAATGCCAGACCTCGATTGGCAATTACCAAAGACATTATAAAATTAAATGACGATTTAGGATTTCATCCAAGTTTAGCACCTTTGCGGTCCTTGTTTGATAATGGGGAACTTTCAATCATTAATAATGTTGGTTATCCTAATCCTGTACGTTCACATTTTAGGTCTATGGATATATGGCAAACGGCAAGTAGCTCTGATGAATATTTACAAAGCGGTTGGCTAGGAAGATACTTAGATACACATGGTGATAAACCTTATAATGCTATAGAAACAGACGAAACTTTAAGCTTAGCGTTAAAAGGGGAGCATTTTAATGGCATTGCTACTAACGATTATAGAGTGTTGTATAATACCTCTAAAGATCCTTATTTTAAAAATGTACTTAATCATTATAATGACACTCATTTAAGTGAGCATAACTTAGGTTATCTTTATCAAACCATGATTGAAGCAAAGTCTTCTGCAAATTATATTTATGAGAATACAAAAGTGAAGTTATCACAAGAAGATTATCCTCAAAATCATTTTGCTAGACAGCTTAAAACGGTAGCGCAGTTTATTAATTCTGGTTTAGATACCAAAGTATTTTATACTTCATTAGGTGGTTTTGACACACATGTTAATCAAGAAAATAAACAAAGTCGATTATTGTCTCACTATGCCGAAAGTGTTTCAGCTTTTGTTAAAGATTTAAAACGAAATGAAATTTTTGAAGATACTTTAATTTTAACTTTTTCAGAATTTGGAAGACGTGTTAAACAAAATGCTGCAAATGGGACTGATCACGGTACGGCAAATAATGTTTTTGTAATTGGTAAAAATTTGAAGAGAGCAGGCTTCTATAATGATTTAGCAAGTTTGAGTGATTTAGATGAAAATGGGGATTTAAAATACAGTATAGATTTTAGATCTGTCTATGCAACAATCCTCTCGCAATGGATGGATGTTTCAGCTGAAGAAATTATACCTACTAAGCAAAAAATACTTGAGTTTATATAATTAAATAAAAAAACCTTGTTTCAATTTAAGCTTTTGGCTGATAGAAACAAGGTTTAAATAATTGATTAATAGCACTTCAAAGATGCGAGTTATTTTGGTTAGTCCTTAAATTTTTTGATGAATGGTCAAAAAAAATGTATAATCTGTAAGGTTTTGGTATTAGTCTCGATAAGATGCAAAAAATAAGGATAAAAAATCCGTTAAATCCGACGAACTAACTATATTTTACTTTTCTTAATATTCTCAGAGTCTCCTTATATGAACTATAGAGTGAAGAATTGTATTGTTTAATATATGGTTTAGAATATTCGAGTTTAAGTAAGGCGTCATCAAATCCGTTGAGATAGCAGATTAAATAACTAGCCGCTAAATTTTTTAAGTCGGCTTCTTCATTTTTATTTAATGAGATATTTTTTTCGAGCTTTTCTAAAATGGCATTATTGGCATTATGGATATGATGCAATACTTTTTTGTCAAATTGCGGAGGTTCAAAAATTAAGTTTGCTTCAATAGAATAATTAGCATTGTTATCGAAATGAATTGTTTTTTCTTCGAGCTTATAATATTTGTAAGATTCTTGAAGACCTAGTCTAACATATTCAACAATTTTAAAGGAGTCTTCTGTGTATGAAATAGCTACTTCATCTAAGGTTGAATAAAACAAGCGTACCTGTTCGTTTATGAGTTCTATATCCACTCTAGAAAAAAACACTTCATCTTTTACCTGTTTTTTATCACCAGACCAACATAAAACAAAGTACTCTTTAAAGACTTTGTACTGCGGATTAAAATCTTGACGTTTATTCATAAAATCAAAAACACCATCGAGCGTTAACTGAATATTATTTTGCGCATGACTCTCAATGGCAGAAACAATATTTGAGTTGACGTCTTTAATTTCAATATCAAAAACTTTAGGCATACTCATACTACCATCTCTAAAGAATACAGAGCCACCATAATATTTCCAGATATTTTTTCTGAGAGAAGTGATGTTGTCAATAGGTCTAATAGTTACTAAACCAACAACCTTATCATCAGGCAAATGTGGGAACGGAATATTTTCGTATTGTACTATTGGTGGATTAGTGAGATAGGCATTAATAAGGTTCTGAATTTTACTATCATCAAAAAAATCGACACCAATAATTTCATTATCCTCATCCTCTACACCTATTACGATATAAGAATTGTTTTTGGGATTGCTGTTAGAAAGCGCACATATATGTTTTAAAAATTTTGCTTTTCCTTCTTTAAAACTAATGTCAATTTTTCGCTTTTTGTCATAGAAACTGTTCTCATCGTTATGAGCTAGTAGATTTTTTATGAGAAGGCGTTTATTAATCATATTTACTTCCCACGAAAGCGAGAATCTTATTTATTTATAGCAGTTCAATTTCCTTTTGTAAATTTTCTCTAGCTTGTTTTTCGTATTTAGACCTGAAATTTTCTGTAAAGTACAAAGTCTTTCTTTCAAGAAAATGCGTTAAGACTTTCTTTCTACCGGGTTTATACATAAAATCTGGATAGATTTTATATTCTTTTCTAATTTGCTGAGTGTAATTTTTATAGACTTTCCAATCAGTTCCTAAAATAGACAAATCCATATCTAATAGGTAAGCATTATCCATGTTTTTATCTAAAATAACTTGATGCTTTTTCGTTGAAACAATCATTTTTTGAACATTTTCAAGCCTTTTTTTATCAAAATTCAAGATTTTTAGGCGTTTTTTAGCAAAAATTGCACTTTTTTCTTCATTATCTTTTTTAGTAGATTTATAAATAATATCGTGATACCATATCGTAAAAATCAAAGCATCGTAATCTTCAATATTGTTTTTAAAATCTTCAGTATACGCTAACATATTTTGAATATGAATTAAATTATGATAATACCTGTTTTTTTTGAGAATACCGTTTTAAAATTTCATTCCAAAATGAATCAATAAAAGTTTTGTCTTCGGTATATTTTGAAGATAATTCAGTCCATTTAGGTTTTAGGGGATCAATCATAAAGATTTCTTCACAATAGTAGAACTCGCCTGAGCAGTACAAAACATCAAAACATCGGCAATATTAACATGAGCTGGTCTAGTGACAGCAAAGTGTATAACTTCTGCAACATCTTCTGCTTGCAAAGCTTTATAACCTTTATAAACATTGTCAGCAGCTGAATCACCTTTATATCTAACTTCTGAGAATTCAGTTTCTACCAAACCAGGATTAATAGCACTAACTTTAATTCCGAATGGATTCAAATCAATGCGCATACCTTCAGTAATTGCTAAAACAGCATGTTTACTAGCACAATACACATTGCCTTTGGGGTACACTTCTTTTCCAGCAGATGAACCAATGTTTATAATATGTCCAGATTTACGTTCTGTCATACTAGGGATAATAGCTTTACTTACATAGAGTAAGCCCTTTACATTAATATCCATCATGGCATCCCAATCGTCTAAATTACCAGTTTGTATAGGATCTAAGCCATGAGCATTTCCTGCGTTATTAATTAAGATGTCTATATTTTTAAATGCTGATGGCAACGAGGCAATAGCTTCAAATGTTTTTTCTCTATCACGCACATCAAAATTTAAGGTATGTACATCCGTTTCTTTTGATAATGCTTTTTCAATACTATCTAATCGTTGTTGTCTACGACCACACAATACTAGATTGATACCGTGTTTAGCGAACTCGTGAGCGGTAGCTCTACCAATTCCACTTGTTGCGCCTGTGATCAATGCTGTCTTTTTCATATTTACTACCTGAGAAATCAGGAATCTTTTTTTAAATTAATTAATAGTATGAGATTCCTGCCTTCGCAGGAATTTGTCAAGGCACCTTATGGCCTTGAGCCGCAACCAAAATTAGAAACCAATCCTCTAGTTCTAAATCAATTTTTGTGGCTTCAAATGCTTGCTTCAATCTCTCTTTATTGGTTGTGCCTACTACAGGATGAATACCAGCAGGATGTTTTAAAATCCAAGCCAATAATAGCTGATCCTCAGTAGCATTATATTTACCCATCAATTTACCCAATTGTTTGTGAATACGTCTAGTTTTCTCATTATCTTCTTTAAAAACACTTCCTAGAGGAGACCAAGCCATAGGCTTAATGCCACAAGTCTTCATATAATCCAAGGTGCCATCATGCATGGCAGAATGTTGGGTGAGCGAAAATTCAATTTGGTTAACGTCAATATCCATGCGTAAACCAATCATATCCATTTGCGATGGTGTAAAATTAGACACACCAAAATCTCTAATTTTGCCATCTTTTTTCAGAATGCTAATTGCTTCAGCGATCTCCTCTGCAATCATTAGAGGACTTGGTCTATGGAGTAATAGTAAATCTAAATAATCAGTTTCAAGATGTTGTAAAGATTCTTCTACAGACCAAATTATATATTCCTTACTGTAGTCATAATGTTTAACGGTATTGTTTCGATTATCACTTAAATATTGAATACCACATTTGGAAATGAGTTGAATGTCTTCACGCTTTATACCAGAATCAGTAAAAGCTTTTCCAAAATCTGCTTCGGTAGTGTAACTACCATAAATGTCGGCATGGTCAAATGTGGTAATCTTATTAGAAATACAATGGTGCATTAAAGCTACCATGTCTTTTTTTGAGAGTTGTTTTCCCCAGTTTCCCCAGGTCATGGCACCTGCAATTAGTCGAGAATATGTCACTTTTTTTTCAGTTTATGAGGGTTTTTTTGCAATTGGTGTATAAAAATACTCAAAACATCAATAATACAGTATTATTGATATGTAATTATTCCATATCCCAAATCATGAAGCATTTACAACCTATAAAATCACTTTTTTTTAGTCTGATAGTTTTGACTTGTTTTTCAAGCTGTTCAAAAGACGACGTTAATGCAAATTCACAATTAACAAGTATTTCTGTAAAACTAAAAAGTACAACAGGAGAGCTTAATAAGGTTTATATAGAAATTGAAGATGTACAATTAAAAGTTAAGGAAGATGAAAATGCAATAGATGCTTGGGTAAGCCTAAATACTATTAATACTGGAACCTATAATATTTTTGACTTAAGGGAAGGTTCAGAATTACAACTTGTAAGTCATTTTGAAATGAAACCGACCTTCATCTATGAAATTAGATTAGTACTAGGAGAGAATAACTTTGTAGATATTAATAACGCATTACATAACTTAGATATTTCAGATCTAGGAAATGCAACACCATCAAATTTGGTGAAAATAGAATTGGTTCCTAACCATATTTATGACTTTGTTATTGATATAAATATTGATGATTCAGTACGCTTTAATGAAGATGAAAACATGATGATTTTAAATCCAAAATTGTATACAGAAATAAGACATATCCAATATTAATTATCCTAATCCATGATTAATATGTAAAAAAGAGTAATGCTTTGGTGTTACTCTTCTTTTTTTAACCAATTGTTAACAGCAACTAACGAATAATTTTAACATTTTGCATCTTCGAAAAAATTACTAAAAAAATTTTGGCTCTTAAACCCTTAAAATAATGGAAGAAACGAGTACAGTTGATATTAAATCAATTAATGAAAAGATAGAAAAAGAAAGCGCATTTGTAGACTTGCTAACCTTAGAAATGAATAAGGTTATTGTTGGGCAAAAGCATATGGTAGAACGACTACTTATAGGACTACTAGGTCAAGGGCATATTTTGTTAGAAGGTGTGCCAGGTTTGGCAAAAACTTTAGCAATTAATACACTGTCTAAGGCTATTGATGCAAGTTTTAGTAGAGTTCAGTTTACACCAGATCTTTTACCAGCAGATGTAGTAGGTACTTTGATTTACAATATGAAGGTCAATGACTTTTCTATTAAAAAAGGTCCAATCTTCGCCAATTTTGTATTAGCAGATGAGATTAACAGGGCACCAGCAAAAGTACAGTCAGCTTTATTAGAAGCGATGCAAGAAAAACAAGTTACCATTGGTGATGAAACCTTTATTTTAGATAAACCTTTCTTAGTAATGGCAACTCAAAACCCAGTCGAGCAAGAAGGAACCTATCCTTTGCCAGAAGCCCAGGTGGATCGTTTTATGTTAAAAACGGTAATTGATTATCCAACAATAGCTGACGAACAACAAATTGTAAGAGCAAATTTAAAGGGTTCTTTTGAAAAAGTAAATCCTGTTGTGTCTATTGCTCAAATTCTAAGTGCACAAGAAGCGGTTAGAGAAGTGTACATGGATGAAAAAATTGAAAAATACATTTTAGATATCATCTTCGCTACGCGTTATCCTGAAAAATATAAATTAGGGGATTTAAAAGCCTTAATTTCTTTTGGAGCTTCACCACGTGGTAGTATCAATCTGGCAACAGCTGCTAAATGTTATGCTTTTATTAAACGAAGAGGTTATGTGATTCCTGAGGATGTACGTGCTGTAGTTCATGATGTATTACGTCATAGAATAGGTATTACTTATGAAGCGGAAGCTGAGAATGTCACCTCAGAAGACATCATCAATAAGATTGTAAACGAAATTGAAGTACCATAGTATTGTCATTCCTGTGTAGGCAGGAATCTCATTATTATATGTCAAAAATTTAATTTGATAGATTTCGCATCAAGTGCGGAATGACAAAACACAAAATGGATACCAAAGAACTTCTAAAAAAAGTACGAAAAATAGAGATTAAGACTCGTCGTTTGTCTGATCATATATTTGGAGGAGAATATCACTCAACCTTCAAAGGTCGTGGTATGACTTTTTCTGAAGTGCGTCAATACCAGTATGGTGATGATGTTAGGAATATAGATTGGAACGTTACAGCTCGTTACAACGAGCCTTATATCAAAGTTTTTGAGGAAGAACGCGAGTTAACAATGATGTTAATGGCTGATGTTTCTGGTAGTAAACTATTCGGAACTAAAAATCAATTTAAAGACGAAATTGTAACAGAAATCGCAGCTACCTTAGCATTTTCTGCAACTCAGAATAATGATAAAATAGGCTTGATTTTATTTTCGGATGAAATTGAATTGTACATACCACCAAAAAAAGGACGTTCTCACGTACTTAGAATTATTAGAGAGCTTTTAGAGTTTAAACCAAAAAGTAAGAACACTAATATTGCTGAAGCACTTAAGTTTTTGTCTAATGTGATGAAGAAGAAAGCTATTGTTTTTGTATTATCTGATTTTATTGCTGACGACTACAAACAAAACTTAAAAATTGCGGCAGGCAGACACGATATTACAGGCATTAGAGTTTACGATAAACGTGAAAAAGACATTCCGAATATAGGAATGGTACAAATGGAAGATGAAGAAACTGGTGAACTTATGTTGGTCAATACAGCTTCAAAAAAAGTAAGATTGAATTACGGTAAGTTTTACAATGAAAAAGTGAACTACTATAAAGACACCTTTACTAAATCTGGTGCTGGTACAATTGATTGTCGAGTAGATGAAAGCTATGTAAAAAAATTGTTGGGTTATTTTAAACGAAGAGGATAGACAAATGATGAATTACGAATTACAAATTACAAATTGGAATAATAGCAAAGTCAGAAAAGTGGCTTTGTCTATATTCTTTATTCTTTGTTCTTTGTTCTCTTTTTCTCAAGTCAAAACTGAAGTTGACACTACAAAAATTAGAATTGGCGAACAAATCAATTATAAAATTAAAGTTGAAGCAGATTCTTCTACATTAGTTGTATTTCCGGAAGGACAAACATTTATGCCTTTAGAAAATGTTGAAGCTTTAAAAATTGATACGACTAAAAAGGATTCCAAGTTTTTATTATCTAGGGTTTATAAACTCACGCAATTTGATTCGGGGTCATATACTATTCCAAGGCAAAAAGTAATTATTGGAGAAAAGCCATTCTTCACGGACTCTTTAAGAGTAGATGTTAATACTATTGAAGTTGATACCACAAAGCAAAAGCTTTATGATATTAAACCAATTATAGAAGTTGAAAAAAGCGGAAGTAATTGGTGGAAATGGTTGCTAGGTATTTTAGCTGCAATAGCATTAATTGCATTTTTATTGTACTGGTTTATTTGGAGACAAAAACCCTTAACTGAGGAAGAAGAAATTGCATTATTACCACCTTATGACCGCGCAAAATTAGCACTTAAGAAACTAGATGAAAGTCAATATTTGATGCGTTCAGAAGTTAAGGATTACTATTCTGAGTTAACTTTTATTATCAGAAAATATCTTGACGAAAAAGTCTATGACCATGCGCTTGAAAGTACAACAGACGAACTTATAAATCGACTTAATTTACTAAAAGATGGTAATCAAATAGATTTATCAAAAGATACCATAAAAAACCTTGAATCTATTTTAAAACGTGCAGATTTAGTGAAGTTTGCAAAGTCTGCTCCAGATACAGCTTTGGCTGAAATGGACAAAGTAACCATAGACAAAGAAATAGATCATGTAAAGGAAAGTCTACCAGAACCAACAGAGGAAGAAAAACTTTTAGATAAACAATATAAAGAAGAACAAGAGCGTAAAAAGAAACGTCGAAAAGTTATTTTAACGGTTGCCATCTCTATATTCTTACTCATAGCTACTTTTGTTGGTTTCGGAATTAAATATGGCTTTGGTTACGTAAAAGACACCATTATTGGTCATGAAAGTAAAGAGTTACTTGAAGGAGATTGGGTAGAAAGTGCATATGGATTTCCACCAATTTTTATAGAAACACCAAAGGTTCTTAAACGCGAAAAAGTAGAATTACCAGAAGAAGCTCAAAGTAAAATGAAATTAGCGATATTTAGTTATGGTAGTTTAATTGAACGCTTTTACATTGTGACGAGTACAACTAACTTAAACAAACCAGAAACTGAAGATGCTGAAGAACAAAAGGCCATAAATATAAATACGGTTATTGAAGGAAATTTAAAATCATGGGAAGCTAGTGGTGTTAAAAACATAATCACAAAAAATGAGCAATTTATAACACCTAATGCCGCTGAAGGCTTAAAAACTTTTGGAACAGCTGATTTCCCTGGTTTAACAGAGGGTAGTTTTGAAAAAGGTAATTATGTTTTCTTAAGCTTTACTACCGAAAGTATAATTCAACAAGTTATATTAGTTTGGAGAGCTGATGATACTTATGCAGAAGAAATAGTAGAACGTATTATAAATTCCGTAGAACTGAAATCTGATGAAGCAGTTGAAGCAGAAGAAAATGAAGAATGATGTTTGATAATATAGAATTTTTAAATAAAGAATTATTCTGGCTGTTATTGCTGTTGCCAATAGCGGTGATTTGGTATGTCTTTAAACACAATAAGCAAACTGCTGAATTAAAAATATCTAGCATTCAAGGGTTTAAAGTAACGTCTTCGATATGGTCTAAGCTAAGGCATTTACTTTTCGCTTTACGTCTAATTGCTTTAGGCTTATTAATCACAGCATTAGTAAGACCAAGAACTGTTGATGTTTCAACAAAAACAAAAACGACTCGTGGTATTGATATTGTAATGTCTATTGATGTGTCTGCAAGTATGTTAGCTAAAGATTTACTGCCTAATAGGCTTGAAGCTTTAAAGAAAGTAGCTGCTGATTTTATAGAAGGTCGTCCTAATGATAGAATTGGTTTGGTAGAATATGCTGGTGAAGCTTACACCAAAACACCGATTACAAGTGATAAATCTATTGTACTACGCTCTATGAGAGATATAAAGTACAATACAATTATAGAAGGTGGTACAGCCATTGGCATGGGATTAGCAACTTCTGTAAACCGCTTAAAGGATAGTAGAGCAAAGAGTAAGGTTATTATCCTTTTAACAGATGGTGTTAATAATGGTGGATTTATAGATCCTAAAATTGCAAGTGAATTGGCAGTTGAATATGGTATTAAGGTTTATACCATTGGTTTAGGAACTAACGGCACAGCATTATCCCCTGTTCGTATTAACCCGAATGGTTCATTTCAATATGGAAGACAAAAAGTAGAGATTGATGAAGACTTATTAAAGGAAATAGCAGATGTTACAGGCGGAAAATATTTTAGGGCAACCAATAATAAAAAGTTAGCTCAGATTTATGATGAAATAAATAAGCTTGAAAAAACAGAAATAGAAGAAAAGAAATATTATAATTACGACGAAAAATATAGATCATTAGTCCTTTTGGCTGGTCTATTATTATTGCTAGAATTATTATTAAGGCATACAATATTTAGAAGTTTTGTTTAAATGAGTAGAGGCGTTATTATACAAGCAAGTTCTAGAAACAATGGGGATACCCATAAAATGGTTTCAGTTTTACAAGAACATACAGGTTATGATATTATTAATCTCAATAAAAAAAATATAGGACATTTTGATTATGAATTTAAAAATGCTCAAGATGACTTCAAAGCGCTTTTTATTGAAATAACAGATAAATATGAAACTATAGTATTTGCTACACCGATATATTGGTACACAATGAGTGGTTTATTAAAAGTTTTTCTGGATAGAATTTCTGATTTTTTATATCGTGAAAAAGACATAGGAAGAAGACTAAGAGAAATGAGAATGGCTGTGTTGAGTTGTAGTAATGAAGTTTCTGTTTTCGATGGTTTTTTAATGCCCTTTGAGAAAAGTGCCGAATATCTAGGAATGGAATACCTTGGACATATACATACTTGTGTAGAAAACGATACTATTTCTAAAGAAATGGAATTAATGATAAAAGAATTTGCAAATAAAAGAATATTAGCACATGTTTAGGCTAGATGAAAAAATATGGTTTTGGACGTTGCTGGTTATTCCAGTAATTATTCTGCTATTTGTATTACTTCAAATTTGGAGGCGTTCTGCACAGAAAAAGTTTGCTGATAGTGGCTTATTAAAACGTTTAAGTCCAAATCAATCACTATTCAAAAGTGTATTAAAAGTATTCGTACTATGTGGAGCTTTTGCATGCTTATCATTGGCATTAGTCAACCCTAAAATTGGCACCAAGTTAGAAACTGTGCGCAGTCAAGGAGTAGATATTGTATTTGCGGTAGATGTCTCTAAAAGTATGCTTGCAGAAGATATTGCGCCTAACCGATTAGATAAATCAAAACAGTTAGTTACTCAAATCATCAATAGTTTAGCAAGTGATCGTGTGGGCATTATTGCTTATGCAGGTAAAGCCTTTCCACAATTACCAATTACAACTGATTATGCTTCGGCAAAAATGTTCTTGCAGAATATGAATACTGATATGCTATCTTCTCAAGGTACAGCTATTAGTGAAGCGATTGAATTAGCCAAAACGTATTACGACGATGAAGAGCAGACCAATAGAGTTCTCATTATTATTTCAGATGGTGAAGATCATGGAGGCGAGGCAGTTGATATTGCAGAAGAAGCTAATGAGGAAGGCATTAGGATTTTAACAGTAGGAGTTGGTGATGTTAAAGGTGGTCCAATACCAATAAAGCGAAACGGAGTTGTTCTCAATTATAAGAAAGACAACAAAGGTGAAACTGTAATAACACGTTTAGACGAAACAACGTTAAAAGAAATTGCAGAAGAAACTAATGGCATTTACATAAATGGAAGTAATACAAATGAGGTTGTTGATGCTATTAAAGATGTTTTAGATAAAATGGATAAAAAGGAATTTGAATCTAAACAAATAGCAGATTTTAAAGATCAGTTTCAATGGTTTTTAGGATTTGGAATTTTGTTACTATTCATTGACATATTTTTCTTAGAACGTAAAACAGGATGGCTTAAGAAATTAAATTTATTCAATGAAAACCTATAAGATTTAGATTTTTTTTAACGCTAAGTCATAAGTGGGTTTACTAATTTTAGATGAGATAATGATTAAATTAAAAACATATATACTTGTTATTATTTTATTACCATTTTTGGTATTAGCTCAAAGTAATGAATTAGCAGGTTTTAAAAACCTTGTAGACAAAACTTGGACAGCAGAGGGGGAATGGTCTAATGGAAGTAAATTTAAACAAGAAACCCATTATATATTTGATTTAAATAACTCTATTGTTATAGCTAAATCTAAAGGATTCACTAACCAAGAACAGACTAAATATGGTAATAGGAACCATGGTATAAGGCAGTATAACACCGAAAAAAGCAGAATTGAGTTTTGGGAATTTGATGTATTTGGTGGTATAACAAAAGGGACTGTAGAAGTCAAAGATAAAAGTATATGGTACCGTTATAAATATGGAGAAACAACGGTTACTGATTGTTGGGAATATGTCAATGATACGACTTATAAGTTCACTGTCGGAAGTTATAAAGAAGGTAAATGGGAAAGTATTTATCTTCAAACAGAATTTAAATTAAAAAATGAGTAAGATGAAATTTTATACACTACTTGTTGCATTATTAATTGGGGGCTTTGGATTTTCTCAAAAAGAAAATAAAGAACAATTAAAGGCAGAAAAGAAAGCTACAAACTTGGTTTATAAAGCTAATGAGTTGGTCGAAGGCGATAATTATATTGAAGCCGAAATGGAATATAGAAAAGCCATTTCTGAAGCTCCAAATAAAACTGTTGGAGCCTATAATTTAGCACACTCATATTTCAGAAAAGGTAGTTTTGATGAAGCTTTATATAGAAGTCAAGAAGCTGCTAAAAACGCCACAACTAAAGACGAAAAACATAGAGCATTTCATAATATTGGTAATATATTAATGCAAAACGAATTGTGTAAGGAAGCTGTTGAAGCTTTTAAAGATGCGCTACGAAACAATCCAAATGACGAAGAGACACGCTACAATTATGCTTTAGCTAAAGAATGTGCTGAACAGCAAAAAGATGGAGGTGGAGAAGACGATAAAAAGGACGAGGATAAAGAAGAAGAGAAAGATAAACAAGAGAAACAAAAGAAAGAAGACGAAAACAAAAAAGAACAAGATAAAAAGGACGAAGGAGATAAGGATAAAAAAGAAGGAGACAAAGAAGAAGACGAAAAGGGAAAGCCAAAAGACGATAAAAAAGATGATGGTCAAGGTGATAAAGAAAAGAAGAATCAAAAACCTAAACCAAAGCCAGGACAAATGTCTCCGCAGCAGATAAAAAATATTTTAGATGCAATGCAAAATCAAGAACAAAAAGTACAGCAAAAGATTAATGCTGAAAAACAAAAAGGAGCAAAAGTAAAAACTGAAAAAGATTGGTAATACAGTAGTTGGCTGTCAAAGTATCTAAGTGTTTTTAAAGTAAAAATGAAATTCACAAAACACATATCAATTCTGTTCCTAGTACTTACTACAAGTATAGCTTCTGCACAGGTTAAGTTTGAGGCTAAAGTAAGTAAGAAGAAATTAGGCGTCAACGAACGTTTAAGGATAGATTTTGAAATGAACAAAGATGGAGACAATTTTGTACCTCCAAGTTTTAAAGATTTTGATGTTGTAGGTGGTCCTAACACATCTTTAATGAATTCTTATGCCAATGGCAAGAAGACCTATTCAAAAACTTATAGCTATTTTTTAGCACCAAAAAAAAGAGGTAAATTCACCATTAAACAAGCCACAATTGAGATTGATGGTGAAACCTACAAGACCTTTCCTATAACTATAAATGTTACTGCAGCTGTTGATAGACCAAATGGTCCACCAGATGCCTCTGACATAGCTTCAGATAATATTCATTTAGTTGCTGAGGTTTCAAAAGGGAATCCTTACTTAAATGAAGCTATAACTGTCATTTACAAACTATACGTTTCAAAAGAAACTGGAGTAAGTGGTTGGCAAGAAAAAGATAGTCCAAGGTATAATGATTTTTGGAATCAGAATATCGAAGTTAAAGGATTTCCTACTCATAATGGGCAATACAAAGGGGAAGAATATCGTTATGTTGTGGTTCGTAAAACGGTACTTTATCCTCAAAAAACAGGCAAATTAAAATTAGAGCCTTTAGTGTTAGATGTCATGGTAGAAGTACCAACAAATAGAAGAGATATCTTCGGAAGAGCTTTAATGACAAAAGTCCCTAAAATAATAACAGCTGGGAGTAGAACCATTGATGTAAAACCATTGCCAGAAGAAGGAAAACCATCAGATTTTAAAGGAGCTGTCGGTGATTTTACTTTTAGTGTTTCAACTACAAAGACGCAATTAAATGCAACAGAATCATTTCAAGCTAAAGTACAAGTTTCTGGAAAAGGGAACTTAAAATTATTAGAGCTACCTGAGCTTTCTACACCAAGTTCTCTTGAAGTTTACGAGCCAGAGCATAAGGAAAATGTGAGAACCAATCTAAATGGAATGCGAGGAGGAATTTCGGATACTTACACCATTGTTCCGCAGTATAGAGGGAAATATCCTATTCCTACCATTTCATTTTCATATTTCGATTTAAAAACAGAAAGTTATAGACGAATTACTTCAGACGAAATAATTATAGATGTTATAGAAGGACCAACTGCTGCAGTAACAGGAAATAATACAGCGTCAGATACCAAGCAATCTGTAGTGCCAAATACAAATACATTTGCATTTATAAAAACATCATCAAATTGGATTAATAGTACAAGTCGACCATTCTTTAAGTCTACTGGATTTTGGTCCTTGTTATTGATTCCTTTTTTAGCTATTCCGCTGGCAATTGTTGTTAGAAGAAAAAAGGATGAACGCGATGCTGATATCACAGGAAATCGAATAAGAAAAGCAAATCGATTAGCAAAGAAATATCTTGGATCTGCTAAAAAAGCTTTAGGCCAAAAAGAAGCATTTTATGAAGCCTTAGAGAGAGCACTTCATAATTACTTAAAAGCAAAATTGAATATTGAAACTAGCGATTTTAATAAAGAAAAAATTGAAAAGCTTCTTGTTGAAAGACAAATTGAAAGCAATGTAGTTTCAGATTTTATTTCAATATTAGAAAATTGTGAATTGGCGCGTTATACACCAATTACACAAGTGACTATGCAGAATGATTATGATAAGGCAGCAAAAACGATTTCATTAATTGATAAGCAAATGAGATAATATGAGAGGAATAACCATCTTATTTTTATATTGTTTTAGTGTTTTTGGTTTTTCTCAAAATGATACAGTTTTTGAGGAAGCTAATAGTTTGTACAATGAAGGTAAATATGCAGAGGCTATCGATAAATATGAAGAGATACTAGGTTTAGACACTCATTCTGCCGAGTTGTATTTTAATCTAGGTAATGCTAATTACAAGCTCAATAATATTGCACCAAGCATTTATTATTATGAAAAAGCACTTCAACTCAATCCAACTGATAAAGATATACAAGACAATTTGGCTTTTGCTCAAAACATGACAATAGACGCAATTGACAAAGTGCCAGAAGTTGGTTTCTCTCGAATATTAAAGAATATAGTAAATACATTTAATACAGATACTTGGGCAAAGATTGCTGTAGGCACTGTTTTATTATTTGTTTTGTTGTTTTTGATGTACCATTTCTCTTATGCAACGACTAAAAAACGAATTGCATTTGTAACCAGTATTTTAAGTCTACTAATCGCTTGTTTTTCGGTTGTTATGGCATTTCAAAAAGAAGGTTTAGATAAGAAAGATAATCCTGCTATTGTTTTTGCTCAAGAAAGTAGAGTTAAATCCGAAGCTAATCAACAAAGTGAAGAAGTGTTTAGACTTCATGAAGGTACTAAAGTACAAGTTTTAGAGACTTATGAAGATTGGAAAAAGATTCAATTATCAGATAATTCTACAGGTTGGGTGCCATCAAAAGATATTAAATTGTTGAAACTTTTTTAGAAATTATTTAACAGTTTGTTGATTTCTTAATGTTATATTTGGCGCTTATGCAAAAAGGCACAAAATATAGAGCAGCTATTTTTTTTACCATATTATTTATGGCGATAATATCAGCTCCTACAATCATTACTTCTTTGGATGACTCAGTAGATATTTCTTGTTTCTTTGGTATTGGTGAAGAAGAGGAAGAAAGTGAAAATGTAAAACTTCTTTTCGAAAACAACTTAGAACTTTCTGAAAATCATTTTGTTATTAAAACAAGCGATCCTATTCTAGGATATACGTTTAAGACTTATCCTAAACCACATCTTAATTTAATATCACCACCTCCCGATTTCAATTCATAATTTTTGAAACTAGGCAATCTTTGCCGAAAAAATTATTGAAAATTTGCTGTAGAATCAATTCTATAGTATAGATGAAATTACAAATATGTTTAAAACTTTAAAAAATGACATACCAGCGAGTATTGTCGTATTCTTTGTTGCCCTACCATTATGTTTAGGTATAGCACTAGCTAGTGGAGCACCACTCTTTTCAGGATTAATTGCAGGTATTGTTGGTGGGGTTGTTGTAGGGTCTTTAAGTGGCTCTAAAATTGGTGTTAGTGGACCAGCTGCAGGTTTAGCAGCAATCGTACTAGCTGCTATTATATCTTTAGGTAATTATGAAAATTTCCTAGTAGCTGTAGTTTTAGGGGGAATTATCCAGTTAATATTTGGGATATTAAAATTCGGGATTA
This sequence comes from Flavobacteriales bacterium ALC-1, assembly GCA_000171875.1. Lineage (GTDB taxonomy): Bacteria > Bacteroidota > Bacteroidia > Flavobacteriales > Flavobacteriaceae > Winogradskyella. Next base: position 916,261 of record ABHI01000001.1, on the reverse strand, counting down.
TTGGTTATTACTTTCCGTCATCTGTCATTAAAGGCATGCTAACAGGTATTGGAATTATTATTATTCTAAAGCAAATACCTCACTTTTTTGGTTATGATAAAGGGTTTACCCTATTTAATGTAAATGGAGAAAATACTACGACTCAATTATTAAATATTTTTGATCACATTCAAGTAGGTTCAACAGTTGTAGGAATTATTGGATTAACTATCTTATTACTTTGGGATAAAATTTTATCTAAAAAAGGCAAAATTTTCCAAATTATTCAAGGACCTTTAGTTGCTGTAGTTTTGGGAATTATATTTTTTGTTGCAACTCAAGGAAATTCAACGTTAGCAATAGAATCTTCACATCTAGTAAGTGTACCGATTCCTGATAGTGTTGATTCATTTTTTGGACAATTTAGTTTTCCAAATTTTTCGTCTATAACTAATCCTGAGGTTTGGATTGTAGCCTTTACAATTGCATTAGTAGCAAGTTTAGAAACACTTTTATGTGTTGAAGCTACTGATAAATTAGATCCGCATAAAAACGTAACACCAACTAATAGAGAGTTGTTAGCTCAAGGGACTGGTAATGTTTTATCTGGTTTAATAGGAGGATTACCAATTACTCAAGTTATTGTAAGAAGTTCTGCTAACATACAATCCGGTGGATTAAGTAAAATGTCGGCAATTATTCATGGGTTTTTATTATTGATTTCTGTGATATTAATCCCAAGGTTATTAAACATGATTCCACTTTCAGTTTTGGCAGCTATACTTTTAATAGTAGGATACAAACTAGCAAAACCGGGCTTGTTTAAAAAAATGTATGATTTAGGTTGGAAACAATCAATCCCATTTTTTGTTACAGTTTTAGGTATTGTTTTTATTGATTTATTATGGGGAATTGGTTTAGGACTAGCAGTAGGTATTGTTGTGATTTTAATCAAAAGTTTTCAAAACTCACACTTCTTGCACAAAGAAGATAAGAGTAATGGTGTTGAGAAAATGAAAATGACTTTAGCAGAAGAAGTAACCTTTTTTAATAAAGGGGCAATTCTTAAGGAATTAGATGCTTTACCGGTTAACTCTTATTTAGAACTCGATGTTACTAAAACACGATTTTTAGATAATGATATAATAGAGATTTTGGATGATTTTGCATTTAAAGCTAGAGAACGGAATATTGATATTAAGTTAATTTCAGAAAGAGGTATAATTGAAAATCCAGACAGTTTTATAGAATTCTTTAAACTAAGACCAAAAACAGCATAATTATGAGATCTTTTAAAACAGCCATTCTATTAGCAATTATTTTTGGTTTTTTATGCCCAAAAACCATAAATGCTCAAGACAGTAACCTGGGTAATTGGCTTATCTATATAGGAAACAAAAAACTTAATAATAAATGGAATATCCATAACGAAGTACAATATAGAAACTATAATGCTGCTGGTGATTTAGAGCAGTTATTACTACGTACAGGATTGGGTTATAATCTTACGGATAACAGCAATCTTTTATTAGGATATGGTTATATTTTGTCAGAAAACTATATAGGAGATACTGATGATAAAGTGTCTATTAATGAGCATCGTATTTTTCAGCAACTTATAACTAAACAGAAGATAGGTAAAGTTGGCTTAAGTCATCGTTACCGATTTGAACAACGTTTTGTAGAGGATGATTTTAAACTGCGTTTACGCTATTTTTTAGGTGTTAATATTCCATTACAATACAAGCAGGACGCTAAAAATCCGCTTTACCTATCCATATATAATGAGATTTTTTTAAATACAAAATCATCTGTATTTGATAGAAATAGAGTTTATGGGGGATTAGGTTATAAGTTTTCAAAAAGTCTTAGGATGGAACTTGGTTATATGAACCAGTTTTTTGAAACTTCAGGACGAGACCAAATTAATCTTATAGCTTTTGTAAATTTTTAATATTGTTGAAGCTTAACTAATATTTTTTTAAATTTAAACAAACCAAAAAACTAAACTATGAAGAACTTTTTTTCAAATTTTAAAGGAGATGCCTTTGGAGGTATCACAGCAGGAATTGTAGCATTACCCTTGGCATTAGCTTTTGGTGTATCTTCTGGTTTAGGGCCAAGTGCAGGACTTTATGGTGCTATTTTCATCAGTTTTTTTGCGGCATTGTTTGGTGGTACTAATACACAAATTTCAGGTCCTACAGCACCTATGACTGCTGTAAGTATGGTTATTATCGCCGGTATAATTGCAACCAATGATGGTGATGTGGAAAAAGCATTGCCAGCAATTTTAACTGTGTTTTTATTAGCTGGTTTAATGCAAATAGGTCTTGGAGCCATAGGATTAGGTAAGTATATACGATATATTCCTTATCCTGTTGTCTCTGGTTTTATGACAGCCATTGGTGTTATTATATTAGTAACGCAAATACTACCATCTCTTGGATATTACCCTAAAGAGGATATGGATTATGTCAATGAGTTTAAACCACAGGCAGAAGAGGTTATTTTAGAAAATATATTAAAAGAAGAAGCTGCTGAAGATATCTTAGTGCTTGAAGATTTTAAGGAAACTATCTCTAGAGCTGAGAAAATTACTCAAGCAGATATTCTTAAAGAGTCACAAACTCTAGCTGCTAAAAATGCATCAGGTGTATTAGGAGCATTTAAAGTATTACCAAGAGCAATAAAAAATATCAATTGGCTCGAAGTATTGCTAGCTCTAGGAACGATTTTTATTATTTACGGATTTAAGCGTATTACAACTAAGATTCCAAGTACTTTAGTTGCACTAGTTGTTATGTCTGCTATTGCTATTTTAGGAAACTTAAATTACAAACCTATACCTGAAATTCCAGAGGGGTTGCCTGTTCCTAATCTAGAAATTATTACAAGTTTTAATTTAAGTTCAATAACGCCTTATATTTTTACAGCCTTAGCGCTATCACTTTTAGGTGCAATAGATTCTTTATTAACAAGTATTGTAGCTGACAATATGACTAAAACTAAACACAAGCCTAATAAAGAGTTAGTTGGCCAAGGTATTGGTAATAGTATTGCAGCATTATTTGGTGGTATTCCTGGAGCAGGAGCAACTATTCGTACAGTTGTAAATATTAATTCGGGTGGTAAAACCAAATTATCTGGTATGTTAGCAGGAATATTACTATTTAGTATTTTAATGATTCCTGGATTACCAAATTTAGCGTCTCAAATTCCAGCTGCTGTTTTAGCAGGGATTTTAATTACTGTGGGAATTGGAGTTATGGATTACAAAGGATTAAAAGCAATTCCGAGTTTACCAAAAGATATTAAAATTGGACCTTTAAAGTTAAGTTCGGAAGTATTAATTATGCTAGTTGTATTAATCCTTTCTTCTTTTTGGGATTTAGTTTATGCTGTGGGCATAGGTTTAGTGATAGCGTCTTTAATGTTTATGAAAAAAATCGGAGACCTTACCGCAGAGCGTTCGGATGTGAAATCACTAGATGAAGAGGCTTGGGCTGATGAAAAGGATTTTCCGAAAACTCTAAAAGAAGAAGTTTTTGTTAAGCATATAAAAGGACCTTTGTTCTTTGGTTCTACTAGTGACTTTCAGGCTTTGACACAACAAATTCCAGATACAGCATCAACTGTAATTTTAAGATTAGATCGTATGCAATATATGGATCAATCGGGTCTGTATGCCTTAGAAGATATGTTACAAGACCTTAAAACGAAGGATGTCGAAGCTTTATTCGTAGGCTTATTAAAACAGCCAAGATATATGATGGAACGTATTGATATCATTCCAGATTTTATTCCTGAATCACATATTTTCGAATCTTTTGATGATTGTATGAATTGGGTAAAACAAAATGTAGAAGACAAATATTAAAAATAAAAAAAACAAACACATGAAAAATATAGCAATAACAAAAGACGTACAAAGTGCATTAACTCCAAATGGGGTCTTACAAGATTTATTAGAAGGGAATAACCGTTTTGTAAATGGAAATTCTCAAGCGACAGATAACTCGGCATTAGTTAATCAAACAACAGGTGGGCAATTTCCTAAGGCAGTAGTATTGTCTTGTATAGATTCTCGTGTACCTGTAGAAACGGTTTTAGACCAAGCTATCGGAGATATATTTGTAGCAAGAGTTGCTGGTAATTTTGAGAATGTAGACATTCTGGGAAGTTTAGAATATTCTTGTAAAGCAGCAGGAAGTAAGCTTGTACTTGTATTAGGTCACGAAAGTTGTGGTGCTGTAAAAGCAGCTTGCGATGGAGTTGAATTAGGAAATATTACAGCCATGTTGGATAACATTATGCCAGCTGTAAGACAATCAGCTGATGAGGTTGATGGTGAAGCAAATTCTTCTAACAAAGAATTCGTTGCTAAAACTGTTGCTAATAATGTAAAGCTTACCATAGATCGTATTCGTGAGAAAAGCCAGATCCTAAAAGAAATGGAAGACAATGGCGAAATTGCTATTGTTGGTGGTGTATATAGCTTACATACAGGAAGAGTGGAAATGTTATAAACTGTAATTGTCATTCAGAGCGAAAGCGAAGAATCTCAAAATAGATTAATTATTAAGCCATTCTAAAAGAGTGGCTTTTTTTATGCTTCTTCATCAGTAGTTTCTTCTTCTGCTTCACTCTTAATAAGATTAGGAAAAATCATAGGAGCTAAGGATTTCACAGGCTCATAAAGCACACTTTCTTCCAAATCTTCTTTTTCCATAAATGGAAGGGTATTATTTAATTTATTAAATACAATAAGTAGTACACTTAGTATTAAACCTATTTTAAGTGCTCCAAAAATACCACCTGCTAGCTTATTTATGATACCTAGAGCAGCAAAGTCTGCTAATTTAGTTAATGCCTTTCCTGCTAAACTAATGGCTAAAACGATAAGTACAAAGGTGATAGCAAAAGCTACAATATTGATGGTTTTTTCATTCCATTCTACTTTAGATTCTAATAAATCAGCAGCAAAGCCACTAAAATGGATAGCTCCATAAACTCCCAAAACAAGTGCAACTAACGAGGCAACTTCTACAAAAAGGCCTTTCATAGCGCCTCTAATAAGCCCAAATAATAATAAGGCTCCTAAAACAATATCAATGATACTCATAATACTAGCGGTTTAGGCAAAAGTACATTAACTTTGCCAATTCTATAACGTAGTTAGAGGTAGATAAATTATGGCAAGAGACGAACAATTAAAAGAACGATGGGATTTGGTGGTAGAAAAACTCTCTGCCCAATTTGCAGATGGCGATAAGTTAGATCTCGATTCTATAATATATTTAATTGGTGTTCAGGAGCTTGGACAGTTGCATAGAGAGTATAAAAAAGATCATAAATTAGACCTTATGCACATTGCTATTTGTAAAGTATTAGAGCCTTATGGTTTTTATGAATTCGATTTTGTTGATGATGACGGTTGGCCACATTATAAAGTTAAAGCGCAACTACCTCATCTTAAGGCAGGTGAGCAAAGTGTGTTAATGAAAGAAGCCATTGTGAACTATTTTGTAGAAACAGATTATATCGATTAGCTTCGACATAGCTCAGCTACCATAACTCATAAAAAAAACCTAGATTTGCAGACTGAATAAAGGATATCATGATAGATAAGATAAAAGAACTCATAGAAGAAGCCGAAGCATTTTCAACCCAATCTAAGGAAGAGGTAGAAGCATTTCGTATAAAATACTTAGGCTCTAAGGGCTTGCTAAAACAATATTTTGCTGAGTTTAAAAATGTAGCTAACGAGCAAAAGAAAGAGTTTGGGCAAACCATTAATCAGTTAAAGAAAACAGCTGAGGATAAAGTTATTGCATTAAAAGAAGAGCTTGAAAGTAAAGAAGACGATAAAGGAGTTTACGGAGATTTATCACGCCCAGGTGAGCCAATTGCTTTAGGCGCACGTCATCCTATTTCTATTGTAAAAAATCAAATTATAGATATTTTTTCTCGCATAGGATTTAATGTAAGTGAAGGTCCAGAAATAGAAGACGATTGGCACAATTTCACGGCATTGAATTTACCAGAATATCACCCGGCAAGAGATATGCAGGATACGTTTTTTATTCAAACTAATCCAGATATACTATTACGTACACACACAAGTTCTGTGCAAGTACGTTATATGGAAAATAACAAACCACCAATTCGTACAATTTCGCCAGGCCGTGTGTATAGAAATGAAGCGATTTCTGCACGATCGCATTGCTTCTTTCACCAAGTAGAAGGTTTATATATAGATAAGGATGTGAGTTTTGCGGATTTAAAGCAAACACTTCAATATTTTACAACTGAAATGTTTGGCAAGTCTAAGATTAGACTACGTCCATCGTACTTTCCGTTTACAGAGCCAAGTGCCGAGGTAGATGTATATTGGGGATTGGAGACAGAAACGGATTACAAAATCACCAAAGGTACAGGTTGGTTAGAAATTATGGGTTGCGGAATGGTAGATCCTAACGTTTTAGAAAACTGTGGTATTGACTCTAAAGAATACTCTGGTTTTGCTTTTGGTATGGGAATCGATCGTATTGCTATGCTACTCAACCAAATTAGTGATATCCGTTTGTTGAGTGAAAATGATGTGCGTTTCTTAGAACAGTTTAAGTCTGCTCTATAGTAATCACTTCAAGTGTTTAGCACCTTCAACACTAAAGACTGATTTTCTAAACTCAGCTGGCTTCTTATCATTTAAAAGTTTTAGTCCACCACTTGCTTTAATCAGTTCAGAGAAATGAGCCTCTCTGTTTTCGTATTGCTCTTTATTAGAATAGGTTGTAACCAATAGTAAATGAAAAGGCGTTTCTTCATTAAATGTTGTTTCCATAAGTTGAAACGAAAAAACATACCCTTTTTCAACGGCTTTTTCTCTGAGAACTTTCCAGTTGTTTTTAAAATAAAAAATAGCTTCTTTTTTATTATTGTTGAGAATTTCAACAGTTTCTATAGTAGTAATATTTTCACTGTTTTGACTAAAACTTATACAACAGAATAAGAGAATTATGCAAAGAAATTTGAATTTCATAACTGTATAGATTAATTGATTGTTTTATAATTTATAGGAGTTGTCTTAGAAAATTCATCAATATCTATAACATAAAGATGACTTGAACGTGCTGTAGTATGACTGTTAGAAACTGAGCCCCCTATAACATAAAGTTTATTTTGATAATAATGCATTTGAGCACCTTCTAGCTTTAAGTTGATATCGTATTGTACTAGGGCTTTAGTATGAGTATTATAAATAGAAAGCTTATCATCATTAAAAATATAGATGATATGTTTATGAGAAGTCAATGCAGGATTTTCCATTTCATAAAACAATTGACCTTCATTTTTCCATGTTGCAGTTTTTATATCGTAAGATTCAATAGTATTTAGTTTAGAACCATTAAATCCACCAACAAGATAAATTTTATCATCTATAATTATTCCTTGAGTTTCTTTAGCAGTAGTCATTCTAGGGAGTTTAAACCATTTTCCGGAGGTTATATTATAAATATGTGCTACATCAGTATATACTTTTTTACCATTCTTCTTTTTTTTGGTAGAGCCTCCCATGACAATAATATTGTCTTCATAAGTAATTGAAGCAAAGTTTATAGCCTGATGCGGATTGGTATGATCTATTGTAATTTGCTCTAAACCCATATCGTAAACTTCAATTTTATCATCTAAATATTCATATTTACCAGTACTTGATAATCGTTTACCACCGATGCTGTATAACGAATTTCCATAGCAATTAAGATTATGATAGGCGCGCTTTCTAAACTTTGTTTTAGAGGTTGACCATTTATTGTTTAGAATATCATAAATCTGGAGTTTATCACTATAACCTTCGTAATTAAAATCTTTAAATAGCTCTTTTATTAAATCTGAAAGTGTTGCCCTTGGCATTTCACTTATAACAGCAAGTGCTTTTTTACCAGAGTCTTCAATGTAAGATGAATTTCCTGAGATAACATAGATATTGTTACCTATAACTTGCGAGCCAAATGCAAAAACTCCCGATTTCAAAGAAGATAATTTCTTGAATTTTATTTTAGGATTTAATTTTTCGGGTGAATTCACAACGACTTCATTAAGCGTTTCTAATTTTTTTGATAGTAGGATGGTGTTTTCCCTTTTTCTTAATTCAGTAATTGTCATTTTTATAGAATGATAACCAATACACGAAAACTGAACGCTATCTGTTTTACTAACTCTAGAATTTAATGAAAGTTTAAATTTCCCTGAAGCATCAGAAACAGTACCTGTCTTATTTTTTTGAAGATATACAGTAACATTTTCTAGAGGTTGTTTTGATATGGAATCTAAAATAGTGCCACTAATATTTTGCCCAATTATTAATTGCGACATAAAAAGAAATATTAGTAGTGAAACTCTCATAAAATATGCCTAACGAAGTTCGACTTTTTTAATGAGACTATCAAAATCTTAACTTAATGTTTTAGTTTTGTAACAATGAAAAAAGACATTAAAATTCCTGAAGTAAAAGATGTCCACGTTGCAGTAGTACAAGAGGAGCATCCAGAATATAAAACCCAAGATTGGAACGCTTACATTATAAATAATAGTGATGTAGATTTAGAAACTGTTCTTATTGTTTCTCAAGGTTATAATGATAAAAAAATGACACCTCCAATGCGACATACTTTAACGCTTTTACCAGCAAGAAGTTATGCTAAGATTGAATACCTACAAGAACGTGTTTTAGAGCTTAATAACTCATTTAAGATTACTTTTTTTGAAGGTAATCAGATGTTTGATAAAATATATCTTTTTAGAAAAAACACAATAAATGAAAAAGCTTTGCAGACTGTTCCTTTAATGCAGTTGAAGGGGGTTTTGGTGAAATAATTCGCTTTTAGCTCTTGGCTTTTTGCTAAAAGCTAAAGACAAATAGCCAAAAGCTAGTCTAACTTATCTGTCAATTTCTTAAATACTTTTTTAGGATTTTTATTTTCGTAGAGTACTGAGTAAACAGCATTGATTATAGGGAGTTTCGTCTTTTTTATATTCTTTTCATTTAGTAGATAAGCACTTTTTGCTGCGTAATACCCTTCAGCAATCATATTCATTTCTAGTTGCGCTGATTTTACAGTGTATCCTTTACCTACCATATTACCAAACATTCTATTTCTAGAAAACACAGAATAACCTGTTACTAATAAATCACCTAAATAAGCAGAATTATTAATGTTACGCTTCATCTTGTGCATCTTTTTTATAAAGCGTTTCATTTCTCTAATAGCATTACTCATTAAGACACTTTGAAAATTATCTCCATAACCCAAACCATGAGCAATTCCGGCAGCAATAGCATAAATGTTTTTAAGCATTACAGCGTATTCAACACCAATAATATCATCACTAATTTTGGTTTTAATATATCTACTAGATAAGTTGTTTGCTATAGCTTGCGCTTTGTTGGCATCAGCACAAGAAATGGTTAAATACGACAAACGCTCTAAAGCCACCTCTTCTGCATGACAAGGACCAGCAATAACTGCAATATTTTCAAAAGGAATTTTATAGATATCGTGAAAATGTTCACCGACCAACAAGCCAGATTCTGGTATAATACCTTTTACCGCAGAAACAACAATTTTACCGCTAATATTTGAAGTTAATTTTTGTAACTCAGAGTGCATAAAAGCAGAAGGAATTACAAAAATGAGCACATCTGCCCAGTCTGCTATTTCGTTAATGTCATTGCTTAGTTTTAACTGATCTGTGTGAAACTCAACAGAACTCAAATAACTAGGATTATGTTTTTCTTTTAAAATATGCTCTTTAGCATAAACACTTCGCATATACCAACCAATTTCATCTAGGTTTTCGCAAAGCATTTTTACAATAGCAGTTGCCCAACTTCCGGCTCCAAACACAGCATATTTTGTGGTATTATCCATAGAATTCTTGTCAATTAGTATTTCAAAAATAAGGAATTTCTAGTGATTTCCCTTGTAAATAGAAATGTCTCGCTGAGCTTGTATAAGCGTAGGTAAATACTATTAAATTCAACTCAAATAGGCTCAGCTTGAGGACTAAGGTATATACTGTTTATTGACTTTGGCACGCGTTTTGAAATTAGCTAAGTAATAACCCTAAAAACGTTAGATTATGAAGACATTAAAATTACTACTAGGATTTGCACTCAGTGCAACATTGTTCACCTCATGTTATGTAGAAGAACAAAACATAAACGATAACCCAACAATTTCCTTAAATCAATTATTGAATTCTTACGATTTGTGGTATGTAGATATCAACTCTACTCAAGGTTATGGAGAAACACAGTTTTTACAAATTGCATTTACCTTAAGTTTTAATAATGGACGTTTATACGCTAACAACAATTTAGTAGGCTTAGGAAGTCAAGGTGGAGGCTATGGAGTAGAAATAGGTAACTACTCTACTTACGATATGGTATTAGATATTGACCATGTGATTGATGGTTTTGATAGCTTCGATGTCTATCAAGTAGATAATAATACTATTGAATTATATAACCCTTATAACGACACGTCTTACTTTTTAGATGGTTACCAACGTTCAACATTCGATTACGACTTGGTGTTCTATGATAACATTCATTATTTCTTACAAGAATATGAAGCTTGGGAAAAAAGCTATACAAGCAATTTTGGAGCTTTAAATGAATTTGATAGCGAAAACTATTTACAGTTCTTATCTGGTGGGAATGACTCTACTTTTAGAAGTTCTCAAGATGAAAATGTGTACAATCCAGAAAATGTTTACTGGGATTATACAGGTGTATATGGTGTAGGAGATGTTAGTGGAAATATGTACCTAAAAACATTAACATTAGATTATGATTTCTTTGACAATGAATTCTTTGAACTTAGCGTTATAGATGATAGTACCATAGAAATACTACATGCAGATTCTGGTACGGTTTACGAATTTACAGGTCAAGGTTATATCCCTTATTACAGAAGTTCTGATACGCAAGGTAAAATTACTAAGCAATTAGACAAGCCTAAAAAGCGTAAGCAAAAAACAAAAAAGGTAGAAAACCTTAGAGAAAATAAAAGAGGCTAAATTTTGGTTGGTTATTTAGTTTCAAAACGCTCAGATAAAACACTTGTTTTACTGAGCGTTTTCTTTTTATACTGTTTAAATTTTATCGCCTTAAGTGCTGTTTTACAAGTAAATGTAGTTGACATCAAAATGGTTTTCTGAGTAACTTCTACAGGTTTTAAATACTTCATTTGAATTGCAAATACAAAAGATTTTCACCAACTTTACAAATACACGTTAAACATAACATATATAAATATCAACATTATGGGATTATTTTCATTTATTAAAAATGCTGGAGCAAAAGTTTTTGGCATAGGTAAAACAACAGAAGAGGAGGCTGCAGAAGTAAGAGCAGCTGCAGAAGCAAAAGAACTTAGAATAGAAGAGGCCGCAGCTCGTAATTTAGAAGAGACCATAGTAGATTTAGGATTACAGGTAGAAGATCTCAATGTATTTGTAGATGATGAAATGGCAAGAGTTTCTGGTAGAGCTTACAATCAAGCTACAAAAGAAAAAGTAGTTTTAATAGTAGGAAACACAGCAGGTATCGCCACTGTTGATGACCAAATGACAGTAGAGCATGTTGAGCCAGAAGCACAATTTCATACTGTAGAGCGTGGTGACACTTTAGGTAAAATTGCAAAGCATTACTACGGAAATGCAATGAGATATCCTGAAATTTTTGAAGCCAATAAACCTATGCTTACAGATCCCGATAAGATTTATCCTGGGCAAGTATTACGAATTCCGCATTTGGAGCAATAAAAAACTTTATGAAGCTAAAAAACCCAGCAAAATAAATTTTGCTGGGTTTTTTATATGAAAAATGTATGTTTTACAAGTTTTTCAAAACAACCTCCAAAGCCTCATAATCATATGGCTTAGCCATAATAATTTTAGAAGAACTTAAAAGAAAGTATGTTGGCGTAGCAGCAATGCCATAGGTTTTTACAATGGGGTTATCCCATTTTCCTAAACCTACATTATGAATAAAGTTAGGGTATTTTTTTATTTCCTCTGTCCAATCTTTAGTATCATCTTCTAAACCAAAAGCGACTACTTTTAGATTAGGCTTGTTGGCTATTAATTCTTTTACTTTAGGTAGTTCATTTAAACAATGGCCACAACCACTACTCCAAAAGATTAGAAGATAGTTTTCTGAACCTTCTAACTGATGTAAACTTGTTTTTTGTCCGTTAGAAGTAATTTCAAAATTTGGTGCTTTGGTACCAATAGATGTATTTTTATAAGATGAAATTGTCTCTGCTAAAACTTTATTTTCAGATATGTTAGCTAAATCTAATAAGTACTTTTCTGTAATATAATTGGCTATAACATGATTTTCTAAAGTCACAAAACGTTGCCATAGTATTTCTAAAAGACTCGTTTTTATGATTAAGTTATCATTGGTAATTGCAGTAGCGACATCATCAATGTGTGTTTTGTAAGTAGCATCATCTGGGTTTTGTACAATATTAAATACATAAGACGTTACACGATCTACTAAGAATGTAGAACTCTGTAATAAGTAGTTACTAAAATCAATAGAATTAAGATACTGATGTTTTAAGTTCTTAGAATAGGTGCTTAAATCTTCGTATTGAGCAGGAATATAGGGTCTATTAGCAGTAATAAAAGCAGATACTAATTTGCCGTTTGCAGATTCTTCGTAAGCTAATTGTGTGTCTTTAACAACCTTAAAAATAGAGTTAAACCCTTTTTTATCTGTGTTTTCTTTAGAATAGTAAGTACTTATGGTGATATTAACGGCTTCCATACTTTTTAAGTAAGACGCCCAAAGTTTATTTTCTTCAGATGTAGTAAACTCAACACCTTTGTCATAACTAAAATTAAATGCAACAGTTTCTTTACCATCGTATATAAAATCAAAATTATTCTCTTCTGGAGGTGTCGCATAAACAATCTTATAGATACCAGGAACTACAGTAGAGTCTAAAGGAATTTCAAAATTACCATCACTATCTAATTTTCCTCGATTAACATAGTTAGCACCTTCTGGAGTAGCTTCATATAAAAAAGCATACGAAAACGCTTCTGCTGGCGAGAAGTTTCCTTTTACAGATTGTGAAAATCCTAGTATTGGGAGCATGAGTATTATAAAAAATAGTTTTTTCATTTGTGTGAGTTTTGTCTTTTTATTAACGGCAATAATTAAGCCATTATTTGGTTTTAGATCGAATACTTTCTATAACCACAGTAGCTAAAATTAAAGCGCCTCCAACAAATGTATGTATTGTTGGTATTTCTTTCAAGAAAAAGAAGGCAATTATAATCCCAAAAACAGGTTGTGCACTTCCAATAATACTTGCTGTACTTACTTTAAAATACTTTAAGCTATTTACAAACATCGTATGACCAATAGCTGTTGTTAATAATGCTAATAAAATAACATAAGGATATTGAGTTTTTATATTTGAGATTTCCATGAAAAATAAAAATGGAATAAGCACAAAAGACAATACAGCTACTTGATAAAACATAAGCACAGTTGGGTCGTAATTAAACACATGTTTTTTCAATAACAATGTTCTTAGCGCATAGCAAAGTGCAGATAATAAGCCTAACAAAATACCTTGAAGTTGGCTGCTTTCTAAATCAAACTCTGGTGCTAAAATGTAAATACCTAAAAGTACTATTAGTCCAAGAACAATATGCATAGGGTCAAACTTAACCTTAGTAAAAAAGGGTTCTAAAATGGCTGTAAATACTGGAAATGTAAATAATGATAACATACCAATAGCAACATTAGAAAGTTTTAATGCATAGAAATAAGTAATCCAATGCGCTCCCATAAAAAGTGCACTGAGAATAAATGTCCATAAGTCTTTTCTGGAGTTTATTTTAAGGTGAATGCCTTTATACCAACAAAAAAGTAAGAGAAATACAGCAGCAAATACGGATCTCCACCAGACAATTACAGGTGGAGACATTGCGATATATTTTCCTAGAGCACCAGATGTACTAATAAAAACAGTAGCTAGTGTAAGCCAAAACACATGCTTTATATGACTGTTTTCACTCATCTAAATATCTGATAAAGCAGCAAGTGCCTGTTTGGTAGATTTTATATTTTCAAAAGTAATGAGTAAGCGCAAACCATTTCGGGTTTTTTTCTCTTTCATTTTACATTTCACAGCATTAGTTTGTACAAATTGTAACACTTTTGTAAATCCTTCACTTTGATAAAACCCACTTTGTTGATCTTGAATAAAATAACAAATCAACTTATTTTGTTTCATAATGAGTTTTTCAATCCCAATTTTAGTGGCAATCCATTTTAATCTTACACTATCTAACAAATCTGAAACTTGAGTCGGTAGTTCACCAAAACGGTCAATGATTTCAGTTTCAAATATAGCCAGCGCATCCTCATCTTTAATGGCATTAAGTTTGGTGTAGAGATTTAAACGTTCTGTAATATTATTGACATAATCATCTGGAAAAAGCAATTCAAAATCAGTATCAATTGTAATATCCTTTACATATTGCTTAGGTTTACCATCGTCTTTATATAAATCGGCAAACTCAGATTCTTTAAGTTCTTCAATAGCTTCGTTTAGTATTTTCTGATACGTATCAAAGCCAATATCATTAATAAATCCACTTTGTTCTCCACCAAGCAAATCACCAGCTCCTCTGATTTCTAAATCTTTCATGGCAATATTAAAGCCACTTCCTAGTTCTGTGAATTGTTCTAAGGCTGTGATACGCTTTCTTGCATCAGTAGTCATTGCAGAATACTCTGGAGTAATAAAATAACAGAATGCTTTCTTATTACTACGACCCACACGTCCACGCATTTGGTGTAAATCACTCAGACCAAAATTATTAGCATTATTAATAAAAATAGTGTTGGCATTTGGTACATCCAAGCCGCTTTCAACAATAGTAGTACTGACTAAAACATCAAATTCGCCATTCATAAATGAAAGCATTAAATGTTCTAGTTTTTTACCATCGAGTTGCCCATGACCAATGCCTATTTTAGCATCTGGTACCAAACGTTGAATCATACCTGCAACTTCCTTAATATTTTCAATACGGTTATGAATAAAAAAGACTTGTCCACCACGTTGAATTTCATAACTCACGGCATCACGAATAGTTTCTTCAGCAAAACGAATGACATGGCTTTCGATAGGGTAACGATTAGGTGGAGCAGTTGTAATCACAGACAAATCTCTTGCGGCCATTAAACTAAACTGAAGTGTTCTTGGTATTGGAGTAGCGGTTAATGTCAATACATCTACATTCTCTTTTATGGTCTTTAGTTTTTCTTTTACAGCAACTCCAAACTTTTGCTCTTCATCTACGATAAGCAATCCTAGATCTTTAAATTTCACATTTTTATTAGCGAGTTGGTGCGTACCAATAATAATATCTACACGCCCTTTTTCTAAACCTTCTAAAGTTTCTCGTTTTTCTTTAGCAGTTCTAAAGCGGTTAACGTAATCTACAGTTACAGGAAAATCCTTTAATCGTTCTTTAAACGTGCGAGAATGTTGGTAAGCTAATATAGTGGTTGGTACTAAAACAGCAACTTGTTTGCCATTATCAACAGCCTTAAAAGCAGCTCTTATAGCGACTTCAGTTTTACCAAAACCAACATCTCCACAGACCAAACGATCCATAGGACGCTCACTTTCCATATCAGCTTTTATATCTGCAGTTGAGGTAATTTGATCTGGTGTATCTTCATATACAAAAGAAGCTTCTAGCTCGTGTTGCATATAGCTATCAGGAGCGTATTGAAATCCTTTTTTTAGCTTGCGTTTTGCATATAATTTTATGAGATTAAAAGCAATTTCCTTAACACGAGATTTTGTTTTTTGCTTTAAAGTTTTCCATGCTTTACTACCTAATTTATAAATCTTAGGTGGCTTACCATCTTTACCATTAAACTTAGTGATTTTATGAAGTGAGTGAATACTTAAGTAAAGTACATCACGCTCACCATAAACCAATTTTATAGCCTCTTGTTTTTTGCCTTCAACATCTATTTTTTGAAGCCCTCCAAATCGACCAATTCCATGATCTATATGTGTAACGTAATCTCCAACCTCTAGGTTAGTCAATTCTTTTAGGGTGATGGCTTGCTTTTTGGCATAACCATTCTTAAGATGAAATTTATGATAGCGATCAAAGATTTGATGATCTGTATATACAGCTATTTTATGCTCAATGTCAATAAAACCTTGATAGAGCGAAAGCACGATGGTTTTATAATGTACCTCTTGCTCAACATCTTCAAAAATATCATGAAAACGTTTAGCTTGTTGCTCGCTAACACAAGCAATATAATTGATAATACCGTCACTAAAGTTTTCATTTAAGTTCTCAATCAGTAAATTAAATTGCTTATTAAAAGAAGGTTGAGGTTTTGTATTGAATTCTATAACTTGGTTGCTAAGCAATGCAGAAGTTCCAAACTCAACTAAAGTGTACTCTAAAAACTGACGTTTTAGTAATTCTGAATTACAAAAGAGCTCACTTGGAGATGCATGTTTTACGTCTGATGTTAAGTTTTTAAAAGCTTCTTCAGCTTTTATGTAGAATTCGTTTATTCTCGAAAAGGTTAAAGATGCATTTTTAGAAAATACAACCGTTTTATTAGATATATATTTTAGGAAACTCTCACGTTGTTCTGCAATAAGTTTATTAGCTACATTAGGAATAATACTTACCTTTTTAATACGTTCTGTAGATAGCTGTGTTTCTACATCAAAGGTTCTAATACTATCCACTTCATCACCAAAAAATTCAATACGGTAAGGCTCATCGTGAGAAAAAGAAAATACATCAATAATTCCACCTCTTACTGAGAATTCACCTGGTTCTGTAACAAAATCTACGCGTTTAAATTTATATTCAAATAAAACTTCGTTTACAAAGTCGATACTCAATTCATTACCAACAGAAATCTTAAGTGTATTCTTTTCAAGTTCTTTTTTTGTGACAACTTTTTCAAATAATGCATCAGGATATGTAACTATAACACAAGGTTTCTTCCGTGAATTAATTCGGTTTAGAACTTCTGCTCTAAGTAATACATTAGCATTATTAGTTTCCTCAATTTGATAAGGTCTTCTGTAACTTCCAGGGTAAAATAATACATCTTTATCATTGATAAGTTGTTCTAAATCGTTGAGATAATAAGCCGCTTCTTCTTTATCATCAAAAATGAGTAAAAAAGGCTTTTCAGCAGTTTTAAATGCTTCAGAAATAACAATAGAAAATGAAGACCCGACGAGGCCTTTTAAATGGAATTTATTTTCAGATTGAGCAATAACATTCCGCAGATTTTGTAGTTGCAAAGTCTGTGTAAAAGTTTGGGAAATGAATGTTTTACTCAAGTTCCTTTAATTGAAGGTGCAAAAGTACATGATTTTATTCATTTGAATATTCAAAAACCTAAATGAATAAAATTTATGGACTAACGACGTAGTTCTTAAAGTGAATCTAAATATTGCACTTTTTTGCTGAAAAAATATAAAATTTTTGAAGTATTATTAATTGAAATAATCTATTATTAGATTTATATTTGCACTTAGATAAAAAAATAAAATATGTCATTTTCAGAATTATTCGAAAGCGGGTTTAAAAAGCGTAATGAAGACCATTTTGCATCAATAGTTAGAGTTGCAATGAGCGATGGTGTTATTGATGATCAAGAGAAAGCTTTTTTAGATCGTTTAGCGACTCGATTAGATATTACAGATTTAGAATACAAGCAAATTTTAAAGGACTATAAATCGCACCCAATAAACCCACCAATGTCTTACGATAGACGTTTAGAGCGTTTATACGATTTGGCACGTATGGTATGGGTTGATGATATAGAAGGACCAAATCAACATTGGCTATTAGAGAAGTTGTGTGTAGGTTTAGGATTTAATTCAGCTAATGTAAAGTATATTGCTGATAAAGCATTAGTATTGGCTTACGATAAAGTAGATTTAGATACTTTTATGAATGGTATCAAATCTATGAATGAGTAAAAGATTTAAGATATATATTGAAAAGCGAACAGAAATGTTCGCTTTTTTTATTGTGCGTTACGCATAAATTCTTCGGCTTTTTCTACCATATTTTTACTACCGCAAATAAATGGTACTCGTTGGTGTAATTCTGTAGGTTCTACATCCATAGTACGTATAAAACCATCACTGGCTTTACCATTAGCTTGCTCAGCTAAAAATGCCATAGGATTGCACTCGTATAATAAGCGAAGTTTTCCATTTGAGTTTTTAGAACTTTTTGGATACATATAAATACCACCTTTAATCATATTTCTATGAAAATCTGAAACTAGAGAACCAATATAACGACTTGTATAAGGTCTGTCACCTTCTTCCATTTGGCAATATTTTATATAATCTTTTATGCCCTTAGGAAAGTGGATATAGTTACCTTCATTTACAGAATAGATATTACCATTTTCAGGAAATTGCATATCTGGATGTGATAAATAAAATGTACCAATTGCAGGGTTTAAAGTAAAGCCGTTAACACCATCACCAGTAGTATAAACAAGCATAGTTGAAGTTCCGTAAACCACATAACCAGCAGCTACTTGTTGATTTCCTTTTTGTAAAAAATCGTCTATCGTAACAGGTGTTCCAACAGGAGTTACTCGTCTAAAAACTGAGAAGATTGTACCTACAGATACATTTACATCTATATTTGAAGAACCGTCAAGTGGATCTATCAACACCACATATTTATTTTGGTTGTTTCTATCTTGGCTATTAATGGCTATAAAATCATCCTCCTCTTCACTAGCAATTCCACAAACAATATTTCTTTTAGTCATGGTTTGTATAAACTTATCATTAGCATATACATCTAATTTTTGCTGATCCTCACCTTGTATGTTAGTGTCTCCAGCAGCACCAATGATATCAACTAAACCAGCTTTATTAACTTCGTGGTTCACCACTTTAGCAGCTAAACGAATAGAATTGATAAGTCGAGATAGTTCACCAGAAGTGTATTTAAACGACGTTTGATTTTCGATTATAAATTCACCTAAAGTTTGATTTCTTTGAGACATGAAGTAAAATATTTATTAATAGCTCACAAATATCGCATTTTTTAACAAACTATAACGTTTTCGTAGGGTAAATAAATTGTAATGTAAAGCGAGTTTAGATTATATTTGAATTCCTTTTTTAACCAAAGAATGAATCAACCAAGATTAGCCACTAAACAGGATATGCCTAGGGTCTTAGAACTCATAAATGAATTGGCTGTTTTTGAAAAAGAGCCAGATGCTGTAGAAATTACAATTGAAAACTTAAACAATGATGGTTTTAGCGACCATCCTAAGTTTAGATGTTTTGTTATAGAAGTTGAAAAGATTGTTGAGGGTATAGCATTGGTTTACCCAAGATATTCTACTTGGAAGGGTGAAGTTTTGCATCTCGAAGATCTTATTGTAAGTCAATCCCAAAGAGGAAAAGGTTTAGGTACAAAACTCTTAGACTCAGTAGTGAAATATGGGAAGGAAATAGGTGTAAAACGCATTAGCTGGGAAGTTATAGATTGGAATGAACCAGCTATTGATTTTTATGAAAAAAAAGGAGCAAATGTAATGAGGGATTGGGACGTGGTTCAGTTAGACGAAAAAGGAATTGATAATTATTTAAAAGAAATTTAATGCGCATTTTTAAATTTGGTGGTGCATCGGTAAAAGATGCTGAAGGTGTAAAAAATCTGGCTAAGGTTTTAAAAACCACAAGTTATGATAATACGCTTGTGGTCGTTTCTGCTATGGGAAAAACTACAAATGCTATGGAGTTTGTAATTAAAAATTATTTTGAAAACAAAACAGAATTACAAAGTTCTATTCACGATGTTATTAAATATCATAATGAGATTCTCTTAGAGTTATTTGAAAACGAACATCACAATGTGTTTACTGCTGTAAAAATACTTTTTGATGAGTTAGCACGATTTTTTAAAAGCAATAAATCACCAGATTACAATTTTGTTTATGACCAAACCATTGGTTTTGGTGAGTTAGTTTCTACTACTATAATTAGTCATTATCTTAACGAAATAGGTTTAAAGAATAAATGGATAGATGTTAGAGAGTTTATAAAGACAGATAATTATTACAGACGCGCTAATGTAAATTGGGATTTAACTCAAGAGTATATCTCATCAAACTTTGATTCATCAATTTTAAATGTTACTCAAGGGTTTTTAGCAAGTGATGCCAACAATTTTACAACAACACTAGGTAGAGAAGGGAGTGACTATACTGCTGCAATTTTTGCATATTGTTTAAACGCTAATAATGTTACCATATGGAAAGATGTTCCTGGTGTATTAAACGCAGATCCACGTTATTTTGAAAATGCACAATTGCTTCATCAAATATCGTACAGAGAAGCGATTGAGCTAGCATTTTATGGAGCTTCTGTGATTCACCCCAAAACGCTTCAACCTTTACAGCGAAAAGAAATTCCGTTGTATGTAAAATCGTTTTTAAACCCTAAAGCTGATGGTACATGTGTTAGTAAAGGCAAAGCTTTAGAACCAGAAATACCATGCTTTATCGTTAAGAAAAATCAGATATTAATTTCGTTATCATCTTTAGATTTCTCATATATAGTTGAAGAGAATATTAGTGAAATTTTTAGTTTGTTACATCTATATAAAATGAAGGTTGATGTTATTCAGAATTCAGCGATAAGTTTTTCTGTTTGTGTAGATAATTTATACAATAATCTCGAAAAATTACTTCAGCATTTAAAAGCGAAATTTAAAGTAACATGTCACGATAATGTGAATCTTTATACTATTAGGCATTATAACGACGTTGCTATTAAAGAGCTCGAAAAAGATAAAACCGTATTATTGAAGCAATTAGCCCAAGGAACGGTTCAAATAGTAACTAAATAACATTTACTACATTTGTTTTATGGGGAAATCATCTGATATGGGTTTAGTTACTGCAAAGGAAGTTGCTAAAGCTATCCATGTTGATAAGTATGGTTTCATAGGGACATTTTTTGGTTGGGTGTTGATGAAAGTTCTCAAGATTTCTTCAATAAACAAGATATATAAACGCAACAAACATCTATCAGATTTAGACTTTTTAAATGCACTATTAGATGATTTTCAAATTAAATTTGAAATCCCAGAAGCAGACCTAAAGCGTCTTCCTAAAGAAGGACCATATATTACAATATCTAATCACCCTTTAGGCGGTATTGATGGTATTTTATTACTAAAACTGATGTTAGAACAGCGCAGTGATTTTAAAATTATTGCTAATTTTCTTCTTCATCGTATAGAGCCTTTAAAGCCTTATGTAATGCCAGTGAATCCTTTTGAAGACAGAAAGGATGTAAAAAGTAGTATTGCTGGTTTTAAGAATGCTATTATGCATTTACGTAATGGTCACCCACTCGGTGTTTTTCCTGCAGGTGAAGTATCAACGTATAAAGATGGAAAACTAGTAGTAGATAAAAAATGGGAAGAGGCGGCGATGAAGTTAATTCAGAAGGCAGAAGTGCCTGTAGTACCTATTTATTTTCACGCTAAAAATAGCCGTTTATTTTATAGACTTTCTAAGCTAAGTGATACACTTAGAACTGCAAAATTACCTTCTGAACTACTGACCCAAAAACGACGTGTGATTAAGGTTAGAGTAGGTAAAGCTATTTCTTTAAAAGACCAGAAAGAGCATGAAAGCCTTTCAGATTTTTCTGAATTCTTAAGAAAGAAAACGTACATGCTATCTCGTGCTTTTGAACCAAAAGAAAAAATATTAAAGAACCTTCAATCCTCGCTTAAAGTTCCTAAAGTGCCAAAACGTATTGTCACTCCTATCGATTCAGACATTATGATTGCTGAGGTAGAGGCTCTAAAGGTTAAAGATTGCAAGCTCTTAACCAGTAAAAATTACGAAGTTTATTTAGCAGCTGCTAAAGATATTCCCAACATATTAAGAGAAGTAGGAAGGCTCAGGGAAATTACGTTTAGAGAGGTAGGTGAAGGCACTAACGAAGCTATAGATTTAGATACATTTGATACCTATTACCATCATATGTTCCTTTGGGATAAAGATAAAAATGTGATTGCAGGAGCATATAGAATGGGTTTAGGCTCTCAAATTTTTGAACGTCATGGTATCGATGGTTTTTATTTACAAGATTTATTTCGATTTGAGCCAGAACTTTATAAAATGATGAGTCAGTCTATTGAAATGGGTAGAGCATTCATTATTAAAGAATACCAACAAAAACCTATGCCACTCTTTTTGCTTTGGAAAGGTATTGTACATACAACATTACGTTACCCAGAACATAAATTCTTAATTGGTGGAGTAAGTATTAGCAATCAGTTCTCAAACTTTTCTAAGAGTTTAATGATTGAGTTTATGAAATCTCATTATTACGATCCTTATGTGGCGCAATATGTTCATCCTAAAAAAGAGTTTAAAGTAAAACTGAAAGATGCAGATAAGGATTTTGTATTTGATGCTACTGAAGCTGACTTAAATAAATTTGATAAAATTATTGATGAAGTAGAGCCAGGTGCATTACGACTTCCTGTACTACTCAAAAAGTACATTAAACAGAATGCCAAGCTTGTTGCATTTAATGTAGATCCCTTATTTAATAATGCGGTTGATGGTTTAATGTATATTAAAATTGCTGACTTACCAGAAAGTACTGTAAGACCTGTAATGGAAGAGTTTCAGGCAGAATTAGAACGCAAATTCATGGATAACCATGATAAGTAGAGTTTGTTTTCTAATCTTTCTATTTCCTTTATTTTGTATTTCTCAGACATTTAAAGGTAGGGTAATTGATAAAGCAACCCAACAGCCTATAGAAACCGTTTCAGTTTATTTTGATAATACAACTATAGGAACAACAACTAACCCAGAAGGTGATTTTTCAATTACCTATACAGCTGCTGTACAATCTACTCTAGTCATTTCTTATTTAGGTTATGAGAAAGTTTTAATAACTGATTATAGAAATAGAAATAATATCATCATAGAACTTGTTGAGGAAACTAGTGCGTTAGATGAAGTCTATATAGAATACGATGATGGTTTAACTAGGCGCCAAAAACTACGTTTATTTAGAAGAGAATTTTTAGGAACTTCTAAATTTGCTAAATCTTGTAAAATATTAAATGAAGATGATTTGGTATTGAGGTACGATAAACGAAGTAAATCATTATACGCAAGTGCCAAAGTTCCTATTAGAGTAAAAAACAAAGCGTTGCAATACGAAGTTGCATTCGATATTATAGATTTTGAAGTTATATTTCGCTATGTGGATGTGAAAACAAGAACCTTTACGGTAAATTCTGTGGTATATTTTGGAACCTCTTTTTATAAAAATCTAAACGGTTTTAATACTAAGAAGACTATAAAAAATAGAGAAACGGCCTATAAAGGATCAGTACAACATTTTATGCGATCTCTTTATAATCAAACCCTTAGAGAGGAAAGTTATTGGATTTATTACGATATGTTTAGGGTAGAAGAATGGGATTATTTTAAGATGGAAGACGTTGTTGATTCTGACTTTAAAAAAGTAGAATTAAAAGATATGGTTACTATTTTATATAACAAGGAAATACAATCTGAATTGCAATTAGAAGTGGGTGAATTTTTTGTAGATGCCTATGGTAATTATACGCCGATTATTGGCGTGTATTTTAGTGGAGCATTAGGTAATCTTCGTGTTGGTGATACGTTACCCTCTAGTTATGGATTAAAGGAATAGTATAAAAAAACAAAACCCAGAATTAATATTCTGGGTTCTTTTATTTTAAAGGCTTTTAAACCATTCTTGAAATTGATCTCCAAGTAAAAAAGTGGTTTTCTTTTCTCCACCTAAGGCACTAATTAAACTCATTACCCAAGCAATAAGTAAGACAATCCACATTACAAAATTTAAAAAAGGAATAAAAGATGTGACTATTGCAATAAGAACTAAACCTAGCATTTGTCTAATATAAAATGAACCAAATTCAGTTTTATTACTACTATTCATAACTATAGCTATGATCCATCCTATAAATGTAATATGAGCAATAACACCTACATTTTTACCATCACTTAGTACCTCTTTTGCATCATCGGCAAACTCACTGGCTGCTTTTTTTGCATCCTCAGCAAATTCAGCAGCTTTTTCTTTAGCATCTCCAGCAAACTCTTTAGCGTCATCCGCTAATTCACTAGCTTTTTGGCTTATTTTTTCACCAGCTCTTTTTGCTCCATCTTTTGCGTCATCTAGCATATCATCTAGATCATCACTTAAACTTTTATTGTCGTCTGACATCTTCTTATTGTTTTGGTTAGACTATAAAGTTAATAAAAATGCTTTAGATGTTTATTTCTTTCCAAAGAGCTTACTAAAAAAACCTCTGGTTTTTTCTTTTACCTCAGTATAAGTTTCTTTTGCGTCCTCAGCTAAATCTTCAAGTTTATCTTCTGCGATATCTGCGTATTCCGAAGCTTTTTCTTTAGCATCACTTGCAAACTCACTTATTTTTTCACTGGCTTCACCAGCAAACTCTTTAGCCTTGTCTTTAGCTTCATTATAAGTTTCCTTAGCATCTTCAGCTAAATCTGCAGCCTTTTCTTTCGCAGCATCTGTAAATTCTCCAATCTTTTCGCCTGCCTCATCAGCAAATTCAGATACTTTCTCTTTAGCATTACCATACATCTCTTTAGCATCTTCATTAATAAACTCAGTGGCTTTATCTTTTACATTACTTAAAGCTTCTTTTGCATCACTAGCTAATTCACTAGCCTTTTCTTTTGCTGTATCAAAAGCTTCTGCAGCACCTTCTTTTAAATCATTAGCCTTATCTGAAATAGCATCTGTAGTGTCATTTACAGCTTCATTAGTGTTTTCTGGAACGTTGTTAACGTCTTCTTCTAAATTGTTGTTGTCTTCAGTCATTTTAATTAGTATTTAGTAATAGTAAATATAAGTAGAAGAAACAATAAAATAGTTACAGATTATTTAAAAGCTTGGTCAATAGGTTCCCAGAGTTCTATCTTGTTACCATCGTTGTCTAGAATCCAGCCAAATTTACCATAACTATATTCTTCTATGTCTCCTACTATTGTGACACCTTCTTCTTTTAAAGTCACTAATAATTCTTTTAAATTTTCAACTCTATAGTTAAACATAAAGTCTTTTTTTGAAGGCTCATAATATTTAGTATCTTCTGCAAAGGGACTCCATTGTGTTGAGCAATCGTTACCTTCTTTATCTTTCCACCAAAACGTACAACCATAATCATCGGTATTAAAACCTAAATGTTTTTTGTACCAATCTTTTGATGCTTTTGGGTCTTTAGTTTTAAAGAATAATCCTCCTATTCCTGTTACTCGTTTTTTCATATTACTATAGTTTTTTTAGCAACACAATATTATTATATGTGTTTTTCTCCATTTTAAAAGGCGCTTCACCTATTTTTTCAAAATTATGTTTTTTATAAAAATTTAGTGCTCTAGTATTAGAATCTAGTACCCATACCCAATATTCATCAATGTTTGAATTCTTTAATATTAACTCTGCCCGTTTTAATAATTTTCCGCCAATTTTTTGATTACAAAACCATTCTAAAATATATAACTTATTAAGTTCTGGTGCTGTGATATCTTTATTTGGGCATTTCTTATTTAATTCTATTTCTAGAACGCCAACTAAGTTGTTTTTATATTCAGCTACAATGATTTGGTTTGGATTAGATATTATGGTGTTTTCAATTCTAGAAACATCAAATTGTTCAACAATAAAATTAGCAAATTCATCAGACACACCTTCCTTACCGTATGTTTTAATGTAGACTTGCTTGTAAAGTATGGATAGCTTATTAGAATCTTCAACAACTCCTTTTCTTATAATAACATCTTCTTTGAGTGTTGACATCAGCTATTTATTTTTTTATTGCTGATTCATAAATCTCTATCCACTCTTCAACAGTCATTTTACCTAATAGCTGTTCTATTAAATCATAAGGGATATCATCTACTTTTTTAAAACGGACACAACTTTTTCCCATGTCTAATTTGTATTTTGCATGTTTTGGATACTCGGCAACAAACCAATCATATAATTCTTTCTTAGCATACAATCCCATATGATAGAATGCAATAAAGTTTTTTTGCGATGCAATATTCATAAATGGTAAGGGAGGAAAGGGTTTACAATGATAACCTGCAGGATAAACTGATTTTGGAACAAAATATGCTGGCATACCATAACCCATTCCAGATTCTAAGTCTTTAGGCATATGTTTTTTAATGAGATTATGAAGTTTGGTCATTGGTCCTTTTCGTTCTTCGGGAAGTTGACTGATGTAGTCTTCTGGTGAGTCTGCTTTGTATTGCATAATATGATTGTTTTAGTTTTTATTTACGTTGAAGGATTAATCCAGATATTAAAGATATAATAAATCCAATAATCATTACAGTACCAAACATTACGAATGCTAAAAATGATGAGCTTTCCATCATTCCCATAGAAGCTTCAAGCTCTTCTATCTTAGTTTTTAATTCTTCAGCAGAAAAGTTGGCTTCAGTTAATTGTGTCATAGAGTATTCTTTATATTCTGCAGCAAAGTTTGGATTTATGGATGTGGTATAGATATAATCTACGATGGCAAACCCTACAGCAGAGAACAATGAAATGAGTAAGCCAATTGCTAAGGCTTTACTTAAAGATACTTTGCCATCATTAATGTTATCTCTAAAGTGTTTAATGCCAAAATAGACAAAGACCAATGATAATACCATAGAAGCATATCCAAAGACAGCCATGGTATTAAAATCTAGGTCTATTTGTTTACCTATTAAAAAGCCAGCTAAGAATAAAACAGAGGCTGTAATAAAAGCGTAAATCCCATACTTTACAATTGTGTTTTTCATAATGTTTTAGTTTTAAAATTATGTTTCCAAATGTAGGTTTAGATGTAGAAAAAGGACTCATACTAAAGTACCAAAATAGTCATACTTTAGTCTAAAACTCATCTCTTTTAGATGATTTGTAATGATTTTGCTTTCTTTAAGGCTTGGGTACGACGTTTAGCGTCCAGCTTAACTAGTAAATTAGATACATGTGTTTTTATAGTACTTTCAGATAAAAATAGGCTTTCAGCAATTTCTTTATTAGATAAACCTTCAGCAATTTTTTGTAAGACTTCGTATTCGCGATTACTAATGTCTAAGTCTTTTATTTTTTGATGGTTGATTTCATCGGTTAATTTTATAGATTGCTGTAGACTTTTTTTATTGAGAAAGACACCAATAAAGAAAAATACGATAGCTATAGTGGCGATTATTAATTCAACTTTTAAGTCACCAGAAATAATGGCGTATTTACTAAATTGAAATAGTAGTAGTAATGCTAGAATGAGCAATCCAAAAACAAGGATGGTTTTCTTCATGTTTTAAAATTAGCAAAATTTTGCTTTTATTTTGTCGACAATAGTTTGAGCGAGTTTAATATTACTCTCAATCGTCCAGCCAGCGACGTGTGGTGAAAGGATAACATTATCTGCATTAATAAGATATTGAAAAGCTTCTGGTAAATTAGATTTTTTACCTTTTCGCATCCATCGAAACTTTAGTTCCTCTATTTTAAACAAGTTTTCGAAGGATGATTTTTCGTACTCTAAAACGTCTAGCCCAGCACCTAAAATTTTCCCTGAGTCTAAAGCA
This sequence comes from Flavobacteriales bacterium ALC-1, assembly GCA_000171875.1. Lineage (GTDB taxonomy): Bacteria > Bacteroidota > Bacteroidia > Flavobacteriales > Flavobacteriaceae > Winogradskyella. Next base: position 888,477 of record ABHI01000001.1, on the reverse strand, counting down.
GCTACTAAATCTTTAGTCACGACGCTTTTACCTCGAGCAGTATTAATAAGCCAAAACGGGTTTTTAAATTTATTGATGAATGCCGCATTCACCATATTTAAGGTTAATTCTGTCTGAGGTGTATGGAGACTCAATACATCTGCTTTCTCTTGAAGTTCCCTTAAGGATACTTGTTTGCAATTTTCATCACCAACATTGTCTTTAATATCATAGCATAGCACATTTACATCAAAGCCCCTTAGCTTTTTAGCAAAGGCTTTTCCCATATTACCATAACCAATTAATCCAATAGTTTTACCATCGAGTTCTAAGCCTCTGTTTGCTTCTCGCAACCATTTGCCTTGGCTTACTTCTTTGTCTGCTTTATTGAGTTTATTGAATAGTGAGAGTAAAAGCCCAAGTGTATGTTCTCCAACAGCATTTCTATTCCCTTCTGGTGCAGAGATGAGGTAGATCCCTTTTTCTTCTGCATAATCACAATCTATATTTTCTAAGCCAGCACCAACACGACCAATAAATTTTAGGTTTTTTGCTACTCCTATAAATTTTTTATCAATACTAAATCTGCTACGAATAATAATACCATCATAATCTGAAATTTTAGATTCAATGTCTGATTTTGAGGACGTATAATCTTCATAATTGGTAAAGCCCAAATCGTTGAGTTGATTTAAGAGAAGTTCATGATTTTTATCGAGGTGTAGTATTTTCATGTTAAATAGGTCTAGACTGCGCTAGACCAGATATTAGTTTAAATATTAGGATATTCAGTTTGCGTCATGTCGTCTTTTACATTGCCTGTATGAGCCGTGTTTAATTTTTCAAATAGCAAGAGGTGAACTTCTTCATCATTTTTAGTTGATGGATTGTGTTCTACACCTTTAGGTACAACTATCATTTCTCCTTCTTTAACAATTTCGGTTCTGTCCCTAAATTGCATGTACAAAGTACCTTTAATTACTTGAAATAATTCGTCTTCATCATCGTGACTGTGCCATACAAATTCACCTTTAATTTTTGCAAGTATGACTTGCATATCATCAACCGTCGCGATACGATGTGGATGCCATTGTTTTGAGAAAAGTCCATGCTTTTCTTTAATGTTTATTGCTTTCATAGCTTAAAAGTATAAATAATGAGATGCTGAAACAAGTTCAGCATAATAAACTTGTCGTGAAAAGTTAAATGCCTAAAATAAGTTTAGCAATCAATAAATAAATGACAATACCAAAAATGTCATTACTTGTAGTAATAAAAGGCCCAGTTGCAATGGCAGGATCAATGCCTCTTTTATCTAAGAATAGAGGGACAAAAGTGCCTATAAGACCTGCGACAATAATCACGACAATAAGAGATACAGAGATTGCTAATGCTAAATCAAATTTTTGAGTCCAAGCCCAAACAAATAAAAAAAGGAATAAAGATAAAATGAGACCATTTAGTGCAGCTAACAGCATTTCTTTTATCAGACGATTATTAATGCTTCCTTTTACGTCGTTATTTGCTAGACCTTGTACGATAATGGCACTAGATTGTACGCCAACATTACCTGCCATTGCTGCAATTAATGGTGTAAATAAAAACAGAATTACAGCTTGTTCAGGAAGATAATCCTCAAAATAAAACATGATTATAAAAGCGCCGACACCTCCAATCAATCCTAGAAATAACCAAGGTAAACGAGCCCTTGTAAGTTCGATAATACTATCGTCAGCCTCAACATCCCCAGTTAGACCTGCAGCTAATTGATAATCTTTTTCAGCTTCTTCTTTTAAGACATCTACAATATCATCAATGGTAATTCTACCAAGTAAGGTCTGATTGTCATCAACCACAGGAATGGCTTCTAAATCGTATTTAGCCATAACTTTAGCTACATCTTCATCGTCATCATTGACATGAACAAAATCTACATTGTCTTTGGCGATATCTGCTATTTTTTGATCGCTTTTGGCAACAATTAAATCCTTGAGTGATAGGCGCCCTATAAGTTTTTCTTCTTTATCTACAACATAGATAGAGTGTACACGTGTTACTTCTTTAGCTTGTCCTCTAATTCGACGTAAGCAGCCGGCAACGGTCCAAGTCTCATAAACTTTAACGAGTTCTTTTGCCATAAGACTACCAGCAGTATTATCCTCGTAAGTAAGTAATTCTTGTATTTCGGCTTTGTGCTCTTCGTCCTCAATTTGAGAGATTACGGCTTCTTGTCGTTCTTCAGAAAGTTCTCCAATAATATCCGCAGCATCATCGGTATCGAGCTCTTCAACTTCTTCTGCAATTTCTTTAGCAGAAAGATTTTTAAGAATGTCTTCACGGTCATCCTCATCTAACTCCATTAAGATATCTGAGGTTAAGTCAGAATCGAGAAGTTTAATAACATAAACAGCATCATCAAGATCTAATTCATCAAGAATTTCTGCAATATCAGCATGGTGAAAATCATTTAAAAGAATTTTAAGGTCATTACCTTTTTTATCCTCGACAAGGATCTCTACTTTTTCAATGAGTTCATCAGTGAGTTGAAATTGTATGTTGTCCTGAAGTTCTTCCACCTTAGTCATTCACGTCATTGCTAGGACGAAGGGCGCGACAATCTCTTTCATAAGAGACAGATTACCACACTACGCTCAGAATGACGTTGTTAGTTTATATCATTTTCAATCAACGACGTCAGTTCAATAAACTTTGAAACACTTAATTGCTCTGGTCGCTGCCCAAATATAGTATTTGCTTTTAAATTATCCGACAGATTGAATGTTTTTAAACTGTTTCGTAATGTTTTTCTACGTTGTTGAAAGCCTGTTTTTACGACTCTAAAAAATAATTTTTCATCACAAGGTAATTTGAAGTTTTCTTTTCTTTTGAGTAATAAAACACCCGAATCTACCTTTGGTGGTGGGTTAAAAACAGTTGGCGGCACAGTAAATAAATAGTCTGCATTATAAAAGGCTTGAGTTAAAACCGATAAGATTCCATAGACTTTTGAGCCTTCTTTAGAGCATATGCGTTTTGCCACTTCTTTTTGAAACATACCTGAAAACTCAGGAATTTGGTGACGTAGCTCTAAAGTTTTAAAAAGTATTTGAGACGAGATATTATAAGGAAAATTACCAATAATGGCAAAAGGCTTGTCTTTAAAAATGAGATTTAAATCGTATTTTAAAAAGTCTTTTTCATAAATCCTGTCTGCTAAGTTGAGGTAATTGTTTTTTAAGTACTCAACGGATTCGGTGTCAATTTCTATAACATGTGTAGTGGTCTCTTTTTTGAGCAAATACTTAGTCAATACTCCCATTCCTGGACCAATTTCTAAAACATCTTTGTAGCCTTCTAGAGATAAGCTATCAGCAATATCTTGTGCGATAGATTCATCTGTTAAGAAGTGTTGACCTAGATGTTTTTTTGCTTTTACTTGATTATGGTTTGCCACAATTTTGAAGTGTTAATTTATAGAGATTCTTCGCTGACGCTCTGAATGACAAACTTACTTGAAATTCACTGAATACTCGTCAATAACTTCTAACTCTGTTCTAAAGGCAAGAGATTTATCTGCGAAACGTTTAAGTCCATCACCTCTTAGACGCTCTGCATCTTCTACATAATAGGCATCTAATGCTTCTCTAGAATGCGCTCTATATTGAATAGAGTAGGTGTCAGTTTCATCATCAGCCACCAAGACTTTGGTTAGTTTAGCTTCTTTAAATTTACCAGTGGCTAAAACTTCTGGAATATGTTCTTTTATCCAGTCTAGCCATTCAGTATTTATGGTTTTATCGACGTTAACTGTGACGTTGTATATGATCATTTAAATGTTTTTTTAAAAAAATATAAACATGAAATAGCTTACTAAGCTGTTTATATTTTTAATTGTTAATAAACGATAATCCAATGGCTATAAAACACATTCCACTGAGTAAGGACATTCCTAATCCACTATAATTACCAGGATTCAACTCAAAAGTAATACTTATTGCTGCCGCCAGAAGAGCTACTAACATTATAACTGATCTAAACGTGTTTTTTGATTTATTATTCATTATAATAGTTTTAAAAGCTAATTTATACTATCACCACGAAGCATTCTAAATTTTTTCCGAGCTTCAATAAAATAGATGCTGTCTTCAAACTCAAAGATGATTTTTTCGTAGAGTTGTTTGGCGTCTTCAGGTTTTGCCAAAAAGGTATTGTAGAGTTCTGCTAAATAGTAATGTGCATCATCGGCAAGGATATCTTCTCTGTAGTCTTTAATAATTTCGAGATAGTTAGCTTCGGCTTTGTTGTATTGTTTTTTCTTTTCAAAAAGTTTGGCTTGCTTAAATAGGGTTTGATCTGTGATACTCTCTCCTTTATGTTCAGTTAATATTTTATCTAAAAGCGAAATGGCCTCGTCTGTTTTGTTCTGAAAAGCAAACAAATCTGCTTTGGCATAATGCTTTAAAGCGGTTTGTGTACTGTCTTCGTATTTATTATCTGAGATTAGTAGTTTTAAATCTAAAGCATCATTAGCAATCAGTTGCGATGTAGAAGATTTTAAAATTTTAAGTTGCGATTCTGCCCAATCAAAATCTCCTTTATAATAACTGGTTTTAGCAACTTTAAAACGAGCTTCTTGAGAAATAGTACTATTCTTTAAATTCATTTGAATTTGAGAATAAAATATCAAAGCTTCATTAAATTTTTCCTGTAGTACTAAAATATCTGCCAATAATAATTTCACTTTAGCTTCTTGAAATTCGGAGATATTAAGTTTTAAACTTTTACGGAGAAATGTAGTAGCTGCCTCAGTGTTTTTTTGGTGAAAGGCTAAAAACTCACCATAGGACAATTGAAGTGGAAGCGTTAACTCTGACTTACCAAATTCATTAAACAAGTTATTGTATGTCTCATCAATACGTTTTAATGCTCTTGTGTCTGCGTTTTTGGTGTCTATTTCTAAAATATACTGATGTGCAGTTAAAGCTGTACTTGCATCTTGAGTAGTTTCAATAGTATAATTAAAGATGTCTTTTGCAGTATCGTCGTCATTATCATCGTGAGCAGTAACAGCCAACTCTATAATACGGTCTAAACTTTCAGGATTACGTCTATAAAGTGCTTTTTCTTGTATAAATGATTTGTTATACGCTTTTTCTTGTACATATAACCAACTCAACATTTCATACCAATAAGGACTTGGTTCTTGCTGTATCTTTTTTAATAATGATCGCCTTAAAAATGTATTGTTTTCATTACTACTGTTTTCTGAAATAAAATCACTTACAGCACGCTTAATATTGTTTAAATAGTTGGGTTTATAAGCAATGTAATCAATGTAATTAGCAAACATTTTTTCAATATCACCTTGGTCTCCATAAATACGAGCTAACGGGAGGCTGTAGTTTTTATCTGGTGTAAGCAGTTTACCCTTATCGTAAACACGTATGGCTTGCTCATTTAATGAATGGTCTTCAAATTTTTTGGCGATGCTATAAATATAATTTGGCTTTTCGTCTATATAAGCTATAGCTTCATCATATAATTTATGGGCTCTATCTAAACTATCTTTGAGTTGAAAATTATAACCTAATTCTACAATTAAAGTTGGGTTTCGTCTTTTAGCTAAACGCTGAATAAGTATATTTTCTGCTTCATCAAATTGCTCTAATTGCTGATGGATGTCAACTAACTTATATACATACTTATAACTATAGGGCTTTTCTTTGTTTAAGTTTTCATATATAATAAGTGCTTTTTTAAACTCACCTTTTTTATAATAACTTTCTGCCTGTGCTTCGTTGTTTTGTGCGAAACAGGTGTTGATGCTAAACATTATAAATATGAATAAAAGTACTTTTTGCATTTAAGCGTTTTTTGTAAATATAACAAAAGCCATATCGAGATATTGTGAATGTTTTTATAAAAAAATGCCTAAACTGTAAGTTTAGGCATTTTGACCAGCAAAATAAATGTGCTATTAACCATTATTCATTATAAATATGATTCAATTACTCTGTCGTGGTTTTATGATTTTACTATTTCAAATTATAGTTAAAATAAGACTTTGCTTACCATTACAATTAATGAAACGAGTACTACAATTCGTTTTAAATTTTTCATTAGTAGGTTAATTGTTGATTTGGACTACTAACTTGATAAAAATAATTAAATAAAACGAAGAAATACACAAAAAATCGATAAAAAACCTGATTTTTTAACAATTAACACAAAATATGTAAGATTTTATAACGTTACGAAATCATGTCAAAGCCTGTGTATGGTACTAAAACTTCAGGTATTTTAATGCCATTTTCAGTTTGATAATTTTCTAAAATGCCTGCAAGAACTCTAGGTAATGCTAAAGAACTTCCGTTTAAAGTATGGCATAATTCATTTTTACCATCGCTATTTTTAAAACGTAATTTTAAACGATTGGCTTGATACGTTTCAAAATTAGACACTGAAGAAATTTCTAACCAACGGTCCTGAGCAGTTGAAAACACTTCAAAATCATAGGTCATTGCAGATGCAAATGTAGCATCTCCACCACACAATTTTAATATTCTAAAAGGTAATTTAAGTTCGCGCAAAATACCTTTTACATGTTCTATCATGCCATCAAAAGCTTTGTATGAATTATTTGGATGCTCTACACGAATAATTTCTACCTTATCAAATTGATGTAATCTATTTAAGCCTCGAACGTGTGCCCCGTAACTTCCAGCTTCTCGTCTAAAACATGGTGTGTAGCCTGTGATTCCAATAGGTAACTCAACTTCATTGAGCAATACATTCCTAAACACATTTGTTCCTGGCACTTCTGCTGTAGGAATTAAATATAGGTCGTCACGAGAATCGTGATACATTTGCCCATCTTTGTCTGGTAATTGTCCAGTACCATAGCAAGAGGCTTCATTTACTAAATGTGGTAACTGATATTCGGTATAACCTTCCGCTGTGTTTTTATCTAAAAAATAAGCAATTAAAGCACGTTGTAATCTAGCTCCTTTACCTTTATAAACTGGGAAACCAGCACCAGTAATCTTATTACCCAGCTCAAAATCTATGATATCGTACTTTTTTGCAAGTTCCCAATGCGGTTGAGCATTACTATGTAACTCAGGAATATCTCCTTCGTTGTAAATCTCTTCGTTGTCCTCCTCAGAGTTTCCTTTAGGGACAGACTCGTGAGGCACATTAGGGATTTTGTACAATAATTCAGTTAAGGCATCAACCTTATCATTTAATTGTTGCTCTAATGTCTTTATGGTTTCTTTTAATTGTGTTGTTTTCTCTTTTAACAGATTTGCTTTTTGAGCTTCTCCAGACTTAAATAAGTTACCTATTTCTTTAGAGATAGCATTAGACTCTGCTTTTGTGTTGTCTAACTTGGTTTGAAGCGCTTTTCGATCTTCATCTAATGTAATGGCTTCATTAATCATTTCTGTAGCATCTATATTTCGTTTTGCTAAACGCTTAATGATGTCTTCTTTATTCTCTCTAATAACAGCAACCTGTAACATATCTATAATTTTGGGTTTACGCTAAAAAAACGTAATAAAAACAGGCAACAAAAGTAATGAACTCATTTAACCTGATAAAATTAAAAAGAGAGCTATTTTGAAGGTAATATCCAATCGTGATGTTTAAAATGGTGCCATTCTTCATTAGCAATATCAACTTTTGGGTCAATAAGTTGTTTTGCAGGTTTTCCATTGACGCTTACATAAACTCTTACGTAGACTTTAACAGAGATATCTTTTTTAGCAAAATCTTGTTTTAAATGTTGTGCAAATTGCCAAATAACATCGGGTTTTGTGCAAGCACCTCGTTGCTGTTTTTCAGTAAGATAGTCGTCTAATTTAATCGGAATTTGCTGGTTGGTAGCTTCATCAATAACCTTATATCTTGCACTTCCGCTTTTAGAACGTAGCATCATTCGCCAAGATAATCGATGACCTTCTTCTGTCCATAATACATTGTCCTTAAAGAAATGTTGTCTTAGAGGTAATGCAACTTGAACTATAAAATAAACAGAAAATAAAACAACTAATACAGGTTTATATTTAGGTGTAATAATAGCATCGTCATTATAATATGGTTTTCGCTTTAAAAAGATATTTCTAATTGTTTTTGGTTCAAAAAAGAACAGACTAAAAGCCAAAGCTAAGTATGGAAAAATCCCTATCTGAAATACTATAGAATTAAAAAGATGAAAAAATATTGAAATAAAGAATGCATGCTTACGTGTTGGTTTATACAATAACAATGGAATTATTAAACCGTCAAATAAAATGCCTCCATAAGCGATTAAATGATGAAGCGTTGTGTTTTGCAATACATCACCAATTATTGGGTAACCTGCTTTCCCTTTCATAAGTAAAGCTACTACTGTAGTGTCTAGCCAATCAGGATATAATTTAGCAATTGAGGCATAAGTGTAGAGGATAAATAACTGAATTACAAAAACCCATTTGCACCAACTGGGCATTGAGATTTTCTTTATGGATGGCTTTAGTTTTGCATCTACTGAAGCATAAGCATTAGCAGGTAAAAACACCATCATAAAACTTAAAAGACCTAATAAATAATAATGATTATTGTAAGATGACTTTTGCATTAAATAAGTCGCTGTCCACATAATTGCAAACATTAACATGCTAAATCGGTATTTATAACCTACCATAATTAGTAAACCAAAAATTGCCATAACGATGTAGTAGACATACATCCAATTACCTGGAAGTGGTTGGAGCCATTCAAAACCAATAAAAGAAAAGGTAAAATCTGGATCTATTAATGTGCGTCTTATCCAACCAGTAAGTGTGGCTCCAAAGGCTTCTAAAAAACAGAGCAAGCCAAAAACAATTCTAAAAATGATAAGACCAGAATTATCTATATGTTTGAATAAAAATTTATTCATGTTATTACTTTATAAATTCTAAAGCGGCCTTTTTATCTTTAGCTAACTGATTTTTTAAGGCTTCAATATTTTCGAATTTTTGTTCGCTACGCAGACGCTTTAAGAATTCAATTTTTAATTCAGACTCATAAATATCTGTATTAAAATTAAAAAAGTGAACTTCTATTGAGCGTGTTTCACCACCAACGGTAGGGTTAGTGCCAATATTCATCATGCCAAAAATAATGTTGTCATCTATTTTAGATTTTACCACATAGACTCCTTCATTAGGAATTAATTTATAGGTTTCCTTAATATGAATATTGGCTGTTGGGAAATCAATAGTTCTACCTATGCCTTTTCCTTTAACAACAGTCCCAGTAATGAAATAGGTGTAACCCAAAAATGAATTTGCTAGAGCTACTTGCCCTTTGTCGAGTGCATTTCTAATTTTGGTAGAACTTACAGTAACATCTTCTATATCTTGTGCTGAAATTTCTTCAACCCTAAAATTGTAGAGTTGAGCAAATTCTTTTAAATCTGTAATGTTAGCATTTCGATTTTTTCCAAAATGGTGATCGTAACCTATAACAATCTGTTTGGTATTTAATTCGTCAACTAAAATTTGTTTTACGTAATCTTTAGCAGATAGGTTAGCAAATTCTTTTGTAAACTCTTTTACTATGACATCTTTTATGCCAAATGATTTTAAAAGTACTACACGCTCATTAATAGTGTTTAATAGCTTTATAGAGTCGTCTTTTTGAAGCACCATTCGAGGATGTGGAAACAAGGTTAAAACAACAGGTTCTAAATCTTGTTTTTTAGCAAGAGTAACAACACGCTTTAATATTTTTTGATGTCCAATATGAATACCATCGAAGGTGCCTATAGTGGTTACTTTTGCTGATTTTGTGTTCAAATTTAAACAGTTTTGCTATTTTTTTAACTTAAAAATATGTCGAAAAACAAAGCTACATTTTATTTTCCGTTAAATTGGTTCATTGTATTGTTTACACCAGCCAAAGCAAATGATTTTACAAGTTCTATTGAGGTTTTTAAACGTTCTTCTAACTTAGAATTCTCATCATCACTCCATTCACCTAAGACATAATCTACTTGTCTTCCTTTACTAAACGTATCACTAATACCAAATCTAAAACGATTGTACTTTGTGGTTTGTAATTTGTCTTGGGTGTCTTTTAACCCATTATGACCTCCATCACTACCTTTCGTTTTTAATCTAAGCGAACCAAAAGGTAAATTAAGATCATCGGTTACAACGAGTAAATTTTCTAGAGGCACTTTTTCTTTTTCTAACCAATATTTAATTGCCTTTCCACTTAGGTTCATATAAGTACTAGGCTTTAAAAGAATAAGTGTACGTCCTTTAACTTTTACCGTAGCAATGTCTCCTAGTTTTTGGGTTTCAAATGACGTATCATTAGTTTTAACTAAATAGTCTAAAACTTTAAAACCTATGTTATGTCTGGTGTTGGCATATTTCTCACCTATGTTTCCTAAGCCAACAATTAAGAACTTTTTCATTTTCTCTTCTTCTGTTAGTTCTATTGTATTACTAAAACCAAGCCATTTTTTTAAAAACTTACACATGGTGTATTTTTCCTTTGTGTAAAAATAAAAAAAGCATCCTATAATAGAATGCTTTTTAAATATTTGAAATAGTTTTTATCTATTCTTGTGCTGCTCCTTCAGCTGCTGGTGCATCAGCTCCTGCTTCTGCAGTAGCTCCTTCTGCTCCTTCAGCAGTTTCTTCACCTTCTTCCTCTTCTTCTTCATCAACGACAGCTAATCTACTACGTCTTACTTGACAAACAACCATATTATCTGGGTGAATCAATGAGTAATCGTCATTCATTAATTCAGAAATATATACTTTATCACCAATTTTTAAAGGAGTGATATCTATTTCGATAAAATCTGGAAGTTTTGACGGAATAGCTTTTACTTTAAGTTTACGGTATGGTCTTCTTAAGTTACCACCATTTAAAACTCCTTTAGATGTTCCTACAACTTGTACAGGAATATTCATAGTAATCGCTTTGTTCTCGAAAATTTGATAGAAATCGATATGTATAATTCTATCTGTTACTGGGTGAAATTGAATATCTTGCATAATAGCATTATACTTTTCACCATTATCTAAGGCAATCACAACTGTATGCGCGCTAGCTGTATATACAAGTTTTGAGAAGGCCAATTCTGGTGCTGAGAAATGTAATGGCTTGTCTCCTCCGTATATAACGCAAGGAACCTGACCAGCATTACGTAAGGCTTTAGTTGACTTTTTGCCTACGCTTTCTCTTTGAGATCCGTTAATTGTAATTGATTTCATTTTTTGAAATTGTTATTTAATAATTATTAATTCCCTCATTTTGAGGGTTTGTCCTCTGTAGCAGGTTTTGCTTTAGAGGGGTGCAAATTTAGAAATATTATATGAAAATACTAGCCTTTTAAGCCTATTTTTTACCCTCTACTAACTTTTTGCAGAAAAGTAGAAGTCAAATTAAAAATTAAGGTGTTGAAAATTAAAAGAAAATAAGCTTATTTTACATTATAAATTTGTTACTAATAGACTCATTATGATGTACATTGTGCATCACTTCAGCAAATAAATTTGCACAGCTTAAAACTCTAAGTTTCTTACTTTCTTGTTTTACAGGGATTGAATCCGTTACTATTAATTCCTCTAGTTTAGAAGCTTCAAGTCGTTCATAAGCACTACCAGATAAAATAGGATGCGTACAAATAGCTCTTACACTTTTTGCACCACGCTCCATCATTAAATCAGCAGCTTTAGTTAATGTACCAGCTGTATCGACCATGTCATCTACAAGTACTACGTTTTTACCTGTAACATCGCCAATGAGTTCCATATGCGAAATTACATTTGCTTTAGCACGTTGCTTATAACAAATAACGACATCACTTTTTAAAGCTTTAGAATAAGCATAAGCACGTTTAGAACCTCCCATATCTGGAGAGGCAATAGTTAAATCGTCTAGGTTTAAACTTTGTAAGTATGGTAAAAAGATAGTTGAAGCAAATAAGTGGTCTACTGGTTTTTCAAAAAATCCTTGAATTTGATCTGCATGCAAATCCATAGTAATAATACGTGTTGCACCTGCCGCTTCTAGCATTTTTGCTACTAATTTAGCTGCGATAGGTACTCTTGGTTTGTCTTTACGATCTTGTCTTGCCCATCCAAAATAAGGCATTACTGCCGTAATATGCCTTGCAGACGCACGCTTAGCAGCATCAATCATTAACAGCATTTCCATTAAATTTTCAGGACCTGGATTGGTAGAACCGATAATAAAAATACGAGTTCCACGAATAGATTCTTCGTATGATGGTTGAAACTCACCATCACTATAAGTTGATGTGATAACATTACCTAATTTAACTCCGTAAGCAGCTGCAATTTGCTCTGCTAAGTGTTGACTTTGGCCACATGTAAAAATCTTGGCTTCTCTAGTTTTGTATGGCATTTGTTATCAGTAATTTAAAGGGTTGTTGATTAGTTGAAATTAAAGCCCAAATTTAGAAAATTATTTTGCTTCAAAAAATTATAAAACCCACTATTTTTAATTGATTGCCGAAAAATATTTTCTATTTTTGCTGTCCAAAATTGCTCAAGTGGCGGAATTGGTAGACCTGTCTGCCGACAGGCAGGCGCGCTTTTGACATTAGCTCTTTAGATTATGTTTTATATTTACGCTTTATCAAGTATTAACAGGAATTATATTTATGTTGGAATGACTGAAAATATTGATAATAGAGTTGCTAGACATCAATCTGGTAGAGAAAAAACGACTAGACCATATCGACCTTTCAAATTGATATTTACAGAGGTTTTAGATGTTGAAAGAAGTGAAGCTAGAGAAAGAGAAAAATATTGGAAATCTGGAATAGGAAAAGAAAAGTTAAGATTAATTAGAGATAAAAAATAATACTACTTAAGCTCAAGTGGCGGAATTGGTAGACGCGCTGGATTCAAAATCCAGTTTCTTCGGAAGTGTGGGTTCGATTCCCACCTTGAGTACAAAAGCTTCAACGATGTTGAGGCTTTTTGTTTTTTAGGTCTTTTGGTATGTTTTTTGTGGTTTTATATTTTATAACTAACTACAAATCAACTGTACTATGATAAGAACAATAACTCTCCTTTGTGCCATTTTTTTAATAGGTACAAGTCTTATGAATGCCCAAAAAGAATTAGAATGTAAGACTAAACTTTCCGATTTTCATGAAGCTACTAAGGTTAAGAAATATGATACTGCGTACGAGCCTTGGTTGTATGTAAAAAATAATTGTCCTAACCTAAATTTAGCAACTTACGCTGATGGGGAAAAGATTCTAAAACACAAAATTAAAGTAAGTAAAGGAGATGAAAAGAAGCGTTTTATTGAAGATTTGTTGTCTATATGGGAACTACGTTATCAATATTTTGCTAGTAGTACTCCAAAAGGCGAATATGATGTTAAATCCTGTCAGTTACGATATGATTATAAAAACGAATTAGACAAAAGTAAAGAAGAATTATATAGTTGTTTTAATGAAGCCTTCGAAGCAGATAAGAAAACATTCACACATCCTAAAAGTTTATATTCTTACTTTTCATTAATGATAGATCTGTTTGATGAAGGTAAAAAAACAGATGAGGAGTTGTTTAATACTTATGATGATATAACTGAGAAAATACAAGGTGAGATTCAGAACTATTCAGAAAAATTAAACTTTCTGGTTGAAAAACTGGATAGAAATGAATCGCTTACCAAAAAAGAAAAAAGTAAGAGGGCGTCATATGAAAGTTATCTTAAAAATTATAAAATTATCCAAGACAACATCAATGCTAAATCAGATGCTAGAGCGGTTTGTGAGAATTTAATTCCGCTGTACACTAAAAACTTCAAAGCCAATAAAAATGATGCTGTATGGTTAAAACGAACTGTTAGCAGAATGTATCACAAAAAATGCACAGAAGATGCACTTTATGAGACACTAGTAAAGCAATATGATAAAGTATCTCCATCCGCTGACACCAAAATTTATGTAGCAACAGTTTTACTTAAAAAAGGAAAAGATGAGGAAGCTTATAAATATTTAGAAGAAGGGTATCATTTAGAAACAAGGCCTTATAAAAAATCCAATTTGGCTATTAGAATAGGTGTTATTCTAAAAAATAAAAAGCAATATAGCAGAGCAAGAACTTTCTTTTTAGATGCACTAAAATTAAACCCTTCAAATGGAAAACCTCATTTGTTAATTGCAGGAATGTATAATGATAGTGCTAAAAATTGCGGTAAGGATAATTTTTATCAAAGAGCTGTGTTTTGGTTAGCTGCAAAGGAAGCCAAAAAGGCTTCAAGAGTAGATCCTACATTGCAAAAATTGGTAAATCAATCTGTTGCTAATTATGAAGCGAAAGCACCAACACGAGAAGAAATATTTATTAAAGATATGGCTGGTAAAACAATAAAAATAGGATGTTGGATTAACAGATCAATAGTTGTTCCGAAACTTTAGCTTAGACTAAAACAAATATTATACTTCCGGAGCTAATTCAATTTCCAAATCATTTAAAACCCCTGAAATAGAAATTTGACAACTTAAACGACTATTATCTTTTACATTAAAAGCTTCTGCTAACATGGCATCCTCATCATCTTCCATAGCATTTAATTTATGGGCTGAATTCACATAGCATTGACAGGAAGCACACATAGCCATACCTCCACAAATACCAATTGTTCCTTCTGGAGCTAACTCATAAGAACGTACTACTTCCATTAAGTTCATTGCCATATCTGTAGGTGCTAAAACAGCATGTTTTTTTCCTTCTCTATCAATGATATGTATGGTAACATTTTGCATTATATAATTGCCTTAACAACAGCTTTTGGTGATTCTTTACGCGTACCATCAAAACCATTAATTCCGCTTACCGTTGTATATTTTAAAACAAATTTCTTATTCGGATTCAATTTTTTATACGCAGATTGACACATTAACGTTGCTTCATGAAAACCACAAAGAATTAGTTTTAATTTGCCTTCATAAGTATTAACGTCACCAATAGCGTAAATGCCAGGAATATTGGTTTGGTAATCTAGTGTGTCTACTTTTATCGCATTCTTTTCTATCTCAAGTCCCCAATTTCCAATTGGCCCTAATTTTGGTGATAAGCCAAAAAGAGGAATAAATGCATCTGCTTCTAATGTTTGAGTTTCACCATTACGAGCAACGGATACACCTTCTATCTTATCCTCACCATATAAAGCCGTAATTTCAGCTGGAGTAATTAAGTTGATTTTGTTAAGCAACTTCAGTTCTTGAACTTGTTCAACAGAATCTAAAGCTCCTCTAAACTCATTTCTTCTATGAACTAATGTTACTTCTGAAGCTACATTAGCTAAAAATATACTCCAGTCTAATGCTGAATCTCCACCACCAGCAATGATTACTTTTTTATCGCGATACACTTCAGGATCTTTAATAAAATAGTTAACACCTTTGTCTTCATACTTTTCGATGTTTTCCAATTTCGGTTTTCTCGGCTCAAAGCTTCCTAAACCACCCGCTATAGCTATAATTGGTGCATGGTGTTGCGTACCTTTATTCGTCGTGACAATAAAACTGCTATCTTCTTGTTTCTCTATAGTTTCTGCACGTTCACCTAATGTAAATCCTGGCTGAAATTGCTTTCCTTGTTCCAATAAATTTGCTGTTAAATCTCCTGCTAATATTTCTGGAAAACCAGGGATATCATATATCGGTTTTTTAGGATATAATTCAGAACATTGACCACCAGGCTGGGGCAATGCATCAATTAAATGGCACTTTAATTTTAACAATCCTGCTTCAAAAACAGTAAATAAACCTGTTGGTCCTGCTCCGATTATTAATATATCTGTTTTAATCATTGTTCTATATTTTTTCTACTAATCCCTTAGTGAATTCATTTAATTTTTCAACTTTCTGCTCAAAATCCCCTTTAATGGTCTTTCTATATATATTTAGGTTCTTTACCAAATCATCAATGTTTTCTGGAATAACATCTTCAAAAAATTGACGTAATCGTTTTGCTGTTGTTGGTGATTTTCCATTAGTAGAAATAGCAACCTTCACATTTCCTTTGGTTACTATTCCACCCATATAAAAATCACAATACGGTGGATTATCAGCTACATTTACCAGTTTGTTTTGTGCTCTACAATGTTTATATATTGTTCTATTGATTTCTGGTTGATTTGTTGTAGCAATAACAATATGATGTCCTTTTAAATACCCGTTTTTATAAACATCTTCAATTAGTTTAACATTTCCAGAATTAGCAAGTCGGATAGTCCCTTCTCTAAACATAGGAGACACCATAGTAACCTCCGCATCTGGACTAGATTTTAGCAAAAAAGTCAATTTCTCTTCTGCTACATTGCCACCACCAACAATTAAAATATTTAGATGTTTTGCTTTTAGAAAAATTGGATAAAGGTTATTTCTCTCCATAATTAAGCAATTTGTTGATTTGAGTTTACCATTGCTAAATCAGCTTTTGCATATATCTCAGTTAAATCTACACGCTGATTAACGACTTCACCAATAACGATAATTGCTGGAGTAGACAATTGTTTCTCCTCAACTATGGCTTCAATAGTGCTTATTGTTCCTATACCAACTCTTTCGTTAATCTTTGTGCCATTTTGAATAATAGCAACAGCAGTTTTACCTTTACCTTCTTTAGTAAAGATTCTGACAATTTCTGACAATTTCCCCATTCCCATTAAAATCACTACTGTAGCTGTTGATTTTGCAGCCAATGCAATGTCACCAGAAATTTTATGCGATTTTGTTGTACCTGTAATCACCCAAAAACTCTCTGAGGCATTACGCTTTGTTAATGGTATGCCTTGATAAGCTGGTACAGCTGCACAAGATGAAATACCTGGCACAACAGCAACTTCAATAGCATAATCCTTAGCATATTCTAATTCTTCAGCTCCGCGACCAAAAATAAAAGGATCGCCTCCTTTAAGTCGTACTACATGTCCGCAACGTAATGCACGTTCTACAATTAACTCGTTTATTTGGTTTTGATGATATGAATAACAACCGCTTCGTTTCCCTACAAAAATCTTCTCTGCTTTACGAGAAGCATATTGTAATAATTCTTCATTTACTAGTGCGTCAAATAAAATGACATCTGCAGATTCTATAGCTTTTATCGCTTTTAATGTAATTAAATCTGCATCGCCTGGTCCTGCGCCGACTACTGTTAATCTTGGTGTCATGATTCTAACTTTTTACGATAACTTGTTCCTCTCTGAAAGCTTTAACACTTCCTAAAAATTGTTCAGCTGCTTTTATATAATTAATTGCAAAATCTTTTGTTGGCGGAAACACTTTAATCTGATAAATAATTTCTGAAAAAGAGGTTCCTAAATGTATTCTTTTCGTTTTTACAAAACCTTCATCAAACTGTTTGATTATACTTGCTTGCGTGTTGGTTTTTATGTTTTCAGAAAGTAAAATTGCCTTTGCTGAATTTACCATAGAACGATATGCTTCGTAAATCGCTCCTGAATAGACTTTATTAGTAAATGCTTCTTTAGCTTCTTCTATTTTCTCTTCACTTTCTAAAAAAAGTGTTGCAATTAGATCTACAATTACACCAGCACATTCACCAATACCAATAGCCTTTATATATTGCTCATCTTTTCCCCAATCAATGAAATCTTCTTGAGTTAGGTTTTCAATATTTGATAAATCTGTAAGTAATTGGTAAAAGTATTTTTCGCCTTTTTCTTTGTAATAATCAACATATAGTTTTCCGTTTGCATTCGCTTCATAATCATTTAAGATTCTGCGTAAGGCTTCAGGTCCTCTTCGACTTGGAACTTTAACGACTTTATCTGCGAAATAAGCATTTCCGTTTCCTAAATTTCCTCCACCTAAAAGCACTTGTAATGCTGGTGCAACCAATTTATCTTTTGTTCGAATTGACATGCCTTGAAAACCAATATTGGCCATATTGTGTTGCCCACAAGCATTCATACAACCACTAATTTTAATGACTAAATCTTCGTTTTCTAAATATTGTGGATATTCAGATTTGATAACGCGTTCTAACTCTTCTGCAATACCAGTACTGCTTGCAATCCCTAAATTACAAGTATCTGTACCAGGGCATGCTGTGATATCTACAGCTTTATTGTAACCAGCTTCTACAAATCCTAACTTTTCTAATTCAGTATAGAAAAACGGTAATAGATCTTCTTTTACGAAAGGGATTAAAATATTCTGACGCAAACTCAATCTAATCTCGCTTGCTGCGTATTGCTCAACTATATCAGCTAATAGCCTTGCCTTATCTGTATAAAAATCACCTAATAAAATCTTAATCCCTATAGCAAAATAATCTGCTTGTTTTTGTGGAAAGACATTCGTTGATTTCCACAATTTATAAGCCTCTTTATTTTTAATTTCAACTATAGGAGCAGAAACAGAAATTGGTTTTGATGCCTCATAATTTGTTTCATCTATTTCTATAGTTTTATATTCTATAGCATTTTGTTCTTCTTCAACAAGTTGCTTAAAAGCTTCTAGTCCGATATCTTTTATTAAGAACTTTAGTCTAGCTTTAGCTCTACTTTTTCGTTCTCCATAACGATCAAAAACTCTTAGAACTCCTTCCATTAATGGAAGGATTTTATCTGACGGTAAAAACTCATAAAACAAATCTGCATGTCTTGGCTGAGAACCTAGACCACCACCTAGCATTACCTTAAAGCCTTTTACTCCATTTTTTATCTTGGCAATAAAACCTAAATCGTGCATGTAAGACAAACCTGTATCTTCACCTGTTCCGGAAAAAGAGACTTTAAACTTTCTGCCCATTTCTTGGCAAACAGCATTCCTTAAAAAGTATTTGAATAGCGCATCTGCATAAGGAGATACATCGAAAGGTTCATTAACATCAATACCAGCAGTTTCACTTGCAGTAACATTTCTTACCGTATTTCCACAAGCCTCTCTAAGTGTTACCTTATCACGTTCTAATTCTGCCCAAAGTTCTGGTGTGCGATTTAAATCTACATAGTGAATCTGTATATCTTGTCGCGTAGTTATATGCAATCGACTTCTTGAATATTTATCAGAAACTTCTGCAATACGACGTAATTGATGACTCAACACTTTACCATAAGGTAATTTAATACGGATCATCTGAACACCTTCTTGGCGCTGCCCATATACACCTCGTGCTAAACGAAGACTTCTAAATTTCTCTTCATCAATTTTCCCATTATGAAAAAGTTCAATTTTATTTGACAACTCAATGATATCCTTTTCTACTATGGGATTTTCTAATTCTGTTCTGAAACTTTGCATTTTATTATATTATTCCTA
The DNA here is from genome assembly GCA_000171875.1 of Flavobacteriales bacterium ALC-1. Lineage (GTDB taxonomy): Bacteria > Bacteroidota > Bacteroidia > Flavobacteriales > Flavobacteriaceae > Winogradskyella. Next base: position 869,171 of record ABHI01000001.1, on the reverse strand, counting down.
TGGATTTAATAGGTTTATTTAAATGAAATATCCAATTACTTGGTATTTCTTTACAGATTTTTATCTATTACTGAAAATGTATACCACATTCTCTATTAAGTAAAGCCTTTATTGGATCGAAGTAATATGCATTTTTTGCTAAATGATTCTCTTCTATATAGGTGTCCAAGTCTGAGTCACTCCAATAGTAAAACGGACTCACTTTAAGAATACCATCTTTACTATAACTTAAAATATCTTTCTTATCTCTATACTCAGTTTGTCTTACTCTAATATTCGTAAACCAAACATCTGGATTTTGTTCTGTTAATGCACGTCTAAAAGGCTCAAGCTTCACTGCTTCTGAAAAAATGGCATGATTATCATCTTCTAAACTTGGCAAGCCAATTGTAGCATCAATTTCTTCTTTAGTATATAAAGATTGGTATTTAAGAATATTGAGATTGTACTTTTTTATTAAGCCTGAAGCATGGTTATAGGTGCTTGGCTGATTATATAATGTATCACACCAAACTACTCTAATATCCTTATCGAGTTTTGACATGGTACTCAATAAAACCGAAGAGTAAATTCCAAAACTTGTTGTTACAATGTAATTATCTGACAATTTTAATGCCCATTCTGCAATTTCATTAGGTGTTCTATCTCTTAATTTCTTATTCCAAAAGTCAATATCTATATTTATCATTTCCCCCATTTTATATTATTCCATGCACGTTCGTGAAAAAAGTAAAGTGCCATTTTTGAAACTAATTCTATACCACCAATAGAAAAGGCCAAGGCCATTGTTCCAGTAAGTATATATGAAATAGTTACTGTTGTTATAGTCCCAACAGCTCTCCAACTTATTGTTTTAAGTAAGCTTCGCTTAATATTCTCTTGAGAAGAACTCTCATTCTTCTTTAGTTTTTCTGTAGTTAAACCTTTATTTATAGTGGTTTCCATGTTTTAAATAAATTATTATTCTTTAATTCCTATCGGAATACTAGGATTATTATGCAAACGTATAAATTATTATTTAATAATCAGGTAATAAAAACTAAAAAATTAAGGTGTTAATTTATGAATTTACTAATTTGATAAATCTGCTAAAGTTGTATTTCTAAAAATATCTAGAGTATTATCACGTACCTTGAGCATTACATTATGCACAGCACACGCGTTTTCATCTGGGCAGTCATCACACTTTTCATAGAAATTAAGGCTTACACATGGCACCATCGCTATAGGTCCTTCTAAAAGTCGCATTATCGAAGTCATAGGAATCTCATTTGGCTCTTTTAACAAATAATAACCACCGTTTTTCCCTTTTTTAGATCCTAGTATTCCATTTTTTCTAAGCGTTAACAATATGCTTTCTAAAAATTTTCTTGAAATATTCTCTGATTTAGAGATTTCAGAAATTTGGACAGGGTCTCGTTTTTTTTGCTTGGCTAAATAAACCAATGCTTTTATTCCGTATTTAGTTTTCTTTGAAAGCATACTGCAAATCTAAGTTTTTTTAAAACTCTAATTATACTTTGCGTATGATAACTTTATAGACTTAAAACTAGATTTAAAAAATTTCTTTAGCTATAGCTTTAATGTTAGTACTTTTTCCCATAGAGTAATAATGTAAAACTGGGATTCCTGCTTTTTGAAGTTCTTTTGATTGCTCTATACACCATTCTATGCCTACTTGTCTTACTGCTTTATTATCCTTACACTTTACAATATCTATAATGAGTTCTTCTGGTAAATCCACATGAAAACGATGTGGAATTAAATTCAGTTGCTTTTTGGTGGAAATAGGTTTTAAACCAGGAATAATAGGTACAGTTATCCCTTCTTTTCTGCATTTATCTACAAAATTGAAATATTTTTGATTGTCAAAAAACATTTGAGTTACAATATAAGTCGCCCCACTTTTTATTTTCTTTTTCAGAAAGTGTATATCACTTTCTAAACTTGGTGCTTCCATATGTTTTTCTGGATAAGCAGCAGCTCCTATACAAAAATTTGTAGCAGAACTGTTTTGTAATTCTTCGTCTAAATACTTTCCATTATTCATCTCTGCAATTTGAGAGATAAGTTCATTAGCATACGAATGCCCTTCTTTTTCAGGTTTAAAATAAGTTTCGCTTTTAACGGCATCACCTCGTAAAGCCATTACATTTTCAATACCTAAAAAGTCTAAATCAATTAAGAAATTTTCGGTGTCTTCTTTTGTAAATCCGCCACATAGAATATGAGGAATGGCATCTACTCCATACTTATTTTGAATAGCTGCACAAATGCCTACTGTACCTGGTCGTTTTTTTACAACTTGCTTTTTTAGAAGGCCATTTTCAACTTCTTTAAACACATATTCTTCACGATGATAGGTTACATCAATAAAAGGTGGTTTAAATTCCATTAAAGGGTCTATATTATCAAAAATAGATTGAATATGTTGACCTTTTAATGGAGGCAATATTTCAAAAGAAAATTGTGTTTTTCCGTTAGCTTTTTTTATATGTTCTGTTACTTTCATGTGATTCTATCTATTATTTTTTATGGACACATGCTGTTCGCAATTAATCATTTTTCGTTAGGGATGAAATTTTAGATATGCTCGATTCATCTATTGAGCGATGTTTGGATTTAACCACTTTTCTGCTTCTTCAAAAGTGATATTTCTTCGTTTACTATAATCTACAACTTGGTCATTGGTTATTTTTCCTAAGCCAAAATATCTAGCCTCTGGATTTGCAAAATAATAACCACTTACACTTGCAGCTGGCCACATTGCTAAACTATCTGTAAGCTTAACTCCTATGGTTTCTTCAACTTTAAGCAAGCTCCATATGGTTCTCTTTTCTAAGTGATCAGGACAGGCAGGATAACCTGGCGCTGGGCGAATACCTTTATAATTTTCTTTGATTAATTCTTCGTTAGAAAGGTTTTCGTTTTTGACGTAATTCCAGTGTTTTGTTCTGATTTCTTTGTGTAAATATTCAGCAAATGCTTCAGCTAATCTATCAGCTAGTGCTTTAATCATTATGGAATTATAATCGTCATTATCAGCTTCAAACTGTGTGGCTAATTCTTGAGTTCCGAATCCTGTTGATACACAGAAACAGCCCATGTAATCTTGCCTTTCTGATGATTTGGGTGCTATGAAATCTGCTAGTGCTATATTGGGTTTACCCGCTGATTTTTTAGATTGTTGACGGAGGGTTAAGAATGTATCTAATACATTCCCAGCTTCATCTATAATTTCTACATCATCGTCAATAATTGTATTGGCCTCAAATAGGCCAAAGATAGCTTTGGCTTTTAAGAGCTTCTCATCAAAAATCCGCTTAAGCAATATTTGGGCATCAGCAAATAACTCTGTCGCTTGTTCGCCGACAACACCATCTTGCAAAATATTAGGATATTTTCCATGTAAATCCCAACTCCTAAAGAAAGGTGACCAATCGATAAAGTCTTCAAGTTTAGTAATGTCGAAATCTTCTAGTATTTGAATGCCTAACTGTTTAGGTTTAATAATCTCAGAAGTATTCCAATCAATTTGAAATTTATTTTTCCGAGCATCTTCTATAGATAAATATTCTTTCTTCTTTCCACGTTTCATGAATTGTTCTCTAAACAAATCATACTCCTCACGAATTTGATTCTTATAGATCTTACTATCATTTTTAAGTAAATTCCCAACTACTGTTACTGCTCTCGATGCATCATTGATATGAACAACTGTATTACTATAATTAGGTGCAATTTTTACTGCAGAATGTGCTCTAGAAGTCGTCGCGCCTCCAATTATAAGAGGAATGTCTAATTGCTCTTTTTCAAGCGCTTTAGAGACATACACCATTTCATCTAAAGAAGGTGTAATTAATCCACTTAAGCCAATAATGTCAACGTTCTCCTCTTTTGCGGTTTCAATAATTTTTTCGGGAGGCACCATGACACCAAGATCAATGATTTCGTAATTATTACAACCTAAAACTACACTTACAATATTCTTTCCTATGTCATGCACATCGCCTTTTACTGTGGCCATTAAAATACGGCCTGCAAACTCTTGTTTGCCATCTTTTTCGGCCTCAATATATGGTTGAAGGTAAGCCACAGCTTTTTTCATAACACGAGCTGATTTTACGACTTGAGGTAAAAACATTTTACCACTTCCAAATAAATCTCCAACGACATTCATTCCAATCATTAAATGCCCTTCAATGACTTCTATTGGTCTGCTAGATTCTAAACGCGCCTCCTCAACATCTTCAATAATAAAAGCATCAATACCTTTAACTAAAGCATGGGTAATTCTATCTTGTAGAGGTTCGTTTCTCCATTCTTGGATTGTGTTTTCTTGTTCCTTTTTCTGTCCTTTAACGGATTCTGCAAAATCTAATAAACGCTCAGTTGCATCATCGCGTCTATCAAATAAAACATCTTCTACACGCTCTAATAAGTCTTTATCTATTTCGTCATAAATCTCCAGCATTGTTGGGTTAACAATACCTAGATTCATTCCGTTTTTAATTGCATGAAACAAAAATGAAGAATGCATCGCTTCTCTAACTACATTGTTTCCTCTAAATGAAAAAGACACATTACTCACACCTCCAGAAACATTAGCATAAGGCAGATTTTCTCTAATCCATTTTGTAGCTTCAAAAAAGTCGAGCGCATTTCTACGATGCTCTTCCATACCTGTTGCCACAGGAAAAATATTTGGGTCGAAGATGATGTCTTGGGGTGGAAAATGAACTTCGTTAACCAGAATATCGTATGAACGCTTACAAATTTCTATACGTCTATCGTAATTATCAGCCTGACCAGTTTCATCAAATGCCATCACAATTACTGCTGCTCCATAACGCTTAACGAGTTTTGCTTGTCGTTTAAATTCAGCTTCACCTTCTTTTAAGCTGATAGAATTTACAACGCATTTTCCTTGAGCAACTTGTAAACCAGCTTCAATAATTTCCCATTTAGAACTATCAATCATTATCGGAATTCTAGAAATATCAGGTTCTGATGCTATCAAATTTAAAAAGGTAGTCATAGCATAGACGCCATCGAGCATACCTTCATCCATATTGACATCTAGTATTTGTGCACCACCATCAACTTGATTTCTGGCGACTTCTAAAGCTTCATTGTATTTTTCTTCTTTTATTAAACGAAGAAATTTTCGAGACCCAGTAACGTTTGTACGTTCTCCTACGTTAATAAAGTTACTTTCTGGAGTAACTACTAGAGGTTCCAATCCGGATAAAGTTAAATATTTCTTACAGTCTGATTCTGCCATTATGCGAACTTTTGAATTAATCTTGGTTGGTAATTTTTGGCTACTTCAGCTATTGCATTAATATGCGCAGGACTTGTACCACAGCAACCACCAATAATATTGATAAGACCATCTTTAAGATAGTCTTCAATATAGCTTTGCATCTGTTTAGGTGATTCATCATATTCTCCGAAAGCATTTGGTAAACCTGCGTTAGGATGCGCTGAAGTGTAAAATTCTGTTTCGTTAGATAAGCGTTGTAAATAAGGTTTTAACTGCTCAGCTCCAAGCGCACAATTAAATCCTACACTCAATAATGGAATATGTGAGATTGATGTTAAAAATGCCTCAACGGTTTGTCCAGATAAGGTTCTTCCTGAAGCATCTGTAATTGTTCCAGAAACCATAATTGGAATATCAATGTTTCGTTCATCTTTAACTTCTTCAATCGCAAATAAAGCCGCTTTTGCATTTAATGTATCGAAAATAGTTTCCACTAAAAGCACATCGACGCCTCCATCAATAAGGGCTTCAACTTGCTGTTTGTAAGCGATTCTTAATTCATTAAAAGTTATCGCTCTATATTCTGGTCGATTAACATCTGGTGATAAACTAGCCGTTTTATTAGTTGGCCCAATACTACCAGCTACAAAACGCGGTTGTTCTGGATTTGCTTTTGTGAATTTATCGGCAACTTCTTTAGCAATTTTGGCAGATTCAAAATTGAGTTCGTAAACTAAATCTTCCATATCATAGTCAGCCATTGCTATGGTTGTGCCAGAAAAGGTATTGGTTTCTACAATATCTGCTCCAGCTTCAAAGTATTTTGCATGCACTTCTGCAATAGCTTTTGGTTGCGTTAGTGAGAGTAAATCGTTGTTTCCTTTTAATGGAGATGGATAAGCTGCAAAGCGTTCTCCTCTAAAATCTCCTTCCGAAAAATTATATTGTTGAAGCATGGTCCCCATAGCTCCGTCGAGTACCAAAATTCGTTTTTGTATTTCTTTGTAAATGTTGTGCATTACTACTTTGATTATAAATAGGATTCTACATTCTGCCAAGGTCCACCATTAATGACATCAATATCATTCTCCAATAATAAGTCCTTAGCACGCTCGCTTCTTGCACCACTTCTACAACATGTAATTATTGGTTTTTGAAGTGTTTTTAACTGATCTATTTCGTATTCTAAATCGTCTAAAACAATATGCAATGAATTTTTAACATGACCTTCATTGTATTCTTCTTCAGTTCTTACATCTAATACAATAGCTTCTTTTTCAAGATACTTCTCAACATGTTCAAATTCTAGATTATTTTGGTTCATAATTTTATTACTTATTTGTTATATTTCTAATGCTTGTTTTAAATCGTTAATGATGTCTTCGACATGCTCTAACCCTACTGAAACTCTAACTAAACCACCTGTTATGCCAGTTTGTAAACGGTCATCTTCAGATAATTTAGCATGAGTTGTTGATGCTGGATGTGTTACAATACTTCTAGTATCTCCAAGGTTTGCCGAGAGCGATAAGAGTTTGATTGAATTAAGGAAATTTCGACCTGCATCAATACCTCCTTTTATTTCAAAAGCAACCACATTACCTCCTAATTTCATTTGTTGCTTTGCTAAGTCATATTGCGGATGCGATTTTAAAAAAGGATATTTAACAAAGTTGACATTGCTGTGTGACTCTAAAAATGTCGCTACTTTTAAAGCGTTATCACAATGTTTATCTACCCTTACCGGTAATGTCTCTAAACTTTTAGACAAAACCCATGCATTAAAAGGTGATAGTGCTGGTCCTGTGTTTCTAGCAAATAGATATATTTTTTGAATCAAATCATTACTGCCAACGGTTACACCACCTAAGACTCTACCTTGGCCATCCATTAATTTTGTAGCAGAATGAATCACCAAGTCTGCACCAAATTTTATAGGTTGTTGTAAATATGGTGTTGCAAAACAATTATCTATAATAAAAATTAGATTGTGCTTTTTTGCAATATCTCCCAAACGTTTTAGGTTTAAAATATCTACAGCTGGATTAGTGGGACTTTCTGCATAGATTATTTTAGTGTTCGGTTGAATTAAACGCTCTATAATATCAATTTCGTCAATTTTGAAATAACTTGTAGAAATGTTCCATTTTGGAAGAATATTATTGAAAAATGTTTGCGTTGACCCAAATATACTTTGAGATGAGATGATGTGATCATCAGAATCTAATAACGCTGCAAATGTTGAAAATACAGCTGACATTCCAGAGGCAAAGGCATAACCACGTTCTGCACCTTCCATTTTGCATACTTTTTCTACAAACTCTGAAGTATTAGGATTAGAATACCGACTGTATATATTACGTTCTTTTTCGTCTGCAAAAGAAGCTCGCATATCTTCCGCATCTTCAAAAACATAACTTGATGTTAAATACAATGGGTTAGAATGTTCTAAAAATTGAGAACGTTCTATTTGAGTACGTATCGCTTCAGTTTCTATATAATTAGAGCTCATTTCCTAATACTTTAAATGATTAAATCAAAGCCAAATGCACCTTTAAAAGTGTACTTAATAGAAAAATGTTATAAAGAAAATATTAATTACAGATGAGTAATTAGTTTTGAGTTATCTATCCGAATTTGCAAAAAATGACTTGCGCTTTCAAGTAGAATTTAGCACCTTCTTAGTAAGTCTAAGGGTTGCTAAGGTTTCACAGGGTCTAATCCCTCCACCTTTCTTGATAACATCTCAATAAGTTGTTGAACTTTGTGTGGCACAATATTCCGAAAGAAAATTAGAATAAGCAAATTTTATTGACGTTATTTCAAAGTAATGAAGTTACTTTTTAATTGTAACTTTGATTTTCCCTAATGAATTAATTATGTTAGAAAATTTTTGGTTTAATGTAAAATATGGCATTAATCACGTCCTAGATATTAACGGCTACGACCATGTACTTTTTTTAATGGTTTTGGCTGTGCCTTATGTGTTTAAAGATTGGAAACGTGTGCTTCTATTAGTTTCTATGTTTACACTTGGTCATACGTTATCATTAGTTTTAGCAGCATATGGTATTGTAAGTGTTAATGGAAAACTTGTAGAGTTTTTGATACCAGTCACAATAATTATTGCAGCCATCTACAATGTATTTACGGCAAGCAAGAGAAATAAAAACAGTAAAGTGAGTTTGTTGTTTTTTACTACGTTGTTTTTTGGACTTGTACATGGTTTAGGATTTGCAAGAGAATTTAAAATGTTTGCTGGTCAGTCGGAAAACAAAATAGAACTTCTAATAGAGTTTGCGTTAGGTATTGAAATTGCTCAGGTCATTATTGTATTTGTGGTTTTGTTTCTTGGATTTTTATGTCAAACCTTCTTCAGGTTTACACGTCGTGATTGGGTAATGGTACTTTCTTCTATTGTTATAGGTTTAGTAATTCCTATGATAGCTCAAAGTGATTTGTTAAGCCAAGCCTCATAAAGTTTGGTAAAACTTTAACTGATAATTGATTGGTTATAAAATACTAACCTTTTATATTCGTTGTTAACATTACGTGTTCCGCCTAACAAAATTTATTAATGCCAAACAAAAAACAATTACGTTACGATAAAGCTTATTTACGCATTGCAAAAGAATGGGGAAAGTTATCCCATTGCAAGCGCAAACAAGTAGGTGCGCTTATTGTTAAAGACAGAATGATTATTTCTGATGGCTATAATGGTACACCAACAGGTTTTGAAAATTATTGTGAGGATGATGAAGGTTACACCAAATGGTATGTATTACATGCTGAAGCCAATGCTATTTTAAAAGTAGCATCCTCAACACAATCTTGTAAAGGTGCGACTTTGTATATTACATTGTCACCTTGCAAAGAATGTAGTAAATTGATTCATCAAGCTGGCATAATTCGTGTTGTATACCAAAATGGTTATAAAGATGATTCTGGATTACAGTTTTTAGCAAAAGCTGGTATAGAATTAGAACATATTGAAGATTTGAAAGCCTAATGGCAACTAAAAATAAATACATACCGCTTATTATTGGTGTTGCAATAGCAGCTGGAGTTGCTATTGGCGGAAAGTTAAACTTTACAGATACGTCAGATAATCTGTTTACTACAAACAGTAAAAAAGATAAGCTTAATCGTCTCATCGATTATATTGATTATGAGTATGTTGATGATATTAATACAGATAGTATAGTCGATGTTACAGTCAATGGTATTTTAGATAATCTAGATCCTCATTCTACTTATATTCCAAAAGAAGATTTAGCTCGTATTACTGAGAGTATGAAGGGTGATTTTGTTGGTATAGGCATTAATTTTTATCCATACAAAGATAGTATTGCTGTTATAAAACCTACTGAAGGCGGACCAAGTGAACGTGCCGGTATTATGAGTGGAGATCGAATTTTGTATGCAGACGGTGATACCATTTTTGGCAGTAATAATATTACCAACGATTTAATAACTAAAAAACTTAAAGGAGAAAAAAACACTAAAGTTAAACTCACGGTTTATAGAAAAGGAGAAGATAAACTATTGGAGTTTGAAGTCAAACGAAAAAGTATTCCTATTAAGAGTGTAGAGTCAGCTTATATGCTAACTGACGATTTAGGTTTTATAAAAATTAACCGTTTTGCAGAATCTACTTATAAAGAATTTAAACAGGCTTTAGACTTATTACAAGATCAAGGAGCTACAAAATTAGTATTAGATCTACGTGATAATCCTGGAGGGTTTTTAGGTGTAGCTGAGCAAATTGCAGATGAGTTTTTAGAAGACGATAAACTTATTCTGTTTACAAAAGATAAAAAAGGAAAAGAGGAGCGAACATATGCCACAAGCCGAGGTGATTTTGAAGATGGTGAAATTTATATTTTAATTAATGAAAATTCTGCATCTGCAAGCGAAGTTATAGCTGGAGCACTTCAAGATAATGACAAAGGTATTATAGTTGGAAGACGTTCTTATGGAAAAGGCTTAGTACAGCGCGAAATGGCATTGGGTGATGGTAGTGCTGTTCGTTTAACTGTTTCACGTTATTATACACCAACAGGACGCTCCATACAACGACCTTATACTAATGGTGATAACAGAGGTTATCATAATGATTATTACAAACGTTTAAGAACAGGTGAGTTGGCAGATGAAGAAAATATAGAGGTTGATGACTCTTTAAAATTTACCACTCCTAAAGGTAAAGTGGTTTATGGAGGAGGAGGTATTATTCCAGATATATTTGTGCCAGTTGACCGTTTATATGATAATGAGACTATAAATTACCTAAGACGTAGAGGTCATTTCGGCTATTTTGTTTTTGAGGAACTGGATAAAGATCGAAGTGTTTATGCTAATGTCTCTAAATATGACTTTATTAATAATTTTGAAGTAAGTGACGATATTGTTGTGCGTTTTCAAGATTTTATAAACAGAAAAGAGCGAACCAATATCACTTTTGTTGCGTATAACGACGAAATAAAGCGTATTATAAAAGCTACACTAGCTCGACAATTATTTGATGATAATGCTTATGAAGAGATTATCAACAAAGAAGATGTTATGGTGCAAGAAGTGATACTTTTAAGTTCAGAGTATCCTAATTTTAAGCAGTAATTGCAAACTATACTTTATCATGAATTTTTGTATGCTTACCATCATTCCAAAGTGTTAAAATATCTGTAGCTATATGCGACCCACTACCACAAGCCATTGCAAACTGACTCCGCCAACCGGCTAGTGTACCAGCAACATATAAATTGTCTTCAATTAAATGATTGGTGTTTTTTAGCCAAATTCTTTTTTTTTCAATAGCTGCTCTTGGGTGAGGTTCAATATAACTTTCTATGCCTTTAATAGTACACATATCTGTATAGCCAACAGCAATTACTACTATTTTAGAGTGGTATGTGTTTTTATTTGTAGTTACAGTAAAACCTTTAAGCTGTTTTTCTACAGCTGTTACCTTTTCTTTTTCAATCTGGTTGACATGCGGATATAAATCTTTGAGTTGTTGCTTTCCGTTATTTAAAATATCAGCACCTAAAGTGCCAGGGGTTAACCCTAATACATTATTAAACAAAGCATTTTGAAGATGCGATGTTTTTTGATGTGTAATAATAGCGATGTTTTTATTTTTAGCAAATGTTTTGTCTTTTGCAGAACCCAAAACTAAAGCGCAAGACATTCCAGCTGCTCCCCCCCCTATTATTAAAACATCAAAAACCATTAACGCTTCTTATCTAGTTTTTCAATTTGTTTCGAAATTCTTAAGATTTGTAATAATATAATAGCACACAAAGCAGCAATTATTGTCAATGTCGCGGTATAACTCTCACCTTCAAAAAGTGCATCAAAATTTAACTTTGTAGCATTAAAAATAATGAGTACGATTGCAAGAACTGATAGTATAAGTGTAAATATCTTCATAATTTAAGTTTTAAGCCAATAACTCTTTAATATTATGCGCAAATAGTTTTACGGCTATGGCTAACAAAATTACGCCAAAAACTTTTCTTATTATCTTAATTCCATTGGGGCCTATGATGCGTTCTATCTTTGCAGAAGTTTTTAACACAATGTAAATTACAATAACATTACTAATTACGGCAACAATTATATTTTCAATAGCAAATTCTGCACGCAAGGATAGTAAAGTGGTTAAACTGCCTGGTCCAGCAATAAGTGGAAAGGCCAAAGGAAAGACAGAGGCCGTTATACCACCATCTTCATCATCTTTATATAACGTAATCCCTAGTATCATTTCTAATGCTATGAAAAACAAGATAAATGCACCTGCAACAGCAAAGGAATTGACATCGATTCCGATTAGAGACAGTAAACTTTTACCTAAAAATAAAAATACAATCATAATTACGCCTGCTATTAGTGATGCTTTTTCACTTTGTATGTGTCCAACTTTTTTACGCAGATCAATAATTATAGGAATATTACCGATAATATCTATAACGGCAAAAAGTACCATAAAGGCTGTAAATATTTGTTTAAAATCTAGTTGCATGACTTTACTTTTTAAATTTCGCGGCAAAGGTGAGATTTAATTACGGATTTTCAATATTAAATAACTGTAAAGTTTAAGTATTTTTGCTAAATGTTTCAACTGGGAAAAACTATAGTTTCTGAAGACATTATCGAGAAAGATTTTGTGTGTAATCTTTCGGCATGTAAAGGTGCTTGTTGTATTGATGGTGATGCTGGTGCACCTTTAGACAAAGATGAGGTGAAAATTCTTGAAGACATTTATCCAAAAGTAAAACCATTTCTTAGAAAAGAAGGCATTGAAGTTATAGAACAACAAGGAACATCAGTGACTACAGCTTTTGGTGATTTAGAAACCCCGCTAATTAATGGTGCTGATTGTGCTTATGTCATTTTTGATGAGAAAAAAACTGCACTTTGCGCTATTGAGGAAGCTTACAATCAAGGTGAGATTTCTTGGAAGAAGCCAGTGTCTTGTCACTTATATCCAATTAGAGTAAAAGATTACTCTGAGTTTTCTGGTGTTAATTACGACAAGTGGGAGATTTGTGATGATGCCTGCTCACTCGGAAAAGAATTACAAGTACCTGTTTACAAATTTGTAAAAGAAGCACTAATAAGAAAGTTTGGCGAAGATTGGTATGCCGAATTAGAGAAAGTTGCAGAGAACTACTGATAGTTTCTTAACTTAGTGTAAATCTAAATTTTATAAATTGAAAGTATATTTTTCAATTCTTTTTTTTCTTATAACTGTTTTGAGTTATGGCTCAATTGACTTTTCTTACAGGTTTCAGGCTGATAGCTTGAATGAAAAAGAAGCAGATAGTCTTTTTAAACTTGCTCAACATTTAATTACTGTTGAAAGAAAGTATGAAGAGGGCAAGCGGTTATTTATAAAAACAGACTCTATATATCAAAAACTAAAGATATATGATAAAGTCATAGCTTCTAAAGTCAATACGTCAGTATGTTTGTTTTTATTATGGCAGCCACCTGAAATTCAAAAAGTACCAATTGAACAGGCCTTTGAGTATGTGCAATATCTAGGTGATGATCATATAGATGTGGCAAGGTTATATGATCATTATTCAAGGTATAAATATAAAGCCCAAGCGTTTGAAGACGCCAAATATTTTAAGCTAAAAGCCTTTAAAATATTTAATTACTTACGGCATGATCAAGAACCTGGCATTCAAAAAGAAAGATTTAATAACTTATTGAATTTGGCATCTATTGAACAAAAACTATTTAATTATGACAAAGCTGAAGAGTTATACCTTAATGGATTAAACATAGCAAAAGAAAATCAATATGATACTGCAACTATTTATTCTAGTTTATTGAACTTATATTTAGTAGATGAGAAATACAATAAATTAGAGAAACTACTTCAAAAAGAGGGAATAAAATCATATAGTAAAGAGGATACGCCTTTGTTTGATGTTTTCGGAATAGAATCGACTAAAGCTTCTTATTACACAATCACAAAACAATATGATTTAGCATTGAAAACGTTGTTAGATTTTCAAGAATTTGTGGCAACTTCTAACTATAATAAACATATATCAGACGAGTTTATAAAAAGACGTTTAAGTCATGTTTATTATGATATGGGCAACTACGAAAAAGTTATTAATCTTTTAGTCTCAGTAGACATTAATGATAAAAACTGGATAAACCGTTTCAATTCAGATAGATTAAAAATATTAGCTCAATCGTATTATAATATTGGAAAAACAAAAAAGTCAATAAGTATGATAACGGAGGCTATAGCTTTAAATTTTGACACGCAAAATAGTCCAGCTGATTTTCATAGTGAGGTAGAAATTAATAAAGCAAAATTCAAAAACTTAGCCTTATTGAAGGCGTTAACAGTTAAAGGCGATTTGTCAAAACAGATATACGAATCTACAACTGATGAAGATTATTTAAATATAGCAATGAACTCTTATCAAAATGTTCATGAGTTGATTAAAATTATTGGTTCATTAAGCGAAGAGGATAAGTTTATGAGTAATGAAGAGTTTAAAAGTTTTTACGAAAGCTTATTAGATCTTTATCATCACAATTGGCAAAGCACACAAGATTCAAATACATTTTTTAAAGCTTTAAGTGTTTGTGATGAGAGTAAAAATGTGACTATTTTAAGCGAGATAAAATCTATTAAGCAAAGTCAGCTTCAAAAATCAATTCCAAAAAAAATATTGAAAAAAGAAGAGGCATTACTTAAATTTTTGGACTCTGTTCAATCTATATTTCACTCAAGAAGTCATATAAAATTAGAAATACTTAAAGATAGTGTCGAACAAGAGTTTGATCGATTCAAAAAAAAGTTAAAAATTGTTGCGCCAAATTATTATGATGTCAGATATGGAAACGGAAAACCAATAGAGCAACAGATAAAAACAAGGTTTAAAAATGATAATCTTATCGAATTCTTTTTTGGAAATAAAGCTATTTATATTTTCAACGTCAATGGAGAATTATTGCAATTTGATAAAATTACTATAACAGATAGTTTAAAATACAATATAAATACAGTTGTTAGATCTCTTCAAAACAGAAATGCGAAAATGTTTAAAAAGTCCAGTATAATAATTTATAAACGCCTTTTTGAAAAATATATTGACTTAAATAAAAAGAACAAAGTCATATTAGATGGAGAATTGCACCTTTTACCTATTGAATCTCTTTGGGTGCCATCTAAAGAAGGTTCACATTTTTTAATAGAGGATATAAGTGTAGTTAGATTAAACTCGATTACACAAAATTTTACCTCTCAAATAGGACAAACAAAAACACTATTGTTTGCTCCTTTTGCTACCCATGATGGTTTTAATAAAACAAAACTTTCTAGTAGCAAATATGAAGTAAATCGTATTAATGAGATCCTAAATGGGAATGTTTATTTAGATGAAAAAGCCAATAAAGATAAGTTTGTTGAAGATGCATCAAATGCTAGGCTAATACATCTTGCTACTCATTCTTCAATTAATAAAGAAGCACCTTTAAACAGTAAAATTTACTTTTATGATAATTCAAATTTAGAACCTTCTCAAAAATATCTTAAACTAGAAGAGTTGTATGCATTAAAACTAAATTCTGATTTGGTAACCTTAAGTGCTTGTGAAACAGGAATAGGAAAAGAAGTTAAAGGGAAAGGAGTAATTAGTTTATCTAATGCTTTTGCTTTTTCTGGAGTTAAAAGTACTGTTATGAGTCTTTGGAAAGTTCCTGACCAAGAAACATCAATTTTAATGGTGTCATTTTATGAAAATCTAAATAAAGGACAAGATAAGGATGAAGCCTTAAGAAATGCTAAATTACACTACTTAAAATCAACAGATGATGAGATGTTAAAGCATCCATTTTATTGGTCAGGGTTTGTAATTTCAGGGGATGTTTCTGCTATTGAAACACAATCCAATAATATTATTATTGTTTTAGGGATACTTTTATTACTTGTTTTAATTTTCTTAGGTAGAAAGCGATTAATCAAGCTTTTTAAGTAGTTGCTTTACATTCTTGTTTCTATATGTAGATGTAGTTTTTAACTTACCTAAAATAGCTTTAGTTTTTTTAATATTATTTAATTTTAAATAAGCTAAAGCTAGGTACCAATTATTTTTATCATCTAAACTATCAGGTGTTTTTAGGTTTTTCTCAAAAATTGAGATAGCATCATTTGTTTTATCGAGTTCTAATAAAACGTTAGCTTTATAAAAAGCGATAGTTTCATCAGTATTTACTTTTAGTATCTGGTCAAAAAGCTTAAGTGCTTTAGTGTAGTTTTTGGTTTCGTAAGCAGTAAATGCTTTTGTTTTTAAATCTGTTTTTGTTTCACCTCTCACTATAGGTTGCACTATATTTCTATATGGCTTAAAATTTTCCGTATATAGTTTTTCAGTATCAATTGAATTGTTGAAATACCAAGCGCCAGATAAGCCTAACAGTATAGCTACAGAAGCAGCAACAAACCAATTTTTAAAAGAAAAATTAGAATGTTCTTCAGTTTCAAAATCTTGTAATTGAGATTTTATAATCTCATTTTCTTCTTTTTGTATTACAGTTCTTAAATCTTCTTGAAACGTAACTTCTTTTTTAAATTGAGGATCTGTGACCATTAAATGATCAAACTCTTTCTGAGCTTCTTGAGAGAGCTTTTTTGTAAGATATTGTGCTATTAATTCTTCTTTGTCCATAATTAATTTTTATAAATCATCGTTTTTAGAGATTTTATACAACGTGATTTCTGACTTTTTACAACATCTTTGTTTGTATAATTTAGTTCTTTCATAATCTCTTCAAGATCAAAACCTCGATAATAAAACAATGTTAAAATCGCTTTACATTTTTGGCCTAATGATTTAAAAGCGATTTGTAATTGCTTTTGCTCAGTACTTAATTCGTTAGTATTAAAATCAAAAAAAAATGATTCTTCATCGTTTGTTAAGTTAGAATCATAATTTACTAAATGTATCTTTTTTTGTTTTTTCAACCGATTGTAAATCATATACTTACCAATACTAAACAAATACGTTTTTAGTTCGCTAGTAATGTTGTCAATTTTTCCTTTTATGGCATTTTCTCTTAATGCAATAATAGCATCTTGGTAAATATCAATGATATCCTCTTCAGCTAAAGGGAATTTTTTAGCAAAATTCAAAAAGGCAGTTTTGTTAACTGTATATACATATTTTAAAGCATGTTTGTTATCATTTTTAAGACCCTTAATTAGATTGCTGTCTGTCATTTAGTGTTTAAAATCTGAATAGGTTAACACTGTAAATATAAAATTTTTGCAACTCAATGTTTACTTTTTTTTATGCGAAACACTAAATAGTAGAATTAATTAATCTTTAAAATATATCATGAAAATGAAACTACTATTTGTTTTTCTTTTGACTTTCATTTTTTCAAGTCAAATGTCTCACGGTCAATTTTTAAAAAAATTAAAAAAAAGAGCTGAAGAAGCTGCCAAAGAAGCCATACTTAGAAAGGCAGAAGAAAAAGCAGCAAGAGCTGCTGAAAAAAGTGTTGAAAAAGTATTGAACTTCGATTTTTCAAAGAAAAGTGAAGACCCATCCATTTTACCAAAAAGTTATGAGTTTGAGTGGAAGTATGTCTTACAAATGCAAACTAATAATAATAATGTTAATATGGTTTATTACTTAAAACCAGACGCAAAATATTTTGGAGCAAAGCCAGATATGGGTAAAAGAAAACAAGTAGGAAGTATGTACATGGTTATGGATGAAAGTTTAAAAGTGATGACTCTATTTACTGATATGAATGAGCAAAAAAATGGGCACATTCTTTCAACAAATGAAAATCTTATAACTGAAGACGAAGATGAGGATGAAAATGAAGAAATCGAAGAATTCACCTTCAAGGAAATTGACACTAAAACCATTTTGGGGTATGAGTGTCAAGGGTTTGAATTAGAAAGTGGTGAATACAACATAAAAATGTATATCGCTTTTGATGCACCTGTAAGTTTTAATCAAGTTTTTGGTACGCATACAAAACATATACCCAAAGGATTTAACCCAAAATGGTTTGAACTTGCTGATAACAGTTTGGTATTAGAAATGGATTTTACACACAAAAAGAAAAAAAAGTATAATTCTAAAATGGTGTGTGTGGCTTTAGATAATGAATCCACATCAATTAAAGTAGATGAATACCAATTTATAAAAGCAGACTCAGTCATGTCAACTGAAGATTAATTAAAAACAAAACACATTATGAAACTTTATATCAAAAAAGTACAATTAATAACTACATTCTTTTTTCTAGGATTACTTTTTATTCAAGCCAGTAATTTTGATGATGAATTTAATAATGATTTGCAAGCAATAAATGCAAGTGTATTACATCCTACAAGTGGTAAAGCACATTTTTTTGTTGGTCAATTTTTTCATCAATACAACCCGGTAACAGATAAGTTGGATAAGATGGGGAGAATAGGTAAAGATGGTTGGTATGGAGTAACAAAAAATGTAAATGCTGTATTAATACACCCACAAAACAAAAAGGCATATTTTTTTACAGGTAATACATATCAGCGTTACGACTTTAGTAAGAAAAAAGTAGATAAAACAGGAGTAACTGGTCAAGACGGATGGACTGGGATAGAAGGACCAATTGATGCTGTTATTATGCATCCTACTAATAATTGTGCTTATTTTTTTAAAGGGAAAAAATACTATCGTTTTAGTTTTGCAAAAGATAAGATGGATAAGATTGGAACCATTGGTGTTGGTGGTTGGAAAGGATTACCAGCAAACATAGATAGCGCTATAATGCATCCTAATGGGAAGGCCTATTTTTTTGCAAGGGATAAATATTACAGATACGATTTTAGAAGAGATGCTGCTGATAAAACAGGAATTATTGCTAGAGATGGTTGGAAAGGACTATTTCATAAAATTGATGGCGTGGTAAGAAATGGTACTGAGGTTCATTTTATTAAAGGAGCTTATAAAAAAATAGTAAAAGAATACAATAGCAATTATCTAGCTAGAAAAATAACAGAAATAGATAACAATAATAAAAAGAACAATCATAACAATACCGGTTTTTATACAAAACGACTAAAAGAATTAGCTTTAAACTTTTCACCTAATACACCACGAACATATAATAAAAGATTAGGTTATGAGGCTTATAAAGGTGTCCCAAAAAATATAGATGCTGTAATAGAACACCCATCAAATAAAAAATATTATTTCTTTAAAGGTTCTAAATATTATCGATATGATACTTCAAAACAAGTTGTTGATAAAACCGGAACAATTGGTAAAGATGGCTGGAAAGGTATACCAACAAATATAGATGCAGCAACAATTTGGTATAAGACAGTTTACTTTTTTAAGGGAGCAAAGTATTATGCATATGATACAACTTCAAGTAGAATAAAAGCTACAGGAAACATTAGAGATAAATTTAAAGGTGTTCCAGATTATATTGATGCAGCACATTCGTTTGCATTTACTTATAGAGCGTATAAAACTAAAGATGGAAAAACTAAAAAATGGATTAGACACAAAATAATGTTTGTCAAAAAAGATTTGGTTTATACATATTCAGAACTTAAACGTAATGTTGTTAGTTGGGATTTATTGGATCAAGGTTTATTCAAATAATCTAAATCTTTACTATTTATATGAAAACACCATTAATTATAACAGTGCTTGTGCTTTCTGCTCTTTTACAATGTAAAGGACAAGAAGAAAAAGTGCTTGAAAATACAACAGAATGTGAATCATTAATCACCGAACAACTAACCCTTTTTTGGAAACAATTAGCAAGTTTTCAAAGCACTTATTTTATCGATGAAAGTGAACAGGACTATAGATGGAATTATGATTTTAAAAACTCTAAAATTTCTATTTTTAAAAATGGAAGCCCTTATTTGAGTATAGATTTTATTCATGTTGGAAAAATAAACGTATCAGAAAAAACTTGGACTTGGAGTTGGATAAATATTCAGGAAACAGAAACAAGTAAACTACAAGAGGTAAAGATGTTTGGTGAAACCAATAATTGCGAAAAACTTAATAAAGCTAGTTGGCTTAGCGCAGAAAAAGAAGCTTGGGAAATGGTTGCGATGACTAATTATATTCTTAAAACTAAAGGTGGAGCAAGACATTATACAAAAGCAGAATACAATTATGTGGTGTTTACTAAAATTCAGGAAATCACAGATTAAAAAGAAATAATAATCAAAAACAAATCACAATGAGAGCAATCAAATTATTAGTGTTACTATTTGCATTTAACTTAAGTTCAATATTTGCACAAACACTTACTATAAATACTAAAACTATCCAATCACTAAAAAAGACAGGAGTCAATTTTTCTAATTCTGAGAGCTTTAAGCTATACTTAAACTCAAATAATACAGAATTACAAAAGTTTTCATGCCAAGTAAATTTTGAAATATTAAAAGGCTTGGAAGAAAAATTTATTGATGATGAATTACCAGAAGGAGATGTAGGTTTTGAATACATAAATAAGAATTCAAAACCAATATTTGAGTGTAGTTCTGAAGGGGTTTTTAGAATTAATAAAAGATTATTTGTTTTTAATATTGAAGACTTATGCGAAACAATAGATAGTGAACTAGTACCCGGTGGTGATATGTTTATACCAGGAGGTGATACGTTCATTCCTGGCGGTGATACGTTTATTCCTGGTGGTGATACATTCTCTAATGAAGAAGGGCATTATTATTTTTTAAAAATCACGTTTGATGGGGAACAAGAAATTTTGCCTGCAATATTTTCATTAAAGGTAAAATAGACTCCAATAATTTAAAAATTATCATCATGAAATTAAGATTACTCTTTTTAGCCTTGCTATGTTCTAGTCTAACGGAAGCACAAATCACAAAAGCGGAAGCATTTTTAACAGGAACTAAAATAACCTTTTATCCAAATCAGTGTGGGAATACTATTCCTGAAGCAGCAGATAAATTAACCTTTTGTGATGGTATAGATAATTTAGGTATTGTAGATCGCAGTTATGGTTTAAACGATAGAGGTGTTAATAGAATGCTTCCTAATTATTTTAATAATGATGAGGTTTATGTAACAGATAATGGATTATCCATTAGAAATACAGATGGCACATGGGAAAATATCCCAAATATTGCTGTGCCAACTTATAGCACACAAGGTGATTGGACAAATGCTGGGACTATAGAAAATGGATTAGTACTGCCAGATGGTAAAGTGATAATTCGATCTATCAACGCTAGCATAGGACCTATTACTCATGTATATGATAGAACATTAAAAACGTTCACTCTTTTAAGTTTTCCTGATAACATAAATCCACAATTGTTTGTGTACGATTTTGATAGGAGTCTTACTTGGATTATAACTTTTAACTCTTCCGACAGACAACTATATATATATGACGGTAACTCAGTCTCGTTGGTTGAAAATTTACCTGACTTACAAAGTGTTGATGTTAGTATAAACTCTGCAAATCTTATATATAATAACGACTATTTGTACTTAGCGGGTAATACAGGATTGCATAAAATAGATGTGTCAAACCATATATCATCCCCTTTAACAGTAGTTTCTTATGATAGTACTACAACACCTAACCTGCCGTTTGATACGGTTAATGATTTGCAATTCGATTCTAATGGAGATTTATGGTTAGCACAAAGCGATGCAAATTCAGATGGAGGTATAGTGAAATTTAATATTACAAATGAAACTTACGATCTATATCAATTAGAATCTAATACTCCTAATATAAATTATGCATTTCAGAATATTGCATTAGATAATAATGATATTATTTGGACTAATACCTCTTACTACTCAGGTATTATGAAACTCACTTTTACTGGAAACGCACCTAATTGGGATTTAAAATCATCTACAGATATAGAAGCATTAGGCGTTCCTATGACGTATAATCCAAACAATATTTATTTTAGAAATAATCAATTTTATTTTACAACATCAGATGGTTCAAGTGGTTCAAATAATAATTTTGAAGTTGTTATTAATAATGATGATGTTTGGTCTGGACGTAATGATAACGAAGACGGAAATTTATCTCAACGTATGAATGCAAGATTTAATTATAATTTACCAGATGCTAATGGAGGTGTGTGGTGGTTTAATACAGATGATGAGATTGTGGTGTATCGTGATGCTAATGATAATCATCAATCCATTCTTATTGAAGACTTAAGTTATGCCTCTGCTATTGATGATGACGGAAAAGCAATTATCAAAGGAGGTAGCCCCAACGAAATACGGAAAATTGATTTTCCTAATGCCAATTCTATTCAGGTAAATGCTAATGAAGCCAATGATATGAAGCGTGTTTCTGATCAAGTATGGGTTTATAATAGAGGTGCTAAAAAGATTGAAGTTTATAAAGATGATGTTTTAGTGCATACGTACGATTTAGATGAAGATTGGTATCTCAACTCGTATTATTTTACAGCAGACGATAATGGTGACGCATGGTTTATAAGAAGTTATAATGGCATAGAAATTAAAAAATTTGACATTACGACATTAACTTCTACAACTTATGATGTGTCTTCGATAGGAAATATAGGTACGTTAAAAAAAGTGGTTGCTGCACCAAATGGAGGTGTTTGGTTCTTAGGGACTTCTGGTGCAGTTTATCAGGAAAATGAAATCTTTTATTCGTTTCTATATGAAGACTATCCAGATATTTTTCAAGTGCAAGACCTAGTGGTGGATACTAATGGCAAAGCGCACTTGCTAAATGACTCTTCAATAATTATTACTATTGAAAATCCAACAGATTCAAATCCAATACTCTCAAACATATATGTAGCCGGAAATAGCACTATTTTACCAGCTCTTGATCATTATTTACCAAGAACGATAACCATAGACAGTGAAGGAAGTATGTGGACTCACGCATCACAAAACGCGTTTAAAATTGTTGACGCTGATTTTGCTGCTGAATATATCCCTCAGCCAAATGTGTTGAGTGTTTCGGAAGTAGTATTAGATTCGGAAATTAGATTATATCCAAATCCAACAAATGGGATTTTACATATTAATTCTAATATTAAAATAGATCGCATAGAAGTATTCTCTATTTTAGGGTATAAGGTATTAGAGATTAATGATACAGTTCAGCTTAATATCTCAAGCTTAAATAAAGGACTTTATCTTTTTAAGATTACTTCAAATAGAACTATAATAAATAAAAAGATTATATTGAAATAAGAAATATAACCTTGAGAACAAAGCGTGTGATTTTAGAAACAGATACTTGAATTATTTTACAGGAATTTGCAATAACACCTTTGTTCCCGAAGGTATTTCAACATTATATAAGTCTTCAATTTTCAAAGAATAAGAGTTTAAGAAGGCTTTCGAAAAATTAGCAAGTCGTGCTTTAGTAATATCAATACCAACAGATTTGCGTTTCAGTTTTTTTCTATCCTGTATTTTTCTAGAAGCGAGCCTGCCTATACCATTGTCAATAATCTCAACAGTTATATAGTTTGGTGCATTTTTAACAACATTCAATTCAATTTTTTTATCCTCAGATTTTGAAGACAAACCATGCCATAACGCATTCTCTAAAAAAGGCTGCAACACAAGTGAAGGTACTTTGGTGATTTCGGTATTTATAGAATTATCTACATTAATTTTAAAGTCTATTTCGTTAGAGAAACGAATGTTTTCAATATTCATGTAAAGTTTCATGGTCTCTAGTTCATCATTTAGAGAGGTCTCTTTTTCTTTAGAAGCCATTAATATTTTACGAATTAATTTCGAAAATTTATTAAGGTAGTACACCGCATTTTCTTTTTCGTTATTTATAATATAGAGTTTAATTGAGTTTAAAGAATTAAAAATAAAATGCGGATTCATTTGGCTTCGCAACATATCTTGCTCTAAGGTTAAAATATGTTTATCTCGTTTTAAGGCTTTTGTTCTGTTGAGTATAAATAATACAATACCAAGTATGGCTAGAGATAATGACGTATATAGTAATATTTTTTTATTTCTTTCTAAACGTAGCATTACGGCTTCATTTTCTGAAGCTAAAGCTTTTATTTGATTGTTTTTGTCTTCATTTTCATATTCTAAAGCAATATCGTTTACATACTGAAGATTTTGTTCTGTCAGTATAGTACTCTCTATTTCTACAGCTTTTTGGTAGTATTCTAATGCAGCTTTAAAGTTCTTTTTTTCCTGATTTATTTCTGATAGTAATTTGCTAGATTCTGCAACTGACGATTTTAAATTATATGATGTTGCAATGTCTAATGCTTTTTTTAAGTTTTCTTCAGCTGAAGAAAGTTGACTCAACTGAATCTCTAATTGTCCAAGGTTGAGGTAGGTTGAGGAAATATAGAATTGATCATCTAGTTTTAATGCTTTTTCTAAAGCATCTCTAATAATAGGTTCAGCTTCTTTATAGTTTTTTTGCTTTAAGTAAATTCCGCCAATACTATTATAACAGATTACACGACCAATTTCTGAATCGATGGCATTATTATATTTTAATGATGTTTTATAATTAATTAGAGCAGTCTCCAAATTTCCTAAAGCCTCTTCAGCATAACCTATGTTATGATAATTAATGGCTAAACCTAGTTTATTGTTAGCGTTCTTCTCAATTTCTAGAGATTTATTAAACTGACTGATGGCCATATTATATTGCTTTAGTGCAAGATAAATGTTACCAATGCTGTTTTGCGATACTGCAATATTGTAACTAATTGTTTTTGATGGATTGACAACTGAATAGGCAATTTTTAGTGCTTCAGTATGGTAGTCTAATGCAGGTTTAATAACATCCATGCGCCTATAAGCGACACCAATCATGTTAAGACTTATAATATTAAATTCATCACTTTCTGCTTTTTCGGCATATTGCTTAGCTTCTTGATGGAGTTTTATGGACTGATTGTAATTAGAAATGTTTCTATTAATTACTCCAAGAGCATTAAGTGCGTAACTAGACCCTTCATTATAAGCAATTAACTTTGAAGCTTCGAGAATGCGCTTCATAAGTAAGCTATCTTTTTCAAACGGCTTTAAAACAGAATCTATTTGGGTGTGTTGTGTAGGTTTTGCAGTTTTAATATAAGTTAATACAGTTTCAAAATCTGGATTTTGTGTATTAGCATTCCAAGCAAATGAAATCAACAAAATAAAGAGACTTAAAACCTTATGTGATAACAAACAATTCATAGATTATAATTTTTCAAGAAAATCTGATTTTCGTTGTCTTGCTACAGGAATTTTATGATTACTATCCATAATTACATACCCCTCATTTTTTATAAATGCCTTTATTTTATTAAGGTTTATAATGTAAGAGTTATGTATTCTAAAGAAATAATGTTCGGGTAATATAGCATCAACCTCCTTTAATTTTTTAGTTACTACTATCTTTTTTTGATCTCTCAAGAATAGTGTGCTATAATTACCATCCGATTCTACATAAATAATATCATCCACATCTAAAAAAAGAAGCTTTCCATCTGTATTAATAGTGATACGTTTCTTATCGAATTTTGAATTAAAATTCGATAACATGCGCTCAAATTTCATGGAGTTGATTGTACGACTACTATGTTTTTTTATTTTCGAAATAGACTCTTTTAAATCGTCAGAATCAATAGGTTTTAGTAAATAGTCAATAGCTTCGTGCTTAAGAGCTTTAATGGCGTATTCGTCATAAGCAGTAGTAATTATAACAGCGAAATCAATACTTTTTAATTGCTCTAAAAATTGAAAGCCACCTATAGTTGGCATTTGTACATCTAGAAACAAACAATCAGGTGTGTTAGAGTCTAAAAATTGTAATGCTTCATCTGGATTTGTAAAAGATGCCATCACCTCAATTTCTTTGCTAAAATTGCTTAGCTCCCAAATTAAACTCTGAATCGCTTTAGGTTCGTCATCGACAATTACTGCTTTTAACATATTAAAAAGTATAGACTATAAATATATGTATATAATGATTGTTTTGCAGGTAAATATGTGTGCAATGCTTGGTTTTGTGTATAACATGCTAAAAATGAATAGCTCAAAATCTAGAATATCCAGCCATACATTTTTTATTACCAATTATACATAACAGCCAAGAAATGAATTATTATATGTAGATATTTGAGTAATGAAACTAATCATATATTTAAAAGCAATTGTGGGGACTTTGCTTTTTTTGATTATTTGCTATTAACCAATATAAAGTTAGAATTAATTAAAATCCTAACTTTTTGTTTCAGTATTAATTTAATAAGGGGTGATTTTTTAAAATTACTTTTCATTTAGTTAGTTATTAGGGAAAAAAAGAGCGTTACATCAACGCTCTTTTTTGTTTAGTAGTCTCCATAAATTAAATTACAAAATCTTCAATAAACACGCCTGCTAGCCTTTGTTTTTATACGATAAAACCTACAGTTTTATAAATTACAATAATATTGTAAAATACTGTATATCAGTGTTTTATGTAAAAATTTCACAAAACATTAGGTTTTATAGGCTATACATTGGTTTGTTAAAAACTTGTTGACAACGTTTATTATTTTGCCTTTTAATTTTAAGTACAAATGTCAATCTTTGTTCAAGGCAAAATAAAAATAGATTTTAGAGCACTGAAGTTAAATTCAATTCGAAAAATCGACGTTTTTAAAATACACGCCCATTTTATTTCTTTTTATTAAAGAAAAATAATAACACATTTTACAGCATTTGCTACAGAAATTTGGAATGATTACAGGCCATTCTAATAGCTCTTTAGCCTCAATAATTAAAATTAAAGCATGGATACTAAACAACTAGAGATTACAGAAATTATAAAAAGAGATTACGAAACAAGTCCATTTGTTTTAAATAAAATTTCTAATGCTATCGAAAAAGCGATGATGTCTGTCGGAAATGGGACTAAAGAAGATGCAAATGGAATTTCTGTAAATGTGTTGCAAACCTTATTAGAAAGAAAGGGAAAAGATCATAGCTATTTACCTACTGTAGAAGAAGTACAAGATCTTGTAGAAGAAAAATTGATGGGAAGTGCTTTCCCAAATGTTGCAAAAGCATATATCCTATATAGAGACGAGCAAGCTAGAAATAGAAAGACCAACATTTTTGAAAAACGTATCAACTTAAAGCCATACGAGTATCCAGCGCTTAATGATTATGTAGATGCTATAAGACATTCGTATTGGATACATTCAGAATTTAACTTTACAAGCGACATTCAAGATTTTAAAACAAGATTGACGGTTGTAGAACAAAATGCTATTAAAAATACAATGCTTGCGATTTCACAAATTGAAGTTGCTGTAAAATCATTTTGGGGCGAGATTTATAATAAAATGCCAAAGCCAGAAATTGGAGCAGTTGGAGCAACATTTGCAGAAAGTGAAGTACGTCATCATGATGCCTATTCACATTTATTAGAAATTTTAGGTCTTAATAACGAGTTTAAACACCTAAAGAAGAAGCCCGTAATAATGAAGAGAGTTCATTATTTAGAAACCGCTTTAAAGAATGCTAAAAGCGAAGACAACAAGGAATACGCAGAATCTATTTTATTATTCTCTCTCTTTATAGAGCATGTGTCTTTATTCTCACAGTTTTTAATCATCATGGCTTTCAATAAGCATAAAAACATGCTTAAAGGTGTTTCTAATGTGGTTGAAGCAACATCGAAAGAAGAGAATATTCATGGAGATTTCGGAATTGATATCATTAAAATTATAAAAGCTGAAAACCCAACCTGGTTCGATGCAGAGCATAATGAAATAGTTAGAGAATTATGTAGAGAAGCGTTTGCATCAGAGAGTGAACTTGTAGATTGGATTTTTGAAGCTGGTGAATTAGAGTTTTTACCAAAAGATGTGATAAATGAATTTCTTAAAAATAGATTTAACAATTCATTAGAGAGCATTGGAATTGAAAAAGTATTCGATGTAGACGAAACATTATTAACTCAAACCGAATGGTTTGACGACGAAATCATAGGAACAAAACATGGAGATTTCTTCGTGAAGCGTTCTATAAATTATAGCAAAAGAACTAAAAGTATAACTAGCGACGACTTATTTTAAATCCATGAACGACAAAACTAACTTAGACCTTGTAAGCAAAGTAGCAGACCCTCAAACTACACAAACTTCCCCTCACAATGAATTAATTAAAGCCAGAAAAGAAGCCATTAAAGAGGCTAACACAGAACCAGAAATAAAATGGTTAACAGACCATAGTCGCAAATTTTTATCATCTGGTTATTTAACAGAAGACACAACTCCTGAAGAACGTATCAGAGAAATAGCTAACAATGCTGAGAAAATTTTAAATATTCCTGGTTTTGCGGATAAGTTTTATGGCTATATGGCAGAAGGCTATTATTCATTAGCATCGCCAGTGTGGTCTAACTTTGGTAAAAAACGTGGTTTACCAATTAGTTGTTTCGGTTCACACATTTCTGATGATATGGGTGATATTTTATACACACAGTCAGAAGTGGGCATGATGTCTAAACTAGGAGGTGGTACTTCTGGTTACTTCGGTAAATTGCGTCATAGAGGTGCACCAGTAAAAAATAATGGCGAATCTTCTGGAGCTGTACATATTATGCAATTGTTTGAAAAAATGGTTGATGTAGTAAGTCAAGGTTCAGTGAGAAGAGGTCGTTTTTCCCCATACCTACCAATAGAACATAATGATATAAACGAATTTTTAGAAATAGGTACAGAAGGTAATCCCATCCAAGAGTTAACACATGGTGTAACTGTTGGTAATGAGTGGATGCAAGAAATGATCGATGGTGATACTGAAAAGCGAGCTATTTGGGCAAAAGTATTACAGAGAAGAGGTGAAATAGGATATCCTTACATCTTCTTCAAGGACAACGCTAATAATACTGCACCAGAAGTATATCAAGAGAACAAACATGAGATTTACGCAAGTAACTTGTGTTCAGAAATTATGTTACCAACAAACGATAGATGGTCTTTTGTATGTGTATTATCTTCAATAAACTTATTACACTACGATAAGTGGAAAGATACAGATGCGGTAGAAACTATGGTTTATTTCTTAGATGCTGTATTAGAAGAATTTGTAACCAAGTTAGAGGTTTATAGAGATTCTCCAGATAGAGACGATAGACAAACCTTCATGTTTATGGAGAAGGCTTATAACTTCGCTAAAGAAAATAGAGCACTCGGAATGGGAGCTTTAGGATGGCACTCATTACTACAATCTAAAATGTTACCGTTTGATAGTGCTGAAGCATTTAATCTTAACAGTGAAATCTTTAAGACGATTAAAGAAAAGTCAGTTAAGGCATCAGAAGAATTAGCTGAAAAATTTGGAGAACCAGAAGTAATGAAAGGTTATGGAAGACGTAATGCAACATTAAATGCTGTGGCACCAACAACATCTTCTGCATTTATCTTAGGCCAAGTATCGCAAGGTATTGAACCAATATGGTCTAACAGTTATGTTAAGGATATTGCTAAAATAAAGACAACAATTAAAAACCCATTCTTAAAAGCATTGCTTAAAGAAAAAGGTATGGATACTGTTGAGATTTGGAAAAGCATCCGTGATTATGATGGATCTGTACAGCATTTAGAAGGTTTAACAGAGCTAGAAAAAGACGTCTTTAAAACCTATTCTGAAATTGATCAAATGACAATTATTTATCAGGCGGCAAACAGGCAGAATCACATTGACCAAGGCCAATCATTAAATATAATGGTACATCCAGATATGCCAGTTAAGGATATTAACAAGTTATATGTTACCGCTTGGCAATTAGGAGTAAAATCATTGTACTACCAACACAGTATGAACGCAGCACAGAAATTCAAACAAAAGAAAGAATGTGCTAGTTGTGAAGGGTAACTAATTCCTTTGAAAAAAAGATCTCGATTTAAATATTAAGAAGCATCTCAGAAATGAGATGCTTTTTTTTAGTTCTCAACCAAAGTGTCAGTCCCTAAATACTTATCCTCTTTATTATAATACCAGGCTCTTACTTTGGGCATTTTAATGCCTTTTACTTCTGCTTCTCCTGAGAGTAAGATATATTCACCAGAATCTGGTTTTTCTTTACCCTTATCATCTGTTTTAAAGAACTGATAAACTTCCATAGCATAAGTTTTTGGATTAAAATAAAAATACCAAACATCGCTACCAACAGCTTCGTCATAGGTGACTTTTAAAACTAAATAGTCATTACCTTTAAAGGTCTTTTTTTCAACCTTGTCGCTAAGATTTGCTCCAGGATCATTAAGCTTCATAGGTAAGCCATAAAGGTAAGTGTAGTAGTTTTTATAAAGCGTCGCTCTGTCGCAAGACATCTTTTTTTCTTTGGCTTGTATACTATCTAAATCTTTACCATTATAGACCATTCCACATTTTCCTTTGTTCACAGAATAGATAGTGGTTATAGTATCTTTAGTAGCTTTTACACTAAAAAATTCTCTAGCTAAATCTATTCGAATTTGACTAGTGCGTTTTGACGCGTTTGGTGTAGTCATTTCAACAGTGAAAGCTGCTCTAATGGTACTCCAATTACCATTTGGATCATGATAATTTTTAGTGTTTTCTAATAATTGTTGAGGAGATATATCTTGACTAAAGCTAGATAAAGTGCTAAATGCAATAATAAAAACAAAAAGTGATTTCATGGATTTTAATATTTTTTCACAAATTACAAATTATACCATTTGTATTATAAAATGAGTTTTAAATAATTTGAATTAGTTTTTGCTAGTCCAAGACATAAAAATTAAGCATAGCCTATAGCTACGATTTATTTTTTATAACGCAGAAATAGTGAAAAATAAACAAATTATAGGGCTTATTTTGTGATATAATTGGTATTAAAGCATAAAAAAAAGCACCCAATGCCGAATTTTACGGGAGGATGCTTTTTTACTAAATTTAGATAGATTTGAAGACTATTTTGCTTCCATTAGAGCAAAAAACTTATCAATGTTAGGCATTAATATAATACGTGTTCTACGGTTTTTAGCACGATTATCTCTAGAATCATTTTCAACTAAAGGTTGGTAACTACTTCGACCAGAAGCTATTAATTGTTCTGGTGCTACCTTAAATTGTTTTTGTAATTTTTTTACAACAGAAGTTGCACGTAATACACTTAATTCCCAGTTGTCTGAAACCTTAGCAGTATTAATACTTCTAGAATCTGTATGACCTTCAACCATTACATCTAAGCTAGGCTCAGAATTGATGACATCTGCCAATTTCTTTAAGATTTTATCAGCCTTATTACTAACTCTATAACTTGCTGTGTTAAATAACATATCATCAGCAATAGAAATCATAACTACTGTGTCGTTAATATCTACTACAATATCTTCATCTTCATTAAGATCCTCAGTATTCATAGCTTTACTTAAATTATGCTGTACAGCTAAATTCATAGAATCTTTTAACGTCTTAGCGCCTGCTAATTTTTCAGGATCTACATTTTGTAACGTAGCACGCATTTTTTCTTTACTAACTCCAGAAGCTACAGTACCGTCTTTTGAAACTTCAAATTTTGCTTTGTTTTCTATAGCTAAGCCTTCAACATCCTCATTTAAAGATTGTATTTTAGTATTGTAATCGCTTACACGCTTTTCTATAATAGCAAACTTATTTTCTAAGTCTTCCTTTTCAACTCTAGTTTTTGTTAGTTCACTTTTAATTTCACCATTTTCTTGTTCTAAAGCCATATATTTCTTTTTTGAAACACATGAGCTAAATAAAATAGCTGTTACTAATAGGATTGAAATTTTTTTCATCGTTTTAACTTTTGGTTTAAATTAGTTTTACAGTTCTATATACGATGAAATGTTACTTTTGGACGTTAAAGATTTTAAATTTTAATAATGAATTCAAAATTAAAAGAAGTTGCACTTGTTTTCTTTAAGCTAGGTTGTTTTGCATTTGGTGGACCAGCTGCTCATATTGCTATGATGGAAGATGAGATTATTGAAAAGCGACAATGGATGACTAGAGAATATTTTCTAGATTTAATAGGAACCACTAATTTAATTCCTGGTCCCAATTCTACTGAAATGACTATGCATTGTGGTTATGAACGTGCAGGTAAAGCTGGACTTTTTGTTGCTGGTATTGCTTTTATTTTTCCAGCGACGCTAATCACAGCAGCATTAGCTTATTTATATGTACAATATGGTGAATTGCCACAAGTAGAACCTTTTATTTATGGTATAAAACCAGCGGTTTTGGCCATTATTGCTGGTGCAGTTATAAAATTAGGAAAAAAGGCAATTAAAACTACAGAACTAGCAATTCTAGGTGTTTTGGTTTTAGTGGCTAGTCTATTTGGAGTTAATGAAATTGTCGCCTTATTAAGTGCAGGTGTATTAGGAATGCTCTATTTTTATTTGAAATCTAAGTCAACTTCAAACTTAAATTCAGTTTCACCATTACTTTTATTTTTCGGAATTAATATTACTGTTGCTAAAGTTTCGACCTTAAAGCTCTTTTTAATATTCTTAAAAGTAGGAACGATTCTTTACGGAAGTGGTTATGTACTTTTCGCCTATTTAGATGCCGAATTAGTAACTAGAGGATTACTAACACGAGCTGAATTAATAGATGCTATAGCCATCGGACAATTTACTCCCGGACCAGTATTATCTACATCAACATTTATTGGTTATCAACTTTCAGGATTTAAAGGGGCATTGGTGGCTACAACAGGCATTTTTTTACCGTCGTTTTTATTCGTTTTAATATTAAATCCATTTATACCAAGAATGCAAAAATCTAAAATTTTGAGATATTTTTTAGATTCTGTTAACGTAGCAGCGGTTGCAGTGATGTTAGCTGTACTTTTTATTATGGCAAAAGAAACACTTGTAGAATGGCAGGCTATATTTATTGCTTTTATCTCAATTGCACTAACCTTTAAAACCAAAGTAAGTACAATATGGACAATTGTAATTGGCGCAATTTTAGGTTATTTACTTGTTAGTTTATTTTAAAGCTTTAGAGAAAAATAAAAGCCTCAATTCTTTTTTAAGAATTGAGGCTTTATAATTTATAGATATTATAAACTATTCTTCATCTGGAGTAATAGTTGCAGGTTCAATTGTACTATCAAAAGAGTTATGGTATTCTTCTAATAAATTCATTGTTGCATTCAATAAGTCTTTAGTTTCAAGTAATAATCCAAAATATAGTGTTGTATTTTTTGGACTTGATTCTTCAGTACGTGTGCGTGCAACTTGTTTTACAATTTTATCAGTTACTAAATCAAGAACTTCCTTTTTACGATTTATTACTGAACCTATTTGTTCAAATGAACGTGAATCAAATGCAGTCTTAGCGTCGTTTAAAAGTATTTCCATAGCATCATCAACCTCCTTTAGTTCTTTAATTTGGCTAAATTTAAGTTTTTTGTGATTGTTGTTCACATGCTTATGACTCACTTTTGAGATGTATTCTAGAGACTGTGTCATGTCTTCTAAATATCCAAGGATATTAATATAGAAGCTACTTGCTCTTAAACTTGTTTCATCTAAGTTTTTAATGAAGTAGAAAATATTATCACGTAGGCTATCAACTTCTGTAGATAATTTTTCAATCTGTTTTTTGTTCTTTTTCAGTAAAGCTAAATCTTGCTTTGCTAAGCCACTAACTGCGTTTGTGTAAATTTTATTTCCACGTTTTACAACATTAGAAATATTGTCTGCACTTTCTAAAATCACCCCTTGTACAGAACGACTACCAGTTTCTTTAAGGCTATCTTCTTCTATACTTTTGTTTGAGCTTTTTTGGTGAGATTTATAGTTTCTGTATAATAATATAGCAGTTAATAAAAGCAATATAGGTGTAATTACACTAGGATTCCAGTTTATTAAGAATACCACAGTACCTGCAGCAATAAAAGCACCAAGAGCGGTACCAAACCATCCACCAATAACATTTAATACACCAGCGACTCTATATACAGCACTTTCTCTTCCCCAAGCTCTATCTGCTAAAGATGTACCCATAGCAACCATAAAAGTAACATAGGTTGTAGATAAAGGTAACTTCATTGATGTAGCAATAGCAATTAATACACCTGCTACCATTAAGTTTACAGAAGCCCTAATCATATCAAAAGCTGGAGCATCTATACTCTGATCTTTAGTCATGATTACTTCTGGCTTACTGAAGTTAGTATCTATCGTCGATTTAATTGATTTTGGTAAAATGGCACCAAAATAATTAGAAAGTCTAGTAGTACCTTTCACAACACTTCTAGATAATGCATTTGGCTCAAATTTTTCGTGAGTATCACCTTGTCTAGACAAACTAATCTCAGTTTCAGCAACTGTTTTTGCTTTCTTAGAAAACCATAGTGTTAATACCATTATAGCTCCAGCAATAAATAATAAATAAGGTTCTGCAGGTACTTTTTTATCTAAGACTTCCATAGACATAGCTACATCCATTCCACCAGCAACCCAAGCTTCATAAGAATGATAAGCTGCCATTGGTACACCAATAAAGTTTACTAAATCATTTCCGGAAAATGCTAAAGCTAAACCAAATGTACCGACTGCAATTACTACAAGTAGTACTGTTTTTTTTGCTATTTTTTCGAATGCAAAAGAGAACAAAGTCCAGAACACTAAACTACCGAGAATAATGAATATTTCATTACCTTCTAATACTCCTTTAAGATCTTTATAATAAGGTGTGCCTTTTAGACCTTTTAAGAAGATGAAGTAGGTAATAGCGGTTAATGCTACACCTCCGAAAATCATTCCAAAACTTTTTACCTTTTTCTCGTAGTTAAATGTAAAAATAAGTCGTGAGACCCATTGTACCAATGCACCTACAGAAAAAGCAATAACCACTGAGAGCAAAATACCTGAGATAATTTCTATGGCCTTTTCGGTATTGATATAAGTTGCTAAATCTGAAAAAGATTGAGAATCTGAATGACTAATTTTTATCAACGACATTACCACTGCTGCTCCTAATAGATTAAATACAATAGAAACTGTAGTAGATGTTGGTAAGCCTAGTGTATTAAAGAAATCTAGTAATAGAATATCTGTAATCATAACCGCCATGAAAATGAGCATAATTTCCCCAAATTCAAATTGTGCAGGAACAAAAATTCCTTTTCGTGCTACTTCCATCATACCGCTTGAAAAAACAGCACCAATAAAAATACCTAAACTTGCCACAATCATTATAGTTCGTAAGGAAATAGCCTTAGAACCAATTGCTGAATTCAGGAAATTAATAGCATCGTTACTTACACCAACAATTATATCAGCAATGGCTAATACGGTGATGGCAATTAACATGAATAAATACATATTGTCCATAATTTTTGATTTTGCAAATATCTAGACTGTTAGCGTTAGATATGTTATGTTAATGTTATTTTTATATTGTTTAAAAGTGAATGTCAAAACCTAGTCTAAACGTAATATTATTCTCATTTCCGTCTAAGGTTGTATAACTTATATCAGATTGTACCTTCAATTTATGACCAACAACAAATTTGTTAACACCTAGTGTGTATTGTTCTGTTGGTAAAGCCCCAGTTTCACTTTCGTAGTCTACTGTAGTAAAACGTGCTGCAATCTCGTAATTACTCTTAAATAAGTAACCTGCTTGTAAGTTTAATGCATTACCAGTTAAAACGATATCTCCGGTTGGTGTTGTTCCGTCCGCTTCAGTTGCAATAGCATCATCAGCAGATCGCTTAGCATATTCACCCATAAATGAAAAACCATTATGCTTATACATCATATCAGCAAAAATAGTAGTTTGATTAGTTTCGTAAATAGTACCATCAGTTCTAATCATATAATCTCCTGCGAATCCTCTTTCTCTAACAGCATCTTGATTATAGTTATAAGTAAAGCCGACCATTAATTTTGGTTTTTCTTCACGTTTTAAATCGGATTGGCTGTAATCTCCTTTAGATTTAAATTTTCCAAAAGGTAAAAATTCTAAACGCGCCGTATATTGAAGACCACCTTCGTTTCCTTCAGTAACATTACGACCTTCTCCTTGAGATACTGCAAATTTTTCACGCATTAAAAAATCGCCACCTAAATTTGTTTTGTGTCGTAATTGAATTCCTAAATCACGATCAATATTAAAACGACTATTTAATAAAGAACGGTCTATTAATTGAAGATTTGCAGAGGATACAACGCGTTCTACGTTACCAGGTAATTTTGTTTGTCCTGCCCATAATTCCCAGTTTTCTGCAAAATTCCACATTAACACTGCATCTAAAATATATCTTGGTGTATTTCTATTAAACTGGTTAGCGCCAGATATATCTCTATTAGATAATCCTAATTCTATTTTGTATTTTAATTTTGGGCTGTAGGCAAAACCATCAAATTTTAAACGTGCACGACGCACTATAAAATTATGTTCTGGACTTCCATACTGATTTCCATCATGATTCCATGAGGACATAGAACGGACTTGAAAACGTGGTGCAAATTTTACACTAAAAGAACTATCCTTAGCAGTAAAGTTGATTAAACCTTTCCCAAAAGAAGTGTCACTAATTTCTTGCGCGTTAATTGAAGTAAAAGCTATTAAGGTAATAGCAACTAAAGTAAATTTCAGTTTCATTATAAATGTTAGTTTTTGTCGGGTGCAAAGAACTTAATTATTTCAAAAACGAATGTTTCCTTAGTGTTAAGTTTTAACATAAAAAAACTGCCTTGGCCAAAGGCAGTCATTAGAATTCATGATAATTAGTCGACAAAAACTAATAGATTATACGAAACTAATAGGTCTTATAAGACGAAGTAAATATATATATGATGTATGACCATAGTGTAATCTTAGCATTAACTAATCATTAAGCTTTTCGGAATAAATTATACTTATTAAAAAGCTGATAATCATTTTGTTGTGTGTTCAATGTAAAATTAATGTTAAGTAATTGTTGCCTAAATATTAACTAATCTTTATATTTGATTATTAAGTAATTTTTAAAACCCATAATTATGAACAAAAAAGTGTTGCTTTTATTCGCTTTATTTTTCGGTATGGTTTCTTTTGCACAGCAAGAGCGTAAATTAGAACTTAACAAAGACACCAATTTAATTGATGTAACGTATTATCACGACAATGGAGTTGTAAGCCAAACAGGATCTTACACTACAGATGGTAAATTACAAGGTGAATGGTTAAGTTATGATACCGAAGGTAAAAAGAGTATTTCGGCGAATTATGATAATGGGAAAAAAGTCGGCAAATGGTTTTATTGGACAGATAAAACTTTAAAAGAAGTAGATTATACAAATAATGCTATTGTAAGCATTAATGAATGGAAAAGAGATGCTAAAACGTCTCTTGCAATTCGGAATTAATAAAACATTTACAAACAGAAAAGCATCCTAAATTTAGGATGCTTTCTTGTTTATAATCAATTGTTATGTGGCAAAAACCTAGTTGTTTCCTACTGTCCAATCAGCTCCCCAAGAAGCAAAATCAGTTCCTGTAGCATTACCAATACCAGATAAGAACTCTGAATTGGCAAAGGTTTCCCCGGTATCATTTTTTACTTGAAGTGTTACGTCTGTAAAAGTAATATCAGTAACAGATAAATCTCCATTTAAAACTCCAGTACCAGTTGGGTTGTCACTTGTTGCTCCAGCATCACCATCTAAATCAAAACCTTCAGCAAAACCATCAAGCAGTACATTAGTAAAGATACCTTGAGTCCCAGCCCTTAATCTTATAGCTTCGTTTCCTGTACTAGAACCATTACCAATAATAGTTAAATTTGTAACTGTTGGCTTAGACCAAAAAATTGGATTAGAATTGTTTCCTATATCTGTATTGTAACCATCTGCTTCTATACCTTTATCATGCTCAGGTCCATGTAATACATGGGCGTTGGTGATTGTACCAGAATAACCTTCCGTCCAATCTATAGAATCATCTTGAGCATTAACAACAGAAACGAAATCAACGTTTACAGTTCCTCCAAAGAATTCAACACCATCATCTTTACCTTCAAAAACTTGAATGTACTCTACTGTAGTTCCATTTCCAACTCCATAAAAAGAGACGCCATTATTTTCAGACTGTCCATCTGCAGAACCTCCAGAGTATTGTACTCTTAGGTATCTTAGACTACCTGAATTGTCAGTTGCATCTGTTCCACCGTAAGGTAAACTTGCAATTTCAGAAGTTGCAGTAGCAGCTCCGGTAACAGAATTAATTGGTGCATCCCCTAAAAGGATTAATCCACCCCAATCACCCGCTTGAGGTGCAGCTGAATCTGAAGTCAATATAATAGGATTATTTGCTGTCCCATTTGCTATAATTTGAGCTCCGCTTGATATAGCAATGTAAACATCTGAACCAGAAGCTACAGCTTCGATAACCATACCAGCAGGTATGGTTAATGTGGTACCTGAAGTCATAATAAGTGCACCATCAATTTTGTAAGTGTTGTTGCTATCTAATGTAAGATCTTCAGTATATGTTCCTGATAAAAGGATGACATCATTGTTGTTGTTTCCACCATTATTATTAGTAACGCTATTATCGTTGATGATAATATCGGCAGTGTCATCTGTAGTACATGAGTTCAGTAGCATTCCGAAAATGGCTAAGCCTAAAACTAATTTATTTTTCATTTTTTTTAAGTTTAATTTTTAATTGATTTGTTCGTTTTTTAAAATTTATATTTGAATTGAAGACCAACATTTAGTCCTCGTTTATAGTCTGTAACATCTTTTCCATTAGGAGAAGTAACCAATACATCGCCCACAGAAGTTCCTTCTCTTAGATATTGAATTGTTGGATTTAAAATATTTTTGATACCAAAATTTAATTCCATTTTACTATTCAATTTATTCTTAAGGATAAAATCTAAAGTTGGTATTCCTTTTTCTATAACATTACCTAATTGCCCAGAGCCTAAAGCATCTATTCTGTCCGAGAAATACGAAAAGATTAAATTGGCAGTTGGCTTATAATTACCAAAGGTTGGTGAATAACTAATATCTGCATTTACAATTATTGGTGATGCACCTTGTAACTCTTCTTCATCTTTATTGAAGCTAACACTATATGTTCCGATAATGGATTCGTATAAATCTTGTTGCGTATGCATATATGTAAAGTTGAAACCAGTAGATAGTTTTGCATCTTCAGTCTCATCATCTATAATGATGTTCTTTCTCAATTCAGCTTCAAATCCTAAGATTTCTGCTTGCTCACCTGTTCTAAAAAAACGTTGTGTACCAGTAGCATCAAAAGCTACAACTTGGTTTACAGGATCTTTAATTTGTTTATAAAATGCACCAACAGATAAGATTTCATTTTTGCTGATAAACCATTCATATTTAAGATCTAAATTCAAAATCTTAGAATAAGACACGTCATTTACATTCGTATAATTGATACCATCTTGTGTTCCTAATAAATCAGGGTTACCACCAATACGCTGAGAGATACTTTCGTAAACAAATGGTGCTACTTCTTTAAACTCTGGAAGTGATATGGTCTGACTAGCCGAGAAACGTAAATTTTGATCTTCATTTAAACTATACTTTACACTTAAGCTTGCTAAAAAGACAGTTTCATTAGAGACTACACTACTATTACCAGCGGCACCTAGATTAATTACA
This sequence comes from Flavobacteriales bacterium ALC-1, assembly GCA_000171875.1. Classification (GTDB taxonomy): domain Bacteria; phylum Bacteroidota; class Bacteroidia; order Flavobacteriales; family Flavobacteriaceae; genus Winogradskyella. The sequence continues at coordinate 829,734 of ABHI01000001.1, read as the reverse complement.
TCGTAAGCAATTTGTTGGTCAATACCTTCTACACGTATTCCAGGCACAAATAGCCATTTATCGTTTAGTGTTATTTCTGCATTGGCATAACCTGCATACACGTTTAAATTACCATTATAAGTATTCTCAGCTGATCCAGGTCTGTTAGTATTGCTTAATCCTGGATAGGCATTAATTACTTTTAATTCATACAAGCCATCAGTACTATTACCTATATTTAAATTTTCAAGCGTGAAAATGCTGTTTAAGTCGTTAACATTATTAATAGGAGTATTTGCGTTTACGATATCGTAACCATATCTAATATTATCAAACTGTCTTTCCTTAGTTTTTCCTGCATAACCAAGATTTAATTTTACAGTTTCATTAATAGTGTAAGCTAAATTTAATCTGCTATTTAATTCATCGTCATTTATATTTTGAAAATAACGTTGGTTATCAAAAACAACATTGCTGTAGAACGTTGGTAATGTAGAAGCATCATTATCTAAAGCAAATTGATAATTTTCTACACTTATACGTTTTCTGTCTGGTTCATGGGCATTAACGACATTATAACCAACTCCCCAGTCTAAATTATACTTACCCTCATTAAATCTGTGACGACCAGTTAACTGATTAACATAAATAAGGTTTTGATTAAACTGAACGTTCATTTGATAAAACCCTTCATCTGTATTTAAAATAGCATCCCTATTTCTACCATTTCCATCAATACCAAAATAGCCAACTTTATCTGAAGCGTTATTGATGAATAATGAATTAAATTTTAAGGAGTTAGTATCATCTATTTTATAGTTAATAGATGCCATTGCTGTAGTTTTTGTTGAGTATTCAAATTCCTCAGCATCTTCAAAAGCTTTCTTTTCTACATTCGTGTAATCTACATTAGAACCTCTTCTGTATTCGTACCCGTTTTCAAAAGAGCCTGTTGCATAAAAGCTTAAACGCGATCCGTTTTCAAAATCAAATGATTTTCCAAAAGCTCCACCAAAAGTAATGTCTATTGGAGTATCAGCTTGTTGAGGATCAAAACCGTGGGATAATACAACAGCAAAAGGATTGTTGTCGTATCTATTATAAAACCCAAAATAACTTGTGCCTTCACTTCTAAAAAATGTTTTGTCAGCTGAATTAGTATTTACAGATGAGCCTACATTAAAATCGAAAAAGCCGTTTCCTTTATAATCTTTAGAGGTAATGTCTACATTACCAGCAGAAAAGTCACCATAAAACCTTGAAGAGTATGCTTTGCTTATGGATACATTTTCTATGATATCTGAAGAGAATAAATTTAAGTCTATATTCTTCTTATTAACATCATTAGAAGGTAAAGACAAACCATTCATAGTCGTATTTAAGTAACGGTCTCCTAAACCTCTTACATATACATTGCTAGAACCTTCTTGTTTAGAAACACCAGATATTTTAGCAACTGCACCAGCAGCATTGCTAACACCTTTACGAGCTAATTCAACCGCACCAATACTTTGCTTTATTTCAACAGCTTTCTTTTGGTCTAATAATAATGCGGCCTCACTTTCTTTTCTTGTTGTAGTTTTAATGACCACTTCATCTAGAGTAGCAGCACTTGCTCCCAAAGCAATATTTATGGGCGTTATTTTACCAGCAATGACTTCTGCTTTTATCTCTTGAGTTTCGTAACCTACAAAACTGAATACTATAGTGTATGATCCAACTTCTAAGTCTTCAAATTTGTATAAACCATCAATATCAGAAGTCGTTCCTGTAGTTGTACCTTTAATTAAAATATTTGCAAAAGGAAGTGGCTCATTATTATATTCCTTATCTGTTAGTTTGCCTACAATTGATCCTGTGTTCTGAGCAAAAGAAGTTGCAGTTATAAATAAAATAAATAGTAATTGTAATCTTTTCATTAGTTCTTTTATATCGACGGTACAAAGGAACTATGATTGTTTGTGTTGTAGGTTAAACAAAAATTAAAGATTTGTAATGAAAAGGTTAGTTTAGTGTTAGCTTAATATTAACTGAATTGACATTAAGGAAACAATTGCATAACATTAAACTTTTTGAATATCTAACTAGGCTTTATGTAATCAATTGTGTAGCAATTTATCTATCTTGCATCTTCTAAGAATTAAACTATGAACTGGGAGCAATTACTATCCTTAAAACGTTTTGGAGATACCAATAAAAGACTAAGAAAAGAACAGGACGAAACACGTTTGGGCTTTGAGGTTGATTATGACCGAATCATATTTTCATCAGAGTTTAGAAGCCTACAAGACAAAACACAAGTGGTACCATTATCTAAAACAGATTTTGTACATACACGTTTAACACATAGTCTAGAAGTTAGTGTTGTTGGTAGATCTTTAGGCAGAAAAGTAGGGCAGTTATTATTAGAAAAGCACCCACATCTAAAAAGTGTTCATGGTTATACTATGAACGATTTTGGGGCTATTGTAGCTGCAGCGGCATTGGCACATGATATTGGAAATCCACCTTTTGGACATTCTGGAGAAAAAGCCATAGGATCTTATTTTAAAGCTGGTGAAGGAGCACAGTTTAAAAAGCATTTATCTGAAGCAGAATATCAAGATTTATGTGATTTTGAAGGTAATGCCAACGGTTTTAAAATTCTTACTGAAAGCAGAGAAGGTAGAGAAGGAGGCTTAAGATTGAGTTATGCAACATTGGGAGCCTTTATGAAATACCCAAAAGAATCTTTACCAAAAAAACCGACAAATCATATCGTAGATAAAAAGTATGGTTTCTTTCAAAGCGAAAAAGATATGTTTACGGATGTGGCTTTAGAACTGGGATTAGAGAAACGAAGTACAAATTATTCTAGTTTTCAGCGACATCCTTTGGCATTTTTAGTTGAAGCAGCAGATGATATTTGTTATACTATAATTGATTTTGAAGATGGTATAAATCTGGGGTTGATACAAGAAGAATATGCATTAGAATATCTTATTAATTTAGTTAGAGGTAAAATTAAAACTGAGAATTATAATGCTTTAAAAACGACAGAAGACAGAGTAAGTTATCTACGTGCCTTAGCCATTGGAACTTTAATTGATGAGGCTGCTTCTCTTTTTATGAAGCACGAAGAAAATATTTTAGTAGGCAAATTCGAAACGGCTTTATTGGATGTAAGCCAATACAAAGCACAGATTAAAGATATTATTGATATTAGTGTGAAGAATGTGTATCGTTCTAAAGAAGTGATTAATAAAGAAATTTCTGGATATGAGATTTTAAATCAATTGTTAAAAGCCTATGGTAAAATGGCATTCAATTATTTTAATAGTGATATGTCTAACTATGATAAGCTATTGGTTAATATTTTACCTGAAACCATAAGATTTACTAATGATTCGCTTTATCAAAACTTGTTAGCTATTTGCCTCTATATCTCAAAATTATCAGATACAAATGCGATGCTATTACATCAAAAATTGAAAGGTAATATTTTATAGTTAGTGCATTTCGTCGAATAAATTTGGTTTTAAACGATATTTTGCTTTCATTTACTTCCTTGATTAATTATTAAATAACCTACTTATGAAAAATAATATACTTGGTGGCTTAGTTATTTTCTTTGTTGTTGTCACATGCCTTTTAATGATAGACGATATATCTAGCACAAATGAAGTGCAAACTACTTACAAGAAAATTGAGATTGAACAGGCAGAAAATCAAACTGATTTAGCTACTCTTGACGAAGAAGAATAAATTTTCAATTTCTTTTTTAATAGATAATATGTCCAATTTTTGAAGTTGTCTTAATTGGTCAATATTACCGTGTTCTATAAATTCATCTTTAATACCAAGAGTCACTACTCTTTGTTTGTAATTATTGGTATTAGCAAAGGTTAAAATGGAACTCCCAAAACCGCCCACTATGGCCCCATCTTCGATAGTAATTATAGCATCATATTTTTCGAATATGTTATGAAGCAAACCGTCATCTAAAGGTTTTACAAATTGCATATCATAATGTCCAATAGCATCTTTTTGTTTTAAAGTTAAAATAGCATCTTCAATCGTTTTAGCTATTGTACCTATAGAGAGTATAGCAATTTTGTTGCCCTCTTTAAGACATTTTCCTTTACCAATTTTAAGTGTTTCAAAAGGTTGTTTCCAATCTAAAACATGACCTCTTCCTCTTGGATAGCGAATAGCTATAGGGAAATTAATACCCAATTGAGCTGTGTACATTATGTTTCTGAGTGCAATAGCATCTTTTGGGGCAAAGATCACCAGATTAGGAATACAGTTTAAATACGCTAAATCGAATACTCCATGATGTGTTGCACCATCTTCACCAACCAAACCAGCTCTATCTAAACAAAAAATAACTGGAAGATTTTGTAAAGCTACATCATGTATCACTTGGTCGTAAGCGCGTTGTAAAAAAGTAGAATAGATGTTACAAAATGGAATTAGGCCTTGTGTTGCCATACCCGCAGCTAAAGTCACAGCATGTTGTTCTGCAATACCTACATCAAAAGCGCGATCTGGAATTTCTTTCATCATATACTTTAAAGAACTTCCAGTTGGCATGGCTGGAGTAATACCAATAATTTTGTCATTTTTTAAAGCCAATTCTACAATGGTTTCTCCAAAAACATCTTGGTATTTAGGAGCTAATTCCTCTTTAGGTTTTGCATTTAATTCACCAGTTTTAGCATTAAATTTACCAGGGGCATGATATTTAACCTGATTCTCTTCTGCTTGTTTTAAACCTTTTCCTTTTGTAGTAATAACATGTAAAAACTTTGGGCCTTTTACAGTTTTTAAGCGCTCCAATTCAGAAAGTAACAACGGTAAATTATGACCATCAATAGGACCAGAATAATCAAAATTCAACGCTTCAAAAATATTGTCTTGTTTTTCTGTTCCTTTTTTTACATTAGTTAAATATTGCTTTAAAGCACCAACACTTGGATCAATACCTATAGCATTATCGTTAAGAATCACTAATAAGTTAGCATCTGTAACTCCACCATGATTTAATCCTTCAAAAGCCATTCCGCTGGCAATCGAAGCATCTCCAATAACAGCAATGTGGTGTTTATTTTCGCTTTTTAATTGTGATGCAATTGCCATACCCAATGCTGCAGAAATTGAGGTTGATGAATGACCAACTCCAAAAGCATCATACTCGCTTTCACTGCGTTTTGGAAAACCGCTGATACCATTAAGTTGTCTATTTGTCTCAAATATATCTTTTCTACCAGTTAAGATTTTATGACCATAAGCTTGATGGCCAACATCCCAAATCAATAAATCATCTGGAGTATTAAATACGTAATGTAGTGCAATGGTTAATTCTACCACACCTAAACTAGCGCCTAAATGCCCTTCTTTAGTTGCAACAATATTGATAATAAACTCACGTAATTCTTTAGCAAGCTGAGGTAAGTATTCAGCTTGGAGTTGACGTAAATCTTTTGGTAGGTTGATATGTTCTAAAAGTGATTTTTGCACTGAACAAAAATACGAGATTTAATAAATGATTTATAAGAAAACATTAAACCTATTATTTTAGAAAATAAATGTATTTCCAATATTCTTTATGATTCCTTACATTTGAGAAAAGGAAAAAAGAAATTGTAAGTCTATACAAGTTTTTAAGACTTAATGTTAACCATCATCTAATTGCTATGAAAAACAACAACTTATTTCTGATATTACTATTAATTGTAGTGTCAGCTTCACATCTATTTGGTCAAAATAATCTTAAATCTTCAGAATATGGAGCTTTAATAATTGATTATTTAAAAGAGAAAAAATCTGATTTTAATTTTAATGATCAAGATATAGAACAATTGGTTGTAAACAATGCGTATTATTCTGAAAGCACAGATTTAACTCAGGTTTATGTTAATCAAACGTTTCAAGGGATTAGAATTTTTAATGCAATTTCTAGCGTTGCCATTAAAGATGACAAAGTTTTTTATTATGCAAATAGGTTTTTAAATGATATTTCTAATAAAGTTAATTCTACATTCCCTTCTTTTTCTCCAGTTTCAGCAATTCAAAACATTGCAATTAAATTAGAATTGGGGAATCTGCAAAATATTGTACAACTTGACCATGATAGAAATAATTATGTCTTCTCTAATGCTGGTATTTCAACTCAAGATATAACGGTTGAGTTGGTTTATGTAAAACAGGAAGAAAGTTTAATGCTAGCATGGGATCTTATTATCTATGCAAAGGATAATAAACATTGGTGGAGTGTTAGGGTGAATGCTCTAAACAATGAAATAATAGAGATAAATGATTTGATTTTAACTTGTACATTTGAACAAAACCATAAACATTCAGAGCACTCAAGCCAGTTAGATTTTAATAATTTAGTGACATCACCAAATTCGTTTCTTGTTGATGGTTCTAGTTATAATGTTTTTCCTCTTCCTATTGAGAGCCCAAATCATGGTGTAAGACAAATAGTTACAGAGCCAGCAAGCCCAACTGCATCGCCATTTGGATGGCATGATGATGACGGAATTTTAGGAGCAGAATATACAATAGCTAGAGGCAATAATGTTTGGGCAAAAGAAGATGTTAAGGGTAATGATTCTAGACTTAGTTTCTCTCCAGATGGAACTTCAACATTAAACTTTGATTTTCCATTAGATTTTAATTTATCACCATTAGATTATCAGGAAGCTGCAATTACAAATTTGTTTTATCTAAATAATATGATGCACGATATTTGGTTTCAGCATGGTTTTGATGAGAGTGCAGGTAATTTTCAAACTACTAATTACAGTAATCAAGGAGCAGGAGGTGATTTTGTTTTTGCAGATGCCCAAGATGGTAGTGGTTTTAATAATGCTAATTTTGGCACACCTCCAGATGGCTTTAGCCCAAGAATGCAGATGTTTTTATGGTCTCCTCCAGGAACTAACGTTAGTCCAAGGGTTGTAATTGAAAACGGAAGCTTAATAGGTACCTATGAAGGTGTTGGAGCTGGGTTTGGTGCACTATTTTCGGCAACACCAATTTCATCTAATTTAGTCTTAGCTACTGATACAGGTGTCGATATATATGACGCTTGTGAAGGGATTGTTAATTCAGCAGCACTTAATGGAAATATTGCAGTTATAAGACGAGGTACGTGTGAATTTGGAGCTAAAGTTTTAGCAGCAGAAAATGCAGGTGCAATTGCTACTATTGTAGTAAATAATGAGCCTGGCCCTGCTATAGTTATGGGAGCCGGAGCTCAAGGGGGTTTTGTATCTATACCATCATTAATGCTTCCACAGGGTACAGGTGAAGCACTTATAACCGCTTTAATTAATGGAGAAAATATTACAGCTAGCCTATTAGGACCAGATTTAACCGATTTTATAGACGGTGATTTTGATAATGGAATTATAGCTCATGAGTATGGTCATGGTATCTCAAATCGATTAGCAGGTGGTCCCTCAGCGGCAGGATGCTTACAGAATAATGAACAAATGGGTGAAGGCTGGTCAGATTGGTTTGGACTTATGGTAACTATGAAATCAACAGATTTTTCTGATGATGCTAGAGGCATAGGGACATTTGCAATAAGTGAACCAGTTACTGGAGAAGGTATACGCCCTGCACGTTATAGTACTGATTTTACTGAGAATGGATTTACATATAATGCTTCAAACACACTTGCTCAACCACATGGGATTGGGTTTGTTTGGGCAACTGTATTATGGGATTTAACATGGGCATACATTGATAAATACGGGTTTGATCCAGATTTATATAATGGAAATGGAGGTAATAATAAGGTAATGAAATTGGTTATTGATGGTTTAAAATTGCAACCATGTGGTCCTGGTTTTGTAGATGGTAGAGATGCTATTTTAGCAGCTGATATAGCTACAACTGGAGGTGTAGATCAATGCATAATTTGGGAAGTATTTGCTGCTCGCGGATTAGGTTTAGCTGCTCAACAAGGAAGTTCAAACTCTAGGATAGATCAGATAGAAGATTTTACGATGCCTCCAAGTAATGATCCATCCCTAGCTAATTGCTCTAGTTTAAGTGTTGATGAATTTTCTGAGGATAGCTTAAGTGTATTTCCAAATCCTACACAAACTGAATTATCAATTTCAACACGTTATGATTTAGGAAATGTAGCAATTACTTTAGTTGATATTAATGGTAGAGTTGTACTAGAAATGCAAAAAGAATTATTCAATACTATTACTATAAATACAAGTCAACTACAATCTGGATTGTATATTTTAAGTATTAAAGGAGATGATTTTAGCTACAACGAAAAAATTATTAAAAACTAGTAGGTTTTAAACCATTTATGATAAGCCCTTTTGACGATACATACTTTATGAGAAAAGCACTTCAGGAAGCCGAAGTCGCTTTTGAAAAAGGTGAAATTCCTGTAGGTGCTATTATAGTTGTTAAAGACAGAATCATTGCAAGAACACATAATTTAACAGAGTTGCTTAATGATGTCACAGCTCATGCCGAAATGCAGGCTATTACATCTGCAGCAAATTTCTTAGGAGGAAAATACCTTATAGATTGCACACTTTATGTCACTTTAGAGCCATGCCAAATGTGCGCAGGCGCCTTGTATTGGAGTCAGATTTCTAAAATAGTTTATGGGGCTTCTGATGAACAAAGAGGGTTTGAAACCATGGGAACAAAATTACACCCTAAAACAAAAGTTGTAAGTGGGATTCTTGCTGAAGAAGCTTCAGAATTAATGAAACGCTTTTTTATAGAAAAACGTAATTTGAATTAAAATCAAAAAATGAATGATGAATAAAGTAATGACAGTTTTAATTTTATTGTTTGCTTTAAATTGTAAAACAACAACCGCCAATCAACCAAAAATGGGAGAAGAGGATATAGTTCTTATAGCTAAAGGAAGTCTTTTTGGCTCAGGCGAAGAAGGGATTAAAGAGCAAAATAGCGTAATTATAAATGAAGATGATTGGCAAGATATAATGGTGAAAATGAACAGTGTTAATAAAGTTTCAGATAGTTTTTCTGAATCAGATATTGATTTTTCTAAATACACTGTTATTGCTGTTTTTGACAAAGTAAAGACAACTGGAGGTCACAGTTTAAAATTAGATATTACTCCAAGTTCTAAAAATATTGAAGTCAATATTATACGTAAATCACCTAGCGGAATGGCAACATCTGTAATGACACAACCGTATTATATTGTTAAAATTACTAAAAGTGATTTGCCAATAATTTTCTCAACACATAAAAATTAAGCATAAAAAAACGCCCAACCATAGATTGAGCGTTGCAACTTGTAAGATATATACTTATAGTACCTGTACGTTTGCAGCTACCATTCCTTTTCTTCCTTCTTCTTCTGTGTACTCTACGTTATCGCCTTCGCGTAACTCTACACCATTTAGGTTTGATACGTGTACGAAGATGTCTTTTCCTGTTTCTTCGTTGGTAATGAATCCAAATCCTTTTGAATCATTAAAAAATTTAACTGTTCCAGTCATTATAATATAAATAAAAATTAAAGTGCAAAGATATAATATAAATCAACGCTAATGTTAATAAATCGTTTTATTTTAATTATTTGAAAATTAATAAGTTAAATATAGCTTGTTCTATGGCTTAGAAGCACTGCTAATAAAGCAATTAAAGAATTTTATTTCATTAGAAATAAAAAAATTAAATCTTCTTTTCTCTTTGGTTTTCTCTCATTTTGTCCAAGTTCTCTTTGGTAAGCATGTAATCTTTAACATCTTTATCTTTCCATCTGTAGTATGAGAATAAAGGAAAAACGATTAAAAATAAACCAAGAACTCCAAATCCAATAAGTTTTTGGGCATATTCAACCTCTAATATTAATCCACAGATAATACTTACTATTGAAGCTAAAAACGCTATTAATGTGATAATGTGTATGGGTTTCATTAGGATGTAAAATTAATCAATTCGCGCCGATAAGCAGTTAATAGTTTTGATTTAGAAACAAATCCGTAATATTTATTATCCTTTATAACTGGTAGATTCCATGCACCAGAGGTTTGGAATTTCTTCATCACTTTTTCCATGGAATCATCTTCATAATATATAATTTCTGGAGGTTTTTGCATAAAGGTTTCAACAGAAGTAGAATTATAAAGTGATTGATCAAACATCACCGAACGAATGTTGTCTAGTAAAATAATGCCAATAAAATTTTGTTCAGCATCAGTAACAGGAAATAGGTTTCGATTAGACTTAGAGACTCCATTTTTAAGCATTTCACCTAAAGTCATTTCGGGATGTAGTTGAATGAAATTTTGTTCAATTACTGAATCTAATTTCATTAATGTCAATACGTTTTTATCCTTGTTCTGGGTGAGTATTGCTCCTTTTTCTATTAATTCTTTGGTATAAATGGTATGGTCTAGGCCATTTTTATTTATGATAAAAGACATAGAAGCCGTAATCATTAGTGGCACAAATAACTCATAACCACCTGTAATTTCTGCAATTAAAAATATGGCTGTTAATGGAGCATGAAGCACTCCTGCTATAAGACCAGCCATACCAATTAAAGTAAAGTTTGCTTCAGATACTGAAAAACCTAAGCCACAATTATTAATAACCTTTGCTACGACATTTCCTAAAGCACTTCCCATAACTAAAGTCGGAATAATGATCCCACCACTTCCACCTGCGGCAAATGTTGTCGTCATGGCTATAGCTTTAAATAATGTAATTCCGAAAAGTAGACCAATGACAATCCAGATGTTATCTAAATGCGAATCAAATGGTGTATTACCCAATGCTTCAATATCATTTCCTAGCATCAAATTATTTATAAAACCAAAGCCTTCTCCATAGAGTGGTGGAATGAAATATAGCATTACACCTATAGCTAAACCACCAATAATAAGTTTGTGTCTTGCTGATTTAAAACGATTAAAAAATGTGGTTATTCCAAAGTATATTTTTGAAAAGTAAATAGACGCAATTCCAGTACCAATTCCTAAAAGGATATAAAACAAGGTGTCTTTTATAGCAAACTTATCTGCCACATTAAAATCGAAAAGAACACTATCTCCTAAGAAAAAATATGAGGTGATTACTGATGAAACCGAAGCGATTAATAATGGTAATAATGATGCGAATGTGAGATCTAAACTAAAGATTTCTATAGCAAAAATAACAGCTGCGATTGGTGATTTAAAAATCGAAGCAATAGCGCCTGCAGAAGCACAAGCAATTAATAAACTGCGTGTTTTTCTATCTATATGAAGTAGCCGTCCTAAGTTAGAACTTACTGCTGAAGCAGAAGCAATTGCTGGCCCTAGCAATCCGACTGAACCTCCAAAACCTACAGTTAATGGGGCTGTGATTAGTGGAAGATAAATACTACGTTTACTAATAATTCCATCACGTTTAGATAACGCATATAGTATTGAGGGAATCGCATGCTCATTAGGCTTCTTTGAAATATATTTCACAAATAAATACACTAAGAAAATGCCAATAATGGGTAAGATAAAATAAATACTATTTTCAGAAAGAGTAATGCCTTTTTCTAAAACCGCTTGAATGGCAAAAGTGATGTTTTTAATCGTTACTGAAACAATTCCAGCTAATAAGCCAATCACCAAACTTAGTAAAAACACAAAGTTTTTTTCGGAGATATGTTTATACCTCCAGATGAGTAAGCGTTTAAAAAAGTTGGATTTAGTTGGCATTGTTTAAAGCTAATAAAAAATCCTGCAAGAAGCAGGATTTAATTAGTTATGATTTTAAATTGAGTTTTAAACTTAATTCTTCGAGTTGTTCGTCATCAATTGGTGCAGGTGCATCAATCATAACATCTCGTCCCGAATTGTTTTTAGGAAATGCTATAAAATCTCTTATCGTTTCTTGTCCTCCTAAAATGGCAACCAATCTATCTAGTCCAAAGGCTAAACCGCCATGTGGTGGTGCTCCATATTCAAACGCATCCATTAAGAATCCGAATTGTGCTCTGGCTTCTTCCTCGGAAAAACCTAAATGTTTTAACATTATCGCTTGGATTGCTTTATCATGAATTCTAATAGAACCACCTCCAATTTCATTACCATTCAACACTAAGTCATAAGCATTGGCTTTTACTTCTCCTGGCTTCGTGTCTAACAATTCTAGCTGACCTGGTTTTGGCGATGTAAATGGATGGTGCATCGCATGATAATGACCTGTCTCTTCATCTAATTCTAATAAAGGGAAGTCAATAACCCAAAGCGGTGCGAAAACCTTGGGGTCTCTTAAACCTATGCGTTCTGCCAATTCCATACGTAATGCACTTAATTGTGCTCTTACTTTATTGGTTTCTCCAGACAGCACACAGATTAAATCACCAGCTTTTGCTCCAGTAACTTCAGCCCATTTTGCTAAATCGTCTTGATCGTAAAATTTATCTACAGAAGATTTATAACTACCATCATCGTTGCAACGTGAATACACCATACCTAAAGCACCAACTTGTGGACGCTTAACCCAATCAATGAGTTTATCTATTTCTTTTCTAGTATAAGAGTTTCCGCCAGGAACAGCAATACCAACAACCAATTCTGCATTATTAAATACATTAAAATCTTTATGTTGAGTTACAGCATTTAATTCGCCAAATTCCATTCCGAATCTAATGTCTGGCTTGTCGTTTCCGTACAAACGCATCGCATCATCGTAGAGCATTCTTGGGAATTTCTCTATTTCAACACCATTCACTTCTTTTAATAAATGACGTGTTAAACCTTCAAAAACATTAAGAATATCTTCTTGCTCTACAAACGCCATTTCACAATCTATCTGTGTAAATTCTGGCTGTCTATCTGCACGTAAATCTTCATCTCTAAAGCACTTTACAATTTGAAAGTACTTATCCATGCCACCAACCATAAGCAATTGCTTAAAGGTTTGAGGTGATTGCGGAAGCGCATAAAACTCACCTTCATTCATACGAGAAGGCACCACAAAATCACGAGCACCTTCTGGAGTTGACTTGATTAAATATGGTGTTTCAACTTCTATAAAACCATCTCCAGAAAGGTAATTTCTAACTTCTTGAGTCACTTTGGCTCTAAAGATTAAACTCTCCTTTACAGGATTACGACGAATATCTAAATAACGATATTTCATTCTTAAGTCATCACCGCCATCTGTTTTGTCTTCTATGGTGAAAGGTGGAACTAAAGAGGCATTGAGAATGTTTAATTCTGAAACTAAAACTTCGATATCGCCTGTTGGGATGTTTGGATTTTTTGAAATTCGTTCTTGTACCTTTCCCTTTACTTGAATCACAAATTCACGCCCCAATTTTTGAGCTTGCTCTAGTAAAGTTTTTGAGCTCTGCTCTTCATCAAAGTATAATTGCGTGATGCCATAACGATCTCTAAGATCAACATAAATCATAAAACCTTTATCTCTTACTCCTTGTACCCAACCAGAAAGTGTTACTTCTGTATTACTGTGTGCGGTTCTTAATTCACCACAATTATGACTTCTATACATAATGAAATTTTAATCGTGCAAATTTAATCAACTTCTACTATAAACACATAAAAAGCCTCAACAATTGCTAAGGCTTTTCTTGCTTTTAATAAAAATTTCACTAATTCTCTAAAATAAGATCTTTATATTAAAAGCTACTACTAATCTAATCTTTGATCCGTGCTAAGCACTTCTTGAGTTGTTAGTTCTGCGGAAACATGTTTTGGTCTTTTTAACCACATTTTAAAAAGTGTAATTAAATAGAATAATATAGGAACCACAATAAGTGTTAAGAAGGTAGCAATCAGTAAGCCATAAATTACCGTCCAAGCTAATGGTCCCCAAAAAATAACATTATCTCCTCCCATATATATGTTTGGATTAAACTCTTTAAACATCGTAAAGAAATTAATGTTAAATCCAATGGCTAATGGAATAAGGCCTAAGATAGTCGTTATTGCAGTAAGCAACACTGGTCTTAAACGTGCTTTACCAGCTGTCACTATACTTTCAAACAAAAGATCTTTACTTAAGTATTCGTCATCTTCTAAATCTAGATCATGTTTCTTTCTGTCAATTAAAAGTTGGGCATAGTCCAATAATACCACGCCATTATTTACTACAATACCAGCGAGAGAAATAATCCCCATCATCGTCATCATAATCACAAATGGATTTCCTGAAATTACCAATCCGCCAAACACACCAATTAAACTAAGTAGTATTGCTATCATTATAATTGTTGGCTTAGACACAGAGTTAAACTGAAAAATTAGAATGAAGAAAATTAAACCTAAACCAGTAAATAATGCCCCCATTAAAAAGGCCATTTGTTTGTTTTGCTCTTCAATCTGACCTGTATAATCAATTTTAATATTCTTAGGTAAGTTTTCAAAAGATTTCATTTCATTCTGAACCTGAGCCACAATAGCTCCAGCGTCAGTATAACCTGGTGATAAAGCAGAATACACAGTTACAACACGCCTAGAATCCTTGTGCTTTATAGCGCTAAACCCAGAGTTATTTGATTGTTTTGCTATAGTAGAAATTGGAACTTCTATAATTTTTCCTGAATTGTTTCTAAAGGTTATATTCTGATTAAATATAGCACTATTGTTATATCTGTTTTCCTCATTAAATCGAACATAAATATCATAATCCTCACCATCTTCTTTAAAAACACCAGCTTTGGCTCCAAAAATAGAATTTCGTATTTGTTGACCAACTTGCGCAGAACTCACACCTAGTTCACCAGCCTTTTCTCTATCTACAATCACTTGCATTCCTGGTTTATCTTTATTAACATCGATTTTTAATTCATCGATTCCAGGAATATTTTTAGAGTTAATAAAATCACGCATGTTTTCTGCCATGGAAATAAGCTCAACATAATCATCACCTTCAATTTCAATATTAATTGGTGCTCCTGCTGGTGGACCAGCAGCATCTTTTTCTACAGAAATTAATACACCAGGATATATGCCAACTAATGCTTCTTGAACTTTCTGACGCAATAATTCACTGTCCTCTCCACGTCTATATTTATACTCACGCATAGATGCTGTAATTTTACCTTTATGAGGCATTTCTGCATCTGAACCACCATCAGTTTGAGGGTTACCAGCACCAGCACCTACTTGTGAAACTGCACTTTCTACTAAGAAATTATAATCATCATCTGTATATTGAGAGTCATTTAAAACGGTATATACTTTTTGCTCAATTTCTTTTGTTATTGCATTTGTTTTCTCAATGTCAGTTCCTTGAGGATATTCTATATAAACTATAATTTGATTTGGCTTATTATCTGGGAAGAATTCAACTTTTGTTCGTTGCGAAGCTAAGGAACCACCAAAAGCCATAAACGAGATAATTAATAAAAGAAAAGTTCCACCAACTAACCAATATGGACTTCTGCCAGATAATGCTCCACGTAGCCTTTTCTCATACCAATTTTCTAACCTTGGTAAGGTCTTGTTTTGAAAACTATTTGCCCAACCACGAAGAAATAAGCGGTATACCCAAAGCATAATTGCGGTAAAGATCATTAAAGTACCTAAACCTCTGTAGTCTCCACCAAAAAGGAAAGCAATAATACCAATTACAGCCATGATTAGTGTGGTTCTAATAATCTTCTTTAGAGGCATATCTTCATCTTCAGTATTCATAAATTCCGATACTAATACCGAATTAAAAAAGATCGCAACAAATAAAGAAGAGCCTAAAACTGTGGCTAAGGTTATTGGTAATAGCTTCATGAATTCCCCCATCACACCTGGCCATAAACCAAGAGGAATAAAAGCAGCAACGGTCGTAGCTGTAGAAATGATAATAGGGAACGCAATTTCTCCAATACCTTTCTTTGCAGCTTCAATACGACTCATACCTTCTTTTTCCATAAGTCGATAGACATTTTCAACAACCACAATTCCATTATCCACTAACATTCCAAGTCCCATAATAAGACCAAACAGAATCATTGTGTTAAGTGTATAACCAAATAGGTTTAAAATCATAAGCGACATAAACATGGACATTGGTATAGCAAAACCTACAAAAATGGCATTTTTAAAGCCTAAGAAGAACATTAAAACGGTGACAACCAGAATAACACCAAATAAGATATTGTTTACTAAGTCATCTACTTGTCCTAGAGTCACTGAGGATTGATCATTAGTAATAGAAACTTCCAAATCTTGAGGAAAGACATTAGCAATTGCGTTTTCTACAATTTCTTTTACCTGATCTGTAGCAGCAACCATGTTTTGGCCAGCACGTTTCTTAACATCTAGCATCACTACGCGTTTACCTGTAATACCATCACCTTTTTTTCTGGCGTATGTGGTTCTGTCTTTTTCTTTAAAGGACACTTCAGCAACATCTTTAAGATAAATTGATTTGCCCTCTTCAGATTTAACAACAAAGTTTTCGAGTTCAGCAGGTCTTTCTACTTCACCTAAAATTCTAATAGTACGACGTTGACCACTTGTGATAAAGTTACCTGCAGACATGGTCATATTGCCATTTCCTATAGCTTGCAAAACATCACCATAACTTACTTGTGCAGCCATCATTTTATAGATATCAACAGCAACTTCAACCTCCATGTCTTGTACACCTCGAATATCTACTTGTTTTATTTCTTGTAGATTTTCAATTTCATCTTGAAGGTGTTCTCCAAATTCTTTAAGCTGAACAACAGTATAATCACCAGAAATATTAATGTTTAGAATTGGCATTTCTTCACTCATACTCAGAGCAAAAACATTAGGTTTTATTTTTGCATCGTTAAAAGTTGGCCAATCTTCACTAGAGGTTTCTGTATCTAGTTCATCCTTAACTTTTTGTTTAGCTTCAGGTATGGATAATTCTTCGTCAAACTCAACCATAATCATTGAGTAATCTTCTTGAGAAGTAGAGGTGTATTCTACAACATTACTTATACCTTTAATTTTGTCTTCAAGAGGGTCAGTAATTAACTTTTCAATATCCTCAGCAGTGTTACCTGGAAATAAAGTACTGATGTATATTTTAGTCTCTTTAATTTCAGGAAAGTTCTCTCTTGGCATTTCAAAAAAAGCAGAAACTCCTAAGTAGAAAATAACAGCCATAACCACATACATGGTTGTTTTGTTGTTAATGGCCCATGATGATAAAGGAAACTCTTTGTTGACCTTTTTTGTGCTTTTCTTTTTAGCCATAACTATTCGTTTTTATAATCTAGGACTTTTACTGTCTGCCCATTTTTAACACTTCTAGCTCCTTCTTGGATAATTTCAGAACCATTCTTTATACCTTTTAAAACTTCAATAACATCACCTTGAGTTTTACCAGTTTCAATAATAACGCGTTCTGCAACTCCTTCACCATTTTCTTTCTTGTTATTAACAACATATATATACTGTTCTCCGTTTGCATTTTCTGAAATAATACTTTGCGGAATTAAAAGTGCTTCCGCATTGGTGTAATCATTTATCTTAACCTTAGCTGTAAGATTTGGTTTAATACTTCTGTCTTTATTAGGCACTCCAATTTCTACTTTGAAAGTACGATTAGTTGGATTTATAAAATCGCCTGCTTGACGAACTTTAGTATTCATTTTCTTTCCTAAAATTGGAAACTCAACTTCTACATTTTTATCCTTTGTAACATTAGAAATATAGCGTTCTGGAACATCAGTTTCTATATACATATTGTCTAAGTTAACAATACGTATTAATTGCGATTGACCTGCACCAACAACACTTCCTTGCTCAGTAATAATATCGTCAATAGTACCAGTGAAAGGCGCTCTTACTATAGTTTTTCCGATTTGTTGTTTAATTTGATTAACAGCTTGACTCTGGGCTTCGTAATTTGATTTAGCTTGTAAATATTGAATTTCGCTACCAATTTTCTGACCCCAAAGACGTTCTTGGCGCTCAAAAGTGGTTTTTGCTAAATTAGCTTGAATCTCTG
Source organism: Flavobacteriales bacterium ALC-1 (assembly GCA_000171875.1). Taxonomy (GTDB): domain Bacteria; phylum Bacteroidota; class Bacteroidia; order Flavobacteriales; family Flavobacteriaceae; genus Winogradskyella. The sequence goes on along the minus strand of ABHI01000001.1, from coordinate 811,812 downwards.
CTTGGGCTAATTGCTGACTCATACCTCCATCATCGATTCTTGCTAAAGTTTGCCCTTTAGTAACTTTCTGCCCTTCTGTAACATACACACGGGTTAGAATTCCTGAATATTCAGGAAAAATAACGAGATTGTTTTTTGTGCTTACATTACCTTGAAGCTCTAAAAAGTGGTTAAAAACTTCTTGTTTAGCTGTGAATGTTGTAATTAGAGGTACCTTTTTTGTAGAGTCTAATACTGCAATTTTCGCGTCAAGTTGTTTTAATTGTTCAGCAATTTCTTGTTGTTTAGCGACAACTTCACCTCGCTTTTTTCTTATGTCTTCTAAGTTTTCTGTTTCAATAACAGCCTCAACTGATTTGCTTTTTTCACCACCACAAGAAGTGATAAGTAAGCTAATTAATAATAATGAGAATATATGTTTCATGATTTTCATGTTTTTTTTGATTGATTAGTTGTCTGATATTTTATTGGTAACAGTTTCAAGTTCTGCTTTAGCATTTATAACATCAAGCATGGTTTGTAATAATTCTTGTTGTGCAGTGTATAATTGCGTTTGTGCTTGCCTTAATTCAAAACTAGATGCAATACCCTCAAAAAATTTGGTTTGATTTTTTTGCTCTATACGTTCTGCTAATGCTAGGTTTTTCTTTTTGTTATTATAATCTTCTGCAGCGAATTTAAAATCGCTTTTAGCTTTCTCTATTTGAAGTTGTAGTACTTGCTCTGTTTCTGTTAAGTCGTCTTTTGCTTTTTCTAAGTTAATTTTAGCGCGTTGGGTTGCAGCATTTCGCTTGCCAGAACTGAAAATAGGTACATTAAGATTTAGACCTAATAATGAAGATCCAAACCATTTTGTATTACTCTTCAGAAAGACAAAATCATTATCAAAAGCTGTATAGCCTCCATTAATAAAGGCGCTTAAGCTTGGAAGCGCTTTTGTTTTTTCTAGTTTAAGAAGTAATTCTTTAGAAACCTTATCATTTTCTGCAATTTGATAATCGATAGTAGATGTAACATCATTATTTTCAGACAAAAGACTTAAATCAATATTTTTAAGTGTTAATGATTCGAGATTGTCTGTAAGTTCTATACTAGCACTATAATTTATTCCTAAAGTAACGTTAAGCATCTGGTAGGCAATAGATTTTAATCGCTTTACATTATTTAGGCTACTCTCTACATTAGATAATGTGATTTGTAATTGCTCTACACTTTCTTGCTCTTCTAATCCATTTTCATAAATTTTAGTGGTTTCATCTAGATTTTTTTGAAGCACTACAATATTACTCTCAAGTATTTTAACATTCTCTTCTGAGAGTAAAACATTGCCATAAGCATTAATAACAGCTTTTCTAACTTCTAAATCGGTTTTTATCTTAGCATTTTCTGAAATCTCGAGAAATACTTTTGCAGATTGAAGACCTACTAAATACGAGCCATCAAAAAGTAATTGATTTAAGGTCGCTGTGGCTGCAACATTTTGTTTAGTACCAAAAACGACTTCTGCAAATTCACCTGGTTGTCCACCAAAAAATTCTGCAGGAATAACTGAAACTTGCTGTTTTAAAAAATTTTGATAATTAATTGTAGCATCAATTTGTGGTAATCCAGTAGCAGTAGTTTCCCATTTTTGCTGTTTAGCAGATTCGATATCACGAGTTGCATTTTTAGCTTGCCTGTTATTTTTTAATGCATAATCAATAGCTTCTTGTAAACTGAAACCTGTTGGTGTATTTTGGGAAAACCCAAAACTAAAACACATTAAAAAAATGAAAATTGATAGGTTTTTCATTAGATATTAGGATTGATTTTTTGTTATAAATTGATTTAATATTTTAACACCTTTATCAGTGCATATGCCTCTTAAGTGGTATTCTAAATAATTTTCCAATAGCATATTCATAGAAAATATTTTTAAAGGAAATAAATCGGCGTCTTTTATGGCAAGCATCGAGTTAAAGTAAATACGTGTTATAAATTCTACATTTATACTTTTTCTAAATAGACTCTGATTAATACCACGGTTTAAGTTGTCAGTAACACACTCATGCATCACTTCAAATTGCTTTTGTTTAAGCGTTGCATAAATTTTTGGGTAGTATTTTTTAAGTTGATACTGTGGTGAGGATTTTTCATCTTTTAAATGATCCATTACAAAACGCTTAATATCATAGAGTTCTTCAATTGGATTCTTCTCTAACGCACAAATACAATCAATACCATGGGATATCAACTCAAATAAATGCATTGTAGTAACTTCTACAAGTTTCGTTTTATTAGGAAAATGGACGTATATAGTCTTTTTAGAAATGCCCATTTCACTGGCAATATCATCCATAGTAACGCTCTTAAATCCAAGATTTAAAAATAGTTCGGTTGACTTAAGTATTATTTTCTCTTTCATAATGCGGTCGCAAATGTACACAAGGAAACTTTAAAAACAAAAAAAGTTTCCATAGTTTTAATATTTTTTTAACATTGTCAATGTTGTTATAGAATATGTTGAATGCATTATTTTTGTGATATGCAAAACATAGAACAGTATCAGAAATCTTTTTTAAATTACTTAGAAGATTTTGCAATAGATAAACAGCCAAATAATCTATACGCTCCCATAAATTATATTCTAAAACTTGGGGGCAAACGCTTAAGGCCAGTTTTGACCTTAATGACTGCAGAAGTTTTTGGAGAAGAGGCTAAAAATGCCATGAATGCAGCATTGTCTGTAGAGGTGTTTCATAACTTTTCATTAGTGCATGATGATATTATGGACGAGGCTCCTTTGCGAAGAGGTAAGAAAACGGTTCACGAAAAGTGGAATTTAAATACTGGAATTCTATCAGGTGACGCTATGCTTATTTTAGCCTATCAGCTATTTGAAAATTATGAACCTGAAACATTTTTGGCTTTAGCCAAGCTTTTTAGCAAAACTGCTTTAGAGGTTTGTGAAGGTCAACAGTACGATATAGATTTTGAAACGCGTAACGATGTTACCATACCTGAGTACCTAAAAATGATAGAATATAAAACAGCTGTTTTGGTAGGTGCTGCAATGAAAATGGGTGCTATTGTAGCCAAAGCTTCAGCAGAAGATCAAAATGCTATTTATGATTTTGGGAGTTATCTAGGTGTAGCTTTTCAGTTACAGGATGACTATTTAGATGCTTTCGGAAATCCAGAAACTTTTGGAAAGCAAGTAGGTGGCGATATTTTGGAGAATAAAAAGACCTATTTATATCTCAAAACTATAGAGCTTGGTTCGGGTATTGAGAAGACTAGTCTTGTTGAAAAGATGTCTAGTAAATCAATTTCTGATAATGATAAAGTGGAATCAGTAAAAGCGCTATTCAATAATTCTGGCGCATCAGAAGCAACACAAAATGCTGTAAAAAAATATACAAACAAGGCATTTAAGGTTTTAGAAACTTTAAATATTTCTGAAGATAAAAAGCAATTATTGAGATTGTTTGGTGAACAACTAATGAACCGTAGAGTCTAATGTCATTACCTTCAACATTTGAAGATTTAATACTAGAAGCCAATCAGCTTAATCTTTATAAAAAACTTATTGACCAATTAAATAAAGATATACTCTATGCTAATATAGATCTTGAGTTTAATAAGGAAACTTTACCAATGAGTTTAAAATTAGTACTTCAAGAAACGGTGTTCCATCTTATTCAAGAAAAATTTTCAGATTACCTTAATCTGCTTTATATAGTAGATGTTTCAGAATTAAAAATTAAAGCACTAGACGGTAGCGATGCTTTACAGTTATCCGAAGACGTAACATTTTTAATTCTCCAACGCGAGTGGCAAAAGGTTTGGTATAAATCTAAGTACTTAAAAGAGTAAGTTTTTGTAGCTGAGCGTGTCGACGCTAAAAATAGAATCTAACAAAAGGCATCCAAGGCTCGCTGTAAATACTTTTATCTTCATCATACAAAACATCGTATCTAATACCTATAGTTACATTTCTACTAGTATAACCAATACCTAAAAACAATGCGGGATACCAATACTTGTTGTCTAAGCCTGATACAAATTGCTCATCAAAATCTCTATTGACGTGCAATTGTTCAAATTCTGTTGATAATTGAATTTCTTGATATGGATTAAAAAGACCGACAATACTTCCTCCTAAAACAGTGGATTTAAAAACATCTTTTTGAGAACTGTAACTAAAATTTAATCCAACACCAGCAGCCACATAAGGGTTAAACCTATAAAGAGCATTTGGTGCAACAGAGCCGCTAAAAAAACCATCTCCAAAATTTAGTCCCAAACCACCACCAAATTGTACATGACTCCAAAAATCATTTGTTTTATCTGATTTATTCTGAGAGAATGAAAATAATGCAACAAAACAGAATAGGACACTACATAATACTGTTTTTTTTAAGTTTGAAGAATAAAAGCTTAACATCTTTAAAATAGTTATTTCTATGTTGTTATAAATATAATAAAACCACATCTATATTTTAGCAAAAGTTGTATTTTTGAAGAAATTTTGTTGAAACGATAACGTCTCATAAAAAATAATGGATAAATATTCCTTTCTCAACGCAGCACATACAGCATATTTTGCTGATTTATACGAACAATATCTAAAAAATCCTGATTCTGTAGAACCTAGTTGGCGCGCCTTTTTTCAAGGTTACGATTTTGGTGCAGAAACTTATGGTTTAGATGGAGAAATTGTAGAAGGAGTTTCTACGCAAATGCCAGAGCAGCTTCAAAAAGAATTTCAAGTTGTAAAACTTATTGATGGTTATAGAAATAGAGGGCATTTATTTACTAAAACTAATCCTGTTAGAGCAAGACGAAAATATGCTCCAACATTAGAGATTGAAAACTTTGGTTTATCTAAAAGTGATTTAAATACATCGTTCTCTGCAGGTGAGATATTAGGCTTAGGTTCTGCAACACTGCAAAGCATTATAGATCATTTAGAAAGTATCTATTGTGATTCTATAGGTGTAGAATACATGTACATAAGAAATCCAAACGAAATTCAATGGATTCAAAATAAGTTGAATATTAATGATAATCATTCCAAATTCACTTCAGACGAAAAGAAGTATATCTTTAAGAAATTAAACCAGGCGGTTGGTTTTGAGTCATTTTTACACACTAAGTATGTGGGTCAAAAACGTTTTTCTTTAGAAGGTAATGAATCTTTAATTCCAGCTATAGATGCTATCATTGAAAAAGCAGCTGATGAAGGAGTAAAAGAGTTTGTAATGGGAATGGCACATAGAGGTCGTCTTAGTACATTAACTAATATTTTTGGTAAATCTGCCAAAGATATCTTTAGCGAGTTTGATGGTAAAGACTATGAAGAAAAAGTATTTGATGGAGATGTAAAATACCACTTAGGCTGGACGAGCAATCGTGAAACGTATAACAATAAAAAAATTAACCTAAATATAGCACCAAACCCATCACATTTAGAAACTGTTGGTGCTGTTGTTCAAGGTATAACTAGAGCAAAGCAAGATAAAGATGAGATTACAGATCCATCTCAAGTGCTTCCAATTGTTGTTCATGGAGATGCTGCAATTGCAGGACAAGGATTAGTTTACGAAGTTGTACAAATGGCAAAATTAGATGGTTATAAAACCAACGGAACCATTCATATAGTAGTTAATAACCAAATAGGGTTTACTACTAATTATTTAGATGGACGATCTAGCACCTATTGTACAGATGTGGCTAAAGTAACATTGTCGCCAGTATTACATGTTAATGCAGATGATGCAGAAGCTGTTGTGCATGCTGCACTTTTTGCATTGCATTTTAGAATGAAGTTTAAGCGCGATGTATTTATAGATTTATTAGGTTATAGAAAATATGGACACAACGAAGGTGATGAACCTAAGTTTACACAGCCACTTTTATACAAAGCTATTGCTAAGCATAAAAATCCAAGAGATATTTATGCACAAAAATTAATTGATGAAGCTGTTATTGATGAAGGATATGTAAAACACATTGCAGCTAAGTATAAAAACATGCTAGAGGAAAATTTAGTTGATTCTCGTAAAAAAACTAAAACAGAGATAACTGCCTTTATGCAAGAAGAATGGAATGGGCTTACTAGAGTGACGGAAGACGCTATGGTAGAAGAAGTTGACACCTCTGTTTCTAAAAAACTTTTGAAAGACATCACTAAGGTTATTTCTAATCTGCCTAATGATAAAAAATTCATTAGAAAGATTCAGCGTTTAATAGAATCACGTCAAACTATGTTTGATGAAGACCGATTAGATTGGGCAATGGCAGAACACTTAGCTTATGGTTCTCTATTAGCCGAAGGGTTTAATGTTAGAATTTCTGGACAAGATGTAGAGCGAGGAACATTTTCGCATCGTCACGCAGTTGTTAAGGTTGAAGATAGTGAAGAGGAAATCATTTTATTAAAAAATGTTGCCAAAGATCAAGGTCAATTCAATATTTATAATTCATTGTTATCTGAATATGGTGTTGTAGGTTTTGATTATGGCTATGCAATGGCAAGCCCTAATACACTAACGATATGGGAAGCACAATTTGGTGACTTTAGTAACGGTGCCCAGATAATGATTGATCAATACATATCTTCTGGAGAAGACAAGTGGAAAACATCTAATGGATTAGTATTGTTATTGCCACATGGTTATGAAGGTCAAGGTGCCGAGCACTCGTCTGGTCGTATGGAGCGTTATTTACAAGTTTGTGCTAAGGATAATATGTTTGTTGCGGACTGTACAACACCTGCAAATATGTTTCATTTGTTACGTAAGCAAATGAAAGCAAATTATAGAAAACCATTAGTTGTCTTTACCCCTAAGAGTTTATTACGCCATCCTAAAGTAGTGTCTTCAGTGGACGAATTTGCAAATGGGAGTTTTCAAATGCTAATTGATGATGAAAATGCTAAAGCAAATAAAGTAAAAACTTTAGTTTTTGTTACAGGTAAATTCTATTACGATTTATTAGATCAACAAGAAAAGCTTAATAGAGATGACATTGCTCTAGTAAGAGTGGAGCAATTATTCCCTTTACCAGTTGAAGCAATTAGAGAAATAATAAAGAAGTATAAAAATGTAGATGATATAGTTTGGGCTCAAGAAGAACCAAGAAATATGGGCGCTTATAGCCATATGTTAATGCATTTAGAAGATGCAAAACAATTTAGAGCCGCAACAAGAAGACCTTATGGTGCACCAGCAGCAGGTAGTTCTGTACGTTCTAAAAAGAGACATCAACAAGTTATAGATTATGTTTTTGATAAAACCAAAAACAACCAGAGATAAAAAAATTAATACAACTCAAATTAGAGCTTAAATAAAACAAAAAGCATGATTTTAGAAATGAAAGTGCCTTCGCCAGGCGAATCAATTACTGAGGTAGAAATTGCAGAATGGTTAGTAGAAGACGGAGATTATGTAGAGAAAGACCAGGCTATTGCTGAGGTAGATAGTGATAAGGCAACTTTAGAGTTACCAGCTGAAGCTAGTGGAACAATTACTCTAAAAGCTGAAGAAGGTGATGCTGTAGCCGTTGGCGCAATTGTATGTTTAATTGATACAAGTGCAGCTAAACCTGAAGGTGTTGAAGCATCAGTAAAAGAAGAGAAGAAAGTTGAAGCACCTAAAAAAGAGGAATCAAAACCAGCAGCTTCTACAACTTATGCTACAGGTACGGCAAGTCCTGCTGCTAAAAAAGTATTAGCAGAAAAAGGAATGGAAGCTAGTGCCGTTTCTGGTACTGGTAGAGATGGACGCATTACAAAAGAAGATGCTGTAAAAGCAGTTCCGTCTATGGGTAAAGAAGTTAATGTTGAAGGAAGAGGTACATCTCGTAGCAAAATGTCAATGTTAAGACGTAAAGTTGCTGAACGTTTAGTTGAAGCTAAGAATACTACAGCCATGTTAACCACATTTAATGAGGTAGATATGTCACCAATCTTTGATTTGCGTAAGCAATACAAGGAAGATTTTAAAGCTAAGCATGGAGTAAGTCTTGGGTTTATGAGTTTCTTTACATTAGCTGTTGTAAGAGCATTAAAAATGTATCCTGCAGTAAATTCTATGATAGATGGTAAAGAAATGCTGTCTTATGATTTTGTGGATATAAGTATAGCAGTTTCTGGACCTAAGGGGTTAATGGTGCCAGTGATTAGAAATGCAGAAAACTTATCCTTTAGAGGTGTAGAATCTGAGGTTAAAAGATTAGCAATTAGAGCAAGAGATGGTAAAATTACTGTAGATGAAATGACTGGAGGAACATTTACAATTTCTAATGGCGGTGTATTTGGTAGTATGTTATCTACACCTATCATAAACCCACCTCAAAGTGGAATTTTAGGAATGCATAATATTGTGGAACGTCCAGTGGCAATTGATGGAAAGGTTGAAATCCGTCCTATTATGTTTGTAGCTTTATCTTATGACCATAGAATTATTGATGGTAAAGAATCTGTTGGTTTCTTAGTTGCTGTAAAAGAAGCGTTAGAAAATCCAATTGAATTATTAATGGACAATGATGTAAAGAAGGCTTTAGAAATGTAGGCCTTAAAATTATAAAAATAAAAAAGCGCAATACCTATTTGGATTGCGCTTTTTTTACTCCTAACTAACAAGAGTAACTAACTAAAATTAACTAAAGAAATTAACAGCAATATTGGCTGATATTACGATTATAGAACTTATAATTAAAAGGATGATAAATATCCTGTCCCTTTTTGAGGTATTGTTTTTCATTGTTTCCATAAAAAATACTTTTAAAAAGCTCTGAATTATAAGCTAATTCAGAGCTTTTAAGAACTTAATTTGAGGACTTGATTAATAGCTGGTGTAAATTTCTGAATAAATATGATGCAATACTATACGTAGAACTACGTATTTTTTTACGTTTTTTCATAAAAAAAGCCTCGAACCTAAGTTCAAGGCTTTGGTAATCCCCTAAGAACTAACTAATAGCTCGTTATTAACCCTTAATTAATAACATGGTAAAGGTCATAAATATATTAATGCGATACTATACGTAGAACTACGTATTTTTATAGATATTCTAAACTTTCTTTAGCAAATAAATACAAACTTGCTGATTTTGAGTCTAATACAAGTTTTTTTCTAATGTGACTTTTGTGTTTTTCTACAGTTCTAACTGAAATAAATAGTTCATTAGCAATTTCAGCTGCCGTTTTATTACCTCCAATAAGCTTTAAAATATTGCGTTCCGAATCAGTTAATTCTTTTATCTTTTCGGGTACTTCATTAACTTTTATATAGTCTATGAGTTCCGGACTAAAGTAGGTTTTATCTATAATAACTGATGCAATACAGTTCTCAATTTCTTCAAGTGCAAACTCTTTTAAAACATAGCCATATATACCTAGTGCTTTAGCTTCATTATATGCTTTTTCATCTTTTTCGAAAGTGATCAATATAATTTTTGTAGGTAGCTTTTCTGTTTTGCATTTTTCAGCAATTTGTAAACCTGTTAGAAAAGGCATTTTAATATCTAAAATCGCAATTTCAGGTGAGTGTGCTTTTATAAGTGCAAAAGCTTCTTTTCCGTTCTTTGCACTTGCTAACACATTGTATTTTTGTTCTATTAAGAAATCATGCAGACCTTTAAGAACCAAAGGATGGTCATCTGCAATAATGATGGTTGGGCTCATTTTGCTATTAATTCAACTATACCATCTAAATATAAAAAAGAATCTTTAGTTTATAGAATTTCTTAGAGCTTTAAATACAAGTATTTTTTTTCGTAGTCAATAATGGCTTTTCCTTTTTTTAGAATATCGGCACCAATAATACCATCAACAGGCTCTGCATTATGATTAATAAGTCCGTTATTGACATGAGAAAGATTGAATAAAATTAAAGCCACACGATTTTTTTTCCATTCACCGATTTTTAAATCATTTGATTTAGAAACTTTTGTCATCATATCAGAAGCGCCAGCACCAACGGCCTTTATTTCAGAATCCTTTACTTTTAAATTAAAGCGTTCAATAGCTTCAAAACCAACACAACTACTAGAAGCTCCTGTATCTAAAATAAAACGACCTTTTACACCGTTTATTGAGGCTTTAATTTCAAAATGATTTGTTATTGTAAGTTTTAATTTAATCTTCGAATAGCCTTTATTAATTAGGAAGTCTTTTAATGTTTCCATTTTTAGAATTTGTGTAAATATAAGATTCTAAACAATTACTTTTGCACCATGATTATAACAGATACACATACGCATCTATATAGTGAAGCTTTTGATGATGATAGAAACGAAATGATTCAACGTGCTATTGATGCTAATGTAAAACGATTTTTTATTCCTGCAATAGATTCGACTTATACAACGTCTATGTACGAGTTAGAAAAAACATTTCCTGATCATGTGTTTTTAATGATGGGTTTGCACCCAACACATGTTAAAGATAATTTTAAGAAAGAATTAAATTATGTCGAAGAACAACTAGTAAAGAGAAAATTTTATGCAGTTGGTGAAATTGGGATTGATTTGTATTGGGATAAATCAACATTAGATATCCAAGTTAAAGCGTTTAGACATCAGATAAATTTAGCAAAACAATATCAGCTACCTATAGTAATTCATTGTAGAGAAGCTTTTGATGAAATATTTGAAGTTTTAGAACAAGAAAAATCCGATGATTTATTCGGAATATTTCATTGCTTTACAGGAAATTTAGAACAGGCACAACAAGCTTTATCGTATAACATGAAATTAGGTATTGGTGGAGTCGTGACGTTTAAAAATGGTAAAATAGATCAGTTTATCAATCAAATTAATTTAAGGCATATTGTTTTAGAAACCGATTCCCCATATCTAGCTCCTAAGCCTTACCGAGGAAAACGAAACGAAAGTGCATACATTAATAAGGTATTAGAAAAATTATCCGAACTTTACGAAATAAGTAAAGAAGAGATAGCTAATATCACAACACAAAATTCAAAAGACATTTTCGGAATATAAATATGATGCAAAAACCTAACATTTTACTAATATACACTGGAGGAACTATAGGAATGGTAAAAGATGCTGATACAGGTACACTAAGAGCATTCGATTTTGATAGCTTGTTAGATAAAATCCCTGAGTTACGTCTTTTAGCTTGTAATATAGAAACGGTATCATTTAAAAACCCAATTGATTCATCAAACATGAATCCGACATATTGGTCAGATATTGCAAATATGATTCATTCTAATTATAAAGCTTTTGATGGTTTTGTTGTCCTCCATGGTAGTGATACAATGAGTTACTCAGCTTCTGCATTAAGTTTTATGTTAGAGAACTTATCTAAACCAGTAATATTTACAGGCTCACAATTGCCCATTGGAGATTTGCGTACAGATGCTAAAGAAAATTTAATTACGTCTATACAAATGGCATCTCTACAAGAAAACGGTTTGCCAGTTGTTAGGGAAGTTGGTTTATATTTTGAATATAAACTTTATAGAGGTAACAGAACTACAAAAATTAATGCAGAACATTTTGAAGCTTTTGAATCTCTTAATTACCCTCACTTAGCAGAATCAGGGGTGCACTTAAACATAAATAAAGAATATTTATGGAAAGCAAAGGTAGACGACACTTTAGTTTTACGCACTGCAATGGATACTAATGTTGGCTTATTAAAATTATTCCCTGGAATTTCAAGACCAGTTTTAGAAGCCGTCCTTAAGAGTAAATTAATTAAAGGTTTAGTTATTGAAACGTATGGTTCTGGTAATGCAACAACAGAAGATTGGTTTATTGATTTATTAAAAGAAGCAATTGCAAATGGCCTACATATTATAAATGTTACACAATGTGTCGGAGGAAGTGTTAGCATGGGACAATACGAAACTAGTTCTCAACTAAAAAAGATTGGTGTTATCTCTGGAAAAGACATTACTACTGAAGCAGCAATTACCAAATTAATGTATCTCTTAGGAGAAAAAGTAAGTCCAAAAGAATTCAAATCTATTTTTGAAATGTCTTTAAGAGGCGAAATGTCTTAAAAATAACAGTATAAATTTCAGTGTTCAAACTTTTTTTTGTTATTTGGCACCAATGTAATTTATAATAAAATTTACAGAGAGGTGGCCGAGTGGTCGAAGGCGCACGCCTGGAAAGTGTGTATACTCCAAAAGGGTATCGAGGGTTCGAATCCCTTCCTCTCTGCTGAAATTTAACTACGTAGTTACATTATTTTTTTTATCTTTAACACTTTAACTAATAAAATTAAGATTAAGAACAATGAAAAGATTATTTTCTATCCTCGCCATTACATGTTTAATGGCTATCGGAACTGTTAATGCAAATGCAACAACATTCGCAACTACAACAGCAACTGTAACAACTAGTGTAACTCAAGCAGATGATACTGCTGACGATGATTTGAGTTTCCATCAAGAATTAAAAAAGCGTTTTATTGAAGGTGGCCCTGGCTTTATGGGTATTGTATTATTATGTTTAATTCTTGGATTAGCAATTGCTATAGAGAGAATTATCTTTTTAAACCTTTCAACAACAAACACTAAAAAATTAACCCAAAATGTAGAAGATGCTCTAAGTTCTGGAGGTATTGAAGCTGCTAAGGAAGTTTGTAGAAATACAAAAGGACCTGTTGCTTCTATATTCTATCAAGGTTTAGACAGAGCAGACGAAGATATCGATGCCGCTGAAAAAGCTGTAGTTGCTTATGGTGGAGTACAAATGGGGCAATTAGAAAAGAATGTATCTTGGATTTCGTTATTTATCGCCTTAGCACCAATGCTTGGTTTCATGGGTACGGTAATTGGTATGATTCAAGCCTTTGATAAAATTGAAGCAGCTGGTGATATGCAACCGTCTTTAGTTGCAGGTGGTATTAAAGTAGCACTTTTAACAACAGTATTTGGTCTTATTGTAGCCATTATTCTTCAGATATTCTACAATTATATTATCGCTAAGATTGATAGTATTGTAAATGATATGGAAGATGCATCAATTACATTGATGGATTTATTAGTAAGACACAAAAAATAATAGAAAATTATGCACAAAATATTAAAAATATTAGCTGCTGTCATTAGTCTAGTAGGTATAGTTTCTTTAATAAGAATTATATCTAAAGGAGACGATGCGATTGATGCAGCTGCTATAGCAGGAGATACTGCTATTGTTGAGCCAATGGCTTGGGCAGCATATATAATGCTTGGCTTAGTAATAGCATTTGTTTTATTCTTTGTAATAAAGAATCTATTAACAAATACAGCTGGCCTTAAAAACACACTTATTGGTGTTGGTGCTTTTGCAGCAGTACTAATTATAGCATATGTTGTTTCTGGTGGAGACGCAATGCAATATAAATTACAAGATGGTGTTGCTACCGACGGACAATCTACAATGGTTGGGGCTGGTTTAGTAGCTTTCTATATATTATTATTTGTAGCTGCAGCAGCTATGATTTTTGCAGGAGTTAAAAAAGTAATTAGTAAATAATATAGTATGGCAAAAAGATCGGCACCCGAAGTAAATGCAGGATCAATGGCTGACATTGCCTTCTTACTACTTATCTTTTTCTTAGTAACAACAACTATTGAAAAGGACAAAGGACTATTAAGAAGTTTGCCTCCTATTGATGACACAGAAGTAGAGCCTCCAATTATTAAACAGAAAAACTTATTTACTGTTTTAATAAATCGTAATAACCAGTTAATGGTAGAAGACGAGCAAATGGAGCTAGGAGATTTAAGAGAAGCTGCCATTGAGTTTTTAGATAATGGTGGTGGTACAAATCCTGAAGGTGAATCTTGTGATTACTGTAAAGGAAAACGTTCAACAGAATCTTCTGATCACCCTGACAAGGCTATTATCTCTATGAAACATGATAGAGAAACATCTTATGAACAGTATATGGATGTACAAAATGAGCTTGTTGCAGCGTATAATTTCTTAAGAGAAAGAGAAGCAACAAGACTATACAAAAAGTATTATCCAGATGCTGAGAATGTATTTCAAGCGATGTTAGAGCAGAAGGAGAAGAATCAATTTAATAAGGATGAAGTACTTAATGAACGTATTGAAACCATTAAGAAACTTTTCCCTTTGAAATTGTCTGAAGCAGAACCTGATAAAAGTTAAAAAAGTAACAATTATGTCAAAATTTAAAAAAGGAGGAAAAGGAGAATTGCCAGCGATTTCAACGGCATCCTTACCAGATATTGTATTTATGTTGCTATTCTTTTTCATGGTAGCAACTGTAATGCGAGACAGTTCTTTAATGATACAAAACAATTTGCCTAGTGCTGATCAAGTAGAAAAGCTGAAAAAAGATAGAACTATTTTTATCTATGGGGGTAAGCCTAGTGCTCAATTTAAGCATCTTGGTGAAGAACCTCGAATTCAATTTAATGACGCTCTTATTTCTGTTGAAGAAGTTAGACCATCAGTACTTCAGGCTATTGCTGAAATGAATGAAGAATTACAAAGTAAAGTTGTAGTTGGTCTTAAAGTTGATAAAGAGACGCATGCTGGTTTAGTATCAGATATTAAACAAGAACTACGTAAAGCTAATGCATTAAAAGTAATGTATATAGCAAATACAAAGACTGAGCAATAAGATTTAGAATCTTAATTTTTAAAAGAAACGCCCTGAGTTATCAGGGCGTTTTTTATTAAAAAGACATAACATTCAATTAAAGATTTTGTAGTTTTATTATATGAAATTTACGTTTTTACTTTTTATATTTTTTATAGGTCATTTTGGATTTTCTCAAAATGGTAATACTGATAAAGCTGAGCTTTATAAAAATTATAGAGAAGACCAATTCTATGCTTCTGTAACATACAACTTGCTTAATGACAAACCTAAAGATGTTTCTCAAAGTGGTTTTTCGTCTGGTTTTCATTTCGGGTTTATAAGAGATATGCCTTTAAATGAAAAGCGGAATTTTGCAATTGGACTAGGTTTAGGGATTTCAACAAATTCATATAATCAAAAGAGCATATTAATTGAAGAGGTTAATAATGATATTTTGTTTAGTACTATAGACGAAAGTGAACTTAATGTCTCAAAAAACAAGTTTACTACTTATTTACTAGAAGTGCCCTTAGAAATTCGTTGGAGAACTTCTACAGCAACAGATTATAATTTTTGGAGAATATATACTGGCTTTAAAGTTGGCTATTTAGTGTATAATTCTACAAAGTTTAAAAGCGATGCTGGTAAAGAAAGCTTATCTAACATAGATGCTTTTAAACAGCTACAATACGGCCTAACATTGAGTGCTGGATATGGTACTTGGAATTTTCATGTGTATTATGGGTTAAATTCTATTTTTGATACTAACGCTAAGCTAAATGATAAGGTTATAGACATGAAATCACTTAAAGTAGGACTCATGTTTTACATCCTATAACCAATAATTGAGTAGAATCAATTGTGGAAATATTCCTGTAAAAAGCCCTAAAATTAATTCTTGATTTGTATGTGCTTTTAAATGCAATCTCGACGTTGCAATAGCTCCAAGAATAATCATCATAAGTGCAATAGTTCCATTAATATTTATTTGGTAGTGAATACCAAGCGCCACTGCAAACATAAAAAAGCCTGATGCAGCAATCATATGGATACTAGCTTTAATTTTGAATATAGCTAAGATAAAACAGGTTAGAGTAGAGCAAAGAATTCCTAAAAAGAAATAGTATAGTTCTATAATTTCGCTAGAGGTTATAACACGTATAAGAATTAATACAGTAATTACACAATTAATAAATAAAGGAATTAAACGCTCTTTTGTACTTTTTAAATAAATAGAATCTACTTTATTAATTGTTTTGAGTAAGAAGAATAATAGTATTGGTAGAATTATAGTGAGAATAACAATTGAAAAAATCTTTGCCTTCATTAAAGGCTCTGGAATAAAACGTGGAGTTTTAGAAAAATAAAAGAGTACGCCTAAAAGCGGCATAATTAATGGATGAAAAATAAACGATATGCTTTTTAAGATAAAGTCTTTCATTGTTATCAGCAAATGTAAAGTTTTTATCTTCAAAAAAATAAGGTATAGCCTATAAGTAGCTTTATAATTTTACTTAATTTGGTAGAGAAAAAATTTCGAATGATTAAAAAATGTATAGTACTTAGCGTACTGATTTTACTTAGTGTTAATTATACTTTAGCCCAAGGCAATTACGGTATCATTTTTCCTAAAACAGAAACTGAACGTAATAACCAATGTAAAAATTGTTTTACCGCGTTTCAGCAAAAACCTAAAGAGGTACAGTTTTCAATAAAAAGAGAAGGACTAAACTTATATTTTCAAGTCAATGATAAAAAATGGTTTAATCAGTTATTTAAAACCGCAAATGATGGTATTGCTATAGATGTTGTTTCTAAAGATATTTACGACTGTGCAATAGAAACTATAAAAACCGAACAAATAAAAGGGACATTATTAAGACCTGTATTTTCCTCGAGATTAAAAAAAGGATTAAAATCTATAGATGAAAATACATTTAGAGTATTAGTGGGTAGAGTTCCAACCAATTTAAAAGATAAAGATCTAGAGTATAATATTTTGTTTTTGAATAATAAAATGCTCTGTAGATATCAAATTATTTTTGATCTAAAAGCTTATAAATGGGACTTGTTAGATATGGGAATGTATCTCGATTCCATAAGTTTTAAAAATGAAAAGGTATCAAACACAGAAGAGAATTTTAAGGTTAGATACAAAACACTAAAATTTAAAATTCCATTTGAGAAAAATAAATCTGAGTACTCTCCAGAAGATATAAAACCTGTTTACGATTCTTTAAACCTAACAGATTTTAATATTAAAACTATTAATATTAAAGCGTATTCCTCTATTGAAGGAAGCTTGGAGCGTAATATAGAATTGCAAGAACAACGTGCTAGTAGTATAGCTAAAGCAATACAATCTTATCAAAAACCCACAATAAAAACAACAATTACTTCATCAGAAAATTGGGTAGAGTTTTTAAATGATATAGAAGGGACTACATACGAAAACTTAAAAGAACTCAGTAAAACACAATTAAAATCAAAGTTAATTGGTGCTTTTTCTAAAGAAATGGAGTCGTATTTAAAAAACCATAGAAAAGCAGTTATTACTTTAGAGTTAGAACGCAAGGACACCTACAGAACAAAAAAACCAAATGAATTAGTAGAGTTGTTTAACTCTTCAATCAAAGCTGATAAATTAGATGAAGCAGCGCAGATACAAAATTCGCTTTTTGAAAAATTAAAAAATAAAGAAACGTCTCCGGATGTTTTAAAACGGATGGAAATTCCAAGTCAAGTAAAATATATCAACTTTTTGAATAATAACAGTGCTATAAAGTATCAGTTAAATGAGCGTCAAATAATAATTGTTAGAGATGAGTTAGAAGCGTTAAAAAAGTTAGATTCTAAAAGCCCTAAAGTGCGTTATAATTTAATGGCGTTAAAAATTAAAATTTGGAGGTATAATTTTGAGCCTGTTAATGATGTAAAGCTAAAGTCTGAGATATACGCACTTAAGAATTTTGGTATAGCTAAACAACTTATCGAGAGGATGATGATAAATTATCATATTGTTAATAGTGAAAATTACATGCGCAAAAGAGATTATGCTAGTAAAGACAAATCTGTTAGTTATATAAACAATGCTTACAAAAAGATACCGCTTTCGGATTTTGATTATTTTAGTTTAGCTCAATTTTTATCGTATTATGCTAATATTGAAAAGTCTGCTGAGTTACTTACTAATAGAGCACGTTCAATTGATGTAGATGAAGATTTATTATTCTATTACCTAAACCTTACGCTTATCAATGAAGAATTAACAAATACAGATGAGTATAGAACTATAATGCTTAATGCAATAAACCTAAATAAAAAGAGATACTGTAAATTATTTAATGCTATTGAAGATGGAGGTGTAACATTTCAATTACTTAGAAATGAATATTTACGTAAAAGCTATTGCGAAAGTTGTAAAGACTAAAGTTCCTTTCTTAAACGCGCCACAGGAATATCTAACTGCTCTCTATATTTAGCGACAGTACGTCTAGCGATAGGATAACCTTTTTCTTTCAATATTTTTGATAAAGCTTCGTCAGTTAATGGTTTCTTTTTGTTTTCTTCTTCTATGACGGTTTCAAGAATTTTCTTAATCTCCCGGGTCGAAACTTCCTCGCCTTGATCATTAGTCATAGATTCTGAAAAGAATTCTTTTATCAGTTTTGTGCCATAAGGTGTATCTACATATTTACTATTGGCTACACGCGATATAGTTGAGACGTCCATTTCAATCTCGTCAGCAATATCTTTTAAAATCATAGGACGTAACTTGCGTTCATCACCAGTTAAAAAGTATTCCTTTTGATAATGCATAATAGAACTCATAGTCACAAATAGGGTCTGTTGACGCTGTCTAACTGCTTCAATAAACCATTTGGCAGCGTCAAGCTTCTGCTTAATAAACATAACGGCATCTTTTTGAGCTTTAGACTTTTCTTTTGTATCCTTATACCCTTTAAGCATGTTGTTATATTCTCGCGAAACATGAAGCTCTGGAGCATTTCTACCATTTAGTGTTAACTCTAATTCGCCATCAACAATCTTAATAGCAAAGTCTGGTACAATATGCTCAATGATTTTGTTATTACCAGCATAAGAACCACCTGGCTTTGGGTTGAGACGTTCTACCTCTTCAATAGCATCTTTGAGTTGTTCTTCATCAATACTGAATTTATGCATTAACTTTTTGTAATGCTTTTTGGTAAACTGTTCAAATCCTTTATCAATTATGGCAGTAGCCAATTCAACATCCGGATGTTGTTCTTTTCTATGTAATTGAATACTTAAACATTCTTGAAGGTTACGTGCACCAACACCTGCTGGATCTAACTGATGTACAATCTTGAGTACTTTTTCAATTTCCTCTTCGGTTGTAAACACGTTTTGTGTAAAAGCTAAATCATCTGTAATATCAGATAAAGAGCGACGGATATAACCACTTTCGTCAACACTGCCAACTAAGAAATATGCTATTTCTTGGTCTTGCTCAGAGAGTCTAAAGGTGTTTAATTGGTTTATTAGATGTTGCGTAAAAGATGTGCCTGCTGCATAAGGCACGGATTTATCTTCATCGTCGGCACTATAATTATTAGCTTGTGTGCGATATTCAGGAATTTCATCATCGCTCAAATACTCATCTATATTGATATCATCTGCATCAATTGTTTCATTATCATCGTATTCGTCTGTGGAATTATCAAAGTCATCGATGCTATCTTCAGATGTTTCTTTTTCTTTTCCAGTATCTAAAGCAGGATTTTCTTCCAATTCTTGTTTTAAACGTTGCTCAAAAGCTTGTGTAGGTAACTGAATCAACTTCATCAGTTGAATCTGCTGAGGTGATAGCTTTTGTGAAAGTTTAAATTGTAAAAATTGTTTTAATGACATAAAATGGGCTTAGATATAAAAGTAATTAAAACTCTGCATTTTGAGGTGTTCTTGGATAAGGAATTACATCTCTAATATTACTAATCCCTGTAGCAAACATTATTAAACGTTCAAGACCTAAGCCAAAACCAGAATGTACAGCTGTTCCGTATTTACGTAAATCTAAATACCACCATAATTCTTCTTCAGGTATATCTAAGGCTTTCATCTTTTCTTTTAAAACATCTAAACGCTCTTCACGCTGAGAGCCTCCAGCCATTTCTCCAATACCTGGAAAAAGAACATCCATAGCCCTTACGGTTTTTCCATCTTCGTTTAAACGCATGTAAAACGCTTTAATACTGGCTGGATAATCAAATAATATCACAGGACATTTAAAGTGTTTTTCAACTAAGAAACGCTCGTGCTCAGATTGTAAATCAGCTCCCCATTCTTCAATGATATACTTAAATTTCTTTTTCTTGTTTGGCTTACAGTTTCTAAGAATATCAATAGCTTCAGTATAGCTCACACGTTTAAAATTATTGTCTACTACAAACTTAATTTTTTCAATTAAGCTCATATCACTGCGTTGCGCTTGTGGTAGTTTCTTTTCTTCATCTAAAAGACGCTTTTCTAAGAATTCTAGATCTTCTTTATTGTTTTCTAAAGCATAGCTCAAAACAGATTTCATAAAGTCTTCAGCTAAATCCATATTCCCAGCCAAATCCATAAAAGCAACTTCGGGCTCAACCATCCAGAATTCTGCTAAATGACGCGTAGTATTAGAGTTTTCTGCTCTAAATGCTGGTCCAAAAGTATAAACTTTACCTAATGACATTGCATAAGTTTCAGCTTCTAGCTGACCTGAAACCGTTAAGTTAGTTTCTTTCCCAAAAAAATCTTGCTTGTAGTCAACAGAACCATCATCATTTAATGGAGGGTTTTTAGCATCTAATCCAGTTACTCTAAACATTTCACCTGCACCTTCAGCATCACTACCTGTTACAATTGGTGTATGTATATAATAGAAGCCGTTCTCATTAAAATACTTGTGTATAGCAAACGATAATGAAGAACGTAAGCGCATTACAGCACTGAACGTATTGGTTCTTGTACGTAAATGAGCGTTTTCTCTTAAAAATTCGAAAGTATGCTTTTTCGGTTGTATAGGATAAGTTTCTGGATCAGAGTCTCCTAAAACATCTAAAGCTTTTACTTGTATCTCTACAGATTGCCCTTTGCCCTGACTTTCCACTAATTCACCTGTTACATGTATAGCAGATCCTGTAGTAATACGTTTTAAAAGCGCTTCATCAAAATTTTCAAAATCAACAACACACTGAATATTATTTATAGTAGAACCATCATTTAACGCAATGAAACGATTAGCTCTAAATGTTCGTACCCATCCTTTTACGGTAACATCTTGTAAGGTCACATCTTTTGAAAGTAGTTCTGCTACAGATTTTGTTGTCATGTTTTAATTATTTTGAAATGCTAAGATAAATTTTCTTCTTTATTTTCTATGTCATCTTCGGTATCATCTTCCGAAGGTATAATATTAATCGCTGGTTCTCTTAATACTTCTTTATTCGCAATATTACGCTCTAATGATAGTAATAGAGATGGTAATAAGAGTAAGTTAGAGAGCATAGCAAAAAGTAGGGTGACAGACACCAAAGCGCCTAATGCTACAGTACCTCCAAAACTAGAAATTGTAAATACCGAAAAACCAAAGAATAATACAATAGACGTATAGAACATACTTACACCTGTTTCTCTAAGTGCTGCATAAACTGATTTTCTAATTTTCCAATGGTTGGCTTGTAATTCTTGCCTATATTTTGCCAAAAAGTGAATAGTATCATCTACAGAAATACCAAATGCAATACTAAATACTAATATAGTCGAAGGCTTTATAGGTACACCTAAGTAACCCATTAAACCTGCTGTAACTAAAAGTGGTAATAAGTTTGGAATTAAGGATACAATAATCATTCTAAACGAACGAAACAGATAGGCCATAAATAGTGAAATAAGAAAAATAGCCAGTGTTAATGAAATCACTAAATTTCTTACCAAGTATTTAGTTCCTTTTTGGAATACTAAAGCTTTACCTGTCATAATAACATCATAACGTTCTTTAGGAAATACTTTATCTATTTTATTTTGAAGGTTCTCTTCTATACGTTCCATTTTATCAGTACCAATATCTTTCATAAAGGTGGTGATACGCGCATACTGACCTGTGCTATCTACAAAATTCTTTAGTAAGTCAACATCAGAATTTGAGTTTTTAGCATATGAAAGAATAAAACTATTTTCTTGACTTGTTGGTAATTGGTAATACTTAGGATTGCCATTATAATAGGCTTGTTTGCTATATTTCACCAAGCTCACAACTGAGATTGGTTTAGATAACTCTGGTGTTTCATCTATAAGTTCTTCAAGCTCATTAATACGTTTTAAGGTTGCTAATTTCATAACACCCTTTTTACGTTTAGTGTCAACCATTATTTCTAATGGCATAATACCATTAAATTCATCTTCAAAAAAGCGTATGTCTTTAAAGAATTGCTTGTCTTGTGGCATGTCTTCAATAAGGCTTCCAGAAATTCTTATCTGGTTCATACCAATCATACTCACAATAATTAAGATGAAAGCAGTAACGTAAATAGTAATCTTTTTGTGTTTTACCATACGTTCCATCCAATCCACAAATCCACCAATCCAACGTTTATTTAAATGTTCTAAATGACGTTGTTTTGGATATGGCAAAAAGGTGTACATTATCGGAATAACAAGCAAACACAGTATAAATATAGCAAGAATGCTCAACGAAGCTACAATACCAAATTCCTTAAGTAATTTACTTTCTGTAAGAATAAATGTCGCAAAACCCGAAGCTGTAGTAACATTAGTCATTAACGTAGCATTACCTACTTTAGTAATAACACGTTGTAATGATTTTACTTTGTTACCATGAGATTTAACTTCATGTTGATATTTGTTAATTAAAAAAATACAATTTGGAATACCAATAACGATAATTAAAGGTGGTATTAAAGCCGTAAGCACTGTGATTTCGTAACCTAGAATTCCAATGATTCCAAAAGTCCACATAACACCAACACATACTACAATAAGTGATATAACAGTTGCTCTAAAAGATCTAAAGAATAAAAAGAAAATTAGTGAGGTTATAAATAGTGCAGCAGCAATAAATATAGGAATCTCATCAACAATATTTTGTGCGTTTAATGTTCTTATATACGGCATACCAGATACACGAACTGATAGTCCAGTTTTATCTTGAAAATTTTCAATTTCTGGTTGCAGTACTTTTATTATAAAATCTTTTCTAGCTGAAGTGTTTACAATATCTTTCTTTAGATAAATTGCTGTACGAATGGTTTTCGTTTCGGCATTAAATAAAAAATTATCGTAAAAAGGATATTGTTTAAACAACTCATTTTGAAGTTTGTCTATCTGCTCAGTACTTGTAATTGAATCTTTTATAAAAGGCTCTAAATCGAATTGTTCTTTTTTTGTATTCTTAACTAATTTCTGAAGATCTTTTATAGATAAAACGGTTTCGACTTCATCATAAGACTTAAAAGAATCTGCTAGTTTGTTCCAAGCATTCAGTTGCCTTACAGAAAATAAGCTAGAATCTTTTACACCAAGAACGATAAGGTTACCTTCCTCACCGAATACTTTTAGAAATTCGTTGTAAGTGATATTGACCTCATGCTCATCAGGCAACATATTAGCCTCTGTATAAGTAAAGCGCATATGTTTCCATTGCATACTAAAAAACACAGTTGCCAAAATGACGGCAATTAATATGAAAATTTTATTACGAAGAATTAACCTCGCAATAGCTTCCCAAAATCCTGTTGTAAATAGTTTTAACATGCATTAATCAATGAGCCGCAAAGGTAGAAAAAACCTAAGGATTTGTTAGGTAATTAACAGGAATATAATTTGGATTATAGAGAAATATTGAATGTGAATTTAAAAGCAATATTATCTTCTAAATTTGGAAGGTGGTAACCACCATAACGATAGGCAAAACTAAGCCCAAAACCAAAGAGGAGTTTATTGATTTCAAAACCAGATTCAGAGTAGAGTTTATCAAGCGTGTTAAAGCTTATACCTTGATGTCTGTCTATGTTATCCATATTGCCAATTGCATACCTAGAAATAAGTACTAATTGTGGTTTAAACCATTCTGATATTTTAAATGGTTTGAACTTATGCTTTAATTGAAGGGTTGAAAATTTATCACTAAAGAACTCATTAAAATACATGGTTTCAAAACTGTTTAATCCAGCAACAGAGAAACGTTGGAGTATAGTCTCTTTTCTAATATTATTAGGATAGGCATGGTATAAATGCGTAATAGGTGTTTTTCCACTAGCCATACCAGCAACTAATGTAATATTTGTTACGGCTTCGTTTTTATGATTGAATTGTTGTACAGTTCTAAAATCGATTTTAGAAAATTTGAAATCACTCCCAAAAACAGATTTCAACCCTTGAGAAAACTGAAGTGTAAATTTTGGATAACCTTCCTTTTTTTCTTTTATTTTGTCGTTTTCTAATTTATAAGTACTAAAAGGACTCCATTGAAGACTTAGTTGTGCTATGCTTAAATCATATTTATCAAAAACATCATCATCTCGTACAAAATTGTAATTATATGTTGGATTAATTTTGCTGATAGACAATTGTGCTTCTGATAGTAAATTATTCGAAATTCTATGCTCTAGCCCAACAGATTTTGTGATATGTCTGTGAAATAAATCGATGTTTAATAAACGCGGTTCAAAAAAAGTAAAGAAACGTTTATCGGTTAAAAAATTAGAACTCCCAGTCTCTTGTAAATCATCAGTGTATGCAATATTAACCCAAGTGTTTGAATCTTCACTCACTCTAAAACCACCACCAACTTTATATTTTAAACGTTTGTCTTTAAAGCCATAAACGAGGTAAGAGTTTATTCTATAATGTTCCGAAAAACGATCGTTTGTAACGCCTCCAAGTCCACTCCTAAAGCCTTCATATTGATTGAATTTTATAAGATAACGTAAGTCTAAATTGAAGTAATTAAAAGGCAGATAACCATTGCCAATATTTTTTAAAAACTCAATTTTTTTAATGGAATCCTGGGCTATTTTTACCGAATCTTTTTCTTTTAAAGTTGGGTTTTGAGCAAAGCTACTTGTTGCAAAGGTTAGAAGAAAAACAACAAAAAAATATCTTTGCATTTAGCGTTATAAATTGTGATTTTAAAAAAAACATCCCAATGATTTTGGGATGTATATTCTGTTGAGACTAAACGGTCATTATCTCTTTTTCTTTGAGGTCTAGAATATCATCTATTCTTTTAACGTAAGAATCGGTGAGTTCTTGTACATCTATTTCAGCATTTTTCTGTAAATCCTCAGAAACATCTGTACTTTTAATATCATTCATGGCATCTTTACGTGCATTTCTAATACCAATTTTAGCATCTTCAGTTTCGGCTTTGGCTTGTTTTGCTAAATCTCTTCGACGTTCCTCAGTTAATGGTGGAACGTTAATGATAACCATTTCACCATTGTTCATAGGATTAAAACCTAAATTAGCGACCATAATACCACGTTCTATTTCTTGAAGCATACTTTTTTCCCAAGGCTGTACAGAAATTGTTCTACCATCTGGTGTGTTAACGTTTGCTACTTGGCTAAGTGGAGTTTGAGAACCATAATAATCTACCATAACGCTCCCTAACATAGAAGGACTGGCCTTACCAGCTCTAATATTAATCAACTGCTTTTCTAAATGCTTAATTGCACTATCCATCGCTTCTTTAGCTGTATCTATTATAAATTTAATGTCTTCGTTCATAGTGTTAAAAATTTTAATTTACAGTTATCAAAAGTTAAGCCAAATATTACAGATTAACTACAGTACCTATATTCTCTCCAGAAACTACTTTAAGTAAGTTTCCTTTTTTATTCATATCAAAAACTATAATTGGCAATGCATTTTCTTGGCTCAATGTAAAAGCTGTTGTATCCATTACTTTTAAACCTTTACGTAATACATCCTCAAAAGAAATATGATCAAACTTAACGGCTGTACTATCTTTTTCTGGGTCTGCAGTATAAATCCCATCAACGCGAGTACCTTTTAATATTACATCAGCTTCAATCTCTATAGCACGTAATACAGCTGCAGAATCTGTAGTAAAATAGGGATTACCAGTTCCGCCACCAAAAATTACAACACGACCTTTTCTGAGATGACTCATTGCTTTTCGTCTTATAAAAGGTTCAGCAACTTCATTTATTTTAATAGCTGTTTGTAAACGTGTTTTTACATCAGCATCTTCTAATGCGTTTTGTAATGCTAAGCCATTTATTACGGTTGCTAACATTCCCATATGGTCTCCTTGCACGCGATCCATACCATTCATAGCGCCAGCAACACCTCTAAAAATATTTCCACCACCGATAACAATAGCAACTTCGATACCTAAATCTGTAATTTCTTTAATATCCTTTGCATATTCTGATAAACGCTCTGGGTCTATACCGTATTGACGATTGCCCATTAAGGCTTCACCAGATAATTTCAGTAGTATTCTTTTATATTTCATGAGTTGTTTTGAAAGTTGAACAAAGCTACATAATTATTAGCTTTTGTAAAAGTGAAAATTTGGACAAAAAAAAGCTTCTCATTTTTGAGAAGCTTTTTAATATAATTCAATTTAGAATAATTGATTATCCTACTGTAGCTCTTTTGAAACCAGTAACAGAAACGCCACCATAAGATTCTACATACTGAGCAACAGTTTGCTTTTCATCTTTGATAAATTTCTGATCTAGTAAACACTGTTCTTGATCTAAAGTTGTGTTATCAGAAACAAAACGTTCCATTTTACCAGGTAAGATTCTATCCCAGATTTGTTCTGGCTTACCTTCAGCTTTTAATTCTGCCTTAGCAGCATCTTCAGCAGCAGTTAATACCTCAGGAGTTAATTGCGCCATAGAAATGTACTGAGGTACATTTTTTAAGGTCTTACCTAAACGTCCTAATTCAATATTATCTTTTTCGATAACTGCAATACGTGCTTCAGTTTCTGAAGCTACAAATGCAGCATCAAAATCTTTGTAAGATAATGTAGTTGCTCCCATAGAAGCCACTTGCATTGCTACATCTTTAACTAAAGTTTCAACGTTATCCACTTTTGCAGATAAACCCACTAAAGCAGCAATCTTATTAATGTGAACATATTGTCCAACGAAAGGAGCATCTAACTTTTCAAAAGCAGTGATATCTAATTTTTCACCAATAACTCCAGTTTGTTCTGTTAGCTTTTCAGCAACAGTCATTCCACCAAAATCAGCAGCTAAAAATTCTTCTTTTGTATTGTGGTTTAATGCGATATCAGCTAAATCATTAGCTAATGCCACGAAAGTTTCGTTTTTACCAACAAAATCAGTTTCACAACCTAATACAATAGCAACACCAGAAGTGTTATCTGAATTTATTTTAGCAACAGCAGCACCTTCAGAAGAATCTCTGTCAGCTCTTTTCTCTGCTACCTTTTGTCCTTTTTTACGTAGAACTTCAATGGCTTTGTCAAAATCACCTCCAGCTTCAACTAGAGCTTTTTTACAATCCATCATACCAGCACCAGTTGCTTGTCTTAGCTTGTTTACTTCTGCTGCTGTAATTTTTACAGTGTTTTCCATAGTTTTTAAATTTAAAAAGTCATTCAATTAATTTTCAAAAGCGAAAAGAACTAAATGACTTTTAATATTGTATAAATGTTATTTATTCTTCTTCTTGAGCTGCTACAGGAGCTTTTTCAGCTTTTTTTGCTGCTGGCTTTGCTTCCTTTTTTGCTTCAGGTTTTTGAGCTTTACCATCTTTTTCAGCACGTTCAGCTTTTCTTTCGTTTAAACCATCTTCGATTGCAGAAGATACGATAGATAAAACTTTCTGAATAGATTTTGAAGCATCATCATTTGCTGGTATTACGTAATCTACCTGACGTGGGTCTGAGTTAGTATCTACCATAGCAAAGATTGGAATATTCAATTTCTGTGCTTCTTTAATAGCAATATGCTCACGCATAATATCAACTACGAATAAAGCTCCTGGTAAACGTGTCATATCAGAAATAGAACCTAAATTCTTTTCTAATTTAGCACGTAAACGATTGACTTGTAAACGTTCTTTTTTAGATAAAGAGTTGAATGTACCATCTTTCTTCATTCTATCAATAGAAGCCATTTTCTTTACGGCTTTTCTAATTGTAACGAAGTTAGTTAGCATTCCACCTGGCCAACGCTCAGTAATATAAGGTTGGTTTACAGCACCTGCTTTTTCAGCAACGATGTCTTTAGCTTGTTTTTTTGTAGCAACAAATAAGATTTTCTTTCCTGAAGCTGCAATCTTAGCTAATGCCTCAGAAGTTTCTTGAATTTTTGCTGCTGTTTTGTAAAGGTTGATAATATGGATACCGTTACGCTCCATATAGATGTAAGGAGCCATGTTTGGGTTCCACTTACGTGTTAGGTGACCGAAATGTACACCTGCTTCTAGTAGTTCTTTTACTTCTACTTTTTCCATTTTGTAATAGTTTACGTTCTGTTAAATTAGCAATGACTAAGTGGTTGCTAACGCTCGCCTTAATCATTTAGATGCTAAACTTTTTACTGTCCCGAACTATTCGAGATTCAGTTTTTTCAATAAAATGCCAACCCGTGGCGAATAAAAAATAATAATCCAGAATCTGCCAATGACAGATTCTGAATAAAATTTGTTGGATATTAACGTTTTGAGAATTGGAATTTCTTACGCGCTTTCTTCTGACCGAATTTCTTACGCTCTACCATTCTTGGATCTCTAGTTAATAGACCTTCTGGCTTTAATATTGCTCTGTTTTCAGGATCTAACTCGCACATTGCACGAGATAAACCTAAACGTATTGCTTCTGCCTGGCCGGTGATACCACCTCCATATACGTTAACAGTAATATCAAAGTTGCCATCATTGTTAGTCATGACTATAGGCTGGTTTACTTTGTATTGCAATGTTGCAGTACTAAAATAATCCGTCATGTCTTTTTTGTTCACCGTGATGTTACCTTTTCCTTTGGCAACGTACACACGAGCAACAGCCGTCTTTCTACGGCCAATTTTGTGAATTACTTCCATTAGTTAATTTCTTTTAAATTAATTGCCTTTGGTTTCTGCGCTTCGTGAGCGTGCTCAGTACCAGCAACAACAGTTAAATTTCTAAAAAGAACAGCACCTAATTTGTTTTTAGGTAACATTCCTTTTACTGACTTTTCTACTAATCTGGTTGGGTCTTTCTCAAACATTTCAGTAGCAGTCAGGCTTCTTTGACCACCTGGATAACCTGTGTGACGGATATAACTTTTATCTGTCCATTTGTTACCAGTTAAGTTGATTTTTTCTGCATTAACAACAACTACGTTGTCACCGCAATCAACGTGTGGCGTAAAATTAGGTTTGTGCTTACCTCTTAAAAGTATTGCTACTCTTGAAGCTAAGCGACCTAAAGTTTGTCCTTCAGCATCAACTAAAACCCACTCCTTATTAACGGTAGCTTTGTTAGCAGAAACTGTTTTGTAGCTTAATGTATCCACACTAATTTGATTTGTAATCACGCTTTATGGCGTGATAGATTAAACATTCTTCTCTAAAAAAGAGTTTGCAAATTTACGATAAACTATTGGATTACCAAACCTTAGATAAAGGTTTTTTTGTGCTGAAAATCAGATAGATTCTTTTGCTAGATAAATATTAAAATAAAAGTATGCAGAGTAATAGTGAATCCTTGAGTTTAGGACGCTAAATTTTAGCAAATAAAGGAGTTATATTATTCTGTATAAATCAATGGATCTGGAAAAAAAGCAGCCATTGCAAACCACATGCTTGTTACACTTTGTGCTGAATTTAGTTTTTGACCTAATCGAGGCCCTTCAATAGCATTACCAAACATATTCCATTTATTACCTTCGTTATCTGAAAAGAATATTTCAGAATCTTCGTAATCGTATATAAAATTAAGATTGCTTGTACCATTATTCATTTTAAAAGCAACGATGAGGTTTTCATCACCCACAACTAAATACTCAGTACCTAAGAAAGAATCTCTAATGGCATTACCTCCAATAAAATCCGAAAATTGATAAACTTTAGATTCTCCATTATCTAGTATTGAGAATACGCGTTGCTTATTAGGTAAAGCAGGATTTATTGGGCTTGGCACAAAAAGGAAAAAGTTGTGATCTGTTTTGTAAGCTCCATAGGGATAGTCTCCATAAGGTTTGTTAAATCCCGTATTAGCCGTTAGCACTAGAGAATTTGGAAAAGAATCTTTCCATGTTTTCCAATTTGTTTCTATTACTGTTAACTTTTCTGCTGCATCATTTATCAATTCTCCATTTACAGATTTTTGTAATATTTGAGACCAATTACTATCCGTTTCTCTATCATATAGAATTAAATTAGCATTGTATAAAAGCCCTGAAACACCAAATGTTGAAAATGTATTATTCGCTTTACTTTTCCATGCAAATGCGGTTCCTGTGAGAGGGCAATAAGATATCGTAGTTTTTAACCCATCGACATCATCATTCACAATCTCATGCCAATCCAAAACATAATGTGGATAAGCTTTAATAATATCTCCGTTTTTAATACCCACTACTAAATCATTATCAGAAAGAAAATTGACTGAACTTGCAGTCATAAAATCTGGATTTTCAATAGACGGAATCCCATCTTTTCCTGTGCCGCCATCCTTAACATCATTTACTGGAATAGACCATGTGCTCGTTGGAGGTGAACTACCATCATCATCACTGCCACCTCCAGGATTACCTCCAGAACTTGGGTTATCACTAGAACTACAATTTGATAGCGTAAAGCTAAGTACTATAAAAAACAAATATTTTAAAGTTTTCATAACTATTAATTTATTGTGATGGCTTGTGGTTTATTAAATAAGTTAAACAAAAGCCCAGTTGTTAATCTATATGTTGGTGTTAATTGTATGCCATCAGGTCTAGAATACAAAGGCAACTCGGCAGCGGCATTAAAAGATATATTTTGAAATAGTTGTATCGAAAAATTAGGAATAACAAATACCCAATCTCCACCCGTATTTGGTAAATCTATATTTTGAATTTTATCTTTTTGAGAGTTTCTATACTTAAACGAAAGTCCAGGGTTAATTAATGTTTTTCTAATTAAAAACTGATCCGAAACACTTAAATAGGCTTGAATCTCATCTCCAAACTTGTAGGTAGAATTGCCAAAATAAGAATCGTTTTCACCAGGTTGTCTATAAACTACTCGAGATGAAAATGTCATGGTTGGTCTAAAATCGAATGTTTTTGAAGTTCCTAATAAATAAATTAAATCCCAAGCATTACTTCCTGGCTGCAAATCTGCATTTAAGGTAATTCCTTGGTCATTGGTTTCGGTTGAAGAACCTACAGGGATTTTAACTCCAAAACCAAGATTAACATTCCAATTTTTTTCAATATTATTTACTATTGTATAACGTGCTAGTACAATAGCATCTCCAATACCATAGGTTTGATCTAGATTTTCTGATTCAAATTCAGAAATAATACGTCTTTGGTTTACCCAAGTAAACAAACCTTCAACAGATAATCTTTTTGAAAATGAATAACCAGCATTAATTAAAACAGAATGTGTTGTTCTTAATCTTGAATTATCTTCTAAAGTTTGTTCATCGTTTTTTAAAGTATTGAGGTTATTGAAATCGTAACTTATTCCAAGAACAGCTGTATTTTCTCCCGAAAATTCAAGCCCTATATTATTGGACAAAGGAATCCCACCAGAACAACACGTCTGACTTTGAGTTAGATTAATAAAAATTAAGCTTATACAAATAATAAGAAATCTAAACATCATTGCTTTTATTCAAGAGGGCTTAGATTTTAGACGTTAATATTTTGAATACTTACAGTAAAATATTGAAATCTATTTAGTAGCGCGTTCTAATCTGTCATTAATAGATTTACCTAGTCCGTAATCGGGTAATTGTTCTGCAATTATAATATCTAAGTCTTGTTTATCTAATTGATGTAAAGCATCATAAAGTTTTGATGCAGCTTCTTCGAGATTTTTGCCTTCAGATAACACAATTTTAAACTGAATAACATCATCATTTAAAATATCATTAAACATTAAAACACCAATACGTTTATTACGATGCTTTTCAATAGATTTTGATAAGTTTCGTGTTAAGATTGTTTTTGTTTTAGGGGCATAATGACGTTCTAACATTCCAGGAGCATCAGGAGAAATTTCTTTTTTGTTTTTTACCTCAATTTTGCCAACAACGTTTTCAATAGCTTCAATTGGTGTTGAGCCCAAACGATAAATAATAGGTTCGTCATCTTCAAATCCAATAATGGTAGATTCTATACCACTTTTACAGGCTCCACCATCTAAAACCATTTTTATTTTATCCATAAAATAGGTTTCAACATGCTCAGCTGTAGTTGGGCTAATACTGCTAAAAGGATTGGCACTTGGAGCAGCTAAAGGAAAATCTAACTGATTTAAAAGCTCTAAAGTTAAAGGATGATTAGGTACACGAACAGCAACAGTATCTTTACCAGCAGTAATTATATCTGGTATAATGGTTTTCTTTTTTAAAACTAAAGTGATTGGTCCTGGCCAAAAAGCTTCTGCTAATAATTTTCCCTTTTCAGGAATATATGCCACAATCTTTTCAAGATAATCTAAAGAAGGAATATGAACAATTAGTGGATTAAAAAATGGGCGTTGCTTAGTTTCAAAAATTGATTTTATAGCTTTCTCACTGTAGATGTTACCAGCTAAACCATAAACCGTTTCGGTTGGTATAGCCACCAATTCTTCTGCAGTTAAAAGATCAACAGCTTTTGATATGTCTTTTGAAACAATGCTCATACTTACTTTGAGATTGCAATATTAGTTCAAAAAAACTAAAAACTTAAAGCCTTCATACATTAGATGCCCTTAAGATCAAGGTCGAAGCCACAATTTTAACTACTTTTGCAGTGTGAATAACGAATTACGACTTTCTAGCTGGTTACCGACCACTAACAAAGAGGTTAAAATACGCGGATGGGAATATCTGGATGTTATCCTGTTTAGTGGTGATGCTTATGTAGATCATCCAACGTTCGGTCCTGCTGTTATTGGACGTCTACTAGAAAGTATGGGTTTGCGCGTTGCTATTGTTCCACAGCCTAGTGTTACAGATAACCTTCAAGATTTTACAAAATTAGGGGAACCAAGGTTGTTTTTTGGAGTTACTGGCGGTTGTATGGATCCTATGATTAGCAATTACAATGCTAATAAAAAGCGACGTGATAAAGATGCCTATACACCAAATGGGGATATAGGATTTCGTCCAGATTATGCAACAACAGTTTATTCCAAAATATTAAAAGAAAAATGGCCAAATACTCCTGTTTTACTTGGAGGTATTGAAGCGTCATTACGTCGTGTAACTCATTACGATTACTGGAGTGATACCTTAATGCCAAGTATTTTAGAAACGTCTAAAGCAGATATGTTGGTATACGGAATGGGTGAACAGCCCTTGCGCGAAGTGGTCCGATTATTACAGAAAGGTGTGCCTTTTAGTAGTATCACCACTATAAAGCAAACGGCAGTTTTATTAAATGCAGATGCTAAAGTTCCTAAAAATGCTAATTGGGAAGATGTAGAAATAGAATCGCATAAAGTATGTTTGCACGATAAGAAGAAGTTTGCTTCTAATTTTAAGGTAATTGAGCAAGAATCTAACAAATTAGCTGCTCGACGAATTTTTCAGAAAATAGGGGGTAAGTTATTGATGATAAATCCACCTTATCCAACAATGACGGAAGCTGAGATTGATGCCTCTTTCGATTTACCATATACACGTTTACCGCATCCAAAATATAATAAGCGCGGACCAATTCCTGCGTTTGAAATGATTAAGTTCTCCATTAACATACATAGAGGGTGTTTTGGTGGTTGTAGCTTTTGTACTATTTCTGCACATCAAGGAAAATTTATTGCATCACGTAGTAAAGAGTCTATTTTAAAGGAAGTAGATACGGTTGCTAACATGTCAGATTTCAAAGGTTACTTATCGGATATTGGTGGGCCAAGTGCTAATATGTATCAAATGAAAGGGAAAGTACAATCTATTTGCGATAAGTGTGTTGCACCTAGTTGTATTTCACCAGTAATATGTAGTAACTTAGATACATCTCATAAACCATTAACTGAATTGTATCAAGCAGTTGATAGTCATCCTAAGGTGAAGAAGTCATTTATAGGTTCTGGAATACGTCATGATATGTTGGTCCCAGAATTCAACAAAAATGCGGATCCAAAAGAGTTAGATGATTACACGGAAGAGGTGATGACCAAGCATGTCTCAGGTCGACTTAAAGTAGCACCAGAACATACAAGTGATCCTGTTTTAAAACTAATGCGTAAACCTTCATTTAAATACTTCCATAAGTTTAAAGAGCGTTTCGATAAGATTAATATTAAGAAGGGATTGAAACTTCAGTTGATACCTTATTTTATATCTAATCATCCGGCTTGCGAAGTAGAGGATATGGCAAATCTTGCAGCAGAAACCAAAGACATGGGCTTTCAGTTAGAGCAAGTACAAGGGTTTACTCCAACTCCTATGACGGTTGCTACTGTCATTTATTACAGTGGTTACCATCCTTACACGCTCAAAAAAGTAAATACTCCAATTACTAAAAAGGAAAAAGATGAGCAGCATCGTTTTTTCTTCTGGTATAAAGACGAAAACAAAGCCTGGATAAAAAAGACCTTAAACAAATTAGGTCGTCAAGATTTATTAGATGTGTTGCTTCCTAAAAAAGAGGAAAAATGGCGTAAAAATAAACCAAAAGGTGAGGCTAAAAACACCTTTAATGATGCTGTTCCCTTTAATAGACGGAAAAATAAGGCTAAGTTTAAGAGTAAGAAAAAGCGGAGATAAATCTATTAAGAATAATAAGATTCTAATATAGATTCTATTTCATTTACGACTTTTAAAGCATTCTCTTTTGTGAAACACAAAGGCGGTTTTGTTTTAATCACACTGTCATAAGGACCATCAGTGCTAATTAATATATAACGATGTCTTAATTCATTTTTTATATAATGGGCTAATTCTGTATGAGCATCTATAGAATTTTCTTTTACTATTTCTACACCAATAAATAAGCCAGAACCTCTAACATCACCAATACAATTGTATTTCTCTTTTAATTTTTTAAATAGGTTTAAATAATAATCACCAACTAGTTTTGCGTTTTGTTGTAATTCACTGGTTTCAATTTCTTTTAAAACGGTTAGTGCTATTTTACACGAAACGGGATTGCCACCAAAAGAACTAAAAAACTCAACACCTTTACTAAATGATTCAGCAATTGCTTTAGTAGTAACAACTGCTCCCATAGGATGTCCATTAGCAATTGGTTTACCTAATATTACTATATCTGGAGTCACATTTTGTACTTCAAACCCCCAAAAACAATCCCCTAAACGTCCAAAACCAGTTTGTACTTCGTCACTTATACATACACCGCCTTGCTCTCTAATGGCTGGATAAATTTCTTTTAAATAACCTTTTGCTAATGGCACTTGCCCTCCACAACCTACAATGGGTTCAGAGATAAAAGCAGAAATAGGTATGTTATTATTTTTAATTTGCGCAATCGCATCTTTAGCATAAGCCTTGCCAGCAGTACCATCATTATTTGTGTATTTTCCTCTATAAGTATCCGGAATAGTGGTTTTAAGAATATGGTTTTTTTGACCTTGACCTTTTTTATTATTGTATTTATAATGACTAATATCTATAGACGCTTGTGTGTTACCATGATAACCATGTTCCATGACCATGATTGTATTATGTTTAGTATGCGCATGCGCAATTCTTATAGCTAAGTCACTTGCAGCACTACCAGAATTTACGAAAAAAGCAGTGTCTAAAGATTCTGGAAATTTAGATAATAAAGCTTCGGCATATTCGGAAAATTCATCAAATAAATACCTTGTATTCGTATTTAATGTTGCAATTTGTTTTGTTGCGCTTTTGGTAATCTCTGGATGTGAATGTCCAATGTGCGGAATGTTATTATAAGCATCTAAAAAAGTATTGCCATAAGCATCATACATGTATTGAAATGCAGAACCAATCATATAAATAGGATTATCATAGCTTAAAGATAATATTGGGCTAGATACATTATGACGGTTTTTAATTAAATTGGATATTGATTTTGATGTTTCAATGTTAAAATCTGCCGCTTTATAAAACTCATTTTTTGCATGTATTGGATTTATCGTTATCCATTTATAAAGCATTTTCAATACATTTTTTTCACTACTAGAAGCATAACTATTTTTAGGATCTGCTTTTTTTGCTTGAGCTGAATTACATAGACTTGTACATAGTCGTCCTGCAATTAGGTAGTATAAAATATCTAATTCTTTTTTCTCTAATGGAAGTATTTTATGATACCCTTTTATGAAATGAATGGCCCATTCTAATGGTTTGTCTTTATCATAACAAACATAAGTTATAGCTATTGCGACTTCGTTGATTAGATATGAATGTGCTAAATCGCCAAAATCGATAAGCCCAGAAATTGCATTGTCTTTTACTAAAACATTCCACTCATTAACATCGTTATGGATAATGGATTTTCGTAATTCAGGAAGCTTTGGATTAATATGTAATTCATATTGCTGAAAGAAATAAGATACTATGTTTCTATCACTTGCATCTTCTATATCATCAATATATTTTTTATTTAGTTGAAGATACTGTAAATCCCATTCCCATTGTCTAGCTTTTAAAACATAGTTATTCAGTTTTAAAAGTTGAACATCCATCTGCGCAGTAAATTCACCTATAGATTCCACCAAACTAAGTGTATGGGTAACATCTCCTAAAAAATCACCATCTAAAAAAGTAAGTAATCTGCAGATCGTTTTAGTATTGTCTAGGTCTGTAACTTTAAGAAAATTACCATCTTTAAAAGCGATAGGTTTTGGAAAGTTGTTATTGTTTTCTAACGTATTTAATACATTATTCTCAGCTTCAATGAGCGCCATCATATCTTCCGAAAAAGTATATGTTTTAAATATATATTTAGCCGTATCGGTTTTCAGTAGATAATTTACATTATCATAACCGTTTAGTTTTTTTAAGGCTGTAATATTGAAGTTAAACCAGTTCTTGATACGATTGATCATTTGAGAAATATATTAATGCGCCTCCAACCAATTAGCACCAATATCTAAATCTACATCTAATGGAACAGAAAGTTCATAGGCATTTTCCATTTCGGTTTTAATAAGATTTTTTAGTCCTTCTAATTCTGGCTTATAAACATCAAATACCAATTCATCATGTACTTGTAAAAGCATTTTAGTTTTGTATGCACCAGTTTGGAGTTTTTTGTAAATATTAATCATTGCTATCTTAATGATATCTGCAGCACTACCTTGTATTGGCGCATTAACAGCATTTCGTTCTGCTGCACCACGGACTACCGCATTACGAGAATTAATATCTTTCAAATATCGACGACGACCTAAAACGGTTTGTACATAACCATTATCTCTAGCAAAATCTACTTGCTCACTCATGTAAGCGCGTAATTTAGGATAAGTAGCATAGTAAGTTTCTATCAATTCTTTGGCTTCACTACGCGATAAATCGGTTTGATTACTTAATCCAAATGCAGATACACCATAGATAATACCAAAGTTTACTGTTTTTGCATTACTTCTTTGCTCACGTGTAACTTCAGTAATTGGAACATTGAAGACTTTAGAAGCTGTTGAAGCATGAATATCTTCACCATTCTTAAAAGCTTCAATCATCGTTTCTTCTTTACTCAATGCTGCAATAATTCGTAATTCTATCTGTGAATAATCCGCAGCCAGTAATATGTGATTTTCATCTCTAGGTACAAAGGCTTTACGTACTTGGCGACCTCGCTCAGTACGAATAGGAATGTTCTGTAAGTTTGGATTGTTACTACTTAAACGACCTGTTGCAGCTACGGTTTGCATATAATCTGTATGTACTCTACCTGTTGATTCATCAACTTGTAATGGCAAAGCATCAACATAGGTACTTTTTAGT
Organism: Flavobacteriales bacterium ALC-1; assembly: GCA_000171875.1. Classification (GTDB taxonomy): domain Bacteria; phylum Bacteroidota; class Bacteroidia; order Flavobacteriales; family Flavobacteriaceae; genus Winogradskyella. The sequence goes on along the minus strand of ABHI01000001.1, from coordinate 774,137 downwards.
TTGCTGAGCCCTCTAAAATCTAAAACTTGCTGAATAATTTTATGGTCTTTAGCTAAATAACTCAGTACATCTTCTGCTGTTGAATATTGACCAGTTTTTGTCTTTTTAGGCTTATCAACTAATTTCATCTTTTCAAATAAAATGACACCTAATTGCTTTGGTGAGGCGATATTAAATTCTTCACCTGCCGCTTCGTAAATACTTTTTTCGAGATTAGCGATGTCTGTATTTAATTCCTCAGAAAGTGAGTTTAAAAAATCCTTGTCTAGATTTATACCTTCTAATTCCATTGCAGCTAGTACGCGCAACAAAGGCAATTCAATATCATTGAATAACTTTTGGGTATTGGCTTCACCTAATTCTTTTTCAAAATGTTCTTTTAATTGTAAAGTGATGTCTGCATCTTCAACAGCATATTCAGTTTGCTTGTCTAGAGGCACTTCGCGCATAGAGAGCTGATTTTTTCCTTTCTTACCAATGAGTTCAGTTATTGAAATCGGAGTGTAGTTAAGATAAGTCTCAGCTAGTACATCCATATTATGTCGCATATCTGGATTAATCAGATAGTGTGCTAACATAGTATCGAACAGTTTGCCTTTGACTTCAACATTATATTTAGCTAGTACTTTTATATCGTATTTTAAATTCTGGCCAATTTTTTCAATGTTATCATTTTCAAAGAATGGTCTTAAAACTTCTATTAATTCTTGAGCTTCATTTTTATCTTCTGGAAAAGGTACATAAAACCCTTTGCCAGTTTCCCAAGAAAATGCAATACCAACTAATTCTGCCGTTAATGGATTTAATCCTGTCGTTTCGGTATCAAAACAGACAGAAGTCTGGTTCATTAAATTTTTAACGAATAACTTTGTTGCCATACCAGGCGCCACACTTTGATAAAAATGCGAAGACGTTTCTGCGGTATTACGTGTATATTCTGAAGTGGCTTCTGAAGTGTTAGAAGTATCATCTCCTCCAAACAATGAAAACTGACCAGCTCCAGCAGATTTTTGCTCTTTAGTAGTCACTTTAGGAGCTACTTTCTTTTCTGGAATTTCATTTGTTGGAGCAGTAGTCTCTGCTGAAAAAGTTTTTAGAAAATTGTCGGTTAGTCGCCTAAACTCTAAATCTTGAAAAATCTGTTTTACTTTTTCAATATCTGGATGGTCTAATTCAAAATCTTTAGCATCAAATTCAACAGGAACATCAAGCATTATGGTTGCTAGCTTTTTGGATAACAAGCCAAGCTCGCCATTAGCTTCCACCTTCTCTTTCATTTTGCCTTTCAGCTCATGTGTATTGGCAAGTAAACCTTCCATACTTCCATAAGCTGCTAAAAACTTTTTTGCTGTTTTTGGACCAACTCCTGGTAATCCTGGAATATTATCAGAAGCATCTCCCATCATACCTAAATAATCAATGACTTGTAAAGGGTCTGTCACTTCAAATTTTTGTTGCACTTCAGGAATTCCCCAAGTTTCATAACCACCTCCAAAAACAGGACGATACATAAATATATTTTCAGATACTAATTGGGCAAAATCCTTATCTGGTGTCACCATAAACGTTTTATAGCCTTCTTTTTCAGCTTTCTTAGCTAGAGTTCCTATAACATCATCGGCCTCATAACCTTTCTTAACCATAATAGGGATATGCATAGCTTTTAAAATCTCATAGATATAAGGTACAGCTGTTTTTATACCTTCTGGTGTTTCATCTCTGTTGGCTTTGTATTCTTGGTACATTTCTACACGATCAACACTTCCACCTTTATCAAAACAAACTGCTAAATGATCTGGACGTTCACGTTTTATAACATCTAAAAGTGAGTTCATAAAACCCATTATGGCTGAGGTGTCTTCACCTTTAGAATTGATTCTAGGGTTTTTTATAAAAGCGTAATAGCCTCTGAATATTAGCGCATAAGCATCGACGAGAAATAGTCGTTTTTGGTTTGACATGTACTTAAATTTTGAAGTCTATAAATCTACGAAAAGTTAAGGGTTTATTTAAAAAGCAATTCGTAATTTTCCGTTATCAAATTTTTAATATGAAAACATTCTCAATTGCCATACATGGAGGAGCTGGTACTTTAGTTAAGGGTTTAATGACTCAAGAATTAGAAGCACAATATAAAAATGCTTTAAAAGATGCAAGAGATGCAGGTTTTAAGGTTCTAGAAAATGGAGGCTCATCTATAGACGCTGTTGAAACAGCCGTAAATCTTTTAGAAAATTCACCATTGTTTAATGCAGGAAAAGGCAGTGTTTTTACTGCAGAAGGCACGCACGAAATGGATGCAGCAATTATGGAGGGAAAAAATCTTGAAGCTGGAGCAGTATCTTTAATTACAGGAATTAAAAATCCAGTGTCATTAGCTCGTGATGTGATGGAAAAAAGCTATCATGTATTTTTAGCCGGTGAGGGAGCCATGAGATTTGCTAAAGAGCAAAATTATAGTTTAGAACAACCAGATTATTTTTATGATAAGGTGCGTTATAAGCAGTGGCAAGGTATTAAGGATAGTGATAAGTTTCAGTTAGACCATAGTGTAAAGAAAGATGGGAAATTCGGAACTGTTGGAGCGGTTGCTTGTGATCAAAATGGAGATATCGCTGCTGCAACATCTACAGGTGGCATGACTAATAAAAAATGGGGACGTGTTGGTGATTCTCCAATGATTGGTGCAGGTAATTATGCTAATAATAAAACTTGCGCTGTAAGTTGTACAGGAAGTGGTGAGTTTTTTATTAGAGGAGTTGTCGCATACGACGTGTCTTGTTTAATGGAATTTAAAGGTTTATCATTAGAAGATGCAGCTAATGAGGTTATTAATAAACGTATTCTAGAGATTAAAGGAGATGGAGGTTTAATAGCAGTTGATACCGAAGGAAATATAACCATGCCATTTAATACAGAAGGTATGTATCGTGCTAGCAAATCTTCAAATGGAACCGAAAATATTTCAATTTATAAATAATGATAGTTAGCCATTTAGGAGATACAGATTTTGAAACTATAATGGATTGTTTTCTATTATCTTTTGAAAACTACTTTGTCCAAATGCCAACAGATCATGAGTTTTACCAAGAACGTTGGAAAGCAGCTGGAGTACGATACGATTTGTCTTATGGTATGTTTGATGAGGATAAATTAGTAGGCTTTATTATTAATGCCATTGATAGACGACAAGGACATTTAACTGCTTATAATTCTGGTACTGGAGTTATTCCAGAATACAGGGGGCAGCGTATTGTAAAAGCAATATATGATTATGCAATTCCAGACTTAATTAAAAACGGAACTACTAAATGTCAATTGGAGGTCATCACTGAAAATGACAAAGCTATTAAATCTTATGAAGGTATTGGATTTAAGAAATGTAAGCATTATAAGTGTTTTAAAGGGGAGCTTTCAACCGAAGGTGAAAATGATTTCATTTTAAATAAGGTTTCGTATGATGATATGAGTTGGGAAAATCTATCCAATCAAGATTTGTATTCTTGGGACAATCAAAAAGAGAGTTTAGCAAAAGGAGATTATGATTACTATCATGTGCTAAAAGCAAATCAACTTCAATCGTATTTTATAATGAATACTGAAAGTGGTTATGTAGCACAGTTTGAAGTTATAGAGGATTCTTCCATAAATTGGCAAATACTTTTTTCAGCAATACAATCCATTAATAAAAACATAAGGGTGAACAATGTTGATGAGCGATTGACCAATAAAATTAAAGCGCTTAAATCTGTCGGAATAGAAAACACCGTTAATCAGTTTGAGATGGAGTTATTTCTGGTGACTGAACCTGTCGAAATCAAATAAAAGGCGCTTCAATAGGAAGTACAGAAACACTTCTATTTCTAATATCATACTGATCACCATTAGACAATACATGAACTGTCATATTTGCCATGGTCATAGGTGTACCTTCCTTTAAGATTTTCTCATTGTTGTGCGTCAATGTGCTACCATCAAAAACAATCACCATTCCAGAACCAATAACAGTACAGTTGTTTCCATTTTTTATAATCATACCAGTATCTTCCGCTAATCCAATACCTGTAAGGTAGGGAAATTTAGCAACTGCTTCAGATTGTCTTCCAAACCTTCCACGACGGATAAAATGTGTATCTATAATTAATTCAGGAATAAGACTCAAACCCTTATACATATTTACAGCACCTTTAATAAAAGATTCTGAGGCACTTCCTCCGGCAATCATTTCGTTTGCCATTGCCATGGCACCAGCACTTGTACCTGCTATCACAAAACCGTCTTCATTTTTATAGCGTTCAGCTAAAATAGTATGAATCGTTGTACCTCCAATTTTATCTGTAATCTTAGATTGGTCACCACCAGAAAACATGACGCAATTTGCATTTTTAATCAAATTGATAGCATCCTCAGTTTCAGAATCTTCTTTAGACCTTATGTCTAAAACGTCTATATTTTTACAACCTAAAGTAGAAAAAGCTGTTAAATAATTTTCACCAACTTCAACAGGAATACTAGATGCTGTAGGAATTACAACAATATTAGCATCTACTCCACCAGCTTCTCTCACAACATGAAACAAAATACCTTCATCAATAAATTCTAAAGTGTACATTTCATCAGCCTCAATACCTTTATCTTCATTTCCACCAATTGGTATTAAAGTTCCCTTTATCTTCTGCATAATTTTAATCTAAAAATATTGGGCAAAAATAAGTCAAATTTTCTTCTGAAAATGCTATATTTATAATCTTTCACTAATAAAAACCGACCATAATGGATATAAGAAGTATAAATGCAATGCGAGGACCAAATTATTGGTCTATTCGAAGACATAAGTTAATTGTAATGGTTTTAGACCTTCAAGAAATGGAGGAATTACCCTCTAATAAAATTGATGGGTTTCCTGAGCGATTAAAAGCAATGTTTCCAAGTATGTATTCGCATCGTTGTTCTGAAGGTTGTGAAGGTGGTTTTTTTATGCGTGTAGATGATGGCACTTGGATGGGTCATGTGATTGAACACATTGCTTTAGAAATCCAAACCTTAGCAGGTATGGATACTGGTTTTGGAAGAACACGTGGTTATGGGGAAGAAGGAGTTTATAATGTGGTGTTCTCTTATATGGAAGAATCTGTTGGGCGTTATGCTGCTAAAGCTGCGGTACGAATTTGTGAAGCCTTAATAGCAGGAGAAGATTATGATTTATCTGAAGATATTCAGGAGATGCGAGAATTACGTGAAGCAGATCGTTTAGGACCAAGTACAGGTTCCATTGTGGCTGAAGCTGAAGCTAGAGGTATTCCATGGATTCGGTTAAATAAATATTCGCTTTGTCAATTAGGTTATGGAGCAAATCAAAAACGTATTCAAGCTACAGTAACTAGTGAAACAAGTAGTATTGGTGTAGAACTAGCCTGTGATAAAGAAGATACAAAGTATCTGTTAGAACAAGCTGAAGTTGAAGTGCCAAGAGGAGATATTATTCGTCGTGAACGAAGTTTAGAAGAAGCTTGTCGTTATGTTGGATATCCATTAGTTGTTAAGCCAATTGATGGTAATCATGGTCGTGGAATTACTGTAGATATTCAAAATTATGATGATGCTTTAGTAGCTTTTAGACATGCTAAAGATAGCTCGCGTAGTGGTGCTATTATAATAGAAAAGTTTATCGTTGGAGAAGATTATAGATTGTTAGTTATTAATAATCAATTGGTAGCAGGTGCTATTAGAACTCCAGCTCATGTTTTAGGTGATGGAAAATCTACAGTTCAAGAATTAATAGATAAAGTAAATAGTGATCCTCGTCGTGGTTATGGACATGAGAATGTTTTAACAAAAATTACAACAAACGAGTTAACACAAAAATTAATAAAAGATGCTGGTTATACTTTAGAGTCAGTTATTTCTGAAGGGGAGCGTTTAATTTTAAAAGATACAGCTAACTTAAGTACAGGGGGAACAGCAGAAGATATTACAGATATTATTCATCCGGCAAATGTGAGTATGGCAGAGCGCATATCTAAAATTATAGACTTAGATATTTGTGGGATCGATATTATGACTACAGACATTTCTAAGCCTTTATCTGAAACTGGTGGAGCTGTTTTAGAAGTAAATGCAGGTCCTGGTTTTAGAATGCACTTAGCTCCAACATCTGGATTACCAAGAAATGTAGCAGCTCCTGTAATCGATAAATTATTTCCTATTAAAGGGGATACTGGTCGTATTCCAATCATCGCAACTTCAGGAACCAATGGAAAAACGACAACGACAAGATTGATTGCGCATATTGCAAAAATGAAAGGTTACCGTGTAGGTTATACCACTAGTGATGGCGTATATATTCAGAATAGATTACTTATGACTGGCGATTGTACTGGTCCTGCAAGTGCGGAGTTTGTACTTAAAGATCCAACGGTAAACTTCGCTGTTTTAGAATGTGCAAGAGGTGGATTATTACGAGCTGGTTTAGGTTTTAAAAAATGTGATGTTGCTGTAGTTACTAATGTCGCAGCAGATCATTTAGGGCTTAAAGGTATTCACACTATAGAGCAACTGGCTAAAGTAAAAGCTGTAGTGCCAGAAACTGTATTACCTGATGGTTATGCTATTTTAAATGCAGATGATGATTTGGTGTATGATATGCGACGTAATGTAGATTGTAATGTGGCTTTATTTTCTATGGATGAAAATAACCCAAGAGTAAAAGCGCTTCAACGAAAGGGAGGTATTACTGCTGTTTACGAAAATGGTTGGGTTACCATTTGTAGAGGAGAATGGAAAATGCGAATCATGGAAGCGGTTAATATTCCTCTAACATATGGTGGTAAGGCAAAATTTATGATTCAAAATGTACTTGGTGCTGTGCTTGCTGCACATGTACAAGGCATAAGTATTGAAGATATGAAAGCTGCTTTAGAAACATTTATTCCTTCTGCATCTCAAACTCCAGGTCGATTAAATTTATTTGAATTTAACGATTTCTCTATTCTTTTAGATTATGCACATAACCCTGCAGGAATGCGTGCATTACAGAAATTTACAGATGAGTTAGATGCCACGGTAAAAGTTGGTATTATAGCTGGTATTGGTGATAGACGTGTTGAAGATAATAATGAAATGGGAAGTATAGCAGCAGAAATGTTTGATGAAATTATTATTAGACAAGACAAGCGTTTACGAGGAAAAACAGAAGAAGAACTGATTAAAATGCTTAATGATGGTATTAAGATGAAAGATCCTAATAAAAAAACTACAATTATTCCGTCCGAAAGTGAAGCGATTAAGCATGCTGTAAAAAATGCAGTTAAAGGATCGCTTATTATTTTATGTAGTGATGTAATACCAGATGCATTAGACTTAGTAAAGGAATTAAAGGAGAAAGAGTCTAGAGGAGAATTGAATCTAGTAGATTAATATATTTTAATATCATATAAAACAAGAAAGCCGACACTTAATGTATCGGCTTTCTTGTTTTATATGATTAATAGCACTTATTAGCAAAGCTTTTTGGTCTTAACTCTAATCTGAAGACTTTTTCTATACGCTTTAATACTGATAATTTCGTTACTCTTTTTACGATTCATTTTTAAAACCTTAGCTTTTACTTTAGCAGAAATGCTAATTTTTTTAACTTCAGGCTTTACTACCTCGTTAGTTTTAACAAGCTCAGTTTCATTATTAACTATTACATCTTGCTGAGCAAATCCTGCTAGAGATATTGTTAAAAATAATATGATGAATAAACCTTTTTTCATAATCGTAAGAAGCTATATTTGTTTTAACTTCGGGTCAAAGAAACATAACATCTCAAATGAAGCAGAAAATTTTAGATGAAACAAGACGATAACTAGATAACTGACATTTGTTAGTTAAAAACATCGGTGAAATACACAAATTGCACATCTAGCCCCATAAAAAGGCTTAATTTGTAGATTAATACTAAGGAATACAGGGCAAAATACAGTTCTAAATTGAATATATCGACGAAATACATAAAATCGGCTGTGAAGCCAGTAAATATGAGAAAAGTTAGTGAAGTTGACTATGTAAATGATTTTAAGCTTTATTAAAATAATCAGATTGAATCTGTTCATTAACGCCATCTTGAAATTTAGTCATGCTAAACCATTGATGGATTGAGTAGCTCCCAGTTTCGCCTTTTTTATTGACAGCAATATAGCCAACCTGAAAGTTTTTATAATCACTATTTGGTTTGTTGACTATTCTAGATATAGCTTCTTCACAAGCGTCTTGTGGTGATTTGCCTTGACGTATCAATTCTACCACTAAAAAACTTCCGACTGTTTTTACCACTTCTTCACCTAAACCAGTCGCAACACATGCACCGATTTCGTTATCTACAAATAACCCAGATCCAATAATTGGAGAATCACCAACACGTCCTCCCATTTTATAGGCTAATCCACTTGTAGTACAAGCTCCAGAGATATCTCCATTTTTGTCAATAGCTAACATACCAATAGTATCATGGTTTTCAATATTAATAATGGGTTTATACTTGGCTTCTATTTTCCATTTATTCCATGCTTCTTTTGAGGCTTCGGTTAATAAATCTTCAGGTTTAAAACCTTGTGAAATAGCATATTGTTTGGCGCCTTCTCCAGCAAGCATAACATGTGGGGTATCTTCCATTACTTTTCTAGCAACAGAAACAGCATGTGTGATATCTTGTAAATACACTACAGCACCACAATTACCATGTTTATCCATAATACAAGCATCTAAAGTGACATTACCATCGCGATCTGGTAAACCACCTTTACCAACTGATTGTCCTTTTTCATTAGCTTCTTCAACTCTACAACCTTGCTCAACAGCATCAAGCGCATTTCCTCCAGCTTGTAAAACTTCCATTGCTTTTGCCGTAGCATCTTTAACGTGCCATGTGGCAATAACTAAAGGTAACTTTGCTTTAGAAATATCATCGGTGACTTTAGTGACTGATGATTCTTTTGTGTTTTCAGCGCAACTAGCAAGTGTACTTCCTACTGCTAATCCAGCACTAGTTAATGCTGCATTTTTTATAAAGTGTCTTCTTTTCATCAAAATCTTGTTTTTGCTTCCATTAGTCACTGAGCGAAGTCGAAGTGAAAAGGAAGTATTATTAATATTCTACACCCTGTTTATCGAGGACTTGCTTTGTTCTAAATGCATAAAATAATAAATAAACAAAACAAGCGACTGCCATCCAATACGATGATTGAATAGTGAATACATCTGCCAATTTTCCTTGTACTGGTGGAATAATACCACCTCCCAAAATCATCATTACTAAAAATGCTGAGCCTTGCGACGTATACTTTCCTAGCCCTGCAATGCTCAATGTAAAAATACATGGCCACATAATTGAACAAAATAAACCACCTGATAAGAATGCAAATAGAGCCACATTACCCGATGATAATAAGCCAATTAGCATACCTAAAATTCCTAATAGGCTAAATATTTTAAGTGTTTTAACTGGGTTATCTTTAGCTAAGAAAAATCCACCGATTTGAACTGCAATACATATTGAGAAGAAAATAATTTCATCTGTAGAAAAACTGATTTTAAAATCGTTAACTACTGAATTCACAAAGATTATAACTCCAAAAGCGATATAAGGCACAATAATCAGCAATGCTTTTTTGAGACCTTTACTCGGATTAAAAACAGTTACAGCACCTACCCAACGACCAATCATTAATCCGCCCCAATACAACGAAATATATTTGCCTAGCTGAGAGTCATTTAATTCAGGAAGTCCAAGTGCGTTTAAGCCAGTTTCACCTACACCTTGTTTTAATAGCTCGCCCAAATTACTGCCAATGGTAACCTCTACACCAACATATGTGAATATAGCTAACATACCCAAAACAAGCTGAGGGTATTTCATGGCTCCCCATCCATCAGCGTTTTTACTCGCACTTGTATTGGCATAAAATACAGAAGCTACTACAGCAATAAGTGCAACAAATAATAAGGTCAATCTTATGTTTTCTATCTCTTCAGTAGCAGTTTCTGTACCAGCATAAGTGCTAAAAATATACCCAAAACAACCTACAACGATTAAGGTTAATATAATTAATAGGTTACGTGCTTTATTAGCAGGTTCAAAAGCCGTTTCAGATTTAAGCGCAGGCAACTTTTTTGAAAAATGAAAGAGAGCAGCAGCAATTAAAAATAATACTCCTACACCTAAATATAGTTTTTGTACAGTGATTAAGGTAATTTCATTATTAGTAATCATTTCTGCCAGTTCGTCCGTACTCCAAGATGCAGAACCAAATATAACTAGGCTTACTACCACAGGGCCAATAGTAGTGCCAAAGGAATTAATACCGCCTGTTAAATTTAGACGATGCGAGCCTGTTTTGGGATCTCCGAGTGCAACAGCAAAAGGATTTGCTGCAGTTTGTTGTAATGAAAACCCTAAAGCCACAATAAAAAAGGCAATGAGTACTAAATAAAAGACTCCCGTTTGCCCTTGTTCTGCACCAGATGTAACAGGATACATGATAAATGCTCCGATAGCAGAGAGTAGCAATCCATAGACAATACCATTTTTATAGCCCCAATTATTAAGAATGTCTCGTTTAACCATACTCGAGATTACAAAAAGCAGAAGTGCACCAATATAATAGGCTCCATAAAACGCAAAGTCTACCAATTGCGATTGAAATTGATCTATATTAAAGTAGGTTTTACAAAACGGTATAAATACACTATTGGATGCAGCAATAAACCCCCAAAAGAAGAATACTGTACATAAGGTTGCTAAAGCAGATTTGTTATTCTGATTACTCATTCTTATTTGTTGTTAGTTAGTTTCAAATTCTTGTCCAAATTGTATTCTGTAGCCATTAATATCATAGATTGCAAATTCTCGCATGCCATAGTCAAAGTTCTCTATTGGATAACTGATTTTTACTTTATCTTTTAAAATCTGCCAAATCACATCAATATCATCAACGTAAATATACAAACCTCCAGTAAAAACAGGTTTTGGATGTTTGTCTTTAAAAAAACGAGATGATAACATTATGCTCACATCATCTTTTTGTACAAATGCCCAATTATTTTCTTCTCTGTCAATACATGTAAAGTCGAGATAAGACTCATAAAACTCTATGGTCTCGTCCATGTTTTCGACTTCTAATGTTGGTACTAATGCGTTAAATGCCATATTATTTTATCGAAATTTCATCTACAAATATCCAACTTCTACCATCATAAGGATAGCCTACATGCCATTCTGGAACTTTCCCGAGTTTTTTGGCGATAATCTTTACATATTTATAGCTGATATTTGGAATTTTAAAATCGATAGTTTTAATTTTTAGCTCACTATCTCTTTTTGACGCATTAATTTTTTGAGATGTTAAAGCTTTAAAAGTTATATTGTCTTTTGAAACAAAACACTGCACTTCAGTTGGATAAAAAATCCAAGCTCCTTGATCTTGTAAGAAGTTAACCTTCACAGACGAAATGTTTTTTTGAGAACCCAAGTCTACTGTTGCAATCACATCACTGTCATTATAACCTTGCCAGCTACCTGTTCTATAATTTTTGGTGCTTCTTATGCCATCAATAAGAGCATCATTTCCGCCAGCACTATATTGATTAGCAAATTTACTTTCAAGTGTGATTCTAAGATTAGGATCTATTTTATAAAATGGTGTGGTTAAAACAGGGCTTTTTAAATCTCCTTTTTCAGAATAGAGTTTTAACTTAGTATCTTCAGTTATGGAGAATGGTTTTTTATATAATTTATAAGCTTCATTATCTATAGCGTAATAAATTTTAGCTTCTTTTTCAGATGTCGCTAAAACCACTTCTGTAGATCCTCTAAAGGTAATATCTCCTTTAGCAATAAATGGAGAAGGCAAAATAATATGATCTTTAATTTCAGTTGTTGGTTCGTTTCCAGCTCTACTTCCCCAAACGGCAGAATTATCCGTCATTGTAAACTCTAGAGTTCCTCCAGCTATAATATCTTCATGATTTAAATACGTGACATCTAAATCTTTTCCATTCAGTTTTACATATTCAACATATTTATTGGTGTCGCTCAGGTTATTGGCAACGATTGTGAATTGCTTCCCACTTTCAAGGTTAATAGTTGCTTTATCAAAAAGTGGAGTCCCAATAACATATTGATTACTTCCTGGCGTTACTGAATAAAAACCCATTGAACTTAATACATACCAAGCACTCATTTGCCCACAGTCTTCATTACCTGAAACTCCATCAGGGTCATTGTTATACAATTCCGTTAATATCTGATGAACTTTCTCTTGTGTTTTATGTGGTTTGTTTACAAAATTATAGAGGTAAGCCATATGATGACTCGGCTCGTTACCATGTGCATATTGCCCAATTAAACCTGTAATATCAGATTGGTCACGACCAGAGGTTTCAGTTTTAGCACTAAATAGCTCATCGAGCTGCACTTCTAACTTACCTTTTCCACCTAGCAATTCAATAAATCCTGAAACATCCTGAGGTACATAAAAACTGTATTGCCAAGAATTAGCTTCTGTGTAATTAAAGTTTACTTCGTAAGGATCAAAAGGTGCAAACCACGTATTTCTAAATCGGCCTCGCATAAATTGAGTTTCTGGATCAAATACATTCTTATAGTACTGTGCGCGTTTGATGTAAGTTTCATAATCTTCGGTTTTACCCATATCTTTTGCCATTTGCGCAATCGTCCAATCGTCATAAGCATATTCTAAAGTTTTTGAAACCGACTCACTTTCTTCATCTACAGGAATAAATCCATATTTTTTATAAGCTTCTAAACCAAACTTATCTCGTGTTGCCGAATGTTTCATGGCTTCAAAAGCCTTATCGGTATCGTAACCTCTAATACCTTTTAAATAAGCATCCGCAATAACCGGTACAGCGTGATAACCAATCATGCAATCGGTATAGTTACCAGCTAAGTCCCACATTGGCATAATACCACCTTCATCATATTTCGCTAAAAACGTATTGATAAAATCGTTGGTTCTTTCTTGTTCTATTATAGTATATAATGGATGTGCAGCTCTGTAGGTGTCCCAAAGTGAAAAAACGGAGTAGTAATCAAAATCAGCATTATGAATTTTTAAATCCATACCTCTGTAACGACCATCAACATCTTGATAACGTTGAGGTGCTAACATCGTGTGATATAAAGCCGAATAAAAATTAGTCTTCTTATCTAGGTCATTACTTTCAATGACGACTTTTTCAAGCTGTGATTCCCAATAGGTTTGTGCTTCTTTTTTAACGGTTTCAAAATCTTTGTTTCCTATTTCAGCTTGCATGTTTTGTTTTGCTCCTTCAATGTCAACAGCAGAAATTCCGACTTTAATGATAATGGGTTCATTATTAGGGTTAATAAACTTTAAAGATGATCGCCTTGCGCCTGGCATTCCTGTTTGTGGAGGCGATTGCAACATATCCTTAAAAGGATGCGAGGTTTTAATGGCATAGAATAAACGCTGGTCTTTTGCCCAAGCTTCTGAATGACGATAACCTACAATTTCGGTGTCTGAGATCTTATCAATTTTAGCATCTAAGACTTTATCACGATGCACTAAATCTAAAATTACAAACTGATTGTCGGATGATGGGAATTGATATTTATGAAGTCCACTTCGTAAAGAAACAGTCAATTCTACATCAATATTGGTAGAATCTAAATGGACTTTATAATAACCAGGTTCTGCGGATTCATTATCGTGAGAAAAATGCGCACGATACCCTTTTTTACCATCTGCACCATTATTAAAATTATGTGCGTTTGTTGGCATTAAAAGGACATCTCCATAATCGCTAATACCTGTTCCGCTGAGATGTGTATGCGAAAATCCATAGATATAACTGTCTGAATAATGATAACCAGAACAGCCATCCCAACCTTCTAATCGAGTATCTGGACTCAGTTGCATCATACCATAAGGTAATGTTGCACCAGGATAGGTGTGACCATGTCCTCCAGTTCCAATAAAAGTATTGACATATGAGGTCAGTGCATCTGTTTTTTTAGAAGGGGTTACGTCCTTTTTTTGTGAGCAACTCGAAACGAAAAAAAACACTGAAAACAAAAATGATAAAAGAAAAATTCGCATAAATTGAATTGTTTGATTATTTCTCTAAATTAGCAAGATAATGATAATGATATATATATCTATGAGACTTTTTAGATTAACAACACTAATTATTATATGGACAACATTTTTCAGCCTACAAGTGTCGTGTAAAGATGATAAAAATGTAGTTGAATCTCCTCAAATTATTCCAAATCCTTCAAGTCAAGTAATTAATAAAGGAACATTTGTTTTTAAAAACTCTATTGGAATTAAGTTTCCTGAAGAATTAAAAGTATCTGCAAATTTTTTAAAATCTTTTATTGAAGAAGGAAGCTCAATAAATCTTAATAAAGGAGGTGACATACAATTTATTTTAGATTCTAAAATAGAACATAATGAAGACTACCAATTAGAGGTGTCTCCAGAAGTGATTAAAATAAAAGCAAGAACAGATCAAGGTGCTTTTTATGCTGTTCAAACTTTAAGACAATTATTACCTTCAGAATTTGAGAATGGTAATTTTAAAGCAGATCAAGTTGCAATTCCATGTGTTTCTATTAAAGATACACCGCAATTCTCATATAGAGGTATGCATTTAGATGTTGGTCGTCATATGTATTCAGTCGATTTTATTAAAAAGTACATTGATGCTATGGCAATGTTTAAGATGAATACCTTTCACTGGCATTTAACAGAAGACCAAGGTTGGCGTATTGAAATAAAAAAGTTCCCTAAACTTCAAGAGATTGCTGCATATAGAGATGAAACCTTAGTTGGTCATTACAGTGACCAACCACATCAATTCGATGGTAAAAAATATGGTGGTTATTATACACAAGAAGAGGTGAAAGATATTGTTGCTTATGCACAAGAGCATTTTGTAACCATCATTCCTGAAATTGAAATGCCAGGTCACAGCCAAGCTGCAATTGCAGCATATCCAGAATTGGGATGTACTAGTGAGCAAGTTGAAGTAGCCAAGAAATGGGGTGTTTTTGAAGAGATCTATTGTTCCAAAGATGAAACTTTTGATTTTTTAGAAGATGTTCTAGATGAGGTTTTAGAACTTTTTCCGAGTAAGTATATTCACATAGGCGGTGATGAAGCTCCAAAAATACGATGGAAAACTTGTGCAGATTGCCAAAAACGAATTAAAGACGAAGGTTTAAAAGATGAGCATGAGTTGCAAAACTATTTTATTACCAGAATGGAAAAGTATCTTAACTCTAAAGGGAGGCAAATTATTGGTTGGGATGAAATCTTAGAAGGAGGTTTAGCACCTAACGCAACGGTTATGTCTTGGAGAGGAACTAAAGGGGCTATTGAAGCAGCTAAGGCTGGACATAATGTAGTAATGACACCTACATCACATTGTTATTTTGATTATTACCAATCAGAAAATGAAAACGAACCTATAGCAATAGGAGGGTTTTTATCTTTAGAAAAAGTTTATGGTTTTAATCCGATTCCTGAAGAATTATCAAAGGAAGAAGCGAAATATGTTTTAGGAGCTCAAGGCAATGTTTGGACAGAATATATGCCAACTGAAAAACAAGTTGAGTATATGATTTTTCCAAGAATACTTGCTATGAGTGAAGTACTTTGGTCAAACCCAGAGCAGAAAAATTATGATAATTTTGTATCTAGACTTGAAAACTTTCATGAGCGTTTAGATGCACTAGATATTAATTATGCCAATCATTTATATGAGATTGAAGGAATTATGAGTTTAGAAGATGGAAATGCTTTTTATGAACTGAAGTCCTATACTGAAGGTAAAATCATTAGGTATACATTAGACGGGAATGAACCTAACGCAAATTCTAAAGTGTATGATTCTCAAATTCCAATTTTTAAAGATTGTACTATAAAAGCTGCAGTTTTTAATGATGAAAAACAGCTAGGTAAATCCTTTTCTCAAAGTATTAATTATCATAAAGCTATTGGCGCAAAAATCATGATTGACAAAGAACCTCATAAAGCCTATTCTGGTAGTGGAGTAAAAGGTTTAATTAATGGTGTAAGTGGAAGTGATAGTCGCTTTGGTGACAAAGAATGGCTAGGGTTTTGGGGAGAAGATATTGAGGTTACTATTGATTTTGAAAAGCCAATAAAGATTAATTCAATTGAGACTAGGTTTCATAATGGTTATGGACAATGGATTTATGCACCAAAAGAAATTAATTTTGAATTTAAACTCGATAAAGGAACTACAATAATAGACAAACAAGAATTACAAAATAAAGATAGTCTGATTGTTAAGTTAGATTATGATTTTATAATGCCAAAAAGCATAGATGTAAAAGTGAAATCTATAGTACTAAAGGTTCCAAATTACGGAACAATCCCAAAAGGTAAAGAAGGTGCTGGTAATAAGGCTTGGACGTTTATTGATGAAATTATAGTTAATTAAGATGCTTTTAGAAATCTGTGCCAACTCATACCAATCTGCAAAAAATGCTAAAGGAGCGGGTGCACATCGTATAGAGTTATGCCAGGAACTATCTGTTGGTGGTATCACACCATCTTTTGGATTGTTAAAACAAGTTGTTGAGAATTTACAAATTCCAATTTTTATTTTAATTAGACCACGAGGAGGAAATTTTGTCTATTCTGATGTTGAGTTTGAAATTATAAAGAGCGATATACAAATCTGTAAAGATTTAGGTTGTCAAGGTATTGTTTCTGGGGTTCTAAATGAAGATAAGACCATTGATATAGAAAGAACAAG
This sequence comes from Flavobacteriales bacterium ALC-1, assembly GCA_000171875.1. Taxonomy (GTDB): domain Bacteria; phylum Bacteroidota; class Bacteroidia; order Flavobacteriales; family Flavobacteriaceae; genus Winogradskyella. The sequence goes on along the minus strand of ABHI01000001.1, from coordinate 757,322 downwards.
AGAGTTAGTTGAATTATCAAAACCATTAGAATTTACATTTCATCGTGCTTTTGATGAGGTGAAAAAGCCAAAAGAAGCTTTAGAGCAATTAATTAATTTAGGAGTGGAACGCGTATTAACGTCTGGTCAAGAAAGATCAGCAGAACAAGGTTTAGAACTATTAAAAGTGTTGAATAAAATTTCAAACAATAGAATTATAATTTTGGCGGGATCAGGGATTTCATCAGAAAATGCTGCACAATTTAAAGAAGCTGGATTGAAAGAAATTCATGCATCAGCTTCGTCTCAACATGAAGAGAATAATTCATTATTCTCGATGCCATTAACCTATTCAGACCCTCACAAAATTAAAGCCATTTTAGATGCGATATAGTTTACTAGTTTTAATTCTGCTTTGTTTTAGTTGTCAACCAAAACATGATTTACCCGTAACAATAGATATTGACAGTAGTTGGCAATTCAAAAAAGTAACAGATTCTATTTGGCGTTCGGCAACAGTTCCCGGAAATGTATTTTCAGATTTATTGGATCATGGAATAATTGAAGATCCATTTATTGGTAATAACGAAGAAAAAGTGCAATGGGTTTCTGAAACGGATTGGGAATACAAAACTACGTTTTCAGTAGATAAAGAAACACTTCTAAAGAAAAACATTGAGCTCAACTTTGAGGGCTTAGATACATATGCTTCTGTATTCTTGAATGATAGTTTAATTCTTAATTCTGATAATGCTTTTAATAATTATTTAATTAATGTAAAATCGATTATTAAATCAAACAATAATTTGCGAGTAGTTTTCGAACCTACATCTAAGTATGAAGAAGTAGAGAAAGCAAAACTACCTTATGAATTGCCTGAAGGTAATCGTATTTTTACCCGTAAAGCCCAGTTTCAATACGGTTGGGATTGGGGACCACAACTTAATACTAGTGGAATTTGGAGACAAGTAGAATTAGTAGCATGGAATGATTATAAGATTGATGATTTTTATGTTATTCAAAACGAATTAAATGATTCTATAGAAAATCTTACACTGGACATCAAAAAATTTTCAAGTGTAGAATTAGATAAGAAACTACGATATGAAATTTACGTTAATAATGAAAAGGTAAAAACCTCTGACAAAATTTTTAAGGGTTATTCTTGCGTAACAAAAATTCAAATTAAAAACCCTAAACTATGGTGGCCACATAGTTTAGGGGAACCTTATTTATATGATATAAAAGTTGTAGTAAAGGACGGAAAAAGGATTTTAGATAGTGTTTCAGTAAAAAAAGGGTTAAGAACTATAGAATTAGTCACTGAAAAAGACAGCATAGGAGAATCCTTTTATTTCAAGGTCAACGATGTTCCTGTTTATGCAAAAGGGGCTAATTATATTCCGCAAAACAGTTTTCAAAATAAAGTGACAGATATGCATTACAAAAAGCTATTAAATGATATTGTCGATGCCAATATGAATATGTTGAGAGTTTGGGGAGGAGGTATTTATGAAAACGATATTTTCTACGATTTATGTGATGAAAAAGGCATTTTAGTTTGGCAAGATTTTATGTTTGCTTGTGCTATGTATCCTGGTGACGATAATTTTTTAGAAAATATTCAAGAAGAAGCCATCGATAATGTAAATCGATTACGGAATCATACCTCTATTGCATTATGGTGTGGCAATAACGAAAATTCAGAAGGCTGGCATCGTTGGGGCTGGCAAGGAGATAGAAGCGAGGAAGAGAAAGAAGAAATTTGGAGTAACTATCTAAAAGTATTCGATTCTATTTTACCGAATACAGTTTCAAGTTTAACAGATACAGATTATTGGGAAAGCTCACCAAAATACGGAAGAGGAAATCCAAAATACAAAACCGAAGGTGATGCACACGATTGGTGGATTTGGCACGATGGCTATCCTTTTGAACATCTAGAAGAAAACGTGCCTCGTTTTATGAGTGAATTTGGGTTTCAGTCGTTTCCTAGTTTTGAAACGATTCGTTATATAAATCAAAATGATTCTATAGAGATAAGTTCCGAAGGATTTAAAAATCATCAAAAACACTCTAGAGGTTTTCAGATTATAGAAGATTATATGAAGCATGACTTCCCGATTCCAAATAATGCAGACGATTATGTTTATATGAGTCAGTTACTTCAAGCCTATGGCATTACAAAAGGTATCGAAGCACAACGACGAGCTAAGCCTTACAATAGGGGAACTTTATATTGGCAACTTAATGATTGTTGGCCAGCTGTATCCTGGAGTAGTATTGATTATTTAGGGAATTGGAAAGCTTTGCATTATAAGGTAAAACGTAGTTTTGAAGATGTGTTGATTTCTTCAAAAGTTGAAAATGATATTCTAAAGACTTGGATTGTTAATGATGATTTAGAATCAAAAGAAGGAACACTTTCGATGCAATTATTAGATTTTGATGGTAATAGTATATGGCAAGAATCTATAAAAATAAATGTTGATTCAAATTCAAGTAAAATAAAACATGAGCTTGATTTAAAGACAATTCAATTCAACAAAGATGAAGTTGTTTTAGTTTCAAAATTTAATGGTAAAGTGTCTTATTTCTATTTTGTAAAACCAAAAGATTTGAAATTAAAATACGGAAATATTCAACAAAAAATCATCAAAGCAAAGGATGGGTTTAATATAGAATTACGTTCCGATACCTTTCAGAAAAATGTGTTTTTATATACTAAAGAGAAAGGTCATTTTTCGGATAATTTCATTGATTTATTGCCTAATAAAGCTATTACAATTCATTTTAAAACAGATGCTCAAACACTTAATAATCTTCAAAATAAGTGTTTAAATAGTTTTGTAAAGTAGAGAATTTTAAGAATTGTGTAACACTATCTAAAAGTTAAAGTCTTTAATATTGTAAGACTAATCAATCAAATCATGAAACAGCTTCTCCTATGCTTAGGGCTAACTATTTTTTGTTTTTCAAAAATTATAGCTCAGGACTCAATCTCAAAACGTGTTTACACAACAAAATCAATAGCTGGTAAAACGGCTCCAACGATAGATGGAAAATTAAATGATGCTATATGGAGTGAAGTTGAATGGACTACAGATTATGTAGAGTTTCAACCAGATGTTGGTACAGCACCTACTGAACAAACCAAAATGAAAATCCTATATGATGACAAAAACTTATATGTTGCCTATAGATGTTATCAAGCAGATCCATTAACAATTGAAAAGAGAATGGGAAGACGAGATGATTTTCCAGGTGATTGGGTTGAAATTAATATTGATAGTTATAATGATGATCGAACAGCATTTTCGTTTACAATATCTGCATCAGGTGTAAAAGGTGATGAGTTTGTTTCTAATAATGGAAATTTTGATGGAAGTTGGAATCCGATCTGGTATGTTGATACAAACATAGATGATGAAGGTTGGACTGCAGAAATGAGAATTCCATTAAGTCAATTACGCTTTGGTAATGAGCAAGAACAAGTTTGGGGATTACAATCTACCAGACGTTATTTTAATAATGAAGAACGGTCAACATGGCAACCATTAGAAGCAAACCCACCTGGTTGGGTTAGTGAATTTGGTGAATTGAGAGGTTTAATCGGTTTAAAGCCGCAAAAGCAATTAGAAATTCAACCTTATACTGTTGCTCAATTAGATACATATGAGGCTGAAGCTGGAAATCCTTTTAGAGATGGGTCGGATACTAAATTGACTGGAGGCTTAGATGCCAAAATCGGAATCACCAATGATCTTACCTTAGATTTAACTATAAACCCAGATTTTGGACAGGTAGATGCAGATCCTGGCGCTATTGCATTGGATGGATTCGAAATATTTTTTGAAGAACGACGACCATTCTTTGTAGAAAACAAAAATGTTTTTGATTTTAGAGTTGGTGGTGGTGCAGACAATGTATTTTTCTCAAGGCGCATAGGAAGAACACCTCAAGGGTTTTCAACTTCAGATAATAGTTTAGGCGAATTTGAAGAGATTCCAAATTTTACGACCATTCTCGGAGCAGCAAAATTTAGCGGAAAAACTAAAAATGGTTGGGCAATAGGTGTTTTAGAAAGCATTACTTCTAAAGAATATGCTGAAATAAAATTAGATACTAGAGATGAATTTATTGATAACTTACCAGATGTAGGTACAAAGCGTGAAGAGTTGGTAGAACCTTTTACTAACTATCTAGTTACACGTGTGCAAAAAGATTTTAATAACAGAAACTCATACATAGGTGGCATTTTTACTGCCACCAATAGAAACCTAGAAGACAATTTAGAATTCTTAAGAAAAAGTGCTTATACAGGTGGAGTCGATTTTAGACATAATTGGAAAAACAGAACCTATTACGTACAAGGAAACTTAACTTTAAGTAAAGTGAATGGAAGTAAAGAGGCTATTGAAAATACACAACGTTCTTTAACACATTTATTTCAGCGAGTAGATGCAAGTCATATTGATGTAGATCCAAACAAAACCTCATTGACAGGAACAGGTGGACGATTAGAAATTGGTAAAGGAGGAAATGGAAATTGGAACTATAATATTGGTGCCAACTGGAAATCTCCAGAATTAGAACTTAATGATATTGGCTTTTTAAGACAAGCTGATGATATACGACAGTATGCTAATGTGAGGCGTTTTTTTAATAAGCCTACATCTTGGTTTAGGCAGGCAAGGTTAGGCTTAGAATTTTCTACAGCATTTGATTTTGAGGGCAATTACAACAGAATTCAATACGAATTTAATGGAAACATTAATTATAAAAATAATTGGTTCAGTGATTTTGGAGCTGCACATAAACCAAGAATTTTCGTCAATACATTTTTAAGAGGAGGACCAAGATGGCGTTATAACGAAGAAAATTTCTGGTATTTGTTTTCTGGTACTGATAGACGCAAAAAATTAAGCGCTACTTTAGGTTATGTTAACTCTCGCTCTAAACAAAATAATTTTTCTCTTACCAGATATGTTGTAAGATTAAGGTATCAACCATTAGATGCACTAAGCTTGTCATTAGAAACTGAACTCGAAAAAAGACCTAGTAAAACTCAGTATGTAACACAAAGAGATTTTGGAGCTAATACACGTTATATTTTAGGGGCCATTGATCAAGAGTCATTGTCGGCAACATTGAGAGTTAATTATAATATTAACCCTAACCTAACTATACAATATTATGGGCAGCCTTTCATTTTTAAAGCAGATTTTTCAAACTTTAACCATGTTAATAACGCAACTGCAGGTGATATAAATGAAAGGATTACTACTTATGATGATAATCAAATTAGTTTTGATGGAAGTAGTTATAATGTTGATGATGATAGAGATGGAAACGTAGATTATAGTTTTGGTAATCCCGATTTCGCTTTTGTGCAGTTTAGATCAAATTTAGTTTTGCGTTGGGAATATATCCCTGGATCTGAGGTATTTTTAGTATGGTCTCAAGGAGTTACAGGGTTTGGTGATCCAAGTAATAATTTTGGTTCTATAATTGATAACCAACTATTAAGTGCTAAACCTGAGAATACATTTTTAATAAAAGCGACATATCGATTCGCGCTTTAGTTCAAGTTATTTATTAGTTAAAAATACGAGTAAAAGAAGCTATATATTTAACTTAGCAAATTAAAATTTGCTTATGATTCGTTGGATAATCTTTATTGTGATTATTGGAGTTGCTGATTTCTATGCTTTTCAAACTTTGCGTACACTTACTAAAAGCAATTGGTGGCATGCTCTTTATTGGATTTTTACAATAACCGTTTTAGGTAATTTTGTGTATCAATTCTATAGCTTTAATAGAGGTAATGGATTTTCGCATGCAAATGCTTATGCAATTGGCTTTTTAATAGCAATGATAGTACCCAAACTTATCTTGATTATTGCGATGTTAGGTGAGGATATATTTAGAGTTCCTCAAGCTATTTATAGTTATTTCACTCAAAATAATAATCTAGAAGGTAATCATTTTCCGGCACGCAGAAAGTTCGTAAGTCAGATAGCTTTAGGTTTGGCTGCAATACCATTTACTTCAATTTTATATGGTATTTATAAAGGAAAATATAATTTCAAGGTATTAAATTATACACTTCATTTTGAAGATTTGCCAGATGCTTTTGATGGGTACAGACTCACTCAAATTAGTGATGTTCATTCGGGTAGTTTTGATAATATTAATAAAGTAGAATACGCAATTGATTTAATTAACGAGCAACAATCTGATGTGATTTTATTTACTGGAGATATGGTAAATAATAAAGCAACAGAAATGATGCCTTACGTTGATATATTCAAAAAATTGAAAGCTAAGGATGGTATGTATTCTGTTTTAGGAAATCATGATTATGGTGATTATATCAATTGGAGCTCAGATCATGCTAAAAAACAAAACCTCGAAGATTTAAAGACACTTCAAAAAGACATTGGTTTTGATTTATTACTAAACGAAAATCGATTTATTGAAAAGGATGGTCAGCGTATTGCTTTAGTTGGTGTTGAGAATTGGGGTAAAGGTGGTTTTAAAAAAGCTGGAGATTTAAAGAAAGCTTCTAGCTTTATAGATAAAGATGATTTTAAAATACTAATGAGCCATGATCCAAGTCATTGGGATGAAGAAGTTGTAAATGATAATTACCATTACCATTTAACCTTAAGTGGTCATACGCATGGTATGCAATTTGGTATTGAAATACCAGGTTGGTTTAAGTGGAGTCCAGTAAAATGGAGGTATAAACATTGGGCAGGTATTTACGAAGAATTAGGACAATACATTAATGTAAACAGAGGGTTTGGTTATTTAGCATTTCCTGGACGTGTTGGGATATGGCCAGAAATCACAGTAATAGAACTCAAAAAAGGTAAGAAAGAAGCCTAATTGTATATAAATGCGTATTTTTATGTTGTTCATAACGAACTTATTAAGGTGGTACTATTGAAATTTTATGTAGGTTTGTATAAGACGTTTGACTAAAAACTATATATTATGTCAAAATTTGGGGAATTAATAGATGTCGATACTCCGGTACTATTAGACTTCTATACGGAATGGAACGATCAATCCATTGCAATGCATCCTGTACTTAGAGATGTAGCAGCTGCGCTAGGCGATAAAGCCAAAGTCATTAAAATAGATGTTGATAAAAATAAAGAGTTAGCTGAAGCGCTTCGTGTTAAAGGCTTGCCAACTTTGATTATCTATAAAAATGGTGAAATGAAATGGCGACATAGTGGTGAGCAAGATGCCAATACTTTAATTGGTATTATTCAAGAGTATGTGTAACTACAACGCTTTAAATACGTAGCCTTTTTCATGATAATATTCTAACACCTTAGGTAATGCATATTTTAAATTTCGTGATGCCTTTACGCTATCATGAAATACAATAATACTGCCTTCTTTTGCTGTTGATGTTACATTTTTTAAGCAAGTTTCTTCAGATACAGACTTATCCCAATCATAAGAAAGTATATCCCAAAGCACAATTTTGTATCCCAATTCTTGTAATTTTTTGCTTTGTTTGGTTTTAAACTTACCATAAGGAGGGCGGAAAATAGTTTCGATTGACGAATCGTGATTAGCAAATTTAGAATTTATCAAAGCTTGATTGCGTTCAGTGTCTTTAATGTAATTCTTGGTTTTATGTTTCCAACCTTTAAGATGATTGTATGTATGATTACCAATAGTATGCCCTTCAGCAATTATGTTTTTAAATATTTCAGGATGCTTTTCAATATTATTACCAATACAAAAGAATGTTGCTTTAGCTTTATATGGTTTTAAAGTTTGGAGAACCCAATCCGTAATTTCTGGTGTTGGACCATCATCAAAAGTCAAATAGAGTTCTTTATTATCAGTTGCGATATTCCAGACAAAATTTGGAAATAGTGTTTTAACAAATCCAGGTGTTTTGGCTGGAATAATCTGCATACTAATTTTTACTCTTCTGGTGTTATATTTTTAATAGTATCGTTTACAGAAGGATTTAAATCAGCATCTTCTGGTATTTGTGGTAATTCATCATTACTGTAACGATTCATCAATTTATCAAATAAACTTAGATAGCTATTAAATGTTTTCGTTTCTTCTAAGGCAAAATCTTTGTCGTTATAAATCACTAAAATATCAACTAAAGCTCTATAACGCTGTATGTCTAAATAGATTTTTTCACCTACTTCAAGACTCTCTTGGTTTTCAAAAGAGAGACCACTATAATACACTAAATTCTCTTGATATTTTTTTGCAACATCTTTAAATAATGCACGTCCTTTTTCTGTGTTCCCAATTTCGTAATAAGCACTAATGTAAGGCTCTAGCAATGAGTAAAAACCAAATTTATCTACTGGCATTTTTTCCATTGCAATGTCAACAACGTCTTCAGCTTTATCTAATTTATTTTCATTGATGAGCTGTTCTACTAAGCGTGCTAAATTACCTCTGTAAGTAATACCGTTTCGTCTAGATTCAATATCGAGATAGATGTCATTTTCACTTCCTCCCCATTCCCAGTCTTTAACCATATTGTACATTAAGTCCGGATCAACTCTCCCCATATTATAAGGATTGGCTTTGTCAACAGGTGTTTTTATAGGTACCAACTTGTAGCACATACCATCTAATTGCAAATAGTCTTTTAACCAAATATAATCGTCATCACCAAAAGCACCTCCTGTAAAATAAATTGGACGCTCCCAATTATTATTGGCAATAATGTCTAACATTAATAGTCTGTGTTTGTAGATATAACCTCCACCGATTCTTGCATATAGTTTATCTTCTATCTTATCGGCATCTTTAGGCTGAACAATGCCGTTTTTAAGAACTTCAGTTTTATTAACTGGAATACTAATATGTCGCGTCGGAAAGTAATTCGCGTTTAAGATATGCTTTGGATAACCCTCAGGATCATCACCTTGTCTTTCAATTACATATTTGAATTTCGTATTAGGTTGCTCACTTGAAACAAAATCCATAAACGCTTTTATATCTAAAGTATCGTTAGCGATTTTCTCATTTATTTCCCGATAAATAGTAATATCTCTGGTTCCTGCTCTATATTGTTTGTGTGTTAATTTAGAAGGGATGGGGTCACTTTCATAAGCCTTACGTTTCATTTGGTCAATGTACCAGTCTGTTTGAAATAAACTTGTATTCACTACACGTACATCTGTACGGACTCCTTCAATTTCTTGTAAATACCACAATGGAAAAGAGTCATTATCTCCAATGGTAAATAGTATAGCATTTGGCGCACAGGATTCTAAATATTTACGAGCCATTGCATTGGCTGTGTGTTTACCAGAACGATCATGATCGTCCCAATTGTTTGCTGCTAAAATTCCTGGTACAATAATTAAACAAGCAAGAGTGATTACAGGCGCTAAAAGTTTTGTTTTAACACTAGATTTTAAGATATCGTATATAGCATAAACTCCAAAGCCTATCCAAATAGCGAAGACATAAAATGAACCTACCACCGAATAATCACGTTCACGAGGTTCAAAAGGTCTTACATTGGTATAAAATTGAATGGCTAGTCCTGTCAATAAGAAGAAAACAAGTAAAACCCAAAAACGTTTTTTATCTATATTAAGTAAAAAGAAAAAACCAACTAAACCAAGTAATAATGGTAAAAAATAATAGGTATTACGTGCTTTATTTTCTAAGACATCTGTTGGTAAATTATCTTGCGACATACCTAAATGAATGCTGTCCAGGAAATTAATTCCCGAAATCCAATTCCCATTAAAGTCATCGTATTTACCTTGGATATCGTTTTGTCTTCCAGTAAAATTCCACATAAAATAACGCCAGTACATATACCCAAATTGGTATTGAAGCATGTAAGCTACGTTATCTCCAAAAGAAGGTTTCTCAACAACTAAATATTGCTGACCATAGCGTTTTAAAAATTGATTATAATCTTCATAATCCAATTCGCCTTGAGCAATTCGCATTTTAAAATCGTTAATTATTTTATCAAATTGTTGTTTCTCTTGTAAAGCTAATTGGCTAGCCTGCTCTTCTGGATAACCAGCATTTAATAATTGTCTACGTATTTGACTTTGTAAATTTGGGTCTAGTTTAAAGTCAATCAATCCGGTAAAGATCATATAGTTTTCTGCATGCTCGCTACTCCACATTCTTGGAAGCAATGCAGCATGTTCGTGATTATAGTTTTGTTTAGTGCCTTCCCAATTGTTAATTACAACGTACTTTCCAAGCTCTTCATCACGTTCGTAATTTTTCTTATCATCAATAAAAGGTTCATCTTTATCTTGTCCTGAATATAATTCAGTAAACTGCGGGCCATAAAACAAATGCGTTTCAGGATATTGCTCTAAGTTGTAATAGGCTAAAAGTTCTCGTGCATCAGAAGGATCATTTTCATTAATAATGACATTAGCATTAGCTCTAATTGGTAACATCATCCAAGATGAAAATCCAATAAAGATAAACATAAGACAAAGCACTAAGGTATTAGCATGTTGCATACCTTTTTTTCTAGTATAATTCAATCCAAAATAAAATAGTGCTATCACCATTAATCCTGTGATAATTGTACCTGAGTTAAATGGTAATCCGATTGAATTCACAAAAAATACTTCTAAATATCCAAACAATTTAAGTGTTGTTGGAAGTAGTAATTTAAATATGAAAAGTAAAATAGCTGCAGAAGCTATATTGGCAATTATAAAATTCTTAACCGTAATGGTTTTATAATTCTTGAAATAATAAATAAGACCAATTGCAGGTATAGTTAAAAGTCCCATAAAGTGAACACCAAAAGACAATCCAATAACAAAAGCGATTAAGATTAACCAACGGTTTCCTCTAGGCTTATCCATGTCTTGCTCCCAGCGCAATGCCAGATAAAACATAACTGCCATAATAAGTGTTGCCATAGCATACACTTCTGTTTCTACAGCATTAAACCAAAACGAATCGGTGAATGTAAAAGCTAAACTACCAACTAAAGCACTTCCCAATATAGCATGAGCTTTACTAGGGCTATTGTCTTTTTTGTATTTCACTAATTTTACGAGTAATAAGCTAATGGTCCAAAACATAAAAAGAATAGTGAAAGCACTAGCAACAGCACTCATCATATTCATAATCATACCTATTTGAGAAGGTTCTAAAGCAAATATGGAGAAAAATGCTCCTAACATCTGAAACAAAGGTGCTCCTGGTGGATGACCAACTTGTAATTTGGAGGAGGTTAAAATATACTCTCCAGCATCCCAAAAACTTACGGTTGGCTCAATAGTTAGAGCATATACCGTAAATGCTACGGCAAAAACAAACCATCCTAGAATGGTGTTCCACTTTTTAAAGTTAAAATCTGTCATGAAAACCTAGCTTATTAATGCTGGCGAATTTACTAATTATTATAGTAACGCCTAAGTTTTTAAGTTAACGTTAAGTATTTTCAATTATTTTCTCATTTTTTTTTGCCCAAATAAAACTTTGTTTTAAATTTGCATCCTCTTTTGAGAGATTGGCCCATGGTGTAACTGGCTAACACATCGGTTTTTGGTACCGAAGAGTCTAGGTTCGAAACCTAGTGGGCCAACAAAAAATCCTAATCAAAACTGATTAGGATTTTTTTATTCGACATATTTTAGTTTCTAAATCTTAAAAGTTATCACAGGTCGGTTAGCATGGTTTACCAAATCTTCACTAATACTACTATTAAAGAAATGTGCAATACCTTGTCTTCCGTGTGTGCTTATACCAATGAGATCTGCGTCAATATCCTTAGAGAAGTTTAATATACCTTGTTCAACAGTTGTATCATTGTGTACTGTAACCGTATAATTATCGAATGTTTGTCCAGAAATAAAATCATTAATACGTGCATTAGCATCGTAAGTAGTCATAAAATTATTAGCGGTATTCACCATCAATAAATGAATTTTTGCATCTAGTGCTTTAGCAAATTCAACGGCTTGTTTATAGGTTTCTTTATTATCGTTTTTAAAGTCCGAAGCAAATACAAAATCGGAAACTTTAAATGCTTCATGGTCATTTTTAATTACCAAGACAGGTACGATAGACGTACGTACTACTTTTTCTGCATTAGAACCTACAAACATTTCTTTAATTCCTGTAGCACCATGAGAACCCATAACAATTAAGTCAATATCATACTCTTTGCATGCATCTTTAATTTCGTTGAATGTAATGTCTGCCTTTACTGTTTCGCGTACAGTAATACCATCTAAATAGTCACGCTCCATTAAATCTTCAAATTTTTTATGAGCCAGTTTCATAAAGAATAATGCTTCAGGTATGTCACTTTGTACAGCCCCAGGATCTATTTGTTGCATTGGTATTTCCATCATATGCAATAAATAAATTTCTGCTTCATGTTTTTTTGCCAGCATTGCAGCTACTTTTAAGGCGTTTTCTGCTTGTTCTGAAAAATCTGTAGGAACTAATATTCTATTCATTGATTTTAGTTTTTGTTAGCCTCATAAATTTATGAAAATAAATCCACTTTACGAAGCTTTGAAAAATCAATATAAATGTTGTATATTTGCACCGTTGTTTACTAAAATAAATAAGCGAGAGGACGAAAAGTCCTCTCTTTTTATATCAATAAATGTTCAGAAAAATAGTAGAAGACTTATTGCAAAATGCATTAGATGAAAGACAAGATTTATTCTTAATAGACTTTACTTTATCTGGTGATAATGCCATTAAGATTGTAATAGATGGAGATAATGGTGTTTTGGTTGAAGACTGTATGTACATAAGTAGAGCGATTGAGCATAATATAGACAGAGATGAGCACGATTTTTCTCTAGAAGTATTATCATCTGGTGCAACAACACCGCTTACGTTGCCTAGACAATATAAAAAACATATTGGTAGAGATTTAGAAGTAAAGACCAATGACAGTCAAAGTTTAGAAGGTAAACTTATAGATGTTAACGAACAAGGAGTGGTTTTAACTTGGAAAGCAAGAGAGCCAAAACCTGTAGGTAAAGGAAAAGTAACAGTAACCAAAGAGGCAAATGTTACTTTCGAAAATATTAAAGAAGCAAAAGTTAAAATAAAATTTTAATTCATATCAATTATGGAAAATGTAGCGTTAATTGAATCATTTTCAGAATTTAAAGACGATAAATTAATAGATAGAGTTACGCTGATGGCGATTCTTGAGGATGTATTACGTAATGCATTGAAAAAGAAGTATGGTGATGACGATAATTTTGACATTATTATAAATCCAGATAAAGGAGATTTAGAAATATGGAGAAATCGTATTGTTGTTGCAAACGGTGAGGTTGAAGAACCAAATCAAGAAATTGAATTATCTGAAGCACAGAAGATAGAACCAGATTTTGAAGTAGGTGAAGATGTTGCTGAAGAAGTGAAATTAATTGATTTAGGGCGTCGTTCAATTTTAGCATTAAGACAAAACTTAATTTCTAAGATTCATGAGCATGACAATACAAATATATATAAGCACTTTAAAGAATTAGAAGGCGAAATATATACTGCAGAAGTACATCACATTCGTCATAGAGCAATTATTTTGTTAGATGATGATGGTAATGAAATTATTTTACCAAAGGATAGACAGATTCCTTCAGATTTCTTTAGAAAAGGAGAAAACGTAAGAGGAATTATAGAAAGTGTAGAATTAAAAGGAAGCAAGCCAGCAATTATAATGTCTAGAACATCACCATTGTTCTTAGAGAAATTATTTGAGCAAGAAATTCCTGAGGTTTTTGACGGTTTAATTACAGTTAAAAAAGTAGTGCGTATTCCGGGTGAAAAAGCAAAAGTAGCAGTAGATTCTTATGACGATAGAATTGATCCTGTTGGCGCTTGTGTTGGTATGAAGGGTTCTAGAATCCATGGTATTGTACGTGAACTAGGAAACGAAAACATTGATGTTATCAATTATACCAATAACATTCAACTATTTGTAACAAGGGCTTTAAGTCCTGCAAGAGTAACGTCTTTAAAATTAGACGAAGAAAACATGCGTGCTGAAGTGTTGTTAAAGCCAGAAGAAGTGTCTAAAGCCATTGGTAGAGGTGGTCACAATATTCGTTTAGCTGGTCAATTAACAGGTTACGAGATTGATGTATTTAGAGAAGGAGCAGAGGAAGATGTAGAATTAAAAGAATTCTCTGATGAAATTGAAGGATGGATTATTTCAGAATTTAGCAAAGCAGGTTTAGACACGGCAAAAAGTATTCTAGAACAAGATGTTGCTGACTTAGTGAAGCGTACAGATTTAGAAGAAGAAACTATAGAAGAAGTTATCAGAATTCTAAAAGAGGAATTTGAAGACTAATAGCAATTTAACTTTAAAACGAATGAAGTTATATTGATATAAAACAGATTTAAGTATATTACAGGCAATTTATGGCTCAAACAAGATTAAATAAGGTATTAAGGGAATTAAACATCTCTATTGACCGTGCTGTGGATTTTTTAGAATCCAAGGGTATAGAGATTGAGAAAAGTCCTAATACCAAAATTTCGCAAGAGGTTTACGATACGCTTTCTGATGAATTTCAGACAGATGCAACTAAGCGTGAAAAAGCTCAAGAAGTAAGTGAGGCAAAACTCAAAGAAAAAGAGGCGCTTCGAGAAAAACGCGAACGCGAAATTGAAGAAAAGCAAAAACAAGAAGACGCTGTAAAAGAGGAACCTGTAGTCAAGGCTAAAGCAGACTTAAGCGGACCTAAACAAGTTGGTAAAATTGACTTAAATAAAGATAAAGCAAGCAAAAAAGAAGCATCAAAGCCTGCTGAAGTTAAAGAAACACCAAAGGCTAAAATTGAAAAGCCTAAGAAGAAGGCTGAAACTCCAAAGGCTGAAACTCCAAAGGCAGAAACTCCAAAGGCAGAAACTCCAAAGGCTGAGCCTAAAAAAGAAAAAGAAGTAGAAGCTAAGAAGTCAACTAAGAAAAAGGAAACTACAGAAACTGCAGAGTCTAAAGAAGAGGTGGTAGTTGAGGAAACTTTAAAAACACAATACAAAAAACTTTCAGGTCCAACAACAACAGGAAAGAAAATAGACCTTTCGCAGTTTAATAAGCCTAAAAAGAAAAAAGAAGATAAAAAACCTGCAGCTTCTGGCGATGCTAATAAACGTAAAAGACGTCGTATTAGTAAAGCAGGTGATAGTGGAGGAAAACCAAACTACGATAATAGACGTGGTGGTGGAAAAGGAAGGGGTAATTCGAGACCAAAAGTGGTTAAGGAAGAGCCTAGTGAAGAAGATGTAAAGAAACAAATTAGAGAAACACTTGAGAAATTACAAGGTAAATCTAATAAAGGAAAAGGTGCAAAATACCGTAGAGAAAAAAGAGATCAACATAGAGAACAAACTGAAATAGATCAAGAAATTGCAGCAGCAGAAAGTAAAACACTTAAGGTTACAGAATTTGTAACAGTTAGTGAAGTTGCAACGATGATGGATGTTGGAGTGACTCAAGTGATTTCTGCTTGTATGTCTTTAGGTATGATGGTAACCATGAACCAAAGACTTGATGCAGAAACTTTAGCTATTGTAGCCGAAGAATTTGGTTACGATGTAGAGTTTATTACTGCAGATATTGAGGAATCTATTGAAGAAGTTGTTGACGACCCTAAAGACTTAGAACCTCGAGCACCTATTGTAACAGTAATGGGTCACGTAGATCACGGTAAAACATCTTTATTAGATTATATACGTGAAGAAAACGTAATCGCAGGTGAGTCAGGTGGAATTACACAGCATATTGGAGCATACGGAGTAGAATTAGAAGACGGACAAAAAATAGCATTTTTAGATACACCAGGTCACGAAGCCTTTACAGCGATGCGTGCTCGTGGTGCGCAAGTTACAGATATTGCTATTATTGTGGTTGCTGCAGATGATGCTATTATGCCACAAACTAAAGAAGCAATTTCTCATGCACAAGCGGCTGGTGTTCCAATCGTATTTGCAATAAATAAAATTGATAAACCAGATGCTAACCCTGAAAAAGTGAAGGAACAATTAGCAGCAATGAATCTTTTAGTAGAAGATTGGGGCGGAAAAATTCAGTCTCATGATATTTCAGCTAAAATGGGAACTGGTGTTAAAGAATTACTAGAAAAAGTATTACTTGAAGCCGAATTATTAGAGCTAAAGGCTAATCCTAATAAACCAGCAATAGGCACTGTAGTAGAAGCCTACTTAGATAAAGGTAGAGGATATGTTTCTACAATCTTAGTACAAGCAGGTACATTAAGAGTAGGTGATTATGTATTAGCAGGGAAAAATAGTGGTAAGGTAAAAGCGATGCAAGATGAGCGTGGTAATGATGTTGATGCTGCAGGTCCTGCAACTCCAGTATCTATTCTAGGTTTAGATGGAGCGCCACAAGCAGGTGATAAGTTTAATGTATTTGAAGATGAGCGTGAAGCTAAACAAATTGCAACTAAGCGTACTCAATTACAACGTGAGCAATCGGTTAGAACGCAGCGTCATATCACTCTTGATGAAATTGGAAGACGTATTGCACTTGGTGATTTCCAAGAATTAAATATTATCCTTAAAGGTGATGTAGATGGTTCTGTAGAAGCATTAACAGATTCATTCCAAAAATTATCTACTGAAGAAATTCAGGTAAATATCATACATAAAGGTGTTGGAGCCATCACGGAAAGTGATGTGTTATTAGCAACAGCATCAGATGCTATTATTGTCGGATTTAATGTAAGACCAGTAGGTAATGCAAGAATGATTGCAGATAAAGAAGAAATTGATATTAGAACGTACTCAATTATTTATGCTGCGATTAACGATCTTAAAGACGCGATGGAGGGTATGTTATCTCCAGAGGTTAAAGAAGAAGTTACTGGTACAGCTGAAATCAGAGAAATCTTTAAAGTTTCTAAAATTGGAAACATTGCTGGCTGTATGGTGATGAATGGTAAAATCTTTAGAAAATCTGGTATTAGAATTATTAGAGATGGTGTCGTTGTTCACACTGGTGAGTTAGAAGCTCTAAAACGTTTTAAAGATGATGTTAAAGAAGTAGCAAAAGGCTACGATTGTGGTATGCAAATTAAAGGCTTTAACGATATTATAATAGGTGATGTTATAGAAGCATTCGAAGAAGTAGAAGTTAAGAAAAAGTTGAAATAAGTTCAATTATAGATATAAAAAAAGCGACCATGCGGTCGCTTTTTTTGTGTAATAATATTGCGCCTATTTTTTGTCTGACTTGGGTTGAAAAACAATAGCACTCATGTATTTTTTCTTAATTTTCACCCAAGCTCTATCTGCTTCTAATCTGGTAGAAAAATTACCAACCCAAACTTTATAGTTTGGAGTATTCCACACAACTTCAGCGGGCCATTCTCCGTAAGAGTTCAAAAAATTCGCTTTTTCGCGCTGTGCTTTGTCTGGATCAACACTCTGATAAACCTGAATTCTATAAACTTTAGAAGTCTTAATATCTTTTTTAAATTCTAACAATTTATCTATGTCACTATCTTGAGTTACATTAACTTCTCCTTGCTGTGCATTGGCTGTAAGAGAAATCGTTAATAATAAAATAACGAAGCTTATGTATTTGGTTTTAAATGTCATAATTCTGTATTTAAAATGCAAAGGTATTATATTCAACGGAAATCATTTAAATATGTTATTTAGAATTGGTATAAATTATGTATTAACAGTTCGCTAACATTTCTAAAATCGACTTTAAATATTACTTTTGCATGAGTTTTTATAAACATGTTTTGTTCTCAAATTGAATGAAAAAATCGTACCAAAGTTTAGAAGATAATTCAACCAACAATATGAAACAGGTGATCTACCGTAATTTAACCTCAAAGATTCTTTATTTAGGTTTTATTTTATTACTCACGTTTTCAACCTCTCTTACTGCTCAAGATGGTGATCCTAAAAATGGAAAAGCCTTATTTAATACCAATTGTGCGGCTTGCCACAAATTAGATAAGCCAATGACTGGTCCTGCCTTACGTAATGTAGAAGCAAGATTAGCAGATGAGCAAGGCTTAGATAGAGCATGGCTTAATGCTTGGATTCGTAATAGTGCAGCAATGGTTAAAGCAGGTGATGCTTATGCTGTTAAAATTTATAATGAGTATAATGGTGTTGCAATGACTGCTTTTCCGCAGTTAGAAGATCAGCAAATTTCAGATATATTAGCTTACACAGCTGCGCCAGCTCCTCCACCTCCGCCTGGCCCAGATCCTGGCCCTGGAGGAAAATCAACTGATGATGGAGTTTCAAACAACTTAATCCTTGGTGCATTAGCTGTATTATTTGGTTTATTAGCAATGGCTTTAGTTTTAGTGAAACGTACTTTAAACCGTTTTGCGGATGCTAAAGGGATAGAGACTGCAACTAAAGATAAAGGGACTCCTATTTGGAAAGCATTTGCTCAAAACCAATTTTTAGTATTAGTAACAGCAATCTTCTTCTTATTAGCAAGTGGGTATTTTGTGTATGGTTACTTTATGCAAATAGATGTAAATCAAGGTTACGAGCCGGTACAACCAATTCATTATTCGCATAGAATTCATGCAGGTGATAATGGTATCGATTGTAAATACTGTCACTCTTCTGCAAGAGTTAGTAAAACATCTGGTATTCCATCATTAAATGTTTGTATGAACTGTCATAAATCAATTAGTGAAGTGGCACCAGAAACCTTAGCAGAAGGAAAAGAATACGGGGTAGATTATGATGCGGAAATTCAAAAACTATACGATGCTGTAGGATGGGATGGAACAGCTTATACTGGTGAATCAAAACCAGTGAAGTGGATACGAGTTCATAACTTACCCGATTTCGCTTATTTTAACCACTCACAACACGTTACGGTTGGCGGTATAGAATGTCAGACCTGTCATGGTCCTGTTGAAGAAATGGAAATTGTGTACCAAGAATCACCATTAACAATGGGTTGGTGTATTAACTGTCACAGAGAGACAAACGTAAAAGTTAAAGACAATGCTTACTATACTAAAATTCACGAACAACTATCTAAGGAATATGGAGTTGAGCAGTTAACTGCAGCACAGATGGGTGGATTAGAATGTGGTAAATGTCACTATTAAATTAAATATACAGTTGAAGTTTAGTAATACTAATCACTATCAACTAACAACTATATAACTGAAAAATATGTCATCAAACAAGAAATACTGGAAAAGTGTTGAAGAGCTAAACGAAAATAGCTCTATTGTTGAGACGCTACAACAAAACGAATTTGTAGATGAAATTCCAACAGATGAGTTTTTAGGAGATAAAGAAACTTTAGAGTCTTCATCTACGTCGCGTCGTGATTTCTTAAAATACGTTGGATTTAGTACAGCTGCAGCTTCATTAGTAGCTTGTGAAGGTCCAGTGATTAAATCAATTCCTTATGTAAACCAACCTACGGAGATTATTCCTGGTGTGGCTAATTACTATGCAACGACTATTGCAAATGGGTTTGATTTTGCTAGTGTTTTAGTAAAGACAAGAGAAGGAAGACCAATTAAAATCGAGAGTAATACAGATGCTGGCACCAATGGTGTAGCTAATGCAAGAGTTAATGCGTCGGTTTTAGGATTGTATGATAATAAGAGAGTGAAGTCACCAATGAAAGGTGAAACAACAATCTCTTGGGATGCCTTTATGTCTGAAACAACTTCAGCGTTAAACGGACTTAGTGATGGAAAACAAATTGTGTTTTTAACAGCGTCAATGCCAAGTCCATCTACAAATAAATTAGTTGCAGAATTTGCATCAAAATATGGTAATGTTAGGCACATTGCTTACGATGCAGTTTCAGAATCTGCAACATTAGATGCATATCAAGCCAAGTACGGAAGAAGAGGAATGGCTAATTACGATTTCTCTAAAGCAATGACTATCGTTTCTATTGGAGCGGATTTCTTAGGAGATTGGCAAGGTGGAGGTTTTGATTCTGGTTATTCAGCAAAACGTATTCCAGATCATGGTAAAATGTCTAGACATATTCAGTTTGAATCTAATATGTCATTATCAGGTGCAAACGCAGATAAGCGTGTACCATTAAAACCAAGCGAACAGAAATTAGCTTTAGCTAAATTATATAGTGAAGTTACAGGAAATTCTGCAGGAGGTGCTAAACTTTCTGATGGATTAGATGCAGCAGTTAAGGCAGCAGCTAAAGAATTAAGTTTGGCTGGAAGCAATGCTGTTGTGGTAACAGGTGTTCAAGATGTTGATGCACAGACTGTAGCTTTAGAAATAAATGAGCACTTAAGAAGTAAAGCTTTCGACCCTAAAACTACTATTAATACAAGACAAGGAAGTGACAAAGCTGTAATGCAATTAGTCGCTGATATGAAGGCTGGTAAAGTTGGTGCCATTATAATGAATGGTGTTAATCCAATATACAGCTTACCAAATTCAGCTGATTTTGCTGAAGGATTAGCTAAAACAGATTTATCTGTAGCGTTTTCGATGAAGCAAGATGAAACATCTTCTATTTGTAATTATATCGCTGCAGCACCTCATAACTTAGAATCTTGGGGAGATTACGAATTTAAGTCTGGTCACTTTTCGATGATGCAACCAACAATTCGTCCATTGTTTGATACAAAGCAATTCCAAGATGTGCTTTTAGCTTGGAACGGAAATGGTTCGTCATATAGAGATTATATTAAATCGTATTGGACGAGTAATATCTTAGGGGGTACATCATTCAACAAAGCCGTTCAAGATGGTGTGTTTGTTGCAGGTGGTGCAGGTAATGGAGCATCAACTGTTGAAACAACAACTTCAGAATTAAAAGATAAAAATGATAGAACCTTTGTTGGTGGTATTATTCACGACGTAGCCGTTGGTGTTGGTATCAAAGAAGAAGACAAAGACGAATATACAACGACTACAACTTCTACTACTGTAAATAACGGTGCTTCAGATACAGCATCTACATTAACAGGAGGTGCAGCTGCAAGAGCTTTAGCTAATTCAGTGAAATCTAATGGTGGAATGGAACTTTCACTCTATACCAAAATTGGTATGGGAGACGGTCAACAAGCTAATAACCCTTGGTTACAAGAATTTCCTGATCCAATCACAAGAACGACTTGGGATAACTACTTAACAGTTTCTCAGGCAGATGCTGAAGAATTAGAATTAAAAAACTGGAATGTTGCCAACGGTGGATTAAATGCTAGTTATGCTAAAGTTACAATTTCTGGTCAAGAACCAATTACGGTTCCAGTAATTATTCAACCAGGACAAGCAAAAGGTTCGGTTGGAATGGCTTTAGGTTATGGTAGAACATCAGATGCTCTTAAAGAAGAAATGAAAACAGGTGTTAACGCTTATCCGTTATACCAAAATTTCAGTTCAGCTCAAGATGTTACTGTAGAAAAAGCTTCTGGTGAACATGAGTTTGCATGTTTGCAATTACATAATACCTTAATGGGTCGTGGTGATATTATTAAGGAAACAACTTTAGAAATATTTAATACAGAAGATAAGAAGCATTGGAATGCTGTTCCTGTAGTGTCATTAAATCATGAGCCTGTAGAAGTTACAAGCCCAGATGTTGATTTATGGGATTCTTTTGACCGATCAATAGGTCATCATTTCAATTTGTCTATAGATTTAAATGCCTGTACAGGATGTGGAGCATGTGTTATTGCATGTCATGCAGAAAACAACGTTCCTGTAGTTGGTAAATCTGAAGTGAGACGAAGTAGAAATATGCACTGGTTGCGTATTGATCGTTATTATTCGCATCAAGATACTTTTAAAGCTGATGATGCTAAAAAAGAAGGTTTTGATGGTTTATTTGGAGACAATGGTTCTTTAGGTGGTTTTGGTGAGATGGAAAATCCTGCAGATAATCCTCAAGTTGCATTTCAGCCAGTAATGTGTCAACATTGTAATCATGCTCCTTGTGAAACGGTTTGCCCTGTTGCTGCAACATCTCATGGTCGTCAAGGTCAAAATCATATGGCTTATAACCGTTGTGTAGGTACAAGATATTGTGCAAACAACTGTCCTTATAAAGTGCGTCGTTTTAACTGGTTCTTATACAATAAGAATGATGAGTTTGATTACTACATGAATGACGATTTAGGACGTATGGTATTAAACCCAGATGTTACTGTTAGATCTCGTGGTGTGATGGAAAAATGTTCTATGTGTATTCAAAAAACACAAAAAACAATTCTTGATGCTAAACGTGATGGTAGAGAAGTTAGAGATGGAGAATTCCAAACGGCTTGTTCTGCTGCATGTGGAAACGGAGCTATGATATTTGGTGATGTTAATAACAAAGACAGTAAAATTACAGCATTAAAAGAAGATGATCGTATGTATCACTTGTTAGAAAGCGTAGGTACAAAACCAAACGTATTCTATCAAACAAAGGTGAGAAATACATCTAAAGCATAAATTAAAAATTAAAGAAACACGTATATAATTATGGCGTCTCATTACGAAGCACCTATTAGAAGACCTTTAGTTACTGGAGAAAAATCGTATCACGATGTTACCGTTGATGTAGCAAGACCAGTAGAAGGCAAAGCCAACAGAGCATGGTGGATTGTTTTCAGTATAGCTTTGGTTGCATTCCTTTGGGGAATAGGTTGTATTATTTATACCATTTCAACAGGTATTGGAGTTTGGGGTCTTAACAACACTGTAGACTGGGCTTGGGATATTACTAACTTCGTTTGGTGGGTTGGTATTGGTCACGCAGGAACACTGATTTCTGCAGTACTTTTACTCTTCCGTCAAAAATGGAGAATGGCAATTAACCGATCTGCTGAAGCCATGACAATTTTTTCGGTAGTACAAGCAGGTTTATTCCCAATTATTCACATGGGTCGACCATGGTTAGCCTATTGGGTATTACCGATTCCTAATCAATTTGGTTCGTTATGGGTAAACTTTAACTCTCCTTTACTTTGGGATGTATTCGCGATTTCTACGTACTTATCTGTATCATTAGTATTCTGGTGGACAGGTTTATTACCAGATTTCGCCATGATTAGAGATAGAGCTGTTAGACCTTTCCAAAAGAAAATATATGCTTTATTAAGTTTTGGTTGGTCAGGTAGAGCAAAAGATTGGCAACGTTTTGAAGAAGTATCTTTAGTACTTGCTGGTTTAGCAACACCTTTAGTACTTTCTGTACACACGATTGTATCGTTTGATTTCGCCACGTCGGTGATTCCAGGATGGCATACAACGATTTTTCCACCTTACTTTGTTGCAGGTGCGATTTTCTCAGGATTTGCCATGGTAAACACACTTCTTATTATTATGAGAAAAGTGTGTAACCTTGAAGATTATATCACGGTACAACACATAGAGTTAATGAACATAGTCATTATGATTACAGGTTCTATCGTTGGTGTGGCATATATCACTGAGTTATTTATTGCTTGGTATTCTGGTGTAGAATACGAACAGTATGCATTCTTAAATAGAGCTACAGGACCTTATTGGTGGGCTTATTGGTCAATGATGTGTTGTAATGTATTCTCGCCACAGTTCATGTGGTTCAAAAAATTAAGAACAAGTATTATGTTCTCATTCTTCATCTCTATAGTTGTAAACATTGGTATGTGGTTTGAACGTTTCGTAATTATTGTAACTTCATTACATAGAGATTATTTACCATCATCATGGACAATGTTCTCACCAACATTTGTAGATATTGGAATCTTCATCGGAACAATTGGTTTCTTCTTTGTGTTATTCTTATTGTACTCACGTACTTTCCCAGTAATTGCACAAGCAGAGGTGAAAACCATTTTAAAATCATCTGGTGAACGTTATAAGAAAATTAGAGAGCGTGGTGATAGTTTAGTTGGTACAGGTGCTGATGCGAGAACATCCAATTTAATTGCAAGTACTGAATCACCTAAAGCAATAGAAACACCTTCAACTGGAGACGACAATTCAGATAAAGTGAATAGCCTTTTAGGAAGTATAGGGACATTTGATGCGACTACAGAAACTGCTGATGACTTAAAGAAAATCAGTGGTGTTGGACCTAAAATGGAAGACGTACTTAATAGTATAGGTATTTACACATTCCTTCAGGTAAGTAAGATGACGAAAAAAGAATATGACTTGTTAGATGCAATCACGGGTTCTTTCCCAGGAAGAGCAGAACGCGATGATTGGTCAGGACAAGCTAAAAATTTATTAAATAACTAATATAGTCTATGGAAGCTTCGAAAGTAATTCATGCTATTTATACAGATGATGATGTATTAATGTCTGCTGTGAAAACAGTAAAGGCAGAAAAGCATCACATTGAAGAAATATATACACCTTTTCCAGTTCATGGACTAGACAAGGCAATGGGACTGGCTCCAACACGTATTGCTATTGCATCGTTTATGTATGGTTGTGTTGGTTTAGCAGTAGCCATTGTAATGATGAATTTTATAATGATTAAAGATTGGCCACAAGACATAGGTGGTAAACCAAGCTTTAGTTATTTAGAAAACATGCCAGCGTTTGTACCAATTATGTTTGAGCTTACGGTGTTTTTTGCTGCCCATTTAATGGTAATTACGTTTTACTTAAGAAGTAGAATGTGGCCATTTAAGAAAGCGGAGAATCCAGACCCTAGAACAACAGATGATCATTTCTTAATGGAAATAGCGGTACATGGTAATGAAAGTGAATTAACTTCATTATTAAAAGAGACAGGAGCTGTTGAAATAAATATTGTAGATAAAGACGAAGATGCACATTAATATGAAAATAGCATTAAAATATATCGGAGCATTAGCACTATTGGTAAGCTTTGTGTCTTGCCAAAAGGATTCTAGACCAAATTATCAGTACATGCCTAATATGTATGAATCTGTTGGTTATGAAACGTATCAAGAATCTGATGCATTTGCAAATGGTTTTGAAGCACAATTACCAGCCGAAGGTTCTATTCCAAGAGGAGACTTTATGCCTTACGAAATAGAAAATACAAATGAAGGCTATGACTTAGCAAAAACAACTTTGAATACTCCTTTAAAAGCTGATGAAATTGATTACGAAGAAGGTAAAGCTCTGTATGACATTTATTGTGGTATTTGCCATGGGAATAAAGGTGATGGAAAAGGGAAATTATTTCAACGCGAAAAAATATTAGGTATTCCTGCTTATAATGATGCAGGTAGAGCAATTACTACAGGTAGTATTTACCATGTTATTTATTATGGTAAAAATACTATGGGTTCTTATGCTAACCAATTAAATGAGTCTGAGCGATGGCAAGTTGTGGCTTATGTTGAAAAACTAAAAGCAGATTTAGAAAAATAAGATTTAGATAAAGATTATATAAATGGAATATAAAATTTCAAATCGATTAAAAATAGCCGCTATCGTAATGATAGTTTTAGGAGTACTAGGTGTTGGTTATGGCTTTATGGATGCTAATAGTGTCACTGAAGAGAATATTTCTGATGTCATAGCTGCAGAACATCATGGAGGTCATGGTGATGATGCTCTTACAACTGAGGCTCATGGTGATGAGCATGCTGAAGAAGCGCAGGGAGAATCTCATGGTGAATCTGCTTCTCATGCAGAAGAGAGTCATGGAGATGATGCTCATGGTGGAATGACAGAGCACGAAGAACATGCATTACACCAAATACACAATAGACCTTACTCTGCACTTTATGTTGCAGCATTCTTTTTCTTTATGATCGCTTTAGGTGTCTTAGCATTTTATGCGATTCAATATGCAGCACAAGCTGGTTGGTCACCTGTACTCTTTAGAGTTATGGAAGGTATTACATCTTATGTATTGCCTGGTGGACTAATTGTATTAGCAATTGCTTTTGTTGCAGATAGCCATTTATTTATTTGGTTACGAGAAGGTACAACAACTGTAGGTCATGAGAATTACGATGCATTAGTAGCTGGTAAATCAGGTTGGTTAAACAAAACAGGATTTTTTATTAGAGGTCTCATCTTTTTAGGAGGTTGGTCTTTATATAGACATTTTTCAAGAAAATTCTCTATTGCACAGGATAATGCAGACGATAACAGAAACTTTAAAAAGAATTTCAGAATCTCTGCAGCATTCTTAGTATTCTATATTTATACAGAATCAATGATGTCTTGGGATTGGATAATGAGTGTAGACCCACACTGGTTTAGTACCCTATTTGGTTGGTATGTATTTGCAAGTATGTTTGTAAGTGGTATTACTGTAATCGCTATGATTACTATCTACTTAAAATCTAAAAACTTATTAGAATTTGTAAATGATAGTCATATTCATGATTTAGCTAAATTTATGTTTGGTATCAGTATTTTCTGGACGTATTTATGGTTCTCTCAATTTATGTTAATCTGGTATTCTAATATTCCAGAAGAAGTAACATATTTTGTAACGCGTATTGAAGATTACAAATTACCATTCTTCGGTATGTTAGCTATGAACTTTATATTCCCATTATTACTATTAATGAATAGTGATTATAAGCGAATTAACTGGTTTGTAATCATGGCTGGGATAGTAATTCTTTGTGGACACTATGTAGATGTTTTCAATTGGATTATGCCAGCTACGGTTGGTCCTAGATGGTCTATTGGTATTCCTGAAATAGGGTCAATATTACTATTTGGTGGTTTGTTTTTACTGATTGTATTTTGGTCACTTGGTAAAGAATCATTACTTGCAAAAGGAAATCCATTTATTAAGGAAAGTGAACATTTCCATTATTAATTATTAAAAAAGAACAGAAACGATAATGACTGCTTTATTAACGATTATAATTGTACTCTTTGTAGCTATTGCCTTGTGGCAAATGGTAAAGATTTTTGATTTAGCTCAAGTTGGTGCATCAAATACGCAAGTTGCTGATGATAAAGACAACAAGCTAAATGGCTATTTAATGATTGGATTTTTAATATTCATCTATGTAATTACCATTTTAAGTTTTTGGTATTTAGGTGACCAACCATTAATGTCTAATTCAGCTTCTGCACATGGCCCTGGTTTAGATAATCTAATGATTATCTCAATGGTTGTCATCTTTATTGTTCAGACGATAACACAATTCTTATTACACTATTTTGCTTATAAATACAGAGGTGAAAAAGGAAAGAAAGCATTGTTTTATGCTGATAATAATACTTTAGAGTTTATCTGGACTATTATTCCTGTTATTGTTTTAGCTGGTTTAATTATTTACGGATTATTCACTTGGAATGATATCATGAATGTGAACGAAGATGACGATCCGTTAATAGTAGAATTATATGCTCAGCAATTTAACTGGAAAGCAAGATACGGTGGTGCAGATAATGTACTTGGTAAAGCTAACGTAAGATTAATTGATTTAGATAGAGCTAATATATTAGGTGTGGCAGAGGATGATCCAAATGCACAAGATGATGTTATTGTAACAGAATTGCATTTACCAGTAGGTAGGCCAGTATTATTCAAAATGCGTTCACAAGATGTATTGCACTCAGCTTATATGCCTCACTTTAGAGCACAGATGAACTGTGTTCCAGGTATGGTAACTCAATTTGGGTTTACGCCAACAGTAACTACTGCAGATATGCGTCAAAATCCAGATATAATTGATAAGGTTCAGAATATTAATAATCTGAGAAAAGAACGTCAAGCAGAAATAGAAGAAGCTGGTCAAGAATTGACTTACGAATTTGATTACTTGTTATTATGTAATAAGATTTGTGGAAAATCGCACTACAATATGCAAATGAAGATTATTGTAGAAACACAAGAAGAATATGACGCTTGGATGGCAACCCAAAAAACGTTTGCTAATTCATTAAACAAATAATAAATCATTTTAAGCAATAGATAAAGAGATTATGTCAGCAACAGCAGAAACACACGGTCACGACGATCACGACGTACATCATCATAAAGAGACTTTTGTAACTAAATATATATTTAGTCAAGATCATAAAATGATTGCAAAGCAGTACCTTATTACTGGTACAATAATGGGAGTTATTGGTGTTTTAATGTCAATAATGTTCCGTATGCAAATTGCATGGCCAGAAGAGCCAAATGTATTGTTTGAAGCTTTATTAGGTAAATGGGCACCAGAAGGTGTTATGGATGCAGATATATACTTAGCATTAGTAACGATACATGGTACTATTATGGTATTCTTTGTATTAACGGCTGGTCTAAGTGGTACATTTAGTAACCTTTTAATTCCGTTGCAGATTGGTGCACGAGATATGGCCTCAGGATTCCTTAACATGGTATCGTATTGGTTATTCTTCTTATCTAGTGTTATAATGGTAATATCATTATTTGTAGAAGCAGGACCAGCAGCAGCAGGTTGGACGATTTATCCACCATTATCTGCTTTGCCAATGGCACAAGGGGGTTCTGGTATGGGTATGACCTTATGGTTAGTATCTATGGCTATTTTTATTGCGTCATCATTACTAGGTTCATTAAACTATATTGTTACGGTAATTAATTTACGTACAAAAGGAATGTCAATGACAAGATTGCCATTAACAATTTGGGCATTCTTTATCACAGCTGTTATTGGTGTGATTTCATTCCCAGTATTATTATCGGCAGCTTTATTATTAATAATGGATAGAAGTTTTGGAACCTCATTCTTCTTATCAGATATATTTATACAAGGTGAAGTCTTGCATTATCAAGGGGGTTCTCCAGTATTATTTGAACACTTATTTTGGTTCTTAGGACACCCAGAGGTATATATCGTAATCTTACCTGCTATGGGATTAGTATCTGAGATTATGGCAACCAACTCACGTAAGCCAATTTTTGGTTATCGAGCCATGATTGCTTCTATATTAGCCATCGCATTTTTATCGACCATAGTTTGGGGACACCATATGTTTATTTCAGGGATGAATCCATTCTTAGGTTCTGTATTTACATTCACAACTTTATTGATTGCCATTCCATCAGCTGTAAAAGCTTTTAACTGGATTACGACCATATGGAAAGGGAATGTACAAATGAATCCCGCCATGTTGTTCTCTATTGGTTTTGTTTCTACCTTCATTACAGGTGGTTTAACAGGAATCATCTTAGGGGATAGTGCCTTGGATATTAATGTGCACGACACCTATTTTGTGGTTGCTCACTTCCATTTAGTAATGGGTATCTCTGCACTTTACGGAATGTTTGCTGGTATTTATCATTGGTATCCAAAAATGTTTGGACGTATGCTAAACAAAAACTTAGGGTATATCCACTTTTGGATAACTGCAATTTGTGCTTATGGTGTATTTTTCCCAATGCACTTTATAGGTATGGCAGGTTTACCAAGACGTTACTATACTAACTCTAATTTCCCATTGTTTGATGACACGGCTAATGCTAATGTTGTAATTACAATATTTGCTATTGTTGGTGGTATTGTACAAATCATATATTTATATAATTTCTTTTCTAGCATGTTCTTTGGAAAGAAAACAGTGCAAAATCCTTGGAGGTCTACGACCTTAGAATGGACTGCACCTATAAAACATATTCATGGTAACTGGGAAGGTGCTATTCCTCATGTTCACCGTTGGCCATATGATTATAGTAAGCCAGGACATGATGAAGACTTTGTGCCTCAGGATGTACCAATGAAAGACGGAGAAGAAGAATTACATCATTAGATATATTCATCCTGACATATTATTGAAAAGCCTTTCTAATTTAGAGAGGCTTTTTCTTTATATTTGTTTAGACTTCTTTGTCATTCAGAGCAAAGCGAAGAATCTAGCATATTATAACTTAAACAGATTTCCGATTACACGGGAAATATTATGAACGAAAACCTAAATCCATCTAACGATAATTTTTCTCCTGAAGAGCTTGACGTTGAAAAGAAGTTAAGACCTTTAACGTTTGATGATTTTACAGGTCAAGATCAGGTGTTGGAAAATTTATTAGTTTTTGTTCAAGCTGCTAACCTTCGTGATGAAGCATTAGACCACACCTTATTTCACGGTCCTCCTGGACTTGGTAAAACAACTTTAGCACATATCTTGTCAAATGAACTAGAAGTTGGTATAAAAGTCACTTCTGGACCTGTATTGGATAAACCAGGAGACTTAGCAGGGTTGCTAACCAACCTTGAAGATAGGGATGTTTTATTTATAGATGAAATACATCGATTAAGCCCAATTGTTGAAGAGTATTTATACTCAGCAATGGAAGATTATAAAATTGATATTATGATTGAATCTGGACCAAATGCCAGAACAGTTCAAATCAATTTAAACCCATTTACTTTAGTTGGAGCTACAACACGCTCAGGATTATTAACAGCACCAATGCGTGCTCGTTTTGGAATTAGTAGCCGACTACAATATTATAAAACCGATTTATTAACAACCATAGTTCAACGTAGTGCATCGATATTAGATGTGCCTATTTCTATGGAAGCTGCTATAGAAATTGCCGGACGAAGTAGAGGCACACCTCGAATTGCTAACGCCTTATTGAGACGTGTTAGAGATTTTGCTCAAATTAAAGGTGATGGTAAAATAGATATTAAAATTGCCAAGTTTGCTTTAGAAGCTTTAAATGTGGATGCACATGGTTTGGATGAAATGGATAACAAAATTCTAACCACAATCATAGATAAGTTTAAAGGAGGTCCAGTAGGTATTAGTACTATTGCAACTGCTGTAAGTGAAAGCACCGAAACCATTGAAGAAGTGTATGAACCATTTCTAATTCAGCAAGGTTTTATAATGCGTACGCCAAGAGGCCGTGAGGTGACAGAACAAGCCTATAAGCATTTAGGTAAAATAAAAGGACCAACGCAAGGTGGACTATTTTAGCTCATCCTAACCTTCCCAAAAGGAAGGAACTTGTCATTCTGAACTTATTTCAGAATCACAGCTAATGATAAACAACAAATCAAAATATACAGAACTTATCAAAACCGAAGCCAAACGCCTCGGTTTTTTGTCTTGTGGTATATCTAAAGCCGAGTTCTTAGAAGAAGAAGCACCTCGATTAGAAACATGGCTCAATAAGAACATGCATGGTGAAATGCGTTATATGGAAAACCATTTCGATAAGCGCTTAGATCCGACTTTGCTTGTAGAAGGCTCAAAATCTGTGGTCTCTTTATTGTTGAATTATTATCCTTCAGAACTTCAAAATGAAGATTCATATAAGCTTTCAAAATATGCTTATGGAACAGATTATCACTTCGTGATAAAAGATAAATTAAAATCACTGTTGCATTTTATTCAAGATGAAATAGGAGAAGTTGGAGGACGTGCTTTTGTTGATTCTGCTCCAGTATTAGATAAAGCTTGGGCTGCAAAATCTGGATTAGGCTGGATAGGTAAACACTCTAATTTACTAACTCAACAAGTAGGCTCATTTTATTTTATAGCTGAACTCATTATGGATTTAGAATTAGACTACGACACTTCAGTTACTGACCATTGCGGTACTTGTACTGCTTGTATTGATGCATGCCCAACAGAAGCAATTACTGAACCTTATGTGGTAGATGGAAGCAAGTGCATTTCATATTTTACTATTGAACTCAAAGAAAATATTCCTACAGAATTTAAAGGACAATTTGATGAGTGGATGTTTGGTTGTGACGTTTGCCAAGATGTTTGCCCTTGGAATAGATTCTCAAAACCACATAAAGAACCTTTGTTTAATCCATATCCTGAGTTATTGAATATGTCAAAAAAAGACTGGGAGGAAATTACTGAAGATACGTTTAGAAAAGTCTTTAAAAAATCTGCGGTAAAACGAACTAAATTTTCTGGGTTAACAAGAAATATTAAATTTTTAAAGGGTTAAGATTTACTTAAAATTAAAGCCCATAGAAATCTTAAATGCAAAGTTGTCACTAGATTTTTCTAAATTATGATAACCATACCTATAAAAACCGCCAACACCTAAACCTAAATAACCGATATTTAGATAAGGTATTTTTAAAAGATTTTGTAGTTCTAAACCAGTTTCTAAAAACAGTTCTTCTTTAGTTGAAAAGTCAATTAACATATGATTAGAAACGTCAGAGAGATTGCCAATCCCTATATTATTGTGTAATAAGACATCTGGCTGTAGATAGCCTTTGTTATTAAATAATCTACCAAAATTATGAACAGTAAAGAGGTGTGCATACTTATCTGAAAGAAACTCATAAGGTCTTACGGTCTGAAAATAATTTTTAACAACAAAAGGAATCTGTTTATCTAAAGCGCCTTCCCCAGTAAATAATAAGCCTAAAGGAAGTGAACTATCTATATAGCCTAAATCTAACTTATAAATTGTTTTACCCAAACCTTTGGTAAGAATACTGTGATCTAATGTAAATCTTAGTTTGTTATAATTAAAATCACCACCTAAAGTAGCCTTTAAACCTCTTGAGTATGATAAGTTAAAAACAGGAGCATCATTGGGTAATCGTGTAGTGATACCAAAACTATTGATTAGCTGTTCTTTTACATGGTAACCTATACCGATATTAAACTCTGAATTAGAATAGTTAGTTACAGATATTCCATTGTTTAAGTACATATAATCATACAATGGTGTAATATCTGCTTTGCTAAAACCTATAGACCAATTAAGATTTCTAAAAAGTTTCATCTCTGTATTAATACTATAAACTTCAATACCATCCATTTGATTAGCTATCCATACACGTTGTGATAAAGGATTATGAAATCTATTGTCAGAGAGTATTCCGGTCTCTCTTAAGTCATTCATATATTTTAGACTAATTGAGATATCTTTTTTTCCTGGTACATCAACCAAAACTTCTCCACCATATTTCCAAGCTTCATCTTTAAAGCCGTAACCAACATAAGCACCAACAGATACATTTTTAAAAATATCATCATTGGTCCATAACCCTAAACCGAGCCTTGTGCCTTCATATTTATTAAACCCTCCTAACCTTGTAAGGTCAATGTCTAGATAATTTAGCGGAATTCTACCTTTTACTAGACTAGGTAATAAGTTGAAAACTTTGTCCAGTTTTAGCTTTTCGCCAATACTATCAATAAAGGTATAGGTACGTTTTTCATTTTTGTTAAGCGAATCTCTTCTGTTCAGTTTCCAGAAGGTATCATCTTTTAATCCTGCGTTTTCAGGAAGTGTGACAGAAACAAATGGGAATTCTTTCTTCTTTAAATTAGCGTTTGGTGAAATCTTTGAAAGATAACTTCTACCGATATACGCAACACTTCCTAGGCCTTCACCAACATTAATTTCAAAATTTAATTGTTCAGGAAACCAATAAGTGTCATTTACATGCTTGTATTTCTGTTGAATTTTCACATCTAACTTCCCTGAATTAAAAGTCGTAGCATCAACACTTTGAACCGCATATTTGTTAGAATTAATCTTTAATAGACCTTTTAGACCTTCAAAATTACGATTTGCTTTAGGCTCAAAGGAAATTACAAAAATGGTATCTGTACCTTGAATATATTCTTCTTTTAATCTGAACTTATATTTGCGAGTACTACCTTTAGAAATAGGGTTTAGATAATTGTTTTCAAGAATCGATAGGTGTTCATCATAGAATGAAAAAGGTTGAAAATTATTCGCTAACATAGCAAACTTAGGATTTTTAAAACCTGAAGACCGAGTTGCAATTATGCTATCTTCAGAAAATCGTGGTTTTAAGTATTTGTGTTTAGCTATTGTTTCTGTGATGAAGAAATAAGAACCTTTCATGATACTGTCCATTTTTTCTCGGATTGTATCTCTTTCTTTTTCGTTCTTTTGTTTACCAAGGGTTATTATAATTTTGTCGTAAGATTCGTAAGTAAATGAATTTAAGTACTCTGGATTATTTAATTTTTTATTGCTAACAGCATTTCTAATAATACGATGCGCAGGATTTTCTCCATCAATTACAACTTCATCTAATTCACTTACTTTTGGTTTTAAACTTATGATTTGAGAAGTGAGTGCATCTAACATTAATACTTTGGTTTCATAACCAATGTAGCTAATGGTTATGCTTTTAACAGAATTAGGTACATAAAAAACACCATCAATATCACTTGAAGTGCCTTTATAATCTATTTTACTAAAAAGAACATTAGCAAAGGGTATTACTTGCTCTGTGCGATCATCAATTAATATTAATTTTTTAGAATTTTGTGCTAGTGTTTTATAACATAAAAGAAGGAGTGTTAGAAAAAGGAGTTTCTTCATTATAGCTTTGGTTTGTAAATTACTAAGTAACATAGAATTTTTAAAACTATCGAATTTTCAGACCAACTTTCATTACGTATATTTGCGTCTTAATCCATTTAGATTATGAGTAAGCAAAGTAAGCGAATAGAAGCCTTAGTATATCACGCTAAGCCAACTCCTGGAAAAATAAAAGTAGTACCTACCAAAAAATATGCTTCGCAACGCGATTTATCTTTAGCCTATTCACCAGGTGTGGCTGAACCTTGTTTAGAAATTGAGAAAGAAGTTGATAATGTTTACAAATACACAGCTAAAGGGAACTTAGTCGCAGTAATTTCAAACGGAACAGCAGTTTTAGGCTTAGGTAATATTGGGCCAGAAGCCTCAAAACCTGTGATGGAAGGAAAAGGTTTACTCTTTAAAATTTTTGCAGATATTGATGTGTTTGATATTGAAGTTGATACTGAAGATGTGGGTGCATTTATTGAAACCGTAAAGCATATTGCACCAACATTTGGGGGTATAAATCTCGAAGATATTAAAGCTCCCGAAGCTTTTGAAATTGAACGTCGCTTAAAAGAAGAGTTAGATATTCCTGTAATGCATGACGATCAGCATGGTACAGCAATTATCTCAGCAGCAGCATTATTAAATGCATTAGAGTTAGCAAAAAAGAAAATAGGCGAAGTAAAGATTGTGGTCAGTGGAGCAGGTGCAGCTGCAATTTCTTGTACACGTTTATACCAGTCTTGCGGAGCAAATCGTGAAAATATCGTGATGCTAGATAGTAAAGGTGTCATTAGAAAAGACAGAGAAAATCTAACTAAGCAAAAAGCAGAGTTTGCAACGCATAGAACAATTGATACACTAGATGAAGCCATGCAAGATGCTGATGTTTTTATTGGTTTATCTATGGCAGATATTGTAACGCCTGCAATGCTAAAATCCATGGCTGCCAACCCTATTGTATTTGCAATGGCTAATCCAAATCCAGAAATTAGCTATCAATTGGCAGTAGATACAAGAGATGATATTATTATGGCGACCGGTCGCAGTGATCACCCTAATCAGGTGAATAATGTGTTAGGTTTCCCTTTTATTTTTAGAGGAGCACTCGATGTACGAGCAACAAAGATTAACGAAGCTATGAAAATGGCTGCAGTTAAAGCGTTGTCTAAACTCGCTAAAGAGCCAGTGCCAGAGCAAGTAAATATTGCTTATGCAGAAACGCGTCTCACTTTTGGTAAAGATTATATTATTCCAAAACCATTCGATCCTAGATTGATTGCAGAAGTACCTCCTGCAGTTGCAAAAGCTGCTATGGAAAGTGGTGTCGCTAAAGAACCAATTGAAGATTGGGAACGTTATAAAAACTCATTATTAGAACGTTTAGGGAATGATAATAAATTAGTCCGCATGCTTTTAAGTAGGGCGAGAACAAATCCTAAACGTGTCGTTTTTGCAGAAGCAGATCAATTAGATGTATTAAAAGCTGCTCAAATTGTTTATGATGAGGGTGTGGGGCATCCTATTCTTTTAGGAAGAAAAGATACCATTATTAGTCTAATGAAAGAGATTGACTTTGATGCAGATATTCCAATCATTGATCCTAAATCTGATGAAGAATTAGAACGAAAAAACAGATATGCTAAGGCGTATTGGGAAAAACGTAAGCGACAAGGGGTTACTATATATTCTGCTGAAAAGAAAATGCGAGAGCGAAACTATTATGCAGCAATGATGGTAAATGAAGGTGATGCTGATACTCTAATAACAGGCTATTCTCGTAGTTATCCTTCTGTAGTTAAGCCAATGTTAGAATTAATAGGTATGGCTGATGGTGTTTCTAGAGTCGCAACGACCAATGTAATGATGACCCAACGAGGTCCTATGTTTTTAAGCGATACATCTATAAACATTAAACCAAATGCAAAGGATTTAGCAAGAATAGCACGTATGACATCTCGTGTTACTAAGATGTTTGGTATAGAGCCAGTAACAGCAATGATATCTTATTCTAACTTTGGGTCTTCAGAAAATCCACGAGCAGAGAAAGTGAAAGAAGCTGTCTCTTATTTACATAAAGCCTACCCAGACATGATTGTAGATGGTGAGTTACAAGCAGATTTTGCATTAAACCCTAAGATGCTTCAAGATATTTTTCCATTTTCAAAATTAGCTGGCCGAAAAGTGAATACACTTATTTTTCCAAATTTAGATTCAGCAAATATTACTTATAAGTTACTTAAGGAGCTTAATAAAGCAGAATCTATTGGTCCAATAATGATGGGTATGGCAAAACCCGTGCACATTTTGCAACTAGACGCAAGTGTTGATGAAATTGTAAATATGACTGCAATTTCTGTTATAGA
Source organism: Flavobacteriales bacterium ALC-1 (assembly GCA_000171875.1). Classification (GTDB taxonomy): domain Bacteria; phylum Bacteroidota; class Bacteroidia; order Flavobacteriales; family Flavobacteriaceae; genus Winogradskyella. The sequence goes on along the minus strand of ABHI01000001.1, from coordinate 720,803 downwards.
TGCTCAAGAACGAGAAAAAAGGCAACAGAAATAGTTGTTTTCTTAGCTTTTGTCTTGCCCATATAATGTAAATAATTTTATTACATTTGGGACATTAACCTTTAGCAATAAATGATTACACACTTAGAGGGCAAACTTGTAGAAAAAAATCCGACGGATGTTGTTATAGATTGCAATGGTGTTGGGTATTTTATTAATATTTCACTTCATACGTTTTCGCAAATTCCAGACAGAGAAAATTTAAGACTATATACCTATCTCCAAGTAAGGGAAGATTCACATAGTCTGTATGGATTTTCTTCTAAAACTGAACGCGAAATTTTCAAATTATTAATTTCCGTAAGTGGTATTGGCGCCAACACAGCACGTACAATGTTATCTTCTTTAACTCCAGATCAGGTAAAAGAAGGCATTGCTAGTGGTGATGTGGCTTTAATACAAAGTGTTAAAGGGATAGGTGCAAAAACAGCACAACGTGTTATTATAGATTTAAAAGATAAAGTGTTAAAAGTTTATGGTATTGACGAACTTTCTTTAATTCCAAACAATACGCACAAAGATGAGGCGTTATCTGCTTTAGATGTTTTAGGGTTTAATAAAAAGCAATCAGAAAAAGTTGTAGATAGAATTTTGCAAACCCAACCAGATGCCTTAGTAGAGCAAATTATTAAAGAAGCTCTAAAAAACTTATAATGCAATTGAATATAACTAACAATACACAACTCAACTCATTTGGTTTTTTATGTTTATTAGCTTTTATGATGCTAATAAGTACTTCTGTTAGTGGACAAGAAACTGAGCAAGAACAAGACTCAACCAAAACAACGTTTGCATTTGGAAAGTTAAAAATGCCTAATCCAAATAGTATTGTTTCAAAATATACATATGACCCTATTTTAGATCGCTACATCTACACTGAAAAAATAGGAAATTTTAATATCAATTACCCTTTAATATTAACACCCAAAGAGTTTCGTAAACTGGTTTTGGAAGAACAATTAAAGGAGTATTACAAGCGAATGGCTGATGCCGCTGCAGGACAAAAAGAGGGAGCAGAAGAAGATCAGAAGAATTTATTACCTGAGTTTTATGTGAATTCAGGATTGTTTGAAACCATTTTTGGTGGTAATACGATTAACGTTATTCCTCAAGGTTCAGTTGATGTTGATTTAGGCGTTTTATTTTCTAAACAAGATAATCCAACATTTTCACCAAGAAACAGAACCAATTTCACTTTTGATTTTGATCAAAGAATTGGTATAAGTTTATTGGGTAAAGTTGGTACAAGACTTCAAGTAACTGCTAATTATGATAATAACGCTACATTAGATTTTCAAGAACTTGTAAAATTAGAATACACTCCCACAGAAGATGATATAGTACGTAAGATTGAGGTTGGTAATGTAAACATGCCATTAAATAGTTCGTTAATTACTGGTGCGCAAAGTTTATTTGGTGTTAAGACTGAATTGCAATTTGGTAAAACCAGAGTCACTGCCGTATTTTCAGAACAGCAATCACAATCTAAATCGGTTGTAGCACAAGGCGGTGGAACTTTAGAAGAGTTTGAGTTTTTCGCTAGAGATTATGACGAAAACAGACACTTTTATTTAGCACAATATTTTAGAGATAACTACGATAAAGCCTTATTGCAGTACCCTTTTATAGATAATCAAGGACTACAAATTACTAGAGTTGAGGTTTGGGTTACCAATAGAAGCAATCAAACCGAAAATGTTAGAAATATTATTGCATTTCAGGATTTAGGTGAATCAGAAGCTGAAAATATTGGTTTACAACCTTTACCTGGTGGATTTGTAAATAACCCAGGAGCGCTTCCAAATAACGAAAACAATGATTTTGATCCTACTAATATAGGTGGTCCAGGATCTTTATTAACAGAAGCTGTTAGAGATATTACAATTGTTGAAACAGGAATCAATGTTCCTGTAAACGAAGGCTTTGATTATGGGAAATTAGAAGCAGCAAGAAAATTACGAGAAGGCCAGGAATATGTTTTAAATTCAGAATTAGGATATATATCACTTAACCAACGATTACTTAATGACGAGGTTTTAGCTGTAGCATTTCAATATACAGTTGGAGGCCAAGTCTATCAAGTTGGTGAGTTTGCTAATGATGGTGTTGATGCAACTGGAGTTGATACTGGTATGAATGGAAATGAAATAGTTTCAAACAATAGTTTAGTCTTAAAAATGTTGAAGAGTGCTGTAACTGCAGTAGAGCAACCAATTTGGGACTTAATGATGAAAAATATCTACGATACAGGTGCTTTTCAATTAAGTCAAGAAGATTTTAGATTAAATATTTTTTATACTGAGGCGTCTCCAGTAAATTATATAAGACCAGTGGAGGGTACAGCTTTCCCACCTTTTGATAATAATACTCCCACAAATACTGCAGATGATACTGAAATAAATGAAACTCCATTAATTCGATTGTTTCATCTAGACCGATTGAATTTTAATAATGACCCTCAAGAAGGAGGTGATGGTTTCTTTGATTATGTATCAAATCCAACAATGATAACTGTGATTCCTCAAAACGGCAAAATAGTATTTACTAAAGTTGAGCCCTTTGGTAGGTATTTATTTGACGTATTAGATGATGATGGTAACCCAAATAACAATGCTACCGATTACGAGCAAGATATTTACACCAATGTCAATCAAGAAAAATATGTATACGATTTACTCTATAAATCAACAAAAACAAGAGCTTTAGATGAGGTGAAAAAGAATAAGTTTCAGATAAAAGGACGTTTTGAAAGTAGTGGAAGTGGTGGTGGAATTTCATTAGGGGCATTTAATGTACCAAGAGGTTCTGTAAGAGTTACTGCTGGTGGAAGACTATTAGTAGAAGGTATTGATTACCAAGTAAATTATTTAGCTGGTCGTGTAGAGATTTTAGACGAGGCTTTAAAAGCTTCAAATACTCCAATTAATGTTTCACTAGAGAATAATGCTGTTTTCAGACAACAAACGAAACGTTTTACGGGAATTAATATTGAGCATCAATTCAACGAAAATTTTGTATTAGGTGCTACATTATTAAATTTAAGCGAGCGGCCAATAACTCAGAAAGCGAATTTCAATTCTGAACCTATCAATAATACCATTTTTGGTTTTAATGGTAACTACTCAACCGAAGTTCCATTCTTAACGCGTTTGGTCAATAAGTTGCCAAATATAGATACAGACGTCCCATCTAATTTATCAGTTAGAGGTGAATTTGCCTATCTATTACCTGGTGCGCCAAAAGGAGCAGATTTTAATGGTGAAGCTACAGCTTACATAGATGATTTTGAAGGTACTCAAGGAGCAATAGATTTATTGAGTCCATTATCTTGGACCTTATCGAGTCGTCCAAAAGACTTACCAGTAAATATACCAGGAGATGAAGATCCTGGAATAGAAAACGGTTATGGTAGAGCTTTTTTAAATTGGTACACTATTGATCCTATTTTTTATAGTAATCAACGTCCAAATGGTATTACAGATAATGATGTGTCTAACCTATATTCTAGACGTGTATTTATAGAAGAGATTTTTCCGCTTGTGGATGTTGTTCAAGGGCAAACGTCGGTAATTAATACTTTGGATTTATCCTATTATCCAACAGAACGTGGTCCATATAATTTCGACCCAAACGCAGCCAACGATGCGCCATTAAACCCAAATGAAACATGGGCAGGTATCACAAGGCAAATTACATCTACAGATTTTGAGCAAGCCAATGTTGAGTACATAGAATTTTGGGTACAAGATCCATTTTTAGATAATCCGACTAGTCAAGGGGGGAAACTATTAGTAAACCTTGGTAATATTTCTGAGGATATATTAAAAGATGGAAAGAAACAATATGAAAATGGTTTACCAGAAAATGGTGATATTTCAACATTAAACCCAACAGTATTTGGTGGAGTTGTACCTCAAAATCAATCCTTAATATATACGTTTGGAACAACAGGAGCTGAACGTGCAAATCAAGATGTTGGTTTTGATGGTTATGATGATGCAGAAGAAATAGCACAATTTGGAGGCCAATTTGGAGAGGATCCTTCTAAGGATAATTACAGATATTATTTGAATACAGATGGAGGTATTTTTGAACGTTATAAGCAATATAATGGTCAGGATGGAAACACACCAGATGTATTTACAGATACTAATAGAGGCTCTACTACACAACCAGATGTTGAAGATATTAACCGAGATAACACAATGAATACCATTGATAGTTATTTTGAATATGAAGTAGACATGAACCCTTCTAATCTTAATATCAATAACCCTCAAATTAATGATGTAAAAGTTAGAACCGTAACATTGCCAAATGGAGACCAAAGAGATGTGACATGGTATCAGTATAGGTTGCCAATAAATGAGCCTACTAATGCTATAGGTGGTATTACGGATATTCGATCAATACGTTTTGCTAGATTATATTTAAGAGAGTTTACTGAGAATACAGTATTGCGTTTTGCAACTTTAGATTTAGTGCGTAGTGATTGGAGACGTTATACGTTAGATTTAGATAATGATCCGACTAATAATAGTGCTGATGCAGAATTTAATGTTGGTATAATTGGTGTACAAGAAAATGATGGTGACTATGTGATTCCGCCTGGTGTAAGACGAGAAGAGTTAAATAACAATAATACGGTTGTTAGACAGAATGAACAATCATTAGTTTTACAAGCTTGTGAGTTAGAACCTGAAGATTCTCGCGGTGTATTTAAAAATATAAGTGTTGATATGCGTCAGTATAAAAACTTACGTATGTTTTTACACGCCGAACCTCAAGAAGGACAGTCTCTTGCTGAAGGCGAACTGATTGCCTTTATAAGAATGGGTAATGATTTTACACAAAACTTTTATCAAATTGAGGTTCCGTTATTACCATCCGATTTAGCTGAAGGTAATCTCGAAGAGCGTATATGGCCAAAGGTTAATGAGATTAATATTCCACTAGAAGTATTTCAACAAATAAAGTCTAAAGGTATTTTTGATCAATCTTTAGCCAATGATGACCCAACATTTTATGATGTTATTGGAGGGGAACTTAATGATACTCCTGTTCCTGAATTTTCCCCATTACCAACTGGTCAGCAACGTGTTGCCATAAAAGGAAACCCAAACTACGGTGATATAAGAGTTTTAATGGTAGGTCTTAAAAATTCTGGCTCAACAGGTATGAATTCTTGTGGGGAAGTATGGTTTAACGAATTACGAATGTCTGATTTAGATAATGAAGGCGGTTGGGCAGCTGTAATGAGTATGGATACTAATATAGCGGATTTTGCTGATGTTAGTGCTACAGGTAGACGAAGTACTATAGGGTTTGGTGGTATTGAACAAGGACCAAATGAGAGAAGTAGAGAAGATGTAAAACAATATGATGTAGTTACTAATGTGCAACTAGGTCAGTTGCTACCAAAAAAATGGGGAGTGCAAATTCCATTCAACTATTCACAGAGTGAGGAAACGATTACACCACAATTCGACGAGTATTATAGAGATATTGAATTGCAAACCCAACTCGATAATACAACGGATCAGGATTCTATTTTAAGGGTAAATGAAAATTATACCAAAAGAAAGAGTATCAATTTTATTGGTGTAAGAAAGCAAAGAACAGGTGAGGCGAAAAAGCGTTTTTACGACGTAGAAAATTTAACGTTCAATTATTCCTATAATAAAGTAGAGCATCGCGATTTTGAAATTGAAAATGCACTCGACCAAAATGTCAGAGCAGGTGTTAATTATAGTTATGCCTTTGAACCTTTGCGAATAGAGCCCTTTAAAAAGAATGATTCTTTATTTACAGGCAAGTATTGGAAAATTTTAAAAGATTTCAATCTTAATTTATTGCCTTCAAGTTTTTCTGTTAATACTGATATTAATAGACAGTTTAGCAAACAGAAATTTAGAGAAGTTGAATTAGGAGGTGATAATATTGCTGTAGAAGAATTATTCAGAAGAAATTACACATTCGATTTTCAATATACTATAAACTACAATTTAACAGATGCATTGAGTTTAAACTTCACGGCAGCCAATACGAATATTGTACGTAATTATTTTATTGATGACCGTATCAATGGAAGGCAAGATCCAGAACTCAATGTATGGGATGGTTTCTTTGATTTTGGCGATCCTAATTTCCAAACACAACAGCTTCAAGTTAATTATGAATTACCTTTATATAAAATACCAGCGCTGAGTTTTTTAAGAACTACGTATGCGTATAATGGTGCTTTTCAATGGCAAAAAGGATCTGATTTAAACGAAGGATTAGAGTTAGATGGTAACACTTATAACTTAGGACATTCTATTCAAAACTCTAATACACATAATATCAATACAACCCTTAATATGGAAACCTTATACAAAACTTTAGGTTTAGTAAGAAAAGGAAATCCAAGAGGTAGAGGACGAAGTAGAAGTGCAACTGTAAAAAGTCGTAATGCAAAGCCTGGTGGGTCTGCTTCAGATAAAGAGCAACAAGCTAAAGATCCAAATAAGTTAAGTACAGGGAAAAAGGCATACAATACATTAATAGATGTTGTGACTATGGTAAAACGTATTCAGTTTGGATATACTGAAAACAATGGTACTTTTCTCCCTGGTTATTTACCAACACCAGGTTTTATTGGAACTTTAAGACCAACATTTGGCTATACATTTGGCGGGCAACGTGACATTAGAGATTTAACTGCCAGAAATGGTTGGTTAACGGATTTTCAAGATTTCAATCAACAATATACTGAAGTAAAAAATACAGCATTAGACTATTCCGTTAATGTGGAGCCCATGCGCGATCTTAAAATTGACTTAATAGGTAACAGAACCTACGCCGAAAATTTCTCAGAAAACTTTAGGGTAGAAGATCGAGAATATATTTCGTTAACACCAAATACCTTTGGAAACTTCAATATTTCAACAGCAATAATTAAAACAGCATTTGGTAAAAGTGATGAAAATCAATCTGCTGCTTTCGATGATTTTAGAGTCAATAGACTAGTTGTTGCCAATCGTTTAGCTAGAAAATTTTATGGCAATACGCCATTTAATACAGATGCAGAAGGATATCCAGAAGGTTTTGGAAAAAATAGCCAACGGGTATTATTACCTGCATTTTTATCGGCTTATCAAGGATCAGATCCAGACAAAGTAAATACAGGTGCGTTTAGAGATGTGCCAATACCAAATTGGACATTGAAGTACACTGGTTTAATGAAAATTCCATGGTTTAAGAAAAATTTTAGACGATTTTCTATTCAACATGGCTATAGATCTAGATATACGATTAATCAATTTAGAACTAACTTAGATTATACACCAGGAATAAGAGGTGAAGAATATGGAAATCAACCAGATGATGCTTTAGATCAATCCGGTAATTTTAAGAATGAAACATTATTTAGTAATATTAACTTAGAGGAGCAGTTCAGTCCATTAATTCGCTTAGATTTTGAAATGAAAAATTCAGTAAAAGTTTTAGCTGAAGTAAAAACAGATAGAACATTATCCTTAAGTTTTGATAATAATTTATTGACTGAAATTCAAGGTAAAGTATATACCTTAGGTCTAGGTTATAGAATTAAGGATTTAAGAATACGCTCACAGTTGGCAGGAGCAAAACAAGTTATCGTAAGTGATTTAGATATGCAAGCAGATATTTCTGTTAGAGATAATAAAACAATTATTAGATATTTAGACTTAGAGAATAACCAAATTACTGCTGGGCAAACTATTTGGGGACTGAAATATACTGCTAGTTATGCGTTTAGTAAAAATCTATCTGCTATTTTCTATTTCGATTATACATTCTCTGACTTTGCTATTTCAACGTCATTCCCACAGACGTCTTTGAGGTCTGGAATTACTTTACGTTATAATTTTGGAAATTAATTTTGAATGAAAGCAATTAAAAAATTACTTTTGTTTCATTAACATTTTAGAATATAAAAGATGAATATACCATCAGAATTAAAGTACACAAAAGACCACGAGTGGATTAATATTGAAGGAGATGTGGCAACAGTAGGCATCACAGATTTTGCTCAAGGAGAACTTGGTGATATTGTTTATGTAGAAGTAGAAACATTAGACGAAACCTTAGATATTGAAGAAGTTTTTGGTACAGTTGAAGCTGTAAAAACGGTTTCAGATTTATTTTTACCATTATCTGGTGAGATTGTTGAATTTAATGAAGGCTTAGAAGACGAGCCTGAAAAAGTAAATTCTGACCCTTACGGAGAAGGCTGGATGATTAAAATAAAATTCTCAGACGCCTCTCAAATAGACGATTTGTTATCCGCAGAAGATTACAAAGCACTTATTAGTGGTTAAAAAATTTCTATTACCAGTAGCTATAATTTATACAATATGGTTAACTGTTGTTAGCCTTATTAGTTTAAAAAATATACCTAGTCTAGGATCTTCTTTTGATGATAAGATATACCATCTATTAGCGTATTTATTACTAGCTTTTTTATGGATAACATATTTTAAATCCTATAAAAAAAAGTATATAGCTTTAATTGTTTTTAGTGTTACTATTTTGTTTGGAGTATTATTAGAGTTGACTCAACATCAGTTTAATCCTAACAGAACATACGATAGTTACGACTTAATGGCCAACTGTTTAGGAGTGATCCTTGGCACATTAATTGCACTAAGAATAGATGTATTTAAGTTAAAATAACGCAAAGCCTTGTTTTTTTTACTATTATTTAGTTAAATTAGCAATGTTATACTAAAACAATATTATGGAACCTAAAAAGAATCCGAAATCGGATGTAAGTCGCAATAGCTCAATATACTTTGCCGTTGGTCTTGCATTAATGCTTGCCATTACATACATGTCTATAAACTATAAGTCTTACGACGATAAAGACATAGCATTAGACTCACTTAATTTAGATGATGAATTAGAAGAGGAAGTGCCAATTACAGAACAAATTATCACTCCTCCACCTCCACCACCTCCACCTCCAGCTGCTCCAGAAGTAATTGAGGTAGTAGAAGATGAAGAAGAAGTAGAGGAAACAGTTATAGAATCTACTGAAACAGAAATGGAAACAGAAATTGTAGAAGTAGAAGATGTAGAAGTAGAAGAAGTAGAAGAAGATATTGAAGTACCATTCAATGTTATTGAAAATGTTGCCGTTTTTCCTGGTTGTGAAAGGAAAAAAGGAAACGCAGCTAAGAAAGCCTGTATGAATGAAAAAGTAAATAAGTTCATAGGTAAAAAATTTAATACAGATTTAGCAGGAGATTTAGGTTTGCCACCAGGTAAGAAAAGAATCTTTGTGCAGTTTAAAGTAGATAAGTCTGGCAACATTACTAGTATTGCTGCTCGTGGACCGCATCCAGGTCTAGAGAAGGAAGCAAAACGTGTTATTAGTCAACTACCTAAAATGAAACCAGGAAGACAAAGAGGTAAAGCAGTGGTGATGCCATTCTCTATTCCAATAGTATTCCAAGTACAAGATTAGATAACAATAATTTACATATCAAAAATCCCGTTCAAAATTAATTGGACGGGATTTTCTTTTTGGTATGCTTATTGTGACTTTCTCATAATATTAACATTTAAATAATACGTATTATGAAAAATTCTAAAAAAGACTTCGGTATTGCTGGTCAGAGCACCACTGAAGCAAAGAAGTCACACAAGCATGATGCAAATTTACAAAAAAACTCAACCCTATATTTTCAAATAGGGTTGATACTTTGTTTATTGGGCACTTATGCACTTTTTGAAATGCAGTTTCAAGACAAGAAACTTATTATTGATTCTGTTGAATCTAACGAACTTGCAACTATTGATGTTGCTGAAAAGTTTAGAGTTGAGCCAGATGTTACTGAGAAAAAACAAGATCAGGTAAAAAAAACTATTTTGACTGACAAAGTTAAAGAGGTTAAAAATGATTTTGTTGATAATGAACCTGAAGATTTAGTTGTAACAGATACTACTCCTTTATCAGATGAGCCTGTAGCAGATCCTGGTGATATTGTTGATGCAGCACCAATTGATGATCCTATCTTTATTCCTTATGAAAAAATTGAAATAGTCCCAGTTTATCCTGGATGCGAAAGACATAAAACAAATGATAAGCGTAAAAAATGTATGTCGGAAAAAATAACTAAGCTTATTAATAGAAAATTTAATACTGATATAGGTATAGATTATGGTATATCTGGCAGACAAAGAATTAATACGCAATTTACTATTGACAAAAATGGTAATATCACAGATATCAAAATTAGAGGGCCGCATCATGCTTTAGAAAAAGAGGCCAATCGTGTGATTAAAAAAATACCAAAAATGAAACCAGGTTTACAGCGTAATGTTCCTGTTGGAGTTATCTATACATTACCAATTATATATGATGCTAGAGATTAATTAATAATCTTCAAGAAAATATAAGCCGTTATTATCCCAATAACGGTTTTTTTAATGCAGAAATTTGGGCTTAGGGTTTCTAAAAAATAAGTATCTTTCACTCGTTAAAAATCCATTTTCTTCTATGAAGCGTATTTTGCTTTTTGCTATTCTCTCAATGTCGCTATTAGGTTTTGCTCAAACACCTATTACTTATGAAAAACCACCTGTGTTTAATGAATGCGAATCAGAAGCAGTTGACGAATTAAAATCGTGTTTCAATTATACCTTAAATACGTTCATCTATAAAAATTTTAATGTACCAAAAATAGTTACTGATGAGTCTTATAAAGGTGATGTTCAAATTTTATTTGAAGTCAATAAAAATGGTGAGTTTAAGGTCATCTATACAGATGCTATTTACGATGAATTAAAAGAAGAAAGTAAACGTGTCTTTGGATTATTACCAAAAATTAAACCTGCTACTTATAACGGAAACCCAACATTTGTGCAATACAGTATCAGTATAGCGATACCATTAACAGAACCAGTTAGAAAATCAGATGAAGTTGTAGAAGTAGCACTAGATAGAAATAGTAAGGAGAATCTCAATGCTACATTATCTAATGAATATGATTTGGTTGACGACGCGTTAAGACCTTATGAAAAATTAGAGTATAGTAGCGAATTGAATATTCCTTTTTCCCATTCGTATTATGCACGTTTTGATGATGAAATGAATGCCATTGGGACTAATAGTCATACCGCAGCAAAACCATTTGTGTATAGTGATGTTGCAAAATATTACGATATAAAAGCAGAAAAGGAGAGCTTAGCAAAGGATACGGATTCTTGGCTGGGTAGAAAGTTATACAATGAGCATTTGGTAAGTGTACAAGGCAAAGATTATTGGTTTACCGTAGATCCTATTTTAGATTTACAAGTAGGTAAAGATGGAGAGGCAGAATTTAGTTCTACATGGAATAACACAAGAGGTGTTTTTATTCAAGCTGGTTTAGGAAAACATTTTAACTTATCAACTTCAATTTACGAAAGTCAAGGACGATTTGCGGATTACTTTAATCAACATGCAGAAAGTATAAGGGCATCTGGGCCAGATCCTGCTTTAATTCCAGGCCGTGGTATTGCTAAACGATTTAAAGACAATTCGTATGATTATCCAGTTGCTGAAGCTTATCTGTCATATACACCTTCAAAATTTTTCAACATTCAGTTTGGTCATGGTAAAAACTTTATAGGTGATGGATATCGTTCTTTATTACAAAGTGATGTAGCAAGTCCTTATCCATTTTTTAAAACCAATATAGAGTTTTGGAAAATAAAATATACGAGCACTTGGATGTCTTTAAGAGATGTTAGAGAAGAAGTTATAGAGGATAAAACATTTAGAACAAAATACATGGCGAATCACTATCTCAGTTGGAATGTGTCTAAACGTTTTAACTTAGGTTTATTTGAGTCTGTAATGTGGCAAAACTCTAATGATAGAGGTTTTGATCTTAACTACTTAAATCCAATCATATTTTTTAGAGCTATTGAGTTTCAAACAGGTCAAGGCAACGGAAATGCTATTTTAGGTTTGTCAGGAAAGTATAAGTGGAATAATAAGGTGAATCTATATGGTCAATTTTTAATAGATGAGTTTTCTGTTAGTGATATTACTGGAGGAGAAAAAAGTTGGAAAAACAAATTAGGCTTTCAATTAGGGGCTAAATATTTTAATGCATTTAATTTAGATAACTTATTGCTACAAGCCGAATATAATCAAGTGAGACCTTATACATACGCCCACAATACAATCGTATTAAATTATGCGCATAACAATCAGCCAATGGCGCATCTTTGGGGAGCAAATTTTAGAGAACTGGTATTAATTGGTCGCTATAATTACAAGCGTTGGTTTACAGATGCTAAATTTATAATTGGTCAACGGGGTTTTGACTTCAATACAGATGAAGATAGTAATAACTATGGCGGTAATATATATGGAGACGAGGATTTTAGAGTTGCTGATACAGGGATCAAAATAGGTCAAGGAAATAAAACCAGTAGTTTTATGACTGAATTGCAAGCTGGTTATTTGCTAAATCCAGCCACTAATTTAAAAGTGTTTACAAATATTATTTATAGAGATTTTAACCCTGAAGCGATAACACCTTCAACCATGAGATCTAATACACTATGGTTTAGCATTGGTGTTAGAACAGACCTGTTTAATTGGTATAATGATTTTTAGGATTTAGTTGCCTTCAAACTCTTGTAAAACGTCAATCTAATCCGCTCACTATTTATAAAACCAGAGCCATAACCTAAATCATCATAGGTTTTTGTTAGACTTGAGTCTGCCTTTACTTCATCTTCAGTTTTACCATCGCCAATGGCTTTTTGAATATTAGTTCTCAAGGCTTCAAGCATTGTTAAAAAGCCTTTGTATTCTTCTTTATTAGATACCTTTCCATGACCTGGAATAATTTTTGTCTCATCATCAATAACCATTAAACCACGTTTTGCTGCTTCTATATAACCGTTGACACTTCCTCCCGAATTTAAATCTATATATGGATAACGACCATTAAAATAAGTGTCGCCAGTATGTAAAACATTACTTTCTGTAAAGTATAATATAGCATCACCATCAGTATGTGCATGTTCTACATGAAACACGGCAACACTTTCATCATTGATAGTGATATTAAGTTTATCATTAAAAGTAATAACAGGCAAAGCCTCTTTAGGTTTAAAACTGCCATCACGTTGTTTAGCTTCTAAACGTTTCTTTACATTATCGTGAGCAATTATAGTAGCACCAGCTTCAGTCATATTTTCATTTCCACCTGTATGATCGCCATGATAATGTGTATTTACTAAAAACTTTAAAGGCATATCGCTTAACTCTTTTATAGCTGTTAGGATTTTTTTAGAAAGGGGAGCAAACTGGTCATCAATCACAAAGACTCCATCCTCTCCAACGGAAACACCAATGTTTCCACCAGCTCCTTCAAGCATATAAGTATGCTCAGATAGTTTAGTGGTTTTAATTTCAACATTGTCAAAACGACCTTGTGCATTTACGGTTGCTGTGATAAAAATTAAAAGAATTGAGAGGTGTTTTAGCGTTTTCATAATGTATTATTAAGTGCTTTAAGTCTTATAAAAATACATAAACTTACATTAGTAAATAGGGAATAATTAAAACTAGAGTTTTACGTTGCTCATAATTAAATTTCAAACTATCTTTGCACTCGCAAAGAATAGAACTAAAAAGAACACTTTTGAGCAGTACAAAATCTTCGGTATCAACAGCTTCTGTGATAACAGATTTTAAGGAAATTACCAAAATGGGTTTATCCATAAGCGTTGTGTTTTCATCTATTGCTGGCTATCTTCTAGGTGCAGAAACTATCAACTTTACAACACTTCTATTATTGGTTATTGGTGGCTATTTTATGGTTGGTGCTTCAAATGCTTATAATCAAATTATAGAGCGCGATTTAGATGCATTAATGGATCGGACTAAAAATAGACCCATACCGGCAGGCCGAATGACTGTAAATACAGCATTTGTTATAGCGACGACATTTACGATTTTAGGAGTAATAACATTATACGTTATTAACCCTAAGACTGCAATGTATGGTGCTATTTCCATATTTTTATATACAAGTGTTTATACGCCACTAAAAACTAAAACATCACTAGCTGTTTTTGTTGGGGCATTACCTGGAGCAATTCCTTTTATGTTAGGTTGGGTGGCTGCGCGAAATGATTTTGGAATAGAACCAGGAACCTTATTTGCGATTCAGTTTTTTTGGCAGTTTCCACATTTTTGGTCTATTGGTTGGTTTTTATTTGAAGACTATAAAAAAGGAGGCTTCTTTATGTTACCGACTGGTAAACCAGATAAAGGTACAGCAGTACAGATTATTATGTATAGTGTATGGACAATTATAGCGTCTATAATTCCTGTATTTGGATTTACAGGTGATTTAAAACTCTCTATAGTTGGTTCTATTTTGGTGTTTATACTAGGAATGGTGATGCTATTTTATGCCTTTAAATTATTTAAAGAACGTACTGTGAAAGTGGCTAAGCAATTAATGTTGTCTAGTGTATTTTATATTACAATGTTGCAGATTATATATGTTGCAGATAAATTTTTAAGATAAATGGATTTAACAGAAGGAACACAAGAAGAGAAAAGAGCGCGGTCTAAAAAGATGATGCTATGGTTTGGTATCGGTTCACTACTAATGTCTTTTGCTGGTTTAATTAGTGCTTTTATAGTAAGTAGAAAACGTGAGGATTGGTTAAATGATTTTCAGTTACCAGATGCTTTCTTAATAAGTGTAGTTCTAATTTTAGTGAGTAGTTTAACATTTATATTGGCAAAGCGAGCACTTAAGCAAGATAACAGGCAAATGGTTACCATTTGGTTAATAGTTACTTTGGTGCTAGGTATTGCATTTATTTACAATCAGTTTGCAGGCTTTGGTCAAATTATTGAAGCAGGTTATAATTTTACAGGACCAACCAGTAATGTTACTATATCATTTATATATTTAATAGCAATTGTCCACATAGCTCACGTTATTGCTGGGTTAATATGTATAGTTGTTGTAATTTATAATCATTTTAAACAAAAGTATAACTCCAACAATATGTTGGGTTTTGAACTCGCAGCTAATTTCTGGCATTTTGTAGATGTACTTTGGCTTGTGCTCTTTTTGTTTTTATATTTTTTTAGATATATAATTTGATTATTTTTGTCCAATCTTAAAATTTAAATAAATTCTATGGATTCTACAGTAGAAAGTACTGGTACAGAAGGAAAAACTTGGGGAGGAGGCAATAAACCTCTTAATGCAAGTTACGGAAAGATGATGATGTGGTTCTTCATTGTATCTGATGCATTAACATTTTCAGGCTTCTTGGCAGCTTATGGTTTTTCAAGATTCAAGTTTATAAAAGAATGGCCAATTGCCGATGAGGTGTTTACGCACGTACCGTTTTTACATGGTCAAGAGCTACCAATGATTTATGTAGCATTTATGACATTTATTCTTATTATGTCATCTGTAACAATGGTATTAGCCGTTGATGCAGGTCATCATATGAATAAAGCAAAAGTGACATTCTACATGTTCTTAACTATTATTGGTGGTGCAATTTTCGTAGGTTCACAGGCTTGGGAATGGGCAACTTTTATTCAAGGAGATTATGGTGCTGTACAAACGAAAGGGGGTAATATTCTTCAGTTTGGTGAGTATGTTACTGTAGATGGTGAAGAAAAGTTTAAACGTATATCTATAGATGATTTTGCTGTAGCTCAAAAAGGTGATAGAGCGCAACACGAACGTAAAAATGGTCTTTGGTTTGTAACGGAAGGTTCTTTACCTCCTTATTCGGTTAATGAAATTTATACTGGTTTAGCTGCTAATGATAATATCAGAGTAAGAACTCAAATCATAAATGAAGAAGGTGAAAAAACAGTATTGTCTAGAGCAGAATCATTACAACAAATAAAAGACAATGGTAAGCTAGTTGTTAAAGGCGCTAACCTGCATGTTAATGAATATGGAACATCGTTATTTGCAGATTTTTTCTTCTTTATTACGGGATTCCATGGATTCCACGTATTCTCTGGTGTAGTAATTAATATTATCATTTTCTTTAATGTTATTCTTGGAACTTATGAGCGAAGAGGAAGCTACGAAATGGTAGAAAAAGTTGGTTTATATTGGCACTTTGTCGATTTAGTATGGGTATTTGTATTTACATTCTTCTACCTAGTTTAAAAGAAATATAAGATTAAGTTATGGCACACGAACATAAATTAGAAATATTTAGAGGGCTTTGGAAATTTAAGTCTAACACACAAAAAATTTGGGGAGTTTTAGCATTTTTAACTTTGATAACTGCTATAGAAGTTGGTTTAGGTATTTACAAAGCCGAATTACCTGATTTCTTTGTAGCTTCTTTTTTAGGATTAAAAGTATTAAATTGGATCTTCATCATTCTTACCATAGTAAAAGCTTATTATATTACTTGGGATTTTATGCACATGAGAGATGAGACGAAAGCACTAAGACGTATGGTTGTATGGACAACCGTTTTTCTTATTTGTTATTTAATGTTTATCTTATTACAAGAAGGTGGATATGTTTATGATATATACTTTACCAATGATCCGCTAATAAAAAGAGATTTTTAAACTCAAAACATTGAGTTAAATGATATCAAAAGGTGGTTTTTTTAAACCACCTTTTTTATTTTTGCATTATGAAACATCCATAACTAGAAACTTGGTATTTTTAGGAAATATTTACAAGGATGTTCCATGTGACCATTGAAAAACAATGAATATAAACACATGAAAACAAGTAATACAAAGCGTTATATAGTTCTAGGCATTTTATTCTTTTTACCCGTTGCTTTTTTACTAATGTTATATCCTGCAACTCATAATTACGAGCCTTTAAATATCGTAAATGAATCCGTCTTCGATATTGAAGGTTTTTATACTGATAGAACAGACACTATTGTTTTAAAAGATCATATTACAGTTTTAGGTTTCTTAGGTAATAGTCCATTGCAGAAATCTATCGCCGCTTTAAACTTAAAAGAATTGGTATATGATAAGTTTAAAGGGTTTAAGAAATTTCAGATAGTAATTGTTGTCCCTGAGGGAACTGAAAATGAAGTGAAAGAACTTAAAAAAGAAGTTAATACCTACGAAGATTTAAAGTTTTGGCATTATGCGTTTGGTACCGAAGGAGAAATAAAAATGCTTTATAACAGTTTGAAATCTCACGGAAGTCTAAAAGAAGATTTGTCAACAGAAAATGTATTTATCATAGATAAAGATTTAAGCCAACGTGGACGAATTGATGGTAGAGATGAAAAGGAGGTTGAAGCCAATAAACCTGAGTTTAGAGTCTACTCATATAATACTATTGAAGTTGCAGAAATAAAAAACATGATGAGCGATGATATGCGAATTCTTTTTACAGAATATCGTCAAAAACGAAAAGGTGAATTTAAAGATTCTAACACCAGAAGAGAAAAAGATTTAAAACAGACCAATGAGTAAAAAAACAAATTATTCTTACGTAGGTATCGCATTTATTATTTTGGTTTTCGGTATTATTTTTATTCCTAAAATAATAGATCGCATAAATCAAGATGATATAACTAGAGACGAAAGCAGAAGTGAAGATGTTTCTACTAACAGTTCAGAAAATAAAAATAAAAGTGATTTAGCATATTTAGAGATAAACGGTAAACCCAAAAAGGTTCCTGAATTTAGCTTCACAAATCAAGAGGGGCGAATAGTTACTAATAAAGACTATTTAGGGAAAGTCTATGTGGTGGAGTTCTTTTTTACAACATGTCCAACCATTTGCCCTATAATGAATCGAAATTTGGTAGAAGTACAAAACCAATTTAAGGATTTTGAAAACTTTGGAGTTGCGTCATTTTCTATAACACCAGATATTGATACACCAGAAGTTTTAAAAAACTATGCCCAAAAATATGGTATAGTTAATCCTAATTGGCACTTAATGACAGGAGATGAATCTGCCATTTACAAATTAGCCAATGAAGGCTTTAATTTATATACAGCTAAAGATACTACAGTTGAGGGAGGTTTTGAACATTCGGGTAATTTTGCCCTAATAGATAAAGAAGGTTTTATTCGCTCTAGAAAAGATGATTATGGTAATCCTCTCATATTTTATAACGGCTTAATATCAGAAGCTGTTGGTGTGGATGAAGATGGTATTCCGCAAGAAATTACTATTTTAAAAGAAGACATTGCTAAATTATTAAAAGAATAGATTTTGTTATTCTGAACATAGCAAAGAATCTAAATCTAATTGATTACCATATGAATACAATTGATAAAGAAAAAGAAAAGAAATATAACAAGTGGATTGTTGCACTTTCAATTATAATTCCGTTGGCAGTAGCAGCTTTATTTGGTGTGAATTTAAGAAGTTTAGGTTTTGATGTAGAACCTTTAACTTTTTTACCACCAATTTATGCATCTATAAATGGACTTACAGCATTGGTGTTAATAGTTGCTGTTGTTGCTATAAAAAACAAAAACAGAAAATTACATGAACGTTTAATGAAGTTTGCTATACTATTATCAGTAGCTTTTTTATTGATGTATATTGCTTATCACATGACGAGTGATTCTACAAAATTTGGTGGTCAAGGCAATATAAAATACATCTACTATTTTATTTTAATTACACATATAATATTGTCAATTGTTATAATACCTTTTGTTCTCATTACTTATGTAAGAGCAATTACTAATAATATAGAGCGTCATAAAAAAATAGCGAAAATTACATTTCCATTATGGCTGTATGTTGCTATAACAGGAGTTGTTGTATATCTAATGATATCACCTTATTACGTCTAGGTATGAAACGCAAAGTTGTCTTTTTTATCTTTTTTATGTTCTTTTTTATTAGAGCAAATGCTCAATGTGCTATGTGTAGAGCTGTTTTAGAGAGTGGAGAAGATCAATCTGCAGCTGAGGGTATAAATGATGGTATCGTTTTTTTAATGGCTGTACCATATATTTTGGTAGCTGTAATAGCCTATTTTACATACAGAACTTATAATAAATCGCAAAAGTCTAAAAAAACAAGCTAGACTCTGTAACATTTTTATAATCAGAGAGTCTTAAAGATACCCGTTTATGGGTATTAACAATTTGTTGGCATAAAAAACCTTCGAATTTCCTTAAAATTGCACTCGCTAACCAACAACAATATGATTCAGATAAAAGATTTACACAAATCTTACCATATGGGAAGCAATTCCCTTCATGTCTTAAAAGGTATTAACTTTGATGTAAAAGAAGGTGAATTGGTGTCTATCATGGGGTCTTCAGGATCAGGAAAATCTACTTTACTTAATATTTTGGGTATGCTCGATGAAGCAGACCAGGGAGAATATATTCTTGATAATGTGCCTATCAAAAATCTGAACGAAAAAATTGCTGCGAAATATAGAAATGAATTTCTTGGATTTATATTTCAGTCATTTAACCTTATTACCTATAAAAGCGCTTTAGATAATGTCGCAATGCCTTTATATTATAAAGGTGTGAAACGAAATGAACGTAATGAAAGAGCGATGCATTATTTAGAGAAAGTAGGTTTAGCAGATTGGTCACATCATTTACCAAGTGAATTATCTGGCGGTCAGAAACAACGTGTGGCTATCGCCAGAGCTTTAGCAAGTGATCCTAAAGTATTACTAGCTGATGAGCCAACAGGTGCTTTAGATACAAAGACATCTTATGAAGTGATGGAATTAATTCAAGGAATTAATGACGAAGGTAAAACCATTTTAGTTGTAACTCACGAGCATGATATTGCTCAGATGACAAAACGTATTGTCAATCTTAAAGATGGTTTGGTAATAGATGATACCAAAGTAGAACAGGTAAAAGCTTCTCAGTATGTTTAATATAGAGCGTTGGCAAGAAATATTTGAGACTTTAAGTAAGAACAAATTACGTACCTTTTTAACAGGTCTTTCTGTTGCATCTGGTATATTCATTTTGGTTATTCTTCTAGGATTTGGGGAAGGTATGACTAATGGTATAAAAAAAGAATTTGAAGAAGATGCTTCAAATAGAATAGGTGTTTGGACGCAAGTTACTTCAAAAGAATATAAAGGATTAAATCCTGGGAGATATATTCAAATGGAGAATGAGAATTATGAGTACCTAACAAAAAAATACGAAGATGAACTGGAATATAAATCGTCTGTTTACCGTTTATGGCAAGGTGTTGTAAATTATAAGACAGAATCAGGAAGCTACCGTATAGAAGGTGTATTTCCAGATTATCAATTTATAGAAAATGCCAGTATGTCTCAAGGGAGATACCTTAACTATAAAGACCAAGAAAATATAGAGAAGGTTGTTATTATTGGTAATAAAATCAAAGAAGAGATTTTTAAGGGTGATGAAGATCCTATTAATCAGCAAATTGAAATAAATGGAATAAACTTTAAGGTTGTTGGAGTCTATTCTGATCCAGGTGGAGATAGAGAAGAAAGCAGAATCTTTACTCCAATGAGTACAGCGCAACGCGTGTTTAATGGTGGTAATAGAATTAGAAATTTATATTTTACACTTAAGCCTAAAGCGACTTTTGATGAAACACTTGCAGCATCTCAGCAATTCATTGAAGAAATGCAACAATACCTTAAACAAGTTCACACTGTGGCACCAGATGATATGAGTGCTATAGATACCTTTAATACTTTAGAAGAAGCTAAGCGTTATTTCGGTCTCATAGGTAATATTAATTTCTTTTTCTGGTTTGTTGGTATATGTACAATTATAGCAGGAGTAGTGGGAGTAAGTAATATAATGCTCATTATCGTTAAAGAGCGTACAAGAGAAATAGGAATAAGAAAAGCAATAGGCGCCCAACCATGGTCAATCATTGGGATGATTTTGCATGAGGCAATTTTTGTAACAGCTATTGCTGGTTTTTCTGGTTTGATTGTTAGTATGGGGCTTTTAGAGATTTTTGGTCCCAGTTTAGATATCCCATATGTTATTGACCCTTCAGTTAATTTTAATGTGGCTTTATCAACAGTGATTATACTCATTTTTGCGGGAGCATTAGCCGGGTTTTTTCCTGCATGGCGAGCAGCTAAAATAAAACCTATTGTAGCTTTAAGAGACGAATAAGATGTTTAATAGAGATCGTTGGAACGAAATATTAGAAGCTTTAACAAGCAATATGTTTAGAACCATATTGACTGCTTTTGGTGTGTTCTGGGGAATATTTATTCTTATTGTGCTTTTAGCAGCTGGGAAAGGTCTAGAGAATGGTGTAAAATTAGACTTTGGTGGTAGAGCAACTAACACCATGAATATGTGGACTCAAACCATTTCTAAACCCTACAAAGGTTTGCCAAAAGGAAGGAGATATAACTATAAGTTAGATGATATAGCAGCGATCAAAGACAATGTTCGTAACCTAAAAATTGTATCACCAAGAAACCAACTTGGCGGTTGGGGTGGAGCAAATAACGTAGTTAGAGGCTTAAAAACAGGAGCATTTAATGTTTATGGTGATTATCCAGAAGTTATAATACAACAACCAATGGATATTACTCAAGGTAGGTTTATTAATTATAATGACATAAATGAGAAACGTAAAGTTGCAGTTATAGGTCTTTCAGTTGCTAAAGAGCTGTATGATGTTGACGAAGAAATTTTAGGAACTTATATTAAGATTAATGGAGTTAACTTTTCAGTCATAGGCGTATATAAAACGAAGCAAACTGGTGGTGATGCTGAAGAAGGTCAAAAACAAATTTTTGTACCCTTTACATCATTTTCTCAAGCTTTTAATATGGGTGATATAGTAGGATGGATGATGATAACCGCAGAGGATAATGTGCCTATTACGGGTTTGAAAGAACAAATTTTTGATGTTATCAGAGAGCGACACAAAATCCATCCAGATGATAAGCGTGCTATAGGACATTGGGATGTGTATAAGGAGTTCAGTAAAATTGAAGGACTATTTACAGCGCTACGCTTAGTAGCCTATGTAGTGGGAATACTTGTACTATTGTCAGGAATAATTGGAATTAGTAATATAATGCTCATTGTTGTTAAGGAGCGTACCAAAGAAATTGGTATTCGTAGAGCTTTAGGTGCTTCTCCTTGGTCTATTAGAGGTCAAATACTTTTAGAGTCTATTTTTTTAACCATCTTATCAGGTATGGTAGGGATTATTTTAGGTTCATTAACAATTTATGGCTTAAATGCACTTTTAGATGCTAATGGTCCTGTTGATATGTTTGCAAATCCAAGTGTTGATCTTACAGTTATATTAATCGCTTTAACTATCTTGATAGTATCTGGTTTATTAGCAGGATTTATACCCGCTCAGAATGCTATTAAAATAAGACCTGTTGATGCCATTAGAACAGAATAATAGATAATCATCAAAATCAATCGAATAGAAAAATGAAAAAGTCAATAACCATTATTATTTTAATAATTATAGCTGTCCTTTTTGGAGGATCTCTATTTTATTTATATCAAAAAAATGCTGAAGATCCAGTAGTTTATGATACAGAAATTGCATCTACTAAAACTATAATAAAGAAGACTGTCGCTACAGGAAGTATAGTACCTAAGGATGAGATATTAATAAAACCAAATATTTCTGGGATTATTGAGGAAATATATATTGAGGCAGGAGATGTTATTAAAGCAGGAGATTTAATTGCTAAGATTAAAGTGGTTCCCAACGTTTCTTCACTTACGAGTGCAAAAAATAATATTGCTTCTAATAGAACAGCTTTGCAAACCGCTGAGATTAATTATAAAACCCAAAAATCTATTTTCGACCGTCAAAAAGAGCTTTTTGACAAGGGAGTTATTGCAGCTAATGAGTTTGATCAAGTTAATAACACCTATTTACAAGCCAAGCAACAAGTGGAACAAGCAAGAATTAATGTAACTCAGTCACGCCAAAATTATGATATTATAAAAACAGGTACGACTTCAGGGCTGGGTAATGTAGCGCAAACACAAATTAGAGCAACAGTTTCGGGAATGGTATTAGATGTTCCAGTAAAAGAAGGAAACCAGGTTATTGAGGCTAATAATTTTAATGATGGAACGACGATAGCTTCTATGGCTAATGTAGACAATATGATTTTTGAAGGAAAAGTTGATGAATCTGAAGTTGGGAAGATTAAAGAAAAGTTACCTTTAGAAATTACAGTTGGTGCTATAGAGAATAAAAAATTTGATGCGGTTTTAGATTATATTGCGCCAAAAGGAATAAGTGAGAATGGAGCAATTCAATTTGAAATTAAAGGCTCATTAAAGAAAAATGATAGTACTTTTATTAGAGCAGGTTTAAGTGCCAATGCATCAATTATTTTAGCTAGAGCTGATAGTGTCCTAACTGTGAAGGAAGCTCTTGTACAATTTGACCCAAAAACTAAAGCACCATTTGTAGAAGTAGAGGTTGGAGATCAAAAATTTGAAAGAAAAGATTTAGAATTAGGGATAAGTGATGGTATTTTTGTAGAAGTTCTAAATGGTATTACAAAAGAAGACAAAATTAAAGTATGGAATCAAATAAAAAGTATTTCTAACTAGTTAGATAATAATTTTAACATTTAGTGTAACACTTTAAGATTTACATAGACAAATAGACATCATGAAATGAACCATAAACAAATCTTAATATTTTTTGAGACGTTTAATGGTGAATTCCATCTGTCAATTAAAAAATAACAGAAACAACAGATGAAAAAATCAATCATAATAGCAATACTTCTATTTGGAGTTTTTGCTCAAGCTCAAAATAAAAAATGGACGCTAAAAGAATGTGTTCAGTACGCTTTAGAAAATAATATTTCTATAAAGCAAAGTGAGCTAAATTTAGAAGCTACAGATATAGAGATACTTACAGCTAAAGGTAATTTTCTTCCAAGTTTAAATGCTGGAGCTGGTGTGTCTGAAAATACAGGTTTGAGTTTTAACCCAGTTACTAATAATGCACAAACAACTACATTTTTATCTGCTAGTGGAAATATAAATGTTGGTTACACTCTTTTTGATGGTTTAAGAAATATTAGGTCTGTACAACGTGCAGAGATTTCTAAATTAGCAAGTCAGTATAACCTAGACAAAATGAAAGACGATATATCACTTTTTGTCGCTAATGGGTATTTGGCTGTAATTCTTAATAAGGCTAACCTTGAGGTTTTAAAGTCTCAAAATGAAGTTACTAAAGAACAAATTAAGAGAACAGAAGAATTAGTTGAAGCTGGGTCTTTACCAAGAGGAGATTTATTAGAAATTAAAGCAACTGATGCTAGTGAGCAACAGTCTATTATCAATGCTGAAAATAGTATTCAGATTTCGTTGATTAGTTTAGCACAGTTATTATTAATTAAAGATTATGAGAATTTTGATATTGAGGATGAAGGCTATGATATTGTTGATGATGGTGTAGCAAGCAGAGATATTTCAGAAATAATAGCTTCAGCAAAAGAAAATAGATCAGAAATTAAGATTGCAGAACAAAATGTAGATTTAGCAGAGATGGATTTAAAAATTGCTAAAGGAGCAAATTTACCAACATTATCGGCATTTTTTGGTTATAATACTAGATATACTAATACTCCATCTTTTATCCAACAAGTAGATCCTAATAACCCAACTATAACTCAGCAAATTGGTACAGTACAAGGTACTGGTCAGGCTGTGATTAGCGAATTCCCCAACACCTTTCCTGTAGAAGTTTCTGCAGCTCCATTTGGGGATCAGTTATACCAAAACGATGGTATTGGTTATGGACTTAATTTAAATATTCCAATTTTAAATGGATTTAACACTAGAGGTAATATCCAAAGAAATAAGATTAACTTAGAGCGTTCTAAATTTCAATTAGAACAGGCAGAGTTAGATTTAGAGTCAACGGTCTACCAAGCTTATGTTGATGCTAAAGGTGCATTAAAATCTTACGAAGCGGCTGAATTAGCTTTAGAATCACAAGAACTAGCGTACGATTATGCTAAAGAACGCTACGATGTAGGTTTAACTAACGCATTTGATTTTAGCCAATCAAAATTAAGATTTGATAATGCGAAAATTGATTTGAATCGTGCTAAATATGACTATATATTTAAGTTAAAGGTTTTAGAGTTATATTTTGGAATACCAGCAACAGAATTAAAGTTTTAATTATGAGTAAAACAGTAAAAATTATTTTAGTAATCGTAGTTATTGCACTTATTGCTTTAGTGGCAGGCAAGTCTATGGGGTTATTCGGTAAAAAAGGAAACTTCAAAGAAGTAACTGTTAAAGAAGTTGCCTTACAAGATATTGTAGAAACAGTATCTGCAACAGGGAAAATTCAGCCAGAAGTAGAAGTGAAAATATCTTCTGAAGTTTCAGGGGAAATTTTAGAATTACCTTTTAAAGAAGGCCAAGAAGTTAAAAAAGGTGACTTATTAGTAAGAGTAAATCCAGATTTAATTCAGTCAGCTGTAAGTCGTTCACAAGCTTCTTATCAAAATGTTAGAGCAGGCTTAGAGCAAGCAGAAGCTAATCTAAAACAAGCTAAAGCAGATTACGATAGAAGTAAAGCACTTTTTGATAAAGGAGTTATTTCTAAAGCAGATTGGGACAGAGCTATTGCTTCATACGAAACTGCTGAAGCAGGAAAGAGCTCAGCATATTATAGTGTGCAAAGTGCTGCAGCTACAGTAAATGAAGCAAAAGATAATTTAAATAGAACAACCATATATGCACCAATGAGTGGTACAATTTCACTATTAAGTGTAGAGTTGGGCGAACGTGTTGTTGGTACTCAGCAAATGGCTGGTACAGAAATTTTACGTGTTGCAAACCTAAACAATATGGAAGTTGAGGTTGATGTAAATGAAAATGATATTGTAAAAGTAGGTATTGGAGATTCTACAATTGTTGAAGTAGATGCTTATTTAAAGAAGGAGTTTAAAGGAATAGTTACAGAAATTGCAAATTCTGCAGCAGGAAATCTAGCTGCTGACCAAGTAACAAATTTTAAGGTTAAAGTTAGAATTTTAGAAGAATCTTATAAAGATTTAACTGAAGGTAAACCTGAAACATATTCGCCATTTAGACCAGGTATGACAGCTACAGTTGATATTATCACTAAAACACGAAAAAATGCAATTTCGGTCCCTATTAGTGCAATTGTAATTAAAACTGATACAAGCTCAACTAAAAAAGCTTATGGTAAAAAATCTGAATTTGAAGAAGAGGGGAACTCGTCTAAAGAAGAAGAAAAATTCGAATGTGTCTTTGTGAATGTTAATGGCAAGGCAAAATTAAAAGTTGTGAAAACTGGAATTCAAGACGATACTAATATTGAAATTGTTGAAGGTTTAACTAAAGAAGATAAAATAATTACGGGTCCTTACAATATGGTGTCTAAAACACTTAAGCCAGGTGATCTTATTGAAGAAAAAAATAAAAAGACAACATCTTCGAAATCGGAAGAGAAAGAAGAGTAATAGTCTAATACATATATACTAATGGCATTAGTGCTAAATATAGAAACAGCAACTACAAATTGTTCAGTCTCTCTGTCTAAAGATGGAGAGACTTTAGTTTTAAGAGAAGATAATAGTTTAGGGTATTCTCATGCAGAAACCTTACATCTATTTATTGATGAAGTCTTTAAACATTCACAAATAAAACTATCAGAGGTTAACGCTGTAGCTGTAAGCAAAGGGCCTGGTTCTTACACGGGTTTACGTATTGGTGTATCATCAGCCAAAGGTCTATGTTTTGCTTTAAATAAACCATTAATAGCTATTTCAACTTTAGAAAGTTTGGCACATCAAGTAAAGATTGAAGAAGGCTTTATTGTACCAATGTTAGATGCACGTCGTATGGAGGTCTATTCGGCAATCTATAATTCTAAATTTGAGTTGCATAGAGAGATTAAAGCAGAAATCTTAACTGAGGATAGCTACAGTGATCTTCTTAAAACCGATAAAGTTTATTTTATAGGTAATGGTGTTGAAAAAACGAAAAGCCTAATTCAGCATTCTAATGCTATTTTTATTGATAGTAAATTGCCTTCTGCAAAAGAAATGGCAACCTTAGCAGAAATAAAGTACAAAAAAAGCGACACCGAGGATGTCGCTTATTTTGAGCCTTATTATTTAAAAGACTTTGTTGCTTTAAAAAAGAAGAATTAGCCTTCTTTTTGTATCTCAACTGCATGTGGATAAGGAATTTCTATACCAGCAGCATCAAGAGCTTCTTTAGCATTTTCATGCGTTTCAAAATAGACATCCCAATAATCTGCAACTGTACACCATGGTCTCACAGCAAAGTTTACAGAACTATCAGCTAATTCTGAAACGTTTACAGTTGGCGCAGGATCTTGAAGAACCTTTGGGTTAGAAGTTAACACGTTCATTAATACTTCTTTAGTTTGTTTGATATCAGAATCATACCCAACACCAAATGTGAGATCAACTCTAAGTTTTCCTTCGGTACTGTAATTTGTGATATTTCCGTTAGATAAAGCACCATTTGGAATAATTACTTCTTTATTTGTAGGAGTTAAAAGCTTGGTTGTAAAAATTTCTATTTCTTTTACAACACCAAGTTCTCCTTGCGCTTCTATTAAATCCCCAATTTTTATTGGCTTAAATATCATTATTAAAACACCTCCTGCAAAATTACCTAGAGAGCCTTGCAAAGCCATACCAATGGCTAAACCAGCTGCTGCTAATATTGCTGCGAAAGATGTTGTTTCAACACCAACAGTGCCTAGAACAACAACTATTAAAATAATTTTTAAAATCCAGCTTACTAAATTTAATAGAAACTTCTTTAAGCTCTCATCATAATCTCCTCTGTTTAAGGTCTTTTTTACTCCTTTTAGAATCATTTTAATAATCCAGCTACCAATAACCCATATCGCTATCGCAGCAATTAATTTTGGGCCAAACTCTACGATTAAGTCATAGCCTTTATCGATCCATTTTTGTGTATCCATGTTAGTTTAATTAAATTAGTTTAATAAAAAACTCGACCTTTAAAGTCGAGCTATATGTTTAGTTAATTAGCTTATTATCTAACTTCAAAGGTTAACTTAAGGTTTACTCTAAATTCAGTAACATCATCTCCTTTTACAATTGCACTTTGATCTTGTACATATACAGAACGAATATTTTTAACTGTTTTTGAAGCTTCTTTTACAGCTTTTTTTGTTGCATCTTCCCAACTTTTATCTGAGTTAGATAATACTTCGATTACTTTTAATACTGCCATTTTATTTTGTTTTTATAAGGTTAATATATTTAAGAAACTTAAAATTAAAAAAAGTCACTCAATAACTTAAACAATTTAACCATTAATAGCATTAACTGTAATTGCGTTATCATTTAGCATTTCCTTTAGCATATTTTCAATACCGTTTTTTAAAGTAAATGTTGAAGATGGACAACCACTACATGCTCCTTGTAATAAAACTTCGACTTTTTTTGTATTAGCATCATAAGACTTAAATTCTATATTACCACCATCACTTTCTACAGCTGGTTTAATATATTCCTCTAAAATGTTTACAATATTTTTGGAGGTATCATCTAAAGCTTCAAATTTTTGCTCAATAGCTTCTTCAGTTTTATTTAGTTTCTGTGGTGCATCATCATTCAATATAGTTTTACCATCCTCTATATATGATTTTAAAAACTCTCTTAGTTGAAGTGTAATATCTTCCCATTCAATAATATCAAACTTAGTAATCGAAATAAAATTCTTTTCTATAAATATGTTTTTTATAAATGGAAATTGGAATAAAGCTGTGGCAAGAGGTGATGGTTTTGCTTCTTCAATAGAAGTGAATTCATATAAACTAGGTACCAAGACTTTATTGCAAACAAATTTTAAGACACTAGGATTTGGAGTACTTTCAGCATATACAGTTACTGCAGCTTTTGGTTTAATAGCTTCTTCTGTAACTACAACTCCATCATTAGATAAATAATCTTCGATTTGTGCTGCAACTTCATTTTGTACATCTTTCCATTCTACAATATTATAACGTTCAATAGCTATAAAATTTGTAGCGATATAGACTTTCTTTACAAAAGGAAGGTAGAATAATTGTTGAGCTAACGGAGAATGCTTTGCATCATCAATATTATTAAATTCAAAGCTATTGTGATTGGTTAAAAACCGATCTGCTTCAAATTTCAAAATAGTCTCGTTAGATGTAGGTATAATTGAAATTTTAGTCTGTGACATCTTTTTTTTGCAAAAATATGAAATATCAATCGGAAACGTTCATCTGTAATAATTGTTTCTTAACTGAATTTTTGAGTCAGTTATCATTATTTGTTTAAATTCCGTCCTCAATAAAAAAACTGCTTCAAATAAATATATCTTGCTAGTGTTTATTTGGGTTATTTTGGAAAAGCTAAACATGAAAAAAATATTCTGTTTTGTAGCATTCTTAATGACTACAATTTGTTTCTCGCAAGACCTTTTGATGCAAAATGGTACGTTTACACGTTGTGCACCAGATAAGTTTTATGATTCTGGTGGCGAATTCGCTAACTACAGTAATGATGAAAATTTGGTGACTACTATTTGTCCTCAAAACACAGATGAGTTCATCATTTTAAATTTCACATTTTTTACAACACAATTAGGACTTCAGCCTGATGTCATGAATATTTATGATGGTGATGATACTTCAGCTACTTTATTAGGTACTTTTTCAGGTACAAATAGTCCTGGTATGATATCTGCATCAGACGCAAATACTTCAGGTTGTCTAACCGTAGAGTTTATTTCGAGTGATGGTGGTAACCTTAATGGCTGGGAAGCGGATATTTTATGTGCTACGGCCTGTCAACTTATATTCCCGTCTATAGATAGTACAACACCTGCTCCAAATAACTCTGGTGTTATATCAATATTACCAGGTGAGACTGTTGATTTCTCAGGTAGTGCTACATTTTCTGATGATGGAACAAATGCTACTTATAATTGGGATTTTGGAGATGGAAATACGGCAATAGGGACTAATGTTTCTAATACGTTTGCTACGAGTGGCACTTATGCTGTAGAATTAACGGTAACGGATGAAAACCCTCAGGGATGTTCAGCTACCACAGCAATTACGGTTTTTGTTTTAGGTGATGATGTCGTTGTGGATCAAGATACATTTACACCTGAACAATTAATTGAAGATGTATTGGTAAATAGTCCTTGTGCTTCAGTGTCTAATATTATTGCTTCAACAGGAACAAATTTTAGCACTTTAGAACCTAATGGAATTGGTTATTTTTCTAGTAGCGGACAAAGCTTTCCATTTGAAGAAGGAATACTTTTAACCACCGGAGATGCTAGTAGAGCGAGAGGGCCTAATGATAATGGGATATTAGGAGATGGAACTAATACGTGGCCTGGCGATAACGATTTAAATACATATTTAGGGGTAGATTCTCATAATGCTACTTTTATTCAATTTGATTTTACTCCGCTTGCAGATAACATAAGTTTTGAATTTTTAATGGCATCTGAAGAGTATGACATGGGAGGGTTTGAATGTACTTTTTCTGATGCGTTTGCCTTTTTACTAACGGATTCTGCAGGAAATACTACAAATTTGGCCGTTATTCCCGGAACAACAACACCAATTTTAGTTACAAACATTCATCCAGACAATGGAGCAGCTTGTGGTGGTGCTAATGAACAATATTTTGGTGCTTATACACCAAACAACCAACCTCCAATTGCATTTGATGGAAGAACAGTAGTTTTTACAGCGCAATCTGCAGTTATTCCTGGTGAAAACTATACGATAAAATTAGTTATTGCAGATGATAGAGATAACAACTATGATTCAGGTGTATTTCTTAGAGCTGGTAGTTTTGACTTAGGTGGTGACTTAGGTGATGATATTACAATTGCTCAAGGGACAGCAGAATGTGGTGGATCAACGATTACTTTAGATACAGCAGTACCTTTAGCAGATCATACATGGTATTATGCTGCTGATCCGTCAATGCCAGACAATAGAGTTGAAATTGCTGGTGAAACAGGCTCTACACTTACTGTTACAGATCCAGGGATATACTCTGTTGATGTAATATTTACAGGTATTTGTCAATCTTCTGATTCTGTTTTGGTTGAGTTTATACCAAGTCCTACTGCTAATCCAGCGAATGATTTGTTTATATGTGATAATGATGGAGTTGCAGATTTTGACCTATCTGAAAATGATGATGATATTCTAGATGGTCAAAATACTAGTGATTTTATAATTACTTATCACCTTACAGAACAAGATGCAATTGATAATATTGGTGCTTTATCAACGACATATACTAATGTAAGCAACCCGCAAATATTATGGGCGCGTATAGGAGATAGTACTCAAGAATGTTTTGATACGACGTCTTTTTCTATTGCAGCTCTCGGCCAACCGACGATCAATACAGTTTCAGATATAGAGTTATGTGATGATGCAAGCAATGATGGTTTTGCGGAGTTTGATTTAAGTAGTCAAGATTTAGGGATATTAGGCACACAATCCTCTACCGATTTTGCAGTGAGTTACCATTTAAGTTTTGCTGATGCCGATTCAGATGAAGGAGCATTACCAAATTTATACACCAATGTCAATAACCCAGAACCGATTTATGTACGTGTAGAGAGTGTGGGTGATAGTAACTGTTATAATGCCTCTGCAACACCCTTATTTAATTTAGTAGTTAATACAGCAGCAGCAGCTAATCCAGTTATGGATATGGTGGTTTGTGATGATATTTCAAATGATGGCATTGCAACATTTGATTTAAGCAATCAAGAGCCTGTTATATTAGGGGCTCAAAATCCAGGGGTATTTACAGTCACTTTCCATGGTAGTCAAGCAGATGCTGATGCTAACTTAGCAAAATTACCAACCAATTATACTAATATTATTCCAAATTTAGAGACCATTTATGCTAGAGTAGAAGATCCTCTAGAGCCAAGTTGTTATGACACGACAAGTTTCGATTTAGTGGTCAACGGCTTACCTGTATTAAGTTCAGTGACACCATTACAGGTTTGTGATGATGATGCGGATGGATTTGTAGGTTTTCCATTAAGTACTAAGACATCTGAGATATTAAATGGTCAGACGGGAGTTGAGGTATCTTACCATGAGAGCTTAGTCGGTGCAGAAACGGATACGGCAGAGATTTTGGATGGTTATGTAAATACGACCATGACGAGTCAAACGATTTATGTGCGTATGGAAAACACAGCAACGACGTGTTATAATATTACTGTTTTACAGCTTGAAGTTTTAGAGAATCCAATAGCCAATGCTACGACACCATTAGAAGTTTGTGATGATGATACAGATGGTATAGCAACTTTTGATTTAAGTACAAAAGATGCACAGATCATCGGGTCACAAACAGGCATGAATGTAAGTTATTACAGTACTCCAGAACTAGCTGAGACAGGTACTAGTGCTGTAGCAACAATTTATACAACCGTTACTAGAGAGATCTATGCACGTATAGAAAATGGGACAACAGGTTGTTATGCGACCACGACATTGCAATTGATTGTTAATCCTTTACCAACCATTATAGCCGTTACACCATATGAGCTTTGTGATTATAACAATCCAGGGGATGAACAAGAGCAGTTTGACTTAACGACAAAGGATGCAGAAATTCTAAACGGTCAGGTTAATATTTCAATAGCCTATTACGCAAGTCAAACCGATGCCGATATGGGTATAAATGCTATAATAGGTCTATATAGTAATACGAGCAATTCACAATCTATAATAGCCGTATTGACCAATACGATGACCGGTTGTAATTCAAGTGTAACGTTTGATTTAGTCGTGAACCCTTTACCCGTATTAGTAGCACCAACGGCATTAGAAGTTTGTGATGATGGTACACCAGATGGTTTAACAGAGATGGATTTGAGTCTAAAGAACACAGAGATTACGTCTAATAATTCGAGTTATTCAGTAAGTTATTACCAGAGCCAAGTAGATGCCGATTCAGAGCTAAATCCCTTACCCACGTTATATACCAATACCAGTAATGGACAAATCATCTATGTACGTGTAGAAGATATAAATACAGGCTGTTATGATACAACAACCTTAGAATTAATCGTAGAACAAGCCCCTATAGCGTTCACGCCAACACCGTTACGCTATTGCGATCCAGACAATGATGGTATAGGAGTATTTAGCTTGACCGATGCAGATAATGAAATTACAGGAGGTGCACCAGGATTGACGGTGAGCTATCATGAGACTTTGGTCAATGCCGAGAACGATGCCGATGCTATAGACACCACGATAGACTATACTAATATAGTTTTAAACGCCCAAACGTTATATGCACGTGTAGAAAGTGCTACCATAGCCACGGACTGTGCCACCATAGTAGCGTTAGATTTAATCGTAGAGCCTACGCCACAATTAGTAGATCCGACCCCATTAGAGGCATGTGATGATATTTCAGCAGATGGCTTTGCAAATTTTGATTTAACGATTAGATCCGCAGAGCTTCTTAACGGTCAAGACCCAATGCAGTATCAGGTGAGCTATTACGAAACACAGGCCAATGCACTATCAGCAAGTAATGCTATAGTAGGTCCATCAGGTTATACCAACACCACAGCTTTTAACCAAATCCTTTGGGTACGTGTAGAAGATATTACTACGGTATCTGGCTGTTATAAGCTAACGACTTTAGAGTTAATAGTTAATCCATTACCTGTATTGGTAGCCCCATCCCCATTAGAGTTGTGTGATGTTAACAATCCAGGAGATGGTCAAGAAGGCTTTAACTTAGAGGATGCTAATGCCGAAATACTCAACGGTCAAGGAGGTGTGAGTTTAACGTATTACGAGACACAATTAGATGCGGACAATGCGACAAATTCAATAGAGAGTCCCTATGTAAATACCAGTAATGCACAAACAATTTTTGTAAGAGCAGAGAACAATACCACAGGATGTTACAGTACAGTGACGTTAACTTTACGTGTAGATCCGATACCTACCCCTACAGCGAGTGATCAGTTACCAGATTTAGAGTTATGTGATCAGGTGAATACAGGAGATGGGGTAGAAGCGTTTGATCTTACAGAACGAGAGGTATTAATCCTTAATGGTGAGAGTGGGGTTACAGCGACCTACCATGAGACACTAGCCGATGCAGATTCAGGAAGTAACCCGATAGCAGATCCAACACAGTACACCAATATAGAGACCCCATCCCAAGAGATTTATGTGAGAGTGACAAATGATGTTACGGGCTGTTATACACTAGTAGACTTTACCATTACTGTATACCCTTTACCAGATGTAGTGGCAGTAACGGACTTTATACAATGTGAACTTAACACGGATGGATTTGATGGTTTTGATTTAACGAGTAAAGACGACGAAGTATTAAATGGACAGGACCCAAGCCAATTTATAGTAAGTTATCATGCAAGTGTAGCCGATGCAGAAGCAGGGGTGAATGGTTTGGTTAGTTCTTACACCAACCAAAGCAATCCACAACAGATTTTTGTAAGGATAACGAACAATGTTACAGGCTGTAGTATCAGCACGCAGAGTTTCAATATTCAAGTAGATGAAGCAGCAGAAGCCAACTCAGATATGAATGCTATATTGTATGAGACCTGTGATGATACTATGGAAACCGATGGTGATCCAACCAATGATAGTACGCAGTTTGATTTAGCAACACAGGACGACCAGGTATTAGACGGTCAAGATCCGGCGAATTACATTGTGACCTATTATGCGACAGAAGCAGATGCGAACCTAAATGTAAATCCATTACCAAGCTTATATGAGAATATAGTCAACCCACAAACCATCTATGCAAGAGTAGATAATAACACCTTAGATGCCATAACAGGAGCAGACACCTCAATTTGTTATGCAGTAGCAGGATTAACACTACAAGTTAATCCTTTACCAGAGTTCGATTTGGATGACAGTTATATATTATGTGTGACTACCAATGGCACAGAAATTCTAGATCCACTGGTATTAGACACAGGTTTATCAGAGACAGCTTATAGTTTTGAGTGGAGTTATAACGGTGCAATACTAGCAACAGAGACAGGTTCAAGTCTGATGCCAACGGGTGGAGGTACTTACAGTGTAACAGTAACAGATATGAGCACCTCAACAGTAACAAGTTGTGTAAATACAGACACGACAGAAGTTATAGAAAGTGCACCACCGAGTTTAGAAGTTAACTTAGTGACACAAGCTTTTGCAGATAATAACGTTATAGAAGCATTGGCGACTGGAATAGGAGTGTATGAGTACAGTTTAGACGGGGGGCCATGGCAAGATAGTGGGACGTTTACCAACGTATCATCAGGCACCCATGAGGTCACAGCAAGAGATAAGAACGGTTGTGGTATGATCAGTACATCTATATTTGTGATAGATTACCCAGCTTACTTTACACCCAATGGGGATGGTAACCATGATACATGGAATATTCCGGGTATTGGAAGTAGCGCAAAAATTTATATATTTGACCGTTATGGAAAGCTGTTGAAGCAGATTAGCCCGACAGGTTCAGGTTGGAATGGTACCTATAGAGGGAATCTAATGCCAACGAGTGATTACTGGTTTACAGTAGAGTACGATGAACCATTGACTGGTAACCGTAAAGAGTTTAAAGCCCATTTTACCTTGAAACGATAAATTACTATGAGATTAAAAAAATATTGTTTAGTAGCATTAATAACTTTAGTAGCAAATTTTAGCTTTGCTCAAGAAGGTATTCCTATTTACTCAGATTATTTAACAGACAATTATTATTTAATTCATCCTTCAATGGCTGGTGTAGCTAATTGTGCAAAGGTGAGATTAACTGCTAGACAGCAATGGTTTGGTGTAGATGATGCGCCAAGCTTACAAACATTAAGTATGAATGGTAGGATAGGTGATTCTCCAGTAGCAGTTGGAGGTATTGTTTTTAATGATGCTAATGGTTACCATTCGACAGTAGGAGGTTATGCAACATTTGCTTATCATCTAATGTTTTCACGCAATGAGATTGATTTAAATATGCTATCATTTGGTTTGAGTGCTGGGTTTCTTCAATATAAATTAGATGAAACGGACTTTTTAGCACCTGGTGAATTTGACCAATTAATTGCAGGTATTGAACAAAGTGCTACAAACTTTAATATTGATGTTGGACTCTCATATCATTTTGTGGATTTCTACGCTCATTTTACGGCTAAAAATATCTTAGAAAATGAAGGGATAAACTTTAACAACCAAGGTTTTGAATTTAAAAACTTAAGGACGTATTTGTTTTCTACAGGTTATACTTTCAATAAGTTTGGAAGCCCTTGGAGTTATGAACCTTCAATTATGTATATGTACAGAGAAGCAACAAAAGAATCTTCATTTGATTTTAATCAAAAAGTTTATAGAGAAATGGACTTTGGTAAAGTTTGGGGAGGGTTATCATATAGACGTAGTTTAGATGGTGCTGAGTTTGTAGATGGTTCTGGAACTAGCAATCAAAAATTACAATATATAACACCTTTTGTCGGTGTAGATTATGATCAATTTGTATTTGCTTATACATTTTCTTTTCAATCTAATACGGTTAACTTTAATAAAGGTGGTTTTCATCAAATAACATTAGGCTACAACTTTAACTGTAAACGAGAAAAGTATGAATGTAACTGTCCTGCGATAAATTAAAATAAAAGGCTCAATGTAAATTGAGCCTTTTATTTTTTAGGTTACTTATTTAAGATTTTTCCCATTTATAATTTTTCTGTTTCGCCTGTACTTTAATAGCTTTAATTAGAGCATTCTCTAAACCATTGTCAGAATCTTTGGTTTTACTTTCAATATAACCTCGACGTTTCATGTTGAGTTCCGCAATGGCTTTCTGTAGTGTTTCACGTGCTTTGCGTTTCTTTTCAACATAAGATTTAATTTCGGCTTTAGACTTTCCTTTTAACTCTTGAGGGAGTTGACTATCTTTTATATCATCATAAGAAAAGTCATCTTCTTTTTCTGCATCAACTAAATCCCAAGAACTATTTTTATATAAACGCGAACTTTTACTAACCGTTCTACTTACTGCATTTGCCTTATTGTAACTTCTTGCATTAGAATCTTGTTCAGCTTGCATTTCCATCTTTTTTCTACCAGCACTTCCATAAGCGACATAAGTTGTATTTAATTTTTCATTCAATTCTAAAATCTTATCATCATATGGTGAAGCTACATGTACTGTCGCTTGATTATGATTAATAGCCATATAATTACCATGAGTTAAGTCTGCACCATCTTTCCAATAGCCAGAAATACCTTGATTATAATCACCACAGAAGATAGTGTTTACGGTGACATCATTTTGGTGCGCTAATTTAGAGGCGTCTTTATAGCTAACGTTTCCTTGTGTGTAAGGCTCGTTTCCAGCTATGAAAATAAATTTTAAATCGTCTTTGTCTTTTCCCCAATTTAATTGGTTTATAGCTGTAGAAACTACTTTTCCACAGTATTCCTGGCCACCATTGGTGGTTAATGAAAATAGTGATTTTGAAATTTCATCTAAGTCATCACTAAAAGCAATTACTTGTCTTAGATAGCCTTCATCAGCGTTTAGATTGTCGTTTCCATATTCGTAAAGTGCAATTTTTAGATTAGGATTTTCGCCTTTACATTTTGCATAAGATAGCTCATTAACAACCTGCCAAAGTTGAGCTTTAGCTTGGTCTATTAAACCATCCATACTATTACTGGTATCTAATAATAAAGCGACTTTAATTTCGGGTTTTTTAGATTTTGAATGGGTTTCTAGTATTGTTTCTGTTACTGCTATATTTTGCGTACTGCTTTTAGTATTGGCATTACATGCTGTAAGCGTAGCAAGACTTAAAGCAAGGACTAAAGGTTTCAATTGTGCTTTCATAATTTCTAATTTTTTGTGTTTAATTCTTTAACATCTATGGTACCATTTGGGGATATGACATAGTATTTGTGATCTATTTCTGTTTTTGTAATAGGAGGCTGTTCTTTTTTCTCTTTAGGTTTTGGTGAGAAAACTAATTTTATATTCATGCCAATTTGAACAACAGGTTCTAATATGGAAGGATTTATAACAACATCATAGCTTTCATAAGTCAATGGTTGATAATAGTATGAGGTTTGTTTTTTTATTGTAGTTATTGGCTTATTCTTTTTTAAGGCATCAAAAGACACACTGTTATAAGCTTGATAGCTTTGGTAAAAATCCTTAGGAAAGTAGCAATATTTATCATCTGCAATAGCAACATTGTATTGAGACATATCAAAACCTAAAACATTGTAATAGTTTTTTTTGTCATCAATAAGTTTTAATAACTGATTTTGAAGATTTTTATAAACCTCTTGGATATTTTCAATAAAATAATCAACCTTAACTAAGTTATACACTTCACTTTTAGCACAAGCTTCCAAAATAGATTCAAACTGATAGGTTTTTGTGAATTGTATGTGAATGTTCTGTTGTAACTCAAAGCCTTTAGGAACTTCGGTATAAGTTTTACTGAATAGCTTTTTGGTGACTTCTACTTCATAAACTGGTATAAAAGAGATAACATCAATAGCGATATTTTTTTGAGTAATGCCTTTATTGATGAGACGAGATTTAATACTATCAATACGATTTTTCATTAGTAGATTAGTCTTTTCAGCAGAAGGACCAATTTGAGATACATTAAAAATTGCAGTATATGTAGTTGCGCTTACATTTTGTAATGCTTTGACATCTATAGTTAAAACATTACTAGGTTGTAACACCTTATGAATTTGCTTTTGAACTACAGGATTATAGATATTTGCATTACCAGAAGTTAGAATGTTTTGCCGTGAAATATCTGGAGTGATTTGATTGTAATTTCCTTTGTGTTGAGCTGAGATAAAATAACAGCTGAAGACTAATAGCATTAAAGCTAAATTGCTTTTTTTCATTTTGATTTATGTTTTTTGATTAACGCAGTAAAGCTCAGTCGAAAAAAAGTCAATAAAAAATCACAATGAGTAAAGTGTATATTTCAATGAGTGTAGTAGAATGTAATTTTAGTTATGTTAGTTTTTTAGTTAGTAAAATGACTCAAATTTTACATAGCCCATTTTTTGGAACCAAATAAAGTATGTAAGTTTAGTCCAATTAATAAAACATATTAGTGAAAAAGTATAAAACATATAGTCTTACATTACTTTTTTGCCTGGTTGAATTTATAGCTTTTGGGCAAAATAATGAGCGCGAAAAAACAGCCGATGATGTTGTATTTACGATTAGAGGCTCTGTTTATATGCAAGATTCTCGTATTCCATTTGAGGATGTCGATATTGAAGTTAATAACGGTACTTACACTAAGACAAATAAAGACGGAAAATTTACAATAAAAGCCAAAATTGGTGATCAACTTACAATTAGGCATAAAGATTTTGAGACTAGATTTCACACCATAACAAGTAATGACCGGATTACCATTGAAGTGATTTCACAAGATAAGAAAATCTCTAAGCGTTCAAGAAGGAGTAATATTACTAAACGTTTTAACCAAATGATAGATTCAGCAGATATCTATCTTAAAAAAGATGCAACAAAAAGTATAAAATTTATTGGAGATGCTTTAAATGTAGGTGCTACTTCTAATCAAAGTGCTGAAGCACATGAATTATTAGGTGATGTTTACATATACTGGAAACAGTTTGATTTGGCAATTTCTGCTTATAAAATTAGCCTTCAAAATACTAAAACAGCTTCGGCGAAACTTAAATTAGCAAAAGCCTATCGTAATAATGGTGATTTTCAAAAGAGTATTTCAACTTATGAAAACCTAAACGAAAAGAATTTATCTAATTATGAAAAAACGCTGTTATATGAAGGTATTGGAGATTCTAATCTTAAGTTAAAAAACATCTCTAAAGCTATTACTTCATATCAAGAAGGTCTAAAAATTGCAAAAGAACATTTAATCGCTCCAAAAATTACGGACTTAAATTCAAAAATAGCTCAGGCTTATAATGAACAAGGTGAAGTTAGTAAAGCCAAAGACTATTATAGTAACTCGCTTAACTTAGCTGAGAAAGAAAATAAAAAGCGTGCTGTAGAGGAAAAAGTAAAGGTTGCCGAATTTAATAGTGCTAATGAAGATTATGAAAGTGAAATACAACTCAGAAAAGAAATTATAGATGACATTAAAGATATAGAGAGAGATTCTATTATTTCTAATGATAGTCCTATTACCTCGCAAAAACAAAATTATAAAATTGGTAATGCACTCATATTGCAAAACAGAAGTGATGATGCTATTCCATATTTAGAAGAAAGTAGAAAAGAAGCTGACGAAAAAGGGGATCTTGTGGTAGGTAAAGATGCTACAAGAAAGTTATCTGAAGCTCTTATTAAGAAAGGGGAAACAGAAGAAGGGCTTGCCATGATTGAGAGTTATGAAAATATAGTAGATGAATTGTATGCCCAAAAAGAACAAGAAATATCCTCAGCAGCTCGGAGGAGCAGAAATATCGCAGAGCAACAAAATAGAATTACATCTTTAGAAAGTGACAGAGCATTATCTAAGAGTAAATACGATTTAACACAAGAGCAAAACAAGAGTCAAAAACTTATTATTTATTCTTTAATTGGCGGATTATTACTATTGTTGATTACTGCTTATTTTATGTTTAAATATATTAAGCAACAAAAATTAGCAAACAATTTATTGGCTTTAAAATCTTTGCGAAGCCAAATGAATCCGCATTTTATTTTCAATGCATTGAATTCTGTCAATAGTTTTATAGCTACCAATGATGAGCGTACGGCAAACAAATATTTATCCGATTTCTCGCATTTAATGCGTTCGGTTTTAGAGAATAGTGAAGAAGATTTTATTCCCTTGGAAAAAGAGGTTGAGTTACTAGATCTTTATACTAAACTTGAGCACTTTAGATTTCAAGATAAGTTTGATTATTCAATAGATGTAGATGAAACTATTGATGTTGAAAGCTTTCAAATTCCACCAATGTTATTGCAACCTTATATAGAAAATGCGGTTTGGCATGGATTGCGTTATAAAACTGAAAAAGGACATTTAAATATTAAAATTCAGCCAAAATCTAAAGATGAAATAATGATTATCATTACAGATGATGGTATTGGTAGAGAACGTTCTAAAGCTTTAAAAACTGCTCATCAAAAGAAGCAGAATTCTAAAGGTATGAACAATATTAAAAAGCGTGTTGCTATTTTAAACGAAATGTATAAAGATAAAGTTGATGTTGCTATTGAAGATTTTCAAGACTCTGAAGATACAGGAACAAAAGTCGTTGTTACATTAAAAAAAGATTAAGTATGAAACGAGTATGCGAACAGCATTTGACCGTTAAAAAATAATAAGCATAAACTCATGAAACTAAACGCTATAATAGTAGAAGACGAAGAAAAAAGCAGAGAAATTTTAAGGAATTATCTCACTAAGTATTGCCCAAACATTTCAATTAAAGGAGAAGCATCAAATGTAGATGATGCTTTAGTATTGATTAGAAATAATGAGTTAGATGTAGTGTTTTTAGATGTAGAGATGCCTTATGGAAATGCTTTTGATTTATTAGATAAAGTGGGTGATATTAATTTTGAAACTATATTTGTAACGGCTTACAATCATTATGCAATTGAAGCTTTAAATGCACATGCATCATATTATTTAATGAAACCTATATCAATTGATGAGTTAATAAAAGCTGTTGATTATGTCACAGAAATAAGAACTAAAGAAGATGCTTTACAAGATCAGGTTTTAGTGCCAAAGACAAATTCTGTAAATGGCAAGATTACTATACCACAACAAGACGGTTTTGAGGTTATTGAAACAGATCATATAATGTATTGTAAAGCAGATGATAATTATACCGAAATTTACCTTAACACTAATAAAAAGAAACTTGTAAGCAAAACTTTAAAGTATATAGAAGAGAGTTTAAAAGACGCCAATTTTGCTAGAGTACATAAAAGTTATTTGGTTAACGTTAATGAAATAGTAAAGTACGTTAAGGGAAAAGGAGGAAGTGTGGTTCTAAGCAACGGAAAAGAGATTATGGTTTCTGCGTCTAAGAAGTCTGATTTATTATCTTATTTCAAGTAATTATGCCAATAATAAAACCAGTAAAAGGGAAATATCCACAAATACCAGATAACTGCTTTGTGGCTGAGAATGCAACCATAGTAGGAGAAGTCTTTATGGGAAACAATTGTAGTGTATGGTTTAATGCTGTTATAAGAGGTGATGTACATTTTATAAAAATGGGTGATAAGGTGAATGTACAAGATGGAGCAGTTATCCATGCAACGTATCAAAAATCTCCAACGTCTATTGGTAACAATGTGTCTATTGGACACAATGCTATAGTACATGGTTGCACCATAAAAGATAATGTGCTTATTGGTATGGGAAGTATTGTTATGGACGATTGTGTTATCGAGAGCAATAGTATAATAGCTGCTGGAGCTGTTGTGACTAAAAGTACTATTGTAGAATCAGGAAGCATTTATGCTGGTGTACCTGCAAAAAAAGTAAAAGATATTAGTAAAGAATTAATTTCTGGTGAAATTGATAGAATCGCCAATAATTATGTAGAGTATTCGAGCTGGTTTAAAGCCTAGATTTTAACCTATCTATTAGAGTTTCAACATTTTTAATTTCATTTAAAACGTCATTATTTAAAACTGTAGTAAGTTGATTGCCTTCGAGTTTTAAAACAGCAGGATAAATCATTTTTACATTAGAAAAGGTTTTTTCAAATTCATCTTTGTGATAAAACACCATTTCTAAATCACTTTCTTCTCTAAAGGTTTTCCAAGTTGTGTTTTCAGTAAATGTATCATAAGTTAATGCACACAAACTACACATGTAAGTTGTTGGGCTAAACAGTTTATGACCTGCATCAAATAAAGCATTTAGTTTACCTGAATTAGCATTATATATAAATAGTAATTTCATAATGGTTTAGTTCTAAATGATCTGAAAAGCTTACAAAATACATAAGAGTAAAAAATATGAGATTCCTGCCTTAGAAGGAACAAAGCTAAAAATCTAAATAATATGTAGAGAATTCATTTTCTAAAATAGAATTTAAAACATCAACGTCTCCATTAGAGTATAGATTAATAGCTGGTTGAGCATTAGAAGTATTTAATAAACTATTTGTAGCTAAAACCGCTTGTGTTTGTTTTGCAACTGCCAATCCAGAATCAATAATCTTAACATGCTCAGGGAGCATTTTTTTAAGCATAGGAATGAGATAAGGATAATGCGTACAACCAAGCACTAAATAATCAATATTTTGCTTTAGCATTGGCTCTAAATAAGTTTCTAAAAGCTTTTTCATTTCATCAGACTCTAACAGCCCAGTTTCTATAAGAGGTACAATACCTTCTCCAACTTGCTCAATCACTTTTATGCCATCAGTATATAAGTCTGTAGTTTTATGAAATAAATGACTGCTTAAAGTGCCTTTAGTAGCTAAAATACCTATAGATTTTGATTGTGTATTTAAGGCAGCTGGTTTTATTGCTGGTTCAATACCAATAAAAGAAACATCATAATTAGCTCTTAAATAAGAAATAGCATTTGTTGTTGCTGTATTACATGCTACAACAATAAGTTTGCAGCCTTTGCTAATTAATAATTCCGTGTTTTTAATACTTAGTTGCAGTATATCTGCTTCAGATTTGTTACCATAAGGTGCATTTTTACTATCTGCTAAATAGATGCAGTTTTCGTTTGGTAAAAGTGCGATAATCTCCTTAAAAATGGATGTGCCTCCAATACCAGAATCAAATATGCCAATTGGTTTTTTAGTATTACTCATTACTACAAAAATAAAAAGTCGCCTAGTTATAAGCGACTTTTCAAATATATATTTTTAATTGAGATTAAATTCCCAACTCTGCTTTTACATCAGCCATAAGGTTTTTTCCTTTAGCTACGATTAAGCCACCAGCTTCAAATACATATTGAATGCCTTGAGCAGCTGCTACTTTATTAATTGCCGCTTTTGCCTTTTCGATAATTGGTGTTACTAAAGCGGTTTCTTTATCTGCTAAATCCTTTTGTGCCTGTTGTTGGTATTGCGATAAGCTTTGTTTCATCTCCTCAACCTCTAACATACGCTTTTGATTTTCTTCTTGCGTTTGCGTTGGCTCTTCAGCACCATATTGCTTTAACTTAGTATCTAACTCTTTAAATGAGGTTTGTATTGTTGCTTGGTAAGTTTTACCTAATTTTTCAATCTCTGCTTGAGCAGTCTTATATTCTGGCATAGCTTGTATAAGCTCTTGTGTGTTTATATGCGCAAGTTTACTTTGGGCAGTTGAAAAACTAGTAGCTCCGATAAAAAGTGCCGCTGCAAATAGTAAAGTTTTTAAATGTTTCATTTTTTCTAAATTGTATTTGTGTGTTATAAATTATTAATTGTTTTCTCCTTGTTTCTTAGCTTTTGCTATAGAGTCGTTCTTTTTTACTTGTTTCTCACGTTCTTGACGTGCTTTCTTTCTTTGTTCTAAAATTTTCTTTTTTCTATCATCTAAGGCTTTTTTACGAGCCTCTCTATCTTTTACTTTTTTCTGGCGTTGTTCTTCTAAAATTTGAGCAGCTGTTTTAGGTTTTTTAGAATTCGTTGAATCTTTTTTAACGGCTTCTTTTACTTTGGTACTATCATTTTTTACAATAGTTTTTACTTTAGCTGTTGTGTCTTTGGCAGTTGTATTAGCCTTTTCACTAGTTTTAGAATTCTTTTTTCGAGCATCTAAAGCTTTTTGGC
This sequence comes from Flavobacteriales bacterium ALC-1, assembly GCA_000171875.1. Classification (GTDB taxonomy): domain Bacteria; phylum Bacteroidota; class Bacteroidia; order Flavobacteriales; family Flavobacteriaceae; genus Winogradskyella. The sequence continues at coordinate 675,927 of ABHI01000001.1, read as the reverse complement.
GACGCTCTTCTGCTTCACGCTTTTTAGCATCTCTTAATTCTTGTTGTTGCTTTTTTCTGTCTTCTGCAGCTTTTTCTCGCTCCGCTCGTTTAGCCGCTAACTCTGCTTCCCTTGTTGTCTTTCTTTCTTCTAATGCTTTTTGACGATCATCTTTTTCTGCATTTGCTACAGGTACTACGGCTTCATCTTGTAAAGCTTTACGCTCTTTTTTGTTTTTTGCCTGTGTTCGTTTAGATGTTCTAGTAATTGTTTTTAATACACGCTCACTTAAATCATAACGTTCAGCTGAATACAACATCACAACATCTGCAGATTTATCAAATACAAAATCATATTTTCCTGTCTCTGCAATATCTTGTACTGCTGCAAAAATTTGATCTTGTATAGGCTCTATCAATTGACGTTTCTGAATCATTAAATCTCCATTAGGTCCAAAACGTTTTTGTTGATAGTCTAAGATTTCTGCCTCTTCAAAAGAAATATCTTCAAAACGCTCATCATATAGCTCCTTTGTTAAAAGTACACTCTCATTATCTAACTCCTTTTTCTTTTGCTCAATCTCAGTTAAACGTTTTTCAATTTCAGTTTTCCATTGTAAAACTTTTTTATCGAGTTGTGTAGAAGCTTCTTGGTACTCTGGTACATTTTGTAAAATGTATTCAGTATCTATATAACCTATTCTAACTCCACGTTGCGCATTAGCACTAAAGCTCATTAGACTTATTATTGCCAGTAAAAAAAGAACTTTATATTTCATCATTGTAAGTTTTATTATTTGAGACGTAAGTTGGTAAAACCAAATGTTTAGTCGTTTTAGTATCACTTTGCTTCAAATTTAACGAAATATATTCTTAAAAATTTTAGCACCATGATGAAATACTTGTTTAGCTATTAGAAAATATCGTGCCAAACTTAAAATTGTTGTCCTATAATAAAGTGTGTTTCCCATTTTTTTGGAGATGTACCATTTGGTAAATCATCAAATGCATGACCGAAGTCAATACCAAGTAGACCAAAGGCCGGCATAAAAATTCTCAATCCAAATCCTGCAGATCTTCTAAGATCAAAAGGATTAAAATCTCTAAAATTATTTATGGATTGTCCTGCTTCTAAAAATGATAATGCATATATTTTTGCTTGAGCACCAAGTGTAATTGGGTAACGTAATTCTAAAGAAAATTTGTTGTAAATAGAACCACCATCAGTACTAGATAATGATTGATTTGGATATCCACGAAGCTGAATAACTTCCCTTCCATCTAAAGAAAAATTCCCTAAACCATCACCTCCAACAAAGAAGCGTTCAAAAGGAATTATACCTCTATCATTATTATATGCTCCTAAGAATCCAAATTCCATACTTGGTCTTAGTACTAGCTTTTTTGTTAGTGAAGTATACCAATCTGCTTTGAATTTTACTTTATAAAATTCTAACCAGTTAAAGCGTTTTTGATCTATTTCTCCAATACGAGCAAAATCATCAGTATCTGTTGGGTCTAACCCATCTCTCTCCTCTTTTAAAGCTTTATAATCAACGCCATTTACTAATGAGTAAGGGAAGGAGAATTTAGCTGATACCGAAAAACTAGATCCTGAAGTTGGAAAAATAGGATCTATGCTTAGGTTACTTCTACTAAGACCTACTGTATATGATAAGTTGTTTGAGGTACCATCACCAAAAGTGAATAAACCTGTATTATAATTTTGAAGATTGTAATGCTGATAACTTAAAGCTTGAGACAATACAAAATAATCATCAGGTTCACTAAGTCGAGTTGATAGACCAACAGTTAAGCCCGTAATATTAAATCGTCTACTTTTATCTGCTCTTCGAGTTGAAGGATTAAATAAAAACTGTTTAGAGTGCGAAAGTGATGTTGAAAGTTGATATGGTTTTTTACCTCCAAGCCAAGGCTCACTAAAAGAGAAGCTATAAGTTTGAAAAAATTGACTTGCCTGAAGCCTTAATGCTAAACTCTGTCCATCACCTCTTGGTACTGGCTTATATGCTTCTTTTTTAAATATATCTTTAATAGCAAAATTGTTAAAAGATAATCCTAAGGTACCAATGAAGCCACCTCCACCGTAACCACCTTGTAATTGTATTTGGCTAGATCCTTGCTCTACAACTTGATATTCTATATCTAACGTGCCATCTACAGGATTTGGATTTTTGACATTTGGCGTTAATTGTTGTGCATCAAAGAAACCTAATTGACCAAGTTCTCGCATGGTTCTAATAATATCAGACTTTCTGTAGAGTTGCCCTGGACGTGTTCTAATTTCTCTATAAATTACATGGTCATTAGTAACGTCATTACCAACTATAGTAACGTTGTTAAAATAAGCTGGTTTACCTTCTGATATACGAATCTCCATGTCAATAACATTACCCTCTGCACTAACTTCTACAGGATTTATTGTTGAGAACATATAACCTGTATTTTGATATGCATTGGTTAAATCTGGTGCGTCTGGATTGGTTGGGTCAGCAATTCGTTCTCTTAATTCTACTCCATTATAAGTGTCACCTTCCTTTATTTGAAGGAAATTAGATAGCTCTTGGTCTGTATAAATGGTATTACCAACAAAAGAAATCTTACCAAAAGTGTATTTTTCTCCTTCTTCTACCTTTATATTAAGACTTATAGTTTTTTCATCGTTATAGATAATAGAATCGGATATAACTCTAGCATCTCTATAACCATGTTCTTTATAGTAATCTATAACACTAACTAAATCTTCTCTGAAACTGTCTTCTATATATTTAGATCGTTTTAAAATACGAATAGGATTCTTTTTCTTCGTATTCTTCATAGCTTTACGAAGTTTTTTGTCCTTTATTTTTTCGTTACCTTCAAAATTGATAGCTTTTATTTTTACTTTTTGTCCTTTATCAATTTTCACAAGCATATTAACACGCTCTTTCTCAACCGAATCAATAACTTGAGACGTACTAATATTTACTTTAGTATTTAAGAAGCCTTTCTTTTTATATTTATTAGTAAGGTAATTTCTTGTTGTAGCGATAAGGTTTTCAGTAACCTTTTGACCCGTTTCAAGATTGTTTTCATTGATGACCTCGTCTTTTTTACCTTTTTTAATACCTTCTATGGTAAGATCTAGTAACTCAGGTAAATCAATAAGCCTAATTTCTAAATTTGCTGTATTTCCTTCAATATTGGTTACAAATATATCTATACTACTAAATAGATTAGATTTCCATAAGGTTTTTACAGCATTGGCAATTTTTTCTCCACCAATTTGTATTTCTTCATCCTTTCTAAGTTTAGAATAGGCAATAATAGTCTGAGCACTAAAATTAGTGTTTCCGGTAACGTTAATTTCCTTAATTAGATATTTTTCTCCACTTTTAACCTGAGCATTACCTGTAAGTGAAATTGTAAAAAGAAATACAGTACAGATAATTTTAATTAGTGACTTCAATACTGTTTTATTAGGTAAGTTGTTCGCTTGTTTTTCCAAATCTTCGTTCTCTGTTTTGATAGCTTATGAGCGCTTCATATAGATTTTCTTTTTTAAAATCTGGCCATAAAATATCGGTAAAATATAATTCAGCATAGGCAATTTGCCATAACAAAAAATTACTAATGCGTTGTTCTCCACTTGTGCGAATAAGTAAATCTACATCTGGTAAATTTTGCGTGTAAAGATGCTTATTTATAATGGATTCATCAATACTTTCAGGAGAAATTATATTATTTTTAACTTTAAGTGATAATTCTTTAACAACATTAACAATTTCTTCACGAGATCCATAGCTTAGAGCTAAGGTTAATGTCATATTCGTATTGTTTTTTGTTTTTTCTATAACATCTAGAAGTTCTTGATGTGCCTTTTTAGGTAAATCATCTAAGCATCCAATTGCTGCTAGTTTTATGTTATTATCTTGTAAGGTCTTTATTTCTTTTTTTAAAGACTTAACTAAGAGTTTCATAAGTGTTTGTACCTCTAATTTAGGCCTGTTCCAGTTTTCAGTAGAAAAGGCATAGAGTGTTAGGTTTTTTATGCCTAGTTCTGCGCTAGCTTCAACAGTCTGTCTAACAGATTTTGTACCACTTTCGTGCCCAATAACACGCATAAAACCTTGTTGTTTTGCCCAACGACCATTACCATCCATAATAATTGCTACATGGTTGGGAAGTTTTTCTTTATGTATTTGTTCTTTTAAATTCATTAAAAATTGCAATAACAAGGTCTTCTTCCAAAGGTGTAAGTTAATGTAATTCCTGAAAATACATACCAATCTGTACTGTTAGTATTTCCAAAACTAAATTGTTCTCTATATTCGGCATCTGGCATGCTACCATCTAACTCGTCTGAAAATGTATAACGAGCTCCGATCTCTGCTGCCAAAATTAAGTGATTAGAGATGTTTGTTTTATAGCCTATTACTATAGGTATACCTAGGGCCCAACTATTTGTGTCCTCTGAAGTGAATTCTCCAGCTGGTGTAAAATAATAATTTTCATGATTAGCTAAGGTAATACCAGAATATAAATAAGGAGTACCTTTCATACCACTAGTATGAAGATCGAAATCTAAAAAGGTAAACTCCATGCCTGCTGAAATTTCAAAGATACTTGTGGTAAATTCATAACCGCGTTGTTCTCTTCTTGGGTCATCAGATTTTTTATCAACCCCATTTAAGTCCGAAAATATTACTGAAGCCCTAAATGAGTGCCTAGCACTTCTATTCCATTTTGCTAAAATACCAAAAGCAGGTTGATTTGGTGATAAGTATTTTGTTGAACCGACATCTCCAATAAAATTACTTCCACCAGCGAACACGCCAATTTCATAGATTTGAGCATCTGAATTTTTGATTACAAAAAGGCTTATTAATATTAATAAAAAGTACCTCATAGAGCTTTAAAAGTTTGCAAATATAATAATTAAGATTTGTGTTAAATAATTTGACACAAATAGTCTTAGAGATAAACAGGTTTTAGAGGTATTTATTGTGTTATTTAGGCTTAGTTGCGTCTATCTTCGCCCCAAAGCAACTTTTTTCGAAGTGTGTCTAGGAAGGTTTCATCTAAAAGTTCAACCATTTTTATTGCAAAGTCTGCTTTTTTTACCGTAACAGTAGTTGTGTTGGGTAATGTTACAATTCTTGAGTCTAATGACATTAAAAACTGATCTTCTCTACCATTTACTCTAAACGTTACAATTGTATTATCCGGAATTATTAATGGACGGGCACTAAGATTATGCGGAGCAATAGGAGTAAGTGCAAAGTTATTCGCATCAGGTGTAATCACGGGGCCACCACAACTTAATGAATAACCTGTAGAACCTGTAGGTGTAGATAATATAAGACCATCTGCCCAATATGATGTTAAATACTCATCGTTAAGATGAGTTTCAACTGTAATCATTGAAGTTGTGTTTTTTCTACTTAACGCAATTTCGTTAAGTGCAAAATGAGTTTCAATGATGTCTTTATTTTTAGGTTCTGTTGATACACTAAGAAGTGAGCGTTTAGATATTTTATAATCCCCTTTAAATATTTCAGATAATGCACTTTCAATTTCATCGGTCTGTATCGTAGCTAAAAAACCTAATCGACCTGTATTAATTCCAACAATAGGAATGCCTAAATCTCTAACATAAGTTATAGCTCTTAAAATAGTGCCATCACCACCAACACTAATTAATAAATCAAAAGTGTCATTGAGTTTGTCAAATACTCTAACAGCTGAATTGTTTTGTATTGCAGTATTTTGAGTTTTTATAAACTCTTGTTCGAAAAAAACATTAGCTTCTTTCTCTAATAAAAAATTCAGGAGTTTTTCTACCGCTTTTTGTGTAGTACCTTTAATATAGTTTTGACCATAAACAGCTATTTTCATCAATTACATATTTAGGTATTTGTTGAGATATTCTGAACGTTCTTTTAGACTCTCTATATAAGAGTCTTCTTCATGTCCAGAAACAATATTATAACTATAACGTCTAAAAGTTTGAATAACCTCATTAAGGCTAGTATTTCCAATTTTTATAGTTATTCTTGCTAAATCACCATCCATTTTAGAAATAAAAGCACCTAACAACTTAGCATCGTTTGACTCTACTATCTGACTAATTTCACTAAATGAGTAATCATTAATACCTTTCTCAACAATTAAGATGCCACCAGGTTCTGAGAAAAAAGGAGTCTCATTAAATAAGTGAATAATATCATTAAGCTCGTAATAACCGAGATATTTATTGTTTCTGTCTAAAACAGGCATAATGTTAGTATCATTTTGAGCAAACGCTTCAAGGACATCCAGCCAATTAGTAGTAGGTCTTACAAAAAAACCCTCAGTAGTATACTTACAATCGTTTATGGATTTTGCTCCATCAAAACAATGGGCATCTGTTTCAGAAATACAACCAATATAAACACCTTCATTAATAATAGGAATGTGAGAGTAGGTCAACTGATTAAAAAGCAATTGTAAATCACTTATATTATCAGTAATACGGAGTGGTTTTATATCGTTAATTACAAGTTTTTGTAGTTGCATAACTAAGCCTTAAATATGTTGCAAATTAATCAAAAATAACCATAATAAGCGTGTTGGAGTTCGTATTTTTGTGATTCAAAAGCTATTGATATGACCAAACTAAGTGTTAACATAAATAAGATTGCTACCTTAAGAAATAGTAGAGGAGGCGATGTGCCAAATGTTGTACAATTTGCAAGAGATGTTCAGCGTTATGGAGCTGAAGGGGTTACTATTCATCCAAGGCCAGATGAACGTCATATTCGCTACCAAGATGCTTACGATTTAAAATCGGAGGTATATACAGAATATAATATTGAGGGTAATCCAATTCCAAAGTTTATAGAAATGGTTTTAGAAATAAAACCTACGCAAGTTACTTTAGTGCCAGATGCTGTAGATGCTATTACGTCTAATGCAGGTTGGGACACATTAAAGCATAAGGATTTTTTAGTCGAAGTGATTAAGGAGTTTAAAGATAATGGCATAAGAACGTCAATTTTTGTAGATCCTGATTTACACCAAATTGAAGGAGCTAAAGCAACAGGTACCGACCGAATTGAATTATATACCGAAGCATTTGCACATCAATATGGTTTAGGAAACAAGGAAGCTATTAAGCCTTATATGGAATGTGCTGGCCTGGCAAATGCAATACAGTTAGGTGTTAATGCTGGGCATGATTTATCCTTGGAAAACATCGAATTCTTTAAAGACAATATTACAGGTTTATTAGAAGTTTCTATTGGGCACGCTTTGATTGCTGAAAGTTTGTACTTAGGTGTTGAGAATGTTATTGCAATGTATTTAGATAAGTTAAAATGATATTACATTCTAATACATTCGGTGAAGGAAAACCATTTGTAATTCTCCATGGCTTTTTGGGCATGGGAGACAATTGGAAAACACTTGCTAGACAATTTTCTGAATCTAATTTTGAAATGCACCTTGTAGATCAACGTAATCATGGGCGCAGTTTCCATTCAGAGGAGTTTGATTATGAATTAATGGCTGAAGATTTAAAGCACTACTGTAATGAAAATAATCTGAATGATATTGTATTACTTGGTCATTCTATGGGAGGGAAAACGGCAATGTTATTTGCAACTAAATATCCAGAATTGGTTAGTAAGTTACTTGTAGCAGATATTTCACCTAGATATTATCCAATACATCACGATGCTATTTTAGAAGGCTTAAGTAGTTTAGATTTTTCTGAAATAACAAGTAGAGGGCAAGCAGATAAGTTTTTAAGCAATTATGTGCATGAAATTGGAACTCGAATGTTTTTACTTAAAAATTTGTATTGGATAGAGAAAGGAAAATTAGGATTGCGCATAAATTTAGACGTATTAAAAGAAAATGTTTCTGAAGTAGGTGAAGCATTACCAATACATGCTACTTTCAAAAAAGACACCTTGTTTTTACGTGGTGATAAATCAGAATATATTGGTGTTGCAGATGAAGGGGTAATAAAGCGACATTTCCCAAACTCAAACATCGTTACTATCTCAAATGCTGGTCATTGGTTGCATGCAGAGAATCCTAAAGATTTTTATGAGGCAGTGATGAATTTTGTATTTTAGATAAAATTCAAATGTTATGAATCTAATTATCCGACTTTTATTAAACGCATTAGCAGTATTCATCTTAGCACATGTTCTAAATGGAGTTTCAGTAGATGGCTATATAGGTGCAATCATTGTTGCCGTGGTTTTATCAATCCTCAATCTTATTGTAAAGCCAATTTTAATAATTTTAACATTGCCAGTAACAATTATAACCTTAGGACTTTTTCTTTTAGTTATTAATGCTATAATCATACTTTTAGCAGATAAACTTGTTGATGGTTTTTCTGTTAATGGTATTTGGTCAGCTATACTTTTTAGTGTGCTTTTATGTATCTTACAATCGTTGTTATATTCGTTATTAAAAACAGATAAAAAGTAGCTTAAAGTCAAACATCTAAAACTATTGTTGGGTTGTAAAAAATATTGTATTTTTGCAGCCCAATTTTAGTTACAAGAATAATGAACATTACAAGAGAAAACATCGATGCATTAAATGCAGTTGTAAAAGTGGATATCGCTAAAGAAGATTATAGCGATAAAGTAGAGAAAATCTTAACAGATTACCGTAAGTCTGCTAACATTCCTGGTTTTAGAAAAGGTCACGTGCCAATGGGGATGGTAAAGAAACAATATGGTAAAGCTGTATTGGTAGATGAGGTAAATAAATTGTTGCAAGATGCTCTAGGGAAATATTTAGTTGAAGAAAAGCTAGATGTTTTAGGTAACCCATTACCAAAACCACAAGATGATTTAGATTGGGATGCAGATGCATTTTCTTTTGAGTTTGAATTAGGTTTAGCACCAGAATTCGATGTAAAGCTTAAAGGTAAAAAAGCAATTACACATTACAATATTGTTGCTGATGATAAGATGATTAACAATCAAATTGAGCACATCCAAAAACAATACGGTAAAATTATTTCTCAAACAGAAATCACTCAAGATTCTGAAATCACAGGAACTTTTGTTAACGAAGAAAAAGAAATAAATAATTCTACCACGATTACTTTAGATAAATTAAAAGGAAAAACTAATCCTAAGAAATTTATCGGTGCTAAAGTTGGTGATATTATTACGTTAAAAACCAAAGGATTGTTTAACGATGATCATGATTTAATGACGTTCTTAAAAGTGTCTCACGATGATGCTCATGGTTTAGCGATTGATGTTGACTTTACGGTTACTGAAGTTAATGGAAGAGAATTAGCAGATTTGGATCAAGACTTATTTGACAAATTATTTGGACCAAAAGCTGTGACTTCTGTAACAGAATTGAAAGAAAAAATTAAAGCAGATTCTGAAAAGCAATTTGCACAACAAGGTGATCAGAAATTATTAAATGATGTTACTGAATATTTAGTTGAAAACACAAAATTCGATTTGCCAGCAGAATTCCTTCAAAAGTGGATGCAAACTGCAGGGGAAGAGGAAATGAGTGAAGAGCAAGCTAAAGAAGAATATGAAAAGTCTGAAAAGAGTATGCGTTATCAATTAATTGAAGGTAAATTAATCCAAGAGCATAACTTGCAGGTTCAATTTGAAGAAATGAAAGCTTTTTCTATGGAGATGATAAAAGGACAAATGGCACAGTTTGGTCAAATGAATCCTTCAGAAAAAGAATTGGAAGATATTGCTGCACGTATTTTATCTAATCAAGAAGAGGTGAAACGTTTGTCAGAACAGTTAATGAGTCAGAAATTATTAAACTTATATAAGACTGAAGCAAATACTAAGACAAAAGAAATCACTTATGATGATTTTGTTAAAGAATTTTACAGTTAAACGATATTGAATAAATTAGTATCTTTAAGGCGTAGAACTGAATAGTTTTACGCTTTTTTTTTAATCAAAAAACAAATTAAAAATATATGGATTACGGAAAAGAATTTGAAAAATTCGCAATAAAAGACCAGGGCATTAATAGTAATTACTACAGTAAGATTATTGAGAGTATGTATCCTACTAACTTAACGCCAAACATTATAGAAGAGCGTCAAATGAATATTGCGGTTTTTGATGTGTTTTCTCGTTTAATGATGGATCGTATTATCTTTTTAGGTACTGGTGTAAATGATCAGGTAGCCAATATTATACAAGCACAGTTATTATTCTTACAAAGTACAGATGCATCTAAAGATGTTCAAATTTATATCAATTCACCAGGTGGTTCTGTATATGCTGGTTTGGGTATTTATGACACTATGCAATTTATAAAACCAGACGTTGCAACTATATGCACAGGTATTGCAGCATCTATGGCTGCTGTATTATTGTGTGCAGGTGAAAAAGGAAAACGCTCAGCATTAAAACACTCACGTGTTATGATTCATCAACCAATGAGCGGTACTCAAGGACAGGTTTCTGATATGGAGATTGCAGTACGCGAAACATTAAAAATTAAGAAAGAGTTATATGATATTATTTCTGGTCATTCTGGTAAAACCTATGAGCAAGTAGAGAAGGATTCTGATCGTGATTATTGGATGACTTCTAACGAAGCATTAGACTACGGAATGATTGATGAAGTATTAGGACGCAAGTAATCTTTAAAAAGTTACGACTATTAATATTCCTAACTAGAATTTAAATTATGGCAAAAGAAGAATTAGAATGTTCATTTTGTGGTAGGAAGAAGCCAGAAACAAATTTATTAATTGCAGGTTTAGATGCACATATTTGTGATCGCTGTATAGAACAAGCGCATGGAATTGTAATTGAAGAATCTAAGCAAACTGGGAATTCAGAATTGAGTTCAGAATTAATGCTAAGAAAGCCTAAAGAAATAAAAGCTTTTTTAGATGAATATATTATTGGGCAAGAGTACACAAAGCGTGTGATGTCTGTTGCAGTATATAACCACTACAAGCGTTTATTACAGCCACCAAGTGATGATGATATAGAAATACAAAAGAGTAATATCATTATGGTTGGGCAAACAGGTACAGGTAAAACCTTAATGGCCAAAACTATTGCTAGAATGTTAAATGTGCCTTTAGCTATAGTTGATGCAACTGTATTGACTGAAGCTGGTTATGTAGGGGAAGATGTGGAAAGTATTCTAACACGATTATTACAAGCTGCAGATTATAATCTTGAAAAGGCGCAACGTGGTATCGTATTTATAGATGAAATAGATAAAATTGCACGTAAGAGTGATAATCCTTCTATTACTAGAGATGTATCTGGAGAAGGAGTTCAACAAGCTTTGTTAAAACTATTAGAAGGAACAGTTGTAAATGTTCCGCCTAAAGGAGGGCGTAAGCATCCGGATCAAAAGTTTATCGAAGTTAATACAGAGCATATTTTATTCATTGCTGGTGGTGCTTTTGATGGTATTGAACGTGTAATTACCAAGCGTTTAAATATGCAAGCCATTGGTTATAGTTCTATTAATTCTGATGATGCCATTGATAATGATAACATTCTACAATATATTATCCCTAAAGATTTAAAAGACTTTGGTTTAATACCAGAAATTATTGGTCGTTTACCAGTATTAACACATATGGATCCTTTAGACGCTAATACATTAAGAGCCATTTTAACGGAGCCTAAAAATGCTATCATTAAGCAATACAAGAAATTGTTTGCAATGGATGAGGTTGATTTTACCATAACTGAAGGAGCATTAAATTATGTTGTTGAAAAAGCTATTGAGTACAAACTAGGTGCACGTGGTTTGCGTTCGCTTTGTGAAGAGATTTTAACTGAAGCTATGTTCGATTTACCTGGGTCTGGCGAAACCAAATTAAATGTTACTAAAGCTTATGCTGAAGATAGGTTATCTAAATCTACTTTAAAGAAATTGAAAGCAGTATCATAAAGATTAAATCTAAATAAAAATAAAACCACAATTTCTAATATTGAAATTGTGGTTTTTTTAGTTAGGGATTGATTAATATAATATTGATTGCAATATTTTATATATAGGTTATTAAATTATTTAGCACATTTATTTGATGCTAATATATAGGCTTCTTTTATAAGTGAAGCTGAATTAGTGTAATTTTTAGATTAAGTCTATTAATCGTCGTTGTGCGAAAATTTAATGCTTTTTTTCGGGATAAAAGGTTAAGGCTTACTCTTGTTATAACTTATTTTAGAGGATAGCTTTAAAATAGCCTTAAGGGGAGTTCCATCAGATAAAAGTGTTTTATTATAATCCTTGAAACCTCTTTTAATAACCTTTAGTTGGTAATCTTGATATGGCTTTATTTTAAAATTATAAGATGCATCTTCATTAGTTGTTTGACGTCCAATTTCCAGTCCTTCACCATTATATAATACAACGGTTGCATTAGGTAATATTTTATCGTCTTGAGTTATAACTATGCCTTCTAACTCATGATACATAATTTCAGACTGAAAATGATACATATTAAAGCTGTTATTAGCATTGTCTTTATTAGATGAAAATACTCCTTGATTCCCGTTTATAATAATGAAGGCGACATCATCTTTTTTAGAATTTATATCATAACCTAAGTTTCTAGGCTCAGTGTATTTTTTATTATTAATATTAGAAATGAATATGTCAAAACCTCCTATACTATTATGTCCTTTTGATGAGAAATAGATCTCTTTACTATCTTTTGTAGTATATGGATATTTATCATCTTTTGAAGTGTTAATTTTACCTCCTAAGTTTTCAGGTTTTCCGATACTACCATCTTCATGAATTTCGGCTTTGTATAAATCGAAACCTCCATAGCCATCTTTCATATCAGAAGAAAAATATAAAAATTTCCCATCTGAAGTAACATGAGGATTTTCTATAGAATGATTATCGCTAGAAATAGAAACTTCCATTTCATTAATCCATTTGCCATAAGAATCTTTTTTTAGTTCAGCTGTATATAATTTATAGTTTAATATATTTTTTCTTTCACTACGGGTGTAATAAATTCTATGTTCATCAGGGGAAAAAGCAACTTGTCCTTCGTTACTTTTAGTGTTTAATATTCGACTAAAAAGTAATGGTTGAGAAAAACTCCCATTTTGTTTAACATCTAAACAAAATAAATCGGTGTAAGGTTCTTTGGTTACAGGGTTTAAGCCACTACCTAATCCTCCAATTTTTTTTGAAGAAACTATAACAAGTTTATCTCTAAAAACCGTACTTGCTATTTCAGAAAATTTAGAATTAACTTTAGAAATGTTAACTTGAAAAGAATAACCACTTTTATTTAGGTCATTATTTTTAGGATCAACTACTGTTTTGTCATAAGGGTTAGTTGTACAAAATATTAATGCAACAACTAATAGGTGTAATGTATACTTCATATTGAGGGAAAATGAATTAATATATGCTAATGTACAATTAACTTATTGGATTTAAGTGTTTTATTAGATAAGGAACGGTTTTTATCGATTATATTGTAACAATTAGCATTGTATAGATTTGAACCTATTAGTCAAGTATTACTTAGAGTTTAGGCGTAATAATGCATCAACATAATTTCTAGAGTTAGATAAACGAGGTACTTTATGTTGTCCACCAAGCTTATCATTTTCTTTTAACCAGTCATAAAATAAGTTAGGTCTTGCACTATGAATTGTTGGTTTATTAAGTGTCATATTATTATATCTCTTGGCTTCATAATCAGAATTTAAAGATTTTAGTGCATCGTCAAATAACGCTTCAAAATGAGGCATATTTTCTGGGGGGGTTTTAAATTCTATAATCCACTCATGAGCTCCTTTTTCTTTACCATTCATAAAAATAGGAGCAGCAGTATAATCTACAATTTCAGATGAAGTGCTTTTGCATACTTTTTTGAGTGCATCTTCGGCATTTTCTATAATTAGTTCTTCGCCAAAGGCATTTATATGATGTTTTGTTCTACCAGAAACTCTAATTCTATGAGGATTCAAACTTACAAAGCGAATAGTGTCACCAATTTTATAGCGCCAAAGACCTGCATTAGTTGTAATAATTACGGCATAGTTGGTGTTGAGCTCTACTTCACTTAATGGAATTACTTTTTGTTTAGTAGTTCCGTAGACATCCATTGGGATAAATTCATAAAAAATGCCATAATCTAGCATTAACAATAGATCACTAGAATTGTTTTGATCCTGGATAGCAAAAAAACCTTCAGAAGCATTATAAATTTCATAATATTTAAAACTATCCTTGGGAAGAATAGCTTTGTATTGTTCCATATAAGGGTTAAAACTTACACCTCCATGGAAGTAAGCTTCTAAGTTTGGCCAAATGTCAAAAAGGTTATTTTTTTCTGTTTTGTCTAAAACATTATTAAGAAGTACTAACATCCAAGATGGTACACCAGCTAGACTTGTTACATTTTCTTCAATAGTTTCATCAACAATGGCAGCCATTTTGGTTTCCCAATCGCTCATTAGCGACACGCGATTACTTGGAGTACTGCTGTACTCTGCCCAAAAAGGCATATTATCTATAAGGATTGCACTTAAGTCACCAAATACGGTTCCGTTCTCCTTATATAATTCTTTACTACCACCTAATCGCAAGCTTTTACCTGTAAATAATTGTGAATCTTCATTGTTATTTAAATACATGCAAAGCAAATCCTTACCTGCGGCATAGTGGCAATCTTCTAATGAATCTGTACTTACTGGTATAAATTTACTTTTGGCATTAGTAGTTCCGCTAGATTTAGCAAACCATCGTATAGGTGAAGGCCAAAAAATGTTTTGTTCTCCATTTCTAGAACGCTCTATTATTGGCTGAATAGTTTCGTAGTTAACTACAGGTACACGCTTATCAAATTCTCTATATGTTTTAATAGAAGCAAAATCATATTGTTTGCCTACCTCTGTATCTTTTGCAATTTTTAATAAACTAAAAAGTAATTCATTCTGTACTTCATTAGGGTATTTTAAAAACAATTCGATCTGATGAAACCGCTTTTTTAAAAACCACGAAGCAATAGAATTTACAATAGGAATTGGCATGGATTAGCTATCTTTAGCCGTTAAACGGCATTTGGCAATTATTCGTTTTATGTATTTTCAGGTTTAGTTGTCTAAATTTGAAAAGTTAAATTTACTAAATTTCTTCTATGATTTATAAAGGTGTACTTACTAAAATGCAAACTGAGTTTTTAGAGCCCATTCAATATTATTTGGTCTTTGAAAATGATTTTATTCATATGAACCAATTGTTGAATAGACCTATCGGAATTAAACTTGTTGGACATCAATGTTTAAGCTGTGGTTTAGATCGACCTATATATAGACAAGGTTTCTGTAAAACATGCTTTTTTGATAAACCATTAGCAGGTGATTGGATTATGCGGCCAGAATTAAGTACTGCACATTTAGGTAAAGAAGATCGAGATTTAGAATATGAAAAGAAAGTGCAGTTACAACCGCATATAGTATATCTCGCTAACTCAAGTAATGTAAAGGTAGGAGTGACACGGAAAAGTCAAGTGCCTACACGTTGGATTGACCAAGGTGCTCACGAAGCCATAGAGATTGTTGAAGTGCCTAATAGATATTTAGCAGGAATTACTGAAGTTGCTTTAAAGAATTATGTGGCAGATAAAACCAATTGGCGGAAAATGCTAAAAAACGATATAGAGGACGAAAATCTATTAGAGTGGAGAGAAAAACTTAAGCAATATATACCTGATGAAGCAAAAGACTATTTTATTGAAAACAACAATGAAACACATCTTCAGTTTCCTGTAGGTCAATATCCAATAAAGCCAAATAGCTTAAATTTAAAAAAGCAGCTTGAATATTCTGGAGAATTGGTTGGTGTAAAAGGACAGTACCTGATTTTTAAGGACCAAACCGTTTTTAACATTAGAGCTAATGAAGGTTTGGTGGTAGAAATAAATATATAACGAACAAAAAAGAGCAACATCACTGTTGCTCTTTTAGAATTTTATATAAGAAAGATTATACGTTTTCAGCGTCTCTTAAACCTTGAATATATTCAGCTTTCTGAATTTCTCTTCTTCTTTTTACAGATGGTTTAGTGAAATAACGAGATTCTCTTAAGTTTTGCATAATCTGCACATTTCTGTGTTTACGCTTGTAACGTTTAAGAGCACGTTCTATATTTTCTCCTTCTTTAATTTCGATTTTAATCATTATATCGATATATTTTTGTTATCTAATTCTTGCAAATGGTCGGCAAATATATGCTAACTATTTGAAAATAAAAAATTAAATTAACGTTTTAGAAATTTATTTTTATCCTAAATACGTTTTTAAGATTTTACTCTTACTAGCGTGGCGTAATCTTCTAATTCCTTTTTCTCTAATTTGTCTTACACGCTCTCTAGTTAAATCGTATATACCTCCTATTTCTTCTAGTGTCATAGGCGGTTGATCTCCAATTCCGAAATTTAAACGAATTACATCACTTTCCTTTTGAGTAAGTGTCTCTAGAGCACGCTCAACTTCAAGGTTTAATGATTCTTTCATTAAGTTTTTATCAGGTCTTGGCGACTCGGTTGCACTAACAACATCATAAAGACTAAACGTTTCTCCATCCTTTAATGGTGCATCCATAGATAAATGGCGACCAGAATTTTTCATAGATTGTTTTACTTCACGAGCGCTGATATCTAATTCGCGAGCAATTTCCTCTGCATTTGGAGGTCTTTGGTGAAGCTGCTCTAAATGCGAAAATGCTTTATTGATTTTATTAATTGTACCAATTTTATTTAATGGTAAACGTACAATACGAGATTGTTCTGCCAATGCTTGTAAAATGGCTTGTCTAATCCACCATACAGCATAAGAAATAAACTTAAAACCTCTGGTTTCATCAAAACGCTTGGCAGCTTTCACAAGACCAGCGTTTCCTTCATTAATTAAATCAGGTAGTTTTAAACCTTGATTTTGATATTGCTTAGCAACAGAAACTACGAACCTTAAATTGGCAGTAGTTAATTTATCTAATGCAACTTGGTCACCTTTTTTAATAAGTTGTGCAAGTTCTACCTCTTCCTCTGCAGTAATAAGTGGAATTTTACTGATATCTTGAAGATACTTATCTAACGATTTATCTTCTCTGTTGGTAACCTGCTTGGTGATTTTTAATTGCCTCATGTATCCTTTAGAAATTTAGTGAACCTACATTATAATCTAATTATTTAGAAAAGCAAGTAAAAAAGCAATAATTAACAAAATTTGGCAAAAATGTGTGGTTTTAGCGTAAAAATCACTTGTTTTTAGTTGAATCTTTTGCTTTTTGATCCTTAGTTTTTTTCTTTTTGTTAAATATTCCGCCTAGAGCATCTTTTAGACCTTCTTTGATTTTATTGCTAGAGTTGGTCTTAGTACTATCTTTTTTTGTAGAATCGGTTTTTGTGGTATTAGATTTCCCACCTATCAATCCGCCAAGTAAGTCATTAATTTTGTCTGCTCCTTTGCCAATGAGTTTCTGTTTCTGGATTTCAATCAGTTGCTTAGTTAAGTTTGAAACTCCACTAGTTAAATCCGTTGTAATTTTTGGGTTATTAAATGTGCCTCCAATATCAGCAGTTATTGGAATTGAAATTTTTTCTACCTCAGGATCATTGATTTTTCCAATTAAACGATTTACATCTCCTCCTAAATATTTTGCTGGTACTTGTAATACAGCGCTATAATTCATGGCATTAGAAAAACTGTGAGTACCAGAAACTTCAATAGGAATATCTTTGTAGCTAATAGTAAATGGTTTTACAGAAACCTGTCCATCTTCAAAACTCAGTTTGGTTTTAATATCTTTTAAGTCGAGCTTATTAAAGTCTATAAAATCTAATTTTTCTCCTAAGTCAGACAATAAAGGACTTCCTGTTTTATTTACATTAGTGGTTAATACTTCTGCAAGTGCATTACCAGTAATAGTTTTTAAATCGGGTGAAAAATTTTCATCTAAAATCCCTCTTAAATCAATAGTAGAATTGAGTTTGCCTTGCAATACTTTAGCAATTGGTGCTAAAAATTTTAGCATTTCTAATTCTTCAAAAGATTGTGAAATATCAAACTGTTGCATAGCAAGTTTCATATCGAATATTGGCTTTGCTTCTTTTGTAGATACATTTCCAGAAATACCTAATTGACCATTAAATAAATCTGTGGTCATATTTTTAAGATTTGCATTTTGATCTTTAATTAGAAGTTGACCTTTAACATTTTTCAAACTCAAATTATCATAAATCACTGTTTTTGCATTTGCAGTAATTGTACAATCTAAAAAATCTGGAATCTTAAGAGATTCAGCATCCGAAGTTGTTTTGTTAGATGTTTCTGTAGTAGTTTCATCTTCAACCATAAAATCCGAAATGGCAAACGTATTAGAGTTAACTTTAAAATTTCCTTGCAATTTTTTATCACTTAATAAGAACCCTAATAAATTATTGATGGTTCCAGTAGCAGAAAAATCACTTTTACCTGTTAGGGCATCAAAACTATCTAAGCTAACAATTCCTGGTTTTAAGGTTAAATCGGCCTTATTAATCTGAATAGGATTTACGATATCTTCAGACGAAAATATAAAGTCAGAAATTGAAACACTGCCATTGTTTTTAATACGTTGATAAGCATTACTTTCAATAGCATCCATATCAAAAGCCGTGTTTAGTTTCCCTTTTAAAATTCCGCTTAATTGATTTTCTAATTCAACAGGATAGGCTTTTGTGATATTGGCAAGATTTAAAACACCATCTAAATTGGCATTAACCAACATATTGCCTGTTAGGTTTTTGATATGTGCTTCAGATTTAAAAACATCTTGATCTATTTTAAAATCTAATTGATTTAAATCGATATAGGTGTCATCAACATTTCCTGTTGTGTTTTTTACAGAGGCGTTAATGATGATATTGTCAACGCTTTTAGGTAAATCAGGATATTTAAAAGAGGCTTTATCAGAACGCATATTAATATCAAGATTAGGAATAGTTTTGTCAGAAACTAAACCTTTAATGATACCATTAACTGTAAAATTACCAGTGGTATTTACGTTTTCAATATTCTTAGCATATGCTTTTGGAATCACGGCTAAGAAATCTTTAAATGACGATTCAGGATTTTTAAAACTAATGTCAATCTGTTGTCCTTTTTCAACCATTTGTACAAAACCTTGAAACTCTAATGGTAAGGCATTGATAAAACCTTTATTTTCTTTAAACGTGTATTTTTCTTCCTCTAAGTCTAAATCGATAAGCGCATCTAACTTTATAATATTATTACTTAGATATTCTGTGCTGTCGATAGACATGCTAATTCTAGCTTCTGTTTTAGTGTCTAATTCAGATTGTTCTCCAGAGAAAATACCCTTCCCATTATGGTTTATTTCTGTTGCATAGAGTTTTGTATTTGTACCTTCATCTATATAAGTAAATGCACTATTGTTTAACTCGTAATTTTCAATATCGAAACTAAAACCACTTGCTTCTTTATTTGAACCAGAGACTGTATCAGTATTTTCGTCTTTTTTTACGATATCATAGTTAGTAGTACCATTTTTATTGGTTACTAAAGTTAAAAGCATTTCATCCGCAATTATTTCATTTATAACTAAAGGTTCTTCTGAGCTTTTAAATAATTCGCCAAGTGGCATTTCAAAAGAAATAGATTTAGCAGTAGCTAAGGTTTCGTCTTTAAATGGTGCTCTGTTGGTGATTTTTAGGTTTTCGACGTTGACTTCGGCTTTAGGGAAGCTACTAATTAAACTTAAACTTATATCATCAAAACTTAAATCAGCATCTAAGTTTTCATCAGCATAATTCTGAACTATAGCATCTATCTTGGACTCCAAAACAAAAGGAATAGCAATAAGTATAGCAATAAAAATGAGTAATACGATGCCTATGATTTTGAAAATTTTCTTCATAATGTTTAATATAGCTTATATATGTTATACGCAAAATTGAGTAGAATAGTTGTGGTTTTAAGAAACTTTAGCAAGATTTTAATGAATTAAGAACAATTAAAGAAGCTCAATTTCTTCATTTACTTTTAAGTTGAAACGTTTTCTAAAGAGGTAAACACCTAGATAGAGGAAAGGTGTGTCTAACGCAGCAATTAAAACTTTAAATAAAAAACCAGCTGCTAATAAACCTAAGAATTTATCCCATTCAATTTTACCAAAACTACAGAGTAATAAAAGTACTGTAGCAGTATCTACAAATTGAGAAAGGAATGTAGAAAAGTTGTTACGTAACCATAAATGTTTCCCTTTGGTAAGGCGTTTCCAGAAATGATAGATTTGGATGTCGACAAATTGAGCTAACAAATAAGCCATCATACTTGCAAATACAGCAATAGCGGTACTTCCGAAAACAGTTGAGAACATACTGTCTTGAACTGGTGACCAAGGAGTTGCAGGAACTGCATTGGCGGTGTAAATAATTAGCATTGAAAAAAAAGAAGCAAAAATACCTACAATCACCATATCATTGGCTCGCTTTTTACCATAGATTTCACTAATTAAATCCGTAATAAGAAACGTAATCGGGTAAGGTAAAATGCCGACTGAAATTTCAAAGAGTTTACTTCCGAAAAATTCAATATCAACAGGATGCCAATAAAAGAACTTTTGAAAAATTAAGTTCGAAACTACCAACGACGTTATAAAAAGGGCACCTAACAAGAGGTAAATACGTTGAGCTAAAAGCTTGTCTTTTAATGGCATTGAAAATGGTTAATAAATAGTTGTTGTAAAGATAATCTATTAATATTTCTTTTAGTTATTTTGCTAATTCCATGATATCAGCCAAAACCGTTTATATAGCATTAGGAAGTAACAAAGGCAATAAGATGCAATATTTGCAGTCTGCTATTGATGCTATTTTCGAAAAAGTTGGTAGTGTATCTAAAATTTCTAAAGTATATCAAACACCTGCTTTTGGTTTTGAAGGTGATGATTTTTTTAACGCTTGTATTAAGGTTGAAACAGATTTAAAACCTAAGAAGATACTTAAAGCACTTCAAGCAATTGAATCTGAATTAGGAAGAGTAGAAAAAACTACTGATCGTTATGAATCTCGCGTGATTGATTTAGATATTCTGCTTTATGATGATGAAATTTTAGAAGGCAAGACTTTGGTTGTTCCTCATCCTGAAATGCAAAATCGAAAATTTGTATTACAACCACTTTTAGATATCGCAAAGGGTATTAAGCATCCAATGTTTAAAAAAACTATTGAAGTTTTATTTGAGGAATGTAATGATGAATCTGAAATTGAATCCATAAAGATTTGGTTAAAGAATCCTAAAAAGAATTTTGGATTTAGCGATTACAATTTTATAGCTATTGAAGGGAATATTGGAGCAGGAAAAACAAGTTTAGCTAATAAAATTGCACAAGATTTTAATGCTAAACTTATACTGGAGCGTTTTGCAGACAATCCGTTTTTACCAAAATTCTACAAAGAGCCAGAGCGCTATGCATTTACGCTAGAGATGTCCTTTTTAGCAGATCGTTACCAACAAATTTCTGATGATTTATCGCAATTAGATTTGTTTAAAGATTTTATGGTTAGCGATTATGATGTACACAAATCACTTGTATTCTCTAAGGTGACACTTCCTGAAGACGAATTTAGATTGTATAGGAAATTGTTCTATCAGGTATACAAGGATATCGCTAGACCAGATTTGTATGTCTATCTCTATCAGAATACAGAACGTTTACAAGCCAATATTAAAAAGCG
The DNA here is from genome assembly GCA_000171875.1 of Flavobacteriales bacterium ALC-1. Classification (GTDB taxonomy): domain Bacteria; phylum Bacteroidota; class Bacteroidia; order Flavobacteriales; family Flavobacteriaceae; genus Winogradskyella. The sequence goes on along the minus strand of ABHI01000001.1, from coordinate 654,192 downwards.
TGGTCGTAAATATGAAAGCGAAATTGAAGACGAATATTTGGAAAAGATTAATTCAGGCTATTTAGAGTTTTTAAAATCTCAAACCGAATTAAATGTTAAGATTATTGATATTTCTGACAAAGACTTTGTGAAGAATCGTGAAGATTATTTGTGGTTATTGAGAGAAATAAGTTCTTAATTTTCGTCATTTTAATTTGTGATTTACAAAGTGTAAATAACTGTCACGATTCTACCTTTATCATTATCAAGAAGAACTTTATTTATAATTTCTGAAGACTTCACATTAAGATTAAAAGGTTCTTCTAGCAAATCAACACCACTATTTTGTTTTAAACGAATGCCTTGACTCGCAATTTTATCTTTATTGGCTTCAAAGTTGCCATTTGGTATGTGTTCAGTTAGAATTAAATATTTGTATTGACTTATTTTATTTAAGATGTGTTGAATTTCTTCATTTGACAAGTGTTGAAGTACTTGTCTTAAAACGATACAATCAGCTTTCGGTAATTCATCTTTTGAAATATCTAGACATTTAAACTCTAAGTTATGCGCTTGAAATATTTCTTTATTTCTGTTTATAAGATCTTCAACAATATCTATAGCAATATATGTTTTGCTATGTTTAACTAAATGCCTTCCAATATTAAAATCACCACAACCTAAGTCGCAAACTGTTAAAGTATTATTATAGGATTTTAAAAAAGAAATTACTGTATCTAAATAAGGTTTAGTGATTTTTGAATCATGAGAACCATAACCAGAGTAAAAATCAAAATCTTTTCCACCCCAAAGTTTCAGGCCATAAATCTGATTCATGACAGCTTTGGTTGGCCATGGTCGTTTTGATTTTGATGAAGACATTTATTAATGCTGATTCAGTCGTTCAAAGAAACGTAAAAGACTATAGCTAATCATTAGAATTAGAGGTGCAATTACAAGTGTGTAAATAATATTCCAATATAAAATTGAAGCCTTTGGACTACCTGCATAACCGGTCGAATTAGAATTAAAGTTAAAGCTCGTATTTCCTGAAAGAATATAGGCTAACCCAAACCAGAAAACCGATATGATAATTAAGGCAATCATTAAATATTTAATCGTTTTACCTATAATACTTTTACTTCTTTTAAAGCCGTTGTTAATAATATAGACAAAAAGTTGAAGTGAAATAAATCCTATCCAGACAAGTATGTTTCCGAAGGGAATGCTAAAAAACTCTTTTGTTAGGAGAGAAGATGCTGATACGAACAATGCAATGATAACAGTAAGTAGTATGATTAGAATAGTTAGAGATACTTTTTTATTCATTTGACAGTTAATTTTGTAGTTTAGAAAACACATCCCAAATTACCACACCAGCACTCACAGAGATATTTAATGAATGTTTTGTGCCATATTGAGGGATTTCAATAACAGTGTCACTAATATCAACGACTTCTTGAGAAACACCTTTTACTTCATTACCAAAAACAAAAGCATATTTAGTATTTGGTTGAGGCAAGAATTTGTTTAGCATGGTTGCACTTTCAGCCTGTTCGATAGAACACACTTTAACACCTTCAACTTTTAGCTTTTCGACTAAATCTAATGTGTTTTCTACATATTCCCAATCCACAGTTTCTGTGCTACCTAGCGCTGTTTTACGGATGTCGTTATGAGGTGGTTTAGCTGTAATTCCGCAGAGATAAATCTTCTCGATTAAAAAGGCATCACTAGTTCTAAATACAGAGCCAATATTATTTAGACTTCTAATATTATCTAGAATAATAATAATAGGAGATTTTTTAGCGTCTTTAAATTCTGAGACTTCTAATCGGTCTAATTCTTCGTTTTTTAGTTTTCGCATTTTATATGGGCGTTGAGGCTCTCGAAACGCATTTATCTATTCTTGGTGGCTTCGAGAGCCTCAGCCACCATTCCGATTTATCAACAACTGTAGATAACTTATAAGTTTTCGGTTTCAATAAACCTCAAATTATAAGTAAATTAGCATTCTTACAATTTCAACAAAAATAAGTAAATCCATTGGCTAAAAAGGCAAAAAAAGTAACACCATTAATGAAGCAGTATAATGCGATCAAGGTTAAATATCCTGATGCCTTATTGTTGTTTCGAGTTGGTGATTTTTATGAAACCTTCGGTAGTGATGCTGTAAAAGCCTCTAAGATTTTAGATATTATTTTAACCAAACGAGGAGCAGGTAGTGAAAGTGAAACAGAACTCGCAGGTTTTCCGCATCATTCGTTAAATACGTATTTGCCAAAATTAGTAAGAGCAGGTGAGCGTGTGGCTATTTGCGACCAACTCGAAGATCCAAAGCAAACTAAGACCATTGTAAAGCGAGGTGTAACAGAATTGGTAACGCCTGGTGTGGCTTTAAATGATGATATTCTGCATTCAAAATCTAATAATTTTTTGTGCGCTGTTCATTTCGATAAAAAATATATTGGTGTCTCATTCTTGGATATTTCTACAGGTGAGTTTTTAACGTCTCAAGGTGATGCTGAGTATATTGATAAATTACTTCAAAATTTTAATCCGAGTGAAGTTTTAATTTCAAAGCAAAGCCGAAAAGAATTTACAGAAACTTTCGGTAATGATTTTCATACATTTTATTTAGAAGATTGGGTGTTTCAAGCCGATTACGCTAATGAAACCTTGATTAAACATTTTAATACAACAACACTAAAAGGTTTTGGTATTGAAGACTTATACGAAGGTGTTATTGCATCTGGTGTGGTGTTACATTACTTAAGTGAAACACGACACAATAAGTTAGAACATATTGCGACCATTTCTAGAATTGCAACTGATGACTATGTATGGATGGATAAATTCACCATTAGAAATTTAGAACTTTATAATTCTACGAACACAAATGCGGTTACGTTAATCAATGTAATTGATAAGACTATTTCTGCAATGGGAGGTCGAACTCTAAAGCGTTGGTTGGCTTTACCACTTAAACATGCAGATAAAATAAAACAAAGGCATGAGGTTGTTCAGTATTTGTTAGATAATGAATCTGTGCTTCAAAAGAATCAAGGGCAGATAAAGCATATTGGAGATATAGAACGCTTAATTTCTAAAATAGCAACGACAAAGGTGAGTCCTCGAGAAGTGATTCAGCTTAAAAATTCTTTAGAAGCTATTGTACCCATAAAATCAATAGCAGAAAGTTGTGATAATGAAGCGCTAAGAGTTTTAGGTGAAAGTCTCAACAATTGTGATTTGCTTCGCGAAAAAATTAAGCAAACCTTAAATGAAGAAGCGCCAGTTAACATTTTAAAAGGAAATACAATTGCTGAAGGCTTTTCGCAAGAGTTAGATGAGTTAAGAGGTTTATCTAAATCTGGGAAAGACTATCTAGATAATATGTTGCAGCGCGAAAGTGAGCGCACAGGGATCACATCCTTAAAAATTGCTTCAAATAATGTGTTTGGCTATTATATTGAAGTTAGGAATTCACATAAAGACAAAGTGCCTGAAGAGTGGGTGCGAAAGCAAACCTTAGTGAATGCAGAGCGTTACATTACTGAAGAACTTAAAGAATACGAAGCCAAAATTCTAGGTGCTGAAGAACGCATTTTAGCCATTGAGCAGCAATTGTTTGTTGAATTGGTGACGTGGATGCATCAATTTATTATTCAAGTGCAACAAAATGCACAGCTCATTGGACAATTAGATTGCTTGTGTGGTTTTGCGAGTTTAGCGAAAACAAATAAATATATCTATCCGCAAATTGATGATAGTTTTGATTTAGAGATTAAAGATGGTCGTCATCCTGTGATAGAAAAACAACTACCACTTGGAGAACCTTATATTGCTAATGATGTCTTTTTAGATAGAGAGACTCAGCAAATTATTATGATTACTGGACCAAATATGTCTGGTAAATCGGCAATATTAAGACAAACAGCCTTAATTGTATTGTTAGCACAAATCGGAAGTTTTGTGCCAGCACGAGATGCTAGAATTGGTTTAGTGGATAAGATTTTTACAAGAGTAGGAGCAAGTGATAATATATCAATGGGCGAATCTACCTTTATGGTAGAGATGAATGAAACAGCTTCAATTCTTAATAATATTTCACAACGTAGTTTAGTGTTGTTAGATGAAATTGGACGCGGTACAAGCACTTATGATGGGATTTCTATAGCTTGGGCAATCAGTGAATATCTACATGAGCATCCTGCAAAACCTAAGACATTATTTGCTACGCACTACCATGAGCTTAATGAAATGACAGAAACGTTCAGTAGAATTAAAAATTTCAATGTCTCAGTTAAAGAGTTAAAAGACAATGTGCTTTTTGTTCGAAAATTGGTAGAAGGTGGTAGTGAACATAGTTTTGGTATTCATGTCGCAAAAATGGCAGGAATGCCACAGCAAGTGATTAGAAGAGCTAATAAAATTTTATCTAAACTTGAGAAATCACATTCTAGCGAAGAGTTAACAGATAAGGTAAAAAGCTTAAAAGATGATTTACAATTGAGTTTTTTTAATCTAGATGACCCTTTATTAGAAGAGATTAAGGACGAAATTTTGCATACAGATATAGATACTTTAACACCTGTTGAGGCACTAATGAAGCTTAATGAGATTAAGCGAATGCTGGTAAAGAAAAAACAAGCCTAAAACTTTTTTAATTTATTTAGAAAAAAGGCTTTGCTTTTCTAAGAAATATTTTAAATTTGCATCCGCTTTTAAAGCGAAATAGTTCTTTTAAAAAACTGCGAAAGTAGCTCAGGGGTAGAGCATCACCTTGCCAAGGTGGAGGTCGTGGGTTCAAATCCCATCTTTCGCTCTATTCTTTTAAAGTATACCAATTTGATTACGTCGATGTAATCAGGATGCTGAAGTGGTGGAATTGGTAGACACGTTGGACTTAAAATCCAATGTCCATTAGGACGTACGGGTTCAAGTCCCGTCTTCAGTACAAAGCCTTTACAAGATTTCATGTAAAGGCTTTTTTATTTAGGTACGACATAGGTACAACAAATTATTTATCTACAGGTTTTTTTAAAATAGCTATTCTTATTAAAAATAGTTTGCTCTACATTATGGTCCGCATTTTAGCCTATTTCTCAATAAAAGAGAATTATTTTATTTAAATCGTGAAAAGTAACTTGTAATCATCTTAATAAGAAAGGCAACCTATTGTCTAAAAGAGATTACGTATTATAATAATCTGTCTTGCCATTAATTTTTAGATTAAAACTGCTTTTTAAGAATTCTTCAGAGATTTACTCTTTTTATCCAAACAATATTTTTGCGTTTTGGCTTAATTTTCAATCACTTAAACTTAAATATAGGAATTTTCTGTACGTAGTTTTACGTATTGTTTTCTGTATCAGAAATAAATAACTTTAAAATTCATTAAGCTACACTATTATGAATGATCCTTTTCAAATGCAACCTGAGCTTCGATATGGAGCACCAGTTTGCGATCAGATATTAACTGGACGTTATTTTACCATAGGTTATTCTTGGTATTTTAGACAAGCCAAATGGACACTTGAAATTGTTAATCGTAATCAACGAGAATTGACATCAGCTGAGCGTTCAAACAATTTCCGTGCAGATATAAGAATACCAAAGAGATTTCGTGCAGGATTAAAAGCTTATGTAGGGAGTGGATATGATAGAGGACATTTAGTTGGTAGCGCAAATCAAGATATTCGAGTAATACAAAATAGTGAGACATTTTTATTGTCAAATATGTCTCCTCAAATAGCTAATTTTAATCGAGGTATATGGAAAAGGCTTGAGTCGGCAATAAGAGATTTAAACAATCGGACAGATATTTTGGAAACATATATTCTTACAGCTCCTATATTTTATTTTGATAAAAGAATTGAAACCATTGGAGACGATTCAAATGAATATGGTATAGATGTACCTGTTCCTCATGCTTTTATAAAAAGCGTTTTAACTGAAGATAAAAAAGGAAGACTTTCGCTTTGGACATTTGAAATGGAAAATAAAGATCTTGATGGTGATTTTGAAGATTATCTTGTTTCAACATATGACGCAGAACAACTTGTAGGTGGTAGATTCTGGGATAGAGTTAGTGGTGGTGATCTTCATGAACAGAAGAAAAACCCAATAGAGATGTGGAAATAGTATTGGATTATCACTTAAATTCTTAAAATCTGATCAAATATTAATTTACAAAAATTACATTTTTAGTCTTATAAATATAATTTTTTAAGCCATATATATTCACAATAAATTCAATTATTAAATATGCAAAAAAGCCTGAAAGAATTTGTTACTAAATATAAATTTATTAAAGAAATATTAGGTTGGAGTTTCTATCGAAAACAAAGGTGGAAACAATTTATTAGATTAATGACAAATACTTCTGTATTACCGAGTATCTTATTTGGGATAATAACATTTTCAAGCACTTTAATATATACATATAGTAGGGAAGATGGTCATAAAATTACTGAACTATTTGTTTTGATGAGTATTATAATTACTTGTGTTTTGTGTATTGTTTCATGTGTCATTTTAGGAAGAGAGTTTTTCAAAGCTCAACCACCCAAAGTTTATGCTGAATTCAGTATAGCTGGTACAACACCATCTTACTCTTTTCTTTACATTTCATATTGTATTTGGAAAGAGTGCTTGTTTATCCATGAAAGATCTAACCTATTTGTTTTTTTTGCAGAAAGTTCCGTTACAAATAATTTAAATGATATTGAGAACTTTAAAAAAGAATTAGATGAATTCAATAAATCCTTTCAAAAACGATATGATGAAATACAAAAAATAAATTTTATGCTCCTAGGTTTGGCTAAATCAATGTATATCCCACCTTATAGGATAAGTGATTTTTTATTTCAATTCAGTCCTGATATATATTATCAAGAAATAAAAAGTGCCATTCAAAAAATGGAAGAGTTATATATTACTACTAGTGAAGATAATGATAATTGTAATGGTGAACAATTCAAAAAAACAGCGAATGAGGTTTCATATATCTATAAAGGTGTTGAAAAAAGAATGCGATATCAAAAAGATATTATATTAAATAAAGATTTACATAATTTTATAATCAATATGTCATTTGGATATGGACTTTCGGATGCTTTTGGGTCTTATTGCTTAGGTTTGCAATATTGTGTTAGCCCAAAAGGAAATGAAAATTCTGACCCTGATTCTATAAGAAATAGGTTGATATTCATGTATCATAAAAGAAGAATGTATTCAGGTTTTGATTTACATGCACTCCTATATTCATTTGTTGGAAGATTACACGAAGCTAATCCTAAAAATGAAGAGTTACTTAACTTTAAAATGGTATTGTCAAAAGTTTCAAATAGTAAAGATAAGGGTTTAGATTCAGCTGAAATTTCAGATTTGGCTACACTTAAAAGAAATATGATTAATATTTCTAAAACGTATGAGAATTTTAGATACGAGCAAATAAAGGATATCTCTACTAAATTTAAAAAAGAATTAATTACAATTATTAAAGGTCTAAATAAAAAAAATAAAAATAAATTAATCTTTATAACTCAAGGATATAGTTCTGTGGTTAATTACGTTCTAAAAAAAATAGCAGAAGATGTTAATATTGCTACTTCAGCAACAGATTTAAGTGAACTACATAATGTACTAAAAGGAAAAAATGTAAAATTAGAATATTACATTTTAGATAACCCGAAAAAAGATCAAAACAAAGAAAAAGTTGTAGCTCGACATTTAAGATACAAATTTAAAGAAAATCCTAACATACCTAAAAAATCTGATTATAGAATTAATGTAAAAATAGGTGATGAAGAATGGCTGAAATCATTAATAAATGACAATAAGGATGTCCCAAAAATTGTTGTTTCTGGTGCGGAGTTTATTCAGTTTAGGACGCTTAGTGTTAAAGAAGGTAATGATACTGTGATTAAAGAAGAAAACAGAATTATTAATAATGAAACAATTATAAATTTTATTGAAGAATTAAAATCTAAAAACACAGAAGGTTTATATAAATGGTTCATCTTGGCTGAAAACTATAAGATTTTCCCTTTAGATCTAGATAATACTCTTACATATAAGATAGCAATGACAAATGATTATCTTGAAGAATTAAGCTTATCCGATTGGTCTGATTCAAGAAAAATATTGACTATGAATAAGAAAGATAAAGATTTATAGAATTAACTTATGGTTTAAGATTATTAGTCATTTTTATAAGAAGGAATCTTGCTCGTTTCATAATAAAGCTGTATGGCATTATCTATATCTTTCTTATTCATATAAAGAACTTCGTGGATGATGGTCAATTTATTGCTGTCTCCATGTACTTTTGACATAAAAAGTCTTTTTCCCTTTGCTATAGTCATGAAACACAATTTTACGAGTAAAATTTGTGTTCTCATCAAGGACTGAACTAGATAAGTTTTAAAAAACTCCTTTGATGATAAAAGCGAACTTAATAACCTTGATAAAAAACTATAATACTTTTTTTAATGCATGATAATAGTTGCTTTACTGGTTGTGTAACAATAATAGGGTTTCTCCTATTTTTCTTTGGTATATGGGCGACTATTGAGTCAAACATACATGAAAGATTGTTATATCAATCTCAAAAATCAGAAGTTTACACTATCAATAAAATTACTGATAGTATTCATAGACAGGAAATACAAATTGATGGTCGGTATCATGTAACCCATGTTAAGGTTTGGTACTTTACTGTGAATGATTCAAGCAATTTCTGGAGAAAGGAAAAAAGCTACGATATAGGAGACAAAGTAAAAAGGTTTTATTATATCAATCATAGGAATCAAAAAGCATATTCAGAATTCTATGACTTAGAGAAAAATATTTATAAGAATAGTACTTTTTGGGAATCAACATTATTTATTCTTTATACTTTGTTTTTTTTATTGTTTACAACCATAATGTATGTGGAATATTTTGAATATATAAAAGACCAATATAATGAGCGATTACAGAAAATAAAGAATGTTAATTTGCTTGATAAAATCTATAACTACCTTTCCTTAAATAAGGTAATCATTTTAATTTCGATGCTTAGTGTTTTTTTACTAATTAACGCTTTAGGATTTTATTTTGTTGAAGTACCCGAGACTTCAATAAACCCTAGTTACCCTATCTTTTTATTTTTTATACTTACTTTTTTAATTCCAGTTATTTTTATTCAAATCCTTAGAAAGAAAGATAAACCAAGCTATAGAAATTTACTCAACGTTATTAGAATTACAATTGTAGTTACTTCGATTGTATCATTCTTTTTCACTCTAATAGAATTCATGGAGATAGGGTCTCTTAAAGAGACAACTATATTAAAAGCATTATCTGAAACTTGGTCTATTTTAAAAGACTTATTAAGTGACTAATGTAATGAATTGAAAAAATGATGTATTAAAAACTAAAAGATATCGTATTATCATCTGCAAAAGATGTGTAAGTTGTATCTGTTAAAATTAGATGATCTAATATTTTTAAATCAAGATAGTTTGCGTCTTGAACTAACCTCTTTGTTAAAGAGATATCTGATTGACTAGGTTTTAAGTTTCCTGATGGATGATTGTGACCAAGAATAAGTGTACAAGTTCTAGTTTTTTTTGTTTTAAAAATGTGCTGAAAGCGTGCTTTTAAATGCATTTTTAAAACAAAAAGTAATCTATTATTCTTTAGATTGGCTTTTTGAGACGTTGATATAAGATTCAGCTGAGCTAATACTATATAATTCAAGTAAGAATAAACCTATACACATGATTTTAATGACACTACAAAAAGAGTTTATCTTCTTTGTTTTTAGTAGTTGTAACCTTAACATGAGTATTAAAAATGTGAAATTTTATTCTTTGTTGTAAATTCAAATACCTATATTTAGTAGATTAAAAAATAAGTTTGTTAAAACAACTTCTTTTCTGTTTGGTATTATTCATTGCGGATTATTCGTATTCGCAGGAGATTCCTCCTATACAAGTATTTACTCCGCAAGATTATGGAGCTGAAGATCAAAATTGGGCTATATCTCAAGCTGAAAACAATTTTATTTATGTTGCAAATAACAAAGGGCTTTTAGAGTATAATGGAGCTTCGTGGAAACTTTATGATTCTCCAAATGAAGATATTTTAAGATCAGTACATGTAGTTGCTGATAAAATTTATTCAGGCGGATATATGGATTTTGGATTTTGGACCAAGAACAAATTTGGACACCTTATCTATACGTCTTTAATAAAAAACAAAAAAATTAAGGTTATAGAAGATGAAGAATTTTGGGGAATAGTTGATATAGAAGGATATGTTTTGTTTCAATCATTTGAGAGAATTTATATATATAATACTTCTGATGAAAGCCTAGGATTTGTTGAATCTGATTCTAGAATCAATAAAATGTTTAAGGTCGATGAAACTATTTATTTTCAAAAAAGTGGTATAGGTATTTTCAAAATTGAAAATGGTAAAGAAACTTTTGTTACAGCAGCCTTGAGTAATCAAAATTTTGAAATCATTAATATATTCGACAATCAAAACGGACTACTGTTTTTAACAAAAGAACAGGGTTTTTACAGCTTTCAAAATAACAAGGTTGAAAAGTGGAATAATGATATTCAAAGTGTTTTAAATAATGTAAGTATATACAGTAATATAAAATTAAAAGATGGAAGTTTTTTAATTGGTACTGTTGGTAATGGTATAATTCAATTAGATAGTAATGGTAAAATAATTCTAATGATTAACCAATCTTATGGATTAAGTAATAACACAGTACTGTCAATTAAAGAAGATAATGAAGGTAGTGTATGGCTTGGTTTAGATAATGGTATAAATGTACTTAACTTAAAATCACCATATAAAGTTTATAAAGATAAGCTTGGAGTATTAGGTACAGTTTATACATCTGTGAAAACAGATCAGTATTTATATATGGGTACTAATCAAGGTTTATTTTATAGAGCGGTCAATTCAGACTCTAATTTTAAACTTGTACTTGGAACAGAGGGTCAAGTTTGGTGTTTGAAAATTTTGCAGGACAAACTGTTTTGTGGACATGATAGTGGAACATTTATTATTAATGGTGGTAACGCTGAAATGATATCAAATGAAAAGGGAACTTGGGAAATAAAGGAAATTAAAAACCAGCCTAACCTTTTGATTCAAGGTAATTATAGAGGACTAACCATTTTAGAAAAAACTCTAAATGATAAATGGGCTTACCGAAACAAAATAGATGGTTTTGATATATCATCTAAGTATATTGAGTTTTCGGATGTAGACGAGGTGCTTGTAAGTCACGAGTATAAAGGTGTTTATAAAATTAAGATAGATAATGCGTATAATAATGTGATCGATTCTAAGAAGATTGATATTGAAGAAGGCGTTAAATCTAGTGTTGTCAATTTTAATAATTCAATATTATATAGCTATAAAGATGGTGTTTACCGTTATGATAAAGGAAAAAATGACTTTGAAAAGGATAGTCTTTTGAGTGAGTGGTTGAGTGAGAATAAATACTTGTCAGGTAAGCTTATTAATGATATAGAAGGTAATAGACTTTGGGGTTTTAATAAGAATGAGATTGTTTATATAGAGACTGGTAAGTTATCCAATAAGCCAGAATTAAATGTAATACCGATTTCTGGTGAATTGCGAAAAAGTAAGACTGGATATGAAAATGTACTTTATATAAGTGATGAGGAGTATTTAATTGGAACTACAGATGGTTATCTTATTGTTGATTTAAATAAATTAAGACAAAATCCTGATGAGATTTATTTAAATGAGGTGTCCTATAGATCACTTCATAACGAATTAGTATCTATAGATTTTAATGGGGAGCCTATAGAGTTATTGAATAAGGACAATAGTCTTAAGTTTAATTATAGTGTTACTAATTATGATAAACTTTCTTCTTCTAAATATCAATATAGATTATTAGGCATTTATGATGATTGGAGTTCGTGGTCAACTGATTCTGAAATATTTTTTGAAAACTTACCACATGGAGATTATAATTTCGAGGCTAGGGCAATTACTGGAGGGGTATTTTCTAGTAATATTATATCATATCATTTTTCAATAGAAAAACCATGGTATTTAAAGCCATTAGCTATTGCGTTGTATGTATTATCATTTATTGTATTAGCACTATTGACCCAATATTTAAATAGTCGTTATTATAAAAAGCAAAAGCAAAAACTTTTAGAAAAGAAAGAACGAGAGTTAGAGATGGAGCAATTGGAAAGCCAACGACAAATAATGCAGTTTAAGAATAAGAATTTGCAGTTGGATATTGAAAATAAAAACAGAGAGCTTGGTATGGCTACTATGAATTTAGTAAAACGTAATGAGTTTCTTAATAATATTAAATCTGAATTGTTAAAAGGAAAGTCTCTAGATGATTTTAAAAAAGTCATTAAACTTATAAATTCAAATTTAAACAATAAAAGCGACTGGAAGCTTTTCGAAGAGGCCTTTAATAATGTTGATAAAGACTTTATGAAGAAAGTTAAAACATTACATCCATCCATTACTCCTAATGATTTAAGATTATGTGCTTATTTGAGATTAAATTTATCTTCAAAAGAGATTGCTCCTTTGCTTAATATTTCGCACAAAAGTGTAGAAGTTAAACGTTATCGTTTACGTAAAAAGATGGGATTACACCATGATCAGAGTTTGTCTAACTATATAATTGAACTGTAGAACCTGTACAGTTTTGTTTTTCACCTATACAAAGCCTATACAAAACCAACATTTTAGGTGTAATTATAGATATCACTGTTGATTTTAACAGATCTACAAAAACCCTTTAAATACTAGAAATAAATGAGTTTTGTTGTCATATTCTCAATATTTAAACAAAATATTGAATTGTATGTTTTTTGTATAGTTCTTTTATAAGATCCAGCAATCTTTTTTTTAAGTTGCATATCTAACTCAATTAACATTATGAAATTAAAACTCTTATCATTATTTGTCTTGTTTTTATCAGTGACACTGAATGGACAAAATGTGAATGTTACAGGTACAATTACTGAGGCTGCTTCTGGTCAACCTTTACTTGGAGTAAATTTACTTATTAAAGGTACCTCTATTGGAGCATCAACTGATTTTGATGGTAAATTTACCATAAATGATGTGCCTCTAAATTCGGTTCTTGTTGTATCGTACATTGGATTTGTTACCCAAGAAATAACAATAACCAATAGTAATCCATTAACTATTAGTCTTCAAGAAGATGCTGAATCTTTAAATGAAGTGGTAGTAATTGGTTATGGTACACAAAAGAAAAAGGAGGTGACAGGTGCTGTATCTGTTGTAGATTCTAAAGCTATAGAGAAGCTCAATCCTACTAGAGTAGAACAAGCGCTACAAGGACAAGTGGCAGGTGTGACAGTAACTTCTAATTCTGGTTCGCCAGGTAGTGGATCCAATATTAGAATACGTGGTATATCCACAAATGGTGACGCAAGACCTTTAATTTTAGTCGATGGTAATGTTATAGAAGATTTGTCTGTAATTAACCCAAGTGATATTAAAACAATTAATGTACTAAAGGATGCTACAGCTGGTATTTACGGTGTACGTGCTGCTAATGGTGTTGTATTAATTACAACAAAATCTGGTAGAAAGAACACGGATTTAAAATTCCAAATAGATGCTTTTGGTGGTTTTCAATCAACAAGCAAAAAGATTGATTTATTGAACCCTACAGATTTTGCTATTTATGTAAATGATGCAGCAGATGACACAGAATTTTTTGTTTACCCACAACGTGGTACAGATTGGCAGGAAGAAGTTTTTAAAACGGCGTCTATATCAAGTACTAATTTTAGTTTAAATGGTGGTACTGAAAAATTGGCTTATTCGGGAGGTGTGTCATATTTAAATCAAGATGGTATAGTTGGCGGAAGTAAATCAAATTACGAAAGACTTACAGCAAGATTAAATCTTCAATACGACTTACTCGACAATTTAAAAGTAACGGCTACTGGTTTACATACTGTTTCTGAAAAAAAACTTAGCTGAAGGGGTATTGGAGCTGTTCTGTATAATGCAGTAAATGTTAACCCAAATCTATCTGTTAGAGATATAGATGGAAATTATTCGTTAGTAGAAGATTTGTCTGCTATAGAAATTGTCAATCCTTTAGCTCAAATTGAAAACACGTTTAATACCACAAGGGTATCTAAAATCGCAGCAACTTTAGGTCTAGATTATACCTTCTGGAATAACTTTAAATTTAGTTCTAAGTTTCAAATCAATCATGCAAATGTTAGAGATGATATTTTTAGACCAGAAGTAGATTACGGACCAGGTAAAACACTTAATCAAACTGGAAACGAAATTGTTGATAATGGTGCAGATTTTGACGATTATACATGGGATAATTACCTTACTTATACAAATACATTTAATGAAAAGCATAATCTAACAGTTCTTTTAGGAACTTCTATTTTTAGAACTAAAGGACTTTTCTATGGTAGAACAGGGACTACAGATACCAATACAAATAGATTTGGTGATGCTATTAGTGATTTAGATGGTACGGTGACTTTGACTCCTCGTTTTAATGATGCAGCAATAGCGGTTGGTAATAATATATTTGATGACCGCTTAGGATCTGTTTTTGGAAGAGTTCAGTATAACTATAATGGTAAATATTTAATATCAGTTGCATTACGTAGAGATGGATCTTCCAAATTTGCAGAGGATAATAGATATGGCTATTTCCCAACAGGTTCTATTGGTTGGAATATATCTGATGAACCTTTCTTAGAGGATAGCTCTTGGTTAAATAGTTTAAAGTTAAGAGCAAGTTATGGGGTTATAGGTAACGATAGAATTCCTTCATTCGGATTTGTCTCTTTATTAACAGGTGAAGCAACTTATGCACCAGGTAATGAAGTAACACAAGATGATTTATTAAATGGTACTGCAATTGGCTTAATTGGTAATCCAAGTTTAAAGTGGGAAGAACAAGTTGCTCAAAACATTGGTTTTGATGCGCGTCTTTTTGATAGTAAAGTGTCGTTAAGTTTGGATTTATTTTCAAGAAAAACGGAAGATTTATTGTTATCACCCCAGGCCTCTGGATTAATTGGCTCTGCCGCACCAGGTTCTGCATTACCTTTTGTTAATGCTGGTACAGTGGAAAATAAAGGAATAGAGATTAGTGTTGGTTACAACAATAGAATTGGTGATGATTTTGAATTTAACCTTGGCTTTAATATTACGACTTTAGATAATAAAGTTGTTTCTCTTAACGGTAATATCCCACCAGTTGGTGGTGAATTTGGAGTAGGTATTAGTCAAACTGGTATTTCTCGTATGATACCTGGACAACCATTAGGTCACTTTTACGGTTACAAAACAGATGGAATTTATCAAACACAAGCCGAGATTAATGCTTTAAATGCTTCTTCTCCAGAAGGTACGTATCATGAAGGTGCAGCACCAGGTGATTTAAAGTTTGTTGATGTAAATGGGGATGGAGAAATCACTGCAGATGATAGAACTAATATTGGAGATCCAATTGCAGAAGTAACTATGGGATTCAATCTTGGGTTCCAATACAAAAATATAGATTTTAGTGCAACTGCTTTTGCCTCTATCGGAAATGATATGGTAAGAGATTATGAACGTAAAAATTTATACGCTAATCGCGGCACTTATATGTTAGAGAGATGGCAAGGTAGCGGTACAAGTAATTCGGTTCCTAGAGCAGTAGGAGGTGCATCGATTAATACGGATTTATTTTCAGATTTTTATGTAGAAGATGCCTCTTTCTTACGTTTACAAAACGTACAAGTAGGTTATACTTTTAATGAAAAACAATTAGAAGGTCTTGGTGTTGATAAATTAAGAATATATGTTTCAGGAAATAATTTATTTACATTATCAGACTATTTCGGATATGATCCTTCAGCAAGTAATGGTGCGCCAATTGGTTCTGGAATTGATAAAGGCTTCTATCCTGTGGCTAAGTCTTACTTATTGGGTGTTAATTTAAATTTTTAAAAAAAGCGTTATGAAAAATATACTAAAAACAATTATGTTGGTTTTAATTATAGGTTTAGCGGCCTGTGATGATTACATAGAAGTAGATCCTGTAGGACCTGATGCAGATGATTATTTTAATAATCAAGCGGAATATGAAAGCGCATTAATTGGTGCTTATGATTTATTACAAGCATCTTTTTGGAATGTATTAGCAGGTGTTGTTGCATCAGATGATTATGCAGCAGGTGGGGACTCATTTAATTATGACCAGCCTACATTACAGAATATAAATTTAATGATACAGACTCCTGCTGATGAAAATCAACTTAGAGATATTTGGAATTTAATGTATGCAGGAATTAATAGAACTAATTACATATTAGAATTTAAAAACAAAACTGATTTTGCAGGTAAGGACGAAATCATTGCTCAGACTTATTTTTTAAGAGCGTATTACACCTTTGAGTTAGTTAAGTTTTTGGAAATATACCTTTAAAAGTGGAAGAGCGTAGTGGTATAAAAAGAATTGCTGACTCTAGAGTTGTTATTGGTGAACAGTTTAGTATTAATAGAACCCAAGATATTTCTGAAGCCTATAGTTTAATTGAAGAAGATTTAAAGGAAGCCATACTTAATTTACCTGCAACTCAAGATGAAGTATATAAAGTGACTAAGGGTGCTGCACAAGCATTATTAGGAAAGGTTTACTTATATCATGGAACATTCGTTCAATCAAAATTTGCTGATGCTGCAACAATGTTAAATAATGTTATTGGAGGGCAGTATAGTTTAACCACAGGTTCTAATTATTTGGATTTGTTTGAAAGTAGTATGGAAAATAGTTCGGAATCCGTTTTCGAAATCCAATACACAGGTGTTGAAGGAGCAGGTTGGGATTGTATTACATGTAGTGAAGGTTCTTACTTTGTTCAATTTTGCGGACCAAGATCACCTTATGATAATCCTGTATACAGAACAGGGTGGGGATTCTGTTTACCATCTCAAGAATTATATGATATGTTCGATGATGGTGATGCAAGAAGAGAAGTTACATTCTACGACTTAAGGGATGCTCAAGATAGTTACTCTCAAGGTAGAGACGATACAGGATTCTTTAATAAAAAATATATGCCACGTAAGGCAGATGATAGAGTTGGTGCTAACCCATTAAATCATGCAAATAATTACCGAGCTATCCGCTATGCTGATGTTTTACTAATGGCAGCTGAAGCAGAAGTGCAAAGTGGAGGAACAAATGCAGAAAACTATCTGAATCAGGTTAGAGCTCGAGCTTATGGGGATAATAGTCATGACTATATGGCTAGCGAAGGGGATTTACTTGAGGCTATTTATACTGAAAGACGAAAAGAACTAGCAGGTGAAGGTCATCGTTTCTTTGATCTAGTAAGAACAAATAATGCAGTTTCTGCAATAGAAGGATTTACGGCAAATAAAAATGAGGTATTCCCAATACCATTAATAGAATTAGAATTAGCTAATGCTATAGATAGATGGGGACAAAATCAAGGATATTAAGAAAATTGTTAATTAATAAAATATAGTAAAATGAAATTATTAAAAAACGGATTATACTTATTAGGTATATGTTTATTAAGTATTGCAACATCATGTGAAAACGATGATGATATTAGTGAGGTGATAGGAGGTTTAGATTTTGTTATTGCAACACTAAATGCTGAAGGTAATGAAGTAGGTGTTGTTGCTTCTACCGTTCCAGGTGATAACAGAATAGTTTATACTGTAGATTTTGGGGATGCAAATGGTGAACCAAATGAAGTTGTTAGGCAAACTAGTGGACCAATGGTTCGATATATGTATCCAGAGGAAACGGCTACTTATACAATTACAGTTACGGCATCATTACCGGGAAGAGACGATGTTTCGATAACAAAAGATCATACCGTTATATTCGCAGTAGAACCGCCACCAGGAGGTGGAGATCCACTGGTAGGTACTTGGCGTTTAGCCCCAGAAGCTGGAGCATTTGGAGTAGGGCCA
The DNA here is from genome assembly GCA_000171875.1 of Flavobacteriales bacterium ALC-1. Classification (GTDB taxonomy): domain Bacteria; phylum Bacteroidota; class Bacteroidia; order Flavobacteriales; family Flavobacteriaceae; genus Winogradskyella. The sequence continues at coordinate 636,180 of ABHI01000001.1, read as the reverse complement.
GCTTTAAATGATGTGTCTTGGTTCTCAAATTCATCAGATGATGTAACTACTAGAGATTGTTTATTTGACGATGAATATGTGTTTAATGAAGATGGAACTTTTCAAAATGTATTAGGTTCAGAAACTTGGTTAGAACCATGGCAAGGAGCTGCTGCTGAAGAATGTGGAGCACCTATATTCCCTCATGATGGGTCTGCATCTGCAACCTATACTTATAATCCTGCAGGAAATGTAACAATAAACGGAACAGGTGCTTTTTTAGGACTTGCAAAAGTTTATAATTTAGGTGAGTTAACATCACCAGGTGAAGCACCAGCTTCAATTACATACATAGCAGAATTATCCGCGGATGGAAATACTTTAGACTTAGATATCGAAGTTGCAGGAGGCGGTTTTTGGTCTTTTAAACTAGTTAAAGATACACCACTGAGCTTCAGCTCTTGATGGTACTTGGAGATTAGCACCAGAATCTGGAGCATTTGGAGTAGGACCAGCATTAAATGATGTATCATGGTTTTCAAGTACATCAGATGATGTAACGACAAGAGCATGTTTATTTGATGATACATATGTGTTTAATTCAGATGGTACTTTCCAAAATGTTTTAGGTGCAGATACATGGGTTGAAGCATGGCAAGGTAATGATCCAGAAGGATGTGCTGCACCAGTTTTCCCACATGATGGTACAGCTACTGCAACATATAGTTATGATGCAACTGCAGGAACAATAACAATTGACGGTACTGGAGCATATTTAGGTTTAGCAAAAGCAGTTAATGGAAGTGAGTTGGCATCACCTGGTGATGCACCAAGTTCAGTGACCTATTTAGCAGATCTTTCTGCAGATGGTAATACTCTAGAATTAGATATAGAAATTGCTGGTGGGGGTTATTGGTCTTTCAAATTAGTAAAAGACGTAGTGCCGACAGGTATACAAGGAACTTGGAAATTAGCACCAGTTTCTGGAGCATTAGGTGTAGGACCAGCAATGGGTGATGTATCGTGGTGGTCTAGTACATCAGATGATGTTACAACTAGAGCATGTTTATTTGATGATGAATATGTGTTTAATACAGATGGTTCATTCCAAAATATATTAGGAACTGAAACATGGGTAGAGCCATGGCAAGGAGCAGCTGCAGAAGAATGTGGAGCACCAGTATTTCCACATGATGGATCAGCTACAGCGACATATGATTATGATGAAGGTGCAGGAACAATAACAATAGATGGAACAGGAGCTTTCTTAGGACTTGCAAAAGTTGTTAATGGTGCTGAGTTAGCTGCGCCTGGTGATGCACCAACCTCAGTCACTTATATAGCAGAGCTTTCTGCAGATGGAAACACTTTAGATTTAGATATCGAAATTGCTGGTGGAGGCTATTGGTCTTTCCAACTGGCAAGACAATAGAATAAAAACTCACATGAATTATAGAGTTAGTCTTCTATTTGATTCATGTTAAATACAATAAGTCTGTTAAGATGACTTTTAACAGACTTATTTTTCCCAAATAAGAATATTACTTACCTACAGATATTTGATTTAAAGTTAAAAAGGCACTTATTTAAATAGTTAGCCTTAAGAATAAACTAGAAAATAATGATATGATGAAAAATATTTTTTTAAGACTATTCCTTTTTTTGTTATCAGCAACAGCATTTGCTCAGGTTGACAAGGTTGTTGTAGAAAAGAATGCAGATGGAATGAAATTAGTCGTAAATGGGAAAGATTTTATAGTTAATGGAGTCAATTGGGACTATGTTCCTATTGGTACTACAATTACTGATGCAGGAATTTGGGGTAAATCAGATGATATTATAAAAGCTGCCCTTGACGGGGAAATGCCCCTATTAAAAAATATGGGAGTAAATGCTATAAGAACATATGGTTTGCCGCCTAAATGGATTACCTACATTTATGAAAATTATGGCATATATACGATGCTTAACATAACGTTTGGAGCTTATGGATTGACTATAAATGGGGCATGGACGCCACAAACTAATTATGCAGATCCAGCTACAAGAGAAGTTTTAATGGCAGAGGCTGTAGAAATGGCCAATACATATAAAGATACTCCTGGATACTGTTATATATGATTGGGAATGAAAACAATTATCACCTTTCATGGACGACTGCAGAGACAGAAGATATTCCGATAGAAGGTTCTGATGATCCAAATAAGATAGCTTCGGCAAGAGCATTATATAAAGCTTTTAATGATGCTGCAAAAGAAGTAAAAGCTATAGACCAATCACATCCAGTCTCAATATGTAATGGAGATTTACTATATATAGATTTAGTAAAAGAAGAATGTACAGATATTGATATCTATGGAACTAATATGTATAGAGGAACATCTTTTGGTGATGCATTTCAAAGAGTCAAAGATGACTTAAATATGCCTATTCTATTTGCTGAGTTTGGAGCTGATGCTTTTAATGCTAGAGATAATCAAGAGGATCAATACTCTCAGGCCTATTATGATGTTGAAAATTGGAAGGATATCTACCAAAATGCAGCTGGTTTAGGAAAAGTAGGGAATTCATTAGGTGGTTTTACATTCCAGTTTAGTGATGGTTGGTGGAAATATAAACAAACTGAAAATTTAGATGTGCATGATAACAATGCCACATGGTCTAATGGGGGTTATCCTAGAGATATTGGTAAACCAGGAGATAATAATATGAATGAAGAATGGTTTGGTATCGCAGCAAAGGGGCCAACTAATGAAAGAGGACTTTATACTTTATATCCTAGAGCAGCTTATTATGCTCTAAAGGAGGTACATAACTTAAACCCTTATGATGAGGGAATGACACCAGAATTTTTGAATAATTATTTTGGAAATATTGAGATAATGGATGCTGTTTTAAGAGCACGAGGTGATAAAGCAGCACTAGGCGGTGGTGGAAGTCAAAAAATTAGGCTAAGCAACTTAAGTGCAAAGTTTACAACCTTTAATACTGGTGGTAGCTTAATTACAACTCCAGATACAGAAGATCCAAATACAAATGCATTTCCAAACCAATTAGGCTTTGATCATATGCAATCCTATTTTATAGGTGTAGAAGGGAATCCAGCTCCGAATATGAGAGCTAATGTTAACTTTAATATATTAGGAAATGTAGCTGAGAATCCAATCGACGAAATATTCTATGAAAATGTTGGGAGACCAATTACAGTTACTGGTGTTGATGGAGGAAATAACACAGATGTTGAGATAGCTGATTTTAATAGATTACGAGTTTATAATGCGGAATTTGAATGGAATACAAAACATGCAGATGTAAGAGGATTTTATAGAACAGGGCATTATCACTGGGCATATGAAGGCGACTTTTTTAACCTATATCCAGAATCAAATTATGGACCTAATTTAGATATCTATAATGGTGAAATTTTGGGATTAGAGATTGATGGAAAAGGAGATTTAAATGGCTTAAAAGCAGCATTTGGACCACAATTGTGGTGGGGAGCGAACCCAACAGCTTTACTTAAATACAGCCGTAAAATTGCTAATTGGGATGTTACAGGTATTTATCATAGAGACATACAAACTGAACTCAAATTTGACGATAATGGACAACGTGTGTTAGATGCTAATCAAGTACGAAGTGGTATTATACCAGCTTGGCCTACAGAAAGAGCGACAATAGCTATAGAAAGGGAATTTGGTAAGTTTGGTATTACACTTGGTGGTATATGGGGCGGAAGTCCATTGAATGGAAGTTCATTTCAAGTTTATAATGAAGAGAGCGCGATTACAGTAGTGGATAAAGTAAACTCAAACGATAATTGGGGTGGAAAAGCTAAAATCACTTATCAAGGTGGACGTTTTAATTGGTACGCTCAAGGTGGAGTTATGGGCTTAGTTGCCAATGGTGGAGTTGACCAAACACAAACTTTTACTGGTTGGAAGTTGAAAGATAATGGTAGTGGTAACCAATCTAATTTTTTAACAGGTTTTACTTATACTACAGGTGATTTTCAAATTGCACCAAACTTTTTATGGCAAAAACCATTGGTAGATCCAATGCCAAATGATGTTAGTGCTCCAGGAAGACTAAGAAATGTAATTAGCGATCCATTTGCTGTAAGAGGCAATAGAGAAACTACAGCAGGTGAGATGTTAATTACGTTTGACCCTACACCAGGTACTTGGATGTATGCATGGAATAATGATAGAGCAGAAGACGCAAAGTTTGCAATGAATTTAGGTTTTGTATATCGCCATCTTCCAACAACAACAGACGCTCATATAGGTTTTTTGGCTAATCGTACATTTTTTGCATTTCCTAATTCTGCACCAGCAGAAGATTTATGGGAAGTCCATTCTAGAATGGTATCGAAATTAAGCCCTGATCTAGGTATTATTGGTAATTTCTATTACGGAAATGGTCAAGCAAATGGTGATAGTGATAGGTTAATAAAACGTTTTGGTGGTGATATTAGAATGATTTACAATAAAATGAAGGTTCAAACTACAGTAAAAGTAAATGACTGGGGACCTTTTGATTACCATAGAGATTTTAACTTAACGTACCCATTACAATTAATGTTAGATGTTTCTACATCTCTTGGTAAACCAGATTGGTTTATTTTACCAAGTACTACAATAGGTGTAAGAGGGACTTGGCGTTCAATGGATGCGAACTCACCTAGGTACTCACCTTTAGCGGCGCCAGATTTTGGTGACCCACCTATAAGTCCTGTTGGGTTTCCTGATGGAACTGAGTGGGAAATTAGAACTTATGTACATATCAATATTGGAAAATAAAATAAGCAAATGATGAAAAATATAAAATATTTGAAAACAGCATTACTTGCCCTAATGATAATTACGGTAGGTTGCGAAAGAGAGCTTACAGATGATATAACAGTTGCAACATTTCCATCAGCTGGTGAGATTTATACAGATGCTCCTGTAGGATTAACAGATGCATTTTTTATATCCTTTGATCCAGCAACTGGTGCTAATACTGAAGGTTTTGGAACCGACGATAATGAGGCTTACGAAGGAACATCGTCTATTAGAATTGATGTGCCAACACCATCAGACCCAAATGGGGGTTATATAGGAGGAATTTTTAAAGACCGAGGAGCAGGTAGAGACCTTACAGGTTATGATGCCTTAACGTTTTGGGCTAAGGGCTCAACTACAGCAACCGTTGGTACATTTGGTTTTGGAACTGACTTCGAAAACAATGAATATGCAGTAACATTAGATAATGTTGAGTTATCTACAGATTGGAGAAAAATTATTATTCCTATACCGGACCCTTCAAAATTAGTTCAAGAAAAAGGAATGTTCCTTTTTTCTGCGGGTACGCAAAGCACAAACGGAGTTGGCTTTACATTTTGGATGGACGAAATGCGTTTTGAAAATTAGGAACGATTGGGCAACCAAGACCAGCAATTCTTGGAGGGCAAGATCAAATAGCACAAGCAAATATTGATACTTCTGTTCCAATAATTGGTTTAACTCAAACATTTAATATGGCTAGTGGACAAGATGTAACAGTAACAGCATCACCTTCGTATTTTGATTTTGAAACTTCAAATCCATTTGTAGCTTCAGTAAATGACCAAGGACTGGTAACTGTGGATGGAGCAGGTGAGATTGATCCAGAAACAGGTTTGATAGATAATACTGCTATTATAACGGCTAGTATAGCCGGAGTACAAGCTTCAGGGTCGTTAACACTTTCAGCTGTAGATCTTAATGTTATCTCTCTTTTTAGTGACGTGTTTGCAAACGTACCAGTAGATAATTATAACGGATTCTATTTTGATGGCTATCAAACTACTCTTGGAGGAGCAATTGTGGAGGGTGGAAATAACATTATAGATTATACACTGCTCAACTTTGTGGCTATTGAGTTTTATGGTAGAGATGGAAGCGATGTAGAACCTATAGATGCCTCAGAAATGACCCATATGCATATAGATATAAGAGTAAACGAAAATGTAGATCCTTCTGATTTCTTTAGAATAGAAGTATTCAACAATTTTACGCTTGGTAGCCAAATAGCAGGAACTTATACGGTGAATGGAGACGATCTACAAAGTAACACTTGGGTAGAATTTGATATTCCATTATCGAGCTTTGCAGGTCTTACAGCTCAAGAGGCTTTAGGCGCTATTATTTTTGTTTCTGACGCTACGATTGCAAATGTGTCGTTAGACAATATATTTTTCTATTCTGAGAATTAATAAAAAACGTATTTATTATGATTAATAAAAATTTAAATATTAAAATAAATTCAAAAGCCTTTTTTGGTCTATTGTGTTTTGGCGTATTCTTTTTAGTTACTAATTGTGATCCAGACGAAACACAAGATGTAGCTAAGTTTAATAACTTAGTTATGTATGACGATTTTAATGGAGAAACTATTCTAAATGACCTTTTTTGGGATTATGAAATAGGTACTGGAGACAATGGTTGGGGAAATAACGAATTACAATATTATACAGATCGACCAGAGAATGTTTTGGTTGAAAATGGTGTGTTAACAATAACTGCACGTCAAGAAGATTATGAAGGCTCGTCATATACTTCTGGTAGAATAGTAACCAGAGGTAAGGTGGAACAGACTTATGGTCGTTTTGAAGCAAGAATTAAATTGCCTTGGGGACAAGGTCTATGGCCAGCATTTTGGATATTAGGTGCAAATATTGATGAAGTAGGTTGGCCTCAATGTGGTGAAATTGATGCTATGGAAAATCGCGGACAAGAACCTACGCTAATTAATGGTACAGTACATGGACCTGGATATTCTGGAGCTAACGGAATTACTAAACCTTATGAATTAACAAATGACCGATTCGATACAGGGTTTCATATTTTTGGAATAGAATGGGGGCCAAACTATATTAATTTTTATGTCGATGGTGATTTATATAATCAAATAACACCAGAGGATGTTACTGGTGAATGGGTTTATGATCATGATTTTTTCATTATAATGAATTTAGCTGTTGGCGGAAACTATGTTGGTTCTCCAGACGCTACTACTGTATTCCCACAAGAAATGCTAGTGGATTACGTAAAAGTATATTCAGCAGATTAGATAATATATTTTAAATTTAACAAGGTCAAGAACCTTTATTCTTGACCTTTTTTTAGCTCTTTTTTACAACCCAATTATACTAGTTAAAGTAAATTGATAATGAACTCTACAGATACTTTGAAATCTATAAACACACAAAATAAAAATATAGTCTTAGAATCTATTTCTATAGATAACGAAAACTATTTTAAAATCTCTAATAGTGATGAAATTCGTCCATTTTTTATGAGCATTGTAAGTGACTCTAATCACTGGATGTTTATATCTAGTAACGGCGGTTTAACCGCTGGACGTAAAAATTCTGAATATGCTTTGTTTCCTTATTATACTGACGACAAAATTACTGAGTCTGCTGACATAACAGGTAATAAATCAATCTTCAAAGTATTGAAGGGTGATCAAGAGTTTATGTGGGAACCTTTAGCGATTAGATCATTAGGCAGATACACTACAACTCAGAATCTTTATAAAAATAGGTTTGGTAATAAAATAATATTCGAAGAAATCAATCACGATTTAGAATTAATATTCAGATACCAATGGAGTTCTAGTAATAAATATGGTTTTGTAAAAAAATCTAAACTAATAAATACATCAAAAGAAGCCGTAAACGTAACACTTTTAGATGGTATTCAGAATATCATGCCTGCGAGTATTGGTAGTGATATTCAAAATCAATCAAGCAATTTAGTAGATGCTTACAAACGAAATGAACTAGAAGAATCAACGGGTCTTGGAATCTATGCACTAAGCGCGATTCTTGTAGATAAAGCAGAGGCTAGTGAAGCTTTAAAAGCTAATATAGTTTGGTCTTTAGGATTAGAAAGTCCAAAATACTTAGTGTCGTCTTTACAATTAAATAACTTTAGGTCTGGTAAAGAGATAAAACAGGAAGTAGATGTAAAAGCAGAAAAGGGAGCATATTTTGTTTCTACAGAATTAGAATTATTACCTGATTCCTATAAAGAATGGATGTTGGTTGCTAATGTGAATCAAGATCATTCAGATATAGCATTATTATTAAAGAAAATAAAAGAAGATAAATCCTTAGCTGAAAAAGTTGATGAGAATATAGATTTTGGAACGAAACGTCTTGTGGAGTTAAATGCGGCATCAGATGCTATTCAATTTTCTGCAGATAGCTTAAGAGATACACGTCATTTCGCAAATACGTTATTTAACATTATGCGAGGTGGAATTTTTGATGATGGCTATAAAATTGAGAAATGGGATTTTAAAAATTATCTATCCAATGCTAACAAAAAAGTTGCAAGAACATCTGAAAGTATATTAGAAACGCTTCCTGAGGTATTCTCTTTATCAGAAATACAAAAGATAGCATACAATAGTGATGATAAAAACTTTAGACGTCTTTGTTTAGAATATATGCCGTTAAAGTTTAGTCGTCGTCATGGTGATCCAAGTCGTCCTTGGAATAAATTCTCGATTAATACGAGAAGTGAAGTAGATGGTTCTAAAATTTTAGACTATGAAGGTAACTGGAGAGATATTTTTCAAAACTGGGAAGCTCTCGCGCATTCGTACCCTGAGTATATTGAAAGTATGATTCATAAGTTTTTAAACGCTACGACGTTTGATGGTTATAATCCATACCGAGTGACTAAAGGAGGTTTTGATTGGGAGACCATTGAGCCAGATGATCCTTGGTCTTATATAGGCTATTGGGGTGATCATCAGATAATATATTTACTTAAGTTTTTAGAATTTATTAATAACCATAAACCAGGTAAATTAGAAAGTTTCTTCACAAAAGACTTATTTGTTTATGCCAATGTACCTTATAAGATAAAACCTTATGAGGACTTATTAGAAAACCCAAAAGACACCATTGTTTTTGATGATGCTTTAGATCTTAAAATACATGAAGAAAGAGAACAATTAGGTGCTGATGGAGCGTTGCTTAGAGATGAAAATAGATTCATAATTAAGGCAAATTTTGTAGAAAAAATATTAGCAACATCATTAGCCAAGCTATCTAACTTTATACCAGAAGGAGGAATTTGGATGAACACACAACGTCCCGAATGGAACGATGCGAACAATGCATTAGTTGGTAATGGGGTGTCAATGGTAACGCTTTGTTATTTGCGTAGATTCTTCAATTTCTTTGAAGAATTACTGGCTTCATCAAATATTGAAGATGTAGAAATTTCTAATGAAATAAATGAATTCTTTAATAGTGTATTAGAAACTTTTGAAAGTAATAAAAACTTATTACTAGACTCAATAAATGATACTGATAAAAAAGTAATATTGGATCGTTTAGGGAAAGCCGGAAGTGATTATAGAACTCATGTTTATAACCATGCTTTTTCAGGAAGAAAATCTACGCTTTCAATTAGTAGATTGAAAGAATTTATAAGTATCAGTAAATCTTATTTAGAACATTCAATTAGAGCAAATAAGCGTTCAGATAATTTATATCACGCTTATAATTTAATGACTGTTAATGAAGATGACTCTGTCTCTATTTCGTATTTAAGTGAAATGTTAGAGGGACAGGTTGCTGTTTTAAGTTCAGGTTATTTAAATTCTAAAGAAGCATTAGAGGTCTTAAATGCACTAAAACAAAGTAAGCTTTTTAGAGCGGATCAGTATAGTTATTTGCTATACCCATTCAAGGAACTTAAAGGGTTCTTAGATAGAAATACCATCTCTGAAGATGCCGTGTTTTCATCAAAATTATTACAAGAGCTATTGAAGGATGGAAATGTTCAAATTATAGAGCAGGATATCAATGGGGACTACCATTTTAATGGAAACTTCAAAAATGCAGGAGATGTGACAATAGCTTTAGAAAATCTAGTTGATACTAAGTATCAACCGCTTTTAGAATCAGAATCTCATAAAGTATTACAAGCATTTGAAGATGTTTTTAATCATAAGGCTTTTACAGGAAGATCGGGTACGTTCTATGGCTACGAAGGATTAGGTTCTATATACTGGCATATGGTTTCTAAATTGCTATTGGCTGTTCAAGAATGTTGTACAAAAGCAGTTAATGATGGTGAAAATGAAATTATTGTTGGTCATTTATTAGAACATTTTTATGAAATAAATGAGGGCATTGGTGTACACAAATCACCAGAGCTTTATGGTGCTTTTCCAACAGATCCTTATTCGCATACACCAGGTGGTAAAGGAGCACAGCAGCCTGGGATGACAGGACAAGTGAAAGAAGATATTTTAAGCCGATTTGGGGAATTAGGAATTTTTGTATCTGAAGGTAAGTTGTTCTTTAATCCAAGTCTATTGAGAAAAGAAGAGTTTTTTACTGAAGTAGCAAGTTTTGAGTATATAGATCTTTTTAAGAAAAGAAAAAGTATCCAAATGGAAGAAGGTTCATTAGGGTTTACCTATTGCCAAGTGCCAATTGTATATCAAATTTCTGAAAATGATAGTTTAGAAATTTATTTTAAAGATGGTAGCTCTAAAACCACTAATAATTTAACTATAGATGCCTCTATAAGTGAGCAAATTTTTATGCGAACTGGTGAAGTAACTAAAATCATTGTTCACATTAATTCAAGTTATTTAAAATAAGAAACTAGAAAGATGAAAACACGCACAATCATATTGCTAATTGTATTTATGGCATTTGTGATGTGTTGCAATGAAAATAATAAAGACATAGCGTCTACAACCCAAACAGAGAAAAAAGTGACAGCTAAAGATATATTAGGAAATCCAGATTACTTAGCCATTTCGTATGGTGGTTACCGTGAAAAATCTAGGGATAGTCAACCTACAATTTCAGAATTAAAAGATGATTTAAAAATACTTTCTGCAATGGGTATTAAAATTGTTAGAACCTACAATGTTCAAACCCCATTACCTCATGCTTCAAATATTTTGAAAGCAATTTCAGAGCTAAAGAAAGAAGATTCAAGTTTCGAAATGTATGTAATGTTAGGAGCGTGGATTGACTGCCTTAACGCATGGACGGATCAACCTGTTAATCATCATGTAGAGAGTCCAAACAATGCTGGTGAAATAGATAGAGCTGTATCATTAGCTAATCAATATCCAGATATTGTAAAGATTATAGCGGTAGGTAATGAGGCTATGGTTAAATGGGCCGAGAGCTATTATGTGCAACCTAATGTTATTTTAAAATGGGTAAATCATTTACAGGATTTAAAGAAAGAAAATAAATTACCTAAAGATTTATGGATTACGAGTTCAGATGATTTTGCGTCTTGGGGTGGTGGTGAAGATCGTTATCATGTCGAAGATTTAAATGAATTGATAAGAGCGGTAGATTATATTTCGATGCATACATATCCCTATCATAATTCGCATTATAATCCTGAATTTTGGGGTGTGCCAGAGAGCGAAAAAGATCTACCAGGTATTGAGAAAATTAATAATGCTATGGAACGGGCGATTAAGTTCTCAAAGAAACATTATGATAGTGTTACAAACTACATGAGAAGTATAGGTGTAAATAAACCAATACATATTGGTGAAACGGGTTGGGCAACCATGTCTAATGGACATTATGGGCCTAAAGGTTCTAAGGCAACGGATGAGTATAAGCAAGGATTGTATTATAAGCAAATGAGAGATTGGACCAATAAAGCTGGTATTTCTTGTTTCTATTTTGAAGCTTTTAATGAGAAGTGGAAGGATGAACATAACCCTAAAGGATCAGAAAATCATTTCGGATTGTTTACAATTGATGGAAAAGCAAAATACCCAATTTGGGATCTAGTAGATAAAGGTATTTTCAAAAATTTAACTAGAAATGGTAATTCCATCTCTAAAACTTATAAAGGCGAATATAAATCGTTAATGGTAGATGTGTTAGTACCGCCATCTGAAGAAGAGGTTATGGCAAGCAGATAATGGCGATTATTGAATAAAGAAAAGTAGTATTAAGAAAACTTATAAAGACTAAATTATGAAGTTGAATAGATATATTTTTATAGCTGTAGTTGTATCAATTTTTATTTGGTCCTGTAATCAAAAATCTAAGTCTAAAGATCAGATGCAGTCAGAACGTCAATTAACAGCCAAGGATATTTTAGGTAATCCAGAATTTTTAGCAATGTCTTATGGTGGCTATAGGTATACAGATCATAGTATTGAACCTACATTAGATGAGCTTAAAGAAGATCTTAAGCTTTTGTCTGCAATAGACATAAAAGTATTACGTACTTACAAAGTTCACAAACCACAAGCTGCAAATTTATTACAAGCTATATCTGAATTAAAGCAAGAGGACTCAGCCTTTGAGATGTATGTGATGCTTGGTGCTTGGATTGATTGCAAAAATGCATGGACAGATATAGAACCCGATCATAATGAAGAAAGCGAAGCCAATAAGCCCCAGATAGAAGAAGCGGTTCGTTTGGCTAATAAATACCCAGAGATTGTTAAAGTTATTGCTGTTGGTAATGAAGCCATGGTGAAATGGGCAACTCCTTATTATGTGCAACCTAATGTTATTTTAAAATGGGTGAATCATCTTCAAGAATTGAAAAAAGAAGGCAAACTTTCTAAAGATTTATGGGTTACAAGTTCTGATAATTTTGCCTCTTGGGGAGGTGGTGGAGATGAGTACCATGTCGAAGACTTAAATAAATTGATAAAAGCTGTTGACTTTATTTCAATGCATACCTACCCTATGCATGATACCCACTATCAGCCAGAATTTTGGAAAAAACCTTTTGCAAAAGAAGAAATGACAGATATAGAGAAAATAGATGCCTCTATGTTAAGAGCAAAAGAATATGCCATTACACAGTACAAAAATGTTAAAAAGTACATGGATAGCCTTGGTGTAAATAAACCAATACACATAGGTGAAACCGGTTGGGCGAGTTTTTCAGACGGTCATTATGGAGCTAATGGATCCAAAGCATGTGATGAATATAAAGAAGCATTGTATTACAAGCATATGCGCGATTGGACCAACAAAGCAGGAATGTCGTGTTTTTATTTTGAAGGTTTTGACGAGCCATGGAAAGGTGGGGATAATCCGGGGAATTCTGAAAAGCACTTTGGATTATTTACAGTTGATGGAAAAGCGAAATATGCCCTTTGGGATGAGGTAGATAAAGGGACGTTTTATGGATTAACCAGAAATGGAAACCCCATAACTAAAACCTATAATGGTGAAAAAGATGCGGTAATGAAGGATGTGCAAGTACCATCAATAAATTAAATTTTATTAACCATAAAAGTGTTAAGTATGAAGTTATTTCAAAATATAGCAATCTTTTTTTTAGCTGTCATAATTATGGGATGTACTGAAAAACAGGAAGAATTAATAGTTGAGGTTTATGAAACTTCTGCAAGTGGAAATCAATTGACTAAAATCGATAAATTTTCTGCTGTAGATTCATTATCAACTATAACTATTTTGCCAAATCAAAAATTTCAAACGATTTCGGGATTTGGAGGCGCATTTACAGAGTCATCAGCATATTTATTAAATAAATTAAGTAAAGAAAATAGAGCTAAAATTATTGAAGCATATTTTGGTGAATCTGGCGCTGCATACTCTCTTACAAGAACTCATATGAATTCTTGTGATTTTTCATTAGGTCAATATTCTTATGCACCTGTTGAAGGGGATAAAGAATTAGAGCATTTTACAATCCAAGAAGATAAAGACGATTTAATACCATTTATTAAAGATGCTATGGCAGCATCAAAAGATGGCTTTAACATCTTCGCTTCACCCTGGACAGCCTCACCTTGGATGAAAGATAATAAAGAATGGGTAGGCGGTAAGTTGCTACCAGAATATTATGATACTTGGGCATTATTTTTTTCAAAATATGTTGATGCTTACAAAGCTGAAGGTATAGATATTTGGGGATTTACCGTAGAGAATGAACCTCTTGGTAATGGTAACAATTGGGAAAGCATGCATTATTCACCAGATGAAATGACCAATTTTGTTCAAAATTATTTAGGACCTAAGCTAGAAGCAGATGGAAAAGGAGATTTAAAAATTTTAGGATACGATCAAAATAGAGAGCATTTAAAAGAATGGGTAGATTCTCAATTTAAAAATGAAGAAACTTCAAAATACTTTGACGGAACAGCAATTCATTGGTATGCAAGTACTTTTGAAGTTTTTCCCGAGGAATTGCAGTATGCACATAAAAAAGCACCTAATAAATTTTTAATTCAGTCAGAAGCTTGTGTAGATGCAGAAACACCTGTGTGGAAAGATGACGCATGGTATTGGAAAAAAGAAGCTACGGATTGGGGATGGACATGGGCGCCAGAGAAAGACAAGCATTTGCATCCAAAATATGCACCAGTTAATCGTTATGCAAGAGACATTATTGGTTGTCTCAACAATTGGGTTGACGGTTGGGTAGATTGGAATATGGTTTTAGATAAAGAGGGCGGCCCTAATTGGTTTAAAAATTGGTGCATTGCACCAGTAATTGTAGATCCCGATGCGGATGAGGTATATTTTACACCATTGTATTATACCATGTCGCACTTTAGTAAATATATAAGACCTGGAGCAGAAGTCATAGGTGTAGAAAAAACAGATGATGCATTAATGGTTACAGCAGCAAAAAATTTAGATGGTTCAATTGTAGTTGTGGTTTTTAATGAAGGTGAAGAAGCTAAAACTTTCAAATTAAACATTAATGATAAAGAGGTAGATATTACTATTAGTGCACAAGCTATACAAACGATAAAATACTAACTAAATACTAACAATTATGTCAAACGTAAAAACAGCAGCAAAAGATAAAGTGCCAGTAGGGCAAAAAGCCGCCTTTGGTGCAGGTCATTTTATATTGAATATTTTACCCGGAACTCTCGGGGTATTTATTCAATTCTTCTTATTAACTGCTTGGGGTGTTGACCCTTTGTGGGCTGGCCTTTTAGGTGGTTTGCCAAGGATATTCGATTCGATAACAGATCCAATAATGGGTTTTATTTCTGATAATACTAAATCTAAATGGGGTAGAAGAAGACCTTATATTTTTGTTGGAGCGATTATTAGCGGTATTCTTTTCTTTTTAATGTGGCAAATTGATGATAATGCTTCACAGTCCTACATAATATGGCATGTAATGGTTATTCAATTATTATTTCTTATTGGTAACACAATGTTCGCAACACCTCTTGTAGGACTTGGTTATGAGATGACTTCAGATTATAATGAACGTACACGTTTAATGGCATTTTCTAACACCATGGGTCAAATAGCTTGGATGATTGTGCCATGGTTGTATGTAATTATACCAGATACGAATACATTTAATACGCAAACAGAAGGTGTAAGAACAATGGCACTTATTGTTGGGGCTATGTGTATAGTTTTTGGAATTTTACCAGCATTCTTTTGTAAAGGTATAGATTCTTCACATATGGAGAATAGAAAAGAGATTAACTTCAAATCATTAGCTGCTAATATGAAAGAATTGTTGGCAGGAATTAGGCAAGTTGCAAAAAACAAACCTTTTATGAAGTTATGTGGGGCAACATTTTTAGTCTTTAATGGTTTTCAACTTGTAGCGGCATTTGGTGTTTTTATCATTGTTTTTTATATGTATAGCGGAAGTTATGAAGTAGCAGGAACTTGGCCTGCATGGTTTAATACAATTAATGCAATAATTACAGCTTTTATTGTAATACCTATTATAACAAGAATGGCTAATAAATGGGGTAAAAAGAAGGCTTTTATAATTTCTACTGCCTTGTCAATAATTGGATATATACTTAAATGGTGGGGATTTGATAAAGAATTAAATAGTCAATTTAATCAAACTGGATTAGGAAAGAGTTTAAATTCAGGAGTAGGTTCTCTATTCGAATCATTAAATCCAGTACTTGAAAATATCGGAATGTCATGGTTTAGTATAGACCCTAATGGTGAGGTGCCTTGGCTAATATTTCTGCCGATTCCATTATTTGCTTTTGGTATGGGAGGGTTATTTACATTAATGATGTCTATGACTGCAGATGTTTGTGATTTAGATGAATTAGAAAATGGTATGCCTAGAAAAGAAGGGACGTTTGGTGCAATCTATTGGTTGATGGTTAAAATAGGCCAATCGATAGCTCTTGTTTTAGGTGGTGTGATTTTAAGTATCGTAGGATTTGACCCCAATGTTACAGAGCAATCAATAGAGACAATGAATAACCTTAGGATTGCCGATATAATAGTGCCATCACTTACAGCAGCATTAGCTATATGGGTGATGTGGAAGTATAATCTTGATGAGAATCGTGCTATGGAAATAAAAGAAGAATTGGTAAAACGAAGAGGAGAATTATAAATAATCAAATTAAAAAAGTAAATGTCTTATAGAGAAAAATCATATTATAATTATAAACGCTATAGTCAGATACAAACTGAAGGTATAGATGCATCTCAACTATCATTAGAAGAATTAAAAACCTTATGGGGTAAAACGATGAATGAAGGTTTTCATGGCATATGCTTTAGTATGTATGAAGATGGGCAAAACCCTGGTGATGATATCAGTTTTGAACAAGTTGAGCGTCGTGTTAAAATTTTAAAACCTCATGTAGAAGCTATTCGTTCTTTTTCATGTATTGAAGGTAATGAACATGTGCCTGTAGCCGCTAAAAAACAAGGCCTAAAAACACTGGTTGGAGCTTGGTTAAGTGATGATAAAGAAGATAACGAAAAAGAAATAGAAGGTTTAATTGCTTTAGCAAAAGCAGGTCATGTAGATGTAGCAGCAGTAGGAAATGAAGTTTTGTACCGTAATGATTTGTCTTTAGAAGAATTATTAGGTTATATAAAACGTGTTAAAGAAGCATTGTCTGGTTTAGATATTCCTGTGGGTTATGTAGATGCTTATTATGAGTTTTCTCGACATCCGGAATTGGTTGAACATACCGATGTTGTATTGGCTAATTTATATCCTTTTTGGGAAGGTTGTCCAATAGAGTACGCTCTTGGTCACATGCAAGCGATGTACGGTCAAGTTGTGGATGCAGCTCAAGGGAAACCAATTATTATTACGGAAACAGGATGGCCTAGTGAAGGTGGTAGTTTTGAAGGAGCTGTTGCAAGTGATCCTGCAGCAATGAAATATTTTATAGACGCTGTAAATTGGACAAAAGAAAATGATATCCCTATTTTTTACTTTTCATCATTTGATGAATCATGGAAAACAGGTGATGAAGGTGATGTTGGAGCCTATTGGGGACTTTGGGATAAACATGAAAAACTTAAATACAGTTAATAAAAGATAAACGTATTGTTATGTCTTTCAGAGAAGAAAAATTTTTCGCTTTAGCATCTATTGATTATGCTGGCATGTCAATTGAAGATTTAAGAAAGTTGTTTAGAGAAACTTTAAAGTCTGGTGTACATGGTTTATGTTCTAGCCCATATGAAGAAGGACAAGAACCTGGAGATCAATTGTCAGAAGAGCAAATACGCCGTCGTTTAGAGGTAATGAAGCCTTATACCAAATGGATTCGTTCATTTTCTTGTACTGACGGAAATGAACTCCTGCCAAAAATCGCTAAAGAAATGGGTATGAAAACCTTAGTAGGAGCATGGTTAGGTGATGATCCAAAAATCAACAAAAAAGAACTTGAAGGCTTAATCAATTTAGCAAAGCAAGGTTATGTAGATATTGCTGCTGTTGGTAATGAGGTGATGTATAGAGGGGATTTAAATGAAGAAGAACTTCTAGAGAAGATCTATTATGTTAAAGGCTCAATAAAGAATTTAAATATTCCAGTAGGTTATGTAGATGCCTATTATGAATTTCAAGAACGGCCTGCAATTACTGAGGCCTGTGATATTATTTTAGCCAATTGCTATCCATTTTGGGAGGGCTGTGATTTAGACTATTCAATCCTTTATATGAAGGATATGTATAATAAAGCATTACGCGCAGGCAATGGCAAAAAAGTAATTATTACCGAAACTGGTTGGCCAAGCGAAGGTACTCCGTTGCAAGGGGCATTCCCTTCTGAAGAAAATGCTATTAAGTATTTTATCAATACACAAAAATGGTCTCAGGAAGAAGATATTGAAATCTTTTATTTTTCATCATTTGATGAATCTTGGAAAGTTGGTGGTGAAGGTGATGTAGGTGCTTTTTGGGGAATTTGGGATAATAATGAGAAATTGAAGTATTAGCTCAGTTTTAAAAAACCTATACAAGAGCTAAAAATAACCAAACATTAACCATACAGTTAATGTGTAAACAATACTTAAAATGTGTATAAAGCCTTTGTTTTATTAATGCTTTGAGCTTTTTTATCCAATAAGTCTAAAATGTTATAGATGTATGATTTTTGTAGTGGTAGAATTATGAAATTCACAGATAACATTCTTTAAATTTACGAAACAACAATTTTTGTGTTAAAAAATTGAAGAATAACTAATAGGCAAATAACTAACATTAAAAACAATTATTATGAAAAAAATTACTTTTCTATTTATGCTGTTGGCTGTAACTTTTGGGTTCTCCCAATCACCAACAGATAATCCAACAACACCTCCTGCTAGAGACGCTGGTGATGTGATTTCGATATTTAGTGGTGCATATACTGATGTAGGTGGTTCAGATTTCAATCCAAATTGGGGTCAAGCTGGTTTTGCTACAGCTAATACTGCTTTTGATCCAGGTACTGGTGATTTAGTATTAGCTTATCCGAACTTTAATTATCAAGGAAATCAATTTGGAAGTACTCAGGATATTTCAACAATGGAATTTTTACACGTTGATATTTGGATAAATAATGCATTTAACCCTAATGTCTTTGTAATTAGTTCAGGTGGAGAAATTGCACACCCAATTACAAACTCAGGCGCTGGTACTTGGACGAGTGTAGATATTCCTGTTACTGGAATTACAGGAGATCTTTCTTCAGCAATACAATTTAAGTTTGATGGCGGTAATGGATCTACGGATGCTATTTATGTAGATAACTTATATTTCTGGAAAAACCCAACAGTAGCAGGTTCTGATGCTACTTTGAGTGCTTTAGAAGTTGATGGATCCCCATTAGATGGATTTGCTTCTGGAGTGTTTAATTATAATGTAGATTTAGCTCCTGGAACAACAGTAGTTCCACAAATCACAACTGCAACACCAACAGATTCTAATGCTATGAGTGTAAATATTACTCAAGCTTCAGCAATTCCAGGTGATGCAACAGTAGTGGTGACTTCCCAAAATGGTAATGTTACGGAAACCTATACAGTATCTTTTGCAATAAGTGGACCATCCATGGCAGCTCCTTCACCACCAAATAGACCTGCTGCAGATGTAGTATCTGTTTTTAGTGATGCATATTCTGATATTAGTGTTAATCAATGGGGTCCAGATTGGGGGCCATCTTCAGCTCGAATTAATGACGTAGTAGTTGATGGTAATGCTTCAAAATTAATGGATGTAGCTTCAGGTCAGGTATTTGCAGGTATTGATTTTGCTGGAGCAGCATTTGATGCGACGACTTTTTCAACATTTCATTTAGATTATTATATTGATAACCCACTACCTGCAGGTCAGGTTTTAAATATTAAACTATCAAATCATGATGGTGGTGCTGGTGAAACTAGTGCTATTCAACATACTGAAGCACCTCAAGGTGGTCAATGGGTTTCACTAGATATTCCATTAGATAACTTTGTTGATGCTAGTGCTCCAGCTAATTTAGCTAGAAATGCTATTGCTCAAATAGTCATTACAGCAGCAAGAGGTGATGGAAATGTACCTGTGAAAATTTATTTAGATAATATTTATTTTCATAAAAATACTTTAGGTGTCAATGATTTTGAAACAGTACAAGTCAAAGTATTCCCTAATCCAACAAATGGGGATTGGAATATATCTGGTAACTCAATTATTAATAAAATAACAGTATATGATATTTTAGGTAAACAAGTTATTACTTTAGAATCTAATACTAATGACGTAACAATAAATACATCATCTATAAAGTCTGGAATTTATATTGCACGAATAGAAGGTGTTAATGGTTCTAAAACGGTAAAGCTTATTAAAGAATAAGATTAATAGCAATATAGAATCTTAATAAAAAGCGTGTTTATAATATTTAAACACGCTTTTTTTATAAAAAAGCTTTCTGATGTTTTAATTTAGTGTCATAAAATAATTTTCAAATTGCAGATGTTGAAAAAAGCACTTTATATTATCCTTATAATTATTACGACTATAAGTTGTTCTCAAACCAATACATCGGTAACTAAAAATGAGGATAATAAGGCTAATGATTTAATTAAAGAAACAAGTCCATATTTACTGCAGCACGCCTATAATCCGGTGGATTGGAAAGCGTGGAATAAGGAATCTCTAGAACTAGCAAAAGAACAAAATAAACTAATTGTCATTTCTGTGGGTTATTCTGCCTGTCACTGGTGCCATGTTATGGAAGAAGAAAGCTTCGAAAATGACTCTGTAGCAAGACTAATGAATGAAAATTTCATAAGCATTAAAGTAGATCGCGAGGAGCGACCAGATGTAGATCAGATATATATGAGTGCTGTTCAGTTAATGACAGGAAGTGGTGGTTGGCCTCTTAATTGTATTACTTTACCAGATGGTAGACCTGTTTTTGGTGGAACATATTTCACTAAACCTCAATGGACAAAGATTCTAGAAGATATGTCCAGTTTATACAAAACCAATCCTGAAAAGGTTATAGCTTATGCAGAAAAGCTTACAGAAGGAGTTAAAAATGCCGATCTTATAAATGTTAATAAAGAGGGTATACAATTTAATAAACTGCAAATTGAATCTACAGTAGATGAGTTGAAAAAATCCTTAGATTTTAAGTTAGGTGGGCAAAAAAATGCACCTAAATTTCCGATGCCAAGTAACTTGGATTTTTTGTTGAGATATAGCTTCCAAAATGATGACAAAGATTTGCAGCAATTTGTTATGACTTCACTAAATAAAATGGCTAATGGTGGTATTTATGATCAAATAGGAGGCGGCTTCTCAAGGTATTCTGTAGATGACCGATGGCATATACCTCATTTTGAAAAAATGCTTTATGATAATGCACAATTAGTGAGTTTGTATTCAAAAGCATATCAGTTTACTAAAAATGAAGATTTTAAAACTATCGTTACTGAAACACTTAATTTTATAGATAGAGAATTAACACAAGAAGAAGGTGCCTTTTATTCCTCCTTAGATGCAGATAGTAAAACAAAAGAAGGAGAGTTAGAAGAAGGGGTATTTTATACTTGGACCAAAGATGATCTAAAAACTGAACTAGGTGAAGACTTTGATTTGTTTAAATCTTATTATAATATCAATGCAACTGGTAAGTGGGAAAAAGACCAATTTATTCTATATAAAACAAAAACAGATAATGAGTTTATTAAAACTAATAATATTACTATAAAAGAATTGCATTCGAAGGTTTTAGCATGGAAGAAAAAGTTATATGAGGTAAGAGCCAAAAGAGAACGACCAAGATTAGATGATAAGGCCTTGACGTCATGGAATGCACTAATGTTGAAGGCTTACGTTGATGCCTATCGGGTTTTTAACAAACAATCTTATTTAGATAAAGCTATAGATAATGCTAAGTTTATAAAAGAGAATCAAATTCAAAATAATGGTTCCTTGTTTCATAATTATAAAAATAAAAAAAGCACAATTGAAGGTTTTTCTGAAGATTATGCGCACACCATAACTGCTTATATCGAATTGTATCAAGCCACTTTTAACGAACAATGGTTAAATACTGCTAAGGAATTAATGGATTACGCCATTGCACATTTTTCAAACAAAGAAACTAGTATGTTTTATTTTACTTCAGATAATGAGACCAATTTAATTACCAGAAAAACTGAAGTTTTTGATAATGTAATACCGTCTTCAAATTCAGTTTTAGCAGATTGCTTATTCAAATTAGGCCATTATTATTCTAATAAGGCTTATACTGATTTAGCAAAACAAATGCTTAGTAATGTATATGATGATATAGAAAAAGCACCTTCGGCTTATACAAATTGGTTAAAACTGTATTTAAATTATGCTAACCCTTATTATGAAGTCGCCATATCTGGGTCAGAAGCAGATTCAAAATTAAAAGAGTTAAATATGTTTTATTTACCTAATATATTAATATCTGGATCTAACAAAAGCAGCAATTTACCATTGCTAAAAAATAAATTTATAGAAGATGAGACTTTTATTTACGTCTGTGTGAATGGTACTTGTAAACTACCAGTTACAAGTATTGAAAAAGCTGTAAATCAGATATTAAAGTAATCGTAAACAATAATGCATAAAAAAAGAGTACTAGGTATTGCTTTTTTCTATTTAAAATAGAACTACTATGACAACATTAAAACAACTAGCTGCATTACTTAATATTTCTGTTTCTACAGTTTCTAAGGCATTGAATGATAGCCATGAGATTAGTGAGAATACCAGAATACGAGTTAAAGAATTAGCAGAGAAATTAAATTATAAGCCTAATAGAGTTGCTCAACAGTTAAAAACCAATAAAACTAAAACAATAGGTGTCATATTACCTACAGTAACAAATCCGTTTTTTGCTGAGGTGTTACATGGTATCGAAATGGCTGCAACAAATAGTGATTATGATATTATTGTATGTCTCTCTAACGAAACTTTAGATAAAGAAAGACGAAGCTTAGAACTATTATCTAATGGTAGTGTAGATGGATTTATAATGGCAGTTGCACGTGAGAGTCAAGTAAAAGAAGAAACAGCACATATCAATAAAATTTTAGAGAGTAAAATCCCTGTTTTAATGTTTGATAGAGTTGTAAAAGATATTAAATGTGATAAGGTGATAGTTGATGATTTTCAATCTGTATATGAAGCCACAGAATATTTAATCAAACAAGAACATCGAAAAAATATTCTTTTAGTAAGTAATATTGAAGAGTTAAGTGTTGGTAAGTTGAGAACTAAAGGTTATAGTAAAGCTTTAGAAGAACATAATCTGAAACCAAATATTTTAAAACTAGATAATACTATTGATATAGAAGGAAAGATATATAACTATTTGAATAATAATAAGAATATTGATGCTATAATATCTATTGATCATGTTACAGGAATAGTTGCTATTAACATGGCAAAAAAACTTGGAAAAGCTATACCTAAAGATTTGTCTGTTGTAGGTTTTGGCTATGAACATACACACCTACTATCTAGCCCTAAAATCTCTTTCGTTCATCAAAAAGCTCATGAAATAGGCGAAATGACTGTTAAGCTACTAATAAATAACCTAACAGATAAAAACCATGAGTTGCAAACTATTGTGGTACCTAGTGAACTAAAGTTGAGTGAGTCTTCAAAATAAAATACAAAAAAAAAGCCTGATAAGAATCAGGCTTTAAGTTTTAAGAAGTAAAGGAGGATTACTTATTATCTTTTACTTTTTCAACTGCTTTGTCCACAGCGTCATTACCTGCTTTCTTAGCAGCGTCAACTGCATCTTTTCCAGCTTCTTTTACTTTATCAACTGCATCGTTAGCAGCCTCTTTAGCATCATCAGCCATTTCTTCTGCTCCTTCTTTTACGCTATCTACAGCATCACCTGCAGCCTCTTTAACGTTATCTACAGCATCACCTGCAGCATCAACTGCGTCTTCAGCAGCTTCAGCAGCTTCGTTAGCAGCTTCTTCTACTGCATCTTCAGCTTTGTCAGCTGTTTCTCTACAAGAAGTAAATGATAATCCAAGTACTGCAACTAGTGCTAAACTTAATACAACTTTTTTCATTTTAATAGTTTTAGTGTTAATTGTTGTTAATATTCGAATATACTAATTTTAATGAAATTTTAACAAATTTCTATTCATAATTAGTTGTTTCAATTTGCTTATATACGGATATACTCTAGAATTTGGATGACAGCCCCTTTGTTTTTCTTTATAAAAGAGCTGTTAATTGAGCCTTGTATTTTTCTGGTAGATTCTTCTTCAAGCAGTTTAGATAAACCAAACTCAAATTGTATAGAGTTAGATATTGGCTTTACTCCACCAATATCTATGAGTGTTTTGGCTTCAGGAAACTTATTATAATTTTTTCCAATAAGTATCGGAATTCCAAAAACTGCTGGTTCTAATATATTATGCAATCCAGTAGTACCAGCGCCACCCCCAACATAAGCAATATCAGCATAGCTATAGACCTTACTTAGATAACCAATAGTATCTAGAATAAACACATTATAATCTGATAAATCTTCCTTTTTCTTTTCTGAAAAACTAATGACTTTTGACTCAATTTGAGACTTTAGTGACGCTGTATAACTTGCTTTTATATTGTGTGGGGCAATAATAAACTTGATGTTTTTATTAGAATTTTTATTGATAAAATTTATAAAAAGTTTATCATCTTCTGGCCAAGTACTGCCAAATACAACACACAGCTTATCATTTTTAAATGCCTCAATAAAAGAAACCGAATTATCAATTTTTAATTGATTAGAAACACGATCAAAACGTGTGTCACCAGAAACAGAAACGGCATTATAGTCTATGCTTTGAAGTAGAGTCTTGGAATTTTCATCTTGAGTAAAAATATGATTAAACGCAAATAGCGATGATTTCATAAATCCACCATACCATTTAAAGAAACTTTGGTTTTTTCTAAATACAGCAGAAATTAATATGGTATTTAATTTCTGCTTTTTAATTTCTGACAAAAAATTAGGCCAAATATCGTACTTCACAAATATGGTATAATCGGGATGCACTAAATCTAAAAAGCGTTTAGCATTAGCAGTAGTGTCAAGCGGAAGATAAACTACCATGTCTGCAATATTTGCATTTTTTCTTACCTCATAACCAGATGGTGAGAAAAATGATAATACAACTTTATAGTTTGGGTATTTTGCTTTTAAAACTTCAAAAACAGGTAAGCCTTGCTCATATTCACCTAAAGAGGCACAATGAAACCAAAAGGTTTTATCATTCTTGTTGATTCCATTTTCAAGCTTTTTAAATGTTTCCAATCTTCCATCCACACCTTGCTTTAGTTTAGTGTTAAACAGGGCTAGCAGTTTTATCGCAATACTTGCAATGTAAATTCCGATGGAATAAAATATTTTCAAAGACAAAGATTTATGCTAAAATACATTTCTTTCAATTATTGTCATAGCGATTACAATTTTGTATTTTCGCTTAGAGCCTTAGGCTTCTTATTTATGTACACTAAATGTATCTCTTAGAATGAAAAAAATTCAAATGGTAGACCTTCAAGGTCAATATGCAAAAATTAAGGATGTTGTTGATCTTTCAATTGAAGAAGTGATGAATAGTGCAGCTTTTATTAATGGACCTAAAGTACACCAATTTCAAAAAAACTTAGAAGATTATTTGGGTGTAAAACATGTTATTCCTTGTGCTAATGGTACGGATGCTTTACAGATCGCAATGATGGGTTTAGGTTTAAAACCTGGTGATGAGGTTATAACGGCTGATTTCACTTTTGCTGCAACGGTTGAGGTAATTGCTTTATTGCAGTTGACTCCTGTTTTAGTAGATGTAGATCCTATAACTTTTAATATAGATGTCAATGCTATAAAAAAAGCGATAACACCAAGGACAAAAGCAATTGTACCAGTTCATTTATTTGGTTTAGCTGCAGAAATGGATGAATTAATGGCTTTAGCAAAGAAACATAATTTATATATTATTGAAGATAATGCTCAAGGTATTGGTACAGATTATACACATAGAGATGGTTCTAAAACCAAGACTGGAGCGATAGGTCATGTCGCTTCAACATCATTTTTCCCGTCTAAAAATTTAGGGTGTTATGGTGATGGTGGAGCTATTTTTACAAATGATGATGATTTAGCGCATACCATTAGAGGTATTGTTAATCATGGCATGTACAAGCGCTATCATCACGATGTGGTTGGCGTAAATTCAAGATTAGATTCTATACAAGCAGCAGTTTTAGATGCCAAATTACCACACTTAGATGAATATAACACTGCAAGACGAAATGCGGCAAGACAATATAATGAGGCTTTTAGAAATCACCCTAAAATAACAACTCCAAGTGGATTGGCAAATTGTGATGGTATTTGTGATACTTGTAATTGCCATGTGTTTCATCAATACACTCTAAATTTAAGCGGAGTAGATAGAGATGCTTTGGTTACTCATTTGCAAGAAAATAGTATTCCTTGTGGAGTGTATTACCCAATACCATTGCACAAGCAAAAAGCTTATGCAGATGAGCGCTATAATGAAGATGATTTTAAAGTAACTAATCAATTAGTGAAATCGGTAATTTCTTTACCAATGCATACAGAACTTGATGATGAACAAATCGAATTTATTACAACAACAATTTTAAACTTTATAAACAGATAATAGTAATAAGGATATGAAAGTTTTAGTAACTGGGGGTTTAGGTTTTATTGGTTCTCATACAGTTGTAGAATTACAAAATGAAGGCTTTGAGGTAGTAATTATAGATGATTTAAGTAATTCTTCTGAAGATGTTTTAGATGGTATTGTTGCCATATCTGGTGTTAAACCACATTTTGAAAAACTGGATTTAAAAGTTAAGGAAGATGTTATAAGCTTCTTTAAAAAACATAGTGATGTTGCTGGTGTGATACATTTTGCGGCTAGTAAAGCTGTAGGCGAAAGTGTGAATAAGCCATTGATGTATTATGAAAATAATATTAATACCTTAGTTTATGTACTCCAAGAGCTCTCTAAACTTAATACTCAGAATTTTATTTTTAGCTCATCTTGTACTGTTTATGGACAGGCAGATGAATTGCCTATATCGGAAAATGCACCTGTAAAACCTGCAGAATCCCCATATGGTAATACCAAGCAAATCGGAGAAGAGATTATTAAAGATACTTGTAAAATTAATGAGAATTTAAATAGTATTGCCTTAAGATATTTTAATCCCATTGGCGCACATTTTTCAGCCGAAATTGGAGAGTTGCCAATCGGAGTGCCTCAAAATTTGGTGCCCTATATTACACAAACAGCGATTGGTATGCGAGAGCAATTATCTGTTTTTGGAGGAGACTACCCAACACCAGATGGAACTTGTATTAGAGATTATATACATGTGGTTGATTTGGCAAAAGCTCATGTAGTGGCGTTACAACGTTTATTAGAGAATAAAAATGTATCTAACTATGAAGTGTTTAATTTAGGGACAGGTACAGGAAGTTCAGTATTAGAAGCTATTCAATCTTTTGACAGAGTTTCAGGCAAAAAATTAAACTATAAAATTGTAGATAGAAGAGAAGGGGATGTTGTAGCTGCTTATGCAGAAACTAAGAAAGCAAATGATGTGTTAGGTTGGAAAACTGAACTTAATCTGGATGATGCTATGGCTTCAGCATGGAAGTGGGAACAGAAAATTAGGAATAAATAAAATTAGATATGAAGACTTTACTTAAAATTTCATTGTTATTTTTTACAGTAGCACTTACAGCACAAAACACGTATTTACATTGCGGCAAATTAATAGATACCAAATCTGGTAAAGTACTCTCAGAAAAAACAGTTGTAGTTTTTGGTAACAAAATTGTATCTGTTGATGATGGATATATAAAGCCTAAAAATTCAGATGACAAAGTTGTCGATTTAAAATCGAAAACTGTAATGCCAGGTTTAATAGATATGCATATTCACATCGAAGGAGAAACGAGTCCAACACGTTATATAGATGGATTTACAAAAAATAAAGCTGATGTAGCATTTGTCTCTGCTGAAATAGCGAATAGAACTTTATTGTCTGGTTTTACAACAGTTAGGGATTTAGGTGGCTCTGGAGTTAATGTTGCATTGCGCGAAGCTATTGCTAAAGGAACTGTTCCAGGACCTAGAGTTTTTACAGCCGAAAAGGCTATAGGCACTACTGGTGGACATGCAGATCCTACTAATGGAATGCGTAAAGATTTAATGGGTGATCCTGGACCAGCTGAAGGCGTTGTTAATAGTGCTGAAGATGCCAAAAAAGCTGTGCGTCAACGTTATAAGAATGGTGCAGATTTAATTAAAATTACGGCTACAGGAGGTGTGTTAAGTGTTGCAAAAAATGGACAAAACCCTCAGTTTACTTTAGAAGAAATTAAAGCTATTTGTGATACCGCCAAAGATTATGGTTTTCATGTTGCTGCTCATGCACATGGAGATGAAGGCATGCAACGCGCCATTTTAGGCGGAGTAAAAACCATTGAGCATGGCACCTTAATGAGTTCTGAAACTATGGAGCTTATGAAAAAGCACGATGTATATCTCGTACCAACAATTA
This sequence comes from Flavobacteriales bacterium ALC-1, assembly GCA_000171875.1. Taxonomy (GTDB): domain Bacteria; phylum Bacteroidota; class Bacteroidia; order Flavobacteriales; family Flavobacteriaceae; genus Winogradskyella. The sequence goes on along the minus strand of ABHI01000001.1, from coordinate 607,846 downwards.
GTGCAGGAAAGTTTGTAACTGAAAAGGCAAAGATTCCTAATTATTATCCAGCAGTAATTGTACCTAAAGCTTTAGATATAGGTCCTAAAATTCAAGATATGTTTGGTAGAGCTTATAAAGCAGGGGTTGGTATTGCTTTTGGAACAGATGCTGGCGTATTTTATCATGGAGATAATGGAAAAGAGTTTGGTTTTATGGTTGAAGCTGGTATGTCAGCTATGGAAACGATTCAAAGCGCAACAACTACCAATGCTATGATTTTAAAAATGGAAAATCAATTAGGGCAAGTAAAAGCAAATTACTTAGCAGATATTATTGCTGTTGACGCTGACCCAACAAAGGACATTTCTACGATGGAAAATGTTTCTTTTGTGATGAAAGATGGAGTTATTTATAAAAAATAAGTTAGACTTCTTTTTTTTTCTTACTAAAAATTCCACTGAATAATAACATGATCATACCTGTAGTTACAGAAAGATCGGCAACATTAAAAATACCCGTTTTAAAAATACCCCCTAAGTCTATAAAGAAAAAATCTGTGACTTTACCATAAACTATACGATCAAAAACATTAGCTATTCCACCACCTATGATACAGCAAAAGGCAATTAAGCTTAAACGGTCTAATTCTTTTGTTTTTACGATGTAGTATATTACATAAATAAGCACTAATGCTGGTAGAATGAGAAGAAAAATAAGTTTTAATGTTGGGCTCATATCACTTCCCATACCTAAAAAGGCACCCTCATTTTCGACCCAAATAAGTTGAAAATAGTCTTTAATGACATTGATTCGGCCTTTAGCACCTTCTATCATTGAAGTTCTAACTATTACCTTAGAAATTTGGTCAATAGCAATATTAAATACGATAAGGAGAACAATAAATACGTTTCTATTCAAAGCAGTAGGTAATTAAGCGTTAGTTTCAAAAGTTGCTGAAGCTGTTTCCGCTTCTCTATGTATTTTTCTTACTAGGCCTTGTAAAACTTTACCAGGACCAACTTCGGTAAAATGATTAGCTCCATCAGCAACCATTTGTTGGACAGATTGTGTCCAACGGACAGGGGCTGTTAATTGAGAAATTAAATTGGCTTTTATTTCGTTTTCGTCAGTAATGGCAGAAGCTGTTACATTCTGATATATTGGACAATTGGGTTTGCTAAATGTCGTGTTCTCTATAGCTGAAGCTAATTCTTCTCTTGCAGGCTCCATCATTGGAGAATGAAAAGCTCCACCAACAGGTAATACTAAAGCACGTCTTGCTCCTTCTTCCTTTAACGCTTCGCAAGCTTTATTAATAGCTTCAACCTCACCCGAAATTACTAACTGACCTGGGCAATTATAATTAGCAGCCACAACAACACCTTCCGTTATTGCACATGTTTTCTCAACCACATCATCATCTAACCCTAAAACGGCAGCCATAGTACTAGGCTGTATTTCGCATGCTTTTTGCATGGCTTGAGCACGTTGAGATACTAATTTTAATCCATCTTCAAAAGTTAATGCACCAGCAGCAACTAAAGCTGAAAATTCCCCAAGAGAATGTCCTGCAACCATATCTGGTTTAAAACTCTCTCCTAAAGTCTTTGCTAATATTACTGAATGTAAAAATATTGCTGGCTGTGTTACTTTAGTCTCCTTTAAGTCTTCAGTAGAACCTTCAAACATTATGTCAGTAATAGAAAAGCCTAAAATATCATTAGCCTTTTCAAATAGTTCTTGAGCTAAAGGTGAATTTTCGTAAAGGTCTAATCCCATTCCTGAGAATTGAGCTCCTTGACCTGGAAAAATATATGCGTTCATTAGTGTTTTAATTTAAGATGCAAAAATAGGAATAATATTATACTTTTAAGTTAGATGTAGCAGCTTCCGCACAACGCTCACCATCCATTGCCGCAGAAATTATGCCACCAGCATAACCGCCACCTTCCCCGCATGGATATAAATTAGTGATTTCTGGATGTTCTAAGGTTTCCGTTCTTGGAATATTTACTGGTGATGAGGTACGTGACTCAACACCAATAATATTAGCTTCTTCAGTATAATAACCTCTCATTTTTTCTCCAAAAGCTTTAAAGCCTTTTCGTAAAGAACTTCCAATTATTTTTGGTAATAAAGAATGTAATGGTGATGATTTTATACCTGGTTGATAAGACGTTTCATTTAAACTTGAAGATAATTTACCTTCAACAAAATCGGTTAATTTTTGAGCAGGTGCAGATTGTTGTCTTCCACCTGCAGTAAAAGCTAATCGCTCTAAATCTTTTTGATATTCCAAAGCTTTTAAAGCTCCAAAGTGTTCGTATTTGTATAAATCCTTGTCAGCATTAATTTCAGTTACAATTCCAGAGTTAGCAAACTTATTGTTTCGTTTTGAAGGAGACATACCATTAACTACAACTTCCCCATTTGCTGTCGCGGCTGGCACAATAAAACCACCAGGACACATGCAAAAAGAATACACACCTCTGTTATTAATTTGTTGCACCAAACTATATGCGGCTGCTGGTAATAACTCATTTCGTGGTTCCCTTTTGCAATGGTATTGAATGCCATCAATAATTTGTTGTGGATGTTCTATACGAACTCCCATAGCAAAGGACTTCGCTTTTAGAGCCACGTTTTTGTCATTCAACAAATAAAAAATATCTCTAGCTGAATGACCTGTTGCTAGTATCACTTTTTCAACAACGAGCTCATTCCCATTATGAAGCTGAATCGCAACAATATTATTGTCTTTTAAAGTAAAATCTGAAACTCTAGATTCAAAATGAACTTCTCCACCATATTGGATTATAGTTTCTCTTATATTCTGAACCACTTTAGGCAATTTATTTGTTCCTATATGTGGATATGCATCAACCAAAATTTGATCTGTAGCTCCATGAAAGACTAAGTTTTCGAAAATTCGACGCACATCTCCACGCTTTAAACTGCGTGTGTAAAGTTTTCCATCGCTATAAGTACCAGCACCTCCTTCACCAAAGCAGTAATTAGAATCTTCATTTACAAAATGGTCTTGATTTATAGCTTTTAAATCGCGACGACGGTCTTGTACATTTTTGCCACGTTCTAAAACAATGGGTTTGAAACCAAGCTCTATACAACGTAATGCCGCATACATACCAGCAGGGCCAAATCCAATAACATGAATAGGTTTAGCATTAGAAACATCTTTATAGTCGAAATGGTAATCAGATGTTTCAGGTACAGGTTCATTGATATAAACTTCAACCTTATAGTTGAACATGATATTTCGTTTACGCGCATCAATCGATTTTCTAAGAATTTTAATTCCAGAAATTTCTGAAGGTTTCATGTCTAAATCATAGGCTACTTTATTGAGTAACCCATCAGGTTTTCCTTCTTGGTGTAAATTAATGCGTACTTGCAAAGCTTTTATCATAATGCGAAATTAGTTATATTTATTAGGAACAAAAGTTTAACCAAGAAATATAAAACTAAACGGTATGGATTTTACATTAACAACACAAATAAAAGCAACTCCAAAACAAATTTATAAATCTTGGTTGAGTACGCAGAGACATACTAAAATGACAGGAAGTCCTGCTTATGTTTCGGATAAGGTAGGTGATATTTTTAAAGCTTGGAGAGGTTATATTACAGGTAGTAATATTAAGCTAGAACCTTATAATAGAATTGTGCAATCATGGAGAAGTTCTAATTTTGAAGACAGCGAAAGTGACTCTCAAATAGAAGTTTTGCTTTCTGAAAATGGTGAAGAAACAACTTTAACGCTAAACCATACTAATCTACCTGAATCTGGAGAGCATTATAAAGAAGGTTGGGAAAAACATTATTTTGAACCTATGCGACAGTATTTTGAAGGTTTGAATGAAGATTGATAGCCTCAATATTTCGATAAAACTCTATTCATGGAGAATTCTCTTCATAGGAAGGGTTAGGGATGGGTTTTATTGACAAACAAGAATTCGAAAATATTAAATGAACGCAGTCGAAAAGCTTGAAATTTAGAACTTCAATACATTTTGACAGCGCTCAATGTGACAGATGGTTGTAAGAAGATTACTCTTCTAAACTAATCCGTTTAATATTATCCTTATAAACACGATCTATTAAAAGATGTCTTGGGTCGATTGCAGCCTTTGCAGGTAATGAATCTAATTCTACAGTATAAACAGTTTTTTCTTTATTAAACTTCATACGCTTTTGACTATATAGACGTTTTTCATCATCATCCATAAAGAAACCAACATCTATCCAATCACTTATGTTTGTTTTAGTTTCATTTCCTAAACTATCAGATTTTATTTTAGAACTTTCAATTTCTAGAGTCACTTTATATTTACCATTATCTAATGCCTTATATGTGGCTTCTTTCATACGATTATCATATAAGGTGATTTCCTTAAACCAATCGGTAATTAAATATTGTAATGAGTCAGGTACTTGAGGTTCTAAATGTCTTAAAAAATCTAATGAAGTTGGGTAAGGTGGTTTTTTATAGCGATACTCCTCTAAGAAATTTTTCATAGCTAAATTCACTTTGTCTTCACCTATATAATCTTGTAATGCATATAACACTACACTGCCTTTTCCGTAATGTATATATTGTTGATTTTCTACTTTATATAAAGGCAATTCTTTAAGTCGTTCTCCACTACGTCCTCTTAAATAACGATCGTGATCATATTTAAGAAATCCTCTCATTTTCATTGGGTCGTCTACTATACTTTTTGAAGTCATTCGAGACGCATACTGAGAAAAACCTTCACTTAGTAAGGTTGAACCTTGCATATTCACACCAATGAGTTGATGTGCCCACCATTGGTGTGCCATTTCGTGTGCTATGACAGCATCTACAACATTGTTTTCGGTTTCATCTTCAAGATTAATAATGAATCCAATCGCTTCAGAATAGGGCATTGTTCCAGGGAAAGCTTGCGCAAATGATGCATAACGTGGAAACTCTATAATTCGACATTGTTTATGATAATAAGGTCCGAAATTTTCTGTAAAATAGACTAAAGAACGCTCTACAGCATCTAACATCATATCTACATTTTCAGGATGCTTTTCGTCATAATAGACTTCAATATCAATACCATTCCATTTACGTTTTTTAATTTGGTAATCAGCTGACATAAATGAGTAGAAGTTTAATGACGGAGTATCTGTTTTATAATGGTAATAATCGCGTCCGTTTTCTTCCCATTTTTTAATTAAAGAACCTGGTGCAATAGCAGTTTGTTCTTTTATGGTTGAGATTATTGTTTCTACATTGATAAAGTCAGACTGACCATTATTAATGTAATTACGATTGTGTAGTTCACTAAGTTCACTAGATAATTTTGGAGTACGTTCCTTAGGTTCTAAGTTATACTTTTTACGTGTGTTTTTATCAGCAAGTTCATAACCTTCATTATAACCCATTGTTGGTAAAATATCACCATTGTTAAAGAACGTTCCGTTTTTTACAATCATAGTTGGGCCGCGACCATTTTCAAAACCTTTAGTAATGAATTTGTTTTTTACATTCATCACTATTGTTTCACCTGGTTGCAAAGCTGGACTTAATTTGTAAATGGTATATAAATACGTAGAGTCTTTAAAAACAGGTTTTGCATTAGGTATATTTAATTTTGTATTCCAACCTTCATTATTGAAAAAGTGAAGTGAGTCAATAGCTACGTTAGACTCATTGGTCAGCTCTATATCTGCTTTAACATGGATATCTCTTTTATTTGGAAAGATGTCTATGTAATATTTAGCATCAGTGACTTTAGGATGTACTGCATCTTTATATTTATTGTACTTCTTTTCGAAATCTGCACTAAGCTGTTCTGTAGTATCACCAGAACGATACGGATTTAAGATTTGCGTATTGTAATATACAAAGCCAGCTACTCCAAGCCATATAACAGCTATTAAAGCAATAAAGCCACGATAACTTTTAGGAACTTCTTTACGTGCAGTTTTAATTCGGCTTAAAAGTGAGCTTTTAGAACCACGATTCCATAATGCACCTGCGATTAGTAATCCTAAAACAGATAACAAAATCCAATACAAATTAAACCATAATGTGCTTTTAAGACCTGGTCCGAAATCATTCATATCTGAATAGAACACAGAAGCACTTCCTCCGATATCTAACATATTGGTTCTAATATCTAAGATGCTTAATATGATTTCCCAAACTAACAATACTAAGATGGATATGAAATAGCCGATGTATTTATTACTAGATAAAACCTGAATCATAATCATAATGCCTCCAAATACAATGTAAAGCGCAAGATTCTCATAAAAGAAATCTAGTAAGTAGACGTCTAATTCTATTCGAGTATAACCATGAAGTAATTGATAAATAACTGCTATTACGATAAAAAATAAATTTAAGATTGTAGTAATACAAACTAGAGATAGGGCTTTGGCCGCCATGGAAATAAAAGACGTATGTGCTGTTGCATCGACCACTTCATTAATTTTAGAATCTCTATCACGCCAAATTAATTCTCCACTAAAAAATATAAGAATGATAATAGTAAAAAGATTGGTATTGTCTTTAATAGAATCAATCAACTTATAAGTCAATGGATAAGATTGTAATCCAAAATATTCAAAGCCTTGAAATAAGTCCGTAAACAAAATGATGATACAAAACAAGAATAATATCTTGAACGTTACACTCTTTACAATACTCAAAAAGTTAGTGTAAAAAAAACTTTTAAATTGAAGCCAATTGGTTGACGAGCCATAAGTTGGATTTAATTTTGGAAGCAAGAAAACTACATCCTTGTCAGTAGACTTTACCTTTTCTTTTTTCACTTTTTTATTCTTCTTTTTGAATGAAAAACTAAAATAAGATAGCATTAAAATAATGATTCCAACTCCAGTCCAAATCAATCGATTCCAAAAAAGTACACCAGAAAACCCTGGGCTTATTGTGTTTTTATCTGCAGGAGTGAAATATTTTGTTTCAATCGCATAGGTGTTAATCCCGAAGATATCTGATAAGCCAGCTATAGTTTCATTATCAACATCAGACATTAAAGAACCAGAAACAAGATAGGCTACAATAATTACTAAACCACCAACAAATGATATCACTGTACTCTTCCATTTATTTGCCATCGCATAGATAACAGCTCCGGCAAGAAACATGTTAGGTAATATGAACAAGAGGTAATTATTTATAAAGGTCTCTAGATAGAAATCACCGTAGCGTGTCGTATCTAACCAACCAAAGATTGAATTCATATAAGTACCTACAAGCATTCCTATAAAAACACCAAGTAATGGCAATGTGGAAACGACTAAAGCACCAAAAAAGCGACCAAAAAAGTAGCCAGGTTTACTTAAAGGTGTTGTAAATAAAATTTCATTAAACTCATTGTTATGATCTCGTAAAGCTGCATTATTAAAGAATGCTACAGCCATTAAGAGACTGAAAATACAGAATATAGTAACATGTATTGTGATAGTGTATGGCGAGTTACGATAAACATTACCAATGGCTCCACCAACTTGCACATTGTCGCTCACTGTGGCAAAAAATTCCATTAATGCCAATATAAATATGAAAATATACACCATAGGTTGCTTAAGCGTATATTTTAATTCCGATAAAAAGAATGTTTTAAACATAATTAAAATGGTTTTTAGGATTATACAAGTACGTTAGACGTGTTGATTTTAGAAAAGAAGACATCCTCTAAATTAGGTGTCACTTGCTCAAATCCGTTTTGCGGATGCTCGTCACTAAATACATGTATAAGCGGTTGTCCACCTACCATTTTATTCGAAATAATTTTATAATCGTTAGCATAATTTTTGAGTTCATCTCTGCTAACTATTTTTTGAAATACTTTACTCTTCAATTCATCAATAGCCGATTGTGGTGAACCATGATAAACGATTTCACCTAAATTCATAATTGCCATTTTAGTACACAATTCTCTAACATCATCAACGATATGTGTTGAAAGAATTACGATGACGTCTTTACCAACGTCAGCTAATAAGTTATAGAAACGATTACGTTCTCCAGGATCTAGCCCTGCAGTTGGTTCATCTACAATGATTAATTTTGGGTTACCAATCAATGCTTGTGCAATCCCAACACGTTGTTTCATTCCACCAGAAAACCCTTTTACAGATTTGTTACGCTTTTCGTAAAGATTCACTTTATTTAACAAGTAATCAACGAGCAGTTTACGTTCTTTAGGGTTAGTAATGCCTTTTAAAATTGCCAAATGCGTTAATAATTGTTGTGCTGTAATACGTGGATAAACTCCAAATTCCTGTGGTAAATAGCCTAATACTTTTCTAATTTCCGCAGGTTGATTTAAAATGTCAATACCATCTAAAGTTGCAGTGCCAGAATCAGCTTCTTGTAAGGTCGCAAGTGTTCGCATTAAGGATGATTTTCCTGCACCATTTGGACCTAAAAGACCAAACATACCGTTTTCTAACTCTAGACTTACATTGTCTAAGGCTTTAACACCATTTGCATACGTTTTAGATAAATTATTGATTTGTAATTTACTCATAGGAAAGTGATTTTTTGATTGATTAGTTTTTAATATGACGATTAATTCTATAAAGCGTTACATGATATAATAGGTTTTTATCATTAACAAGTTATGCCTTTATAAATAAAGACGCTAAAAAAATACAAATGGTTGCTTGTAAAGTTATTTTTTTAAATACGTAATAAAAGAAAACGCATGTGCATGTTTCTCATCCGCATCATGGGTAGTTCTACTCACTTCTCTCCAAATAGAAGTATCTATTTTAGGAAAAAAAGTATCTGCATCTTCAAAAGTAGAATGGACTCTTGTGATTTCAAGTTTATCAACACGGTTAATAGATTGTTTGTAGATTTCTCCACCCCCTATAATAAACGGTTGATTATCTTTTCTGGCTGCATCTAATGCATCTTCTAAACTGTTTACAACAATCACTCCATCTGGAACGTTGTAATCGCTTTGTCTTGTAATGACAATATGAATTCTATTTGGTAATGGCTTTGGGAAACTTTCAAACGTTTTACGTCCCATAATAATATGATGACCGTTAGTCAGTTTTTTAAAGCGTTTTAAGTCATCACTTAGATGCCAGATGAGGTCGTTATCTTTTCCAATAGCATTTTTTTCGCCAGCAGCAACAATGATGGTTAACTCATTGGAGTTTTTTTTTTCTGAACTTGATTCTACAGCTTTAGCTTCATTGTAAGCTTGGGACTGCGCCATTTTGGTTTCTTCTTTTAAGAAATTCTGTTTTAGTTTTTCTATGCGTAATTGCTGTTGATTAACTAATTTATCTAATTGTTGTTTTTCCCAGTCCTTACCCATAAACTTATTAGTGATAAATACATTGAAGAAATGATAGGCGAAAAGAAATAACCAAGCTAGAATAGCATAAACAAACCAATCAACTCCAGCAATAGTAAACTCTTTTCCAATTCCTAAAACAGTATTTGCTAAAATTAAAAATACAGCACCAATTAAAAAGATGACAAAATGAATATATAAACGCTTCTTTTGGCGGATGCGTTTTTGAGCATTTTCAATAAGTTCTAATTGATCTTTATCAATGGTAGAAACTTGTTTTTTCTTTCCGAACATAATCGTAATTTAATAGTATAAAGATACCTTTTTTAGAACTTATTCAATCAAGAATTTTAAAGGAAGAAAAAAAGGAACCGAAACAGCTTTACCATCTAAATAACCTGGGGAATCTACATCAGGTATTGCTTTAATTAATCTTAAGCCTTCCATTTTTAAAATAGGGTGAGGAGCTCTAACTGATGTGGGTATAATTTTACCAGTTTTATCAATAGTGAAAAATAAAAATATCGAATTAATTCCGAGAGGTAAGTCCAATCCATTGGCTAATAGATCTGCCCTAAAATTTTCTTGCAAGTGCCGTTTAAGGGATGAATTTATGCATTTTGATAAGAGTTCGTTATCATTTGTGTCTTCACAACCTTTATAAACAGGAAGTTTATCTAAGAATGCGTATGGTACCTCAGTTGGTTCAAAATCATTAATTGGCAAAAGCTTATTTGTAATAGTATCTAAAGTAAAACCGTAGAACGAATTGACAAAACTCGCAACTCCTCTATCGAATTCATCCCTCATAGGTTTAACACGCGGGAATTTAATAAGGAGCTGTTCAAAGTGCTTTGAAATACTATCAACGGACGAATAAAAATGTGATTCTTTTGTAATATTCCCTTCTTCATCAAAGAAAAAACGAATACTCATAGTAATCGTATCTTTTTTAGAATTACGAATTAGTTTTGTTTGTAAAGAATCCGTGAGTTGTTCTAAAATGTACCTCGAAGATTTTTCTTTAAAACACTTCTCCTTATTGATAATAGAATCGCATCCTTCGAAAATCACAAAATCTGTATTGTATTTTAAAACCTTGCTTTGAGCAAAACAAGACATAGAAAAAGCAAGTAATGAAACAAGGAATATTTTTTTCATACTATACAGCAACAACACCTTTAATATGTGGGTGAGGATTGTAATCTACAAGCGTAAAATCTTCAAATTTAAAATCGAAAATATCTTTCACTTCTGGATTAAGAATCATTTTAGGTAATGGTCTAGGGACTCTAGATAATTGTAATTCTAGTTGTTCCATATGATTGTTATAGATATGCGCATCACCAAAGGTGTGAATAAAATCACCAGCTTCAAAACCACATACTTGTGCCATCATTTTTGTAAATAACGCATAAGAGGCAATATTAAATGGTACACCTAAAAAGATATCTGCACTTCGTTGGTACAATTGACAAGATAATTTGCCATCAGCAACATAAAATTGAAAAAAAGCGTGGCAAGGTGGTAAAGCCGCTTTTCCGTTAGCAACATTTTCTGAGAAAGATTTTGAGGTGTCTGGTAAAACTGAAGGATTCCAAGCAGAGACCAACATTCTTCTACTGTTAGGGTTGTTTTTTAAAGTCGTAATAACTTCTTTAATTTGGTCAATTTCTTCGCTTGCCCAATTGCGCCATTGGTGACCATAAACTGGTCCAAGATCTCCATTGTCATCTGCCCATTCATTCCAAATACGTACTCCGTTTTCTGTTAGATATTTTGTGTTGGTATCACCTTTTAAAAACCAAAGCAATTCGTAGATAATAGATTTAAGGTGTAATTTTTTTGTGGTTACCATCGGAAAACCTTCGCTTAAATCGAATCGCATTTGGTAGCCAAAAACACTTTTAGTGCCTGTGCCTGTTCTATCTCCTTTTTCGTTGCCTTCTGCTAAAACGTGCTTTACTAAGTCGTGATATTGTTTCATGTTCATTTCCCACAAAAGTGAGAATCTCTTTAAATTAAACTTAAGTTTCTTTTGGAATGAAATGCTGATAATAAGGCCAGCATCACTTACAGCGAAAATATAAAAAAAGCATCAATACTTAATATTTGATGTTTCACTATATATGAGAAGTTATTAACGATTTGTATTACTCAATTTTTTTTAAAATAGCTTTTCGATAAGATTTACCAATCGGAAGTTTTGCATTATTACTAAGAACAATTTGATTACCATCAATGAGTTTTAAATGATTGAAATTTACAGCATAAGATTTGTGTACTCTTAGAAAATTATTAGGGAGTTTATCTATAAAATCTGATAATGTTTGTGGTGTTAGCACCATTTTGTCAGAGAATATTTTAATATAATTTCCATAAGCTTCAATATAAAAAATTGCATCAAAATCTAATTTGATGATTTTTTTATCACTCTTTACAAAAATTGATATTTGTTCTTCTTCTATTGAGTTTGTAATAGTTTCTTTGACTGAATTGTCATGCTTTTGTTGCACTTTCATTACTGCTTGTAAAAAGCGCTCAATAGAAAAAGGTTTTAATAAATAATCGGTTACCGAAAGTTCAAAACCTTCTAAGGCATATTCTGGGTAGGCTGTTGTAATTATAACATTTGGCTTCTGTTGTAATGTTCGGAGCATACTTAAGCCTGAGAGTTTAGGCATATTTATATCCAGAAACAATAAATCTATTTGCTCTTTTTGTAAAATTTCTAACACTTCAAAAGCATTTTTACAGGATGCTTTTAATTCTAAATATGGAATCTCGTTTATATAGTTTTCAAGAATTTGTCTTGCAATGGGTTCATCGTCTGCTATAATGCACTGTAATATTTTCATACCAATTGAAGTGTTAAATCAACATTAAAAATAGCGTCTTGTTCTTGTATTCTTAATTCGTGTTGTTCAGGATATATTAAGGACAATCGTTTTTTTGCATTTTGAAGTCCAATACCACTTTTTCCTTTTTCCATATTTGTGACTTTTTTAGATAATGGGTCAAAAGAATTTGTGCATTTAAATTTTAAAACACCAGCTTCAATAGCCAAGTCGACATGTACTAAACTTTCTTGATCTTTGTTATTTCCTATATGTTTAAAAGCGTTTTCGACAAAAACAATGAGTAACATAGGAGCAATCACCTTGTTAGTGGTAGTACCATTCTTTGTGAACTCTATATTCGTTTTATCTTCTAAACGGATATTTTCTAGCGACATATAATTTTCCAAATAGGTAATTTCTTTCTCTAAAGGCACAAATTTATCTTTGGTGTCATATAAACTGTATCGCAACAAATCTGAAAGCTTGAGCATTAAATTTGGCAATTTATCAGATTTTACCACAGATAATCCATAGAGGTTATTCAAGGTGTTGAACAAAAAATGTGGATTGAGTTGCGCTTTCAATAATTTTAATTCTGCGTCTTTTTCTTGTTGTCTTCGTGTAAAGCTATCACTTGCTACTTTTAAAGCAGAGCTTACAAATAATACCAGAATTAAAATGCCAATCATGTTGTAAACCATTCGCCATTCAAAATGATCTAAAGCATCGCTTAAAAAATATAAACCTACACATGTAAACACCGCTATATTTAAGATAAATAGTACTAAGCCAAGCCATTTGCGATTTGAGAAAAATAGAGGTAAGATTTTTAAGTTATGAATGTAAACTGGTACAGCGAGAAAAATGACACCTAAAAAAGCGGACAATACAACATTATCTGATTGAATAGAAACCAAGCCTATTAAATAAATAAAGATCCAAACACTAATGTTCTGAACTACTTTATTGTCTATTAAGCGATCTAATTTCGACATATTATTTGTTTAAATATCTATTCAAAAGTAGTATATGATCTACTTATTCCTGTTTTTTAATGATGAAAGATCTGTTTTCTTGTCTGAATGCTCTTTTTTTTATGATAATATGTCTTTTATACTTACATCATTTTATAGATATCATTCATCATTCTTTTTTTTAGATGTAGAAGAATTAAAAGAGTTTTGAGGTATTAATCATAAACATATATAATCATGAAAGATTTAATTCAAATTACAACAGTGCTATTTTTATTAGTTCAATCTATTGGCTTTAGTCAAGAAAAGAACACAGAAGTTATTTCTGAAAAACAAATTACAGAAACTCAAGTCGACACCACGAACCTTAAAAGTTTTGTAGGTAAATATTTATTAGTAGAAGCAGATTTTGAATTAGAAATTGTTAAGGAAGATGACAAGATGTATATCATTAGTCCATTTTCTAAAGACATACTAATTCAAAAAAATGAAACTACGTTGCATGAACCATCAAGAGGTGTGGATTTAGAACTTATAAAAGATAATAAAGATGCTCTAAAATTTACTCAAAATGGTTATGAAACCATTATAGAAAGGGTGAATTCTAAAACTAAAAGTTAAGAATTATGACTTTAGAAATTCAAAATGTATCTAAACAATATAATGGAAACAAATACGGAGTGAAAGATTTTTCACTCTGTATTGAAAAGGGAATTTTGGGATTGCTTGGGCCAAATGGAGCAGGTAAGTCCACTTTGTTAAAAATGATTGCAACTGTGAGTAAACCATCAGATGGGATCATTTCTTTAAACAAGAACAATATTGCAAAAGATCCTAATTACATACGAAAGCAATTAGGTTTTTTACCACAAGATTTTGGGGTGTATCCTAATTTAAATGCCTATGAATTTTTAGAATATATGGCTGCAATGAAAGGTGTTGGTGGTTCTGATTTAAAATTGAGAATCTCAGTATTACTAGAGGGTTTAAATCTTATAAAAGCTGCTAAAAAACCAATTGGTAGTTATTCTGGAGGAATGAAACAGCGTTTAGGTATTGCACAAGTCTTATTGAATAATCCTAAAATTATAATTTTTGATGAGCCTATAGTTGGTCTTGACCCAGAAGAACGCGTTCGTTTTAGAAACTTGATTTCAGATTTAGCTAACAATTGTATTGTGATTCTCTCTTCTCATATTGTTTCAGACATTGATACGATTGCAGATAAGGTTGCGATTATGAAAAATGGAACATTAGTTACTAACGGAAGTCAAGATGATATAATTAAAAATGTAGCTAACAAAGTATTTGAAACTCGTATAGAAAAAGAAAATTTAGTCCATTTTGGAGAACAACATACTGTTGTAAGTACGACTAGAAAAGAGGACAATTTAATGGTGCGTTACATTACTGAAAATCCAATAAAAGATGCAACAAAGAAGCAGGCTAATTTAGAAGATGCTTATTTATACTTGACTAAAACTAATTAATATGACACCTTTTTTTACTATCATAAAATCCGATTATTTGCAACGCACTAGGAGTTATGCCTTTTTAATTACACTTTGTGCAAGTTTGGCAATCGCATATACTTTTGTGCCAGAACCTAATGCTAATTATTCAACAATTAGAATTGCAGACCATGTTGGTTACTACAATTCTGCTTGGTTTGGATATGTTACAGCTATTATGACGAGTATTTTTTTGTCTCTTATAGGTTTTTATCTCATAAACAGTGGTATTAAAAAAGACATTGAAACAAAAGTTGGTCAGATTGTAGCTGCAACACCAATATCTAATTTTAAGTATTTATTTGCTAAAGTTCTGAGTAATTTTATACTACTGTTAACCATCGTTTTAGTTGTTTTTATAATGAGCATTATTCTTTTCGTTCTATATAATGATGATTTTCCTTTTGAGTTGTTTCAGTTTGTAAAACCCTATATACTTATTACAGCTCCTGCCATGTTTTTTATTTCTATGCTAGCTGTTGTTTTTGAAGTGTTTTTAGGAAAGTATTCTGTGCTACAAAATGTAGGTTTCTTTTTTCTGTTTTCCGTTCTTATGATATTTACTCCAAAAACCGAAACTGAGTTTTCTTTAGATGTATTTGGAAGTAAAATAGTGGTACTTAAATTAGAAGAAACTGTAAGAGAAATCACTAATTCTAATAAAACATCAGATTTATCAATTGGTTATGTTGTAGGAAATGTAAAAAAAGTAAATAAGTTTGAATTTAACGGAATTGATTTTCCCGTATCATTCATTATTAGTCGATTTATATGGATCCTTTTCAGCATAATAATCATTGCAACTATTTCGCGTTTTTTTCATCGGTTTAATATTAAAGAACGTATCTCTATAAAGAAACTTACTGTTATAACAGAGAAGCAATATGAAAATAAAGAGGTACAGTTATCTGGTTTGCCAAAACCTAAGATGAATTACAGTATGTTTCCCTTGTTAAAAACAGAATTTTTAATGCTATTTAGAAAGGGAAAAAAATGGTTATGGATTATTAATGGTATTGGAATAATACTATTAGTAATACTCCCTATTAAGATTTCACATCAAATAGTATTACCAGTTTTATGGTTTTTACAGGTAAGTCGATTATCAGATTTAATAACGAAAGAAGCTACGAATAATGTTCATTATTTTGCGTTTACATCCTATAAACCATTACAACGATTATTATTATCTCAGTTATTAGCGGGAAGTATTTTGATAGTTAGTTTGAGCTTACCGTTAATTATTAGATATAGTAATCTTGCTGACTTAAATACAGCTTTATCTATCCTTCTAGGAGGTGTTTTTATTGTGTTTTTAGCATCAACTATGGGTGTCATTTCAAAAGGTAAAAAGTTATTTGAAGTGGTGTTTTTTATGATCACTTATGCAAATATCAACGGGATTCCTTTTGTGGATTATTTTGGTGGTATGAGTAGTACATATTTTGATGCAGTTAAATTATTAGTATGCATTGTTGTACTTAGCATTGTAAGTTTTACGTTAAGAAAAATAGAACTACAATAAGATCAATTATTTTACCCAATAATCATTCCTGCAATGGTAGCAGAAATCAATGATGCAATTGTACCACCTATTAAAGCTTTCATTCCAAATTTAGAGAGTTGTTTACGTTGTCCAGGCGCTAAAGAGCCAATACCTCCAATCTGGATTCCGATGGATGCAAAGTTGGCAAAACCACATAGCATGTAGGTTGCCATAATGATTGACTTTTCATAAGTCAGATGAGTAGTATTAGCAACATTTTTTAAATCCGCTAACTGTATATAACCGACAAATTCACTAGCTGCTAACTTAATTCCTAATAATTGCCCCATCATCATCATATCTTCTTTGGCAACACCAATTAACCACATTAATGGGGCAAAAATAGTCCCTAAAATAGCTTCGAGTGAGAAGTTTTGATAAGGAGTATTTGCAGCCATCCAATCATTTACACCAGTAAGACTGCCAAACTTTAAGAGCCCATAATTAATCATAGCTATAAAAGCAACAAAGACTAATAGCATGGCGCCTACGTTTACAGCTAATCTAAGTCCTTCTGTTGTACCATTAGCAATAGCATCCAAAAGATTTGTGCCTATTTTTTCTTGAGATACTGAGACGTCAGTATTTATGCTTTCGGTTTGTGGATATAATATTTTAGAAATTACAATAGCACCAGGTGCAGCCATTACTGATGCAGCTAATAAATGTTTAGCATAAACTAAACGTAATGCTGGATCATCCCCACCTAAGAATCCTATGTACGCTGCAAGCACAGCTCCGGCAACGGTTGCCATTCCACCAATCATAACAAGCAGAATTTCGGACTTATTCATTTTTTCTAAATAAGCCTTTATTAATAGAGGGGCTTCGGTTTGACCTAAGAAAATATTACCTGCAACACTAAGGCTTTCAGCTCCAGATATTCTTAGTAATTTTGAAAGTAGCCATCCAAAAGCTTTAACAACTTTCTGAATAATCCCTAAGTAGAATAAAACAGAAGTTAAGGCAGAAAAGAATAAAATAGTTGGTAAGACTTGAAATGCAAAGATGAATCCGAATGTATCCATATCTACAACCAAACCTTCAAATAAAAACTGACTTCCAGCTTTTGTGAAGTCTAGAACTTTAATAAATACTTTTCCTATTGATTCAAAAACTGTCTTAACAAATTCTACTTTTAATACACCTACAGCTATTATGAGCTGAAGAGATAAACCAATACCTACAGTCTTCCAGTTAATTGCTTTACGATTACTACTAAATAAAAAAGCAACGAATATTAGAGTTAACATCCCTAATACACCTCGCCATAAGCTATTAAAAGAAAATCCTTGACTAGGGATTATAGTATCTTCTATTTCTATTATTTTTTGATATGGTGAAAATTTATAAATAGTATTAGCTTCACTAAAAACTAAGGTAGAATCAGTAAGTTCAGTGATTTTATACTTTCTTATAGTGTCATTAGGTTGATTATAATAGAATACCAAAAGATTATTTTGATACATATAATCTCCAGAAGCTTTCAAGTTGTCTTTAGAGCTAAGCACATAATTAAACTCGCCTTTAGTTAAGTTGAGCGTATCATTTTTTGATGTTTTGAATACAGAGTTACCAGAGTTATTTTCTATCGCTTCAAATTGCCATGTTTTTTCTAGCTCTTGTGCTGTAATTGATGAAAGTCCAATAAAAATAGCAATAAGGGCTTTAAAAAAATGATTCATAAAATGAAATGTTAGTTAGCGTTTAGAAATTTCGTCTCTTATTTTAGCCGCTTTTTCATAATCTTCGTCATTTACGGCTTCATCTAAGAGTACATGAAGTTCTTCAAGAGATTTATCTTTGTAGCCTTCTTGTTCAACTTTTGCAGCTTCAATTTCTTCTGCAATGATATCATCAACAAGAATACTATCTTGCTCTTCGTCTTCCTTTTTAGGATTCACTTTGAGATAGATTCCTGCTTTATCTAAAATATTTTTATACGTAAAAATTGGAGCTTGAAAACGTAAGGCTAAAGCAATAGCATCGCTCGTTCTGGCATCAATTATTTCTTCAATTTTATCGCGCTCGCAAATTAAACTCGAATAAAATACACCATCAACAAGCTTATGAATAATCACTTGCTTAACGACAATATCGAATCGGTCAGCAAAATTTTTAAATAAGTCGTGTGTAAGTGGACGTGGGGGTCTAATTTCTTTTTCTAAAGCAATAGCAATTGATTGTGCTTCGAAAGCACCAATAACTATTGGTAATTTGCGATCACCATCAACTTCATTAAGAATTAAGGCGTAAGCACCATTCTGCGTTTGGCTATATGAAATGCCTTTGATATTTAAACGAACTAAACTCATAAATTAGTAAAACACAAAGAACTGTTTAAATTAGGACTTTACCAACTGCATAATGCAGATTTGGATAAATATCTCAATACTTCCGACAAAACGTTAGTACATAGAGGGTTTCTTAATTTAAACAGCCCTTTGTAAATACAAGGTAATAAAATTATGCGTTTGCAGCTTTAAAAGCTTTTAATTTTTCGATTAACTTTGGTACTACCTCAAAAGCATCACCAACAACACCATACTCTGCAGCTTTAAAGAAAGGTGCTTCAGGATCTGTATTGATAACGACTTTTACTTTTGAAGAGTTAATACCTGCTAAATGCTGAATGGCTCCAGAAATACCAATAGCAATGTAAAGGTTTGATGCTACAGGTTTTCCTGTTTGCCCAACGTGTTCGCTATGAGGTCTCCATCCTAAATCAGATACTGGTTTAGAACAAGCTGTTGCTGCTCCTAAAACTTCTGCCAGTTCTTCTATCATTCCCCAATTTTCAGGACCTTTTAAGCCTCGACCACCAGAAACAACAACCTCTGCATCAGCAATACTAACCTTATCAGTAGCTCTATCTACAGACTCAACACTTACACCAGAATCTGGTAATGATGGTGAAAAATCTTCAACTGAAGCATTTCCACCAGATTCAACCAATCCGAATGAATTGTTAGATAATCCAACAACTTTTACATCAGTATTAATTTCTGTATTAGCGAATGCTTTGTTCGTAAAAACAGAACGCTTTACTGTAAATGGAGATATTCTAGATGGTGCTTCAACAACATTAGAAACATAACCTGCATCTAAACCAACAGCCAATAATGGAGCTAAATATTTACTGTCTGCACTAGAGCTTACTACTGCTATTTTAGAACCTTCTTGTTTAGCAGCTTGCACAATGGCAGCTGCATAAGTTTTTGCATTAAAGTTATTTAAGGCATCATTTTTTATGGATAGTACTTTTGAAGCACCATAATTTCCTAGACTTTCTATATTGTCTGCATTAATAGCGACAGCAGTAACCGATGTTCCCATTTGGTCTGCAATTGCTTTAGCGTAAGATACTACTTCTAAAGCTCCTTTTTTAAATTTTCCGTTTTCGGATTCTGTATATACAAGTATTGACATGATTTTAATTTTTGCCATTCCTGCGAAAGCAGGAATCTATAATATGTTATTAATAGGTTTGTTGATTAGCATTCGCTAATCTTCGATTTCCTGCCAAAGCAGGAATGACAGATTAGATCACCTTAGCTTCGTTATGAAGTAAGTTTACTAATTCATCTATATTATCTGGGTCAACTAATTTTACAGCGCCTTTTGGAGCTGGTTTTTCAAAACTAGAGGCTTTTGTTTCTAAACTAGCATCTATTGGTTCAACAACTGTTAAAGGTTTTTTACGAGCCATCATAATGCCTCGCATGTTAGGGATACGTAAATCACTTTCTTCAACTAATCCTTTTTGTCCACCTATTACTAAAGGTAAAGATGTACTAACGGTTTCTTTACCACCATCAATTTCTCTAATAGCTTTAGCGTTAGTTCCATCAACTTCTAGTCCAATACAATTTGCAACGAAATTTGCATCAACCATAGCCGCTAACATTCCTGGTACCATTCCACCATTATAATCAATCGATTCTCTACCAGCAATTACTAAATCATAACCTCCATCATTAACTACTTTTGTTAGTTGCTTAGCAACAGCAAAACCGTCGGTAGCTTCAGTATTCACTCTAATTGCAGAATCTGCACCAATCGCTAATGCTTTTCTTAAAGTAGGCTCTGTCTCAGCTCCACCAACATTAACAACATCTACACTAGCACCTTGTTTTTCTTTAAACCACATGGCACGCGTTAAACCAAATTCGTCATTAGGATTGATAACAAACTGCACACCATTAGTGTCAAATTTAGTATCACCATCTGTGAAATTAATCTTTGAGGTTGTATCAGGAACATGACTAATACATACTAATATCTTCATAAAAAATTATTTATTTAAACGTCTTTTTTCTAGAGCACGAAGATAATTATAAATAATTGAAATTTTACTATGCACGCATAATAAATTTTAAAGAAATTTGATTCATAAAGTTTTTCAATTATTCCTATTTTTGCTATTCGAATAAAAATAAGAACATGAAGACAATTCAATTTAGAGAAGCTATTTGTGAAGCGATGAGCGAAGAGATGCGCAGAGATGAAAGTATTTATCTTATGGGTGAAGAAGTAGCTGAATATAATGGTGCTTATAAAGCTTCAAAAGGCATGTTAGATGAGTTTGGTGATAAGCGTGTCATAGATACACCTATTGCTGAACTTGGTTTTGCAGGTATAGCTATAGGTTCTACAATGACTGGTAATAGACCCATTGTAGAATATATGACCTTTAATTTCTCTTTAGCTGGTATTGATCAAATTATAAATAATGCAGCTAAGATTAGACAAATGTCTGGTGGTCAGTTTAAGTGTCCGATTGTTTTTAGAGGGCCTACTGCTTCAGCAGGTCAATTAGCAGCAACACACTCTCAGGCTTTTGAAAGTTGGTTTGCTAACACTCCAGGATTAAAAGTAATTGTACCATCAAATCCTTATGATGCAAAAGGGTTGCTGAAATCTGCTATTAGAGATGACGACCCAGTAATTTTTATGGAGAGTGAGCAAATGTATGGTGATAAAGGAGAAGTGCCAGAAGGAGAATACACGATTCCTATTGGTGTTGCAGAAATTAAACGCGAAGGAAATGATGTTACCATTGTGTCTTTCGGAAAGATTATAAAAGAAGCCTATAAAGCTGCAGACGAATTAGAGAAAGAAGGTATTTCTTGTGAGATTATAGATTTACGAACCGTGAGGCCATTAGACAAAGACGCTGTTTTAAAATCTGTAAAGAAAACTAATCGTTTAGTGATTTTAGAAGAAGCGTGGCCTTTTGGTAATGTTTCAACAGAACTGACTTACATTGTACAATCTGAAGCGTTTGATTATTTAGATGCTCCGGTTGTAAAAATTAATACAGCTGATACTCCAGCTCCATATTCACCAGTTTTATTAGCAGAATGGTTGCCTAATAGCGACTCAGTTGTTAAGGCGGTGAAAAAAGTGATGTACAAATAAATAAATTGCAGTTTTCTGCGTTTTTAAACTTCATTAATAAACTTAAAGCTAAATTTAGCATGGTTATTGATGAAGTTTGTTTTTAATATGAAGATAAAACTATTTATAGCATTTTTATGCCTTAATGTTTTGGTTGCCTTAGCGCAGACTAAAGTTAGTGGTCATGTGTTTGATGAAAACAATGAACCCATTCCTTTTGCGAATGTTTTATTTAAAGGAACTACAGAAGGAACTATTACTAACGAAGATGGAAAATTCTATTTAGAATCTGATGAAAATAGGGAAATACTGGTTGTTTCTTTTTTAGGTTTTGAAATACAAGAACTAAAATTAACCAAACGTGTTAATTACGATTTAAAGTTTATTTTAAAAGAAGAAGCATCATCACTAGATGAGGTTGTTATCGTTACAGGTAAGCAATCTAAAAAAGCTTCTGAAAATCCAGCAATCCGCATCCTTAAAGAAATTTGGAAACGAAAACGAAAAAATGGCTTAAACCAATTTAAGCAATACGAGTACGACCAATATGAAAAAGTCGAATTTGACCTTAATACTATAGACAGCGCTTTAATAAAAAGCAAACTCTTTAAAGGTATGGAGTTTGTTTTTGAAGAGGTAGATACATCTAGTGTAACTGGTAAAACATATCTACCTATTTTCTTAAATGAATCTGTGAAAAAGGTATCTGGTGATAATGTTATAAATAAGGAGCGCGAAGATTTATTAGGCAATAAAAATTCTGGCTTTAGTAACAATCAAGTGATTATAGATTTTATAGATGACTTATATTCAGAATATAATGTCTATGATAATTACCTCAAGTTTTTCGATAAGAGTTTTGTGAGTCCTTTAAGTAGAACTGGTATTCAGACCTACAATTATGTCTTATCAGACAGTGCATATATTGATAACAAATGGTGTTATAATATTATCTATTATCCACGTCGAAAAAATGAATTGACCTTTAAAGGTGATTTTTGGGTTAATGATTCTACTTACGCCATTAAAGAAATTAATCTTCAAGCCTCAAAAAGTGCTAATATAAATTGGGTTAAAGAAATTTATATAGAACAAGAGTTTGAGGTCTTAAATGATTCAGTTTTTCTAATTAAGCGGGATTACTTTCTGTCGGATTTTGCATTGAATAAAAAGGAAAAATCTCGAGGTGTTTATGGAAAGCGAACGACACTTTATGATAATTATAAATTCAATCAACCTAAGGATAAAGAATACTACGATAAGGTCGTTTATAACTATGATGAAGATGTCTACAATAGAGAAGATGATTTTTGGCAAAATAATAGACTTGAAGCTTTAAATAAAGACGAAAAAGGAGTTTATAAAATGCTAGATACACTTAAAACGGTAAAAAAGTTTAAACGACTCTATAACTTAGGTAGTATTTTGGCTTCTGGTTATGTTGAATTTCCTAGTATTAATTTTGATTATGGTCCTATTTTTTCAACTTTTGGATTTAATGAAGTTGAAGGTTTACGTTTAAGAACTGGTGGTCGAACCTATTTTGGACCTAATGATTTATGGAGGTTAGAAGGATTTTTAGCTTACGGCTTTAGAGATGACAAGTTTAAATATGGTATATCTGGTAAATGGTTATTAGATAAACGAAGTCGATTGACCATCTTTGGAGGTAATCGAAGAGATGTCGAACAGATAGGTGCAAGTTTAACAAGTTCCACTGATGTTTTAGGTCGTAGCTTGGCATCATCGGCAGTTATAGGTACTGGTTCTAATGATAAGTTGACAAGTATCAGTTTAACCAACTTTGGAATGTCCATTGAACCCGCAAGAAATTTTGAAGTACGTTTAGATGGAAGTTTTAAAACCTTAAGTTCAGCATCACCTACATTTAGTTTAGATTATAATGATCCCGAATCATCAAATGGTATCTCTTCAGAAGTAAAACAATTTGAAAGCAGATTATCGTTATCATATTTTCCTAAACGTCAAATGACAGGTTTTGGAGTGGAACGCAAAAATAAGAATGATAATTATGCACGTTTATTCGCTCAAGTTAGTCGTGGAGACCGTGATTGGTTTGATAGTGATTTTGATTATACAAAAGTTCAGTTTTCATATATACAACCATGGCAAGTTGGTGGTTTCGGTAGATTGACAACTTCGATAGAAGCTGGTAAGACATTTGGTGAAGTACCATTAGCATTATTAAGTGTAGTGCCTGGAAATCAAAGTTATTTTTCAATCTATAATACCTTTTCTCAGCTCGATTTTTATGAATTTGTGACAGATACCTATACATCTATGCATATAGAGCATAATTTTAATGGCAGATTATTTTCGCGGATTCCGTTCTTAAAGAAATATAACCTTAGAGCTATTGCTAGTATAAGAGGTGTTTGGGGCGAGTTATCGGATAAAAACATTGCTTTAAGCACAACAGGGAGTTTAGTAGAAATTCCTCTTGTGGCACCAGATTCTCGTATCTATTACGAGTATAGCATTGGTGTTGCCAATATATTTAAAATACTACGTATAGATTTTAACTTCAGAGGAAATTATCTCGATAATCCTGATGCTAGAAAGTTTGGTATTACTGGTAGTTTTGGATTTTATTTTTAAGACAATTTATTTGTTGTTAGCTGCAGTTGTTTTTCACCTTTTCTAATGCTTTAGGTAACGTTTTAGACATAAATTCTACATGCTCGTCAAGGATATCTATGTCAACAGTAAGTATGTTATGGTCTACTCCTTCAGTAATGGTATAAGTTTCTGTAGCTCCTGACCATATTTTTGTGTCATCATCAATGGGTTGTTCTTTTCCACCTATGACGTTTCCGATATGTTTAAAGGACATCATTGTATTAGGAATGTGTTTTTCGATATTACTATAAATACCACTTTTATCTGGAGCAAGAAACATTACGGTGCTGCCTTCTTTCCAATGATCTGTATCAGCATAAGAACCCTCAAAGAATACACTTGCCCAATCACGATATGAGCTATCATCCCAAAGGGCATGCCATATCTTAGATTTATCGGCTTTTATATCTATTGAAAATTTTAATCTGTTTATCATTATAAACTACAATTTCCGGTTAAAAAATCATTTACAGAAGGGTTGTAAATATTTTGTGCTATGTCATATACCACATATGAGCCATTAGTTATTAAATTTGTTATGCCACATAAATTGGACATGCTTGTATTAAAACCGATACTCAGAGTATTAACGGTAATTAAATTTGATAGAGCATCAACATTTACTAATCCATCATTAAATTCTATGTAAATTCCTTCACGCTGGTATATGCCTGTGCTAACTAAATTATCTAAACCCTCTAAATTCACTAAGCTATCGTTGTCAGATATTTTTATTGCCCCTACATTGGTTAGATTAATTAAGCCATTAAGATTCATTAGGGAGGGATTTTCTTCTATTGAGATATAATCCAAATTATTATTTGTATTGGCTGAAAGGACATTAATATTGCTTAATAATTCATTGTAGTTTATGAAAATACTATTGGAAATATTAGTTAGATTATCTAAACCATTTAAGTCTATTAAACCGTCATTATTAATGATAAATAAATCATTTAAAGTGTTTAAATTTTCTAACCCTTCTAAATTAAGTAGATTTGGATTCTTGGATATATATAAAGAATTAATCGAAGATACATTAGTTAAAAATCCATTTAAATTTTCTAATGAAGCATTATTATTGATTTCTACATTTGTTACATTAGTTAAAGCATCAAACCAACCTAAGTTAATTAAATTACTATTATTTCTTATTAGTAAATTAGATATAGATACTAAATTTTCGAGCCCGTTCATATTTGACAAAACCTCATTATCTTTTATAGTTAAATGATTACAAGAAGAAATACCGTTTATAAAGCCTTCTAGGCTTTCTAATGAATCATTATTAATTATGGATATTTCATTAATATTTGAAATTGCATTGAGCCCATTCAAGTTTTCCAAATTAGCATTAGATTCAATAAGTAATCTATAAATAGAAGTTACGTTATTTGTAAGACCCTCCATGTTTTCTAATGTATCATTATTTGAAATTTTCAATCTATTTTCAATAGAAATAAGGCTATTAAATCCATTAAATACAACTAGACTGTTGTTGTTTTCTATGGTCAAATTGTTTAGGGAGGTTACATTGTTTAAAAAACCTTCAAGACTCTCTAATTCTGAATTATTACTAATATATACGCCATTTTCAATGTAGGTAATACATTCTAATAGTCCATTTAAATTTTTTATAGGGTCATCATCAGAATTATCAGAATTGAGAATTACATATCCATGTATGGCTGTATAGCCTAATTTATCAAAATCATCAATATCTTTTTGAGTAGAAAAGGTTATGTCTCCATAATAATTTTTGAGAGAATCACAGGTGCTAACTTCGTTATTATTGTAATCATTTTTATTACAATAAGTTAAGAAAAAAAAAGCTAAAATGATGATTAATTTAGTCCTCATATTTTAAATTAATTAGTATCTAAAATTTTATTAATTGATCTTAAAACCAGCATGTTTTTTATGGTTAAAGCACAAGCTAATCAATCTTTACACCTTTATAGCGTTCATCTCCTCTTGCTAAAATAATGCCCATTTTACCACCATCGATGCTAGGGACAAATTCAACCGTTGCATCAAATTCTTTTACTCTAAACAATGTTTTTGATTCAGGGTATATCCTGTCTTCTGGTGATGAAGCAACTTTAACATAAAACTCAGTTTTATTTCTGTAAACTTTAGCTTCAAACCCTTCGTCTATTCTATAAGTGCCAACATAGGTATCGAATAACTCATTGGTTACTTGGCTATTTTTAAATGTATCAAAATCAGAAGTTTCTTCAACTTTAGGGAAGCTGTTATTTTTGGTATCTGTATCAGCAAACTCAAAATTTGGGTCTAAGACTACTTTTTTAACTTGCTTTTCTTTTATAAAGGTTTTTGTGATTTCATATTCATTAGTTCTCCATACTTCAGCAGGTAATGTATCAATTTCATTAGTGCCATCTGTATATTGCCACTCAATGGTTACAGGCATAATGAGTCCTCCAACATTTTTAACCGTTATCTCGTAGATATTTTTACCATAGAGTTGTTTACGTATTTCTGGGTCGTCCATACGCGATAAAAACTGTCCATAAGCTTGATCTGGTGTAGGAACCATAGTTATAGATTCTGGTCCACCAGCAAAATCAGAAGTGTTCTCTCCAGCATTTTCAGCTTTTATTTTTGCTTGTGTAACGTTATTTCTATTTTCAATATTTTCCTCATTAGCAACCGTAAACCATTTTACATTGGTCAACTCCATATCTACATTGTCGGTCGTAAAAAACCAACCTCTGTAAAACCAATCTAAATCTACAGCTGTAGCATCTTCTAGTGTTCTAAATAAATCTGCAGGATTTGGATGCTTGTATTTCCAACGATTAGCATATTCTTTAAACGCTTGATCAAATAATTCTTTACCAACAATTGAGTTACGTAACATTTGTAAACCTACTGTAGGCTTTAGATAATAATTAGCACCGAATTGCGATAATAAATCATTGTCAGATGTGGTCATAATAGGGCGCATAATACTTTTATCACCACTCATAAAAGGGACAATGCTTTTAGGTTGAGTGTGCGGATATTCTGGGTAACGCTCTTCCATAGTGCGTTGACTAATAAAGGTATTTAAGCCTTCATCCATCCACATCCATTGACGCTCATCTGAACTTACAATCATTGGAAACCAGTTATGCCCAACTTCATGTACAATAGTGCCAATCATTCCAGCTTTAGCATTGTCGGTCATTTTTCCGTTAACAGGTCGTCCTCCATTAAAACTAATCATCGGGAATTCCATGCCAATGTTAGAGGTGTTTACAGAAATGCAAACAGGATAGGGATATTCAAAAACTTCTTTTGAGAATACTTCTAATGCATTTTTTACAGCTAGAGTAGAAGATTCACTCCAAACAGGTAAACCTTCTTTTGGGTAAAATGACATAGCCATGGCTGTGTGCGTTTCTAAAGGCACTGCTTGTGCGTCCCAAATAAATTTACGTGATGACGCAAATGCAAAATCTCTAACATTTTTGGCATTAAACTTCCATGTTTTTGTTTTGGTAGTTTTGTTTTTTTCGTTGGCTCTGGCTTCTTCTGGAGTCACAATCATTACAGGTTTGTCAGTAGATTTTCTTGCCATTGCCATGCGTTGTTGTTGAGTTTTAGTTAACACGCTAGACTCATTTTTTAAATCTCCTGTTGAAGCGACTAAATGGTCCGCAGGCACTGTGATTTCAACATCGTAATCACCAAACTCTAGGGCAAACTCTCCTAATTTTTGAAATTGCTTATTCTGCCAACCTTCTGTGTCGTTATAAACTGCCATTCTAGGAAACCAATGTGCAATCAAATAAACCGTATTATCATCTTCTGGAAAATATTCATAACCTTCACGTGATAGTAAATACATACTTCTATCAGTAATATGATACGACCATCCTATTGAAAATGTTAGCGATTCACCAGATTTTAAGGGTTTACTTAGAAGCACTTTCATCATCGTATTGTTAACTAAAGACCTTATAGACTTACCATTAGTATCTTTTATATATTTAATAGTATAACCAGCAGGAAAATCAATAGCACGCGTTAAAAATTGCATGTGCCTTGTATTCATAGAATCACGCACATTACCAAAAGCATAACCAAAATCTTCATTCTCTTTTTTATTGACGTTTTGCTCTAATTGAATCCATAAGTAGTTAAGGTTATCAGGGGAATTATTGTAATAAGTAATCGTTTCATCTCCACTTATAGTGTTGTTTTTTTCATCAAGCTGCGCTTTAATTTTGTAATTGGCTCTTTGTTGCCAATAGGCTTTTCCTGGTGCACCACTTGCAGAACGATAGACATTAGGTTGAGGTATCATATTGTCTATAGGCTCAAACTTTCCTTGGTATTGTTGGTTTTGAGCGTAAAAAGTTGATGAGATCAATATTGAAAATAAAAATGTAATAAAACGTTGCATAGCTAATGGATTGTTTAAATAATTGATTACAAGGTAATAATTATAGATGAGACATTTTGTAAACTCTGTTTTGATTTTTGTTGGTGAAACTTAAACACTTACGTATCTTTGCAGCCCTTAAAAAAATGAGATATGACTCCAGCAGGAAAATTAACTTTTGACGTATTAATAGAAATCCCAAAAGGAAGCAGAAATAAATACGAATATGATTTTGAGTTGAACAAAATACGTTTCGATCGTATGTTGTTTTCATCTATGATGTATCCAGGCGATTATGGATTTATACCTGAGACTCTAGCCTTAGATGGTGACCCTTTAGATGTTTTAGTTATGGGGACAGAACCGACATTCCCAATGTGTGTTATGGAAGTGAAGCCAATAGGAGTGTTTCATATGGCAGATGAAAAAGGACCAGATGAGAAATTAATATGTGTGCCAGTTACAGATCCAATCTGGAATAGCTACAACGATTTGTCAGATTTAAATCCACATCGAAAAAAAGAAATTACACACTTCTTCCAAGTTTATAAAGATTTAGAAGAAAAGAAAGTTGATGTTGGTGGTTGGGGAAATGCCGAAGAAGCTTATGATATTCTGAACAAGTGTATTGAACGTTACGAAAATAGTGAGCACAAAACTAATGGAGACTTTACGATTTAAATAGCTCTTATAAAATTAGATAAAAGGCCCTTTTGCATTGATTGTAAAAGGGTTTTTCTATTCCCATTGATTTTACTACTTTTGCCCAGCAAATTAATAAACCAAATTTAAAATATATAATATGGAATCAATGATGATTTATATGCCAATAGCTTTGGCGGTTTTAGGATTAATTTACATGCTTGTAAAAAAGTCTTGGGTAATGAAACAAGATGCTGGAGATGGTAAAATGAAAGAAATTTCAGATCATATATACGAAGGAGCATTAGCGTTCTTAAATGCTGAATATAGATTGCTAGCTGTTTTTGTAATAATCGTAGCAGCATTATTAGCTGTAGTATCTTTTATAGTACCTACAACGCACTGGTTAATTGTAATCGCTTTTGTTTTTGGTGCTATATTTTCTGCTTTCGCTGGAAACATAGGAATGAAAATCGCAACAAAAACAAACGTTAGAACAACACAAGCCGCTCGTACAAGTTTACCAAATGCACTAAAAATCTCTTTTGGTGGTGGAACTGTAATGGGACTTGGTGTTGCTGGTTTGGCTGTATTAGGTTTAACAGCATTTTTTATATTCTTCTTTTGGTTCTTTATGGGAAGTGAATGGACAAATACAATGGATATGACTATTGTATTAGAAACGCTAGCTGGTTTCTCTTTAGGTGCTGAATCTATCGCATTATTCGCAAGAGTAGGTGGTGGTATTTACACAAAAGCTGCTGATGTTGGAGCTGATTTAGTAGGTAAGGTTGAAGCAGGTATTCCTGAAGATGACCCTCGTAATCCTGCTACAATTGCAGATAACGTAGGTGATAATGTAGGTGATGTTGCTGGTATGGGAGCTGACTTATTTGGGTCTTATGTAGCAACCGTATTAGCTGCAATGGTTCTTGGAAATTATGTGATTAAAGATATGGGTGGAAATATTGGTGATGCCTTTGGAGGTATTGGACCAATCTTATTACCAATGGCAATTGCTGGTGCAGGAATCATTATTTCTATCATTGGAACGATGTTAGTGAAAATTAAAAGTAATGATGCTAAAGAAGCTCAAGTTATGGGTGCTTTAAATATTGGTAACTGGACATCAATTGCACTAGTTGCTGCATCATGTTTTGGATTATGTATGTATATGTTACCAGAAACAATGCAAATGAATTTCTTTGGAGAAGGTTTAGTTGAAATTTCTGCGATGCGTGTATTCTATGCTACTTTAGTAGGTTTATTTGTAGGGGCTGTTATTTCTTCGGTTACTGAATATTACACAGGATTAGGAAAAAGTCCAATATTAAAAATAGTACAACAATCATCAACTGGAGCAGGAACTAACATTATTGCTGGTTTAGCTACAGGTATGATTTCTACATTCCCTTCAGTATTATTATTTGCTGGTGCGATTTGGGCATCTTATGCCTTCGCTGGATTTTATGGAGTTGCATTAGCTGCTTCTGCAATGATGGCTACTACGGCTATGCAATTAGCAATTGATGCCTTTGGACCAATATCTGATAATGCAGGTGGTATAGCAGAAATGAGTGAGCAAGAACCAATCGTAAGAGAGCGTACAGATATACTAGATTCAGTAGGTAATACAACTGCTGCAACAGGAAAAGGTTTTGCTATCGCTTCTGCTGCATTAACGTCATTAGCATTATTTGCTGCTTATGTAACCTTTACAGGAATTGACGGAATTAACATCTTTAAAGCACCAGTATTAGCCATGTTATTTGTTGGTGGTATGGTACCAGTAGTATTCTCTGCTTTAGCAATGAATGCTGTAGGTAAAGCTGCTATGGAAATGGTACAAGAAGTACGTCGTCAGTTTAAAGCTATTCCTGGAATTATGGAAGGTACTGGGAAACCAGAATACGATAAATGTGTGGCAATTTCTACGCAAGCCTCTTTAAAAGAAATGATGTTACCTGGTTTATTAACTATTGGTTTTCCATTAGTAATTGCATTTGTGCCAATGTTATTTGGTATGGATAATCTTGCTATCGCAGAGATGTTAGGTGGTTATATGGCTGGTGTTACAGTTTCTGGTGTATTATGGGCAATCTTCCAGAATAATGCTGGTGGAGCTTGGGATAACGCTAAGAAGTCTTTTGAAGCTGGTGTTGAGATTAATGGTGAAATGACATATAAGGGTTCTGATGCTCATAAAGCAGCGGTAACTGGTGATACTGTTGGTGATCCTTTTAAAGATACATCTGGTCCTTCAATGAACATCTTAATTAAATTAACGTGTTTAATAGGTTTAGTAATTGCACCAATCTTAGGTGGTCATGCATCTGAAGAAGGCTTAGCAATAAACGAAGAAGAAGTTTCAATCGAAATGACTGTTGAATCTAAAGATATGGCTAAAGCTACAGTAGATTACTCTACAATAAAAGAAGGTGAAAAAGTAACGGAGACTATTACTTTTGAAGGTACTGAAGCTGAAGTAGAAAAAGAAGTTAAAGCTTTTGAAGCCTCATTAACTAACAAAGCTGGTGAAGTTGAAAAGGTTATTGAAAAAGTAGATATTACGAAAGAATAAGTTTAGAAAATAGAATATATAAAACCCTCATAATTCAATTATGAGGGTTTTTTGTTTTATAACATGAAGTAGGAATTTAATAACCTTAGCTGTTATATCTAAAAGAGATTAACAACTCTGAATAACAAAACTCAATTAAACTAATACCTTATGAAAAACATTAAAAAATTCCCCAATCTTATTTTAATGCTTCTGTTTGCTATAACTACTATAACATCTTGTGAAAAAGATGATGGCAATTCTGGAGGACAACAACAAGAAATTATTCCTGATTCGTTTTCTGAATATTTTGGTAATCAAGTTTCAAGAAATTTCTTAGGTAATGTTATTGATATCAATAATAACCCAATTGAAGGAGTAACTATTACCATTGGTAATGAAACAGTAACGACAGATAGCAATGGTGTGTTTATTTTAAATGACGCTAATGTTAAAGAACGTTTCGGCTATATTAAAACTGAGAAAGTTGGCTATATTCACGGAT
This sequence comes from Flavobacteriales bacterium ALC-1, assembly GCA_000171875.1. Taxonomy (GTDB): domain Bacteria; phylum Bacteroidota; class Bacteroidia; order Flavobacteriales; family Flavobacteriaceae; genus Winogradskyella. The sequence goes on along the minus strand of ABHI01000001.1, from coordinate 575,515 downwards.
CACGTAGTGTTGTGCCTTCAAACGGAACCAATAAAGTAACTATTATGTTGCTTGAAGCTACAGTGGTTGGTACGGTGAATAGTGGTGCTACTGAAACTGTTTCTATGGGCAATGGAAGTTCTGTAAGTTTTGATGGTGATTTTATTAAAGAAGACGGTTCTGCGTATTCTGGTGCTGTAGATGTTATTATGCATCACTTGGATCCTGCTGATGATGATATGGCAATGCAAATGCCAGGCATGTTATATGCTGAAAATGAAGAAGGAGCAGAACGTATGTTACAAACTTTGGGAATGCTTGCAGTAGAATTAAGAGGCACTAATGGTGAAGATTTAAATTTACCTGAAGGTTCAACTTCTGAAATTAAAATTCCTTTAGATCCAAGTTTAATGGGAATAGCTCCAGCGACTATTCCGCTTTGGTATTTCGATGAAGTCAATGGCTATTGGAAAGAAGAAGGAGTTGCAACATTACAAGGTAATATGTATGTTGGTAATGTCTCGCATTTTTCATTTTGGAACTGTGATATACCAGCCGAAGCTATCACATTATGTGTAACTGCAATAGATGAAGACAATAATAGTTTAAGTAATCTTTATGTAAGTATTACCAGTGCCACTTTTGGGTCACGAGGAGGTTATACAAATGACAACGGAGAAGTTTGCGGTTTTGTACCAAGTGGAGAAACTTTACAATTAGATGTTTATAGTTATGATATCTGTGATGATACACCACTTTATTCTCAAGTAATAGGGTCTTATTCTTCGGATTCTAGTTTATCGATTATTATACCAGATAATGATGATATCATAGCAGAAACAGTTATAGGAAACTTTAATACATGTGATGGAGGCCCTGTAACAGATGGTTATGTGCAATTACGCTATGGTGGACAAACATTTACTGATGCTGTAAGTGATGGAACTTTTGAAATTAATTTATTACGTTGTGAAGATAATAATGCGTTTAAAATAAAAGCAAGTGATTTTGTAAACTTGCAATCAACAGACAGTATTAGTTACACCTTTACTACGCCATTAACTGATGTAGGGACCATCAGTGCATGTAACGACATCACAGAATTTATACAATTTACTATTGATGATGGAGATACTATTTTTGTAGTCGATGATCTTCAAGCCTCATTTTCTGTTAATAATCCTAATGCATTTGGGCCAATAATAGATATTTATGGTAGTGGTGGTGAAACAGGCAATAATAATTGCTTTTATATGCAAGGCCGTTTAAATGACCCTGACTATTTAGGTGAGTATGATCATTTGAATTTTAATGACACTAATGATACAGGCTTTTTTATTGGAGAATGTCTAAGTGTCTCTAATACCAATAACAATATTATCTATAACTTAAATGCTCTAGGTGCAATAGGTGAGTATATAGATATTAATTTTAGTGGTAGTTATGAGGATTTTAATAATCAACCTCATACAATTACTGGAGTTATTCATGTATTGAGAGACCAATAATAAACGTTAAATATATAATAAATAGCCTTCAAACTTTTGAGGGCTATTTTATTTGTAAGACTTTTAACGCAACCATTTAGTGATTTTTACATCTTATAAGTGGATACATCATCAATCAGTTATGAAGTCATCAATCAAATCAATTTCCTTAGCGATAGCTATCTCCTTTTTTGGGCTAAATGCTTGTGAAAAAAGCAATACTCTAGACGAACAAAAGTTAAACAAAAACGTTCAAACCTTATCTGATTACTTAGGAGAAAAAATTCAAAAAGATTTTAGTGGAATTGTTGTTGATGAAGAAGAGAATGCTTTAGAAAATGTAAACATTACCATAGGAAATAAAACGACATTAACAGATAGTAAAGGAGTTTTTTCAATTAATGAGTCTAATGTTCATACCAATTTCGCTTCTATAGAAGCTGCAAAAGAAGGTTATAAGAACTCCTTAGTAAGTATTGGTGATTCATCAGATAAACTTAAGGTTGTTTTATATAAAACAGAAACACAATGCTTATTTTGGTTTTGTAAGCATAATCATTCTTTGCCTAACTCTAATCAATAAAAACAAAAAAGCCTTCTGTATTTAGAAAGCTTTTTTTATTCAATTAGTTTCTACCACCATCGCGCTGAGGTGAACGTGGCTTTGGCCAAGTCCGTTGCTTACCTGTTCTAGAATTCATAGGTAATACAATTTTTTCTCTAGAAGTGGTTTCATCATCTTCAGAAGCCATATAAGCTAAAATTGCGGTTAGAATGGCATTATTTCTAACATCATCAAAAATGATTTTATCGTAAGTATCTCTGTTGGTATGCCAAGTATAATTCCAATAGGACCAGTTTAAAGCACTTAAATTAAATGCAGGTGCTCCTGCGGCTACAAAAGATGCATTATCAGAACCTCCTCCACTAGGATTGCCAGGGAAGTTAGTTTCAATATGTTTAGTGATATCTCTTGGTACAGCATATAACCAACGCGATAAATAATCGTAAGCATGTAAAAAGCCAGCTCCAGATATATTCACCACACGTCCTGTACCATTATCTTGGTTAAATAAGGCTTGTACATTCTTTACAATTTCAGGATGGTCTTCAACAAATGCTCTTGAGCCATTTAAACCTTGTTCTTCACTTCCCCAATGACCTACCAAAATAGTCCGTTTGGGGTTAGAATAATACTTTTTAAGCAAACGCATGGCTTCCATCATCACCAAAGTGCCTGTGCCGTTATCTGTAGCTCCTGTTGCTCCATCCCAAGAATCGAAATGCGCTGAGAGGATAATATATTCATCTGGCTTTTCAGAACCTTTAATTTCAGCAATGGTATTAAATGTTGGTACTCGTCCTAATTCTTTAGATTTAGCAACAACATGTAGTTTCGGTGTATTGCCAGATTCTGCTAAACGGTAAAGCATAGCATAATCTTCGAGTTCTAAATCTACAGTTGGAATGTTCTTAGTTCTTGCACTAAAAATCTTGTTTACACCAAAACCTCTAGACCAATAACTAGCCACAATGCCTGCTGCACCAGCATCTTCTAACGCAGGAATGATTGATCTAGTATTATAACCTGTTCTGCCAATATTTGCTCTCCATTCTCTAGTTTGTTTGTTACGCGCATCTTTCATTTTTTCAAACGATTCGTCAGTTGCAAATTCTTCCCAGTTATAATCAGGACGACCTGTAGGTTGTTTCATAGAGATTAATACAAACTTGCCTTTAACATTAGGTAACCATTTTTGAAAAGACAATGAATCTTTAATGTTTTCTGGTAGTGTAATAACATCAGCAGTAACTCCTTTGTCTGATGTACTAGGATTCCAAGCGAGTTGCATTCCTCTTAGTGATTGCACGCGTGGTGAAATCATATCTATATGTGTAATACCGCGTTCCCAGCCACGCCATTCTCCCCATTTTTCATTTCTGGCAGAAACTCCCCAAGATTTATATTTTTCTACAGCCCAATCATGTGCTTGCTTCATTTGAGGTGTACCGACTAATCGCGGCCCAATAACATCTAGCATTTCGTGTGCTAAAGACTCTAGTTGAGAGTTGTCGTTGGCTTCTTTAATGATGCTTTCAATAACTGGATTCTTGTCTTGCGCATTTAAACTGCTAAAGCATAAGCCTAATGCTAAAACAGTGGTGATGAATAAGTGTTTCATTTTTTAGTTGGTTTAGGTTATTAAATTACAATTTTTGAATGACACTTTGTGTTAAAACAAAAACCCATTGAAATAATTCCAATGGGTTTAAAATGAATTTTGACTTGTTTCTATAAACTATAAGTCAATCTAAATGTTATAAATCGCGGCTGTACAAATGTCTCTGAGTTATATACAGAGATAGCACCAGCACCATTATTAATATTAGAATCGATGTTTAATAGGTTAGAGGCTCTTAATGAATATTCCCATTTAGCATCCCTATTTTTTCTATAACGTAATGAAGCATTCCAAGTCTTAAATGTATCAATTTGACCATTGCTATCTTGTTCGGTATAACTAAAATCAGTAAGGAAAGTTACTGAGTTCCATATATAAGCATCAAATTCTATTGATGGAGCATTAGTAATAAACTTAGTTGAATTAGATCCTTGATCGTTATTCCTAACAGAATAACGATACCTTAAACTAACATTTGGTGCTTCTCTAAAATTAGTACGTAATTCTGGAGTAAAACCATGGGTGTAACTTTCGTTTAAAGTTTGCCTTCCTTGAACAAATTGATTGCTTTTACTATAGTTGAAATTTCCTCTAATACTAGCTCTTATCTTACCAAAGGTACGTTGTACACGACCAGAAGCTGTAAGACTTTCATCTGCAAATTGTGAATTAAAATAGGTGCTTGTTCTAATCACATTTTCAAAATTGGTTTGAGATCTAATCTGATCAATGTTTTTACTATAATTAACAAATGCAAAAACATTGGTGTAGTTAAAAAGATTAAAACTAAAATAGCTTAGGTTTACATTATGTGATAAAGCATTTTGTAATTCTGGATTACCATATTGAATGCTGTTATAGTTATTTAATACTAAACCTTGTGCTAAACTCGTCACATCTGTAAAAGAGTTTCGCATGTTATAACGTAAAGTTAAATTCTCACTCTTTTTAAACTGAATACGTGTTTCAAAATCTGGTAATAGTCTAAAGAAATTATCCTCATAAGTTTTACCAAACTGTGTATTCTTGTTTCCATAAGCATGTATTGAAAACCCTGGAGTAAAGGTGAATTTACCTGTTTTAAATCTATAGTGTACTCCTAAATACACATCACTGAAATTATACTGTGTATCATTTACATTTACGAAATCATTGCCGTCATCATCTTGTCCTGTTGGAATTGGATTAAGCGTTGAGCCATCATCTAAAAATTGAAAGATATTAGAGTTAAAATCTTGTTTGCTTAAAATCGTACCTAGAGTTAGGTTGATATTACTCTTTGTATTCAAAATATTGTAATAATCTAACTTGGCATCTAATTGATTAGACTTAACACGTCTTTCTTGATTTAGATTATATCCAAACTGATCTTGATCTAAGCCTAAACCTGCAGCAGTATTATCAAAAGCATCTCTGTTACTAGGATCCGGATCATTATTGTTTGTTGGGTCATTTACTAATTGAGCATTATAAAAAGGATCTTCGTCTTTTAATAAATGCTGTGCTTCAAATGCAAAAATGTTATTTTCATTAAGCGTGTAATAATAGTTTACATTCTGATTAATACTATATGGCTTAGCTTCATTTAACTGATCAGTGTTACCTACAACAGAAGAAAATAGGTTTTGTTTTTCTTGGTCATCAGAAATTCGAGCTAAAACATCATAATTCAACTGATTATTAGCATTAGGTTTATATTGCGCACTTAATTTAGCAAGAAATTGATTAGTCGCCTCTTTGCCAGTTTGTTCTGTAGCTTCATCTGGTGGAAGATTAGCAGATTCGTCGATAGGTGTATTGGGATCATCTTCAACCTCAATATAATCTACAAAACTCGCTTCTCGAGTTCTTAATCGACTACTTTTGTAAATTAAGAATCCGCTTAAATCTAAAGCCTTATTAGGCGAATAGCTAAAGTTTGTAGCTCCTAATTTAGAGATAACTTCTTGTGAATTAGCTACACTTGTTAAACCTCTAAGACCATTATCACCTAAATTAATACTTGTACCACTATTGTTACTTGGAAGCCTGAAGCCACCACCAAAATTTCTTACATCTCTATTGGTTAAAGCGACTTCACCAATATTATTGAAATCTCCAATAAGGTTAATGCTGTATTTAGGACTGTAGTAAAATAATTTAGGTTGTACTAAGTATAACTCATCATTTGGTGAAGGTGCTGCACCTCCTCCAGCCGTTATATCACCAAACCAGAAATTTTCTTTTCCTTCTTTAAGTTTAATGTTTATGGCAACGTTGTCTTGGTTATTTTGTACTCCGCGTAACTGACCAACTTCTGCATAATTACGTAACACTTGCACTTTATCTACAGCGTCAGAAGGAATGTTTTTTGTGGCTAACTTTGTATCTCCATCAAAAAAGTCTTTACCATTTACCATTAACTTGTTCACTTCTTTCCCTTCAACTTCAATTTTTCCGTCTGCATTTATTTCTACTCCAGGCAATTTTTTTAAGACATCTTCTAATTTTCGTTCGGACCCATTTTTAAAAGAATCGGCATTGTAGATTAATGTGTCTCCTTTGATTGTTACAGGCATTTCATAGGTAAGCTCAACAGCATCTAAAGAATTGTCTGGTAAAAGTGTAAAGTCTTTATTAATATCAACTTCCGCTGTAGAAACAGCTTGACTTAATGACTTTAAACCTATATAACTTACTTGAATAGTATATTTACCATTTTTGCCTAAAGACAAAATATACTTACCCTTGTCATTAGTAATGGCATAAGATTCTAAAGCCTTAGTGTCTTGATTAATTGCAATAACATTGGCCAACTCCAAAGGCTTTCCAATACTATCTTTAACGACACCTTGCATTTTAATTTGAGCAAAGGAATTACCTGCTACTACTAAACATAGTAGTATTAATAAATTTTTCATCTGTAATTGTTTGGTTTTATTTGATTGATTATACTTAGCATAAACTAAGTAAGGTTAAAGGTGACTTAAGCTATGTAAGCCACTTTTTACATGGTTATATTTTTAATTAATTTCTGCGACCTCCGCCACGACCTCCTCTGCCACGACCTCCATACATTTGTCGCATTTCTTCCATTTTCTTGGTAATGATTTCAGTATACTCTTTTTGTGTTACTTCGTCTCCTTTAGAAGGTTTATCGATATCTTCTTTTTCTTCAGGATTCATTATAATTTTAGTACATAAAATAGTTGTTCTGTCTGCATTAACTTCTAATATTAATCCAGGTAAACCCCAATAATCATCTGGACCTTGATTAATAGGTATCTGTGGTGTGTACCAAGCCACAACTTCTATTGTTTTGGGTACTTCTATTTCACTCATTGGGTCATTAGAATCTGCGTCAGCTTTATCACCAGTTTTTGTTGAATCTTTAACTTTATCTCCCTCTTTCTTTTCACCATCTTTTCCGCCTCGACGTCTCATACTTCTCCAATCAAATTGATCTACTGTTTTTGTTGCGGTAGCTTTAAAACATGTGTATTGACCAATTTGCTTAGTTTCAGTACCCATTTTCCATTCAAGGTTTTTAAGTTCGTCTTTAATTAGAAATTGTTTTCCAAAAAATTCTTGGGCTTGTAATAATTCTTTCCCTTTTACATTTTTGTATTTAGGGCCTCCACCCATAGAACCAAAACCTCCGAAACCTCTTCTGCCTCCTGGAGCTTCAAGCTTTTCGTCTTCTTTATAAATAGATTCTTCTTTGTTGAACGTAAGTATGTACTCTTTTTCTAAAAAGCTTTTCATACGTTCTTCAACTCTCTTTTTTTGCTCAGGACTCATTTCTCGTCCTCCCCATTGATCTAAATCCATGGTAGTCTTAGACATATAATAAGCTTTGCCTTGAAAATCTTGAGCAAAGGATACAGTACTAAGACATACTGCTAATAGTAATAATGCGAATTTTGAAACTGATTTCTTCATCTTTAGATTGAATATAATGTTGTTTTATCATGAGTAAGACTCCAAAGATGATAGAAAGTTAAATCGTCTTTAGTTAAACTTATGTTAATAAAATTAACCTCTTCTTCTTACTCCGCGATTGTCTCTAAATTCTTTCATTTTTTTAGTAATCGTTTCTTGGTATTCTTTCTTAGTGACGACCTTACCTTTTTCAGGAGCAGTTATCTCTACATTTTCTTCTGGATTTAAAACTAATTTAGAACACAGCATGGTTGTATTACCAGCACTTACTTCTAGGATTAGCCCAGGAAGTCCCCAATATTCTAATGGCCCATGACCAACAGGGATTTGAGGTGAGTACCACGCTTCAATTTCTGTCATTTTTATTTCTACTTCATCAGAGTCAGATTTGTTTTCAGTATTTCTAACCCTGTCCCAAGAGAAATTGTACCAAGTCAATTCATTTGTTGCTACAGAAGCCGTTGCTTTAAAACACATATAGTTTCCAATCTGTTTTGTTTCAGTACCCATTTTCCATTCTATTGGCTGCAATTTATCTTTAACTAAGAATTGTTTACCGTAAAATTCTTGTTCTTGTATTTGAGAATTTGTTTTCACATTTTTATACTGTTCACCAGGTGTGAAATTTTTCCCCCAAGAATCTGTAGCACCAGACATAGCATCTAATTTATCATCTTCAGTAAATATAGACTCTTCTTTATTAAAAGTTAGAACGTACGTTTTTTCTAATCTATTCTTTAAGCGAGCTGCAATTTGCTTCTTTTGTTCTTCACTCATTCTAGCTCCAAAACTACCCAGATCCATTTTAGATTTTGAGAAATAATAGGCTTTACCTTGAAACTCTTGTTCAAGTATTAACTCATTTTTGCTAGATGCTAATGAAACTAAAAATACTAATGCTATTAAGCTAAATTTAAAAATGGCTGATTTCATAATATTGATGTTAATTAATTTTGTTTAACAAATTTACATAATAATTAAACAAAATAATTATAATTATAACAAAATTAACAATACTATGATTTTCAGATTTTTAGCTTAACCTCCAATTGTTATGCTAAAACTTTCTCCATCACGACCATTATCTCTAGTTCTATAACGCTCCATCATTTCCTTAGCTTTTTTCTCCATAATCTCATCATATTTTTTCTGATTAACCTCTTTACCTTTTGTAGGTTCTTTAATCACCACCTTTTCTTCAGGGTTAATAACAATTTTACTGCAAATTACAGTAAGCTTACCATCATGGATTTCTAAAATTAGGCCAGGTAAACCTTGGTACATTGCGGGTCCATTATTTACAGGGATTTGAGGCGTGTACCATGCAGTCACTATACGTTCAATCATTTCTGGTTCTTTATCTTCTTCCTCAGTTTCTTTAGTGGTACTACTGTTAGAAAATTCTCTTGGTTTTTCTACCATTTTTGTATAAGTGGCTTTATAACACTGATATTCTCCAATATATTTAGAGTCAGCTTCTAATTTCCACTCAATTTTCTCAATATCATCTTTAACCAAAAATATTTTCCCCATGGTGTCTTTATGATCTGCATAGCGTTGATCTTTTGTGTTTTTATATAACACATCAGAACCTCCACCGTTACCTACCATAACAACCTGAAATCCACCAGCTGCTGCTTGTGGCTTATCTAGACTCACTTCCTCTTTATATAAAGACTCTTCTTTATTAAAGGTGAGATGGAATGTTTTCTGAAATTGTTTTTTCATCATCTCCATCATTTGAGCATGCATTTCACTATTAACTTGAGTACTGTCCAATTTAATATCTATTTGCCGTTGCGTTTTATAGGTCGCAACACCTTGAAAATCTTGAGCATTAACACTTGTAAGCGCTACAGTTAATGCTAAAACTACTACTCTAATAATTGTTGTCATTTTGTTGTTATTATGATTAATATTTATTTTATAAGCTAGTATTTAAGACATATTACAATGCCTTTTTTAATGATTCTGCAATTCTTGGTTCTATATCACCATTATATTTTAAATCAGTTACTTTTTTATTAGAAAAAATTTGATAAAATTCGCAAGCATTTAGGAATGAACCATATTTAGAAGGATGAAATGAATCATCAAACAATTCAATTTCTGGATGTTTTTCACGAATTTTTAAAAATAGATTACCATTATTTGATTTCTCTATGTTGTTATTATCTGCGAGTTCTTGATAAGCTTGATTGATAACATTAGTATGGTCTTCTAAATTTTCTATTTGATCCGAACAATATTTTTTATTTTTCTCTAATGATTCATCTATTAAAAATCCAGGATGACAGTATTCTTCTGGATATTCAGTTTTCGATGCCCAAGTATTGAATAATATAAATCTACAGTCTGGATTATTCACAAACTTCTTTATCTTCTTTATGGAAGAATCAACTACTAGATGTCGCAATTCAGGTATTAATACTCTTATCGTTCCTTCTTGTAAAATAATAATATCCCATTTTTTTTCTGATAATTTTTTTTCGGATTCCGTAATTTCAGTTTCAAATTTGTCACGAACACTAATACTTTCTTCATCCTCAGTTAAAATAGTTTTATCTAAGTGCCAACCTAGAAACATTCCTGGAAAAGTGACTTGATCAATTTTTATATTAGAACTTGTTTCATTTAGCATTTCTTGCACCATTTGTGGCATTTCGTGATAAAAGGTTAGGCTATTTCCAACAAAAAGCACATTTACTTCTTTAGATGGAATTGGATCTGGGGATTTACCATTAATAGCTAAAAATGTTAAAACGATTAGTATTATGTTTTTCATAAAATAATATTTTGGTTGATTGATTCCACAAATATCAAACATCATTTTTAAAACTAGCGTTAATCAACGTTAACGAGTGTTAACCGATTAGTAATACTTAACTTTTAAATCTACATTTGAAGTATGAATGATAAATTATATAGATATATTTTATACATAATTATCTCAGTTATTCTTGCTACTATAGGAATTCAGGTTTATTGGAACTACAAGAATTACCAAACCAATAAACAGCAATTAATTAGAGATGTTCAGATAAGTCTTGATAAAGCAGTCGATGATTATTATGCAAGTTTAGCTAAAGAAACTTCTGTAGCATTTGCCTATAATGACTCTATACAAAGCCACACTTTTAAAAGTGAAAATAATTTATCTGCATTTATTAAAAATATTGAAAGTCAAAGAGGTGAGTTAGATTCTATTAAAATTGGAGAAATGGATGGTTTGAAAGTTTTTAAAGGCTTTAAATCTGATTCATTGCATGCAGAACTCATAAGTGACTCACTAAGCCTTGAAAACTTTGAGTTGTTTACAACTAAGATTTTCATCTCATTACAAAACGATTCTTTAGATGTTAGAAAAGTGAACAAACTTCTCTATAAAGATTTGCAAAGAAAAAACCTTAATTTGGATCATCACCTATCCTATTTTCATGATATACCTAGCAAAACTTTTTTTAACAAAAAGATAAAACACACAAATAAACTGTTTAATATTGATTCTGATGAACATAACATCTATGTAGAATCTGAATCTGCATTTTTACCAGAAAACAGCTTGCTTAAACTAGGATTCTCTAATGAAACGGGAACCATTTTAAAACGAAGTCTAGGGGGTATTTTAATTTCTACTCTTTTAGTGCTAGCTATTATTAGTTGCCTATTTTATTTATTAAAAATTATAAGACATCAAAAACAATTAGCTGAAGTTAAAAATGACCTTATCAGTAATATTACTCATGAGTTTAAAACACCTATTGCGACTATCGGAGTCGCCTTAGAAAGTATCAATAGTTTTAATGCTATTGAAGATAAAGAAAAAACTAAAAAGTACATTAATATGTCTTCAGAGCAGTTAGGTAAGCTCAACGTTATGGTCGAAAAATTATTAGAAACAGCAACATTAGATAGTGATAATTTAGAATTAAATAAGGAGTCTGTTAATATTGTAGAGTTATTAGATTCTGTAGTTGATCGTTATAGGATTCAATTTCCAGAAAAGAGGTTCAATACGAGTTTTAAGGTTGAAAACTTAAAGACAAATATTGATGTATTTCATTTTGAGAATGCCATAAATAACATATTAGATAATGCTGTTAAATATGGAGGAAATATTATTTCTATAGACTTAATTCCGAAAGCGTATATGTTTGACATTCTAATTTCAGACAACGGCAATACCTTAACTAAAGCTAATAAAGAACGCATTTTTGAAAAATTTTATCGTGTACCAAAAGGTAATACCCACGATGTAAAAGGTTTTGGTATCGGTTTGTATTATACCAAAACGATTATCGATAAACATGATGGTTCAATAACCTTAGATTTAAATAAAAATTTAACCACATTTAATATTACGCTTCCAAATGGTAGATAGTATAAAATTAGTATTAGCAGAAGACGAAGCAGCATTAGGGCAAATCATAAAAGAGAGTCTTGAAACACGAGATTTTGAAGTCATTTTATGTGATAATGGAGAAAAAGCTTTTGAAGCTTATAAATCTGAATCTCCTGAGATTTTGGTTTTAGATGTTATGATGCCCAAAAAAGACGGCTTTACTTTAGCAAAAGAAATTAGAGCTATTGATGATGCTATTCCTATTATATTTTTAACTGCAAAGTCTCAAACAGCAGATGTTGTTGAAGGGTTTTCTATAGGTGGAAATGATTACCTCAAAAAGCCTTTTAGTATGGAAGAGCTTATTGTTCGAATCCATAATCTTATTAGCAGAACTAAAGTTCAGAAAACGTCCAAAGTTTTAGAGATTGGTAATTATACGTTCGATTTTCCTAAACAAAATTTACAGTTTAAAAATAATGAACTTGTACAGTTAACACATCGCGAAGCACACTTACTATTTCACCTTATAAAAAATAAAAATCAAGTTTTAGACCGTTCATTAATACTTAACAAACTATGGGGAACGGACGATTTCTTTTCGGCCAGAAGCATGGATGTGTTTATTTCTAAACTTCGTAAAAAACTAAAAGACGACGAGAATATTCAGATTATTAATGTTCGAGGCTTTGGGTATAAGTTGACGGTATAAAGTAATTTAGAAGTAAAGTGGAGCAATTTTTGTAATTTTCTCAATTATTGATTCTACTATATGCAAAAGATTGTCTACATACTTTTTATTTTCGGTTTTATAGGCACTGCTCAACATCAAATAAAGGCGAGCATAAAAGATTCAACAGCTTTAGAAGTCGAAAACATTTTTGGGGTTGACACTTTTGGAACGCTCTATTATGCGACAGAAGACAATACGTTTCATAAGAAAACTAAAGACACAACAATCGCTTATAATAATTTTCAACTCGGAAAGATAAGCTCTGCTAATACGTTTAATTCTTTAAAGATAAATCTATTCTACCAAGATTTCAATACTGTTGTGATATTAGATAATCGTTTAGCTGAGATTTATAAAATAGACTTTAATACAATTCAACCCTATAAAAATGTAAGCTTTGTGTCAACAGGTTTTGATAATACACTTTGGGTTTTTAACCAGGATTTACAGCAGTTAGAGTTGTATGATTATAAAACTAATAAGATAAGATTAAAAACTGTACCTGTGCAATCTAGAATTTTAGACTTAAAAAGCGATTACAATAACTGCTATATGCTTACAGAAAACTATTTGTATATCTATAATTACTTTGGAAGTCTAATTGCTAAATATAAGAATGATGGTTTTGAAAATTTGGCTTTTAGTAAAGCGCACTTGGTTTTAAAAAAAGAAAAACAACTTTATGTTTTACCCAAAAACGAAACTGAAATTCAGCTAATTGAACATCCAAATTTGTTAATAAATCAGTTTTTGGTAACCAATGAAACCTTGTATATTTACGACGATAAAATACTACGTCAATACCAACTAAAAATAGATTGAATTATGCACATCGCTGTTGCAGGAAATATAGGAGCTGGGAAAACTACACTCACCAAATTACTCGCTAAACATTATAAATGGGAAGCCCAATTAGAAGACGTAGTTGACAATCCGTATTTAGATGATTTTTATAATCAGATGGAACGTTGGAGCTTTAACTTACAAGTCTATTTCTTAAACAGTAGATTTCGTCAGGTCAATCAGATTCATGATAGTGGTAAAGATATCATTCAAGATAGAACTATATATGAAGATGCACATATTTTTGCGCCAAACCTACATGCTATGGGTTTAATGACTAATCGCGATTTTGAAAATTATTCATCGCTTTTTGAGCTTATGGAGTCTTTTGTAAAAGGTCCAGATTTATTGATATATCTACGTAGTTCTATTCCAAATTTAGTATCTCAGATTCATAAACGTGGTCGTGATTATGAAAATACAATTAGTATTGATTATTTAAGTCGACTTAACGAGCGTTACGAAGCTTGGATTACAAAATATGATAAAGGTAATTTACTTATTATCGATGTAGATGATTTAGATTTTGTTGCCGAACCTGAAGATCTAGGTGGTATTATTAATAAAATTGATGCTCAGATTAATGGGTTGTTTTAATTACTGAATAAAACCATTTTCTTTTGCATGTTCAATAGCTTGAGCACTACTCTCTACCATTAATACCATTGTAGTTTTATAATTTTCTATAAGTCCTCTTACACGTAACATTTTCTTTTTGTGCTTAACACTACGAAGATAAATTGCTAAAATTCGGTCAGGGAATGATTCTGCAATTTCCATATAGATATCAGGATCTTGCTCACCACTATCGCCAATTAAAATGAAAGATAAGTTGGGATAGGTTTTTAATAGATTGAGAATTTCTTTTTGTTTTTGAGGCTTTTCATCTTGTGATTTTTTCTTTAAAAAATTACTAAAGCTTCGTAATAAAATAGGGCCTTTAGGAAAATTATTCTGCCTTAAAAAAAGCTCTAAATAACGATACAAATTCCAAGGACTATGACTCACATAAAAAATGGGATTAGCATTACTGCCTGAAAATCCAAGGTGTAACTTATGGTAAAAGTCTGCAGCTCCTTCTAACGGAATTCTATTTTTGGCATGTTTAAAAATAGAATTATAAACCACTCTCCATTTTAGTATAGATACAACACCTGTATGTAAAATGGTATCGTCAATATCACTAACAACACCAAACTGTGCATTGCGCGATGGTATTAATAGCTCTCCAGGAAACCTATTGTCGTTTTGTATGGTGCGTTTTATATTAAGGTCGTCGTAGGATAACTCAAAAGATAACCAACCTTCTTCATTAGTTAAATTTTCTAGATTTTCAAGATCCTCTTCGGTAACGAAATAACCATCATTATCAGTGGTTACTTTTATAATTTTGTTGTTAGGTAGTTTTACATTTAAGCCAACATGTTTAATCTCGTCAGTTTCAAACCGTTTCCAAGTATTGACTATAAGATGCCATATATGCTGATCTTCTAAATTTATGGACTCGTCCTCTAGAGCTCTTCCTCTGGCGTAAAAATGAGAATTGGTTCCATAACTTTGAAACGCAATTATTTGTAAAGGATCTTTTTTTAGCCAGCCCAAAATTTGATTTTAATTAGAATTTCAAGATACTAAAATCTATAAAGAAGAATAGAGATTTATTCACGTAACTTTATTGTAAATGTTAAATGTTTCTTTAAAAAGAATATGTTAATCAATTTCAGCGAAATAGCGTTCAAAGATTTATTATTTTAGTACCAATATCTAATTAATATCCTAACTCAAACCAACATTTTAATGAAATCTAAGATTCAAAAAAGTATAAGTTCTAATCCACTTGTGCGAAAAAAAGTATTGTTTTCACTTGTTTTAGCACTTGTTTTTAATTTCGCTAGTGCTCAAAATGAAGAAAGCAGTGTAACACCAACTCCTAATTACAGAGCCGCTTCAAAATATTCTCCAACTAATTTGGGGAAGTTAGTACACTCCACTTCTGTAAGACCACATTGGTTAAAAAATGGAAACCGTTTTTGGTACCAATATAAAACTACAGAAGGTTCTAAATATTACATCGTTGATGCAGATAACAGAAGTAAAAAGGAGCTGTTTGACAACGAAAAAATGGCACAATGGCTAACTGAGATTACTAAAGATCCTTATGATGCTAAACACTTGCCGCGTTTTAATTTTAAGTTCGTTAAAAATGAAACTGCCATTAGATTCTATGTGACTTCTACCGAAAAAGTAGAAGAGGTAAAAGAAGAAGACAAAAAAGAGGTTGAGGAAACAAAAACAGATTCAACAAAAACTAAGAAAAAGAAAAAAGGGAAGCCTAAGATGGTAAATAAGGTCTATCATTTTGAGTATAAACTTGGCGGTAATTCCCTTACAGTTATAGATAATAAAAAGAAGGAAAAAGAAGATTGGAAACGTTGGGCAAACATTGCACCAGATAGTTCTATTGTGTTATTCTCTAAACAATATAATATGTATTGGATGGATAAAGAGAATTTTCTAAAAGCTGTAAAAGATGAAAAAGACACAACTATTGTTGAAAATCAATGGACTAAAGATGGTGAGCTTTACTATTCTTATGGTGGTGGAAGTGGAAGAGGAGAAACCAACGAGTCTATGAAAAAGGATAAAGATAAGCGTAAGTATGTTTTTGGTGTTTGGTCTCACAATTCTAAAAAGTTTGTATTTCAAAGAACAGACTCTAGACATATCAACGAACTCTGGGTAATAAATACTACGGCGAGTAAACGCCCAACTTTAGAAACCTATAAATATCATATGCCAGGCGAAGATGAATATTACAAAACTGAGCTTCATGTGTTTGATATACCTTCAAAAAGCAGTATTCAGGTAAAGCTTGATACTGTGAAACAGCAAAGTGTCCAAGTGTATCGACAACCCTTAAAAAAATCTCAATACGACGATGATTTTAGACCATCTTTATTATTATCCAAAAAAGGTAAAATATATTATAATACCATTAGTAGAGATCGTAAAAAGTTAGATATATGTGTCGCTGACATTAATACAGGTGAAACAAAAGTATTGATTGAAGAGCGTTTTAATACGTACATTGAATCACGCCCTTTAGTACTTTTTAATAACGAAACAGAAATGCTGCATTGGGCAGAACGCTCAGGTTGGGCACATTATTATTTGTATGATACAGAAGGAAATTTGAAGAACCAAGTCACTAAAGGTTCTTATCATGTAGAAAGAGCTATTGGTGTAGACGAAAAATCTCGAACACTTTTCTTTACTGCGCATGGCATTCCAAAAGATCAAGACCCTTATTTTGAGCATATGTATAGAGTAAATCTGAATGGTTCTGGACTTAAGGCTATAAATCCTGGAGACTATAATACTAGGACAGATATGTCTGATTCTAATAAGTATTTTGTGAGTAATTATTCTAGAGTAAATACAGTGCCTAAATCCGAATTAAGAAATAGTTCTGGTAATGTGGTAATGCAATTAGAAGAAGCTGATTTATCGCAGTTAATGGCAACAGGTTATAAATTTCCTGAACCTTTTAAAATGAAAGCAGATGATGGTATTACAGATGTTTATGGTGTGATGTACAAACCTTTTAAAATGGACTCAACTAAGAAGTATCCATTGTTAGAATATGTGTATCCAGGACCACAAACTGAAGCTGTAAATAAATCTTTCTCAATCCGTATGGATCGTTTAGACCGTATGGCGCAAGTGGGTTTTATTGTAGTAACTATGGGTAATCGTGGTGGACATCCTGATCGCTCAAAATGGTACCATAATTATGGTTATGGAAACCTTAGAGATTATGGTTTAGCAGATAAAAAACATATTGCAGAACAATTAGCCGACAAGCATGATTTTATTGATATAAATAAAGTTGGGATTTATGGTCACTCAGGTGGTGGATTTATGTCAACGGCAGCAATGTTAGTATATCCAGATTTCTTTAAAGCTGCAGTATCTTCTGCCGGAAATCATGATAATGCAATCTACAATAGTTGGTGGAGTGAAACACATCATGGAGTACAAGAAGAGAAAGATGCTGATGGAAATGTAAAGCATAAATATATGATTGATAACAATCAGTCTTTAGCTAAAAATTTGAAAGGAAAACTAATGTTAATTACTGGTGATGTGGATAATAATGTACATCCTGGAGGAACTATTAGAATGGCAAATGCTTTGATAAAAGCGAACAAACGTTTCGATTTTATGTTAATGCCAGGCCAGCGTCATGGTTTTGGTAATATGACAGAGTATTCCTTTTGGTTAAGAGCTGATCACTTTAGCAAGCACTTCTTAGGTGTTGAAGCTTCAAGTATAGATATTACAGAAATGAATAGAGACAAGGCTAAGAAAAAATAAGATATTGAAGTATAAAAAAACCACGCTAAACAGCGTGGTTTTTTTATTTTGTTAAGTGAGTTTTTATATATCAAAGGCAGATTTTACCTTATCAACATAATCTAATTTTTCCCAAGTAAATAATTCAACATCTAAAGATATAGGATCTCCATTAGGACGTTCAAATTTTTTACTCACTGTTTCGTGTTGCCTTCCCATATGACCGTATGCAGCTGTTTCACTGTACATAGGTTGACGTAATTTTAAACGACTTTCTATTGCAGCTGGTCGCATATCAAAAATTGTTTCTACTTTTTTAGCTATTTCTCCATCTGTTAGGTTAAAAGGACAAGTCCCATAGGTGTCAACAAATATTCCCATAGGTTCTACAACACCAATAGCGTAAGATACTTGTACTAAAATCTCTTCGCATAATCCTGCTGCAACTAAATTTTTAGCAATATGTCTAGTAGCATAAGCAGCACTACGATCTACCTTACTTGGGTCCTTACCAGAAAATGCTCCACCACCATGAGCTCCTTTACCACCATAAGTATCTACTATTATTTTTCTACCAGTTAAACCTGTATCACCATGTGGTCCACCAATAACAAATTTGCCAGTTGGGTTAATATGGTATTTAATATCATTGTTAAATAAAGGCTTAATATGATCTGGCACTTTAGCAATAACCCTAGGAATTAAAATATCTACAATATCTTTTCTAATTTTAGCTAACATTGCTTCATCATTATCAAAATCATCATGTTGTGTAGAAACTACAATGGCATCGATACGTTGAGGTGTATTATCATCACCATATTCTATGGTTACTTGACTTTTAGAATCTGGTCTTAAGTAAGTAATGTCTTTATTCTCACGACGTAGCTCAGCTAATTCTTTTAAAATTCTATGAGATAAATCTAATGCTAAAGGCATATAGTTGTCAGTTTCGTTAGTCGCATAACCAAACATCATACCTTGGTCACCAGCTCCTTGCTCTTCTTTAGAGGCTCTATCAACTCCTCGATTAATATCTTCAGACTGTTCGTGGATTGCAGAAAATACCCCACAAGAATTACCATCGAACATGTATTCGCTTTTGGTGTAGCCTATTTTATTAATTGTATCTCTTGCTATTTTCTGCACATCTAGATACGTATTCGATTTCACTTCACCGGCTAGCACAACTTGACCTGTAGTAACTAAAGTCTCGCAAGCTACTTTAGATTCTGGATCAAAAGCTAAGAAATTATCAATTAGAGCATCACTAATCTGATCAGCTACTTTATCTGGATGACCCTCAGATACACTTTCTGAAGTAAATAAATATGGCATATAAACTATCTTTTTTTGTTAGGTTAAATTGCAAAAACTTGGAAGATTGCTTGGTCGCTAAAGAAGTGCTATACTTACTGCTTTAGCATTTTTTTATGAGGTTGCAATCAGACAAATTTTTCCTCTTATAATATTAGCGCAAAAATACATATTAATATTAAAACTGAAAACCTTAAGAAGGTAAGTTAGTATTAAATAAAAAAATTATTTTTGTCAGCAATAAATTATCAATGAAGAAATGCTTTTATTTTTTAGTGCTTTTGGTGGGGTTAATATCTTTTTCCCAAGAAAAAGCAACACCAAATTCATACTTCGATTTAAACTATTTTGGAGGTAATATAGCGCTTCATAACAACGACTTATTACATCTTATTAAAGGACATCCTGAAGGTTTTATTTTTAGCTGGAATAAAGAAACTTTTGGTGATAAAGCATGGCAACAACGTTATAACTATCCAGACTATGGTGCATCTTTTATGTATCAAGACTTAAAAAACCATGAGCTAGGTCTTAGTTATGGTATTTATGGACATTACAATTTTTATTTTTTTAAAAGAAACTTAATGTTTCGTGTAGCTCAAGGGTTAGCTTATAATACTAATCCGTATGATAAAATTAAAAACCCAAAAAATGTAGCTATAGGATCCCATATTTTGAGTTCAACTTACTTTATGCTGAATTATAAAAAAAATAAACTATTTAACTGTGTTGGGTTTCAAGCAGGTTTTTCTTTAATACATTATTCTAATGCTAATGTAAAAGCACCAAATACAAGTGTTAATACCATCGCTTTTAATGTTGGGATAAACTACGATTTAAATAATGTAACCCAAGATTATATTAAAGATTTTAATACTGAAAAATTTACTGAACCTATTAAATATAATTTAGCATTTAGAACAGGAATTAATCAAAGTGATGTCATAGGTAGTGATCAATTCCCATTTTATATTCTTTCGGCTTATGCAGATAAGCGATTAAGTCATTACAGTGCTATTCAATTTGGTACAGATGTGTTCTTTTCTAATTTTTTGAAAGAGTTTGTTTATTACAGATCTGTTGCTTTTCCTGAGGATAACCTTAGTGGTGACGAAGACCATAAGCGTGTCGGTTTGTTTGTTGGACACGAATTGTTTATTAACAAAATGTCTCTAGAAACGCAATTAGGGTATTATGTGTACTATCCATTTAATTTTGAGACACGAGTCTATATGAGAATTGGCTTAAAGCACTATTTCGGAAACAAGTTTTTTGGATCAGTGGGCTTAAAATCACATGGAGCAAGAGCAGAAGCTGTTGAGTTCGGCATAGGGGTTAGATTATAATTTATGTTATTACAATATGCCTCACTGAGTCTGTTGAAGTCTTTATATAACAAGAACAGGAATCTATTTTGTAACTTCATATACATTTTTGAATAAAACTATGAATAGAATATATGTATTCATACTGACTTTTTTTTTAATCTTCGCCTGTAGTGAAGACGCTAATGATTGTTTTCAGACATCTGGAAGTATAATTCAACAAGCGTTTGAGGTTACAAGTTTTGATAAGATTGTTGTGAATAGAGATATAGAATTAATAGTTAAAGAAGCACCCGAATATGCTGTGATTGTAGAAACTGGTGAAAATCTGATAAACGATGTCAAAGTAGAAATTAAAGAAAACCAATTAATACTTACAGACAATAATACGTGTAATTATGTGAGAGCATATGGTATTACCAAAATATATGTAGAAGCTCCAAATCTAACAGAAATAAGAACATCATCTCAATATGAAATAGCTTCAGATGGAACTTTAAACTATGATGACTTAACCTTGATTTCAGAAGATTTTAATGTAGAAACAGAATTTACCGTTGGTGATTTTAGATTTACAGTAAATTCAGAAAACTTAACCGTTGTCTCTAATAATTTGTCATTCTTTTACATAGATGGTGTGGTAGAAGATTTGTTTGTAGGCTTTTATGCTGGAGCAGGACGCTTTGAAGGTGAGAATTTAGTAGCACAAAACGTAAATATCTTCCATCGCGGAAGTAATGATATGACTGTAAATCCACAAGAATCATTATTAGGTGAACTCAGAGGAATAGGAAATTTAATTTCAGTTAATGAGCCACCTGTTGTAGATGTGGAACGTATTTATACTGGTCGTTTGATTTTTGATTAAAGAATCGTCTATTCACCAAATTATTAACCCGATAACTATAACAATAGTAAGAAAGCCTACTCTTTTATTCCATTCTTCTTTAAAAACGATTTTAAAGTTTTTCTTTCCTAAGAAAAAACAATAACGTATAGAAGCGCCTAATAACTTAATTATATTAGGGATTATCTCATAAAAACTTTCAGCTATTATTTCAAGAATTACTTCACCCATTAGTTAGGCAGTCAATTCCCTAAACAAACTCTCTAAGCTTGCATTTTTCTGATTCAATTGCAGAATCTTTAATTCATTGTCATGTGCAAAATCAAAAACATGAGAACGCATATCGTCTTTGGTAGAAAATGTAATTTCATAAGTAAAGTCGTGTGTGTTTTTTACAGAAGCTACTTTAGGTAATTTAAGCAAAAAAGCATTTTCAACTCTATAGTCAAACTCTACAATAACGGTTTGTTCTTGCCCTTCTCTTAAGTCTTTCAAATATTTATCAGCAACAATTTCACCTTTATTGATTATAATAACACGGTCGCACATGGCTTCGACTTCTTGCATAATATGTGTAGACAAGAAGACAGTTTTCTCTTTACCAATACTCTTAATTAGGTGTCTGATATCTACCAATTGATTTGGGTCTAAACCCGTAGTTGGTTCATCTAAAATCAATACATCAGGATTGTGTAGTAATGCATTTGCTAAACCAACACGTTGTCTATAGCCTTTAGAAAGCTGTCCAATTTTTTTATGAGCTTCAGGAGTTAAACCAGTTAATTCTATAACTTCTTCAATTCTAGATTTTGAAGTGCCATAAACATTGGTATTAAAATTCAAATATTCTTTAACGTATAAATCAGTATAAAGCGGATTGTGTTCTGGCAAATAGCCTACACTACTTTGTACTTTTTTCTTATCAGAAGTGACATTAAAGCCATTCACATTAGCGGAACCTTCAGAGGCTTCAATAAAAGTGGTTAAGATTTTCATCATTGTGGATTTTCCAGCACCATTTGGTCCTAAAAAACCAACAATTTCTGCATCATTCACTTTAAAAGAAACATTGTTTAGTGCCTTTTGCTCTTTATATAGTTTTGTAATGTTCTGAACTTCAATAGACATATTAGAAAAAGTTTATTCAAAAATAAGTATTATATAATATTGTACAGGGTTTATTGCTAATTCTTTAAAACTTTAATAATTAGCACAAAAAAGCAATCCTTGCATTTTGATTTATAAAAATATTAATTACATTAGCCACATAATTACAATAATGAACATATCTAGAACATATTATAACTGGTTTTATTTCTTTTTTAGCTAAAAGAACGAGACTGAGTATGTTTTAATTAAAAATATAAATTATTAAGTCTCGATTTTAAATCGGGACTTTTTTATTATGAAAAAATCAATAGCTATACAAGGAATTAAAGGGTCGTTTCATCACGAAGTTGTACAGCATTATTTCAATAGAGATATAGAAGTAGTAGAATGTCTCACTTTTGATAGTGCAGTAGATAGTTTACTGCAAGGCAGTACAGATACAATTGTAATGGCATTGGAGAATTCTATAGCAGGTTCTATAATCCCTAATTACGCACTTATAGACAATCATCAATTGAAAATTGTGGGCGAGTATTATTTAGATATTCAGCATAATTTAATGGCTTTGCCTGAGCAATCTATTGAGGATATTGTAGAAGTACATTCGCACCCTATGGCATTATTACAATGTAAAGTGTTTTTTAAAGGTTTTCCGCATATTAAGTTAGTAGAAGCTAAGGACACAGCAGATGTTGCTAAACAAATTACAGAGCAAAAAAAGAATGGAATAGCAGCTATAGCGAGTAAAAATGCGGCAAAATTGTATGGACTTAATGTTTTAGCAGAAAGTATTCAGACAATAAAACATAACGAAACACGCTTTGCTATTGTTAAGCGTGAAAATATTGAGGTTGAACGAAAAACAAGTAATAAGGCTTCTTTAAAATTTGAATTAGACCATAAACGTGGTAGCTTAGCTACAATACTCAATGTAATGAGTGATTGTAAACTCAACCTAACTAAAATACAATCTCTGCCAAAAATAGAGACACCATGGAAGTATGCTTTTTTTGTAGATGTTACTTTTGAAGATTATAAAGACTACGAAAAAGCGACATCAATTATGCAATTAATGGCAGAGAATTTTAAAGTGTTGGGAGAATATAAAAATGCAAGATTATGATTGAAGTTGCCAACCGTTTAAAACATGTCGAAGAATACTACTTTTCTAAAAAATTAAGAGAAGTAGCATTTTTAAAATCTCAAGGGAAGCCTATTATTAACCTTGGTATAGGAAGTCCAGATTTAGAACCACCTTTTAAAGCTACGATGCTATTAAGAGATAGTTTAGATGATGAAGGAGCAAATAAATATCAAAGTTACCAAGGCCTACCTGAACTCAGAGAAGCTATTGCAAATTTTTATAGTAAACGTTATAAAGTCAATTTGAGTTCTCAGACAGAAGTACTTCCATTATTAGGCAGTAAAGAAGGGATTATGCACATTTCAATGGCATTTTTAAACAAAGGGGATAAGGTTTTAATTCCAAATCCAGGATATCCTACATATGGTGCAGTCACAAAATTATTAGAAGCAAAACCCATATTTTACGATTTAAAAGAAGAGCATAATTGGCAACCAGACTTTATTGCTTTAGAACGTTTAGATTTAAGTAAAGTAAAAATAATGTGGATAAATTATCCGCATATGCCAACTGGTGCAAATGCTACAAATAAGTTTTATGATGAAGTTATAGCTTTTGGGAAACGCAATAATATTCTTATTGTAAATGACAATCCTTACAGTTTTGTACTTAATGAAAAGCCAATAAGCATTATGCGTTACAGAGGTGCTAAGGATGTTTGCTTAGAATTAAATTCTTTGAGTAAGACATTTAATATGGCAGGTTGGAGAGTAGGTATGTTAGTGGGTAATTATGACCATATTAATGCAGTTTTGCGAGTCAAAAGCAATATGGATTCTGGAATGTTTTATGGCATTCAAAAAGGAGCTATTGAAGCATTAAAATGTTCAGACATGTGGTTTGTAAGTTTAAATAGTGTTTACCAACTAAGACGTGAGCTTATATGGAAATTAGCAGAAGGTCTTAATTGTACCTATGACGAGGACGCGACTGGATTATTTGTTTGGGCAAAATTGCCATCACATTTAAAATCAGAAGAATTTACAGATTTAGTATTAAAAGAGCACTCCATATTTATAACACCTGGAACCGTCTTTGGTAGTAATGGTGAAGGTTATGTGCGTTTTTCACTATGTGCATCAGAGGAGGTAATTAAAGAAGCAATAGCTAGAGTTTAGGATAATGAAAAACATTTTTATCATTGGAGTTGGATTAATAGGAGGAAGTTTTGCCTTGGATATTAAAAAGCAAAATTCAGAATGTATCATTTATGGTATTGATAAAAGTGAAACACATTTAGACGAAGCAAAACAATTAGGTGTTATTGATAAAAAAGCAAAGCTTGAAGATTTAGGTAAGGCAGATATGGTAATCGTTGCAATTCCGGTTGATGCTACTTTAAATGTGCTGCCAAAAGTTTTAGATGCTATTTCTGATAATACTATTGTTTTTGATACTGGTTCAACCAAAGAAGATATTTGTTTAAAAGTAAAGCATCATCCAAAACGAAGAAATTATTTAGCAGCACATCCAATAGCAGGTACTGAATATTCTGGTCCAAGTTCTGCGATTCATGGCTTGTATAAGAATAAAACAAATATTATTTGTGAGGTAGAAGAGACAGCCTTCAAATTGCAAGAAAAGGCATTGAAGTTGTTTTCAGAATTAGGCATGCGCATTCGTTATATGAATCCTAAAGCACACGATAAGCATATTGCTTATGTGTCGCATTTATCTCACATTAGTTCATTTATGTTAGGTAAAACAGTCATTGATAAAGAGAAAAACGAGCGCGATATTTTTGATATGGCAGGCAGTGGATTTGAAAGCACAGTGCGTTTGGCTAAAAGTTCTCCAGCAATGTGGACACCTATTTTTCAACAAAATAAAACTAATGTTATTGAGACATTAGATGAATATATTAACAATCTAAAACACTTTAAAAAATTGATGGAAGATGGAGATTTTGAAGCGGTTTTTAAAGAGATGGAAACCACAAATCATATAAAAGACATATTAAACGGAATACAATAAAAAAATTGATTAATAAGCAAAAATGGAAAACACAAAAGAAATGAGAACATGGTTGGATGATATGAAATTAGATCATCCTCTAGTAATAGCAGGGCCATGCAGTGCAGAAACTGAAGAACAAGTGTTAAAAATAGCTCATGAGCTAAAAGATACAGATGTTAATTATTACAGAGCAGGTATTTGGAAACCTAGAACACGACCTGGGAATTTTGAAGGAGTTGGAGCATTAGGTTTAAAATGGTTACAAAAGGTAAAGGAAGAAACAGGAATGAAAACCTGTACTGAAGTTGCCAATAGAAACCACGTAGAATTAGCCTTAGAGCATGATGTAGATTTATTATGGATTGGAGCACGTTCTACGGTGAGTCCTTTTATAATGCAAGAATTGGCTGATGCTTTAGCAGGAACTGATAAAGTTGTTTTAGTTAAAAACCCAGTAAACCCAGATTTAGCCTTATGGCTAGGTGGAATTGAGAGATTACATACCGCAGGAATTAAAAACCTTGGAGCAATCCATAGAGGATTTTCAACTTATGAAAAATCCAAATATAGAAATATCCCAGAATGGCAATTAGCCATTGAATTTCAAAATAAGTTTCCAGACTTGCCATTAATTAATGATCCATCTCATATTACAGGGAAAAGAGATATGGTTTTTGATGTGTCTCAAACCGCTTTAGATCTTAATTTTGATGGGTTAATGATAGAAACTCATACAGATCCAGATAAAGCTTGGAGTGATGCTGCGCAACAAGTGACACCAAGTACTTTAGTGCAAATGATGAAAGATTTAAAGATTAGAAAAGAATCTGATCCTGAAGCAGAATACAATGCAGAACTTAATAATCTAAGAGCACAGATTGATGTGGTTGATAATCAAATTATAGATTTATTAGGAAAGCGTATGAAAGTAGCTGATGGTATAGGAACGCTTAAAAAGCAAAAGAATGTTGCTGTTTTACAAAGCAAACGTTGGAACGAAATTTTAGGTAAGATGGTATTAGAAGGGGAAGAAAGAGGGTTGAGTGAAGAATTTATATTAAGGATGTTTAAAGCCATTCACCAGGAATCGATTAACCATCAGGAAAAGATTATTAATCATTAAGAAGAATTAATGGTGATAAAAAAGGCTCGCAATTTGCGAGCCTTTTTTATTGATTTTAGATACTTCTCTTGAACGTGTATCGTGTAATAAAAATACCTTGTCCATCACCTTTTCCACCAGAACTTTCTACACCAGTATTTATAAAAGCTAATTCCCAGCCTTCTGCAATCATAGTATTAACTTTAGAAGTCATAACAGCATCATTAGCAGCTATGTTTTGAAAACGAATACCTCCAAGATTGTAAAAGTTTAAAAGTTTTGTTTCTTCATAGTCTTTTACTCTAATTTCACCTCTTTTAGACTTGTTTTTTTCATCTTTACCTTTATCTCCTGATCTCACAGTTGTAAATTCTTTATAATCTTTAGCTTCATTTGCAGAAATCATGCGAGATCTTCCCAGTCCATTGGGTACAATAGATTCTACAACCGTTACAACTTTGTATTCAACTTGTGCAACAGGTTTTTCTTCACTTGAGTTGTCTTTATTGATAAAAGAAAATGAGATTAATCCAACAGCAATTGCTGCAATAAATAAGAGATTTTTTTTCATGATAATTGTTTTTTGTTTTAAGTGCATTAAAGTAAAGACTTTTTTAGCTAAAAATTGTTACTTTGTTATGGCTAAATTTTATCAATGACAGGAATAGTATATAAATCTACAGGGAGCTGGTACACTGTGAAAACCTTAAACGGTAAATTCTACGAGTGTAGAATTAAAGGGCGTTTTAGGTTAGAAGGTATAAAAAGTACTAACCCTATTGCTGTTGGTGATAAAGTACAGTTTGAGTTAGAAACAAAGAACAATACCGAAACAGGTGTCATTAATCGTATTGAAGAACGCAAAAATTACATCGTAAGAAAATCGGTTAACCTATCTAAGCAAACCCATATTATTGCGGCAAATATTGATCAGGTGTTTCTATTAATTACTATAGATAATCCGCCAACTTTCACCAGTTTTATAGATCGATTTTTAGTAACTGCAGAAGCTTATTCTATAAACACTATCCTATTATTTAATAAGATTGATACTTATGATGATGAAACCTTGCTCGAAGTAAAATATTTAGCAAGTGTGTACAGACAAATAGGTTACGAATGTATTGGTATATCTGCTAAAACAGGAAAAAATATCGATAAGGTAAAAACCTTAATGTTAGATAAGGTAAGTATGTTTGCTGGCCACTCAGGTGTTGGTAAATCTACTTTGGTAAATGCTATAGAACCGTCATTAGATTTAAAGACCAAAGAAATATCTGAACAACATATGCAAGGTCAGCATACGACGACTTTTGCAGAGATGTTTGACTTAAGTTTCGATGCTAAAATTATTGATACACCAGGTATAAAAGGTTTTGGCGTGGTAGATATGGAACGAGAAGAAGTAGGTGATTATTTTCCTGAATTTTTTGCACTTAAACAAGATTGTAAATTTAATAATTGTCTGCATTTAAAAGAGCCTAAGTGTGCTGTAAAAAGTGCACTCGATGACAATACAATATCCTATTCTAGGTACCGAAGTTACATTCAAATTTTAGAAGGAGAAGACGAGCATTATAGAACTGATAATTGGGATAATGAATGAAAGTAGTAATTCAAAGAGTTTCTGAAGCTTCAGTTGTTATTGATAATGCTAAAGTTGCATTTATACAGAAAGGACTTTTGGTTCTATTAGGTATTGTTAATGAAGATAATCAAGATGATATTGATTGGCTGTGTAAAAAGATTGTAAACCTGCGTATATTTCCAGATGAAAATGGCGTTATGAATACCTCTTTGTTAGACGCAGAAGGCGATGTTATAGTAGTAAGTCAGTTTACACTTCATGCAAGTACTAAAAAAGGAAACCGCCCAAGTTATATTAAAGCGGCTAAGCCAGATGTTGCAATCCCATTATATGAGAATTTTATAAAAACACTTCAAACAGAATTGGGTAAAACCATACAAACAGGAGAATTTGGGGCAGATATGAAAGTGCATTTAGTTAATGATGGGCCAGTTACCATTATCATAGATTCTAAAAACAAAGATTAATGGCATCAATTTTCGGACATGGATTGGTGGCTTATACGGCTTCAAAAATCATAGATTCTAAATCGAATAAACTGCTTTTGTTTTTAGCAATAGGCTCAGCAATATTACCAGACTTAGATGTTTTAGCGTTCAAACTTGGGATTAGTTATTTGCACCCTTTTGGTCATAGAGGTTTTACACATTCAATTTTGTTTGCTGTATTGTGGAGTGGATTACTAGCTTTTATATTTGGAAAAAGTAGAAAACTCATTTTCGCAATAGTTTTGTTTTTATCAACCTTGTCTCATGGTATTTTAGATGCGATGACTTCTGGAGGCGAAGGTGTTGGTTTTTTTATTCCTTTTGATAATTCGAGGTACTTTTTCCCTTTTAGGGAGATAAAAGTGTCACCTATTGGTATAGAAAAATTCTTTTCGGAATGGGGAATTAATGTTATTCTTAGTGAGCTTAAATATATAGCAATTCCCTGTTTTATCATTTTAATGATTGGGTTTATTTGTAAGAAAATCAGCAAGTAAACACTAAAGTTCTAAGAAATCTACTGTTTATCGAATAAATAAAAAACGTAAGAAATATATGATATAAATCATTTGTTGGGATGGATTTACTTTTTATATTGTAATTCCTAACACTATATAAACTATCATATGCCTCAAATAAAAACTACACTTTTAGGTTTTTTAATACTCTTTTCATTTTATAGCTTTTCACAATCACAGGATGTGTATAGCTCTTTATTTGTCCCAGCTGAACTAAAGACTAAAGCTAACGCTGTAGTTAGGTATGATAAGCAAATTGTGGAAATTATAAGTAATGATGAGATAAAAGTCACTAAGAAGCGTATTACTACTGTATTTAATAAATATGGAAATAGACATATCAATGCAGGTGAAGGTTATGATGGTAATATTAAAATAGAAAAAATTGAAGCCCGTATTTATGATGCCTTAGGGGAGGAAATTAAAAAGGTAAAGGAAAGAGATTTCGTTGATGCTAGTGCCGTTAGTGAAATTTCTATTTACGAAGATAATCGTGTAAAATATTTAAAATATATACCGCTTAAGTATCCCTATACTGTAGAGTACAACTCTGAAGTTACGTACAAAAGCACTGCTTTTTTTCCTAATTGGCAGCCAATCGATGATTATTACGTGAGTGTTCAGCATGCAGAATATAAAATTTTAAACCCAACCGGTGTTGAATTAAAAGTAAAGAAAGAAAATTTCGGTAATTATAACATCCAAGAAACGTCAAAGCATTATTTTGTTGCCGACAACATCCAAGGTATAAAATATGAAGCTTATACTCCAGAATTAAAAAGTATTGTACCGCGTTATAAAGTTGCCCTTAAAGCTTTTAGTATGGTTGGTGTGAAAGGAGTTAATAATAATTGGAATGACTTTGGTAAATGGATGTACGATAAATTATTGACTGGTACAGACGAAATACCACAATCAACAATCGATGAGGTTAAGGCCTTAACTGCAGGTGTTGAAGACAAATTAGAGCGTGCTAAACTTGTATATAAATACATGCAAGATAAAACACGTTATATAAGTATTCAGGTGGGTATAGGGGGTTGGAAACCTATGTTAGCTAATGATGTAGACAAGTTAGGTTATGCAGATTGTAAAGGCTTAACTAATTATACAAAAGCTTTATTAGAAGCCGTAGAAGTACCATCGTATTACACAGTTGTCTATGGAGGTAATGGAATAAGAAATATTGATAAAGAGTTTTCTTCAATAGAAGGCAATCATGTTATTCTTTGTGTGCCTAATAATGATGAAAATGTATTTTTAGAATGTACAAGTCAAACCAATCCATTTGGGTTTACAGCTGGTTTTACGGATGATAGAGATGTGTTATTGGTAAAGCCAGAAGGTGGTAGAATTGTACATACAAAAGTTTACGAAGCTGATGATAGTGTGCAAAAAACTACAGCTAATATCAGTTTAAATGATACAGGTGGCTTTGTTGCAGATGTAAATATTACAACTACAGGTTTTCAGTATAATATCCATGAAGGAATTGAAAACAAAACCGAAAAAGATAAGCAATTACATTATAAAGAATATTGGGATAATATCAATGGAGTTACAATAGATAAAATTTCTATTGAGAATGATAAGGATAATGTAGTCTATAAAGAAGTTGTAAAACTATCATCAGATAATTATGCATCTAAAAGTGGTAATAGACTTATTTTTCAACCTAATATGTTCAATAAGGTGACGAATATTCCACCAAGATATTCAGAACGCAAATTAGAATTTAAAATAGACAGATCGTTTAAAGATGTAGATGAGTTTATAATTCAAATTCCTGAAGGGTTAAAGGTTGAAGCTATGACCGAAGGTAAGGAGGTTGATACTAAATTTGGTTCTTATAATTTTAATATTGAAGCCTTAGAAGGCAATAAGCTAAAATATACCCGAACATATATTTTAAACAAAGGCAATTACGAAAAAGAAGATTATAAAGCCTTTAGAGATTTTAGAAAGCAAATCGTTAAGAACGATAAAACTAAAGTTGTGCTTGTAAGAGAATAATCAATTCTAATTCAAGTATACCTAATTTAAACAATCAACAAGCCGCTATTTATGAAAAACCTATTTTTTATTATAACATTAGTTTTATGGCTCAGCCAAATTGAAGCTCAAAATTATGATTTTGGTAAAATTTCTAAAGCCGAGTTAGAAGAAAAGTATCACCCGCAAGATTCATCTGCACACGCCTCTATATTGTATAGAAATGAAGCGGTAAAATTCAGTTATACTAAAAACAAAGGGTTTATGCAAGAAAGAGAAGTGCATGTACGCATTAAAATATATGATAAAGAGGGATTTGATTGGGCAAGTAAAAAAGTGTTTTTATACAAGGGGGGGAATGGAAGTGATGATCAGATTAATGGACTTAAGGGGTTTACTTATAATTTGGAAAAAGGTAAGATTAATAAAGATAAATTAAAAAGCAATGGAGTCTTTGAAGAAAAAGTGTCAGAGTTTTATGAAGCTAATACATTCACATTGCCTAATGTTAAAGAAGGGTCTGTATTAGAGTATAAGTATATGATTTCATCTCAACTTCCATTAATAGATGATATTGAATTACAATTTAGTATTCCTATTAAAAAATTAAATGTTAGAGTTGCTACACCAAAAATGTACAGATATAATAAATTTTTGAACCCGAAAGCATCTTATGTATTAAATTATAAAGAAACTATAAACCCAAGAAAAATAATTACTACTACTAAAGATGTTACAACTTTTAGACCGACACTTGTTGCTGGTGATGGTACAAAATATAAAGGTTTGGCAGAAAGTGAAGTTACTTATGGTACAAATACAACTGATTACCACGATAATGTAATTACATTTTCAGAAGAAAATATCCCTTCATTAAAAGCGGAGTCCTTTGCAGGTAGTATTAACAATTACAAAGCTAAGTTGAGTATGGAATTTGAAGCTTACTTATCTGTTGAAGGTGTGGTAAAGCAGTCATTTGCATCTAGTTGGGAGAAAGTATCAAAAAATATATTCGAGAGTAGTGATTTTGGTGGTCAATTAACTAAATCTGGGTTTTTTAAAGATGATTTAAATGCATTAGTGACTGGTATAGAAGATGATTTTCAAAAAGCCTTTTTGGTAGAAAATTTGGTGAAATCTAAAGTAAAGTGGAATGGTACTTATGGTAAATATGCTCAAAAAGGTATTAGAAGCGCATATAAAGAAGGTGAGGGTAATGTAGCGGATATTAACCTTTTAGTTACAGCGATGTTACGTTCTAAAGGTGTTAATGCTAGCCCTGTATTAATTAGTACAAGAAATAATGGAGTACCACTATTTCCGACAAGGGAAGGCTTTAATTATGTTATCTGTATGGTACAAAGCGGATCAAATTATATGTTAATTGATGCTACTGAGCCTTATAGCACTAATAATGTATTGCCAGAGCGAGCGCTCAACTGGCAAGGAAGAGTAATTGTGGATAAAGAAACATCGAGATGGGTTAATATAAAGTCTAACAAAAAATCCGTAGAATCTACAATGTTAAATGTTAAGATGAATGAGGATTTGACCATTACAGGTAAAGTGAGAAAAAACTATACCTCTTACCTAGCATTAAATTATAGAAAAAAATATACCAATCTTAGTATGGATGATCATATTAAATCCCTTGAAACAGGTAAAGGAGATGTAGAGATTAGTGAATTAATTTACGAGAATGATAAAGATATTAGTAAACCAGTAAAAATAACTTACGATTACGAATTGTCTGATGGAGTAGATGAGATCGGTGATAAATTGTATTTCTCTCCTTTATTCTTTTTAGCCACTAAAGAGAGTCCATTTAAATTAGAAGAACGTAAATATCCTATAGATTTTGTGATACCTTTTGCGGATAAGTATAAAGTGAATATCATGTTGCCTGAAGGCTATAAAGTAGAGTCTTTACCAGAAAATGGCGCAATGGAGTTTAAAGGAGGTGAAGTTAAGTTTACTTATGTTGCTAAAGTGAATGGAAAGTATTTACAACTCAGTGTGCAATTAGAAATAAATAATCCTATTATACAACCCATAGATTATAAGGATTTTAAAGAGTTTTTTAATAAAACAATAGAGAAGCAAGCTGAGCAAATTGTACTTATTAAAGCTTAATCTTATTAAGATGAAAAAAATATTAGCATCAATTTTGATAGTTTCGTTCTTTCTTGGTAATTCTCAGGACATAGAATTTGGAAAGGTAACAAAGACAGAGTTAAAGGAAGCTTTTAATCCTCAAGATTCCACAGCAAATGCAACTATTTTGTATCGTAAAGAAACTATTAATTTTAGTTATAATGGTGTTAAGTGGATTCAGAAAAGAGATGTTCATGTTAGAGTGAAAATCTATAATAATGACGGATTTAGTTGGGCTACTGATAAAATAATACTTTTTCATAATGATTATAACGAAGAAAAAATCAAAAACTTAGAAGGAGCTACGTATAATTTAATTAATGGTGAAGTTGAAAAAAAGAGTTTAGATAAAAGTGGAATTTTTGAAGAAAAAATAACAAAGAACTTAAAATCGATTTCATTTACATTTCCAAATGTTAAAAAGATGTCGATTGTAGATTATAAATATTCTGTAAGTTCACCTTTTTATAGCATAGATGATGTTGAATTGCAATTTACTATACCTGTTAAAATATTAGATGTATATATATCAACCCATAAAAATTTAAAGTATAATAAAATCTTAAACCCAAAATCTAATTATCAACCCACGATAGAATATCCTGGTTTATCTAATAATAAAGGGTTTCAAACTAATTATGATCGTGTGGTCAAAATCACTGAAAATAATATACCTGCTTTAAAAAAAGAACCTTTTTCAGGTAATATTAATAATTATAAAGCCACTTTAGGTTTTGAAATTGCTGGAACTTTAACAAATTCTGGAGGATTGTCTAGAGATATTTCAGCCAGTTGGGAAAAGATATCTAAAGATTTTTCAGAAAACAAATGGTTTGGAGAGCAGGCGAAGAAGAAATCAGTTTATAAAAAAGAATTAAATATATTATTAAACGAAGTCAATAAAGAGGCGGAAATAATAGACAAAATAGAGACTTTTATAAAATCGAAAGTAAAATGGAATGGTTTTTATGGAAGATATGCTCAGAAGGGAGTAAGGGAAGCATACTTAAAAGGTGAAGGGAATGTAGCAGATATTAATTTGTTAGCAGTATCTATGTTGCGTTCCCGAGGTTTCAACGCTAATCCAGTTTTAATTAGTACAAGAAATAATGGAGTTCCATTATTTCCTACAGATGATGGGCTTAATTATGTTATATGCATGGTAGAAGTTAATGGTAATAATATATTGCTGGATGCTACTGAGAGACTAGCTCCTAACCTTTTACTCCCTGAAAGAGTTTTGAATTGGCAAGGATTAGTGATTTTAGATGATGGAACTCATAAATGGGTTAATTTAAGTACAAGGACAAAATCCATTAAAGCATCTTCGATAGTTATAAAAATAAATAAAGATGCTTCTGTATCGGGTAAAGTAAGGAGGAGTATGACATCTTATGCGGCTTATAATTATAGAAAAGAATATGCTGATTTAAATAATGAAGAGCATCTTAGATCTATTGAGTCTGAAAAAGGTGATATTGAAGTTAGTGATTTAGAATATTTGAATAAAGAAGAGGTTGATAAACCAGTAATGGTAACCTATACTTATGTTTTGTCAGATGGAGTAGATGAGATAGGAGACAAGTTGTATTTCTCTCCTTTATTCTTTTTAGCAACTAAAGAGAGTCCATTTAAATTAGAAGAGCGTAAATACCCTATAGATTTTGTGATACCTTTTGCAGATAAATATAAAGTGAATATTATGTTGCCTGAAGGTTATAAAGTTGAATCTTTACCAGAGAGTGGGGCAATGGAATATAAGGGGGGTGAAGCAAAGTTTACTTATGTTGCAAAAGTAAATGGAAAGTATTTACAACTCAGTGTTCAGTTAGAAATAAATAATCCTATTATACAACCCATAGATTATAAGGATTTTAAAGAGTTTTTTAATAAAACAATAGAGAAGCAAGCAGAACAAATAGTATTAACAAAAGCTTAGTTATGGATATTAAAAATGCACAAAAAGAAGTTGATAATTGGATTAAAGAACATGGAGTACGCTACTTCAATGAACTTACCAATATGGCACAACTTACAGAAGAGGTTGGAGAAGTTGCTCGTATTATTGCTAGACGTTATGGTGAGCAGAGTGAAAAAGAAAGTGATAAGGATAAGGATTTAGGAGAGGAATTGGCCGATGTTATGTTTGTCGTTTTGTGCCTTGCCAACCAAACCGGAATAGATTTACAAGATGCTTTTGATAAAAAATTAAATAAAAAAGCTAAACGCGATCACGATAGACATCATAATAATGAGAAATTAAAGTAAATTTGTAATTCATTTTTACAGAAATTTTTCATGGACATTAGTATCCAAAAATCTAAGCTTATTAATTTTGAAAATGTTAAAATAACAGGGTCAAAAAGTGAGTCTAACCGTTTGTTATTATTACAAGCGTTGTATCCCGAAATTTTAATAGAAAACCTTTCTAATTCAGATGACTCTGTGTTAATGCAAAAAGCATTAAAATCAAAAGAGTCAATCGTTGATATTCATCATGCTGGTACAGCCATGCGATTCCTTACAGCATATTTATCTATACAAGAAGATGAGGAGGTTGTTATCACAGGTTCTTCTCGTATGAAAGAGCGACCAATAAAGATTTTAGTAGAAGCTTTAAGAGTCTTAGGTGCTGATATTTCATATCTAGAGAATGAAGGTTTCCCTCCCTTAAAAATAGTTGGAAAAAAACTAAGCAAAAACAAAGTTACTTTAGAAGCTAATGTAAGTAGTCAATACATTTCAGCACTTTTACTTATAGCTTCAAAATTAGAAGATGGTTTAGAACTTACCTTAAATGGTAAAATAACATCAGTACCATACATTAAAATGACATTAAGTTTGCTTAATGAAATTGGTGTTGAAACCAGTTTTGTTGACAATAAAATTGAAGTTAAACCCAATATTTTAGAACTAAAACCTCAAACTTTAGTTGTTGAGTCAGATTGGTCATCTGCATCTTATTTTTTTAGTATTATTGCTTTAAGTGAAGTTGGAACTGAAATTACCATATCATCTTACAAAAAGGAAAGTCTACAGGGCGATTCTGTGTTAGCAAAAATCTATCAAAACTTTGGTGTCGATACACATTTCAATTCGCTTAGTATCCGCTTAGTAAAAACAGGTGATGTTAAAGTTTCTGGCTTAGTATTTCACTTAAGCGATGCGCCAGATATAGCACAAACTATTGCTGTAACTGCTTTTGGATTAGGTGTGGAATGTTATATGACAGGATTACACACACTAAAAATTAAGGAAACAGATCGTTTAGTCGCACTTAAAACCGAATTAGAAAAATTAGGTGCTGAAGTTATAATTACAGAAGATTCATTACGCGTAAAAGCATCTAATACGATTAAAACTAACATCTCAATCGATACTTACAAAGACCATAGAATGGCTATGGCTTTTGCGCCTTTAGGTTTAAAAACTGATTTGACTATAAAAAAAGCTGATGTAGTAAGTAAGTCGTATCCACAATTTTGGGGAGATTTAACCACTATTGGGTTTAAGTTAAAATAAACACCCATTTACTTGACAAGGCCTATCTTGAGATTGTATATTTGCAACTTCGTTAAAAAATAAAAATTTATACATGAAACATTCATAGTTTATATACTCATTAAAGTATAAATACTAAAAAAATGTTCCATGTAACCGACTTATAACAATAAACATTAGCACATGAAATTATCACACTTTAGTTTTGATCTTCCAGAAGATTTATTAGCCGAACACCCTTCAGAACATAGGGACGAAGCAAGATTGATGGTTCTTAATAGAGAAAAACAAACTATTGAACACAAACAATTTAAAGACATTATCGATTATTTTGATGAAGGTGATGTGATGATTTTAAATAATACAAAGGTTTTTCCTGCACGTTTATACGGAAATAAGGAAAAAACTGGTGCACGTATCGAAGTTTTTTTATTACGCGAATTAAACCAGGATCAGCGTCTTTGGGATGTATTAGTAGACCCTGCACGTAAAATAAGAATAGGTAACAAATTATACTTTGGGGAAGATGAAACTTTGGTAGCAGAAGTAATTGATAATACAACCTCTAGAGGTCGTACTTTACGTTTTCTTTACGATGGATCTTATACGGATTTCAGAAGAAAATTAACTGATTTAGGAGAGACTCCACTTCCAAAATATATTAAAAGAGATGTAGAGCCAGAAGATGAGGAACGTTACCAAACCATATTTGCAAAAAATGAAGGGGCAGTAGCAGCACCAACAGCAGGTTTGCACTTTTCTAAGCATTTACTTAAGCGTTTAGAAATTAAAGGTGTAGAAATGGCTGAAGTAACTTTACATGTTGGTTTAGGAACTTTTAATCCTGTAGAGGTTGAAGATTTATCTAAGCACAAAATGGATAGTGAAGAAATTGTGATTACGCCAAGAGCAGCAGATATTGTAAATAAAGGAATTGAAACCAAAAGACGTGTATGCGCTGTTGGTACAACATCAATGCGTACAATAGAAAGCTCGGTATCATCAAATGGAAGATTAAATGAATTTGAGGGTTGGACTAATAAATTTATTTTTCCTCCTTACGATTTTAGTATTGCTAATTGTATGATCACAAATTTCCATACACCAAAATCTACATTATTAATGATGACATCTGCATTTGCAGGTCACGATTTTATGAAAAAAGCTTACGAAGAAGCCGTAAAAGAAAAGTATAAATTCTATTCTTATGGTGATGCGATGCTAATTATCTAAGCACAAATAAATAATTAATATATAAGCCTCTTAATTGAGGCTTTTTTATTCTAAGAGAAAACCAAATTCATTTAAGTACTTTTACATCAAATGGAAGTGAAGAAGAAAGACATACGAGCTTTAACCAAAGAACAGCTTAGAGATTTTTTTGTCAAGCAAGGGGATAAAGCATTTAGAGGTAATCAGGTTTACGAATGGTTGTGGCAAAAGTCAGCACATAGTTTTGAGGATATGACTAATATATCATTGGAGACTCGACAAATGCTTGAAGCTAATTTTGTAATCAATCACATTAAAGTAGATCAGATGCAACGTAGTTCTGATGGTACAATTAAAAATGCTGTAAGGCTTCATGATGATTTAATCGTAGAATCAGTTTTAATTCCAACAGCAACGCGTACAACGGCCTGTGTATCTTCTCAAGTGGGCTGTAGTTTAGATTGTAAGTTTTGTGCAACAGCGAGGTTAAAGCGAATGCGAAACCTTAATCCAGATGAAATCTACGACCAAGTCGTTGCTATAGATAATGAAAGCAGATTGTATCATAACAGACCATTAAGTAATATAGTGTTTATGGGAATGGGAGAACCACTCATGAATTATAATAATGTACTAAAGGCCATAGATAAAATCACGTCACCAGAAGGTTTGGGTATGTCACCTAAGCGAATTGTGGTATCAACGTCTGGAGTGCCAAAAATGATTAAGAAAATGGCAGATGATAAGGTGAAGTTTAAACTCGCTGTATCATTGCATTCTGCTATTGATGATGTTAGGACTTCAATAATGCCTTTTAATGCAACGTTTCCCTTAAACGATTTAAGAGAAGCATTACAATACTGGTATGCGGCAACAAAAAATAGAATAACATACGAATATGTGGTTTGGGACGGTATTAATGATAAACGAAAAGATGTAGATGCTTTAGTTGAGTTTTGCAAATTTGCTCCAAGTAAAGTTAATCTAATAGAGTACAATCCAATTGATGATGGCGAGTTTCAACAAGCCAATTCAAAAGCTTTAGATATGTACGTCAATGTTTTAGAGGCTAACAATATTACTGTTACAGTGAGACGAAGTAGAGGTAAGGATATTGATGCTGCTTGTGGACAGTTGGCAAATAAAAGTTGATTTTCATTCTTTTTTTTGAAAGAAAAATCTTAGATTTAAGATGATGAACAAAAAAAAGATTATTATGAAAACAAAATTATTTTTTAGCGTATTATTTGCGCTTAGTTTAACAGCTTTCTCTCAGACCTTGGATTCTGAGAATTTTAATGCCTTGACTTTAGGAGATATAGGCACAGACTTAACTGGAGCTACAGCCGGTCAAGGTGGTTTTAGCATAGCGGCTAATAATGGTACTGATCCAACAACTACAACTAATGCAGCCGCTTCTAATTTTCAGATTGTGACTTCGGGGAATAATGGAACTCAAGGAGCGCAAATGACTACTCCAAATGGTGATAAAGGAGTGCGATTCATATTCAAATCTATTGCTTCTGAATGGACAGGAAGAACTTCTGGAAATGATATTGTAGAAGTAGAATACTCTTTCTTTACTGGTAGTGCAACAACAAGTAGAACACCTTTCAGAGCTATTGTCTTTGGGACTAGTGGAGGAAATAATGTTACAATTGCTGGCTTAGAGTATGATCCTCAGACCAGAGAGCTTTATGGTTTAGGCCGTTTTACTAGTGGAGGAAATACAGGGAATTTTATAGTAAATCTAGGTCCAACTAATACTGATTTAATACTTGACCCAAATACTTGGTATACAATGGGTTTCTCTTACGATTCTGTT
Source organism: Flavobacteriales bacterium ALC-1 (assembly GCA_000171875.1). Lineage (GTDB taxonomy): Bacteria > Bacteroidota > Bacteroidia > Flavobacteriales > Flavobacteriaceae > Winogradskyella. Next base: position 535,592 of record ABHI01000001.1, on the reverse strand, counting down.
ACTGGTCAAGTAAGGTGGAAAACAAGTTTCAATGATACATCAGCTACAGTAAGTAATTCAGCTGTTGTAATTACAGGTATGGTTCCAACAGAAATAGATTTTCTAAGTTTTGGAACTGCGGCAGTAGTAGGACCACCTGCAATACCTGCTAATAATTCTGCAATGGATTATGTTTTTGATGATTATAAATCCACAGCTTCATCATCTGACACTTTATTAAGTGTAGATGAGTCAGAATTTGAAGCGAGTACAATTAGTTTATTTCCTAACCCTGCTAATGATATTATAACTTTAAAAACCGATATATCTATAAAGAAGGTTAATATATTTAATAATTTAGGACAAGTGGTTCTTACTAAAAACTCTAATTTTAGTGAGTCTAATGAGTTTGATATAACTAATCTTAAATCTGGTTTGTATATAATAGATATAGTGTCCTTAGATGGTAAAACTCAAACACAGAGATTTATTAAAAACTAATAAACTTATTCTAGAGTTGTATAAAAAAAAGCGGCATATTGCCGCTTTTTTAAATTCTATATAATGCGTTAATTCTTAACAAACCTAATGGTTTTAGAATTACCATTGATATTTATTTTTACTAAATAGACTCCGTCATTTAACGAAGAAACATTTAGAGACTCATTAGTGTGATTTAATGATTTTGATATCACATTTTGCCCTAAGATAGAATATACCTCAATACCAGATATTGGTAAATCAGAAGATTTTAAGTTAAGTGTTTTAGAATCCTTATTGTAATGATGTGTAATTGTGCTCTTATCAAATTCGTTAACCGATAATGGTTCATCATTAGTTCTAAAATTATCTACATGAGCAAAACCAGCATAATTATCATGAGCAAACCTTATTTGCTCTATGTCTGTATTTGTGGTTGCAACAGTACCTTGATAAATTGAAACATTATCAATAAAAAACTCAATACTATTATTGTTGAGTTCCATACGAACATTAAACCAAGTCAAAGGAGTCCAATCTATTGTTGTATCTTCAACAGTGACTCCACCTATCCCATCATCAACTAATACAGAAATGTTTCCTTCAAAAGTGAATCTAATATAAGTTATAAATGAGCCGGCTGTTGTATTTACTAATCCAAAAAGATAATCTGATGTATTAGCTGAATCAAAGGTGTCAATATACATATCAGCTGAAAAAACAGCATTTGCATATGGAACAGCAGTAGCATAATTATAAAATGCACCTACAAAAGGTGAAGATTGACCACCGAAAGCAGGCTCTTTATCAATTTTTAAAGATATTGTGCCATTTGTAGCCTGTTCATTACTCACAACTTGATTTGTTATGAAACCACCTCCTCCATCACCTGTTGTTTCCCAACTATTTTGAGCGTTAATATTCCCCGTAGTGTAACCTTCTGAGGATTCAAAAGAAATAGTTTGTTGAGGGAAAATATACAAGCTCATAGCTAAGCATGTAAATAATAAAGTAATTTTTTTCATAAGTTCAATGTATTGATTAATAGTATTCAAGTTACAAATATTTATCTGTTAAAAGTGTTAATGCATTATTAATTAAGCTTTTAGTAATATTAGGGTGATTTTACTTTGTGATTTTACAAAATAGTTAGACATTTATCCTTTAAAATGAAAATAACCGAACAAATAAAACAGCCTATAGCTTATGAAATGGAACTTTTTGAGCAAAAGTTTCAGCTCTCTATGGCTAGTAAAGTGGCATTACTTAATCGTATTACGCACTATATTGTAAATCGTAAGGGTAAGCAAATGCGACCAATGTTTGTGTTTTTGGTTGCCAAAATGATGAATAATGGTGAGGTTAGTGAACGTACATATAGAGGTGCTTCGGTTATTGAGTTAATTCATACAGCGACTTTGGTTCATGATGACGTGGTTGATGATAGTAACCGAAGACGTGGTTTCTTTTCTATAAATGCATTATGGAAAAACAAAATTGCGGTCCTTATTGGCGATTATTTACTATCTAAAGGTTTACTACTTTCAATAGATAATAATGATTTTGATTTATTAAAAATTATCTCAGTAGCCGTTCGCGAAATGAGCGAAGGAGAATTACTTCAAATAGAAAAAGCTAGACAATTAGATATTACAGAAGCCGTCTATTACGATATTATAAGACAAAAAACAGCAACATTGATTGCAGCTTGTTGTAGTCTTGGTGCAGCTTCTGTAAAACCGAACTCACCTGAGGTAGAAAGTATGCGAAAATTTGGAGAATTGATTGGTATGGCTTTTCAGATAAAAGATGATTTGTTTGATTATGGTGAAGAAGCTATTGGTAAGCCTACAGGTATTGACATTAAAGAACAAAAAATGACCTTACCTCTTATACATGTACTTAATAACTGTTCTAAAAAAGAAAAGTCTTGGCTTATCAATTCCGTTAAAAACCATAACAAGGATAAAAAACGTGTAAAAGAGGTTATAGCTTTTGTAAAGTCTAATGGAGGCTTAGATTACGCAGTATCTAAAATGAAAGCTTTTCAAGAAGAAGCACTAGCTATTTTATCTAAGTACCCTGAATCTGCTTATAAAGCTTCTCTAAAACTTATGGTAGATTACGTAATAGATAGAAAAAAATAAATTTTAAAATACTTGTAATCAGATAGTTAAAAAATATTTTAATTATTTTTCACTTTCCAGACAACCCTTGGTAACAAAATTGCGTCTTTATAAATAGAAACGCTTTCGCATAGCTATCGGAATGTAAACAACAGAATGAGAGTTATTCAACTTCATAAAAACGAAACTAAACTCATACAAAGAGCCGTGAAACAAAATCGCGAAGCACAGCACGTATTGTACGAGTTACACGCACCAAAAATGTTGAGTGTTTGTAGGTATTATATTAAGGATGTACACCAGGCAGAAGAAGTAATGCTAAACGGATTCTTTAAAGTGTTTAAATACCTAAAGACATTTAAAAATGAAGGTAGTTTTGAGGGTTGGATAAGACGAATAATGGTAAGAGAAGCCATTTCGTATTTAAGACAGAAAAAAAATATTGAATTTGCTACTGAAGATGATTATTTAGAGCATGATTACTCTAATAACATTAAAACTAATATTGAAGTTGCTGAGATTCAACAACTCATTGATAGTTTACCTGAAGGTTACAGAATGGTATTTGTAATGTATGCCATAGAGGGCTACAAACATTTTGAAATAGCAGAATTACTAAACATCTCTGAGGGCACATCAAAGTCGCAATTATTTAAAGCACGACAAATGCTTCAGAAGAAAATAAAAGAATTAAATAACAGCAGTTATGGCACCAATTAAATTTGAAGAAAATATAAAAGACAAACTCGAAAAACGTAGCTTGTCACCATCATCAGATGGTTGGTCAAAACTATCCGATCGTTTAGATGCAGAAGAGAAGACATCTAAAAACTCGATCTTTTGGTGGTTGAGTATTGCAGCAGGCATTATTATTATGATAGCAATATCTACACAGTTTTTTAGAGGTAATCAATCTACTGAGGCCACACCACAAATAGTTCAAGATAAAGTAAAAGAGCAACAGATAGAAGCTGAAGCACAAAAACTAAACGCTACTGAATCTATTGAATTAGCAAGTGAAGAAGATAATGTGGATAGCGAAAAAAATAACTCATTAATTACTAAAGAGCCACAAATTATAGATTATAAAAAGGTAATTAATAAAAAACAAAAAGCTCAAACTAAACTCGCAGAGCAAAACAATATAAGTGTTAAAAATGACGGCTTAAAACAAGACAATCTAATTAGTGAAAAAGCTAATGAACTATTGAATAAAGTAGAAATGAAAGAGGCAGTTGCAAAAGCAATAACTAAAATAAAAACTGAAAACACAACAGTTACGGACAGAGAAATAGATTCATTATTAAAAGTGGCAAGTAAAGAGTTGTTTAAGGATAAGTTACAGAAAGAAACATCTAAAACCGTTGATGCAAATGCTTTACTAATGAGTGTAGAAGACGATATGGGACAATCCTTTAGAAGTAAAGTGTTTGATGCACTTAAAGATAGTTATAAAACCGTAAAAACAGCAGTTGCGGACCGTAACAATTAAAACTAGAATCAAATCAAATAAATATAAATCATCAAAAAACGAACAGTTATGAACACAATTACAAGATTAGTAGTCTATTTAGTAATATCACTAACATTTGCTACTGTACAAGGACAAAGCAAAGAATTGGACTCAGTTAAAAAAGAGAAATTGGATAAGAAAATTAGCGTGCTAGAGGAAGATAAATCTAAAATTGAAGATCAAGAAAGAGATATTTTAAAATTAAAAATATCTAAGATTAATAAACGCTTAGATAAAAAAGAGATTACCGCTGAAGAAGCAGAGAATTTAAAAAAAGAAGCTGCGAAGAAAGCAGCTCTGAACATAGAAAATCGAACAGAAATAATAGACAAACAAATTGAACTATTAAGAAGAAATGGCTATGATGCATATCAATATAGAAGATATGATTCAGGTGACGATGGATTTGTGTTTAGAATTGGAAGGGGTAAAGATGAAAAAGAAAGTTTTATATACTTAGGTGAAAAATCTAAGGATAAGCCTAGAAAATATGACAGAAGAACAACTGAAGATATTGTCTTTGCTGTTGGATTTAATAATGCATTAATAGATGGTCAAAATTTAGATGATTCGCCATATAAAATAGGGGGTTCTGGTTTTATTGAATTAGGATATGCTTGGAAAACAAGAATTTTTGACAATACAAACTTTTGGAGATTAAAGTATGGTTTCTCTTTTCAATGGAACAAGTTTGATATTAAGGATAATAACTTTTTAGTGAATACAGATGGTGATATTTCATTGCAAGAATTTCCTTCAGATTTGAACAAGGCAAAATTTAGAACAACAAATCTAGTATTCCCTTTACATATAGAATTTGGTCCGTCTAAAAAGATTGAAAAAGAAAAGTATTTTAGATATTCAACTTACAATAAAATTAAAGTAGGTATAGGTGGTTATGCAGGTTTAAATATTGGTAGCATGCAAAAGCTAAAGTATAAAGAAGATGGTAACCGAATTAAGGATAAGCAGCGAGGCGGTTTTGAAGTTAGTGAGTTTGTTTATGGTTTAAGTGGCTACGTAGCATTTGGTGAAGTTGCTTTATATGTAAAATACGATCTTAACCCATTATTTAAAGACCAAGCTATAGATCAAAATAATATTTCAGTCGGAGTTCGATTTGATATGGACTAGACCAGTCAATTTTTGAGTGTTAAAAGCCTTAATCTGTTCATATAGATTAAGGCTTTTTTTGAATTTCGTTTAGCGTTAGATAAGAGAAAGTCAAATTACTTTTTTGTATTAATTTTTAATACAAGATGTTTTATCTTAAATTTACAAACTTGCTAAAATTCTAATTCTTGATTTCACAAAACACCATAGCACAAGTATTTGAAACCGCTCGCGTAGAGGAGGTGATTGGTGATTTTGTACAACTCAAAAAATCGGGTAGCAACTTTAAAGGCTTAAGTCCATTTAGTGATGAGCGTTCTCCTAGTTTTATGGTTTCGCCTGTAAAACAAATTTGGAAAGATTTCTCTAGCGGTAAAGGTGGAAATGCAGTAACATTTTTAATGGAACACGAGCATTTCACCTATCCAGAAGCTATTAAATATTTAGCAAAAAAGTACAATATAGAGATAGAGGAAACGGAACGTACAGACGAAGAAAAAGCACAGCAAAATGCAAGAGAAAGTTTGTATTTAGTGAGTGAGTATGCGAATGAGTATTTTCAGAAAATATTGCACAAAACGGATCAAGGAAAAGCCATTGGTCTAAGCTATTTTAAAGAACGTGGATTTACTGAAGAGACTATTAAAAAGTTTCAATTGGGTTACGCTTTAGATGAGTGGCAAGCCTTTACAGATGATGCTTTAGGTAAAGGTTATAATATAGATTTTCTTGAGCAAACTGGGCTCACAATAGTTAAAGAACAAAAACGTTTCGATAGATTTAAGGGTAGAGTCATGTTTCCAATTCATAGTATGAGTGGACGTATCCTTGGTTTTGGTGGACGTATTTTAGTTAACGACAAAAAAGCGGCAAAGTACCTTAATTCTCCGGAAAGCGAAATCTACCATAAGAGCAAAATTTTATACGGTTTATATTTTGCTAAGCAAAGTATAGCTAAAGAGGATAATTGTTATTTGGTAGAAGGTTATACAGATGTTATTCAGTTTCATCAAGCTGGAATTAAAAACGTGGTGTCTTCTTCTGGTACAGCTTTGTCTGCCGAACAGATTCGTTTAATTAATAGACTTACTAATAATATAACCGTATTATTTGATGGTGATGCTGCAGGAATAAGAGCTTCAATACGAGGAATAGATTTAATCTTAGAGCAAGGAGTCAACGTTAAGGTATGTACGTTTCCCGATGGCGAAGACCCAGATAGTTTTGCGAAATCAAATACTTTAGAAGAGCTTACCGAATACCTCAATAATAATGCAAAAGACTTTATTCAGTTTAAAGCCTCACTTTTAGTAAAGGAAGCTAATAATGATCCTATCAAAAAGGCTGAAACTATTAGAGAAATAGTTAATAGTATTTCTAAAATACCAGATTCTATAAAACGCGAAATTTATATCCAAGAATGTGCACGCATAATGGATATTAGTGAGAATGTATTGTTTAGCACTTTAGCACAAATCAGTAAGAAAGATTTTGAAGAAACTAATAAAAAGTATAAGCAAGAGCAAAAAGCGTTTCAAGTTGTAAAAAATGAGCCACAACCAAAGCAAAAGGTTAATGTGCAGTACGAACTCGAAAGAAAGATTATTGAAATACTGATGCTCTATGGGGATAGAACAGAACAATTTGAGGATTTAATTTTAAAAGAAGATGCAGTTTCTGGAGATTTAATTCTAGAGCCAACGATGCAAGAAACTAGAGTGTTTGAAAAAATATACTTAGATCTTCAGGAAGATGAAATGATGTTTTCTAATGAAAAATTTAAAGAGCTGTATTATTCAATAATAGACCGATTAAACCAAGACGAGAATTTTTCTACTAAAGATTTTGTGAATCAACTCGATCAAGAATCTGCAAGTACAGTAACTAGTATTTTAATGGAAGATGAAAAATATAATCTTCACGATTGGGAGCGTAATCAAATTATACCTAAAGAAAAAGAGCATTCTGTACCACAATTAGTTAGCCAAACTATCTTGAGTTTACGGTGTTATCTAATAGACCAAAAAGTTGAAGAATACAGAAATGATACGTTAAGAGAAGATTCTGATTCTAGAACGATAATGGAGGACGTAAAAGATTACGTAGGCCTTAAAATGTTACTGTCTCGTAAACTTGGTAAAGTTGTTGGTGGCTAAGTAAGGTTGTGATGTTTAGCTTGGTGAATTAAATCTATGATGTTAGTTACATTTAACTTCTTAAAAAGCCTTGCTTTGTATGTACTAACAGTTTTTTCATTAATATCTAACTCTTGAGCAATCTCTTTGTTCTTTCTACCAATTGAAAGTAGTTTTAAAACTTCAACTTCTCTAGTAGAAAGTTTTTTAAACATACGGCTTCTGCTCTTACGAGTATCCTCGTAACGTAAATGCTTATCCATTTTTTCACTAAGAGAAACCTCTCCAGAATGAATTTTTCTTACTGCAGCTTCAATAGTTTCTACATTTGCCGTTTTGTTTAAATAACCAGATGCACCGGCTTTTAGTGTACTAATGGCGTAAATTTCTTCAGGTTGGTGGCTAAACATTAAAACGTTTATAGATTTATTCTCTTTTTTAATGGCTCTTAGTGCTGTAATACCATTAAGTTCAGGTAAATCGACTTCAGAAATGATTACATCTACTTGATTACGTCTTACAAATTCAAAAATTTCTATGCCGCTACTTAAATTTCCTATGACTTTAAAGTCTGGTTTACTGTTTAAGAATAGTTCTAAACCAGTTCTTACAATAGGATGACTGTCAACAATCAGAATACGTATCATGATAATTGATTTTTTGGTTAGGGTTAATTATTATAATAACAAATGCTGGTTAGTAATTAGTGGAGATTTGTTAGGTAAAATTAATAAAAACTAAGTGTCTTTACTAATTTATTCGATAAAAAGCAAATATTACATTAGATTGTTAGGAATTTCACAAATTGGTATAGGAACCATTTTATGTTGATTTGCCCTATTGTAACGCATAAAAATTTCAAAAGCTTCACGCTTTCTGCCCTCAAAGTCTTCCGCTGCTTTACCTTCATCTTTCATTTGCATAGCCCATTCTAATTCAGGATAAGAAGCACCAATTTGATCTTCATCACTTCTTGCATCTCCAAACAAACCATCACTTGGAGCGGCTTTCATAATAGAATCTGGTACTTTTAGATAGTTGCCTATGTCGTAAACTTCAGATTTCATCAAATCTGCTATCGGGCTTAAATCCACTCCGCCATCTCCATATTTAGTATAAAATCCTACACCAAAATCTTCAACCTTATTTCCGGTTCCAGCAACAAGTAAACCCAATAAACCAGCATGATAATATAGTGTTGTCATCCTTAAGCGCGCTCTAGTATTTGCTAATGCCATATCTACTATTGCTTGTTTGCCATCTAAACTAACTTCAGTTCTAAATTCTTCAAAAACTGGTGTTAAATCTACTCGTGTGTCTTTAACATTTGGGAAACGCTTTTTTAATTGCGAAATGTGCTCTTGTGCTCTAGTGACATGGCTAGCCGCTTGGTGAATAGGCATTTCTATACACAAAAGGTCTAAACCAGTTTTAGCACAAAGTGTTGAGGTGACTGCAGAATCTATACCACCAGAGATACCAATAACAAAACCATTAACTCTTGCCTTTGTAGCATAATCTTTTAACCAATCTACGATATGATTTACAACCTTTTCTGTTTGCATATTTTTTAGAAATTTTAAAACAAAGAAGTGTACCTTTGCACAACAAAAATAACAGAAACGTGTTAGGATTAAAAATGTTTTACCAAATGCAGATAAGAATTTATTTAATTTTAATATTTGGATTAACCTTTGTGTCTTGTAATGAGGACTCTAAAATTGAAAAAGAAATTGCAAATATTGAAGTAGACTTTGTTTTAGAACGATTTGATTTAGCAGAATTAAATGCAGAGCCTAGTAATTTGCAAGGCTTAAAACAAACCTATCCTTATTTATTTTCTAAACATACACCTGACTCTATTTGGGTTAATAGACTAAATGACACTTTACAGCGTGAAATATTAGAAGAGGTTAATACTGTCTTTAAAGATTTTAAGACTACTGAGAAAGAATTGACTCAAATGTTTCAGCATATTAAATATTACGACAAGGTGTTTTCTACACCTAAGGTAGTGACATTAACTAACTTTGTTCAGTATAGAAATAAAGTCATTGTTACAGACACAATTGCTTTGATAGCACTAGATAATTATTTAGGTAATACCCACAGATTTTATGTAGATGGAGGTATTCCTCAATATTTGGCTGAAAACTTTAACGAAACTCAAATCGTAGCCAATTTAGCTGATGAGTATGCTAAAAAATACGCATCTCAATCTAACAGAAAAACCTTTTTAGATGAAATGGTTTATTTTGGAAAATTACTCTACTTTAAAGATGTTATAATTCCGTTTAAAACTGATGCTGAAAAAATCGGCTATTCTGAAGACCATATAAAATGGGCAGAGGCTAACGAAAACCAGATATGGAGTTATTTTGTAGAGAAAGAATTATTGTATAGTACAGATAGTGAGATACCAAATCGCTTTATTGCAGATGCACCGTTTTCTAAGTTTTATTTAGATTTAGATAATGAATCTCCAGGACGATTAGGACAATATATAGGTTGGCAAATTGTTAAAGCTTATGCTGACAAGTCAGGAGAAGATCTAATGACAATTTTACAAAAAGAGCCAGAAGAAATTTTTAGAAAATCAAAATTTAAACCCAAAAAGTAATGTCTAAAACTATACATTCTAAAATAGAGCTAAATGTAGAACTTGATGAAAATCGAGTACCAGAAAAATTGAATTGGTCTGCACAAGATGGTGGTGTTGTTAACGAAGAGGCAAAAGCTGTAATGTTATCTGTTTGGGATAGTAAAGCTCAAGAAACTTTAAAGATAGATTTATGGACTAAAGATATGCCAGTAGATGAAATGAAATTGTTTTTTCATCAAACTTTGGTAACTATGAGTGATACATTTTTAAGAGCAACTCAAGACGAAAAAATGACAGCGACTATGAAAGATTTCTGTGATTATTTCGCCGAGAAGTTAGAACTTAAAAAATAAAATTACTAAGGTTTAGGTTCTGGCTCAGATGGACCTTTTTCTGTTTTAAAGTATGGTACAGCATTAAAACATTCTGCTTGCTTACTAAAATCTTCAGAATGCCTCATTTTGTATTTCAAAAATGCTGAAACATCATAGACTTCCCATACTATTAATTCATTATCTCTACCAGCAATTGTTCTTCGGTCTAGATTAATGTGTGATATCATTTTGTTAACCATTGCCTCATCACCAAATCGCATTTGTCTTCCTGAGCTATGTCTGTTATTTGTCTTATATACAATCCAATAAGATTGTATAATTCTTTCATTAGAATCTTCTGATGCGTTATCTATTACTGCTGATTTTTTCCTTATAGCTTTTCTTTTAATATCTATTACTGTAGCATCAATAACCATGGCTTTTTTAATGGCCACAGTTGGCTTCTTTATAGTAACATTTGCTTTTTTAACAACCTCAGCTATCTTAGGCTCAACTGCTTTCTTTTTTGGTGTAATTTTAGGTTTTGCAGCCGCTAAAGGAGCATCACCAAAAAGGGATATTTTTCTTCTAGGCATAGGCCTGTTAAGAGGTTGGTTTAGAGATTCGTTTCTTAATAGTGTTATGACTACAAGTCTATCTGGTAAAACGGCTTCTACAACAAATCGCCCTACGGGAATATCTTTTAATGGAATTTTTACTTTAGAATCTTTTACGATAATGGTACGTTCAAAATCTTTATTAAAAATTTCAACCTTATAGATGGTACGTTCTCCTACAAGGATAAGACTATCTTCAGTTTTATTTAAATGATGCTTTAATTCTTTTGCTCTAATATTTACATTCTGTAATAATGTAGATTTCTGACAATAAGAAAGTGTTGTCAAAAGCAAAAATACGGCAGTGCATAATGTTCTCATAATAAGTAGGTTTTGTTTTTGGGAAACAAACGAAACAATAAATCTTCATTTAAGAATATGTACTGTTTACCCTACAAATTTATAAGCATTTATTCCATTAATTATAAAATTAAGATGTTTTGCACTTTTTTTTGGTTAATGTGCTTTGGGGTTCGATATAAAACAAAAAACAGGGTTTAAAAGAAAATTTAAACCTGAAGATCAGCGATTTAGAGACATGAAAGTAATCCCTGTTTTCTTATGTTTAACGCTGTTCTATTTAATTAATATGATTTATATATTGCTTTTTAAATAGCATCATCATTTTATGGTCATAATAGGTGTTATTTACTTTCATGAAATTCTTTTGAATGCCGTATTCTGTAAAACCTATTTTTTTGTATAGCTTTTCTGCATTAGAATTACTTGTTATAACATCAATTTCTATTTGCTCTATAGCATTTATTTTAAAAGCTTCATCTATGGTATATTTTATAAGCCTATAACCAATCTGTTGTCTTTGATAATCTGGGTTTACATATACTTGAATGATTCTGCCTTTGTGTTCTATTTTAGTACTGTCATAACGATTAAATCCAGAAATACCCACTAAATTAGTATTCCTAAATGCACCAATAACAAAATTGTTTTGGTCAGATTGCTCTATGTTATTTTGAAAAAAAAGCTTTTCCTTTGCTTGTTCATCAAGGTAATTAGATGTGAAATGCATTGGGTAATTTTTTAGACATTGTAACCTCAATGCTCTATATGAGTTTGATTCGTTGGGTTGCAATTTTCTAATTTGAATCTCCATCATAATAGCTAGTATACTTAATAGATCATAATTATTTCATCGTATACACCACTTTACCATCAAAAATAGTCATGACAATTTTGGTGTCTAAAAGTTTATTTTCAGCAACAGTCATTAGATCTTGATTGTAAATTGTAAAATCAGCTAACTTGCCAACACTTATTGATCCTTTAATAGCTTCTTCAAAAGCACCATAAGCTGCATCTAAAGTATATGACTTTAAAGCCTGTGCTCTGGTCATTTTCTGTTCTGGCTCATAACCACCTTCTGGTATACCTTTTAAAGTTTTTCGGCTTACACTGGCATAAAAGCTAGCTATTGGGTTTAAAGGTTCAACAGGGACATCAGTTCCATTAACTATAGGAACACCACTTTGTAATAAATCTTGCCACATATAAGCACCTTCTTTTATGCGCTTTTCGCCTAAGCGATCAATTGCCCAAGGTCTGTCTGAAGACATATGTACAGCTTGCATTGCTGGTATAACTTGTAATTCTGCAAAGCGAGGAATATCATCAGGGTGTAAGTGCTGCGCATGTTCTATTCTAAATCTATGGTTAGAGGTTGATTCAGGTAATTCTTTAAATGCTGCTTCATAACGGTCTAGAATTTCTCTGTTAGCACGATCACCTATAGCATGAGCACACACCTGAAAACCATTTTGAAGTCCATTTAAAGCTGTTTTCTTTACAAAATCCATAGGTAAGGTTTCATGCCCAAAATGATCTGGTCTATCTGTATAAGGTTCTAAAAGCCACGCTCCTCTAGAACCTAATGCTCCATCACAGTTTAATTTTACAGATCTAATCGTAAACAGATGATCTTCATCTACCATTATACCTTTTTTATACCAATCGTTGAGCAAGTTTTCGTCCCATCCGGTTAACATGGCATAAATTCGTGTGTTCATCTTGCCTTCTGACTTCATTTTGTTAAAATGATCAATGGTCTCTTTACCAATTCCTGCATCATGAAAACTTGTAATGCCATTTTTATGACAGGCTTCAACTGCAAGCTCAAAGGCTTTAATATCTGTTTCTGGTGTTTTTTCTGGAATGTGCTGCGTAATTAAACCTTGAGCACGCTCATTAAAAACACCTGTTGGTCTTCCAGATGCATCTACGAGAACTTCACCACCTTCAACATCAAACTCTTTAATACCATCTAAAACTAAACTTTGTAAACCAGCAACTTCCATAGCTTTAGCGTTAGCAAAGCCTGCGTGCCCACTAGCATGTCTTAAATAAACAGGGTTATTTGGGGATATAGAACTTAGTAAATGATGTGTTTGAAATCCATGAACAATTTCTGCAGGCATACTATCCCATTTACTTTGATGCCAACCTCTTCCTGTAATCCATTCGCCAGGTTTAGCTGTTTTAACACGTTCAGCTACAGCATCAACAATAGCTTGATAGCTTGTGGTGTTCATTAGGTCTAGATTTAGCTCATTGTAACCTAATCCCATAAAATGACCATGACCTTCAATTAAGCCAGGAGTCATTGTTTTCCCTTTTAAATCTATAACCTCTGTTTGTTCGTTTTTATAAGCTTCCGCTTCTTCTAAGCTTCCTACAAAAAGGATTTTATTGTTTTTTATTGCTACAGCTTCAACAGTTGCTGAGGTTGAATCTACTGTGTAAATTGTACCCCCATAGATAAGCATGGTCGCATAGTCTTGTTTAGAATTAGAACATGTAAAAACACAGCATAGTATGATTGCTGAAAGTAGAAAGGAAAACTTTGATTTCATTGTGGTTAGTTTTAGTGCTTTAAGTTACAAATATAGGTTAGATTCTTAGAAAGAATTGAGAGGCAATTAATTATAAAAGTAGCAGTAAAGCGATTTTTAATTCCATTGTAAATTTAATTTTTCCAATTCCGTATTTAATTCGACTAGCGAATTTGGATCTATTATTTGTGTGCTTATGGTCAATTCTGTTTTGTCAGTTTTTATAATATAATCTCCAGCAAACTTTTTAATTCGTTTTATTTCGGTCAGTTTTATTTTTTTTCCGAATGGGCTATTCAATTTAAGCATACCATTTTCAATAGATAAGTATTTATTCTGTTTTTGATAGAAGTAAATAGTGAAATATAACATTGAAATGATTAGCCATCCATAGTCAGTCCAATAAAGTTCTTCCTTGGTGAAAATTCCCAAGAGCCCAAATATTAACCATACAATTCCAAAAAATAGATTTATGTTTAGATGCCTCTTTTTATATTGAATTTTCATATTTTATTTAATGTACTTTCTTTTTAAGGCATCAATAATTATTTTATGATCTTCCTCGTCGTGTAATCCAGAAACTGTTATTATTGCTATCATTCCTGCGGTTTTAACGAAAACTGGAATTGAACCACCTTTCGCTAGATATTCTTTTTCGTCAAGAGCAAAAGTTTTTCCTAATGTCATATTTCCTTTAGCCAAATCATTTTTTACACTTAAAGAACTCTCTTCAAAATGTTTTGCCACGTTTGCTTTTCTTCTTAACCAAAGGTGCTTATCAGAAGGAAGATTGTCGTCAACAAAAAGAAAAATGGAATGATTCAATCTTTCAATTTTAACTGCTACATTTTGATTTCTTTTCTTTGCTAAATTTACAATTGCAAGCCCTATTTCAAGTCCAATACGATTATTAAAACTATCTAACTCTATTTTCTTTAATACTTTTTGTTTCATATTACTATCAAGGTGTTTGTGCTTGGCTAGTTACGTGTTTTAGCAACTAAATTTAGTAAACAAAAACGAACACGAGAAAATTCCAAAGGAATTTTCCAAGTAGGTAATTGCTAAAATAATTAAATATGCACGTTGTTGGCAACAGGCTCTCCTTGACTTTTTATTGTGATTTTTTCTTGAAACCTAGTTAAATTGTTTTTTCTTTTGGCCATTTCCAAGCGTACCAAACGATTAAAGCAGTAATAATACTTTCTAAAAATGCTAGAAAAGCATAAAAACTATACCACTCAGTCATTGAATTTACACCTATAAGTAACATCATTAGGGTAAACAAGGTTCCAAAAACAATATTTAGAATTCGGTTTATTTTTGGTTTAAGAATTATTGACGCTCCAACCATAATTGAAGAAATTGCCAAAATTATTGATGCTATTAATAATTTCGTTGGACTGTCTAAAACATTTTCACCTGTAATTAAGCTGTTTACTTTACCTGGTGTGTAAAGTTCAAAGTAGTCTCCATATAAATAACAGAAAGTTACAGAAGCCCACAATGCGGCAAGTTTAATTTTTGGTATTTACCTTTGGATTTTCTAACATTTTGTTTGGTCTTTGTAGTTTAAAAAGTGTCTTTATTATAAAGACGTAAATACATTCTAAATGGTTGCCTTTAGTTTTTAATTTTTAGTTATTCCTAGTATTGGAAGTCGTTCAATTCCAATTGTTCTTTATTTCTTTTATGTTCGCTTTTTTTCAAGCTTGTTGCCAACGTTAGTATGTATAATTTCAGCTTTTTGTGCTGATATACAACCTAATTAGGTGGTTTATTATTACTTTTTGTTTGTATTGTATATAACCACTTAAAAAGGGGTTGGGTAACATATTTACTGTTTCTCAGCAAAAGCCTTAAACTGTCGTAACCATTTCTCTGCAGGTTTTTTATACATACCCGGAAACAATATTGCCATCAATCTTGGAATTACCCAATTGATACGTGTGTACTCATACTCGTATTCGTAACGGGTTTGATTGTCGCTTAGTGCTGTAAAGTTACATTTCATGGTATTGTCCATGTGTATATGATAGTAGCTGGCTTCAAAAGTGTGTGGTAAATCGTTTTTCGTAATGGTTTCGGTAAGTTCCATTTCGTTTTTGCCATGCTTGTAAAACATTTTAGAAATAGCTCCGGTTTGCCCTTTATCTCCGCTTACATGAATTTTTCTAATAAATCCATCTTGGTACTCCTTTAGATTACTTGGGTCCGCAAAGAGCTCCGCAACTTTGTCTAATGTCTGGTTGATGTCTATAAATCCTTTATGTTTCATTTGGTTAGGGTTTTATTATAACCTACAGCTTTATCTATCCAATAGTCTAAATCAGCGTCCATATCAAAACCTTTTGGTGTTACAAAAATGTAGCCTTTCATTGGTCGTCCTGTAAAGTCCATAGGTAAGCACTCTTCTTTGTGTATTTCTTGCTCGTAGGCTTCAACACCAATTTTTGCCATTAGCAAGCTGTCTCCAAATTTTTTATCTATATGTATGCCACAGCACATTTTATCATTGACCATAAATACCAAACCTCCCATCATTTTTTTGTCGTGAAATGGAACGGTTTTAGATTTTAAAATTTGACGGATTCTATCTCCCAAATGTTCATCGTAAGCCATGTATAAAGATATTAATTTATTTTTCGAATAAATATTCTACAATAACATTAGCAGCAACTTGGCTTCCCATTAAAGATGGATGAAAGCCGTCAGGCGAGTAGTAGTCAAAGTTGTTCTTAGTGTCAAAATATGTTTTCCAGACTTCTCCCACTGGTAATAAAATTGCATCATTTTGTAGTGCGGCTTCTTTATGGTTTTTAATCACTTTGTCAAAAGTGCTGTAATATCTCCGAGAAGGCCAAACCATAAAATAGCAAAGCTTTGCTGTGTTTTCTTTACATAATGCACTGTATTTTTTGCCATAATCTAAAAGAATTTGCTTGCCAAAAGTTTGGGAAGATGGACCTTGCTGAAGAATTACAAAATCATAGTTCTTCGATTTTATTTCTTTTTGCACATTGCCATCATTCCAGTGGTCTAATATTGCATAGTTTGGGAACGCTATTAATTTTGTTTTAATAGATATTTCTTTTTCTTTGGCGGCTTTTTTCACAAGTTCTGGCAGGTTGTTTGTGTAAGTAAGACTGTTGCCTATAAATAAAATAGTTATTTCTTTTTGGGTTGTTTTTTCAAGTTTTTGCGGTTTAGGAGAACCACAGCTTAAGTATATAAGAATGAATAATATATATCGTGCAGTTTTCAATCTTTAATGGGTTTATTTGTAGATGTAACACAATCTATCTTCCATTCGTTTCCGTGTTTTTTGTAAATAGCGGTCCAAGCAAAATGGGTTTTTCCTTCTACAGTATTTCCTTCTTCATCTTTATGAGTTACTGTCACAATTTTATCTACTATGGTGTAAGCCATACTGCCATCGTCAGAGAATTTAATAATAGGTTTAGAAACATCATCCCATTTTAAAAACTCTACACTAGAGAAATAACCATGATATCTAGAAATAGTTTCGCTTTGTTTTGGAGAACTAATCTTCCCTTTATTTACAGAAATAAACTGGTCCGATAACTGATTGGCAAATGCAATAGAATCTTTGTTAAAGTGATAATTGCGTTGTGCATTATGAAGTTTTAAAATTTGCTCTTTTTCTAAATCAAAATCTACATTAGGAGTATTTTTGCAAGCTAAAAAGGTGATGCTAGTTATTACAGAAAGAAGTATCTGCTTTATTAAAGTTGTTTTCATTATTAATTGCTACTTAGTAGCACTAAGTTAGCTAAAACAATAAAACAGATTCTACTTTGAGGAATTTTTATGATTTATTTAGTCAAAAAACTACAATAAAATGACTTATATATTCTCTGAACTATTTACAGATTTGTAGTAAGGTGTAACATTAAAAAACTCTGAAGTTATAGATTTAATAAATTCAGGATTAGACATCTGCAGCTCCATAAATTTAGAGGTATTATAAACTTCCCAAACAATTAGCTCATTTATTTTTCCCGAAGGGCTTGCGTGTTCTTTTTTATTCCTTGAGATAAGTTTATCAACAGATTTCTGATCTGCTAATCGCATTGTTCTAACAGAACCACTTTCATTATTAATCTTAAATGATATCCAATAGAATTTTCGCTTTTTAGTAGCTTGCTTATGGGGTTTTCCACGTGTTAAAATAAATTCTATACTTTGCTTAGGAGAATTCTTTATTAGATTTAAACTTTCATCTAACATCATACCTTTTCCTTCTGCAATATCACCCTTATCTAACAACATATTAGAATTGTCAGCGTCATTGATACGCTCGCGTTTTAATATGCCCATAACAATAATTTTATCTTCTAATTTTGCATGGACAACAAACTTGCCTGCAGGTAAATCACTTAAAGAGATTTGTGTTTCTGTATCCTCAACTGTAATCTTTTTTTCGTAATCTTCATTGAAGATTTCAACATTTAATATGGATTTTTCATAACCTAATATTAAGCTGTCTTTTGTAGCATTTAATGTGTGTTCAAGATCTTGAGCTTTGGGATTAAAGTTTTTTAACAATATGGCGTTCTGGCCATTAATAATTAAGGTCGAAAATAGAATTAGTAGGGTAGAAATGGATTTAATCATAATATTAGCTTTTTAAAATTTGAGGGTTTAAATATTCAGCTTTCACACAAGAATATTAGCATATTATAGGACTAAGTTAAAAACTAAATAATGAGTTTTAGAATATCTAAGACGTTTTGCATTTTTTATGGATAATTCACTTTGAAATACGATGTATAGCAAAAAAATAGGATTTAAAAACCCTTTGTTTAATGTGCTTTGAAAGGTATTTTCATTAAATTTACGGATGCGAAAAATACTATTTGGCGTCATTATTACTTTAACTGTACTATTCACTTTTAAGTACTGTGGAGATAAGCAAGAAGAGAAAATTACGCTTCAAGAGAACTCTGCTTTAATACAAGAGCAAATAAAAAATGTAGGTAAGTTAGTTGTTACTGAAGGTCATTTTAGTGAAGTGTTTACTTATAAAAACTCTAAAGCAGTATTTGGCGATTTATTAGAAGCTGAAAAGAAAGCTGTAGTTATTGTAAATGCAGATGTAACCATAGGATATGATTTAAGTCAAATTGAATATAAAGTGAATCAGGAAACCAAAACTTTAGAGATTTTAACTATCCCTGAGGAAGAAATCAAAATTAATCCAGATTTTGAATATTATGATATTCAAGCTGATTTCTTAAACCAGTTTGAAGCCAAAGATTACAATGAAATTAAAGAAACAGTTAATGCATCTCTCATGAAAAAGATTGAAGCTTCAGATTTAAAGTCTAATGCGCAGAATCGATTGATTAGTGAACTCTCAAAATTCTTTATACTGACTAATTCTTTGGGTTGGACCTTAGAATATAATCAAACACCAGTGGAATCTTTAGAAGTTTTACAAACTTTAAAACTATAGTTTACTTTTTAGACTGATCCAGCCACCACCATTTGTTGCTTCAATATTATTTAGATTTAAAAATTTTGCTGCTTTAGCAGAGCGTACACCACTTGCACAGCATGTGATAATTGGTTTATTAAGTTTTTTGACTTCATCAACTCTGTTGTTCAATTCACTTAATGGAATATGAATTGAATTTTCAATATGCCCAGCATCCCATTCGCGTTGTGTTCTCACATCCAAAATTAAGGCCCCATTTTTAACGTAATCTTCGACTTGACGCTTCTTCGCGCCAAAAATAAAATCTAACAATCCCATAGCTTCTTTTTTGCTTAAATTTACGAATAATAAAAGAGTATAATTGTTTGAAACAAGAAACTAGAAAAGAAGAAATAATAAGAGTAGCTGCTAAGTTATTTAAGGAAAAAGGTTATAGTGCAGTGACCATGCGAGATTTGGCAAAGGCTTTAGGAATTAAAGCTGCTAGTTTATATAATCATATTAATTCTAAACAAGATATACTTAAGACCATTATTATTTCTGTTGCCGAAGAGTTTACTTATGGAATGGATAAAATAATCAATTCGGAAGTATCTAATATTTCTAAATTAAAAAGCATAGTGGCTTTGCATGTTAATATAACAGCAAATAATACCAATGGAATGGCATCCCTAAATAATGATTGGATGCATCTCGAAGATAAATTAGATTATTACATGCAGTTAAGAGATCATTATGAAAATAATTGTATTCAAATTATTAAACGTGGAATATTGGCATCAGAAATAAAAGAGTGCAACCCAGAGATTATTATGTTTTCTATGCTTACTACATTGCGTTCATTATATTTATGGATGCCAAAAAAAGAGGATTTTAATACTCAAGATTTGGTAAATAACCTGACAGAAGTCTTGATAGAGGGTATTAACAAATAGTTTAGATTATATTTTATAACTTTGTCAAACAAACTAACAAGTGTTAGTTTAATGTTTAAGTAGTATACATGGCAGAATTTTATAACCTAAAGATTGCGGATATTTATAAAGAAACGGAAGATACATCTGTTGTGACTTTTGAAATTCCTACGGACTTACAAGAGGTATTTAGATTTAGACAAGGTCAGCATTTAACTTTAAAAGCTGATATTAATGGTGAAGATGTGCGTAGGTCATATTCTTTATGTTCTAGTCCAAATGATGGTAAATGGCAAGTTGCGGTAAAGCAAATACCTGAAGGTAAGTTCTCAACATACATTAATGAAGAACTTAAAGCAGGGGATCACATTGAAGTAATGGCACCAAGCGGGACATTTGGTGTTGAGGTGAGCCCAGACAAGGCTAAAAATTACTTGTTCTTTGCAGCTGGTAGTGGTATTACTCCAGTGCTTTCAATGATAAAGGCACATTTGTCGTCTGAACCAAATTCAACATGCAAGCTTTTTTATGTTAATAAAACAGCTAAATCTATTATCTTTAAAGAAGAGTTGGAACAGCTTAGGAATACCTATTTTGGAAGGTTAGAAATCTATTATTTTTTAACCAAAGAGCGTCGCGATATTGAATTGTTTAATGGACGATTTGATGATGAGAAAATGAATGTTCTAACAAAGACTTTTATAGATATTCCAGATACAAGTGAAGTGTTTCTTTGCGGACCAGAAAAAATGGTGAATTACGTAAGTCAATATCTAATTGATACTGGCTTGCCAAAAGAACTAGTACATTATGAGCTATTTGTAACTGGGTTATCAGAAGAAGATATTAAACGTGCTGAGCGTTTAGCTCAGCAAAATGTTGAAGGCACAGAAGTAACTATTGTAGATGGCGGAAAAGAATTCTTATTTACTATGACTAAAGAGTATGACAATATTCTAGATGCGGCATTAGGCGCTGGTGCAGATTTACCATTTGCTTGTAAAGGCGGAGTATGTAGCACATGTAAATGTGAAGTTATTGATGGATCAGTAGAAATGAAAATAAATTATGCTTTAGATGATAAGGAAGTCTCGCAGAACTTAGTATTAAGTTGCCAAGCGGTACCAACATCAGATAAAGTGGTAGTAGATTTTGATGTCTAGAAAATATCTTGAAAAAGAAAAGTAAGTTTCACTAGCTAAAAGCGAGGAGCTAATAGCCAAAAGCTAAAAGAAATGAGTGAAGAACAAATAAAGAATTTAGAAGAGCAATTTGAAGCACGTATAGCACGTGATGAAAAAATTGAACCTAAAGACTGGATGCCAGAGAAGTATCGTAAGACACATATTAGGCAAATGTCTCAGCATGCACATTCAGAAATAGTTGGTATGCTTCCAGAAGGAAACTGGATTACAAGAGCACCATCTTTAAGGCGTAAAGTAGCCTTGTTGGCTAAAGTACAGGATGAAGCAGGTCATGGATTATACTTGTATTCTGCTACAGAAACATTAGGTATTTCGCGTGATGAAATGTATGAGCAATTGCACACTGGAAAAGCTAAATACTCTTCAATATTTAATTACCCAACAGTTACTTGGGCAGATATGGGAGCGATTGGATGGTTAGTTGATGGTGCTGCAATAATAAACCAAGTTCCTTTATGTAATACATCTTATGGACCTTATGCGCGTGCTATGATTCGTGTGTGTAAAGAAGAGAGTTTTCATCAGCGTCAAGGTTATGAAATCATGATTAAATTGGCAAATGGTACACCAGAACAAAAAGACATGGCTCAAGATGCATTGAACCGTTGGTGGTGGCCAAGCTTAATGATGTTAGGGCCTACAGATGATGTTTCTGTGCATACAGCACAATCTATGAAATGGAAACTAAAGCGTAAATCTAATGACGATTTACGTCAGCAATTTATAGATCAAACTGTTCCTCAGGCTGAATTAATTGGATTAACAATTCCAGATCCAGATTTAAAATGGAATGAAGAAAAAGGGAGTTACGATTTTGGAGATATTGATTGGGATGAGTTTTGGCAAGTCGTTAAAGGTCATGGACCAATGAATAAAGAACGAATGAAAGCAAGAGTAGGTGCATGGGAACGTGGTGAGTGGGTAAGAGACGCAGCTATGGCGCATGCCGAAAAGAAACAAGAGCGAAAAGAAAAATAAGCAGTTTAAAAATATATTATGGGAACAAAAAATTGGCCCCTATGGGAAATATTCGTTAGAAGTAAAAATGGATTAGAACACAGGCATTGTGGTAGTTTACACGCTGCAGATTCTGATATGGCATTAGAAAATGCACGCGATGTATACACAAGAAGAAATGAAGGTGTTAGTATTTGGGTAGTAGAGTCTAAACATATTACAGCGTCAAATCCTGAAAATAATGGAGAGTTGTTCGAGCCTGCTCAAGACAAGGTATATCGCCATCCTACTTTCTATGATTTACCAGACGAAGTAAAACACATGTAATGAAAAACGAAAATTTATATAACTACTTACTCGGAATTGCAGACAACAGTCTCATTCTTGGTCAAAGAATGGGTGAATTATGTGGTCATGGTCCAAGTTTAGAAACAGATATTGCTTGTACTAATATATCTTTAGATTTATTTGGGCAAGTACGTAGCTATTTTCAATATGCAGGAAAGATTGTAGGAGACGGAAGAACAGAAGATGATATTGCCATGCTACGTAAAGAACGCGATTACAAAAATGTGCTTTTAGTTGAACAGCCTAATACAAATTTCGCCTTTACCATAGGAAGACAATTTTTATTTGATGTTTATCATTTAATTTTTTTAGCGGAGTTGCAAAAAAGTAATGATTTAACACTATCAGCAATAGCTAATAAATGTATTAAAGAGGTAAGTTATCATGTGCGCTTTTCTTCTGATTGGGTAAAACGATTAGGTGACGGAACCGAAGAAAGTAAAGCTAAAATGCAAGAAGCTATTGATGCATTGTGGACCTATACGGATGAATTATTTCACCAAACTGAAGCGGATGTTGCAATGGTAGCTAAAGGAATAGGAGTAGATGTTACTAAACTTAAAGAAGACTATTATCTAAGAGTAGGTGAGCTTTTAAAAGAAGCAACATTACACGTTCCAGAATCGAAATGGTTTCAAAAGGGAGGTAAAGAAGGTATTCATACAGAGCATTTAGGTTACTTACTAAGTGATTTACAATATATGCAACGTACGTATCCGAATATGGAGTGGTAATATGACAAGCACAGAACAAAATATTGATCATAAATTAATTACAATATTAGAAAAGGTTTCAGATCCAGAAATTCCGGTTTTGTCAATTATGGATATGGGAGTAGTGCGTTCTGCTACAGTTGTAAATGATATTGTAAAAGTTGAAATTACACCAACCTATAGTGGTTGCCCAGCAATGGATGTTATTGGTGACGATATAAAAAAAGCACTTAATGATGCCGGTTATAAATCTGAAATTGATTTGATTCTGCATCCAGCTTGGACGACTGATTGGATTACACCAAGAGGACGAAAAGCTTTGGAAGATTATGGAATTGCAGCACCTTTAGATGCAGAAGCAGATAAAGATGTGTTATTAAATGGTAAGCGAATTGTGAAGTGTACTAAATGTGGTTCACAAAACACGAGATTAGTAAGTCAGTTTGGTTCAACGGCATGTAAAGCACAATTTCAATGTGATGATTGTCAAGAACCATTTGACTATTTTAAATGTTTGAAATAAAAAGAATTTAGGTCCTAAAGGTATGAGCGACAAAAAATCTTTAATGTTAGGGTTACGAACGACCATTTATATGGTGAGTGATATTGTTGAAGCTACAGAATGGTATACAAAAGCATTTAATACCAAGCCCTATTTTAATGAACCATTCTATATAGGTTTTAATATTGGTGGATACGAATTAGGATTACAGTCTGAAGAAAGGGATATTAACTCAAAAACTGAAAATGTATTTTCATATTGGGGAGTTAACGATATTAATGAAGCATACGAACATTTAATAAATTTAGGGGGAACAAAACACGAAGAACCAAATGATGTAGGTGATGATATTTTGGTTGCAAGCCTATACGATCCGTGGAATAATATCATTGGAATAATTTACAATCCAAATTTTAAACTTTAGATCCCGCGAAAGTGGAAATCTTAAAATAGATAATAAGAGATGAGTTCAATAGAACTAAGAATAGAAAATAAAGTAGCGTACATAACGCTAAATAGACCAGAAGTATTTAATAGTTTCAATCGCGAAATGGCTTTAAGTCTTCAAAGTATTTTAGATGATTGTGAAGCTAATGCAAATGTTAGAGCAATTGTACTAACCGGAAATGGAAAAGCATTCTGCGCTGGTCAAGATTTAAAAGAAGTTACAGATCCAGAATTAAATCCTGGGTTTAAAAAAATATTAGAAGAACACTACAACCCTATCATTACAAAATTACGTTCTATAAAGAAACCAATCATTGGAGCTGTAAATGGAGTCGCTGCTGGAGCAGGCGCTAATATTGCATTAGCATGTGATATTGTTGTGGCTCATGAAAAGGTAAGTTTTATACAAGCATTTAGTTTAATAGGTTTAGTACCAGATAGTGCAGGTACATTCTTTTTACCACGACTAATTGGTTTTCAAAAAGCACAGGCTTTAGCAATGCTAGGTGATAAAATTTCAGCGGAAGAAGCGGAAAAAATGGGAATGATATACAAATCTGTCTCATTGGAAGAATTTGAAGAAACGATTTCTAAACTAGCAATTAAATTGGCATACATGCCAACAAAAGCATTGGGTCTTATTAAGGAATTGTTTAATAAATCCATGACGAATTCCTTAGAAGATCAATTAGCTTTAGAGTCAAAATTACAAATTGAAGCGGCGAGTAGTAATGATTATGCAGAAGGTGTTGCGGCATTTATAGAAAAACGTAAACCAAATTTTAAAGGTAATTAATTGACTAAAGAAACCCTCATAGAAGTTCATAATAGAATAAAACCATTTATTCACAAGACACCAGTATTAAGTTCTAGCTTAATTAATGTAATGGTTGGAACGGATATTGTGTTTAAATGTGAGAACTTTCAAAAAATGGGAGCGTTTAAAATGCGCGGTGCAGCCAATGCAATTCTATCGCTTTCTGAAGAAGAAAGACAACAAGGAGTCGTAACTCATTCTTCAGGTAATTTTGCCCAAGCCGTATCATTAGCAGCTCAAAAATTAGATGTTAAGGCATATATCGTAATGCCAGAAAATGCACCTCAAGTTAAAAAGAATGGTGTAAAAACCTATGCCGGTGAAATTATAGAGTGCGAATCTACACCACAAGCTAGAGAAGCAACAGCGAATAAAATAAAAGAAGAAAAGGGGGCGTCTTTTTTGCATCCTTCTAATCAAGATGAAGTCATTTATGGAAACAGTACTGCTGCGATGGAATTGTTAGAGGAATGTCCAAATTTAGATGTAATTTTAACACCAGTTGGTGGCGGAGGACTTATTGCAGGAACAGCCTTAGCAGCACATTATTTTTCAAATAACTGTAAAGTCATAGGTGGTGAACCAATGGAAGCAGATGATGCGTATCGCTCTTTAATCTCTGGACAAATAGAAACCAATGACAGTTTTCATACCGTTGCAGATGGTTTAAGAACACATTTAGGAGACCGCAATTTTCCGATTATTCAAAAGTACGTCGATAAAATTATACGTGTTGAAGAAGCTGAAATTGTAAATGCCATGCAACTCATTTGGGAGCGAATGAAGATTATTATTGAGCCTTCATGTGCTGTGCCTTTTGCAGCGGTGTTGAAGAATAAAGAGGAATTTAAAAATAAGAACGTCGGCATTATTTTGTCTGGCGGAAATGTAGATGTCAAAAATCTACCATTTTAATATAAAACTATGAATGTAGGAATTATAGGTTCTGGAACCATGGGAAGTGGTATTGCACAAGTTGCAGCTACAGCTGGTTGTCAAGTAAAATTATACGATACTAATCAAGCTGCTTTAGATAAAGCTAAAGCTACCTTAGAAAAAATATTGAATCGTTTAATTGAAAAAGGGCGCATTGATGCAGACGAGAAAAATAGAATTCAATCAAATATTAGTTATGTAGGTAATTTAAAGGATTTATCAGATTCAAACTTAACGATTGAAGCTATTGTCGAAAATCTAGATATTAAGAAAAAGGTGTTTTCAGAATTAGAAAGTTATGTGGCAGACGATTGTATTATAGCTTCAAATACGTCTAGTTTGTCTATAGCATCAATTGCTGCATCATTACAAAAACCAGAACGCTGTGTTGGAATTCATTTTTTTAACCCAGCACCTTTAATGAAATTGGTTGAGGTAATTCCTGCAATTCAAACTTCTGAAGTTGTGCTTCAAAAATCAATTAATACGATTTCTGATTGGAAAAAGGTAGTGGCAGTTGCTAAGGATACACCAGGATTTATTGTGAATAGAGTAGCGAGACCATTTTATGGGGAAGCCTTACGAATATATGAAGAAGGTATTGCAGATTTTACTACTATCGATTGGAGTTTAAAAACTATTGGTGGATTCAGAATGGGACCTTTTGAATTGATGGACTTTATCGGAAACGATGTTAACTATACAGTAACGGAAACAGTGTTTACAGCATTTTATTTCGATCCAAGATACAAGCCAGCATTTACCCAAAAGCGTTTTTCAGAAGCAGGCTATTTAGGTAGAAAATCTGGAAAAGGCTATTATGACTATACTGAAGGTGCAACCAAACCTGCTCCAATAGAAGATAAAGCATTAGCTGAAAAGATATTCAATCGTGTCATCGTAATGTTAATCAATGAAGCCGCAGATGCGCTATTTTTAAATATTGCTTCAGCAGAAGATATTGATAATGCGATGACTAAAGGTGTTAATTATCCAAAAGGTTTATTGGCATGGGCAGATGAAATAGGTATTGATAAATGTGTAACGGCTTTAGATAGATTGTATGACGAATACCATGAGGATAGATATCGTTGTAGTCCATTATTACGCAAAATGAATAGAGAACATAAAACATTCTTTTAATTGAAAGGAGAAGCAATTCCATATAAGATGTTAAGTCAAGATGCCTATAGTCAATGGTTAGGTATTGAAATTCTTGAATGTGAAATAGGGAGATGTAAAGTAGCCATGACTATCAGAAAAGAGATGCTTAATAGTATGAGTAAAGCACATGGCGGAATTAGTTATTCATTAGCAGATACAGCATTTGGTTTTACAGCAAACACTCATGGTAAATATGCGGTTTCCATTGAAACCAGTATTAACCATATTGAAGCTTTGGAAGAAGGTGATTATTTGGTAGCGGAATCAATTATTGAAAAAGTAAATAATAAATTAGGGTTTAACATCGTCGAAGTAAAACGTGGTGATGAACTAGTAGCACTGTTTAAAGGTGTTGTGTATAGAACTCAAAAAGATTGGGAAGAATGAAAGAAGTATATATAATAGATGGTGTTCGTACACCAATAGGAAATTACAAAGGTACTTTATCTGCTGTTCGTACAGATGATTTAGGAGCTTTAGTGATTGCAGAAGTTGTAAAACGAAATCCTAATATTCCAAAAGAAGCGTATGACGATGTGATAATGGGCTGTGCTAATCAAGCAGGAGAAGATAATCGTAATATTGCACGTATGTCATCACTATTAGCGGGATTACCATTTACGGTTCCTGGAGAAACAGTTAACCGTTTGTGTAGTTCTGGTTTATCAGCAATTATCCATGCAAACAGAGCAATAAAAGCAGGTGATGGTGATGTGTTTATTTCTGGTGGAGTAGAGAACATGACAAGAGGACCTTACGTGATGGCAAAGCCATCATCAGCATTTGGAGGCGATTCTAAAATGTACGATTCTACTTTTGGATGGCGTTTTGTGAACCCTAAAATGCACAAGTTATATGGTACAGATGGCATGGGAGTTACAGCTGAAAATCTAGTAGAAAAATATAACATCTCTCGAGAAGACCAAGATAAGTTTGCGTATTGGAGTCAGATGAAAGCATCGAAAGCACAAGACAATGGTCGTTTGGCAAGAGAAATTGTAACAGTAGAAATTCCGCAACGTAAAAAAGATCCCATTCAGTTTTCAAAAGATGAGTTTGTAAAACCTAATACCTCATTAGAAGTTTTAGGGAAATTAAGAGGTGCATTTAAAAAAGAAAGTGGAAGTGTTACTGCAGGAAATTCATCAGGATTAAACGATGGTGCAGCTGCGACAATTATAGCATCAGAAGATGCAGTAAAAAAATACAATCTAAAGCCATTAGCAAGAATAGTAAGTTCTGCTGTGGTTGGTGTAGAGCCAAGAATAATGGGAATTGGTCCTGTGCAAGCTTCGAATAAAGCTTTAGAAAAAGCAGGATTAACAATGGACGATATGGATGTGATAGAGCTTAACGAAGCATTTGCAGCACAAGCATTAGCTTGCACAAGAGCTTGGGGATTAGCAGATGATGACCCAAGATTAAATCCTAATGGAGGCTCGATTGCAATCGGTCATCCACTAGGAGTAACGGGGGCAAGAATAGCCTATTCTGCTGCTTTAGAATTACATGAACAAAACAAGAAGTATGCTTTAATCACCATGTGTATTGGTGTCGGACAAGGCTATGCAGCAATAATAGAACGCGTTTGATATGAAAATACTAATCATAGGAGGGAACGGAACTATCGGTAAAAAAGTAAGTGAACGCTTATCACAAAAACATGAAGTACTTATTGCAGGAAGATCATCTGGTGATGTTACTGTAGATTTTTCAGATTCAACCTCTATTAAATCAATGTTTGAAAAGATTGGTAAAGTAGACGCTATTGTGTCTATTGCTGGTGATGCTAAATGGGATAAGTTTAATAATTTATCTGAAGATGATTTTTACATTGGCATCAAGAGTAAACTCATGGGACAAGTTAATGTGGTGCGCATTGGAAAAGAGTATTTAAATCCGAATGGTTCAATAACATTGTCAACTGGAATATTAGCAGATGATCCAGTAGATATGACAACAAGTGCAGCTATGGTTAATGGAGGTATTCACAGTTTTGTAAGAGCTGTAGCTTTAGAACTTGAAAACGGTATAAGAATAAACGCTGTGAGTTCTGATTTGGTTGAGGATGCCTTCGAAAAATATAAAGATTATTTCCCTGGCAATACACCAGTGCCGATGCATAAAATTGTAGATGGCTATGTAAAAGCTATTGAAGGGAGAATTACAGGAAGAATTTTAAGAATAATGGCTTAAGTTATTATGGAGAAAATACAACATTACGTCCAAGGTAGTTGGACAACAGGTAAAGAAGAAGGAACACCAATTCTAGATGCAGTAACTGGTGAAGTTTTTACAAGTGTGGCTATTGAAGGGTTAGATATTCCAGAAATTCTTCAATACGGAAGAACAAAAGGAGGCGAAGTACTGCGTAGAATGACCTTTCAAGAACGTGGTAATATGCTTAAAAAATTAGCGCTATATCTCACAAAACGAAAGGATGTCTTTTATGAATTAAGTTACCGAACTGGAGCAACTAAAGTAGATAGTTGGATCGATATCGAAGGAGGATTTGGTAACCTCTTTGCAAATGCTTCTTTAAGGAAGTTATTCCCTAATCAACCGTATCATGTAGAAGGAGATGCTATCGATTTATCTCGAGGTGGCCGTTTTATGGCGCATCATATTATGGTGCCTAAAAAAGGGGTTGCTGTGCATATTAATGCTTTTAATTTCCCAGTTTGGGGTATGTTAGAGAAATGTGCTGTGAATTGGATGGCAGGGGTTCCTGCTGTGGTGTTACCAGCACCTTCATCATCATATTTAGCTGAAGCGGTAGCAAGAACAATTATTGATTCTGGTATTTTGCCAGAAGGCGCACTTCAAATCATAAATGGAACGGTTAAAACTATTTTAGATACAGTAGAATCACAAGATGTTGTCACATTTACGGGTTCTGCGCAAACGGGTCGATTATTAAAAGCGCATCCAAGATTAATTCAAGAATCTGTGCCATTTACTATGGAAGCCGATTCTTTAAACGCTTCTATTTTAGGTGAAGATGCAGCTCCTGGAACACCAGAGTTCGACTTGTTTATCAAAGAAGTCCGAAAAGAAATGACTGTTAAAGCCGGACAAAAATGTACAGCAATTAGACGAATTATTGTACCAGAAAATTTAGTTGAAGATGTTCAAATTTCTTTAGGTAAAGCACTAGATAAAGTAACGATTGGTGACCCAAGATTAAAAGAAGTGAGAATGGGGTCTTTAGTGAGCCAACAACAGGTTCAGGCCGTGAGAGATTCAGTAAACGATTTAGCAAAAGAAGCACAAATCGTTTATGGGGATTTAGATAAGATTGAAACTATTGGAGCAGATGCTAAAAAAGGGGCATTCATTAGTCCAATACTTTTAAGAGCAGATCATCCATTCCAGAATACAGTTATTCATGAACGTGAAGCTTTTGGACCTGTAAGTACTATTATGCCATATAAAAATTTAGATGAAGCCATTACGCTTGCTCAAATGGGTAAAGGTTCATTAGTGTCTTCAATTGCGACAAATGATGATAAGATTGCAAAAGAGTATGTTGTTAATGCAGCATCTCATCATGGTAGAATATTAGTGCTTAATAGAGAGAGTGCTAAAGAAAGTACAGGTCATGGTTCACCATTACCATATTTGGTTCATGGAGGACCAGGACGCGCAGGCGGTGGAGAAGAAATGGGAGGCATGCGTGGTATAAAGCATTATTTGCAACGTACAGCAATTCAAGGTTCACCAACTACAATCACAGAAATTACAGGTATATATCAAGCTAACGCTAAATATAAGGAAGCAGAACAGCATCCATTTAAATACCATTGGGAAGATATCGAAGCTGGTATGTCTATGAAAACACATAAGCGTACCATTACTGATACAGATATCATATCGTTTGCTAATGTGACTTGGGATCATTTCTATGCACATACGGATATTACATCTTTAGATGGAAGTATTTTTGAAAAACGAACAGCTCATGGTTATTTCATCATTTCAGCTGCGGCAGGCTTGTTTGTGCATCCAAATAAAGGACCAGTATCGGCAAATTATGGATTAGAAGAATGTCGTTTCCTTCGACCATTATATCATAACGATACAATTTATGTACGATTAACATGTAAGCAGAAAATAGATCGCGATGTAGCTTCTGCTGAACATCCAAGCGGAATTGTAAAATGGTTTGCTGAAATATTTGATGCTGATGATGAACTCGTAGCATTAGCAACTGTATTGACGATGGTGCAGAAGAAACAAGAGACTTTTGTTGAAATGTCTGATGACAAGATTGATGAATGTTTATCTAAGTTAACTGAGGACATGAAACCAAAATGGGGAATCATGACGCCACAACACATGATAGAGCATTTAGAATATACGTATAAGATTGCTGCAGGTGAAATTCAGGATTTTGAAATCTCTACACCAGAGAAGATTTTAGAAAAAGTAAAAAATAGTCTTTGGAATTATACTAAGTTTCCAAAAAACAGCCAATTTCCTTTACTAGAAAAAGATACGCTTGATGATTTAAAACATGATAATTTAGCGACTGCAATTGAAAAATTCAAATCACAACGTGAATCTTATTTAGAATACTTTAAAGAAAATCCAGATACGACATTACCTAATATGGTATTTGGAGAATTAAATAAATACGAGTGGTATTTAGTAGAACGTAAGCATTTAAATCATCACTTTGAACAATTTGGATTAATATAAATAATGATTAAAAAAGCGTCAGAAACAATTATAGATGGCACTGATAAAGTTCTCAGTCAACTTAAAGAGGGCTTATCTAAAATTTCAGATATTGGTAAAGCAACGACGAATAAATTTGTCAGTTATGTGACAGATGTTTTTGATGTTTTACCTATTTTAGAAGAAGCAGGTTTTAGGACAAATAGACTGATTGTTGGAATATCAATTCCTCCTTCTATAGAAATTCACTTTAGTCGCTACAAAGAAATTAATGAAGATGATATAGAAAAGCTTTATGAGGATTATAAAGACAAAAAAATGTTAAAGCTAATTTTAAAATCCCTTTTAATGTCAAACGAATTTCAGGGTAGATTATCATCTGATAGTTTAGTCTTTAGCGAAACTTGTATTGAAATATCAATTCCGCCTAAAGTCAGTATAAAATATTTGAACAAAGAAATTGCCAACATAAATAAGATTGAAACAGAATTTAATTAAAAAATGACAAAGCCATACGTAAAACAAACCATAGAAAATGAAGTAGGATATATTGAATTTTTTCACCCTGCACATAACTCATTACCTGGTGATATTCTAGCAAAGTTAGCTAATACTATTACTGAAGCTGGTAAGAACGATGCTATAAAAGTGATTGTCTTAAAAAGCGGAGGTGACAGAACTTTTTGTGCTGGAGCAAGTTTTAAAGAATTAATAAACATTAATGATGCAGCAACTGGTAAAGTGTTCTTTTCTGGTTTTGCCAATGTTATTAATGCGATGCGTAAATGTCCAAAGTTTATTATTGGACGTATACAAGGGAAAACAGTTGGTGGTGGAGTAGGACTTGCAGCTTCTACAGATTATTGTATGGCAACAAAGTTTGCTGCTATTAAATTAAGTGAGCTTAATATAGGTATTGGACCTTTTGTGGTTGGACCAGCTATAGAACGTAAAATGGGATTAAGCGCGTTGTCACAAATTGCCATTGACGCTAATTCCTTTTATCCGCCTGAATGGGCTAAACAAAAGGGGTTGTTTACACATGTCTATGAAAGTACAGAAGAGTTAGATGAAGCTGTAAAAACAACTGCAGAGCATCTATGTACATATAATACTGAAGCCATGACGGAGATGAAAAAAGTGTTTTGGAAAGGTACTGATGATTGGGATGAGCTTCTATCGAAACGTGCTCAAACAAGTGGAAGATTGGTGCTGTCTGATTTTACCAAAGAAAAATTAAAGGGATTTAAATAATAATGATTAACGATTGAAGAATGTTGATTGGAGATTTAAGAAGTAAGAGTTAGAACTTCAAAAATCAAAAATCGTTAATCCACAATCTTAAATATTAAAGATGATTTACAGTTTCAAAGGCTATACACCAGTAGTTCACGAAAGCAGTTTTGTGCATCCTTTAGCTGCCGTAACTGGAAATGTGATTATAGGTAAAAACTGTTATATAGGTCCAGGAGCAGCAATTCGCGGAGATTGGGGACAAATCATTTTAGAAGATGGTGTAAATGTGCAAGAGAATTGCACCGTACATATGTTTCCTGGTAAATCAATTACACTCAAAGAAAGTGCGCATGTAGGACATGGAGCTATAATTCATGGTGCTAATTTGGGGAGAAATTGTCTCATTGGGATGAATACGGTCATTATGGACGATGCCGAAATTGGTGATGAATCTATTGTTGGTGCTATGGCTTTTGTAAAAGCGGAAACGATAATTCCAAAACGCAGTTTAGTAGTAGGTAACCCTGCAAAAGTGGTTAAGCAGGTGAGTGATGAAATGATTGCTTGGAAAACCAAAGGAACAGAACTCTATCAACAATTACCAGCTGATTGTCATGAGTCATTGAGAGCAGTTGAGCCACTTCGTGAAGTGCCAGAGAATATGAAAATACAGGATGATACATATAAGACGCTTCGTAATTTCATGAACAAGTAGAATATTTAATAATAGCAAATGAATAAATATATAGTAATAGTGTTTTTGTTTTTTGTAACTCTAGGTGTAGCTCAAAATGATATATCATATTTTAAATTAGATAGTAGTATTGTGTATGTAGATAATTCTAAAAACACTTATTTTACAGTAACATTTCCAGCAGATAGTATTAAATCTGCAGGTATGGAAAATGCTTATTTAATTGGAGGTGATATTTTTCAGTTTCTCAAACGTGACTATGATAAAACGATTTATAATAATAAATCTAAAATAGAAAAAGAGCTACAAGTTTTAAAAGCAGCAATGAAATATGAAGTTGATTACTTAGAAGGAGAAGTTTTTAATCAAGATATAGATGTTCTTGAAGAGGTGTTTTTGAATAATTCTGGTAAGAGGTTTCATTTATGGAGTTATAAGATTCCAGAATCAGCTTTTAAAGATGTTGAAGTTAACAACGAAATTCAACAAAAAGTTTCTAACTATTATTTTTTAAACTGTATTGTCAATGATTTTGTTTCTAGTATTATGACGGTTTCATACGGAGGAGAAGATGTAGAACAAAAAATAGAATTTATTAAAGAAATTTCTGATTCATATAATGTGTTTGGTGGACCAATAGATATTGATGGAACTTATGCAAAAATGGATGCAGAAGAAGAGAATACTAATATTGAGTTTGTGAATGACAATGCAGGTTTCGAAGTAGAAATTCCTAGTTGGGCTAATTTGCTTAAATCAGACTTATCTGTAAGTTTAGTGTTAACTATGCCAGATGTCGATAATGTCAAAAATGCTGTGAATTTAAGCTGGTTTGAAAAAGATAATTATAAGAGTTTTAATCATTTTAATAAAGAACTTATTTTAGATAAGAAAACAGGAGATAAATTAGGTGGAGGAATATTCTTATTAAAAAAAGAGCTAGATATAACTGATAATCTCAATGGTATTGCTTATAAAATTCAAGCTAAGTATGGGAACTCATTATACGATTGTCAATATGTAACTTTTGAAACTAAAACTCATTTCGTATTAATAAAGTTTGTAGCTACAAACCAGACCTATGATTTAAATGTCAAGAAGTTTAATGATTTTATAAGTAGTATCAAAATATTGAATTAGTAAATTTTTAAGCTACTGTCTCTGACTTTTTAAATGTTTTAATCAAGACTATATTCTACTCAAATCAATCTCATTAGTTTCTTTTCCGGTAGAAAGTGTTATTAAACTTTGAACGTTTCCTAGATAAGGAAGAAGTGTCAATTTTGAAATGATAAAGGTTTCATAAGCTTCAATGTCTTCAACTACCAGTTTTAGTAAATAATCAAAGTTTCCACTGACGCGATGACATTCCACTATTTCAGGAAAGTTATTGATTTCAGTCACAAATTTTTCTAAAAAACTTCTTGTGTGACCTTGCAAGGTGATTCCAATGAAAACAGTAAGCTTTAAGCCTATTTTTTTATTGTCTAAAACAGCAACATACTTTTTAATATAACCTTCTTTTTCTAATTTTTTAATACGTTCAAAAACTGGTGAAGTCGTCATTTCTAGCTCTGTAGCTATGCTTTTTGTAGTACGATCGCTGTCTTTTTGTAGTATTGCGAGTATTTGAGTGTCTATTTTGTCAAGGCTATGAGCCATAAGAATATTATGTTTTTAATCGTCGTAAAATTAAGAATAAAAAGAATAAAAAACTTTATAATATTAGTTTTTAAGAATATAATGCTTATTATAAGTATTTTTGAAGTTTTTTAAGATTGAAAAACCCTATGTTACTTATCTTTATTTCTAAAATAATTAGAAATAGATTGAAAGAATTTGAACTTAAGATGCCCAAAATGGGTGAGAGTATCACTGAAGGAACCATAATAAATTGGTTAATCAGTGAAGGTGATACTTTTGAAGAAGGTGATATTATTTTGGAAGTTGCAACAGATAAAGTAGATAATGAAGTTCCTGCTCCAGCATCTGGAACTTTAGTCAAAACCTTATTTCAAGCAAAAGATATCGTTCCTGTTGGAGAAGTAATGGCAATATTAGAAGTTTCAGAGGAAAAGAAATTGAATCCGAACTCGAACTCGAACAAAGAAACTAAAGCTGTCAGTTCGAGCGCAGTCGAGAACAAAGCCAAACAAAAAAACCTAAAAGCTTCAAATTCAAGTTCGACTTCATTTTCAACTTCCAATGCTAACACGTTCTTTTCACCATTAATAATTTCAATAGCAAAAGAACAACATATCAGTTTTGAAGAATTAGCTCGTATTCCAGCAACAGGAAACGAAGGAAGATTGCGTAAAAGTGACTTGTTTCAATATATAGAAGATGGTCGACCTTTTAAGTTCGCTCAACCAATCACTCAAGACCCAACAGCATATAGAATACCGCAACTCACATTTGAAAAAGGAAAAGGGAAAATTGTAGAAATGGACCGTATGCGTCAGATGATCGCTGACCATATGGTCTATTCTAAGCACACGTCACCTCATGTTACAGCTTATGTTGAAGCCGATTTAACCAATATGGTGAATTGGAGAAATGCCAACAAAAAAGCATTTCAAGAAAAGTATGATGAACGCCTAACCTTTACACCTTTATTTGTTGAAGCCGTAGCAAAAGCGGTTAAAGACTTCCCGAATATTAATGCTTCAGTAGATGGAACTAACATCATTGTAAAAGAAGATATTAATATTGGTATGGCCACAGCATTGCCAAGCGGTAACTTAATTGTTCCTGTAGTTAAAAATGCTGACACTAAAGATTTAAAAACTATAGCAAGCGACGTAAATGAACTGGCTGGAAAAGCCAGAGAAAACAAATTATCTGGAGATGATATTAAAGGCAGCACGTTCACCATTTCTAACGTAGGAACCTTTGGTAGTGTGATGGGTACACCAATCATTAATCAACCAGAAGTTGCAATACTAGCATTAGGAATCATAAAGAAACGTCCTGAAGTTATTACAACAGAAAAAGGTGATGAAATTGCTATAAGAAGTATGATGTACTTATCCTTATCCTTTGACCATAGAGTGGTTGATGGCTTTTTAGGCGGAAGTTTCGTGCGACGCGTAGCTGATTATTTTGAACAATTTGATATCAATAGAAAAATATAATGTCATTCAGAGCGAAGCGAAGAATCTCAGAAAGAGATTGCCACGTCCTTTGTCCTCGCAATGACAACTAAATAAAGAATATGAAACCTAACATTTCAATAACCAAAGTAGAAAAATCTAGAGTTAATACTTTAGATTTTAATAATATTCCATTAGGAACCACATTTACAGATCATATGTTTATTTGTGATTTTGAAAATGGTGAATGGGTAAACCCACGAATTGTTCCAATGGGATTAATTCCAACACATCCAGCAGCAATGGCTTTACATTATGGTCAAGCTATTTTTGAAGGCATGAAAGCCTATAAAGATGCTGAAGGAGAGCCAATGCTATTTCGACCAGAACAAAATGCAAAGCGTTTAAATCTGAGTGCAGATCGCATGGGAATGCCTAATGTTTCAGAAGATTTATTTGTAGATGGATTAAAAGAATTGGTGAGTTTAGAACATAATTGGATTCCACCACAACAAGGAAGTGCTTTATATTTAAGACCATTTATGTATGCAGATGAGCCTTTTATTGGTATGAGAGCAGCTACGCATTACAAATTTATAATTATGGCATCACCAGCTGGCCCATTTTTTAGTAAACGCATTAAACTTTGGGCAGAAAAACAATACATCAGAGCAGCTCATGGTGGAACAGGTGAAGCAAAAGCAGCAGGTAATTATGCAGCAGCAATACGACCAACAGAGTTAGCTAAGGCTAAAGGCTATGACCAAGTATTGTGGTTAGATGCAGATGAGCATAAATACATTCAAGAAGTAGGAACAATGAATATCTTTTTTAAGATTAATGGTGAATTTATTACTCCAGAATTGGATGGGTCAGTACTACATGGTATTACAAGAGCTAGCGTTATAGAAATGCTTAGAGCTATGAATTATAATGTTACAGAGCGAAAAATCACGATTGATGAAATCATAGAGGCTTCAGAAAATGGAATCTTAGAAGAAGCTTTTGGAACAGGTACTGCAGTAGGTATTGCCTATATACAGGAAATAGGATTAGAAGGAGAAACAATTCATGTTTCAGATGAAAGCCCAGTAGGTATAGAAGTTAATGACACACTAAGTGCTATAAAGACAGGTCAACTCGAAGATAAGTTTGGTTGGATGTTAAAAACTAGAAAAGAATTAGCTTAATAGTATTAAGTAAATATGCTTACAGAACCTGTTATCCAATCCATAGAGAATAGTGTGCTTTGCTGGCTAGCAACAGTATCAGTTGATAATATTCCTAATGTTTCTCCTAAAGAAATTTTCGCTGCTTATGGAGAAGAAAAAATAATTGTTGCCAATATAGCATCGCCACAATCAGTTAAGAATATCAAAAACAATGCTGATGCTTGTATAAGTTTTATTGATATTTTGGTTCAAAAAGGATATCAAATAAAAGGTAAAGGGAGAATTATTGATAAAGCACAAACTGAATTCTCTGGTATGGAGCATATTCTTGAGAAAATGACAGAAGGAAAGTTTCCATTTGCATCAATTATCGAGATTAGAGTGACATCAATTAAATCGATTATTGCACCTAAATATATTCTGTACCCTGAAACTACAGAAGAAGATCAAATTGAAAGTGCAAAAAAAATGTACGGATTTTAGAATGAAAAAAGATATTTTAAAACAAGGATTCTCAAAGCTTTGTACGGCAAAAGCTATGACAGAATTATATGAGGCTAATTTTAAACAAGTTTCAAAATATGTGCATGCTACTTCTCGTGGACATGAAGCGATTCAGATTGCATTAGGATTACAAGTATTACCACAAGATTATGCCTTTCCTTATTATCGTGATGATGCCATGTTATTATCATTTGGTTTAGAGCCTTATGATTTGATGTTACAGTTGTTAGCAAAGAAAGATGATCCGTTTTCAGGAGGACGGAGCTACTATTCGCATCCAAGTTTGAAGGATAATAATAAACCAAAAATTCCACATCAATCTTCTGCAACTGGTATGCAGGCAATTCCTGCAACTGGTGTTGCTATGGGAATGCAGTATAAAGAATTACAAGGATTAAATGATGAGTCAATAGAAAATCCAATATCTATATGTTCATTGGGTGATGCCTCAGTTACAGAAGGTGAAATAGCAGAAGCCTTTCAAATGGCTGCATTAAAACAAATGCCAATACTGTATTTAGTACAAGATAATGGTTGGGATATTTCGGCAAATGAAGCGGAAACTAGAGCTCAAAATGCAGCGGAATATGCAGCAGGATTTCATGGATTGGAAGCTATCTCGATTGATGGTGCCAACTTCATTGAAAGTTATGTAGCTCTAGAGAAAGTGATTAAAACGATACGCGAAGAGCGTCGACCATTTTTAGTACATGCTAAAGTACCCTTATTAAATCATCATACATCTGGAGTACGTATGGAATGGTATCGTGATGATTTAGATGAAGCACGTTCTCGTGACCCTTATCCAGTTTTAAAACAGCAATTATTAGATAATGGTTTTTCTTCAAAAGAAGTCGAAGACATTGAAAATGAAGCCAAATCCAAAGTAGCTTCAGATTTTAAAAAAGCACTACAAGCAGAAGATCCAAAGCCTGAAGATTTATTTACGCACGATTTTGTGCCAACTCTAATTACAGAAGAAAAAGGTACACGAGAACCAAAAGATGCTGAAAAGGTAGTGATGGTTGACTGTGCTTTATTTGCAGTGGAAGAATTAATGAGAGCGCATAAAGAATGTTTGCTCTACGGACAAGATGTTGGTGGACGACTTGGTGGTGTATTTAGAGAAGCAGCAACTTTAGCTCAAAAATTTGGTGACGATCGAGTGTTTAATACTCCTATTCAAGAAGCTTTTATTGTTGGTTCTACGGTTGGTATGAGCGCAGTTGGTTTAAAACCAATTGTTGAGGTGCAATTTGCAGATTATATTTGGCCAGGCTTAAATCAGTTGTTTACAGAAGTAAGTCGTAGTTGCTATTTAAGTAACGGAAAATGGCCAGTTTCTATGATATTAAGAGTGCCAATTGGAGCCTATGGTAGTGGGGGGCCTTATCATTCATCTTCTGTAGAAAGTGTGATTACTAATATTAGAGGTATAAAAATAGCATACCCAAGTAATGGAGCAGACTTAAAAGGCTTAATGAAAGCGGCTTATCACGATCCTAATCCTGTGGTAATTTTAGAACATAAAGGTTTGTATTGGTCTAAGGTTCCTGGTACGTTAACAGCAACTTCAAAAGAGCCTGCTGAAGATTATGTGCTTCCCTTTGGAAAAGCTTGGGTGCTTCAAGAAATCTGGAAACAAGAAGAGGTTGAAACCCTAACCATTGTTACTTACGGTATGGGAGTGCATTGGGCTTACAATGCTTCAGGTGAATTAGATATGAGAGATCAAATCGAAATCATTGATTTAAGAACTTTATATCCTCTTGACGAAGAGACGATCATGACATCTGTTAAGAAAACAGGAAAATGTTTAGTGGTAACTGAAGAACCTTCAAATAATAGTTTTGCAAAAGCGTTAGCTGGAAAAATTCAAGAAGAATGTTTCAAATACTTAGATGCCCCAGTAATGACTATTGGTAGTGAAAATATGCCAGCGATTCCTTTAAATTCTACTTTAGAACAAACTATGATTCCTTCGACGGGGAAAGTGAAGGTTAAAATCGAAATGATATTAGATTATTGATTTATCAATCTATAAATCAGAATTGCTGCACGTTTAGTTAAGGCTTCAAATGTTTTTAGGTTTACGGTTTCTTTTGGTGTATGTGCTCCGGATCCCATAGTTCCTAAACCGTCTAAGCAGTCTACATATTCTGCCACAAAAGATGTGTCTGCTGCACCACGTTTTCCTGGGTCGTAAGCATGTACTTCACCTTGATTAAGGTCAAGACTAACAGTATTTAAAATGTTCAAAAGATTTTTATTTCCTTCGGTTGGGCCCATTGCAGGATAGCTATCTGTAAAAGTTATTTTTGCTGAGGTTTGTGGTAAATTATTGGCAATTATTTCACGCATTTTAGCTCTAGCGTTTTCTTTTTGTTCTTCAGAAATAAAACGAAGTCCACCTTTAACTACAGCTGTTTGTGCTACTACATTACTTTTTCCAAAGGCATTGCCTTTGCTAGTCATAGCATCTAAATCCGTAAATGTACCTCCAAGTAACACACCAGGATTAAAGGTTAGATATTCTTCACCTTTTACTTTGGTGTAAAAATCATTAAGTATGCGAGACATTTCAAAAATGGCCCCAGCACCAACACGTTCATTAAATATTCCAGATGAATGTGCGCGTTTGCCTGTTACTTCTAATTTCCAACCAGAAGAACCCCTTCTAGCAACAGTAGCATAATTAAACCCCGTAGAGTTTTCAAAACCTAATGCAATATCGCTACGTTTTGCAGCATTTACTAAATCCTTTCTGCTTATGCTTAAAGGTTTTCCTGTACTCTCTTCATCACCAGTATAGGCTACAATAATTTGTGCGTCATTCAATAGTCCGTTCTCATGTAGTGCTTTTAGAGCATATAGCACAATGACATCTCCGCCTTTCATATCGTTTCCACCTGGCGCATGTGCAATACTATCATTTACCATTTTAAATTCTTGAAAAGGACTGTCGGCTTCAAAAACAGTATCTAAATGTCCAATAAGTAATAGCTTTTTTCCTTTGTTTCCTGATGTTTCGGCAAAGAGATGACCAGATCTATTCATGTCTTTAGGCATCTCAATCCATGAGGTATTAAAATCAATTTCATCAAAAGCTTCTTTGAAAACCATACCAACTCTCTTTACGCCTTTAGGGTTCATAGTGCCACTATTAATATTAACCACCTCTTTTAAGAAGGAAATAGCTTCAGCGTTATTATTTTCAATAGAAGTAATAATTTTCTTTTCAGTGTTTGATAAATTCTGAGCTGAAAGAGTTGACGAGATTATCACAAAG
The DNA here is from genome assembly GCA_000171875.1 of Flavobacteriales bacterium ALC-1. Lineage (GTDB taxonomy): Bacteria > Bacteroidota > Bacteroidia > Flavobacteriales > Flavobacteriaceae > Winogradskyella. The sequence goes on along the minus strand of ABHI01000001.1, from coordinate 493,736 downwards.
ATTATGCAATAGAAATAATATTTTTTCATTTTTAATAGTTGAAGTATTGGTTGTTTAAAGGTAAACAATAAAACATTTATTTAGGATAGTTTAATCTTTTTTAGAATTTGTATATTTCTATTTTAAAATTCGGTAAATGTATACTAAACGCATATTTCCTATCGCTGGTGTTATAAAATGGACACGAAGACATATTTTTTTATTTTTGATTCTTGCCACAATACCAGTTTTCTTATTTGATGTAGTAGGACTTAAATGGTTGCATGTGCCATGGTTACCTTTGGGTGTTTTAGGTACAGCTGTGGCATTTATTGTTAGTTTTAAAAATAATGCCTCTTATGACAGATTATGGGAAGCACGAAAAATTTGGGGAGGTATTGTAAATGCCTCTCGTACATGGACGATTATGGTCAAAGATTTTATAAATAATGATCATAGTGAGGAAGAAAAATCTAAAGAATATTTATTTAAAATTCATAGAGAATTAGTACATCGTCATGTGGCTTGGTTAACGGCTTTGCGTTATCAATTACGTGCAGATAAACCATGGGAAATGCATTTAAAAGCCACAAGATCTAATAGAGAGTTTAGGGAAACTCAATTTAGAGTTTGTGAAGAAGAAATTTCAATAGAAGAAGCGATAAAACCTTATATATCTAATGCTGAATATGATGAGATTTTTGCTAAAGGAAATAAGCCTTCACAAATATTAGGGGTCCAATCTCGTAGGTTAAAAGAATTAATGCAGCAAGGCTTAATTGAAGACTTTAGGCATATGGAAATGGCAAATATGCTTAAAGAATTTTATACGCTTCAAGGGAAAAGTGAGCGAATCAAAAACTTTCCTTACCCAAGACAATTTGCTACTTTGAACTATTTGTTTGTTTGGATTTTTATTATCCTCTTACCTTTTGGAATTATGGAAGGTTTTGAGTCTATTGGGGAACATATTATCGAAGATTTAGAAAGTCATGTGTCACATTCGTCAACACTTCATCGAATACAAGAATTTATAGCGCAACATTTTGTATGGTTTTCTATTCCTTTTAGTACATTGTTAGCTTGGGTTTTTCATACAATGGAAGCTATTGGAGAAAATACAGAAAATCCCTTTGAAGGTGGTCCGAATGATGTGCCAATAACCAATATGAGTAGGGGCATTGAAATAGACATTAGACAACTAATTGATGATACCGATATACCTAAACCGTATGTATGGAAAAATGATATCATTATGTAAATTTTAAATTGATATGCTTACAAAAAAGAGATACTCAATAAAAGATATGGTCTTATGGACTAGAGGTGAGACCCTTATCTACCTTTTTTATGCTGGTGTAATTACTGTTCTGTATAAAGTTTTTGGGTTTACATTTTTAAATGTACCATGGACTCCAGTAGCATTAATAGGTACAGCTGTGGCATTTTTAGTTGGTTTTCAAAATAACTCAGCTTATGGACGTATTTGGGAAGCTCGAATGATTTGGGGAGCAATAGTAAATACATCAAGAACTTGGGGAATGAAAGTGCAAGATATGGTTACTAATGAACATAGTAAGAACCCAGTCTCTGAAGATGTTTTAAAAGGGCATAAAAAAACACTTGTTTATCGGCATATTGCTTGGATGACTGCTTTGAGATATGCTATGCGTCAACGTAAAACATGGGAGACATTACATAAAGCTAAGACCAATCAAGAGTGGAGAAATATGATACACATTCCGGAAGAAGTATCTACTCTAAAAGATAATCTTATGATGTATTTGTCAGAAAAGGAGAGAGCTTATGTTTTATCCAAAGGGAATAAGCAAACAGCATTGTTGTATCTGCAATCTAAACATATTAGAGAATTAAAAGAAAAAGGACTCATATGGGAGTTTTCATTTTTAGAACTTGAAAATGTTTTAGAATCTCTTTTTACACATCAAGGAAAATCTGAGCGTATAAAGAACTTTCCTTACCCGCGACAATATGCAAGCTTAGGATTATATTTAACTCGGGTATTTACAATTTTATTGCCATTTGGCTTAATACCTGAATTTGCTGAAATAGGAGAAACTATGGTTGATGATTTTTTTCTGGTTGGTAAATATTTTATTTGGATTGCAATACCATTTTGTGGTGTGGTTTCATGGGCTTTTCATACTATGGAAAGATTAGCTAGAACAGGTGAAAACCCATTTGAAGGAGGGCCAAATGATGTGCCTATATCTACAATTGCTCGTGGGATTGAAATTGATTTAAGGCAAATGTTAGATGAAGATCCGAGCGAAATTCCAAGTCAATTTCCTGAAGAAAAGAATGTTCAGATGTAAACAAAAAAAAGGCCTATCTATAAGATAGGCCTTAGTCTTAAAAAGATTGTAAGGTATATAGTTATATAACTTTTACATTTACTGCATTTAAACCTTTTTTTCCTTCTGTTAAATCGAATTCTACATTGTCTCCTTCTTTAATCTCATCTACTAAACCAGAAATGTGTACAAAATGATCTTTGTCGCTTCCTTCTTCTGTTATGAATCCAAAACCTTTAGAATCATTAAAAAATTTTACTGTACCAGTACTCATATTAAAATATATTAAATTAAGTGGTGAAGGTAGTCTAATTAATTGATATTCAATTAATTTCAAGTTTTTATTGTGTAAATAGTTAAAACAAATTTGTAACGAACTAAACCTTAGTGCCTAGCCAAATTAAATTTAAGATGAAATAAAAAATAAAATTACTACATCTTATATTCTGAAAGTGGTTTTGTGAACTTTTCAGGATCTGCAGCTAAATGATAACGCGGGTCGTCTATATCTTCCACAATAACTTCTTCAAATTTAGGACTTGCCTTTCTTAGAAGAATTTTACAATCTTCGCTTAAATGCTTCAATTTAATAGATTTACCTTCGGCTTCGTATTTGTTTACCAAGTTAAAAATTGCCTCTAATGCTGAATGATCACTAACACGAGATTCAACAAAATCGATTTCGACATTTTTAGGGTCATTTTTTACATCGAATTTAGAGTTAAAATTCTGAATAGAACCAAAAAATAGAGGTCCCCAAATTTCATAGGTTTTAGTGCCATTTGGTTGCATTCGTTTTCGTGCTCTAATCATAGTGGCATTTTTCCAAGCAAAAACTAAAGCAGAAATAATAACACCAGCAACTACAGCTATTGCTAAATCCTTCCATACAGTTATTGCAGATACAGCAATTAAAACGATAGCATCAGATATAGGGATCTTTCTTAAAATCCTAAAACTAGACCAAGCAAAAGTTCCGATGACTACCATAAACATTACGCCAACTAAAGCTGCAATAGGAATTTGTTCAATTAAAGGAGCACCAAATAATACAAAACAGAGTAGTGCTATAGCTGCAATCGCACCAGAGAGTCTTCCGCGTCCACCAGAATCTACATTAATAATAGATTGACCAATCATAGCACAACCGCCCATACCACCAAAGAATCCGTTAAGTATGTTAGCGCCACCTTGAGCGATACATTCTCGGTTTCCGTTTCCTCTAGTTTCTGTCATTTCATCGATAAGATTCAATGTCATTAACGATTCAATTAATCCAATAGCTGCAAGTATAAAAGCCGTTGGTAATATAACCGTTAAAAAGTGACCATCTAGGGTATTAAATAAACCAAATATTTGATCTTGAAATACTGGTAGACCTCCTTGTAAACCTTCGCCACCACCATCTCTAATAAATGAACCTACAGTGCTTACATCTAACTTTCCGAAAATTGTTATTGCTGCAACAACAATTATTGCTAATAATGCAGCAGGTATTTTTTTTGTGAGTTTAGGTAAGCCGTACATAATACCCATTGTCAATGCTATTAAACCAAGCATAGTGTATAGCGCATTGCCAGTCATAAAAACTTTTTCGCCATCGATTGTTTCTTTAAATAACCCTAGTTGTGAAAGAAAAATAACGATAGCTAATCCATTAACAAATCCCATCATTACTGGATGAGGAATTAAACGTACAAACTTTCCTAGTTTAAAGACTCCAGCAAGAATTTGTATTCCACCAACAAAAAGAAGTGTAATAAATAGCCATTGTAAACCCAAATTATCTATTGGAATGTCTAAGGTTAGTCCAACATCATTTCCTTTTTTTATAAGATGTACCATTACTACTGCCATGGCACCAGTTGCGCCAGATATCATTCCAGGTCTTCCACCAAATAAAGCAGTTACAATTCCCATCATAAAAGCACCATATAATCCAACTAGTGGGTCTACACCTGCAACAAATGCAAATGCTACAGCTTCTGGTACTAAAGCTAAAGCAACAGTTAATCCAGAAAGAATATCATTCTTAGGGTTTTGAGTAAAGTTTTTTCTGGTAGTTTGACCTAGTATCATAATTCCTATCCTTTAAAAGTCGGCAAATATAGCGTATTTAGATTTAAAGCATATAAAAGTATAGGAAACAAAAAAAGTACTGTAAAACAGTACTTTTTTATATAATTCGAGGCTTGTTTTTATTTTGCAGGAGGAAATTGCTCCATAGTTTTGCTTACAAACTCTTTGATACGAGCTTCTTTCTTTTCAACATTTCTGGTAACTAGATAACCTGTGCCAGAACCTTGCCAGATTAATTCCTTTTTATTAGTGTCAATTAAATCAATAAAGAGCATACCTTCTGTTTTAGTTGAAACCTGATTTCCTCCACCAAAACCTGGTCCCCAGCCCCAGCCCCAACGGTTGAAACCTCCCCAACCCCAAGCACCAGCGCCCCATGCGTTGTTATAAATATTAACACGTTGGTTCGACTTAGTGAAAATACTCACTAACATATCAGGGTTTTCAGACTTAGTCATGCCTTTAGCCATTAGTTCGGCTTCAATCGCTCTTAAGATTCTACGCTTATCAATATCGCTAATTTCTGCTTTATCAATACCAGGTTTAAAGAATGCAAAGGTTTTGTATTGATCAAAATTTGCTTCTCTATCATAATCTGCTGCAACTCTAACTGAACTACAAGAAGATAGAAGGATGGCAAATACTAAAATTGGTGTAAATTTGAGTAACTTCTTCATATCGCTTTGTTTTAAATTGTTTCTAATAAATTGTCATCAACTTGATTCGGTAATGTTACTTTTAAATTTGGTTCAACTTCCATAGCTCGTTTTATAGCAAAAATGGCACCTTCATTTCTCGCCCAACTTCGTCTTGAAATACCATTATTAACATCCCAAAATAACATTTGTTTTAATCGTTTTGATGCTTCTTTAGTACCATCAAGAACCATACCAAATCCACCGTTAATCACTTCTCCCCAACCAACTCCACCTCCATTATGGATACTTACCCATGTTGCTCCTCTAAAACTATCGCCAATAACATTATGAATTGCCATATCTGCTGTAAAGCGAGAGCCATCATAAATATTACTTGTTTCTCTGTAGGGTGAATCTGTTCCAGAAACATCATGGTGATCTCTACCAAGTATTACAAACCCTATTTCTCCTTTTTCTATAGAATTATTAAATGCTTGGGCAATTTTCATTCTGCCTTCAGCATCAGCATATAATATTCTGGCTTGAGAACCCACAACAAGCTTGTTTTCTTGAGCGCCTTTAATCCATTGAATATTATCAGCCATTTGTTGTTGAATCTCCTTTGGTGAGTTTTGCATTATTTCTTCAAGAACTTCACAAGCAATCTTATCTGTTTTTGCTAAATCCTCTGGCTTTCCCGAAGCGCAAACCCAACGAAAAGGCCCAAACCCATAATCGAAACACATTGGTCCCATAATGTCTTGTACATAACTAGGATATTTAAATTCACGACCTATAGTTGGATTTTTAGACATTACATCTGCTCCTGCGCGAGATGCTTCTAATAAAAAAGCATTTCCATAATCAAAGAAATAAGTACCTTTAGCTGTATGTTTATTAATTGCCTTTGCATGACGACGTAATGTTTCCTGAACTTTTTCTTTGAACAGTTCAGGGTTATTTGCCATCATTTCGTTAGCATCCTCAAAAGATATATCTGCAGGATAATAACCTCCTGCCCATGGATTATGTAAAGAAGTTTGATCACTTCCTAAATCGATATGAATATTAGCTTGGTCAAACTTTTCCCAGACATCAACAATATTACCTAGGTATGCTATTGAAATGGTTTCTTTTTTAGTTTTAGCATTATTAACACGAGCAACAAGATCATCTAAATCTGTGATTTTTACATCTATCCAGCCTTGGTCTAATCTTACTTGTGTTATTTTAGGATTAACTTCTGCACAAACCGTAATACAACCTGCAATATTTCCTGCTTTTGGTTGTGCACCAGACATGCCACCTAATCCGGACGTTACAAATAGGTTACCTTGTGGCTCTTTATTAATTTTTCTAAAACCATTTAAAACTGTAATTGTAGTGCCGTGAACAATACCTTGTGGTCCAATATACATATAGCTTCCAGCAGTCATTTGGCCATATTGGGTGACTCCTAAAGCATTAAATTTCTCCCAATCATCTGGTTTAGAGTAGTTGGGAATCATCATGCCGTTAGTTACTACAACTTTTGGGGCCTCTTTATGAGAAGGAAATAAACCCATCGGATGACCAGAATACATAACAAGTGTTTGTTCGTTATTCATTTCGGCTAAGTATTTCATGGTTAGTCTATACTGTGCCCAATTTGAAAATACACCACCATTACCGCCATAAGTAATAAGCTCGTGAGGATGCTGTGCTACTGCATAATCTAAATTATTCTGAATCATCAACATTATAGCTGCGGCTTGTTTTGATTTTGCAGGATAGTCTTCAATTGGCCTGGCATACATTGTGTAATCTGGTCTTAAACGATACATATATATACGACCATAAGTATCTAACTCATCTTTAAATTCTGGTAGTAGTGTTTTATGATGTTTTTTATCAAAATAACGTAAGGCATTTTTTAATGCTAATTTTTCTTCTTCTGAAGTAAGGATGGCTTTACGCTTTGGAGCATGATTTATTGAAGTGTCATAAGTCTTTTGTTGAGGCAATATTTCTGGAATTCCTTCTAATATTTGTTCTTTAAATGTCATTTGTAGTGCTTTAGATTATTACATATTCAGTGCTTTTATTTAATATGTAAAACCTATGGATAGCGAATATCCACACGATGATGGGTATTCGCAACTTTTATTCTATATGTCATTAAAATTAAATCCAAAGTTTATTTTTTCTGTGTATTTGTCTTTTTATCAAACCCATAAGGGCAATGTCTGCAACCACTTTCACAACAATATCCTCGTTTTAAGTGATATTGCTCAGTAAAACAGCGATAACCTTCAGGGGTTAAATAATAATCACCTTCTTCAATTGGGACAATTTTTTTCATGTTTAGCAAAGATAATGTAATTTGGATTGATTTTTGAATGCTATAAACTGTGATTTTAATTTCAAAATATATTGTACCACGAGGTTATATCGGAATAACTATTTTTCCTTTTATGTTTTTAAAGTATAAGACTTTAAAAGGAAATACTATTTTGATAAATCATGAAAAAATCCACTTGAGGCAACAAATCGAATTGCTGATCATTCCATTTTTTGTTTTCTATAGTTTAGAATTTCTAATACGATTAATTCAATATAAAAACTGGAAATTTGCCTACATGAACATCTCTTTTGAGCGTGAAGCTTATAGAAAAGAAAAAGACCTTAATTATTTGAAATCAAGGTCTTTTTGGGCTTTTATAAAATTTTACTAAGTTAGATAACAACTTTCTTGGATACAACAGATCCATTTGCTAGAGATACTTGCACAATGTATGCACCATTACTCAAATTACGATTTTGATACTCATAGTTTGTATCATCTACCTTTAAGTTTTTATGAATTGTTCTACCAGTAAGATCAAATAATTCAAATGTTTTAATAACACTTAGCGTAGATGTTACATCAATAACTCTATCAATAGACTTAATTTCTAAATTAGAAATAATATCTTGATCACTTATACTTAACACTTGTTGTGTAAACTTAATTTTAAATCTATCATTATATGTGCCTTCTTCAGTTGTAAATGAGTAAGGGTTATTTCTTAAGTTGTGAATGATATTGAGTTCTGTGTCCTCTATAAAAATATCTTGGGTAGTATTGTTAAATAAACCGTCTAATGAATTTATAGTAATTGTGTAATTACCTGCACTTAATGTTTGATAACCTATTGGAATGATATCTGTATCATTAAAAGGTAGACCTTTACCATTTATTACAAGGTCTTGATCTGAAACTATTGAATAGAATTTATGTCCAGACCCTTTTAAAAGGCGACCATCATATAATCTATCAATATCATCAGTTGCGCCTTCGATATATCCTACTAATATAGAATTAGCTGTATTGGTATTATCATCCACTAAATCTAACCAAATACGATGCTTTTCGGTAGAATTTACAGATGAATTAGTTGACCTATAAAACTCGTTATTATCATAAGTAGCATCTCTCATAGAATTACTAAAAGTGACTGTATTAGGCGTAGCGGCTGAATGCAGCATTAATGCAAAGAATCCCTGTCCAGAAGCTATTAAGTCATCATCAAAACCAGGAGGAACAGAGCCAGAGCCATTTTCAGCTAAGTAGTCACTAGATGAATAATTATATAAGTAATTTTCATGAAAAGGGTCAGGAATAGCACTACTTGTAGGCGTTAAATGTCTCCAAAAATATAGAGTTCCGTCAATTGCAGGGTTAGCTGTTACAAAATCAGTTAATGAAATTGCTGATGGATATGGGTTTCCTAATAAATTCCAGTTGTCATCATCTGCTGTAGCTGTATTACCTATGCCCATATAGTCTGCACCATTATATGTGCCTCTTGATATTGGAAAGGATATTTGCCCATTATTTAGTGTGCCTTCAAACTCTACGGTGTTGGCAATTGAGCCACCTAATAAGCCTCTTACTATATAACCTTTACCAAGAGGCATGTTACCTAAAGTATTGAACCAACTTCCATGTTGACCAGCAGTTCCATTAGCGACTGTAGGTGTCCATTCATAAATAGCAAAACTTGGAGTGCCTGGAGAAATATCTTCCACGTTGAACGCATCAACAGGTGATGACCAATAAACATAATCAAAATAGTCAACTCCTGTAACTTGTCTTTGTACTCTAGCGTCACCAGTATTTAGATTGGTTACTACATCAGTAATTTGTATAAGACTAGCATCATCTCTAACCTCTAAATCTCCAGTTGGTTCAATAGTAATTACATCTTCTATGGTAAGTGAAGAGTTAGATTGTTGTGTTAACGTAGCACCATCCATTATTTCTAAACTGTAACCATTTGCGTTTGTAACACCTGACATAACTGGATCATTACCAGTGATAGGAATTGTTATACAGTTTGTTATTACTGGTACACCTACAGGTGTCCAATTGTTAGGGTCATTCCAATCTGTACTGACAGATCCATTCCAAGTTTTATTTCCTGTTAAAGTAACTGTTGTATCATTTGTTTCAACAATGGTCGAACCATCGCATAGAGTATATGTTACTTCAGCAAAGTAAGTTGTATTAGAAGAAGGTGAAACAACAATTTGATTGTCGCCAGGTGTTGGGTCTATAATCTCATTTGCAACTGATACAGAATTTTCATACCATTTAAGCTCAGTAATTGATGCTCCAGATGGGACAAATCTCCATGCTTCATTAAAAGTAGTCCAGTTAGCATCTCTAGTATTTCTTCCAGGTGCTGCTAATCCTTCAGTATCATCAGCTTGTATACCAACACTGGCATTACCATTATTCCAAGCATTTAAAACTCTTTTTTCTTTAATATAAACTTCAATGATGTTTGTGTCTTCGTAAAATACAATCATACCTGTATACAATAAGGAATTGTCGGCAAACATTGGCACATCATTCCATGCAGCTACAAGAGCACGACAACCAGTATTTAATGTGATTAATTGGTAGCCTATCTCACCACCAGCACTAGGATCAACATCATGATGAACTCCATATATCGATGGGCCAAAATACCTGCCAATTGTATTTTCAATATTAGGGATGTCTTGTCTGGTATCCCAACCAGATGAAGTATTTGCTAAACTTGTGTCAAATGATATAACACCATTAGAGCCAATAACAATTTCATCGTAAGTATTGTCATAAAAACAAAAGTCAAATGGTAAACTAATAACAGGTGACCAAACATCATCTAAATTAACACTAACTGGATTTGCAAGGCATTGAAATTGAAATGGTGGGCTATACGCTATAGATTCAACAGAATAGCTAGATGTGTCACCTAACTCTAAATAGGTAGCTTCTAATGTCGTGTCACTAGCTGTACAATTGAGAGTAGGTGGCGTAGAACCACTTAATCCAAGACCGCCAACATCTACAGATGGGCATCCTAATGTGGTAGTTCCATCTGCTGTAGAGGGAGTACAAGGTTCTACAACACATATCTCAAAGTCACCTTGTTCGCTAGTGCCTCCATAATAACTGTAAACTCTTATGTAATATGTGTTACCGATTGTAAAACTGGGTATAGTTGCGAATTCATTTGAAGAGCCTCCTGTATTATCTACACAAGCTATAGAGCCAGTTCCAGAACAAGAGTTATTATAAACCTGAAATACGGCATCATTCATCGTAGATGGGTCTACGGTTATTGTATGTGAAGTAGCAGTTGCTACAAAAGAAAACCATACATCATCGTCAGCAGTACCAGCACAGCCAGAAAATGATTGAGAAGCACCAGTAGTTGTGCCAGACGTGAATGTGCATACAGAATTAGGACTAATGGATACTGCATTTGCACAGTCGTCATTCGCAGGCGGTGGAAGAGTTTCTGTGATGTTAATATCATCTATATATAATCTATCACCATTACCACTAGCATCTGCTTGTATTCTGAATCTAGCATTATTAGTCAAATTATAGGTTGGTGTGGCTAGGGTTAGTGAAATACTATAGGTTGTGCTATTTACAAAATTTATACCTCGTGTGTAGGTTGCTATGGTTGTAAACCCCGTACCGTCATCATACATAACAAAAAAGTCTTCTCCATTAGCAAAATTACGTGTAGTGAATAAAAACTCTATTTGTACAGAGGTGTAAGAAGATAAGTCAATAATGTCTGATGTAGTAGAGGATGCTACACCTGAATTGTCTCTTAATAGTACGGTATCATTACCATTAATAAACCCATTATTATCTAAAAAACAATCACCACCACCATCATTCCAATTTCCAAAACCTGATTCAAAATCATCAAATATAGGCAACTGAGCATGCGCAAGATTACTAGTGAATAGGAAAGTTCCAAAAAGTAATATGAATAGTAGTTTTTTGTTAAATTTTAAGTAAAAATTAGACAGACAAAATAACGGAGAATGTAGCGTATTCTTCATAGTTAGTAGGTTTTCAGATAGAAGGATATCCTTTTATACATACAAAATAAGTTCTATATCAGTTTTAAATAGGTCTTAATTATTTTGTCAAACGTAATGAAAAAAAACTAAAAAAAATAATTTTTTACCGATTAAACGATAAAAAACATCGTTCAATTGCAGTTTCGTATTCTTTTTTCTACAAAAAAAATAACTTTTAAGGATTAAAATTGCTTTCCTACTTTTGTGAAAAAGAATATCATTTTGTTTAATACACCCATTTATAATCAGAATATATCCATTAAAAATAAATCAATTAGCTTAAAAATTAAGCGAGAGGATTTGATACATCCATTTATTTCTGGAAATAAGTATCGCAAGCTAAAGTTTAATTTAAAAGAGGCAAAAACGTTAAATTCAAAATTCTTATTGACCTTTGGTGGAGCGTTTTCTAATCATATTGCTGCAGTAGCTTCTGCAGGAAAAGAATATGATTTTTCTACTATTGGTGTAATTAGAGGTGAGGAGTTAGAGTTTAAAAAAGATTTAAATTCAACCTTAGAATTTGCAAAAGCTTGTGGAATGCATCTTAAATTTATATCTAGAGAAGACTATAGAAACAAAACCAATAGTGATTTTATTGAAAAACTAAAAAACGAATTTGATAACTTTTATTTAATTCCTGAAGGTGGTACAAATGATTTAGCAGTAAAAGGATGTGAAGAGATTTTGCAGCTTCAAGATGAAACGTTTGATTATATATGTTGTGCCGTAGGTACAGGTGGAACAATTTCTGGTATAATAAATGCTTCAAAAAAGCATCAAAAAATATTAGGGTTTCCTGCGTTAAAAAATAATTTTATACAAGAGGATATTCGTAAATTTGCAGCCCAAGACAATTGGCAATTGATAACAGATTATCATTTTGGGGGTTATGGTAAAATAAAGCCCGAACTAATAACGTTTATCAATAGATTTAATAAAAATCAAAATATTCTATTAGATCCAATATATACTGGTAAAATGATGTTTGGAATATTCGATTTAATTGAAAAGAAGTTTTTTCCAAAAAATTCAAAAATATTAACTATTCATACTGGAGGTTTACAAGGTATAACAGGAATGAATGAAATGTTGCAGCGTAAAAAATTGCCCTTAATTGAAATATGAAAATGAAATTTAAATACATATTAGTATTAATTGTGCTTTCTGTGATGAGTTGTGGTCCTAAAAAAGGGATTGTGACAAAGAAGAAGAGTAGTGCGAAAAAAGAGGTTGTTAATAAGGAGAAGGATGAAGAATCTACTAAGAAAACTTCAGAAAATGTAAAAACAAAGACTAGTAAGGTTCGTAGTGCAGTAGAAATATATATTGATTTATATTCTGAAATTGCAATGGATAATATGCGTACCCATAAAATACCTGCTAGTATCACACTCGCTCAAGGTATTTTAGAATCTGGATCAGGTCGTGGTCGCTTAGCTAAAAAAGCAAACAATCATTTTGGTATTAAATGTCATGGCTGGAAAGGTGCTAAAATTTACCATGATGATGATCGTTCTCAAGAATGTTTTAGAAAGTATAGAAAAGCAGAAACATCTTATGAAGATCATTCAGAATTCTTAACAGGCAGAAAGCGCTATGCAAGTTTGTTTAGATTAAAAGCTAATGATTATAAAGGTTGGGCAAAAGGTTTAAGAACTGCTGGATATGCAACAGATAGAAAGTATCCTCAAAAATTGATTAGTCTTATAGAGCGCTATAAGCTTTATGAATATGATGAACAAGTATTAGGAAAGCCTAGGAAGACATCTATAATAAATAAGGGTTCTAAAGTAAAACACGTTGTCGCAAAAGGGGATACATTGTACTCAATCTCAAAGTTGTACAAAACATCGGTTGAGGCTTTAAAAGAAAAAAACAATTTAACTTCTAATGACTTAGCCATAGGTCAAGAACTCATAATTAGCAATTAATATATGTTATATCAAAGAAGTAGCGCTTTGTTTAAAGCCGCTAAAACGGTCATTCCTGGCGGTGTAAATTCGCCAGTAAGAGCTTTTAACGCTGTAGGTGGTACACCAATTTTTGCGAAATCAGCAAAAGGAGCTTACGTGTATGATGAAGATGGTAATCGTTTTATAGATTATATAAATTCTTGGGGCCCAATGTTGCTTGGCCATGCATTTCCGCCTGTGGTTGACGCAATAATTGAAAAAGCTAAAGCAGGAACATCTTTCGGTATGCCTACTGAATTAGAGACTGAGATAGCTGAATTAGCCACCTCAATGGTGCCAAATATTGATAAAATAAGATTTGTTAATTCTGGTACAGAAGCATGTATGAGTGCTATTAGATTGGCAAGAGGTTATACCAAAAAAGATAAAATAATAAAATTTGCTGGTTGTTATCATGGCCATAGTGATTCATTTTTAATAGCAGCAGGAAGTGGCGCAGTAACCTTTGGAACACCAAATAGTCCAGGTGTAACGCAAGGTACTGCAAAAGACACATTATTAGCAAAGTATAATGATATTGAAAATGTAAAAGAACTTGTTGAGGCTAATAAAGATGAAATTGCAGCTATTATTATAGAGCCCATTGCAGGTAATATGGGCTGCATTCCACCAGTTGAAGGTTTTCTTGAGGGCTTAAGAGCTGTTTGCGACGCTAATAATATTTTACTAATTTTTGATGAGGTAATGACTGGTTTTAGATTAGCAAAGGGTGGTGTGCAAGAGCTAAAAGGAATTGATGCTGATATTGTTTGCTTTGGTAAAGTTGTAGGTGGAGGATTGCCTGTTGGTGCTTTTGCGGCTAGAGATGAAATTATGAATCATTTAGCTCCATTGGGTCCAGTGTATCAAGCAGGAACTTTAAGTGGTAACCCATTAGCAATGGCAGCTGGTTTTGCCATGTTAAAGGCTATTAATGGTGACAAAGGTTTGATGAATCGTTTAGAGGAAAAAACTAAGTATTTGCACAATGGAATTGCAGATGCATTAAATAAGAATAATATAGTACATACAATCAACAGAATAGGGTCAATGATTTCTGTTCATTTTTCTGAAGATGCAGTTGTGGATTTTGATTCAGCAGCAAAAGGCAATAATGAAATCTTTAAAAAATTCTTTCACGGGATGTTGAATCAAGGAGTATATATTGCTCCAAGTGCATTTGAAACATGGTTTATAACCGATGCCTTAACATACCAAGATTTAAACGAAACAATTACTGCCGTTGAAGTAGTTGCAAAAGAGCTATAAATAAAAAGCCTCACAATTTGTGAGGCTTTTTATTTTAGTTTTCTCTATTGTTATATTCTTTGTAACGCTCGTATTGTTCTTCAGATAAAATTATTTTCACTTTATCGTCTAACTGCTTTTCTATTTTAGCATTTTCCTCTTCGTTTAGAGGTTTGTCTTTAGTGCTAGCTTTAGCTTGACCATAAACTTTTAGAGCATTATATATTTCATCACGTTGCTCATTAGTAAATTTCACATACTTTCTTAAGGCTTCAGTTTTTTCAGAAGCTTCAGTATTTATTTCAATTCTATTTTCTAATTTACTGTTTTGTGCCATTACTGATTCAGTTCCTAGAACCATTACTAGAGCAAATAAGCAAAGTGTTACTACCTTTTTCATTATGGATTGTTTAATTATTTGCCTCTAATGTAATAATTTTATTTAATTAAATAAAAAAGTTTCGCCTAAGCGAAACTTTTTACTTTAAAATATATTTTCAGTTATCTTCTTTTATGGTGTCTTTTACCATGCTTCTTTCTTTCCTTATGTCTCCTTGGTTTCATTTTTTCAAATTTAGAATACTGTTCGGCAGTTAATATAGTCTTCATTTCTCGCTTCATTTCAATTTGCTGGTCTAGTCTATAATTCTGCATTTTTACAAATCCTTCTTTTGAAAGTTTTTCTCTTTTCTCAACATCTTGTGCTTTATGTTCTTCTCTTAAAGCTTTATTTTCTTTAGCTTGATTTAGAATAACTGTATGCACCTTTCTTTGTTGAGCATCTGTAAGATCTAGCATCAAAGTCATTTTTTTTGCTTTTAAATCTGCAATCTCACTAGGTGTCATTTGCTTTCTTAATTCAGAGCCACCTTTACGATCTGCTCTATGTTTTCTCTGTTCTTGTGCTATACCGTTTAATGTAAAAAGCGCTATAGCAATTACTAATAATTTTTTCATTTCTTTTATAATTTTATGTTACGCTAGGTTAGACCATAAGAAGATCTATTAAGTTTAATAAGGACTAAGTTTTTAACATTAACTTTAACATTAACTAAATTTTTATTAGTCTAAGTGTTGTTTCGTATAAGTTTCTTTTCTCCATTTTATTTTTTAACCAAGCATAAAAACTCATTACAAAGATGTCTTCTTCTATTACTGAAGTCCATTGAAAAGATACTTCTAGTTTGTTTTTAAATTCTTTTGTAGCAACACTTTTTGGTTTTATATAATACTGTTCGGCAAAATTTAGAAAGGCTAATATTCTTATTTGATCAATTTGTTTTAGATAACTTGTATAACGTCGCTTAAAGCTTTTTAATCTTGAATACAACAAATCATCTTCCTTTAGTTCTATATATAGAAGTATTTCTGCGATATTCTTTTTAATCACCCAATCTATTCCTGCTTTTTTAATATACCATTGATCAGTATGGTAAAATTGTGATGAAATAGATTTCGCTTTTAAAAAATCTTCTTTCTGAAAATAAAACATGAATAGTGAGAGATGAAGATCTAGTAAAGATTCTATGTCTTTATGTTTTATTTTAATTATAGATTCTACAAGTTTTATAGCTTTTTCTTGCTGATTACTATAATTGAGGTTTAAAGCTTTTACTAAAGCTTTTTTAAGGATAAAATCTTTGTAATAAAAACTTCTTTTTGATCGCATTAGTTCCTCCATTTCATTTATATACCGCAATGAAGTTTTAAACTTTTTATTTCTGAAGAGTGTATTAGCAATAATATAAACGATATGTATTTGGTAATATAGCTGTTTATCGGTTTCCTTTTTGCTTT
The DNA here is from genome assembly GCA_000171875.1 of Flavobacteriales bacterium ALC-1. Lineage (GTDB taxonomy): Bacteria > Bacteroidota > Bacteroidia > Flavobacteriales > Flavobacteriaceae > Winogradskyella. The sequence goes on along the minus strand of ABHI01000001.1, from coordinate 477,329 downwards.
TCAGAATTTTATAACTGTTTAAAACAAAATCTTCAATCTGAAAGTATTGTGTGGTTACTAAAGCAGAAATATTAGCAATTGCTATAATCTGATACAATGATTTAAAGGATAGTGATTCATTGAGTGAAATATTATAACCTTTTAAAGTGTCTTGAATTATATGTTCAAAATTTATGATTTCACCTTCATAACTAATTGCATTTAGCACTGATTTTAATTTGGCGTAAACAATGTTTAATTGGTCTTCTAGCTGATGCTTTTTCTGATTTTCTTTTTGCCTTAAGATAAGTGCTTCTAAATCTATTTTTGAATAATTGGGTGCATACTGAATTTTGGTATGATAAATTTCATTTAGAATAGGGAACAATAAATGCTCATCTGCCAATCGCTCTGCTTTGTCTAGTATTTTATAAGCAATGTCATAGTTTTTTTGAAGCAAGTATGTTCTGGATGCTAGAATATATTTTATAATCTGCATGTCTATTGAATTTTCATCTTCAAGATTTTTATTCGCCGTAAAATCTATTAAAGATTGAAATAAACGTTTTCTCAATGCGTGGTAAGCATTACTCTGAGTTGTTTTGTATAACTGATTGCAGATAGACTTTGAATCTTGGTCTCCTCTTACTAAAAGCTTAAATAATTGAATGTTCTTAGTGTCCTTGCGCTTGTTCTTTTGCTCTAAATAGGCAATGAATTTTAGCTGTTCTTCCGGATTAAAGGTGTCAATTATAGATTTTAATGCTATCATTTAATCGTCATATATTATACTATTATAATAATAAATATAAATAATTTTTATATATAAAGTAAAATTATATCGTCAGTAAAGTATTCAAATTGTTTTTTTTATAGTTAGACTTCTTTGCAGATTTGTTTCATAATCATTAAAACAAAACATTATGAATTATCAAACTACGGTTTCATTAAAAGATGAAGAAAAAGTAAAAACAAAAAAGACAGAGAAGAAAGTGTATAATAATAAACCTACGCCGGCATTTATTGGAGCGTCATGGACTGCATTACTCATTGGTATGGTATCATATTGTATAGGTTTATGGAATGCAGATATGATGCTCAATGAAAAAGGGTATTATTTCACAGTATTACTTTTTGGTTTATTTTCAGTAATCTCTGTGCAAAAAGCAGTTAGAGATAAATTAGAAGATATTCAGGTAACAGAAATATACTTTGGTATTAGTTGGTTTACCTCAATCGCAGCTATTGTTTTATTAGTTATTGGGCTTTGGAATGCAGATTTAGAACTTAGTGAAAAAGGATTTTACGGCATGTCGTTTACATTAAGTCTTTTTGCTGCAATTGCAGTTCAAAAGAATACTAGAGACGTTGCTTATATAGATAAGGAAATTAAAACTAAAGAAAACGAAGACTAGTTTTGATGATAGGTTAGTTAGTAACCCAAAACCTCGCAGATTGGTTTTAGAGCTGCGAGGTTTTAAATAATTATCATCATGAAAAACAAGCTTACATCATATTTAATAGAGTTCTCCAACATAAAGCTCACCAGACCAGCTTCAGATAAAGTCAGAATCATAGAAATTATAGCTGTTGCTTTAACAGCTATAGGCAAGTTCGTTTTTGTAGATTATTTAAATTGGAGATTACCTTTTATTATAATTACAATACTAGCTTGGTCATTATATGTGATTTATAGATATAGGAAAGATAAATTAGTATTAAAAGATTGGGGATTTAGAACAGATAATTTTAAAACTGTTATTAAGCTAATGCTACCATTTTCGGTAGTTTCAATTTTGTTCTTTTTTACTATAGGTTACTTTCAAGACACAATAAATATAACGTGGCATATTTTACCACTTTTAATAACTTACCCTATTTGGGGAATTGTACAGCAGTTTTTAACCATTGCAATTGTAGCTGGTAATTTAAACCAAATGAAACGCTTTAAATTAAGCAAACCACTTATTGTATTTATAACTGCAATTCTATTTTCTGTAGTTCATTACCCTTCACTATGGTTAATGTTAGGCACTTTTATTCTTGCTATATTTTATGGTTATATCTATTTAAAAGAGAAGAATGTATATGCTCTAGGATTATTTCATGGATGGCTAGGCGCATTGTTTTATTATACTGTTGTAAACCAAGATCCATTTGCAGATGTTTTTCTTAAATACTTCTAAGTCTTAATTTTTATTATCTTGTAGAAAGTAATCATAGTTTTATGCCATACTGGGTTTCCACCATTTTATTAATTTTAGGAATATACATTGCAATTAGTATTGCATTGTATTACTTACAAGATTATATGCTCTTTAAGCCAGAAAAGCTGCCTAAAGATTTTCAGTTCGATTATGAAAATCAAGAAACACAAGAGTATAATCTAGAAACCAGAGATGGAGCGGTTATCAATGGTTTACGATTTTTTCCAAAAGGAGAAAGTAAAGGTGTGGTACTATATCTTAAAGGCAATTCTAAAAGTATTAAAGGTTGGGGAAAATTTGCTGTAGATTTTACAAGGCACGGTTATAATGTACTTATGGTAGATTATCGTGGCTTTGGTAAGAGTACAGGCAAGCGCTCTCAAAAAGCAATTAAGCGTGATTTACAGTTGGTTTATAATGAAATTAAGAAGCTAACAACCGAAGACAGGATTATCTTATATGGTCGTTCTTTAGGTTCAGGTTTTGCAACCAAATTAGCGTCTATAAATAACCCTAAGATGCTAATTTTAGACGCACCATATTACAGCTTAACAAAAGTTACTGCACGTTATGCCCCTTTTATGCCTTTATCATTACTAATTAAGTATCCTTTACCAACTTATAAATGGTTAAAGTATGTACAATGCCCAATTCATATCATTCATGGTACTCATGATAAGTTGATACCTTATAAATCGAGTGTTAAGTTGGCTCAGATTAACCCAAAACTCACTAAGTTGCATACAGTGATTGGTGGAGGGCACAAGAATTTGAATAATTTTGAATCCTACCATAAAATGATGGATGATATTTTAAATAGACAACCCAAAACCATTGATTTAGAAACCACAAGTATTAATGTCATTCACTCGTCAAAAAAATCTAAAAAAAAGGCTTAGAAAGTTCATTATTGTCCTTTTTGGTTTATATGTTATGATAGGATCTGCACTATACTTTTTTCAAGAAAAACTATTGTTTTTACCAACAACTTTAAAGCAAGATTATCAATATCAGTTCAACAATAATTTTGAAGAATTATTTTTAAAAACAGATAAAGATGCTACAATTAATGCACTTTATTTTAAGGCTAAAAATCCAAAAGGAGTTATTCTTTATTTTCATGGTAATGCTGGCGATTTAAGTCGTTGGGGAACTATTACAGAATATTTTGTTGAAATGAATTATGATGTCTTGGTAATGGATTACAGAACTTATGGAAAAAGTGTTGGTAAGTTAAGTGAGCAAGCTCTATACAATGATGCTCAGTTTTGTTACAATTACCTTTTAAAGAAATATTCTGAAACTGAAATCACTCTATATGGAAGATCGCTAGGAACAGGAATTGCATCGTATTTAGCTTCAAAAAATAAGCCTAAACAACTTATTCTCGAAACGCCATATTATAGCATTTTAGATGTTGCTGAGCATCGATTTCCTATGTTTCCTGTAAAGAAGCTTTTAAAATATAATTTTCCTACATATAAGTATTTACCCAAAGCAAACTGTTTAATTTCAATCATCCATGGAACAGATGATAGTGTTGTGCCATATTCATCAGGTAAAAAATTGTCAGACTTGAAACTTCAAAATTTAGATTTTATAACAGTTAAAGGCGGGGATCATAATAATCTTATTGAGTTTGAAGAATATCATCAAACAATTAAAACTATTCTGTAATAAAAAAGGCTTCAAGTTAACTTGAAGCCTTTTTTATTTTATATAAATTTAAGATTACTTAGGATCTAAAATATCTTTTACACGCTCTAATGCATCAGCAATGTGTATTCTACTCATAGAATCTCCTCCTCGTGCAGCACGTAATTGACTTCGTAAAGATTTTAACTCAGCTCTAACAACTGCTCTAATATCTGACTGACTCACATTTACAGATGTTCCTCCAAAGAAACGTCTGAATTGTGCAGGTATAACTGGTTGTTCATTTTTCATAATGAACTCCAGTCTTTCAATATAAGCACGTTGTAAGTTACGTCTGTAGATATCAATTTTCTTTCCAGTACGTAATTCACTAAATAAACCTTTTCTAACATCTTTCATCATGTCATAAAGACCATAGGAGTCAGAACCATTTAAAGTTTCATTCTCTAGCATACGTTGCATTCTACCAAAATCTAACATGTTATTTAAGGTTCTAGTTTGCATACCTCTAACACGTTCAATACTACCAGCACTTTCTATTTTATTAAAGATGTCTTCATCTAACATCCATGTTGGAGTAGTGAATAATTGATCTTGAATAAACTTCATTGCCTTTTTCTGATGATCCTTAGCAACATGTGTATAAACAGCACCTTCTTGGTCGTATGTTTTATAAATTTCATAAACACCACCAATATTAGAAGCAACGTGCCCCATATAACGGTTAAACTGTCCTAAAACCTGTCCATACATTGTTTGTAAATCGCTATAGTTTTTGCCATCTTCAGCAGTCCATTCTATTAAGTTTGGCACAATACGCTTTAAGTTAGCAATACCGTATTCTGAAGCTAAAACAGCATCGTCACCTAAATCTTCAGTTTGAGAACTTGGGTCAATAACACCAAATTGCTGTCTTCCGAATCTATACATAGGATCTCCAGCATGCTTTAAAATCCAGCTATCTAAAGTTTTCTTTTCATCTTCAGCAGATTTAGCATCTAAGATAGGTCTGTAACCCCATTCAATAGCATACTTATCATATATCCCAATATTTGGCATTAACGCTACACCTTCATCTCCAGGCTGAGCTACATAATTGAAACGTGCGTAATCCATAATAGATGGTGCAGTTCCATATTTTTTTGTGAATTCAGGATCTCTTAGTTTTTCAACAGGATAAGCAACACTACTTCCCATGTTATGTGGTAAACCAAGTGTATGACCAACTTCGTGAGCAGATACAAAACGTATTAATCGTCCCATAACTTCATCTTTAAAAGCAACACTACGAGCATCAGGATTGATAGCTGCAGTTTGTACAAAGAACCAGTTGCGTAATAAAGTCATTACATTGTGGTACCAGTTAATGTCACTTTCTAAAATTTCACCGGATCTAGGATCGCTTACGTGAGGTCCATTAGCATTTGGTATTGGTGATGCTAAGTAACGTACAACAGAATATCTTGCGTCTTCAGGACTCCATTCAGGGTCTTCTTCCTTAGTTGGTGGTTCTTTAGCTATAATAGCGTCTTTAAAACCAGCAGCTTCAAAAGCAACCTGCCAATCTTCAATACCTTGCTTAATATATTTTTTCCATTGGTTTGGGGTAGCTCTATCCACATAGTAAATAATTTGCTTCTTAGGAACAACTAATTCACCTCGTTTAAACTTCTCCATATCTTCATCTCTTACTTCTAATCTCCAACGATCTAAGTAAGTTACTCGTTTACTTTCTTGAGCAGTTAATCCATAATCTGTTTGGCCGCTAGTAAACCATCCTACACGCTGATCGAATATACGACGTTGCATTGGTACTTTAGGTAGTAAAATCATAGAGTTATTAATCTCTAAAGTAATAGCACCAGTATTAGAGTTTGACGGTGGGCGCCCTGCAGAATATGTTTTTACTGTACGAGATTCAATATTCGTAGGGTAAGACTTAAGACTTTCTATATATGATAATTGTCCGTCTAAGCGTGTAATCCTATATTGAGCTCTTCTTCTTTGAGGAAATCCTAATGGTTTTACATCCTTAGAAAATAAATTAGTAACATCAATTACAGTGTTTAAAGAATCTTTGCTAAACGCTTTAATCGGAAATGTTGCAATTACAGGTTCTAAATTAGAATTTACAACAGCTTCATGTACTGGTAAAGAGTCAGCAGCTACGACTTGGTGAGATACCATACGCAATAAAACTTTTTTATCTTTCTTTTGCCAGCGTAATACTTGCTCACTCAATTTACCTCCACCAAAACCAAGTCCTGATGCAGTTTTAGAAATACGGGTTACCATTAACATTTCTCTTTCAAAAAGCGTGTCTGGGATTTCGTAAAAGTATTTTTCGTCTACTTTATGTACCGCGAATAAACCTTTATCGGTTTTTGCTTTTTTAGTAATTACTTTGTTGTAAGGTTGGATGTCGTTTTTACCAGGTCTTTTTGCTGGTGGTTTTGCCATGGCTGTTGGAGCCCCTTTTTTAGATTTGCTTGCCTTTTTTGCTGTAGAGCAAGAAAAGACTAAAAACGCAGAAACTACAAATAGTAGTTTGATTGATAAGTGTCTCAAAATTGTCGGTTTTTTAAAAATTTGCATGAAAATACGTATTCTATTGAGAATTTGTTAATTCAGGAATAGATTTTAGTATTTTTTTAACGGATTCTTAAAGCGAGTTTAAATACTCCTGTATCAATGCAACACCATCTGTATGAAGTATTGTAGTTCCAATAAACGGCATACCTAACCCTTCAATATTAATTGAAACTCTATAATCAATACTAAAGCTTCGTTCTACAATGTTGCTCTCACTTAATGGAGTTTCATAGGCAAGATTAAGAGTAGATTCATCTTCACATTGACCTCCTGGAATATGGCAATGCGCACAATTAATATCCATATAAGCTCTGGCTCTATCTTCTAATGAGACTGAGTCATCTTCCCAATTAGGAAGACTTCTAACTGAAGTACTACTAGTTATGCCTATTAATTGATTATTAGTTATAAATTTTTCTAATTGATTAATACCATCGACTTCAAAATTCATGGTTCTTAATTTTGGGCCAATAGGCATAGTATTATCAAAACTTTCATGGCATGTAAAACAATCTGCATCAGATGGTATCTCATAAGTTACAGAATTAGAATTTCCGTCTCTGTCAATCCAAGTAATTGGTAATGTACTTCCATTAAGATCTAAAGTTGCGTCAGTTTGCTCTGTATTCCATTTATAGTCACCTGATTGCCATTCTCCATTAATCTTTATAAGAATACGTGTTTCAATGATTTGACGCCCAAGAGACAAATCACGTTCGTCAGCATTGTAATAGAACGTTTTGGCAATTACAGTATTGTCAGGGAAAATTGGTAAACCATCTCCGTCAAATTGCATACTAGTACCTTCGGGCAAAGCAATAATACGTTGCTTATGAGAATAATCAGAAAATAGTGTAGTATTGAGGTTATACTCAAATGCAACTGGTGTAATATTTAATTCCTCTAAATTACCTGTAAACAAATTTAATTCAGAAAGATTAGTTTTAAATTCTGCAACAACGGCAGGAGTTGGAGCAGGAGTCATTGAGTCGTCTTTTTCGCATGAGCTAAAAAGCAGTGTAATAATGATTAATATGAATAGATTTTTCATGTGAAATGCCATGTTTTGGGTTAAGTATGGATAGCCAAATTACTAAAAAAGATATAAAAATTAAATCCCTTGTCTTTTTATGAATTAGATTTATAAACAAAAAAGGAATCACCTTTTCGATAATTCCTTCTTTAAATTTTATAATTAAAATTTTTTATATCATTTCAACAAACAAACCATCATCAGTCTTTTCAACCTTTGTTAAGCCATGTTTGCCTAAACCTTTAATGCCTTTGTCCCAGCCCTTATTACTTAATCCAGATTGTGATTTTAGAGCGTTTAAGTCCATACGTTTTTGAGATTTAAGGATTTCAAAAATGGCTTTTTCGTTATCACTTAAGTCTACTTTTTTCTTTTCCGGTCGCATCTGAGGGAAGAATAATACCTCTTGGATACTTTGATTGTTAGTTAAAAACATAATCAAACGATCCATACCAATTCCCATACCTGACGTTGGAGGCATTCCGTATTCTAGAGCACGTAAAAAGTCGTGGTCTATAAATTCTGTGGCTTCATCATCACCTTTTTGAGCCAGTTTTAATTGGTGCTCAAAACGCTCGCGCTGATCTATTGGGTCATTCAATTCTGAATAGGCATTGGCAATTTCTTTACCGCAAACCATAAGCTCAAAACGTTCCGTTAATTCAGGATTCTCTCTATGTTCTTTGCAGAGAGGGCTCATCTCTTTTGGGTAATCTGTAATAAATGTTGGTTGAATATAATTACCCTCACATTTTTCTCCAAAAATCTCATCGATTAGTTTACCTTTACCCATCGTTTCATCTACTTCGATATGCATACCTCTTGCGGCAGCTCTAATCTCATCTTCAGATTTATTATAGATATCAAAACCTGTGAATTCTAATATAGAATCGCGCATGGTAATACGCTTATAAGGAGCTTTGAAATTGATTTTGTGCTCTCCAAATGTAGCTTCGGAAGTTCCGTTTACAGCAATCGCACAATGCTCTAATAATTGCTCACAGAAATCCATCATCCAATTGTAATCTTTGTATGATACATAGATTTCCATGGCAGTAAATTCAGGATTATGGGTTCTATCCATACCTTCGTTACGGAAGTTTTTAGAAAACTCATATACGCCATCAAAACCACCAACGATTAAACGTTTTAGATACAATTCGTTCGCTATTCGCATATATAGTGGAATATCTAAACTATTGTGATGTGTAATAAATGGACGTGCTGCAGCTCCACCAGGAATAGGCTGTAAAATTGGTGTTTCTACTTCAAAATAACCAGCGTCATTAAAAAACTGACGCATCGCATTAAAAAGTTTAGTACGTTTTATAAAAACTTCTTTTACATGCGGATTTACAGCTAAATCAGCATAACGTTGTCTATAACGCTGCTCAGGATCTGTAAACGCATCATAAGTAACTCCATCTTTTTGCTTAGGAATTGGTAAAGGTTTTAAGGCTTTGCTTAGTAATTTAAACTCCCTAACCATTATAGTTTTTTCACCAACTTTGGTGGTGAAAAGCTCTCCTTCTATACCAACAAAATCACCTAAATCTATCAGCTTTTTAAAGACGTCATTGTATAATGACTTGTCTTCACCAGTACAAATTTCATCTCTATTAAAATATACTTGAATACGACCTTCACTATCTTGTAACTGCGCAAAAGAAGCTTTTCCTTGTACATTAATAGCCATAAGACGACCTGCAACAATCACCTGTTTACCTTCCTTAAAATCTAATTTTATCTGTTTAGAGGTGCGGTTTACAGGGAATAAATCTGCTGGATAAGGATTAATCCCTAAAGCACGTAATTTTTCTAACTTTTCGCGTCGTACTAATTCTTGTTCTGAAAGTTGCATTCTTGTTATTTTAGAACTGCAAAATTACACTATTTCAAAACATTAGAGAACTCCTTTTTAATTAGATTTTATAGTCTCAAGATTTTTCTTAAGGTCTTTATTATCAGGAAAAGTTTCAATAGCTTCCTCTAGTACTTTAATAGCTTTTTCTTTTTGCCCACTGATGCCTAAAGTATTTGCAAGACTCATATATGCTCTCGGTTGTTCTGGAAACAGTTTTGTGTTCAATGTATATACTTCGATGGCTTCATTTACTCGATCTGTTCCGTATAAGATTCTAGCATATGTATTTAATTCATACATATTCTTAGCTTTACCTTTTAAGTCTTTTAAGAGTTTTTTACTTTTCTTTTTTAGTCCTTTCGCCCCTTTTTTCTTTAAAAGATTATCAACTGTAGTAACAATGTGATAGTTAGATTTGTAATCATTTTTAGTGATAATATTTTTAATATCTTCTTCGAAAGTCTCAACAGGATGCTCTACAATTCGGTTAACTTCTTTGTCATTTTTATAAAAGATTACAGTTGGTACTCTGTGGATATTTAAACCAACTTCTTCATGTTGCGGACTTTGCTTGTACATATCTGCTTGTCTACTAACAGCTACAACAGTTAATTGTTCCATTGGGAAATCGCAAGCTTCTAAGACTTTATATAATTTAGGTACTTCTCTTTTACTATCACCACACCAAGTGCCCATAAAAACTGTTATAGAATATGTTTTTAATTCTAATGAAATATCACTTGTAATAGAAGTGTTAGGCTTATAAGCTTCATGATTTTTGGTAAACCATGTGGTGTAATTTTCGCTTTCTAAACCGTTTTTGTCAATTTTTCCAAGTAAGTATGGTGTTTTGCCTTCCTTTAATATTTCTTTATTTAGGATTTGAGCGTTTAGTTGAATTATAGAAAATAGTATAGTTATTAATGATAAAATAGTTGTTTTCATTACGATGATTTTAAATTGAAATTTTTGAAAAGGTGATTTATAGATATTGAGCTCTATTTAGAAGCAATAATTTTTCCTTTAACTTTTAAGATTTTGTTACCACCTTCTGCATTTGACATTACAGTGATAGTCTTAGTAAATACACCGAGTTGTCTTGTATTATATTTGATGTTTAATTTACCCGAATCTCCTGGTAGAATAGGTGTTTTTGAATAACTTGGAACTGTACAGCCACAAGTAGTTTTTACTCTTGTAATTAGCAATGGAGCATTACCAGTATTTTTAAAGTTAAAGGTTCTTAATCCATCAGAGTTCTGCTTAATTGTGCCATAATCTATAATCTCCGTTTTAAATTTAATTACAGCGATTTTACTGTCATATTTGTCAAACTCAGTTGATGCTACATTAAAAAAACTTAATGCTATGACTAAAAGGATAGCGATATACAATGTTCGTTTCATGATAAAAATGTTTATGATTAACAATGAAACAAACATCAATATTACAAATGAAAATTTTGAAAAAATAAGGTTGGAAATCGGTACTAGTACCTGGTTTGAATTTTGTAACTATTTGACAAAAAGAGATTTAGCTCCATCTCTAGATTGAACGTTTAGTTTTTTGTAGATATTATTTGTGTGTGTTTTTACAGTGCTTACACTCAAAAAAAGTGATTCGGCAATAGCTTTATTGGTTTTATCCTGTAATAGATGCTCTAAAACAACTTGTTCTTGTTTAGACAATCTATCTTTTAAGTCTTTGGTTTTAGATTGTTTTTGTTTCCATATCCGATAGAGAAAGAACACATTTAAAAAAAATGAAATCCCTAATACTACATAGAGGTAAAAACTCCAATTAAAACCAGTGTCACCATTTGAGGCTTCTAACATAAAACGATCGGCTTCGAGTTCGTTAGTGTATTGTTTGGTGTATGGTGCGTTGGGATAAGAGGTTACAAGCCGTGATTTTAGTTTATCATAATAGGAATTATTTTTTAAATCCTCAACATAATAACTATGCAAGTCACTACTTCTATCAGACAGGTAAGAGTATATATAAAGTTCAGCAATTGGCTCATCTAACGCTTCACCAAAATATTGAAGCTCCTTAAACCACTTTTTGTTATTCAATTTGCGGTTAGCTTCACTTCTAAATTCACCATACGCAAAACGCATATCGTTTTTTAGAGAGTCAATTTTCACAAAAGCATTAGCCTTTGGATTATTTGATTCTACAGTACAAAACACCTGATTTCCAAAAGAAAAAGGTAATTTTAAGGTGTCTGTATTTTTAGCAATAAATAAGAGTTCTTCACTATCGCTACAATGTCCATTAAAATGATTTAAATCTTGCTGGGTATCTGAGCATTTATCGACATGAATACGGTAAATTCTATTCTCATCATCAAGCATATTGCCTTTAAACTCAAAGAAACCTGTTTCATCAGCAGTTGTTTTGGCGATGATTTGCTCAGCATATACACCAGACATTTTCCGGTAGTCTTCTACAATGGATAAATACACCGAATTTTCCCATTCTTCTGGATTTACATAACCAGAAAAGGAGTATTGAGCTTGGCAAACAAATGAAGCTGCTAAAAAGATCAAAAGGATTTTCAATCGCATAGAACGAAACTACATAATTTTCATTGACTTTAAAATAGCTTTAACCAAATAGTGTAACAATTTTAATAAAGTTACGTCATATCTATACATCAAATCATTAAACGAAATATGAGTATCTGGCGTGTTATACTGTCCATCATTTGCCCACCTTTAGCAGTCTTAGACAAAGGTTGTGGTTCTATTGTTATCACTTTTTTATTATGGCTGTGCGGTTGGGTTCCGGGAGTTATTGCTGCATTGGTTATTCTCAATAATCCTGAACGATAAATCCTTATCTTTGTGCTTTACTAAATCAATAAAGTACACATGAAAAAAATTATCTTATTATTAGCTTTTGCTTGTTTTTTAACAAGTTGTAATGTTACCGAGTCTTTGGTATTTAATGAAAATGGATCTGGTGAGTTTTTAGTGACCTACGAAATGGGTGACGCAATGAAAGCTATGACAAAAGCTATGGGGGGGGGAAAGTCTGATTCTGAGAAGAAGGAAGGTGGAGAAGTTATGGATACCACTATGGTTTTTGCTGATATAATGGAGACCTATAAAGATAGTGTAGCTGCTCTACCAGAAGAAAAACGCTTAGCTATGGAAGCTGTAAAAGATATGTTTATGAACATGAAAGTTGATGAGGATGAGGGAATTATGAATTTGGGAATAGGCCTTAATTTTAATTCTATAGACGAATTAAAGAATATTAATGAAAAAATAAGAAAAGCGCAAAGCTTAAATTCACAAGGAGATCAAGTTGGCTCAATGAAAGAAAACTCTCCTCTTGGTAATTTCTTTGGTAGTGAAAATAATAAAACGGGTTATACTTTAACTGAACACAGTTTTTCTAGAATTACTAAAATTGATATTCCCGAAGGAACTGCAGAGGATGCCATGGAAGAGTTATTTAATGAGGAAGATGAGAGTAATCAGGAGTTTATGGATTATTTTGAAAATGCCTTTTATAATGTAAAACTTACTTTTCCTAAACCTGTAAAATCTATAGATGTTGAAGGTGCAGTGTTTTCTGAAGATAGAAAGACAATTACTTATAGAGTTAATTGGATAGAATATCTTAAGAATCCATTAATACTAGATACTAATGTAAAGTTTGTAGATGAATAAAACGGTTAAGCTTCAAGACCTAGGTCTAAAAGATTTTAAAGCAACTTGGGATTATCAAGAAACGCTTTTTAAGGCTATTTTAGATACCAAAATAAAGAATAGAAGAGAAGATGCTGGTTTGGAAACAGGCAATCATTTTTTGTTTGTTGAGCATCCTCATGTCTATACCTTGGGTAAAAGTGGTGAATTATCTAACCTGTTACTTACTGAAGCTCAACTAACCGAAAAAGGAGCAACCTTTTACAAGATAAATAGAGGAGGAGATATCACCTATCATGGTCCTGGACAGATTGTAGGTTACCCTATTTTAGATTTAGATAATTTCTTTACAGATATTCACAAATACCTACGCTTTTTAGAGGAGATGATTATTGGCACTTTAGCAGAATATAATTTAAAAGCTGAACGCAGTCCTGGTGAAACAGGTGTGTGGTTAGATGTAGGTACTCCGTTTGCGCGCAAAATCTGTGCTATGGGAGTAAGAGCCAGTCGTTGGGTTACCATGCATGGTTTTGCACTGAATGTCAATGCAGATTTAGGTTATTTTGACAATATTATTCCTTGTGGTATTAGAGGTAAAGCAGTCACTACTTTAAATAACGAATTGGGTCTTGATAGCGTAGATGAAGAAGAGGTTAAAACAAAGCTTTTGAAGCATTTCAAAACTCTTTTTAATGCTGAGTTCGTCTAATTCTATTCCTTAAAAGCAAACTATATAAAAGCATAGAAAAGCTTAAAATAAGAATTGTAGTTGCCCAAAAACTATGAGTAAAACCTATACGTTCTGCCATAGAACCTGTGTCTGATAGCTTTTCTACACCATTGCTTACAAAACTTTTTATGTACAAATAATTAATTTGTTTGTAGGTATCTATACATGCAATTACACCTAAAAATTGCACTACTAATTGTTGTAATGTTTCATTTCCTTTAATGGCGATGTAAAATAAAAGTGCTCCTAAAAATAAAATAACAACGACACCTACTGTAGTCCTTACCCAAACGACAACAGATATTAACATAACTATAGAGAGGATATATAATATTATTTTAGAGCGTTTATATGTTTTACTCATTAAAACTAAAACAGAGCCTATTACAGGTGGGCCAAATAACCCAGCAGCTGAGACCAGTCCAAGTGAAATATTTTTATTGAAATAGAAATTAGAATCAATGTAACTACTGAATGCTAAACCAGAGCCATTATTAAAGATTTCTAATCGTGTAAAGCTACCACCAACAATCATAGACATAATACCATGGCCCATTTCGTGAAACCAAGTACCAAGAATAGTAAATGGATATAAAATGTAATAACCATAGTAAGTACGCCAAATAAGAACTAAAACAATTGAGGCTAAAATAAACCCAAGAATTGCTCGATAATTTGTTTTATAGTGCTTAGGCATTTTAATTAGATAATATCTGTTTTAGCTTAGAAATAGATGTGTTAATTTAACAATAATTATAAACTCTTGAAGTGTTTTAGTGTGCTTTTTGAGGCTGAATATGTTACTTAGACTTGACTCTATTCAATTAATTCCATTTGATCAATGATAATTCTTTTTGTACAAAGTGCATTAGACCAATTTAATTGAAGATATATTGGAAATGTTAAGTTTTGCAAATCGATGTCGAAATTTTCAGGAAAATAAGTGCTTTTATTATCTTCTACCCCATCAATTTCAATATAAAAACCACCGCAACAGAAGCATGCGCCTGAATCATAACCTGTGATTTTTCCAGTTGACTCAAATTCTATTTGTGGGCTATCATCATCATTATTACAATTAGTAAAAAGACAAAATATTAATAAAAATATTGAAATTCTAGTTTTCATAATATATAGATGATTGTCAGCACTTTATGTTGAGCATAAACGAAGATAGTTGAAAAAATCAAAACATCAAACTAAGCCTCAGCATTAAAAAACACCTTATAAAATGCATTTTTTTCTCATCGTCATAACCACTTTCTAGATACTCTGCAGAGGCATCTGGTGCGTCAACATCGAGTTCTGTTTTTATCTTTTCAATGCAAAATGCCCAGAAAAGATTAGTCCATTTCCAAGGTTTGCTCTAAACCAATAATCACTCGACATCATTTTTTTCCCATTATAAAATCCATTCCAGCCTAAATCATTGTATGATAGTTGAGTTAATAATTTTCCATACCTGTTAAAAATCAATATTTTCGAATCGGGAAAATTACTTATTCCTTTTATTTGCCAAAAATCATTATATCCATCATTATTTGGTGTAAAGAATTTAGGGTAATCAATTATTGTTACCTCTTCTGAGTCTTGTCCACATCCATCTTTATCCCTTACAAATACGACGTAAGTGCCTCCTTGAATATTTTGAAAATAATTGCTTTCTTGATAGTTGAGACCATCAATTGAGTATTCAAAATCTCCATCACCTGCAGCGATTATCTCAATATAATTATTTCCTAATTCTCCATAATTTACTTGTTGTATTTCTGGTAGTACAGAGCGAATTAGGTTAAACTCAAATGAGTTTTCACAAGTTATACCATTTTCAATTTTGGTAACCATTAAAAAGTAATTTCCTTCTTCTATTATTTCTGCACTGTATGTATTAGAAATTAAAGTTCCATCTTCAAAGAGCCAATTATATGTATTAAAATCAGAATTTATATTTAATGAAATAGAAGGCTCTAAGTTACAAATGAAGTATTCTTCTTCTAAATTGATTTCAGGTAAATCATTCACTATTAAATCAAATGATGTTTCTGAATAACATATAGGATTTGAGGCATCTTCGACCCTAACATTTATAGTTTGAGAAAAGGGTTCTGTATTTTGAAATAATACAGGTAAAGGACTTGGGAGTGCATTATTGTCAGAATCATAAAATTGTATTGTTAAACCTGTTTGATTACCAATAATCTGTGTTTCAATATTAGACGTGTCAAATTCTGCATATCCATTGCTTTGGTTACATGCATATAAATTGTCGGGTTGATTTATGCTAGGCTGCGTTACAGTTTGCAATTGAAGTGTAGTTTCAGTAAAACAGGTTGAATTATTATCAGTCACTCTTACAGTTATTAATTCATTAAAAAGATTAGAATTCGTAAAAGGATTAGGTAATGGACTAGATAATTGGTTGCCACTTTGGTCAAAATAACTAACGGTCATACCTGTTTGCCCATTTAAAACTTGACTCTCTATATTAGAGGTCTCAAAATATTCAGAAACACCATCATTATTATCATCACAGCCATATATAATTTGTAATTGATTTGCTTCAGGATTATCACTTACTACCAAGTTAAGATTGGTTTCAGATGAGCAATTAGTAAACGAGTTAGTTACTATGGCTTTTATATAATCTTGATTTGCTGTTAAGTTTACAAAATCAATATAGTTAGCGGTTGAAATTATAATATCATTACTGTCAAATAGCTCAACGGTGAAATTAGATTGACCGTTGACTAATTCAATTGGTACATTAGTTAAATCAAATATTGTAAAACCATCTTCATCAATATCACATGATAGCATATCATCGATTTGAGCTATGTTTGGTAATGGGTCTGCAATTAAATTAAACGAAGTTTCAGTAAAACAACACAAATCACTACTGTTACTTACTCTAGCTATTATTATTTGAGAATTGGGTTGTGTGTTGGTAAAAGGGTTTGGTAGTGGGTTAGGTAGCACATTGCCATTTTGGTCATAATAGGAGACTATGACTCCTGTTTGTCCATTTAATACTTGTGATTCTATACTAGATGTATCAAAATTAGAAGAAATACCAGAACCAATAGTGTTTTCACACTCATGAATATCATTAATCGGATGGGCAATAGGAGGTTCTGCTACAGAAATAGTCTCGTTTATTATATATGTTGTTCCGTTTGTTTGTGTAATTGTTGCTGTAATCGAATATTGACCAGGTGAGGAAAAATCATGTGTAGGCGAGGTAAAAGTTGAGTTGTTATTTACACCAGAAGCTGGGTCACCAAAATCCCATTGAATAGAGTTTATGTTACTTGTGTTGTTTAGTTGAAATTCTCGAAAAGTACTTGTGCAATCATTAGAAAAATTTAATGTAAAAGGATCGTTTATATTATTTGTTGCTCCAGATACTGTAATATGAAAATTAGCGTCAGGATAACCGAGATCTACTGTACTTGTATATGTAGAAGGTGGGCAGCCAGAATTCTCGCTTCTAAACCAGGATAAACTACCATTAGCGGGAATATTTCCAGCAAAGGCAACTGCACCACTACTTAAGCTTGAAAGCTGTTCTACTTCAACTAAAATTAAAGAGATATTACTTCCAATTAGGATGGGTGTATCAAAATTAACGGTTATGATTTGAGGGTTGTTTTGTCCATAATAAGGAACAGGAACAACTTGACTACTGCCAATTAAGTCTGTTTCTGAAAATGAATTAGGGAAGTTGGCATCAATTTCATAGATATTAAATCTAATATTTACATCCCAAGTCCCAACCCAATCTAGACCAATTTCACCACTTGTTAATACTAGTTCCTCATTATTGTTTATACCAAAACTAGATAAATCATAAGTCTTAGCCCAATTTATTCCTCCCCAACTACAACCATATATTGAGGCTTCTTCAATTTCATTACAGGAACTATTTCCTATTAGGATTTGCGCACTGGACTTGATAATACAGCTAAGTGATATTATGATAAAAAATGTAAGATGTTGTCTTCTATTCATTTTGAAGCTTCTTTCCAAGTTTAGTAATGAGATTGAGTTTTAATGTTTATTATTCAACGCTAATCGAAGTTAGTAAAAATTCTGACAAAATCTAACTAAGCTTCAGCATTAAAAAACACCTTATAAAAATGCATTTTTTTCTCATCGTCATAACCACGCTCTAGATACTCTGCAGAGGCATCTGGTGCGTCAACATCTAGTTTAATTTGTATGTTGGTGTCTAGTTTTATTTCGGTTTTAATCTTTTGTTTTTGCTTTTTTAAGACGCGCTCAGAAACATCAAATTGATTTCTAATGAGCACTTTGTGTTCAGATTCATAACTTTTTTTGTAGTCTTCAAAGAGTTGTATTTGATCTTCTTCGTCAAAGACTTCTTCTTTAAATGTTTCAATATTTATAATTTCATTTTCTTTAAAAAAATCTACTGTATTAGCTAAGAAATTGCTCTGTGCTTGTCCACCAAAATTAGGTTGTAAAACGTCTTTAGAAAACTCCCTACATAGCTCAATACAATTCTTGGTATGCTGATTACTATCGTCTGGATATGTAATGTTTAAAAAGCTTTTAATCCAGTATTGTGTGTCGTAGGTATTGTTATCTACACTAAATACAATTTTACCTTCCATGTCTGAGGTATTAAGTATTAAACACCCTTTATCTACCTTCTTAGCTTGGATACCTTTTTGTACTAAAATGTCATAATTTCCAGATTCTAGATAAGTCTGAAAAAATTCTGTTTTATTTTCAATTTTATAGATGCCAATAGCATCTGTAAAATAATCTTCGTATTGTACGTTCTCAAAATGACAAATGAGCACATCACCTGTTTTTATTTGTGCGGAATTACTTTGTTCAAATAGATGTGTGACAATATGTTTAGAAACGTCTACAAAATCGCCTTCATCTTTAAAAATTTGTTCACTGTAGGTATTAATTTCATTAAGCCCAACATCACTATGATGATGAAAACGATAATTTTCAGCAACACTAACAAAAGGCTTTAAAAGATAAGGCAACATTAAGTTATAAGTCGCTTCATCAAAATGTACTGACGCATCAGAAAATGCGTTTTTTGTGTCATTAAATTTGTTTCCAACTTTGTGGATAATGCAGCTTTTTATTGAGGCTTTTTGTCGTTTTATCATAACAGAAAAAGAGTGCTTGTTTTTGAGTGTACAATACTACAAAACCATAGGCTTATAAATAAGAAAACGCCAAAATAAATTTGGCGTTTTCAGACTCGAGGACTTAGATTTGGTTATCGTTATATTTTTACAAATTCTACACGTCTATTTTGTGCTTTTCCGTCTGTAGTTTTATTGTCTCCAACAGGTTGGGTTTCACCTTTACCATCTGTGGTTAATCTGTCTGCAGAAATCTTATAAATGTTAATTAAGACGTCTTTTACTGCAGCAGCTCTGGCTTTAGATAATTTTAAATTAGCGTCATCTGGCCCATCTGCATCTGTATGCCCTATGATGTTTAACTTAATACTTTCATCTTGCATTAAAACTTGTGAAATCTGACGTACAATTCCTAGAGATTGTGGCTGAATATTAGCTGATCCAGAATCAAACAAAATACCATTAGTAGATATTTTTCCTTCGCTCATTAATTTGCGTCGTAAATCTTCACCACCTTCAGAAATTTTAAGGTTAGATATAAATAAACGCTCCTTGCCTTCTTCTTTAAAACCAGACATATGAAATTTAATAGCTTTTAAAGGTGAATTAGTGCCAATCATTTTAGGAATATCAACACATTTTTTTTCATTTACCCAAACCCTTAAGCGTTCTTTATTGACGGCTATAGAGATATGAGGTTTGTTAAGTACCGCTTTGCGTATATCTGCTTTAACATTGTTAGTAATACTATTTTTACCATTAATTCTGTTTCTTACTCGAAAGGTAGAGGTAACATATTGAACAAATGGAATTTCAACTCTTGCAAAGTCTTTACCAGTTCTGAATTCGTTATTATCTTCTAATTTAACTTCTAAAAGTGCGGCACTAGAGGTTTTGTCATTAATTCCTAATGCAACAAGATCAAACTCTATGGTGAAATTTTCTGGAAGTTCTCTTGGTAAGCTTGGAATAAAAAAAGTATTGTAACCTTGTTTAAATTCAAGCCATCTTCCTTGAACTTTATTTAGTGTTACGACTTCACCAGAGCCATTAGTGTTCCATTTGCTAGGGAAATCACCAATAAAATCGTTGGTAAAATCATCGTAAAAAATGAGCTTGTCTCCAGGTACAAAATCGTATTTACTGTATACTTCTAAACCATCCGAAATATTTGAAGGTTCTTCTTTGGTGGTGTTATCTTGGTTTTCATTAGAACCTCTATTAGATATGTCTTCTGAATTTTTATCTGCCCCCGTATCTTTATCATCAGAAGAGCTATTATCATCGTCTTCATCTTCCTCACCTTTTTTAGCTCCAAGAAGTAATTTTTTGGCAGTTTTAATACTGTATTTTAAAGCCTTTTTTGCACGATTAATTTGAAGCGTAGCCTTACCTTGTTTAAAAACACTTTTTCCGCTTAAATCATCCACAATATCTGGTGCGCTTTCACTTAAAGCAGAGACATTCTCTAATGCATCTTCTAAAACATCTATATCCTCATCTTCTAAGGGAGTGCCAGCTTCTGCATAACTGTCATATTTATAAACTTTTTCGTATAAATCGAATGACTCTTTTACAAACTTATCTACACTAGAAATACCGACTTTATTTTTTGGACGCTTCAGTTTTTTTGTTTGAGCCTCAAGGCTAGGAGAAACAAATAATACAAGGAAAGTGGTAATAAAAAGCTGCTTTAGAACTGTAGATTGATTCATTTTAAGTAATTGATTAATAGCGGTCTAAAATTAAGGATAACTATTGAAACTAAAAAATGAAATGTAGAATAGGTTTAAGGTTTAGTGAAGTTTGTAAACAATGATATTTTTATCATCACTTTGAGTTATAAGTTCTAGACCATGATCTTTATCTAATTTTTGTAATTCTGCTGCTGAGGTTCCAAATACTGGAAAATTAGGAATAGCTTTAGCTTGACTATCAAAAAGATAAACTTTTTTAGATTGTAAGTCTGTTGTGGTCACATAGATTTTATCATTTAAATAAAAGATTTTTGGTGCTGTATAGTCTCCATAATCTAAATCAATAGTTCTAGATTTTATGTTTAACTTATTTTCAGTCATAGTAACTAAGGTTTTACTTGTAGTTTCAATATGATGATTGTTGGGTAAGACTAAATTTTTAGTGCTTAATTTACCTTTGGTATTGATTTGTACAAGTTGTCCAAGCGTATTAGTTGTAGTAAATTTATTTTGATATAAATAGAGTTCGTTTTCTGAAAAGCGAATCTTGTCTTTTACATTTACACGAATGTTCCCTTGGCGGTTTAATATCTTAAGTGTCTCACCAGCAGCAAAAGCAATATAATCTTTGCTGCCTATTCTAAAATGTTTTGGTTGAGTAGTAATAGTTGAGCCATTATTTTTATAATTAAAACCGGTTATTGATTCCCCTTTGGAATTATACATTAATAGGTTTTTGCCTTGAGTAACTAAAAGCCTATAGTCTTTTCTTTTGTCGTAATCGAAGACAGCAAGTGGCTGCGTAATAGCATCGCTAAATTTTTTTGGAAATGGTGAAACGTTATTTCCATTGCGATCTAAAACATAAATATGATTTTTTGTAACAAAAGCAAGTTGCAACCTACCATTTTTGTACATGTCTATTTGCTCAATTTTACCGAGGATTTTCCCCTGCAATTGTTTTTTCCAAAGCACATTACCAGAACTTGAAATAAGATAGAGAATGTTATCTACATCTTGTACAGCAATATCATTAGCATTTGTAACATGATTCTTAAGTGTTTGTGGTGCTATTATGGTTTCGGCATCAAGTTTTGTAACAAAAGCCTCAGTAATTGTGTTTAGTGGAGCTCTTTTTTTGAATTTTTGAATAATACCATTTATATGAGCATAATTATCTTCATAAATATATTGTACAGCATTAGCATTGTAATCTTTTGTGTTACTGTCTAAAATTTTTGATAAGCCTTCAGAATTTTTAAAAATAAATAAAGATGCCTCATCACTAAGATTTTTACTAATACTAATAAATGCATTAGAATTTACTAATGTGTTATTGTTTAATGCATTTGTCAGTATAGTTTTGATACTCTCAATAGAGTTTGAAAACACAATAAAATTTTCATAAACTGAAAAGTATTCAGCATTACTGTAAGTTATAAATGGTTTTAACCGCGAATTAAAAAAATCCGGATTGCCATACTCATAAATTTCAACACCTCTAAATGTTTCGGCATTAGATTTATCTTCGATATATTCTATAGCAAGATTTGGGTCTAATGAATATAATAGTACTGCGTTATCAATTAATGCAATTTCATTAGTAAAATTTAAAAGAGTTTGAGTGCTATCAATCTCCTGTTTATTTAATAGGCTAAGATTTTTATTGAATACTAAAAAGTCATCATATGTTATACTTAATAATGAAGTCGTATTGTTTGGGGCTAACTCCGGAGTATGATTTTTTTGAGGAATAGTATGCTTAAAGCTGTCTAACTTATTAGAGATAGAGTCTTCAGAAGTAAGTATTCCATTATACTGAAGATTATTATCGGTATAACCTAAGTCTAAAACAGTGTAATTAGAATTGTCGTCTTGTAAATCAATAGTATCGAATAATAATTTTGAATAGTTATTTGTATTGGGTTTAAAAACGATAGAAGCCACAGATTTTTCGTCTGTAGTTTCAATTAGTTTACTAAGTTCTGTGTTTTCTTTTTTCGCATCTAGAGATTTTAAGAGTTCTAGGTTATTAGAACCGGCAAAAACATTTCCTATTATTTTATGATAGACAGTCGTAGTATCAATTTGTGTGTTTTCAATTTTAAAATCTATTAAAGTTTTAGAAATGTGGTTTGGGATAGAATCTATAACAAATAGAGTAGAGTCGTTTTCTGTAAGAATAATATAGTCTGAATTATTTTCTGTAGTATTAGTAAAACTGACATAAACTTGCTTTGTTGTATTAAAGTGTCTTAAAACTTCTGAAGCATTTTTTAACTCCTTATTATATACACCAGAAAGAATGTTATGATTTTCAATACTGTTAATGAAATCATTAAGCTCATTTACTTTAATGATAGCAGATGAATTACTAGGTGCAAATTGATAAGCTAGTTTAGTTTTGTTATAATCTTTTTGACAGGCTAATAGAATAAATAATAGCACTATTAAAAATCCGAATTTCTTCATTAAAATATATTTATTACAAAGTTATAAATCTAAACGGTATTGCTCTGGTAATAATCTAAATGATTTTCTATGGTATTTTGTAATACCGAATTCTTTAATTGCAGCTCTGTGTTCTTTTGTTGGGTAACCTTTATTTTGTTTCCAATTGTACATAGGAAATTCTTCATGAATTTTTTTCATGTATTCATCTCTATATGTTTTTGCCAAAATTGAAGCTGCTGCAATACTCAGGTATTTACTATCTCCTTTAATTATAGTTTTGTGCTGAATGTCTCTATAGGGTTTAAATTTATTTCCGTCAACTATAATATAGTTTGGTGTAATTTTAAGTTTATCAATAGAATGATGCATGGCTTTAATTGAGGCGTTCAATATATTAATGGTGTCAATCTCTGATTCAAAAATATGATGAACGGCAAAAGAAAGTGCTTCAGTTTCAATAATAGGTTTTAGAAGATTCCTGTTTTTTTCTGAAAGTTGTTTAGAATCATTTAATTTTTTGTTATTAAATGATTGAGGTAATATCACAGCTGCAGCAGTTACTGGTCCAGCTAGACAGCCTCTGCCTGCCTCATCTGTACCACATTCTAAATCGAAAGAAGAAAATTGAATTTTAAGAGTCAAAATGTTAAAATTTCAGCAAAGTTAAAATTTTAACGCAACCCTTTTACAGTTTTTACATCTAAGTATTGACTAAAGTATTGAGTTAAATGTTTAAAACATTAGGAAAAATGAATTGTGCACCCTGTTGATAAATTCGCAAAAGCATTAACATTTTTTTAGCAAAAACACTTGTTTATTTAATATTTAATTAAGATGTTTGCAACTAGACTAACTCAAATAATTGTTTTATGAAATTAAAGTTAACATGGTTATTAACGCTTTTTATGGCGTTCGTGATGCAATTTTCTTTTGCACAAGAGAAAACTGTCACAGGTACAGTTACAACAGCTTCAGACGGTTTACCGCTTCCTGGTGCTAGCGTACTTGTAAAGGGGACCAATAAAGGTCAACAAACAGATTTTGATGGTAAGTATACCATTCAAGTCAATCAAGGTGATGTTCTTGTCGTATCTTATGTAGGTATGAAAACTACAGAAATGACTGTAGGAGCAAGTAACACTTACGATGTCGCTCTAGAAGATGACAGCACACTTGATGAAGTAGTAGTTGTTGGTTATGGTACCACAACTAAGAAAGCCTATGCTGGTACAGCAACGGTAGTAAAATCTGAGAATATTGAAACGAAAAACTTCTCAAACGTTTCTCAGTCACTTGCAGGTGAAGCTGCTGGTGTAACAGTAATTAACACATCTGGTCAGCCAGGTTCTACTTCTACAATTAGAATTAGAGGTTTCGGTTCTGTTAATGGTAACAGAGCACCTTTATATGTTGTAGATGGTGTTCCTTACTCTGGTAGTTTAAATGCTATCAACCCTTCAGATATTAAATCGACAACGATCCTTAAGGATGCGACTGCAACGGCTATTTATGGTTCGCGTGGTGCAAATGGTGTTATTTTAATCACAACTAAAGGTGGTTCTGCTACAGAATCTTATATCGAAGTTGATGTAAGAACTGGTATTAACACACAGTTAATAGATAGATATGATGTTATTACTGATCCAGAAGAATTTATTGGATATGTATGGGAGGCAAATGTGAACAGACAAATATTAACTGGTGATGCTGATCCAGTAGGGACTGTAAATAATACTTTATTTACAACGCTTATCAACCCAGTGTACAATATGTGGAATGTTGCCAATGGAGCTGAATTAATTGATCCAGCAACAGCACAAGTAAGACCAGGTGTTACACGTAAGTTTACACCAAAGAATTTCCAAGAAGAATCATTTAATCCAGCCTACAGAACTGAGGTTAACCTTAGAATGGGTGGTGGTAATGAAGATGTAAAGTATTTTATCTCTGGTGGTTACTTAGATGATTCAGGGTATATTATTAATTCTGGATTTAGAAGATATACAACGAGATTAAATGTTAATGCTAAAGTTAGACCATGGTTTAAGATTGGTGCAAACTTAGGTTATACGTATTCTGAGACTAGAAGTAATGGTCAGACGAATGGTGCAGAGAACCTTTTTGAATTTGCTGATAAGATGCCACCTATCTATGGTGTTTTCTTAAGAGATGACAATCAGGAATTGGTTGCAGATCCAATCTTTGGAGGTTTCCAATATGATTATGGTTCTATTTCAGCGATTAATAATGGTTTTGCTCCAAGAGCTAGACCCGCTTCTGATGGTCTTAACCCAATAGCATCAGCATTATATGATTTTGTTGGTACGGATAGACATGAAGTTAATGGTAGTTTTAATGCGACTATCAATGTTGCAAAAGGCTTAACTTTTGAAACAACGTTTGGTGCACAGTACTCTAACCAAATTTTTAAAAGTGCTTCTAACCAATTCTATGGTGGTGGAGCTCCTAATGGAGGTAATTTTTTCCAGAGAAATACAGAAACTTTAACGATGAACTTTTTACAGTTGTTACGTTACAGAACTAGTTTTGGAAATCATTCTTTAGAGATTTTAGCAGCACATGAGAGTAATGAGTTTGAGCAATCATTTATTACAGGAAGTAAGAGTAAAGCTGTCGTGCCAGGTATTTATGAATTAAATAACTACATCATTGATGCCAATCCATCAACAGGTTTCCGTCAAGGTAGAACATTAGAATCTTATTTTGGTCAAGTTAATTATGATTTTGATAAAAAATATTTCTTAACAGGATCTATCCGTCGTGATGGTTCTTCAAGATTTGCTAATGATAAATATGGAACATTTGGTTCTGTAGGTGCCGCTTGGATTTTATCTAATGAAGACTTCTTATCAGATAGTAACTTGTTTACATACTTAAAACTTAAAGGATCTTATGGTGTAACAGGTGATGAAAATGGAGTAGGTTTCTACACAGGTATTGATACATTTAATGCATCTAACCTTGGTGGTTCTATTGCTATTGCACCTAACACTTTTGAGAACCCAGAATTAACATGGGAAACAGCTAAGCAATACCAAGTAGGTGTTGAATTTGGTTTAGGTAATTGGTTAGATGGTTCTATTGATTATTTTGTTAAGGATACAGAAAATCTGATTTTTCCACGTAGAAATCCACCTTCAACAGGTGTAGCTGTTATTACAGTTAATGATGGTGTCTTAAGAAACTTTGGTTTAGAATTTGATTTAACAGGTCATATTATCAGAAAAGATGATTTTACTTTAGACTTATCTGTTAATGGTTCTATGTATGATAACGAAATTACAACAATGCCTATTGAGCCTTCTACAGGTTTACCTAAAATATTAGATAGACAAGGTAATTTTGCATATGCAAAAGGACGTTCTATATATGATTTCTACATTCGTGAGTATGCTGGTGTAGATCCTGCAGATGGTTTCCCAATGTGGAATCAGTATTATGATGATGTTAATGGTGATGGTATTTTTGATGCTGGTGATACTGCTATTCAGAGTATGACTGATTATTTAAATGCTAATCCTGATGCTAACGTAGAAAAAACAGTTACAAAAACGTATGCTAGCGCAACTGAAAAATTCAATGAGAAATCTGGTATTCCAGATGTAGCAGGAGCTTTCCGTTTATCTGCACGTTACAAAAATTGGAACTTATCTACGCAGTTTACTTATTCAATTGGTGGTTACGCCTTTGATGGTCAGTACCGTGAGTTAATTCACGATAATAATAGTGGTATTTCTGGTACTAACAGACACGTCGATATTAGAGATCGTTGGAGACAACCAGGTGATATTACATCTGTACCAAGAATTGCAGATAGAGTTATCCCTAATGTAAGTTCTGGATCAACAAGATTCCTTATTAAGAGAGATTATTTAGCCTTAAACAATGTTTTATTAGGTTACACCTTATCGTCTAAATTCTTAGATAAGACAGGTTTAGATTTAGTAAACTTATATGTGTCTGGAGATAACTTATTTATAAAATCTAAAAGAACAGGTTATAATCCATCAACTAGCCAAAATGGTGGAAGTGGTAGAGGTTTTTATGCACCACTTACAACATTTACTTTAGGTGTTAAATTGAAATTTTAATTAAAAAAAAGCGATATGAAAAAAAATGTATTTAAATTATTAATGTTATCAGCTGTGATGTCATTGGCATTCAGTTGTGAAAAGGACTTTATAAATACTGAACCTCAAGGTGGTCTAATTACTTTAGACCAGCTTGCAGATGCAGCAGCTGTAAATCCTGAGATTGTTATTGGTACTATGGATGGTGTATACACTACGACATTTAGTACTGGTACAGGTGGTACAGGTGGTCACGATGATTTCGGTCACAAAGCATATGATATCTTTGGTGATATGTTATCTGGTGACTTAGCGTTGTCTTTAAGTACTTACGGATGGTATAGAGCAAGTATTACTGAATTACAGTGTACACAAGATTTTACGTTTACGGATAATTATCAGGTATGGAGACACTATTACAGAGTTGTTAAAAACTCAAATATTGTTATTGGTACTTTAGGTGGTACAAATAGCACTCCTGACACTGAGGTGAACAGACATATCTTAGGACAGGCTTTAGCTATGCGAGCACATTCTATGTGGTATTTAACTCAATATATGTCTAGAGATTACTATCCTGATGCTGAAATCTTACCATTATATGATGAGACCACAGCTACAGGTCAAGCAAAATCTACAACGACTGCGGTATTTGAATTTATCGAAAGAGATTTAAACAGAGCAATCGATCTTTTAGATGGTTATAACAGACCAACTAAGACTCAGGTTAATAAGCCAGTTGCACAAGCAATGTTAGCTTATGTATTAGCGTCTAAGCGTAATGCATGGCCAGAAGTGGCAGCATTGACTTCAGAAGTGATGGCGACTAACGGTGCAACATTAATGAGTGCAGCTGAGATTACAGGTGGTTTTAATAATGTAGCAACACCAGGATGGTTTTGGGGTGTTGATATTACTTTAGATATTGGTTTAGGTTTAGTATCATGGTGGGGACAAATGGATTATTTCTCATACAGTTACCCAGCATTTGGAGATTCTAAGTCTATAGATGAAGGTTTATATAATGCAATTCCTGCAGATGATGCACGTAAAGCTCAGTTTTATACTGTTGCTGGTTCATTATACTTAATGCCTTTAGATAAGTTTTACGATCCAGCAAGACAACCAGCTGGTAGTGGACCAATGTTAAATGACTATGTATACATGCGTCAAGCAGAGATGGTTTTATTAAATGCTGAAGCCTTAGCAAAATCAGGTCAAGATGGTCCTGCAAGAGAAATGTTAAGATCATTAATGTCTCAACGTGTTCCTGATACGTCTTATTTAGATGGTTTATCTGGTACAGCATTACAAGATGAAATTTATTTACAAACACGTATTGAGCTTTGGGCAGAAGGTAAATCTTACTTAGCGCTTAAGAGAAATCAAGGTACTGTAAATAGAGGACCTAATCACTTATCATTTGTTGGTGTACCAATGTCTTATGATGATGAGCGTTTAACGTTTGAGATTCCTGAGCAAGAGATTCAAGATAATATCTTTATCAGCGATCAAAATCAATAATAATTAAAACAAGACTTATCTCATGAAGAAAATTATAAATTATATTATGGTGGGCATCTTAGTATCATTTGCCTACAATTGTGAAGAAGACCTTCCTAGTGGAAGTACAAACTATGTGACCTTTGAAACGAGCCCTAGTGGGTTTACAGTTGACAAGGATGGAACTACAACTAAGGATATTAATGTATATACAGGTAACAAAACAGGTTCAGCAAGAACCTTCAATGTATCCGTTGATGCAAGTTCTACATTAGGAGCGAGTTATTCTGTACCAAGTACAGTAACCATTCCTGCGAATTCAAATGTAGGTGCTTTATCTGTTTCAGTAACAGATGATGATACTTTAGAGTTTGTACCGCAAACTATAGTTCTTAACATTGAAGAATCTGCTAGTATTGATAGTGGAGGAAGTTTGGTTATTAATGTTACTGAGGAGTGTCCAGGTACATTAGTGCAATTCTTCTTAGACTTAGATACATGGCCGGATGAAACGACATGGGAAATCTATGATTTATCAGGAACACCAACTGTGATATTCTCAGGGGGACCATATAATAACCCAGCTGATGATTTTGCAAACTTATTTTTCGAGTTTTGCTTATTACCAGGTGACTATGGGGTTGTAGTTTACGATTCTTATGGTGATGGAGGACCAACATATTCTGTTAAGGCAGGGGCAACAACTTTAGTAGGTTCAACTACTTTAGGCGGTTCATCTTCTTCTAATACATTTACTATAGAGTAGTAATATAGATTATTATTTTTATATGCAAAGAGCCACCTTATATAAGGTGGCTCTTTACTTTTAATTATTTTCGTATGTTAACAAGTAAATAATTATTTATAATATCATTATATTGCAATAAAAATTTTATTATATGAAAAGAAATACAATACAGTGTATCTTGCTATTGTTTTTTTTTAGCTTTTGTAGCTTTTTGAATTCTCAAAATTCGAATAGAAATCTTTCAAAAGCTAATACTGAATTATTAAAACAATTTGAAGAGCAAGAACAAAAAAGAATCAATAGAGTAGAGGCTTATTTTAAGGCTAATCCAACGGTTAGTAAATCAATTGATAATGGAAAAAGTCAGATGATTTATATTTATGATATAATTGATGGTAAGCCTATTTACAGAGCTACTGATAATCTTGAGGCAGCTAGAGGTACTAAAACAAGTCACTTGCAATCAGGAGGTAGCCTTGGTCTAAACTTGGATGGATCAGGAATGACAATTGGAGTATGGGATGGAGGACCAGCTGAGGGTACGCATCTTGAATTTTCTAATACCGCTAATTCTGGTTCCAGATTAACAATGATTGACGCTTTAAATTCTGACGGAAGTGCTGGGCCAAGTACTCACGGAACCCATGTATCTGGTACAATAGCATCAAAAGGAACGAATGCCCAAGCATTAGGAATGGCACCTAATGTAAACGTAAAATCATATAATTGGAATAATGATGAATCAGAGATGGTTGTAGCTGCAACTGACCCAACAGCCCCAATACTAGTTTCTAACCATTCATATGGTGTGCCTGTAGATCCAGGCGATGGCTCTGGTCCATTAGACTCATGGATTATGGGAGCTTATACACAAAGTGCTAGAAATATAGACAATATAATTAGTAATAATCCACAATATTTAGTAGTTGCTTCAGCTGGAAACGCAGGAAATACTACTTATCCAAATGGAATGTTTGCTGGTTATGATAAACTAACTACAGACAAAAATGCTAAGAATAGCCTTGTAATTGCTAATGCTAATCCATCTATAGTAGAACAACCAATTTTTAGTGGCAACTATGAGATTTCTAGTTTAGCAATTAATTCAGGGAGTAGTCAAGGTCCTACTGATGATTTAAGAGTAAAACCAGATTTAGCTGCAGATGGAACTAATTTACTTTCTACAGTTCCTTCTGATAATTATGCTGTTTTTTCCGGGACATCTATGGCTTCTCCTAATACAGCAGGGACATTAATATTATTACAACAGTACTATAATCAATTAAATGGATCTTATATGAATGCATCTACTTTAAAAGGGTTGGTATGTCATACATCTTTAGATGATATAACGACACCTGGACCTGATCCAATTTTTGGTTGGGGGTTTTTAGATGCAAAAGCTTCAGCTGAGACCATAGCAGAAGATAATAACAGTGAATCTATTATAGAGGAATTAAATTTAAGTGAAGGTCAAACCTATACTTACACTTTTTCTGCTCAGGCAGGTGAAAACTTGAAGGCTACTATATGTTGGACTGATATACCAGGAGCTGTATCAACAGGTGTGTTAAATGATCCTACCCCTAGACTGGTTAATGATTTAGATTTGAGATTAACTAAAGATGGAACTACTTTTCTTCCATGGAAATTAGATTATTCACCAACAACAGGTTTTTCAAATTCTAAAGGGGATAATATAGTTGATAATATTGAGGTTGTTGATATTGATGTACCTGAATCTGGAAATTATACATTGACAGTAACACATAAAGGAACATTACAAGGTAACGTAGGAGGACCTTTTGATCCACAAAGCCAAAATTTTTCACTAATTGTTACAGGTAATAACTTAACTTTAGGTACTACAGACAATAAATTGTCAAACGCTAAGATTTGGCCAAACCCATCTACTAGTGTTGTTAATGTAAATTATAAAACAATAAGTAATCAAAGTGTTTCGTTATTAATCAGTGACTTACAAGGGAGAGTAGTTTACAATAATCTTATAAAGGTTGTGAGTTCAGAGATTAATGAAAGAATAAACGTAAGTAGTTTTTCAAAAGGAACTTATATTTTATCTATAAAGGAAGGAACTAACGTTATTAATCATAAGATAATAGTTGATTAATTTTATAGTTTAAATAATATAAAAAGAACTAGAACTACATTTAATTTTTATTTAGAGCGAGATAATTTTATGATTTCTCGCTCTAAATATTTAAAAATATTTTATGCTTAACATATTGTTAATAAGAAAAATTTTGAATACCAATTTGTTGATGCTTCAGTCTGAGGAATATCAACTTAAATAAGTATAATATTTTATATATGTTACATCCTAAATATTTAGTATTTATATTTTTTTTGTATTCACTAAGTAATATTAGTGCTCAGGTAAAGTTAAACAAAACGAGACTTCCTGATAAGGACAATCCATTTAGTAACGATTCCTCGTCTGCTAAAAAAGCTAGAGGTTTTAGTAAGTTAGCAACTATTGATATGTATTTGCAATTTAATAGTTCTATAGATACAATTGAGGTGGATACCTCATTGTCGATAAAAAAAAATTATAAATTCAATTACTTATTGAAAGATAATTTTGGCTTAATGCCTTTTGCAAATATTGGTCAAGCATATAATACATTAAGTTTTAATGCATCTAAGAATATTACAATGCCCTTGTTTGCAGCAAGGGCTAGACATTTTAATTATTTAGAAGAAGACGATATAAAATATTATGAAGTACCTACGCCATGGACAAGATTAACATATAAAACCGCTTTTGAACAAGGGCAGTTGTTGGATGCATCATTTGCAGTTAATCTATCCAAACAATTTAATTTCTCAATTGCTTACAAAGGTCTAAGGTCACTTGGTAATTATCAAAATGCCCTTACTAGTTCTGGGAATTTTCGTTTCACTACTAGTTACAAGTCAAAAAATGAAAGGTATAGAGCAAATGCGCATATTGTAAT
>ABHI01000001.1:0-440000 GCA_000171875.1 Flavobacteriales bacterium ALC-1 | reverse complement strand
GCTTGGAAGCAGCCATTCATTTAAAGAGTGCGTAACAGCTCACTAGTCGAGCGATCCGGCATGGATAATAATCGGGCATAAACATACTACCGAAGCTATGGACTTGTAAAAGTGGTAGGGGAGCATTGTAGTGTCGTCGAAGGTGTACTGCGAGGTATGCTGGAGAAGCTACAAAAGAAAATGTAGGCATAAGTAACGATAATGCGGGCGAGAAACCCGCACTCCGAAAGACTAAGGTTTCCTCAGCTATGCTAATCAGCTGAGGGTTAGTCGGGACCTAACGCGAACCCGAAAGGGGTAGTGGATGGACAACAGGTTAATATTCCTGTACCTGCTCACACTAAAAGTGACGGAGGCGAATAGTTAGTGCGCACTGACGGAATAGTGCGTTGAAGCCAGTGGTAACACGGCGATAGTACACTGAGACTACGGTCAAGGTGATAATCTAGCGAATCGACTTCCAAGAAAAGCGAGTGAAGCAGCCCGTACCCTAAACCGACACAGGTAGTTGGGATGAGAATTCTAAGGAGCTCGAGAGATTCATGGCTAAGGAACTAGGCAAAATTGACGCGTAACTTCGGGAGAAGCGTCGCCTGTAGTAATACAGGCCGCAGTGAAAAGATCCAAGCGACTGTTTATCAAAAACACAGGGCTCTGCTAAATCGAAAGATGATGTATAGGGCCTGACACCTGCCCGGTGCTGGAAGGTTAAGTGGAGGGTTTAGAAGTTTACTTCGAAGATCTCAAATGAAGCCCCAGTAAACGGCGGCCGTAACTATAACGGTCCTAAGGTAGCGAAATTCCTTGTCGGGTAAGTTCCGACCTGCACGAATGGTGTAACGATTTGGATACTGTCTCAGCCATGAGCTCGGTGAAATTGTAGTATCGGTGAAGATGCCGATTACCCGCAGTGGGACGAAAAGACCCCGTGAACCTTTACTATAGCTTAGTATTGGCTTTGGATAAGTAATGTGTAGGATAGGTGGGAGACTTTGAAGTGGCGTCGCTAGGCGTTGTGGAGTCATTGTTGAAATACCACCCTTTGCTTATCTAGAGTCTAACCTCTAATCAGGAACAGTGCTTGGTGGGTAGTTTGACTGGGGTGGTCGCCTCCAAAAGAGTAACGGAGGCTTCTAAAGGTTCCCTCAGCACGCTTGGTAACCGTGCGTAGAGTGCAATGGCATAAGGGAGCTTGACTGAGAGACATACAGGTCGATCAGGTACGAAAGTAGAGCATAGTGATCCGGTGGTTCCGTATGGAAGGGCCATCGCTCAAAGGATAAAAGGTACTCCGGGGATAACAGGCTGATCTCCCCCAAGAGCTCACATCGACGGGGGGGTTTGGCACCTCGATGTCGGCTCGTCACATCCTGGGGCTGGAGAAGGTCCCAAGGGTTGGGCTGTTCGCCCATTAAAGTGGCACGCGAGCTGGGTTCAGAACGTCGTGAGACAGTTCGGTCTCTATCTACTGTGGGCGTTAGAAATTTGAGTGGATCTGACTCTAGTACGAGAGGACCGAGTTGGACGAACCTCTGGTGTACCTGTTGTTCCGCCAGGAGCATTGCAGGGTAGCTACGTTCGGAAGGGATAAGCGCTGAAAGCATATAAGCGCGAAACCCACCACAAGATGAGATTTCTTTAAAGGGTCGTGGAAGATGACCACGTTGATAGGCTATAGGTGTAAAGGCAGTAATGTCATAGCCGAGTAGTACTAATAACCCATAGGCTTATTGTACGGCAGTTTTTTTAACAGTACATTATTATTCATAGTTCATGTCATTTTTTTCAATATGTTAAGATATTAGTGTTTTTTAACTACACATCATAAAGTTCTGATTTAAATCAGAATAAAGATTTAAGGTGGTTATAGCGACGGGGCTCACCTCTTACCATTCCGAACAGAGTAGTTAAGCCCGTTTGCGCCGATGGTACTGCTTTCTGTGGGAGAGTAGGTCGCCGCCTTTTTTAAATACCCTTACTATTTTTTAGTAAGGGTGTTTTGTTTTTATCAATATGCGGTTTATTTTAAAAGATTCTATTTTATTATCTTGACACTTCATCTGTAATTTATTTATGAAGGCAAATAGAGAACTCGATCTTGCTTGGGATTTTGTAACTAATACCAATAGAAATATCTTCTTAACGGGTAAAGCAGGTACTGGTAAAACTACTTTTTTACATAAATTAAAATTGCAATCACAAAAACGGATGGTGGTGGTAGCACCAACAGGTGTTGCAGCAATTAATGCTAAAGGAGTTACTATTCATTCTTTTTTTCAGATGCCTTTTGGTCCTATTTTACCTAATGCTGACTTAAATTCTTCAACTGGTTTTAATAGAAAGTTTAGTAAAACAAAAATTAATATTATCAAATCTCTAGACCTTTTAGTTATTGATGAAATCAGTATGGTAAGAGCAGATTTGTTAGACGGTATTAATAAAACCCTAAGACGGTTTAAAAATAGAGATTTAGTTTTTGGAGGTGTGCAGTTATTAATGATAGGTGATCTGCAACAATTGTCACCAGTAATTAAAGAATATGAGTGGCAACTATTAAGCCCATTTTATAAAAATGCATTTTTTTTCAGCAGTCAAGCTTATGAGCAATGTAATCCAATTTGTATTGAACTTCAGCACATCTATAGACAAGAAAATCCACTATTTATAGATATTCTTAATGAAGTTAGAAATAACAAGTTAAGTCAAACTTCAGCTGATGAATTGAATAAATGTTTTCAGCCCAATTTTGTCCCGAATGAAAATGATGGCTATATTTCATTAACAACACATAATCACAAAGCTAATCAAACCAATAATCAAGAACTTGAAAAGCTTAAAGCTAAACCTAAAACTTATAATGCTGTTGTAGACGGAAAATTTCCAGAGCATTCTTTTCCAAACAAAGAAGAACTCAAACTAAAAGTAGGAGCCCAAGTGATGTTTATCAAAAACGATAGCTCACCGGAAAAACGATATTTTAATGGTAAAATAGGTAGAGTTATTTTATTGGATGATGAAGAAATTGTTGTGAATTGTCCTGATGATGATTTTAATATTATTACTAAACCAGAACTATGGGAGAATATTAAATATACAGTCGATCCTGATACAAAAGCTATTTCAGAAGATAAGATTGGAAGTTATACACAAATGCCTTTGCGTTTGGCATGGTCAATTACGATACATAAAAGCCAAGGTTTAACTTTTGAAAAAGCAATAATTGATGCCGAATCTGCTTTTGCACATGGACAAACTTATGTAGCACTAAGTCGCTGTAAATCAATTGAAGGCTTAGTTTTAAAAAGTAAAATTACACCTAACCAAATTATTAGTGATAGTAACGTTATTTCTTTTAATGAAGATTCAAAAGCGAATCAGCCTAATGATGAGATTTTGCTACAATCTAAACGAACCTTTCAACTAGACTTAATTTCTGAAGTCTTTAACTTTTATAAATTTCTATATCCTCTAAATAGGATTCTTGATGTTTTTTATAAAAATAAAGGAAGTATTGAAGGTAATATTGAAGAACCATTAATTACTATAAAAGATAGTATCACTAATTTGTTGAAAGTTAGTAATTCTTTCAACACACAATTACAATCAATAGGTTCTAAAACTGATATTCCAGAATCACATTTATCAATACAAGAACGGTTCGCAAAAGCAATATCATATTTTAAAGACCAGACAAAATCAGCAATAGAGACAACGCTTAAAGTCTTTTCTTTTACAACAGATAATAAAGCCATTGAAAAAGATATTAATAAACAGTTCGATACTATAGAAGAGTTATTAGCAACAAAACTATTATATTTTGAAGGCTTAAATAAAGGTTTTAATGTGCATCAATTTTTAGAGTTAAGAGCTAAAGCTGTATTCTTAGCTAAGGATAAACCTAAAAAGCAACGTAAAACAGTAATTGACGGTACCACGAATATTGAACTCTTCGAATTACTTAGAGAACTTAGAAACCAAATTGCAAAGAGAGAAGATTTGGTACATTTTCAAATTTTACACAAAAATCTTTATATGCTATGTGTGAAATGCTACCAACGTCTAAACAAGAGTTGAAATCAGTTCATGGGATGGGTAAAACACGTATTGAAAAGTATGGTGTAGAAATATTGCAAGTCATAAAAAATTACTGTGAAGAAAATGATATTGAGGTTTCAAGTGATGTTTTAATCTTTGAAGAATCAAAACCTAAGCGTAAAAAAGGAGATACGAAAAAAATATCTTTAGAATTATTTAAATCCGGAAAATCAATAGACCAAATTGCATTAGAACGAGAACTTAATACAAATACAATATTCGGGCATTTGGCAGGTTTTATTTCTTCAGGTGAAATAAAAATTACAGATTTAATGTCTAAGGCTCATCATTCTGAATTAAAGAAAATTATACCAACTAAGACTTTTGAAAACCTTTCAGATTTGAAACATCAAGTTGATAATAAATTCTCTTATGGTGAATTAAGATTGGTTGTAAATGAACTTTCAAAAAACTAAAAAGGCTTCAAAATTTACTTCTGAAGCCTTTCAATATATTTTTAAAATATAATTATCCTCTAATTACTCCTCTTGAGATTACAATTTTCTGAATCTCAGAAGTGCCTTCATAAATCTGTGTGATTTTTGCATCACGCATTAAACGCTCAACATGGTATTCTTTTACAAAACCATTTCCTCCATGAATTTGTACAGCTTCGACCGTATGTTCCATCGCCACTTTACTAGCATAAAGTTTTGCCATAGCACTAGACATGTCATAGTTATTACCTTGATCTTTGTCCCAAGCAGCTCTCATTACTAGCATTCTCGCAGCTTCAATCTCAGTATGCATATCTGCTAGTTTAAAAGCTATGGCTTGGTGGTTACAAATCTCTGTACCAAAAGCTTTACGCTCTTTAGAATATTTAAGTGCTAATTCATAAGCACCTGATGCTATTCCTAGAGCTTGAGCAGCAATACCGATACGCCCACCTGATAAAGTTTTCATAGCGAATCTAAACCCAAAACCATCATCACCGATTCTATTCTCTTTAGGCACTTTTACATCATTAAATTGAAGTGTGTGTGTATCACTACCTCTTATTCCTAATTTATCTTCTTTAGGACCTATATCAAAACCAGGTGTTCCTTTTTCTACAATAAATGCGTTAATTCCGTGAGAACCCTTGTGCTTGTCAGTTTGGGCAATTACCAAATAAATTTCTGCACGTCCACCATTGGTAATCCAATTTTTAGTACCATTTAAAACATAATGATCTCCTTTGTCAATAGCAGTAGTTCTCTGAGATGTAGCATCACTACCAGCTTCTGGTTCACTTAAACAAAAAGCTCCAATGCATTCTCCTGTAGCAAGCTTAGTTAAATATTTTTCTTTCTGTTCTTCGTTCCCATAAGCTTCAAGACCATAGCATACTAATGAATTATTTACAGATACCATTACAGATGCAGATGCATCAATTTTAGATAATTCTTCCATAATTAATACATAAGAAATAGCATCCATACCACTTCCTCCATATTTTGGATCTACCATAATTCCCATAAAACCGAGTTCACCCATTTTACGGACTAATTCATCCGGAAATGTTTGCGCATTATCTCTTTCTATAACACCAGGTAATAATTCGGTTTGAGCAAAATCTCTCGCTGCATCTCGAATCATTAAATGTTCTTCTGTAAGGCTAAAGTCCATAAAATATTATAATTATTGATTTAGTAAAAATTTCATGCAAAGATAGTTGTTTCTTGCGGTATTTTCAATAAGTAATATTATTTTTACTAATATGATAATTTCTAAGTATAATGTTATAGCAGTAATGTCTGGTACTTCTTTAGACGGAATAGATATTATTTACGCTACCTATATCTATGACAACAACTGGAGTTTTAATATTCATCATTCAAAAACTGTAAAGTATTCAAAACATTGGAAGTTAAATTTGAGTAATTTAATAAACCAATCAATGGATGAATTACAATCTATTGATAAAGACTATTCAAAACATTTAGGAAACATCATCCTTAAATTTATTAAGGCATATAAAATTGATGCTATTGATTTTATAGCATCGCATGGTCATACAGCTTTGCACCAACCAGTGGAAGGTTTAACATATCAAATAGGAAATCAGCAAGTTTTGGCCAATACAGTAAACGAAAAAGTAATCTGTGATTTTAGAGTTCAGGATGTTGAACTAGGTGGCCAAGGTGCACCACTAGTGCCAATTGGTGACCGCTTATTGTTTAGTAATTATAGTTACTGTTTAAATTTAGGGGGGTTTGCAAATATTTCATTCGAAAATAATGATAAAAGAATCGCTTATGATATTTGCCCTGTAAACATTGTTTTGAATCATTATGTTTTAAAGTTGAATTTAGAATATGATGATAAAGGTCAATTAGCCTCAAAAGGAAGAATTAATGAAGAATTATTAAGTAGGTTAAATGCTCTAGAATTTTATAATGAAAAACCACCAAAATCTTTAGGTTTGGAATGGGTAGAATTAAACGTTTTTCCTCTGATTGAATCTTTTAATCTTAAAACCGAAGATAGTTTAAGGACTTTAATAGAACATATTGCTATTCAAATTTCAAAAAACTTAAAGCTAAAGAGTAGTAATGTTTTAATAACTGGAGGTGGTGTTTATAATGATTTTCTAATAAGTAGATTAAAAAGTCTTTCAATATCTGAAATTCAAATTCCTAAAGATGAAATAATTGAATTTAAAGAAGCTTTAATTTTTGGGTTATTAGGAGTGCTTAAAGATAGGAATGAAGTCAATTGCTTGAAAAGTGTTACTGGAGCAAGTGAAAATCATTCGTCAGGTAAGGTTTTGATTCCAAATACTTAAAATTAACATATAATTCTCTTTTACGCATTAGAGTTTTTATATTTGTTATAACTAACTAAACCACACAAATTGATAAAAGAATTACTTCAGAAGTACGAAAATAAAACCCCAGAAATAGTTTTTCATTGGAATGATTCAGAAACAGATGCTGAAGGCTGGACAGTAATTAATTCATTACGAGGCGGAGCAGCTGGAGGTGGAACTCGAATGCGAAAAGGATTAGATAGGAATGAAGTACTATCATTGGCAAAAACAATGGAAGTGAAATTCACCGTTTCTGGTCCTAAAATTGGTGGAGCCAAATCAGGAATTAACTTTGATCCACATGACCCAAGAAAAAAAGGTGTGTTAGAGCGTTGGTATTCAGCTGTTTCACCTTTACTAAAGAGCTATTATGGAACAGGTGGCGACTTAAATGTAGATGAAATCCATGAAGTTATACCTATAACCGAAGAAAGCGGAGTATGGCATCCACAAGAAGGTGTTTTTGAAGGACATTTTAAGCCTACACAAGCGGATAAAATTAATAGGATAGGTCAATTAAGGCAAGGAGTTATAAAAGTGATTGAAAACACTAAATATTCTCCTGATGTAAGTAGAAAGTATACTGTAGCTGATATGATTACTGGTTATGGAGTTGCAATAGCAGCAAAGCATTTTTATGACCTCAATGAAGATTCAATAAAAGGGAAACGTGTTGTTGTACAGGGTTTTGGCAATGTTGGTGCAGCTGCAGCTTTCTATTTTGCGCAGATGGGAGCTAAAGTCGTAGGTATAATAGACAGAGTTGGCGGTTTAATTAACACAGAAGGTTTTTCTTTTAAAGAGATTACAGAATTATATCTTAATAAAAATGGAAACACGCTTGTTTCAGATAACTTAATACCATTTAATGAGATTAATGAAAAAATATGGTCATTGCAAACTGAAGTGTTTGCACCTTGTGCAGCATCTAGGCTAATTACTCAAAGTCAAATAGACCAAATGATAAGTACGGGCCTTGAAGTAATTACTTGTGGCGCCAACGTACCTTTTGCTGACAAAGAAATATTTTTTGGACCAATAATGGAACACACGGACCAAAAAGTGAGTCTAATACCAGATTTTTTTCAAATTGTGGTATGGCAAGAGTTTTGCGTATTTTATGGAGCGTAAGGTACAAATGACAGATGAAGCCATTTTAAAGACACCTCTAAAGTGATTAAGAGAGCT
The DNA here is from genome assembly GCA_000171875.1 of Flavobacteriales bacterium ALC-1. Lineage (GTDB taxonomy): Bacteria > Bacteroidota > Bacteroidia > Flavobacteriales > Flavobacteriaceae > Winogradskyella. The sequence continues at coordinate 431,923 of ABHI01000001.1, read as the reverse complement.
TTAAAGGAAGTTAAAAAAAATAATCCAACAAAGATTGGTATTAGTGAAACTGCTTTTGAGATTGCACTCAAACAATTAATATAAAACATCCCTTAATATGGAAACAGTAATCATTCTCGTATTTGTTTTTGGCTATTTGGCCATTACGTTAGAGCATAATATAAAAATAGATAAGTTAATTCCTGCTTTAGTAATGATGGCTATAAGTTGGGCGTTGATTTCTTTGGGTATTGATGATTTTGGGCAGTGGTTCGATTCAGCAAAGCATAGTCTAATGGATAATTTTGGTACACTTGTACATGAAGAAAAAATGCATTTGATGGAAGAAACCTTATTGCACCATTTAGGTAAAACAGCGGAAATATTAGTGTTCTTATTAGGTGCAATGACTATTGTAGAGATTATAGATTACTTTGATGGTTTCTCTACGATAAAGAATGCGGTGAACTTTAACAGTAGAAAGAAGTTGCTTTGGATGTTTTCAATATTAGCATTTATACTTTCTGCAATCATAGATAACCTTACTGCTACAATTGTTTTAATATCTATTCTTCAAAAAATTGTTAAGGATAGAAGTGTTAGAATATGGTATGCTGGTTTAATTATTATTGCAGCGAATGCTGGTGGTGCATGGTCACCGATTGGTGATGTAACAACAACAATGCTTTGGATTGGAGATAAAGTTTCCACAGGCAACTTATTTATGTATCTATTTATTCCATCACTCTTATGTATGATAGTGCCAACGTTTATAGCTTCTATGCTTAAACCTTTTAAAGGGACTTTAGAGTTACAAGCATCAGATAATAAACCAAAAAACAAATTCAGTTCAACAATGTTATTTTTAGGTTTGGGTGCTATTGTTTTTGTGCCAATATTTAAAGTTATTACACATTTACCTCCTTATGTTGGTATGATGCTTTCATTAGGTGTAGTTGCTATATTTGCGGAGATTTATAGTAACTCTAAGTTTGCGATTTCTACGATAACTTCAGAGGAGCATAGTGAGCATGCGAGTCATAGTCCAGTACATCATTCGTTATCAAAATTGATTACCAAGTATTTTGTTTTTTTAGGATTTAATGGCAGTAGCAGCTTTAGAATCTCTGGGTATTCTTTTTGGTTTTGCTAACTCAATGCAAGAAACAATGCCAATGTTAGGTACTGAGCCTTTTGAAAAAGGCGTATCTGATTTAGTAGTTCTATTACTAGGTGTAGGTTCAGCAGTTATAGATAATGTGCCTTTAGTTGCAGCTAGTTTAGGAATGTTTTCTGAACCTTTAGATAATCAATTATGGCATTTTATAGCTTATTCTGCTGGTACAGGTGGTAGTATGTTAATTATAGGTTCAGCAGCTGGTGTGGTAGCTATGGGAATGGAAAAAATTGATTTTTTCTGGTATTTAAAAAAGATCTCTTGGCTAGCGTTAGTCGGCTTTATTGCTGGTGCACTTGCGTTTATGGCTACAAGAGCAATTTTTTGATATACTTAAGCTAAAATCTTAACGTTATAACTTACAGAAACTTTTAAACTTAAAACTAATTTTATGATATTACTGAGTAATATTCAAGATGAAACAGATGTATTAACTGATGGTGAATCCGTTGAAAAAACATTGTCCATTATTGAATTAATCACCAGTGGTGGTACAGCAGGAATGGTTATTATTCTCATTCTATTCTTACTATTAATAGTAGCAACTTACATTTATTTTGAACGCATTTTTGCAATTAAAGCGGCTTCTAAAGTTGATTCAAATTTTATGAATCAGATTAAAGATCATGTTAGTAATGGTAAAGTAGATTCTGCTCAAATGCTTTGCGCTCAACAAAATTCGCCTGTTTCTAGATTGATTGCAAAAGGTATCACTAGAATTGGAAAACCTCTAGAAGATATTAATACAGCTATAGAAAATGCTGGTCGATTGGAAGTTTACGGTTTAGAAAAAAACGTAAGTGTATTAGCAACTATATCTGGCGTTGCACCGATGATTGGTTTCTTAGGAACTGTTGTTGGTATGATTCTCTCAATTTTTGAATTGGCTAATGCCGGAGGGACTATTCAAATGGATGTCCTAGCAAGCGGTTTATATACAGCAATGACAACGACTGTTGGTGGACTTGTTGTTGGTATTATTGCTTACGTAGCCTATAATCATATCGTAGTAAAAACAAATAAGGTAGTACATTCAATGGAAGCTAACTCAGTTGAATTTTTAGACCACTTAAACGAACCTATCTAATATGAACATTAGAGGACGAAATAAAGTAACACCAGAATTCAATATGGCATCTATGACCGATATTGTATTCTTGTTGTTAATCTTTTTTATGATAGCATCTACTTTGGTGACTACCAATGCGATTGATATTATTTTGCCTACCGCAAGCGGAAAGACGGAGAATAAAAAATCAACAGCTGTGAGCATCAAAAAAGATTTGACTTATTATATAGACCAGAAGCGTGTTGGAGAGAGTGTTTTAGAAAGTCAATTAATATCTATCATGGCAACACAAGAAACACCAACTATTGTATTAAGAGCAGAGAAATCTGTTCCGGTAGAAAATGTGGTTAAGGTAATGGATATAGCAAATCGTAATAAGTTTAAAGTGATATTGGCTGTTAAGCCTAATTAAACGGCATCATTTTTGAAACTATTGTAGTAAAAGTATAATAAAGTGAAGTATTTAGAGACCAAACACGAACGTAATTCAGCAAGAATCACTGCATTAATAGCATTGATACTATTGTTGTTATTATTTGTTGTCGGACCTCAATATATGGATCCTCCAGAAGAATATGGTATTGCAGTTAATTTTGGTACAACAGATTTTGGAAGCGGTAACAAACCTTTGAGTGAGCCTAGAAAAGCGGTTAAAGAAGAAGTTGTAGAAGAATCTCAGCCAGAAGATACAAAGGTTGAGCCAACTGAAGCTACTTCTAAAGCTGAAGAAGTTATTACTCAAGAATCAGCAGAATCTATTGCCATAAAAAAACAAAAAGAAGCTGAGGCTAGAGCTAAGGCAGAGGCTGAACGTGTAGAACGTCAAAAACGTGAAGCTGAAGAGCGAAAGCGTCGTGAAGAAGAAGAGAAAAGGAAGAAGCTTGATAATCTTATAGGTGGGGTTAAAAACTCTAGTGGAAATGATGATGGTGGTGAAGGACCAGATGATAAAGGGGGAAATAAAGGGCAATTAGATGGTGATCCATATGCGCCAAGTTATTTTGGTGGTTCAGGGCCTGGTAAAGGTGGCATTGGTTTCGGATTAGGAGGTAGAGGTAGACCATCAAAAAAAATATACAAGCAAGATTGTAATGAATATGGCTTAGTTGTTGTGAAAATTGAGGTAAATAGACAAGGGAAAGTTATTAAGGCAGAGCCTGGTATTAGAGGAACAACTAACACACATCCATGTTTATTAGCACCTGCTAAAAAAATTGCTTTATCGCATAAGTGGCCAGCAGATCCTGATGCTCCAGCGAGACAAATAGGGTTTGTGAGTATTAATTTCGATGTCGGTCAATAACTCATGAATTATCAGGATACAGTAAGCTGGATGTTTCAGCAATTACCAATGTATCAAAGCAAAGGGAAATCTGCCTATAAAACAGATTTATCCAATACACTTAAACTTTCTAAATATTTAAAAGCACCTGAAAAGCGGTTTAAATCTATTCATGTTGCTGGTACCAATGGTAAAGGTTCTACAAGCCATATGTTAGCTTCAGTACTTCAAGAAGCAGGTTATAAAGTCGGATTATATACATCACCACATTTAAAGGATTATAGAGAACGGATAAGAATAAATGGCAAGCTTATGAGTAAGCAATTTGTCATAGGTTTTATAAAACGGAATAAATCTTTCTTTGAAGCTAATAGCTTATCTTTTTTTGAAATGACTGTAGGTATGGCATTCGAATATTTTGCGAAGCAAAAAATTGATATTGCAGTTATTGAAGTGGGTTTAGGTGGTCGATTAGATTCTACAAATATTATTACACCAGAACTCTCTGTAATTACCAATATAGGAATAGATCATACTCAGTTTTTAGGAGAAACGCTATTTGATATTGCAGGTGAAAAGGCAGGGATAATTAAAGAAAACATTCCTGTTGTTATTGGCGAAACACAAACAGATACCCAATCTGTTTTTAAAGACAAAGCAAAGTCAACCAATTCTAAAATTTATTTCGCAGATGAGTTAGTGGATAAAGTTTTTGAAAGTGATTTACAAGGCTCTTATCAACTGCACAATAAAAAAACAGTAATACAATCCATTAAGGTTTTACAGCAATTAGGATATAGAATATCTGAATTACAATTAAAAAGAGGACTTCTTAATGTTGTGAAAAATACAAGTCTTATGGGCAGATGGCAGATTTTAGATGATAATCCTAAGGTTATTTGTGATACAGCGCATAATAAAGAAGGTCTAACTTATGTAATGAAGCAATTACAATCAGAAACATATAGTAAACTTCATATTGTTTTTGGTGTTGTTAGTGATAAAGATTTGAGTTCTATTTTGCCTTTGCTTCCTAAAAAAGCAGCCTATTATTTTTGTAAACCTAATGTTCAAAGAGGCCTAAATGCTAATAAATTGAAAACTATTTTTAATGAGAATCAATTATTTGGAAACTCTTATAATAGTATTGAAGATGCTTTAAATAGTGCGAAGGCTAATGCAACAAAAGATGATTTAATATATGTTGGTGGTAGCACATTTGTGGTGGCGGAAGTTATTTAATTGCTATATTGAGTATAATAAATTCTATATAGGTTATCAATACTCATTTTGTTAAGTTTAATATTATCAGTTGTTTTAATATGTTTTTTAGAAATCAATCTTTTTTCATATTTGTTTATTGAGTCAGTTGGTGTTACACTTATTGTTGAAAACGGTATATTTTCATTTTTTTTCACTTTATAAATATCTGAAATAACCATATTCTCTCTAAAATGAGAAAACTTAGATGTTATAAAGTTATTACCACTATAGAAAAGTAAAGAATCTTGAGGGTTTAGGGCGATGAAAATAGTATTGTCTTGAGGTATATATATCGATTCATCTTTTCCTTTAACCATCTTAAAAACAATTAAATCAAAACCTGTTTTATTAGCTATTTGTACATCTATGTCTTTAGACGCTATTGTATCGCTAACAATAAGATTGAATGTTTTAGGAAAAGGGTTAGAGAAAGGAGGGATTTTAGTTTCATTAAGTAAAATCTCATCTGTTCTAGTTTTTTGAGTTATTCTTTTCAAAGAATAATAGAATCTAATGCGATTATCGTAGGTAGTTCTTTTCTTTTTTTTATAATAGTTTTCTGCTTGATATATTTCTTGCTCTTTATTAGGCTTCTGTCTTTTATTAAGAGTAGCAGTAAAAATTATAATAACAATCATTATAGTTCCAATAAGTGAAATAAGACTGTAACGCTGGAATAAAGATTTATTGGAGTCTATTTTTATTTCAGAAGAATATTTGTACGCATAATCTTTAGCATTTTCGGCATTATTATCAATGTATAACTTGGTAGCGACATCATCAATATGACTTTTTTGAAAAGCTACTTGAGCTTGAGATGCAAACCTAAATATTGAATTGTTTGAATTTATATCAAATTTATTTACTATAACTATAATACTATCATAAAGCTTTATAAGCTCATTTTTCAAATGAGGTTCATATAGATTGAGAATCTCATAAAAAAGATAACTTCTTATATATTTAATGTTTTGATCTGGATTATCTGTTTGATTTTGGTTTAGATGTATTATAGCATAATCAATTTTATTCTTTAATAAGTGTATAACATCTTTTTCAGAGTTATTTGAAAACAAATCAGATTGATTAAGAATATGAAATAATAGCTTTAATTCATTTTTATCAATTAATTGGTTTATTAAATCAGGAAGAACAGGTCTTAAATATAATTCTAAGAAAAGTTTGAAACCGCTTACATAACTAATATGTTCTAGTTTAAGTTTATTTCGTTTTTTAAGCTCACTAAGCTTTTAAATAAGATGTATTTAACCAAGCGTTCTTTTCTATGGTTATATGGTAAGACCTAGACGCAGAATCCTCTAACCCACTAATTATTGAGGTTTTATGTTTTACATCAAGGCCACTTAATTCATTAACAACTTCTTTAAGTTTATATGGAGATAAATTAATAAGTTCATCAATTGTAAGATTTAGGTTGTCTATATATGAATAATATTTCAATAGAGTTCTGTTTGTTACTAATATATCAAAATTGTGCAAATCTGTTCGTAAAATAGCACCTTTTAAGGTTGAAAAATTAAAGGATAAATTACAGGAGGAAATAATTTGATTTTTTTATAAAAATTCTTTTGAGATTTTAAAAACTAGTCTATATTTGCAGTCCTAATAATTAGGGCGCGTAGCTCAGTTGGTTCAGAGCACTTGGTTTACACCCAAGGGGTCAGGGGTTCGAATCCCTTCGCGCCCACAGAAGTTCACAGAGATGTGGACTTTTTTTGTTTATATAAATGATGTATCTACTTAGCTGGTTTTGTAAGCTACATTGACAGGGTAGGTATGATAGTTTGAATCTTGTCTAACTTCATAATTTATACTAGATTAAATCTAAAATCCGTTCCAAAGCCATTCCGCGCGAGCCTTTTATTAATAGTGTAGTGTTTTTTAGTTGTAGTGTTTTTAATTTAGGTTTCAGATTTTCAAAACTTGAAAATTTATGGGATGATTTCGTTTTAGTTCTAAAGAAATTCTCTCCAATTAAATAAATGCCTTCTTCAAAGTTGTCTTCAACAAAATCAGTTATAGCCTGATGCTCAGTTTCAGCTTCATTACCCAATTCAAACATATCTCCAAGGAAAAGATATTTGTTTTTAGCATCTAATTGCTTAAAGTTTTTAAGTGCAGCGAGCATACTTGTTGGATTAGCATTATAGGCATCAAGTATAATTCTATTTGTTCCCTTTTCAATAATTTCGGAACGGTTGTTATCTGGTCGATAATTTTCGATAGCCTGTTTTATATGTGCTGTAGAAACTTTGAAATATTTTCCAATAGCTACTGCTACTGCGATATTATTATAATTATAATCGCCAATGAGTTGACTATTTATTTCACAACCATCATAACAAAGCGTTACAAAAGGTTTTGCTTTTTAAACTTAACAAAAACCAGTTGTTGTCAATATTTGACCCAAAAGTGATCGTTTTTGAGTATTTATTTATTTGATTAATTTGCTTCTCATCATTAGTATTTATAAAGACTAATTTATTGTTGTTTCTTAGAAAATCATACAATTCAGATTTGCCTTTAATGATCCCCTCAATACTTCCAAAACCTTCTAAATGAGCTTTTCCAAAATTGGTAATTAAGCCATAATCTGGTTGTGCAATATTGCATAAAAATTCTATCTCTTTTTGATGATTAGCTCCCATTTCTACAATACCAAAATCTAAATCTTCTGAAAAACTAAGTAAGGTTAGTGGTACACCTATATGATTGTTAAGATTTCCTAATGTTGCTTTTACATTAAATGTAGTTGTTAAAACAGAATTTATAAGCTCTTTTGTCGTTGTTTTACCATTACTACCAGTTAATGAAATAATTGGAATGCCTATACTATTTCTATGGTATGTAGCTAATTGTTGTAGAGTTGTTAGTACATCTTCGACCAGAATGCAATTTTCATTTATCATTGCATCTTCATCATCTACTACACAATACTTTGCACCATTTTCAACGGCTTTGGCTACAAATTTATTACCGTCAAAGTTTTCTCCTTTTAGTGCAAAGTAGATACACTCTTTTGGTAGTTTTCTAGTGTCTGTTGATACCGAATTACTTTCCTTAAACTTCTTATATAGTGCTTCTATTTTCATGTGTTTACATTTATTGTTTTCTAGATGTCACATGCTGTTCGCTATTCATCTTATTGATTTCGAGATAACTTTTTAGATATGCTCGTTTCATAGGCTTAAAAATAAAAAAGTCCTGATAATTTTATCAGGACTTTTCTAAATATTATTTAACGTTTCTTAATTACGTTTCTTTCCACCTTTTTGGGTTTTAGAACCTACTCTAGATACAGCACATCTAAAACCGATGTAATCTGTCGCCATATCATGTGGGAAGTAACGACGTTGCGCTGGATCAATCCAGTAAGCTCTATCTCTCCAAGAACCACCTTTTATAACTCTAACATCATCATTAATTAAAGACGTTCTACTATTAGATTTGTCGTACTCTCTAACCAGTTTACCTTCAGCAGAATCAACTTCTACACGGTGCTTTGGTGAATTATACATTTTACCTGTACTATTTTTATTTTCTTCACCTTCGTCAAAACTTTGTCTGTAATAACGTGAAGAACGCTTATCACCATCTCTAAAGTTTCTATTATCACTTTTGCTGAAGTTGGTTCTTAAATAAGTTTCATCTTCATCAATTGCAACTCTTGAAATTTCACCCGGTAAATCTCTAGCAACTATTTTACCATTACTTAAGGTGTCATATACAATTTCATCTACAGTTACTATTTTTACACTACCATCTTCATTGATAGCATTTTTGGTATAAACGTTACCTCTATAATAGTTAAAATCATTAAACTCATCATCTACAATAGGTCTGTAAACATCAGCTACCCATTCAGCAACGTTACCAGCCATATCATACAAACCATAATCATTAGGTTGGTAAGATTTAACTTCTGCAGTAATATCAGCACCATCGTCAGACCAACCTGCGATTCCGCCGTAATCACCTTTACCTTGTTTAAAGTTAGCTAACTGATCTCCACGATTAACACGTTTGCCAGATCTTGTATATTGACCATCCCAAGGATATTTTTTACGACCTCTATATACATTATAGCTACGTAATTCACTCATTCCTAATGCGGCATATTCCCACTCAGCTTCAGTTGGTAGTCTATATTTTACAGGAATTAATCCTGTTTCTCTATTAGCATACTGATTTATAGGATTACCTTCAGCATCAGTTTGTTGTTTACGTTTTCCTCCAGACAATACCTCTTCGTTTCCTCCATAAGTTTGTGTAGGAGCTGCAATATATGTATCAGTACTAAATGTACTTTCAGCATTTACATCAGTGTATTGTGCATCTCTTTTTATATATCCAGCTTCTTGTAAAGCCATTTCAGCTACACGATCTGTTCTCCAGTTTGCATATTCAACTGCCTGAATCCAACTTACTCCAACAACAGGGTAATGTGCATACCCAGGGTGACGTAAATAATTCTCAGTCATCATTTCATTATAACCAAGTCTATTTCTCCAGACTAAAGTATCAGGCAATGCCCCTTTATATATTAAAGTATAGTTTGGGTCATCTGGTGGGTAAACATTTTTTAAGTAATCTAAATAGATTAAATAATTTAAATTCGTTACCTCATTTTCATCCATATAAAAGGATTGTACATGCTGTTGATTTGGAGTATTGTTCCAATCGTGCATTGGGTCATCTTGTACTTTACCCATTGTAAACGTTCCGCCTTCAATAAAAGCAGTTCCCGGAGGAGTTTCTTGCTCTTTAAATTGAGTGTTGTACTGAAAACCACCTTTTTTGTCGTTGATTTTCCATCCTGTGGCACTATCTACGTTGCCAGAATTAGAAGAACGCTTACAGCTAACTATTGAGGCGCAAAGCGTTATTGCTATTAAAAATTTTAGGTTTGAGACATTTTTCATATCCATAAGTTTAAGTAAGCTCGTTAAATTTTAGAGTCGCAATATAACAATTAAAGGTAAACTGACAACTTTTTTTTGGGTCAAAATGCAAAAAAATGTGCATTTCATCCTTTTTTTTGAACATAACAACGGATTTTTGATCGTTTTTCCGTTGTATTTTGCTCTTTAATAACGAGCATAAAAATAAATTATTGTTGTATTTTTGAAATAAAAATAGCAAGCTTATAATAACCTACTTTAATAGGCGTTATTTTACTGTAATTTATATAATTGTCAGGTTAGTGATATAATTATATAGACTTATTTACTACAAAAAACCAAAATGAATTAATGAAAAATTGCTTTTCTACTTTTTTTCTTCTCTTTTCCATGCTCTGTTTTGGACAACAAAAGCAGTTTAATATAAATTGGATTGGAGTTAAAACGCTAGAAACGGATAATGGCAAAATAGAAATCCCAGCTTTTGATGCTAAACATTTTAATTATGACGATTCTAATGGATTAGTTTTTTTTGCCCAATGGAAGGGCAACGGAAATACTATTGATGAAAATTCGATAACATTGTCTAATATAAATTATGAAACGATTTTATCTTCAGAATTAAAAAATCTCAATTTTGACCTTATACCCAAATCTCCACAATATAATATAGTTAATACTAATGCTAGAGGAAATCGTTCCTATTATTTTGAAATTACTCCTATTATTAATGATAGAGGTACTTACAAAAAAATAACATCTTTTACTATTCAGTATAATACTTTATTAGGTAGAAGTACTACTAGTACTAAAGATGCTAATGTAATTACGAACTCCGTGTTAAGTTCAGGAAAATGGTATCGCTTTTACATAGATAAGTCTGGTGTTTTTAAATTATCTAAAAGTTTTTTAGGAAGTTTGGGAGTAAGCACAAACTCTGTAGATCCAAGGACCATTAAAATTTATGGTAATGGAGGAAGGATGTTACCTCTACTAAATTCTACTGACTATCCTTTTGATGTGGTAGAAAATGCTGTGAAATTTGTTGGAGAAGAAGACGGTAGTTTTGATAATAACGATTATATCCTTTTTTATGGTGAAGGTCCAACTACATATAGTGCTGAAAGTAGCACTAATATAAACCTATATACAGACAAGACGTATTATTATGTAAATGTAAGCTCTGGAAACGGAAAACGTATTCAGGCTATGCCTACGATAGATGCTGTTGCTGATATTCAGATTAGTACATTTCAAGATTATCAATTCCATGAAGTTGATGATGTTAACCTCGCTAAAATAGGACGTCGATGGTTTGGTGATGATTTTGATATTGAAAACCAGCGTGAATATGATTTCGAATTTCCAAATTTGGTAACCAGTGAGCCTGTAGATTTTAGAATAGCAGTAGGTTCTAAATCAGAAATATCAACTAGTATGGCTATTTCTGTTAATGGTAATATAGTTTCAAACTTAACATTAAATGCAACCTCCGGTTCCACTTTAGCTAGTGGTTCTGTATTTGCAAATTCAATTAATGTAACTTCGGATGCAATTACAGTAGGATTAGAATATAATAATAATGGTAACCCTTCAGGAAATGCTTTCTTAGATTATATAAATATAGAAGCTACTAGAAACTTAATTTATGAAGACGATCAATTGATTTTTAAGAATAGAGATGTAATTTCAACACCAGGCATAGTTGAATATACATTAGGTAGTGCTTCAAATGTTAGAGAAATATGGGATATTACAGATCGCTTTAATGTAACAAATACTTTAAATATAGATAACCAGAATGATATATCATTTAAAGCACAGTCTGGTGAGGAGCGACTATATTTAGCATTTTCTAACTCTGATACCTTTCTGCCAAAAAAAGATTCTAGGTCAAGGGTTGCAAATCAAAATTTAAAAGGCACAATATTTAATAATGCTCAAGGTGTATTTCAAGATATTGATTATATTATTTTGGCACCATCTCAATTTATATCGCAAGCTGAACGTTTAGCACAAATTAATAGGGATCAGTACAACTTAAATGTAAAAGTAGTTGACCTGCAAACCGTATATAACGAATTCAGTACGGGCAGCCAAGATATTGCTGCGCTAAGAAATTTTGTTAAATATGTATATGATAATGCTAGTATTCCGAGTAAACGATTAAAATACTTATGCTTATTTGGAGATGGATCATACGATTATAAAGATCGTATACGTAATAATACCAACTTAGTACCTTCTTGGTACTCAACTAATAGCTTTAGTCTCACAAATTCATTTGTTTCAGATGATTTCTATGCTATGCTAGATAGCAATGAAGGTTCTATGAATAATTCTGATAGAATGGATATTGCTGTTGGTAGAATTTTAGTAGAAAATGTGCAACGTGCAAAAGAAATGGTGGATAAAATTAGTGCCTACTATCAGCCTGAAGCTTATGGAAGTTGGAGGAATAATATACTGCTTATTTCTGATGATGTAGATGAAGCATGGGAAGAAACATTACAAATTACTACAGATGGTTTAGGAACGACTTTAGATGATGAAAAACCTTTTTTAAATTCTATAAAAATCCATGCTGATGCTTTTGAACAAGAATCTTCAGCCGCAGGTGATAGATATCCTAAAGTAAATAAAGCTATTAAAGATGCAATAGAAGTTGGAGCTCTAGTGGTTAACTATTTTGGTCATGGAGGTGAAGATGGTATAGCTAAGGAACGAATTTTTGATAAGTTCGATGCACAAGAAGTGAATAATATATGTAAATACAATTTATTTATTACGGTTACATGTGAATATACAAAGTTTGATGACCCACAACGAGATACAGCTGGTGAGTTTACATATTGGAACAAAACAGGTGGGGCCATAAGTTTAATTACAACTACAAGACAGATATTTGTAAATGTTGGTAAAGACTTTAATAAAGAGTTGGATGATTATTTATTTGCTTTTGGGTCTAGTGATTATCCTTCAATGGCAGAAGCATTACGTTTAACAAAAACTGACAATAATATTGCAGGTATAACGCAAAAACGACTTGTATTTTTTATAGGTGACCCAGCAATGAAGTTATCCATAGCACAACCTAATGTGAGACTTACAAGAGTTAATGATGTAGATATAACACAGCCAATAGATACACTCAAAGCTTTGAGTTATACAAAACTAGCAGGTGAAGTGGTTGATGCTAATGGAAATCTATTGTCTAATTATAATGGAACATTAACAGCTACTGTTTATGATAAAGAAATTGAACGCCAAACTTTAGCTAATGATGGCACATATAACTGTACTGTGCCTTCAGGACCAGGTAATCCATGCCCTCCAGCAAATAGAGTTACTATAATACTAGATTATACAACTTTAGGGGAGATTATCTTTAGAGGACAAGCAAGCATTGAAAATGGACAATTTGAATTTGATTTTATTGTACCTAGAGATATTGTTATACCAGTAGGTAATGGTAAGGTGAGTTTTTATGCGCAAACTAGTAATTCGCAATCAAATCAAGCAGGAGCAAATTTTGATGTTAAGATTGGTGGTATCAACGAAAATGCACCTGAGGATAATATAGGCCCTATTATCAATTTATTTATGAATGATGAAAACTTTGTTTCTGGAGGTATTACTAACGAATCACCAAATTTACTCGTAAAGTTACAAGATGATAATGGTATAAATACAGCCAGTGGAATTGGACATGATATCACAGCAATAATTGATGGTGACGAAACTAATCCAATTGTTTTAAATGATTATTATCAGGCAAATGTAGATGATTATACCAATGGTGTTGTAACATATCCTTTTAGAGATATAGAACCAGGTCTTCATACGTTAACTGTAAAAGCTTGGGATGTTTACAATAATTCTTCAACTTCAGAAATTCAATTTACGGTTTATGATAAAGACGAAGAGTTGGTAATTAATAACGTTCTAAATTATCCAAACCCTTTTGTAAGCTATACCGAGTTTTGGTTTAACCATAATAGTGTAGAACCTTTAGATGTATCTGTACAGATATTTACTATTTCAGGTAAATTGGTAAGAACATTAAATGGACAAACATCAGGAGGAAGTAAAGCTGTGAGCTCATTATCTAAGGATATTATTTGGGATGGAAGAGACGATTTTGGAGATAAAATCGGAAAAGGAGTGTATGTTTATAAACTAAAAGTGAAATCAAACCGTTTAAATAAACAAGTTGAGAAAATTCAAAAACTTGTTATACTATAATAATAAATTATATTTGCTAACGAATTAATGCTAAGTACTTAGCATTAATAACTAAAAATGAACATGAAGAAATACGCAATAATCCTTATCACATTTGCAGCCATTAACCTAAATTTTGGGCAAACTGTAGTAATTCCAAAAAGTACGGATAGTAGAGTCATAACAACCGGAGTTCCATTTATGCTCATCGCACCAGATGCTAGATCTGCAGCTATGGGAGATATGGGTGTTGCGACATCTGTAGATGGCTTTTCACAACAATGGAACCCAGCTAAATATGCGTTTTCAGAAGCAAAATCTGGAATCAGTTTAAGTTACACCCCATATTTAAGTAAATTGGTAAATGACATCTCAATTGGTTATGCTACTTATTTTAATAGATTAAATGAATACAGTGCTGTTTCTGCGAGTTTTAAGTATTTCAGTTTAGGGGAAATTACCTTAACACAAGACGAAAATGATCCTGGTGTGAATGTGAAACCAAATGAATTAACAGCCGATATCGCATATACACTGCGTTTAGCTGATCAGTTTTCAATGGCTATTGCTATGCGTTATATGAGATCTGACCTTAGAATTCAGCAATTACCTAATTCTAATGCACAAGCTGCGAGTACCTTTGGCGCAGACATTACTGGTTTTTACCAAAGTGAAGAAGAGGCATACAACGATTTTAATGGTCGATGGAGAGCAGGTTTTGCTATTCAGAATTTAGGACCAAAATTTAAGTATGACGATGGTGGTAGAGAAAACTTTCAGCCTACGACTTTAAGATTAGGTGGTGGTTTCGACTTTATTTTTGATGAATATAGCAAGTTGGCAGTTACTGCTGAAGTTGCAAAATTATTGGTGCCAACACCTCCAGTTTTAGGTGATGAATATGAGTTCACTGACAATAATGGAAATGGAACATATGAAGAGAGTGAGGATGATTTAGAAGGTTTTCCTAACAATCCAATCACAAGAAACGTAATTATAGAAGGACAAGATACAGATGTAAGTTTTATTAGCGGTGTTTTTCAGTCTTTTGGTGATGCGCCAGGAGGATTTAGTGAAGAGCTAAGAGAATTTACTTGGGCACTAGGAGCGGAATATACCTATCAAGAAAATTTTGCTTTTAGAGCAGGTTATTTTAATGAAGCAGAAGATAAAGGAGCAAGAAAGTTTTTTGCCCTTGGTGCTGGTTTTAAATACACAACTATTAATATTGATTTATCATATTTATTTTCTGCATCTAAGGTGCAGAGTCCATTAGAAAATACACTACGTTTTTCGTTAACATTTAATTTTGGCGATGGTACATATGATGAGTATTAAAATATAGCTTTAACCAAATTAAAAGACTATTGTTTTATTAAAAGCAATAGTTTTTTTATCTAAAATAGATACTAAAGCATGAACGAAATTACTATTTCTACCACCTTACAAGTCTATGATAGTATTAATGAGCTTCCTGAAGAAGTTCAACAGCTTATGAATTCTGCAATTGAAGCAAGAAATAATGCTTATGCTCCTTATTCTAAGTTTAATGTTGGTGCTGCATTGTCGCTAGATAATAACGAAGTTGTTATTGGTAGTAACCAAGAAAATGCATCTTATCCTTCAGGTTTATGTGCAGAACGTACTGCAGTTTATTATGCTGGTGCTAAGTATCCTAATGCCAAAATATTAAAAATGGCAATTACGGCTTCTTCACAAAAACAAGATACCAATACACCTATTCCACCTTGTGGTGCATGTAGGCAATCCATTGCTGAATATGAAATAAAGCAAAGTCTACCTATAGAAATCTATTTTATGGGAGCTGCAGGGAAGGTTATAAAATCAGATTCGTTAGCAAACTTATTGCCTTTACTTTTTGACAATTCAGTATTATAACGTTTTCGTTAGATAAAATTTATTAATCGCTTGTTTTTTACCATATACTGTTTCTTCATTATTTTCTAAAGTGTTATTTTTGTGATTAGCTTAGTCCTAATTTAAATTAGGGTTTTATAAAGTTTACCCTAAATTGAATTAATTAGTTTTTAAATAACAGATTGGTTAAATGCAAAAAATAACAAAAGAAGTTTACCTAAAGTGGTACGAGGACATGCTGTTTTGGCGAAAGTTTGAAGACAAATTAGCGGCAGTATATATTCAACAAAAAGTTAGAGGATTCCTTCATTTATATAATGGACAAGAAGCTGTTTTAGCGGGAGCTCTACATGCTATGGATTTAACTAAGGATAAAATGATTACTGCTTATCGTAATCACGTTCAGCCCATTGGTATGGGAGTGGATCCAAAACGTGTTATGGCTGAGTTATATGGTAAAGCAACTGGGACCTCTCAAGGTCTTGGTGGTTCTATGCATATCTTTTCTAAAGAGCATCGTTTTTATGGGGGTCATGGTATTGTTGGCGGTCAGATTCCTTTAGGAGCAGGTATTGCTTTTGGTGATAAATACCATGATAAAGACGCGGTAACAATATGTTGTTTTGGTGATGGTGCTGCTAGGCAAGGTTCTTTGCATGAAACTTTTAATATGGCTATGTTGTGGAAATTACCAGTGATTTTTGTTTGCGAAAACAATGGTTATGCAATGGGAACTTCAGTAGAGCGTACAGCAAACCATACAGATATTTGGAAATTAGGTTTGGGTTACGAAATGCCTTCAGGACCTGTTGACGGAATGAATCCTATTAAGGTTGCTGAAGCTTTTGATGAAGCAATACAGCGTGCTAGAACTGGTGGAGGACCTTCGTTTTTAGAAGTGAAAACGTATCGTTATAGAGGACATTCAATGTCTGATGCACAACATTACCGAACAAAAGATGAGGTGGAAGAGTACAAGAAAATAGATCCAATAACTCAAGTAAAAGATATTATCCTTGAAAAAAAGTATGCTACTGAAGCAGAATTGAAGGAAATAGATAAAGGCGTTAAAACAAGAGTTTTAGAATGCGAGAAATTTGCAGAAGAATCTCCGTATCCAGAAAAGAGTGTCATGTATGACGCTGTATACGAGCAAGATGATTATCCATTTATAGACCACAAAATTAAGTAAGCTATGGCAGAAGTAATTAACATGCCGCGTTTAAGCGATACGATGGAAGAAGGAACAGTAGCTTCTTGGTTAAAAAAGGTTGGCGATAAAGTAGAAGAAGGAGATATTTTAGCTGAGATTGAAACTGATAAAGCAACTATGGAGTTTGAGTCTTTTAATGAAGGCACATTACTTCATATCGGAATTGCAGAAGGAGAGACAGCTAAAGTAGATACGCTTTTAGCTATTATTGGTGATGAAGGTGAGGACATATCTAAATTGTTAAATGGAAGTGCAGAAGTTGAAAAGTCTGATGCAATTCCTGAAGGAGAAGATACTGTTACTGATGTTTCTGATGTAGACTATGATTCGTCATCAACTCAAGAATTACCTGAAGGAGTCATTGTTGTAACAATGCCACGTCTTAGTGATACGATGGAAGAAGGAACTGTTGCTACTTGGTTAAAGAAAGTGGGTGAAGACGTTGAAGAAGGAGATATATTAGCCGAGATTGAAACAGATAAAGCCACTATGGAGTTTGAATCTTTCCAATCAGGAACATTATTACATATTGGATTAAATGAAGGAGAAACTGCCAAAGTTGATTCGTTATTAGCCATTATTGGACCAAAAGGAACAGATGTATCTGACGTTGCTAAAAACTTTAAAGCAGATACTGGAGAAACCAAAAAGGAAACTAAGGCAGAGGTTAAAAAAACAGAGACTAAAAAAGTAGAATCCAAGGCGACTGTCGCTTCGAGCACAGTTGAGAATTCTTCAGGAGGGAGAGTTTTCGCGTCACCTCTAGCCAAAAAGATGGCAGAAGAGAAAGGGATTAACTTAACTCAAGTCAAAGGTTCTGGTGAAAATGGACGTATTGTAAAAAAAGATATTGAAAACTTCACACCATCTGTAGTAACACAATCATCTGCGCCAATAGCTAAATTTGTGCCATCTGGACAAGAAAATTACGATGAGGTGTCAAATTCGAATATGCGTAAGGCTATTGCTAAGAATTTAGCTAAATCTAAATTCTCTGCTCCACATTATTATTTAAATGTAGAGTTTGATATGGAAAATGCAATGGCGTTTAGAGCTCAATACAATTCAATACCAGACACAAAAATTTCTTATAACGATATGATTGTTAAGGCTTGTGCTTTAGCGTTACGTCAGCATCCACAAGTAAATTCGCAATGGTTTGATGATAGAATGCAATTAAACAATCATGTACATATTGGAGTAGCTGTAGCAGTACCAGACGGATTAGTTGTACCAGTTGTAAAGTTTGCAAACGAACAAAGTTTAACTCAAATTGGGGCAGCAGTTAAAGACTATGCTGGTAAAGCAAGAAACAAGAAGCTAACTTTAGATGAAATGGAAGGTAGTACGTTTACCATTTCTAATTTAGGAATGTTTGGTATAGAAAGTTTCACATCTATTATCAATCAACCAAATTCAGCAATTTTATCAGTTGGTACGATTGTATCTAAGCCAGTAGTAAAAGATGGAGTTGTCGTTCCTGGTAACACCATGAAGTTAACTATGGCTTGCGATCATAGAACAGTAGATGGTGCTACTGGAGCTCAATTCCTTCAAACATTGAAAGGTTACATTGAAAACCCTGTAACGATGTTGGTATAAAATTTAAGTTGATTTGTTATTCTGAACAAATGCAAAAATCTTATAATATTAAAATCCTGTTTCATTAGTTTGAAACAGGATTTTTTTATCTTTAAACTCAAATAAAAATAACTATGAAAAAAATAATCCCAATACTTCTTTTTACTTTATTAATTGCATGTGCAGTTAAGCAAAAAGGTGCAGATGGTAAATCAGGACAAGATGGTAAAAGTTCAGAGAAAATAGATATTTCAGCAAATGATATTAAAACAAGCATGGAGTATCTGGCCTCAGATGAATTGGCAGGAAGAGCAACAGGAAGTGAAGGTATTGAGAAAGCTGCAGTTTTTATTGAAAATTACTTTAATGCAAATGATATCAAACCCTATTTTGAAACCTATCGTGATAATTTCGAATTTAAGAATCGAAGAAGTTCAAATCCAGATGAAGCTATAAAAGGATTTAATATCATTGGGATGATAGAAGGTAATGATCCTAAACTAAAAAATGAGTTTATCATTTTAGGTGGTCACTACGATCATATAGGTCAAGGTAAAGAAGTTAATGGAGATAAGATTGCAAACGGAGCTAATGATGATGCTTCAGGAACTATTGCTGCTATGGAATTTGGAAAATATTTTGCGAAATCAAAAACGAATAAGCGTAGTATTTTAATTACATTATATTCAGCAGAGGAAATGGGTTTAAAGGGCTCAGGACATTTGGCAGAGCGTTTAAAATCTGAAGGCATAAATGCTTATACAATGATTAATTTTGAAATGATCGGAGTGCCTAGAGCATCAGATGTTTCTATGGCTTATATGAGCGGTTATAAACGTTCTAATTTTGCTAAAACTTTAAATAAGTATGCTGGTGAAGAAGTTGTTGGCTTCTTTTCTAAAGCAAGTGAGATGAACTTATTTATGCGATCTGATAACTTTCCTTTTTTTAAAGAGTTGAATATACCTGCTCATGCAATCTCTACTTTCGATTTTACTAACTTTGATTACTACCATCACGTTGATGATGAGGCAGATAAAATGGATTACAAACATATGGCAAGTTTTATAAATAAGATGATTCCTGCGCTTGAAGGTATGATGAATGCACCAACAAAAGAAGTTGTATTAAAGGATGAGTAAAAATATAATCATTACTGGGACCAGTAGAGGTATTGGGTTTGAGTTGGTTCATTTATTTGCCAATGAAGGTTATAATGTTCTAGCATTATCTAGAAATGCACAGCCTGTAAATAATTTACATTTTGAAAACATAACCTCTTTATCCTTTGACCTATGTAATAAAGAAGATTACAAAAAGGTCGAAAACTTTATTAAAACGGAATGGCAACATGTAGATGTTATTATTAATAATGCAGGAACATTATTAAACAAACCTTTTGCGGAAACAACCTTCGAGGATTTTGAGAACGTATATAAGACTAACGTATTTGGTGTTTCAGAAATGACAAGAGTTGTGTTACCTTTTATGAAACAAGAAGGTCATGTGGTTACTATTAGTTCTATGGGAGGTATTCAAGGAAGTGTAAAATTCCCTGGGCTTTCAGCTTATAGTTCAAGCAAAGGAGCCGTAATTACACTTACTGAATTATTAGCCGAAGAATATAAAGAAGCCGGACCTCAGTTTAATGTTTTGGCTTTAGGAGCTGTACAAACCGAAATGCTTGCCGAAGCATTTCCTGATTATAAAGCACCAACAACTGCTCTAGAAATGGCAAATTACATTTATGATTTTGCATTAAATGGCAATACTTATTATAATGGTAAGGTGCTGCAAGTCTCTAATTCTACACCTTAAAACTGTTAATTTTTTGAGATATTAACATAAAATTGTTAACATTTTGAAGTTTTTTATTACAAAACATGATTCTATATAAGTATCTTTCGGCTACTTAAAATTTGGGGATTGAATACATTTAGGATAATTACTTGTATAGTCATAACATCTTTGTTTATGTCTACACAAGCTCAGTGTAACATAGAAGCAACCATTGTTATTTGTGATATGACGCAAATAGACTATGATAATGATGGTACTTTTGATGGAATTATAAATTTATACGATGAGTATACCAATCTTACTGGTGATACGATAGAAGCAGGTACATGGTTTGATCCTGGCTTTAATTTCGCTTTGGTCGAATCGACAGGCGATTTGTTTTTGTGGGATTTAAATGAATCTTCAACATCCAATACAGATTATCAGTTTCAATTAACTAATTCAACGTGTGGTTCGGATGTTGCTTTAACTATTAATTTAGTATTAGGTGCATTTTCGGGTGTTGCATTACCTACTAATTTAAATGATGTTAATATACAGGTTTGTGATGAAGGATCAACACCAACTGATTTATGTGTTTCATTACCAGATATGGATTTATATGAGGCTTTAGAATCATTGCCTAGCCCTCACTCTAATGGTGAGTGGTTCTACGAAGGTAGTAGCCCTAACTTTATTGAGATTATTGACTCAGATTTGTACGTTACTATACCCTATAGTGATGGACCTCCTTTAGTAGATGAAGAAACATTTGAATTGGTCTATAGAGTTGAAGGTATTGCTCCGTGTGATCTTGTACAAGAAACTAGAATTAAAGTTTCAGTAGTTCGGGAAGTTTTTTCTGGTTTGGCACAAAACAAAAGAATTTGTGAAAGTTCTATATTAAATGGGGATTATGATAATAATATTGACTTAAGAGATGATGAGTTTTTATTATTTGAAGATTCAGAAGGTACTTGGGAGATGGATATGTTTGGAGAAATTACATCCTTAGGAGATTCTTCAATAAATATAAATAGTATATATCAACAAATTATAAATAGCAATCCGAGATTTGGGTGTATTGAGCTTGATTTTAAATATTCAGTAGACCAAAGATCAGGGGTATGTGATGATTCAGAGACTATAGTCAGTTTTAAACTATACGAATATTTGAGGCCTTTCTCTCAACCTGATGCTGCTGAATTTTGTGAATATGATCCATTAATACCGGCAACAATTAATTTATATGACCAATTAATATTTGCAAATGAAAATGGAGTGGTGTATGATTACCCTTCCGATTCTTGTACGCAATGGAGTTTTGTTTCGGGACCCTCTGACTTAGGATTAGTTGGTAATGATGGCGGGTGTACACCATCAGTGGGTTATTCATATTTAGGGCCCGTTAGTTTGGTTGGTGCAGAGCCTGGTACATATATTTTTGAGTATACCGTTGATCCTGAAGTCAACTGTGGAATTGATGATTTTCAGGTTATAAATTATACAGATGCTTGTACAAGTACATTCGATGCGAGCACTGGGCTATGTAATTCGGAATCGGCACAAGTAATTATTGTAATTAACCCTGAGAATTATGCAGGTGAAGATACCATTGGATTAGAATTTTGTGAATCTAGTTTTGCAACTCCTGTAGATTTAATTACTTTATTAAATACAAATGGAATTCAGGATCCTATTTATTCAGGGCCATTAGGAGTTTGGTCTGATGCGGTAACAAATGATATAATAAATAATCCATTTACAATTCCAGAAATTAATGGCCAACAAACTTTTAGTTTTGTGTATTCTACAACTGCACCAGGTAATTGTACAGATACAGCAAACCTAACATTTACAGTATATGAGGAGTACCAAGCAGGAAATGATAAAACAATAAGTGTTTGTAGCGATGAGGCTGTATTTAATCTTTTTGATGAACTAGATGGTAACCCTAATTCTAATGGTACCTGGGCTGGACCTAATGGTTTTGTGTCTACAACAAATGATGTGAATTTTGACCCTTCACTTTTTGAACAAGGAGATTATTTTTATACCGTACCAAATAATGGAAATGGAGCAGATTTAATTTGTTCAGGTAGCCAAGCTATTATAACTGTTGTGATTTTAGACAATGCAAATGCAGGAAGTGATATGGATGCTACAGTTTGTAAGTCAGACCTTCAAGTAGACTTGCTTGATCTTTTAGATGATTTGGCTGATACAGGAGGTGTTTTTGTAGATAGTGATATGACCAATGCTTTAACTGGTAATATTGTAGATGTGACGATTTTAGATGAAGGATCTTATGATTTCCAATATAACGTACAGAGCGACCCTATGTGTAGTATATCGAGTTCAATTATTACACTAACTGTTATTGACGTTGAATCTCCAATAGCGCAGAATCAAACATTTTGTGTTACGGATGCAGCTACGATTTCGGATTTAGAAGTTTTTAATAGTGGAGAAACGTTAAATGTTTATGATACAGCTACCTCTACAAATACATTGTCTGAAGATTTACTTTTAGCTAATGGGGAAGATTATTATTTATCAGCTTTAGATATTAATGGTTGTGAATCTGTTAGAATACAGATTACTGTTACAGTATTACCTTTTGCAGATCCTACTTGTGATGGTTGTGAAATTAATGATGGTATTTCAGATAATAATGATAATGAAAATGAAGTATTAGATTTATGTAATCTGCCGATTATATTTCCAGACTTTACGATTGAAATTTTTAATAGATATGGTGTTATAGTTTTTAAAGGAAATCGTAATACATCGCTTTTTGATGGTACTTCTAATGTCTCGTTAACAATTGGTAACCGATTGCCAAGTGGTACATATTTTTATATTTTCAATCCTAACGACGGTATTGAGAAACCATTTCAAGGCAGTGTTTATTTAAGTAGATAACAGATATAATGAAAATAAATATATATATAATACTCTTACTTAGTTCGGTAGCTTTATATGCACAACAAGAACCACATTATACACAATACATGTATAATATGAATATTATTAATCCAGGTTACGTAATTGATGAATCTGGAATAATTGAGGTTGGAAGTTTATATCGTAGCCAATGGGTTGGTATAGATGGTGCACCAAAAACAGGAAATATATTTGCTAATATTCCATTAAATGATAAAATAGAAATAAGTCTTAATTTCTTAAATGATGAAATAGGAGGAGCGATTAAACAGACTGAAAACATGTTTAATATAGATGTAGCATATAAGATTAAGCTTAAAGAAGGGTTGAAAATGTCATTTGGTGTTAAAACAGGATTTGACCATTTAAGTACTAATGTATTTGAAAGCAATGTAAATGATGATACCTTTTTTCAAAATACGACCAAAACAGTTCTCAATATTGGGGCAGGAGTATTTTTATATAGTAAAAAGTATTATGTTGGATTATCGGCACCAAACCTTTTACCAAATCAAATAGATACAAATAATGATGTGTTTTATCAAAATCAATTGCACTTATTTTTGATGGGTGGGTACGTGTTCGATGTAGCTGATAACATAAAATTGAAGCCTTCAACAGTCGTTAAGCAATCTTTTGGTTCACCATTATCATTCGACCTCTCTCTAAATGCATTGTACCAAGAAAAGTTTGAGTTGGGTGTGTCTTATAGGTATCAAGATGCCATTACTGCTATGATGGGAGTAGAAGTACTGCCAGATTTAAGATTAGGCTACGCTTATGATTTTAATACAAATGCATTAAATAATTTTAATAGCGGTAGTCATGAATTTATTTTAACCTATAAATTTGATTTACTTGGATTAAGCAAAAACTATTCATCTCCAAGATTCTATTAATATGACGAAAAGAATTACCATACTATTAGGGTTACTATTTTTAACTCAAATATCTTTTTCGCAACGAAAAACAAAAGCAGATCGTTTTTTTGAAAAAAGAGATTATATCAATGCTGCAAAATATTATGAAGAGGCATTACAAAATAGGCAGCATAAAAAAGATTTAGAGAATATTTCAATTTCGTATTATAATACCTTTCAATATAGAGAAGCGTCTCGGTATATAAAAAAGCTTGTTAAGGGTCAATTTATAGAAGCCGATAAAGCTTATGATAATGAATTTAATTTTAAGTTATATCAAATCTTATCTGCGTTAGGTAAATATGAAGAAGGATTAGATTATTATAAGCTATATAAAGAAAATCTATCTACCTCATTAGATAAGGCGCAGGCCATTGAAACTATAGAGGCTTTTAAACTGATGAGTCCGGATTATAAAGTAAACAAAGTTTCTTTTAATTCACCAGCTTCTGATTTTGGTGCGGTAAAGCATAATGATAGTATTTATTTTGCATCAGATAGAGATGATAATAAACTATTAAGCAAGCAGTATAAATGGACACATCAACCTTTCTTAGATATTTATGCAGTTAAAGTTTCAGATAAAAATAAAAAACTTAATGATGTGGTTGCTTTACCAAAACATATAAATTCAAAACTTCATGAGGGCAATTTCTGCTTTAGCAAAGATGGTACAAAAATATACCTATCGAGAAGTAATTTTAATGAGGGTAAAAAAGAGTTTGACGCTAATAAAAATAACAGTATACATTTATATAGTGCAACATTTGCTAATGGCAAATGGTCTGAATTAGAAAAGTTACCGTTTAATAAAGCTGAGTTTTCGTATCAACACCCAGCTATAAGCCCTGACGGTAAGCGTTTATATTTTTCTTCAAATCAAGAAGATAGTTTGGGGAGCTTTGATATATATTATGTTGATATGAATGCTGATGGTACGTTTAGTGCACCTCAGAATCTTGGGTCGACCATTAATACAATAAATAGAGAACATTTTCCATTCATCTCAGACGATGGACATTTGTTTTTTGCATCAAATGGGCATCTAGGGCTTGGTATGCTAGATAACTTTGTGTCCGAATGGGTTGATAATAAATTCACAAATCCAATAAATTTAGGATCTCCAATAAATTCTCGTTATGATGATTTTAGTTTAAATTATCATAATAAAACGGAAGGTTACTTTGCATCGAATAGAAATAAATCTGATGATAATATCTATAGTTTTGTTCAAATAGGTGAGATTTTTATAAGAGAATATATTAATAATTTTGAGATTAGGGATGAATTAACCAATGAATATATACCTAATTCTAAAGTAATATTATTAGATAAAAAAGGTAATGAAATGTATAATAATACTTTAGATTCTATAGCTAGTTTTAATAAGAACTTATTAGCTGGTCGTTATGAGCTTAAGGCAACAAATGAGGCTTATGTGTCTAATACATTAAGAGTTAAAGTTATAGAAGAACAAGATCAAAAACACGTTTTGTTATTATCGAAAATACCACCGCCTCCTCCACCGCCTCCTCCGCCACCACCAGTTCCTGTTGATCCGGTAGAAGCGATTATTGCAGAAAAAGGTATTGATAAAAACTTAAAAGAAGAAGATCCTAAGCGATTTGAAATGCTTACGGATGTTGAAGGTCCTCCTATTGTTGAAAAAGAAGGAAAGTTGTTTTTTGAGTTAGAACCTATTTATTTCGACTTTGAAATGTGGGATATAAGAGAAGATTCTAAAAAAATATTAGATCAACTGGTGAAAAAGATGGAACGTTATCCAGATATTCATTTAAAGATTAGCTCGCATACAGATAGTAGGGGAACAGTACGTTACAATCAAATTTTATCGGAGAAACGAGCTGAATCGACAAGAAATTATATAGCCTTAATAGGATATATCAATGCCAGACGTTTACAGTTTAAAGGTTTTGGAGAATTGAGTCCTATTGTAGAATGCCCTATGCTCAACTGTACAGATGAAGAACACCAACTTAATAGACGAAGTGAATTTGAAATAATAGAATACTAATTGACTTTGCTTTTAGGGCATGAGTAAGTACAAATGTGTAATTTTTGATTGTGATGGTGTTTTAGTGGATAGTGAACCACTAAGTAATCAAGTCATGGTAGATTTAGCTAATCAATCAGGAGCTTCTATAAATCTCGACTATGCATATAATAACTTTAAAGGGAATTCACTTCAAAATTGCGTAAAGCAAATTACTGAATTAATAGGAAAAGACATACCATTTGATTTTGAAAGTGAATACAGAAAACAATCTTTTGAAAAGTTTAAAAATGAAATTCAGCCAATAGAAGGAATAAAAGATGTTCTTAATCATTTAGAAATTCCGTTTTGTGTGGCCTCGAGTGGTCCAGAAAATAAAATAAAACTCAACTTAGAGTTAACAGGTTTATTGCCCTATTTTGAATCTAAAATTTTTAGCTGTTACACTATTCAAAAATGGAAACCAGATCCGGCTGTGTTTATATGGGCTTCTAAAACTATGGGTTTTAAGCCTGAAGAATGTGTTGTTGTTGAAGACAGCCCTATTGGTGTTGAGGCAGCAATAAATGGCGGCTTTGATGTTTTTGGGTATACTGCACATGATTACCTTGAAGAACTAAAAGTTAATGCGACAAATACTTTTGACAGTATGATAAAATTATCAGACCTATTAGAATGTTAGCACGATTTTTTATATTTATAAAAAAAATGCTTTATGACTAAAGAATTACTTCAATGTAAATCTTTCTTTTTTGCGATTTCCTTTTTCCTGATTATTAATAATACAATGCAAAGTCAAACTTTTGATCGGGTTGAGTCTATTGTTGGTTTAGGTATATTAGAAGAAAACAATGGAGCAGCAGTTGCAGACTATGATGGTGATAATGATCTAGATATTTTTGTAGTGGCAAAGGCTAATGATAATCCAGACAGCCCAAAAACCTTAAGTAAGTTATTTCGGAATAATAATGATGGTTCTTTTACAGATGTAACTGAGTTGGCTGGTTTAGATAATTTTCTGAATGACGAAGAAAGCGGGGATATATATCTAGGTTTAAATGGAAACAAAAGTGCTGCATCTTGGGGTGATTATAATAATGATGGTTTTCCCGATCTATTTTTAACCTACTCCTTTAAAGTACAATTATGGCGAAATTTAGGAAATGGAACCTTTGCAGATGTTACAGAAATTTCAGGTTTTGATGCGATTAATGAATGCAGAAATACAGGCGCAACATGGTTTGATTATAATAACGATAGTTTATTAGATATATACATAAGTGATTGGGATGAATGTGGTACTAATCAATTATATAGAAATGATGGCAATTCTACATTTACTAATGTTACCATAGAAACTGGTATAGAAGGAAGTGAAAATTATTTTAGTTATATGGCTGCTCCATTTGATTTTAATGAAGATGGATTTATGGATTTATATGTGTCTAATGACCTTGATGATGCTAATAATCTCTATTTAAATAATGGAGGAAATTCGTTTACAGATCAAGCACAATCCTATGGTGTTGATACCATGTTTGATGATATGGGAATCACAATTGGGGACTACAATAATGATGGTTTTTTTGATTTTTTTGTTACAGCAATAGACAAAAATATATTGCTAACAAATAATGGGGACAATACCTTTATGGACTTGTCTGTTGAAAAGAATGTAGATAATACAGGATGGTCTTGGGGAACTGTATTTGCGGATTTTGATTTAGATGGTGATGAAGATTTATTTATCGTAAATGGCTATGATTTTGAACAAAGAGGACCTGAACCAAATTATTATTATAGAAATCTTACAGCACAAGGTGTAGATACATTTGAAGATGCTTCAGCAGAACTAGGACTTAATACAGAAGCTATAAGCGTTATAGCATTAGATTTTGATTACGATAATGATGGTGATTTAGATTTGTTGGTTACTAATAATGATAGAAGTTCGTTTTTTTATGAAAACAAACTTTTAAATTTCGATGATACTGAAGGTTCTTTACATTGGTTTAAAATTAATTTAGAAGGTACTACATCTAATCGAGATGCTATTGGTACAATACTTACATTGACGACAACCAACGGAACATACAAGCGTTATTACAACGGTATGGAATTTTTAAGCCAGAGCTTAAGACCAGTTCATTTTGGACTAAATGATGCCACAGATATAACAAACTTGGAAATTAAATGGCCATCTGGTTTAGTGGAGACTTTTAATGATTTAGAAACGAATATCACAATTAAGGCTATTGAAGGACAGGGTTATACAGTTTTAGATATTATACCCAGTCAGAAAATCTATGGATGTACAGACCCTGTATCATGTAGTTATAATCCTGAAGCAACTTTAGATGATGGTTCTTGTACTTACCTAGAATCACAATTAATTGTTGGGTCTACTAATTCTTCATTTTTAAAAACTGAAACGTATAGTTATAATATTGGTGCAGGTTCTACTGCGAATTGGCAAGTGTCTGGTGGTGAAATTTTAAATGGCCAAGGTACAAATACGATTACTGTTAAATGGCAATTAGAAGAAACCGGACAGGTTTCGGTTATTGAATCGGATAATCTATGTTCAGGCCTTCAAGCATTTATTGTTGTAGAATTAGGTATTGATGACCTACCTGAAGATATATCTATTGCAAGATTATGGAATGAAGCTTTACTCGAAGCTATTCGAAGTGATTTTGCAAGACCAACAGTGCATGCAAGAAACTTATTTCATTCTAGTGTTGCTATGTATGATATTTGGGCAATCTATGATGAAAATGCAAGACCATATTTTGTTGGTGAAACAGTAAATGGTTTTGCTAGTGTTCTAGAGGATTTTATTCTTATAGAATCAAAGGAAGCATCTTTAAAACGTGCAATAAGTTATGCAATGTATAGATTGTTATCTCATCGTTTTCAGAACTCACCAGGTGCCGAAACAACGCTACAAAGATTCGATTTATTGATGGGTAAATTGGGATATGATACAACGTATACGTCGTTATTGTATGAATTTGGAAATGCAGCTGCGTTAGGAAATTATGTAGCCCAAAGTATTATAGATTATGGACTTCAGGATGGATCTAGAGAAGCCACAAGCTACGATAATGCCTATTATGTACCTGTTAATGAACCTTATGTGCTAGATGCTAATGCAGGTGTTAATCCGCCAATTAATGACCCAAATCGTTGGCAACCATTGGCTTTAAATATTTTTATTGACCAAGGAGGAACTATTATTGATGCAGATACTCCACCGTTTTTAAGCCCAGAATGGGGAAATGTTTATTCGTTTGCCTTAAGTGAAGAGGATAAAACCACTTTCCAGAGAGATGGAAACACTTATAATGTATTCTATAATCCTTCTGATCCACCATATGTAAGTCTAACTGAAAATAATTATAGTAGCGATGCCTATAAGTGGGGATTTTCTATGGTATCTGTTTGGCAATCGCATTTAGATCCTAGTGATGGTGTTATGATAGATATTTCCCCAAATTCTATTGGTAATACAGATATAAATACATTTCCAACAAACTATTCAGATTATTCGAGTTTCTATAATTTTTTCGAAGGAGGAGATAATAGTAATGGCCATTCTATAAATCCAGTAACAGAAAGTCCTTACGAAACTAATATGGTAGCTAGAGGAGATTACGGAAGAGTCTTAGCTGAATTCTGGGCTGATGGTCCAGATTCTGAAACACCACCAGGTCATTGGTTTACTTTGTTGAACTATGTAAATGACCATCCTGAATTTGAAAAGCGTTTTCAGGGTCAAGGTGAAATTTTAGATCCTTTAGAATGGGATGTTAAATCTTATTTTATAATGGGGGGAGGTATGCACGATTCCGCAATATCTGCATGGAGTGTAAAAGGTTGGTATGATTATATTAGGCCTATTTCGGCAATTCGTTCTATGGCAGAACGTGGACAAAGTACAGATATGTCTTTAGATAGTTATGATGTTTCTGGTATACCATTAATAGAGGATTATATTGAAGTTGTTGAACCTGGTGATCCATTGGCAGGACTTGTAAATCAGCATGTTGGTAAAATAAAATTATATACATGGAAAGGGCATGATTTTATTGAGAATACAGAAATAGACCAGGCTGGCGTGGGTTGGATTTTGGCTGAAGATTGGTATCCATATCAAAGACCAACGTTTGTAACTCCTCCTTTTGCAGGTTATGTGTCAGGACACTCTACTTTCTCTAGAGCAGCAGCAGAGTTAATGACGATGATGACAGGGAGTGAGTTTTTTCCAGGTGGTCTAGGTGAATTTGTAGCAAAGAAGAATGAGTTTTTAGTTTTTGAAGAAGGACCTTCAGAAGATGTTGTATTGCAATGGGCAACTTATAGAGATGCATCAGACCAAACAAGTTTAAGTCGAATTTGGGGTGGAATTCATCCACCTGCAGATGATATCCCTGGTCGTTTTATCGGACAGGCTGTAGCTGAAAACACATTCAGTTTTGCAGTGCCATATTTTGAATTAGAGGACTTAGATATTGGTAATGAAAATCAAAAAAGTGTAATTTATCCAAATCCAACTACAAACAGAGAGCTCTTTATTACTAATACAAGTTTAGATGATGTTATAGAGGTTTTTGATCTAAGAGGTCGAAAGATTAGCATAAATAATAGAACGTTTAACTATATTAATAGTACGACTTCAATCAAATTAAATAGTGCTGCAGTAGGCTTATATATTATTAAAGTAAATTCAAACTCTAAAATGATTATAGTAAAAGATTAATTTTTAAATTAATGCAAACAACACTTTTAGATTTTATTCCTAAGGAATCACATTCAATGGTAAAAACCATTTTAGATAAAGATAGCTTGGTGGTGAAAGTGAAGAACGAACGAAAAACGAAACATGGTGATTATAGGCAATTGCCAAATGGTAAACATCAGATTACTATAAATTCTAACTTAAATCAGTATCGTTTTTTAATCACACTTATTCACGAGATTGCACATTTTGAAGCTTTTAATAAATTTGGACGTATTATAAAACCGCATGGAAAAGAGTGGAAGATGACTTTTCAGCATTTAATGTTGCCATTTTTACGCCCAGAAGTGTTTCCTATAGAATTATTACCGCTTCTAGCCAAACATTTTAAGAACCCAAAAGCATCTAGCGATACTGATGCGCAACTCGCCTTAGCCTTAAAGCAATTCGACGAAAGTAATGACAAAACCTATGTGTTTGAAGTACCTTTGAACCAAACCTTTAAGCTATACAATGGTAGAGTTTTTAGAAAAGGTAATAAAAGAAGAAAACGTTACGAATGTGTTGAGGTTAATTCAGGTAAGTTATATTTGTTTAATCCTAATGCAGAAGTAGAACTAGTAGACCAATGAAAAATAAAAATTATTACGCCATATTAATGGCTGGTGGAGTAGGTTCAAGGTTTTGGCCAGTGAGTACACAGAATTTTCCAAAACAGTTTCACGATATGTTAGGTACTGGAGATACTTTGATTCAAAAGACGTTTAATCGTTTAGCGAACCTTATTCCAGAAGAAAATATTTTTATACTAACCAATGAGCGCTATAAAGATTTAGTTTTTGAACAACTACCAAATGTTACTAAACGACAAGTCGTTTTAGAGCCAGCTATGCGAAATACAGCACCTTGTATCTTGTATGCAGCATTAAAAATTCAGAAGGAGAATGAAGATGCTTTGATGATAGTGGCACCAAGCGATCATTGGATTGAAGATGTACACGCTTTTTCTAATAATGTAAAAACAGCTTTTGATTATTGCGAATCTAATGATGCCTTAATGACTTTAGGAATTACTCCTTCATTTCCTAATACAGGCTATGGCTATATAGAATATAATAAATCTTCCAATACTGAAATAAAATCAGTAAATCAATTTAGAGAAAAACCAGATTACGAAACAGCACAGTCCTTCATAAAACAAGGCAATTTTTTATGGAATGCAGGCATTTTTATGTGGAGTGCAAAGTCAGTGATTAAAGCATTTGCAAATAACCAGCCTGAATTATTTCAGCTTTTTGAAAGTGGCTGTAAAGTATATAATACTGAGTTTGAAGACGATTTTATTAGAGATAATTATGGTAAAGCAGAAAACATCTCTGTGGATTATGCTTTAATGGAAAAGAGTGAGAATGTATATGTGATTCCTGCAACTTTCGATTGGAATGATCTAGGGACTTGGGGAAGTCTGTATGATAAGTTGGAGAAAGATTCAGATAACAATGCTGTGGTCAATGCCAAAACATTGACTGAAGATGCATCTGGTAATATGATTCGTACTAAAGGTGATAAAATTGTTGTTGTGGATGGATTAAAAGATTATATCATTGTGGATAAAGACGAAGTTTTACTTATCTTTCCTAAGACTAAAGAACAAGATATTAAAAAAGTACTTCAAAATGTGAAAGCCAATTTTGGAGAAGAATATGGTTAATTAATATGAGTGACGAAAGTAAATTTGACTTCTCAGAAGAAGAACAGCAACAGCAAATAGAAAAAGAGAAAGCTGTTGAAGAAAAAAAGGAAGCTGTTAAGCAAGATGCTAAGGGTTTACTTGCAAGTACCAAAACCTTTTTAAGTGAGCTTTTCGATTTTAAGCATGATACAGATAGAGACGCAACAATAGAAGCTATAAAAGCCGACATTCCTTTTAAAGGTGCTACAGCTTGGATTTTAATCTGTTCTATATTTGTGGCATCTGTTGGTTTAAATGCTGATTCCACAGCAGTAGTAATTGGTGCTATGTTAATTTCACCATTAATGGGGCCTATTTTAGGGGTCGGAATGTCAATAGCTCTTAATGATATAGATACATTAAAAAAGTCCCTCATAAACTTGGCAACGATGATAGTGTTGAGTTTATTAACGGCTTATATATTTTTTAGATTTTTTCCTTTAGGTACAGCATCAGAAACCTCTGAGCTATTAGGTAGAACTAAACCAGATATTAGAGATGTGGTAATTGCATTTTTTGGTGGACTAGCTCTTATAATTGCTCGAACTAAAAAAGGAACGATAGCATCTGTAATCTTTGGTGTTGCTATTGCTACAGCTTTAATGCCACCATTATGTACGGCTGGTTATAGTCTAGCTAAAGGCAATTGGGTGTTTTTTGGTGGTGCAATGAATTTATTTACTATTAATACTATTTTTATCGCTTTAGCCACATTTATAGTACTCAAAGTGTTACGTTTTCCTATGCTTAAGTACGCTAATTCTAAAAAGAGAAAACGTATAGCGCAAATAGCATCTTTAGTGGCTATTGGTGTTATGATTTGGCCAACATTAACTTTTATAGATGTTTACAGAGAATCTATTTTTAATAATCAAGCAAAAACATTTATAGATACAAAAGTAAAACCACTTAATGCTCAATTGTTTGATGAAGATTATAGATATGAAGACCAAATCATAGAATTAAGTTTTTTTAGCGAAATAAATGACCAAACAAAGCAACTTTGGAATAACGAAATAACTTCAAACCCAGATTTTGATAAATTAAAAAACGCTAGCCTCAAGATAAAAGGTAATGATACCAAAAGCTATGAATTAATTTCTAGCGCATATCAGGACAAACGAGAAGAGTTAAAAGAAAGTAAGAATATCATCTCCGGATTACAAAAAGAAATTACTGAGTTACAAGAAAACATTTCTGGCCTTAATCAACAGGTAGAAGCACAAAATGCTTCAAAAAATAATGGCATTGCATTTTCTGCCATTGCTAAAGATGCTAAAATAAGATTTAAGGAACTAGAATATTTTGGTTATGCTAAAATGTTGGAATCTAAAGATTTTATAAAAGTTGATACAGTTACTGTAGCTAGCATAAAATGGAATAGCTCTGTTAATGATAGTATAGCTCGTATAAAAGAGAATGAGCTTCAAACGTGGTTAAAGCAAGAGTTAAAAACTGAAAAAATTATTATTAAAAGAGACTAGTTACTGATTCTCTTCCAAATACATTTTACGTACTTTTTTAAATAATTCAGAAGAATATACAAAGTCGGTTACGACTTCATTATCAGTTCTAAATATAGTTTCTTTTGAGCCTTCCCAAGCTTTTAAGCCATCTTTAAGGAAAACGATTTTTTCACCAATTTCCATTACAGAGTTCATATCATGAGAATTAATAACTGTGGTTATTTGATATTCGTCTGTAATTTCTTGAATTAAATTATCAATAACTATAGCCGTTTTAGGATCCAAGCCAGAGTTAGGTTCGTCACAAAATAAATACTTAGGGTTATTTACAATAGCTCTAGCAATAGCAACACGTTTTTGCATACCACCAGAAGCTTCACTTGGCATTTTATTATGCGCTTCGGGTAAATTAACACGTTTTAATACTGCATCAGCTCTATCTTCCATTTCGCTTTTACTCATTTTAGTAAACATACGTAACGGAAACATTACATTTTCTTCAATAGTCATGGAGTCAAATAAAGCACTACCTTGAAATACCATACCTATATCTGCACGTAGATCTCGTTTCTCATCAGCACTTAAATTACTAAAGATCTTACCGTCGTATGAAATAGAACCTTGTTCGTATTCAAATAAACCTAATAAGCATTTCAAAAATACGGTTTTACCAGAGCCACTCTGTCCAATGATAAGATTGGTCTTTCCTTTTTCAAAAGACGTTGTTATTCCTTTAAGAATATGAGCATCACCAAACGATTTCTGTAAATCTTTAACCTCTATCATTAGCCTAAAAGTAAACTGGTTAGTAAAAAGTTTAAAAGAATAATCACTACACTGGTCCAAACAAAAGAAGTCGTACTTGCTTTACCAACTTCGAGAGCTCCACCTTTCATAAAATAACCGTAGAAAGATGGAATTGTAGCCAATATAAAAGCAAAGACCAAAGTTTTTATAAAAGCATATACAATATGAAAAGGTATAAAATCAGTTTGAATGCCTTGTATATAATCTTCAAGAGTGCCATAACCTCCATAAACACAGGCAACCATACCTCCAAGAACTCCAAGAAACATCGCAATTGATATAACAAAAGGATATAAGGTTAGAGCAATAAACTTAGGGAAAACAAGATAGTTAATAGCATTAATACCCATAACTTCCAAGGCATCTATCTGTTCTGTAACACGCATTGTACCTATACTTGATGTTATAAAAGAGCCAACCTTACCAGCCATAATTATAGAAATAAATGTTGGGGCAAACTCTAATATAATTGATTGACGTGTAGCAAAGCCAACCAGATATTTAGGTATTAAAGGGTTGTTAATGTTTAATGAGGTCTGTATAGCAACAACACCACCAACAAAAAAGGCAATAAAGGCTACGATACCTAAAGAGCCAATAATGAGGTCGTCAATATCTTTAAGGATTAAAGTTTTCATCACAGACCATTTTGTGGGTTTGCGAAAAATGTCTTTTATCATTATAAAGTATGCGCCAATATTATGAAGGTACTTCATGCAAGAATTTCTTAATGCTAAATTATAAAAAAAGATGAGCTTATTAATGATAATTTAAATTAAGTGTTCTGAGAAAATGATAAAGGCTTTGAAATTTTTCAAAGCCTTTATACGTATTATCAATAAATAGGATATTATTCAATGATAATTTTCTTTTGCTCAATGCCTTTAGAGGTATATATTTTAATGAAATAAATCCCAGAGCTTAAGTTTTCTAACTTAAATTCTTTATAAGTTGGTTTAAATTTCATCTTTGAGTTGCCAAAAATATCCAGTACTTCAATATTATCTATATCCTTTATTTCTACACCATTTAATGTGATTTTAGAACTCGGCTTTGCTGGATTAGGGGAAATACTCATCTTTTTTTGATTACCAGTTCCATTACCACTACAGTCTAGAGTTATATAGGTATATATTTCATCACAGACCTCACCATCATCAAATACAACTTCTGCATAGATATATAAGTTATAATTATCCCAGCTACCAGTTGGTGGTGTAGGTAAGGATAATGGTGCTGAATGCTGGCCAGCAGGATTCCCGCCAGAAGTCCAAAAAGGTACATGAATATAGCTTCCACTAATAGTATAGTACCAATTGATATAATCTATTGTTGGGTCATTACAGTTCATCCATGCTTGGTAATCAACACAATTATCTACTTCTACAATATCTAGACAACTTGCTGGAGGGCAAGTATTTGAACTGCCGGAAATTGTAAAAATCTCACAGGACTCAATACAATTACCATTATAAAATCGAGTTAATTTTATTGTGCTGGTTTGACCAGATACACCAGAGATATTCACATTTCTAGAGGTATTTGACCCAACAATTGTAGCATTACCATCACAAATTTCCCACCAATAGGCTTGAGCGTATCTAGCTCTAAAAGTATCATTATCAATTACTGTAATATCATTATTTGAATCGTTGCAAGTTCCACAACCTCTAGAATTGTTTTCGCCAATTGTAATTTGTCCGTATGATATTGTAGAAACCAATAAAAAAAGTAAAAGAGTTTTTATATTCTTCATAATAAAAATTTTAAAATTAATTAACCTTGATCATATAAAGACACTCAAGGCTTATGTCTATTCCTCGCGAGAATTTCTTAGTTGTCAAGTATATTTTTTAATTGATAAAAGAAACGTTCTATTAACCTCAGATCTTCAGTAATTATTTCTGCTGAGCCACGCATCTCATATTTAAAATCAATTTCCTTTTTGTAAGAAGTAATCAATTTTGATGGTAAAGTAACAGTAGTGAAGTAAAAACCATTCTCATCAGGAAATAGAGAAATAGATTTTATGTTTCCTTTTAAAGTTCCAAATTCTGTATCAGGGAAGTTTTCTAATTTAATATTTACTGTTTGTCCTATCTTTAATTTTCCTGAATTTTGAGCTGGTGTTTTCAGTTTTGCAATAAAAGTCGAATTCTCTTTTGGTATTATTGTAAAAATTAAATCCCCTTTATTAACAGTTTGGTTTTTAGTCCATAAGTTTAAAAAAATTACTTGTCCATCTATTTTTGAGGTTAATGCATACTGTATTTCCCAATTCTTAATTGCATGTTTTAGTTGATTAAAGGATTGAATAACCTTTTTTAATAAATTGATTTCTTCTTTTGTTCGATTGATTTCTGTACCTCTAGACGTTTTATTTGCATTACTTATCGCTTCACGTATTTGGGAGATTGAGGCATCTATATTAGCATAGTTACGTTGTGCTTGTAGATATGTAACCTGTCTAGATTCATAATCATGTTTTGAGATAACACCTTTATTAAATAGTTTTTTATAACGTTCAAATTCAATTTTTTGTAGCTCTAGTTCTGATTTATTTGAGCTTTTTTGAGATTGCAACGTCCTTAATCTAGAATATAATTCTGATTTAGAAATTTGATTTGCTATTGCCTCATTAGAAAATGGTTTAAGCTCCTTATTTAATTGATACTGAAGGTAATTATTTTCAAATAGCGCATAGTCAGATTCTATATCACCTAAAAATAAGATTGGTAGGCTTTCAATCGGAAAATAAAATACCTTATTGTTAACCTTAATGGTGTCTAAAATAGATTTTAGATAATATACATCAGCGAATTTAGCAGTATTTTCAACAATAGCAAGAGGCTTGTCTTTAGATACCACTTCATTGTCAGAAACTAATATAGTGTCGAGTTTCCCTGTAACTTTAGTATACTCTTTTTGTGGTGGAATATCAGTGGTTATTATAGCTTCAGAAGTCACTATGTCTGGATATTTTATAAACCAGGATATAAACAGTAACATTACAATTAGTCCTAAAACAAACATGTTTCCATAACGAATCATCCAATGCGGAACAGCCTCCAGGACGTCTTGTACTTCTTCACTTCTTAATTCTATGTCTAAATTATCTGGCATATCTATTTCCCTAAGTTTAATTGGTTTTTAACCAAATTATAATAATCTCCTTTGTTTTTAATTAGTGATTCATGGTTACCCACTTCGACAATTTTTCCTTTATCTAACACTACAATTTGATGTGCGTTTTTTACGGTACTTAATCGATGTGCAATTACTACAGCTGTCTTATTAGAGAAAAAGGTATTTAGTTTCTCCATAATTACTTTTTCATTATTAGCATCTAATGCTGAAGTGGCTTCATCAAAAAATAAAAATTTAGGATTTTTGTACACAGATCGTGCTATTAAAAGTCGTTGTTTTTGCCCTGTACTTAAACCAGACCCTTCTGTACCAATTTTTGTATTTAGACCAAGGGGTAACCCATCTATATAATCAGAAATATTAGCAACATCTATTGCGTGAGCTAGTTTGTTTTTATCAATAAAATCCTGACCTACTGCAATATTATTTGCTATGGTATCATTGAAAATATAGCCTTCTTGCATGACCACACCGCAATGGTCTCTCCATACTTTTTGTGAAATATTATTAAGATTGAAATTATTGACTTGTATATCCCCTTTATTAACGTGATAAAAACGTAATAGTAATTTCATCAATGTGGTTTTACCACTTCCACTAACACCAACTATGGCAGTTGTTTTATTTGCAGGAATGTTAAGTGAAAGGTCTTTTATAACAGGTTCTAATCCTCCTATATATCTAAAAGTGATATTATTTAATGAAATAGATGCGTCTTCTGGAATATCAGTTATTTTATCATCTCCGATTTTTTCTTCATCTTCTTTGTTATGTATTTCTCCTAAACGCTCAAGAGATATTTTTGCATCTTGTATATCTCTCATAAAACTTATTAATTGCATTATAGGTGCATTTAATTGACCTACAATGTATGTTATGGCTAGCATCATGCCTAACGTAATATCTCCATCTATTACCAACTTTGCTGAGAGAATTGTAATGAACATGTTTTTTAGTTCATTAATAAAATTAGAACCTACACTTTGTGTTTGTTCTAATGCTAGATTTTTTATGGCGATTCTAAATAATCTTACCTGCGTGAATTCCCAGTTCCAACGCATACGTTTTTCGGCATTATGCAATTTAATTTCTTGCATACCATTGATGAGTTCAATAACCTTGCTTTGTTCCTGACTTAATTGTGAAAAACGTTTGTAATCTAATTTTTTACGTTTTTTGAAGAAGAATAGCACCCAAGCCATATATAGAACACTACCTAATAGAAATACTCCAAATATTTGAAGGCTATAAAACCCTAAAACAAAACTAAAGACAATAAGATTGAAGAAAGAGAATAACATTGATAATGATGATGTAGTTAGTACACGCTCTATTCTGCTGTGATCATTAATACGTTGTAGTAAATCTCCCGTCATTTTTACATCAAAAAATGAAATAGGTAATTTCATTAATTTGATAAAAAAATCTGAAATTAATGAGATATTTATTCTAGTACTGAGATGTAATAGAATCCAGCTGCGTATAATTTCTAAAGCAGCTTTGCCAATAAATAGAAATAGTTGCGCAACGAGTATGAGGTAAATAAAATTAAGATCTTGGTTTTTTATACCTACATCAACAACACTTTGTGTTAAGAAGGGTAGTACAAGTTGCAATAGGCTACCAGCCAATAATCCAATGATGAGTTGAACAATAAATTTCTTGTACTTAAATAGGTACTTAGAAATAAACTTAAATCCAAACTTTTTTTCGTCTTCATCAAACTCTTCATCATAAAAAAGAGGAGTAGGTTCTAAGAGTAATGCAATACCTTCTTCTGTAGTTTCATTAACATTATTACCAATCCACGTTTTTAAAAACTCACTTTTGGTATAGGTGATTAAGCCATGTGCAGGGTCAGATATATATGTAATATCTTTTTTAACCTTGTAGAGTACTACGTAGTGGTTTTTGTTCCAATGTATAATACAAGGTAGTGGTACATCCTTAAGTTTATTATATGAAATTTTTACACCAATAGAATGAAAGCCAATTTTTTCTGCTGCATCACTAAGCCCTAATAAACTACTACCTTCTCTAGTTGTTTCACTGAGTTTGCGCAATTGTTCTGCATTAATAATTTTACCATAGTGTTTGGCAATAATCTTGATACAGGTTGGTCCGCAGTCTTTAGATTCGGTTTGCTTGTATGTGGGGAAAAGCGTTTTTAGCATTACTCAATAATTCATAATTCTTTAAAGAAAGTTGCGGTTTTATTCGCAACTTTCTATAGTTGTTAACTAAATTACATACAACAATTTGCGTATGGGTATCCTGGGTTCGCATTTGTATATAACCAATCACAACTAGCAGCTCCAGTTCCTGGACAACTAGCTGTTACATGAGTTCTGTGAATACAGCAATCATTAGCTGGATTACAACATCCGCCACCTAGCTTAATTGGACCTCCTCCGTTGATAACTTGTTGTTGTTTCTTGTTTAGGATTTTTCCTAAATTTTTTAAATTTTTCATAATTAAAATTTTAATAAATTATATTAACTGTGAACATTTAGAGACAGTCACAGTTTCTGTCTATTCTTCGCGAGAGAATATTGTTCAACATTCTAAGCCCATATAATTATGGGCTTAGTTGTTTATGTGGTTAATTGTAAATTGGTTGTGTTTATAGAGCAGCTTTCATGTAAATCTTCAATGAATAATACCAAATCACTTCTATCATATTCTTTAGGGAATGACTTACCATTGATTAGAATTTCAGGTGTAAAATTGAGATTATTATCAATACACCAATTTGACTGCATCTTAATAATGTTTAAATAATCACCATTTATATGACTGAACTCCCATTTTTCGAGCCATTTTTCAGGAGCTAAATTGTTATATATATCATGCATTGCTTTTAAACATAACTCTTGCCCTTTTTTATGATACAGGCCTAAGAGATGAGTTGCAATTTTTAGAAGCTCATTTTCTTTATCTTCAGTTTTAGAAGCTATTCTTATAGTAATATTCACAATGTTAGAATACTTGCGTAATATATCTTCTATTATAGTATGTAAGGGTTTACAATAGCCACAAAAAGGATTAGTGATAATTATAATTTTAAGTTTTGATTCCGGATTGCCTAAAACGATTTCAGAGATATCGTTTTGAATTATGGTATTATGGTATTTAGTTTTTTCAAGCAGTGTGCTGAAAACTTTGAAGTTTCTTTTGAACTTAAAAAAATCTATTTTGATCTTATTTAAATCACTTAGCTCAGTTAGTTTGGGTAATACTAAATTGTAGGTAGTTAATGTCAATAAGAAACTTGAAAGTGATACCGCTAATGGAGTCCATAATATAGAAGACAGATTTAGTATATTAAATTGTATTATTGAAAGAGTAGCTTGAACCCAAAGAACTCCTACAATGCTAAGGCACAAGCTACACCACTTTTTTATAACTATTGCTTGATAATATATAGAGTATATAGTAATAGGAACCGCAAGGAAACTTATGATGAAAGAAGTGGTTAAAGTATGCTGTAATAGAGTTAGTGAGAATATAGTTAAAGAAAGCCCCAAAAAATATATAATACTTAAATCACTTAATTTGTAATTACCTAATAGAGCGGCACCATTTGAAGATAATACAGCATTGCAATCTTTTCTTTCTGATTCACCTGAACAAAATGCATTGCCTAATACAGTTTGTTGCCCTTGTTCTTGTTTTTTCATCGCGAAACTTATCACTAATCCTAAAATACTTGTAATAAAGAATAAAGAAGAAATGAAGTTAGGTTTAGTAATGAATATCAAGCTTAACAATATAACTGATGTTAAAGTAATTAGAATTTGATTATAGATTTGACTAGAATTTTTAGATTCATCTATGTATTGTGTTTTTTCAACAACAACAATAATGCCTGTAAACTGCTTTAAAAACTCTTTAATACTAACTGTATTCCTGTTTTTTGATGAACTGATGAGTTGGTAATTGATACCTTTATTTAAGGCAACAACAAATTCCTTACCTTCATTTGTTTCAATTTGAGCTAAAAACGTTTTAGGTAATTGTGCTAATGTTTCTTCATTTTTTGGAATATCTAAAGCAAGGTTGTCTATATTAAAATGATCGAATACACCAGTAATGGCATGTAAGCTTGGATAAGAAGGATGGCTTTCTATTTGAAATTGAAGCTCTTTTTTATCAATAAAAATTTTATTAGAATGTAATAATCTCATTACTAAATAACCTAAACTGTCTTTCATGATTCTATGATTTATAAAATGTTATTATTAAAACAGTCACCTATAACTATAAGATGCCCTTTTTTTATAAAGTTTTAAAAAAAAGTAATGTTATGCTATAGCTATTTCATATGCGCAGTAGGTTATTTCAAATTCGTTGTTTGTAATAAACTGAGTTAAGTTGGAGTAGAGGTAACAAAAAACCTCTTGAAATCAATCAAGAGGTTTTTTTATTATAAACTTAATTTTCTTAATCTAAGAAATCTTCAAAGTTATTAACTGAGTAATCGTCATATGTACAATTTCCAATAGTAACTCTTAAAGGTCTCACCATAATGATAATACCAAATGTATTGTTATTAATAGATATTTCAGATGCATTATAGCAGTATGAACCATTATGATAATATCCATCATTATGCGCATCATCATTTAAAGGATGAGCTGTAGATTTCAGAACAATCTGTCCTCCAGATCCACCACCAACTGCAACTAATGGATTATAACCATTTGGCAAATAGAACTCAAAGCAATCATCATGTAATATAGAATCTATATATAATTCAAAAGGTGAAGGTGGTATTGTTCCAGGAGGTATACCACCTATAGGTGATGGTGGAGTTGGCCCTCCTCTTGGCCTTCCGCCAGTATCACAAAGATCTTCTTCATTATAATATAGATAAAAGACATCTCTGAATTCATTTTTGAAAGATGCATTTTGTACATTCTCTTTAAGTAAGGCTTTTATATGAAAAGCATTATAAGTTCCAGAATTCACAACTTCATTTTCAAATTGTTGTCTAGCATCATCATCTCTTAATAATGTTTGAGCTGTCATATAAGATATCCATTGCATTCTATTTTCCAAATCTATTTCAGCTCTAACATTTGGGTCTTTCTTATATATATCTGAATCCTTTTTTTTAATAGATTCAATTGTAGAGCTCTGTTCTTGTATTTCTTCTGTTTCACAGGAATAAAGAAAGACTAATACCAACAAGATTAATGGTAGTTTTAATTTGAGTTTCATAAATTACTTTTTTATTAAAATTAAGGAAATATTCAATTCAAATTATTTAGTTTCAAATTTGAAGTTTAATAATTCATATTCGCTTTAATTCGCTTCATATTTGTTTTTAAAATATTTTATCAATCACGTAATCTTTACGTCTACTGGATACTGGCACTTTAACTTCAGAATTCATAACAAGTACACCTTGCTTATTGTAGCGAACCACATGTTTTTTATTGACCAAATAAGATTGATGACAACGAATAAATATATCATCAGACAAAAGCTCCAGTGCTTTCTTCATAGGCTTAGATATTAATATTTTTTCTGATTTCTGAGTATAAAAGGTTGTATAATTACCTTCAGATTTACAATACAAAATATCATCTTCATATACTACATACACATTATCTAATGTTTTTAAAACTATGCGCTTTTTTTGAACACCTTGAAAGTATTCACTTGAGATTTCTACGAATTTTTCAATATCTAATTCTTGTTTTGAACCATCAATAGCCTTAATAACAGCTTGCCTAAACTCATTATTATCTATAGGTTTAAGAATATAATCTAATGCACCTACTTTT
Source organism: Flavobacteriales bacterium ALC-1 (assembly GCA_000171875.1). GTDB lineage: Bacteria > Bacteroidota > Bacteroidia > Flavobacteriales > Flavobacteriaceae > Winogradskyella. The sequence goes on along the minus strand of ABHI01000001.1, from coordinate 387,990 downwards.
ATAGCCTTAATAGCATGGTTGTCAAAACCCGTAATAAATATAATATCAAAATTTTTATCGCTAATTCTATTTAAAATATCAAAGCCTGTTCCATCTTGTAAATGAATATCTAAAAATAGTAAATTCGGATTTTCATCTTGGATGAGCTTTACTGCTGATTCTACTCCATCCGCTTCCCCTACAATTTGAATATCTTCTTCAAAGTATTGTAATAATTTAGCTTTTATATTATCTCTGATATAAGCTTCGTCGTCTACCAATATTGCTTTAATCATGTTGCGAAAATTTATAAGGAATTAAAAACTTTACTAAAACACCTGATGCGCTTTGAGTCTCAGTTTCTTTATCAATAATACTGATTTTTTGCTTTGTTGTTTTTTGAATAAATTTTGAAATCAAATTTACAGAAACTGAATTTTTAAGCTCAGAATTAGAGGCTTTTATGCCCACACCATTATCTTCAATGATACAAGTTATCCATTTATCTTGTAAACATAATTTTATATTAATTTCTCCTTTATAATTAATTCCTAAAAAACCATGTTCAATACTATTTTCAACAAAAGGTTGGATAAGCATTGGTGGGATAAATAATAACTCTTCTTCTTCAAAATTCTCAATATTAATATTATAGTTAAACTTATCTGGAAAGCGAATTAATTGCAAATCTAAATACTCCCGTAATGATTCTAATTCATCTTCAATTTGCACATAATCATTTAGAGAATTTTCTAAAATAAGCCTTAGCAGTCTTGAGAATTTTAATAAATAATTTACAGCTCCTTCTTTATTCTCTTTAACCTGATTTTGAATTACAGATAAGGTGTTAAATATAAAATGTGGTTTCATTTGAGAACGTAACAACCTTTGTTGCATTTGAAGACTTTCTCTCTCAAACTTATAGCGCCTCTGTCTGTAAAATAAATAACCAATTATTATCATTAAAGCCAAAAGTCCTAAAAGCCCTAAAAGTTTAATTTTATCTAGTTCTGCTTTATTTCTTTGAGATATAGCTTCTTGCTCATTTTGATTTGACAATTCTGAATCAGTAAGCTTTTCATTAATTTTTTCCTCATGCTGCCTTTTGTTTTCATAAACTAAAGTAAGGAATTCGTTTAATGCTTCGTCTTCATCATCTTTAGTCCTGTAATTATATCTAAACCTTAATTCGTTGTAAAAAGACACATAATCTGGGTAAGAATTTGAAGTTATGATAGCTTTTGATGAATCTAAGTATTTTTCTGTAAGAGTATAATTATTTGAATCTAGATACGCTTCTGCAATATTGTTATATGACTCTAGTAAGTTAAAATTATAATTGTCTTTTACTTTTTTAGTAAGCTCTAATACTATTTTATAATATGAAATAGCTTTATTGTATCTGTCATCATAATAATTTAGCTCTCCATAGGTTCTATATATTTGTCTTTTAACTTCTATATTATCATTAATTGCTATTAAACTATCTAATAATAGATATGCTTTTTCTTTTTCACCTAATCTCTGATGAAGTGTTTTAGCTTTAGAATTTGCTTCAACTATATACATATCTATATTTCCCGCCTTTAAAGCAGCATCAATTGCCATAGAATTATATACTAAGGCTTTATTATAATTTTTTAGATCAAGATATATTCGCTCTAAGGCATTATATGCAAAAAGTAAATCACCTATATTATTCTCTTCATTAGAAATATCAATGAATTTTTGGACAGCACTTATAGCATTAGTTTTATTATCAATCCTTTCATCTGTTTGCCATGTGTTCTGAAAATAAACACGATTTCTTTTTCTATTATTAGGCGCCTCAATAAGATCTATTGTTCTATGAAAGTAGTAGGAAGCAGAATCTAATTCTTCTTTCTGTAAATAATAATATCCTTTTCTAAAAATGTTTTCAATTCTGAGGGTGTCTGGTAGTTTGTTGTTTTTATCTATGAGAGTTTTTGCTTCCTTTATATATAGAAGTGTTGAGTCATTAACATTATTTTTCGCTTTTTTATGAAGATATGCTATTCGAGATGTGTCACTTTGTGAATTGTTCTTGTTACAATTAACGAGTAATAAGATTAAAAATACGCTGAATAACTTTTGCATAATTTTGAAAGGCTAAACTTTTCAAGACAAGTTAAGTTTTTTTAAATTATTTGAAGAGTTTATAAATTTATTAAACTTAAATTTATGAAATAGAAAAGGCTTTGGTAATCACCAAAGCCTTTAACATAACTAAAAAAAAGGATATTAGTTCACAATAATTTTCTTTTGAATAATACCCTGTTTAGTAGATATTTTAATGAAGTAGATTCCTGTTTTAAGGTTGTCTAACCTCAATGAGTCAGATTTTAGTTTTTGAGTATATTTTACATTACCAAATAAATCAATAACTTCAATAGTATTTACATCATAAGTTTCTAAACCTATAATTTTAATACTATTACCAGATTTTATGGGGTTTGGATAAATTTTTACAGTGTTAATTGTTTTTCCAAATCCAATGCCTCCACCACTTTCAGTGCATTCAGGGAATAAATCTCCGTTAGCGTCAGAATTTGGAATAGCGCAGTTAAATACTTTGTTTACAGTTTCTGTACAATCCTCATAAGAAACAGTTACTGTTGCTGATACAATTCTATTATTAATTGAGGCTGAGACTAATCTTGGATTAGCAGTAGTTACAGGATATGTTTGTACTAATCCACTTTGTCGAGTTGTTGTCCAAGTATATAAAGCTCCAGATGGATAATTGCCATTTGCTAATAAGTAAACGTAATTAGAGCCGCTTTGAGTACCATCTATATATTCATCTAATATTGCTACCCAATAATCATTGCAATTATCACAATCAATGAATGTTATTTCTCTGCCAAAGTTACTCGCACTAGCACTACTACCATCAGAAAAATTTGCAATAGCTACTAAATCATATTGCAGTGAGGGGTTTAAATTAAGTGTCGATGGATTAATAGTAAATGAGTAACTATTATTAGAGAAGTTGCCTTGAGCAATTGTGATTGGCGTACCTGAGTTCCCTGTACTTGGATTAAAAGAAACTAGGTTTAAAATTACATTAGTTGGATTTGTTGCATCACAACTTGGTAGTGTGTAATTTCCTGAAATTGAAAATGGATTTTCAGGACAATTGATTCTCCGTCTATTCATAGAAATAGTACCGTCTATGCAAGGATCACTATTTTCGCAAGAGTTTTCTTGTAAACAGATGTTGTCTAAATATAGAAGTGTATCATGTAGAGCCTCACCACAATCAGCTGCTATAATTTTAAGACCTATGTTATTCTTTTTGCCTACATATTTTATTAAATCAAAGGTCAGACAATCCCAGTTACTGTATTTCCATGTATTTTGAGGATCACTTCCATTTACAGTCAATAAATTCTGATTGTTAGCATCTATACATCTTTGATCTAATTCCATTCCTGAGTTTAAATCAACAATACTAAATTTTACAAAATTTAATTTATCAGGATGATCAGGGAAATGAAAAACAACAGAATAATCAATGTTAAGATATCTTTCTGTAATAGCACCTAAATCTTTTGTCAGTACAGTGGTATTCTCTACAATATTTCCATTAGGACTTCTCTTATTAAGACGTAATCCATAGCTACCACCACCATTTGGATTCACTTGAGGATGAAATACATAATTACTTAGTGTAGGCTCGCTAGTTTGACTAACGTATGTTACTTCATCATTAGTGTTTATAGGAGGAAACCCATTTGGAATTGTATAATTTATAAGATTATTAATAGTCGTAGTGCTGCATCCTTGAGTATCCCCATTGATAGCAGTTTGAAAGCTATAGTTACTTAAGTTATTAAATGCTTCAAAATTACCATCTGTGCAATTTTGTGCTTGATTAGATATACTTACAAATAGAAAGCAAAATAACAAAGCCTTAATCAAAGTGTTTGTTTTTTTCATAATATAAATGTGTTTGTTTTCCTATTGTTCTTAAATAATTGTTTTGTTACCCAATTAATGCAAAAAAACCGTCTAATTTTAGGCGATTTAAATATGTAGTATGTTGAGAAGTTTAATTTATTTGACGTGAGATATATAAGTCATGGTCTCATAGATTATTAGAGATTGTAAATAAAACAGTTACCTGATAAAATTTATTTCTTTTTAAATCTGAAGAATAAGAATATGGATAACAGTAAGATAAAGCCTAAGATAATATAATGAAGTGTTGTAAAATCGCTTTCTAAGTTAATAACATCCGTATCACCCAAAAGAATAAAGGAGGACCAATAATAAGGAGATGTTTCAGAAAGAGAATGAGAATCAATGTAATTTAATTTAGCAGTTCTTAATGCTTTGGATTTAGATTCTCTATTTTTAAGATTTTTATAAAAATCTTTCATTAAAAAAGAGGTTGATTTATCATTTACATTCCAAAGTGATGCAACCACAGAATTTGAGCCTGAGTAGAAAAATCCACGAGCTAAACTCATCACTCCTTCTCCAGTAGCGATTTCACCAAGAGAAGTATCACAGCTACTAAGTACAGTTAACTCTGCGTTATTTTTAAAGGTATATAGTTCTTGTAAACTTAATCTTGAGTCATTAAAAGCTATCCATGGATTATCTTTTGCATCTGCATGTGTTGCTAGATGTATGATTTTAGTTTCATTAGTATTTTTTAAAAAAGACGATTTTGTGGCTGCTCCATTAGTATAAACTGCTCCATTGGTAATTGAAGATATAGTGTTAATTTCCAAAATGCTATTGTCTAAACTACTTAGATCAAGTGAGTCGAAATTTTGAGGTGCAAAACCTATAAAATTATTTTTAGTTATTCTTTTTATAGATTTATTATGTTCTAAAAACGACATTGAATAGGAGTAACTGATATTATGTTTATAAATTAAATAGTCTAATGAGCTCTTACTAGTAGTTAATGCTTCAAACGGAATATTATGCAGATTACCATCTGGTAAAATAATAATGTCTTTGTAATTTAAGTTAATATTTTTAGGTTGTAATAATTTAGAATAAAGTTGAAATGCAATATTGTTAAACTTTGTTCTGTCTTGTTTGGTTTTTAAGGGTTTACGAATATACTCTAGATACTTTTTGAGTAATTTATTGATGTCATTTAAATTTCCTATTTTAATCAATTTTTTTGAGTTTTTCGAAATAAAAAGCCCGTAAACGGTATCACTACTTATCTCAGAATTTGGCCATATATATGACAACACTATTACGTCATCATTCAATTTTTTTTGTAATTCTGACAAAGTGATTACTTGCTGTAAAGCTTTATTTTTAAAATAGTTAGGAAAAGTAGCTTTGATAGAATCCATAAAGGCATCATACTCTAATTCTGCTTCAATTTTTTTATCTTTAATAGAATAATAGCTATAAACTTCTTTTTTAAGCATTTCTTCTTTTATTTTAATGCTATCAGGTAATTTCGTTAGAGCATTATTATTAAGAATATCTTCAGTTAGTAATAAGGCTTTGCCTTTTTCTGATAGATAAAATGCAGTGTCGGGTTTGTTTAAATCAGAACATATTTCAATACCTTGAGTATATATCTCTGAAGCTTTAAGTCTCCAATGTAATTTTGCTGTATTGTTAGTTTCTGATTGAATTATATCTACAAGAGAATCGGCAACAAGAACATGTTGAAGTGCAAGGTTAGAGAAGTTAAGAGTATTTTTATTTTTTGATAAGTTGTTTAATAATTTAGATTTATCATTAATAACTTTAATAATGTAATCTTTTTCATTGAGTTCGTTCAGATCTTTTAGTAGAGGCACACTATTAAATGTTTGTTTTTGTTTTGTTGAATCTAAAAAAGCATTAATTGCTTTCTGATTATATATTAATGCAGAGTTATAATCTTTTTTATTGTAATAATATTCCGAAATAGCATAGTCGTTTGTGGACTTAGCGATAGTCCTCTTGCAAAATTTTTTAGATTTTTCTGCGTAATATAGAGTGCTGTCGTTCATTTCTTTGTTACACAAATTAGCTAAATTCACATAACTAGTGCATATATAGATTGGTTGATTATTTTTTGATGCTAGTTCTAAATTTTGCTTAGCAAAATAGACAGCCTTATCGTAATTATACATTTTGTCTCTAGAGTAGAGTGTAACATATGAATTATTAATTTTTAATCTTTGTGTTAAGGAATTTCTGTGGTTTTTTTCTAAGCTATCAGCTCTTTTCAAAATATCTAATTTAGATAGCAAACTATTTTTGGTGTCTAATTCATCATAGACTAAAGAAATGTTCTTATATTCTCGTTCAAGTATTGCATATTCTTTTACTTCTTCAAGTATAGGTATACCTCTTTTGTAATAATTTATTGATCTATAATAGTCATTTAATTCAAAATAACATTTCCCTATTTCACAAAGAGCTTGTCCAGATACGCGTTTATTTATATCAATTTCAATACATTTTTCAAAAAATAAAATAGCGCTTTTAAAATCTCTTTTCTTCAAATAAAAATAACCCACCCTATATATGGCACCAACATATTCTTTATCAACCTCATTGATTAGTTCTTTATTCTTGTAAGACATTTTTGAATAGTAGATTGCTTCATCGTAATTATTACGATAAGCTTTAAGAGAAAAATGCTTAGAGATTTTTGCTATATCATTATAAGATTCATTATTTCGTGCAATTATGATTAAGCTATCAGTTGATTCTTTTAGGTTCTTATATGATCTAGAAAAATCAAAGGATTTATATATGTCATAATAATTTTGGCTTTGAACCTTCATTAGAAAACAAAGGATACAAAGCCAAAACATTATTTGTTTATTTTTTATCAATCGTAGCAAGTTTCATTTATATCTAATACATGAAAATCTGTAGATGATCCAGGGTAAGTTGTAGGGAAATCAGGATCATCATCCTTAGGATTTCCTAGTGGATCTACAGGATGAGTTGTTGTTTGAGCTTCATCATGATACATATACCATAATTCCTTATTAGGGTCATTAGGGCATTGCTCATAATAAAGCAATTGACCATTAATTTGATATGGTATTCTTAGTTCATTTTTTTGGAAAGCCGTAGTTCCTGCAGGATATTCAGTTAATAACGTCCAATAGCTTTCGGTAGGTGGGCTATTTCCATTGTTTCCTCCATCGAATATATTACCGTCTCCATCACCAAATCCAGTTCCCCTAGAGTAATTTGAGTTAACATTTAAATTACCATTCTGCTGAGGGAATTTTCCCTTTTCTAGCTCATTAACTAATTCCTTTTTTTCGGAATTTTGATAATGTTCTTCGGTAAAGACTTCGTCTTTAGAACATCCATAGCTTATAGCTAATACAGCTAATAAGCATACATAAATAATTTTTTTCATTGTTTTTATTTTAAAGTTACAACCTAATGTTCTGTAAAAGCAAAATTGTTACCCAATAAATATAAAAGTTTATTTTTGTTTTTAAGACTAAAATTGACGAGTGACTGATAATTCTTTTTATTTAAGTGCTTTATTGAATAATGATTCTAAAACAATCAAAGCTATTTATGAAGCTAATTTTTATAAAGTAAAATCTTTTGTAATAAAAAATAGCGGCCAACAACAAGATGCTGAAGATGTTTTTCAGAAAGCATTATTGCAATTGGCAGTACGTTACAAAAAAGAAAAGTTTGTAATTAAGACTAGTTTTGAAGCCTATTTATTTACAGTATGTAAAAACTTATGGCGTAGAGAATTAAATAAATCAAAAAATAAGGTAACAAAAGATAGTTTAACAGAACTACCAGATGATAACGATGATATTGCATTAGCAGTTTTAGAACAAAAACGGTGGGAGTTATTTACAGAGAGTCTAGAACTAATTTCAGATAATTGTAAGCAGATCCTAAAGTTATATTTTGCTAAAACGTCTTATGCAGATATGATGATGAAGTTTAAGTATAATTCGGAGACTGTGGTCAGACAGCGCGTATTTAAGTGTAAAAATAAATTAAAAGAGTTAGTTAAGAAAGACAACCGTTTTAAAGCACTAACTGTATTATGACCATGGAAGACGATATCTTAATAGATAATTATTTAAAAGGTTTATTACCTAAAGGTGAAGAACAATCATTTTTAGAACGATTAGCGTCTGATACTGATTTTAATGAAAAGTTCAATCTAGAAAAACAATTGTTTGATGCATTAGACGAAAACAGTTGGAGTTTTAGCGAGCTTGATAATTCAGATGTAAAAGAATATAAAAAGCTTTTAGAAGACGACGATTTACAAAATTTAAAAAAAACGCTAACCCAAGTTAATTCTGAATTTAATTCAGAACCTCAAATAGATAATAGAAGACTTTTTTATTATTTGGCAGCGGCTTCAATTATTATCTTTTTAGGCTTTCAATTCTTCTTTAATCAAAACGTGTCAAACCAAGATTTGTATAATGATTATGTGGCTTTAAACGATTTACCTTCATTTGTTTCTAGAAGTGATGATAAAGACGAATTGGCAAAAGCTCAAAGCTTATTTGAGAATAAAAAATATAAAGAAGCTTTAGTTGTTTTTAAATCTCAATTAAATAGCACAGAAAGTAAAGGAAGCGTATTGATATATAAAGGTATAGCTCAAACTGAGCTTGGTAATTATAATGAAGCTGAAAAAACGTTTAATATTTTAATAAATAGTGATTTGCTAGATGCTGAAAAAGGTTATTGGTATAAAGCCTTATTATTTATAAAAGCTAATAGAGTAGAGGATGCAAAACAAATTTTGGATAAAATTGTTTCTAATGGTTGGTTTAAATCAGATAAGGCTGAAGAATTACTAAAAGAATTAAATTAAGATTTTATTTTATCTAGTATCCCTTCCCAACGTAAATCTCGTATAAATTTCCCTTCATTCTCAGAAACTAAAAATTCTATTTTATTAGATTTAGCTCTAAAGTAACCAGACATATAATTTTTGAATAGTTTAAAACTTCCTTTCTTATATGCCAGTTTAAGAGCAGAAATCAAAGTAATCCAAAACCCATATCGCATTTTGTACATGGCTTCTCCTTGAAGATATTTAGAGGCCTTGTTGTAAGATTTACCTGTTGGTTTTAAGTGTTTTACATGAAGAGATTCATCAGTTAAAATTTCCCAGCCATGATACTTTGCTAATAACTCATCAACCGTATCCCAACCCATAGATGGTTTCAATTGTCCTATTTGTTTAAAACAGTCTTTTCTGTAAGTCTTTAATGCTCCACGAATATGGTCTTTGTTCGTTAAGTTTTCTAAAACCCAATTATTGTTTTTTTCTATATAACAAAAACCAGAAGCCATACCTAGCTTATCATTTGCTTTAAAATGACTAGCAATTTCTTCTAAATAATTATCAGGAAAAATAAGGTCTGCATCAAATTTACAGATGATGTCAAAATCTTCATCTAATTGAGTAAAGCCTTTATTAAATGCGTGTATGATTTTTGCACCAGGTAAATGCGCATCTGAAGATTTAGAATTTAAAACAGAAATCCAAGGATACATTGATGTATAATTTTCAACAATAGCTTGTGTGCTATCAGTAGAATTATCATTGACAACAACAATCTTTTTTGGCAATAGTGTTTGCTTAACTAGTGACTCTAAAGTTTTACCAATGTAGTCTTCTTCATTATGAGCAGGTATGATGATATAAAATTTCAAATCTCAGATTCCTAAACCCAAAGCTAACAAAACCCAATTGGAATTTAGTGTTTGTTATTTGGAATTTTTTACGCGTTCAGCATAAACAATATAATATCTAGGAGTAAACTGTCTAAGTAATGGTCTTATACCTATTTTCTTAACAGGATTAGTCCATTTTTGTCTGTCCTTTATGAGCCATCCTGTTTTTTCTAAAAGCCAATCGAGTTGCCAATCTTCAAATTCGTGGTAATGTCTGTCTCGCATATCAGTTTTACTTCTATAAGCCGAAGCAAACCATAATCGCATCGGAATACTGATAACGACTTTATCTGCTTTAATGGATTTTAAAACTTCGTATGGTGATAATAGGTGTTCAAATATTTCAAAGGCTGTGACGACTTTAGCAGAAGAGTTTTCTATGGTAGAATGGTCTTCATCTAAATCTTCTCCAATTGTATTTTCAACAGTATAACCCTCGGAAATCATAATTTCAGAAAATGGATTTTTAATCCCTAAATCTAAAATAGATTCTGAAGTGTCTACATGTTTTCTTAAAAACTCTAAAGTATGCTTGAATCTTTTATTCGGAAAAGTTTTTTCGTACATAGTAATTCCTATGAAAATGGGAAACTTTTAAATTAATACTGGTAAACAATAGCATTAATATTCATACCAGCGCCTACGCTTGCAAAAATAATAATATCTCCTTTGTTAATTTGTTGATTCTCTAGTTCACCTTTTAAAATCATATCGTATAATGTTGGTACAGTGGCTACACTAGAATTGCCAAGTGTATTAATGGTCATTGGCATAACTCCATCTGGCATTTCCATATTGTGTAACTTGTAGAAACGTTTTACGATGGCTTCGTCCATCTTTTCATTTGCCTGATGAATCAATATCTTTTTAACATCGTTAATTGAAACACCACTTTTATCTAAGCACGATTTTAATGCTAATGGCACGTTAGTTAATGCAAATTCGTAAATCTTACGACCATACATTTTAATATAACGACGTTGGTCTGTAATTTCAGGATGATTGGTTTCTCCAAAATATATGAAATGAGCTTCATCTAACGTGTATGTTGCGGTCTCATGAGTGAGAATTCCACCTTCTTCATCAGATTCTTCAACAATTACTGCACCAGCACCATCACTATAAATCATAGAATCACGATCGTGCTTATCAATCACACGAGATAAGGTTTCTGTACCAACAACTAAACAACGTTTAGCTAAACCAGATGCTATAAATGCTTTGGCTTGTATAACTCCCTCAATCCAGCCAGGACAACCAAACAATACATCGTAGCCAACACATCTTGGGTTTTCAATTTTTAATAAGTGTTTAACACGAGAAGCAATACTAGGCACAGTATCACTTTGTTCAGCATTGTGCTTAACGTCACCATAATTGTGAGCGACAATAATGTAGTCAATACTTTCTTTATCAATTTTTGCATCTTCAATAGCTTTTTGAGAAGCGTAAAATGCAATATCAGAATTCAATAAGTCTTTCTTAATATAACGTCGTTCTTGTATACCAGTTATAGCCTTAAACTTTTCTACAATAACTTCATTAGTGCTATTTATCGATGACCCATCCGCATTTAAAAACTCATGATTATAAAAATCTTCGTTTTTTTCAATAATACTTGGTATATAACTTCCTGTTCCAGTTATTCTAATCGTCATAGTTATTTTGTGTCAATTCCAATGGTGCAATCTAATTAATAATTAATTGTTTTCCTCAATTTAATAAAGTAAAAGCATCATTTTTTATGAATTCGTAAAAAAGGTAAACTAAAACTAAGAAAACATAAAAAAAGTGCTCAAAATGAGCACTTTTATAAATTATTGTTTGTTGAGGTTATACATCCATATATTCTTCCATTGGTGCACAACTACACATTAAGTTTCTATCTCCATAAGCATCATCAACGCGTCTTACACTTGGCCAGAATTTATTATCCCTTACATAATCTAATGGATAAGCTGCAGCTTCTCTAGTATATGGTAATAGCCATTCATCAGACGTTAACATATCCATGGTATGTGGAGCATTTTTTAAGACATTATTAGGTTCGTCTTTTGTAGCTTCACTAATCTCTTTTCTAATAGAAATCATAGCATCACAAAAACGATCCATTTCTGCTTTATTTTCACTCTCTGTAGGTTCAATCATCATAGTTCCTGCTACAGGAAATGATACTGTTGGTGCATGAAACCCATAATCCATTAAACGTTTTGCAATATCAGTAACTTCAATGCCATTAGTTTTAAAAGCCCTACAATCTACAATCATTTCGTGAGCAGCTCTACCATGTTCTCCTGTATAGAGTGTTGGGTAAAACCCTTCTAAACGCTCTTTAATATAATTGGCATTTAAAATAGCTGTTTCAGTTGATTGCTTTAAACCTTTAGCCCCCAACATTTTTATATAGCCATAAGAAATTAGACAAACCAAAGAAGAACCAAAAGGAGCTGCAGAAATTGCAGTAATAGCATCTTTCCCTCCAGTTGTGATTACAGGATTTCCTGGTAAAAATGGAACAAGTTGCTTAGCAACACAAATTGGGCCAACACCAGGTCCGCCACCTCCATGAGGAATGGCAAAGGTTTTATGTAAGTTAAGGTGACAAACATCTGCACCAATATTTCCAGGATTTGTTAAGCCTACTTGTGCATTCATGTTGGCACCATCCATATAAACTTGCCCACCATTATCGTGTATAACTTGGGTTATTTCTCTTATGGCAGATTCGTAAACTCCGTGAGTAGAAGGATAAGTTACCATTAAAGCGGCTAAATTATCTTTATGTAATTCTGCTTTTTCTCTTAAGTCATCAACATCTATATTTCCGTTTTCAGATGCTTTTGTAACTACAACTTTCATACCTGCCATAACAGCACTTGCAGGATTTGTTCCGTGAGCAGAAGATGGAATTAAACAGATATTTCTATGATGATCGTTGCGAGACTCATGGTATGCCTTTATTACCATTAACCCAGCAAACTCTCCTTGAGCACCAGAATTAGGTTGTAAAGATGTCGCTGCAAAACCTGTAATTTCACTAAGCTGATCTTCTAAAGCGTTAAGCATTGTTGTATAACCTTTAGCTTGTTCTATTGGTGCAAATGGATGCATATTTCCCCAATTGCTCCAGCTTAATGGTAACATTTCTGAAGCTGCATTCAGTTTCATGGTACAAGAGCCTAATGAAATCATAGAATGATTTAATGCTAAATCTTTACGCTCTAAGCGCTTAATATATCGCATTAATTCTGTTTCAGAATGGTACGTATTAAATACGTCAAAAGTTAAAAAGTCTGATTGGCGTTGTATGCTATTTTGAATGGTTTCAGTTTCAGAAATAGATGTGATTTTATCTACTGATTTCCCTGTTACAGTTTCAAAAATTGAAATGATAGTGTTTAAGTCTGAAATGGTTGTTGTTTCATTCAAAGAAATGGTAACCGTTTCAGCATTAGGATAAAAGAAATTGACTCCTTGTTTTTCAGCTTCAGCATTTACCGCTTTAGCATCAACTTTTATTTGTAGTGTATCAAAATAATGTGAATTTAGTTGTGATACACCTAAGTTTTCTAATGCATTTGATAAAGTAGCTGCTGAATTATTTACAGAATTTGCAATAAATTCTAACCCTTTTGGTCCATGATAAACCGCATACATTCCGGCCATAACAGCCAATAAAACTTGAGCTGTACATATATTAGACGTTGCTCTGTCACGCTTTATGTGTTGCTCACGAGTTTGCAAAGCCATTCGTAAAGCTCTGTTACCATTGGTGTCTTTTGAGACTCCAATAATACGGCCAGGTACATCACGCTTATAAGCTTCTTTTGTTGCAAAATAGGCTGCATGAGGACCACCATACCCCATCGGAATTCCAAAACGTTGTGTAGTACCAACAACGACATCTGCTCCAAATTTGCCTGGCGATTCAAGCTTAACCAAGCTTAAAATATCTGCTGCAACTGCAACTTTTATGTGTGATGCATTAGCTTTTTCTATAAAGGTTTTAATGTCAGTAATTTGCCCATCTTTTCCAGGATATTGTAATAATGCACCAAAGAAGTCTTCAGTAAAATTAAATTCAGATTCGTTACCAACTACAAGTTCAATGCCAATAGGATTAGCTCTTGTTTCTAACAATGATAATGTTTGTGGCAAAACTGCATCAGAGACAAAAAACTTATTAATTCCGGCTTTTTTCTGAGGACGTTCTCTTACAGCAAATAATAAACTCATAGCTTCAGCAGCCGCAGTACTTTCGTCTAAAAGTGATGCATTTGCGATTTCCATACCAGTTAAATCAATAACCATAGTCTGAAAATTCAGTAACGCTTCTAAACGTCCTTGAGCTATTTCAGCTTGGTATGGAGTATATGCTGTGTACCAACCTGGATTTTCTAAAATGTTGCGTTGAATTACAGATGGTAAATTAGAAGGATGATAACCTAAACCAATATATGATTTGTATACTTTGTTAAGTTGAGATAAACTATAAATATGACTTAAATACTCTTGTTCACTCATAGCCGTATCTAGGTCTAAGTCTGTTTTTAGACGAATATCATCCGGAATAGTCTCGTAAACTAATTGTTCTATATCTGTAACACCAATGGTGTCTAACATTGCTTTTTGCTCGTTTGAGTTTGGGCCAATATGTCGGAGTGCAAAAGAAGTCGTATCCATTAAAAATAAAGTTGTGTTTATTTAGTTTTGCAAAAATACATATTTAGCCCTTTTATTTAGTTAAGGATCTCTAAAGTTTTTAACTGAAATAGAGGGTTATTAACACATTATGTATTTTTGTGTAATGGCCATTCTAAAGCACATATTAAATTTCTATATAAACAGTAGCATTCATGTAGCATTAGGTGTTTATGCCTTAACATGGGTAACATTACTTCAATTTGGAATTGATTATGATAAAAACAGCCTCTATTTTGTGTTTTTTGCCACCATTACTGGCTATAATTTTATAAAGTATTTTGGTATTGCAAAATTTCATCATCGCAGTTTGGCTGGTTGGTTAAAAGCTATTCAAATCTTTTCGCTTTTCGCTTTTATAGCTTTGTGTTATTATGCTTATAAACTTGAAACGAATACGCTTTTGTTAATTGGAGTGCTTGGTTTAATTACATTTTTATATGCCATTCCTTTATTGCCTAAAAAATACTTTATTGATGATCAGAAAAATTTAAGGGAAATAAGCGGTCTTAAAATTTATGTTATTGGCTTAGTATGGAGTTTTACAACAGTTATTCTACCTCTTGTTAATAATGATGTTTCATTAGATTTTGATGTCATTATCATAGCTATACAACGCTTTCTGTATGTTATTGTACTTATGCTACCTTTTGAAATTAGAGATTTAAATTATGATAATTTAAAGCTATCAACCATACCACAAAAAATAGGTGTAAAAAAAACCAAACTTATAGGTATAATACTACTTATGATATTTATGATGTTAGAATTTTTTAAAGACAATTTGACTAGTAATGCAGTAATAGTAACATTAATAATAGTATTTGTTACTCTGTTATTTGTAATAGGTTCTAATAAAAGTCAATCGAAATATTATAGCGCGTTTTGGGTAGAAAGTTTGCCAATAGTATGGCTAGGTATTTTATTGATGCTTTGCTAGCTCTTTTTCAAAAGCTGTTTTCATTTTGTCTTTAGCCGTAGTATCTAAAACTTCAACTTTAGATGACTGTATTACTTTAGAGAGCTTACCATTTCTCATTGAATATTTTCTGCAGGCTTTACAGTAAATTAAGTGTATGTTAAGCTTCACTTTTTCCCAAAAGCTTGCTTCCTTGTACTGATTTTTGTCACAAACGTGATTCGCTTCTTGACAACTTAATTTTAGGTTACTCATAATTTAAAACCAATTTTTTTGCATGCAATCAGCAAGAGCTGTTCGTGCTCTGTGAATGATTACCCAAAGGTTAGACGCAGTAATTCCTAATTCATTACAAATAGTTTCTGTATCGTAACCTAAAATAGTTTTCATTTTAAAAACTTGGGCTTGCTTTTCTGGAAGTTTTCCTAAGCAATCATGTATCGCATCACCTAATTCAGAATTTTCTAATTTGTCTTCTGCAGTTTTATCAAAAGGATCAGCAACACGTTCTTCTAGCCAGTCACCTTCAGCATCTGTATCGCTATTATAACTCATCCTAACTTCGGCTTTACCTTTATTAGAATTAATTTTTCTATAGTAATCAATGATTTTACGCTTTAGAATAGAAATTAGCCAAGTACGTTCACTTGCTTCACCTTTAAAATTAGCCATAGACTTTAAACCTGCTAAAAAAGTTTCAGATACTAAGTCTTGTGCAATTACTCCATCACTAACACGTGTAATGGTATAGTTAAAAAGATAATCTGAATATAATTTTATCCAGTTGTTTGGATCTATTTTGTGATTAGGCATTTTTGTTTTCATTGCTGAACCAAAAATAGTGTATTAATCCCAAATCTCAAATTCTAAAAAATAAATTCCAAATGCGTTCACTGAGGTTCATTGAGAATTATGAGTTAATATTAAAAATACTGTTCTTACTTATCTTTATTGTATTTGTGCTATTCAATGTATGTTGTAAAATTCCTTTTTCTACGGAAACGGAAGAGCCGTCTACTACAACAGTCTTAAGATACTTTGCTTTTCTGAACGCCTTAGGTAGTAATGAAATAATATTTCTATGAATTTCTGTAGTTGCAGATTGATAAAGTTCCCATGGCTTATGATAGATTTTATATTGAAATGTTTTTGTTTTAGATTTTTTTACAAAAGCAATGTATCTATCAACTATAAATTCATTAAAAGAACTTTTAATTAAAGGTTTGGTTGTTTTTGCAGTTGTTGCTTTTACTTCAAAGTCTTTATATGTATATCTGATATTTTTTTTATTTTGAGACACACTTTTGTTTAAGCCTATATTTTTAAAGAAAAAAGGCTCGTTATACAACTTATTAGCTATTAAAGCAATGATAGGCTTTGGTGCGAATTCTTTAATAAAAACAACTCCTTTAGCTCCGTTAATTTTCGATTTTGCATAAAACCGAAAGTTAATTTGACCAAAGTTTTGATGTAAGGGAATTTTAAAGCCAAAAAACTTAACTTTTGAAAACGTGAAAGCTACCATACTCATTAAAGCTTTGCCGTTAAACAAATCTAACTCTGTATTGTGAGGTAAATAGGGCTGAAGAATTTCTTTTTTTACTTCGAAAGTTGTAATAATTAAATCTTCCCAATTACCTGTCATGAATATTTTTTTTTGTTTCATGGTTTTGGGTTTTAGAATGACTAATGAAAATGAACGATTAAAAAAATACTACTAAGATAGATCCATAATAATGTAAAAAATATATGAACTACAGTTTCGAATCTTTTGCCTTTCCAGAGTTTAGATGAATAAATGAAGAGTTGAAAAAATAACCGTGCTATCCAGAATATGGCAAGACCTAAGGCTATTTTTCTACCAAGATCAGTGTCAATAAGTTCTGCTGCTGATGTTAAACACAACAAACCTATTAGAAGGATAGCTAAAGCAATAAAAAAGGTATGAACCTTCATCATTTGCCTATTTATTAAACTCAATGATTTTAATTCTTTATTCCAATTAAAATGCTTTGGAAATATGATGTGAATTAATGAAAGTAGTATTAAAAGTAATCCGATTATTTGTAAATGTTTATTCATAATCTTTGGTATTAAATATGACAATTAAAAATTGACATGAATGGTGTAAATTTAGTTTCAGAAATTGAAGAAAATCCAGCTTCTAAATATGCTTTTTCCCACGTTTTTCTGGAGAAAAAATGAGTAAACCCAATTGAAAAAGCTAAGAAATTTGAAAAATCCCTCAAATGCTCAATCATAACTACTTTTCCGTTTGGTTTACAAATCCTTTTGCATTCTTTCAAAAATTGAACTTTTTCATTGTGCGACCTAATTTCGTGTGCTGCTGAAAGTAGAAAAATTAAATCAACAGACTTTTCATTCAAAGGAAAAGCATTGGTTTTTATTTGTTGTGTTTTTGGATATACTGAGCTCACTTTTCTAGCTCTAATTATAGCAGATTCGGTATGTAGTTTTGGGTTGTAAAAGTCAAATACTTGTAAGCTTGATTTAGGAAAATGGTTTTTTAAAATAAAACTTGTTTCGTCAAAACCTGCATTTATATTGACAATATGTTGGGTTTTAGAATCTGATAATTCACAATCTTTTAACCATTCAAAATCATAATAACCAGAAAAATCATAGACATAAGCAGAGACAATTAAGGGCATTAAAAGACCATAAATAAAAGCTATAACGATAATCGACAAAACTAAGTTAGACCAACCAAGCAAAAGCCAAATTATTATAGTTAATGCCAAAATGCTCAGTCCTATGACATAAAAGTGTCTGTTAAAACTCAAAATGTTTAAAACGCCTTGAAACTTTTTTCTTTTTATTTCCATAATTCTTTTTTGCCTTTTTTCCAGTAATATGGAATGTTTTCTATAACGAATGCGTTTGCTAACACCAGATTATTAAGACTTAATGAATCCAAAAAGTCGATATGGTAATTAATGACCTCTTGAGGTTTAGGTTTCCAGTTTGTTCTTACACCTTCAATAATCAACACTTCTTTGGGTTTTTCATTATAAGTAAAAGTAAAGGGTAGAGGACCAGCAAAACGCCTGGCTTCTTTCCAGTTTTCAAATGGTGAATTTTTTGGGAGTTCAATATCAGATGCAGTCTTGTTTATGGTAATATTGAAATCCGATTTTTCGGAACATATCTCTAGTGAATTTTTATGTTGCTTCTTTTTAATATCTGTTGTAGTGTAATTGTAATGGGTAAACAAATTGCCCATAAATTCCATTTTCTTTTTGTCGGTTTCAGACTTTATAATGTATAGTCCACGTAAACGTTTTCCGGCTTTATTGGTATAACGAACGAAAATGCGAAACCCAATTAAAAAGAAATCATTACCTAAAAACTTAGGTAAACCTTTAGGTCTTAAATCTTTGGTTTGGACCATAGCTACTGCAATAAAAGCCCATTTTTCTTTAAATGTATCTAAGCTTAAGCATTCAGGAATCATAGACTCTAATTGTTCTTTAGGGACAGCAAATGTTAAGACTAAAGAACTGTCAAAAAATGCTTCAACAGCAAACGGGTGATTTTTAAGTTGTTGTAACATAATCCTGTTTATGAATGAAATAAGTGTAATGAATTAAACTCACAAAAGCCAGAGCAATAATGATATTGAATTTTCCCCATAGCAGTATATCTGGAACGAGAAAGAATTCAATAATATTCATCGTTATTACTGTAATGATTTGAAGCATAGCATTTAACTTAGGTTTATAATCCGAAATTACCCATAGTGCCAAAATCACTTCCATTAAGCCTATTGTTATGGTTAAAACACTTGAATATTCAGTACCTAAAATTTCAGATATAATCTCTTGATGCCTTGGGACTAGATTTAGAATTTTACAGAAAAGACCGTTTATAATCCAAACTATTGCAATGCAATTAGATAGAGTTTTATAGAGTTTCATGATTGCTTTATTTTATAAGTTATATATAAGTGAAAAAGAGCAAGAAACATTGTTGTTATCATCCACATAAAGATTAATTGTAAGTCTTCGCCATTTGTTTCTTTTATTATTTTGAATATAGAAACGATGACAACAGTTGCAACTAAGTAGGTTATAAATAATTGTTTAACAGTATAGGTTTGTTTTGAAAAATGAAGCATAATTGAAATACTCATAATTATTTGGATTATCCCTAGAAGTAGGTGTGCTAAAATCCCTCCCCAAAATGTTAAGTAGAGTAGAAGTGTACTTATTATTAACCATTTATTTATATCGTATAATCTTTTCATTATTTTATTTTTTAAACTTTCAGAAAAAATTGAAAGTTTGATTTAAAAAATATATTTACTATTTCATCAGTTTTAAAACTGACTTTGTTAACCAGTTTTGTTTTTGGTTAACTAATCTGTTCATTAATGTATCTAAATCGTGAGTTATATCTTTTAGTGCTTTAGTTTGTTTTATAAGCTCTTTTGTTTTTTCTGAACCATCATCTTTAATAGAAGAGACATCCTCTAAAACTTTTATTACAGGTTTTATTTCTCTTCGACTACGTTCTTTTGCAACAGTGCGTGCCAATTCTTGCACATCTTTTTCAGTAGTAAAAAACTCTTTTCGTTCTCCTGACACCAATACTTTAGTCACAATTCCCCAATCCATAAGTTGTCTAAGGTTCATGCTAGTATTACCACGAGAGATTTTTAACTCTTCCATAATGTCTTCCATAGACAATGGTTTTGTAGAAATAAAAAGCAAGGCTTGTATCTGAGCCATAGCTTTATTTATTCCCCAAAGCGAACCTAAACTTCCCCAAGTACTTATAAATTTATCTTTTGCTTCTTGATATTGCATATAACAAATATATAATAATTTTTAAACTTTCAATAATTATTGAAAGTTTATTTTTTTAAAATCATTTATCTAACTTAGAAGTCTAATTAAACTTAGGTTTATGGTTTCTATAAAAGATAATGTTCACAATTGCTTTTCTTGTTTTTTCTTTTTGTTATTGATTCTAGGTTGTAAGTCTACCGAACCACTAGTTAGTCCTTATAGCAATTCTGATTCATCAAAAGATATTTTAATATTTATCGATGGCACATCAAACACACCAAAAGATAATACCAATATTAACAAACTCAGAAACTTAGCAAAAACATCAGATAGTTTAGCTTCTTTTTATACAGTTGGTGTTGGTGGAGGTAAAGATTTTAAAATTTCTGGGATGGCTTTTGGTGTTGGTGTTAAAAGAGATGTAGTAGAGGCTTATGATTTTTTAACTAAACGCTATAATAAAGAAAGAGGAGATAAAATCTATTTATTTGGTTTTAGTCGAGGGGCTTTTACATCTCAGGTTTTAGCTAATTTTATATATACTGCAGGTATGATAAGTTTGGAGAAAGAGATTGATAGCGTAAAGAAAATGAGGCTTATTAAAAAAATGTATAGTGCTTATCGAGACAATGTTACACATACTGAGCGGCAAAGAAATCTTGAAAGAGTAAAACGGAAATGGGAGCTAAAGAATAGTCAAAAAATTGATACGTCGACAGATATTACTATAGAAGTCTTAGCTTTATTTGATAATGTTGAGGCACTTGCTGCACCAGATTATAAAGAGAAATTTTGTAAACCTAATAGCAGCCATCTCAATCAATTTGTTAACGTAAATAAAGTGTTGCATGCTGTTGCTTTGGATGATAATAGAGCACAGATATTTACACCAATTTTGGCAAGTTGTAATAATATAAAATTAAAACGAAATAGAACCTTAAATGATGTTGTTAACGAAGTTTGGTTTTCGGGATCACATAGTGATGTAGGTGGTGGTTATTCTGAAGATTTTGAATTGTCTTATGTGTCGTTAAATTGGATGATTAATGAATTAAAATCATATAACTTATTCGATGATTACCCAATAACTGATATTCATATTAATGGTAAAGTTCATGATTCTGAGGATAATTTTATGGGTATCTTTTATAGAAGACGTAACAGAGATATACCACTTTATTTAATTGAAAATGGTGAAAATTATAACAATGGTAAACTAAAAATACATAGCTCAGTTATAAAGCGACTAGAAAGAGGTCTTTTACCAAAATTTAAAATCATGAAAAAAGACGCTTTAGATTGGTTTGATAAAGCACCTTTTAATAAGTGTTTTGAGGTGATTGGTGATAAAAGAATATTTAAAAAACCATGTGATGTTATTACAGAGACAGATTAATTGAAATCTATTTCAATAAACCAGCTCGACGTAACAAAGCTTCAGGTTTTGGTTCTTGCCCTCTAAACTTTTTATATAATGTCATTGGATTTTCCGTACCACCTTGAGACAACACATAAGTTTTAAATTTATCAGCAACCGTTTTATTAAAAACACCTTCTTCTTTAAAGTACTCAAAAGCATCCGCATCTAATACTTCTGCCCATTTATAACTGTAATAACCAGAAGAATAACCACCTTGAAAAATATGTGCAAAAGCTGTACTCATACAATTCTCAGCTACATCTGGATATAAGCGTGTTGCGCCAAAAGCTTTAACTTCATGAGCTTTTACTTTAGAAATATTTGAAGGGTCTACACCATGCCAACTCATGTCAAGTAAACCAAAACTTAGCTGACGCAGTGTTTGCATGCCTTCATGAAATGTCGAAGACGTTTTTATTTTTTCAATCAATTCCATAGGAATGACTTCTCCAGTTTCGTAATGCGTGGCAAATAGCTTAAGCGTTTCTTCTTCGTAGCACCAGTTTTCTAAAATCTGGCTTGGTAACTCAACAAAATCCCAATACACACTTGTTCCTGATAGGCTTGGGTAGGTTGTGTTCGCTAACATACCATGTAAAGCATGACCAAACTCATGAAACAAAGTTGTTACTTCATTAAACGTTAATAATGATGGTTTGCTTTTTGTAGGTTTGGTAAAGTTGCAAACTATAGAAACGTGGGGTCTTTCATTAACACCGTTTTTAACCATTTGAGGTTTGTATGACGTCATCCAAGCTCCATTACGTTTCCCAGCTCTTGGAAAAAAATCAGCATAAAAAACAGACACTAATTCACCTTCGCTATCTGTAACTTTATAGGTTAAAACGTCATCATGATATTTATCAATGGTATCAATTTCTTCAAACTGTAACCCGAATAATTTTTGAGCCACTGTAAATGCTCCATCAATTACATTTTCTAGCTTAAAGTAGGGTTTTAATTGCTCATCATCTAAGCTGAACAATTTTTGCTTTAATTTCTCTGAATAATAGCCAGAATCCCATTTTTGAAGCTGGTCTATATTATCCAAATCTTTAGCAAAGTTTTCAAGTTTCTTAAACTCTTCTTTAGCAGCAGGTTTTGCTTTGTCAAGCAGCTCATTTAAAAAAGTATTTACTTTTTCAGGTGTTTCTGCCATACGCTCTTCTAAAACAAAATGCGCATGGGTTTTATAGCCTAAAAGTTGAGCGCGTTCAAATCGTAATTGAGCGATTTTAAGAACTATAGCTTGATTATCTAAATCGTCATTTTTAAAGCCTTTACTTCCAAAAGCTTTAGATAATTTTTCTCGCAATTCTCTATTATCTGCATAAGTCATAAAAGGAATATAACTTGGATAATCTAATGTAATTAACCAACCTTCTTTACCTTTGCTTTCAGCTAACTGCTTAGCTGCTTCTTTTGCCCCATCTGGTAAACCTGATACTTCAGCTTCATTCATAAGGTGCATTTCATATGTGTTAGTTTCGGCTAAAATATGTTCGCCAAATTTTAGTTTTAACTGACTTAACTCTTTATCAATAGCTCTAAGTTTTTCTTTCTTGTGATCACTAAGATTAGCTCCATTTCTGGAAAAACCTTTATACTTTTTATCGAGAAGCGTTTCTTGTTCTGTGGTTAACTCTAAATTAGATTTAGAATTGTAAACAGCTTTTACACGTTTAAATAAATCCTCATTTAAGGTAATATCATTACTAAAATCAGATAAAAGCGGTGATACCTCTTGTGCTATTTTTTGAATCTCATCATTAGTTTCGGCAGAATTCAGATTAAAGAAAATACTCGAAATCCTATCCAATTCTTCACCAGAGTAATCTAAGGCGTCAATTGTATTTTTAAAAGTTGGAGTTTCAGTATTATTGACAATAGTATCAATTTCAGCTTTAGCTTTTTCAATTCCTTTTTTAAACGCAGGAAGATAGTCCTCTGTCTTTATTTTTGAAAAAGGTGCTGTATTATAGGTTGTGTTGAAGGGTTTATTTAGGATTGACATTTTTTTCTTTTTAATCAATTTGGTAAGTAGGTGAGAGTAGTAACTATTTTAAATCCTTTGCTGAATCTATAACCTTTGCTTTTAGACCTTCTTTATAAATCATTATTTTGCCTAAAACACACTGATCACTACTTCCGATAATCTGAGCAGCTAAAATCCCAGCATTTTTTGCTCCATTTAGCGCCACAGTTGCTACAGGAACACCTCCTGGCATTTGTAAGATAGATAAAACAGAATCCCAACCATCAATAGAATTAGATGATTTTACGGGTACTCCAATTACTGGTAATGGTGATAGGGATGCCACCATTCCTGGTAAATGCGCCGCTCCACCTGCACCAGCTATAATTACTTTTATCCCTCTAGTATGTGCATTTTTACTGTAATCGAATAGCTTTTCAGGTGTACGATGTGCAGAAACGATATCGACTTCAATTTCAATGTCAAACCCCTTTAATATATCTATAGCGTCTTGCATCACAGGCAAATCGCTTTTGCTTCCCATTATAACTCCTACTTTACTCATATTTATTCGCTTATAACTTCAATTGTACGCTTTACTTTTTCAGCAATTTCGCGTGCCTTATTAATATCTTTATTGACAATAGTAACATGTCCCATTTTTCGGAAAGGTCTGGTTTGTTTCTTTCCATAAATATGGGGTGTTACACCTTCCATTGCCATGATTTTTTCTATGTTTTTATATAGTACATTTCCTGTATGATCTTCAGCTCCAACTAAATTTACCATGACTCCTGCAACTTTACTTTCAGTATTACCAAGAGGTAAACCTAAAATACATCTAAGCTGTTGTTCAAACTGAGATGTATAACTCGCTTCAATACTATAATGACCAGAATTATGAGGTCTTGGTGCTACTTCATTGACTAAAATATCATCAGTTTCTGTTTGAAACATTTCTACAGCCAATAAACCGACATGCTCAAAAGCTGCAGCAGTTTTTAAGGCAATGAGTTCAGCTTTTTTTGCAATAGCATCAGGAATACGAGCAGGACAAATAACATACTCAACCTGATTAGCTTCAGGATGAAACTCCATCTCAACCACAGGGTAGGTTCTTAAATCTCCCTTTTCATTTCTAGCAACAATAACAGCCAATTCATTTTTAAACGGAATTAAATCTTCAGCAATACATTCTACATTCGGAAGGTCAATTAAATCTGTATAACGTTTTACCACTTTTACGCCAGTTCCATCATAACCAAATCGTGCACTTTTCCACACAAACGGATAATCTAACCCACCATTCTCTACTGCATCTTGAATTTCTGAAGTATGTGCAAAACGAGAAAAATCAGCGGTCGGAATATTATGGTCGCGATAAAATAATTTCTGAGTTGCTTTATTTTGAATAGTTCTTAAAGTTTTAGAAGAAGGGAATACCTTTATGCCTTCACCTTCAAGGGTTTCTAGAGCATCAACATTAACGTTTTCAATTTCAAAAGTTAGGATGTCAACCTTCCTTCCAAAGTTAACAACTGTATCGTAATCTAATAAGTCACCAACGGTAAACTCATCAGAGGCTAATCGAGAAGGTGCTTCTGTACTTGGGTCTATAACACAAGTGTAAATATCATACTTGCGTGTATCATAAAGCATCATCTTGCCCAATTGACCACCTCCAAGAATACCGAGTTTAAAATCTGAAGAGAAATAATTCATATTTATTTCCCTCAAAAGAGGGAATTTGTTAAATATTCAACTGTTTTGAGCTACAAAAATACACTAAATAAGGTACATACCTCCAAAATCATAAATCAAAAAATCGTCTATCGTCAATCAAATGATTATCTTTGCATTTTTAAAATAATACAATAGTGATAAAGCTTCACGATTTATACTTTAAACCTTTCATTTCAGAACAAGAGATTGACCAAGCTGTACAGCAAATGGTAGATGTCATTTCTAAAGATTTAGGTGATGAGATGCCAGTTTTTATAGGCATTTTAAATGGCTCTTTTATGTTTGTGAGTGATTTTGTAAAAAAGTACCCTAAACCTTGTGAAGTTACGTTTATCAAACTCGCTTCTTACGAAGGTGTAAAGTCTACAGATGATATTCAGCGTCTTATTGGTTTAACACAAGATTTAACCGGTAGAACGGTTGTTATTTTAGAAGATATCATAGACTCAGGTAAAACTTTAGAAGAAGTACATCGCATTTTCAAAAATGAAAATGTTAAAGAGCTTATCATCGCGACTTTGTTTTACAAGCCAGAAGCTTACGATAAAGATTTTAAACTTCATTACGTAGGTATGGAAATTCCCGATAAGTTCATCGTTGGTTACGGCTTAGATTATGATGGGTTAGGAAGAGATTTACCAGACGTATATCAATTAAAAACAACACAACACATGACTAACTTAGTGCTATTTGGACCTCCAGGTGCAGGTAAAGGAACACAAGCTAATTTTTTAAAAGAAAAATATGATTTAGTGCACATCTCAACTGGTGATGTATTTAGATACAACATTAAAAATGAAACAGCACTCGGAACTTTAGCAAAATCTTATATGGATAAAGGCCATTTAGTTCCAGATCAAGTGACTATAGACATGTTAGAAGCTGAGGTCAATAGAAATGCTGGAGCCAATGGATTTATATTTGATGGTTTTCCTAGAAATGAAGTACAGGCTGAAGCATTAGATAGAATATTAGAGGCTAAAGATTCTGAAGTCAGTGCTATGGTAGCCTTAGAGGTTGAGGATGAGACACTAGTAAACCGCTTATTAGAAAGAGGTAAAACTAGTGGAAGAAAAGATGATTCTGACGAAGCAATAATAAGAAATAGAATAAAAGTTTATTATAATGAAACTGCTATTTTAAAAGACTATTATTCTGCTCAAAAAAAATATCATGGTGTCGATGGTATTGGTAGTATAGAAGAGATTACTGTACGTTTAAATAAAGTAATAGATTCATTATAAATTCAGAAGAGTTTAAACTTAGAACTTTAAACTTAGAACTTTAAACTCAATCATGACTGAAGGAAATTTTGTCGACTACGTAAAAATGCACGTATCTTCTGGTAACGGAGGAAAAGGCTCTTCACATTTAAATCGCGAAAAATATAACGCTAAAGGAGGACCAGATGGAGGTGATGGTGGTCGTGGAGGTCATGTTATTCTTAAGGGGAATTCTAACCTTTGGACTTTAATACATTTAAAATTTAAGCGTCATATTAGAGCTGGTCATGGTGCACATGGAAGTTCAGGTAGGAGTACAGGCTCTGATGGCGTGGATGAATATTTAGAAGTACCATTAGGAACTGTCGTTAGAGATTCTGAAACCAACGATATTTTATTTGAAATTACTGAGAATGGCGAAGAAAAGATTGTGGCTGAAGGTGGAATGGGAGGTCGTGGTAACTGGCATTTTAAAAGTTCTATAAACCAAACTCCACGTTATGCACAACCCGGAATTCCTTTAGAAGAACGTCATATTACATTAGAGTTAAAAATATTAGCAGATGTTGGTTTGGTAGGTTTTCCAAATGCTGGAAAATCAACTTTATTATCTGTATTAACATCAGCAAAACCTAAAATTGCTGATTACGAATTCACAACACTTAAGCCTAATTTAGGTATCGTAGAATATCGCGATTATAAATCTTTTGTGATGGCAGATATTCCTGGTATTATTGAAGGTGCTGCAGAAGGAAAAGGTTTAGGGTATTACTTTTTAAGGCATATTGAACGAAACTCTATCTTACTATTTTTAATTCCGGCCGATGCCAAAGATATTGTAGAGCAATACGAAATTTTATTAGACGAGTTAAGACGTTATAATCCTGAGATGTTAGATAAGGAACGTTTTGTGGTCGTTTCTAAATCTGATATGTTAGATGATGAACTTAAATCTGAAATATCTTCAATTTTAGATAAAGATTTACAAGCAGATTATATGTTTATTTCCTCAGTGGCTCAGCAAGGGCTTATGGAGTTGAAAGATAAGCTTTGGAAGATGCTGAATGATTAACCTAATCATTTCTATAAAAGTTTATCTTAAATATATTTATTTTTTTGACCTTAGTAAAAGGCTTTTATCGAACTCTGATAACGAATACCGAAAAAATATAAGCTAATAGTTTAATATGTTTATTTTTATAGAAACCTATTGATATCTATTATGAAGCTAAAACTACTATTTGTCTTATTATTTTTATTGCCATTAATTTCTTTAGGACAATGTCCACCAGATAGTACTTTTAATTCTCAAGCCGAGATTGATGCTTTTGCCATTGATTATCCTAATTGTAATACTTTAGCTTCTCTTGTTATATCAGGTGATGATATAAATGACCTAACACCGATGTCGAATTTGGTTAATGTAGAAACTTTATCTATTTCTAATAACCCTTTGCTTGCTAATCTTAATGGGCTACATAATATAGAAACAGTAATAAGTCTTTCAATTATTAATAATGATCAATTAACAAATTTGGATGAATTAAGTTCTTTAAGTAGCTTAGGGATAGAGAATTTAACGTCTTTTCCTTATAACTCTTTTATTATTAGAGACAATGAGAGTTTGGAAAACATTAGTATGCTGAGTAATACAATGATTAATTACATTGAAATCATACGTATACAAGATAATCCATCATTATTAAGCTTAAATGGTTTTGAAAGTTTAGAGTGGTCTTATGTACTTATTATAACAAATAATGATGAATTAACTAATTTAATGGGCTTAGAAAACCTTAGTATAGGAAGTGATTTTCTAATTGAAGATAATGACGGTTTAATAGATTTACAGGGCCTAGGTTCATATACTAGTGATGTTTCATTTATTAGTTTGAATAATAATTCTTCATTAATTAGTTTAAATGGGTTGAATACTAATGCTAACTTTTCTGGATTTCAAATTACAAACAATATATCATTAGCAGATATATCTCAATTGTCTTTTGATGACTATGTTGAAAGCTTTAACTTATCAGGGAATTTGAGTCTATCAGTTTGTAATGTAGAAGCTATTTGTAATATCTTGGCTAGTGATAATCTTAACATAAATTTTTCAGATATAAGTAATAATGCTGAGGGTTGTAATGACTTTTGGCAAGTAACAGAATCCTGCCAAATTCCGCCAGTCAATGATGATGTTGATTGCGGTTATTATTCTGTTACTCCACGACTAATTTTAGGAGAAACTGCTGCTGGATTGAATAGTTTTGCAACTACTTCAACATTCGTTCCATCTTGTAATAACATTGATAATGTAGAAGATGTTTGGTATTATTTTTACGGTAATACAGGTTCAGTTATTGATTTGGAGGTGACAAATGGCTTTTCGTTACAACTTTGGCAACTTTCGGCTGATTCATGTGAATACCCAGATAATATATTCAATATTGCTCATGTGCCTAATGCTTGTGGTACAAATTCTCTACAGGATATATCTTTACCAGAAACCACTGTATATTTTGTTCAAGTTTGGGACAATACTTCGGGTAGAAATACAGACATTAATGAATTTGAAATTATACTGCAGGATGCTACTTTATCTAATAATGGCTATGATTTAGAAAGTTTAAAGATATTTCCAAATCCAGTTTCCAATGTCTTACAAGTTGATTCTAACGATAATATAGATGTAACAATTGAAATTTTCTCAGCGTTGGGTCAGAAGGTTCTGTCGTCAACAACAAATAAAATTGATTTATCAATCTTAAGTTCAGGAATTTATTATCTCAATATTATTTCAAATAATAGACGAGTTATTCGAAGAATAATCAAGGACTAATTTTTGGTATTAATTTAGTATATAATACTAAGTAGTTTTTCGCAAAAAGGAAATGATTAACAAAGTCTTAAATGAATTGCTTCCATAGATTTTGTATCTTTAAATAAAAAAGATGAAGGCCTTCAAATATCTAATAGTACTACTACTTATTACATCCTGTGGAACAATAGTAAACTACGATTACGAAAAATCAACTGATTTTACGCAATATAAAACTTACAATTATTTTGATGATATAAAGACTGGATTAAGTCAGTTAGATAATAAACGTTTAATGAGAGCTATTGATGTTAAACTTCAAACCATGGGTTTAATACGCTCAGATAATCCAGATTTTTATATTGATATTCAAAGCCAGGATGTGATGAATAGAAACAATTCTTCTGTTGGAGTAGGAGCTGGCGGAGGAGGTAGAGGTGGCTTTGGTGGAGTATCAGTTGGTATACCTCTAGGAGCTAATCAAAACACTAGAGAAATAGTGATTGATTTCGTTGATAAAAGCAACAATGAGAAGTTATTCTGGCAAGCTGTAAGCGAGAGTGCATATAAACAAAATGCATCACCAGAAAAACGCGAAGAAACTTTTACGAAGTTGGTTGAGAAAATATTTAATGGTTATCCTCCAAAGAAGTAGTCCTCACGTTAATCTCCTGTTAATCATAATGTTTAATAATAATTTGGTTTTATATTTAGAAAACCAAAAATCTCAATCAATGAAGAATCAAATTAAAATTTTCTTCCTTCTCACATTTTTATGCACATCATTTTTATTTTCTCAAAGCGAAGTAAAACCACCCAAAGGTTACTCAAATGATATAGGTAATATGATTTCTATGCTCGATAATTTAAAAAAAAGAGTTGAGCGGCATGTTAGAAATTTAGATCAAGAAGGTACCGACTATTTATTAGATGAAAATGCAAATAGTCCAGGTGCAATTATTTTTCATTTAGCAGCTACAGAAGCGTATTACCAAGTATATACATTTGAAGGCAGAAGTTTTAATGCTGAAGAAAGAGCAAAATGGGAAATGGCTTTAAATCTTGGAGCTGAAGCTAGAAAGCAATTTAAAAATAAGCCCATAAAATATTATATGGATATTTATGATGAGGTAAGAGCTAAGACCAAAGCTTTGTTAAAGACCAAAGATGATGAATGGTTTAAAAAGAAAATTGGGAGTATGACTAACCATTGGGCTTGGTTTCATGTTATGGAACATCAAGCTAACCATATGGGGCAACTAGCTCTAATTACAAAGCGTATTTAAATAAAAAGAGGCTTAATTAAGCCTCTTTTTTATGTTGTTATTAACTCAGCAATGCTTTGTACTTATCCTTATAACCATATAGTACTGCTATATTAAGTATTAATAAAGCTGCAGCTCCGCCAATGCCTCCAGGATCTAAAACTGCATGGAATAAAACAGCATTTACAGAAATACTCATTAGAATGATTGCCATTAAAGCGCCAAATTTGTCTAGAAGTATAGCTAGTCCGGCTACTATTTCAACAATACCAACAAGCATTAGTGTTTTAGAACTTGATAAGGCACCAAAATAGGCACCTGCTTCAGCACTAAGTTCTGGCATCGGTAAAAAATCAGCGAATTTGTTTACACCAAAAACGAGTACAAAGATTCCAAGTAAAATTCTTAGAACCATAAAAACTTTTGAATTCATAATCTTATATTTTTGTTAGTTAGTAATCTCAAGTTACAAAAATAATTTTTGTACCTAATTATGAGAGCTTGGTCGTGAAAACTCACTTTTACTAACAAATAGCTCTTATCACAATAAGGTTTTGTATTTATCTCTATAACTAAATAATACTAAGCTATTAAGTATAAGAAGTGTGGCAGTTCTAACAATACCACTTGGGTTTAAAACAATATGAAACAAGAACGCATTAACAGAAATACTCATTAATATGAGTGTGGCTAGAGCACTATATTTATCAAAAATTAGAGCTAAGCCAATTACAATTAATGTAATCCCAACGAGTGCCATCGCTTTGGAGCTAGATAAGGCTGTAAAATAATTAGCTGCCTCTCCTGTTAGTTTTGTTAATGGCAAAAAATTTGTGAATTTATTTATTCCAAAAACTACACATAAGATTCCAAGCGCAAGTCTTATATATATAAATACTTTTGAACTCATTTAAACTTTTGTATTGTTAGAAAATTTAAAATACGATATTAATCATAATACCTTAGACGGTTATTAAAACTTTAACTAACATGCTAAAGTCATTGCGAACATAGCGTGGCAATCTTATGATGATGAAATAGATTACTACGTCATTCGTACCTCATTTCTCGTAATGACATGGCTTATTCAACCGTAATTCTTACTCCTTCACTATGACTACTAAACTCTGGTGCATACATACTTTGTATGGTACTAATGCCATTACTCATATCACCAGCATTGTTTACTCGCAAGTCGTATTCAAATACATAAACACCTTTTGGTAAATAATCAATAAAGAAGTTTATTGCTGCATCTTTGGTACTTTCATAATACCCTAAACCATCTTGCCATTTGTATTGCGATAATATATTGATAGGCTCAAAACCTGCTGCGCGCATATCTTTAAGATGTACAAATTCCATAGAACGATCAGTTCTTAACTCTATTCTTACTCTAACTAAGTCACCAAAGTTCAATTTAGTGTCTGAAGTAATTTCAGAAATTTCTTCACCTTTATCAGTATTTGTTTTTAAGAACAATTTCTTGCTTAATTTTAAAGGTGTTTCGGCTGAAGTAATTTTATCTAAATCTTCAAAATATTGCCAGTACATAGCTCCCCATGCAATACCGTCTCCTTTTTTACTAATGGTAACATCTGCTTGTTCTGGTTTGATTTCAGAACCATGCCAAGCCATTTTGTAATAACCAGTACCAGCTTCAAGATTTACATTTTCTAATGTTGAAGGAGAAATGGTTTCACTACCAACTTTTACATCTACCATTTCTGTAACGTCTAGCCAATCACTGCCTTGTAATAATAACGCATATACAGCTTCAGTCGTCGCTTTGGTAGTTTTCCATTGATTGGTTTGCTTGTTTTTGAGCAACCAGATTTTTAGGTTATCAATGATCTCTAGATTCTTCGCTTCGTTCTGAATGACATTGCCTGCTTCTGAAAACGCCTCGATTAATAAGGCTTGCGTTTCAATTGGTGCTTGGTACCAATACCATGAGTTGGTATTCGCTTTCCAGTACATACCTAATTCATCAGATGTAATGCTATTTTCTTTTAAAGACTTTAGGATTTTTCCAGCGGTTTTAGCATCATTCATTCTGTGCATTGCCAAAGTCATTAAACCTTTAGCATAAAGCGAACGTTTTAGCCAATATTTCTGAATCTGACTTTGGTAATAATCCATGATCTTCTGAACTTCTTTTGAAGCTTTTATTTCTGGATAGAAGCTACGTACATACAGGTAATGTAGTTGCATATACGATAAATGGTCCTTACTTAAATCAACATCTTTGTTATACTTCTTTAAGTCTTTATATTCTTTTATAAATTCTTTGTCTAAATAACCGAGTGCATTTTGAATCATAGATTCTTCGCTGCCGCTCTGAATGACATTTAATTGTTTAAGATGTCCAAAACCAGCAATGATATGCTGAGTAATGTATCTATTGTCTCTCCCTCCATTAAACCAAGGCCATCCACCAGATGACGATTGGTTTTGTTTTAGCTTACGCTTTGCAGACTGTAATTCGTTAGTCATTTTATTCAAATCGAATAATAAACCAATACGTTTTTTCTGCTCCGTTTCAGATTGCGTATCACGTAACCAAGGCGTCTCTTGAATCAATAAAGATTTCAAGTCTTGATTCTTTTCTAAATTGCTTAAAAGTGCATTTGTCGATTTCCATTGATTAAATACGGCTTCAATTTTAGGATTAGATTTTACAATATGTTGCGCAAGCGCATTAGAATAATAACGTGCAAAGGTTTGCTCATTACAATCGTAAGGATATTCCATTAAATATGGTAAGGCTTGTACAGCATACCAAGCAGGATTAGACGTCATCTCTAAAGTCAACTTATGGTGACTTAAAGTTGTTGAGGTATTGTCTTTTAACTTATCTAAGGTAAACGTCTTGGTCTGATTAGATCTTACCCACATAGGTAAGGTTTCCGTCACGAGCATTCTGTTTGATAGAACTGGTAAAGCATTTTGCTCACCATCACTAAAATCTTCAGACTTAGCAATAATTTTGTATTGAACAGCTTGTATGCCTTCTGGAACAAAAAGTATCCAAGATGCCTGTGTATTACCTTTTTTATCGACAGTAAATGATTGGTTTTTGTTGTTATTAATATTGATGCTTTTTTGCCCACCAATTTTAGAATTGATTAAAAGTGAACTTGTAATATCTTTTTCAGTAATTGGATCACTAAGAATTAATTCAGCTTCACCAGAAATTGCTTTATCAGTAAGATTAGCAATTTTTGTACTTATAACTATCATATCTCCTTCACGAAGAAAACGTGGTACATTTGGTATCACCATCAATTCTTTCTGAGTCACAGTTTCTAATTGTGTTACAGCACTTTCTAAAGTCTTAGTATGTGCTAACAATTGTAATTTCCACTTGGTTAAAGCTTCTGGTGCTTTAAAGTTGAAACTTACATTACCTTCTGCATCGGTTTGCAACTGCGGAAAGAAGAATGCAGTTTCATTTAGATTTTTTCGGATTTGAATATCATCAAGTTTTGTTTCTGAAACCTCATTTGTGTCAGGTTTATTTGGAGTAATCTTCATTTTATTAGTCATAAAATCAGATTCAAGATCATTAACATTTTCAGAAACAGGAGCGCCTCCTACAGCAATACTTTCTTCTAATTCAGCAGAATCTTGAACCATAAAAGCAACTTCTGGTGCGTTCAGATTTTTACTTTTCATTCTATATTCATATTGATTTCCAAAATAAAAGCCAAACCAATTCAATCGGTCATAAGCTTGATATGGATAACTTGCTGAAGTATTAAAATGGTTAAACAATCTAAAATTGACATTACCAAAACTTTGTCTAGCATTTTTATTTACTCTACCATAGTATGCTGGATTATTGATAGGATTGAAATACCAGTTATGTCCTCTAAATTCATCTAACGATGCATCGTACATGCTTGCTAATAATTCGGCAGAGACTTTATCTCCTTTTGGTCCTTTAACTTTAAAGCTCCAAGTTTCATCCTGTCCTGGTTGCAACTTATCTCTAAAGGTTGTGGTTTCAATTTCTAAATCGGTTTTTGGATAAGGCACATTAACTCTAAAGCTTTGTGACGTGTAATTATTATAAGCTGCAAAATTACAATGCACTTGAAAGCCTCCTAAATCGCCTTCCAAAACAGGAATAACAATAGTTTTCTTAGAATTGTTAAGCGTAACCAATTGAGTTAAAATAACTTTATGATCTTTTTCAATTTCTACAGTAACCGTTATATCTTTTGCTGCAGAACCAAGAGTTAATTTAGCAATATCTCCAATTTTGTAAGTGGCTTTGTCTAATTGCGCTTCAAATAACTGATGATCCGAAACTGTTTTATCCTTAGCACTAAACAATGTTGTGTAAGCTTCATCTTTTAGAGCTTGCTCAAATTTATCTTCGCTGTTTACAACGATAATATATTTACCAGAATCCCATTTCTTTAATTTCTTTAAAATGATGGTTTTTTCTTTTTCTGTATCAAAATCAGTACTAAATACTCTATCGCCTTTTTTCCAATTGGTCAATAGATGCTCATTGTTATATGGATCGTGAGAAAAGAGCGTTTTAAATTCTTCTTTACTCAATACCTGATAATCTGGCGCATTCCAAGGTCTTGGTCTTAATACCGTTTTTGGTGCTTTTAGTTTATACACTTTAAGCGTTCCTTTAGCTGGAACAAATTCACCATTAAGATTTTGTGAAATTAAAGAGACTTCAACTTCTTTTTTGCTTCTGTCTATGAGTTGAGGTGTAACAACCGTAACCGTCATAGCGTGGTAACCAACATTAACTGTTGTAGACGCAGTTCGGGTTTCACCATTAATGTCTGTGATGTCAGCCGTTACTTCATATCTAAATATAGGAAGATTGTCTTTTGAAACACTTTCATCTGGAATCGCCTTAAAGGTCACTTCAAACTCACCCTTATCATTTGTTTTGGTCTCACCATGTGTGATTTCTTGTGGTTCAGAACTATAGTATGGTCGTCTCCAATAGTACCAACTCGGATATTGTACTTGACGCTTTACACGATATACGACTTTAGCATCTGTAATATTGCTACCTGCAAAAGCTACTGCAGTTCCGTTTACCGTAATACTGTCATTAACTTTATAAGTTTCTGTAACTGGTTGAAACTCTGGTTTAAATTTTGGACGTTTATATTCTTCAACTGAGATATAAGCATAACCATAACTTCCAAAGAACATATCAATGGTATAATTACCAGTTAAGCCATCGTTTGGTAAAATTAATTCTCCGTTTACAGAACCAAATTCATTGGTTTTTAACTGCAGTTCACTTACCACTTCTCCGTTTACATTTTTGAGACTTATTTTTACGGATTCACCTGCATTAACTTCAGTTTTTCCGTCTCTAGATTTTGTGGCAATACCTTTGAAATAAACCGTTTGTCCAGGTCTGTAAATACTTCGATCTGTAAACAGAAAATTGGCATATTTGGTGTCATTGTTCTGCTTCTCGTCGTAGCGTCTATTAATATAATAGTCGCCGAAGTAAGCCGTATCATCTTTGTAGCTTGTGGTAATTTTTACATTTCTATAATAGTTTCTGTCTTTTTCAAACTGAAACTTACCATAACGATCTGTAGTAAACTTTTTTGAAAATGTTTTATTTCGGTTGTTTCTATAGCTTGCATTTATTTTGGCACCAACAATAGGTTTCCCATTATTTCTGCTGATTAATTGATAATCTACTGTCTTATTGCCATTGCTCTCAATTAATGCTAAATCCGTAACCTGAATATGTGCCGCAGCAAAGACATTAGCATCAGAATTGGTCTCGGCTTTAATGAGGTATAAACCATTTGACAATTTTGGTAACACAATCTCAGTACTGTGATTTTGGTAATCTCCTTCAGTTTTTAATGGATTAGAAAATGTTTTTGAAGCACTTAATTTTTTTAAAAAAGTAGCTTTTTCATCTGCTCTATAAATGCTATTATAGTTTTCTAACTGTCGTTGTGTGACTTTAAAAATTTTGAAATCAAGTGATGTAAGGTTTTTATAATTCACCAATAGCCTTGAAGGCGAATAGATAGGAATAAACTGTTCAGCTTGTAATCTTATACTCGGTTGAAGCATCTGCTGTTTTATGACCTCACATTTTTTGGCTCCTGTACTTTTTGGGTATTTAGAAATTACCGAATCACAAAGTGCTAAAGCCTCTTTAAGTTTCCAACGATACGTTTCATTTACATCTCCTTGATTTGGATTACTGTTGTAACTATTACCTTGTTGTAGGTAAAGTGATGCGATTTCAAAATTATAAAGCGCAGACAGCGGAGAGGTTTTTAAGGTTTCAGCTTTTGTTTTTAAAGTATTAAGAAGTAATTCTTCTTTATTTTGAAACGTTGCGTGTTGTGCTACAAATTTTAAACGCTCAATGTCTATAGCAACAAATGCTTTAGAGGCTTGATCTTTACGATGAAACTTTGTTAGATTTTGATAAATCTTTAAGGCATTTAACTGTAAGGAAGATGAGTCTTTTGCTGTTAAGCCTAAATCAATAAAACGTTCACTGTCCGCAATAAAATCTTGATTGTCAATTAAGAATTTATATGCAGGTTGTGTAATACTATTTTCGTCTGTTTTGTAAAACTCTAATGCATTATGACTTAATAAATCATATAATGTTGGGCGAAAACCCTTTGAATTTTCAACTTCTGTAATAAGTGTCTTGTAATTGCTTAATGGTTCAAGTTGCAATAAAATACCATTCTCTAAAGAACGTTGGTAATAAGTGTGGATTTCATTAAACAGGGTTTCTAAATCCCAAGTTCTAAAATCATCACTTACTTTTTCTTCGGTTTTAGTGCGATTGTAAAACTTATACCTGTTTTGCTGAAAATACTGCCAATACATGGTGGCTAGTATATTTTCTAGCACATGTTTGGTAACAAGGTCGCTGGATTCAATTTCAGTTTTAAAGCGATTAACAATATTTAATTGTGCATCCTCTTCAAGAGTTAGCATATACTTGCTTTTATAGAGCAAAGCTTTAATTTGCTGCTGCTCGTTTTTTGCATCAACAGCATTTTTGTATATGGTATCGACAAGATCTGCCGCACTTTTAGTTAAGCCGTTGTTTTCAAACTTATCTACAGCTTTCCATTGATTTTCAAAATCATCTTGAGCATTAGAAAAAGAAGCAAAGCAGATTAGCATAAGTATGGTTATATAATTTTTCATCTGTATGTATTTTCTACAAAATACCTTCAAAAGGCATTCCAAAAACAACAATAACTAGTGAACGTGTTTTTTGGATGAGTGAAGTTAAACAATTTGTGAGTGAAACGGAACGTTATTATTTAGAGATTTTTCGACTAATGTAGAAATTGTATTTTTGTTCACTTATACCAGTATTCTATGTATAGATTTTTATGGATATTATTGATTTCATCATTATGCTTTTCTCAAACTGCTAAAGAGAAAGCAGTATCATTTATTGCCGAAAAGGAATTTAAAAACGCTCAAAATGAGATTCTTACGTTTTTAAAAGCTCATCCAGACGATAAAGAGGCTATAGAACTTTTAGGAGATACTTATGGTCATCAAAAAAGATGGGACGACGCTATTGAGCAATATGAAAAGCTAAAAGACAATGAACCAAATAATGCTAATTATCAATACAAATATGGTGGAGCTTTAGGTATGAAAGCATTAAGCGTAAGTAAACTTAAAGCGCTTGGGATTATTGGTGATGTAAAACGTGCTTTTTTAAAAGCTGCTAAGTTAGATCCAAAACATATTGATACACGTTGGGCTTTAGTAGAATTATACGTGTCTTTACCAGGAATAGTTGGGGGAAGCAATTCTAAAGCTTTAAAATATGCTAATGAATTACAAAACCTATCTAAAGTAGATGGTTATTTAGCCAAAGGTTATGTCTATGAATATGATGACGAACCAGAACTTGCAGAAAAATATTATAAACTAGCTATTAAAGTTGGTGGTTCAGTAACCTGCTATGAGAAGTTGACAGAATTTTATGAAGGACAAGACCAGCCCGAAAAAGCTATTAGAAATCTTGAGGAAGCACAGAAAAAACTTCAAAGAAATGCAATGCACTACCAAATTGGTAAAGTGTGTGCCGATTATAATATTCAATTAGATAAAGGTGAAATGTGCCTCAAAACTTATTTGTCTAATCATTCTGCTAAAGATGGTGTGCCTAAAGCTTGGGCTTATTATCGTTTGGCTCAGATTTATAAACATAAAAAGAATAAAAAGGAAGCTCTTAAATGGATTAATAAAGCCATTGCAGGTTTGCCAAAAATTGATGTATTTAAAGAGGAGAAAACCTCTATTTCTAAGCTCTAGCACACAATCATAAGTTTTTTTATAATTTCTATTACCTTTCTTTTGAGGTACTAAATATTTGTTAATTATTTTAAATTAATAGTATTACTATTATATTTGCAATTAAATTAATCAAAAATGATAAACTTACTTTCAAATTTAAAAATTCAGGTGCCAGATAAAATATATATCAAGGACCCAGAATCTTCCAATTTGGGGAAGCGTATTATAGAGCATAGTATTTTGTTAATCGATGAAATTGGTTTCGATAGTTTCACGTTTAAAAAACTTGGAGTTAAGATTGGTTCTAACGAAAGCTCTATTTATCGTTATTTTGAAAGTAAGCACAAACTACTGTTGTACTTAACATCTTGGTATTGGGCTTGGATAGAATATCAAATGGTATTTGCGACATTCAATATGCCAGATGCTAAAGCACAATTGTTTAGAGCTATTGAAGTGGTAACTAAAACCATTGAAGAAGATGTAACGTTTTCTCATATTAATGAAGTCGTGCTGAATAGAATCATCATCAACGAATATTCAAAATCGTATTTAACTAAAGAAGTTGATAGCGAAAACAAAGAAGGTTATTTTGTGGTGTATAAGCGAATGATTAAGCGTTTACGAGACATGATTGTCAACATCAATCCTGAATATAAATTCGCTTCGAGTTTAGCAAGTACAATTGTTGAAGGCGCTCTGCATCAGCATTTTTTAAAGGAACATTTTATTTCAATCACGGATTGTAACGATAAGGTTACACCAACGGACTTTTTCAAAGAACTCACTATTAACGCTATTAGTAAGTAAATCAAAAATGAACAGTACAAAAGAGATTATGTCTCCATGGGAGCGGCTTGTAGGCTTGCTTAAATTAGAAAAAAGAGATGTTCGTCAAGTTATATATTATGCTATATTTTCTGGGTTTTTAGGCTTAACATTACCACTAGGCATACAAGCTATTATAAATTTAATACAAGGAGCGCAAGTCAGTACGTCTTGGATTGTACTTGTTATTCTAGTCACTCTAGGAGTTGCTTTTGTTGGTGTGCTTCAACTCATGCAAATGCGTATTATTGAAACCATTCAACAACGTATTTTTACAAGAGCTTCGTTTGAGTTTACGTATCGTTTTCCGAAGTTGAAAATGAACGAATTACGTAACTATTATCCGCCTGAGTTGGCTAATCGTTTTTTTGATACGCTAAATATTCAAAAAGGATTAGCAAAGATTTTAGTGGATATTCCAGCAGCAGTATTACAAATCATATTTGCATTAATTCTGTTATCATTTTATCATCCATTCTTTATCGCATTCGGTATTTTATTACTGCTTTTGATTTATGTAGTATTCAAGTTTACTGCACAGAAAGGTATGGATACAAGCTTGCAAGAGTCTAAGCATAAGTATAAAGTGGCACATTGGATTCAGGAAGTTGCTAGAGCTGTAGTGAGTTTTAAACTATCAGGTAAAACGAGCTTAGCTATCAATAAAAATGATGAATTGGTGAGTGATTATTTAGAGGCAAGAGAAAGTCATTTTAGAATCTTGGTCATTCAATTTATACAAATGATTGGCTTTAAGGTTATTGTGACTGCTGGTTTGTTGTTAATTGGAGGTTTGTTAGTATTGAGTCAAGAGATGAACATTGGCCAGTTCGTAGCTGCTGAGATTATTATTCTTTTGGTCATCGCTTCAGTTGAAAAACTTATTCTTGGTTTAGAGTCTTTTTATGATGTGCTCACGTCTTTAGAGAAAATGGGACAGGTTGTAGATAAAGAATTGGAAATGCAAGAAGGAGATACACCAGAATTTAAAGATGATTTTTGTATAGAACTTGATAATATCTCTTATATAGTTCCAGACAGAGAAGTTTCAATTCTAAGTAATATTTCATTAAAAATTAAGCTTAAAAGTCGCTTGTTAGTAAAAGGAGAAAGTGGTTCTGGTAAATCGAGTTTGTTACGTTTAATTGCTGGTATTATTGAGCCAACAAAAGGTAAAGCGTATTTAGATAAATACATGCTGAGTAATATTAATTTAAATTACTATCGCTCGCATTTAGGATTATCTCTAGCTGACGAAACACCTTTTGAAGGTACCATTAGAGAGAATATCACTTTTGGAAATCCTGAAATTTCAGATGAGCAATTAATG
The DNA here is from genome assembly GCA_000171875.1 of Flavobacteriales bacterium ALC-1. Taxonomy (GTDB): domain Bacteria; phylum Bacteroidota; class Bacteroidia; order Flavobacteriales; family Flavobacteriaceae; genus Winogradskyella. Next base: position 346,972 of record ABHI01000001.1, on the reverse strand, counting down.
TGGGCAATTGATAATGTAGGCTTAAATGAGTTTATAAAAGAGAGTCCGAAAGGTTTAAACACTGTTTTATATCCTGAGGGTAAGCAAATCTCATTTACTGTTGCTAAAAAAATTGTATTAGCCAGAGCCATAGTTAGCAAACCTAAAGTGCTCATTTTGGAAGATCCTTTAGAGCATTTTGAGCCAGAAGAAGTAAATAAAATAATTTCTTTTCTAACTAATGAAACCAATCCTTGGGCATTAGTCGTAGTAAGTATGAGTAATGATTGGTCACATAGCTGTACACAAGTAGTGACTTTAAAAAAAGGTGAAATTATTTAAAGAAAAAAATCATGTTAAATATATCAAATAATCAACTTAACAAGTCTATAGATATTACCAAATCAAAGTCAGGAAAACGTGTTTTTTATGGACGCTACTATAAGTACTTCAATAGGTTTTTAGGAGCATTTGCAATCGTTGGTATTATTATCATGTTTCTACCTTGGACACAGAATATTACTGGTGGAGGACAGGTTACAACCTTAACACCAGACCAGAGACCACAAAACATTCAATCTCCAATTCCTGGTAGAATAGAGCAGTGGTTTGTTCGCGAAGGAGATTTTGTTGCTAAAGGGGATACGATCATGAAAATCTCTGAAGTTAAAAGTGAGTACTTTGACCCTAATTTAGTGCAACGTACAACACAGCAAAGAGAAGCAAAAGCACTATCTGTAACGTCTTACGGTGAGAAAGTTAAGGCATTAAATCGACAGATTGGTGCTTTGTCACAAGAACGAGGATTAAAGTTAGAGCAAGCGCGAAACAAGTTGATACAGTCTAAATTGAAGGTGCAAAGTGATAGCATCGATTTAGAGGCTGCTAAAACCAATAAGCAGATAGCACAGCGTCAGTTTGACCGAACTGTGACACTTCAAGAAGAAGGTTTCAAGGCTACAAAAGATGTAGAGGATAAGCGATTAAAACTTCAGGGAACTGAGGCCAAATTAATATCTCAAGAGAATAAATTATTAGCAAGTAGAAACGAAGTTATTAATAGCCAGGTAGAAATATCTCGTGTTAATGCTGCGTATTCGGATAAGATATCAAAAGCGCAGAGTGATATGTTTACAGCACAGTCGAGTCAGTTTGATACAGAAGCACAAGTCACAAAATTAGATAACCAAGTTTCTAATTATCAAATGCGAAGCGATTTGCAATTTGTAACAGCTCCTTACGATGGTTATATCAATAAGGTAATTAGAGGGGGGGTTGGTCAAACATTTAAAGAAGGTGAGTCTTTGGTAGGTATAATGCCAGCGCAAGTAGATTTAGCGGTTGAGACTTTTGTTGAGCCTATTGATTTACCGTTGTTGCACATTGGTGAAAGAGTAAGAGTTCAGTTTGATGGTTGGCCTGCAATTGTCTTTAGTGGTTGGCCAAATGTATCCTATGGAACTTATGGTGCTAAGGTCGTAGCAATTGAAAACTTTATTAGTGACAACGGAAAGTTTAGAGTGCTATTAGCGCCAGATGAGGAAGACCACAAATGGCCAAAAGATATTAGAGCGGGATCTGGAGCATTTACTATGGCATTATTAGACGATGTACCAATTTGGTTTGAGCTTTGGAGACAGCTTAACGGTTTTCCACCAAACTATTATCAGCCTGAAAGAGCAGCAAAAACCAAAACTAAAAAAGCACATTAGATGAAATTAAAACTTGCAACACTATGTATAGGTTTCTGTTTTATAGGGTTTTCTCAAACCGAAGATTTGTCAAATGTCTTACGTTTTGATGAGTATCTAGGCTTTGTGAAGAAATTTCATCCTATTGTAAAGCAAGCGGAACTTGTTATAGACGAAAGTCAGGCAAAACTCATGAAATCTCGTGGTGCGTTTGATCCTAAAATTGAAGTCGATTATAATAGAAAGAAATTTAAAAACACTGAATATTTTGATAGACTCAACGGTACGTTTAAAATACCAACTTGGTTTGGTGTAGAATTAAAAGGAACGTTCGAAGAAAATACTGGAGATTTTTTAAATCCTGAAGCTTTTGTACCAGACGATGGTTTGTATAGTGCAGGTATTGCTGTACCACTAGCACAAGGCTTGTTGATAAATAACCGAATGGCATCATTGAAACAAGCGAAGTTATTTAGAGAGCAAGCTCAAGCTGATCGAGATATCTATGTCAATAATATATTGTTTGAAGCGTCATTAGTCTATTTTGAATGGCTAAAAGCTTATAACGAGTTAAAATTATTCGAAAATATTCTAGTCAATGCAGAGCAACGTTTTAAAGGTGTTCAAAAAGGAGTAGAAGTTGGTGAAAATGCCGAAATTGATGAAACAGAAGCACGAATTGCTGTTAATAATAGAAAATTAGGTTTAGAGCAATCCAAAGTAAAATTGATAAAAGCCACTTTAGAGTTGTCTAATTTCTTATGGTTAGAAAATAATGTACCAGTAGAGTTGCAGCCTAATATTATTCCAGATGTAAATACAGAGCCTATTGTTGATACAACTTTTAATGTCAATCAGTTGCGTACAGATGATTTAATAATAGAAGCACATCCAAAGCTAGTGTCTTTAGATTATAAGCTTCAGAGTTTAGAGGTAGATTCTCGCTTAAAGGCCAATCGATTATTACCAAGAATCGATGTGCAATATAACTTCTTGTCACAAACACCAGAAGTAGCAAGAACGTTTAATACTGCAGAATACAAAGGTGTTGTAAGCGTTAGCTTTCCATTGTTTTTAAGAAAAGAACGCGGTGATTTAAAACTAGCGCGACTTAAACAAAGAGATACAGAATTTGAAATTGATGCCACACGTATTAATCTTCAAAATAAGATAGATGCTTTAAAACAAGAGTTAGAATCTTACGTGGCTCAAAATGAAATTACATCAGAAATGGTGTCAGATTATCAGCGTATGTTGCAAGCCGAAGAACGCAAATTTGAGTTAGGAGAAAGCTCTTTGTTCTTAGTGAATTCTCGCGAATCAAAACTCATTGATGGACAGTTAAAAGCGATTTCAGTTCAAAATAAATTCTTTAGTACTAAGGCTAAGCTTTTTAATAGTTTGGCTGTAAATCCTGAATTATAAATAGTATTTTTACAGCACTTATTTTAGGATATTATGAATGTACATTTTATTGCTATTGGTGGTGCAGCAATGCACAATTTAGCCATAGCACTTCACAATAAAGGTTATAAGGTTACAGGAAGCGACGACACCATTTTTGATCCGTCAAAATCGCGATTAGAAGCTAAAGGTTTATTACCTGAAAGTTTTGGCTGGTATCCTGAAAAAATCACATCAGATTTAGATGCTATCGTTTTGGGTATGCATGCCAAAGCTGATAACCCTGAATTGCTAAAAGCCCAAGGCTTAGGGCTTAAAATTTACAGTTACCCTGAGTTTTTATATGAGCAAGCCAAAAACAAAACACGTGTGGTGATTGGTGGAAGTCATGGAAAGACGACGATTACTTCTATGATTTTACATGTAATGTATTATCACGACAGAGATGTGGATTATATGGTTGGAGCTCAGTTGGAAGGTTTTGACGTTATGGTGAAACTCACAGAAGATAATGACTTTATGGTTTTAGAAGGTGATGAGTATTTGAGTTCGCCAATAGATATGCGACCAAAATTTCATTTATACAGACCTAATATAGCCTTGTTAAGTGGTATTGCTTGGGATCATATTAATGTATTTCCAACATATGAAAACTATCTAGAACAGTTTAGCATTTTTGTGGATTCTATTGTTACAGGTGGAAGCATTAATTACAATGAAGAAGATGCTGAGGTAAAACGAATAGTAGAAGCTTCAGAAAATCAGATTAGAAAGATTGCGTATCAAACTCCACAATACACAGTAGAAGATGGGGAAACCCTTTTAGAAACTCCAGAAGGACCAATGCCAATTGAAGTGTTTGGAGCACACAATTTAAATAATCTGGCAGGAGCCAAATGGATTTGTCAACATATGGGAATCGATGAAGATGATTTCTACGAAGCAATTTCTACCTTTAAAGGAGCAAGCAAACGTTTAGAGAAAATTGCAGAGAATTCTAAGAGTGTCGTCTATAAGGATTTTGCACATTCGCCGAGTAAAGTGGAAGCCACGACCAAAGCGGTTAAGGAGCAATACAGTAATAGAACTTTAGTGGCTTGTTTAGAATTACATACCTATAGTAGTCTAAATGCCGAATTCCTTAAAGAATATAAAGGTGCTCTAGATGCTGCAGATGTCGCTGTCGTTTTTTATTCTCCACATGCTGTTGAGATTAAAAAACTAGAAGAAGTCACAGAAACGCAAATTGCAAATGCTTTTGAACGTGATGATTTAATTATCTATACCAACCCAGAAGATTTTAAAAACTTTTTGTTCTCTCAGAATTTTGACAACAAGTCTTTGTTATTAATGAGTTCTGGTAATTATGGTGGTCTGGATTTTGATGAGGTGAAAGGACTTTTTTAAAATCGTAGCTATCGTGTTTGTGTATGATTTCGTTGCGTGTTTCAGCAACTAAATTAACAAATACAAACCAAATAGAAAGTCCGCGAGGACTTTCGTACGTAAGCTATAACTAGCAATGAATTATACACATTGTTAGCAAACGTTTAATTCACACTTATTATGCTATAACCTTTATTTATATATTCTTCAATTTTATCTTTTTCTGTTCTGTAATTAAACAATTCCCAGACTCTTGCCTTTGGTTCAGTAAAAGTATATATACTTCCACTAGGATTTGCAGGTACTCTTATAGGTTTTTCTTTACTCATAAAAATGCACCAACTTTTAAAATAATGGTCATAAGTCAAACTATTTAAGAAATAGCCTTGTGATTTTTTATTATCGATTAAATCATCAGGAAAATCTACCCTATATTCAAAAAGCCAATCATAATTTTCATAAATTTTTTCTAAACCATAAGCTAAATAGGAAAACTGAATATTATTTCCAGATTTAATACTCTTAATATTTTTACAAATTTTATTTTTAGTCTTGGCTTTTTTAATGCTTTCGGTTGTGTTACTAAATTTATCGGATTTCCCAACTGTATAGTAATTATTGATTGGATTTTTAGAAATTTTTACCATTGCGTAAATTCTATTTATATTTTCACCAAATTCGTAAAGACATATATCCCGTATAACATAACCATCTTTAGATTTCTCATTTAACTGTTTTTGAGAAGGATTTGTTAAAAATACTTGCTTATGTTTTATTTTGTATTTATTTACAACTACGAACCATTGATTGTTTTTAAAACTAATTGTTTCAATATTATATCCATTATTCCATTTAGTGTCTATCCAATTAGTGGGAAAATTTTTTGAAACATAAAATGCCTGTTCATAACTTACTTTTTCTAAAACTAGATTAAATTCATCTTCTGGAAAACTAAATTTAAAATCTTGAGAATTGCTCAAAAGACAGTTTAATAAGCATATCGATAATATTATATATTTCATAAAACTATATATTTTTATTTTGTTATTCCTCCCAAACAGATATGATCCAAACATACCGATATTCTGTTCCTGCCCCAAATTGTCTATATCCTAAGTCTTTTATTTCTCCTGGAAAAAGAGTAATGACTTCCGTGCTAGTTTCTCCAAATCTTCCAATTTTTTGTCCGTAAGTAACACCAATTTTAGTGCTTAAGTTTCTATTAGCTCGAATTTTCCATATTGAAGAGTTTACAGAGTTTAAAACGTATAAATATATACATTTCTTTAAGTTGTTTTTGTCACAAGTATAGGTGGAATCTAAATTTTCGAATTCATTTTCATTTTCTAATTCAAAATCTGGCTCATAATTTTCAGGTTTGGAAATGTCTACAGTAAATATTACTTTTTTATGTTTTGGAACTTCATTATTTTCATCATCTATGCTCATAATGTCATTATCTCGGATTTTTCTTAAAATGTTTGCTAACTTTAGTGATATGAGTCCGTTTCAATGACTTATATCAGACGATAGCTAAGTTCGTTGAAAAATTTGAGAAAGTCAAACTTCAAAATATGTATATTTAGTTTTTATTTTAAAATTATGAGTAAAACTATCAGTACATTTTTTTTTCTGTTTATTACTTTATCAGTATTTGCCAAATCTGGTAAAGTAATGCTATCTGGTAAAGTCAGTAATCCTTCTGTGACTTCAATTAAGATTACCTATTTTGATTATAAAGAAGTTGCTTCTGCTGAGCTAGATGACAATGGGAGCTTTAAAATATCTACTAAAATAGAAGATGGTTTTTATTTTCTGAGTTATGGTCGTAATACAGCATATATCTATCTCTATCCAAAGGATGAACTTAGTATAAACTTTGATGCAAAACACTTTGAAAAAACACTTGTTTTTAATGGTAAAGGAGCAGAACGGAATAATTATCTCGCTAAGAAATCGATAGCAGGTGCTGAACTTACTAAGGATTTAGATGCTTTTTATAAAGTAGATGAAGCCACTTATATTAAGAATATAGCTAATGTAAAACAAACACACTTAGCTTCGCTTGCTAAGATTAATATTGAGGATTTCTTTAAAACTGCAGAGAAAAAATCATTAGAATATGAGCGTCTACTTAGTATTCAGAATTATAAGTCTAATTACAAGTTTTATTTAGGTGAAGAGATTTCGCCTTCAGAGGATTTTTATAAACCGATAAAAAAAATAGACGTAAGAAATGAAGATGATTATAAAAAACAACCGTATTATCGTTACTTAGTTAATTCGGTTTGGAGTAAAAAGATAGATGCTGCACCAGATGCAGAAAGTATGCTTAATGTGCTACGCGAAGTGCAATCACAACCTATAGCAATTAGCTTAATAAATGGACTCTATTCTAAAATATCCTCTAAAAAGGAACGTGCAAAAGATTATCTCGATCTAATAAAAATGGTTACAACTCATAAACCTTTTATAGAAGCTGCTGAAAAACAATACAAAGAGGTTATGAAATCGAAAAGCTTGGGCAAAGGCGACGCTTCGCCAGAATTTAGTTATGAGACTGTAGATGGAAAAGTAATTAGCTTAAGTGATTTAAAGGGTAAATATGTCTACATTGATGTTTGGGCAACTTGGTGTGGACCTTGTATTAAACAAGTACCTTATTTAAAACAGCTTGAAGAGCGTTATCATAATAAGAATATTGTTTTTGTAAGTATATCAGTAGATAAAGAAAAAGTGAAAGATACTTGGAAACAAATGATTACTGATAAGGAACTTGGAGGATTGCAACTTTTTGCAGATAAGTCTTTTGATAGTGATTTTATGAATGCTTATGCTATAAATTCTATTCCACGATTTATTTTAATAGACCCAGAAGGCAAAATAGTTGATCCCGAAGCGCCAAGACCTTCTTTTGATAAGACAAGAGTTCTCTTAGATGAGCTATTGAATTAGATTTTAGCAAATCTACTCATTCTCAATCTTATCAATCATCTGTTTAAACAAGTCTAATAGAAAAGTGAGTTTGTTAGCATCACCAGCTGCAAAAAATTTCTGATTTTTTACTTTAACGCCATACCAATCGTGTCGGTTTATTTCATTAAGAATCCATTTTATTTCTAAATTAGCTATAGATGTTCTTGAGATGTCAATTTCTACTTCCCAACCTGGTGCAGCTAATGTAGTAATTTGAATCACTTCATCTTTTTCCCAGTCGCCATCACAATTGGCTTTAAACCAATCTTGTATCCAGTCTAAGATTTCCATATAAATTTGAGGTATTAAAATTGATTTTAAATGCTTTCAACAAAGTCTAAAAAGACTCTTTTATGCAGTTCAAGATCCATATCACCAGAAAGCGCAACTCGTGCAATATAATCTTTGTCTCCTTCTTTGGTTGTGCCTTGCGTTGAGGTTGCAGGTATGGTCCAATAACAGCCTTTTAATTGTCCATAGCTTACACAGTACTTACTTTCATTAGGAATTTCTGTAATCATTAACTTAATTAGTTTGTGATTCAGTGCTCTTTTGTAGGTTTCTTTTTCTTCAGCAGTATTTCCTTTTGTTGGCAAGTCTAATGAGAATACAGAAGGTGTAAAGCCTTGTGCTGCTAATTGCTCAGACACAAAATTGATTTTTGCTTCTGGTAAAGTTTTTTTGATGTAGTTAACGAACCCACGCGTGTTGGTATAAGCATCTTTAATACGTTGCAACATGGAAGGCATTTGTTGTGCTAATAATTCATATTGTAATGCTGTGCCTTCATTATCACAGAGTAGGAGATGTTGTTCTATGTTATGCATTAAGCTTTCCGCTTTTTTGTTGGCGACACAATAACCAGCTGTACATTTTCCACCACTCGGAAACTTAGAGCCACTTGCATAAGAAATGCTTCTTACGGTTGAGAGTATATCACCATCACCTAAAAAGTGAATATTAGGACAAAACGTTTGGTCTAAAATAAACACAGGATCTATCGCTCTGTTTCCATTTGTAGTTTTACGTTCTGCACTTAAAGTAGCTTTTAGTGCTTCAAGATTTGGAACTTCAACCCTTGGATTGGTTGGAATTTCAGCAATGATATAAGGAATGGCATCGTCGTGAGCGATTTTAGTTAAAACCGTTTCTAAACTGCTTACCATATCATTATCACCATCAACTTGTAAGTCTACAACATCAACATGGTCTAAACAAGCCGCAACACGTCGTGCCTGGTCATTAGTACCACCATAACAGTTGGTTGGTACAATGAATTTAATGGCTTTTCCCTTATGATGTTCTAAAGCATCATGCACCAATCCCATCATAATCGCATACTGAACAGAAAGTCCACTAGAACCTACTAAAGGTTTTGCTATAGTATTCGTAATGTTTTTTATGGTATCTAATACTTTAGTTTTATGAATTTGGTTGATTTTACTTTGATTATCAATAGTTATTTGACCAGTCAAAGCTTCTAAAGCAACTACACAATTAACAGGTGTCATAGCTATAGTTTCTCGTCGACGCACATGTTGAATATCAGAGATATATGATGTGTTCTGTTTTCCATTAACCACTAATACGCTTCCTAGATGGTTATACAGATTTACATAGAAGTCAATATTAGCGTTGAGGTCTTTATTAGAAAAATCGTTTTGTTTAGAAATGAAAACTGTAGAGCCATCAAAATTAGAAACAGTGTCTGTATTTTCAACTTGTTTTAATTCAAAGTTGTAATCATAAACACGTTTTATGAGATCAGCATCAAAAGATTCTGGTAAGTTGTTAGTGTAAAGGATTTGTGTGCTTTTACCACCTAATAAATTCTTCCTCAAAATTGCCAGAATAGGAGTGGTCTGTGATGAAAAACTAATCACTTGTTCTGATTCTATGTTGTGCAAATTTGCAATTGTCCATTCTAAAACACAAGATAAAGGGTGGCCTAAACGAATATAATCGTAAGCCGTTGGTAAATTACTAAGTACTTCTGATTCAGAATTATTAGCATTAAATAAGTCTATAAAAGCATCAATAAATTCTATTTTAGCTAAGGATTCATTGTAAATGTCTAGCCTGTGAGTTGTTAGATTCAGCCAATCGTTTGGCCTGTTTTCTAGTACAGATTTTATGAAATTCAAGGTATTATTAGCATGCATAGTTATCACTTTCGAATAAGTTGGAAAGATACAATATTTACTGTTTTGGTAAACCTAAAATATAATAACCAATGGTTTTGCCATTCGCTTTTTTAGCCTTGGCTATTTCCCATGTATAGCTTTCATTTTTAAAGTCTCTTATGAGATATTCTACATCTTTAAATGTATAAATCCGCATAATAGAAGCTTGCCCATCCCAAGCATAACATAAAGGAATAATTGGAATGAGGTAAGTGAAGAGTATCTGTTTCCAACTTAATGGTTTTACGAAAGGAGTCATAAATAATACCATTACAATAAGTATTGCTAATGATAATGGCAATAATAACCACCAAATAAGTGTAGGGATTTTGTTTTCGCCTATTTCATAAATTAAAAGCGGTTGTTTGTTGTCTTGAGCAGATTTTAAAATCCCCTTAGCCATATTAGGTGGCATATGATGAAAGCTATTCACCATGGTTTTTAAGCCCTTAGGTAAATCAGTTAAATTAGTCGCATCAACAGAGGTTTCGTGATAAGTAACATTAGCTATATTACTAGAGTTTATCCGTTTTACTAATTGTGGATTAGGGTGTAAATCCGATAAGCGTAATTTTAAAGATTCTGAGTTATCTGTATTTAGCTTTTTTAAAACGTCTAACATAATACCACCTGAACCAGAACCTAAATCTATAATTTGAGAAAAATTATGCCGCTGCTTAGTTGTTGCTATTAATGAAGCTATAACTTCTGAGGTTCCCATCATTTTTTGAAGCACAACCAAAAGATTAGTCATACCAGTTCTGATAGTACTTGGAAACCAATTAAAATCTTCAAATTCAAAAAGTTGTATTCTTTTCATAAAAATGATAAATCAAAAACTTAATTGAAAGCATCTTGAATTGTAATCTACTTAAGATGTTTCTTAAAAAAAGCAATAGTTCGCTCCCAAGATAAATTGGCTGCTTCTTTATCGTAACGAGGTGTAGTGTTGTTATGAAATCCATGATTAACTTCTGGATAAATATAAGCTTGGTGTTCTATCTTGTTTTCCTTTAATATTTTTTCGAATGCAGGCCAACCAGCATTAACTCTAGTGTCTAATTCTCCATATTGGAGTAGAAGCGGGGCTTTTATTTTTACTGCATCTTCAGCTTCAGGTTGTCTTCCGTAATATGGTACTGCAGCGCCTAAATTTGGTAAACGAACAGCCATCATGTTAGAAATCCAGCCACCAAAACAGAAACCAACAACACCAACGTTACCATCACAATTTGCATGATTTTTCAGGTAATTATATGCTGCGATAAAATCTTCTAGCATTTCGTTTCTATCTCTTTTTCTTTGCATAGTTCTACCATCATCATCGTTTCCAGGATAGCCACCTAATGGACTTAATGCATCTGGAGCTAATGAAATAAAATTTTCTTTGGCTGTTCTTCGTCCGACATCTTCTATGTATGGGTTAAGACCTCTATTTTCATGCACAACAATAACTCCAGGTAGTTTGGTATTATTGTCTTTGGGTTGTGAGAGTAAACCTTTTATTGTTCCACCGCCTTTTGAAGATTCATATGTGATATAGTCTGAATCTAAAGTTGGGTCATTAGGTTTAACTAATAAACTATCTACATAATTAGGCGACATAAAACTCAATAAAGATGACGCGGTTAAGCCACCAATGGCATATAAGCCTAATTTTTCTACAAATTGTTTTCTATTGAGTTTGTTGTGAGCATAATCGTCGTAAAGATCAAACACTTCTTGTTTAATATCTTCTTTTTTTAAGTCTTCCATGATGCTATAGATTAATGAAAATTAGTGTATTAAGTTACGGATATTTTAGGATAATTTTTCTAAAGACTATTAATAAACTTATTTAATTAATCTATATAGCTACTATTAAGAAACTTGAATAAGATATTTTTAATCATTAGATGTTTCTTCTTTTTCAATTAATTCTTTTACAGCTTTGATGTTTGCAAGATAGATGCTTAGATTAGTACTGCCTATAAGCTCTCCTATTTCAACAGCTTTTTTATAAGCACTTAATGCTTCTTCTAATTTGTTCACAGCCTTTAAACCATCACCATAACTGTCATGTACATTTGATGATATGGGATATAACTTTGTATTTAGTTGAAATAAGGCTTCAGAGATAATAGGCTTACTTTTTAAATAATCATAACCTAAACTATTAATATCTGTTCTACCTATTAACCCTTCACTTTGACACTGCTTTACAATACTCATTATTTCAGATAAATTTGAATCTTCATTTATTTTAGAATATGCATCTATTAAAGTTTGTAACTTTTTGAATTTTTCTACTCTATAGTCTTTTGCTGCTTTTTTAGCCAAGATTTTGGCAGTGTTGAAAGTGCTGTCTTTTTTTGTTTCTATATTAGGGACAACTCCAACTCCTTCAAAATTTGATTTAGTAATAGGATTAATATCTTCTTCACTAGAAATATAGACTACAAACCTATCATTTAAGCGATGCGACATCACACCATAACCTGCACCCATTGTTGTCTCTCCAATAATCAGAGCTCTATTTTGATGTTTTAAAAAGTATGCAAACTCTTCGGCTGCTGATGCAGACTTATCGTTTACTAAAATGTAAACTGGGACTTTGGTTAATCGTTTTCCAAGTATATATTTATAGGTATATAAACCATAGCCATCATTTCTGTAACGATGGTAGTATTGTGCTAAATGCACTGGCTCTTCATTGAATAAATAGCTACATAAAAAGGCAACTAAATTTGGAACACCACCTCTGTTGTCTCTAACATCAAAAATAATGGCATCAGAGTTTTCTAAAAACTTCATTGATGAAGTCATTACTGATTTTGACTTTTCAAAGAAATTCCAGTTAGAAAAGCTTATGATTTTCATATAACCGATATTTCCATCTAAAATTTTTACTTCAGGAACACCATAGTTAAAAGCCAATGCTTGTTTATGATCATCCAAGTTATTGTTGTTACCAGAACTTCCTGTCTTTTTTGGATTATGTGATACGGAAAGATGTAAATCTCCGTTTACGGATCGTAAGACTTCAGTAAGTTTATATGCAAGCGTATCAGGATTCTTTATGTCATTGTATAAGCCTCTTTTTTCATTTGTTTTAAGTTGATGACCTATTTGCTTCCCAATATCATAGTTTACATAATAAAACTCTAGAGAGTCCGCTATTTTTTCAATGATAGCTTTTCTTTCATTAGTTGTTACTTCGTTTTTGTTTTGAGCATAAATGGATGTAAAACTGATAATAAGACATAAAATAATGGAGCATAATCTTTTCATAAGAGCTGTAGAATTATATTAAGCTGTAAAATAAGTGCCTTTCTCTTATTTAAAATAGAATGAGGTTAGCCTAATTGTTAAAACTTTTGGAATTCTTTTGGTAAGAAGCCAGTCATGCTTTTAAAATTTCTTATAAAATGACTTTGATCCGTAAAGCCGCAAAAAAAAGCAATTTCGGTGAGTGACATTAAAGAGTTTTTAATGAGTTCGATACTCTTTTCGATCTTCAATTTCCTTTGGTATTCACCTAACGTGCAGTTGAAGTATTTCCTAAAATATTTGGAAATAGTAATAGGATGTACGCCTATAATTTGACTCATTTGATTTAGAGACATAGACTCGTTCCAATTATCGTGTAATAACTGATTTAGAATAGTCACCCACTTCGGAATTCCAACTTCAGAAATATCGATTCCTTTAGTTATTAACTGCAATAATAAACTATGTATGGCTGCTGAATTTTGAGTATTAGCATCAAGCATTTCATTTTGTATTTTTAATATCAATGCTTTTGAATCTACATTTTTGTATATGGCTTGTTTTATACTATTTTCATTGAGATGATAAGTATTTAAAAAATTAGGGCCTATTTCAATATTTGCGCTTTTAGATATTGCATTTGGTGAAATCCAACGATGCTGTTCACCAGAATGATAAAAAAATATACTCCCGTCTTTTTGAGTATATGTGGTTTCCTTTTTTGTATCAGCTTTCCCACCTTGAAATACAAAGCATATATGTAAGTTCTCATGATAATGCCAATTTGTATTATTCTTTTTTGCTGAATAATGGGTATGAGTTACTATGCTGTCGTCAATTGCGAGTCGCTTAATAATATCACCAGTATATTCTCCTTTCTGTAAGATTTCCATTTAAAACACTTTATCTAAAAACTGTTTAATATTTTCTTGATTAGCTCTTACTAATTCTTCACGAGCTAACCTCGTATCCTTTGGATTTTTATCTTGAGAGAGTTTAAACTTACCCTCCCACTTGGTAACAGAGATTTCAAACATTTCTATGTAATTCAGATTAGCATCTAAGCGAGGATTATCAGCATCTAAAACATACTTGTGGTCTGGAGCTTCTAAAAATTCAGTCATTGTAATCAATGATTGTTTTAATGCTGCTTTACTTTCAATGGCTTTTACTTTACCTTTTAGATGCACCTTAATATAATTCCAAGTTGGTAGTTGAGTAGTGGAATAGACGCTAGGTGAAATATAGCACTCAGGTCCTGTAAAAATTATAGTCACATCATTATCGTCTTTTAATAATTTGGCTTGAGGATTATAAATATCTATATGACCAATTAGCTTTCCATCTTCATAAATTAATGGTAAGTGTGTAATTAAAGGTTGATTTTCTTTTACAGAAATTACAGTAGCTAATGGATAGGTTTTTATAACGTCAATCATATGATTAACGTCATCGTCCTGATGATGTTTTGGTGGATAATTCATTATACACCAAACTGTCTAAAATGATGATCTAAATGTTTGTATTGCATTTTTCCCCACTGCTCTTTAGTTAGTTTTCCAAATGCAGGATGAGGTTGCCAATCGTTACGGTTGCGTAGTGTGTTTAATTCATCAATTAACTTAGTGATGGCCTGTTTTTCGATATCAAAATCTTTTTCGTCTTTTATAGCAAAACCTTTAGCAGTTGGCAAATTCTTCCTCCAAAGCTTATCACTGTACATCGTTTTTTTAAATAACAGATTGATGAGCCAGTTTGGTTTTACACCATAATCTTCTTTTTCTAGGATAATATTTAATGGCATTTGACAATGATAGAGCATTTGCCCAACATTCATTTTTCCCCAAGCTGCAGATGTGTCTTTATTTAATTTGTTAAGGCGTGATGTTAGCTCATCATAAGCGCCATCTTCAAAAAATGATTTCATATTAATTTCACGTTTTTAATTGATGCTTAAATTTACAATTTTTTATCTTTATCACATGTCAAAAAAACAGACGTCATTCTCCATTAAAAATTGGTCTCAAGATGATCAACCGCGAGAAAAACTTAGAGATAAAGGAAAAACAGTTTTAAGTGATGCTGAACTAGTGGCTATTCTTATTGGTTCTGGGAGTAGAGAAGAAAGTGCGGTAGATTTATGCAAACGTATTTTAGCGCGTGTTGATAATAATCTTAATGCTCTAGGAAAGTTATCCATTAAACAGTTAATGGAATTTAAAGGTATTGGTGAAGCGAAAGCGATTTCTATAACTGCAGCTTTAGAATTAGGGAGACGTCGCCGTTTAGAAGACAGTATACAATTAGAAAAAGTGACGTCAAGCCGTTCGGTTTATAATATTATGCAACCTATTTTAGGTGAATTACCACATGAAGAATTTTGGATTTTATATCTCAATAACTCAAATAAAATTATTCAGAAAAATCAGCTTAGTAAAGGTGGGATCACTGGCACTTTAGTTGATGTGCGTTTGGTTCTTAAAAATGCATTAGAAGTTGGAGCAACGGCTTTAGTACTTTGTCATAATCACCCTTCGGGAACTTTAAAACCAAGTCAAGCTGATAAGGATATTACTCAAAAATTAAAAATAGCGGCAAAAAGTTTAGATATTAAAGTTTTGGATCATCTTATTGTAACTGAGAAAGCGTATTTTAGTTTTGCAGACGAAGAAATCATATAATGCTATTAGTATATACCCATAAAATTACTCCACGCTTAAAATATACATTTAAGCATATCTGCAAGCGCATCTTGGGATTAGAAGTCAGTTTTACATCTAAAATTGAAGATTTTATTGCTCATGATAGTTTGAAGATGTCTTATACAAAACAACCTTTAAGTAATGAGTTGTTTGTAAGAAGTAATGAACTATTATTCGAGGTTGGTCTATCTGATTTAGATATTAATGTGCAGCAATGGGATAACACCAAAGGGTTTTTTGCTACTGGCGAACGTAGTCATTTGCCCTTTGATATTTTTGCAGCTTCTTTTTATTTACTTAGCCGTTATGAAGAGTATTTACCTCATGTAAATGATAATTTCGGGAGGTTTATGGCAACTGAAAGTTTAGCCTACAATCATAAATTTTTAAATCAACCTGTTATAGATATTTGGGCTTATAAACTTCGAGATGTTTTACAGAAACGGTTTCCAGATTTTAAATTTAATGAACGCGAATACAATATTCAGCCTGTAATAGATGTGCCAATGGCATACTATTTTAGAAAAAAAGGATTATTAAGAACTATTGGAGGAACTTTGAATGATATAAGACGTTTTAAGTTTGGTCAACTCTATCAACGTTATTTGGTGTTAATGGGTTTTAAACGTGATCCTTATGATACATTTAAATGGATTATTACAAAGCAAAAGCAAAGTAATTTTAAATTTATGGTTCTGTTTTTAATAGGAGATTATTCTACCTTCGATAAAAACATAAATACTAACAAAAAACTATTTGTTTCACTTATAAAATCGGTTGCAGACTACTGTAGCGTTGGTATTAAAGCGTCTTATTTTTCATTAGATAATATTTTAATTCTAAAAAAGGAAAAACTTAAAATGGAAGCTATTATTAATAGCGATTTAAATGCAGTAAGACATTCGTTTTCAAAATTAAACTTACCTACATCCTATAGAAATTTAGTAGAATTAGAAATTAACCAAGATTTTACAATGGGATATATAGATACCTTAGGTTTTAGAGCTGGTACTTGCACACCGTTTCAATTCTATGATTTAGATTACGAAGTGCAAACCCCACTACAGGTTAATCCATATCATTGTTTAGATTTTGCACTTTTAAAGTACGAGTCGCAATTAGATAAGACTGAGCATTTACAAAAGCTTATAAACGAAATTAAAGCTGTAAACGGAACTTTTACACCAGTGTTTCATAATTATTCGTTTAGTGACTTAAATAGATGGAAAGGCTTTAGATCACTTTTTAATTTAATATTAGAATCAGCAGAATGAGCAAGACTATAAAGCATGTATTTTTTGACTTAGACCATACCCTTTGGGATTTTGATAAAAACTCTGGATTAACTTTTGAAAAGATTTTTGAACTCAACCATATAGATGTTAGACTTGACGATTTTCTGCAGGTATATGAACCTATAAATCTAAATTATTGGAAATTATACAGAGAAGAAAAAGTAACTAAATCAGCTTTGCGATATGGGAGACTGAGAGAAGCTTTTGATACTATTAGTATTAAAGTCGAAGATGATATGATTAATCATTTATCAGTAGCTTATATTGATCATTTAACAACTTTTAACCATTTGTTTGATGGTACGTTTGAAATCTTAGATTACCTTAAGAATAAGTATCAATTACATATTATTACCAATGGGTTTGAAGAAGCTCAAGAACGAAAAATGATCAATTCTAACATTAAGCATTATTTTAAAAGTATTACTAATTCTGAAATGGTTGGCGTAAAGAAACCAAACCCAAGAATTTTTAATTTTGCTCTAAATATAGCTGATGCTCATGCACATGAAAGTATAATGATTGGTGACAGCCTAGAAGCAGATATTGAAGGGGCTCATAATATAGGCATGGATACCATTCATTTTGATTACAAAGATAATCACCGAAATCATAATTATAAACGTGTTATTGAATTAAAAACGCTTCAAGAATTATTATAATTTAATAACCATATTTTTCTTTCCAAAGGGCTTTTAAGTAATTACGTTGCGCTTGTTCTCTAGCATTATTTCCTGGATTGTAAAGCTTGGTATTTGCAATTTCGTCAGGCAAAAATTCATGTTCAGCAAAGTTGTTGTCGTAACTGTGTGCATACTTGTATTGGTCTCCATAACCCAATTCCTTCATCAGTTTAGTCGGTGCATTTCTAATGGATAAAGGTACAGACAAGTCTCCAGTGTCTTTTACTAATTGTTGAGCTTTATTAATAGCCTCATATGCAGCATTACTTTTTGGAGAGCTTGCTAAATACGTAGTGCATTGACTCAATATAATACGAGATTCTGGATTACCAATTACAGATACTGCCTGAAACGTGTTGTTTGCTATAACTAAAGCAGTTGGGTTGGCGTTACCAATATCTTCACTAGCTAAAATAAGCAAGCGTCTGGCTATAAATTTCACATCTTCGCCACCTTCAATCATTCGAGCTAAATAATAAACTGCCGCATTTGGGTCACTACCTCTAATCGATTTTATAAATGCTGAAATAATATCATAATGTTGCTCACCAGTTTTATCGTAACGCGCCGCTTTATTTTGTACTTGCTTTGTTACAAGTTCATTCGTGATAACTATAGGTTCAGTATCAAACGACGTTACAAGTAATTCAAAAATATTGAGCAATTTTCTAGCATCTCCACCAGAGAATCTTAACAAGGCTTCGGTTTCCTTGAGTTTAATTTTTAATTTTGAAATGGTATCATCTTCTTTTATAGCGCGTTGTAGTAAAGCCTCTAAATCAGCTTTACTAAATGCATTTAAAGTATAAACTTGGCAACGCGAGAGTAGTGCAGAAATGACTTCAAAGCTAGGGTTTTCTGTGGTTGCTCCAATTAAAGTTACCCAACCTTTTTCTACAGCTTCTAAGAGTGAATCTTGTTGCGATTTGCTAAATCGATGAATTTCGTCAATAAATAAGATTGGATTTTTAGCAGTAAATAATCCGCCACTTTTTTTGGCCTTATCAATGACTTCTCTTATATCTTTTACACCAGAATTTATAGCACTAAGCTTAAAAAATGGACGCTCAGATTCGTTAGCAATAATATTCGCTAATGTTGTTTTTCCTATTCCTGGTGGTCCCCAAAGTATCAAAGACGGAATCACTCCGCTTTTTATTTGCTGATACAACATGCCATCCTTGCCCACCAAATGCTGTTGACTTAGGTAGTCGTTTAAGATCTTAGGACGTAGTCGTTCAGCTAATGGAGTATTCATAACTCAAAATTACAAAATGCGTTTGAGAGTTTTAAGAATAATGAAACACTTCTGACAATATTTCATAGAATTAACTTTTGGTTATAAATTTGAAGTAAACCATAATATGTCATCACAACAATTTAAATATTCTAATAATGTCATCTTATACCCTTTGATGATCTTATTTTTGGAGTGGTTAGTGTTTTGGTACCAAGTACGTGTGGATTATGGTATTAAAGCGTATGGTATTAGACCTCAAAGAATTGAAGGGCTTTTAGGAATTTTCACAAGTCCGTTTTTACATGGGGATATTAATCATTTATACAATAATTCTATTCCGCTTTTTGTATTGTCTTTAGCATTGTTTTATTTCTATAAAAGAATTGCGTGGAAAGTGATTTTGTATGGCATTATATTATCCGGACTTTTAACATGGATAATTGGAAGTGGAGGAAATCATATTGGAGCCAGTGGATTGATTTATGTACTAGTAAGCTTCATTTTCTTTAAAGGTATTTTTGCAAAACATTATAGGCTTATTGCATTGTCTTTAATGGTGATTTTTTTATATGGAAGTATGATTTGGTATGTGTTTCCTATAAAATCAGGAATGTCTTGGGAAGGGCATTTAGGTGGATTGATTACAGGATTAGTTTTTGCCTTAATCTTTAGAAAACAAGTTGCAAAACCTGAAATATACAAATGGGAGCAACCAGATTATAATGAAGAAGATGACCCATTTATGCGTCATTTTGATGAAAACGGAAACTTTATTGAATTTGAACCAGAGGAAGATGTTGAACTAGAAATTGATTCTGAACTCGAAAAAAATCAAGTGCCAAAAATCAAATATATTTTTAAGAAGAAAGAAGACTAGTTTTAACTAAATACTTAAGATCGTTGCCTTACTGCTTCATATAAAAATGCACCACAAGCTACAGAAACATTTAGAGATTCTATCTCACCTAAAATTGGAAGCTTAGCTTTTGCGTCAACAACTTTTAAAACGGAAGGATTAATACCTCGTCCTTCAGATCCCATAATTATAGCACAAGGTTCTTTAAAAGAAACATCATATACAAAATCGTTTGCCTTTTCAGTAGCTGCAATAACTTTAATTCCTGATGATTGCATATGGAATACAGCATCTTTTATATGATCTACTTTGCAAACTGGTATTTTAAAAATAGCACCAGCACTTGTCTTAATGGTATCACCATTTATAGGTGCTCCACCTTTTTTCTGAATAATAATTCCATTTACTCCTGTACACTCTGCAGTACGTACAATAGCGCCAAAATTTCTAACATCACTTAATTGATCTAATAAAAGAAACAATGGAGTTTTACCAGATTCTATAACTTGCATAACCAAGTCATCAATATTATGAAAAGCAATAGGTGATATTTGAGCGACAGCACCTTGATGATTGCCTCGTGTTAAGCGGTTTAATTTTTCAACAGGTACATAAGAAGAATTTATACTTTCAGATCTAAGTAAATGTTCTAATTCCTGAAATAACTCACCTCGTAATCCTTTTTGCATAAAAACTTTATCTATAGTTTTTCCAGATTTAATAGCTTCTATAATGGCTCTAATTCCAAAAATTGTAGTTTCATTTTTCATTTGACAAAGGTATATATTCCTTATTTAATTTAATGTAAGGTAAAAGTTGAAATTTTATAATTAAAAAGACCAGCTATATGCATAGCTGGTCTTTTGTCAATTTTAAGAAACTAACTCTTTAAAATTTAATTAATAGGTGTTGGGTCAAATAATCCTGGTAGAGGAGATGGAACATTTCCGTTAGCATCTATTTCTACTTGAGGATATATAAAACGCTGTGGTATAACAGAACCTGTTTTAGGCGGTACATTTAGCATATTAGCAGTACGTCTTATATCATGGTATGGCTGAAGGTCACCAATTAAAGTGATGTATTTTTCTTCTATAATTTCCATTAGTAATGCTGCACTAGCTGAAGCAGATGCAGTATCAGGGAAACTTCCACCATATTGTGAAGCTAAATATCCTCTTAATTCATTAAAAGCTGTAACATCACCAGCATCACCAGTACGATTAGCAGCTTCAGCTTCAATTAATTTAACCTCTTCATAAGAAATTATATTCATAGGTGCAGTTTCTGCAAATACACCTGTATCAGTAACATTAGGCGCATGCCCAGTTCCATCGCTATAAGGTGTAAAATAGAAATCTAATCTATCAGCATCTCCTGGTGTAGCAATAACTCTTGCCGCAGTACCATTTAGCAGATGTAGCAAATGAGATTCTGTTGCTCCTAAATACCCATCGCGCTCATCAACCATAAACTGATAATATAAATTTTCAGTATCACTAGAGGTTGTATGTTGAGTTACTAGGCTTTTTTCTGGAGTATCGATACCATTACGAGCACTAATTAAAGCATTTGGATAATCTTTAGCAATTAAATAATAACGTGCTTTTAAAGAATGCGCCACTTCAGCCCATGTAGCTCCACTAGACAATCTATTACCAGCATATAAAGATGCGTCAGCTGAACCAACATTAGTAATAGCCTGATCTAATAAAGTTTGAATCCCAGCTAAAACATCTGCTTGTGAATCATAAGCAGGTTCTGGAAAATTTTCTACATCATTAGCTTGAGAAAATGGAATATCTCCAAAAAGTGCTGCCATTTCTCCAAAAATTGCTGCCTCACAAATTTGAGAGATACCAACAAGGATTGTATTTCCTCCTTCAGATGCTAGTTGTTTAGTTAATTGTGCTGCTGCTATACCATCTACAAAAGAATCATCCCAAGTATCATCATAATCTGAAGCTGTAGTTGAGTATTGATTTACAGCTACGTACTGTCGATCTTCACCTGTAAAATGGTTCATGAAAATGCCAGCATATCTTGCATTATTGCTAGTTACAAGTTGCATCCAACCTAATTGCGCTTGCCCAATAATAAGTTCTGGCGGTGCACTACTAAATTGATTTGGGTCGGTATTTAAATCTTCAGTATAAGACTCGCAAGCTAATGCCAAAGCCAATACTATAAACGAGAATAAATATGTTATTTTTTTCATTTTATAATAATTTAATTTTTATTAGAATGATAATCTTATTGTTGTTAAGAATGATTTTGTTCCAGGGTTACTAAAGTATTCTAATCCACGACCTTTAGATGCACCAGTTAAGTTATTATCTGGGTCAAATCCTTCTACTTTTGTCCATAGAACTAAATTACGTCCTGTCACTCCAATCTCTGCATTAGTCATGCCTATTTTAGAAACAATATCTCTTGGTAAAGTGTAAAATAAAGAAACTTCTCTTAATCTCGTCCATGACGCATCTTCGTGGAAGTTTTCTCCAACATCACCAAATCCACCACCATTACCTTGCCACCAATCTTGGTTAATAGCAACTGGTCCTGCACCAAAATCTCGCTCAATTCCTCTGAACGTAGTACCTGCAGGTATTATATCTCCACCAGCAGTAACTAAGTCTTGAGATGCAACAGTTTCAACAGCTGTGTCTGGGTGAATACCAAAGTGTGTTAATACACCTCTAGTACCATTCCATACATCATTACCTTGAGAAGTCTCAAATTGAGCAGATAAAGTAAACCCTTTATATGAAACAGAAGTTCCTAAACCACCTCTCCAGTCTGGATTAGGGTCACTTATAAAATCTGTAGTTGGTGAAGCAGTAGGGAATCCATTTGCATTTAAAATATAATCACCATTATCATCTCTAGCATATCGTGTACCTCTTATAATTCCAAAAGGTTGTCCTTCTGCAACACCAGATGAGTTAGATGTAAAACCATTTAGACCAAAGAAAGCACTACCTGCCATATCTTCAACAAGACTTGTATTCTTTGTATAACTGATATTCATATTCCATTGTAAATCTGCATTATTGATGATTTTACCAGATAAATCTAATTCAATACCTTTATTAGAGATTTGTGCAGCATTTAATACTTGGCTGTCAAAACCTGTAGAGTTAGGAATAGGTAATTCTAATAATGCATCTTCTGTAGTTCTGTCATAATAGGTTGCTGATAAGCTTAATCTATTATCAAAGAAACGAGTATCAAAACCGATTTCCATTTCTTTAACACGCTCTTCTTTTAAATCTGGGTTTCCTCTAAGTGAAGCTCGAGTAAGTGGATTACCGTAAGAAGCACCATCATAACCATCACCCCAACCAGAACCTACACCACCTGTAGTTAAATAGTTATCAGTTTTGTATGCGTCCGGTCCAATACCAACTTCACCATAAGAAGCTCTTAGCTTACCAAATGAGAACCAATCTGAGTTTTCTAAATATTTAGTAAAGTTCCAACCTGCAGATGCACTTGGGTAAAATATCATGCCTGCATTTGGTAGTTCAGATAAATATTCACCTCTAGCAGTAAGTTCAAATAAAAACTCATTTTTGTAATCGAAATTCAATACTGCAAATGCACCAGATTTTCTAGTTTTAAGAATATAATCATCAAAATTAGAATTAGTAGATACAGCATTACCACCATTTAAGAATATTTCGTCTGGGTTAGTAAAGTTAGATTCTTCAGAAGATAAACGTTTGTATTTTCTCTGAAAAAATTGAGTTCCAACTGTAAAATCCATTCTTAAATCATCCATAATATCAAAATTACCAGTAAGGAAAAGATTAATATTTTGGTTAGATTCTGTTATTCTATCTTCTTCATATTCACCATTTGTACCATCACCAGCAGAACCAGCTGGTTCGTAACTTAAACGGTTATCTTGGTAATAATCCATACTGTAACGTCCTGTTAATAATAGGTTATCATTAATTTTGAAGTTAGCCTCTGGCGCAATTATAAAACGACTTACATCGTTTAAATTCTTTTGCTTATTAGTTGTCCATAAAGGATTGTTGTATGATGGTGAATTGTAGCTAAACGTACCATCTGTAGCATTAAACGTTCTTCTAGATCCTAAATGTTGTCTGTAACCTCTATGAGAGTTTGGTGTTGGAATACCTGCTGCATCAAAATGTGTACCTACATAATCTCTAATATCAAAATCTGGAGATGTTCTTAGGTATCCAAGATATAATCCATTAAGGTTAGATCCAGTTTGTACTCTATTAGATTCTATATCTATATATGTTGATGATAACTTTAAAGTAAATCGATCTGAAAAATCAACATCACTGTTTAATCTTACACTAGTTCTTCTGTAATCGGATGCTCCGTTGTAAATACCATCTTGATCCCAGTTAGATAAACTAACAAATGTTCTAGAATCGTCACCAGAATGACTGAAACTAATATTGTTTTCATTGGTTACCCCCGTTTTAAATACGGCATCTCTGTTAGCTTTGTTATATACCGCTGTAGAATTTCTCTGAGTAACAGGATAATAAAGAGTTCCATTAGCAGCTTCGAAATAAGCCCCACTAGTATCTATTACATCAGCAGCACCAGATCTTGCATCTATTCGTCCACCATAAGTGTTACCAGTATTAGATAAACCAGATCCTGTTAAATGATCAACACCACCATTTCCTTGTCCGTAAATGCCTTGTTTTTCCCATTCAACATTAACTTGGTCAAATGAAAAACTATTTTTATATTCTATATTCCATCTTTTACCTCCTCTAGAGCCACGTTTAGTTTTAATAACAATTACACCATTTGCAGCACCAGTACCGTAAACAGCAGCAGCAGAAGCACCTTTTAATACAGAAATAGACTCAATATCTTCTTGGTTAATATCATTTAAACGCGATTGTTGTACAACACCACCTGTTCCACCTCCAATAGAATTGTTAGAAACAATAGCTCCGTCAACTACTATTAATGGACTGCTATCACCTAATATGGTATTTTGTCCACGAATCTGGATATAAGCACCAGCTCCAGGATCACCTGAGTTTCTCGTGATATTAACTCCAGAAGTTTTACCTGATAGCGCTTGTAAAACACCAGCTTCACCAGACTTCTTTAATTGATCTACTTTTACAATAGATGTAGAACTAAGGTCATCGTCTTTCTTTTTCTCTAGACCTAATGCAGTAATAACTACTTCGTCTAATACAGAAACATCCTCTTTAAGGGTAACATTTATAGTGTTTGCCTCTCCTACTGTAATAGATTGAGTTGCAAAACTAACATAAGAGAATACTAAAACGTCCCCAACATTAACATCAATAGTATACTTACCATCTATGTCTGTTTGCTTACCATTGGTAGTTCCTTTAACAAGAATGTTTACACCTGGTAATGGAAGCCCTGATTCGTCTGAAACTGTACCAGAAACTGTTTTTTCTTGTGCAAAAGATAATTGCACAATTAACGCTAGGAATAGCGTCAAAATTCCTTTGAAATTGATTTTCATAATTTATTATAGTTGATAATTAGTTCTTGTAAAATTCATAATAAATTGTTAAACAAACAAGAATTATTGAATTTTTTTAAGTTAAAATTAAGGATTACCTAACTCTTATGTTAATTTAACATAAAGATTAACGCAACGAATGTGTTTAATGAAAATTTAGGCTAACCAATGTTGCTCAGTTAGTTACGAAGTAATTAAGGAAGTTTTAGATTGGGAAAATCTATATTTAAATCATCAAAATATAAACTCTAATGTTTTAATATTTTTTTGCTAATTGTGCTATTTTGAGAATAAATTTTCAAGAAATATATTCCACTAGCTTGCTTGGCTAGATTTACATATTTATTATGAGTTTCTTTTATTTTATGACCTAAAGTATTGTAAACTTCAATTTTGTCTATCGTGTTGATTGAGCTTACATAAATTATATCTTTTGTAGGGTTAGGATATACATTTACAATTGAATTTTCAAAATCAGATACACTCAAATTATTACAAGGGGTTAAATCGGGATTTCCTTCTAATGGTATTCCAGGAGTTAAATCTCTACCATTAAATCCAGGATAATCTGTAGGGTATTTTATAGCTCTAAAAAGTCGACTACCATTTGGAGGGTCACCTTGGTTAGTGGTATTACCAGTAACATTATGAATAGGGTTTATATATTCCCATACCTTATTGTCACTTGCGTCTAATTCAAAAACATTCCCGTCTATACCTTCGCAAACCAAAATATGACCATTAGGTAATTGTTGCGCACTACTTAGGATAGCAGTATAGAATTCTGAAGGATCTGAAGATAAATCGGTGTAAGTGTAATCTGAGTTTACAGGACCATAAGCTGTATTAGGTGTATATTGATAAACACCTGGACTAACTACTGGAGGGGTAATAATGTCTACTTGAGAGAAACTTGGAGTTCTTTGAAAACCATTATTAAAGAGTATTATTTTCCCTTCATTAGGTAATCCAGAAGGAATGAAATGCGGATAATGTTGGCCAAACAATTTTCTGTCATTTACTGTTCCTTGCTTATATGCTTGTGGGTTTCCCCAACGATATAGAAGATCCCCACCTTTACCATAAGTTCCACCAGAGTTTGTTGCAGCTTCAGCTGTTGTCGTTGAATGATCGATTACCCAAACTTCGCTTAAGTGTCTTGAGCTTAAAACAATTTGATCTAAAGTTTCGTCATATTGCATGGAGTTAATATGTAGCCAATTGTTAGCACCATTTAAACCATTAAAGAAATTAATATCTACCAATTGAGGATTATCTTCAACAACACCAAAATTATCTTTTGTATTATCTAAATCTTGGATAAGATGGTCTTTTATATTCCATTCCCAAACTATATTAGCCTGATTTGTTCCGACAGGTTCTAATTCTAAAATTTGCTCATTGTAGATTTCATTGTCTGGTAAAAATAATGGGTTTCTTCCTGCTTGTATGGCATCAGTTTGGTTAATTACTGTAGCAGCAAGCATTAAAACATTTCCATTTGGTAAAGGGTACACATCATGGTGTTGTCTAAAATCATTAGAGAAATAAATATAAGACCATAAAAGGTTACCATCCCAATCAAATAATTCTACAACACCACCAGTACCACCAAAATTTATGTTGCTCATACTGTCTGTTATACGACCAGCTCTTAATAAATTACCATTAGGTAGAAGATATACTGAATTACCTGGTAAATATGTGCTCGTCCATTCATTAATTAACTCACCGCAGTTATTTATAAGGTAAGATTTTAAATGTGTAGTGAATAAGGTGTAGCCTTCATAGGCGTCTTCCGTAATAGAAATTGTACCTACGGTATTTTGAGAATATGCAAAATTAGATACTATTAAAACAACAAATAGTAATTTTTTAACCATAATAATTTTCTTTTCTTTAGCGTAACAAATTTATGGTTTTTAATTTAATTTTTAATCAAAAAGTAGCGGTTAAACTCACATGTACTTTTGAGTCTGATAACTTGAATTGTCTATTCTCTGTTTTTCCACTAGAGTAATTCAATCTAAATAATCCTGAATTGGTTAACAAGCCAATTCCAAAGCCAAAACCAAATAGTTTTTGCTTACTGCCTGTTATTTGATTTTCAAAATAAGCCGCGTCAATAACTGAGTGCACATAAATGCTATTACTAAGTCGATAACGGTATTCTGTATTTATGACTCCATATAGATTAGCAACTAAGCTATTTTCTTCAAAACCTCTAATAGAGTTAATACCACCAAAACGAAATAGTTCATTATCTAAATAATCATCCGAAGTTAAAATAGCTCCATTTAATCTGGTGTAAATACTATTCTTATTATTTAGATTAAAAATTTTATAAGTATCAAGATTAAAAATGGTTTGAGATTGGCTACCTAAATCATTTTCTCTATCACCAAAACCAGAAGATAAATCGAACCAAAAATTAATAGGAAATAAAGGATCGTAAAATTGTGACTTTGTGATGTTGTAATTAAATGTGTAATAATTTGTTTTATAATCATTCAAGATTGCTGTATCATCCTCTAAAAGATTTGTAGAATTAGTTGAAGTTATACCTGCGCCAATTCTATGCTGCGCATTAATTTGATAATTTAGCTTAGCATTCTGACTAGCATTCGAGAAGGTGGAATCTTTTCTAAAAATCTTTAGTCCAAATTGGAGTCCAATTGGAGAGCCAAACATATAAGGTAAATCAGCATCAACTTTAAAGGTTTGCTGATCAATCTCATCACTTTTGTAGAAAAGATTTAAGGTCTCACCAAAGTTGAGATTGTTTATTAATCTGAGGTCTAAGTAACCATCAAACTCTATCTTGTTTGTGTTTTCATTAGTGCCAAAACCAAGGAATCCGTCAAAGTTATTTGTTCTTGCTTTTTCTACATATATATATAGTGTAGTAGAGTCTTTAGTAAATAGAACTTCTGGATCTTTAATTTTATTAGCGAAACGCAAATCTTCTAGCAGTTCAACTTTATCTTGAATGGCATTTAGGTTGAATGATTTTCCTGTTCTCAATTTCATAAATCGTTTGATGTATGATTTAGGAAATTTTTCATAGCCTTTAACAATGATTTTATCGATGCGCCTTTTTTGATTGTTTACAATATTTAAGTCAGCAGAAATTAGATTAGAATTGAGTTTAGAAATGTTTATAAGTTGAAGCGTGGAAAACGGATCACCTTCTTCGGCAATAATTACATTCAATTTATTAAGAGAACTTTCAAGTTGACTTATGTCTATTTCAAAAAAACCATTTCCATTCTTATGGTAGATGAAGCTTAATAAATCAGTATTAAAATTAGAGTCATAATTAATTCTAATGGTATTAACTTTTTTACCTAAAAAAAATAGAGCTTTAAAAAGCGTATCGTTCTGTTTTGAGATGCCTTCAATATTTGTATCAATATAGCCTAGTCTGGTCAGTTTGTCTTTGAGAGTTTTTAATTCTGTTTCTAGATTTATATAATTATCAAAATACTTTACGTATCCTAAGGAATCGATGACGGTAGTTTTAATTTTATTTTCTCCTTCAACTTTCAAACTCAGAGATTGACTCATCATTTGGTTTGCAAAAACCAAGAGCAGAAGAAGTAAAAATTGTTTTGAAAGTGTCATTAAATATTAATGGAATAACTCAAATGATAACGTAAAAATAGACCATATTATATATGTATAAAATGAAACTTGAAATTTCTTTAAAAAATAAATTCTCAACTATTTGAATAATTGATATTAATTCCTACCTTTGCAGCCCTCAAAAGTGAGGGTTAAATAAAATTTTATATAGAAATATATGCCAACAATTTCACAATTAGTACGAAAAGGAAGAGCCAAAATAACCAAGAAGAGTAAATCGGCTGCTTTAGATTCGTGTCCTCAGAGACGTGGTGTATGTACTCGTGTTTATACAACGACACCTAAAAAACCTAACTCAGCAATGCGTAAGGTAGCAAGGGTTCGTTTAACAAACGGTAACGAAGTAAATGCATACATCGGTGGAGAAGGTCACAATTTACAAGAGCACTCGATAGTATTGGTTAGAGGTGGAAGGGTAAAAGATTTGCCAGGTGTTAGATATCACATCGTTCGTGGTGCTTTGGATACAGCAGGTGTTGCTGGAAGGACTCAACGTAGATCTAAGTATGGTGCAAAACGCCCTAAAAAGTAATTTAAAACTTTAAGAAGAAGACATGAGAAAAAGAGCAGCAAAAAAGAGACCGCTTTTACCAGATCCAAAATTTAACGATCAACTTGTTACGCGTTTTGTTAACATGATGATGTGGGACGGTAAAAAGTCTGTAGCTTTTAAAGTATTCTACGATGCAATTGATATTGTTGAGGAGAAAAAAAATGATGACGAAAAAACAGCTTTAGAAATTTGGAAAGAAGCTTTGTCTAATGTGATGCCTCACGTAGAAGTACGTAGCCGTCGTGTTGGTGGTGCAACATTCCAAATTCCAATGCAAATTCGTCCAGACCGTAAAGTTTCAACTGCGATGAAATGGTTAATAAGCTATTCTCGTAAAAGAAACGAAAAATCTATGGCACAACGTTTAGCGGCAGAAGTATTAGCTGCAGCTAAAGAAGAAGGTGCAGCCGTTAAGAAAAGAGTTGATACTCATAAAATGGCTGAAGCAAACAAAGCATTCTCTCACTTTAGATTTTAATAAGAAATGGCAAGAGATTTAAAATTCACAAGAAATATAGGTATTGCTGCGCATATTGATGCGGGTAAAACCACTACAACAGAACGTATTCTTTATTATACGGGTGTTTCTCATAAAATTGGTGAAGTGCATGATGGTGCTGCAACAATGGACTGGATGGAGCAAGAGCAAGAAAGAGGTATTACAATTACTTCTGCTGCTACAACTTGTACATGGAAATTTCCAATTGAAAATGGAGAGCCAACACCAGAAACAAAAGGATATCATTTTAATATAATTGACACACCTGGTCACGTTGATTTTACCGTTGAGGTAAATCGTTCATTACGTGTGCTTGATGGTTTAGTATTCCTGTTTAGTGCAGTTGATGGTGTTGAACCACAATCTGAAACTAACTGGAGATTAGCTGATAACTATAAAGTTCCAAGAATTGGTTTCGTTAATAAAATGGACCGTCAAGGATCTGACTTTTTAGGTGTTTGTCAACAAGTAAAAGACATGTTAAAGTCTAACGCTGTGCCAATCGTTTTAAACATTGGTGATGAAGATGACTTTAAAGGTATTATAGATTTAGTTAAGAATAGGGCTATTGTATGGCATGATGAAACTCAAGGGGCAACTTTTGATGTTATCGAAATTCCAGAAGAGCTTAAAGCTGAAGCTAGAAAATATAGAGCATTACTTATTGAAGAAGTAGCTAGCTACGATGAGAACTTACTAGAAAAGTTCATGGAAGATGAAGATTCTATTACAGAAGACGAAGTGCATGCTGCGCTTAGAGCTGCTGTTATGGATATGGCAATCATTCCTATGGTATGTGGTTCTGCTTTCAAAAATAAAGGTGTACAATTTTTATTAGATGCTGTATGTCGCTACTTGCCTTCTCCAACAGATAAAGAAGGTATTGTAGGTGTAAACCCAGATACAGATCAAGAAGAAATTCGTAAGCCAGATGTAAAGGAGCCATTCGCTGCTTTAGCATTTAAAATTGCTACAGATCCTTTCGTAGGTCGTTTGGCATTTTTTAGAGCGTATTCTGGTCGTTTAGATGCAGGTTCTTATGTGTTAAATAACCGTTCTGGTAAAAAAGAACGTATTTCTCGTATTTACCAAATGCATGCTAACAAGCAAAATGCAATTGATTTTATCGAAGCTGGAGATATTGGAGCTGCTGTTGGATTTAAATCTATCAAAACAGGGGATACATTAACAGCTGAAAAGCATCCTATCGTTTTAGAATCTATGGACTTCCCTGATCCGGTAATTGGTATCGCGGTTGAGCCTAAGACTAAAGCAGATGTTGATAAATTAGGTATCGGTTTAGCTAAGTTAGCTGAAGAAGATCCAACATTTACTGTACGTTCAGACGAGGCTTCAGGTCAGACTATTATTTCTGGCATGGGTGAGTTGCACTTAGATGTAATTGTTGATCGTTTAAAAAGAGAATTCAAAGTTGAGGTTAACCAAGGTCAGCCACAAGTAGAATATAAAGAAGCTATTACACAGTCTGCAGATCATAGAGAAGTTTATAAAAAACAATCTGGTGGTCGTGGTAAATTTGCTGATATCGTATTTACGATTGAGCCAGCAGATGAAGGTGTTGTAGGTCTTCAGTTTGAATCTATTATTAAAGGTGGTAACGTTCCTAAAGAATTTATCCCTTCAATTGAAAAAGGATTTAAAATGGCAATGATCAATGGACCATTAGCAGGTTTTGAGGTAGATGCTATGAAAGTGACATTGAAAGATGGATCTTATCATGATGTCGATTCTGATCAATTATCATTCGAATTAGCTGCTAAGCTTGGATTTAAAAATTCAGCAAGAGCAGCAAAAGCGGTTATAATGGAACCTATCATGAAGCTTGAGGTAATTACTCCTGAAGAAAACATGGGTGATATTGTAGGTGATTTAAATAGAAGAAGAGGTCAAGTAAGTGATATGGGTGATAGAGCTGGTGCAAAAACTGTAAAAGCTACTGTTCCTTTATCTGAAATGTTTGGTTATGTAACTACATTAAGAACATTGTCTTCAGGTAGAGCCACATCAACAATGGAATTTTCTCACTATGCAGAAACACCTAAAAATGTTTCAGAAGAAGTAATTGCAGCAGCTAAAGGAGTTGAATCGTAAATCTTAATAAAATGAGTCAAAAAATCAGAATAAAATTAAAATCTTACGATCACAACTTAGTGGACAAGTCTGCTGATAAGATTGTAAAAACAGTAAAAAGTACAGGTGCTGTAGTAACGGGTCCAATTCCATTACCAACACACAAAAAGATTTTCACTGTGTTACGTTCACCACACGTAAATAAGAAGTCTAGAGAACAATTTCAATTAAGCTCTTACAAGAGATTATTAGATATTTACTCTTCATCTTCTAAAACAATTGATGCTTTAATGAAACTTGAATTACCAAGTGGAGTAGAAGTTGAAATCAAGGTGTAATTGATTAGTAACATGTCCTGAGCTGCGAGCGAGGGAAAGACGGTAAAAAATACAATTCAAGGCTGAAACGTATTTTCAGCCTTGAGTTTTAATAACAAATAATAATTAATAAATAATAAATATGTCTGGGTTAATTGGAAAAAAAATCGGTATGACCAGCATTTTCGATGAAAATGGAAAGAATATTCCATGTACAGTAATCGAAGCTGGACCATGTATCGTTACCCAAGTCAGAACTGAAGAAGTGGATGGTTATTCAGCCCTTCAATTAGGTTTCGATGACGCGACAGAAAAAAGCGCTACTAAAGCAGACTTAGGTCATGCTAAAAAAGCGGGTACTTCTGTAAAACGCAAAGTTGTTGAATTCAAAGGTTTTGGTGAGGAGTACAAATTAGGTGATGCAATCACTGTAGAACAATTCACTGAAGGTGAATTTGTGGATGTTGCAGGAACTTCTAAAGGTAAAGGTTTTCAAGGTGTTGTAAAACGTCATGGCTTTGCTGGTGTAGGTCAAGCAACACACGGTCAACATAACCGTTTAAGAGCTCCAGGTTCTATTGGTGCAGCTTCTTATCCTGCGAGAGTATTCAAAGGAATGAAGATGGCCGGAAGAATGGGTGGCGAAACAGTAAAA
Source organism: Flavobacteriales bacterium ALC-1 (assembly GCA_000171875.1). Classification (GTDB taxonomy): domain Bacteria; phylum Bacteroidota; class Bacteroidia; order Flavobacteriales; family Flavobacteriaceae; genus Winogradskyella. Next base: position 314,059 of record ABHI01000001.1, on the reverse strand, counting down.
GTTCAAAATTTAAGAGTTTATAAAGTAGTTCCAGAAAAGAACTTGCTTGTTGTAAAAGGATGTGTTCCTGGTCACAAAAATTCTTATGTAATTATTGAGAAGTAATGAAAGTAGCAGTTTTAGATATAAACGGAAAAGATACGGGTAGAAAAGCTGAGCTTTCTAAAGACGTATATGCTATAGAGCCTAATAATCATGCAGTCTATTTAGATGTTAAGCAATACTTAGCAAATCAAAGACAAGGAACGCATAAGGCAAAAGAAAGAGCAGAAATTACTGGTAGTACACGTAAGATTAAGAAACAAAAAGGAACTGGTACAGCACGTGCAGGTTCTATTAAGTCTGGTGTATTTAAAGGTGGTGGTCGTATGTTTGGTCCTAGACCAAGAAATTACGGTTTTAAATTAAACAAAAACGTAAAGCGATTAGCACGTAAATCTGCATTAAGTATTAAGGCAAATGATAAGTCAATTATGGTAATGGAAGACTTCAATTTTGAAGCTCCAAAAACTAAAAACTTTATCAATGTTTTAAAGGCTTTAGAGGTAGAAAACAAAAAATCTCTTATTGTGTTGGGTGGCTCAAATAATAATGTATATTTGTCATCACGCAATTTTAAAGGCTCTGAAGTTGTAACAGCTTCAGAATTAAGCACTTATAAAATAATGAATGCTAATAAAGTTATTCTTTTAGAAGGTGCGTTAGAAGGAATTGAATCGAACTTAAGTAAATAGAACAGATGAGTATCTTAATAAAACCTATCATCACTGAAAAGGCAACCATGCAAAGTGAGTTGTTAAATGCATATGCATTTGAAGTGAATACAAAGGCGAACAAGGTAGAAATCAAAAAAGCAGTGGAAGCTGCTTATGGAGTTTCTGTTGAAAAAGTTCGTACGATAAATGTCCGTCCAGAAAGAAGAACTCGTTTTACAAAAACGGGTGTTCAACATGGTAAAACAAATGCTGTTAAGAAGGCAATTGTACAACTGGCGGAAGGTGAGACAATAGATTTATACGCTAACATGTAATTAGACGAAAATGTCAGTTAGAAAATTAAAACCAATCACATCAGCTCAGCGATTTAGAGTAGTAAATGGATTCGATGCCATCACTACTGATAAGCCGGAAAAGAGTTTACTCGCTCCGAAAAAACGATCTGGTGGTAGAAACAATCGAGGAAAAATGACCATGCGCCATATGGGTGGAGGTCATAAGAGAAAGTATCGTATTATCGATTTTAAACGTAACAAAACTGGGATTCCAGCAGAAGTTAAGACAATCGAGTACGATCCAAACAGAACAGCATTTATTGCTTTACTTAATTATCAAGATGGAGAGAAACGTTACGTTATCGCTCAGAATGGTTTACAAGTAGGTCAAAAAATTGTTTCTGGTGAAACTGGTGTTGCTCCAGAAATTGGAAATGCAATGCCACTTAGTGAAATACCTTTAGGTACAATTATTTCTTGTATAGAGTTACGTCCTGGTCAAGGTGCTGTTATGGCGCGTAGTGCAGGTGCATTTGCTCAGTTAATGGCAAGAGATGGTAGATTCGCAACAGTGAAATTACCTTCTGGAGAAACTAGAATGATTTTAGTAACATGTATGGCAACTATTGGAGTTGTATCTAATTCTGATCATCAATTACTTGTATCTGGTAAAGCAGGTAGAAGCAGATGGTTAGGAAGACGTCCAAGAGTAAGACCAGTAGTAATGAATCCAGTTGATCATCCAATGGGTGGTGGTGAAGGAAAATCTGCAGGTGGTCATCCAAGATCTAGAAACGGTATTCCTGCTAAAGGTTATAGAACACGTTCTAAAACTAAAGCGAGTAATAAGTATATTGTAGAACGTAGAAAGAAATAATTAAGATAGTATGGCACGTTCATTAAAAAAAGGACCTTATATCCACTATAAATTAGAAAAGAAAGTTGCAGAGAATGTAGCTTCAAACAAAAAGACGGTAATTAAGACTTGGTCTAGAGCATCAATGATTTCTCCAGATTTCGTTGGTCAGACTATAGCTGTTCACAACGGTCGTCAATTTGTACCAGTTTATGTTACTGAGAATATGGTAGGTCACAAATTAGGAGAATTTTCACCAACACGATCTTTTAGAGGTCATGCAGGTGCTAAGAATAAAGGTAAAAAATAAGAATCATGGGAAGTCGTAAAAAACAAATGGCGGAAGCTATTAAGGCTGAGAAAAAGCAGGTTGCTTTTGCAAAGCTAAATAACTGTCCTACATCACCAAGAAAAATGCGTTTAGTAGCGGATTTAGTAAGAGGTGAGAAGGCAGAGAAAGCTCTTCAGATTCTTAGATTTAGCCAAAAAGAAGCGTCTCGTCGTTTAGAGAAATTGGTTATGTCTGCAATTGCAAACTGGCAAGCAAAAAACGAAGATGCTGATGTTGAAGAAGCAAAGCTTTATATCAAAGAGATTAGAGTAGATGGTGGGTCTATGTTAAAGAGATTACGCCCTGCACCTCAAGGTAGAGCTCACAGAATTAGAAAGAGATCTAACCACGTAACAGTTGTGGTAGATGCATTAAATAAAACACAAAGCTAAGATAGAGATATGGGACAAAAGACAAATCCAATCGGAAATCGCTTAGGAATTATCAGAGGATGGGAATCTAACTGGTACGGAGGAAACGATTATGGTGATAAACTTGCCGAAGACGATAAGGTTAGAAAGTATATTCATGCTCGTTTATCTAAAGCTAGTGTAAGTAGAGTAATTATTGAGCGTACGCTTAAACTTGTAACCGTTACTATCACTACTGCTAGACCTGGTATTATTATCGGTAAAGGTGGTCAAGAGGTAGATAAGTTAAAAGAAGAGCTTAAGAAAATTACGGGTAAAGAGGTTCAATTGAACATCTTTGAGATTAAAAGACCTGAACTAGATGCACATTTAGTAGCAGCAAGTGTTGCGCGTCAAATTGAAAGCCGAATTTCATACAGACGTGCAATTAAAATGGCTATCGCTGCAGCTATGCGTATGAATGCTGAAGGAATCAAAATTCAAATTAGTGGTCGTTTAAACGGAGCTGAAATGGCACGTTCTGAGCACTATAAAGAAGGACGTATTCCTTTATCTACTTTTAGAGCTGATATTGATTATGCTCTAGTTGAAGCGCATACTACTTATGGTAGATTGGGTATCAAAGTTTGGATTATGAAAGGCGAAGTATATGGGAAAAGAGAATTATCTCCATTAGTTGGCTTATCTAAACAAAAAGGTAAAGGTGGACGTGGTGGAAACAAGAACCAATCTCGTCGTAGAAAGTAATTTTTTAAAGAAAAGAAAAAATGTTACAGCCTAAAAGAACAAAATTTCGTAAGCAGCAAAAAGGACGTATGAAAGGAAATGCGGGAAGAGGTCATTTATTATCAAATGGTACTTTCGGTATTAAATCTTTAGAGTCAACTTTTATAACTGCACGTCAAATAGAAGCAGCACGTATTGCGGCTACTCGTTACATGAAAAGAGAAGGATCGTTATGGATTAAAATTTTTCCAGACAAGCCTATTACAAAGAAACCTCTTGAAGTACGTATGGGTAAAGGTAAAGGTGGTGTAGAATATTGGGCAGCTGTTGTAAAACCTGGACGTATGTTATTTGAAATAAGTGGAGTGCCATTAGACGTAGCTCAAGAAGCATTACGTTTAGCAGCTCAGAAACTTCCGGTAAAAACTAAGTTTATCATAGCTAGAGATTACGAAGCTTAATAGAAAAGTATTATGAAGCAATCAGAAATTAAACAGCTTTCAACAGCTGAGTTACAAGAGAAACTTAGTGAGACTAAAAAGAGTTATACGGACCTAAAATTGGCTCACGCTATATCTCCTTTAGATAATCCAATACAGTTACGAGTTGCACGTCGCACAGTAGCTAGAGTGGCAACAGAATTAACTAATAGAGAAGTACAATAATTGTATTCTGCTGAAAGATGGAAAAAAGAAACTTAAGAAAAGAACGTATAGGGATAGTAACTAGTAACAAAATGGAGAAATCTATTGTAGTTGCTGAAGTTAAAAAAGTAAAGCACCCTATGTATGGAAAATTCGTGTTAAAGACTAAGAAATATGTCGCACACGATGAGACAAACGACTGCAACGAAGGAGATACTGTAAAGATCATGGAAACACGACCTATGAGTAAATCAAAGTGTTGGAGATTAGTAGAAATAATTGAAAGAGCGAAGTAATTATGGTACAACAAGAATCAAGATTAAAAGTAGCTGATAACACTGGTGCAAAGGAAGTTTTAACTATCCGTGTACTAGGAGGAACAAAAAGAAGATATGCTTCAGTTGGAGATAAAATTGTAGTATCTGTTAAAGATGCCACTCCAAATGGAAGTATTAAAAAAGGTGCTGTTTCTACAGCAGTTGTTGTACGTACAGCTAAAGAAGTAAGACGTCCTGATGGATCTTACATTAGATTTGACGACAACGCATGTGTACTTTTAGGCCCTCAAGGGGAAATGAGAGGAACGCGTGTTTTTGGTCCTGTAGCAAGAGAACTTCGTGATAAACAATTCATGAAAATTGTATCATTAGCACCAGAAGTGCTTTAATTGATAAATAAGATGACAAAGCTTAAAATAAAATCAGGAGATACAGTAAAAGTGATTGCTGGAGATCATAAAGGATCTGAAGGTAAAGTGCTTAAAGTATTAATAGATAAGAACAAAGCCATCGTAGAAGGTGTAAACATGGTTAAGAAACATACGAAACCAAGTGCACAAAACCCTCAAGGTGGAATTGTAGAGAAAGAAGCATCAATTCATATCTCAAACTTATCGTTGTTAAACTCAAAAGGTGAAACAACTAGAGTTGGATATAGAATGGATGGAGATAACAAAGTAAGATTTTCTAAAAAATCTAATGAAGTAATTTAATTATGGCTTACGTTGCAAGATTAAAACAAGAGTATAAGGACAAAGTTGTTCCTGCTCTTACGGAAGAATTTGGATATAAAAATGTAATGCAAGTTCCTAAGCTTACTAAGATAGTAATATCTAAAGGTGTTGGTGCAGCTGTTGCGGATAAGAAATTAATCGATCACGCAGTAGAAGAGCTTACTAAAATATCTGGACAGAAAGCTATACACACAATGTCTAAGAAAGATGTTGCATCTTTTAAGTTACGTAAAGGCATGCCAATTGGTGCTAAAGTAACATTAAGAGGAGAGCAAATGTATGAGTTCTTAGATCGTTTAGTGACTTCAGCTTTACCACGAGTTAGAGATTTTGGCGGTATCAAAGCTACAGGTTTTGATGGACGTGGAAACTATAACTTAGGTGTTGTAGAACAAATTATTTTCCCAGAAATTGATATTGATAAAATCAATAAAATATCTGGTATGGATATCACATTTGTGACTTCTGCTGATACTGATAAAGAAGCAAAGTCATTATTAACAGAATTAGGATTACCATTTAAAAAGAATTAATTATGGCTAAAGAATCAATGAAAGCTCGTGAGGTGAAGCGTGCAAAAACGGTAGCTAAATATGCAGAAAAAAGAAAGGCTTTAAAAGAAGCTGGAGATTATGACGCATTACAAAAGTTACCTAAAAATGCATCACCAATACGTATGCACAACCGTTGTAAACTTACAGGAAGACCAAAAGGTTATATGAGACAATTTGGTATCTCACGTGTAATGTTTAGAGAAATGGCTAACAAAGGATTAATTCCTGGTGTTAAGAAAGCAAGTTGGTAAATCTCGATTATCGAGTAGAATTATAAATTGGTTTCAGGTTTGACAATAGTGTCGAAAACCGCTACCGCAAATTAATAACTATGTATACAGATCCAATAGCGGATTATTTAACGCGAGTTAGAAATGCAGTTAAGGCTAACCACAGAGTGGTTGAGATTCCTGCATCTAACTTAAAAAAAGAGTTAACTAAAATATTGTTCGATCAGGGCTTTATTTTAAGTTACAAGTTTGATGACAAGTCAACTGCTCAAGGTTCAATTAAAATTGCCTTGAAGTATAACAAAGACACAAAAGAGTCTGTTATCAAAAAAATTCAAAGAATCAGTAAACCAGGTTTACGTAAATATGCTGGTGCTAACGAAATGCCAAGAATCTTAAATGGTTTAGGTATTGCAATTGTTTCTACGTCTCACGGAGTGATGACTGGTAAGCAAGCGCAAAGAGAAAACGTTGGTGGCGAAGTATTGTGTTACGTTTACTAAAAACAGGAAATTATGTCAAGAATAGGTAAAAACCCAATAACAGTTCCTGAAGGTGTAACAGTTGAGATTAAGGATAACGTAATTACTGCAAAAGGTAAATTAGGTGAATTAACTCAAGAGTATTCAGATGTTGAAATAAAACAAGAAGACGGTACAATTACATTATCACGTACTTCTGAAAAAAAGAACCATAGAGCAAAACACGGTCTTTATAGAGCGTTAATTGCTAACATGATAGAAGGTGTTTCTAACGGATTTACTAAGGAATTAGAATTAGTAGGTGTAGGTTATAGAGCATCAAATCAAGGACAAAAATTAGATTTAGCCGTAGGATTTTCTCATAATATTGTTTTGGACATTGCTCCAGAAGTAAAAGTTGAGACAATTTCAGAAAAAGGTAAAAATCCAATAGTTAAATTAACGTCTTTCGACAAACAATTAGTTGGTCAAGTAGCTGCGAAGATTCGTGGTTTCCGTAAGCCAGAGCCTTACAAAGGAAAAGGTATCAAGTTTGTTGGTGAAGAAATTAGAAGAAAAGCAGGTAAATCAGCTTAATAATTAAGTTATGGCATTGACAAAGAACGAAAGAAGAATAAGAATTAAAAACAGAATCCGTAAGGTAGTATCTGGTACTGAAGCAAGACCAAGATTAGCTGTTTTTAGAAGTAATAAAGAAATTTATGCTCAAGTCGTAGATGATGTAACTGGTAAAACTTTAGCTGCTGCATCCTCTAGAGACAAAGACATTGCAAAGTCTAAAGGAAACAAAACAGAAGTTGCTGCTTTAGTTGGTAAATCTGTTGCAGAAAAAGCTATCAAAGCTGGTGTTGAAACTATTTCTTTTGATAGAGGTGGTTATTTATATCATGGAAGAGTAAAATCATTAGCAGAAGGTGCTAGAGAAGCAGGACTTAAATTTTAAGACATTATGTATCAAAAATATAAAAACGCAGAATTAGTAAAACCAGGAGGATTAGATCTTAAAGATCGTTTGGTTGGTGTACAGCGTGTAACTAAGGTAACAAAAGGTGGTAGAGCATTTGGTTTTTCTGCTATTGTTGTTGTAGGTGACGAAGCAGGAGTTGTAGGACAAGGTTTAGGTAAGTCTAAAGATGTTGCTACTGCAATTGCTAAAGCTGTAGAAGATGCTAAGAAGAACTTAGTAAGAATTCCTATTATTAAAGGAACATTGCCACACGAACAAAAAGGTAAGTATGGTGGAGCTAGAGTTAACATAATCCCAGCAGCACCTGGTACAGGTGTAATTGCAGGTGGTGCTGTTAGAACTGTTCTTGAAGCTGTAGGTGTACATGATGTATTATCTAAGTCTCAAGGATCATCTAACCCTCATAATGTAGTAAAAGCAACTTTTGATGCTTTATTACAGTTAAGAGATGCTAAGTCTGTAGCTAAAGAGCGTGGAATTTCACTTGAAAAAGTATTTAACGGATAATCAAGGACAAGATGGCAAAGATTAAAGTAAAGAAAGTAAAAAGTGCAATCAATCGTACTAAAAGACAAAAGTTAACATTATTAGCTTTAGGTCTTAAAAAAATAGGACAAGTTGTAGAGCACGATGCCACACCAAATATCCTTGGTATGGTTAAGAAAGTTGAACATTTAGTTTCTGTAGAAGAAGCTTAAAAATATACACTTAAAAATGGATTTAAGTAATTTAAAACCTGCAGAAGGTTCAGTAAAAAATCAAGGAAAGCGTGTTGGACGTGGTCAAGGATCTGGTAAAGGTGGTACGGCTACAAGAGGACACAAAGGTGCTAAGTCACGTTCTGGATATTCTAAGAAATTAGGATTTGAGGGAGGACAAATGCCTTTACAAAGACGTGTACCTAAGTTTGGATTTACAAATATTAACCGTGTAGAATATCAAGGTGTAAACTTAGATACTTTACAACAGTTAGTAGATGAAAAGAAAATAAAGGGTACTGTTGATTTTGATACACTTGTATCTTTAGGAAAAGCTGGAAAGAATGATCTAGTTAAAATCTTAGGTAGAGGTGAATTAAAAGCAAAATTAACAGTAACTGCTCATAAATTTACTGCTACAGCAAAAGCTGCTATTGAAGCTGCTGGTGGTGAAGCTGTAACTTTATAAGATATTAAGGATGAAGATAATAGAAACATTAAAAAACGTCTGGAAAATCACTGAACTTAAGGATAGAATCATTCTAACCTTAGGTTTACTATTAGTGTATCGTTTTGGTGCTCAGGTAGTGTTACCTGGTATTAATATCAATGCATTGGGTGGTTTGCAGGATGGAACTCAAAATGGACTCTTAGGCTTATTAAATGCTTTTACAGGCGGTGCATTTGCTAATGCATCTGTATTTGCTTTAGGTATTATGCCTTACATCTCTGCATCTATTGTTGTTCAGTTAATGGGTATTGCGATTCCTTATTTACAGAAACTCCAGAAAGAAGGAGCTAGTGGTCAAAAGAAGATTACGCAAATAACACGTTGGTTAACCATTGGTATTTGTTTAGTTCAAGCACCAGGTTATTTAGCTAGTGTTCCTGGTTTATCAGGTGCATCTTCAATGAGTGCTATGTTAGTTCCTGGTTTTGATGTAAATACGTTTTACATCTCATCAGTGATAATTCTAGTAACTGGTTGTGTATTCGCTATGTGGTTAGGTGAAAAGATTACGGATAAAGGAATTGGTAATGGTATTTCATTATTAATTATGGTAGGTATTATTGCTACATTACCATCATCATTTGGACTTAATGCTGCTTCTAGATTAGAAGGTGGTAATGGTGGTTTCATGATGATATTGATTGAACTTGTAGTTTGGTTCTTAATCATCTTAGCTTCTGTGTTCTTAGTAATGGCAGTTAGAAAGATTGCTGTTCAGTATGCAAGAAGAACTGCTTCAGGTGGTTATGAGAAGAATGTATTTGGCTCGCGTCAGTTTTTACCATTAAAGCTTAATGCTTCTGGTGTAATGCCAATTATCTTTGCACAGGCGATTATGTTTGTACCTAGTTTAATAGGTGGTTCATCTTGGTTAAAAGATACAAGTGCTGGTGTTTGGATGCAATCTAATTTTTCTGATATATTCGGGTTTTGGTACAATGTAGTATTTGCTTTATTAATTATAATATTCACATATTTCTATACAGCAATTACAGTACCGACAAATAAAATGGCTGATGATTTAAAGCGTAGTGGTGGGTTTATTCCAGGCATACGCCCAGGATCTGAAACGTCTGAATATTTAGATAAAATTATGTCGCAGATAACTTTACCAGGTTCTATTTTCTTAGCATTGGTTGCAATATTTCCTGCATTCATTGTTCAGTTAATGAAGGTACAACAAGGTTGGGCTTTATTCTTCGGTGGTACTTCACTTTTAATAATGGTGGGTGTAGCAATCGATACAATGCAACAGATTAATTCTTATTTATTAAATAAGCATTATGACGGCTTGATGAAAACTGGTAAGAATAGAAAAGCGGCTGGGCAATAAGAAGAACATGTTTAGATCTCAATCTTTAAAATTTAGGCAAGGTATTTGCTAACTGAAGATTGAATACTAAAATTATATTATGGCAAAACAAGCAGCAATAGAACAAGACGGAACAATTATAGAAGCATTATCAAATGCGATGTTTCGTGTAGAATTAGAAAATGGTCATATAGTGACTGCACATATCTCTGGTAAAATGCGTATGCATTACATTAAATTATTACCAGGTGATAAAGTAAAATTAGAAATGAGTCCTTACGATTTAACTAAGGCTCGCATAACCTATAGATACTAATACGATGAAACCGAAAGGTTCCATTTTACAATAGTTGTAAATAAAAATACAAGATGAAAGTAAGAGCATCAGTAAAGAAAAGAAGCGCAGACTGTAAATTAGTGCGCAGAAAAGGTAGACTTTACGTCATTAACAAAAAGAATCCTAGATTCAAACAAAGACAAGGATAAAAAGAAAAGTCATTAGTAAATAGTAGTTAGATGAATCTGTTCGAAATCGAAAGGTTTAGGATTCTAACAACTAAAAGCTAACAGCTAAAAACTAAAAAATATGGCAAGAATTGCAGGTGTAGACATACCAAAAAACAAAAGAGGAGTTATCTCTTTAACTTATATCTACGGAGTAGGTAGAAGTAGAGCAAAAGAAATTTTAGCTACTGCTAAAGTTGACGAAAGCACTAAAGTACAAGATTGGTCTGACGACGAGATCGGAGCTATCCGTGAAGCCGTTGGTACTTTTAAAATCGAAGGTGAATTACGTTCTGAAACACAAATGAACATTAAGCGATTAATGGATATTGGATGTTATAGAGGTATTCGTCATAGAGTTGGTCTTCCATTAAGAGGGCAACGTACTAAGAATAACTCTCGTACAAGAAAAGGTAGAAGAAAAACTGTTGCTAACAAGAAAAAAGTAACTAAATAATAATTAAAGACATTAGTCATTAGTAATGAGACGTTAGATGAATCTGTTCGAAATCGAAAGGTTTAGGATTCTAACAACTAAAAGCTAACAACTAGAAACTAAAAAACATGGCAAAGTCAAGTACAAAAAAACGTAAAGTAATTGTTGATGCAATCGGAGAAGCACATATCACTGCATCTTTCAACAACATCATCATTTCTTTAACAAATAAAAAAGGTGACGTAATTTCTTGGTCATCAGCTGGTAAAATGGGCTTTAGAGGTTCTAAAAAGAATACTCCTTATGCTGCGCAATTAGCTGCAGAAGATGCTGCAGGTGTTGCTAAAGAAGCTGGATTAAAGAAAGTAAAAGTATACGTAAAAGGTCCTGGTAATGGTAGAGAATCTGCTATTAGATCTATACACAATGCTGGTATCGAAGTATCAGAAATCATTGATGTTACTCCACAGCCACATAATGGTTGTCGTCCACCAAAAAGACGTAGAGTATAATTTATACACATAGAATTTAATATCAACTGTTTTATGCAGTTGATATTAATTTTTATATGTAAATTTGCAAACTGAAAAATAATAAACAAGTATCAACGAGAGGCAAACGGTTATAGAAGGATAAGATTAAGACCTTAATTTTATAATCACTCTCTAAACAAATTAAAAATGGCAAGATATACTGGTCCTAAAACTAAAATAGCTCGAAAATTTGGTCAAGCTATCTTCGGAGACGATAAAGCCTTCGAAAAAAGAAATTACCCTCCTGGACAGCATGGAGCTAACAAGAGAAGAGGTAAAAAATCTGAATACGCTATCCAATTAATGGAAAAGCAAAAAGCTAAATACACTTACGGTGTTTTAGAAAAGCAATTCAGAAATATGTTTAAAAGAGCAACTGCTGCTCAAGGTATTACAGGTGAGGTATTACTTCAATTATGTGAATCTCGTTTAGATAACGTGGTTTTCAGAATGGGTGTATCTCCAACAAGAAGTGGTGCTAGGCAATTAGTATCTCACAGACACATTACAGTAAATGGTGAAAAGGTAAATGTACCTTCTTACCAATTAAAAGCTGGTGACGTTGTAGGTGTAAGAGAAAAATCTAAATCATTAGAAGCTATTACAAATTCATTAGCTAATTCTAGCAATGTTTACGAATGGATAACTTGGAACAATGATACAATGGAAGGAACATATGTTTCTGTACCTGCGAGAATTCAAATTCCAGAACAAATCAACGAACAATTTATCGTTGAACTTTACTCTAAATAATAATTAATCACATTGGTATTTAGCCAAAGGATTTATTTGTGGTCTTCAAACTTATAAATCGCGCAACTAAATAACAATTAAAACGAAGACAATATGGCAATATTAAATTTTCAGAAACCAGATAAAGTAATCATGATTGATTCTACTGATTTTGAAGGTAAGTTTGAATTCAGACCTTTAGAACCAGGATACGGATTAACAGTAGGTAATGCTTTACGAAGAGTATTATTATCTTCTTTAGAAGGTTTCGCAATCACTTCAGTTAGAATAGAAGGTGTAGATCATGAGTTTTCTACAATTTCAGGTGTAGTTGAAGATGTAACTGAAATGATTTTGAACTTAAAGCAAGTTAATTTTAAGCGTCAAATAGATGAAGTTGATAACGAAACTGTTACAATTTCTATTTCAGGACAAGAGCAAATTACAGCTGGTGATTTTCAGAAGTTTATTTCTGGTTTCCAAGTATTAAATACAGACTTAGTCATCTGTAACTTAGATCCTAAAGTAAACATCAATATGGAGCTTACTATCGAAAAAGGTAGAGGATATGTTCCTGCTGAAGAAAATAAAAAAGCTTCTGCACCAATCGGAACTATCTTTACAGATTCAATTTACACTCCAATAAAGAATGTAAAATATAGTATTGAAAACTTCCGTGTTGAGCAAAAGACGGATTACGAAAAATTAGTTTTCGAAATTCAAACAGATGGATCAATTAATCCAAAAGATGCTTTAACTGAAGCGGCTAAAATATTAATTCACCACTTCATGTTATTCTCTGATGAGCGTATCACTCTTGAAGCTGATGAAATTGCACAGACTGAAACTTATGATGAAGAATCACTTCACATGAGGCAACTATTGAAAACTAAGTTAGTTGATATGGATCTTTCTGTACGTGCATTAAACTGTTTAAAAGCAGCAGAAGTAGATACTTTAGGTGACTTAGTATCATTCAATAAAAATGATTTAATGAAATTCAGAAACTTCGGTAAGAAGTCTTTAACTGAGCTAGAAGAATTAGTGAACGTTAAGGGGCTTAACTTCGGAATGGATTTAAGTAAATATAAATTAGATAAAGACTAATTAACGTAATTATTATTAATCATATTTTGCTCCTCAAAAAAGAGTTTGGTAGCAAGATGATAAAACAAAAGTCATGAGACACGGAAAAAAATTCAATCACTTAGGAAGACAAACTGCACACAGAAAAGCAATGTTGGCTAACATGGCTTGTTCTTTAATTGAGCACAAACGTATTAACACAACTGTTGCTAAAGCAAAAGCTTTGAAGCAATTTGTAGAACCAATGATTACAAAATCTAAAACAGATACTACGCATAATAGACGTGTTGTTATGTCTAAACTTAGACAGAAAGATGCTGTTACAGAATTGTTTAGAGATGTAGCTGCTAAAGTAGCTGATCGTCCAGGTGGATATACACGTATTATCAAATTAGGAAACAGACTTGGTGATAACGCTGATATGGCAATGATAGAGTTAGTTGATTACAACGAACTATATACTGCTGGAAGACCAGAGAAGAAAACGCGTAGAAGTAGAAGAGGTGGTAAGAAAGCCACAACAACTCCACCAGTAGAGACTAAAGCTACTAACGAAGAAGAATAGAAATGTTAATAAGCATTAATAAATATAAAGGATAGACTGTTTCAGTTTATCCTTTTTTTTTGGAATTTTGTAAAACGAAAATTATGAAACACTTTATCACATTTCTACTATTATTGAATGTATATTTGATGAATGCGCAAAACCTTCCTGCAACTAGTATAGTAAGTGAATCGGGTTTTATTGCGAGTAAAGATTTAGGTGAAAATGCCATTTCGGGTTCTTTCCTGTTAAGTGATGATTGGGTTACAGATGCAGTAGTTTATACGAATGATAATAAAACCTATAAGCCAGACTTCATAAATTTTAATGTTAAGTTAAATACTTTTATTATAAAAATAGCTGAAGACAGTTTATTTACATTTGATAAGACTAAAGTTAAATCTGTTCAGTTCAATTCTAAATCATTCGAGATAATTAATGATAAGTATTACGAAAACCTTTCTAAGGGGAAGTTGAACATGTACAAAGCTTATTATTTAAATCTGCAAAAAGGATCTATAGATCCAATATCAAAATCTAAAATTACGGAAGATAAGTATGTTATAAAAAGTAAATACTTTCTTAAAGAAAAGGAGAATCTCAAAGAATTGAAGCTAAGTAAAAAGAATATATTAAAGCTTTGTGAAAAAGAAAAAGTGAGCGTTATAAAAAAGTTCATTAAAGAAAATGACTTATCAATTAAAAAGGATAAAGATTTAAAAAAGATATTAGCATATTATAATTCATTATAGACTTAAAACGAGATAGCATATATACAATGAAATACAAACAAAGAAAAAAGGCCCTTATTCTATTAGCAGATGGAACAATTTTCCATGGTAAATCTATAGGCAAAGAAGGCTCAGCATTTGGTGAAGTATGTTTTAATACTGGTACTACTGGTTATCAAGAAATATTTACTGACCCTTCGTATTATGGTCAGTTAATGGTAACTACCAATGCGCACATAGGAAACTATGGGACAAAAGAAGATGAAGTAGAATCTGATGGTATTAAAATAGCCGGATTAATCTGTAAGAACTTTAGTTTCGAATATTCAAGACCTGCTGCGGATAGTTCTTTAGAGGATTTCTTTGAAAAACATAATACACTTGCCATTGCAGATGTAGATACTAGAGCATTAGTAAGCTACATAAGAGATAACGGAGCAATGAATGCTGTTATTTCTACAGAGGTTGATAATGTTGAAGGTTTAAAGAAACAATTGGCTGACCAACCAGAAATGAATGGTTTAGAATTGGCGTCGAAAGTGTCAACTAAAGAACCGTATTATTTTGGTGATGAAAACGCTACACATAAAATTGCAGCTTTAGATATAGGTATTAAAAAGAACATTCTTAGAAATTTAGCAAAGCGCGATGCTTACATAAAAGTATTTCCATACAATTCTAAGTTCGAAGAATTACAAGCCTTTAATCCAGACGGTTATTTCTTATCCAATGGACCTGGTGACCCAGAACCTTTATTAGAAGCACAAGCAGTAGCAAAAGAAATCATAGCTAAGAATAAACCTTTATTTGGTATTTGTTTAGGACATCAAGTAATTGCATTAGCGAATGGCATTTCAACTTACAAAATGCACAATGGACATAGAGGTATTAATCATCCTGTAAAAAATCTAGTTACTGGTAAAGGTGAAATTACTTCTCAAAACCATGGGTTTGCCATTAATAGAGAAGAAACGGAAGCCAATGCCAACGTAGAGATTACACATGTACACCTAAATGACAATACTGTTGCTGGTATTAAGATTAAAGATAAAAACTGTTTCTCAGTGCAGTACCATCCAGAGGCTAGTCCTGGACCAAATGATTCGGTATACTTATTTGATCAATTTATAGAGAATATTAAGAACAACTAAATATCAAAAACGCAATAAAACATAGCTTTTATTGCGTTTTTTTAATTACGAAAACATTATAGTTTACATATAACATAAATCAGCACATAAGAGAGATCATATAGCCTAACTATTTTGTAAATTTGGGCTTTCATTTTAAATAACTTAAAACAAGTATAATGAGCATTATAATTAATGTACACGCAAGACAAATTTTAGACTCAAGAGGAAACCCAACTGTGGAGGTAGATGTCACTACAGAAAATGGTATTATGGGAAGAGCAGCTGTGCCCTCTGGTGCATCTACTGGAGAACATGAAGCTGTAGAGTTAAGAGATGGTGGAGATACCTATATGGGAAAAGGGGTTTTAAAAGCCGTTGAGAATGTTAATGCGGTAATTGCTCAAGAGTTATTAGGCGTTTCTGTGTTTGAACAGAATGCCATTGACCAATTAATGATAGACATAGATGGTACACCTAACAAATCTAAATTAGGAGCAAATGCTATTTTAGGAGTGTCTTTAGCTTGTGCTAAAGCAGCTGCAAACGAATTAGGTATGCCATTATACAGATATGTCGGTGGTGTTTCTGCGAATACCTTACCAGTACCAATGATGAATATCATCAATGGTGGTTCTCACAGTGATGCTCCAATTGCGTTTCAAGAATTTATGGTGATGCCAGTAAAAGCGAAAGATTTTACACATGCTATGCAAATGGGAACAGAGATTTTCCACAATCTTAAAAAAGTATTACACGACAGAAATCTAAGTACAGCTGTAGGTGATGAAGGTGGTTTTGCACCAAACTTAGCAGGAGGAACAGAAGATGCTTTGGAAACCATTGCAAAAGCTGTTGCTAATGCAGGTTATAGTTTAGGTGATGATGTTATGATTGCTTTAGATTGTGCAGCTGCTGAATTCTATAAAGATGGAACATACGATTACACTATTTTTGAAGGCGAATCAGGTAAAATACGAACAAGTAAGGAGCAAGCAGATTACTTAGCTGAATTGGCTTCTAAATACCCAATTATATCTATTGAAGATGGTATGGATGAAAACGATTGGGACGGTTGGAAATACTTAACTGAGCAAATAGGAGATAAAGTACAATTAGTTGGCGATGATTTATTTGTAACTAATGTAGAGCGTTTAGGAAGAGGAATTTCTGAAGGTATAGCCAATTCTATTTTAATAAAAGTAAACCAAATAGGTACGTTAACCGAAACTATTTCTGCGGTAAATATGGCACACAATGCAGGATACACTTCTGTAATGTCTCACAGATCTGGTGAAACAGAAGACAATACTATTGCAGATTTAGCTGTAGCATTAAACACTGGGCAAATTAAAACAGGTTCTGCATCACGAAGTGATCGTATGGCAAAATATAACCAGTTATTACGTATAGAAGAAGAATTAGGTGATGTTGCTTATTTTCCTCAAGAGAATGCTTTTAAAGTGAAGTAAGTTTAAAAACATATATACGACTATATAAGCGATTACTTTTAAAGTAATCGCTTTCGTTTTCTATAGAAAAAGATAATACTGTAATTGTTAAAACGATTGTAATTACACTTCCGAAATCGTTTGATATTTCGTAAATTTACAATCCTTAAAAATTAAAAAATCATACAGAACATATGTCAGATAAAGCTACACTAGAAATTAATGGAGAAAAATACGAATTTCCTCTAATTACTGGATCGGAAAATGAAGTTGCAATAGATGTTAAGGCACTAAGAGGTGCTACAGGTGGAGTTATTACTATTGATCCTGGTTATAAAAATACAGGAAGTTGCGAAAGTGCCATTACTTTTTTAGATGGTGAAAAAGGAATTTTACGCTACAGAGGTTACTCCATTGAAGAATTAGCTGAAAAAGCAGATTTTCTTGAAGTCGCTTATTTATTGATTTTTGGTGAGCTACCTAATCAAGAAGAGCTAGATAAATTTCATGAGGATATAAAGTCGCATGCCATTGTAGATGATGATATTAAGAAGATTTTAGATGCATTTCCTAAATCTGCTCATCCAATGGGTGTTTTAGCGTCTCTAACGAGTGCTTTAACCGCATTTAACCCTACATCTGTCGATGTTAATTCTGATGAGGATATGTATAACGCTATTGTTAGAATATTAGGGAAATTCCCTGTTCTTGTAGCTTGGGCAATGCGTAAAAAGCATGGCCTACCTTTAGACTATGGTGATAATAGTTTGGGTTACGTAGAGAATGTGTTAAAGATGATGTTTAAGAATCCAACAAGTGATTATGAGCAGAACCCTATTTTAGTTAATGCATTAGATAAATTATTAATATTACATGCAGACCACGAGCAAAACTGTTCAACATCTACAGTAAGAATTACTGGTTCATCTCATGCAGGTTTATTTGTGTCCCTTGCTGCTGGGATTTCTGCACTTTGGGGACCATTACATGGTGGAGCTAACCAAGCGGTTTTAGAAATGCTAGAAGCCATAAGAGAAGATGGTGGTGATACTAAAAAATATATGGCTAAGGCTAAAGATAAAAGTGACCCTTTCCGTTTAATGGGCTTTGGTCACCGTGTTTATAAAAACTTTGACCCAAGAGCTAAAATTATTAAAGTTGCAGCTGATGAAGTGTTAGGAGATTTAGGTGTCGAAGACCCAATACTTGATATTGCTAAAGGTTTAGAAAAAGAAGCCTTAGAGGATCAGTATTTTGTAGATAGAAAATTATATCCAAATGTAGATTTCTATTCTGGTATAATATATAGAGCTATGGGTATTCCTACTGAAATGTTTACTGTAATGTTTGCTTTAGGTCGTTTGCCAGGTTGGATAGCGCAATGGAGAGAAATGCGTTTGCGTAAAGAGCCAATAGGTCGCCCAAGACAATTGTATACAGGTGAAACATACAGACCTTTTAAATCTATTGATAAAAGATAATTCATAATATAAAATAAAAAGAGCTTCATAAAATTTTATGAGGCTTTTTTGTATTTTTCAACCTATGAAATTAAACATACAAAACGAAACATCAAGGCTTAGAGCTGTCATTTTAGGAACAGCCAATAGCAATGGTCCTGTACCAACAATAGAAGAGGCTTACGATCCTAAATCTATTGAGCATATAAAAGCAGGAACGTATCCAAAGGATAGCGATATGGTTAAAGAAATGGATGCTGTTGCAGAAGTTTTTAAAAAGTACGATGTTACCGTTTACAGGCCTCAATCGATTAAAGATTATAATCAGATATTCTCTAGAGATATTGCTTTTGTTATTGAAGATAAACTCATTAAAGCTAATATCTTACCAGATAGAGAAGGAGAGTACCAAGCGATTCAATATGTTGTTGAGCAGATTGATGAAGACAAAGTTATTGTTTTACCAGAAGAATGTCATGTAGAAGGTGGTGATGTAATGCCATGGAATGATTATATTTTTATTGGTACATATTCTGGTGAAGATTATCCAGATTATATTACTGCTCGCACTAATACAGATGCTGTAATAGCTATACAAGAGCTATTTCCTAATAAAACCGTAAAGTCTTTTGAATTGCGTAAATCTAATACAGAGCCAAAGGAAAATGCACTACACTTAGATTGTTGTTTTCAGCCTATTGGAAAAGATAAAGCTATACTTCATAAAAATGGCTTTTTAGTTGAAACTGAATATGAGTGGTTAGTGAATTTTTTCGGGAAGGAAAATATATTCGAAATTACAAAAGAAGAAATGTATAATATGAATAGTAATGTATTTTCAATTTCTGAAGATGTTATAATTTCTGAACAAAACTTCACAAGATTAAATACTTGGTTACGAGACAATGGTTTTACGGTAGAAGAAGTGCCTTATGCAGAGATTGCTAAACAAGAAGGTTTATTACGTTGTTCTACAATGCCTTTGATTAGGGATTAATTACTTACGATACAAAAAGTAATTATTAACAAGATTTATATATTCTTGTTTTGCTTCGTCCTCACTAATATTTTGTACCTGAAAAAGGGCATTTGTTTTAAACGCATTTATAATTGGCTTACGACTACTCGGTCTGCCATAATCATTGGTTGCTTTTTTAAAATAGGCATACAGACGAAGTAAAAAATCAGCAGGAAAGGGTTCAGTATGATCGTTTACACGATCTACAGCCGCTTTAAATTCTATGTCTAATTCTTCAGAAGTCATTTCATTTCTGCGATGATGCTTTCACCACCTCGAACTTTTTGATTGAGCTCTACTTTAATATCCGCATCTAAAGGTAAAAACAGATCGACTCTAGATCCAAATTTTATAAACCCAGAATCTGCACCTTGAGTTGCTCTAGAATTTAGAGTAGCATAATTAACAATACGTTTTGCAAGCGCTCCTGCAATTTGACGATATAGCACTTTACCAAAACTTTCGTTTTCTACAACAACAGTAGTGCGCTCATTTTCTTCACTAGCTTTAGGATGCCATGCTACTAAATATTTTCCAGGATGATATTTACTATAGCTTATGTTTCCACCTATTGGATATCGTGTTACATGCACGTTTAGTGGTGACATAAATACAGATACCTGTATGCGTTTATCTTTAAAAACTTCATTTTCTAAAACCTCTTCTATAACGACCACTTTACCATCTACTGGAGATAAAGCTTGTTTTTCGTTGGCATGAGTATGTCGTTTTGGGTTTCTAAAAAACTGTAGAATTAAGATAAAGAATACCAAAACAGCAATCATTAGCCCTTTTCGTAGCCATTCATTGGTAACTAATCCGTCGATTAAAAAAAATGAACCAACGACTATTACAAGCGTAATAAATATGATTTTATGGCCTTCTTTATGAAACATAACTTATAATTCTTAAAAATAAATATATAAATGGTGAAGCAAAGATAATACTATCTAGTCTATCTAATAGACCTCCATGACCAGGCATAATAACTCCGCTATCTTTTACACCAGCTTGGCGTTTAAATTTTGACTCAATTAAATCCCCTAGAGTTCCTAGTACACTTACAATTATGGCTAAAATTAACCAGCTAGTAAAGCCTAAAGTTTCAGTATATGTAGCTATAAAATAACTAGAGATACATGCAAAAAATAGACCTCCTAAAAAGCCCTCAACCGTTTTTTTTGGCGATACACTTGGAAATAATTTTTGCTTCCCAAAATTTTTACCAACTAAATAAGCTGCACTATCGTTAACCCAAACTAAAATAAAACCTCCTAAAAGGAGTAAGGGAGTAAAATTGTTTTTATAATTAGCGATAAGAAGCATAAAAACAAAACCACTAGATAAATAAAAAGTTGTAGTAATGTAACGTTTAGATTGAAAAAGCGGAATTTTATTTTCAGCAAATAAATCTTTTATTAGAATGAGATTAACAAAGATAGTAATCACTAATAAAATTTGTATGGCTTCGTCATTGCCAGCTATATTATTTTTATAAATGCAAAAATACCAGAAACCACCATAAAGCAACAGAAATATAATATACTGAATAAAGGATTTAAGCTTTATAAGATTACTGAACTCAGCCAAACTTAAAATACCAAAGATGGCAAACAAAATAACTGAGGCTTCTTGATAATATAATGAGCCAACGAGTAATAAAACATAAATAACACCAGAAATGGCTCTTATGGTTAACTCTTTCATTATAAGTCTTCTAATAAAAGTAGATATAGGTTTTTAGCACTGCTTCCATAGGTTAGAAAGTCTTTATCATCGTCAGTTTTAAAATGCTTTATCGTTGTAATATTTGTGGGTAATGTAGCTTTGCTTTTTTCTTTAATACCTTTAAGTCCTTCACCAATAGTTTCTACAAACTGACTCGTAGTAGCGTATATGATAAAATGATCTGGTAGCTCTATTAACTTTTTCTCAGCAATTTGATTTGAAGAGATTAATAAAGAGCCATCATCAGATATTAAGTATTCACAAGTAGATAAAAAATAAGAACTTTCTGAAACTTTTTTGGAGTCATTAAGATTAAAATCTTTGAATAATTCTGTTAAGCGATTATCAATGAGAAAAACTTTATCATTATGCCACTTGTTTTCATCAAGGATAGAATTAAAACTATCTTTTACCTCTTCCATGTTTTCGCAATAGAGGAATTTTCCGCCATTGGCCTTAAAATTTATAGTAAAACGTTCGTCAGCAGGTAGCTTCACTTCAGGCATATATTTGCCTCGCTCTTGATTTGGTATGTGTTCTTCGGACTGATCAGATTTTTTTCCGAAGAATTTACGAAATAAGCTCATTCAATAGTTGCTATTAATCCTAACTTTTGCGATTTTCTCAAATATAAAAAAACTTAAATTAACATTTGGTCAATTTAAGTTTTTTATATGATTGTACTTGGGTGTTACTCTTCCTCTTCAGCAATGATTTCTTTTTTGTCAAAGGGACGTTTTCCAAAGATTTTTTCAAGGTTATCTTTAAAAATTACTTCTTTATCTAGCAAGACTTCTGCTAATTCTGTAAGCTTGTCTTTATGCTGTTCTAAGAGTTTTATAGCACGCTCATATTGCTTTTCAATAATGTCAGATATCTCTTTATCAATGAGTTCTGCAGTTTGTTCACTATATGGTTTAGTAAAACCATATTCAGATTGTCCTGAAGAATCATAGTAAGTTAAGTTACCAACCTTATCACTAAGACCATAAATAGTCACCATAGCTCTGGCTTGTTTGGTTACTTTTTCTAAGTCACTTAGAGCACCAGTAGAAATTTTATCAAAAATTACTTTTTCAGCTGCCCTACCTCCTAATGCAGCACACATTTCGTCTAGCATTTGTTCTGGTCTAACAATAAGTCGCTCTTCTGGTAAATACCATGCAGCACCTAAAGATTGTCCTCTAGGTACGATAGTTACTTTTACTAGTGGAGCAGCATGTTCTAACATCCAACTTACGGTTGCATGTCCGGCTTCATGGAAAGCTACAGCGCGCTTCTCTCCAGGTGTTATAATTTTGTTTTTCTTTTCAAGACCACCAACAATTCTATCAACAGCATCTAAGAAATCTTGTTTATTAACAGCTTTTTTGCCTTTTCTAGCCGCAATTAAGGCCGCTTCATTACAAACATTTGCTATGTCAGCACCAGAAAAACCTGGTGTTTGCTTTGCTAAGAAATCAATGTCTAGTGTCTCTTCTTTTTTAAGTGGACGTAAGTGTACTTCAAAAATCTCTTTACGTTCTCTAACGTCTGGTAGATCAACATATATCTGACGATCAAAACGACCAGCACGCATTAATGCCTTATCTAAAATATCAGCTCTATTGGTTGCTGCTAATACAATAACATTTGAGTTTGTACCAAAACCATCCATTTCAGTTAATAACTGATTTAATGTGTTTTCGCGTTCATCATTAGAGCCAGACATAGCATTTTTACCTCTAGCTCTACCAATAGCATCAATTTCATCAATAAAAATTATTGAAGGTGATTTTTCTTTAGCTTGTTTAAATAAATCACGTACACGAGAGGCACCAACACCAACAAACATTTCAACAAAATCAGAACCCGATAATGAGAAGAAAGGCACTTTGGCTTCACCAGCTACAGCTTTAGCAAGCAAAGTTTTACCAGTTCCTGGAGGTCCTACAAGTAAGGCTCCTTTAGGTATTTTACCACCTAATGCTGTATATTTTTCAGGGAATTTTAAAAAATCTACAATCTCTTGTACTTCTTCTTTAGCTCCTTCTAAACCAGCAACATCTTTAAATGAGGTTTTTATATCTGCTTTTTCATCAAAGAGTTTGGCTTTAGATTTTCCGATGTTGAAAATCTGTCCACCAGCTCCGCCACCTCCGCCTGAAGACATACGACGCATTATAAATATCCAAATCCCTATGATAAGTGCAAAAGGTAATAAGGTGAGTAGTAAATCTCCCCAAACATTTTGTTCGGAATCAAATGCTACTTTAGTATTAAGTTTATTTTCATTTTTAATTTCATCAATCGCTTCTTGAAATAATTTTAAGTCACCAAATTGAAATTGATAATTTGGTGCTGGAGTGACCGAAGGTAGAAAAGATTTTGGTTTTGATTTTTTATGAACCTCTAATTCTTGAGCTTCTTTAGTTAAATAAACCCTTGCTATACGATCGTTAATTATTTCAACCTTATCAATATCACCATTTCTTAAATATTCGTAAAATTCTGAAGTTGTTGTTTCACTCGCAGATGAATCTCCAAAACCACCAGAAAATAACTGAATTGATAAAAATACAGCGATAATAATTCCATAAATCCAATACGGATTTACTTTAGGTTTCTTGTTTAAATTTTTATTGTCTTTTGCCATTAGTAGCCTTTGTCTTTTTAGTAACTTGTTTCTATTTGGGTGGTTTTTGCGTCTCCCCAAAGACTTTCAATATCGTAGTATTCTCTAATATGTTTTTGAAACACATGTACTACCACATTAACGTAATCCATTAAAATCCATTCTGCATTATCAGTTCCTTCGATATGCCATGGTTTATCCTTAAGGGTTTTGCTAACTTGTTTTTGTATTGAATTGACGATTGCATTTACTTGTGTATTAGAAGTACCTTCACAAACAATAAAATAATCACAAACCGTATTTTCTATTTCTCTTAAATCTAAAATTGTAATCTCTTTTCCCTTAACCTCTTCAATACCTCCAATAATAGTTGTGATGAGTTGGTCTGCGCTGGTTTTTTCTTTCGTCATTAAATTGAATTAAATTTATGCAAAGTTATTATTTTTTTAGTTCTTGTAAGTCCTAATTGTCATAAGAAAACTATAAAATAAAATTGTCTTTAAATGTATATAATCAAACTTGATGCCATTGACTCTACAAATACCTATCTAAAAGGGATGGCATTAGTTACATTACCTAAGGATTATACAGTTGTTGTCACAGAATCTCAGACAGAAGGCCGAGGGCAAATGGGTACATCATGGCAAGCCGAGATAGGTAAAAACCTTACAGTAAGCGTGTTTAAGAAAGTGCCTTATCTTAAAATTGAGCAACAGTTTTACATTAGTATGGTTGCATCATTGGCAATTTATAAGGCTTTAAAAACATTAAAAATACCGCAATTACATATTAAATGGCCTAACGACATTTTGTCAGCAGACAAGAAATTATGCGGAATTTTAATCGAAAATGTCATAAAAAACAATAAACTGCAAGGCACAATTATTGGTTTTGGACTTAATGTAAATCAGAAATATTTTAATGATTTGCCACAAGCATCATCCATAAGTTTACTTACAGGCATTCTTTACAACAAAGAAGAAGTCTTATCCAAGATTTTGAAACAGTTTCAATTTTATTTTGAAATGTTAGAAGCCCAAAAACTCTCTGAAATAAAAGCTGAATATGAAGCGCTTCTTTTTAGAAAAGGAAAGCCTTCAACTTTTAAAACCTTAGATAATAACACCTTTTCTGGAATTATAAAAGGTATTACAGAAAACGGAATGTTGAATGTTTGGACAGAAGATGAAATTATAAAAACTTTTGACCTTAAAGAAATTACCTTATTGTATTAAACCGCAGTCTTCATATTAGTTGTCAATGTTTCTATAAACTTGCTAATAGGGCCTTTTATCATCATTGCCATCATAGCATTAAATTCGCCTTCAAAAGTTAATTTCACATCACTTTTATTAGCTTCTGTTTCATTTATGTCTGCTGTAAGAGAAAAGTCTAATTTTCCACCAGCTGCTCCTAAAACTATTTTGCTATTTGGTATAGCTTCTTTTTTCTTTAAGATAATTTCTGGCATGCCTTTAAGTGCAAAAAGAAATTTGTCATTTTCTAAAACTTCAAATTTGCTAATGTTTTCTGGCATTAAGCTTTCAAAATTTTTGACATCAGATAAAAAGTTGAACGTTTCTTCTGCAGATTTATCTAAAGTAACTTGTGGTGATTCTAAATTCATGTTTAAATATGTTTTTCGTTTATTCGTTAAGTTGTAGTGCTACGTTGATGTTTAATAATAAAATCAATTAAACAAATCCAAAACTAAACGATTTAACAATTTTATATCAATTAGCGTTCCATTCACTAGGGTTGGCATTCCATTGTGCTAAAATGTCTTGTTGTTGTTGTGTTATATAGCTTGTGTCTAAGGCTTGTTCTAATAAATTTTCATAATTACCAAGTGTGTGTAATTCTATATTGGCATCTTCAAAATTCTTGTTAGCGACATTAAATCCATAAGAAAAAATAGCCACCATGCCTTTTACATTAACTTCAGCTTCATTGAGTGCTTTAACGGCATTAAGACTACTCTTTCCTGTACTGATTAAATCTTCAACAACAACAACGTTTTGCCCTTTTTCTATATAACCTTCAACTTGGTTTTGGCGACCATGTTTTTTAGCTTCAGGTCTTACATATACAAATGGAAGGTTTAAATAATCGGCAACTAAAGCTCCAATACCAATGGCTCCAGTAGCAACTCCAGCTATAACATCTGGTTTACCATATAAGGTTTCAATTTCCTTTGCCATAGTTTCTCTAATATAATTTCTTATTAGAGGGAATGATAGTACAATTCTATTATCGCAATAAATTGGTGATTTCCATCCAGAAGCCCAAGTAAAAGGGGCATTTGGTTGTAGCTTTATTGCGTTGATTTGCAATAAAACCTCTGCGGTTTTTTTGGCGGTTTCTTTGTTAAAAATCATGTTGCAAAAATAACGAATTTTGAAGGTTACGAAATTTTAAATTAAATTAATTTTCATTTCAAATACTTTCTCATAAAAAATAATACATTTACACTAGTTTAGCAGAAACCAAACCTATCTATGTATACTGTTTATGTAGGCGACAAGCCTATAATTTTAACCACTAAAGTTGAAAAGGAAAAGGGCTTTACATCCTTTCTTCTAAAAACTGTTAATATTGGTAAAGTAATTAAGTTATTGACTACAACAGATTTAAAATCTGTGCATTTAGTTGGTAAAAATCCAGATAAACTTTTAAAACATTTTCTTAAGCTTTTACCTACAGTTATTGCTGGAGGCGGAAAAGTTTATAATGCTAAAAACGAGATTCTTTTTATTTACAGAAATGATAAATGGGATTTGCCCAAAGGAAAAACTGAAGGTATTGAATCTATTGAAGAAACTGCACTTAGAGAAGTACAAGAGGAGACAGGTGTTGCAGGATTAGAAATAGTAAAGCCATTGCCAACAACATATCATATCTTTAAGCGTAATGGTAAGCACAAAATAAAAGTGACGTATTGGTTTGAGATGAAAACCAATTTTGAAGGTAAACTTTATCCACAAGAAAACGAAGGCATTACTAAAGTAGAATGGTTAGATAAAAAAGCGGCTCAAAAAGCTTTGGAGAACAGTTATGCGAATATTCGGGTTTTAGTGTAAACTCTTTTAATGATTTTAGTTATTAATCTTAATTTTGAGTCAGTTCGAGATTTACATAAATAGCTAAGAGTTGTTACTAATTATAGTCTTTAAAAGTTAAGATCACTCAACATTTGTGTCAATTAATAGCCAAGTTTCATCTTTATATGGACCTAAAGAAAAATAATAGAGATCGATTCTTACTAGTCCAACATATGGCTTAAACCATATTGTTTCAAACTTAGCATTATTAGCAAATCCAAATTCTCTACGTTTTATTTTAAACACATCATCATAAGTCATTTCGTTTATTGTGATATCTTGAATATTTGCGACATAACTAGTGTCATTTCGCCTAGTAGGAATAACCCATCCATCATTTAATGCAAAGGGTATTATATAAATCTTCTCAATCACATCTATTTGAGGAGAGTCATAGATAAAAACGGAATCGTTACTTTGAGTAACATAGTATTTTTTAATCGAATTAGTAAATTCATACTCCCATATTTTGAATATTTTATTTGAAATAAGAGTATCAGCTGTTATAGAAACGTTTATAGTGTCAATAGTAATAATATTAGATATACTATCATGTCTCTGATATTTCCAGTATAAACCAACTGAGTTAGGAAAATATTCAGCATCATTTTGCATAGAGTTTAGTTCTTGTTTATCACAAGAGATTAACATACAAGTAATGACTGTTACTAACCCAATGAACTTTTTCATTAGAACTAAATATTTAATAGGTTCACTCTAATATAGCAAATTTAGCCGAAAAACTTAGCTGTACTCTACTTTAAACGATACACAGGATACTGCAAATGTGCTTTTTCATAATTAGCACTTTGCTTATGCAGCCAATCTAATTGCGCATACCAATTGTTGGCAAAGTTCTCGTCGTAGCTAATTTTTACGTTGTACTCAATTTGTAATTTTGGGTTTGCTCTTAGTAATTGTTGCGCTTTATCTTCCCATACATAAGGTGAAAAGCCTTCTTTTTGTTGTAAAATGGTATCGAAGAAATTCCAATTAAAAAACGAGTCAGGAGCTGTTGGTTCTAAAGTTTCTAGCAAATAACGTATGGCTTTTTGGTCAGTCTTTACCATATAATCGCCTGCTCTAAACCGTACCTTTTCTTCAGATGACTTCACTTTAGTATTGTAATGTGCATAATGCCCTTCGTAAGCACTTCGACGAGTTTGGTAATCTTCAATTTTATAAGATTCTACAGTTAATGTGGTATCATTTTCAATTTGAGTGATTTCAATAGTATTTAACTTTAATAAATCTATTACATTATGCCAACCTTGCGGAATTATATACGCTTTTGGTATAGTAATTTCTGTAGTCGATTTAAAATAGTTTTGATACGTCACATCTTTTGTAAACGGTTTTGTGGTATCATATTTTAAGCGTTGCGCACCTGTTAACTCACTAAGGATCATTTCACCTTCATAACCTTTAAATTTTAGAGTTGAGGATTGTGTGGTGTCAATAGTCCAAGCTAATGGATAGGTGTTGCCTGCAGACCATGTTTTGCTTTGCGCTTTTCTTAGTTCTGTAATTCTATCACCTTGCTCTTCGGTGATTTCAATCATACTTTTCATTAATTCATAAGTCCCCTCTACACGTTGCTTGTATGGTTTTAGCATGTGTGTTTCTACCATCATACCCAATGTGTTAAATAACGTGGTATAACCTGTAGAGTATCTTGGTGAATCCATAAATTGAGAAAAACCAGATTCTGGTGTGCGATTAAAAACATTAACATAAGGTGTAATATCCCAAGACTTTGCTTCTAGTTTCTGCTCTAGTTGTGGCATCATTTGCGTATGAATATAATTACCTAAAACACCTCCCATTTTATTATGTTGGGTAAACAGATGCGTTAAGGTATATTGATAATCGGCACCATTACTTACATGATTGTCTATAAACACATCGGGTTGCACTAAATGAAATATCTGAGCAAAGGCTTTTGCATTTTTAGTGTCCGACTTTATAAAATCTCTGTTTAAATCGTAATTTCTTGCATTACCTCTAAAACCATAGGCTTTAGGACCATTTTGGTTGGTACGGGTGCCCGTATTTCTGTTCAAACTTCCTCCAACATTATAAATTGGTATAGTAACCAAAATTGTTTTTTTAGGAGCATCGATTTTGCCTTGTACAATATCTCTGTATAACATCATGGTGGCATCGATACCATCAGATTCACCAGGATGAATACCATTATTAATAAGTAAAATTCTGTTGTCAATTCTTAGTTTTTGGAAATCATCCCCAGAATCATTCATGTTTAAAGTGACTATATGCATAGGTTTGCCGGAATCAGTTTTACCAACTGTTTGTATCGAAATTTCAGAATAACGATCTGCTAAGTCCTGATAATATTGAATGGTTTCGTTATAAGTTGCAGTTTCAAGGCCTTCACTTTTTTCAAATTTAGTAGTGAAATCTATAACTGTGTTATTCTTTTTTGAATCCGATTTTTCAGAACAAGATGTAATAATTAAGAAAAGAATTAAGAGTTTTTTCATGTCGAATTTGATTATAGCTCAAACTTACAGATTTTAAGTCATAAAAATTGTCTGCTTCATAATTTTCAAATTAGAAAAAAGATTAATTTTGCATCACTTTCAAAAATTATAGAAATGCAACAAACCACAGATACTATTTTAATGATTCGTCCTGTAAACTTTAGGATGAATGAGCAAACTGCTGTCAATAACTATTTTCAGGAAGAGATTGATTTAAAAAATGCTGAGATTAATACTAAAGCACAAGAAGAATTTGATGCTTTTGTAGAAAAATTAAGAGCAGTTGGTATTACTGTGATAGTAGAACAGGATGATAAATTGATGGATACACCAGATTCTATTTTTCCGAATAACTGGGTGAGTTTTCATGGTAATGGTGATGTGGCTAAATATCCAATGTTTGCTGAAAATAGAAGGCGTGAGCGCAGAGATGAAGTCTTTATTCGTTTAGAAGAAGAAGGTTTTAAAATAGAAAACATCATTGATTATACGTCTGCAGAGCACGAAGGAGTGTTTTTAGAAGGTACAGGAAGTATTTTAATGGATCGCGTCAATAGAAAAGCGTATTGCGCTTTATCTCCTAGAGCAGATGAAGATTTATTTATTGAATTCTGTGAGGATTTTGAATATACTCCAGTAATTTTTACAGCTAACCAAACAGTTGATGGTAAGCGTTTAGAAATATATCATACCAATGTTATGATGTGTTTAGCAGAAAACTTTGCTGTAATTTGTTTAGATACTATTGATGATAAAAAAGAGCGTAAAAATGTAGTTAAGCATTTAAGGCAAGATGGTAAAGACATAATTTCTATTACGGAAGCACAAATGCATCAGTTTGCTGGTAATATGCTACAGTTAAGAGGTGATAATAATCAACGTTATTTGGTGATGAGTGGAGCTGCTCATAAGAGTTTAACTCCTGCTCAAGTAAAAAGTATTGAAAAGCATTGTCCTATTATTTCGAGTTCCTTAGAAACTATTGAAACCTGTGGTGGCGGAAGTGCACGCTGTATGATGGCTGAGGTGTTTCTTCCGAAAGCGGATTAATCGTTTAATAGTTGAATTGTTTAGCCCTGAGGTGCTACCTTAGGTAATTCAACAAAGAATTTACTACCTACATTTTGAGTACTTTCCACCCAAATTCTTCCGTCGTTTAACTCGACTAAGTCTTTAGCAATAGTTAATCCTAAACCAGTACCTTTTTCGTTTTTAGTACCAACTGTGGTAAAGTTTTTATTGGCATTAAAAAGCTTATCTATATTTTCTCTAGAAATACCGACACCTGTATCTTCAACACAGATTAAAGCTTTGCCATTTACATCTTGATTAGAAACCGTAATAACATCTCCAGTTCTGCTAAACTTAACGGCATTGGTTATTAAATTCTGAACCACAATTTCTACCATACTTTTATCAGCATAAACAAAATCGCGTTGAGACTCATCAATAAGTACAATACGTTTATCTTCAACCTTCTGTTCTACTAATGCTATTTTATTATGAAATACATCCTGTATATTAAACAGCTCAGGTTTAGGCTCTAAATTTTGCATCTGCGATTTAGACCAATTCAATAAATTAAATAAAAGCGAGGATGCATTATTAGCATTTTCGCTTAATTCTGGAACCAATTCATAAAACTCATCTTTAGAAATACTGTCTTCTTTTAATAAATCTAAAAATGCTTTTATAGACGAAATAGAATCTTTTAAATCGTGAGAGACAATAGAAAACAACTTGTCTTTAACTTGATTTACTTCTTCTAGATGATGTGTTTGCTCTAAAATGGCATCATTTCTAGCTTTTTCTTGTGCTAATTTCTCTTTTTCTTTTACTAAATCATCTTTATGAGATTTTGTTTTAAAGAGACTATATGCTAGAAGTGATAATAAAATAGCTAAAACCGCAATCCCTCCATATAATACAAGAGGATTATTGAGCCAAGTATTTTTTACTTTAGGGGTATTATCGGTAATATTTAGTTCTTCTTCAATAGGATTATTTTTTTCAAGATCTATAGGATCAATATCAGTAGGAAAAACGGGTTGATCTATTATAGCAAGCGAGTCTTTTAAAGTATGATATTTATTCTTCCAAAAAAATGCATTTTCAAAATAGCCACGTGTGGAATCTAAAGCAACATGCAATTTGTAATTTTCTAGAAGCTCGGTTTTATTATCTATTTTCTGAGCAATTTTGTAAGCTTCATCTAACTGAATTGCTGCCAATTTTACTTTTCGTTTTTGTAGGTTTAAATTTCCAATGGCATTTAACGCTCTCAAAAGCCCTTCACTATTGCCTTGTTTTCTATTGTATTTTAAACCTTCATTTAAGTATTCTGAAGCTTTATCATATTCTTTAAAGCGCAAGTATTCGCTTCCTAATTTTGGTAATATTTCCCCCCTTAAATCTTTATCAGTCTCTGGGTTTAAAAGCAGTAATACATTCTCGTAATACTCTATACTCTTACGATGCTCTTTAGAAATGGAATAAAGTTCAGCTATATTTTTTGTTGATGCGATTATACCTATTCTATCATTAACTTGTTTACGTACCTCGAGTGTTTTATGGTTAAACTCAATCGCTTTATCAATTTGATTAGTTTTTCTGTAGGCTTCAGCTAGATTATTGTAGGCTGTACTTAACTCATCCTTTAAATTTTGTTTTTCAAAAATATCAATCGCAGATAATGAGTTTTGAAGACCAACTGCGTAATTACCGCGTTTAATCTCAATGAGTCCAATGCTATTACTCACTTTAGCAACACCAAGTGTGTCACTAATTTGTAGATAGTGTTTTTTTGACTTTTCATAGTTATCTATGGCATTGAAATAATCATTACGATGTGTATAGATTAAAGCTCTGTAGTAACTACTTTCGGCAAGTCCTTTGGTATAATTTAACTCTTTTGAAAGTTTTGAAGTTTCATTAACATAAAGTAAAGCCTTCTTATATTCCTCCACAGCGTAGAGTTCGTTAATGAGCATTAACGACATGTCCACCTTAGTAGAGTCTTGGTCTTGATATGCTATTTGTACCGTAAGTTCATCTATCTTTTCATTTTGTGAAAAAATAAAAAGCGATACGAGACAAGCAGCTAATGTCAGCAACTGCTTCATCTTTTAATAGCGTTACAACTAATTGCGATGTTTTGGTGCGTAAAACTTTTTAAGAGGGATAGCAAAAGTAAGTCAACACTAAACAATAACAACTGGGTTAATGTTTGATAATTAAGCCTCATTAATGTTTTGGGACATTGATTAATAGCCTACCAAAAATGGTGTTAAGTGCAGAAATATACTAATAATTGGGTTTTAATGCCAATATATTAGATGAAGTGCTATATTGAATTTTTTAAAAAATCGACGAATAGATTAACGGCAAAAATCATGGTAGAACTACCTTTTTATCGATGAAATGCATACTTTATTTAATTATTTGATTTTCAGTAATTTAATCTGTAAACATCCATAGCAGGTAGTGCTTTTAGATCAAAATCAAAAAGGCATTGATTTTCCCAAGACGTTCCATTTGTAGATGTCGTTTCATTACCATTAAAAGCCACCCAATCGGGTGCCCAATAACAAAATCCAATTCCTTTATTATTTGGGATGTTTTTTATCGTATTAATTAACCATTCAAAATAGGCTTTTTGACCTTGAGGTGTTGGTGAAAATTCGGAAATTATTTGATCTATACTTCCGATGTAGTTGGTTTGGTTATCATTCCATTGTAAAGTAAAAGGGTATGCAACTTCTACCATAAGAATATCTTTATTGAATGTATTGGCAAGCTCATTTAATTTTGAAACCACTAAATTCAAATCTCTAATTTGAAATTGTGGATAATAAGATAACCCTATGATATCAAAATCGAGATTATAAGACTGTAGCTCATTAAAGAAAAATATTGCATTTTCTACACTTGCATGATGCAGCATAATTTGGACTTTGTTTTCAGTATCAACTTCTCTTATTGCTCTTGTAGCCTCTGAGACCAAGCCAGCATAATTCACCCAATTATCACTAAAACTTCCCCAAACTCTTCCATAATTCCAAAGAAAACCACTATCAGTTTCATTACCGATTTGAATCATATCTGGTAAGGTGTTCTGCGCTTTTAATTGTGTAACGACGTCTTTTGTATAATTATAAATAGCGACTTTGACTTGGTTTAAAGTCATATTCTGCCAGGCAGCAGGTGGAGTTTGTGTGCCTGGATCTGCCCAATAATCACTGTAATGGAAATTGAGTAAAAAATCCATGCCTTTTGCTTTAACTTTTTGGGCATAAGTTTTAACATCTTCTAGTCCGTTTTCTCCATCTTGTGGGGTATGCCAAAGTTTTAAGCGTACTAGATTTGTACCTTTAGATTTTACAAAATCGAGCAATTGTACTGAGTTCCCATCCTCATCTTTATAATCTAAGTTATAATCTTCTAATTCACTTTGAAATGATAAATCCATCCCTTTGTAAAAGGTTTTTGGAGTATTTGTATCATCATCTGAAGCATCATTTTTTGAGCATGATGTGAAAATTAGAGAGAGTATTAATAAATATAGTTTGAAGGGTTTCATTAACTCTTTATTTAAAAGCTAAGTTTTGCAACAATTTCTTGGTCGTCACTTTTTGTTAGCCTTATAATTTCAACAGATTTACTTTCGTCATTAGTACCATAATTTTTATATACAGTAACTTTCATAAAAGTAGGGTTTTCTATTTTCTGATATCTATCTCCATAATATTTAATCTTAATGAAGTAATCACCTTTAACAGCTTTTTTTAGAATGAATTCCTCAGGGCCAAAGCCCTGAGTCATATCTGGTGACATTTGTCCTCCAATTTTTGTTTTAGGATGACTATAAAAACATTCTTCTAAATTTGGATCAATAATGTGCAAGTCAATATCTGTATCATTATGATTCCAATCGACTACAACTCTAATGTCATAATATACTTCATCAATAAACTTTGAATCAATTTCACTTAAATTTAAATCATTTTTATAGTTTCTGATGAGCTGCTTTATTTCGTTTTCTGCAATTTGTGCCATACCTTCAAAAACTCTTCGATTACCATTTTTATATATTTTTCCGGTTAAAATTGAGTTGAATAAATCTAACGCTTTTTGGCATTTACCGACATTTTGATAGGCTATTGCTAAGTCTCTATAAGATTGAGAATCTTCGGGACGTAATTCTAAAATTCGTTTAAAAATAAAAATTGCCATATCGTGCTGATTATCATATTGTAATTGATAAGCAAATACTTTTAGTAACTCATAGTCATCAAAATCCGTTTCGGCTATGTTAGATAATATTAAGTCAGCATAGATTTTGTCTTTAAATGTTCTTGCAAAATGATTAGAAACATCAACATAATAAGAAGGTGTTTTGAGGTATTTATTTCGCTGTGTTAGATAAAGTGTATAGGCTTCGTTTTTATTTTTTGCTTTTTGTAACGCTTTTATATAATCGGTTTTTACAATTCTATCTTTTACTTTTAGAGAACCTCTATATTTTTTTGCTTTTCCATTTATACTATCATTAGGAGGGCTTTCATAATTCATAGCTACTGCATTTTGAATTCTTGCTGGTTCAGAGCTGATTCTTTCTTCATTAAGTTCTTCAACAACAATTTCGTCAACTTCAATTGAGTTTATTCCGTTTGATAAACGATAACTTACTACCTCTTCAGAAGTAATAGATCTTTCAACTTCCATATCTATATTGTCAGTATTTATTAAACCTAACAAACCACTTCGTTTACCTTTCTTTTCATCATTCATCTGCATTTCTGCCAAAATGATATTATATTCTTCTAATAGTTCTTCGGGTGGAGTGATTTTATACCTTATATAATCCATGACATTGTCTAAAACAATCAATGAGGTATAATCGGTTACTAATTTGTATTCTAAACCAAGCTTAATGATTTGAGTTTTATTCTGTTTTGATTTTATTTCTAAATCATTCAGTTTTTTCTGCGCCCAAATACGTTTTACATTATCATTTTTTGAATTAACATCCGTAAGATCAATAATTACAGTTTCTTTAATTTTATCCCCATAGCCAAAGTGTAATTCCATTTTTTCTTTGATGAAATTTTTACCTGAGATAGAAAAATCTGAGTTTACTGAAACTCCAGGTTTTGGATACACCTCAATGTTTTTTGAATATGAAGTAAAACCTATAAACTTGTAAGGCTCACTTTTTACTAAAGCAAGTGCTTTAGAGTTAGACGTTGTATTTAAATCTATGTAAGATCCATTAGATAACTCACTTATGCTATTTAATAGATTATGATTAGTTTTTGTAATACTATTGATAATAAAAACTGGACTTTTTTTAGTGATGTTAAGCTCACCTAAAGATGCCATTCCGTCAGAGAATAATAAAATAGCATCAGCTTTTGCCGTTATGTTTAATAAAGTGTCATAATAAGTTCCGCCATCATATATCACATGTTTCAGAGTATTTATTAAATCTTCTGAATTACCATTTTTAATTTTGAATGTCTTTTGAGATTTAATTGTATTGCTAAAAGTGACTAAGTTAATTGTAACATCATTTAAATACTTTATGTAGCTATTTATAAAAGCCTTTTCTTTTGCGAAATCACGTTCAGTCATTGACAAAGAAACATCCCAAAAAAGATGTATTGTTTTGGGCTTTTCTCTAGACTTCGTTTTTGCTGATAGGGTTTTGTAAGCATAAAAGAAGTTATCATTGATTATCGTTTTCTGAGCATTTTGCGGTACAGGAATTTTAATCAGTAAGCTCTTATTTGGGATGTAATTAGTTTTGCTAACAGATGTTTTATAGTTCTTCTTCCAATTAGAAAATTCTAAGTCATGTACATTACCTTTGGTAACAATTGGTTTGTCTCTCTGATCATAGACTAGAATCTCTAATTTAAAATCTTTGAGCTTATTTTTGAAGCTTAAAGGGAGATTGTAAAATTGTGCCCCATCATTAAACACAAGTTCTTGCTCATAAGCTAAAACAACTCTTTTATATCCGTTTGCTGGTATGGGGTAAATTCTGGCTTTATAATTATTTCCAGTTCCTTTTTCTAATAAAGCAGGGTCAACACCTTCTCGAACAACTTGCTCAAAAGCTATTCTTCCTAATTCTTTATCTACCACTACAGCTTCCCTTAGTTTTCCATTGACATCTAGAGCAAAACGTGATACATTATGTCCTTTACCAAGTGGAAAAGATAATTCTCCTTCTAGTATTTCATTAGTAGGATTATAGTAAAGCATATCATATGTCGTCGTAGCAATATTACCAACTATATCTACCTTGATGTCTAAAGACGATAAGCCTATGTTTTGATCTTTTACTTTTAATGCTGGGACTTTTTGGGCATACCCTAAGGTGATAATAAATAGCATTAGGATGGTGATGGATGCATTTTTCATAGAAAAAAATTAAAATTAAAGAAAGGAAATATTATCTATAAGCAACAAGATTTATGCCGTACTTAACATAACTTTATAAATGACAGATTTATAAGTTAAAATAATCTGAAACTGCTATCTTTGCAAGCGTTTTTAAATGCCAAAACAAGAACAAAGAAATGGACCTTCAAGAGACTTTAGAATTACATGTAAAAGCTGCGATAAAAACGTTGTTTCAATCGGAATTAGAATCTGTAGAATTTCAAGCGACTCGTAAAGAGTTTGCAGGAGATATTACGGTTGTAGTGTTTCCAATGTTGCGTGTGGTAAAAGGAAATCCTGCAGTCATTGGTGAGCAAATTGGACAATATCTTCAAGATAATGTAGACTTGATAAAAGGGTTTAATGTTGTCAAAGGCTTTTTAAACATTGAAATTGATGATAGTTATTATTTGGATTTCTTTCAATCTATAAAAGGAAAAACTAATTATGGTTTTGCTAATTTAAAAGATGATAAAGCCGTTATGGTGGAGTATTCTTCTCCTAATACCAACAAGCCTTTACATTTAGGACATGTTAGAAATGTGCTTTTAGGATATTCTGTTGCAGAAATCTTAAAAGCTTCAGGAAAGAAGGTTTACAAAACGCAGATTATTAACGATAGAGGGATTCATATTTGTAAAAGTATGTTGGCTTATCAAAGATTTGGAAAAGGAGAAACACCTTCAGAAAACTTAAAGGGTGATAAGTTAGTAGGTAATTATTATGTAGAATTCGATAAGGCCTATAAAGCTGAAATTATAGAATTGATAGCAGAAGGCCAATCTGAAGATGAGGCAAAAAAGAATGCACCTATATTGTTAGAAGCTCAAGAAATGTTACGTAAATGGGAAGCTGGTGATGAAGATGTTGTTGCACTTTGGAAAAAAATGAATCAATGGGTTTATGATGGTTTTGAGGTGACTTATAAAAATATTGGTGTCGATTTTGACACGTATTATTATGAAAGTAACACCTATTTGTTAGGAAAAGAATTTATTGCAGAAGGTTTAAAAACAGGAGTGTTTTTCAAGAAAGATGATGGTTCAGTTTGGTGTGATTTAACCGAAGACGGATTGGATGAAAAAATTGTGTTGCGTAGTGATGGTACAGCTGTTTATATGACGCAAGATATTGGTACAGCTATACAACGTATTAAGGATTATCCAGATGTTGGTGGTATGGTTTATACTGTAGGTAATGAGCAAGATTATCACTTTAAGGTTTTATTTTTAATTTTAAAGAAGCTTGGTTTTGATTGGGCTAAAAACTTATTCCATTTAAGTTATGGTATGGTTGACTTGCCTAGCGGAAAGATGAAGAGTAGAGAAGGTACTGTGGTTGATGCTGATGATTTAATCCAAGAAATGGCTGATACTGCTGAAGAAATTTCTAAAGAACTAGGCAAGCTAGAAGACTATTCTGAAGATGAAAAGAAAGTATTATACAAAACTATTGGCTTAGGAGCTCTAAAGTATTACATTTTAAAAGTAGATCCTAAAAAGCGAATTTTGTTCGACCCAAAAGAATCTATAGATTTTCAAGGTAACACAGGACCTTTTATTCAGTATACTTATGCTAGAATTCAGTCTATACTTAGAAAAGCCACTTCGACTTCGCTAGATGGTCAAGTTTATAACAGCATTGAACTTCATGAAAAAGAAAAGCAACTCCTTAAGCAATTAGAGCAATTTCCAGAAGTGATACAAAATTCAGCAGAGCAACATAGTCCTGCGTTGATAGCCAATTTCACTTACGATTTGGTGAAAGATTTTAATTCATTCTATCAAAATGTGTCTATACTAGGTGCAGATACAGAAGAAGAAAAAAGTTTTAGAGTAGAATTATCTAGAACTGTTGGACAAACTATTAAAAATGCATTTGGTGTTTTAGGGATTACTGTACCTGAGCGTATGTAGATGTCTTTTCAATCAAAAAAATAATTATTTTTAACGATTTAACATTCTTTAAAACAGTCTCTTGAGTGCTTTTTCGTATCTTAGTAAGAGTTGAATTGTTTAATAAATTTGATTGTTATGAAAAAATATCACTTTTTAAAATTTTATGCTAGTACTTGCATTGCAATGTTATTAGTGACTTTTTCATTACATGCTCAGGCAAATTTTACTGAGTATAATGGAAAAGTAATTGACGGTAAGTCTAAAAAAACATTAGAAGCTGTAAGCCTTAATGTTAATGAGACGAATATAAGTACTATAACAAATTCTGAAGGTGAGTTTACACTTAAAGTGCCTAATAAATATTTAGATTCTAAAGTTGTAGTATCTATTTTGGGTTATCACACACGTGTATTACCATTATCTGAGCTTTCTAAAACGGGTAACAAAATAAAACTCTACGAAGCTGTTACAGAATTGTCTGCTGTTAGTGTGTCTGCATATAAAAATGCTGAGAGTTTAGTGAAAAAAGTATTTGAAGAAAAAAATATAAGCATACAAGATGAATCAGTTTTTATGACTGCTTTTTACAGAGAAACGATTAAGCGCCGTAGCAGAAATGTGTCCTTAACTGAAGCTGTAGTAAACATTTTAAAACAACCTAAAGCATCTTATCTACGTGATGCTATACAACTTGGTAAAGCTAGAAAAAGTACAGATTACAGACGTTTAGATACAGTTTCTGTAAAACTTCAAGGTGGTCCATTTTCTACTATATATTTAGATGTAATGAAGTATCCAGAATATATTTTTACAGACGAAACTATTTCGAGCTATAACTTTTCTTTTGATGAACCAACAACAATTAATAATAGAAATGTATTTGTAGTTAAGTTTAGTCCAAAGAGTAATGGCTTAAATCTTAATTACAATGGAAAACTATATATTGATGTTAAGTCATTGGCATTAGTAAGTGCTAATTATGCTTTAGATGTTAGTAATAAGAACAAATCTAAAAATCTTTTGGTTAGAAAAAAACCTAGAGATATTATCGTATACCCTATAGAAGCGAATTATAGAGTAGATTATAAAGCTAAAGGTGGCAAATGGTATTATAGTTATTCAAATTTAAACTTAAAGTTTAAAGTAAATAAAAAACGAGAAATTTTTAATAAAGTATATACGCTATCAAGTGAAATGGCTGTAACTGATTGGCAAGTAAATACTGATGAGATAAAAATTAAAAGTAGAGACAGGTTAAGACCTTCAGTAATTATTACAGATGCTATTTCTGGGTTTTCAGATCCTGATTTCTGGGGAGAATATAATTTAATTGAACCAGATAAATCTATAGAATCAGCAATTAATAAAATCAAAAAGAATATAGAAAAGCAAAAAGGAAAAGAAAAAAAAGGGACTGTTAGTGGAAAACCTTAACAGCCCAACAAAATTTATTTTTCATAAAGCCCTGAATTTACTTCAGGGTTTTTAATTAAACTTTCCTTTATAATTCAAAGCTTGTTTAATATGTGCTAAATGATGATTGCTATGCCAAGCATACACTCCAATAGTTTCTTCTAAAGAAAAATGTTTACCATGTTCTGGATGAACAAATTCACGCTTTAATTCGTCGTCGTTAAGACCTCTTAGTATAACTCCAAGTTTTTTATGTACTCCATTAAGAATAGAAATGGCAGTGTCTATAGGTTGATCATAGTCACTTAATTTTGCAAAGCGGTCTTCAAAGTAAGGTCTAATGGTTGGTGTGTTTTCGGTTAGTCCCAGTTTAAACCTAATAATGCTGTTTATGTGACTGTCTGCACAATGATGCACTACTTGTTTAATTGACCAACCATTAGGTCTGTACTTATAATTAAGCTCTTCTTCGCTAAGGTTTTTTGTTACGGAAATTATAGATTGCGGTAAAGCTTCAATAGATCCTATCCACTCATTAATAAGGTGTTTGGTAATTGTATTGGGTTTTTCAAACTCGCCAATAGGAAACTTCAATTTATATAAATCTTGTTCTGTCATATCTCAATTAATTTGTAAATCTTAAAATTAAGTAATAAAAATAATTATTTAGAAGTTTATTCTAAAACTTAAATTAGGTGTAAACTTTAATGACTGATTATTAATTTCAACCACAGAATTATCAGAATCTAAAGTGTAAAAACGATTTATAATATTGGTTTGATTAAAGATATTCCAAACAGAAGCACCAACCTCAGCTTTGATACCTTTTGAAAGTTTAAAATTATAAATTGCTGAAATATCTGTTCTAAAATAATCTGGTAATCGAGAGCTATTAGGTGATTTATACTCTATTGAAACGATGGTGTTATTTTGAATTTCTGAAGGCATAGTAAATGGCCTCCCAGAATGCCAGTTGACACCAAATCCAATTTTTAAATTATCGATACTGTAGGTTAAAGAAGTATTAATAACATGTCTTAAATCTAAAGTATTTGCAAATGATTTTCCGTTATTCAAATTTTCAAACTGATAATCATTTTTGCTGTAAGAATAACTGAGCCATGTGCTAAAATCGTTGTAACGTTTATTGATAAGGAAATCTATACCTTTTACAGTATAAAGACCAATATCATTAGTGAATTGAAACTGGTTCTGAAACCCTTGACTACGTGCAGTAATGTTATTAACACCTTTGTAATATCCTTCTACTGAAACCAGTAAGTCATTTTGATTATAACTTACTCCAACAGATACTTGTTCACTAGTTATTAATGGAACATTGCTGCTGTTAGCAAGTTGCCATCTCCGTTTTTCTATACCAAAAAAATCTTGTTGTAAATCGATTATTTGAGTAATGGATTGACTTTTTAATTCACCTAAAACTTCTAATCTAAAATAATCAAGAAATTTATAATTGATATTAAATCTAGGCTCAATCAATACTTCTGCTAACTTTTCAAAATAGCTTATTCTTGAGCCTGCACGTATATAAGTTTCACGAGATTTAGAATACCATTCAATTTCACCAAATAGTGCATGAGTTCTAATAATTTCTTTTTTTAAACTTGTAAAGTTAGGATTGGTAACATCTTCTAAATTGGTAACCCCGACTTCATTAAATTGATAACCTCCATTATACTTTAGGTTTTTATTAACCGTTTTTGAGATATCTAAACGCATACCATAATCTTCAACTTTATTTTCTTGAATTAAAAGTTGTGCATTGGTAATATCGTTATTCTTGGCATCTAAATCGTAATTAGAATAATAGGCTTCTAAAGAGGTGCTAATATTATTTCTCCATGCTTTAGAATAATTAATACTTGCCCCATAGCTTATCTGATTTAAGGAGCTACGGGTTTTTTGAAAATTATTTTCAGAGGTTGTAAATTCTTGATTGTAATCTAAGTTGTTATAAAAGTTCAATACATTAACTCTAAGCTTAGAGTTGTCATTAATATCGTATAAAAATTTAGCATTGAAATCGTAAAACAAAAACCGTTCGTCTAAAGCTAAAAGTTTATTAATATCATTAGAAATGTTTAATTCAGAATCTCTAAAAATGCGATCAAAGTATGCATCATAAGTCACAGATGCAGCAATATCGGTAAAAGAGCGTCTTGCAGATAGCTGCATTTCTGTTTTGTCTGTTATCGGAATTTTTGCAAATCCATCAACACCTAACAAATTTCCTCCTAGTTCTACATCAAATTTTTGGTCAATATTATCAGAATTTTTTATTAAAATAGTACTAGAAACTCCATTGCCAAATCGTGCACTTGTGCCATTTTTTGAAACATTAATTTCTTCTGATAAATAAGGATTAAAGGCAGATATTAAACCAAAAAAATGACCCGATTGGTACATTCTTATCCCTTCATATAAAATAAGGTTTTGATCATTTGTACCACCTCTTACATTAATGTTAGAAATGCGTTCATCTACACTAATAATCCCAGGTAGGTTTTGTACAATTTGTAATACATCTGGTTCAATTAGACCAGGTAAAATATTAAACGCTTTGGCATCAACCTCTATAGTTCCGTTATTGGTTTTAGAAATCCCCTTTGTTAAATAATTAGTAACAATAACCTCTTCTAAACGCTGAATGGTTTTGTTTAATTCAACATCTTTTTTAGGGGTAATAGCTATAAAACGTTTACTTAATATTTCAAAATTAAGATTAGTAACATCCCTAAGTTTATTTAATGCTTGCTCTAGTGATAACTTAGGATCTAGAGACGTAATTAGAATATCTTTAACTGTTTTAGTTTCAAAAGAAAACTTAACGTTATAGTGCTTTTCTAATTGTACAAGAATTTGAGCAAGTGATTGTTTTTCCTTTTGATTCTGGCTGTGAGCAAGATTGCAAAAAGTAATAATTAATAAATAGAAAACTATGCGTTGTAATAGTTTATTCACGCTTTAATAAGATAGATTTTCCTGATTTGCTGTAGCTTAAATTTAAAGGTATTGTAACAGATTGCAATGCTAAATCTAAATTATTGTGAGTAAAACTTCCGGTGAATAAACGCGATGTATCAATATTTTCAATATCAATTTTGAAGTTATATTGATTTTCAAATTCTGAAATAACGCATTTTAGAGGTACACTTTTAAAGCTACTTTCACCACGCAACCAGTTAGGTTGCGTAGTGCTTTCTTTTTCATTTGCAAGTAGTTTCCCATCTATAATTTGAAAGGTGTATCCTGGTTTTAATTTTACAGTTTTGTTTTTATAAGTAACTCCAACTAAACCTTCGTAGCATGTTACTTTAAAGTTAGATTCGCGCTGTTTTACATTAAACTGCGTGCCTAAAACACTAATTTTACCATCAGAGGTAATGACGTCAAATTTTTGACCTTTGGCGACTTTAAAGAAAGCTTCACCATTTAACTGTACTTCTCTATTTTTATCCCAATTACTTTCATTAAAAGTTAGTATGGAATTGGCATTTAAATCTACTGTTGAAGCATCTGGTAACTCTATAATAGTTTGCTGCGCTATGTTAGTGCCAATTTCAGTGTCTAAAGTTGTAGTGTAATAATAAGCACTAAGCATAATAGCTACAACTGCAGCAA
The DNA here is from genome assembly GCA_000171875.1 of Flavobacteriales bacterium ALC-1. Lineage (GTDB taxonomy): Bacteria > Bacteroidota > Bacteroidia > Flavobacteriales > Flavobacteriaceae > Winogradskyella. Next base: position 270,400 of record ABHI01000001.1, on the reverse strand, counting down.
TTTTAAGCAAAGGTTTATGCCACTGATTCGTTTTTAAAGTATCTGATTTTAGTTTAGGTTTTAAGATTTGGTAAGTTTTGTCAACAGAGAATGTAGGAGCTTTAAAGTCTTTTAAAGCACTATTCATTTGGATTAATTCATTATAATCCCCAAGTTGCTCAAAATCATTTTGCTCTTCTGCGCTTAGATTATTGTCTAACCATTTTTTTATGAGTTCTTCTCTTGTCATCATATTTATTCACCTATATAACAGCCTTAGTTTAAAATCTCCTACCCTTTAGGCTAAATTCAAATTTCATCTACATCTTTTCTTAGCTTTTTTAAAGCTCCATAAATACGTTTTTCAACGGCTTTAGTAGAAATATTTAATAGTTCTGCAATTTCTTTAAAGCGTTTACCTTCAACTCTATTAAGTAAAAAAGCAGTTCTCTGAGCTTCAGTTAAATTACTCAATGCTTTTTGTATTTTTTTATGATATTCTTTTTCTTGCAGTACAAACTCAGGTGATTCGTTAGTGGAATGTTTTTGAGGCCGCTTACTATATTTAAGGACAACTTTTTGATGAGCAACGGCATTAAGCATTAGATTATTTGCAGTGGTAAACAAATAGCTCTTGGCTTTAGAAGGCTCTATTTTATTACAATTTTGCCACAATTTAATAAAGGCTTCTTGTACCTTATCTTGAGGGTTTAAATGCTCTCCAAATTTGTAATATAAAAAGTCATGAAGATTCTTGGAGTGTTTTTTATACAAACGCTCAAATAGTAAATCTTCACAAATATTATTTTTTAGAGGTTGGCTCATAATTGTATTGTATGCGCAAATTATAAATATTTTTTTAAAGAGTATGGTAGGAGATTTTGAATCTAGTCTGTTTTATAATAAATCAACAAGAGCACCTACAGCTATGAAAACGAAAATCAATCACCTTTTCCTTTTTGCCCTTTTTGCCCTAATTAGTTTTACGGCCTGCCAAGATGAAGCAATCGAAATAGATAATCCTTCAGCGGAAGAAACTATTGTCGCAAATTCTTCTTTGGCTACTCTTATGAGTAGAACTACTGCAAATTTTGGAGCTGCTGATAATATTTTGGATGGATCGAGTTGTTTTTCGGTAGAATTGCCAGTGACTATTATCATTAGTGATATTACCATAACAATAGAAACTGAAGAAGATTTAGAACTATTAGAAAGTTTACTGGATGATTTTAATGGTGATGACTATTCCTTGGATTTTGTATTTCCAATCACAATTATATTTAGTGATTATACTGAACTCGTTATAGAAAATGTAGATCAATTCGAAAATTTCATAAATGAATGTGATGGTGATAACGATGTTATAGAATGTGTAGATTTTGTGTATCCTATTTCATTTTCGGTATTTAATTCTGATTTCAACCTTATAGATACTGTAGTTATTGAAAATGATCAAGCGTTGTATGCTTTTTTGGATGAACTAGAAGACGATGAAAATGTACTTATTGTTAGCCTTAACTATCCTGTAGCTTTAGAGTATGCTAATGGCGAAACAGTAGAAGTTAATACTAACCAAGAATTAGCAGATGCTATTGAAGCTGCTGGAGACGATTGCGAAGAAGAAAATGAATGTATTGAAGAAGAAGTGACCATAAATTTAGTAGAATGTCCATGGGAAGTCTATTTATATACTAATGATGATTTAGAAAACTTAGATGGACCTTATAACTTTACATTCAGTGAAGATGGTAATGTGGTTATAGAAGGTGTATTTGAAGATTCTTATACTACAACTTGGGAACTTACAGAAACCGATAATGGATTAGAGCTTAATATAGCTTCTTTTTATTATTACGAACAACAATTTGGAAATTGGTTGGTCGTAGAATGTGATGATGACGATTTAAAATTTGAACACCTTACAGTTGATGGTACAGGTTTGTTTTTTGATCAAGATTGTGAAGATGATTTGGATTGTTCTATAACAGATATCAGTTCAATTTTACAAGAATGTCCTTGGGATTTTACAGATGGATCAGGCAATTTTAGTAACCATCAAATGATTTTTAATGCCAATGGTGATATACAGATTACTGAAGGTATAGCAACGTCTGCAATTGGGGGTGAATGGAATTTGTCAATAACAGATAGTGGTTTGATACTATCATTTTCAGAATTAACAGCCTTTCAAGATACACTTGGTGGAGATTGGTTAATTGTAGAATGTGATGACGACAGGATAGAACTTATAAAAGGCAATCAAGACTTAGTTTTAGAACAAGATTGCGAAAGTGATGAAAGCCCTTTTGACTGCTTTGATGATTTTGAAATTGTAGAATGCAATCAGCCAAATAATGTACCTGTTTTTAATCTAAGTGCAAATACTATTGGTTTAATAGATTGTCCATTCCCTTTTACAGCTTCTTTCCATGTCACTCAAGAAGATGCTACAAATAATATAAATCCAATTGACAATACAGAGTCTTATGGAACATTAGTCGCGCAAGTCTATTTAAGAATTGAAACAGAAAGTGGAAATTATGAAATCTTTACTGTCTATTTAAACACTGAAGATTGTAACTATTTTGAGTGCTATGGTAATTATAATCTTAGTGTATGTGATGATGAGGATGGATTTGTAGATGGTTTTGGAGTTTTTGATTTAAACCTGATTTTTTCAAATTGCCCAAATGATGATATAGCCTATAGTTTTTACCTTACAATAGCTGATGCTGAAACTCAATCGAATCCATTGTCAACTATTTTTACTAATACAGTTAGTCCTTCTCAAACAATTTACTCTAGAGTATATTTAGCAGGTAACCCAGATATATTTGAAATCTTCTCGCATAATTTAATTGTAGAGGATTGCACTGGAGGATGTTCTGAAGAAGATGTTGATACTATACTGGTAGAATGCACTTGGAACATAAACAGTTTTAATGGTAGTAATGATTTAGCTGAATGGAATTTTGATTTTGAATCTGTAAATAACATCGTGGTAATCTATACTGATACAGATACTATAGATGCAACATGGACAACTTCACAAACGTCCGATGGAGTTTTAATTGAATTTTCTAATGTAAATGGATCAAATATTCAAGCCATCACAGGTGTTTGGTTGGTCGTAGAATGTACAGAAGGACAATTAGTACTTCACGATGTTAACAATAGTGATAATGAGATCGTATTAGATAGAACGTGTAATTAATATATTAAAAAACCCGCTAGAAGTTAGTAATTTTAGTAAGTTTAAGTTGATGAAAAGAGTTGTCTACCGCAAGGCAGCTCTTTTCTATTATAAAATTCTCAATTATTGTGGGTTAGATTTATAGATATCACATTCGTTTATCTCTTGTAAATTCTTAAATTTGCATCTTCAAAAAGAGATTAAGATTATGTTCAATAATTTAAGCGATAAGTTAGATAAAGCGTTACATGTACTAAAGGGTCATGGTAGTATTACAGAAGTTAATGTTGCTGAGACATTAAAGGAAGTAAGACGTGCGCTTTTAGATGCCGATGTTAACTTTAAAATTGCTAAACAGTTTACCAATAGAGTTAAAGAGAAAGCTTTAGGTCAAAATGTATTAACGACACTACAGCCAGGTCAGTTAATGGTTAAAATCGTTAAAGACGAATTAACCGAGCTTATGGGTGGTGATGCAGAAGGTATTAATCTTTCTGGCAATCCAAGTATTATTTTAATGTCTGGTTTACAAGGTTCTGGTAAAACAACTTTTTCTGGTAAACTTGCTAACTATCTTAAAAGTAAAAAAACAAAAAAACCTTTATTAGTAGCATGTGATGTATATCGTCCAGCTGCGATAGATCAATTACATGTTGTAGGAGATCAAATAGGTGTTGAGGTTTTTAGTGATAGAGGTAATAATGATCCTGTGGCAATTTCTCAAGCTGGTATAGCTCATGCAAAAGCCAATGGCCACAATGTTGTAATTATTGATACCGCCGGTCGTCTAGCTGTTGATGAAGCCATGATGACCGAAATCTCTAATATTCATAAAGCGATTCAGCCCCAAGAGACTTTGTTTGTTGTGGATTCTATGACAGGTCAAGATGCTGTGAATACTGCTAAAGCCTTCAATGATATATTAAATTTTGATGGTGTTATTCTTACCAAATTAGATGGTGATACTAGAGGTGGAGCTGCAATTTCTATTAAATCTGTAGTTAATAAACCAATTAAGTTTATTGGTACAGGTGAGAAAATGGAAGCAATTGATGTGTTTTATCCATCACGTATGGCAGATCGTATTCTTGGAATGGGAGATGTTGTTTCTCTTGTTGAACGTGCTCAAGAGCAGTTTGATGAAGAAGAAGCTCGAAAATTACAGAAGAAGATTGCCAAAAACCAATTTGGGTTTGATGATTTCTTGAAGCAGATTCAGCAAATCAAGAAAATGGGTAATATGAAGGATTTAATCGGAATGATTCCTGGTGCTGGAAAAATGATGAAGGATATTGATATAGATGATGATGCTTTTAAAGGTATTGAAGCTATTATACATTCTATGACACCCACAGAGCGTGCTAATCCATCAGTAATAAATGCAAGTCGTAAAAAAAGAATAGGAAAAGGTTCTGGTACTTCTGTACAGGAAGTAAATCAGCTTTTGAAACAGTTTACACAGATGAGTAAAATGATGAAGATGATGCAAGGTGGGGGCGGAAAACGTATGATGCAGGCTATGAAAAATATGCCGAGATAATAACAGATATATAACTAATAGCAATTAACCAACATGACAATACTAGACGGTAGAAAAACTAGCAAGGATATTAAAGATGAAATAAAAGCTGAAGTTGATAAAATGAAGGCTAATGGTGAAAAAGTTCCACATCTTGCCGCTGTTATTGTAGGTAATGATGGTGCCAGTTTAACTTATGTTGGTAGTAAAGTTAGAGCATGTGAACGTGTTGGTTTCGAATCTACAATGGTGCGTTTGCCTAATACAACTAGCGAAATAGAGTTGTTAGATACTATTGAAGATTTAAACAATAATATCGATATTGATGGATTTATAATCCAGTTGCCATTACCTCCTCAAATTAATACTCAAAAAGTATTAATGGCTGTAGATCCAGATAAGGATGTTGATGGTTTCCATCCTACAAATTTTGGAAAAATGGCTTTAGATATGTCAACGTTTATTCCTGCTACACCTTTCGGGATATTAGAACTTTTAGATCGTTATGGGGTGGAGACCAAAGGGAAACACACAGTTGTTATAGGTCGTTCTCATATTGTTGGCCGCCCGATGAGTATTTTAATGGGACGCAAAGGGTTTCCTGGAAACTCAACAGTAACTTTAACGCATAGTCATACTAAGAATATAAATCAGATTACATCACAGGCAGATATTATTATTTCGGCTCTTGGTATTCCAAAATTCCTAAAAGCTGAAATGGTAAAAGATGACGTTATAATTGTAGATGTTGGGATTACTCGAGTGCCAGACGAATCCGAAAAAGGATATTATATTACTGGTGACGTAGATTTTGAAAATGTTAGTAAAAAAGCAAGTTTTATAACACCTGTGCCAGGTGGAGTAGGACCAATGACAATTGCTATGCTATTAAAGAATACACTATTAGCAAGAGAGCAACACAGAAACCACAATAGATAATCATCATTATGTATATAAAGTTACTTTCTATCATACTAAATTCAGTAGAGATAGGTAGCTTTCAACATTTATTTCCAATTATTTTTGCCGTAGGTTTTACAATAGTTTTTATAAAATACTCTAATAAAAACCTTAACGAGCTTCAAAAACAAAAAGGGATCCATTATTTCGGATGGTTTATATCCATAACAGTGATAGCTTTTCATTTATATCGAATATGCTTTGATAACTATAATTTTAAAATTGATTTGCCATTATATCTATGTAGTTTAATGGCTTTACTCATTCCATTATATACCTATTATCGTAAATATTGGATGTTTGAGATATTAATTTTTTGGATTATTGGGGGAACTTTGCAAGCCATTATTACACCAGATATTACTCAAGGTTTTCCAAGTTTCGATTATTTTAGGTATTGGATAGCGCATTTAGGTTTATTAGTGGTAATCTTTTATTTCATTTTTGTATTCAATATGAAGCCAAAATTAAAGAGTGTCTTTAAATCCTTTTTAGCACTTCAGGTTTATGTGATACTTATGGTATTTTTGAATTATCTGCTTGATGCGAATTATTTCTACTTAAATGAAAAACCTAAATCAGCATCCTTGCTAGATTATTTTGGTGAATGGCCTTATTATATTGTAGTTGCGCAGATAATAATTATTCCTCTTTTTTTACTGATTTATTTGCCGTTTTACATCACGGAAAGAAGAAAATTACTTAGCAAATAGCTGACTCATATCTTTAAAAGCTTTAAACTCTAAAGCATTATCTGATGGATCTTTAAAAAACATAGTGGCTTGTTCACCAACTTGACCTTCAAATCTAATGTAAGGTTCTATGATAAATGTAATGCCTTTTGACTTTAATAATTCTGCAAATTCTTTAAATATTTTCCATTCTAATACAACACCAAAATGCGGTACAGGAACAGCTTTACCATCAACAGCATTGGTATGCGTATTTTCTTCTGTTTTAGGTTTATAATGAATGACTAATTGATGACCAAAAAAGTTGTAGTCTACCCAATGGTCACTACTTCTTCCTTCTTCAAGATTTAAGGTGTTGGTATAGAAATTACGACACTCTATTAAATTATATACAGGAATTGCTAAATGGAATGGTGATAGTTTAGTCATTGTGTAAGGTTGAATATTTACCTAAAGATAAAATAAAAAGGCTTGCTAAAATACTTAATGCTAACAAGCCTTAAACAAATCAACCTAACCATTAATTAATTTTCCTTTTATATAGGCCATTAAAAACTATTGTCCATGTTTTACCCTTATCAGTACTGGACTCCATAATTTGCCGTACAGTATCCTCTACTTTATCAAATGTGTAAATCATTTTGTACCATACACCATTGCCTTTGGCAATAAGTTGTATATTTCCATTAGTATAATCTTCAGGTTCTTCATAGTGACTTACGCTACCGCCAGCTACCCAGTTTTGTTTCCATTTTTTGTCTGAGGTATCAAAATAACTGATAGAGTTACCTCCGTTACTTCCATTTGGCCTCCAATTTTCTAAAATACCACAATCCCCATTTGTCATTGTGATACTGCTTTCAGCTATCTTTTGGTCTTGAGAGAAAACATCCCATTCTCCAAGCCAAAAATCAAATTTTCTATAATTAGCATCAAATTTGCAAGGGTTAGCACGTTTGTACATATTGTTTTTAATTTTTTTAAATCGACTATTAGCCTTTAATTCATCAAAAATGGGTTGCTCTAACTGATTGTAAAAACCAATGTTTAAGCTATCTAAGGTCTCTAATTCTATAAGTGCTTTTTCTGTTTGTTTATCTGCTGTATAACTTTGCGCTAATCTTAATATTAAAAATGGTCCTTTTAGACCATTTTTTTGAGCAATCTTAAAATTTTTAATAGCTTTTTTATGCTGATTTAAATTGGCATAACTGTAACCTATAAAGTAATTAGCCATTGAATCTTTTGGGTTAGTCTTTAACTGTTTTTTAGCTGTTTCAATGACTTTTTTATATTCCTTATTTCTAAAATCTGGTTGATAAGGATTGTTGTTCTGAGTATATGAACTTTGAAATAAAAATAGTAATATGATTACTGTTAACGCTTTGTTCATGATGTTTGGATTTTAATTCTATCCAAATAAACAGTATAGCGTTTAATAAACTGTTTGTATTTATAAATGTTTACTTCTTTTTATACTCTTTAGGTGTACAGTTGTGCTTTTCTTTAAAAGCTTTGTAGAAAGTAACTTTATTATTAAAACCTACATAAAAATAAATAGTCTTGATACTATGATCTTCATCAGAAACTAATAATTTTTCAGCTTCTATTAAACGGTAGTCATTAATAAAACTATTGAAGTTCTTGCCAGATTTCTTATTAATGACTTTAGATAGTAAATGTGTTGAATACCCCACTTTATCGGCTAGATTTGCTAATCGTAATTCGTTGTCTTTAAATGGTTTTTCGCGATTAATGTAGTTTACTAAATTGCTGTAAAACTCGTTAATTAAATTATCTTCAAAACGATCTGTTTTGTTTTCTATTGGTATAAACAATTCCGAAAAAAACTCACCATCAAAAATTTTTGGTTCTTTATACACAAAATACCCAATGGTATAGATTGCAATTGTCATTGAGATAGAAATCATGTAATCCCATTGATTATTAAAGAATGAAAAATTCACTAATATATAATAAGAGATATATGAAAGTATAAAAAAGCTAAATAGAGCTACTAAAATTTTTACCCATTTATATCGTATTTTCTGATATTCATTGGCTGTACTATTGTTTTTTTGGATGAGCCTCAAAATTAGAATAAGGTAAAGAGCTAAGTGAAAAATTATTAAAATATAATTGCCTAGAAAACTAAATAATGACCTTATACCTAATCTATAATTAAAAAGGAATTGAGACCAAATAATAAGGGTTAGACCAATCCATATAAAACTAGGAAAGAAATGAAAAATAAGGTGTTTGGTTTTTACATTGTATAATTTTAGTAAATAGCTATAAAGCAATGGGCCTACAGAGAAGTAACCAATAAATTGAAACGAATTAAAATAAGGCAGTAATACATTGTACTTAGTCCAATATAGTACATAAGAAAACAAAATGCCAGAAAATGACAAGACTAATAAGGCAATAGGATAATTACGTTTAGTTTTACTACTCATTAAAATAACAAACAGAAAAATTCCCATTGCCACAGCAAAAAGGAACCCTGATGTCCAAGTATTAAATGAAGGTGTTTGTTGCATACTATAAAACTAAAAATAAGTAAATAGCTATTGTTATAGTTTAGTATTATAATTATTTACTAAAAATAAAAAAAAAGCTTACTAAAACACTAGGTTTTAGCAAGCCATAAACAAATCGATATAACCATTATCAACTACAATAAAATTATTCTTTTTGTTTTATATAGGGACTATTAAAAGCATAGTCAATATTTCTTGTTCTATCGTTAAAGTTATTTAATAATGTAGCAAAGCAACACAGAAAAAAGGATAAGTGTGTTAATAATTATAAAGGTTTACATTTTAAATATTTATTGAAAACCATTTGTCTACTAAGGGACACTATTCCATATGTCTAGATATATTTTCCACTCTCCTTTTATTTTTTTCCATATAATTATATACTTACCTTTCCATGATACTTCTTTTTTGTCTTTGGTTAAGGTTTTACCTTCATAATAACCGTAATCATATGCTATATCATTTTCTATTTTAATTTCGGATGGTATCACTTTATGATGAAGAATTTTTACACCATCAGGAATTGCCCAATAAGACAGCAAATCTTTTTCACCAACCATAATTTCCCTATTGTTTGGGAAAATCTTTCCATCTTTAGTATACATATTTACTAAATCATCAATGTTTCCATCCATATAAGCTTTAGAAAATGCAGAGATATTTTTATTAATTACCTCTAAATCAGAACCATTTTTTGTGTCTCTTTTACAATCAATTTTCCAAGTTGCAAAAGTGGTAGTTTCAGATTTGTCTGTCCATTCTCCAACCCATTTATAGCCTAAATCACTTATATCGTAAAAGGTTAGTCTAAACCAGCCTTCTGTTCCGTTAGGTGCTTTTTGATCACGATATAAGACGATGTTACCATTTTCAGTTTTACCACCTTCCCAAGTTGGTAATTTTGTTGATGGTGAACCCGATGCATAATAATGCACATACCATTTACTGCTGTCTGCGATAAACTGTCTAATACTACCAGAATGTTTGCCATCTGCTTTTATAGTTTCATCTTGTACAGCCATGCCATTCATAATGTATTTCCATTCCCAAGTCATGTCTACTGGATCTGCCCAAGTCTGATCTGGTTTTCTTGATACGGATTTACAGTTGCATTTCCCTATTAAAGCTTCATAATCTTTTAGTTCTTGAGGTGCTTCTGGATTTGGTATCCCAAAAGGATTAGTATCGGAAACAGCGTAATTGTTTTGAGAAAAACTGAATAAAGATACTAGGAGTATGAGCGGCAATATTAATTTCATATTGGGTTGATTTCACCTAAAATTAAAAATCATTTACCCAATGCAAATGTTAATTAAGATTTAATTAACGTCTGTTTCTTCGAGGAGTATGTTGTTTGGCTTCGAATGTTTTTTTAGACTCACTTATCAAATTACTTAATGTTTTAAACTCTTCTTTAGTGAGTTCGCGATATTTTCCAAGAGGCATATCGAGTTTAATATTCATTATGCGAACACGTTTTAAAGTCTGTACTTCGTAGTTTAAGTATTCGCACATTCTACGGATTTGTCGGTTTAATCCTTGTGTTAAAATAATACTGAAGGTGAACTTGTCTATTTTTTTAACCTCGCATTTTTTGGTGCGTTTTCCTAATTCTTCAATATAAATACCACCAGCCATTCGCGCAACAAAAGTTTGAGAAATAGGTTTGTCTACTGTAACAATATATTCCTTTTCATGATTGTTACTAGCTCTAAGAATTTTGTTGACAATATCACCATCGTCAGTTAAGAGAATTAAACCTTCACTAGGTTTGTCCAAACGCCCTATTGGAAAAATACGCTTAGGATAATTAATATAATCAATAATATTGTCTTTTTCAACTCTCGTATCAGTGGTGCATACAATACCAACGGGTTTGTTAAATGCTAAATATACAAAGCCTTGTTTGCGTTCTCCAATAATTTCGCCATCTACCTTTACAATGTCACCAGAAGCTACTTTTGTTCCCATCTCTGGTACCACATCATTAATAGTTACGCGACCAGCGTCGATTAAACGATCGGCTTCGCGACGCGAGCAGTAACCAGCTTCGCTGAGGTATTTGTTTAGGCGTGTAAGATTGTCTGACATGGGGCAAAAGTACAATAAGTTTAATCATTTATAAACCCAATAATCTTTGGAATCAAGGATTTGTCTTTCAGCCCATGACCAAAACCAGTAGTCGTTATCAATTCAGCATTTTTGTAACGATTGTCAATGAGTTGAGCATCTTCGTAAGGAATAATTCTGTCCTTTTTATCATGAATAATTAAACCTTTTGCATCAATAGATTCAGTGAAGTTTGCAGTAGAAAAATAATCAACAGTTTTACCAAAGCGCTCTAAAACAACCTTATCTAAACCATTTGAAATACGATTATTATAACTCATCATAGTTTTATACCTTGAAAATACGCCTGTGAAGTGTGCTGGTGCTCCAAGTAAAACTAATTTTTTTATAGAGGGTAATTTGTGATTATGTATAGAAAATACACTAGCCATTCCACCAACGGAATGTCCAATTAAAACGTCTGGTTTAAATTTTTTAATAACAACATTTAAACATTCTGAGTATAAAACTGCATTAAATTGCTTTCCACCAGATCGACCATGAGCAGGAGCATCTAGAGCAATAATATTATAATCTTGAGTTTTTAAATCGTTAAGAATATACTCCCAACGTGAAGCATTACTTTCCCAGCCATGAGCTAGTAGAACTGTTTTACCTTTGCCAGCCCAACGATAAGTAGCGATATTTATATTCTCATATTTTAATTCTTCGAATAAGGCAGAACTAATAATATGTTTTTGCTGTTCAGTGTAACGTCCTTTTCTGGGTGAAGAAAACAAGTTCACTGCTTTTTTTGAAGCATATTTAGATGAAATATAACTCGTAGCATTTAATGCTTTACCTATAGATTTTATAACAAAGCTACTCATATTATTCCCCTTCTCTATTTACGGAATCTATTGAAAAGGCAGGTAAACAAATCGCTAAGTACTCACAAGGTTCAGTGAAAGGGTTAGAGTATTGTAACCTTGTGTGCTTTTTTACTTTAATAGATTGTCCAGCCTCTAAAACTATAGTCTCACCATCAATTATAAATTGCTTTTTTCCTTTAATAATAAAGGTGTACTCATCAAATTCTGGAGTTTGAAAAGGTTCACACCAACCAGCAGGAGCAACCATGTGTGCAATGCTAATTTCAGAATTACCATCAGTAGCATTTCCAAAGTGCTCTTGTATGATTTTACCATCATCTGTTGGAACTACAAATGGTGAGTTTTGAATTTTATATTTTTTCATTTTCACTTAAAGCTTTACCAATGCACCATAAAATACTTAATCTTAGCTTTTCCTGGAACCTGTATAGGATCTATTGTCAAATTCATATCAAATCTCAAACTTGCCGGAAGTTCCTTTTTATCAATAGTAAAAGAAGCATTAATTTCATTAACAGAAACTACAATAGAATTAATGAGGTTGTCAATTTTAGTAATTTTATAAGTCTCACTTATATCTTTAAATGTGCTTAAGGTAGATATATTCTTTTCTGTTTTATAACGCTCATCAATAATACGAACACTTGAGATTACTGAGGTGGAATCGAGTGCTTCTTTTGGTGATAGATCTAGAAGTTTCTTGCCACTTTTTTCGTAAATCTCAATAATATTTACAGATCCCGTAAATTCATCACCTGCAATATATACAACCACAGAATCATTACTAAATACAGCTTCTATATCTTTAACTTGAGTCGAATCTGTTAATAAGCCAATATGGGTTTTTTCAATTAAAAAAGGATTAGGTGCTGCATCTTTAGCACAGCTTGCTAATAATAGTGCGCCTATTAAAACTGCACAAAATGTATTTCTCATATCTAAGATTTAGGGTTTAAATTATCTAAGCATTTTGGTTAAAATTCCTAAAACACTTCGTATTACTGTTGGACTAGAGAGAACTTTAACAATAGGGTTTTGCCTAGAACTTCGTCTCTTACTAGAGCTAGATTTGCGTTTGCTTTCTGCCTTTTTAAGTGCTTCTTTTTCCTCTTTTGCTTTTCGTTTAGCTTCTTCAGCTTCTGCTTGTTCAATTTTTGTGTTAAGCATTTCGTAAGCACTTTCTCTATCTATTTCTTGATTGTACTTTTTAGCGAGTTGAGATTGAGCAAGTAAACTTCCTAATTCAGCTTCAGTTAAAATATCCATACGACTCATTGGCGCGCGCATCATAGTTGCTGCAAGCGGAGTGGGTTTTCCTTTTTCATCTAGAGCAGAGACTAAGGCTTCACCAATTCCTAATGAGGTTAAAACTTCAGCTGTATCGTAATATTTAGTATCAGGATAGTTTTGCGCTGTTAACTTAATCGCTTTTCTGTCTTTAGCAGTAAATGCACGTAAAGCGTGTTGTACTTTTAATCCTAATTGACCTAAAACAGCTTCAGGTACATCAGTAGGATTTTGAGTTACAAAATACAAACCAACTCCTTTACTACGAATTAATTTTACAATACTTTCGATTTGATTAAGTAAAGCATCAGAAGCTTCATTAAAAATCAAATGTGCTTCATCAATAAACATTATTAATTCTGGTCGCCCACTATCCCCTTGTTCAGGGAAAGTGGAATATATTTCAGCTAATAAGCTCAACATAAATGTTGAAAATAGCTTCGGTTTATCTTGTATGTCAGTTAGTCTAATGATATTGATATAACCTTTACCATTTTCATCAATTCTCAATAAATCTTGAGTGTCAAAAGATGTTTCGCCAAAGAATAAATCACCACCTTGTTGTTCAATTTCAATTAATTTTCTGAGAATAGCCCCTGTTGAAGCTGTTGAGATTCTACCATAAGACTCTTCAAATTCCTTTTTTCCTTCATTTGTTGCATATTGTAGAATTTTTTTAAAATCTTTAAGATCTAAAAGCGGTAATTTATTGTCATCACAATATTTAAAGATTACAGAGATAATTCCAGCTTGAGTTTCGGTTACATCTAATATTCTTGAAATTAAAACTGGTCCAAATTCACTAATTGTAGCTCTAAGTCTTACACCATCTTGTTCGGATAAAGTCATTACTTCAACCGGAAAAGATTTTGGTTCAAATGGTAAGCCTATTTTTTCGTGACGTTCATCAATTTTTGGATGACCAGGACTTGGTTTTGCCAACCCACTTAAATCACCTTTTATATCCATTAATAATACAGGAACACCTTTTTCTGAAAGGTTTTCTGCTAAAACCTGCAATGTTTTAGTTTTTCCAGTACCAGTAGCACCAGCAATTAAACCATGTCTATTCATGGTTTTTAAAGGCACATTCACATACGCGTTAGTCATAGTCTCGCCTTCTAGCATTGCAGATCCTAAAGTGATATAATCTCCTTTAAATGTGTTGCCGTCAGCTATATCTTTAATAAAAGTATCAGAATTCATAATCAATCAGAAAATTTGCATAAAAATAATGTAATTTTAGCAAACTACCTCGGAGAAAACTTATGAGGCTTGTATTGCATAAATCGTAAAATCTCGAAGTTAGTTAGCTGTATTTAAATCTCGATTATCGAGTCAAGTTTAAAACCAAATATGATGAAGTTAATATTTTCAATTTTAAGTCTTTTTGTTTTGATGAGTTTTCATTCATGTGAAAATTCAGAATCAGAAATTATTTTCCATAAATCACATGAACCAAGTCGAGTCAATGTACCTTATAGTGACGCTGTAGAAACAGACGATTTGTTATTTTTAACTGGACAAATTGGAAAAGATCATACTGCTGGTCATTTGGTTGAAGGAGGTATAAAAGCTGAAACAAAACAAGTCATTGAAAACATTAAAGCGGTTTTAGAGCATCACAACTTGTCTTTAGATAATGTAGTAAAATGTACAGTTATTCTTAAAAATATTGAAGATTTTAAAGATTTCAATTCTGTTTATACCACTTATTTTATTAAGAAACCTGCACGGACTACCTTTGCAGCTGCTGGATTAGCAGGAGGAGCAAGTATAGAGATTGATGTGATTGCAGCTAAATAACAATAACTTTTAAGTTATCTTTGCCGACTATGACTAGAAGAGAAAAACAAGCCCTTATAGACCAAGGACATTTATTGCCATTAATGGAAGAGTTTTATACCATTCAAGGAGAAGGCTATCATAAAGGTACTGCAGCCTATTTTGTTAGAATTGGTGGTTGTGATGTAGGTTGTCATTGGTGTGATGTTAAAGAGAGTTGGTTGCCAGAATTGCATCCTGCAACGGAGACTACGAAAATAGTTGAGAATGCTATAAAATATAGCGACATTATTGTGGTTACAGGAGGTGAGCCCTTAACTTGGGATATGGGACCTCTAACAGAACAACTAAAAGCTAAAGGGGTGCAAACCCATATTGAAACGTCTGGTGCTTATAAATTAACTGGTCAATGGGATTGGATTTGTTTGTCACCAAAAAAAGTAAAATTGCCAACTGAAGAAATCTATGATGAAGCACACGAGTTAAAGTGCATTATCTACAATAAAGATGATTTTAAATTTGCCGAAGAGCAAGCAGCTAAGATAAATAAAGATTGCATTTTGTATCTACAACCAGAGTGGAGTAAGCGTGATAAAATGATGCCACAGATTGTGGATTACGTTATGGCTAATCCTAAATGGAAAGTGTCACTACAGACGCATAAGTATTTAAATATTCCTTAAATAAAAAACACCTTGATGTCTCAAGGCGTTTTCATTCGAATACAATTAAGTAATTATTTTGATACAGGAACGGCAACTCTAATTGTGCCCCACGCCATGTGCATACTTCCATCTGCAAAAGTAATAGAAAATGCTTCTACAGAGTCTTTTCCTTTGGTAGCAGGTACTTTTACTCTAGCAACATCATTTTTTTCTTTGTAAGAGTATGATCCCCAAGCGTTCAAATCACTATTTATAATGATAGTCCATTCTTTGTCACCTGGAATTGTAAAAAGAGAGTAAGTCCCTGCTTTAATGGTATCACCTCCAAAATTTACATCACTATAAAATGTAATTTCAGTAGATTCATTAGCACCGGTTCTCCAAACTTTATCTTTTTGAGTTAATGTATTTGCATCTCTTCCCTTAAGCTGAGGTCTGCTATATATTACTCTGGCAATCGGAGGTGCATTCCTCGAAGTTTTATAATAGGATACGTCTAAAGGGCTTTTGTCTAAGCCAGAAAATTTTTGTGCTTCGACATTAAATGATAATAACATCATAAAAGCAAAGGCAAGGGTTGAAATTAATCGTGTAGTTTTCATAAAAAGTGATTTTGTTTGTTGTAAAATTAAGCTTTGTAATAGGTGGAGTGTCGTAAAAAAATATTAAAGTTTACAGATTAAAAGTTAAACAGGGTAAATAGTAAGCTTTTTGTTTCAAAAAAAAATTATATCAATATATTAAGTTTTAAATTAAAACTAATATTTGTATTTCTATTTATAATATAGAAGTTTAGCATCATATTTGTTTCATAATTAATATTAACAGAAAGTGAGGCTGGTTGTAATTAAGGCCTAATTCAAATAAAAAATAAAGTTATGTGTGGAATAGTATGTGCGTTCGATATAAAACAGAAATCAGAAAGATTAAGACCACAAGTCTTAGAAATGGCTAAAACGATTCGTCATCGTGGACCAGACTGGAGCGGTATTTATAGTGACGATAAAGTGATTATGGCTCATGAGCGTTTGGCGATTGTTGACCCAGCTTCAGGAAAGCAACCTTTGTTTAGCGAGGACAAGAAATTAATTTTAGCTGCAAACGGTGAAATTTATAACCATAAAACTTTACGTGCTCAGTTTCCAGATTATAAGTTTCAGACCGAAAGTGATTGTGAGGTGATTTTAGCTTTGTACAAAGAAAAAGGACTCGATTTTGTAGATGATATGAATGGTATTTTCGGCTTTGCCATTTATGATACTGAAAAAGATGAATATTTCATTGCTCGTGACCATATGGGAATTATTCCTTTATATATCGGTTGGGATAAATATGGAACATTTTATGTGGCTTCAGAACTTAAAGCTTTAGAAGGGGTTTGTACAAAAATTGAATTATTCCCTCCAGGTCATTATATGTCTAGCAAAGATGGTGAATTTGTAAAATGGTACAAACGAGATTGGACAGAATATGACGCTGTAAAGGAAAATGAAACAAGCATTACTAAAGTAAAACAAGCATTAGAAGATGCTGTACACAGACAATTAATGAGTGACGTACCTTATGGTGTATTGTTGTCTGGTGGATTAGATTCTTCGATAACTTCAGCTATTGCCAAAAAGTATTCCGAAAGACGTATTGAAGCTGATGATAAGGAAAAAGCGTGGTGGCCACAATTGCATTCTTTTTCTGTAGGCTTGGAAGGTTCTCCAGATTTGGCTGCTGCAAAAAAAGTGGCAGACCATATAAGTACAGTTCATCACGAAATAAAATTCACTATTCAAGAAGGCTTAGACGCTATAAAAGATGTGATTTATAATATTGAGACTTATGATATTACTACCATTCGTTCATCAACACCAATGTATTTAATGGCAAGAGTTATTAAATCTATGGGTATAAAAATGGTATTGTCTGGTGAAGGCGCTGACGAAATTTTTGGGGGTTATTTATACTTTCATAAAGCACCAGATGCTAAAGAGTTTCACGAAGAAACCGTTCGTAAATTAGATAAGTTACATATGTACGATTGTTTAAGAGCTAATAAAAGTTTAGCGGCTTGGGGAATTGAAGGACGCGTACCATTTTTGGATAAAGAATTTATGGATGTTGCTATGCGCATCAATCCAAAAGATAAAATGATTAACGGGGAGCGTATGGAAAAATGGGTAGTGCGTAAGGCATTTGAAGATATGATTCCAGAAAGTGTAGCTTGGAGACAGAAAGAACAGTTTAGTGATGGAGTAGGTTACAGTTGGATTGATACTTTAAAAGAATTGGTGGAAAAAGAAGTCACTGACGAACAAATGGCAAATGCTAAGTTCCGTTTTCCAATCAATACACCGCTAAACAAAGAAGAGTATTATTACAGAACTATTTTCGAAGGTCATTTTCCTAGTGATGCAGCAGCTTTAAGTGTACCGCAAGAAGCAAGTGTTGCTTGTAGTACTGCAACAGCGTTAGAATGGGATGAAGCGTTTAAAAACATGAATGACCCTTCTGGTAGAGCAGTAGCAAAGGTACATGATGAAGCCTATTAAAATTAGAAGAAGATGAGTATGAGTTAAATCTGAAATTATATAAAACCAAAAGCCAGTTTTTAAGCTGGCTTTTGGTTTTATGGTCTTATAACATTTTACTACATTTATAACGGTTAATAATAACTAAAAACACTTCTATTTTTAATTTTATGAAAACGTATCACTCAATTTTTATCCTTATTTCATTCTTTTTTAGTGGAATAGTAAACGCTCAAGACACTTATTTTCAAATTGACCCAACGTTATCACCAGATGGTAATACCATTGTATTTAGTTATGATGGTGACTTATGGAAAGTATCTACTTCTGGTGGAGAAGCATCTCGTCTTACCGCAATGAAAGGAGAGGAAACTCTACCACGAATATCACCAGATGGTAAATGGATAGCCTTTAGTGCGACACAGTATGGTAATAGAGATGTTTATATTATGCCAATGGTTGGTGGTGAGATAAAGCAGCTCACATTCCATGATACAGCAGACGATGTTGATAGTTGGTCTTGGGATTCTAAGCAAATTCATTTTACTTCATCGCGCTATAACCGCTATACGGGATATACTGTAGCTATTGATGGCGCAACGCCAAAACGATTATTTGAGCATTATTTTAATAACGTTCACAATATAATGGAGCATCCAAAAACAGATGAAATTTTCTTTAATGAGAGTTGGGAAAGTAAAAATTTTACACATCGTAAACGTTATAAAGGAGATTATAATCCTGATATAAAATCATACAATCCAAAGAACAAAATTTATAAAGAATACACAGATTATAATGGTAAAGATATGTGGGTGACCATAGACCAAAACGGAATAGTTTATTTTGCTTCTGATGAGGTTAATGGAGAATATAATCTCTACACTTTCGATAATAGTAATAAAACTACGCTTACTAAGTTTAAATCCTCAATAGGAAGACCACAAGTAAGTGCTAATGGGCAAAAAGTAGTATTTATTAAAGATTATCAAATTTTTATATATGATGTAGCAAGTAAAAAAACAAAAAAAGTTGCGATTACAATACATACTAACAATACACTTGCTAAATCTCAAGACTTTAAAGTAAAAGGCAATATTACTTATTTTGATGTATCACCAGATAATAAAAAGATGGCTTTTGTATCTCGTGGAGAATTATTTGTTTCAGACGTAAAAGGGAAATTTGTAAAAAAAATAAATACTAATAGTAGTGAACGTGTTTTAGAAGTAAAATGGTTAAAAGATAATAGAACTTTGCTTTTCAATCAAACAGCAAATGGGTATAGTAATTTGTATTCTATTTCTGCTGATGGGAAAGGTGGAGAAAAGCGTTTAACGGATGAAACGCAGAATAATGTTAATATTACTCTAGATCCAAAACTCGAAAATGCAGCATATGTAAGTGGTCGTAATGAGTTGCGAATGATAAACCTCAGTAACTTTAAAAGTACAACAGTTGTGACGGAAGAGTTTTGGGATTTATATCCTCCATCTCCAAATTTTTCGCCAGATGGAAACTATATAGTTTACAATGCTTACAGAAACTTTGAGCTCGATATTTTTACTTATCATATTCCAACGAAAAAAGTATTGAACTTAACTAATACAGGTGTAAGCGAAAATAATCCGATTTGGTCTAAAGATGGAAAGTATATTTATTTTGATTCTGATTTAACACAGCCCAATTTTCCAAGAGGTGGAGGTAATAACCATATTTACAGAATGGCTTTAGATCGTTACGAAGCACCTTTTAAATCTGATAAGTTTGATATGCTTTTTAAAGAGGAAGAAAAGAAAAAAGAAGGCAAAAAAGAGGATAAGAAAGCTGATGCTGAAAAGGATAAAAAAGAAGCTATTTCTATAAGTATTAGAGAAGATGGCCTAATGGATCGTATAGAACTTATAAGTCCATCATTTGGCTCTCAAAGTAATGCTTACGAAATTACAAAGGATGAAACGGCTTATATATATTATGGCTCTAACCACGATGAGGGTAACTTTAATTTATGGAGAACGGTTTTAAAACCTTTTGAAAGAAACAAAACTGAAAAAGTTGGTAAACAACGTATAAGAGGTGGTCTAATTGTTAGTGTAAAAGGCTCTCATTATATACTTACTAATGGTGATGTAAATACGCTTAATCCAACTTCTAATAAGATGACTAAAGTTGAAGTTGACGCTAAGTTTCAGAAGAGTTTGGTTAGTGAATTTAATCAAATGTTTCATGAAGCATGGGCAGGCTTTGAATCTAATTTTTATGATGAAAATTTTCACGGTGAGAACTGGCAAAAATTGAGAGATAAATACGCTTCGTTTTTGCCTTACATTACTAAACGTTCACAACTAAGTTTACTATTTAATGATATGTTAGGGGAGCTTAATACGTCTCATTTTGGGTTTAGAACTCAAGGACAGGAAGATAGACCTTATTATGGTAGTAGAACTCTAGAAACGGGTATTGTTTTTTCTAAGGACAATCCATATAAAGTGGCACGTATTATAGCAAAAAGCCCTAGCGATATTGCAGGAAAAGATATAAGACCAGGCGATATTTTAACCCATGTTAGTGGTGAAGCTGTGGATGCAAAAATGAATCGAGAATTATACTTCTCTAAACCATCTATGGAGAATGAATTGCAATTGGTGTTTGACAGAAATGGGAGTATGATTACGGTTAATATTCATCCTATTGCAACATTTAGTTTGCGAGGTTTATTATATGATGAATGGGTAGCGTCTAACCAATCTTATGTTGATAGTAAAAGTAGTAAGAAGATCGCTTATGTACACATGAAAAATATGGGTGGAGGAGAATTGAACAACTTTAGACGCGAAATGGTTTCAGAAGCTTATAACAGAGATGCTCTTATTTTAGATTTAAGAAATAATACAGGTGGTAATGTACATGATGATGTGCTACGATTTTTGTCTCAAAAACCTTATGCACAATGGAAATACAGAGAAGGGAAACTGGCTCCACAACCTAATTTCGGACCAGCAGCCAAACCAATTATTATATTAGTTAATGAACAATCTTTAAGTGATGCAGAAGTTACCTCAGCTGGTTTTAAAGCATTAGGATTAGGAAAAATTATTGGTACAGAAACCTATCGTTGGATTATTTTTACCTCTGGAGCAGGTTTAGTAGATGGCTCATTCTATAGATTGCCGTCTTGGGGTTGTTATGGTTTAAATGGTGATAATTTAGAAAAAACAGGTGTAACACCAGATATTTATGTAAAAGAAGATTTTAAAGATCGTTTAACTGGTAATCAACCACAATTAGATAAAGCCATTGAGGAAATTATGAAAGACTTAAAGAATTAGTAATGATTAAATTCTTTCGTAAAATACGCTATAACCTCTTGGAAACAGGAAAAACAACTGAATACTTCAAATACGCTATTGGTGAAATTATACTTGTGGTAATTGGTATTTTAATAGCACTACAGATTAATAATTGGAATGAAAATAGAAAAGAACGGATTAAAGAAAAGGAGTATTTAACGCGTTTAAAGGAAGACTTAATTTCTGATAGAAATGCCATAGAACTTAATCAAGATTTTTATCAAGATGTTTTTGTAGCTGGTAGTTTAGTATTATCTCATGCTGAAGGTGAAGATGATATTTCTACTTCTCAATGGGATATTTTAACCTCCTATTTTCATGCAAGTCAGATATGGCCTATGTTAATGCAGTCCTCAACTTACGAAGAGCTTAAAAGTTCTGGTGAGCTATCATTTATTCAAAATGTAACACTTAGAAATAGATTACCATTTTATCATGGCAATGGATTAAAACGTTATCAACAGACTATGGGTATTAATCCTCCATATCGTAAAATGATACGAGGTTTAATTCCATCAAAGATTCAAAATTATATGTGGGATAATTGTCACGTTACAGAAGGAGATAACCAGATTTTACAAAAATGTGACCCTTTTATTAGTGAAGAAGAGGCTAGGGTTTTGATTTTTGATTTAAGTAGTAATTCTAAACTTATAGAGGAGTTAAGGTTTTATATGTCTAATATAAAAGTTGGCCAAGCCACACTTATGGAACAAGGGAGATTATGTGATGCCATTATTAATGAAATTGAAAAAGAATTAGCGTATTAAAGTCTCAAAACCTATATATACCTATAAATGACAGTTAGGTGACATTTAAATGGCGTGAGGAAAACCAAGTTGATAGCATAGATTTGTACCAACAAATAATGCAAAATGAAAAAACAAACTTTAAAAGATAATTTATTATATCAGCGCAAGTTAAAAGGATTTACGCAAGAAGAGCTTGCAGATAAAACTACGGTTGGTGTACGTACAATTCAACGTATAGAAAAAGGCGAAGTGCAACCGCATTTGCAAACCGTAAAATTGTTGGCTGTTGGCTTAGATGTTGAAGTCGATGATTTGCTGAAACTTGAGAATCCTAAGGAAGAAACAATTCAGAGAAAATGGATGTTGCTTTTACATGGATCTCCGTTTTTCGGACTAATTATTCCTTTCGCAAATGTATTATTTCCACTTTTTATTTGGATTAGTAAAGCACAAGATAATAAGGTTTATGACCAACATGGACGTGCCGTAATTAATTTTCATTGTACAATTAACCTCTTAATAATTGTGTCATTACTTTTATTTTTTCCATTTCCTGGGATCAATTATTTTGGAACAGCAGCTGTTTTTCTATTCG
Organism: Flavobacteriales bacterium ALC-1; assembly: GCA_000171875.1. Lineage (GTDB taxonomy): Bacteria > Bacteroidota > Bacteroidia > Flavobacteriales > Flavobacteriaceae > Winogradskyella. Next base: position 247,619 of record ABHI01000001.1, on the reverse strand, counting down.
GTTTAATTGTCAATATCAAAAATTTAATGTCTGCTCTAGATTCCGGTACCTATAAGTATCCCTTATCAATTCCTTTTTTAAAACCTAAACAGGTTTAAACACTTTTAAAATTTTATATATTATGATTGGATTATTAGTAATAATAATAGTCTCATGGGTGCTTGTGCATTTTTTTGAGAAAAAAACCATCGAAATTTTAGGCATCATTCCTTACCCAAAAAGGTTACTTCAGTTTATTATTGGTATGTTGTTTATGATGTCACTTTGCCTTATGTGGATTGCAATTGAGACTTTTGTATTAAATGTAGAATGGCAATTAAATGGTGAAATCAATTACAGCTTAATTTTTGAATCGTTTGTTTATCACATTAGATCTGCATTAACGGAAGATTTAGTGTTTAGAGGAGCAATTTTATATATACTTACTCGAAGAATAGGGGCAAAGAAAGCCATATTTTTATCTGCAATTGTCTTCGGTATTTACCATGTGTTCTCTTATGGTATGCTAAATAGTAAAATCATTTCTATACTTTATGTTGTGTTAATTACAGGGTTTACAGGTTATGTTTGGGCTTATAGTTTTTATAAAACTAAATCTATTATGTTGGCCTTAGGATTTCATTTAGGTTATAATTTCTTGATGAGTATGTTTTATGAATCAGCACCTTTTGGAGAATTAATTTATATGGAAGTGTCTAAAACTAACCTTGTCGATTGGGATTGGTTATTTTATCATCTTATAAAAGGACTCTTTCCATCAATTCTCACTCTTCTATTCTTAAAATACCTGTTAAAATCCAATTCTAAAATTGTTCAAACCATAAGTAGCTAAATCAATGAAAAGACTATTAAATAAGTATCCATCAGCAACTCGAATGTTATTAGCATTACTGCTATTTGCTTCAGCCTTAATATTAAGTAATGTAATAAATAAAGGTGTTGTAAAAGCATATTTCCCTTATACAGCTGCAATTTTATTAGGTGTTACAACCTGGATATTATACAAATCCGAAAATAAATCCTTATCAGAAATAGGTCTAAATTTAAAAATTAGAAATCTCTTGTTTTTACCACTTGGTATATTAATTGGAGCAATCGCACTTTTAGCAGATAAATATGCAAGAGCTTTATATGCTGGGGAAGCTTTTGTTATAAGTGAGGTCGTAAATTATAAAGCCATATTGATGGCTTTATACTACATTCTGCCAACTGTCGCGGTAGAAGAGTTTCTCTTTAGAGGGTATTTGTTTAAAAAAACTATTGAAAAATCTAATGTCATAATTGCTAATGTTATTTTTTCGATTCTGTTTATGTCAATTCATGTTTTAGATGAGAGTGTAATGCAAAATGCAGGACATATGATTATGTTGATGATCATTATTCCTGTAGGGCATATTTGGTTTTCTACGGGGTTGTTAAAATCTAGGACTTTATTCTTTCCTATAGGACTGCATTTAGGGAATAATTGGGCCAGTAGGCATTTGATTACGAATTCCAATTCTGGTGAGACCATATTATATACTACGAACAATGCGTCTTTTGATACTTGGCCTTCCTTTATAGGTTCCATTCTTATCTTTAATGGTGTGTTTCTAATTGTAACTTTCATGATTTGGAAATGGGATAAATTGTCATTGAATAAGACGTCCTAATTATGGATGGTTTTAAGCAATTTTAAAACTTGATAAAACATGAAATTTTAGTTCTAAGACGATTTAGTGTTTTTATATTTTTTATAAGAGTTTAAAAATACCGTAAATCAATTTTAAAGTGCTTTTAAGGTGTTTTAAGACGTTTTTAAGTAATTAACAAATGTTGATAATTATTGCTATCAATCGATAAAATGCTTTTAAAAAGGGTCTTTAATTCGTATATTTGTTAGTATTCAAAAATGATACAATTGTGTCATTTTTTTATGCCATAAATCGAACTAAAATTATTCAAAATAATGAGCGAAAAAAAAGAAAGCTTTAACGAACACGGTTATTCAGCAGATAGTATTCAGGCCTTAGAAGGCATGGAGCACGTACGTATGCGTCCTTCAATGTATATTGGTGATGTTGGTACACGTGGTTTACATCATTTAGTATATGAAGTAGTAGATAACTCCATTGATGAAGCTCTTGCTGGACATTGTGATAATATAACTGTCACAATTAACGAAGATAATTCGATTACTACCGAAGATGATGGTCGTGGTATCCCAGTTGGACTTCATAAAAAGGAAGGGGTTTCTGCATTAGAAGTTGTAATGACTAAGATTGGTGCAGGTGGAAAATTTGATAAAGATTCTTATAAAGTTTCTGGTGGATTGCATGGTGTTGGTGTAAGTTGTGTCAATGCGTTGTCTGAACATCTTAAAGCCACAGTTTTTAGAGAAGGTAAAGTTTATGAACAAGAATATGAGCGTGGTAAAGCAATGTATCCTGTAAAAACTACTGGGGATACAGATAAAAGAGGTACAACAGTAACCTTTAAGCCAGATTCTACAATTTTTACACAAACTTTAGAGTATAACTACGATACTTTGGCGAGCCGCTTAAGAGAATTAGCATATTTAAATAAAGGAATTACAGTTCACTTAATTGATAAAAGACATACGAAGGAAGATGGCTCTTTTGAAGGCGAAACTTTTCATTCTAAAGAAGGCCTTAAAGAATTTATTAAATTTTTAGATGCAACAAGAGATCCTTTAATGAAGGATGTTATCGCTTTTGAAGGTGAAAAGAATGGAGTGCCAGTTGAGGTAGCGATGATTTATAATACATCTTATGCGGAGAACTTACACTCGTATGTAAACAACATTAATACTCACGAAGGAGGAACACACCTTTCAGGTTTCCGTAGAGGATTAACCCATACACTTAAGAAGTTTGCTGATAGCTCTGGGATGTTAGACAAATTAAAGTTTGATGTTGCAGGTGATGATTTCCGAGAAGGACTTACGGCTATTATTTCTGTAAAAGTTCAAGAACCACAGTTTGAAGGACAAACAAAAACGAAGCTTGGTAACCGTGAAGTTTCTGCTTCTGTATCTCAAGCCGTTTCAGAAATGTTAACGGATTACTTAGAAGAACACCCAGATGATGCTAAAACCATAGTTCAGAAAGTGATTTTGGCAGCACAGGCACGTCATGCAGCTCAGAAAGCTCGTGAAATGGTGCAGCGTAAAACGGTTATGAGTATTGGAGGCTTACCTGGGAAACTATCAGATTGTTCTGAGCAAAACCCTGAAATATGTGAAATTTATCTAGTTGAGGGAGATTCGGCAGGTGGAACAGCAAAGATGGGTCGTGATAGAGCATTTCAAGCTATACTTCCATTAAGAGGTAAGATTCTTAATGTTGAAAAAGCAATGACACACAAGGTTTTTGAAAACGAAGAGATCAAAAATATCTTTACTGCTTTAGGTGTTACCATCGGAACAGAAGAGGATAGTAAAGCTTTAAACCTTTCAAAATTAAGATACCATAAAATTGTGATTATGTGTGATGCTGATATTGATGGATCTCACATTGAAACATTAATTTTAACCTTCTTCTTCCGTTATATGAAGGAGTTGATTGAAAACGGTCATATTTATATCGCTACACCTCCTCTATATTTAGTGAAAAAAGGTGCTAAAAAAGCATATGCTTGGAATGATGATGAACGTATGGCATTAATGGATCAATATGGTGATGGTGCGAAGATTCAACGTTATAAAGGTCTTGGTGAGATGAATGCTATACAACTTTGGGATACAACAATGAATCCTGAGTTTAGAACATTACGACAGATTCAGATTGATAATGGAGTAGAAGCAGATCGTGTATTTTCAATGCTAATGGGAGATGAAGTGCCACCACGTAGAGAATTTATCGAGAAAAATGCCGTTTATGCGAATATTGACGCGTAATAGTTAACAGTAAAATTTGATAAAAAAACACCCTTCTATGGGTGTTTTTTTATGTCTTATAATTCATAATTCAACGTTTAAATGCAAAAAAAATCGATGAAATACATTTTTTTAGCTTTTTTTTCATAATTTTACCGCAATCGTAACCCAAAAACGTCATGAAAAAAATTTTTACTTTATTTATTTTGATTGTTAGTATGCAATTGAGTAAAGCACAAGAATTAGAAAGCCTTTTACTTGCAGCAGATGATGCAAGCTTGCTAACTCAAAACTATCTAAACCCAGCTATGGAAGGTTTAATGTATAGTATGAATGGAGGATGGACAACCACTGCCAAGGTTCATAAAAAGTTTGGTTTTGATATTACGATAGGGTTTAATGCTTCTCTTGTTCCAGATAAGGCTCAAGCATTTGCATTTGTGCCTAGTGATTACTCGTTTGTTACCCTACCGAATGGTGAATCAGAATTGCAAACAGTGATGAGCGAAAATGATGTAGAAACTACAATAGATATTTCCATTCCGGTTGGAGATGGGACTTTTAAAGTAGCGTCTTTTAATATGCCTGGAGGAATCACAGAAGATTTGCCAGTAAATGCAGTACCAGCTCCAACAGTACAGGTTGGATTTGGATTGCCTTTTAAAACAGATATTAAAGCAAGATTTGTGCCTGATTTAAATTTTGATGATGATGTAGAAGCAAACTTAATAGGTTTTGGTTTACAGCACGATTTAACACAATACTTAGGTCCAATGGATAAGTTACCACTTAGTATCTCAATCTTAGGTGCATTTACAAATATGAAAGTGACTTATGCAATTAATGATGAATCTACAACCGATGATGTTTCAGTAAATAATGGTGAGGCTGAATTTAAGATGAATACATGGACGGTTCAAGCTTTAGCTTCAATAGACCTTAAAATAATTACATTCTATGGTAGTGTAGGTTATAATAATGGTAAAACTACAGCCAAAATGAAAGGAGACTATACATTAACTTATGATGTAGAAGATGGTAGCGGAAATCAGATAGGTACTATTGATGAAACTATATCTAATCCAATAAATTTAGATTTTGAGGCTAACGGAATGCGCGCTACTTTGGGTACAAGATTAAATTTGGCCTTCTTTAAGATCTTTGCAGATTATACCTTTCAAAAGTATAATACAGCTACATTAGGTATCGCATTTAGTTTTAGATAAATACGTTATTTCAATATAATTGAAAGCGCAAGAGTAAATCTTGCGCTTTCTTCATTTACAGCAATTTTATTCGTAATTTTGCACCTGATTTTACCAGAAGGTAAAGTTGTTTAAATACAAAGTTTCACACAAAAAAATATAAAAATGAAAGTAACAGTAGTTGGTGCAGGTGCAGTAGGAGCAAGTTGTGCAGAATATATTGCAATTAAAAACTTTGCCTCTGAAGTTGTCATATTAGATATTAAAGAAGGCTATGCAGAAGGTAAAGCAATGGATTTAATGCAGTGTGCATCTTTAAATGGTTTCGATACCAAAATTACAGGCAGCACAAGCGATTACTCAAAAACAGCTAATAGTGATATTTGTGTTATTACTTCAGGTATTCCTCGTAAGCCGGGAATGACACGTGAAGAATTAATAGGTATCAATGCTGGTATCGTAAAAACGGTATCATCAAGTTTAGTTGCACATTCACCAAATACAATAATTATCGTAGTAAGTAACCCAATGGATACGATGACTTATTTAGTGCATAAAACTATAGATCTTCCAAAAAATAGAATTATAGGAATGGGTGGAGCATTAGACTCTGCACGTTTTAAGTACAGATTAGCAGAAGCTCTAGAAGCACCAATTAGTGATGTTGACGGCATGGTAATTGGTGGGCATAGTGATAAGGGTATGGTACCATTAACATCTCATGCGACTAGAAATAGTATTAAAGTATCTGAGTTTTTATCAGAAGAACGTTTAAATCAAGTTGCAGCAGACACTAAGGTTGGTGGAGCGACATTAACTAAGTTGTTAGGAACATCTGCTTGGTATGCACCAGGAGCTGCTGTAAGCGGATTGGTTCAAGCAATAGCTTGTGATCAGAAGAAAATATTTCCTTGTTCTACATTATTAGATGGTGAATATGGTTTAAGTGACTTATGTATTGGTGTACCAGTAATTTTAGGTAGAAACGGTATTGAGCAAATTGTAGATGTACCTTTAAGTAATGCAGAAAAGGCTCACATGACAGAAAGTGCAGAAGGTGTGAAGAAAACCAATGGCCTTTTAGAATTATAAAGTTCAACTAAAGTTATATAAATCAAAACCTTACTGGCATGTTTGTTGGTAAGGTTTCTTATTATAAACTAAATACATTAAAAATGAAAAAAATACTATTATTGAGTTTTGCTTTTTTACTTGGCTTTACAGCATTAGCTCAAGAAAAATTTACGGAAGGAGTTATCGTTTCTAAACAATCAATGACTTCAGATAGTGATAATATGCAGGTGAAAATGCAAATGGCAAGTATGAGTGATGTAGAAACTATAACCTACATTAAAGGTGCAAAATCGCATTCGAAAATGAATAATGAAGCTACAGGTTCGGTAGTGACAATATCCGATCCAGAAGCCCAAAAAATACTTGTTTTAATGGATAATCCAACAATGGGAAAAATCTATATGCTTCAAGAAATTAAGGTTACAGATGAGATGTTAAAAAGTGTTGTGGTAATAAAAGGGGATGAGACCAAAGAGATTTTAGGATATACATGTTCTCAATACACAGTAGAAACCACACAAAATGGAGCAAAAACTAGTATTGAAATGTTTGTTACAGATAAAATAGAAGCGGCACAACCACAGCAAACAGCTTTATATGGTGAAAAAGTAAAGGGATTTCCGCTCTACATGAAGATGAGTATGAATATGAATGGTGAGCAAATGAATATTATTACAGAAGTTATTGAAATAAAAAAGGAAACAGTATCAGACGATAAGTTTAGTCTTACGCCACCAGAAGGCTATAAAAGCATGTACTAAACATCAATTAGTTTGCCTAACAGATAATCTATAAAGACTGCACCTTTGCAGTCTTTATTTTTTATATTTGCTGAATGAAAACCAAATTGCATTTAGGGATTATAATTTTACTCTTAGCCTTTTTTGGAAGGTATATAGAGGAATCTTCTGTTCCTAATCAACAGATTGTAATTCAGTTTTCTGATAAGGATGTCGCAAAAGAAGATGCCAATAATGCTATCGAAATTGTTAAAAAACAATTAGAAATTATAGGCGCAAAGCAGATTCAAATTGTACAAAATGACAATGGTCAGCTTAAAATAACTTACTACAGCGATTCAGATGTAAAACGCATTCAAAACATACTTTCCCAAGAAGAAGGCTATAAATTCGCTTATAATTCTAAAGAAAAAAGCTCTACTAATTTCCCTAAAGAAAAAAGCGGAAAAGATTATGAACTTAATATTTCAGAAATTCAGAATAATAATGATAGCAATTGGGATTTTGAAAGAACTGAAGTTGTAGAACTTAACCAAAAAAGTGAACACTCATATAATCCTAAGGTTAATACTTCTGGGGAACTACAAAATACCGAGCACAATAATAGTATTGTGAAAGTTGCTTTACAGGTTAATAAATCTGTAGTTATTGTTACGGATAATACATCCTATAAAATTCCTGAAGTTAGAGCAGGACCTACAAAAAGGGAATTTACAATCTAAAATAATTCCCCTTCACTTCGTGTAGCTTTTATCAATCGAAAAGCTAAAAAATCTATTTAATAAAACATTGTCGGGTTATGCCGTAAATTCTATATTTGCGCTCATATTCAAAAAATAAAATTCGACATTAAATAACTATAACAATGCAAAACAAAGGAGTAATTAAGCTTTTTGCTATTTTATTTGGCTTGGTAAGTATCTACCAATTATCATTCACATTTAAAGCCAATCAGATAGAAGATGAAGCTAAAGGAGCTGCAATAGCTAAGTATGCTGATACAGCAGACGATTATCAATCTAAAAGAAACGAAGAAGAGATTCGTTATTTGGATTCTTTAAAGACCAATAAAGTTCAAGTAGGTGAAAATTTAGAGCCTATTGAAGTTTATAATATAGGTGTGTCTCAATATACTTACAATGAAGTTGAAGGTAATGCCATGAAATTAGGTTTAGACCTTAAAGGTGGTATTAACGCTATTATTCAAATATCTGTAAAAGATATCTTAAAAGGTTTATCTAATAATAGTAAAGACCCAATATTTAACAAAGCATTAGAAGATGCTGAAGAGTTACAAAAAGATGCACAAGAATCTTACTTAGAATCTTTTTTCAGAGCATTTGATGCTATAAAAGGAGATACCAAATTAGCATCTCCAGATATTTTTGCCAATCGTGATTTAAGAGATATCGTTGAGTTTGATATGTCAGATGATGAGGTAAAAGGTATTATTGAAACTAAGATTGACGAGTCTATTGTTTCAGCTTTCGAAGTATTACGTAATCGTATTGATGGTTTTGGTGTATCGTCACCAAACATTCAACGTCTAGGAAATTCTGGTCGTATTTTAATAGAGTTGCCAGGTGCTAAAGACAAAAAGCGTGTTGTAGATATCATTACAAAAACAGCACAACTACAGTTTTGGGAAACTTATAAAGACCAAGAAGTTCTTCCATATATTGGTCAGGTAAATAACGCAATGGTTGCTGCTGCTGCAGAGAAACCTGAAGCAATTGATGAAGTTGAAGAAGCTTTAGTAGAACAAGATAGTACAGCAAACGCAATTGATGAATTAACAGGCCAGATAGCTACAGATTCTACAGATGTTGTAGATAGTAATCCTATTGGCTATCAAGGACGTGGAGGTCATCCTTCGGTAATTGGTATGTTCTTAACTAAGGATAAAGAAAAAATAATGACTGCTCTTAATAATCCTAAGAATAGGGCATTATTACCAGCAGAAATGCGTTATGTGAAGTTTGCTTGGGGTGTTCAAAAAAAGGATTCTGAGTTTGTAGAGTTATATGCTATCAAAACAAACAGAGATAATCAACCACCTTTAAGTGGTGCGGTAATTACTGATGCAAGACAGGAGTTTGACCCAGTAAACAATCCTGCTGTAGGTATGGCAATGAATGCTAAAGGTGCCAAGATTTGGGAAGAGATGACCAAAAAGGCCAATGAAGAAGATGGTAATATAGCAATTGTATTAGATAATATTGTGTATTCTGCACCTGGTGTATCTCAGGTAGGCGGCATTTCTGGTGGTCGTTCGCAAATATCAGGATCATTTTCATTAACAGAAGCTGTGGATTTAGCTAACGTATTAAGAGCTGGTAAATTACCTGCTTCTGCTGAGATAGTGCAAGCAGATGAAGTTGGTCCATCATTAGGACAAGAAGCTATTGATAGTGGTATGAAATCATTTCTTATCGCTTTAACATTCGTTTTGCTATGGATGATATTTTATTATGGTAAGGCTGGTATTTTTGCAGATGTTGCTTTATTATTCAATATCTTATTAATATTTGGTGTATTAGCAAGTTTAGGAGCTGTATTAACGCTACCTGGCATTGCTGGTATTGTACTTACCATTGGTATCTCGGTCGATGCGAACGTTCTTATCTTCGAACGCATTAGAGAAGAATTAGCAAAAGGAAAGTCGCAAAAAGAATCGATTAAAGATGGTTTCTCTAATGCATTATCTTCAATATTAGATGCGAATATTACAACAGGTTTAACAGCCTTAATTTTATTCGTATTTGGTACAGGACCGATTAAAGGTTTCGCAACAACATTAATCATTGGTATTTTAACATCATTATTTACGGCAATATTCATTACACGTTTATTGATTGACTGGTGGGTAAATAGAGGAGGGAAATTAGATTTCTCTACGACTATGACTAAAGGTTTATTTAAGAATATCAATATCAATTTCCTTAAGAAGCGTAAGATTGCTTATGTAATTTCTGGTATATTAATTCTTGCAAGTTTAGGGTCATTATTTACTACTGGTTTAGATCAAGGTATTGACTTTGTTGGAGGTAGAACGTACCAAGTTCGTTTTGAGCAACCTGTTAGTGTAGAAGAAGTAAAAGGCGATCTTAATGCTGTGTTTAATAGTGCAGAAGTAAAGACTATTGGTGGAGACAACCAATTAAAAATTTCAACAAAATATAAGGTTGAAGACAACTCCGTTGAGACAGATGAAGAGGTACAGTCTAAATTGTTTGGGGCTTTACAAAAATACCTTCCAGATGGAATGACTTATCCAGAATTTGTTGACGGTTCTGGTGACGCTAAGATTGGTAAAATGCTATCGAGTAAAGTAAGTCCGACCATTGCAGATGATATTAAAAAATCTTCATTATGGGCTGTTTTAGGATCTTTAGTGGTGGTATTCTTATATATCTTATTTAGATTTAAGAAATGGCAATTCTCACTTGGTGCTGTAGCGGCAGTATTCCATGATGTTTTAATTGTATTAGGGATCTTCTCATTAACATGGAAATTTATGCCATTTAGTATGGAAATTGACCAAGCATTTATTGCGGCAATCTTAACGGTAATTGGTTACTCGCTTAATGATACGGTTGTTGTATTCGATAGAATTAGAGAGTTCTTAAATGAGCACACGTCTTGGGAATTTGATAAAACGATCAACGCTTCATTAAACAGTACATTAAGTAGAACCTTAAATACATCTGTAACTACATTAGTAGTATTATTAGCGATGTTTGCTTTTGGTGCAGATTCACTTAGAGGTTTATTATTCGCCTTAATTATTGGTGTAGTAGTAGGTACATACTCATCTATGTTTATCGCAACACCATTAATGTATGATACAGCGAAGAAAGGCGATGCCGCTGAATCTTTAAAGAAGAAAGTAAAAGAGGAAGACGAAGCTTAATTTTTTTTTGTTATATATTATAAAAGCCTTTCTGAAAAGAAAGGCTTTTTGTTTTTTGACGCAACCTTATTGCTTTTCATCCATCTAATTAATATGAAATGTAAAAATTGTATTACATTAAAATATTAATTAAACTGACCCTCAAGATGAAAAAAATTTTACTCTTCATATTCTCAATGACCTCAATTTATGGTTTTAGTCAAGATATAATTATGCAAAATGGAACCGTAAACATATGTTCAGGTATATTTTATGATTCTGGAGGTGAGTTTTTAAATTATGGTAGCAATGAAAACTATACTTTAACAATTTGTCCTGAACAAGCAGGTCAAAGAACTAAAATAGAATTTCAAGATTTTATGACTCAGCTTAATGGAGATATAATGAATATTTACGATGGTATTGATACTACAGCAGAAATCATAGGAACCTACTCTGGCGTACAATCTCCTGGTTTAGTATTTGCTGGTTTTGATAACTCAAGTGGTTGTTTAACTATTGAATTTGTTTCTAACAACTCTGGTAATACAATAGGATGGTCTGCTAATGTTTCTTGTGCAATACCTTGTCAAGATATAACTGCTCAAATAGATGCATCAGTGCCAGCTGCCAATGCAGAAGGTATTATAGAGGTTTGTGTAGGTGAAAATATTAACCTTAATGGCAGTGCTGCTTTTGAAGTTGATGGAGTTGGTGCAAGTTATACTTGGGATTTAGGAGATGGAAATACTGTTTCTGGAACAAGTGTTAATATATCTTATGATGCACCTGGAGTATATCTAGTAAACTTGAATATAAGAGATACTAATATGGATAACTTTATGGATGGTTGTCCTAATACAAATACAGTAAACCAAATTATTAGAGTATCAGGTAGTCCTGATTTTACAGGTACTCTAGCTACTGATAATACGTTATGCTTTGGAGAATCTACAACAATAGAAGGTGTTGTTAACCCTTTGAGTTTAGTATATAATTGTCCACCGCCAGAAAGTGCAGTGACATTTTTGCCAGATGGAAGTGGGGTTGCTTACAGCACTAGTATTAATGTAACATGTTTTGAGGCTTCGCAAAGTTTAACTGATATTAGTCAAATAGAGAGTATCTGTTTAAATATGGAACATTCATACTTAGGAGATTTGGATATCGAAATTATTTCTCCAAATGGTCAAACGGTAAGACTACATGATCAAGGAGGAGGTTCTGCAAATCTTGGAATTCCTTGGTCTACTAATACAGTTGATGGTAATAGTGCGAATATAACTCCTGGTATAGGATATGATTATTGTTTTGTGGCTAATGGTAGCTTTCCTACTTTAATTGATGGTATTGAGACTGGAGGTGCTTTTCCTGTTGGTGATGGACCAGATACTTATATCGATAGTTTTGTTCCTGCTGGAAATTATAGTTCGGTTTCTGATTTAAATGGCCTTATTGGGTCTCCTTTAAATGGGGAATGGAAAATTGTTATAGTTGATAATTTAGGTGCTGACAATGGTTATATATTTTCTTGGGAGCTTAACTTTGATGAAGCTTTAACCTTAGAAGATTATAGTTACACACCAACAATCATATCTCAATCATGGGATGCGAATCCTAGTATCAGTGAAATAAATGGAAATATTATCACTGTTGCTCCTCAGTCTGCAGGTGAGCATTGCTTTGTTCTCAGGACGATAGATGAATTTGGTTGTGAGTATACAGAAGATGTGTGTGTTACTATGACAGCAGAAGGACAGTCACCTACAACTTTTTATGAAGATTTGGATGGTGATGGATATGGTGATCCAGACAGTACTATTGAAGATTGTTCTGATACACCACCATTTGGTTATGTAGCTAATGGTCTAGATTGTAATGATACAAATGGTGATATTAATCCAGATGTAGATGACCCTGAAGGTGATGGTGTTGATGAAAATTGTGATGGTGTTGATGGGAATTTACTTGGTGTTAATAATTTGAATGCTAAAAGTATTATTGTATTTACAAATCCATTTGGTGATCATTTAATATTTAAAGTTCCTACCATTATAATTGGGAACGAATTAAATATTAATATATATGATTTAAATGGGCGAGTAGTATATAGAAAAATCGCTACTACTATAGATGGTGAAATTAGGGTTGATGGACTAGATAAATTAGAGAATGCTCATTATTTTATGGAAATACTAAATAAAGATATTGGTTTTAGTGTCGTAAAAAAAATCATTAAAAACTAATAAAAACCGATATGTTATAAAAATGCCTCTCAGAAAAGGAGAGGCATTTTTTATTCTTAATAATTTGAAATGTATTCACTTTCAAAATTACTAATTAGCTATAATCCATTCATGTGTCATTTTCCATAAAGAGTCTTCAAATTTACTTCTAAAGAATCCAAAATGACCAACATTTTCAATACCAATATCTTCGGGTATGATATGGCGTCTATCTATATTAGAGTTATTAAATAGTTTTGCAAGCCAATCAACAGAACTTTTTGAAGCATATTCATCTCTAGGAAAACTAAGTACAAGTAAACGTTTATTATAATTTTTGAACTCTAGATTTTTAAAATCAAATTCACTTAACATATAGTCTTTATGTTTCCCCCAACGCATCCATTGGTAGACCATTTGTTTTGGTAAATTCTCAAAAAGTTTCATCTTTTTAGCAGGAAAATAACCAAATACAGGAGTTAATAAGGGAATCATCAGATGCCAAAAAGCAAACATTCTAATACGTTCATAACCTTTCCAATGCTTCCAATAGCCACTCTGAGAAGCGACAGTAATTATAGCGTCTATTTTTGATATGCTTTTGTTAAAAGCTAAAATTTGACCACCAATACTATGAGTAATAGCTATTATTTCGTGCTTTTGATTTTGAGCCTTAGCATAATCTATAACCGAAGCTTGATCATTTTCACCCCAACATTTAAGGTTAATGATATTTTTCTTTAGGGCATCAATATTTGAGTTAGATTTCCCTATACCATAATAGTCGAATGTATAAACTGTATAACCTAATTTAGAGAGATAAATAGCGAACTTATAATAATAGTGCTGAAGAACACCTGTGGCTGAAGATATAACTAAGCTCTTATTATTAGATGTTTTAGGTTTAAAAAGAGTAAGTCCTAAATCGTGGCCTAAAGGTGTATTAATAAGAATATCTAATGGCTTACTCATTAATTGAGGTGAAACTTATTTTGTCGCCAACGTTAAGCTGCCACTCATCAAATAAACCACCATTAATCTCTAAGACATATTTGGCAGGAGCTTCAGAAGGCAATGAAGTCTCATCAAAAGGTTTGGCATTTTTTTGAACACTAACAATACTTTTGTCTTCAGCTATATAGATAATGTCTAAAGGAATTTTTGTATTCTTCATGTAGAAACTCCTAAAATCGATATTAGGAAATATAAAAAGCATTCCGTGACTGGTTTCTAACTTATCCCGATACATTAAGCCAGTTTGGGTTTCATATTCATTGTCAGCAATTTCAATATCAAGGGTCTTAATGATAGTATCTGAATCTGCTTTTTTAATTGAGAGCACACCTTCTTTCTTAAACTTAACAACAACTTTATCTTCAGTTTGCGTAGCCTTCTCTTCTTTACAGTTAAAAACTGATAGAATTACTAAGAGCACTAATGAATATTTTAATAAAGTTTTTAATAACATTAAGCTGATTTAGTTTTTGGTTTATAAACAAACATAAAGTATAAACCAATTAATATAAATGGAATACTTAAGAGCTGACCAGTAGATAAGCTGTTTCCAAAGTATTCTTCAATACCACCTTGACTGACTTTATAATATTCCACAAAGAACCTAACTGTCCATAGTAAAACTAAAAATAACCCAAAAAGGAAACCTTGTTGCTCAGATTTTTTAGTTTTCCAATAGAAATAAAATAATATGATAAAGACAAAAACATAACAGATTGCTTCATATAATTGAGCAGGATGTCTCGGCTCTGTTTCCCCTAATTGTTTAAAAATAACACCAAAATCACTATTGGTATATTTTCCAATAATTTCAGAATTAATAAAATTTCCGATTCTTACAAATACAGCACCAAGTGCAACTGGAATTACGACACGATCTAGAATCCAAAGTACCGTTTTATGTAATACTTTTTTATTGTAGATGTACATAGAAATAATCATGGCAATTGCAGCACCATGACTGGCTAAACCTTGAAAACCTGTAAACTCAAAACCACCTTTAAACTTAAAAGGTAAAAAGATACTGAAGAAATCATCGGTAATTAATTCAGACTGGTAAAATATAACATGTCCTAAACGTGCACCAAGCATTATTCCTAATACAGAATAGATAAATAGTGAGTCAAGAGATTCATCGGATTGCCCTTCATTTCTATAGATACGTTTGGTAATATAGAAACCTATAATAAAGGCTATAATCCACATCATACTATAAAAGTGAAGCGTAAAAAATCCTAAATCTATTCCTTTAGTAGGATCCCAATTTATTTGTAATAAATGCATAGGTATATAATTGAGTGGTAAATATAATATTTTGAAAGGGATTGAAAATGAGATTAACGTAATATTATACCAGTTCTTGTTTAAAATTGTTGTGAAAGAAAAGGGCTTTTTTAGCAATAATTTTGAATGAGAAATGGTATTACTCTTCTTTTGGTAGAACTGGGTCAAAACCTTTTCCACCAAAAGACGACAGAGCGTTAAGAAAATGTACAGTGTACATTTTTAGTGAATGGGCGAGCTTGCGTGCGAGGGCAATTTTTTAGTTGTCATCCTTCTTAGGGACAGGGTCAAAACCTTTACCGCCAAAAGGATGACAACTAAAAATACGTTTAATTGCTAGCTTTCCACCTTTAAAAAAACCATGAACTTCTAATGCTTCTTTTGCATAGTGAGAACAAGTGGGTTGGTATCTACAAGTTGCTGGAGTAATTGGAGAAATAAGAGTTTGATAAATCTTAATAAGAAACAAAAAAGGGTATGTTAAGATTTTTTTCACGATTAATTAGTCGTAAAAGTTGTGCCGTCTCTACTATCATTAAGTTGAATACCAGCTTCAGCCAATTCATCTCTAATTTTATCTGATAAAGCAAAATCTTTATTTAATCTAGCTTCTTTTCTAAGGTTAATTAAAATTTCAACAGCCCCAGTCAATTTATCTGTGTTAGAATCGTCTTTAGAAACATTAGTCAGTCCTAAAATATCGAAAGTAAATGTTTCTATAGTTTGTTTTAGGAAATCTAAATCTTCTGAAGTCACTGTAGCACTCCCATCCTTTATCTGATTGATAAATTTTGCAGCATCAAAAAGGTGAGCTATTAATATTGGAGTGTTAAAGTCATCATTCATGGCATCATAGCATTTCTGTTTCCAAACAGAAATATCAAATGATGATGAATCACTAGTTTTTAAATTATCAATTAGATTGATAGCATCCATTAATCTATTAAATCCTTTTTCAGCAGCTTTTAAGCCAGCATCGGTTAAGTCTAAAACACTTTTGTAAGATGCTTGCATCATAAAGAAACGGATAACCATTGGGTTATAGCCTTTAGACATTTTATCGTTGTTGCCAGATAATAATTCAGCAGGATTAATATAATTACCTGATGATTTACTCATGCGAGCACCATTCAGTTCAAGCATATTTGCATGCATCCAGTATTTAACAGGATCTTGTCCTTTAGCAGCTTGGTTTTGGGCAATCTCACATTCGTGATGCGGGAATTTTAAATCCATTCCACCACCGTGAATATCAAAATACTCACCTAGATATTTAGTGCTCATTGCTGTACATTCTAAATGCCATCCAGGAAAACCATCACTCCAAGGAGATGGCCAACGCATAATATGTGCAGGTTCAGCTTTTTTCCAAAGTGCAAAATCTTGAGGATTCTTTTTGTCACTTTGCCCATCAAGTGTTCTTGTATTGTGAATTAAGTCTTCAAGCTTACGCTTACTTAAAATACCATATGCATTAGATTCGTTGTATTTGTGAACATCAAAATAAACCGAACCATTTACAACATAGGCAAACCCTTTATCTATAATAGATTCAATCAATTCAATTTGCTCAATAATATGACCAGTTGCAGTAGGTTCTATACTTGGTGGTAAGAAATTAAACGTGTTTAATACATTATGAAAATCGACTGTGTAGCGCTGTACAATTTCCATAGGTTCTATGGCTTCTAATCTTGCTTTTTTAGTAATCTTATCTTCACCAACATCATCGTCATTTTCTAAATGCCCTGCGTCTGTAATGTTACGCACGTAACGGACTTTATAACCTAAATGATTAAAGTAGCGAAAAATCATGTCAAAGGACATAAAAGTTCTCACATTACCTAAATGCACATTGCTGTAAACCGTTGGTCCGCAAACATACATGCCAACATGACCCTCTGTAATAGGTACAAAAAGTTCCTTTTCACCAGAAAGTGTATTGTATATTTTTATATGTTGACTATCGTATAAAGGCATGATGCAAATTTGAAAAATGAATAACAAAGCTAAAGAACTAGCTTAGAGAAAGCAAGTTAAAATTGTGTGTCTAATTGAATGTAGTCTAAAAACTCTCTTTTTGTTTCTTTTTCTTTGAATTTGCCCCCAAATTCAGAAGTTACAGTACTACTTTCAATATCTCTAATTCCACGAGAATTAACACACAGATGTTTGGCGTCTATGACACATGCTACGTCTTCGGTACCTAAAACATTTTGAAGTTCCTTTACAATTTGAATAGTTAAACGCTCTTGTACTTGCGGACGTTTAGCAAAATAATCTACAATTCTATTCATTTTAGACAGTCCAACCACAGTACCATTTGAGATGTATGCAACATGAGCTCGTCCTACAATTGGTAATAAATGGTGTTCGCAAGTAGAGTAAACGGTAATGTTTTTTTCTACTAACATTTCACCGTATTTATATTTGTTATCAAACGTAGAGGCACTTGGTTTTTTGCTAGGATCTAAGCCACCAAAAATCTCATTAACAAACATTTTTGCAACACGGTTTGGAGTTCCGTTAAGACTATCATCATTTAAATCTAAGCCTAAGGTTTCTAAAATATGCCTAACATCGTCTTTAATAATATCTATCTTTTCACTATTAGATAATTTAAAAGCATCTGCCCTCATAGGAGTCTCAATAGAAGAACCTATATGATCATCACCTAGAGCATCAATATCATTAAAATCACTTTCGATTTTCATTGTAAAAAATTATTAATCAACTTTAATAAGAAGAGTCAAAGATAAGCAATAAAAACAGTTTCATTAAGGTAGGAGTTTTAATATTACAACTGTTATATAGTTAAAACCGTTAAACTACCAATAACATTGACGAACTAACAACGGTTTTCCTAAAATTTTCTTAATTTTCGAAATTCAATAATTTAGATTAATCCATGAAAAAATTCCTAACTATTCTTTCCTTGATACTAATCCCTTTTTGTGTGTCTGGGCAGCAATCAAAACAAAAAAATCCGCTTCCATTAGCAAAATATGATGATAACGTAAAATTGCCTCTAACAGCAAAAGAACGTGCTCAAATTATTGAAGTCTATGGAGAGTCTGCAGATAAACTTGTTTTTAATAATCCACACCGACTTAAGAGTATTAAACATATCCTTAGAAATAGAGTGGTTATAAAGTTGATAACTAATGAGAATGAGAAGAAACCTTGCCCAAAATTGTCTGAAGTATCTCATTTTGATGATTCTAAATTTAATCCAAATGATTTTAATCCATTGAAATATGGTTTTAATTTTTATTCTAGAGGGGCAGCAATATATCAAGTAGATCATACAAATTATTACATCATCATTAAGTCCCAATACCAATAAACGCAACTAGCATGAAATATTTATTTACTATAATCCCTCTATTATTTTCATCACTAGTCTTAGCTCAAGATGTTAATATGCAAACCACCACAGTTAACCAATGTGGAGGAGTATTTTACGATTCTGGTGGAGAGTTTGGAAACTATGGAAATGATGAGAATTTTGTTCTTACGATTTGCCCTGAAAACGCTGGGCAAAAAATACAATTAGATTTTACAACATTTGTGACGCAACTTGGGGCAACACCAGATGTGATGTCTATTTTTAATGGTGATAGTGTAGCTGCACCACCTTTTGGCGATTTTTCTGGAACAACCAGTCCAGGATTAGTACAAGCCACTCAAGATAATACTTCTGGATGTATAACTATCCAGTTTGTCTCAAGTGATGGCGGTAATATAGACGGATGGGCTGCAAATATTTCGTGTTTAACACCGTGTCAGACTATTAATTCTCAAATTGATTCTACAAGCCCGGCACCGAATGGGGATGGTTATATTAGAGTATGCCCAAATGAAGAAGTTACTTTAACTGGAAGTGGTGTATTCTCTATAGATGGAACAGGAGCCACTTACGAATGGGATTTAGGTGACGGTAATACGGCATCTGGTCAAACAGCCACGTTCTCGTATCCAGATCCAGGTGTATATATTGTAAATTTAAATATACGAGATGCTAATACCTCAATTGATCCTTTGGGGTGTGAAAATAATAACTTAGTTAATCAAGTCATACAAGTCGCTACAGAACCAGACTTTACAGGTACTGAAGCTGTTAATGCCACAATTTGTTATGGGGAAAGCACTGATATCACGGGTTCAGTTGTACCTGTTGAATTTATAAATGATTGTACACCACCTGTTAGTGGAGTTACTTTTTTACCAGATGGAAATGGGGTTTCTTATGAGACTTCCATTACTGTAGATTGTTATGATTCCGCTCAAACAATTACAGATGTTAATCAACTGGTGAGTATTTGCTTGACTATGGAACATTCTTATTTAGGGGATTTAGATATTGAAATCATTTCGCCTAATGGACAAGTAGTTAGAATGCATGATCAAGGTGGTAATAGTGCTAATTTGGGTATTCCATGGGCTTCAGATACTGTTGATGCATTTGGTAATGGTAATACACCAGGGGTAGGATTACAGTATTGTTTTGTGCCTAGTGGAGGTTTTCCAACTTTGGTAGGAGGTATACAGACTGGTGGTGTATTTACAATTAATGATGGTCCAGGTACTTACAACGATTCTTTTGTTCCTGCTGGTAATTATAGCTCGGTAAATCCTCTAGATGGTCTTATAGGATCACCTCTTAATGGGGATTGGACAATTAGAGTGGTAGATAATTTAGGATCAGATAATGGACATATTTTTGCATGGAGTATTGAGTTTGATCCAGCATTGCAACCACCAGAATTATCTTTTACACCTGTAATCACATCTGAAGCTTGGGATACAGATCCTACTATAACAAATACTATAGGTAATGTTATTACTGTAACACCACCTGATGCAGGTCAGCATTGTTATACATATAGAGTAACTGATGACTTTGGTTGCGAATATACAGAGGAAGTATGTATAGATGTACTACCAGAATTAATTACTGAAACACCAAATAATTTGTTTGTATGTGATAGTGGAGCACCACCATACATTTTTGATTTAGATTCAAACACAGCTATTGTTCTTGCTAGTGCAACAAATGCATCTGATTTAGTGGTTACATATCATAATTCTCTTGCTGATGCTGATGCTGACATTGGAGCAATTGCCGGTTCTGGAAGTTATACAGGCACAGATGGGGAAACCATATTTGTAAGAGTAGAGTATTTGGATTCTGGATGTTACGAAGTACAGTCTTTTACTTTAAATGTTATTGGCCAACCGACGATCAATACAGTTTCAGATATAGAGTTATGTGATGATGCAAGTAATGATGGTTTTGCAGAGTTTGATTTAAGTAGTCAAGATTTAGGGATATTAGGCACACAATCCTCTACCGATTTTGCAGTGAGTTATCATTTAAGTTTTGCTGATGCCGATTCAGGAACCGGAGCATTACCAAATTTATACACCAATGTCAATAACCCAGAACCGATTTATGTACGTGTAGAGAGTGTGGGTGATAGTAACTGTTATAATGCCTCTGCAACACCCTTATTTAATTTAGTAGTTAATACAGCAGCTGTAGCTAATCCAGTTATGGATATGGTGGTTTGTGATGATATTTCAAATGATGGCATTGCAACATTTGATTTAAGCAATCAAGAGCCTGTTATATTAGGGGCTCAAAATCCAGGGGTATTTACAGTCACTTTCCACGGTAGTCAAGCAGATGCTGATGCTAATATATCTCCATTACCAACCAATTATACTAATATTATTCCAAATTTAGAGACCATTTATGCAAGAGTAGAAGATCCTCTAGAGCCAAGTTGTTATGACACGACAAGTTTCGATTTAGTGGTCAACGGCTTACCTGTATTAAGTTCAGTGACACCATTACAGGTTTGTGATGATGATGCGGATGGATTTGTAGGTTTTCCATTAAGTACCAAGACATCTGAGATATTAAATGGTCAGACGGGAGTTGAGGTATCTTACCATGAGAGCTTAGTCGGTGCAGAAACGGACACGGCAGAAGTTTTAGATGGTTATGTAAATACGACCATGACGAGTCAAACGATTTATGTGCGTATGGAAAACACAGCAACGACGTGTTATAATATTACTGTTTTACAGCTTGAAGTTTTAGAGAATCCAATAGCCAATGCTACGACACCATTAGAAGTTTGTGATGATGATACAGATGGTATAGCAACTTTTGATTTAAGTACAAAAGATGCACAGATCATCGGGTCACAAACAGGCATGAGTGTAAGTTATTACAGTACTCCAGAACTAGCTGAGACAGGTACTAGTGCTGTAGCAACAATTTATACAACCGTTACTAGAGAGATCTATGCACGTATAGAAAATGGGACAACAGGTTGTTATGCGACCACGACATTGCAATTGATTGTTAATCCTTTACCAACCATTATAGCCGTTACACCATATGAGCTTTGTGATTATAACAATCCAGGGGATGAACAAGAGCAGTTTGACTTAACGACAAAGGATGCAGAAATTCTAAACGGTCAGGTTAATATTTCAATAGCCTATTACGCAAGTCAAACCGATGCCGATATGGGTATAAATGCTATAATAGGTCTATATAGTAATACGAGCAATTCACAATCTATAATAGCCGTATTGACCAATACGATGACCGGTTGTAATTCAAGTGTAACGTTTGATTTAGTCGTGAACCCTTTACCCGTATTAGTAGCACCAACGGCATTAGAAGTTTGTGATGATGGTACACCAGATGGTTTAACAGAGATGGATTTGAGTCTAAAGAACACAGAGATTACGGGTAACAACCCTAACTATTCAGTAAGTTATTACCAGAGTCAAGTTGATGCCGATTCAGAGCTAAATCCATTACCCACGTTATATACCAATACCAGTAATGGACAAATCATCTATGTACGTGTAGAAGATATAAATACAGGCTGTTATGATACAACAACCTTAGAATTAATTGTAGAACAAGCCCCTATAGCGTTCACGCCAACACCGTTACGCTATTGCGATCCAGACAATGATGGTATAGGAGTATTTAGCTTGACCGATGCAGATAATGAAATTACAGGAGGTGCACCAGGATTGACGGTGAGCTATCATGAGACTTTGGTCAATGCCGAGAACGATGCCGATGCTATAGACACCACGATAGACTATACTAATATAGTTTTAAACGCGCAAACGTTATATGCACGTGTAGAAAGTGCCACCATAGCCACGGACTGTGCCACCATAGTAGCGTTAGATTTAATCGTAGAGCCTACGCCACAATTAGTAGATCCGACCCCATTAGAGGCATGTGATGATATTTCAGCAGATGGCTTTGCTAATTTTGATTTAACGAGCAAAAACGAAGAAGTATTAAACGGTCAAGACCCAATGCAGTATCAGGTGAGCTATTACGAAACACAGGCCAATGCACTATCAGCAAGTAATGCTATAGTAGGTCCATCAGGTTATACCAACACCTCAGCTTTTAACCAAATCCTTTGGGTACGGGTAGAAGATATTACTACGGTATCTGGTTGTTATAAGCTAACGACTTTAGA
Source organism: Flavobacteriales bacterium ALC-1 (assembly GCA_000171875.1). Lineage (GTDB taxonomy): Bacteria > Bacteroidota > Bacteroidia > Flavobacteriales > Flavobacteriaceae > Winogradskyella. The sequence goes on along the minus strand of ABHI01000001.1, from coordinate 224,776 downwards.
GTTAATAGTTAATCCATTACCTGTATTGGTAGCCCCATCCCCATTAGAGTTGTGTGATGTTAACAATCCAGGAGATGGTCAAGAAGGCTTTAACTTAGAGGATGCTAATGCCGAAATACTCAATGGTCAAGGAGGTGTGAGTTTAACGTATTACGAGACACAATTAGATGCGGACAATGCGACAAATCCAATAGAGAGTCCCTATGTAAATACCAGTAATGCACAAACAATTTTTGTAAGAGCAGAGAACAATACCACAGGCTGTTACAGTACAGTGACGTTAACTTTACGTGTAGATCCGATACCTACCCCTACAGCGAGTGATCAGTTACCAGATTTAGAATTATGTGATCAGGTGAATACAGGAGATGGAGTAGAAGTGTTTGATCTTACAGAACGAGAGGTATTAATCCTTAATGGTGAGAGTGGGGTTACAGCGACCTACCATGAGACACTAGCCGATGCAGATTCAGGAAGTAACCCGATAGCAGATCCAACACAGTACACCAATATAGAGAGCCCATCCCAAGAGATTTATGTGAGAGTGACAAATGATGTTACGGGCTGTTATACCCTAGTAGACTTTACCATTACTGTATACCCTTTACCAGATGTAGTGGCAGTAACGGACTTTATACAATGTGAACTCAACACGGATGGATTTGATAGTTTTGATTTAACGAGTAAAGACGACGAAGTATTAAATGGACAGGACCCAAGCCAATTTATAGTAAGTTATCATGCAAGTGTAGCTGATGCCGAAGCAGGGGTGAATGGTTTGGTTAGTTCTTACACCAACCAAAGCAATCCACAACAGATTTTTGTAAGGATAACGAACAATGTTACAGGCTGTAGTATCAGCACACAGAGTTTTAATATCCAAGTAGATGAAGCAGCAGAAGCCAACTCAGATATGAATGCTATATTGTATGAGACCTGTGATGATACTATGGAAACCGATGGTGATCCAACCAATGATAGTACGCAGTTTGATTTAACAACACAGGACGACCAGGTATTAGACGGTCAAGATCCGGCGAATTACATTGTGACCTATTATGCGACAGAAGCAGATGCGAACCTAAATGTAAATCCATTACCAAGCTTATATGAGAATATAGTCAACCCACAAACGATCTATGCAAGAGTAGATAATAATACCTTAGATGCCATAACAGGGGCAGACACCTCAATTTGTTATGCAGTAGCAGGATTAACACTACAAGTTAATCCTTTACCAGAGTTCGACTTGGATGACAGTTATATATTATGTGTGACTACCAATGGCACAGAAATTCTAGACCCACTGGTATTAGACACAGGTTTATCAGAGACGGCTTATAGTTTTGAGTGGAGTTATAACGGTGCAATACTAGCAACAGAGACAGGTTCAAGTCTGATGCCAACGGGTGGAGGTACTTACAGTGTAACAGTAACAGATATCAGTAGCTCAACAGTAACAAGTTGTGTAAATACAGACACGACAGAAGTTATAGAAAGTGCACCACCGAGTTTAGAAGTTAACTTAGTGACACAAGCTTTTGCAGATAATAACGTTATAGAAGCATTGGCGACTGGAATAGGAGTGTATGAGTACAGTTTAGACGGAGGGCCATGGCAAGATAGTGGGACGTTTACCAACGTATCATCAGGCACCCATGAGGTCACAGCAAGAGATAAGAACGGTTGTGGTATGGTCAGTACATCTATATTTGTGATAGATTACCCAGCTTACTTTACACCCAATGGGGATGGTAACCACGATACATGGAATATTCCGGGTATTGGAAGTAGCGCAAAAATTTATATATTTGACCGTTATGGAAAGCTGTTGAAGCAGATTAGCCCGACAGGTTCAGGTTGGAATGGTACCTATAGAGGGAATCTAATGCCAACGAGTGATTACTGGTTTACAGTAGAGTACGATGAACCATTGACTGGCAACCGTAAAGAGTTTAAAGCCCATTTTACCTTGAAACGATAAACAAGGGAAATAGTATAAAAAAATAAAGGTCTGAGGATTAATCCTCAGACCTTTATTTTTTTATACATTGTATAATGCTCTAGATCTTAAAAGCTAGAGAGAGTGTAACATCTGTAAATTTAGATTCAATTCTAGCTGAATCTGTTAATCCAATAGTATATAACTGATAATTCATATCTCTTTCAGCTTGGCTAAATGCAAGGTCTAAATTAAGATCACCAAAACTATACCCTAACCCAAGAGAATAACCAGTTAAATCACCATAGGCAGTATTATCCTTATACGGGCTTTCTTCAAAACGGTAACCACCTCTAAAACTTAGTTGTTTATAACGATATTCGCCACCAATTCTATATGTTGATGCAGTAGTTAAAGCATCACCAATATCAGTATTTAAATTAGAAAAACTAATATCAGTAGTTGGCCTAAATTTTGTGCTACTGTAGTCTTTTACAGTGTAGTCAAAACTTAATAACCCTTTTCTTCCAAATACGTAAGCTAAACTTCCAGTGATTTTTCCAGGAGTCTGAAATTTATATTCAGGATATATGTTTACAACATCGCTTATAAAACCGATATCAGGATCAGCGTTGTTAGAATCAATTCCTTGAACTAATTCTTCACTTATTCTATACCATGTAGGAGAATTATAAGAAACACCAGCTCTTAACTCTGATGTTAATTTTGCAATTGCACCAAATTGAAAAGAAAATCCACTACCATTTGTAGTTAATAAATTTTCGAAAGTAAGATTATTTACTACTGATCCGTTATTAGAATTAGTTTCATTAAGTCTAGTAAACTTTTCATAGTTAATAAAATGAGTATTTAAGTTTAATCCAAAAAAGAATTTATCATCATAATCTGTAGCAAAATTAAATGCAAACTTGCCATTATAACCAGTAGCAGAGTATAGGTGTTCTTGATTAAAGCTTCCAGATGCAATATTTGAAACATAATTAGTTTCATCATTATTGGTGTCATCATCTAAGTTTTCAGGATCAATAATACCAGACCAATAACCTAAAAACGCTTGTTGAATAGCATAACCATTATTAAGCGTTCCTATATCAGCGTAAGCTTCTTCTAAAAATTCATTTGGCTGTAGCTTTAAAACACCAAAAGGAATTTCTGAATTATTAGTAATAGAAAGAAAATAACTGTCAATTGAATTGGTATTAGTACCACTAGCCACCCATTCATCATCAAAATTAGCAGCGCGATCATATGCAGCACTTAATGTAAATTTTTCCAAGGAGATTTACATTAGTATTTCTAAAACAAATGTAGCTCCTAATTGATTCAAATCCAGGTTAGAATAGAAGATGAATTGAGACCATTAATGTAGCTACATTATTATCATTATATTAAACCTAGTGATAATGAAGCACTACTGTTATTAAATATGCGGATCCAGCAGGATTAATGTTTATACTTGATAAATCACCACCTAAGGCTCCAAAAGCACCACCCATAGCTCTAAAACGAGCTGTGCCTTGAATTTCATCCATGGAATATCTAACCGCATCTGTAATGTCTTGCGCTAAAATATAAGACGTGCTTATTAAGCCTATGCTTAGCATAAGTAATTTTTTCATAAGTAATTTTTAAAATTTGGAAAATTAAATTAAAGTTTATCCACGTCCTCGTCTTCCACTGCTAGAAGATCTGCTTCCAGATGATGATCTAGAAGAACTTCTAGAAGTTCTAGCACTGTTACCAGAAGAAGATCTAGAACTACGAGAACTTGATCTAGCACTTCCAGATGACCTAGAAGAGCTACGAGAGCTAGATCTAGTAGTTCCAGATGACGATGATCTAGAACTTCTTCCAGATCTCATTGTTCCAGAAGTTCTTGTACTTCTAGAAGGTCGAGTAACTCTATTATTAGATGATCTTGTTGTTCTTGTAGATGGCCTCATAGTACTTGAAGGTCTTGTATTTCTGGTAACTCGCGTTGATCTACCAGTACGGGTATTACCAGTATTATTTCTTGTCGAAAGATCAGATCTAACTCTAGTACTTCTCGTATTTCTTGTTGTGGAAGCAGCATTTGATAACCTACGTATAGACTGATTACGTCTAGATATTGCTGAATTACTTCTAGAAAGTCGACTTAAATTATTACTGTAAAGTAATGATCCTCTTCGACTATTGCTGTAAGCATATCTGTTGTTATGTCTATAATAACCATTATTCCAACCCCAATTGTTGTATCCTGGAGGACACCAAGTATTCCATCCATAACCATATCCATAACCCCAGCCAGTATTCCAGCCCCAACGATTATTCCAACCCCAAGAATCCCATCCCCAACGATTCCATCTCCAAGGTCGTCCCCAACCATATGAAGCAACACCAAAACCACCATTCCATAACCATGGATCATTCCATCCATATCCATACCATCCATTGTCAATTACGTTTATAGTAACCGTACTACTGTTTTGTCCCCAACCACCATATGCTGGTCGTTGTTCTAATGTGTCTTGAGCTTTTTCGATATAGTTTCCTTCATAAGAATCTATATCAGTAAATATTTCACTTTCTTCTTTTATAGCATTAATTTCTGCTGAATTTTCAGCAAAATAGTTTTTATAATAATTTGAGTCGCTTGAAGATGTGGTAGCTACTGGTTGTTCAACCTCAGTATCATAATCATCAGAATATATGCCATCATTATCATATCCTGCATATTGAAATGAACCACATGAAGTTAACACGGCCATTAAGCCGAGAGCAACATAAAATGGCAATTTTTGTTTTGTAATAGTTTTAAATTGCATATCTCTTTTATTTTATTGTTGAACAATGCAAAAATAGTTAGTTTTGCTGAACTATTTTTTTATTTAACATAAGCACAATATTTGTGCCAAAACATTGAAAATGAGCAAAAATCTTACAAATAGAGCTGAAGATTATTCGAAATGGTACAACGAATTAGTTGTAAAGGCTGACTTAGCAGAAAATTCTGCAGTTAGAGGTTGTATGGTTATAAAGCCGTATGGTTATGCTATTTGGGAGAAAATGCAAGCAGAATTAGATAGAATGTTTAAAGAAACAGGTCATGTAAATGCTTATTTCCCACTATTTGTTCCAAAAAGCCTATTTGAAGCAGAAGAGAAGAATGCTGAGGGTTTTGCTAAAGAGTGTGCGGTTGTTACACATTATAGATTGGAAAACGATCCAGATAAAGAAGGGAAACTACGTGTTGACCCAAATGCTAAACTAGAAGAAGAATTGATTGTAAGACCAACAAGTGAAGCTATTATTTGGAATACCTATAAAGGTTGGATACAAAGTTATAGAGATTTACCAATCTTAATAAATCAATGGGCAAATGTAGTACGTTGGGAAATGCGTACACGTTTATTTTTAAGAACTGCAGAATTTTTATGGCAAGAAGGCCATACTGCTCATGCGACCAAAGTAGAAGCATTAGAAGAGGCTGAACAGATGAATAATGTCTATGCTGAGTTTGCAGAAAATTTTATGGCTATACCAGTTATTAAAGGAGTGAAAACTGAAAGTGAACGTTTTGCTGGTGCTGAAGAAACTTTTTGTATTGAAGCATTGATGCAAGACGGAAAAGCATTACAAGCTGGTACGTCTCATTTTTTAGGTCAGAATTTTGCAAAAGCATTTGATGTTAAGTTTACGAATAACGAAGGGAAATTAGACCATGTTTGGGCAACGTCTTGGGGAGTTTCTACACGCTTAATGGGAGCTTTAATTATGACACACAGTGATGATAAGGGTTTAGTATTACCACCTAATTTAGCTCCATTTCAGGTAGTTATTGTTCCTATATATAAGAATGATGAGCAGTTTGACTTAATTTCTAAAAAGGCTAATACTATAAGTAAAGAGTTAAAGGCATTAGGAGTGAGTTGTAAATTTGATAAACGATCGACTCATAGGCCAGGTGCTAAGTTTGCTCAGCATGAATTACAAGGTGTGCCTTTAAGAATTGCTATAGGACCAAAAGATTTAGAGAATAATACTGTTGAATTAGCTAGACGAGATACTTTAACAAAGGAGATTGTTCAAATGGATGACTTAACTCAAACCATAAAAGGACTTTTAGAAAAAATTCAAAATGAATTGTTTACCAAAGCATTAAATTATAGAGATACTCACATTACTGAAGTTGAAGATTTTGAAGAATTTAAAACTGTTTTAGAAACTAAGACAGGTTTTATCTCTGCGCATTGGGATGGTACAGCTGAAACAGAACAAAAAATTAAAGAAATAACTAAAGCAACTATTAGATGCATTCCTATGAATAATAAATTAGAAGACGGAAAATGTATATATAGCGGGCTACCATCTACACAACGTGTTCTTTTTGCAAAAGCCTATTAATTTTTTTTTAAAAAATATATGCTAGTAGTTGCAACATTTAAAAATAGTTGTATTTTTGCATCCGCAATGGAAACATTGTAGGTTCATTTAATTAGTAAAATAACCAAATGGCCCGTTCGTCTATCGGCTAGGACGCCAGGTTTTCATCCTGGTAAGAGGGGTTCGATTCCCCTACGGGCTACAATTTTTAATAAGAAAAATAAAATGGCAAATCATAAGTCAGCATTAAAAAGAATTAGAAGTAACGAAAAAAGACGTGTACTTAACAGATATCAGCATAAGACAACTCGTAATGCTATTAAAAAATTACGTGAAATAACTAATGCAAAAGAAGCACAAAAAATGTTGCCTTCTGTTATTAGTATGATTGATAAGTTAGCAAAGAAGAATGTTATACATTCTAACAAAGCTGGTAACTTAAAATCTCAGTTAACTAAACACGTAGCTGCACTTTAATTGTAGCCTCTTACTAAGATATTAAAGTCTTCCTATTTAGGAAGACTTTTTTTGTTTTCTACTTATTATACATTTTTTTAAATGTCTTCATTTTAGTACTACCTTTGCAGTAAATTTTTAGAAATGCACAAAGCAGGTTTTGTAAACATTATAGGGAATCCAAACGTTGGTAAATCAACACTTATGAATGCCTTTATAGGTGAGAAATTATCTATAATTACTTCTAAAGCGCAAACAACTAGACATCGTATTTTAGGAATAGTTAATGGTGATGACTTTCAAGTTATTCTAAGTGATACACCGGGAATTATTAAACCAGCTTACGAGTTACAAACTTCTATGATGGATTTTGTAAAGTCAGCTTTTGAAGATGCAGACGTATTAATTTATATGGTGGAAATAGGAGAAAAAGCATTAAAAGATGAAGCTTTTTTCAAGAAGATTACTAATTCTAAAATACCAGTATTACTGCTGTTGAATAAAATTGACAATTCTAACCAAGAACAATTAGAAGAGCAAGCAGAATTATGGCAAAGCAAAGTGCCTAATGCTGAGTTTTATCCTATTTCTGCATTAAAAGGGTTTAATGTTCAGAATGTGTTTGATAGAATTATAGAATTATTACCAGAATCTCCTGCCTTTTATCCTAAAGATCAATTAACGGATAAACCTGAACGTTTTTTTGTGAATGAAGCGATTAGAGAGAAAATTTTGATGCACTATAAAAAGGAAATTCCTTATGCAGTTGAAGTTGATACAGAAGAGTTTTTTGAAGAAGAAAAAATCATTAGAATGCGTTCAGTAATTATGGTAGAGCGCGAAACGCAAAAAGGTATTATCATAGGTCACAAAGGTTCTGCATTAAAACGTGTTGGAGTAGAGGCTCGAAAGGATTTAGAAAAGTTCTTTGGCAAGCAAGTGCATTTAGAACTCTATGTAAAGGTGAATAAAAACTGGAGAAGTAATCAAAATCAGTTGAGACGTTTTGGTTACAATCAGAAGTAATTTCTAAACTGCATGAATATCTTCACTTCTTAGTGTGTCTCTCATAAAATGATGCAATTCGTGCATTTGTGCCATTCCAGATTTTTTACCAAGTCGTCCACCAAAATATAATGCGATCCAAATTACGATCATCAATAGCATAACAAATAATTGGATGGCAAAATTTTTCTCTAACGACCAATTTACATAAGTCCATATAGCAAAAGCAATAAATAAGCCAGCTACAAGGAAGTGAAAAAACATAAACATGGTCCAAACTGTTGGATTAGGCCCAAATAAACCATAAATAATGCTTTTATCCTTTTGGTCGTAAGCTTCATTTATTTCAAGATGCAATTGTGGAGACCAAAAGTGTTGTTTCACTTTCGGAATTTTTATAAATACATGATCATCAACACGTGTTACAATAAATTCTGATTGTCATACGTTGCATCAATAAAGACAATAAGCTTTCATATCTGAGTGACATAAACTTAAAGCGTGGTCTTAGCACAATGTCATTAGAAAGTTCCATATGGGTGTTCTTTCTGTAAATTTCTTATTTTAAAATAAGAAATTCACAACGTCTATTAATTGAAAATTCTGTTTCAGTACAATTATCACCACAAGGTACAAGTGGTTGTGTTTCTCCATAACCTTTAGAAGTTAAACGTGCTCTTGATATACCATTTTCTACAAGATACTCTAATGTGGCTTTAGCTCTTTTATGTGATAAGTCCATGTTAAATTCAAATCCTGCTCTAGAATCTGTATGAGCACCAAGTTGAATTTCCATACGAGGATACTTTTTAAGTAATGCAACTAATATATCTAAGGTTCTTGCTGCTTGTGGTTTAATATCCCATTTTGCAAAATCGAAATAGATGTTTTCTAGTTCAATATAGGTGTTACCATCTTCATCATCAGTGACAATCTCTTCAGCATCTTTATAAGATTCGATTTCAAGTTCAATATTAAATTCTATATTACCGCTATCATTGGTATCAAAAAACTCAATTTCAGGAATGTATTTTGGTTGAAAACCTTCTACTGAATAACTTCTGTTTGGCAAAGTTTTTAACTTATATCTCGCATCTTCACCAACAATCATCTCCGAAATCACATTACCATCTTCATCAAATAAGGTTACTGTTGTATATGGTAATAGCTTGCCTGTGACTTTGTCAGTAACTAAACCTTCAATAAAATATTCTCTTTCAGTAGGAACACGTACAAAAGAATAAATATTGTCAATTCCATTCCTGTTAGAAGATACATAACCAGTATTTAAAGAATCTATAACTACAAATGCAAAATCATCTTTTTCACTATTTATAGATTCTCCTAAATTAAGAGCATCTAAAAACTTACTGTTTTTTACACTGCTTGAAAATAAATCTAAACCTCCAAATCCGTATTTACCATTTGAAGCAAAATAAAGTGTGCTGTCTTTAGACATGTAAGGAAATTGTTCTCTACGCTCAGAGTTAATAGCTGAACCTAAGTTTACAGGTTCTCCAAATGTATTATCCTCTAAAATATCTACATAGAAAATATCAAAAGATCCCAAACTGTTTGGCATGTCACTAGAAAAGTAAAGTTTGGTTTCATCATCATTTAGAGCTGGATGCATAGTAGAGTATAACTCACTTGAAAATGATACAGGCTCTACATTAGTCCATTCATTATCAACTAATTCAGCTTTAAATATATTAACGACAGCAACTTTTGTAGAATCTAAATCAATACGTTTTTTTAGGTTTCTTGAAAAATACATGGTTTTACCATCTTTAGTAAATACAGCACTGCTTTCGTGTTGTTTTTTAGTATTTATAGTCTTTTTAAAAGGCATTATACTATCTAAGGTAATAGTATCACCTTGAGAAACTTTGGCTTCGTATAGATCTAAATAAGGCTTTCCGTTCCAGTTATAATTGGGATTTTTTAGATTTTGAGTAGAGGCAAAGACAATTTTATCTCCATGCAGGCTTATACCAAAGTTTGAACCTCCAATATCCTTAGTTATACTTTTTAGTTCATATTCATAAGGAATAATACGCTTCAATATCGATTTAAAATTTTCAGTACTAAAAGGGTCGTTAAGGTCTACTGTTGAAACTTCATCAGCTTCATCATAATTTTTTGTGCCTTTTAGTACATCATAATACTTTAAGTAAAAGGATTCAGAGAGTTCTAATTTTTCTTTATTATCATAAATTAATTTGTAAGCTTTATATGCCTTTTCAAATTCAGAATTATAATAATAACAATCACCTAGTTTTTCTAAATTGGTAGCTGTTTTAGGAAGTTGCGCATAGATTTCTGCAGCTTCTATATACGCTCTATTTTCGTACAGCAAATCTGCTTTTTTCAGGGATTGAGAAAAGCATAGTGATCCTGTATTTAAAACAGTCAATAATATAAAAAGTTTAAACGTTTTCATTTGTCTTCAATTAGAAAAATCTTGGGGATTTATCATAGCCTTTTCCGAGCCTACTAATGTTAAATAACAAAAATATTTCGTGTGTACCAGAATTAAATTTACCCAAATTAGAAACGGTATAATCATAAGCATAACCTATCCTTAAGGATGGTGATACAGATAAGTTAGCTAAAGCACTAACTGAATCATCAAACCTGTATGAGGCTCCAAATTCTATTTTATCATTGATTAAGACATTTGCTGTAAAATCTACTGCAATTGGTGAACCAGAAACTTGTTTTGCCATAAAAGCTGGTTTAAGTTTCAAGTTATCATTAATGTTAAATATATAACCACCTGTAAAGAATAAATGTATATTTTCCGACCCTTGCGTTACTATACCACTATTTTCATCTAAATGTTTTGATTCTAGTAAATTAGGTGCTGAAAAGCCTAAATAATAACGGTCAGTAAAATAATATAAACCAGCTCCTATATTAGGAAAGGTTCTACTTAGGTTTTCTGCAAATGCAGGGTCTGGTAATGGGTCTGAATATACAAAGCCATTAAAATCTGTACTAAAAAATGTAGCACCTGCCTTTACACCAAAAGATAATTTAGAAGCATCACCAGTAGGAATCACATATGCGAAATCTACATAAGCGTTTGTTTGTTTTACAACATCACCTATTTCATCATGAATAATAGAGATGCCACCCTCTAAACGATCTGTAAGTTTTGAATGAGCAAAAAGAGAGCCTGTTGTTGGAGCACCTACCGAACCAACCCATTGCGTACGATAGATTAATCCGAGATTTATAAGAGAGCTATCATCTGTAGCATATGCAGGATTTAATACACTCATATTATACATATACTGTGTATACTGAGGGTCCTGCTGTGCATACGTTTTTAAACCTAAACTTAGGATAAAAAATGTAATGCAATATGTTATTAATTTATTTATCATAGTTATCTGCTCAAATACACTCTACCTTGTAATGGAGAACGTGTTCCATCATTAAATTCTAAAATATAGAAGTATACACCGACAGGTAATATTTTACCACTCTTTTTTGAAGTACCATCCCATCGATTTGAAGTTATATCTCCTTCATAAAGTATATTACCATATCTGTTATAAATGCTTAACTTAAAATTTGGATAAAGCTCATTTAAATTTACTATATGAAAGTCATCATTAATTGTATCTCCATTTGGTGAAAATCCGTCAGGAATAATTAATTCTAAGACACAATCGATAAAGTTTACCGTAACAGCTAATCGTATATTACTTTCACAACCCGATTCTGATTGTAGAGCTGCATAATAAGTAACTCCATCTTGGAGAAGATCTGTTTCAGAATATGCTACACCACCATTAGGTTGGTTATACCATATTATCGTTCCTCCACTAATGATGTTTTCTGTTAAATTTGCAACTGTTGGATCATCGAATTCACAAAAATTTGCACCATCTTCATTAATTTGAGGTGTAGGAATATCTGGAATAACTATTTCAATAGTATTAATAGCTGAAGTATCCGCGTTACAAAATTCACCAGCAAAATAAAATTCAGATAGTGTTAAGGTACTCAATCCTGAATTAGGAAATAAATTCTGGGGAATAGTAAATGAAGAGCTTCCAGAGATTACTGAAATTGTGGTAGTGTTTGAAGACACATTAACACCACTAATCTCATATACAATAGTATAATCACCATCTGCCAATTGATTAGCTCCATCAATATTTACAACAACATCATTACCAAAACAAACTATATCATCTATTGATAAGGTCATACTTGATACATCAGGTATATCAGCAAACCCCACAGTTACGGTAGCCTCATCTGTTACATTACATGCTACCGTGGTAACCGTATAAGTATATATACCAGGAGTATCAATAGTTGGGTCAAATATTCCTGTACCACTATTAAGAGCAGGTGACCATATTCCACCAGTATTAGGCGTACCTCCAAGACTATCAAATAAATCTATTGGATTTGTATCACCAGTACATATATCTAAATTACCATCACTGCCTGCACTAAATATAGGTGCTAATGTTACCGTTACACTCGCCGAATCATCAGGACAAAGTGATCCTTCACCTGAAAAAACTGTGTAAACATAAGTCCCAGCAGCATCAACATTTGGATCAAAGAGACCCGTGCCACTGTTTAGTGATGGTGACCAAAAACCACCAGGTTGAGGTGTACCGTTTAAGCTATCAAATAAATCTACAGGAGAATCATTACTACAAATATCTAGAGTGCCATCATCTCCTGCATCATTGAGATCAGTAAAAGAGACAGTTACGACTGCCGATGCGTTACCACAAATATTACTTATTGTGTATGTGTAAGCGCCTTCAAGATCTATATTTGGGTCAAAAACACCAGTACCACTAGCAAGAGCAGGTGACCAAGTACCACTGTTCTGGTATTCTGCTAAACTGTCAAATAGATCCACAGTATTAGTAGCACCACATAAGTTTAATGTACCATCTGTTCCAGCATTTGGCTCTTCAATAATTGTAACAATTACATTGGCTGATGCATTAGGACATGAAGATAAATTACTTTCAACTGTATATGTGTATGTACCTTCAGGGTCTATACTCGGATCAAATATTCCAGTACCACTATTAAGAGCTGGTAACCAGGTTCCACCAGTGTCTGGTGTACCTAGTAAGCTATCAAATAAATCTACAGTTGTACCAGTTATACAAAGTTCTAAAGACCCATTATTACCAGGGTCAATTGAATTAGCTATTGAAACTGTAACCGTAGCTGAAACATTACCACATGTTGAGGCTATTGTATAGGTGTAAATACCTTCAGGATCAGCATTTGGGTCAAAGATTCCTGTGCTACTAGCAAGTGCTGGTGACCATACACCTCCAATATCTGGCGTACCCTCAAGACTGTCAAATAAATCAACAGTATTTGTTGTATCACATAATTCAAGAACTCCATCATTACCTGCATCTGGTGCTGTTATTATACTTACAACTACAGTTGCTGAATCGTCCGAACAAGATCCTGAGTTTGAAATTGTATAGGTGTATGTTCCTTCAGGGTCTAATGATGGATCAAATATACCAGTTCCACTAGTTAAAGCAGGAGACCAAGTTCCACCAGTTGCAGGTGCCCCACTTAGGCTATCAAATAAATCTACAGCACTATCATTAGAACATAATAGAATATTACCATTAAGCCCAGCACTTATAAAAGGAGTCACTGTAACAGCTATTGTAGCTGAAGCATCTGCACAAGGGCTTGAACCTAAAATGGTATAGGTATATATACCTTGAGAATCTAAAGTTGGATCGAATATACCTGTACCACTATTGAGAGCGGGAGACCAAGTTCCACCAATATCTGGTGTGCCACCAAGACTATTAAATAAATCTATTGTACCATTATTATCACAGATTTCTAATGTTGCGTCAGTTCCAGCGTTAGGTTCTGGTACTATAGTGACATTAACTGTTGCTGATGCATTTGGACAAGGTGTATCTCCAACAATTGTATAGGTGTAAATACCTTGAGAATCAAGTGTAGGATCAAAAATTCCTGTACCACTGGCAAGTGCCGGTGACCATATTCCACCAATATCTGGCGTACCTCCCAAACTATCAAATAAATCTATAATAGAAGTATCATTACTACATAGTTCGAGTGTAGCATTTGTACCAGCATCAGATAATTCGTTTACTGTTACTGTTACTGATGCAAAATTATCTGGGCAAGGCGCATTTCCTGAAAATGAGTATATATATATTCCAGCTGCGTCAGTTAACGGGTCAAAAACACTTGTGCCGCTAGTTAGAGCAGGCGACCAAGTACCCCCTGCATCTGGTGTGCCACCAAGATTGTTAAATAAATCTATTGTACCATTATTATCACAGATTTGTACAACACTGTCCTCGCCTGCATCAAGGAATGGTATTACTGTAACTGTAACTGTAGCTGTGGCATCATTACATGGAGCTTGTCCATTTACTGTATACGTATAGACACCTGATGTATCAATAGAAGGGTCAAAAATACTTGTACCACTGGCAAGTGCAGGGGACCAATTTCCTCCTGTTTCTGGTGTACCATTTAAGCTGTTAAATAAGTTCACAGAATTATTGTCACTACATAGATCTAATGTGCCATCAGAACCAGCGTTTGGCTCAGGGGAAATTGTTACTGTAACAGTAGATGAAGCATCAGGACATGTATTAACGGAACTTACAGTATAAGTATAAGTTCCTTCTGGATCTATACTTGGGTCATATACGCCTGTTCCACTATTAAGCATTGGAAACCATACACCTCCAGGTTCAGGTGAACCTCCAAGAACGGTAAATAAATCTATAGTATTAGTATCGGTATCACATAAATCTAAAATGCCACTTGTCCCTGGGTCTGGACCGCCAGTTAACATCACTAATACAGCAAATCTACCAGTACTTTCGCATGGCGGATCCGTTGTGTGCATAATATGTCTGTCCATTTACTAGAGGTGTGTTTCTGGTAAGGGTAGAGCTGAGAATAAAGAGATGTACCAATTATTAGTACCACTAGCTACTAAATCTGCAACTGTTGGATTAAATTGAGAAGAGAAACAAAATTCTTGAACCATTTCACCAGTTGGTATAGGTGTAAAACCTACATTTACTAATACAGATAGACGAGATGTTCTACAGCCTGTATCAGGATTAGCTTGATCGGCGTAATATATTGTGTCATCTATTAAAACAGTACTACTGTTTAAAGGTAAGCCCCCTGATGCTGTTAAATACCATTGTACATCGTTTCCTATAGCGATTAAATCACCTACTGTTGCAAGTGAAGGATCATCTAAACAGACACCTTGAAAATTTTGTCCTGTTGGTGCTCCATATATTGTAACATCTACTCTAGCTCTTGTACCACATGTACCAGAATTGTCATCTGCATAATAATCTTCACCATCAATAAGGCTTGTTAAATTAGATAGAGGAACTGTAGACGTAGCAGAATCATACCACACCACACCGTTTCCATTATCTACTGCTACTAAATCAGAAACTAATATAGATTCGAGATCACAAAATGATTGATTATTATTAGTTACAGTTGGGCATTGCGCATTAATAGAAGTTAATCCCAATATAAAGGATAAAAGAAACAAAACTACAAGAGTAGGTTTAGATTTTGTACTGTACTTTTTGGCTTTCATTAAAAAAATATACTAACTGTATTAGTTGAAATCGATGCCATGGATTAAGAACAGCAAGTTCAAAAGTTATAATGCTTTCTTGCTAAATAACATAATAGAGGGGTAAACAAATATATGTAAATAGCGGTTATTTAGCAAAATAATAACAATTTATAGATTTGTAAGGTTTTTCTACTATTATCCATGTGTATTATTCAAGTTTAATTATCCCTTCATTGAATCGTATTGTAACAAATAAAGACCTGCATTTGAATAATTTTATCATTTGTTCTCTTATAATCAAATTTTAGATGTGGATGTTCTGATGTTATATTTTTAATAGTGTCTTCAAAAGATGAGTTTTGAGATAGCCTTAATAAAACATCTAGAGTAATATTGAAGCCTAAAACAGCATACCTAGACGGTTTGTTATTGAATAATTTTTCATAACTATTTTCAAAATCAGTTTTAGCTTTATTGTCTTCCTCAATTATAATTGTAGGATATATTAGTTTTAATACTTTATACCTCAAGTCGGAAACATCTTTTTTTTCAGGCAATAGCGAAGCGTTAATCAATACTAACTGAATATTATAATCAGCAGATTTGCTCATTAACGCTGTAGTAGAATTTAGGAAAACAATAGTTTTCTCACTGTCTAGAACAACATAATTGAGCTTATCTTTATCAAGAGCTAATTGAAGCGCGTTACTTTCAAAAAAACCAGCGTTATCTACCTTCAAAAATTTTGCATCGGGAATTGTATTAAGAATTAGATCTTTGTTTCTAGCTTCATCTAAATCACTAACTACAACAACTTGAGCATCTTTATTTGCTATATAGTTTAAAGTTTTTGTTTTTTGGAAGTTTTCAGAAGGAATTGATTTATAAACAACACTATTTTCTACAGGGTTCATATTTGACTCTATGTCAATTACAGAAATATTTTCATTAGATTCTATGTTAGGAAAACGAGTACCCGTTTCTAAAAATGGAACAAGAACAGCATTTTTATAATATAAACTTTCAATCTTTAGTCGCGATTTAACATCGCTCTCTTTAATCAAGGTAATATCAAAATTTAAATTTAAAGCTAAAGCCGAATCTATTGCTATTTGGGCTCCTTGAAAAAACTCTAGAAATTTTTCGTAATCATCATTATTACTAAGCATTTCTTGTCTTAATTCTGGTGAGCTAAGTTCGTTACCAGAAAAAGGGGTGTAAAAATAAAGTCCGTTTGTATTGGAGGTATTTAAATTAGAATATAAAGCGGCATTCCTATTCGTTGTTATTGTATTTGTTGAATTAGTAGATGAAGTGGGGGTGTCATTTGAGCTAATATCTGTTTCAACGGCATCAACAGGCATCTTTATAATATCACCTTTGTTAACTGAAGTTAATAATTTCGGGTTTAGTGTGGTAAATTCACTAATAGACATACCCGCTTTTCTAGATAAACCAAATAGTGTTTCTTTAGGTTGTATTATGTAGTCTACATAACGTTTGTCTTCAGTATCTGTTGAGGTTGGTGTTGTAGTTGTTTCAGAGGTCGAGTCATCGGGTATTGTATCGTTTTCTTCAGAATCAAGATTATTATTATCTGTACTTGCTATAGAAGTGGTATTGTCAACATCAATTTTATGACCAGCCATTAACATATCTATAATGTGAGGGTTTTTTTGTTCAAGCTCATCAATGGTCATATTAAATCGTCTCGCAAGTTCAAATTTTGTATCACCACGTTTAACCAAGTACTGACCTGCAATTGCTGGATCTGAGTTTTTGTCTGGAATAGTTAATGTTTGTCCAATTTGCAAAAACTCTGATAATCTATTAGTGTTAGCAGCAGTTAATTGATTGACACTTATATTATTACGTCTTGCAATTCCCCAAAGTGTTTCTCCTTTTACTACGATATGCTCTCCTTCTTTTGCTTGGCGTACTTGTTCTTTAATTGTTTTATCTACATTGATAATATGTCCAGCTTGCAACATTCTTATAATATGTGGGTTCTGTTGTTCTAACATTGCAATGCTAACACCAAATCGTCTTGAAAGGCCAGATTTAGTTTCTCCTCGTTTTACTTCATAATTAGAGATTTGAGTATCTCCAATTACTGTATTTGACGGGTTGCTGGAGTTTGGACTTGGTATTCGTAATGTTCTGCCAGCATAAATTACATTTTCTGAGCCAGGATTTAGCTCAAAAATTGCATTCATACTTACTCCATATCTTTTGGAGATAACATATACATTTTCGCCTTTTTGAATGGAATGCTCTATAATATTTTGTTGAGCTATTGTAAGATTTGAGCCTAAAATAAAAATTATAATAAGCGTAAAAAATTTCCCCATCCCTTTTTAAACTGTTTTAAATTATCAGATATAATTATTCTTCTTAATGCAGATAGAAATCATTAAGAAAGGGGCTTATTCTTATACAATCTATCTGTTTAATTGTGAAAAAAAACCACAAAAAAGCGGTTGATATATATGAGCATTAAAATTACTAAAAATATAGGCTTCAGTTTTTAAATTCACACTTCTTATCAACAGGATATTAACAATGTTTTTGATAATATTTATTAGGTTTTACTGCTCATTACATATTAGGTTTGTTTTAATCTAAAAAACATGAATTGTTCCTTATAACTTGTGAGTATATACTATCTTTGTAGCCTTAAATTCAAACAATGAGCAATATAGTAGCTGTAGTAGGTCGTCCAAATGTAGGGAAATCGACGTTTTTTAATCGTTTAATTAAAAGACGTGAGGCTATAGTTGATGCTGTTAGTGGTGTCACTAGAGATCGCCATTATGGTAAAACTGATTGGAATGGTAAGGAATTCTCTTTAATAGATACAGGAGGATATGTGGTCGGTAGTGATGATATATTTGAAGCTGAAATTGATAAGCAAGTAGAACTAGCGATTGATGAAGCTGATGCCATCATTTTTATGGTAGATGTAGAAACTGGTATTACTGGCATGGATGAAGATGTTGCTAACTTACTTCGTAAAGTAAAGAAACCTGTTTTTTTAGTAGTTAATAAAGTGGATAATAATAAGCGTGCAGAAGATGCTGTTGAGTTTTATTCTCTTGGGTTAGGCGATTATTTTACAATAGCTAGTATCAATGGAAGTGGAACAGGTGATTTATTAGATGCAGTTGTAGATGCTTTGCCAGAAAAAGAAGAGGTTGAAGAAGAAGAGTTGCCTCGTTTTGCTGTTGTAGGAAGACCAAATGCAGGTAAATCTTCCTTTATAAATGCTCTAATCGGTGAAGAACGTTATATCGTTACTGACATTGCTGGCACCACAAGAGATTCTATAGATACAAAGTACAATCGTTTTGGTTTCGAATTTAATTTAGTAGATACGGCTGGTATTCGTCGTAAATCTAAGGTTAAAGAAGACTTAGAATTTTATTCTGTAATGCGTAGTGTTAGAGCTATAGAACATTGCGATGTTTGTTTGTTGGTTTTAGATGCAACTCGCGGTTTCGATGGCCAGGTTCAAAATATATTTTGGTTGGCAGAGCGGAACCGAAAAGGGATAGTGATTTTAGTGAATAAGTGGGATTTAATTGAAAAAGAAACAAAGACCGCTAAGGCTTTTGAAAAACATATTAGAGAGCAAATAGCTCCATTTACAGATGTGCCAATAGTGTTTATTTCGGTATTGAATAAGCAACGTATTTTTAAAGCGATTGAAACTGCTGTTGATGTTTATAAAAATAGAGCCAAACGTATTAAAACTAGTGTGCTTAACGATACATTGTTGCCAATAATTGAGCATCAACCTCCACCAGCTTATAAGGGTAAGTTTGTGAAAATAAAGTACATTATGCAGCTACCGACTCCGCAACCACAATTTGCATTTTTCTGTAATCTTCCTCAGTATGTAAAAGAACCTTACAAACGCTTTTTAGAAAACCAATTAAGAAATCATTTCGATTTTAATGGAGTACCTGTAAGTGTATATATGCGTAAAAAATAATTTATAGTTTTTTTAAGAATTTTCAGACGAAATCTTAGTTACTTGCGCTATTAATTAAGCTATTAGAAAATCATCAATCAACCATCATGAAAAAACTAACTCTAGTTTTTGCATTACTATTTGCATTACATTCATTTTCTCAAGAAAAATCATTTGAAATTGTCGGTAAATTAGTAACAGAAGATTCAAATACCCCAATTGAATCAGCAACAGTTTATATAGAGCGTGTAAAAGACAGCACAATTGTTACTTATACAATTTCTGATAAAGAAGGGAAATTTAAACTTCAGAATACTACTTACGACAAAGACTTGAATTTTTATGTGTCTTACGTTGGTTATAAAACTTATCTAAAAAAGTTAGCAATCGATAAGGAAAAAATAGATGTAGGTACAATATCTATGCAACTAGATAATCAACTTGATGAGGTTTTGGTAAAGTCAACAGCTCCAATTACTATCAAAAAGGACACACTAGAGTTTAATGTAAAGTCCTTTAAAACAAAAAAAGATGCTAATGTAGAAGATTTGCTTAAGCAATTACCAGGAGTAGAAGTAGATGACGAAGGAAAGATTACTGTAAATGGTAAAGAAGTGAATAAAATTCTTGTAAACGGAAAGCCTTTTTTTGGTAACGACCCTACAATTACAACAAAAAATTTAACTAAAGATATTATCGAAAAAATTCAAATTGTAGATACAAAAACGAAGGCACAAGCTTTTACTGGTGAATCTGGTGATGAAGAAAATAAAACAATAAATCTTACCATAAAAGAAGAGAATAATAAAGGAGTCTTTGGTCGTGTATCGGCTGGGGCAGGTACAGATGAGCGTTATGAGCTTGCTGGTATGGTTAATTTTTTTGATAATGATCAGAGAATTAGTGTGCTTGCAGGAGGAAATAACACCAATTCACCAGGTTTTAGCTTTGGTGAAATTTCTAAAATGTTTGGAAATGGTGGTGGTATAAGTTTTAATAGCAACGGTTCATTTGCTATTGGAGGTCGTTCTTTTGGTGGTGGTCAAGGTATTACCACATCTCAAAATGCAGGAGTTAATTATGCCGATCAGATAGGGGAAAATACAGAGATTGCAGGAGATTATTTTTATTCTTCGAGTAGCTCTGAAAATGAATCTTCATCACAACGTGAAACCATTTTAGCTGACTCTCGTTTTTTTACTAATTCTAAATCTAGGTCAGATAATGATACGGATAGTCATTCTGCTAATGTGGAGTTTGAAATTGAAACAGATTCAACATTTCAAATTAATATTGAACCTTCTTTTAGCTATTCAAAAACAAGAACACGTTATAGTAGTGATGAAGAAACTTTAGATGAGGATTTGGTATTGACTAATCAGTCTGAAGTCAATTCTAATGTTGAAAGTTTTGCTAAGGAATTTTCAAATGAAATATCAGTAACCAAGCGATATGGAGATAAAGGAGGTTTTGTTAGAGTTGAGCTAGAAACTAGTGTTAATCAACAAGAAAGTGATGATTTTTTAGATTCAAATACAGAAGTATTTGGTGCTAATCCAGAGACTATAATTAGAGATCAATTTACAGATGGAGAAAAGAACAGTTATGGTGTTACAACAGAGTTAACTTATAGATTGCCAATAATAGCCAAAAAGTTCTTTTTGAATTTTGAATACGAATACTCTAGAGATAAAGATAAGAATAGAGAAAGTACTTTCGATTTTAATAATGGTACACAAGGTTTTACCGATTTTAATACCGATTTAAGTACCGATTTTGAATATACTGATACGAGAAGTGTGCCATCATTTGGATTAACCTATAGAGGTGAAAAATGGTCTACAAGATTTAACTTAGGCTATAACATACGTACACTAGAAAATGAAGACCTTTTAAGACCTCAATTTAATGTAGAACGTCAGTTTAAAAACATCGAGGCTAATTACAGGATTAATTATAGGTTTAGTCCAAAATCGTCTATTTATGCGAGTTACTGGTTAAGGAATAATCCACCAGCATTAAGACAATTACAAGCATTTACAGATGTATCTAATCCGCTGAGTACTGTTATTGGTAATCCTAATTTAGAGCCCTCTAATAGACATAGTTTCTATGCAGGTTATAATGGATTTGATTGGCAAAAGCGTACAGGGTTTTATGCAAATGTTAATGCTACTGTTACCAATAATCAAGTTATATCTAGGACAACAGTAGATCCTGAAACATTACGACGAACTACAACTTATGAAAATGTTAACGGTAATTATAATTACGGTGTCTCAGGTAACTTTACTAAAGATGTGAAGCTAGATACATTAAGGACGCTAAAATTCAGATTTAGAGCGCGCTATAATTTTTCTGAAAGAATTAATTTTAATAATGATATAAAATATGCAAGCCAGGTACAAACTATATCTCCAAGAGTAGGTCTAGATTTTATTTGGAATAAGGTCATGGAGTTTAAACCTTATTATGAGCTCAACTTTACTAATAATGCTTATGATATTGAAGCTTTTGAAGACAGACAGTTTACAAGGCATAATGCAGGTTTAAGGACAGCGACATTTTTACCTAAAAATTTAGAATGGAGAAATGACATTAGTTTTAATTATAATCCAAATGTAGCAGATGGTTTTCAGAAAAGTGCTTGGTTCTGGAACTCTACTTTAGCTTATTCAGTCTTAAAAGATAAAGGTATTATTACACTAAAAGTTTACGATTTGTTAAACCAAAACACTAATGCTAGACGTATTGCTACGCAAGATTATATACAAGATTCCCAGAGTACCGTTTTGAGAAGATATTTTATGTTAAGTTTTAGTTATAAGTTTAATAGCTTAGGTTCTAAGGGCGAGACAAGAGGAGGAGATGTTATCTTTTTTGATTAATCTATATTTTAAGAGAAAAGTACGGTATAGATTTTAAATTTTAGCTTACTGCTTACTGCTTACTGCTTACTGCTTACTGCTTACTGCATCACCATCCCCCAGAAGCGCCACCACCTCCGAAGCTTCCGCCTCCGAAGCCACCTCCAAAGCCACCTCCAGAAGAAGAACCGCCTCCAAAACCTCCTCCAAAATTCCGCCACCAGAAGAAGAACCTCTAGAATAACTTCCGCGCCCCATATACTTAGGATTATAGCTTCAAGAATGCTTCTAGCCTCATCATTATTACGATTACCGCCATTACCACCTCTTCCTCCGCCGCGACTTTTAGAAATAGCGATGATGAAAATGATAAAAATGATGAATAGGAAAATAAAAATTTCAAAAGGAAAGCGAACGTCATTATTTTGCCTGGTGCCTTCGTATTCACCATTCATTACTTCAAAAATGGCATCGGTAGCCCTGTTTAGTCCACCATAGTAATCGTTACGTTTAAAATAAGGGATTATATCTCTATCGATAATACGTTTGCTCATGGCATCGGTAAGCAAATGTTCTACACCTTTACCAGTATTGATGCCAATTTTACGATCGTCTTTAGCTAATAGTATAAGAATACCATTGTCTTTATCTGCTTGTCCTATTTCCCATTTTTCTCCCCATTGCGCTCCCAAATAGTTAATATATTCACCATTAGTAGAACTTATAATTATAACAACAATTTGAGTTGAGGTGGTGTCAGAATATCGAATAAGTTTCTCTTCTAAGCTCTTTTTTTCTATAGCTGACAACAATTTAATGTCGTTATCATAAACACTCGTTTGAAACTCAGGTTTTTCTGGAATATCATATTGAGCAAAACCAATAAAAGGGCTTACTAAAAATAGAATAAAAAATAACCTAAACGCTATATGTTTTAGTTGTGGCATTAGGCTTTTGAGATTGTATTATCTAATTCGTCATGGTCTCCATGTTCCCAGGGAAAATGCTTAGAAAGGGCTTTGCCTGCTTCTGTCACACCATCTATAATACCTTGTTTGAAATTACCAACCTTAAATTGCGAAGCAATTTTATCTCGTGTAGAATTCCAAAAATCAGTACCTACAATATTGTTGATGCCATGATCTCCAAAAATGACAAAGGATTTATTGTCAACAGCGACATATATAAGTACACCATTTTGCTGTTTAGTGTTATCCATCTTTAGAATATGAAACACATCAAGTGCACGTTCGTAAACATCTATATTGCAATTACGCTCTATATGAACACGAATTTCACCTGAAGTATCACACTCAGCGATACGAATAGCTTCAACGATTTCCTCTTCCTCTTTAGAAGTGAGAAAATCTTCAAGATTAGACATGGTTAGATTTTATTTAAAGTCAAATTCTACATCTGGTGCATTTTCACTTCCAGGATCTGCTTTGTATCGTGGCATTTCTTCAAATCCAAACATTCCAGCTAGTAGTTTACCAGGGAATTTAGTAGTGTGGATATCGTAGATGTTAACTTTTTCGTTATAACGATCTCTGGCAACATTTATACGATTTTCTGTGCCTTCAAGCTGACTTTGTAATTCTAAGAAATTCTGATTGGCTTTTAATTCAGGGTAGCGTTCTACAGAAACTAATAGTTTAGATAGTGCACCGCTTAAACCACTCTGTGCTTGCTGAAACTGTGCCATGTTTTCTGGTGTTATGCCACTAGCGTCAATTGTTGTAGATGTTGCTTTTGCTCTAGCTTCAATAACTTCTCTTAAAGTAGTTCTTTCAAAATCAGCAGCACCTTGTACAGTTTTTATTAAATTACCAATAAGGTCATTTCTTCGCTGATATGAACTCTCTACGTTAGACCAAGCTGTTTTGGCATCAGCTTCATATTCTACAGCTGTATTATTAAATCCTTTTCCCCAAGAATAGAGAGCGATTGCTAATAATCCTATAATTATTAAAGGAATGAGCCATTTTTTCATAATAAATAAGTTTTAAAGTTGAGTTTTTATTTTAACTAATTGAGCTTTTATATCTTCAAGTTTTTCTATGATTTGGTATTTTTCTAAAGCTTGTTTCTTTTCTTCCTTTAAATGCGTTTTTGCACCTTCTAGTGTAAAACCACGTTCTTTAACGAGATGGTATATAAACTTTAGATTTTTAATGTCTTCAGGAGTAAACTTACGGTTGCCTTTTGCATTTTTTTTAGGCTTAATAACATCAAATTCTTTTTCCCAAAAGCGAATTAATGAGGCATTTACTTTAAAGGCTTTGGCGACTTCGCCAATACCATAATAACGTTTTTCTGGTAATTCTATATGCATCTTAATCGAGGGATTGATTTTCTAATGAGGCTTTCTTCAACAATTTGTCATACTCTTCAGCAGATAAGTTTCCGTAATAAAAATTAATTGGGTTAATACGTTCTCCGTCTTTAAACACTTCGTAATGTAGATGAGGTGCTTCCGAACGTCCTGTACTACCAACAAAACCAATTAAATCACCACGCTTAACACGTTGGTTTACTTTAACATTATACTTGTACAAATGTGCATATAGTGAAATGTAACCATAGCCATGATCTATTCTAATATGGTTGCCATAACCAGTAGACCCATTATCAGCTCGCTTTATAACTCCATCTCCTGAAGCATAAACTGGTGTACCTCTTGGCGCTGTAAAATCCATGCCAAAATGAAACTTTCTCACTTTAGTAAATGGATCTGTTCTGTAACCATAACCAGATGCCATACGTGTTAAATTGAGATTGTTCACAGGCTGAATTGCAGGTATGGCTTCTAAAAATTTTTCTTTGTCCTCTGCAAGTTTGGCAATTTCGTCTAAGGATCTAGATTGTACTACAACAGCTTTTTCTAAAATATCTAAACGTTTATTACTTTCTGCTATTAATTGCGAATTGTCGAAACCTTCAAATTTTTTGTAGCGATTAATCCCACCAAAACCAGCACGTCTTTGTTCTTCTGGAATTGGGTTAGCTTCAAAATAAAGTCTATAAATGGCATTGTCGCGTTCTTCCACATTTTCTAAAGCAGCAATAGCATCATCCATACGCTTATTGATTAACTCATATTGCAATTCCATATTTTGCAATTCTCTTGCTAATTGGCGCTCTTTAGGTGATTCGAGATATTGACTAGCAATGAAAAAACAAAGAAATCCGAATAATGCAGCAGCAGTCAAGAAAGCAACAGCGTACTTTAGTGTAGTGGTTTTTTTGCGCTTTATCTTACGATAAGAAAGCGTTTCGGAATCATAATAATATTTTACCTTAGCCATGTTTGAATTTATGCTATTTTTGCAGCTAATAAGCTCACAAAACAAGCTCCTTTTATCAGAGTAACGACCAAAGATAAAAAATTGTTTTGCAATTGTGGTAATTAATTAGAAACAAGCTATAATTTCAGTATATGAAATCTCAAGAAATTCGTTCTAAATTTTTAAATTTCTTTGAAGGAAAGCAACACCTCATTGTGCCTTCTGCTCCTATGGTATTAAAAGATGACCCTACCTTAATGTTTGTTAACTCTGGTATGGCTCCTTTTAAAGAGTATTTTTTAGGTAATGCAGATCCTAAGAAAAATAGGATTGCAGATAGTCAAAAATGTCTTCGCGTTTCAGGTAAGCATAATGATTTAGAAGAAGTAGGTTATGATACGTATCATCATACGCTTTTTGAAATGTTGGGTAATTGGTCTTTTGGAGATTACTTTAAAAAAGAAGCTATTGCTTGGGCTTGGGAATTGTTGACGGAAGTTTATGGTATCGATAAAGATATGCTGTACGTTACTGTTTTTGAAGGTAGCAACGATGCCGATAATTTAAAAATGGATCAAGAAGCATACGACCTTTGGAAAGAGTTCATCCCAGAAGATCGTATCCTTATGGGAAATAAAAAGGATAACTTCTGGGAAATGGGAGACCAAGGCCCTTGTGGGCCATGTAGTGAGATCCATGTAGATATTCGTTCTGAGGAAGAAAAAAGCAAGGTAGATGGAAAGTCTTTAGTAAATATGGATCATCCACAGGTTGTAGAAATTTGGAACCTCGTGTTTATGCAATACAATCGTAAAGCAAATAAGTCTTTAGAAACTTTACCAAATAAGCATATTGATACAGGAATGGGCTTTGAACGTCTATGTATGGTGTTACAAGGAGTACAATCTAATTACGATACGGATGTTTTTACACCAATTATCCGCGAAATTGAAGCCATAACTCATAAAGATTATGGCAAAGATGAGAAGGTTGATGTAGCAATTCGTGTAATTTCTGACCATGTAAGAGCAGTAGCATTTTCTATAGCAGATGGTCAGTTACCAAGTAATAATGGTGCAGGTTATGTAATTCGTAGAATTTTACGTCGTGCTGTACGATACGGGTTTACGTTTTTAGATAAAAAAGAACCTTTTATCTATCGATTAGTTAACATTTTGAGTAAGAAAATGGGAAAAGCATTTCCTGAGTTAAAGGCTCAAAAACAATTAATTGAAAATGTTATTAAAGAAGAAGAGAGTTCATTTTTGAGAACCTTAGAGCAGGGTCTAGTTCTTTTAGATGGAATTGTTAAGACTTCTAAAACAAAAGAAATTTCTGGGTCTAAAGTATTTGAACTTAAAGATACGTATGGTTTTCCTGAAGATTTAACAGACCTTATCCTTAGAGAGAAAGGTTATACTTATAATGCAGAAGAGTTTAAAACATCTCTTAAAGCGCAACAAGATCGTGGACGAGAAGCATCAGAGTTAAAATCGGATGATTGGACCATTTTGCATCATGATGAAGTAGAAGAATTTATCGGTTACGATACGCTTGAAGCGCACGTGAAAATAACACGATATAGAAAAGTAACCTCTAAAAAAGATGGTGAAATGTATCAGCTGGTATTTAATATAACACCATTTTATCCTGAAGGCGGTGGACAAGTCGGTGATAAGGGTTATTTAGAAGATGAACATGGAGATGTGGTTTATATTTTAGATACCAAAAAGGAAAATAATCTTATTATCCATTTTACTAAGAATTTACCGAAGCATAGCGATGAGGTTTTAAAAGCCGTAGTAGACATTAAGCAGCGATATAGAACAGAGTGTAATCATACTGCTACGCATTTATTGCATCAGGCATTAAGAGAAGTTTTAGGGGACCATGTAGAGCAAAAAGGGTCTGCGGTTCATTCTAAACACTTACGTTTTGACTTTTCACATTTCTCTAAACTTACTCTAGAAGAATTACGTGATGTAGAAAATTTTGTAAATTCTCGTATTGAAGGTAAATTACCTTTAGAAGAAAACAGAAGCGTGCCAAAAGAACAAGCCATTGCTGATGGTGCAATGTCGCTCTTTGGTGAAAAATATGGTGATAATGTTCGTACAATTCGATTTGGACAATCTATAGAACTTTGCGGAGGTACTCATGTCAATAATACGGCGGACATATGGCATTTTAAGATTACTTCTGAAAGTGCGGTAGCTTCAGGTATTCGTCGTATTGAAGCCATAACTAATGATGCAGTAAAGGACTTTTATTTTGAAAATAACAGAGTGTATTTTGAAATGAAGGATTTACTCAACAACGCTAAAGAACCCCTTAAAGCATTACAGAATCTGCAAGATGAAAATACAGATTTAAAGAAGCAGATTGAAAATTTATTAAAAGATAAAGCGAAGAACATTAAAGGTGAACTTAAAAATGAGTTGACTGAAATTAATGGGGTTCAGTTTTTAGCTAAGAAGTTAGATTTAGATGCTGGAGGTATAAAGGATGTATCCTTTGAGTTAGGAAGTCAATTTAAAAACCTGTTCTTATTATTTGGATCTGAAAATAATGGAAAGGCGATTCTATCTTGTTATATTTCAAAAGAGTTAGTTGCTAGTAAAGATTTAAATGCTGGTACTATAGTTAGAGAGTTAGGTAAACACATCCAAGGTGGAGGTGGAGGTCAACCATTTTTTGCTACAGCTGGCGGAAAAAACCCTGCTGGTATTGATGCCGCTTTGAAGGCTGCTAAAAATTATCTTTAAGTTTGTCATTTCGCACTTGATGCGGAATCCATTATGAAACTACAAACACAAATACCGCTTAAAGAACAACCTCATAATCAAATAGATTATGATTCTAAGGTTACTTTATTAGGCTCATGTTTTTCTGAAAACATAGGTGATAAATTTGAGTACTTTAAGTTTCAATCTGTAGTAAATCCTTTCGGAATTTTATTTCATCCCTTAGCGATTGAAAATTTAGTAACGCGTTCAATAAACAAAGATTATTACACGGAGGAGGACTTGCATTTTCATAATGAACTATGGTGTTGTTTAGATGCACATTCTAAATTAAATAATACTTCAAAAGAAGAATTGCTTACTGTTTTAAATACTCAAATTGATAAAGTTTGTGAGCAACTTCATAATACAACACATATTATAATAACGCTAGGTACAAGTTGGGTATATAGACATATTTCATCAGATGCTATTGTAGCGAATTGTCATAAATTGCCACAAAAACAGTTTTTAAAAGAGTTACTTTCAGTAGAGCAAATCTCAGAATCGCTTGAAGCCATAGTTAGTTTGGTCAGAAGTATTAACTCAAAAGTGAATTTCATTTTTACGGTATCTCCAGTGCGTCATACCAAAGACGGTTTTGTAGAAAATACGCAAAGCAAATCGCATTTAATTACTGCAATCCATAATGTTGTTGAACCTAGAAAGCAAAACTATTATTTTCCGTCTTATGAGATTATGATAGATGAGTTACGTGATTATCGTTTCTATGAAGCTGATATGCTTCATCCTAATAGCGTCGCCATAAATTATATTTGGGATAAGTTTAAACATGTTTGGATTTTAGAAAATACGGAACTTATCATGCAGGACGTAGATGTAATTCAGAAAGGTTTAAAACACAAGCCTTTTAATCCAAATTCTGAAGCACATCAATTGTTTGTAACCAAGCTTCAGTCTCATATAAAAGACTTGTGTATAAAACATCCGCATTTTAAATTTTGACTAGGTAATACATCTAGCGGATAGGTTTCTTTAGTTGTTCTTTAACACGGTCAAAAGATGCTTTACTAGCACGTTTCCAGCGGTAAATATTATGTTTTTTATCTTTTTTTACTTTGGTTTTTTCTTCTTTATCACGAAGTTCTTTAACCCAATTAAAACGTTTTCTAGTAATAGAAATAACCAAATCATCAGTACATCCTAATGCTTCGAGGGCATTTAAAGCTGCAATAGATACCTTTTGAATTTTATCATTCATAGCTTTAAGTAGAATGGGAATAGAAGATGGTTGCCCCACTTTCTCTAAAGCTTCAGCAGCGAATTGACGCGTTTTATAATTGCCATGCACAAGTGCATACTCTAATTTATTTACAGCATTAACATCTTTCCAATCCATAATAGTATCCTCTGAAGGCTGAATCAACTTCATTTTAAAGAATATATATGTTAATGAATGTGCCATAAAACCGTTGTAGACTATTAATTATATGTAACAAAATTCAACATTTTGTTACAATGATTAGCTCAAATTCTTTTTAAGATAATAATTAAAAGGCTGATAGTTAGTTTTTGAAAAAATATACGCAATTCATCGTATGTTTTGCCTTTGTCTTATTGTTGAGATTTGCCTCAGTATTAACCAATAAATATTTCAACAATGAGAAAAGGAATAGTATTTAATAAAAAGATATTAAGGATTCACTCGCACACTATCTGGTACTAATTTAGTATAGTCACCATCATTTCTAATCACATCACGTACTATAGAAGACGAAATATAAGACGTGCTAGCTGCAGTTAATAGAAATACAGTTTCAATATTAGATAGTTTTCTATTGGTATGTGCAATAGCTTTTTCAAACTCAAAATCTGCAGGATTTCTTAAGCCTCTGAGAATAAATTGGGCATCAATCTCTTTGCAGAAATCAATAGTCAGTCCCTTGTAAGTTACGACCTTGACCTTAGGTTCATGTTCAAAAGATTTTTCAATAAACGCTTTTCGTTCTTCTAAAGAGAACATATACTTTTTATCAGCGTTAACACCAATGGCTACAACAACTTCGTCAAAAAGTTTAATACCACGTTTTATGATATCGTAATGTCCTAAAGTAATGGGATCAAAAGATCCTGGGAAAATTGCTCTTTTCATCAACAATATATTGTCGTTCCTATTTAAAATGAGAACTTTTGTTAATCAAATATAACTATTAATTTTTCAAAGCTTCTTCAATAGCATTATCAAACAAATCACTCATGTTAATTCCTGCTTCTGCTGCTTGCTGAGGTAAAATACTTTCTTTAGTTAAACCTGGAACCGTATTCATTTCGAGTAAATAGGGCTCATCATTTTTAAAAATAAATTCACTTCGCGAAAAACCTGTCATACCTAAAATTTCATAGACTTGCTTAGCAACAGTTACGGTTTTTTGCTCATAATCTTTAGAAATACGTGCAGGAGTAATCTCTTGTGATTTACCTTCATATTTTGCAGCATAATCAAAGAAATCATTTTCAGATACAATTTCTGTAATTGGTAATACTTTCGTTTCTCCCCTATATGAAATTACACCTACAGAGACTTCAACACCATCTAAAAATTGCTCTATAATAATTTCATTATCCTCTTTAAACGAATTATTTATGGCAGCTTTTAAGTCTTCTTTTTTATAGACTTTAGAAATTCCGAAACTACTTCCTGCCTTATTAGCTTTCACAAAACAAGGTAAACCTACTTTTGCGACTATAGCACCTTCATTAATAGCATCTCCAAGATTTAAATAATAGCTTTCAGCTGTTTTAATGCCGTATGGTTTTAGTGTTGCCAATAAATCTCGTTTATTAAAAGTCAATGCTGCTTGGTACATATTGCAACTCGTCTGAGGAATTCCAATCAATTCAAAATACCCTTGCATAAAACCATCTTCGCCAGGCGAACCATGTATAGCATTAAAAACACAATCAAAAGTAATTTTAACACCATTTACTTTAATCGAAAAATCATTTTTATCTACAGGAAATTCATTGTCTAAATCATTAACAAAAACCCATTTATCTTTAAAAATATGAATACGAAATGCATTATACTTTTCTTTATCTAGGGTTTCATAGACCACATTGCCGCTTTTCAACGAAATTTGATACTCGCTAGAATAGCCTCCCATTATGATGGCGATATTTTTTTTCATTTATGCAGAACTTGTTTCAGTATCTATTAATTTAAAAGCTATAATGTAAAAGTATCATTAATTTTTCATAATCTATATGCAGAAATGATACGTATATTAATTTTAATGCGTTATTATAACGTTATAATTTATTAGTTTTGTCAACAATTATTAGTTTATGAGTTTTGTTAAGTTTCTTACCAGTAAAGTGTTTTTAAAACAAGTTGCTTTTGCCATTATTGCTATAGTGGCTTTGTGTTTTATAATGTTAAAATGGCTAAATATTACGACTAATCATGGGGATTTTGTTGTTGTACCAAATTTAAAAGGCAAATCTATAGAAACTGTTAAGATAGAATTAAATGATAATGATTTAGCGATGGAAATTCAGGATTCTGCCAATTTTAATCCTAATTACCCTAAGTATTCTGTTATAGAACAAAACCCAGCTGCAGGAGCTCAGGTTAAAGAAAATCGAAAGATTTACTTAATCTTAAACCCTTCTGGTTACAGAAAAGTTGAAGTACCAAATATTTTAAAACGAACCTTTAGACAGGCAAAACCTCAATTAAGTGCTTTAGAGTTTAAATTAGGTAATATTACTTATATAGATAACATTGGTAAAGATGTAGTTTTAGGTATGAAACATAATGGTAAAACTTTAAAACCAGGTGAACTTTTACCACTTACATCTACTATAGATTTGGTTTTAGGTAATGGTAAAAGATAGTAAGTAATGCCAGATATTTCTGATATATCCGAACATGAAGATGAGCTATATGAGCATTATGCTTTTAGAGTAGATAAAGGGCAACAACCTCTTCGTATAGATAAATATTTAATGAATTTTGTTGAAAATGCAACACGTAACAAAATTCAATCAGCAGCAAAAGATGGCTGTATTTTTATTAATAATTCGCCTGTAAAATCTAATTACAAAGTTAAACCAAACGATTTTGTAACGGTTAAGTTTAAGCATCCTCCACATGAAAATTTATTAATCGCAGAGGATATTCCTATCGATGTGGTTTACGAAGATGATGATTTGTTGGTGGTAAATAAACCAGCAGGCATGGTGGTACATCCAGGTCATGGTAACTATTCAGGAACATTGATTAATGCCTTAATTTTTCATTTTGAAAACTTACCAAATAACTCAAGTGATCGACCAGGTTTGGTACATCGTATAGATAAAGACACCAGTGGCTTATTGGTTGTAGCTAAAACAGAGCAAGCTATGGCACAT
This sequence comes from Flavobacteriales bacterium ALC-1, assembly GCA_000171875.1. GTDB lineage: Bacteria > Bacteroidota > Bacteroidia > Flavobacteriales > Flavobacteriaceae > Winogradskyella. The sequence continues at coordinate 192,079 of ABHI01000001.1, read as the reverse complement.
TTATCTAACCAGTTTGCGAAAAAAACTAGTGAGCGCGAATATGTTGCTTTGGTTTGGGGAAATATGACGGAAGATGAAGGCATAATTGAAGGCAATATTGGTCGTCATCCAAAAAATAGATTACAAAATACGGTTTACTTAGATGACGAAGCCGACAAAGGAAAACCAGCCATAACACATTACAAAGTTATTGAGCGTTTAGGTTATGTAACTTTGGTAAGCTGTAAGCTCGAAACGGGTCGTACACATCAAATTCGTGTACATATGAAACATATTGGACACACGTTATTCAATGATGCACGTTATGGAGGTGAACGCATCTTAAAGGGTACTACGTTTTCTAAATACAAGCAGTTTGTAGAAAATTGTTTTAAAATTTTGCCAAGACAAGCCTTACATGCTAGAACACTTGGTTTTGAACACCCAACTACTGGTGAGTTTTTGAGGTTCGAGTCTGAAATACCAGAAGATATAGCACAATGTATCGAGAAGTGGCGGCATTATGCTACTCATGTAAAATAGTTTAAATTAAATCCCTTATTTTATTTAAATCTTAAGTATAGATAAAATCTATAGTTTTATTTATTTAAGTAAATGTTACTTATGGTTTTAAAATTAAGCTTTGTCTAATTTTGTTAAAAATTAAGTCGCATGAGAATAGGTGAAGTTATATTATTCACAAAACAAATTAAAGCTCAAAAACACTTTTATAAGGATATTTTAGGTTTAGAACAATTGATTGATTTACCAAAAGAAATTTCATTTAAAGTTGGAGCAAGTATAATAACTTTTCGATATAAGAAATTGGTGAAGCCTTCGCATTTGGCATTTAATATACCTTCTGGTTCAATAAATGAAGCTAGAAGCTGGTTAGAGAATAGAATGACTATTATTCCATCTGGAGAACATTATATTACAAATTTTGAAAACTGGAACGCTAAAGCTATTTATTTCTATGATGAAGACAAAAACATAATGGAGCTCATAGCTAGAGATGCTATAAATACTAAAACTATTAATGAGTTTTCGGTAGCAAGTATAGTCTCAATTAGTGAAATGGCAATTGCAACAAACAATATTGAAATTATTTTTAATAGTATTAATAATATAAAGCCAATACCAATTTTTGATGGTGATTTTTTACGTTTTTGTGCCTTAGGTGATGATAATGGCTTATTTATCTTAATTGATAAAACAAAAAAGGAATGGTACCCTACAAATGACAAAGCATTTACTTCTGAGTTTATAATTAAAGGTGACTACAACTTTAGTTTTGAAGATGGGAAAATTAAAGAATTGTTGTAATTTGTATGCACAAAAATGTTAAACAAATAATATATAAAAACCACAGTTGTGGAAATTTGATACTGAAATAACTTGATATAAATGAAACTCGTATTATCACCTGCAAAATCTCTAAATTTTGAAACTCAATTACCAACAACTAAAACTACAGAAGGTTGCTTTTTAGCTGAAGCTGAGCGTTTAAATAAACTATTAAAAAAGAAATCTGCTAGAAGTTTATCGAAACTAATGAGCATTTCAGATAATTTAGGACAACTAAACTACGAGCGTAATCAAGACTGGAGTTTGCCTTTTACAAAAGATAATGCCAGACAAGCCTTATATGCTTTTAGTGGTGATGTGTACAGAGGTATAGATGCTTATACCATAGATACTAAAAAACTGGATAAGGTACAAGATACAATTCGAATTATTTCTGGGCTTTATGGCATTTTAAAACCATTAGATTTAATTCAACCTTACCGATTAGAAATGGGAACCAGAATGCCAGTTGGTAAAAACAAAAACCTGTATGAGTTCTGGAAGAAAAAAGTAACGCAAGCTTTAAATGATGAATTAGAAGATAACGAGTTGTTTTTAAACTTAGCAAGTAACGAGTATTTTAAAGCTATTGATAAAAAGGCTTTAAAAGTTCCTGTGGTTACAGCAAGTTTTAAAGATTTAAAAAACGGAGAGTATAAAACTATAATGACCTTTGCGAAACTAGCCAGAGGTTATATGACGCGTTATGTTATAGATACCAATGCAAAAACGATTGATAATCTTAAAGGCTTTAATTATGAAGGTTATGGTTTTAGCGATCAATTATCTTCAGAGAATGAGTTAGTTTTTACTAGATAATGTTTTTTCATAAACATCCTTATCAACCATTTATCCAAAAAGATACCAAAAAACTTATTGTTGGCACTTTACCTCCACCACGTTTTTCTACTGGTGAGTTGTTAGAAAAAGATGTCAATTTTTGTTATGGTAGTTATTACAACTCGCTGTGGTTGTTTATAGACAAAATTCATAATCTTAATTTACGTTACGACAATTCTCAAAAAGCTATAGAAGAGCGTAAGCAATTTCTAATTAAACATAAAATAGGTGTTTGCGATATTGTAGATAGCGCAGAACGTGAAAAAGTTGATGCATCTGACTTAGGTATGCAAAACATTAAGCTAAGAGATGTGATTGGTTATTTAAAACAATATCCAAGTATAGAAACCATTCTATTTACAGGCGGTAATAGTAAAAACGGCCCAGAATATTTTTTTAGAAGGCATCTTAAAGATTACGACTTAAAACTAGAATTGGTGAATAATGTAGTGCCAAGAATTCACAAATTCTCGCTTAGTCATTCAGAACGAAATGAAGAATCACAAAGAATAATCAAAACCGTTTCCCTTACCTCAGGCTCTGGCGCAGCAAACATATCCATAAGCAGATTGCCATTATATAAACAACTCAAAGCTAAAAATCCAAATTTTAATACGTTTGATTTTAGGGTTATGCAGTATTCTGAATTTTTTTAGATAGTCTTATAGACAGTAGTTGCATAGTTTTACATAAGGTTTAGTTTAGTAAGTTGAAAGCTAATCCTCAGTTCCCCAAGGTGCATCAGGTGTTTCAATGGTTTTTGTTAAATCAAAACGAACAGTAAACAAACGATCAGTTCCAATACGTCTAAGGTTATAAGTAAAGCTCGTGTCATCAATAGTTATCCACCAGATATTAGTAGAAGCAGGAGGTAAAATATCTGAAGTATGTTCGTCTGCAGGAAATACTTGTACATTAGCCAAACCAACATTTGTACTTGTGCCACCATATTGGGTTAATTTATCTTCTGTGCCATCTTCATGTCTATGATCGTGTTTTAGACTAATTATTTTATCTTCATTAATGTTTAAAACCCAAGTACGTGATTTGTCTTCACCTACAAAAAATGGAATTCTAATAGTGTTAGTGTCACAAGAACGTACATGCATCACTAATTTTTTTCCAGTAAAACTATCTCCTTCAACTGCTCCTTCTGTAATCTCGCCCTCATAAGCATTACCACAATGTGCTTCTAATTGTTTCCAAAATTTTTCTGAACCTGTTTGTTGCTGAGCAAAAAAACTTAATGGGAATAAGAGTAAGAAACTAAGTAGTATTTTCATTTTTTTAGGTTTTAAAATTAATGTGTTAGACAATGACTTTAAACTTACGATAAAAACAATTATAAAACATAGTTTTTAAAGTGAGTTTTAAGTTTTTCAAATTGAATAAGTTTTAAGATAATAATAGATTTTTTGAGTCATGGCATAAATTAACAGTACCTTCGCCAAAACAAAAAGAGGTGAGCTTTAAATAGATATTCATCTTAACTAAAAACGATGTATGTCATTTAAATCATTAGGCTTATCTGAGCCTTTATTACGTGCAATTAGCAAAAAAGGCTATGAAACACCATCTCCAATACAAGCTAAAGCCATTCCACCAGTTTTAGAAGAAAAAGATGTGTTGGCATCTGCGCAAACAGGTACTGGTAAAACAGCAGGTTTTACATTACCATTATTGCATTTACTTTCTCAAAGACCAGTACAGAAACATAGACCAATTAGAGCCTTAATCTTAACTCCAACACGAGAGTTAGCAGCTCAAGTACATACCAACGTAAAAGAATATAGTGAGTTTTTAAATATTAAAAGCACAGTTATTTTTGGTGGAGTTAATCAGAAACCACAAGTAGCAACGATAAGAAAAGGTGTTGATGTTTTGGTTGCTACTCCAGGTCGACTCATTGATTTAGAAAGTCAAGGGCTATTATCCTTAAAGCGCGTTGAAATTTTTGTGTTAGACGAAGCCGATCGTATGCTAGATATGGGTTTTTTACGCGATATAGAACGCGTTATGAAGTTGATGCCAGACAAGCGCCAAAACCTAATGTTTTCGGCAACATTTTCTAAGGATATCAAGAAGTTAGCGTATTCTATTCTTAATAACCCTGTAAAAGTTGAAGCGACACCAGAAAATACAGCTGTTGAAGTTATTGATCAAAAAGTATATCGTGTTGCCAAAGGCAAAAAGACGGGCTTAATTATTAAATTAATTTCCGAAGGTAATTGGAAACAAGTTTTAGTATTTACCAGAACTAAGCATGGAGCTAACAAGCTTTGTAAAAAGATGATTAGTGCAGGTATTACTGCAGCAGCAATTCATGGAAATAAAAGTCAAGGTGCAAGAACAAAAGCTTTAGCTGGTTTTAAGAGTGGTAAAGTTAGAGTGCTTGTAGCTACAGATATTGCTGCAAGAGGTTTAGATATTCCTTTATTACCACATGTTGTTAATTATGAGATTCCTAATATTTCTGAAGACTATGTGCATAGAATAGGAAGAACTGGCAGAGCTGGAGCTAGTGGTGAAGCAATATCTTTAGTGAGTGCAGATGAAACCACATATTTAAGATCTATTGAGAAATTAATAGACATGAAGATTGAGGTTGAGGTTGTTGAAGGTTTTGAGCCAGATCCTAATGCTTCAACAGAACCTATTAAACCAGGACAGAATAGAAATAGAGGTAGAGGGGGAAATCAAAATAAAAACTCTAATTCTAGAAGAAACTCAGGAGAAGGAAATAAAAATTCTAATCGTAACCGTAATCGCAATAAAAACCGAAATCGAAGACGTAATAGCGATAATAGAAGCTAGTCGTTTTTGTCATTGCGAGGAAGAATGATATTGCAATCTGTTTATTCTATTTATTGAAAACTTATAATCAAATGACACAAAGTTTAAAAGCCAAAATCATAGAAGTCTGCGATAAAAAAATTGCTCAAAAAGGAGATAGCGTTGGGGTATCATTTTATGCATTTTTTAAAAACAAGAATGACAATCCAGAATTACTAATGGAAGCTGCTACTTGGTGGATACAAACACATAGCTTAGATCATTTTGAGAAAGCATTAAAGATTAAGGAATTAGTAAAAAACTTATAGTTTGTCAACACAACCTAACAATCCACTTCATGGCATAAAACTAGAACAGATTATTACTGAACTAGAAGCACATTATGGTTGGGAGTATATGGGCTACCAGATTAACATTCGTTGCTTTACACACGATCCATCTATAAAATCTAGCTTGAAATTTTTAAGGCGTACACCTTGGGCAAGAACTAAAGTGGAAAATATGTATTTGGAGATGTTAAGAAAAAGGCGTCAAAACTTAAAAAACCTCTAAATTATTTTAGAGGTTTTTTAATCTTATCAGTTAAACTATAATTAACCTTTTTTAACTTTAATTTCTTGCTTTTTTTGTTTTGCTTTTCTTGAACCTTCAAAAAAGATTCTAAACTCAGCTTTATCTACAGTTCCGTCTTTATTAGTATCCATACTTACAAAACGCTTTTCAACTTGCGCGACTTTAGAAGGGGATTTTACACGCATAGTTTTAAATTCTTCTAATGTTATTTTTCCATCTTCGTTCATGTCGAGATGTTTAAACATTTTTCTAGATTTATCCTCTGAAACTTCGATCGTTTCTTGAGCACCAGCGTAAGAAAATGAAGCAAGAGCTATCACAAAAAAACTGACTTTTAATGTTTTGGTTATCATTGTATTTAGATTTAGGTGTTATACAAAATTTTGACTAATATAGTAGAAAAAGATTAAATAGGGTGAAAAACCTTCAGAATACCTCTTTCAAAACATCTTCATCTTCCTCATTATCAGTCTTTTCAGTATTTTCAATCAAGTTTTTTGGTAAGTTGTCTTTAGATGAGAATTTTAATGGAAATGGTACAATACAAGCCAAGCAAATCATAAAAATTAAGACAATAAGTCTTAAGCTTTTTTTTAATTTCATAATATAACAGTATATGGCATCTTTAGAATTAAAGATGCATTTATAATAGATGATTTTTAGCCCTAAGGCTATCTAAAACTATTTTATACAATACTGTTATAGAGTGTTTTGAGTATTGAAGAAGAATAGTGCTTTTTATGAAGTTGATCTACTCTAAGCCAATTAGTATGTTTTGTATAGGCCTTTAAAGCTGTAATTTCTTTTAAACTGTAATCATTTTGAAACCTTAGAAAAGAATAATTTGAAAATTGACAAATAGAAGTAAAGACATTCTTATTTGCATTTTGAAACTTTATTGAGCAATGTGTATTCTCACAATAACCATTAACAACTAAAGCTGTTTTAATGGCTTCATTTGGTAGGTGGTTAACAACTCCTGTAAATGATACTAAACTTAAGATAAGTGATAATCCTAATAGTAATATATTGCCTTTTTTAATGAGTTTCATACTCAAAGATAACAAATATCTATCTATGATTCGAGTTGTCTTAAGCCTTCATAAACAATAATACTAACAGCGTTGGCAAGATTTAGGCTTCTTATGTCTTTGCTGTAGAGCGGAATTTTAAAAAGTTGATCTTTATGTTTTTCAATCAAAGGTTTTGGTAAACCCACCGATTCTTTACCAAAAACCAAGAACATATTTTCAGTATAATTAATATCCCAATGTGATACTTTTCCTTGACTTGATAAAAACACCATTATAGAGTCCTTATTCTTAAGGAAAAAATCATCTATAGAATTATAATATATAACTTCTAAATGTTGCCAGTAATCTAGACCAGCACGTTTAAGGCGCTTATCATTTATTTCAAAACCAAAAGGTTTTACTAAGTGCAGGCGAGAACCTGTAGCTAAAGCCAAACGTCCAATGTTCCCAGTGTTATTTGGGATTTCGGGTTCTATGAGTACAATGTTAAGTGACATCTATTTTAATCGTTTAATGATATTCTCATTTCGACTAAATTTTTTGTAAAACCGCTTTTTTCATATGCTCTAATTGCAGAATCATTTTCAGCATAGACTTCTAATCTGGCCTCAAAAATATTATTTGCTTTTGCCCATAGTTTTAGTGCTTCAGAAATAGACTGAATAATACCTTGTCCTCTATATTCTGGTTTTACAAACATAAAACCTAAATAAACATGTTGATTATGAATGTTGTAAGGTTTGGAATTTACAATTTTGGCATAGCCAGACCCAATAACCTTATTTTCATGTTCAGCTATATGTACTTCGGCATTTTTAGATAGAATGAGCTCTTTTAGATCGTAATAACTTATAGGATCAGGTTTCAGAGTACTGTCATAAGGACGCTCGTATGCAATAATGCCTTGCTCAAAATCTAACAGTGTTGGTAAATCTTCTAAGGTTGCAGATCGATAAGTTATAGTTTTCATTAATCATTTAGATTTTAAAATATCATCTACAAAATCAGGAATTGATTTTAGATTATTATTGGTTACATATTTAACAAATGCAGAACCAATAATAGCCCCTTTTGCATATTTGGTAGCTTGCGTAAATGTATCATTATTAGAAATCCCAAAACCTACAATTTGAGCGTTATTAAGATTCATGTTTGCAATACGCTCAAAGTATTTGGTTTGTTCATTCCCAAAACCAACTTTAGCACCTGTTGTACTTGCAGAACTCACCATATAAATGAATCCATCAGAAACAGAATCGATATAACGAACTCGCTCATCTGAAGTTTGAGGAGTAATTAAAAACACATTGATTAAATCGTGTTTTTCAAATGTAGTTTTATAGTAATCATTGTATACATCTACAGGCAAATCTGGGATGATTAAGCCATCTATACCTACTTTTTGGCATTTTTTACAGAAGTCTTCCACACCATATTGCAACATAGGATTAAAGTAACCCATAATAATTAATGGAATAGAAACGGATTGTCGAATACCCTTAAGTTGTTCAAACAATAACTCAGTTGTCATACCATTTTTAAGAGCCTGTGTGGAGCTAGTTTGTATGGTTGGACCATCTGCTAAAGGGTCACTAAATGGTAAACCTATTTCAATCATATCGACACCACTTTTTTCAAGGTTTTGAATGATAGAAACTGTGTCATCTACATTAGGATAGCCTGCTGTGAAATATATAGATAGAAGTTTTTTGTCTTCTTGTAATTTTTTGTTTATTCTGTTCATTATAACTTGAAATAATCAATATAATTCTGTAAATCTTTATCGCCACGACCAGACAAATTCAAAACAACTATGTCCTCTGGTTTAAATTTTTTATGCTCAAAAACTGCCAATGCGTGTGAGCTTTCAATGGCTGGAATAATACCTTCTAATTGAGATAATTCTAATCCTGCTGTCATAGCCTCATCATCAGTAATTGCAATAAATTCTGCACGACCAGTTTTATATAAATTGGCGTGCATAGGACCAACTCCAGGATAATCTAATCCCGCTGAAATAGAATAAGGTTCTGTAATTTGTCCGTCGTTAGTTTGCATTAAAAGTGTTTTACTACCATGTATAATACCTTCTTTACCTAAGACTGACGTTGCTGCACTTTCACCAGAATCAATACCCAAACCTGCGGCCTCAACAGCAATAATGTTTACGTCTTCATTGTCTAAATAATGATAATAAGTTCCAGCAGCATTGCTACCACCACCAACACAAGCAATTAAATAATCAGGATTTTCGGTACCTTCTTTTTCTAAAAGTTGATTTTTAATTTCTTCAGAAACCACAGCTTGAAACTTAGCTACCATATCAGGATATGGATGAGGTCCAACCACGCTTCCAATAATATAATGCGTATCTACAGGGTTATTAATCCAATCACGAATGGCTTCATTAGTGGCATCTTTTAAGGTTCTGCTACCAGATAAAGCAGGTACAACTGTTGCGCCTAGCATTTTCATACGAGCTACGTTTGGTGCTTGGCGAGCAATATCAATTTCTCCCATGTAAACAATACATTCAATTCCCATTAAAGCACAAACTGTTGCAGTAGCAACTCCGTGTTGTCCAGCTCCAGTTTCGGCAATAATTCTGTTTTTTCCTAGGCGTTTTGCCATAAGAATTTGCCCAATGGTATTATTGATTTTATGTGCGCCAGTATGGTTTAAATCTTCGCGTTTAAGGTAAATTTTGGTATTGTACTTTTTTGATAAACGTTCTGCAAAATAGAGCGGTGAAGGACGGCCTACATAATCTTTTAATAAAGCATGAAATTCTTCTTGAAATGAAGGTTCTGCCATTATCTTAAGATAATTTTGACGTAACTCTTCTACATTTGGGTATAGCATTTCTGGAATGAATGCACCACCGAATTCCCCATAATAACCTCTTTCGTCGATGTTATAGCTCATAATTTTATGCTTTTTTACAAGTGTGTAAAGTTAAGTAAATTGACAATAAAAAGGGATGCGTTTGAGCTTTGTTTTGTATGAAAATTGATAATGATTTAGCATTTGGTTCGTTTCACTTTACTGAATGTTAAGAGCATAATTTGCAGGCTCTTAATATTTAACTCACTTCATTTCGTTGTATGCTTTATTGCTCTAAGCATTTAGCTCATTTCATTCGCTCAATGTTACTAGCATAGCTTTTGAGCTCGTAACATTTAACTCATTTTATTTCTTTGGATGCTTCGTTGCTCTAAGCATCTCACGTTTGCCTGGAGGGCCAGGCAAACGTTCTACTTTAAAACCAACAGCTTGCATAGCACGCCTAACGCTTCCTTTTGCGGAATAAGTCACTAAAACACCATCATTCTTTAAAGCGTTGTACATGACTTTGAAAATGTCTTCTGTCCATAAATTTGGTTGTACACGAGCACCAAATGCATCAAAATAAATGATATTAAATTCATCTACATTTTTAATATCTTGAAAAAATTTCTGTTGCTTCTCTAATTGAAAATACGAAGTGATTTTATGTTTTCTTTCCCAAGATGCAGAATGCATTTTGCCAAAAGCAGAAGCATAATTTTTAGAAAGTAGTTCAATGTAATTGAGTTCTTTTATTTCTTCTGGCCTCACTGGATAAGCTTCTACACCTGTATAATTAATACTAAGCTTTAGATTTTCGGCTTCAATTAAAGTTAGAAAAGCATTAAGCCCTGTGCCAAAACCTATTTCTAGGATTGATATTTCGACAGGCTTAGTGTGATTCTTATTGGATTTTGAAATAAGTTCAAAATAAAAAAGCAAACCATGTTTTAAAAACACATGATTTGCTTCTTGTATGGCACCATGAATGGAATGATATTGCTCATTCCAGTCTTCAATCTGTATGGTTTTAGAACCATCAGAGGTGGTGATAATTTTTCGTTGCAACTATTCTGTTTTAAGTAATACTCCGTCAGCTTCAAAACGGTATTCTAATTTAGGCTCAGTAATGGCTTCAATTTCTTCTTTAGATTTCCCTGCATCTTCAGCATAATGTCTTAATTCATCTACTGGAGTTTCTGTAATAAATGCTTTTCCATTAACTACAACATCTCCTTCAGCATCCAAAGGCATAAAAAACCCATAATCCTTAAATTTTACCATGACTTGGTTTTCACCATCCATATCTAACTTCATCCAACAACCTTTACTAGAACATACTTCTACAATTTTAGCTTTCATTTTTGATGGAACTGTATCTCCAACTTTTAAACCCTTATAATGCTCCATCATGCGCTTAGATGTTAGAGCATCAGCATCGTTAATTTCCATACCAAAAGAAGCATAAGCAATTTCTTCTTTAACTTCTTTAGTTACCTTATCTGTATTATCAGTAGTTTTAGTTTCATTTTTACACGAAAACACGACTACACTTATTAATAATGTTAGAACTATTTTTTTCATTTTTTTATATGATTAAGATATGATTTCTATGAAAGCAAATTTACGGATTATTAAGATAATATTACCTTTTATTAACGATTATCATTTTGTATTTTTGCAAAGAATAATCACTACTCTTAAATGATAGAAATCAATCCTAACGAAATTGTTGTCGTAAAATCTGAAACTTCTAAAATTAACACTGTTGATTTTAGTAATCTAGTATTTGGTCGCACATTTACTGATCATATGTTTGTTTGTGATTTTGAAGATGGCACATGGCAAACTCCTAAAGTGATGCCATACCAAGCGATGACTATAGAGCCTTCTGCTAGAGTATTTCATTATGGTCAAGCAGTTTTTGAAGGGATGAAGGCGTACAAAGATGATGATGGAAAAATATTTTTGTTTAGACCAGATCAGAATTGTGACAGAATTAATAAATCGTCTGCACGTCTAGCAATGCCAGATTTCCCAGAAAATTATTTTTTTAAGGGCTTAGAAACTTTATTAAAGTTAGATAGTGAGTGGATTAAACCAGGAGTTGGTAATTCACTTTATTTGCGTCCATTTGTAATTGCTACAGAACCAGCAATATCAGCTTCACCTGCTGCAACGTATCGTTTTATAATTATTTGTTCACCAGCTAAGGCCTATTATAATGAGCCTGTACGTGTGTTATTTGCAGAGAAATATAGTCGTTCAGCTGATGGTGGTGTAGGTTTTGCAAAAGCTGCAGGTAATTATGCAGCACAGTTTTACCCAACCAGTTTGGCACAGAAAAGAGGGTATCAACAGATAATTTGGACAGATGCTTCTTCGCATCAATATTTAGAAGAAGCAGGAACTATGAATATTTTCTTTAGAATAAATAACAAGTTAGTTACAGCTCCAAACAATGATAGAATATTAGATGGAGTTACGCGTAAGAGTGTTATTCAGCTTGCAGAAGATATGAATATTGAATGTGACGTGAAACGTGTTAGTGTAGAAGAAATTAAGACTGCTGCAAAAGACGGAAGTTTAAAGGAAATTTTTGGCGCTGGTACTGCAGCTGTTATTAGTCCGGTTTCAGCATTTGAGCATTCGGGCGATGTTTTTGAAATTGAGCAGATTGAAGATTCTTATGCTTCTCTTTTTAAAGAAAAACTATTACGTATTCAGCATAATTTATCTGAGGATAAACACGGCTGGAGATATGAAGTAAAATAAGAGATACTCATAAGATAAAAATAAAAAAGCAGCTGGTTAGGCTGCTTTTTCTATTTATGATTCTAAAATTTCTTTTATATGAGGTTTAAAGTAATTAGGTCCTTTAAGTACTTTGCCATCCTCTCTGTAAATAGGTTCACCATTTTCCCCTAATTTACTCATATTACTGCGTTGAATTTCTTCAAAGACTTCTTCAATTTTATGCTGCATGCCATGTTCAATAATTGTGCCGCACAAAATGTATAGCATATCACCTAAAGCATCAGCAACTTCAACTAAATCATTAGCGTTTGCTGCTTCTAAATATTCTTCATTTTCTTCGCGCATTAATTTGTAACGCAACATGTTTTTATCAATTCCTAAGTCGGCTTTTGGTGTTTCACGATGACCAATTTTAAAAGCGGTATGAAATGCTTTTACAGCATTAATTTTGTCTTGCATAGTTTGTCTGTTTATCCTTAAATTTCATATGCTATCAATAAATTTTTAATAAAATCTACAAAATTTATTTTCACATAAGGAAGCGCTTTGCTAATTCGTCAATTATTTCATTTTACGAAAATTTAAAAATTAAATAATTGCCGTATTTTTGCATAAAAATAAGAAGATGTTTAGTAACGGTCAATTGATTTTTGGATTATTATTTTTTATAGTCTTTGCTATAATTATAGGTTATCAATACCGTAAAGATCTTCGTCTTCACAAAAAGCATTATAAAGGAACGGTTTGGGTGCTTATAGCTTTTATTGGTTTTATTGGGATGATAGCTGCTGTTAAATTTATTTTTATGTGAAATATTTCTATCCATTGCCTTTTAATAACAAATCTTTTTAGGAGTTTATATAGTAAAGTTGTTTTATTATAAATGATACTATGATTATCGTTTACATAATAGGCTCATTGATATTCATTAATGGAATCTTACTATTCTTCAGCGTGAATAAAACGGATAAACCTTAAAGACTTTGATGTTTATGCAATTGCTTAATTGACTCTCTTTTAGCATTTTTTGTATGAAATTTCCTAATAATTAAGATTTATTTTATAACTTACTTAAATAAATATACCGAGCACTGGGTATGTTTTGGTGATGTCCTACTTCTCATCTTTGTATAATTATTCAATAAAACTCTATTGATATGAAAACTAGACTATTAATTCTACTCTCTCTATTTTCAATTTTTATCTATGGTCAAAAAGCAAAAGATAGTCTATTTGAGATATGGAGAAATGTTGATTTAACAGATTCTACAAGGGCAAATGCATATAATAATCTTATTTCTAAGTATTATTTAGAAAAAAAAACAGATAGTGCATATGTTTTAGCCCAAGAACTATTAGAATTTACTACAGATATAAAATTAGAATCTTTAAATGCAGATGCATTAATAACACTAGGTAATGTTCAATATATTGTTGGAGATTATCCTAGTGCAACAGAGAATTATAAAAAGAGCCTGTCAATTTATAAAGCTAATAATAATAGAAAAGGAGAAGCAAGTAGTTTAAACAACATTGGTAGAATATATCGTGCCAATTGGAATTCGGAAGAAGCTTTAATTTATTACCATAAAAGCTTGTCTATTAGTAGGCAAATAAAAGACACTACAACAATGGCAACTAATTTAATTAATATTGGAAACATATATAATTTAAAGTATAAACCTGAAAAATCATTAGAGTATTACAATGAAAGCATCAAACTCTCAGAAATTTCAAACAATCAAAAAGGTGTCTCTTTAGCTTTAGTGAATATAGCAGATGCTTATATAATAAAAAAGCAGTATAGATTAGCAGAGATTAAAATAAACAAGGCAATACAAATAGCTGATTCTTTAAATAATCATAATTATCTAGCTTATGCATATAGTACTCTTGCAAGAAATTATTATCAACAAAAAAAATATTCTCAACTCATTAAAAGTGCAGAAAAAAGTCTTTTTTACGCACAGAAAACATCAAACAAAAGCAGATTAAGAGGCGCACATTATTTTTTGTTTGAAGGTTATAGAGGTCTTAAAAACTTTGATAGCACTTTCTACCATTATGAAAAGAGACGAGATTATCGTGATGATGCCGAACAGATAAAATCCACAATTGCATTACAAGAAATGCAAATAGATAATTCCAAAAAAACAGATAGCCTTTTAAATATTGAAAAAGTACTAAAAACCAAAATAGTATATCAAAAAGAGAAAAATAAATTAAGACTAGCATGGGGTGGAAGCCTATCCGCACTTTCCATTCTAGCATTTGTAGTTTATAGAAACACCAAACGAAAGCAACACAAAGCTGAAAAAGAACGACAACAACAAATTGAAGAAAAAGAAAAGATTTTGAAAGACTTAGAATTATCTATTATAGATGCCATGATTGAAGGCCAAGAAAAAGAGCGCCAACGTTTGGCAGCAGACTTACACGATAGTGTTGGGGCAACTTTATCAGCTGCAAAACTTCAATTTGAACATCTAATAAAAGATGAAATTGATATAAAAGTTAGAGAAAAACTTATAAAAAAAACAAGTACTCTTCTGGAGGATGCTTACGTAGAAATTAGATCAATGGCTCATCTAAAAAATTCTGGAGTCATGGCAAAAAACGGATTATTACCCGCGGTAGAAAAGTTATCAAAAAATGCTTCGGGTATTAATGGTCTATTCTTTGATGTTCAAAGTTTTGGATTAGAGCAACGTTTAGACAATGCCTTAGAAATTACCATTTTTAGAATTATACAAGAACTGGTAACCAATATTATTAAACATGCCAACGCTACAAAGGGCATTATACACATAACTAATCACAAAGACAGTCTTAATATTATGATTGAGGATAATGGTATTGGCTTTAATACAAAGCAAATGGCTAAAGCTAATTCTGGTATGGGCATTAGCAGCATAGATAAAAGAATTGACCATCTCAACGGAACATTAACCATAGAGTCTGAAAAAAATAAAGGTACAACTGTAATAATAGATATACCAATATGATACGATTAGCCATAGCCGAAGACCATCAGTCACTCATTGATGGGATTAAATTATTATTACAATATAAAGAGGGTATTGAAATCGTAGGTACAGCAAATAATGGTGAAGAGCTATTAGATTTAGTGCGCTTAAAACAACCTAACGTGATCATTACAGATATTAGAATGCCTAAAATGGATGGTATTAGAGCAACGCAATTGATAAAAAAAGAATTACCACATATAAAGATTATAGGGTTTACAATGTTTGATCAATCTGACGCTATCCAACAGATGTTAGATGCTGGAGCTTCGGGTTATTTATTAAAAAATTCACCATTGGAGGAGGTGTTAAAAGCTATTCGTGCTGTAGATAATGGGAACACCTATTTTGATTCTAACATTAGAGTTGAAGCTAAAGACAATACTAATAAAAAAGCTAAAGGTATCTTAACCAAACGCCAAGTAGAGATTTTAGGTTTAATCTCTCAAGGTAAAACATCTCGCGAAATAGCAGATGAACTTTTTATAGGTGTTCATACTGTAGATACACATCGTAAAAATATGATTCGTATTCTTGGTCTACAGGGTAAAGGTGAATTGATGCGTTATGCTTTGGAGAAGAAATATAAATTCTAATTAAAAATCCCTATTACTAGGTATTTTTTGACCTTAACACGTTTTGTAATTTTACAATAGTTATTAACTAATTCTTTTACGATGAAACAATTATTACTTTTATTTGGATTAACATTATCCATCTTCTCCTTCTCGCAAACTTTTAG
This sequence comes from Flavobacteriales bacterium ALC-1, assembly GCA_000171875.1. Classification (GTDB taxonomy): domain Bacteria; phylum Bacteroidota; class Bacteroidia; order Flavobacteriales; family Flavobacteriaceae; genus Winogradskyella. The sequence continues at coordinate 176,162 of ABHI01000001.1, read as the reverse complement.
CGGTTCATTAAACACGAGTTGCAACGTTACTATTAGCGATAACACCACTCATGATTTAATCGCACCTAACGATTCACGATTGGAGCTTTCGGGAGTTTTTAACGTTACGGGAGGTCTATGCTCTGGAAATGGAAGCGCAGATGTCAGTTTAAGTATTAGCGCATCAGCTATTTGGACTGATGAAAATGGTAACGAAGTACAGCAAAACATAGGAGCCACTGGGACTTTGGTTACTTATAATCCTACCTTAATAACAAATACTGTACCTGCAGGTACTTTAATTCGCTTGTATTTTTCATTATCCGTATACAATGGACAATTTGCTAATGCGCCATATACATTTAATGCGGTTTTCCCTAATTTTTTATATGCAGATGATATCGAGCCTAACAATAGTTATGACCAAGCAATCGCTACATCGGAAGGCATATTCTATGAAGGTCATGGCACGATGGATATCAATACGCCTGTCACTGCTGAAAATACAGAAGATTGGTATAAACTAGTAGCACCAAGAAACGGTACTTTAACTATTTACACCAACTCACATTCAGTAATACCTGATAATGCTGGTGTAAACACAAATCTCTATGTGATGAGGTCAGATACCAATGGGTTTACTGCATATTCTAATAGTTCATATTTTCTATCTCAAAATTCTACTACTAGTAATTCTAATACTGTAATTAATTGTGTTAAAGAAGGTGATATCATTTATCTTAATTATATCGGTAATAGTAATAGCTATCGCTTTTTGTGGGGAATTTCAGAACCATCAGGTTTTATAGATAATGAACCTAATAATGATATTGTAGGTGCTATTACCATAGATAATGAGGAAACCAAAACAGGAAATCTTGGTTTCGGTTTAACTATTGATACAAATTTTCAATCTACTGAAGATATTGATGATTGGTACATCTTTACCATGCCAGATACTGGTGATATTGATATCAATATAAATTCTGAAGGGTCTTTATTTCCGTTACAAAATTATTTTTATATAGAAGATGATAATGGGGAATTGGCTGCTATGCCTTTAAATGGTAATCAAATAGATGGTTATTATGGCACCTGTTTAACTGCTGGGACCTATTACTTTAAACTTGGCGTTTCGCCAGATAATACAAATGGTGCTCTGGCCAATGGTAATTGTGAGGGTTGTTGTTTGACCTACTCGGTTACACTTAATTTATCAAACTTACAAACGTCAAATAATGATTTTGAGCCTAATAATACCGTAAATGAAGCTGAATTTGCTAACGCAAACATTGATTATGAAGGCCAACTTGGAGCTACAACAGCAGATGGTTTGGATAACCAAGACATATATGAATTAAGCATCGATTATAACGGTGATTTAAGTATTAATTTTATTGAGCCACATCCCCAAGGCAATGCTTATATGACTTCCTTTAATGGTTCCTTTCAGGAGCCAATAGGTACTACAAATTTAGATACCAATAACATGATTACATCTATTAGCTATAATTGTGCAGCTGCAGGTGAAAGTTACTATCTTTATATAAATGCAACAGAATGTTCTACTTATAGTTTTAATTACACCAATACCTATTATGGCGATAATAATGAAAATGAACCTAATGATATTATTGAAGATGCTCAACTGATAAATAATTTTGATACAATTTTCGGGCAATTAAATTACGGTGCATTTTCATTTATTGATTCTGCGGATTACTACATACTTAATATCACTGAATCAGCACCTATAACTATTGATTTTAGTATTGAAGATTACACAACAGTATCGCTTATTGAAGATTCTGGGCAAGTTGCATCTGTTAGTCAAAACCCAACAACTGGTCTAATTGAAAGCCTAACTTATAACAATATTGACGTATCAAAATCTTATTACCTAGAAATTATTAATACATCAGGAGAATGTGTTAATTATGACCTTTTAGGATGGCAACAATTATTTACAGCAAACAATGATGTTGAGCCAAATAATGAAGTTTCTCAAGCTACCGCAATTAATTTTAACCAGGTTTATAGTGGCCAATTGAGTTATTATACAGCAAATAGTGATTCTCAAGATTTTTATAGTTTTACATTAAATGAAAATGATGATGTTGAATTTGTTTTAAATGCGTTTGAGGGTCTAGCAAATACTGTTAGTTTAACACTTTATGATATGTCTGGAAACCAAATTTTTCAATTATTCCATGATGGGGTTAATAGTTCAAGAACATCAAATACTATTAATTTAAATATGGGTGATTATTACTTTGTAATTGGAGGGGTTTCTCAAACTGGGTCATATGAGTTTAATGTAATACCACAAAATTCATTAAGTACTAATGAAAACACTCTTGATAATCTAGTTTCAGTTTATCCAATTCCTACTAAAAGCAAAATTAATATTAAATTAAGTTATTTAGTCAATAGTATCAATTCTTCAATTTATGATGTCACAGGTAAATTAATAAACACTTATATCTTAAAAAATTCTATAAACGAAGTAGATATATCAGCTTTAGAAAATGGTATTTATTTTATACAGTTAAAATCGGATAATGCTTCTATTACCATACGCTTTATAAAACAGTAACACTAAAAATAAATGGAAAACAAAACCATTATGTTATCTCTTTATTTTTTTTATAAAAAAACTGAAGATTAGTTGTAATAGTAACTTATACTTTCTAAAATATAATAAAAAATAAGAAGAAGCTGTCTAAAAAGTAATTTTATTGTCATTTTGAGCGGAGTCGAAAAACCTCAATTATCTATAAATCAGAATTTTGATTTTATTGAGATTCTTCATTTTCATTCAGAATGACACTTTTTAGACAGCCTTTTCTTAATATATGTAATATTAAACTAAGCTTTATTCGCAACTAAAGTAATCTTCAATTCCATATCATCATTAATAAACTTATCGCCTAGATTATCAAAAAATGATTTTGATTTATGTTTAATATTCCATTTAGAACGGTCAATGGTAAATGTTTCACTGGTTAGTGTCATCATATCATCTTTTATTTCTGTACTAACGGGAATACTAATATTATTTGTTTTATCCTTCATGGTTAAATTACCAGATAGAATCGTTTTTTCATCTACAGTTTCGATAGCAGTAACTTCAAAATTTGTATTAGGGTAAGTCTCAATATCAAAAAAGTCAGGACTACTTAAATGCCCTTTTAGTTTTGCATTACCTTCATCTTCTTCTGGAATATCTGTAACAGCTATGCTACTCATGTCAATTACAAATCGTCCACTTTCAATGGTATTGTCATTTACACTTACTTTACCTTGTTTGATTGCAATAGTACCACTATGGGAGCCTGTAGGTTTAAAACCTTTCCATTCAATCATGGATTTTTCAGTATTAACCTTGTAAACTACTGCAGTGTTTTCTGCAACTGCAGCTTTCTCTACTTCTTTAGTTTCTGCTTCTTTTGCTTTGTCTCCACAACTTATAAATGAAACTAAGGCTATTACTGTATAAATTTTAAAAAAAGATGTTTTCATGTTTAGTGTTTTTGTTTTGGTCCACAAAGGTAACTATAAGAAGGGAAAAGTATTGTAAAAAAATGTTAATGACATTTTGACATTTTTATAATAATGGCAGTACTTTTGCCATCTCTAAATCGAAGATTTAAAAAATGAAACTCAAAATGAGTAAAAAAGATAAAAATAAAAAGGCAGAAGAGCCACAAGTTGAAGATACATCAACAGCTACAGCAGAAACTGAGCAAGAGCAACAAGTAGAACAAAAATCTGCAGAAGAGCAATTACAAGATCAATTAGCGGCTGAAAAAGATAAGTTTATGCGTTTATTCGCAGAGTTCGAGAATTATAAAAAACGAACTACTAAAGAGCGTATAGAGTTATTTAAAACAGCCAGCCAAGATGTTATGGTGGCAATGTTACCCGTTCTCGATGATTTTGAACGTGCATTAATGCATATAGAAGATGATAAAGAGGCAGAAGAACTAAGAAAAGGTGTATTGTTAATTTATAATAAGTTAATAAACACTTTAGAACAAAAAGGCTTAACAAAAATAGAGGTGAAGCAAGGTGATGTTTTTAATGCAGACAATCATGAAGCTGTAACTCAAATTCCTGCGCCAAGTGACGATTTAAAAGGGAAAATAATCGACGTTGTAGAACGCGGCTATAAGCTTGGAGAAAAAGTAATTCGTTTTCCAAAAGTAGTCATAGGACAATAATAAATTTTTATTTGTTAGACTGAATTTATTGAAGTTACAAATGAAATAATTTAAAAGATACCCATTTTATGGGCAATTAATATGAAAGAAGATTATTACGACATATTAGGTGTGAGCAAAAGTGCATCTGACGCTGAGATAAAAAAAGCATATCGTAAGATGGCTTTAAAGTATCATCCAGATAAAAACCCTGATGATACTGAAGCAGAGGAGAAATTTAAAAAAGCAGCTGAAGCTTATGAAGTTTTAAGTAATGCTGATAAAAAAGCACGATACGACCAATTTGGTCACCAGGCCTTTGATGGCGGTGGAGGCTTCGGCGGAGGTGGAATGAATATGGATGATATCTTCAGTCAGTTTGGTGATATTTTTGGTGGAGCATTTGGCGGAGGCGGATTTAGCGGCTTCGGTGGAGGTGGAAGACAACGTGTCGTTAAAGGTAGTAATCTACGTATTCGTGTTAAGTTATCTTTAGAAGAAGTTGCTAATGGAGTTGAAAAGAAGATAAAAGTAAAACGAAAAGTACAAGCTCCTGGTACTACTTATAAAACTTGTACTACTTGTAATGGCGCTGGTCAGGTAACTAAGGTTACAAATACTATTTTGGGTAGAATGCAAACCGCTGCAGCTTGTCCAACGTGTAGTGGGGCAGGTCAAATAATTGACAAAAAACCATCAGATGCTGATGCACAAGGTTTAAAAGTTTCTGAAGAAACTGTATCTGTTAAGATACCAGCAGGTGTAGTAGATGGTATGCAATTAAAAGTTACTAGTAAAGGTAATGATGCTCCTGGAAATGGTATTGCAGGTGATTTATTAGTAGCTATACAAGAAGAAGATCATCCAACTTTAAAACGTGAAGGTGATAATTTGCATTACGACATGTATGTAAGTTTACCTGATGCAGTTTTGGGAAATTCTAAAGAGATTGATACTGTAACTGGAAAAGTTAGAATTAAAATTGAAGCAGGTGTACAATCTGGGAAAATATTAAGACTTCGTGGTAAAGGTATTCCAAGTATTAATGGTTATGGAAAAGGTGATTTATTAGTTCATGTAAATGTTTGGACGCCAAAGACTTTAAGTAAAAAACAAAAAGAATTTTTTGAAAGCATGAAAGAAGACGAACATTTTGAGCCAAAACCAGAAAGCTCAGATAAATCTTTTTTTGAAAAAGTAAAAGATATGTTTTCATAAAAAGCGTCTAATTCATAAAAAATATTATCTTTGAGTTATCGCTAATGCTAATTAGCGGTAATTTTTCTTTTTCATAGCAATTTTTTCCCATCCTTATCTAACCATAAGGGTGGGTTTTGTTTTTGTAGCCTTTTCTTTTAAAATAATCCATAATTAGTATGAGAATTATTCTATAAAACTCTACAACATTTAATATATTTACGTACTAACCTTACTTAAAAAAAATTAGCTATATATGAATGATTTATTAGTTGCTAATTCCGTTTCAAAAAACTTCGGAAATTTTAGAGCACTAAATCAAGTATCAATTGCAGTGCCTAAAGGCAGTATTTTTGGATTACTTGGTCCAAATGGAGCAGGAAAAACCACACTTATTCGTATTATTAATCAAATTACTATGCCAGATGAAGGCTCAGTGTTATTAGATGGTAATGCATTAAAACCAGAGCATATTAGGGATATTGGTTATTTACCAGAAGAGCGAGGACTGTATAAGTCTATGAAAGTTGGTGAACAATGTTTGTATTTAGCTCAATTAAAAGGCTTAAGTAAGTCAGAAGCCAAAAGCCGATTAAAATACTGGTTTGACAAGTTAGAAATTGGAGATTGGTGGAATAAAAAAATACAAGAATTAAGTAAAGGTCAAGCACAAAAAATTCAGTTTATAGTTACTGTTTTACATAAGCCAAAACTCCTGATTTTTGATGAGCCATTTTCAGGTTTCGACCCTATTAATGCTAACTTAATAAAGGACGAAATATTAAAACTACGAGATGAAGGTGCAACAGTAATATTTTCAACTCATAGAATGGAATCTGTTGAAGAGTTATGTGACCATATAGCGCTAATACATAAGTCCAATAAGGTTTTAGACGGAAAGCTAAATGATATTAAGCGTCAATACAAAACCAATACGTTTGAAGTCGGTTTAGAGTCTTCAAACAAAGAAAATATACTTTCAGAAATTAAAAATACGTTTGAAGTGCTTCCTGCTACTTTCAAAAATCTGAACGACGATATTAAATTGAATATTAAGATCAGTGACAGTACTTCGCCCAATGATTTATTGTCTTTTTTAACTGCGAAAGCAGAAGTGCATCATTTTGTTGAGGTTATACCTTCAGCAAGCGATATTTTTATTCAAACTGTAAAAAACAACTAAGCATGAATCATTTACCGCTTATTATAAAACGCGAATACTTAACCAAGGTGAAGAATAAATCATTCATTGTAATGACATTTTTAAGCCCAATAATAATGATTGCTCTTATTGCTGTTGTTGCCTATTTATCGCAATTAAATAATGATAAAGAACGTACCATTTCTGTGTTAGATGAAACAGGCTTTTTAAAGGATGTTTTTCAGAATACAGAAAACACCAATTACACGAGTTTAAATGGACTAAATTTAGAGGATGCTATTGCTCTAGTTAAGGAAAAAGAAGATTATGGGCTATTACATATTGCTGAAGTAGATTCTCTAGAAAGTATGGCTAATAATATAAAGTTTTATTCAGAAGAATCTCCTTCTATCTCTATCATGTCTAATTTAGAACGTAAAATAGAAAAGCGATTACGAGAGATGAAACTTCAAGAAGATGGAGTGACACTTGCTCAAATAGAAGCTTCTAAAACTAATGTAGAGATTGCTCAAGAAAGTTTTGACGGAGAAAAAAGCTCTAAAATAGACAACATTGTAAAACTAGCATTTGGTGGTATAGCTGGCTATTTGTTATTTATGTTCATTATAATCTATGGTAACATGATTATGCGCAGCGTTATAGAAGAGAAGACTAGTCGAATAATAGAAATCATTATTTCTTCGGTTAAACCTATTCAACTTATGATGGGTAAAATTATAGGTACCTCTTTAGCTGGTGTCACACAATTTGCTATTTGGGTGATTTTAGGAGGTATACTAATGATGATTGTTTCTTCGATTTTTGGTATAGATTTATCGCAGGCATCAGCACCGCAACAAGAGCTAATGAACCAGGCTATGGAAGCTGAAGGTGCACAGGTTATGGTAGAAAATTTGCTTACAGCGATAAGCAATTTACCAATAGCTAATCTTGTAGTTGCTTTCGTATTTTTCTTTATTGGTGGGTATTTATTATACAGTTCATTATATGCAGCTATTGGAGCAGCTGTTGATAACGAAACAGATACACAACAGTTTATGTTGCCTATTCTTATGCCATTGATACTAGCCGTTTATGTTGGTGTATTTACAGTTATAGAAGATCCACATGGTACAGTTTCTACTGTGTTTTCGTTTATTCCATTTACATCACCAGTTGTTATGTTAATGCGTATTCCTTTTGGAGTACCATTATGGCAACAAGGCTTATCTTTATTACTATTGATAGGAACTTTTATTTTTGCAGTATGGTTTGCGGCAAAAATTTATCGTGTAGGTATTTTAATGTATGGTAAGAAACCAACATATAAGGAATTATTTAAATGGCTGAAATATTAAATGGTATTTCAGTTTAAAAAAGGAACAACTTTTGATTATAGACTAGTTGTAAATTAGCAACTATAAAAAAGTAAAACACATTATGTCAAAAATATTAATAATAGAAGATGAAGCAGCAATCCGTCGTGTATTGGTTAAAATACTTTCAGAAGAAAGTGATACCTATCAAGTGGAAGAAGCTGAAGATGGTTTAGCCGGAATTGAAAAAATTAAAAAGGATGATTTCGATTTAGTGCTCTGTGATATTAAAATGCCAAAAATGGATGGTGTTGAGGTATTGGAGGCCGTAAAAAAAATAAAGCCAGAAATACCAATGGTAATGATTTCTGGTCACGGAGATTTAGATACAGCAGTAAATACCATGCGTTTAGGGGCTTTTGATTATATCTCTAAACCACCAGATTTAAACCGGCTTTTAAATACAGTTAGAATTGCTTTAGATAGAAAAGAACTCGTCGTAGAAAACAAAATGCTAAAGAAAAAGGTTAGCAAAAACTACGAGATGATTGGAGAAAGTAAAGGTATAGCTCGAATTAAAGATATGATTGACAAAGTTGCACCAACAGATGCACGTGTTTTAGTTACTGGACCTAATGGAACAGGTAAAGAACTTGTGGCACATTGGTTACACCAAAAAAGTGAGCGTTCTAAAGGTCCAATGATAGAAGTGAATTGCGCAGCAATTCCAAGTGAATTAATAGAAAGCGAGTTATTTGGTCATGTAAAAGGTGCTTTTACATCAGCAGCCAAAGATAGAGCAGGTAAGTTTGAAGCGGCTAACGGAGGCACCATTTTTTTAGATGAAATTGGAGATATGAGTTTGTCTGCACAAGCAAAAGTATTACGTGCGTTACAGGAAAGCCGAATTCAACGTGTAGGTAGTGATAAGGATATAAAAGTTAATGTAAGAGTTGTTGCTGCAACAAACAAGAATCTTAAAAAGGAGATTGAAGATGGCAAATTCCGTGAAGATTTATACCACAGATTAGCAGTTATTTTAATTGAAGTACCAGCTTTAAATGACAGAAGAGAGGATATTCCATTATTGATAGAATATTTTGCCAATAAAATATCTGGAGAGCAAGGCACAGCAAAAAAATCATTCTCCACTAAGGCTATAAAATTACTTCAAAATTATGATTGGACGGGTAATATTCGCGAGTTAAGAAATGTAGTAGAACGTTTAATTATTTTAGGAGGTAGTGAAGTCAGTGAGAGTGATGTTAAAGCTTTTGCTTCAAAATAAACATAAGCATTATGAAAGATATTAGCGCAGATGATTTTAAAATCTCATCACAAATCAACATCAAGGATTTGCAAACGTATGTAGATTTAGAAGCAGATAAAAGAGAGTTAAAAGATGCCTTAAGAAATGTTAGTAAAGATTTAGCAGACATTCAAAATGCCATGTATGCACATGGTAAATACGCGGTGTTATTTTGTATTCAAGGCATGGATACAGCTGGTAAGGACAGCTTAATTCGTGAGATTTTTAAAGAATTCAATGTTAGAGGTATTGTAGCACACAGTTTTAAAAAACCAACCGAATTAGAGTTAAAACACGATTATTTGTGGAGGCATTATATCGCTTTGCCTGCAAGAGGTAAATTTGGGATTTTTAATAGAACTCATTACGAAAACGTCTTGGTAACTCGTGTACATCCTAACTATTTAATGTACGAAAACATGCCAGATATTAAATCTGTAGATGATGTTAATGATGCCTTTTGGGACAGACGATTTGAAGAAATCAATAATTTTGAAAAACATATTGCTACAAACGGAACCATCATTTTTAAATTCTTTTTAAATCTTTCTAAAGACGAACAGAAAAACAGATTATTGAGACGTCTCAATAGACCTGATAAACAGTGGAAATTTTCTTCGGACGACTTAAAGGAGCGTAAGTATTGGGATGATTATCAAGATTGTTATGAAGACGCTCTAAACAGAACATCAAAGCCACATGCACCTTGGTATAATATTCCTGCTGACGATAAACCAGCTGCACGTTATATTGTGGCTAAAATTTTGCACGACACTTTAAAAACCTACACAGACATAAAAGAACCAGAGTTGCCAGCAAAAGAGAAGGCAAATATTGGTCTCTATAAACAAGAATTAGAAAATGAATAAGTATTTAAAATTAGTTTCAAAAATAGTATTGATTACTTTTTTGATGTTTTCAATTAGCGTAAAAGGACAATCAGACGAAGAAATTCTTAAAAGTGTTTACACAAAGTCTTTGACTAACGGAAAAAGTTACGAGTGGTTAGATTATTTGTCTAATACTATCGGTGGTCGTTTATCAGGCTCAACTAACGCCGAGTTGGCTGTGCAATACACAAAAAAAGAGTTAGAAAAACTTGATTTGGATAAAGTATGGTTGCAGCCTGTAATGGTGCCAAAGTGGGTGAGAGGAGAAAAAGAAATGGCTTATTTTGAAACTTCAGGAATTCTAAATAAAGTTAATATTTGTGCTTTAGGGGGCTCTATAGCTACTCCAGAAAAAGGCACTAAAGCCCAAGTGATAGAAGTTGCTACTTATAAAGCTTTAGAAGCTTTAGGTGAAGAAAACATAAAGGGTAAAATTGTATTTATCAATAGAGCCTTACAGCCAGAATTGATTAATACGTTTCAAGCTTATGGTGGATGCTCTGTAGAGCGTTATGCAGGTGCTGCTGAAGCTGCAAAGTATGGGGCTGTAGGCACAATAGTGCGTTCGTTGAGTTCTAGACAAGACGATTACCCTCATACAGGTAGTATGAGTTATGGAGATTTACCAGTTGCGCAAAGGATACCTTCTGCTGCGATAAGTACAAACGATGCTGTAAAATTAAGTGAGGCCTTAAAAAAGGACAAAAACCTTGAATTTTATTTTGAAATGAGCTGTCAACAGTTTGACGATGTACAGTCTTATAATGTTATTGGTGAAATTACAGGAAGCGAATTTCCAAACGAATATATGATTGTTGGTGGTCATTTAGATTCATGGGATTTAGGAGATGGAGCACATGATGATGGGGCAGGAGTCGTGCAATCTATGGATGTTCTTCGTTTATTAAAAGAAAGCGGTATTACCCCTAAACGAAGCATTAGAGTAGTACTGTTTATGAATGAGGAAAATGGACTACGAGGAGGTAGAAAATATGCTGAAGTTGCTAAAACTAAAAACGAAAAACATGTATTTGCTTTAGAAAGTGATGCAGGTGGATTTACACCAAGAGGCTTTAGTTTTGATTGTAGCGATATTATGTTTTCAAAAATTGAAGCTTGGAAACCATTGTTTAAACCTTACTTAATCCATTATTTTGAAAAAGGAGGTAGTGGAGCAGATATTGGACCTTTAAAAAATGATGATATCGTATTAGCTGGTTTGCGACCAGATTCACAACGTTATTTTGATCATCATCATGCTGCAAACGATACTTTTGAGCATGTTAATAAGCGTGAGTTAGAATTAGGGGCTGCTACAATGACTGCTTTAGTGTTTTTGATGGATAAGTATGGTACTGAGACTATTACTAATACAAAAGAGATTAAAGATTAATAATTTAGTTTGGGTAGTTTTATTGCTGAAATATTAGCAGAACTTTTAGAATGGTATCTCGATATTAAATTTTGGTTTAAGAAAAAGAAACGACGAAAGTTTGAAAAAGAAAATAATCTACCAAAGAAGATAATGATTTACCCTTCGGATAAGATAGAGTTTGTGTTCATAGTTTTAATTGTCATTATAGTTTTTGGGTTTATGTATTTTATTCGTCCAATGATAAATAATAATAGTACTGAAGGTAAGTTAGCTGAAATTTCTGAAATTTTAGAAAATGAAAAAGAAGTATTGGGTGTTTATCCTAAGGATTTAAAAATGATAATTAGAAATAACCCTTTGCGTCAAAACCTTATAATTGATGCTTGGGATAATAATTTTCAATACCAATTATCAGAAGATGGTAAGAGTTATGTGTTATTTTCATTAGGAAAAGATGCTAAACCAAAAACTGCTGATGATATTACTTTTAACAATTAAAAACATTTCAAAATGAGAAGTAAATTATTTGTTATTGCTTTACTACTAACGTCAATAACTTTTGCTCAAGAAACTACAGATGAGCAATTACCATACTACGAAGTACCAGACTATTCTGAAGAGTTTACCGCTGGTACCATGGCAGCGCGTATGGTTGATGCACTAGGTTTTAGATATTATTGGGCTAGTGATAGCTTAACGGAAAAAGATTTGGCATACAAAGCTAATGAAGAAGGTCGATCTACTGAAGAGACCATCAAACACATTTATGATTTGTCTAAAATTATTGTCAATTCAACTTTAAAAGAGCCTAATTCTAGGGTTAAAGAGGAACTATCTTATGAAGAAATGAGGTCAAGAACTTTAGTAAATCTTAAAACTGCCGCAGATATTTTAAGAGCTAGTGATGATATTTCACAATTCAAAATCATTTTTGGTGATCAAGAAATTCCGTTTTGGAATCAAGTGAATGGACCAATAGCTGATGCAATATGGCATTCGGGTCAACTAGTTATTTACAGACGTTCTACAGGCAATCCAATTAACCCAAAAGTGAATCATTTTACTGGTAAGGTACAAGAATAAGATATTAAGCTAAATTTTCTTTTTATAGATTTAATAATATTAATAGGCTAACTGCATATAGAGATTAATACTCAACATTTAATTTATGCGACATTTTCTTCTCACAATAGTTTTTACATTTTCGGGAGTATTTGTTTCTCTTTGCCAAGAAAAACAGCAGCTGCTATTTAGAGTTATAAATGTTGAATCTAAAAAGCAGGTTTCTTATGCCACAATTAGGTTTGCTAATAATAGAAATGGAACAATAGCGAATGTTTTAGGTGATTTTAGAATACCTATTCGTTATAAGAAAGAAAAAGACACTCTTATAATAAGCTGTATTGGTTACAATACTAAGCGATTTGGTCTTAGTACGCTAACTGAAAAACCTTACCATACGATATACCTTGTGCCTAAAACTGAACAGTTAGATGAGGTAGTTGTAAATGCAGTTAAAAAAAAGGAATTAACAGCAAGACAAATCGTAAAAAAAGCTATAGAAAAAATTAAGGATAATTATCCTGTAGAACCTTTTTCATATATTGGCTATTATAGAGATTACCAATTTGTAGATGAAAAATATATTAATTTAAATGAAGGTATTGCAGAAGTTTTTGATCAAGGTTTTTTAACGCATAAAATTAGTGACCCTTTTAATACTACTGCGTTATATAGTTATGAATTAAATACTGAATTTACAAGAGATACACTATTAGATAATTCAATCTATAATGACGAAAAACTGATTAAAGACGGAAAAATGGGTAGTAGTATTGGTAACGAGTTAACGTTATTAGATATTCATGACCCCATAAGAAATTACAAGAGTGGTAGTTTTTCATTTGTTTATACTTTAGAGAAAGACTTCATTAAGAATCATAAATTTTTTAAAAAAGGCTCAATTTTTTTGGATGAAGAAGAGCTGTATAAAATAGAGTTTTCAGCCAAGAAAGACATAACAGGCTATAACTATAGAGCAAATGGATTTATATATATATCTAAAGAAGATTTTTCAATACATAGCTTTGATTATAAGTTGTTTTCTAGGAGTCTAAATAAGTTGGTTTTCACTTTAGATATTGAGTATAAACGCCAAGAGAATGATAAAATGTACCTTAACTATATAACGTTTAACAATAATTTTTTTTTAATGCCAGAGGGAGCTTTAAAAATTGAAGACTGGAGTTATATCAAAGAAGAAAAAGCATTTATTATAGAATTTAATAGAGTATTAGATGCTACTTTAGAGCCACGAACAAATGATGTTAAAATCTTTTTTAAAGATAGGAAATTGGGGGTTAAAGAAATATATTTTTCTTCACCAAAAACCATTACAGTGAAACTTAAAAAAGAATCGTCAGGTTTTTTAAATCAACAGAATTTAGACGAAAAGGCACTATTTGCTCTAAAGCTTAAAAACTTTAGAGATATCCAAGGTTTTGAAATGGGAAAATCTAAAGTTGAGGGCTATCAGTTTAGAGAATTATTTGTTCAACGCGTATTTTTGGATAAGGTATCTGATAACGATTTAAAATATATCGAAAAAGGCAAATCATTAAGAGAAGCATTTATAAACGATTTTAAAGCAGAAGATTATTGGCTTAATTCACCATTAAAGACTACTGATAATTAAATTTTTATATAATCGTAAAGTGATTAATGCATATATGCAATTATTGATTTATAATAACGATTAATGAATTTTAATTAAATTGTAGCATTTATAGGTATAAATACTAAAAAATTATGTTTGGTTATCTTAAACAGATTCACCCTGTACTACCAGTTAAAGATGTAACAAAAGCAGTAGATTACTACGTAAACAAGCTGGGCTTTAAATTAGCATTTAAAGATACTACAGACGAACATGGTTATGCGGGAGTATCACGTGATGGTATTGAGATGCATTTACAGTGGCATGATGAAAAGGAATGGGAAATTGGTGTGGATAGACCTATGTTAAGAATCTATGTAGAAGGTATAGAGGCACTATATGAAGAATATAAAAAACTAAACGTCTTTCATGAGCAAACGTCGTTAAAAGAAACCCCTTGGGGAACTAAAGAGTTTGCCTTTTATAGCATTTATGGCAATGGTTTAACTTTTTATAGAGATTTATAAGTACAAATTTTGGTGTAATTTTTGATACACTAAAGCTAACTATTCTAATAAAAATGAAATATAAAATTACTTTTCTCTTACTTGTATTAATAAGTTCTGTAAATACACTTTTATCACAAAACTCTACAGATATTTTGTGTAGAATTATAGATGTTGAATCTAAATACCCTGTCTCTTTTGCGACCATAAAATTTGAAATAAATAAAAGTGGAGTTATAGCAGATGAAGATGGAGAATTTAGATTGCCATTGCAGTATAAAACAGAAGAGAAAGCAGTCATTATTTCTTCAATTGGTTTTGAAACACTACGTGTAGCAATGAGTACGTTAAAGCCCAATACAATTAATGTTATTTACTTAATCCCAAAAGTTGAAGCATTAAGTACCGTTGTAATTTCGGGTAAAACAAAATCTAATGTAGATACTTTTACAGCGGAAAATATAGTTAAAGAAGCTATAAATAGAATACCAATCAATTATCCACACTCTCCGCATTCTTATATGGCGTATTATAGAGATTATCAGTTGGTTAATAATAAATATTATAACCTTAATGAAGCAATTTTAGAGAATTTTGATGCTGGTTTTCAGACTAGTAAATTTGGGTATTCGGAGAATGTTACAGCATTGTATTCAAATAACTTAAATAAAAATTTCCATTTAGATTCTGTGCTTCTTAAAAGTGTTTATGGGGATTCTAAAATTGTTAATAAAGATGAGAGTGCTCAATTTAATACAGCTTTAGAAAACGAGCTAGAAATATTAAATGGACATAATCCCATACGTAATTATAATAGGCGTAGCTTTTCATTCGTAGATATTTTTAGGAATGACTTTATTGATAATCATTTACTAAAATTGAAAGAAATAAAGTACATAGATGGAACACCTTTGTACGAGATTACATTTGTGTCTAAGGATACCGAAAATGCTAAATTTAAGTCCACAGGTGTAATTTATGTTGCTAAAACGAATTACGCTATTTATAAGTTTGAATATAAAATGATGCAAAACGCTAAGTTTCGTAAGGTAAACTCTAAAGGTGTTGCAAGGCAAAGTGCCATGGAGCGTTTAAATACGCTATATGAGATAAAATTAGAATATAAAGCTGTAAACGAGAAAATGTATCTTAATTACATGACTTTTAACAACAGATTTATAATAAAAGAACCTAATCCATTTAAGGTGCAAGAGTTTGACTTTGATCCAGATAATAAAAAATTCTACATTACATTTAATAAATCGGTTGATGAAACTTCAATTCAGCGTAAAAGCAGATTTAGGTTAATGTATAAAGATAAAAAGCTGATCATAAGAGGTATAAAACTTATTAAGCCTAATATGGTTAGAATTGATGTTATAGATTGGGCTGCTGGTACTAAAGCCGATGTTCAGAAAGTAAAGTCTGAAGATTTTTCGTATAAATTAAAAAGAATTAAAGATGTTTCTGGCGTTACTTTATATAAAGAGTCTAAACTTTTAGGCTATCAATTTAGAGAGTTTTTTACTCAAGAAATATTTGAAAATAAAATACCACCTTCAGAATTAATATATGTGAATAAAAGGAGGCCTTTATCTATTACTAAGGTTAATGATGTCGATTTAGATATTGATAAATATTGGGTGAATTCTCCATTAAAGCAGACTAAAGGTAATTAGTCACCTTCTTTTAATCGGTCATTAATACGTTCTATTAAAGCTTCAGCATTTTGTTTGTATTGTTGCGTTATATTGAGATGATTACCTCCAGCTAACATGGCATGAGATGCTACACGAGTTTTATAGTCCTCACTTTCAACAAAATATTTTATAATTTCATTAGTGAATTTATTTTGAGCCATATCTAAAAACCAAGGAAACTCTTCAAAGTCATTAAAATTCGTCATCACTTTATTTTCCATCATATCATTGTTCTTTTCAATTAATGGAAATAAAACTGAATAGACTTTATTTATATCATTTATTAAACTATCGTTAACGATATCTTGAGCACCAGTATAATTTTTTAATTGTTCATAACCTTTATTTTGGGGGTTAAAAGGTTTATATATGGTTACTAAGCTAAGGCAAGGGAGACATTCTGTATAATTACTCATAGTAACTTCTCCATTAAGAATCTTTTTGCTATTCTTCAGATTATCTTTATAATAATCTATTATTGTGTTAGCAACAATAGTGTCTGAAACTAAATCGTTTTTTACAGTTTGTAAGATAACGCTGAGGTATTCTTTTTGTTTTCTATTCTCATTCCAATTATTTACTTGTAGTGCAAGTAAAATACCAATCATAACCAAAACAATTTCACCAATAGCATATACTAAATAACTACTCACTTTATTTGAAAAAAAACGGCGTCTTATTTTTCTAAAGATATTAATCATAATTTAATCATTTTTTTCGTCATCATTTTCTTGCTTCATTTTTATATATCGAGATACTAAGCGCACTCCTAATCTTGCAAAAAGAATTACTGCAAATACCATTACTATGTCTAAGCCACTCATTAATCCATAATTAAAATTATACATAGTATTGGTATAAATAAACCTATAAATGTTACAAATAGCTTAGCCACCATTTATCTTTATTGTTGGCTTTATATTTCATATACTTTTTACAAATAGGATATAGTATAATAATTACAAGAGCCCAAACTAAATAGGTGACCCATAGATTAAATCCTATATTAAATAAGTAGCCACTTTTAAAGCGATCTACAGTTAAAACAAGTTCTTGCCAATTCTCACCTAAAATAACAAGGCCGACCATACCAACTAGGTGAATAAGGTATAAATGCAAAATATAATAGAAGAAAGGTACACGTCCAAAAACAAGTAATCCATTAGTGATTTTGTTTTTAATAGATTCAATGCTATATAGAAAAAGAAAAGCTGGTCCAAGAGTCATCAATGTATATAGTAATGAAGGTGGGTATTTAGTAACATTAAAAAATGATAAAATTGTATAAGTAAAATCGTCCTGAGAAGACCAAGGCTTTAAATCACCATAAACATTAATAAAGCGCAAAATGAAAAACAAAAAAATGGCTCCGATTCCTAATCTAAGTAACCAAGTCTTTCTCACTTTAATGTCAAATCCTTTCTGATAGAAATAACCAAAGCAGTATCCTAAGATTATAATACCTAACCAAGGTAAGAAAGGATAAGCAATGGCCAACATACCGTTTCCTTCGTTTATAACTTGAAAATTAAATTGATGCACATAATACCATATGATAGACAATGGTTCGGTGCCTTGCTGTGTTATACCATCTAATAAATTATGTCCAAATACAATTATAATACCTAGAACAAGGAGTAGTTTTTTTGGAAGATAAATTAAAGCAGCCAAAAGCATCATACATACACCAATCGCCCATATCACCTGAAATATATGAACATCTAAACTGATATCAAACGTCCAAGAAAAATTAACAACCGTTAATTCAATGAAAACCAACCAAAGCCCACGAGTAAATAAAAATTTGGCAAGACTATTTTTTGATTTCTTTTTACTTCCATATAAAAATGCCGAAGTTCCTGCTAAGAACACAAAAATTGGAGCGCAAAAGTGCGTAATCCATCTTGTGAAAAATAGCATTGGTGTCGTCGTTTCGAGATTAGTTGGGTCTGCAAACATATAACCAGTATTAGTATAATCTCTTACGTGGTCTAAGGCCATTATTATCATTACTAGACCTCTTAGAATATCTATAGATTCAATTCTGGTTGATTTGATTGCTGTCATTTTAGTTGATTTTATTTTTAAGTTATATGAAAACATAATTTATGAAGTGTACTTTTATAAATATTCACTTTTTTGACTGAAGTTAATTACAAATAACTCAGCCACCATTTACCTTTATTATTGGCTTTGTATTTCATATACTGTTTACAAAATGGATAGAGTAATAACACAATAGCAATCCATACGAGATAGACGATGAAAAGAGAATAACCATAACCCTGTAAAATACCAGAACTCATAGTTTCATTATTTAAAATCATAAGTTTCCAATCTTTTCCTGTTATCAATAACCCTATAATCGCGCCTAAATGGATAATGAGTATATGTAAGATGTAATAAAAGAAAGGTACACGTCCAAACACTAATAAAAAGTTTGTAATAACATTTTTTATATTTTCAATAAAATATAAAAATAGAAGTGCAGGTCCTAAGGTCATTAACAAATATGCTAAAGATGGTGGGTATTTTGCGGCATTAAAAAATGAAATTATAGTTTTCTCTGTAGTTTCTTGATGAGACCAAGGCACTAAATCTCCATAAAAGTTAAATCCTCTAAATAAGAAGAATAAAGCTATAGAGGAGATTCCAACATATAAGAGCCACTTTTTCCTTAAAGCTACTGAAGCTCCTTTTTTATATAATTCGCCAAAACAATAGCCTAAAAGTATAACGCCAACCCAAGGCAATACAGGATAAGAGAACCATAGAAAATGTCCCTCTGTATAACTAAAGCCATTCATTTGATGAAGAAAATACCAAAATAATGATTTCACGTTATCTCCTTCCATAATGATGCCATCTAATGCGTTATGACCAAAAACAATCAGTAATCCCAGTATAAGAATAACTCGCTTAGGTAAATGAATAATTAGTCCAAGAACTATCATACAAATTCCAATAGCCCAAATCACTTGCAGGTTAATAAAACCATAAGTAATATCAAACCACCAAAGAAAATTGTTGACTACTATTTCTACAAATATGAGCCATATTCCACGGGTGATTAAAAATTTTGATAGCTGTCCTTTGCTTTTACTTTGTCCATACAAAAATGCAGATGTGCCAGCAAGAAACACAAAAACTGGTGCACAATAATGGGTAATAAAACGTGTGCCAAACAAGATAATGTTTGTAGTTTCCATGTTTTCAGGATAGTTGCCTGTAAACGCATTGATGTGAAAATAATCCCTAACATGATCTAAAGCCATAATGACCATTACAAGACCACGTAAGATGTCTATAGATTGAATCCGGTTAGTTTTTAATTGCATTTTGGTGGTTGTTCTTAACCCTAAAACTACAATTTTAATCTATTATAAGAGAATCTTGCTCCTTTGTCTTTTCTATCTCTTGAAGCGCTAATGTTAATTCACTTGAGTTCCAATACCCATATTCGAGTACAATTTTAGAGTCAATAAATTGATAGGTTATATGTACAGGAATTTGAATCTTTTGATTATTATCTAATAAGTTACCTTCCCATATGCCCCAAAAATTCACCCATTTATTTCCATTATCGTCAGTTATCATCTCATATTCTCTTCTGTCATCTTCAAATGCACGAGTGAGAAAAGTAGAGTCATTTTTAATATGGTATTCAGGTAAACTTTCGGCATTAAAAAAGATATCTCTTGTATTATAATAGACCTTGGCAGTATCAGCATAATTCATAACCATACTATCCCATTTTTGGTAATCATAATAATTAATTGTCGCTTTTACGACATCAATCTCAGTAGATTGTTGGGTATAACGTTTGTCATTTTGCTGACAAGAAGCAAAAACAAATGTAATAAGAGCTAATAAAAATAGTTTTTTGGTGTTTTTTGGCACTAACAATAATAACAGAGCAGTATTAATAGTTTTCATAAAGCATATATTTAGGTTAATGAATATTAATAATAGTACGTAAGCATCTTTAACGATAAAAGAGGCAACGTTATATAAAGATGAATAGCATTTGTGCTATTCTTGTTGTCTGATAATTAAGGGAATATGCTAATAAAGATAAGAAATTTAATTAAATTATATAAAATGTAAATAATAAAAAAGCGTTACTAAACTTAGTAACGCTTTTCTTATTTATAAAGAAATTTCTATCTGATTACTTATGATATCATCAAAAGTTTCACGTTTTCTAATCAAATGTGCTTTGTCTTTATGGATTAAAACTTCGGCTGGTCTATAACGCGAATTGTAATTACTTGCCATAGAATAACAATAAGCACCAGCATTTTTAAAACAGAGAATATCACCTTGATTTATTTCAGAAATTCGTCTGTTATTAGCAAAAGTATCGGTTTCACAGATATAGCCAACAACAGAATAAAAACGTTCACGTCCTTTAGGATTAGAAATGTTTAAAATTTCATGTTGAGAGCCATATAGCATAGGCCGTATTAAATGATTAAAACCGGAATCAACCTGAGCAAAAACTGTCGAAGTAGTTTGTTTTACCACATTTACTTTTACTAAAAATACGCCAGCTTCGCTCACTAAAAATTTACCAGGCTCAAAGGCTAAGGTTAATTCTTTACCATAATCTTTGCAGAACTCATTAAAACGTTTTGATAGTTTTTCGCCTAGTTCTTCGATATTAGTTTCTATATCATCTACTTTATAAGGTACTTTAAAACCAGAACCAAAATCTATGAAGTCTAGATTTTTGAAATTCTTAGCAGTTTCAAATAGAATTTCGCTGGCATATAAAAACACATCAATATCTAGGATGTCACTACCGGTATGCATATGAATACCATTGATGGTCATGTTAGTGTTTTCTACAATACGAAGTAAAAGTGGAATTTGATGAATTGAAATCCCAAATTTGCTATCTATATGGCCAACAGAAATATTAGTATTTCCTCCAGCCATGACATGTGGGTTTATACGAATACATACAGGAATGGTTGGATGCTTGGTGCCAAATTGTTCTAAAACTGAAAGGTTATCAATATTAATTTGAACTCCCAATTTAGAAACTTCTTCAATCTCTTCAAGGGACACTCCATTTGGAGTAAATATAATATCTTCTGCCTTAAAACCTGCTTTGAGTCCTAATTGAACTTCTTGTATAGATACTGTATCAATCCCAGATCCAAGCGTATTAAATAATTTAAGAATCGAAATATTAGAAAGTGCCTTTACAGCATAATTAATCTTCAATTGTTTTACCTTATCAAACGCTTTTGTTAAACGTTTATACTGAGCTGTGATAATTTCAGCATCATAAACATAAACTGGGCTTCCGAAATCTTTAGTAATCTTTAATAAGGCATTCTTTGTCATTTTTTTGGATCTTAATTATTCATTTTTTAAGCGATCAAATGTAAACGTAATCATTATTAAAAGCATAAAAATTAAAAAATATTGCTATTTTTACACAAAATGTTAAATAATTAACATCAAAATTTTATACGTTTGAAAACAATTGCATCTTGTGTAGAAGACATAATAGTGTCTAGCCCATTTTTAGAAGAGGGATTGTCTAGAGAAATTATCAACTTCTCTGCTTTAGCAAAAGATTTAAATAAACCTATTTCTGAAATGCTTAGAAAGCCTGTAAAAGAAGGGGCTATAATGATGGCATTACGTCGTTACCAACAACCTTTAAATCTTGAAAATTCAGTACGTTTAAAAAAGGTCTTTAAAAATTTAGGTGACATTACAGTACGTTCTAATCTGAGTGATTTTACATTTCAAAATTCTAAGACATTAATACGTAGTCACTCGCAAGTCTTAGAAAAGATAAGTGCCAACCATCAAATCTTTTATGCTTTTACTCGTGGTATGTTTGAAAGTAATATTATTATTTCAACCTCTGAAAAAGAAAATATTTTAAAAGCATTTAAAACTGAAACACTAATAGGCCAACAAGACAAACTTTCTGCAATCAGTATTTATTTACCGAAAGGTAATTCTAAAATTGCTGGTTTATATTATCAGTTTTTCAAACGTTTAGCTTGGGAGAAGATTACTTTATATGAAGTTGTTTCTACTACCAATGAGTTTACTATAGTAGTTGAAGATGAATTGGTTGACAAGGCGTTTTCGGTAATTAAGCGTCTAAAAGATTAAGTTTTATTAGCAAAAACTTACATCTTGGGAAGGATCAGGGATGTGTAACTTTAGTGTAGTGATTTAAATTATAAAGTATTTTAATGCTTATAAATAAACACTAAATAAGGTGGCAAAATTTATTTGAGAAACGTTTTAGTATGCTTACTTTTGTGCCACCAATAAATTTCTGATAACAAATGAATTTACACGAATATCAAGGAAAAGAATTATTAAGCAGTTTTGGTGTACGTATCCAACGTGGTATTGTAGCACAAAGCGCTAAAGCAGCTGTTGACGCAGCAAAACAATTAACTGCTGAAACTGGTACAGGTTGGCACGTTATTAAAGCCCAAGTTCATGCAGGTGGACGTGGAAAAGGTGGTGGAGTGAAACTGGCTAAAAATCTTCAAGAAGTTGAAGAAATTGCAGGAAACATCATCGGAATGAATTTAGTTACTCCGCAAACATCGGCTGAGGGTAAAAAAGTTCACCAAGTGTTAGTTGCTGAAGATGTTTACTATCCTGGTGATAATGAACCAGAAGAATATTATATGTCTGTTCTTTTAAATAGAGGTACAGGTAAAAATATGATTATGTATTCTACTGAAGGTGGAATGGATATCGAAACGGTAGCTGAGGAAACTCCGCATTTAATTTTTACTGAAGAAGTTGATCCTGCATTAGGATTACTTGGTTTTCAAGCACGTCGTGTAGCATTTAACTTAGGTTTATCAGGCACAGCATTTAAAGAAATGACAAAGTTTGTGTCTGCTTTATATACGGCTTACGTAAAGTCTGATGCATCTTTATTCGAAATCAATCCTGTTTTAAAAACTAGTGATGATAAAATTATGGCAGTAGATTCTAAAGTGACTTTAGATGACAATGCATTATATAGACATAGAGATTTAGCAGAATTACGCGATTTACGTGAAGAAAATCCAATTGAAGTTGAAGCAGGTGCTTTAGGTTTAAATTATGTGGATTTAGATGGAAACGTTGGTTGTATGGTGAATGGTGCAGGTTTGGCTATGGCAACTATGGATTTAATTAAGCAAGCAGGTGGTGAACCAGCTAACTTCTTAGATGTTGGTGGTACTGCAGATGCTGCTAGAGTAGAAGCTGCTTTTAAAATTATACTTAAAGATCCTGCTGTAAAAGCGATCTTAATAAACATTTTTGGAGGTATTGTTCGTTGCGATCGTGTAGCGCAAGGTGTTATTGATGCTTATAAAAATATGGGTAATATCAATGTACCTATCATTGTACGTTTACAGGGAACCAATGCAGACATTGCAAAAGAGTTAATTGATAATTCTGGTTTAGATGTTATGAGCGCAACTGAATTCCAAGAAGCTGCTGACAAAGTACAAACGGTGCTTTCTTAGGCATAGTTAATAAAATATATTATTTATAAATGCGTCTTTTTAAAGACGCATTTTTTATTTGTCTAAATGTTAATAAACTGCCAATCAACGTTAAACAGTGTTAACGACTGTAACTCCTGTAATATTTAGTCGTCTATTAAGTATCAATCTTAAAATCGAATAATTATGAAAACATTAAAAATGTTAGTACTAGTCGTAGCAATTGCGTTTAGTAGTGTGATTTCAGCAAACACAAACCCGATCAAAAGTGCTGAGCCAACTTCAATTAGTAAAACTGTTGAGAAATTATTGGAAAATCCAGATTTTCAATTAGAAAAGGATGTTGAAGCTATTGTTAATATTTTTGTCAATGAAAATGATGAAATGGTGGTATTATCTGTAGATACAGATAATAAAATTGTAGAAAGCTACATTAAGAGTCGCTTAAACTATAAGAAAGTATCTAAGGAGACTACAAGTAAGTCTTTTAAAGTACCAGTTAAGATGATAGAATCTAGTTAATGACTAATCATCATAAGAGTAATTAAAAAGAGCAACTTTAAGTGTTGCTCTTTTTTTGTTTTTTTGGCATTGGACCTCTTAGATGAATGATTAGTCCATTAAGGAAATTTCTGAGAATTTGGTCTCCACATTCCATATACTTTGGATGATCTTCCTTTCTAAAAAATGCATTAAGCTCGCTTTTTGAAATTCTAAAATCTACTAAAGCTAAGATTTTTACAATATCATCATCTCTTAGCTTATGTGCTACTCTTAGTTTTTTGAATATATCGTTGTTTGTCATATTTTAATTGTTAGTCGTTAAATATTGATAGGCTTCTCCAAAATTGTCAGACCATAGTTTTTCGTTATGCTTGCCACCTTCAACAATCTTGCTTTCCATTTGATTATTTTTTACACCTTTAGATTTTAGCAATGTAATCATCTCTTCTAATTTAGGAATCATAGTTTCTCCTTCATCTGTTCCAGCTAAAAAATAAAATTTTGAAGTCTCAGATATTTCTAAAGATTTAACTAGGTCAAAAATCTCAGGGTTTATCCAGAATGCTGGAGAAAATACTCCTGCCTTTCCAAAAATTTCAGGATATTTTATAGCACCATAAAACGAAATTAATCCACCTAAAGAAGAACCGAATATTGTAGTATGCTTTGCATCAGATTTTGTTCTGTAAATAACATCTAAATGAGGTTTAAGTGTATTTTTAATGAAGGTTAAATAAGCATCACCTTTTCCTCCTCCATATTTTTCGTTTTTATATGGTGTTAATTCTTCTATACGTTTTTCGTTACCATGTTCAATGCCGATAATTATACTTTCATTTTCAGTAAGTTGGTCCATATATTCGTCAACTTTCCATTCACCTACATAAGAAGTTTTAGCATCAAATAAATTCTGAGCATCATGCATGTACACAACAGGATAGTTTTTTTTAGAGTTTTGATAATTTTTTGGCAAATAGACCCAAATGGTTTTTAATGTGTCTAGCTGAGGAGCAGTGATGCTAAATCTTGTAACCTGTTCAGAGGCAGTGCTTTGAGAGTTTATTTTGGTGAAAATAAATACTGAAATAAATAAGAAAATATGCTTCAATCTCATGTAATAATGACAGTTTTGGTTTGACCAACGTTTAAAAAACTCGACTAAATACTAATAATTTTTCGACAAGATACATTATATCAACGACAATAAAATAATGTACCTAGTTAACTTTACAGTATTAAATAATCCCCTCTTAGACATGATTAATCGTGCTGAAAAATTGAGCTTGCTTTCTGAAATGATTGCTTTTGCCCAAACAGATGAAAATATAAGATCTATTGAATATAACTTCCTATTTAGTATAGCGAAGCAACTAGACATATCTAAAGAAGACTTTGAGTATCTCTTTGAGCATCCTGTAACTTATGTGCATTTAAAATCGCATAGTGAGCGTATTGTTCAGTTTCATAGATTAGTACTTTTAATGAATTTAGACCATAAAGTATCTCCAAAACAATTGGTTAAGATTCATAATTTTGGATTGCGTATGGGTTTAAGTCACGAATCTATTAATCGTGTATTAGACTTAATGGATAGCTTTCCTAATAAAATTGTACCACCAGATTTTTTAATTGACATCTTTAAGGTTCAGTATAATTAAGCTTCTGGCTATTAGGAGTTTGCCTTTAGTTAACAACTAGCTTCAAAGGCTAATTGCTTTTTATTTCACCTTCAATTTTTCAAGCTTACTTTGATAAGCCATAATCTCATCTCTAAAATGAGCTGCTTCCATAAAATCTAGAGCTTTTGCAGCTAATTCCATTTGCTTACGTTTCTCTCTTATTTTCTTTTCGAGCTGACTTTTAGTTAAGTACTCACTTTCTGGTTCTGCAGCAATTTTTGCGTCTAGTTCTGTTCTATAAGTGCTCACAGAATTTTTAGCTAAAGCACTATCCAGACTTTTATTTAATGCTTTTGGTTTAATATTATGCTTAGTATTGTACGCAATTTGTTTTTCACGACGATACTCAGTTTCATCTATTGTTTTTTGCATGCTTTTAGTAATCTTATCAGCATACATAATCGCTTTTCCGTTTAAGTTCCTTGCAGCTCTACCAACGGTTTGCGTTAATGAACGTGTAGAACGTAAAAAACCTTCTTTATCTGCATCTAAAATAGCAACTAGTGATACTTCAGGTAAATCTAAACCCTCACGCAGTAAATTAACACCAACTAAAACATCAAAAATACCTTTACGTAAATCTTGCATTATTTCAACACGCTCAAGTGTATCTACATCACTATGAATATAACGACAACGAATAGAAATACGAGTTAAATACTTTACCAATTCTTCAGCCATTCGCTTTGTTAGTGTGGTCACTAGAGTACGCTCGTCTTTTTCAACACGATCTTGAATTTCTTCAATTAAATTATCGATCTGATTTAAACTTGGTCTAACTTCAATAATTGGGTCTAATAAACCTGTTGGTCTAATCACTTGCTCAACATAAACTCCATCTGTTTTTTGCATTTCATAATCTGCAGGAGTTGCAGAAACATAAATTACTTGGTTTTGAAGTGCTTCAAATTCTTCAAACTTTAATGGTCTGTTATCCATTGCAGCGGGTAAACGGAAACCATAATCTACAAGATTTACTTTTCGACTTCTATCTCCACCATACATGGCATGAACCTGAGAGATTGTAACATGACTTTCATCAACAACCATTAAAAAATCATCAGGAAAATAATCTAATAAACAGAAAGGTCGTGTTCCAGGAGCTCTGCCATCTAAGTATCTAGAGTAGTTTTCAATACCAGAACAGTAGCCCAATTCGCGAATCATTTCAAGATCAAATTCTGTGCGTTCTTTTAGTCGCTTGGCTTCAAGATGTTTACCAATCTCTTTAAAATAATCATGTTGCTTTACTAAATCATCTTGTATATCTTTTATTGCTCCGTTCAAAACATCAGGAGATGTCACAAACATATTTGCAGGGTAGATATTTAAACGATCGTAGCGTTCTATGATTTCATTTGTTCTAGCATCAAATGCCTCAATTTCTTCAATTTCATCACCAAAAAAGTGAATTCTGAAGGCATTGTCAGAATACCCTGGAAAGACATCTACAGTATCTCCTTTAATTCTGAAGTTTCCATTTTTAAACTCAGCTTCAGTACGAGAATATAAGCTTTGAACTAATTGGTGCAATAATTTGGTGCGTGAAATAACTTGATCGCGTTCTATAGAAATTACATTTTTTTGAAACTCAACAGGATTACCAATACCATATAAACACGATACTGAAGCGACTACAATAACATCGCGTCTTCCAGACAATAGGGAAGAGGTCGTACTTAAACGCATCTTCTCAATTTCTTCGTTAATAGATAAATCTTTTTCTATATATACACCGGAAACTGGTATATAAGCTTCGGGTTGATAGTAATCGTAATAGGACACAAAATACTCAACAGCATTATCAGGAAAAAACTGTTTAAATTCAGAATAGAGTTGCGCTGCTAAGGTTTTATTATGCGCTAAAACTAAGGTTGGACGTTGCACTTCTTCAATCACATTGGCAACTGTAAAAGTTTTACCAGAACCAGTAACACCAAGCAATGTCTGGTACTTTTCTTTACTTTTTATTCCACCTGCTAATTGCTTTATAGCTTCGGGTTGGTCGCCTGTAGGCTTAAACTCTGATTCAATCTTAAATCGCATAACACAAAGTTACGATAAAGATTAGCAGAAATCAATCTCAAATCTGAGTAATAAAAGAAGAGGAAACAACACAAGCCCTCATTATGTCATTTCCTCTTACTCAACTGATTAATAGCATTTTTAATGTTTTACGGGTGCCTATATTTTTTCAATTCTCAAGCATGTTATGTATATCCAAGGTTATAATCTTTATGCATTTTATTACTATAGTTTCGCCTGTTTTTGAATAAAATCTTTCATTAGCACTAAGACTTCGGGAGCAATGGTCATTTCTATACTATCTATTTCTTCCGGTAATCCTGTTTTTGCTGGTTGTAGCATATGATTGAGGTTTGGTAATAGTTTAGAAGTAACCTCAGTATTACCCGCTTCTTTAAGGAATTGATCAATCGCATTTACTGAAGCAGCACCAGGAACATTCAAATCTAATGTGCCTCCAATTGATAACACTGGACAGCGAACCTGCTTGAGATAATCTTCTGGACTTGGTCCTTCCCAGAACTCTTTAAATACTGGTCTGGCGTAATATTCTATGTAACTGAACTTAATTTCTTCTTCCAGTTCTTCTCCTGTCAGTCCTTTAAACCAGGAAAGATCTTTGCGGTTTCGAAAGGCCAAATTATAGATAGAATCGTCTAGTGCTTGTCCAAGTTCCATTTCTAAAGCAAGCGTAATCATAGAATCGTGAACCTGAGCTTCTCGCAAAATCTGTTCTTCTGAATAGCCTCTAGCCCTGGCCATCCCAGAGGCATACAAACTGTCTGCCACAGGATAAGGTAATCCAGGTGCTCCCAATAGGACTAAAAAATCCAATTTGTATTCTGCCGCAACCATAGGGGCTGTAGAGCCTCCTTCACTATGTCCTGCAATCCCAATAGTACTAAAATCAATATCTTTCCTGTCTTTTAAATACTGCGTGGCACTCCTCCCATCTGAAGCAAAATCATCATAAGTGGCCTTATCAAAATCACCTTCAGACACTCCGCAACCTCGTTTGTCATAACGCAATACACTTATGCCATTCCTACTTAAATAATCGGCCATGACAAGAAAGGTTTTATGACCATAAACCGAATAATCACGATCATTCCTACCAGATCCATGCATGAGTACTACAGCCGGAAAAGATTTAGATTCCGTGTTGGGATAGGTAAGGGTGCCTCGTAGTACAATGCTATCCTCAACATTTTTAAATTCAATCGTTTCACTCTTATAAGGAATAGGATATTCGAGCGGCTTGTTTCGAAAATAAGTAGCAGTATCAGGTTTTTCTTTTTTTGATTGATCGATACAACTCCCTAAAAGTATCAAAGCAATAAGACATAATATATTTTTCATAACGTATAGTTTAAATTTATTCATACAACATTCCAAAAAAAGAACACTTTTCCAGAAAGCTTATGAATCGTTTTACTCTTTTTAGAACTCAAAGTTATTATCCTATCTAAAAAAACAATTGTACTAATCATCGCATGTGATAAGGCTGTGTAATCGGAATTAATTAGAATTCTCACCATAGTACAATTAGTTTTTAACCATTTTATAATGCTGTTTTATCTCAGATTGAGATAAGTTTAAAAAACGAGCAGCATTATTATAATATACATCTCTTTTTTGTTGGTCAGTCAACCAATCTATATTGTAAATTATTTCGATGTTTTTTCTAATGGTGCCTACATAATCAGAAGCAAACATGAGGCGACTTCCAAGCCCTTCATTGTAAAGCTTTTTAACTCTTGGTTCCCAAATATGTTTTGGAGCAAACATGCTTACTGCTGAAATTTCACAATACACTTGATCGTACTTTTTCATTACCTCTATGCACTCTTCGAAAAAACTTCCTGGATAATGCATTAAGTAAATTTTGAGTTTTGGATACTTCTCTAAAATCGGAAGCAACAACAATGGGTTTGCGTAGTCTTCATTCCAGTTTGGCGTTTCGTTCATATCCCGTTTAAAAGGCCCTCGATCGGCATGAAATCCAATAGGTATTTGATATTTTTCGGCTAATGCCCAATACGGATCAAAACGTTCATCTGCTGGATGAAGCCCCATACTATGAAATGAAGTTTCACCTAAATACTTAAATGTTCCATCTTTATAGAGCTTTTCTAATTCTTTAATATCAGGAAGTTCACTATCGCAAGGTTCATCTTGTTCTCTTAATGGATTACATGGCAATCGTGGACCACTCCAATGACGTTTATCTTTTTCTTGCCATAATTTGGCGTATTTCATGGGTCCACCTCCTAAAGCTAATACAATGTTATTCTCATCAAATCGCTGACGCATCCATTCAACCTTAGCTAAATCGATATCCACATTTACTTTATTATAGTCTTCATTATTAGCATAGCCTTTTGTAATATGAATGTGAGTATCTATTATAGGTTGGTGTTGTAAAAAAATGTCAATCGCTTCTTTTGATGCCAACGTCTTAATTGGTACCTCCTTTACTGTAGAATGCAAATGGCTTATTTTCCATTTGCTATTTGTTTTTTTCCAAATCTTAGTCACAAACTCTTCTATGTTTGTGTTTTCATCTTTAGAGTATTCTAAGGTTTTAATAGTATAGCCCGAAACATCTGATAATGCATATACCTCTAATTTATCTGTAGTAGGTTTCTTAAAAGGTCTTGGAATAGATTTACAGAACTTACCAATAATATCTTTAGAAGGCGCTCTACGTCCATTAGCTAAAAACGTAATAGTATCTTCCATTGATGCTAATACGGCATCGCAATTACCATTTTTAAAAGCATTCTGTTCTTTCTGTTCAGCCGTTTTTATTTCAGATTTTACAATTTCTAAATCTTGAGCAAATAGTGATGTAAATCCAAGACATAGTACAAATAATATAAAAATGTTTTGTGTGTTTTTCATAATATTGATTTTATTTTTCTTTAGTGCCCTCAAAATGTTGTGCGCCTCTCGATAATATAATGTTCATGCCATTTTCATTTTGTGATGGTACGAATTCTGCTTTAGCAGGGAAGTCTTTTACTCTAAATACGGTCTCCGTTTCTGGAAATAATGCATCGGCTTTTCCATCACTAACAATAATAAATAACTGTAAGTCTTCTCTAAACACTTTAGCTTTAAAGCCTGCTTTCATTTTATAATTACCTACATAGGTATCTAAAGTTTGGGCAGTCACTTTTGGTGTATTATTCTTATATGCATTAGCTGCTATGCTAAATACTAAATCATTTGTATTGATAACGTTGATATCGCTGATATTAGATGCCACTAAAATGAGTAAATCATCTTCTGGAAAGTACATGTCTGAAGTAGAATAGCCAAATATAAATCCGTTATGATAAATGGATGTTTTACCAAATTTCATATCGCTATAAAAACCATAACCATACACTTCTTCTATACCGTTGTTTAGTGTATATGGCGACCATGCTTTTACTAGAGTTTCTCTTGAAACCACTTTAGAGTTCATTAAACCTTCATACCATTTAGCAAGATCTTGAACTGTTGTATGTATGGAACTTGAGCCTCTTGTTTGATTTAACGAATGATACCTAGCGTAAACTATTTTATCATTTTTTAACTCATACCCAGTCGATAAATTTGGTATGGCCTGTCCTTCGTTAGGAATATAGGAGTTAGCCATACCTAAGGGTTTAAAGATGTTTTCTTCAATATATTCTGAGTATGACATACCAGAGACCTTTTCGATAATAAAAGCTAGTAAATTAAAGTTCACATTACTGTAATCATGTTTTTCTCCAGGTTCAAATTTTACAACATCTTTTTTAAAATAGTTGAGCACATTTTCCATAGATTCAAAATACTTTCTTCCATCTGTATTAGCCCAAATGGTATCGGTATGACTTTTAAGTCCAGACGTATGAGATAAGAGATGTCTAATTTTTATCTTATCTCCGTTTTTTGAAAAATTTGGGAAATACATATTAAGGTTATCTTCTAACGATAACTTTCCTTTCTCTTTTAATTGTAAAATGCTCATAGCAGTAAACTCTTTGCTAATACTACCGATATTGAATGCATTTTTGGTTTTCATATTTACATCGAGCTCCATACTCGCCTTACCAAATGCTTTTTCATATAACACTTTATCTTTTTGTTTTACATATATAATAACTCCTGGTCCATTAGCTTTAACTGTATTACTAATAATGCTATCAATTTGAGCAGAGTTAAATTGCGCCAAGCTAATTGTACTCGACAAAATGAAAAAAAATGATATAAGGTTTTTCATGCTATTTTTTATTTGAATTAATTATGATGCCTTTTTTTCTTCTATAAGAACATTTAATTTTGCTTCTATGTTGTTAATTCTATTATTTTGAGAATCAATTATACTTTGTTGCTCTTGGATAGCTTTAATAAGTACAGGTACTAAATCTGAATAATACACGCCTAAACGGTCTAATTCTTTTTTGGTTAATTGACCTGTTACTTCATCTGCTTCCCAAGCATGCGATTTTACCACTTCTGGAATTAATGCTTGTAAATCCTGTGCAATAAGTCCTAATTTAAGATCAGGATTGTTTGTATTTTTCCAATTAAAACTAATTGGTTTCATTTGTAATACTTCGTTTAAGCCATAGCCTAAATCATGAATATTTTTCTTTTCGCGTCTGTCTGACGTATTGATTGTACCATTTACTGCATATAAAGTTCTCCAACGCTGAGTTGGATTACCTAAAACATTGGTGTCGTCAAAATCTGGTATTAATGCTGCATTAATACGTAAAGCATTGTTTCCAGCATCTCGTATGGTTTCATCACCTATTCTTAATGTTCCTTGAAGATGTAATAATTCTTGAGGGTTTTCTGTACCAATACCTACATCTCCATTCTTTAAAATGGTTAATGCATTGCTTCTATTATCTTCATCTACTCCATTACCAATGACAAATAGTCGATCATTATCATTCCATAAATAATTGGAAATAGGACTGTAATCCGAATTAAATGTCCCAATTGCAGTTTCTGCATATGAACGAGTTAGTGTTTTATAACCTAGTGCAAGAGATTTATAACCACGTGTTAAAGTTTGGATTCCTATAGACATTGATTCATCCATTTCTGTTCTTGCTCCGAATCCAAATGCATATGCTGCTACTCCTAGGGCTTCAGAAAATTCACCAATTGCAATTGTATTTATACTAGCTGCTCGTGATAACCGACCCAAAGATATAGAACCATGACCAGAAGCTTTGGCTTTATAACCAACAGCAAACGAATTAGTACCAGTAGCTCCATAATCATCAGAATTAGAATTTGAAATAGTTAAATCAACAGCATTTTCCCCAATTGGTCCATAATTGGTTATATCTCTTCCAATAATTCTATAACCTATACCATTTCCTTCATCTAGGGCTTCAAGTCCGGTAACATTATCTGCTTTTTCTGCATTTTTTGCATAAGGCACAGACATAAATTGAGTAGTTCCTAAATCTATTAACCCAGAGCCAATATTAGCTTGTACATTTAAAAAGTGTTCATCGTTTCCCCAGTTAATCGTATTAAAGTTGCCACTTGTTGTACCATCTCCAATATGTACCATTACAAAACCATTTGAATCTGTATTAATAGTATGACTTTCTTGATAGACATTGTTTGTAAGTGCTGCACCTTCATAAATAATAAACTGAATACTTATTGGTGACGATGCAAGCACATTTCCATTAACATCTTTAATAAGTGCTTTATAGTTGATGCCGTTTTGTGAATGTGCAAAAAGCGAAAAAAATAGGGCAAAAAAGATTGAAAAAGCAGATTTCATAATTCTATATATTTAACTATTATTAATATTATCCTTGGATTTTATCAAACATAATAGTATCGCCAATATCATCCGTAATATTTAGAGTGGTTTCAGAAATACTGTTTATTGTTGCCATTATAGTATCTGAACCCAAAGTAATTGTTAAGTTATTTCCGTTTTGAGTATATGCTGTATTTACTACTCCTTGAGATTCACAATTCCCAGAACTATCGTCAAAAGATTCTACATCTACAGTATCATTTGCATTGAATTTAAATGAACTATTTTTTTCACAATCAGAAAAACTTCCGGGCGTTTTAGATTGGAGGTACCAAGTTCCTGTAGTTAATAATTCGGCAGTTGTTGGCATATCATTATCCCCACCTGAAGAGTCATCATCACTACTGCAAGAGAAGGTTAGTATTGAAAATAAAATAATTGTAAGTGTTTTTAATAATTTCATGATTTCTATTTTTAATTATTAGATTGTTCTAAAGCTTCTACACGATCTAAAAGTGATTTTAGGAGCTGAGACTGTTCTTGATTAGTTTTTTCTTTATTTTGAAGTGTAGATTTGAGAGTCTTTATTTGATCTTGTTGTTCTTTAATGGCGTTAATAAGTACAGGTACTAAATCAGAATAGTAGACACCCAAACGTTCTAACTCTTTTTTAGTTAATTGACCTGAGATTTCATCTTTTTCCCAAGTGTGAGATTTGACGACTTCTGGGATTAGTGTTTGCAGATCTTGTGCTATGAGCCCTAATTTAAGATCTGGATTGTTTTTGTTTTTCCAATTGAAGCTTACAGGTTGCATTTGTAATACTTCTGCTAACCCATAATTTAGTTCTTTAATATTTTTCTTTTCGCGCTTGTCAGATGTGTTTATAGTACCATCAGTTGCCCAAACACCAATCCATCTGCTACTTGAATTTCCTAATCTGTAAGCATTATTTGTATCAGGTATTACACTAGCTCCAAATGATAGTTGATTAGACCCAGTATCTTCTAAGGTTTCATTACCAATGCGTACTATACCAGAAACGTGTAATAATTCTTGTGGGTTATTATTGCCTATACCTACATTTCCATTTTTTAAAACGGTAACTGCATTTTCTCTATTGCCATCTGAAGTTCCTATACCTATTTCAAATAAAGGATCATTACCAATCCAATTTAAAGCATTACCACCACCAACATTATATCTTCCGAAAGCTACAGAAGCAAGACTTGAAGCTTCATTATAGTAACCAAATACTGCTGAGTATGCTCCTAATGCTCTAGAGTAATATCCTGTCGAAATAGAGGTAATTCCACTAGCTTCTGTATTATCTCCCATAGCTACGGCCTGTGACCCTGAAGCTTCAGAATCTCTACCAAAGGCTATTGTATAGTTTCCAGATGCTAAGGTTTCTCGACCTGTTGCAGTAGAAGAAAATCCATTAGCTACTGTATTGTTTCCCATAGCTATTGAATAAGCTCCACTGGCTCGAGAGTTATAACCCATTGCTATGGAATAATCGCCATTAGCAATAGTGAGTTCTCCTATAGCAAATGAATAATCACCAGTGGCACCGTATGGATAAATAAGTGAAAGACTATTAGCATCGGAAGAGCTCAAATCTATAGCGTTTAACCCTATTGCTCCATAACCTTCGCTAGCATTTACACCTCTATCTCGTAATCTCCACCCTGTTCCATTGCCTTCATTTTTGTAGACAAGACCTTCAACATTCCCCGCTACTTCTGCAGTAGTTGCACTAGATGCCCTTATAGAATAAGGTACATAATTAATATCTGAACTTCCCATATTAATGAACCCTGAACCTAAATCTATTGAAACAGCTAATTCATGTGAATCGAGACTCCAATCTATTTGATCGAATGTAACTCCTCCAAGAGGAACACCTTCTCCAATAGTTACAATTGCTAATCCACTATTAGTAGTCGTAATATTTTGAGTTTCTTGGTAAGCTAAAATACCTGAACCACGTATGATACTAAACCTAATTTGTATCGTTTCATTTGAAATAACATTACCATTTGTGTCTTTTATTAGTGCTTTATAATTAATACCATTTTGTGCGAACAGAATTATTGAAATTAGAAGCATTAAAAATGTGAGTTTCGTCTTCATTTTTTAAATTTTATTGAGGATACAACTGTGTTATTATTCATAATGTTTAATTGATATACACCATCTTTGAGATGATCTACAGCTATATAAAGTTGTGATGGTAGGCTGTTTTCTACTTTCTTTATTGTGTTTTTTTTAGCCATTGTTTGCAATTCTTATCTTGCATTTACAAAGCTATTTGAGAAGTAGAATGAGAGGTGCTACATATGTTTCAAGATGTAGTATATATGTTACATGTGCTAAAAACCTTATGAAATCAGGCTTTTTTTTCTAAAAATTGTGAAGGAGTCTCTTTGTAGATATTTTTAAAACACTTAATAAAGTAACTTACAGAATTAAATCCTACTAAATAAGCAGTCTCAGAAATTGTTGTCCCTTTTTTAAGTGCGTCTCTTGCTAATAATAAGCGTTGTGATCTTATAAATTCTGAAGTCGTCATGCCAACTACAGCTTTTAATTTTCTGTGTAATTGTGTTCTGCTCATTAGCATATACTTACTAAAAGCTTTTGATGTAAATTCTGGATCTACTAAATGCTTATCTAAAACGTCTTTTAAGCGTTGCATAAATTCAGCTTCTACAGATGTAACTTCTAGAGCCTTAGTTAAAATAGGTTGTTCATTAAAACGCTGTTTTAATTGTTCTCTAGTTTCAATTAACTTTGACACACGTATTTTTAGAATATCTGCATTAAATGGTTTGGTAACGTATGCATCAGCACCAGTTTCTAGGCCTTCTTTTTGTTGTTCTTGTGTTACTTTTGCTGTAAGTAAGATAATTGGTATATGACTCGTAAGAGCATCTTTTTTTAATTGATTACATAACTCTAAACCATCTACTTCTGGCATCATAATATCACTTATTACCAAATCAGGAAGTTCTTTTCTAATAAGGTCTAATGCTTTTGTTGCTTTCGTTAGCTTAATAATATTATAATGATCTTGAAATATTGATGATACAAAGTCTAAAATATCTTGCTCATCTTCAATGATTACAATCGTTTGTTTATTTTTTTGCGTATAAGATTTTAAGATAAGTACTTCTTTTTCTTTTGACTTTTTAGAAGCTACAATTTCAAATATCTCAAAAGCATTTTTATGTATTGGTAAGCTTACATTAAATTGAATCTTGTCATCTTGAAGCGTATTAGCTAAAATGGTTCCTTTAGAAAGTGTAACTAAATCTTTTACCAATGCTAAGCCAACTCCAATACCATCTGTAGCTTCATTGTTTTGATAAAAACGCTCAAAAAGCTTTCCTAATTTATCTGCTTTTACTTGGTTGTTTTGGTTAATTACTGAAAGAAATAATTGATTGTTTTGTTCTTTAGCATCTAAATAAATTTCTGATGTTTCAGGAGCATATTTTACCGCATTAGATAATAAGTTAGAGCCTATTTTTTCAATAATGTCCTTATCAAACCAACAGTTTTCAAGTTTATCAACGGAGGATATAATTGTTATTTGTTTTTCGTTTGCTTTATACTGAAAGGCAGACACTAATTGTTTTAAAATAATCCCTAAATTTCCTTCTTGTACTTTAAGTTTAATTTGACCAGCATCAATTAATGATAAATCCATCATTTGGTTAACAAGACCTAACAAACGCAAAGCATTTTGTTTTACTAATTGTAGCTCTTTCTTATCGCTATCTTTTATAGCTTTATTTGCGAGTTGTTTGTCTATGGGGCCAGAGATTAGAGTTAAAGGAGTTCTAAATTCGTGTGATATATTAGTATATAACTTGGTTTTAAAATCATCCAATTGCTGTAAACGCTTAGCTTCAGCATGTTCTAATTTTACCTGAGTTTCTAGCTTCCATTTAAATTTAAAATAACTATAAATAGTATAGAGAGTTAAGATAAGTAAAAGACCGTAAATGGTATACGCAAGGTTAGTTTTATACCATGGGTTGTTTATAGTAAAACTAAAAGTTACTGGTGTTTTGTTCCAAATGCCTTCATAGTTACTAGACATTACTTTGAAAGTATAATCGTTGGGTGGTAAGTTGGTGTAATGTGCAAAATTTTTATATGTAGAAACAGACCAATCTTCATCATGGTTTTCTAACTTATAACTAAAGAAGTTTTTATCAGGTTGAGAAAAATGTAGACTTGCAAAAGTGAAAGTCATTGTATTGTTATCGTGTTTAAAATCCAAATCAGGTTTAATTTGTTGTTCATCACCAAAGACCTCAAATTTTGAGATTATAGTTTTTGGTAGAACTTCATTATAGGATATGTTTTTTGGGTGAAACCAGTTAACACCTTCGATTCCACCAAAGTAAAATTCACCATCTGGCGCTTTAAAATATGCTCCAGTATTAAACTCGTACGCTTGTAGACCATTTACAATGGTAAAATTTTCGACATAATGTTTATATTGGTCGTTTGGGTTAAATCTAGAAATCCCTTTGTTAGTGCTTACCCATAGATTACCATTTTCATCTTTTAGGAGTCCATAAACGACTTTGTTTGGCAAACCAAATTCAAAATTATATGTAGTTACTTTAAGTGTTTTTTCATTTATATTTTTAATCCCGTTACCATTAGTACCAATCCATAGTGTGCCATCAGAATAGTACAATGATTTTATTTTATCTTCTACTTTATCTATTTTTTCAATTTTTGTAGACTCACTATCTAATTTGTATAAACCCTCATTATCTGTACCAACCCATAATGTATTTTCCTTTCCTTGTTCTAGAGTTCTAATATTATTAGGGAGATTAGAGTTATTGCTATTGTAAATCTGGATAATGCCAAGAGTTGAGTCATATTTTATTAGTCCACCAGTTCTTGTACATAACCAAATATCATTATTGGCATCTTTGTAAATTTTCCAAATTGCACGATTATCTAATTCAGGGAAAAATTGAAATTCACCATTAGATTTAAGGATCTGTAAACCATTAGATTGATGTCCAATCCACAAATTATCTCCAACTATTAACAAACTCATTATTCTATCACTAGACAATTTTGAGTTTTGTGTTGTAAATGTTTTAAATGATTTATTCTTTCTATCGATTCTTGTAAGTCCTTTACCAGAGGTGCCAAGCCAAATTACATCATGAGTGTCTACTGCAATAGAGCGTACTACATCTACACTAATATCATCTGGAACTTGTTTACTGGTTAAGGTATTAAATTTCACTAAATGTTCATCATAATAACTCAACCCTGTTCCATCTGAGCCAAACCATATATTCCCGGTGTTATCTTCATAAATTTTTAAAATGTCATTATAGTGTATAGCAAATGGATCTTCTTTATTCGCTTTAAAGTTTAATAACTTATTATCTAAATCAGATAAATATAGGCCTTCACCATAGGTTGCGATCCATAATCGTAATTTTGAATCTAAAAATAGATCTTGAATATTGAGATTGTTTGGGGCGAAGTTTTTATGGGCTTGAGATAATGTATTTGATTGCAAATCTATTATTTGGATACCATCCCCATAGGTTCCGAAAATTAGTTGTTGATTACGTTTTATTATACTACTTACTGCATAATTGTTGGTAAAAGAGATATGAGAAATTATAGTGTCATCAATTTTAAAAATACCTTTACTGGTTCCTAAAAAAATAGAATTATCAATTGTTTTTATTTCAAAAACGGAAGTGTTTTTTAACTGTTCTTTAAAAAGAAATTTTACACTCTGAGTTTTTAGATTTACAGAAGCTAACCCATTTTGTAAAGTACCAACCCATAAAGTTTCTTTGTCTTTTCTATGAAGAATTGTTCCACTTTTTATTGGTGTAATAGAATCAAAAAGTTGAGTCTCATAATTGTATTTTTCTATAGTTTCGTTAGAGCTATAAGACCAAAAGTCACCAAAAGAGTCTGAAAGTAATTGACCTAATTGCGCATAATTTGAGCGTGTAACATCTTGGTATTGCTTATTGTAATGAACAAATGATTTTCCGTCGTATCTATTGAGACCATCTTGTGTAGCAAACCAAATATAACCTATAGAATCTTGAGCAATACTAACTACACTATTTTGAGAGAGCCCTTCATTAACGGTAAGGTTTCTAAAAGAAAATTGTTTGGTTTGTTGACACCAAATAAAGCTAGTACTTAAGATTAAGCATAAAAAAAATAACTTTACTTTAAAGTTGCCCATAAAGTAAAGTTATACAATGCTTTTTAATTATTCAATAAATGTATTGTAATTTGCTCATTGGTAGAACTTATGATTTTAGTTTACTACTTTACTCTACAACTATTTTTTTGGTTTGTACTTGTTCACCAATCCATATTTTAAAGAGATATATTCCTGAATTTAAATCAGAAACATTTATTTTATTTGCACTCTTTACTGCCTTTACTTGTTTCCCTAAGATATCATAAACCTCAATACGGTCTATTGAACGACTTGATTTAATGTTTACTTCATCTGAAGTTGGGTTTGGATATACAGTTAATTTTGTCACTTCATCAACCTCTGATATATTTAGTATATTCCCTCCAAACTCATCAACAGAACCCGCGGTAGTAATTGTGAAAAAT
Organism: Flavobacteriales bacterium ALC-1; assembly: GCA_000171875.1. Taxonomy (GTDB): domain Bacteria; phylum Bacteroidota; class Bacteroidia; order Flavobacteriales; family Flavobacteriaceae; genus Winogradskyella. The sequence goes on along the minus strand of ABHI01000001.1, from coordinate 135,769 downwards.
TCTGATCTTGCATTTATACCCATCATACCAGTATCTGTAGAATTAGGATCCGTATCATTTACAAATAATCGCGCTTCAGAATTACCATCAGATGGTGTAAATGTCATCCATAGGACTTCTATATTAGCATTTAAAACACCAATGTAACTCGCACCTCCAGTGGAGTTAAATACATAATAATCATTATCAGTTGCTGCACCAGGACTTCGAATAATACCTGCTGAATTATAAGTCGATACACTTTCACTTGTATGTGATACTGTTCTTGTACCAGAGGCTCCATCTGTAGGAAACACAATAGTTACTGAAGATGTACCACCTGTTGTTACTGGAGCTACAGCAGTTAGATCTCTTGTGACGTAAAGTTCGTATAAAGAACTACTGGAGTTCCAGCGTAAATCGTAGGTGACATTCTGTGAAACTAATGATAATGTGCAAATAAATATTGCTAAAAAAGTAATTGTTTTTTTCATGTTTATATATTTTTAATTATTTAATAATTCTAATGCTTGTTGTAAGCGTTGCATATCAAGATTAAGTTGTGTAGCATTTCTAAATGCTGATGGTGAAGGCAATTGCTCTTCAAATAAATTGTATTGCGAGCTAAAACTTGTATTTAATGGATATAAGAGTATGGATAATAGTATTTGGTTATTCTCATTTGAAAAGGACACATTACCATCTAGGAAAACATCAGACTGAAAATACCCGTCAACAAAATCATAACTGGTACTAAAACTTGTATTAGCAGGAAACAAAATGATGTCTGTTAAAACACGATTAATATCACCAGAAAAATTAACGATACCATCACCATTAACGTCACCTGCCCAAAGTGCCATATTACCAGATGAAAGTTCTACTTGTGCCTGTGTACCAAAAGTTGTAGTACTTGTATCAGTAAAATCTACTACTGAAGGTGTTGAAGTGGCTTTAATAAGCACAGGCGTATTGGTCATAACACCTAAGTGATTTTTATGGTTAACCACTACATAATAGTCATCTGCCAAAATATTAGGATTAATAGACGACACACCATCCGTGGCAACTACATCACCATCGCGCTGTAATAATGCGGATTGCGATAAGATAATAGAGGTATTATCATTTTTATCTCGCAGTTCTAACCAAACCCAATCAACAATAGCATCGTTGCCAGTGACATTAAACACTGAAGCATTGCAGGTTGCATTATCTGAGTAAGGACTTGTTGTTGGTATATATCCATTAGCTCTCAAATCATCATTCATTAATCCTGCATTAGCAGGATTAAGAATGGGACCTTGTAAAAATAATTTAGGGTTAATACGAACTTTAAGTTCGGGTGTTATAAAACCTTCGGATACCAAAAGGGTAGGAGTATCGTATTCTTGTACAACGACTTCTCCAATAGTGTAAAGAACTTGAATACCTCCTGCCGAAGCCGAAGCTCCACCAGAGTCTATACTATATTTATCTATGGTTTGGGCTGCGATTGTTTTTGTAAAACAAAAAGCCATCAAAAGGATTAAAAAGTTTCTCATATTTTATGTCTTTATTTCTTAAGCCAAATTTATTTTGTTCTAAGTGTATTAAATATAAAGCATGTAACAAATGGTATTACATATGTAACATTAATTAGATTGCCTATTCTCAATAGCTTCAATACGCTTTAATAATGCTTGTAAGGTTTTATCTGTTTCTGCTTTATCTAAAGATTGTGCTTCTATTTTTTCATTTTGATTTTTAATGATCTGCTGTTGCTCTTGTATAGCTTTTATAAGTATTGGTATCAATTCTGTATAGGACAGCGTAAGTAGATCACTCTCTTTAACATAATGTGTAATACTTGGGAAGATTTCTTTTACCTCCTGTGAGATTAACCCATGATTACGCTTGGTATCTGTTTGGTCTTTCATGAGGTAACTTACAGGGTTAAGCTGTAGCACTTTGTTTAAAGTGCCACCCTCAAGTGTGGTAATGTCTTTTTTTAATTTTCTATCTGATATTTGTAAATAGGTCCCAGTTGTAGCATTAAATGCTCCTCTAAATGCACCATCGTTAAAGAGCGTTAAATAACCATCACTTGTTACATGAAATTGCCAAGATCGACCGTTACTTAAACGTCTAATACTTAAAGCATTGGTTCGGTCACCAAATGTTGGTACTCCATCTTGATGTGCTACTTCAAATAAACTTGAAGGTGTACTCCTTCCAATACCAACCTTCCCATCTTCTTTTATAATAAAAGCATCTTTTCTATTTTCATTATCAGTACCATTACCAACAACAAACAATCCAGTTGAAATTGCACTATTATATTTCCCTAAAGCTGTTGACGCTGTAGAACGTGCAATTGTATGAAGGCCAATACTTGTTGAACTACTCCCTAAAGCTGTAGTATTATTTCCTAAGGCAGTTGAAGAAACACCACTTGCTAAAGTATTTGTACCAGCAGCAAATGTTTGAAAATCAAAAGCTACAGTATTACGTCCTATGGCTGTTGAATAACCTCCAGAAGCCATTGTATTATCTCCCATTGCTGTAGATGAATATCCAGTAGCCTCCGTATTATGTCCAGTTGCTATCGAATGAAAGCCAGATGATTTTGTGTCTTTCCCTAATGCAATTGAATAATTTACAGTAGCTTCAGTACTTGTTCCTATGGATATTGAATGAAGACCTGATGCTATTGTGTTATTTCCCATAGCTATGGAACTGAAGCCTGAAGCCTCTGAATTCAATCCAATTGAAACAGAATTACTCTCTAATGCTTTTGCTGCATCACCTAAAGCAATCGCATTATTTCCAGAAGCTTTAGAAAAAACCCCAAAGGCTAAAGAATAATTTCCTGTTGCGCCATTATTAGTACCTATAGGTTGTGTACTCAAGTCTAAGGCATTAAACCCGATTGGTCCATGAGAACCTGCATTTGTGTTTTTTAAACGCCATCCACCATTATCTGTACCATCGTTTGTTTCATCTATATATTCTAAACCAGTAACATTTTTAGCAACATCTGCTTCTAATGCGTTAATGGCTTGAATGGCATATGGTACGAATTTAAATGGTTCTATTCCCATTTCTATATAAGTACCGTCTTGTTCTAAATCTATTTCTGTTTTTAAAAGGGTGATGTTGGTTGTCCAATCAATAGACAAAAAATCTCCTTGTACAACCATATCGCCTTGCCCGATATTTACAATAACTATCCCATTAGTGTCTGTTGTTGTAGTATGTTTTTCAATATAATCTCCTGCGCCACCATCTACAAGTATGGTAAAACGTATATCGATAGTTTGACCTGTAAGTACATTACCCAAATCGTCTTTAATAAGTGCCTTATAGTTAATACCTTGTTGAGAAAAACTCAATAATGGTGTCAATAAAAAAAGGGTTAGTATAATTTTCAGTTTCATGATTTCAGTTTTTAAATGCTTAATTTGAAATTTTAGCTTCTATCTGCTCTATTCTTGTGAGTAAGGCTTCATAGTTTTTGTTAGAAGTTCTTAAATCATTACTTTGTCTCTCAATAATATGTTGTTGCTCTTGTATGGCTTTAGTGAGTAATGCAATAATATCATTATAACGTACGCTCATATAACCATCATCATCTTTGGTTAAAAAGCCTTGATCTGTATAACCAACTTTTGTAAGTAGTGCTTCTAGGTCCTGAGCGATAAAACCCATTTCTCTAGTTTTATTTTCATTGTTTTTACGTGTATAATCTACAGGTTGTAATTGCATTAGCATATTGAGACCATATGGTAACTCACGTATGTTATCTTTCCAACGTTTATCTGATGTTATTGTCCATGGTACTTGAATACCTGCGTAAGAAATTTGGGTATTACCAATACGTACCTGATGAGAACCTGAAGCATTAGGCACTCTAGAGTCTGCACCAATACCAATATTATTACTCCCGGTAGTAACATTATTTAGTGCATCATTACCTACGCCAGTATTATAACTACCAGTTGTACTATTTTTTAATGCACCGTTACCTAAACCTGAATTAAATCCACCAGTTGTATTATTTGTAAGTGATCCATTACCAGATGCAGTATTATTATTCCCTATTGTATTTTCTAAAAGTGCAAAAGTACCATTTGCAACATTTCTAACTCCTGTTGTGTTAGAGTAAAGCGAGTAATAACCAGCCGCAACATTATCGAATCCTTCTGTATTAGAATAGAGAGCAGAAGAACCATTCGCTACGTTAAACCCTCCTTCTGTATTGCTATATAAAGATTCAAAGCCATGAGCTACATTATTACTACCCGTTGTATTAGAATATAAAGTTCGATAGCCTATTGCAGTATTATTATTGCTTGTTGTGCTTGAATATAGTGAATGAAAGCCGTTTGCTACGTTATTGCTACCAGTTGTATTATTTATAAGTGCGCTTCTACCATTTGCCACATTACTATTTCCTGTTGTATTACGCCTAAGCGCATCAGTTCCAATAGCAATATTCCAATTTCCATTAACGTTAGCCCTAAGTGCGTAAGCACCTACTGCAACATTATTATTTCCTGTTGTGTTTGACCAAAGGGCACTACGACCAGTTGCTATATTAAAATTGCCGGAGACATTTGAATATAATGATTGAAAGCCTGTCGCTACATTATTAATTCCTATTGTATTAGAAAATAAAGATTGAAATCCTGTTGCTAGATTACCGTATCCTGTTGTATTAGAATATAAAGAAAAGCTTCCTGTCGCTACATTAAAATTTCCAATTGTATTAGAATATAAAGACTCATATCCTATTGCTACATTATCTTGTCCTGCTGTATTAGAATATAAAGATTCACGTCCTGTTGCTACATTAAATTCTCCCGTTGTATTAGAATATAAAGACTGATATCCTATAGATATATTTTTATTATCTGAACCATCATCGTTTAAGCCTGCACCTACGCCAATAAATAGTGATGAACCGTCAGGATCAGATTTTCCATCACTTAAATCATCAATTTTTATTGCATTAGTTTCTAAACTTTTAGCATGTATAGCATAAGGTACTGCCATAAATTGTGTAGTATTTATATCTACCAGACCAGAACCAGTATCTATTTGTACATTAAGAAAGTGGTCGTCTTCTCCCCAATTTATTAATGTAAAATTATCACTTGTTGTACCTTCACCTATATTTACTATTGCCAAACCATTAGCTGTTGTGGTAATAGGATGTATTTCTTGATAAACATTATTAGACAAAGCTGATCCTTCGTAAATAATAAATTGTATAGTTATAGGCTGTGAAGAAATCACATTACCCAAATCGTCTTTAATAAGCGCTTTATAGTTAATGCCTTGTTGAGCTATTACGAGTGTTGAAACGAGAAATAATACTAAGGTTAGTTTTGTTTTCATATGTTCTACTTTTTTACAAAATGTGTGCTTTTAATAATTTTGTTTTTATGCACGATTTTTAGTTTATAATATCCTTTATCTAAATGCTTAATATTTATATAGATTTGCTTAACATCTAGTTTTTCAATATCTCCAGAATAGGATTTTTTTTTCACAGCAAATAGGTTCACATAAGTTTATGCTTAATAATTTGTAGTAAAACTAGGTGTAATAAAAAAGTAAGGGTATTAGAATTGTAACAAGGGTTATAACTATTGTAACATTGCTCTAAATTATTATAAACAATAGTGGTCTCTTATGTTAAGATAGTTATGCTTTGTTAGCATATTCCGTAGGTGTACAGTTATAGAGTTCTTTAAAGCATTTACTAAAATAAGCATGATCATTAAAGCCAACGCTATATCCAATTTGAGAAACATTGGTATTAGATTGTTTAAGAAGTTCTGCAGCTAACTTTAAACGTTGCGAACGAATAAATTCTGAAGTGGTAAGACCAGTTAGTGCTTTTAATTTTCTATGCAGTTGCATACGACTCATACCTATAGCCTCACTAAAACTGCTTGCACTAAACGTTGGCTCTACCAAATTAGTATCTAAAACATTTTGCAAGCGCTCTAAAAATTGCTCATCGATATTAGTAATCGCTACATCTTTTGGCAATAACACCAATTCTTGGCTATAACGTTCTTGTAAAAGGCGTCTATTTGCAATAAGTTTTTCAACCTTGGTCGTTAAAATTTTAGAATTAAAAGGCTTGGTTATATAATCATCTGCTCCTACTTCTATACCTAATAATTCATTATTATCACCAGCTTTTGCTGTTAATAATACAATTGGGATATGACTTGTACGCTCATCGTTTTTAAGATGTTGTGTTAAGACAATCCCATCTTTTATTGGCATCATTATATCCGATATAATAATATCTGGTACATGCTCTATTGCTAAATTGACACCTTCTTCTCCGTTTGTAGCAGTTAGAACACTATAGGTATCACTAAATAAATTCTTAACTAAATTGCGTATATCTGCATGGTCTTCTACAATTAATAAAATTGGTTTATTATCGTTAATGGCTACATCAGCCTCTTGCTCATCTGTAATATCATTATATATTTCAACCTTTGAACTATTTTCTTTTAAAGTCGAAGTCGTAAACGTTTCATTTTTATAGCTATTATAGTCAACAGGAAGTTTCACAGAAAAACTAATCCAATTATCTTCCGTAATATTAACGGCAATGTTTCCTTTGTGCAAATCCACTAATTCTTTAGCCAATGCTAAACCTATACCAGAACCACTATTATCTTCATTGGTTTGGTAAAAACGATTAAACACAACTTTAGCTTCCTTTTGAGTTAACTGTGAACCAGAATTTTTAACTTCAAATAAAAGTTGGTCATCAACGATACTACAGCTCAATTTTATTTCTTCTTTACTTGGTGTGTATTTAATGGCATTAGCAATAAGATTGGTTACAATTTTTTCTATGGCATCTTTATCAAAATAGACTTCAGTTGAGTTACGTTCTGCATTTACTAGATAACTAACCTCTTTTTGCTCTGCACTATACGAAAATGAATCTGCCAACGCTGCAATAAAAGGTATGAGTTCTGCCTTTTCTATATTTAGTTTTAATTGATTCGCATCTATCTTAGATAAATCTAGTAATTGGTTGACTAAGGTTAATAAGCGATCAGAATTACGTTTGGCAACTTTAAACTGTTCTCTTTTTCCTTCTGGAAGTGAGTTATCTTCTATAGCCTCATCAATAGGATTAGAAATTAAAGTTAATGGTGTACGGAATTCGTGAGATATATTAGCAAAGAAACGCGATTTTGTAGCATCTAACTCTCTAAGTTTAGTGTTGACTTTTCTTCTGCTTTTAAACAAAAAGAATAAAAATAGGGCAGCTAAAGTAGAGATTGTTATAGTACTTAATAAAATGAGCTGCTGATTTTTCTTTTGTTTTTCTATAAGTTCGTTTTCTGAGGTTAGAAGCTTTATTTCTTGTTCTTTTTTTTCTGTTTGATATTTGGTTTCAAGTTCCACTACGTTTTCATTATTATTATCTGTTTGAATGATTTCTAATAAACGATTGGCTTTTTTTGAAGCTTTGTAAGCTTCTTCAAAATTCCCTAATTCGTAATACGCTTGAGAAGCTATAGTATTTATTCGATAGTCATCTTCATCTCTCATATACTCACCAATAAGGAATAATTCTTTCGATTTTTTAATATGCTCTAGAGCTAAAAACGGCTTTTTTGTTTTAGCATAAAACGCAGCAGCTTTATAATTAGAAACAGCCATTTGCATGGTATCCACCGTTTTATTAATAACCCTTAATTGCTTTTTATAATACACTAATGCAGAATCATTCTGAAGATTCATTTCGTAAAACTCAGCCATATCTTTATAGATTAAAGCTTGTCGCAAATAATTAGATTTTTTTACAGTTCTTTTTAATGCTTCATTATAATAAAATAGAGCTTTATCTTTTTGTTTACGTACTTTATAAAGTTCGGCTTTATGCTGTAAGAGTATCGCAAATGGAACATCTGATGGTACAACATCTTTAATAAGCAAGCCCTCCTTTATTAATCTGTCAATTTGAGGAAAAACAGTCGTGTCGTTTAAACTACGTGAAGTTTCTAAAACATTTATAATGTTTACTTTATTCATTGCCTCTAAAAACGCATTGCATTTACGTTTACTAAATAAAGAATCTAATTTTAGAAAAGTGAGTAAGGCTTTATCATCATTATTATTGTGTCCATATTTAGAGCCTTTAACATGGTATATATTTGCTAAACGGCTCCAGTTTTTGTTTTTTTTTGCAATAATTGCTGCTTCTTCAAGGTAAGTTAACGCTTTATTTAAATCTGGCTCAACATAACTCAATGTGGTTACTACCATTGTTAGCATAGAATCCCTTTTATGTTTTTTTGCTAAATCGTAACTTTTTTTAGCATAAAAATGTGAGCTATCTAATTTGCCATTTTCAAATTGGGTTCTAGATAATTTATAATAAATTAATGTACTATCTGTTGGCTTAATACTTTGAGCATAAAGAATCATCGAAAATAGTAACGTATAAAGAACTAATAGCTTTTGCATCTTTTAATAAGAAATTACTTTTAAAGATAGCTATATTATAAAATATGAAGATTAAATTTTAATAATTATGTAACAATGCCTGTTACATAATTTATAAACTTGTCCTTATGGCTTCAACCATTTTATTAGCACGTTCTCTAACCTATTCCAATATCAAAGACATTTTTATTAAGCAAGAAATAAAGTCGTCTGATTGTTCAAGGGATTTTGTGTGTTGATATTTTAACTCTTTTTTGCTTCATTAGAAAATCGAGTACTACTAAAGTTTTTATAAATAAGGTATAACATGTTTTAAATAGCATTACTAATGTTATTTAAACTAGAGTAAAAGAATAAAATATATACTTACCGTTTCAAAGCAAAATGTCCAGTATAAGTTTTGCCATCTAAGAATTTGGCAACAAACCAATAATCGTCACTAGGTAAGTCTTTTCCATTGAGAGAACCATCCCAACCACTACTTGTTGTGGTTTGCTCAGTAATTAATTTTCCGTAGCGATTAAATATCTGAACAGTTTCTATTAAGTTGAATTGTGTATTTGATCCAACCACTTGCCATATATCATTTTGTGTGTCACCATTCGGAGTAAAAAAACTTGGGAACCCAAGAACTGAAATTGTTTCGTCAATAGTTTTACAACCATTTGTATCTCTAACAAAAACCGTATGAAAGCCGCCAGGAATACTCGAAAACATATGACTTTCTTGATAAAAGCCATTACTATTATCTAATGCATATTCGTAATCACCATCTCCCAAAACATTAATAGTAATGGTATTATTAGGATAAATACCTTCAACAGAAACACTTTCTATAGTTGCTGAGCTTGATGGATTAACGGTTATTGTTCTACTAGCAGAGCAGCCGTTTGGATCAGTAATTATAACAGTATAGGTTCCAGTTTCATTGACCTCATTAAAAGAGGTGTTTACATCTGTTGTAACTCCGTTGTATAACCATTCGTAATAATAGTTATTAGGTAAATCATTTAGTATACCTCCGTTTAAGGTTATGGTTTCAGGAAAGGTATCAGTGCAATAAAAGACGGTTTCATCGACTTCGAGAACAGGTGTGTACAATACCACAAGATTTACAGTTGAAATGCTAAAGCATTGATTATTATTTTCAACTTTTACAAATAGGGTTTGAAAATTTACAGTTGCATTTTCATAAGTGTTAGGCAACATATTAGTGTCGTTAAAAGCATCTTCTTCAGTGGCGTAATAAGAAAATAATGCACCTGTAGGTATTTGATTTTGAATAGATACTTCTATATCATTTAAAGTGAAATCAGCATAACCATCTATTGTAATGCCATCACAAGTTTCTAAATCTGGAATATTTAAAATATTATTTGAGGTTTGTAACTCTAATTCGGCAATAGTAAAACAGTTAGCAGCATTTACAATTCTAGTAAAAATAGTTTGAAAAGGAAATTCATTTTGAAAGCTAGAGGCATTCATTATAGCATTTTCGTTTACTCTAGCATCAGCTTCGTTAAGAAAAAAGTCTGAAATTACGATCGAGTTGTCATTGTTAGTTAAGTCGGAAGTCGCATCAAATAAATTATAGGTAGTTAAACCATCTTGATTAAGATCACATTCTACTAAGATAGAATCGTAACCAACAGGTAAAGGAGAAGATTCAATGACAATTTCGCCATATGAGATGCAACCATTAGCTAAACCAACTTCAACGGTGTAGGTTCCAGGTTCAGTAACTGTATAAGTGCCGCAATTAGTACATCCACTTGGAGTAGATTCCACTAAAACACCATCTTTAAACCAATCGTAAGAAGGTAATCCTGTCTGATTTGCAGAAAGTTCTAATGTTTCTCCTTCGCAAAGTGAATTAGCTGTTGCAATTAATCTGTTTGGTCCTAAGTTCGTAGATAATTGAAAACTTGCGGCTTCTAAAAAAACAGCAGAATCATATCTAAAATTTTGCTCGTCAGCAATTACTAATTTCACATGATAACTCGTATTAGGAATAACATTGGCTGTTGCGGTTAACACTGCAGTCTGTCCATTGAAATTAATAGGTGCATTGGTACCATTGTAATTCCCGAAATAAGTTTCATTTTGTGGAGGACAAGAACCAGGAACTCCAGGTGTTACTGTAGTTGCCTTAACAGGAATATTAGTGTCTGGTATCAAAGCAATATTTTCATATTGATTTTGCCCAGCTGTAGGACGAATTAAAAATCCAAATAAATCTGAGAAATTACAACTATTGGGATTGTTTTCCTGGTATTCTTCTGATGCAAATAAATAGCGAAAACTTATTTGTGAGGCCACAGATGTAAAATCGAATTCTAATATTGTGGCATTAAATGTATTAGATTCATTTAGGACATTTTCTAAATCTGTATCTCCAGCCCAATTAGGTGCATCGTCATCACTTAGATTATTGTTTGGACCTGGAACATTTTGCAATCGTCCTGTACTTAATACTAAACCGCTTTGAAAAGGAAAAGATGTTCCAGAAGCATCAAAAAAACCATAACTTAAATCAGTACCATTAAAATCACCACCAGACACATTCGTTACTACTACATTTTCAATACAATCACTATCAATAAGAATGTCTTCAATAAGTTGTTGAGGAGTATAGGTTTGGCTATCTACTGAAATATTTTGCGCGTAATTCAATAGAGAAAACAAAAAGGTGACAACTAAAAGTGATCGTTTCATTTTCATTTTTAAGGGAAGGCAAAGATAAGCATCTCGCTTTTACTTAAATTGGAATAGGATGTTAAATAGGATAATCTGTTTGTATTAACGACGAAGCGCAAAATGTCCTTTGACTTCAAAAGATTTTCCGTTTTGGATTACTGTTGCAAGATACCAATAATCACCAGTAGGCATTTGATTGCCATTATAGGTGCCATCCCAACCAGTGGTATTAGAATTTAACTCTTTTAAAAGTTTACCATAACGGTCAAAAATATGAATTACAGTTCCAGGCAGTGTTTCTATACCAACGATATGCCAAGTGTCAAAATCACCATCGTTATTTGGTGTCATATGCTTAGGTGCATCAATTACTATAACTTCTCTAGTGACTTGAGCACAGCCATTTTGGTCTATAACTCTAATAGTATTATAGCCCAGAGGTACATTTACAAATACATTAGATGTTTGCACAGGTAAGTCATTGAGTTGATAGAGGTAATTACCAATACCATTAACAGTTATTGTAATATTATTAGGATCAGAAAAATCTATGGTTTCTACGACATCAATAATAGCAGACTCGGATTCAGTAACATTAAACGTACTTGTATAATCGCAACCAAATTCATTTGTTATGGTTACGGAGTAGGTACCAGTTTCATAGATATCAATTTCAGATAAACCTGAACCTGTAGACCATGCATAAGCATCAGTTGGATTACCAGTATATGCTGAGACTGATAATGGTAAATTATTTAAACAAATGACTTGGTCATCAATATCAAATATTGGTAAAGGATTTACCACTATAGAAAACTGAGTGGTATCGAAACAGCCAGTTGTATTGTTTTCAACTCTAGCAAAAATGATTTGTCCATCATAAGCTAAATAATCTGTGTCAAGAGGTGTAATATTTTCAATAGCATTGATTAGAGAATTGTGATAACTCAAAGAAAAGTCATTAGGATTTTGACCATTAAGTATTGTGGTATTTTGAGATGTTAAATCAAATAGAAAAGCAGCATCAGTATCATCATCACAAGCTACTAAATCAACAGGTTGATGAGCTACAGGAAGTGGATCAATAATTAGTTGAAAAGGATACACCGCGTAACAATGCGTAGTACTATATTCTGCTCTAACAAATAAAGTTTCTGCAGTATTTTGATAAGTGTAGTCGGTATTAAGCGGATTTTCATTTAGTTCAGCATCTGCTTCACTTGTATGATAACTTATAAGTACATTATAAGTATTATCCATTAGTACTTCATTGATGTCATTTAAATCTAGACTATTGTCACTATTCTCACAGGCATTGTAAGTTTCTATATCATTTATTGCTGGAGGTGTATTAATAATCAAAGAAAAGGGTACGGTTGAAAAACAACCAGTACTCACATTTTTTACTTTAACAAAAAGTGTTTGAGGAAAACTTGTATTTGTATAATTCTCTGGATTAAGAATTCTATTACTGTCACTTATTAAATCCGTTTCAGATTCAAAGTAAGTAAACTCTATTCCGTATTGTCTTCCTTCTAAAATAAGAAGCTCTATGTCAGTTAAATTCCACTGTTGTTCAAATTCATAATTATCACCACAACTTATTAAAGATTGATCATAGTTTACTTCAGGCAGTGCAAGTGTATTAATGTTAAATGTCGATACACTAAAACAAGAGGTCGCTGTATTTACAACACGAGCATAAATAAGTTGAGGGTTAACTGTAGATGTATAGTTTAGAGGTAATGGATTACTACCTATATCTGCATTAAGTGGTGATAAGTGAAATGTAACATTTAAATCTTGAGTAGCACCATTTGTAATTTCATCAATTTTTTCAGAAAAATCTACAGTATTTAGCCCAGTACCATTATAATCGCATGCAAAAATATCTGTCGGCTCATTATAAATTGGTGTTTGACGAACACCAATTTGCATTGGTGCTACTTTGAAACAACCATTGCCTTGTTCATTTTCTAACCTTACATATAAGGTTTGAGGGTTAGATGTGTTGATATAAGCTTGTGTTTTATCAATAGAATTTACTCTGTTTATAGCATCAGTTTCGTTTTCAAAATATAAAACCTGCATATCTACTTGACCATTAATGACTTCTGCATCTTTATTTGTAAAAAAGAAACTCGAAGATACATTAGTATCTATTTCACAATTGATATAATCAGAAATAGCATTTAGTTGAGGATTTGAATATATAATGACATCAAAATTAACTACAACAAAACAGTCTAAGCCATCGACATCAGTTCGGATAAAAATTTCTGTATTCTCAGTAGTAAAGTTTTCTGGATCTTGAATTGGAAAACGATTTCTAACGGCATTCTCATACTCATCATAAAATGTAATATTAACAGTAGATAAATCATTTGCTAATTGTGGAACAACACTTAAAAGGTTTACAGTAGCACTACCATCTGTGTCGTCATCACAAACAATTATTGGTTCTGGTGTAGCAATTGCTATCCCATCAGTGATATCAACTTGTACAGTTGTAATGTCGTAGCATTGTGTTCTATTATCTGTAACTCTAACGTATAAAATAGGGTTATTGCCAACAATATTATAACTATTTTCAATAGTATTTTCTCCAGCAATGGCATCATCTTCCGTTGCATATAATGTCACTATTGCACTTTCATAATTTTCTGCAATTGTATTAATGAGTGGATTAAGTTGAATAGTGGTGTAACCGCCTGCAATATTTGGATTACCACAGTACTCAATAATTTGAGGCTGCACTTCTGGTAATGGGTTTATCTTTAAAGTAACATCTACAAAGTTATCACAGCCATCAATACTAGATGCTGTAGTATATATGGTATGTGTTGCGCTATTTACAGTAAAAGGTATATTTGGATTTATTGGGTTGGTTTCATTAATGCGATCTTCAGGAGTATTATAATAGGTAATATCTATATTGTACACACTCATAAGTTCATTAGAAACATCAACTAAATCAAAATCTAAAATATTGTCATTAGAGCTATCATCACATCGTTCTATAGTAGAGTTTTCATTTATTACATTGTTTGCCAAATTGGTATATAGTTCTACTTCAAGAATTGTTGAGCAAGGAGAATCTAATAGTCTTATTCCCATGTATATAGTTTGGTGATAAGGCACCTCATTTTGATAAAGAAACCCAGGGAAAATAGGTAAAGAAGCCTCAACAGCATTGTCATAGTTTGTATAGAAAAATACACTTGATCCTGGGTATTGCGCTAAGACATCATCTCGTAAAGGACCTAAATCAAAAACTGCAGTACTTTGCTCTGTAGGTAAACATAAATCAATAAATAAATTTTGATCATAGTCTATACCGTCCTGAATAACTATTTGTATTGGGACTATGGCAAAGCAACCCGTAAAATCATTATAAACCCTAGCATAAGTATAGTTTGAGCCAAAAGGCACATCAGTTGCGAAGGTTATTGGGTTATCACCAGTACTCGCATCTTCTGTAGAAATATGAAATGTTACAGTTCTATTAAATTGGTAATTTGCTATTTCAAAAGCATGATAAGATAACTCAGCATAACCTACACCATTAATCACAAAATCAGAACATATAATTATTGGCGGAATCGTATTATAATCTGGTTCTAAACCAACTTCTACATTAAAACTTCCGAGTTGTAAACAACTTCCATCCAAGCTTTCTATTCTAACATATATTGTTTCGGAAAGCCCAGTATTTTCATAGTCACCTACAATAGCGTTTAGGTTATCTAAAGCATCGTCTTGTGATAGATGATAGCTAATAGTATAATTTGATGATGGCAAACTCTGCATGATTTCATCGTCCTTAGACGATATATCAAAAATGGCAATTCCATCATAGGGGGCTTCATCACAAACTATAATATCGGATATGGGTTCTGCTTGTTGAAAAGGAACAGTATCTATTATAACAGAATCCGTCATTGTACAAGATCCATTAGGTAATGGTATAGTAACTTCGACATCGTATTCACCATATTCTGTAACAGTAAATGTAGGATTGGTTGCACCAGAAATCTCTACACCATCTTTAAACCATTTATATGTTGCCATATTGTTATCAACTGTGCCATCTAAAACGACAGATGAGCCACATGCTGTTACGTCAGGCCCTAAATCTACAGATGAGCCAAAGCCCTCTGCTTCAATAAATACAGCAGAATCAAAACGTTGGTCGATATGGTCTGCAATTACAAATTTTATATGGTAAATAACACCAGGAGTAATAGTTGTACTTGCGTTTAATACAATAGTTTGCCCATCAAAATTTGTGGTATTAATATTATAACCTTGAAAAGCATCTTCATTTTCAGCAGCACATCCATTAGCTATTTCTGGGTGTATTGAACTTGTATTGATTGAAGTTAAATTATCTGGCAACAGCGCTATGTTTATGTATGGATCTGATGTACCAGCTTCTTTAATTAAAATAGCAAATACATCTTGAAAGTTACAAGGATATTGTTGTTGGTATTCATCAGAAGCAAAAACATACTTAAAACTTAAGCTATTATTTATAGATGTAAAATCAAATTCTAAAGACGTTGCATTAAGTGTTTGGTCTATATTTAATACAGATAAAATATCTGGGTCAGTTTCCCAATCTAAAGTTCCATCACTTAGACTTTCTGGCATTAGAGTATTACCTGCAGAGTTTACATTTCCTGTAGATAATACAATACCATTCTCTAATGGAAAATCAGATGTTCCTCTATTAAAAAAAGCATAACTAGGAATGTTATTTACACTTCCGTTAATTAAAGAAGTAGCATTTGATGCCGCTGCGCAACTGCCACTAGTAAGATTATCTATAAGTTCTTGTGGTTGTAGAGAACTATCCGTAATTACCTGTTGTGCATATGTATAGCACAAATGCATGAAAAATAATAGAAACGTAATAGTACTTTTCTTTTTCATAGAGTTAATTAGTAAATATAGCAACCAGAAAAACGCTTTCCTTTTTATATAAAGATACTAAAATGCCACCAAAAGTATGCCAAATAGTATTTTATGAGGTGTTAATATTTATAATATTTAACGCCTCAAAGTAAAATGTCCTTTGACTTCAAAAGATTTTCCGTTTTGAATTACTGTTGCAAGATACCAATAATCACCAGTAGGCATTTGATTGCCATTATAGGTGCCATCCCAACCAGTGGTATTAGAATTTAACTCTTTTAAAAGTTTACCATAACGGTCAAAAATATGAATTACAGTTCCAGGCAGTGTTTCTATACCAACGATATGCCAAGTGTCAAAATCACCATCGTTATTTGGTGTCATATGCTTAGGTGCATCAATTACTATAACTTCTCTAGTGACTTGAGCACAGCCATTTTGGTCTATAACTCTAATAGTATTATAGCCCAGAGGTACATTTACAAATACATTAGATGTTTGCACAGGTAAGTCATTGAGTTGATAGAGGTAATTACCAATACCATTAACAGTTATTGTAATATTATTAGGATCAGAAAAATCTATGGTTTCTACGACATCAATAATAGCAGACTCGGATTCAGTAACATTAAACGTACTTGTATAATCGCAACCAAATTCATTTGTTATGGTTACGGAGTAGGTACCAGTTTCATAGATGTCAATTTCAGATAAACCTGAACCTGTAGACCATGCATAAGCATCAGTTGGATTACCAGTATATGCTGAGACTGATAATGGTAAATTATTTAAACAAATGACTTGGTCATCAATATCAAATATTGGTAAAGGATTTACCACTATAGAAAACTGAGTGGTATCGAAACAGCCAGTTGTATTGTTTTCAACTCTAGCAAAAATGATTTGCCCATCATAAGCTAAATAATCTGTGTCAAGAGGTGTAATATTTTCAATAGCATTGATTAGAGAATTGTGATAACTCAAAGAAAAGTCATTAGGATTTTGACCATTAAGTATTGTGGTATTTTGAGATGTTAAATCAAATAGAAAAGCAGCATCAGTATCATCATCACAAGCTACTAAATCAACAGGTTGATGAGCTACAGGAAGTGGATCAATAATTAGTTGAAAAGGATACACCGTGTAGCAATTGGTTGTACTAAATTCAACTCTTGCGTATAGTGTTTGTGAAGTGTTTGTATAATTGTAATCCGTGTTCAAAGGATTTTCATTTAGTTCAGCATCTACTTCACTTGTGTGGTAACTCACTAGTACATTATAAGTGTTATCTAAAAGTATTTCATCGATTTCTTCTAAGTCAACAAAGTTATCTGAGTTGTCACAGATATTATAAGTTTCAAATTCATTAATTTCTGGAGGCATATTAATGATAAGCTCTAATGAAACAGAATCATAACATTCTGTAGTAGCATTTCTTACTTTTACAAAAACTATTTCAGGGTTTGACGTATTGGTATAAGCTTCAGGATTAGTAATAGGATTATTATTGCTTTCTAAATCAGCTTCAGATCTGTAATAAGTAAAATCTACATTATATTGTCTGCCATCTAGGATTTCAATTTCTTTTAATGTTAAGTCCCATTCTAAATTTGTATCATAATTATTAGCACAAGCTACAAAAGATTGGTCGTGGTTTACTTCTGGCAGTGATAATGAATTAATATAAAATGATGATACCTCAAAGCAACCAGAATTAATATTTTCTACTCGAGCAAAAACTAATTGTGGATTAGCTGTTGTCGTAAAATTTAAAGGTATTTCATTGGCTCCAACATCAGCACTTAGAGGTGTTAAATGAAAAGAAACGTTTAAATCTTGAGTAGAACCACTTATAATTTCAGTAATTTTTTCATTCAAGTCTGTAGAAACTAGTCCTGTACTATTAATATCACATTCAAAAACATCTGTTGGTGGTGTATAGATAGGTGCTTGACGTACTTCTAGTTGCATTGGTGCTATTTTGAAACAACCTTCTTCAGATTCATTTTCGAGTCTCACATAAATGGTTTGTGGATTTGATGCGGCTAGATAAGCTACATTTTTATCAATCGGATTTTGTTTATCGATAGCTTCTGCTTCAGTTTCAAAATAGAAAACTTGCATGCCAGTTTGGTCATTAATGACTTCAGTATCTTTATTAGCTAAAATAAAACCAGAAGGATTGTTTGTGTCAATTTCACAATTAATATAATCTGTAATCGTATTTAGTAGAGGGTTGGCATAAATAAGGATATCAAAAGTAAAAACCGTAAAGCATTCTAGTACACCTATTTCACCTCTAATAAATATTTCTTTGCTTGTTGTGGTATAACTGTTTGGGTTTGTAATCGGAGATTCATTATCTACGGCGTTCTCATAAGTTTCGAAAAATGTAAAATTCAAATCACTATTACCATTAGCGAGTTCTGGAATTATAGTTTCTAGATTAACCGTAGAAACACCATCTTGGTCATCATCACAAATAATTATGGGATCAGGATTACTTGCTTCGATAGCGTTAGTAATATTAACTTGTAGTGTAGTAATGTCATAACATCCTGTAAAAAGATTGGTAACTCTAACATAAAATATTTGCTGATTACCAGCTATACTATAAGTTTCTGTAAGTTCGTTTTCTTGGTTTTCTGCATCTTCAGGACTAAGATAGAACTCTACTGGGCCAGCAATACCAAGTCCATCTAAAACCGTATCAACAAGAGGCGCTAATGCAATAGTTGTATTACTTGTATTTGGGTCTGTGTTTCCGCAATAATCAATCGTTTTTGGAGGTATATTTAATGCTGGGTTTATATTTAGGGTGACTTGTGAGTTATGATTACAACCTTCGAATGAGGAGGAAATATAAATAGTTTGAGAACCAGTAACAGAAAAAGGGGTATTGATATCCAATGGATTAGTTTGGGCTTCCCTATCATCTTCAGTTTGATAGAATGTAAGATTAATATTATCATAGCCATCTATAAGTTCTTCTGTAATATCAATTAAATCAAAATCTAAAATACCATCGTTAGAAGAGTCATCGCATCTATACACCTCTTTTTCAAAGTCCAAGATATTAAATAATAGATTTTTATGTATTTCTACAGACGAGATATCTGGACATGGAACATCATTATATCTAACAGTAAAATATAGTGTAGCTGTAGTAGCATTAGTTGAAATAATTTTAGGTTCACCGAAGCCAAATAAAATGGCATTAAGACCTTCGACAGCTTCTTCATAAGACCAAAAAAACCTCACTTGTGTATCAGGGAAATTTTCATATACTAAATCAACAACATTATCTAAATTATATGAGACAGGTAAAGTTTCGTAGTTAAAGGAGTATGGTGGAGTATTAGTGTTTTCAGTATATAATGGGTCTACACATTGGGTTAATATAAATCTAAAATTTGATAAATCTGGGACTTCAGGATAATCAAAACTTACTGTAGTTATAGAGTAACATCCATTAAAAATATCTGTAACCCTAGCATAAATAAATGAGGGCTCACCAATTATTTCTGAAGTCTGAGTAATTGTATTTTCATCATTGATAGCGTCTATCTCAGTTAAATAGAATTGAGTTGTTCTATTAAATTCGTAATTAGCAATGGCAAAACTAAAATAACTAAGATCACTTATTGGTGCACCATCATACAGCAATCCATCGCATACAACGAGAGGTCCAACATCTAATGTATTAGGTGATAAATTTACCGTAATATTAAAACTACCAAGTTGTAAGCAATCACCACTTAAACTTTCTATCCTTACATAAATAGTTTCTGTATCTTCAGTATTTTGATATAAACCAGTAATAGGATTGCTGTTATTTTGTGCATCATCTTGACTTAAATGATAACTTATAGTGTAATCTGTTGAAGGAAGTTCAGCAAAAATTTCATCATCTTTTAATAAAGGAAAATCAAAATTATATAAACCATCACTAGGAGCTTCATCACAAATGGAAAGATCAGCAATTGGTTCCGCTTGTTGAAACGGAACAATTTCTATCTCTATAGTATCAGTCAATGTACAATTACCACTAGTTGTTGGGATAGAGACTTCAACATTATAGGTTCCAGATTGATTAACTTCTAATGTTGGGTCACTTTCACCAGCCATAGTAGTTCCATTAAAAAACCAAGTGTAGCTAGCTGTTGGATTATTAATATTAGCATCTAAAGTTAGATTGTTTCCACAAATACTTTGATCTGGGCCTAAATCTATAGAATTACCAAAACCTTCAGCTTCTATAAAAACAGCAGAATCAAAACGCTCATCGATATGGTCTGCAATTATAAATTTTATATGATAAGTTTCATTAGGTATAATATCACTTGTTGCTGTTAAAACAGTTGTATTTCCATTAAAATTGGTGTGCCCTAAATTATAACCTTGAAAAAAATCATCGTTTTGAGCTTCGCAAAATCCGTTGATATTTGGACGTATAGAATTGGTACTAACCTCTGAAATCGTTTCAGGCACCAATGCAATATTAACATAAGGATCAGCTGTACCTGCTCTTTTTATTAAAATAGCAAAGACATCCTTAAACGTACATGGGTATTCTTGTTGGTATTCATCCGAAGCGAATACATATTTAAAAGCCACAAAATTATTAGCAGACACAAAATCGAATTCTATTGAAGTCGCATTAAGTGTCTGATCAATCCCTAAGATATTTTGTATGTCTGAATCTGTAGTCCAATCAATTTCTCCATCATTTAAATTTTCTCCTATAAACGTATTACCTGCAGAAGTGACATTACCAGTAGACAAAACCAAACCACTTTGAAGTGGGAAGTTAGACGTACCTCTATCAAAAGCGCCATAACTAATGATACTGTTTATAGTTCCATTTATAGCTGAAGACACATTAGTTGCAGACGCACAATTATCACCAACTAAATTTTGAATAAGCTGATTTGGTGTTTGAGAATTGTCCGTAGTAATTTGTTGTGCATATGTAAAATATACATGCGCGAAAAGGAAGAGAAATAAGTAAATATTTTTCTTTTTCATCAGACTTTTATCAAAATCACTTTAGTTCTAGAAAACTAAAGTTTGCTTTTTTTATAAAAGTAGGAAAAAGTATGCGATTTTAAGTCATTATTATGTCAACTACCTAAATTACTATATTAAATGCAAAATATTAAACAAAGAATCCTCAGATTGTTATCTTCTTAGCGTAAAATGCCCTTTAACTTGAAAAGAGATGCTACCTTGTTTAATATCAGCAACAAACCAATAATCACTTGCTGGCATTTTGGTACCATTGTAATAACCGTCCCATCCAGGAGAGTCAGAGCTTATTAGTTTTAGAAGTTTACCATAACGATCAAAAATGTTAATTACAGTACCAGGAAGTGTCTCAATACCTACTATATGCCAAGTATCAAAATCACCATCGTCATTTGGTGTAAAGAATTTTGGTATATCTACGACTAAGACTTCTTTGGTAACATCGGCACAGCCATTTAAGTCTATAATTCTAACGGTGTGATAACCCATAGCAACATTTTCAAAAACGTTAGATTCTTGAGGTGGAAAATCATCTAGTTGATAGAGGTAGTTACCAATACCACTTATAGTTACTGTGATATTATTTGGGTCAGAAAAATCTATAACTTCTGTAACTTCAATTGTAGCGGCTTCAGATTCAGAGACTCCAAAAATACGTGTGTTTTCACATCCAAATTCAGAAGTTACTTTAACCCAGTATGTACCAATATCGACTATTTCAATCTCTGGAGTGGTTTCACCCGTTGACCAGATGTATTGATCCGTTGGATTATTTGTGTTTGCGGAAACTAATAGCGGTAAATTATCTAAACAAATAACCTGATCTTCAATATCAATTACAGGTAAAGGATTTATAATTACAGAGAATTGTGTAATACTGTGACAACCTGTGCTATTATTTTCTATACGAGCATAGATAGTTTCGCCGTTATATGCCATGTAATTGATATCTAATACCGAATTATTTTCATTAGCCTGTAGTTCGCTATTATGATAAGTTATTGTAAAAGAATTCGAATTTTGATTTCCTAAAATACTTGAATTCTGCTGTAATAAATCAAACTCTAAAATGCCATCAAAGTCATCATCACAGGCAACTAAATCATTGGGTTGATTTGCAGTTGGTA
This sequence comes from Flavobacteriales bacterium ALC-1, assembly GCA_000171875.1. Taxonomy (GTDB): domain Bacteria; phylum Bacteroidota; class Bacteroidia; order Flavobacteriales; family Flavobacteriaceae; genus Winogradskyella. The sequence continues at coordinate 113,543 of ABHI01000001.1, read as the reverse complement.
AAGGATTAACACGCAAATTAAACTCATAATACATAGAACAATGTGTAGTGCTATATTCCGTTCTAACAAACAAGATGTCATTATTAGTGGTATAAGTATAATTAGTGTTTAAAGCATTAGTGTTAGCAATAGCATCTGCTTCATTAGAGAAATAACTAAATAAAACATTAAAGTTATTATCTACAGCGACTTCATTAATCTCAGTTAAATCAATACTATTGGTGTCATTAGCACATATGTTATAAACGTTGAAGTCATTTATTAAAGGAGGTTGATTAACAATCAATTCTATTGGTTGTGTAATATAACAATTTGAAATAGTATTAGTCACTTTTATATAAACCGTCTGAGGATTAGAGGTATTAGTAAAATTTTCAGGATTGGAAATTTCATTACTGTTTGATTCTGAATCATCAAAATCTGTATAATAGCTAATAACAAGATCATCTTGTCTAACATCTAAAATATGAGACTCAGCATTTGTTAAGTCGAATACAAGTGAACCATCAGTATCATCATCACAGTCTGCCATAGGTTCAACAGGACTTACAGATGGTGTTTGTACAACATTGATAACAAATGACGTCATAGAATTACATATGGTGCCATTATCTATTTGTACAAATATTTCTTGTGGATTTGATGTATTGCTAAATTGAAGGGAAAGTGCATTAGTGCCATTTCTAGCATCATTTTCTGAAGTATAGAATGTTACATTTTCTATACCCGAAATACCAGCTGATATCTCTGTAATTTTAGAAGAAAAGTCTAAAGTTACAGATCCATCATTTGTAGTATCGTCACAAACAAACAAATCTGTTGGTTCATTATATTCAGGGTTTGTACCAACCTCTATACTAAAAGAAGAAGTCATATAACAAGATTCATCTGTTATATTATCTACTCTCACATAGATTTGCTGTGGATTACTAATGTTTTCATAGATGCTGGTTTTGTCAATAGCATTTACTTTATTGTTAGCATCTGTTTGATTACGATAGTATGAAACGTCTTTACCGGTTTGGCCATCTAAGGCTTCGACATCTTTAGTTTCAAATATAAATTCTCCAATGCCGTCTGTTTCGTTTTCACAATAAATATAATCGCCAATAGAGTTGGTTAAGTTGCCTATGTAGGGTAGTGTATTTACAATTATCATTAGCTCTTCTACGGTGTAACAGCCAGTTATGCTATCCTCAATACGCATATACACTGTTTCGGTTTGAGCATTATAATTAGAAACATTAGTAATAGAATTAATATCTAAATCAGCATCTTCTTGATTAATGTGAAATGTTACTGTCCTATTTGGTGTTGTTGTTATTGAGTTAGGGATACTATTATTTAAATTAATAATAGAAAACCCATCTCTATCAGCATCACAAATTATAATATCGTCTGGTTTTTCACTGAGTGGTGCAGGTAATACATTAACTTCAAATGAGTTAATATCTGCACAACCAGTTTGATCAGAAGTAATTCTAGGGTATAAGGTAAAAGGATTTGTTGTATTAGTATATAAAACAGGAAGCTCATTAGTATTATCTGTTGCATCTTGCTCTGTTAAAAAGTAGGTGACACTAAAGCCTGCCATTCCATTAGTGACAGCAATATCAAATTCTGATAAATCTATTTCAGTTATTCCATCTTGATCTTCATCACAAGTATCTAGACTTACTACAGATTCAAACTCTGTAATTGGTGCTAGTATTAATTCAATTTCTGCTACCTCATTACATGTAGGGCTTTCTAGAGTTAAATATATCGTCTGAGGGTTACTAGTATTGGTGTATGATACACTTTGGTTGATTGCGTTTGCTTGATTATCTCTATCATTTTCAGTTTCGTAAAATGCGATTGTAACATCTGGAATATTATTAATTATCCCTACTGCAATATTACCAAAATTAAATTCTTCAAATCCATCACCATTTGTATCACATGCTGTGAAATTTCTAATATTAGTCCCTGTCAATAATAAGTTAGTATGAATTTGAATTGGAGTTATAGAAGCGCACCCCGATGTATTACTTTCTACTCTTATATATACAATTTGTTCATTGAGATCTAAATTTTCGTAGTTAGTATCGTCTGCAATTGGGTTAGCTCCAGTAAGCGCATCTTCTTCTGTAGCATGAAATGTTACCGAAACATTAGTTAATCCATCTAGTACATCTGGAATAATAGAAGTTAAATCAAAATCAGCAACGCCATCATGGTCATTATCACAGGCATCTATATAATGGTCTTCAGTATTAATCACAGGATTTTCTAATACAGTAATATCTAAAGTGGTAGTTATACTACAACCGGTTTGAGGGTTTGTAACACTAACAAATAATTGTTCATTTATGTTAGTATTTATATATGGCATAGGTATAGCATTACTTGTAGTTGCTGCATCTGTGGCAGTATTATGATAGGTAACCACTAAATTAGTTTGCCCATTCATTATTTCATCATCTTTCAGTAAGTTTAAATCCATGGCTACAATTCCATCTGCAGTTTGATCGTCGCAAACTTCCAAAAGAGTTGGGGCAACAATTGTAGGTATTTGATTTACATTTAAGCTTATGGTAGAAAATGCTAAACAGCCATTACTAGTATCTTCAATTCTTACATGAATTATTTGAGGGTTAGACGTGTTTTGAATTGGACTTGTAATCGCATTAGTATTATTTAGTGCTTCAGCATTATTATAATGATATGAATAGGTATAAGTAGCTGGAGGTACAGAAGCTAAAACCTCAGCATCTTTTGTTGATAAATCAAACGTTTCTATGCCATCATTACTTAAATCGTCACATAGATTATAGTCTGAAATAGGTTCTGATGATTGTGTAGAGCTTAAAGTAAGATTAATATCATCTTCAATTGTACAAGTTCCACTTAAAAAAGGAAGCTCAACTTCAACACGATAGTTTCCTGTTTGTAAAGCATTATAGGTTGCTTGATTTGATGAAGGAATAAGTGTGTTATCTAAATACCAAGAGTAGGTCGCATTAGGATTATTTATATTACCGTCTAGAAGTACACTGCTGGCACAAGTAGAAAAATCTTCTCCTAAGTCTACTGTAGAATCAAAACTGTTCCCTTCGATAAAAACTGCTGAATCAAAATTTTCGTCATTCTGATCTGCAATGACCAATTTAATCTGATATTGTACGTTAGGTTGAATAGTGGCTGAGGCTGAAAGCACTGTAGTTCTACCATTATAGTTGGTGTCACCTAAATTATAACCATCAAAATACTCATCGTTAGATGCACCACAGAAACCAACAATTTCATCGTGTACTGTATTTGTGTTTACAGGAGTTGCCGTTCCTGGTACTAAAGCAATATTTGTATAAGCGTTGCCTGTACCTACTTCTCGAATTAAAAAAGCAAAACCATCAGAGTACTCACAAGGGTTATTCCCAAAGTATTCTTCTGAAGCTAATATGTAATTAAATTGTATTTGATTAGAGAGAGAAATAAAGTTAAATTCTATAGAGGTTGCATTTATGGTACCCGAAATACCTAAGGCAGTTTCCAAATCTGTATCTGTTAGCCAAGTATCGTCTCCATCATTAAGAATGTCATTATTTTGTCCGTTTCCTGCTGCATTGGCATTTCCTGTAGTTAATACAATGCCGTTTTGAAAAGGAAAGTTAGAACTACCACGATCAAAATAACCAAAACTGCCTAAACCAATAGAACTTCCATTTGAAGGAGATGTTATATTTGAAACCTCTACACAACCTTGGATTAAAGTGTTTTCTACTAAATCTTGTGGTGAAACCGTATTGTCTACTGTAATTTGCTGAGCATAAATTGTACTACAAATTAGGCATAGAAATAAGCAGAGGGAGCGACTAATGTAGTTCATTGTTTAGTTTAAAGTTTAAAACTTAAGTACAGTTAACAAATGCGGTACATTCATAAACATACTTAGAGCAGGCGAAAAGTAAGTGTATTGAAGATGAAATACAAAAAAACACGATGAAATGCATTAAATGTTAACATTTCTAGCAGTCAACTTAATGTTTTTGCATTAAAAAGGCCTCTAAAAGAGACCTTTTTCCCAAATTGAATTCTTAAGACCTTTACAAATTCTTGCAAAATGTCCCTTAACCTGAAACTCAATATTGTAATATTTTAAGAGGGGTAATTTAAAAGCGAGGAGGGAAATTAATAGCCTAATCTAGTAAGCTCTCATAAAAATAGTAGAAGTAAAAGAGAACCACAAAAAAATAAGACGAACGGGCTAAAATTTTAACAAATTTTAATAGTTTAGGTATACCCAACCTATAATTGGTTTATAATTAGGATCGTTTAAATTTAGAATGTAATAATAAGTTCCAACAGGCGCAATATTACCATGATTATTTAATCCTCTATTTACTTTTCCGTACCATGGTTTATGATTATTGCCTTCAAAAATAATCTCACCATAACGGTTATAAATTTCTAATCGATGTTCTGTAAATATGTCGTAAAGCCCTTGAATATTAAACCAATCATTGAGCGTATCAGCATTAGGAGAAAATCCATCGGGAATGTATGGGGGACAATTTTCAATAGTCAAATCAAATTGATAAATCTCGTAACATGGAGGACTCGCCAATCTCACATAAATTGTTTCAGGATTAGATGTATTGTTATAATCATTAGGAATTAAAATAGAACTAGATGTTGTTTCTAAGTCGTCTAGCGAATGGTAAAATGTGATGGCATCTTCATTAAGATTTTGTCCTTCTAAAGCATCATACAAATTGTAAGTTGAGATTTCAAAACCTTCATTACAGCCTATGAGATTTGGTAAAACAATAATATCAGGTATAACCAACAATTCAATATCTTCAAAAGTGATATTATTATCTTCATTGGTTTCGGTAACAGTTCCATTCATAGTGCCATCATCATCTACAATAGCAACAATGGTTAAGTTTGCGTCTGCATCATCAGGTACGGTAACACTAATAGTATTACTTTCATTACCATCAATTGCAATAGCATTAACTGTCTGACTTTGTCCAATTAAAATACCATCTAAATAAAACGCGATTGGAATGTTAGCAGGTAAAACATCAGTGCTATTGTTATTATAAACCTTATAAAAAAGTTCAATACTATTATCTCCACAGTTTACGATATAATCGTCAATACTTATAGTAGCATCTGGTAATTGGCTGTTTAAAACAGTAATGATATTATTAATCATCACATAATCCTGTCCGGAAGTTAATGCAATGGTTGCGGATGTATCTCCAATATTTATATTATTTTGAATATTATAGACATCAATATCCATATTATATAAGTCACTTGCTCCAGTAAATGTATTGGTGCCATTAAATGCATTATTTGCTGGGTTTAAAGGGGCATTACTGATTACATTTCCATTAATGGTTAATTGTTCATTTACGGCTAAAGCACTATCTCCCTCCCAGGCGATAAAACCAATTTTAGCATCTTCATTATCTAAAACATTTAAATTATCTAGTGTAATACTTAAAAATGTGGGTACACTTTGTAAGCCATCATATACATTGAGTTGATTGAGGGGTAAACTAGCATCTTCATAAATTACAGTGATGGCCCAACCACCAAAATTGGTTCCTGAAGGGCAATAAGGAGCTATGATGGATGATAAATCAAAATCTGAAATCGTGTACGTGGTATTACCTTGACTTGTTATAATATCAGTGACATCGGCAAAGGCGGCAAAAAACACACGTGTAGCATCTAATGCATCGTTAAAGGTACGTTCGGCTGTTACGGGTGTACCATTTAATGCAATATCAAAATCACCATTACCGGAACCTGCCCAATACAAATACGCTGCTACAACGGTTTGATTGGTGTTGAGGTTTAAATCAGCAGAAGAGGAGGTGAGTATAGTACACACTCCACCAGTACCATTTTCTGCAGTATTTAGGGTATTACCAATAGCTGTGTAATCGTAACGTCCATTAAATTGTTGAAACAAGGTCACATCTTGTGCAAATAGCGGAGTAATTACACCAAACATGAAAACACATAGTATGTATAGGGCTCTTTTCACAGCTGAAGTTAGGTAAAGCTAAATTACGGTTTTTAGTTGAAATTAATAATGATATAATTTGAGTTACAGTAGGCTTCTCATTTTATAAAATCTAATCTAACGTAATATTTAATTTTAACCAAAGCTCTTCAACAAAACACTAGCCTGCAAGTAAAACTGCCCAGTTTTATAATTCTTCTGTTTTTTAAAATTAAGATTTATGACCTCACCAAATCTAGTTTTCTGTTCTAGTTGATGAATGAGTGTGATAATGGCATTATAATCACCTTCTAAAGTAAATTGATAGGTATTTACTGTTAAATCGTTTTTCCTCATCTTATGAGGTTCAATAAAATCAATCACTTTTAATTTGTTAGCGTCAGCAAAAGTATTTATGCTTTTTAGCATGCTGTTTTGCATAGAGCTTTCTCCTAATTGGTATTTGGTTAAAAGTGAATCAAAGTACTTTTCTCTTTGTTTTAATGATGAGAGTTGTTGAGGCATATTATTAAAAACGACGGCTTCTTGTTTAAGCGTTTTGTACTCATTTTTTAATTGTAATGTATTTGCAATAGCATATTTATAGGCGATAAGTACAGTGAGCAGAAAACCTACAACGAGTATTATATTTTTAGTCTTCTGTGTCATCTTGCATGTTTAGTTTAATGGTAAAGCTTGATGACGATTTAGAGGTGTCTTCAAAACTTAAAATGTTAACAGATTGTATCCATTTAAAATTTTCGAGCTGAGATACCCATTGCGAAAATTCAATACTATTATTAGATTGACCAGAAATGAGAATCTGGTTTTTAAAGTTTTCAATGGCTTTATCTTCTTTGATTTTTTTGAGTAATGGTTGATAGTTGAGCTCTTTTAGTAAAATAGATTTAGGTAGATTGTTAATAATAACATCTACATAAAGTGAACTTTTAGAATCACTACTTTTTAAAACATCATCTACCATCTTCTCCGTTTTCTGAACTTTTTCATTAAGACTTACCATTTTAACTTTAGACGCTTCTAATATTTGAGCAGTTTCCTTTAAGGTGTTGACTTCATTGTAATAATGATTAAAAAATAAGAAATTAATCAGTAGTATTACAAATAAGGTGCTTAAACCCATTTTTAAAAATTGGCTGGCAAATAGTTTTTGTTTAAACGTTGTATTTAACTCTTCTTTTGTATTACTAAAGCTAGATTGTATAACGTTAGTTTTTACGACTAAATTTAGTGCAGCTGCAAAGCTTAGCAATAGGTTATTTTTTATATCTAAACCATTAATGTCATGGCTAGATTCTAAATCAACTTCTTGAGTAAAAATATTTGTAATTAGTGCATCTTCTAAAGAAATTGAAGCATTAGAAGTGTTTATGTAATTAGAACTTATAAAAGGAATTAAAGTAGTGCTAATTAGGTTGCCTAGAGTAAAATCAATTACATTGATGTTCTTTGTTGTATAATCATTTAATAAGTCATCAACATAGGTTTTTCTACAGATAGAAACAAAATGATGTTCTCCTTGACTTATAGTTTCATAGTAAAAGTCTTCGGTTTTGATATTTGGAAACGCCATATGAACCAGCTTTAACGTTTCTTTAGTCTTAGCTTTCACCTTCTTTGTTAATACAGAGTCTGTATTAATTACTAATACTAAAGGTTTGCCTTTTGGAATATGGTCTTTTAGCTTCTCAACAGCTGTAGCTTCAAAACTAGCTTTAATATCTAATTGCGCTCGTTTCTTTTTTAAAGCGATACCATAGTATTTGTATTCGCCTTTTAGTTGTGTTAACTCAACACCATAAAAGTGATTTCCATATTTTAGATATGATATTAATTGTTCAGTCATTAATAAATAACGGTTGGTTTTATAAACACAGTGAGTTTAGACTTTCTACCTTCTCTAACACGTTTACTGAATAGCCATTTAATAAGTGGTATTCTAGCTAAAAATGGTACGCCAGAACCAGAGTTATTCGAATAATTTTCTTCTAGTCCACCTAGTACAGCAATATCCTGATCTTTCATACGTACTACAGAAGAAAAATCTCGTGAATTAATGTCTGGTGGTGCATCTTCTGCAATACGCTGCCCAAAATTGGATTGAACAACATTAATATTTAGTAATACCTCTTTATTACCTGTAACATAAGGTTTAATCTCTAGTCCTAATTTGGCATCTACAGGGAAATAATTTCTTATTTCTGTAGTTTGGGGATTATCATTACCAATTGTATTACGTTGTACCACAGCATAGTACGATGTTTGTCCATTAGAAAATGAAGCTCTATGGCCATTTAAGGTTGCAAGTTTTGGAGTCGATTTAATTTTTAAATCACCATTGGTTTCCATAGCTTTAACTGTAGCAAAAAAGTTAGGAACCACCTTACCGAAATTAAAAACCGAGGTACTACTAAAGCCACTAATTATTCTGTTTATAGTTTGTGCCCCAAGTGTTACATCTGTGGTTGGAAATAAAGAGCCTTCAGTTGTCGCAGGTTCAGTGCCTAGTCCCCAAGTTACGCCAGCTTCTAAAGTATTAGAAGTTTGGGCTTCAACAATCATAACTTCAATTAAAATTACTGGTATTGCTTTATCAATACTTCTAATAAACTCTTTAAATAATTCAATTTTTGCACCAGTTCCTGTAACATAAATACTGTTTAATTCTACATCTATTTTGTGATCTAAACCACTTGTTATTTCTTCGGGTATTAAATCCATAATAGTTTTAGAACTTTCGCTATCATCACCTATACTTCTTCTATATTGATCTTGTCTTTGTTGTTGCCGTTGTCCGTTGATATTTTCATTGTTAAATGCACTTGAGTTTTGATTTCTATAGCTTCGATCTGCTATTTCATAATTACTTCTTATATCATTACCAGCAGATATAAGGTTAGGGTCAGCCATCATATTTACGGAACGATGTTTAAGTATTATAATCTCTACCTTTCTAACACTAAGCTGTTTTTCTGTTCCGAAAAAGTAGATATTATCTTCTTTTTTAAATGTAAAATTATTATTCGATTCAGTTGGTGTTTTTGGTTTAGGACGTTTCATTTGACCAGATTTATTATTATCGGATTTAAAACCAACGTTTTCATCTAGTTCAAATATTTTCACTAAAAGATTATCAAACGAGATGGATGTTGTGTTTAATGTAATAGTTCCTGCATTATCTAGAGGTGATGCCATAAACATATTGATACCTAGAGTTGCACCAATTGTTTCAATGATATGTTTTATAGGTGCATTTTTAAAATCCACCTCAAGCAATTGACGTGTAGAATCTATAACTTTAAAATTTAGGTTAGGGCTCAGCCGACTACTAAGGCTATTATGTTGTCCTTTCTGATTTGCAGTTATTGCCTTGTCAAATACATAAAAATTGTCCCTAGTTTTTGTAAGTATTAGATTATTAGTTAATGCCATTTTATCCATAGCAGTATCAAAATCTGTAGGTTTGATATATGCTGTCAACTCTATGTTTTCCATATCAGGAGCATAGAGTAGATTTTTCGCACTCTTGTCCATAATTTCCTTAAACACTTCATATAACTTATTTTGTTTTACATCTAGAGAAAGCGTTTCGTCTGTTGGATTAAAACCAACCCTCATCGCATATACTTCTGGAGTAAGATCTTCTTGATATGATTTTATAGACAGAATGTTTTTTGTGAACTCAATAGTTAAACTATATTCTTTACATAAAAATAAGAGCATATCGGCTATGGTGACATCCGAAAAATTATTAGCAATCTTAATCTGATTTAATGCTGGATCTATATTGATGTTAACCTTATGAACATTAGAAACGGCTAGTAAAAAATTGGAAAGTGTCACATCATTAAGCGCAATATTAGCGTTTAACTTTTCTGATAATCCTTTATTATCCTCTGATAGAGTTTCTAACTGACTTTGAATCTCAGTTAAACGAGGGGTATTTTGAGAATAACCAATACTGATGGTTAGAATTATTAATAGTTTTAAAAGTAATTTCATCTAATTTGTTTTGTTAAGTTAGAATTAAGCAAAAGCTTAGTCCTTTAATCAATCAGTAAAGCATAAACTTCCTCTACTGATGTTACTCCATCTTTTACTAATTCTATAGCATTAGTTTTTAAACTAGCTATATTTTGATCTTTTAAGTAGCTATCTATATTGTGCTCATTGTTTTTTATATGAGTAATCAAAGCCTTAGTAATAGGTATGATTTCATAAATGGCTTTTCTACCCATATAGCCTGTATGATAACAATTGTTGCAACCCATAGCTGTAAATTGAGTTCTTAGATGTTTTGGAATTTCAAACTGCTCAGGAAAATCTGAAGGAACTACAGGCTTTTCAGACTTACAATGTGTACATAATTTTCGTACTAGACGTTGCGCCACACTAACATTTAAAGTGCTGGCAATTAAAAAAGGAGGAATGTCCATGTCTATTAATCTCGAAATAGTTGCCCAAGCCGAGTTAGTATGTATGGTGGATAAGACTAAATGTCCAGTTAATGCGGCTCTAATAGCCATGTTAGCTGTTTTAGCATCTCTAATTTCACCAACCATAATTACATCAGGATCTTGTCTTAAAAAGGTGCGAAGTGTACTCGAAAAGTCCAATCCAATACTTTCTTTAAGCTGTACTTGATTGATACCTTCTAGCGTGTATTCTATTGGATCCTCAATGGTAAGAATGTTAGTTTTCTCATCATTTAAAAGCTTGAGAGTTGCGTATAGTGTTGTTGTTTTTCCAGAACCAGTAGGTCCAGAGATAAGTACAATACCATTTGGTTTTTTTATAGTTTCCTTGTAGGTATATAATTCTCTGTCAGTAAACCCTAAGTCACTTAATTGAATATGGTCTGCATCTTTACTTAAAATACGCAATACCATTTTTTCACCATGCAACGTAGGTAAGGATGACACTCTAATGTCAAACTCATCTGCGGATGTCTTTATAGTAATACGACCATCTTGTGGTAGTCGTTTCTCCGAAATGTCTAGACCAGCTCTAATCTTTAATTTATTAATGATAATAGGATATTGATCTTGCTCTATAATAAAGTACTCTTTTAATTTACCATCTAACCTCAAGCGTACACGACAACGCTCTTCATAGACTTCAAAATGAATATCACTACTTCCAATATGTTTAGCTGTTGCTAATAATTTTTCTAAAAAATCTGTAGAATAGTGAAATGCTTCAGAATGGGTTTGTTCTCGTTTTCTAAAATTTGAAGCTAAGTACTGTTTTATATTCTCCTCGGATTCTGATTGTAAAATAATAGTCTTACCTAAAACAATTTGCAATTCTTGTTGTAGAACATTTGTAGTATTATAGGATTTAAAAGTCCATATATCTTCTGTTTCTTCAATAGGAATAATACCATACTGATAGGCCTGCTCGCTACTAATAAGCTGCGATAAATGTACAGGTATTTTAAAATCTTCTTTTACCATAATTATAAGACGTATAAAGATGACGTTAAACCTGTCCAATGCGCAATATAGACGAGTCCAAAAAACAGACTTATATAACCAGCTAGTGGCACTGATGGGTGTTTTGAATATTGCTTGATCATTAAATGAATAACAAGCGAAAAGAATAATGAGAATACAAAAATGATTAGAAATGAAATGGTCGAAAAAGAGAAAATCAAGCCAATAAACAATAAAACGTCACCTAAGCCAAAAGCGTCTTTAAAGTTAGATTTTAACTTCAATTTTGAATATAGAAATACCACTAATAATAGTATGGATATGAAAATAAAATTCATGCCAACAGAAACATAAAAAAGTTCTGGTAAAGTGCTTTTATAAAATAAAATGGCACTGCAAATCCCAAATAAAGGAAACAAAAACCAATAGACTTGACGCTCTTTTAAGTCTTGATAAAAAATCAATCCAAGAATCCCAATCAATATGATTTTAAGAATGAGCATCAGTCTTTTACAATTTGTTTTGGCGTCCCGTTTTCATTGATTTCCCAAACATTAAAAATCCCGTCACCATCAAAATCGGTAATTGCAGTGGCACGTGCAACAAAATTAGTGTTGCCAGCGCTCAATATTTCATAGGCGTAATTACTTGTGCCATTTTCTTTTACCGTTTTTGGAGCTTCAAAATCCAGTTCGTAGAGATCTGTTGTGTATTTAGAATAGAGATAACGATGCGACGTTTGGTTATTATAAATGTACTTTAACTGCATCTGAGCCTCGATACTTTTTGCTTTTACTACAAGTGGCATTAAATTAGGTAAAGCAATGAGCATAAACACTCCTATAATAAGGAGTACTATTAAAACTTCTTGCAAGCTAAAGGCCTTAATTTTTATTTTCTTGTTGACTATTTTCATATTAGCTTCCTTAAATAAATCCACGCTCTTCTGCTTTTATGATTAAACTTCTATCGTCTCCATCCTCAACTTCAAATAGCTCTTTTAGGTTTCGTTTCCTGTGTTCTATAGCACTTTTAGATAGGTGAACAATATCATGTAGATGCCTCGTTTTAGCTCCTTTAGAAATTTGGTAAAGTAATTGCCTATCTATTTTATCTAAGGTGAAATCATTAACCATATGACGGCGCATCAATTGTAAAATAGCCTTACTGTAATATGGTAAACCATCTAGTACAGATTTTACGGCTTCAAGTAACTTTGGGAAATCAATATCACTTTTAATTAAGAACCCTTCAGGATTGAGTGATTTTAAAATGCTGTTAAGTCTAAAATTATTATTATGAGAAGTGAAAACTATAATTTTTACATTAGGAAAACAGTTTTTAAGCTCTATACCCAAATCTTCACCGCAAAGCAACTCCTTGTCTTTTGATGCAGGAATATTTATATCTAATAATACCAAATCAAATGGTGTAGATGTAACAGCTTTCTGGATTTTTTCAGCCCCAGCATCACAGTCATTTGCCGATTTAATTTTAAAATCGAAACTACCATTTGATTCACTAATCGCATTGAAAGCCATTTCCAATGCATTGATAATAAGTGGTTCATCCTCAACAATGAGGACATTAATAAGTTTATTCATAGTAAATAATTAATTCAAAGTTCTTAGGGGATTAAGACTTAAAATCATATCTACTAAAATATGTAACATCTAAATTCTTTGACCAAGCAAACTGCTTTAAAAAACCAAGCATTTTGCTTGGTTTTTTCTCAAAGATGCTTTCTAAATTTATCACCAAATATTTCGGCATTCAAAAAAACAACTCAAAATGTTAGTGAGATTTAGACCAACTGCGTCTAATAACTTTAATGTGTTTTTTGTGGTTAAAATCGTCGATAAAGTGCTATTAATTTAAATCGTTTTTCTATGAAGAATCATTCATTTGTCCTTATCAGTTTTATTTTGTGTCTATTACCTATGCATATTTTGGCACAAGACTTACCTAATGTTGTACCGCCTTCTCCAGAAGCAGCCTCATTAGGTAAATTTACAGAAGTCCCTGTTTCACATTATACAGGTTTACCGAATATTTCCATCCCCATAGCGTCTTACAGTGTTGGAGGCAAATCCTTTCCTGTGGGTATAAGTTATCATGCTCGTGGTGTCCGTGTAGAAGAGATTGCTTCTCGTGTAGGCATTGGTTGGGCACTTAATGCAGGTGGACAGATAAGTAGGCAGACTCGACATGAACCTGACGACAAATCTCCATATGGTTATCTTAATCAAGGTAATGCAGGTAGTGGAAATAATCTAATAAAAGCACTAGCTGATGGCACTTGGTTTTCATCTCAAACTGCTAGAAATTCTTATCTAAATCTTTCTCAATCCACCAAGGAAAAAGTAGATAGGATGCCTGATGTATTTAGTATACAAGCCCCGTCGATATCAGGTAAATTTATCTTTAACTATGATGATAATAAACCAATTTTGCAGAGTTATAATGATATCGTTATTGAGAAAAATTCTGGCAGTCTTATAGAAAGTTTTACTGTTACAGATTCACAGGGCTTTATATACTATTTTGGAGTATCAAAGAACGGACAAAGAAGTGCTCAAAACTGGGAACAGAATATTGGTAATTATGCATTTCCTCAATCGGGTAGTTATACTTTGACATCAAACCCTAGTTTTTTTAAAACCTATAATGCATGGATGCTCATGGATGTTGAGAGTCCTAATGGTGAATTAGTAAGCTTCGAGTATGAGCAAGAAATTACGACACTCCACAGAAGGTCTTATGATAAGGTAGAAAGTAATATGCCCACTAATTATACTTCTAAATATGAAAGCCATCAGTATCTGCTAAAGAAAATTATCCATGATGGTGGGGAGATTGTTTTTCAAGAAGTGACAACTTCAGATCGCGATGATCTTAATGGCAGCTATGCCTTAGACAAAGTGAAAATATATGATAATAATCTAGACCTTGTAAAATCATTTAAACTCAATCATAGCTATCAGAATGCGGTTAATGACAGTAATCAGCTCCATTGGTTAAAAACTTGGGAACCAGAATCTTCAAAGCACCTCTTTTTAGACTCAGTTGAAGAACTTGGTAAAGATAATACAGCTAAGCCAGCACATACTTTTACCTATAACTCTCAAGCACTTCCTAATCGATTTTCTAACTCACAGGATTATTGGGGTTATTACAATGGGGCATCAAATGGTAGTTTTCTAAAATTCTTTGATGATTCTTATGGTCCTGTTAACAGAACAGTAGATACACTAAAAACAATGGCGGGTATGTTAGAACAGATTACCTATCCAACAGGAGGAAGTACTAAATTTATCTATGAACATAATACAGGTATTCTCAACTCGACTTATGATAATGTGGTTAAACCACTTATCAATCCTATAACACCAATGAACAGTGGTCTTTCACATTTGGGAAGCTCATATTACCAAAATGGGAAATATTCAAAACCAGTTACTATTGGTCAGGGTATTCAAGGGAAATTAAAAGTAACAGTGTCTCTGCCTAGCCCACAAAGTGGTTACTGCGGTAACCCAATTAATTCAAATTGTGATTATGTTATAAAACTTCAAAGTTCTTCAACGGTTTACACTCTATATTCTGGTACTCAAGAGTTTTACATCACTCCTGGCAATTATGATTTAATTTTTGACCCAGAAGATCCTAACTGGGACCCTAATATTTCTTTTCCAAGTAGTAGATGGTTTATCATCACTATGAATTGGGAAGACCAACCTGTTGAAGAAGATGTACATTTATATACATCTGGGAAGCGCATAAAACGTGTAGAGTTTTATGATTCTGATAATACTTTAGAATCTTATAAAGAATATGACTACAATAATATAGGGGGTAGTAATGTTACTTCTGGTGTTGTACATGGTCTTCCTGCTTTTTATTCTTTAAATAAAGGTTTATCAGGTGGGATAACCGTATTTGAGCCTCATGGTGCAGTGCCTGGCAGTCCTTTGAGTACTTATCAAGGGAATACAATAGGTTACAGGTTTGTTACTGAATATCATGGAGACAAGGCTAATAATATTGGAAAAACGGAATATGAGTTTACAAATTGGGAAGATACTGGTGATAATGTATCATTTCCCTATCACCCTCCAACGGACAATGAGTGGTTAAGAGGACTTGCTAAGTATGTAACGCATCATAAAAAGAATTCAGGTAACTCATATACTAAAGTAAAACATACAATCAATAACTATTGGCTTGGTGATTATCATTTACCATTGATTTTCACTCCTGCACCAATACGAAAGAATGTAAATAATGGTCATAGTAATCCAGGTACTGATCTCTCTAGTGATGGACTACTCTACGACAAAGACAACGCTTTTTTTAGATTACCATTAGTACTAGTTTATGCTACGAATCCATTTATTAAAGAATATAAGGTTTATCATTTTACAGGTGGTGTTTTAAAACCCTATACTTCAAAGAATATCATCTATGATAACAATGGTAATGCTACATTAGAAACTCTCACTGAAAGTAATTATGATTATAATAGTCACTATCAAGTAGCAAGTACTATTACAGAAACTAGTGATGGTGATGCTGTTATACAGACATTTACCTATCCTCAAGATACATCGAGTCCACCGCCAGGGGTCATAAAAGATTTAAAGGATGCTAATAGGCATGTAGTTTTAGAGGCTAAATCCTATAAGGATACAGATAATGATGAGGTCGCCGATAGTAATGAACTTACAAGTACTACAGAAACAGTTTATGCATGGGACGGTTCTGTTCTTGAGCCTTCTATTGTAAAAACAGGGCAAGGTACATCTTCAGCAGTAACACGCATAGAGTTTAAAGATTATGACTCAGACGGTAACATCCTTCAAGTCTCAAAGGCAGATGGTATGGATATTACCTATATATATGGTTATAATAACTCACTTCCAGTGGCTAAGATTGAAAATGCAACTTATAGCCAAGTACTTAGTCAAGTTGCTAATATTCAAACTAAATCCAATCTCGACGATGACAACTGTCAAGATTCCAGTAGTTGTGATGAGAAAAATCTTCGTACAGCTTTGAATGCTTTAAGAAACTCATTACCAAATGCTATGGTCACCACCTATACCTATGATCCTTTGGTAGGTGTTACAAGCATGACAGATCCTAATGGTAATATAGTGTACTACGAGTATGACAATTTTAACCGCCTGTTAAGAGCAAAAGATGAGGATGGCAAAATTTTAAGTGAGAACAAATACCACTACAAGCAATAATAGTCAGTAACATAAACTTTAAAAAATTCATAATTATGAAACATATATCAACATATAGATTCTATTTACTGACGCTATGCTTTTTTATAGGTACAGTACTATCTTTTTCACAAAATCCTAATATGCAATGGTCAGCTGAGAGCGAACTTATGAACGCTAATGGTGTAGATGTGACCTTAATATCAAATTTTAGTAAGCAGGATACAGTGATTTCTTGGCAGCAAGTCACTAGCAGTACTTCCAATACCAGTACGTTTAATATTATATCATTAAATGGTACATGGGATGATCAAAACGCTACAGGTGAAATTAACTACAGTATAATTTCTGAAGAGACACATGGCAATTTAAAACTCATGGGAAATACAGATGGGATAACAGCTACACTTACACTTTTTGAAGACGGTGAAGTTACGGACACTTATATATTCCAATTGAACTCATTAACACAATCTTAATACCTAAAATCATGAAAATATATAAAAACATATCTGTATTAAATAGCCCTTTGTTACTTGTATTATTTATGTGCTTAGGAAGTAGTTTTGGCTATGCTCAAAATCTTACAGGTAGTACTAATGTACAGCCCAACACAACGCATACTTACACTTATAACGATGGCACCATATATACGAAAGACAAATGGACAGTCACTAACGGTACACTTATTTCAAATAGCGAATCAGGAACCACCTATACTGCCGTAGTTCAATGGGGTGGTGTTGGTAGTGCAAGTGTTACCTTTAAAAATAGTGCGACTACCATAGAAACTTTGACAGTGACTGTAGCACAGAATCAGTCTAGTGGATTGAGTAATGAAAATTATGTCTATAACGTAACACCAAGGATAGAAACCACAGATGTAGCAACATTAAACTCAGATGAGAAAATAGAAAGTGTCACCTATTTTGACGGGCTTGGAAGACCTATGCAACAAGTGGCTATAGAAGCTGGTGGTAATAGTGAAGATATTATTAGCTTCATGGACAATTACGATGATTTTGGTAGGCAAACCAAAACCTATTTGCCTTATACCTCTTCAGTAGCTAAAGGGACTTATCGTACTGATGCATTATCGGCAACCAATACGTTTTATGATGCTAGTAGTTATAATGATGATTTTCCAGGAATGACTACAGCAGATATCAATCCCTATTCAGAAAAAGAATTTGATAATTCACCGCTTAATAGAGTAATGAAACAAGCAGCACCTGGTAAAGATTGGAAAATGGGCAATACTCATGAAATAGAAATGGATTATCTAACCAATACCAGTTCTACCGAAGTGCGTAATTATAGTGTAACTTTATCAAAAACGGTGTCAAATAGCGTAACAACGTATACACCAAATTTGGTAACTAGTGGTTATTATGGTATTAACGAGCTTTATAAAACGGTTACTAAAGATGAGAACCATGATGGTACATCATCTAAAGCACATACAACCGAAGAGTTTAAGGATAAACAAGGTAGAGTTATTTTAAAACGAACCTACGGTACTTCTAAAGCCAATGGTAGTATCCAAACCAATGTAGCTCATGACACGTATTATGTTTATGACAATCATGGTAATCTTAGTTTTGTATTATCCCCAAAAGCTGAACCTCATTCTAACAAACCAGATGCTACAGAGCTTAATGAACTATGTTACAAATACAAATACGATGATTTGGGGCGTTTGGTGGAAAAGAAAATACCAGGTAAGGGTTGGGAATATATTGTTTATAATAAACTTGACCAACCCATATTAACTCAGGATTCTAAACTAGATAGCCAAAACAAATGGCTATTTACCAAGTATGATGTTTTTGGACGTGTAGCCTATACAGGGTATATCAACAATTCAAGCACAAGAATAACATTGCAAAATGCGGCTAATACAGTTACTACACCTCATGTAACAAAACAAAGTTCTTCTATATCATTAGCTGGTACAACTATATATTATAATAATGGTGGATATCCAACGTCAAACATTGCTGAAATCTATACTATTAACTATTACGACAATTACACATTTGATAAAGCCTCTGGAAATTCAGAAACAGCCTATGGTGTTACCCCAACAACAGCGGTTAAAGGTTTGGCAACAGGAAGTAAAGTAAGGATATTAGGGACAAATAATTGGATTACTACAGTGTCTTATTATGATGATAAATCCAGACCCATCTATGTGTATAGTCTTAACGCTTATCTACATACAACAGACAAGGTGAAAAGCGACCTCACTTTTGATGGTAGAGTAATAGAGACCACTACAACTCATGCTAAAACGGGGCATAGTACAATAACAACAATCGATAAATTTGAGTACGACGACTCTAATAGATTATTAACCCATAAGCAAAAGATTAATAGTGCCTCTTTAGACGAGGTTATAACCTCTAATACTTATGATAGCCTAGGTCAGTTGACTGATAAAGGTGTTGGCGGAAAAACCAATCAATCAAGATTACAGGATGTAAACTATGATTACAATATCAGAGGATGGCTAAAAGCAATTAACGATCCAACTTCATTAGGAACAGATTTGTTTGGGTTTAAGATAAATTATAATACAGTAGATCATGGCGGAAATGCGCTTTTTAATGGTAATATATCAGAAACGGAATGGAAAACTAATAATGATAATGTCCAACGCTGGTATATCTATACTTATGATGCCCTTAATAGGATTACAAAAGCTCAGGATAATACTTTAAATGAAGATTATAGATTAGAAAATGTAGTTTATGATAAAAATGGTAATATAATGAATCTTGTAAGGTATGGTCATAAAGTTCCAAACCCTGTTGCAGGTACCAGTTCTCATTTTGATAAGATGGATGATTTAGTATATACCTATGATACTAAAAGTAACAAACTTAAAAAAGTATTAGATAATGGCTATGACGCGTATGGTTTTAAAGATGGAACAAATGCAACTACTGAATACACCTATGATTCTAATGGAAACATGATAACTGATGACAATAAAGGTATAGTGGAAATACAGTACAATCATCTAAACTTACCAACATATTTAGAAATTGAGGCAGCAGATGAGGGAAATATTACTTACATTTATGATGCTACAGGAGTTAAACTAGAGAAAATAGCCGTGGAAAATTTTGGTACTACTACTACTAAAACATTTTATGCTGGGAACTATATTTACGAAAAAATAGGCTCAGCAACTGAAGTGTTGAAGTTCTTTTCGCATCCTGAAGGCTATATAGAAAAAGACGGTAGTAGTTTTGATTATGTTTATCAATTTAAAGACCACTTAGGTAATATACGTTTAACTTATGCAGATAGTGATAATAATGGAAGCATTAATAGTGCTACCGAAATCATCAGCGAAAACAACTACTATCCATTTGGCTTAAAACATAAAGGGTATAATGAGGGTGTATCAGCTAATGTGAACTCAGTTGCGCAAAAGTTCAGATACAATGGCATGGAACTTGAAGAATCATTAGGTGTTGACTGGTATGAGATGGATATGCGTCAGTATGATCCGGCTATTGCTCGTTGGACTGCTATTGATCCTGTAGTTCATTACTCAATGAGTACGTATACTGCTTTTGATAATAATCCTGTGTATTGGGCTGACCCTAGTGGTGCAGATAGTCAAGTGACTTGGGGAAGTGGATTTGGACCTGGTTTAGCTGAGTTTAGAGCAGATGATACGGGTGGTGACGAAGACGGTGAATGTGATTATTGTGTGGAAGGCCAATCAATGACAAAGAATATATTTAAGGGTGGTGGTATTAATAGTACCAATCATACAACTACGTTATACTGGCATGCAGGTGGAGTAAATGGTTCAAAAGCTGGATGGCTTTCAGAGGCAAATTATCTAAAAATGCTAAAACCAATAGCTCAAATGCTTGGAAATGCTATATCGGGTAGAACTCCTGCCTTAGGTAATCCTGATTTTGGTTCAACTTTTCCATTTATTAAGTTTATGACTTCTCGTAGGAGTATCGGTGGTTTAGGCGAGTTAATTCAATCTATGGCTGATGATTTGAATAGAGCATCGGTGAGAAAACGGAATTATATGGCTAGTGGACATATAGCTGAAGATAATATGTCTACATTAGCAGTGTTTCTTCCTGGTCTTAGAGCTTTAGGTTCAGCTGTAACAACATCTGAAGGTTTCCTTCTAGGAAGTTTTACCGCTAGAACGCCTTGGAATATTCCTGTTCAAAGATTTGGTAACATGAGCTTAAGTCGACCTGATTATTGGGGGCTTCGTTTAGGAAGTAATAAATTTATAAATAGAACTTTTGCCGCTATAAAACCCGAATGGAACCCATTAACACAATATACAACTGGTATAATTCCAAAAGGTACGTCTATTAGGTTTGGTATAATAGGACCACAAGGTTTAAGTTATCCGGGGGGGTCTATTCAATTTATACAAAATTCAAATAAGGTAATTAATCAAGCTTCGAAAATTAAATATTAAAATGATAACTGAGACACCAACAGATTTCTTTATTGAAAGAAGATACAAAGATTATTCTATAAAATACTATAACTTGAGAGAGATTGGGCAAGGTAGTCCAGAAATTGGTAACTTATCTATTAATGGTAGAAATGTATTACAGAAATATTTCTTTGGTGGACCACCTTTGTTTTATGAAAATTATATGCTTGCACCATTATTTGTGAGTAAACTTTGCAAAACAGGCTTTATATTATGCAAAATAAATTTAGAAACTTTAGAAATGGATTTTATTAGTAATCTATTAAAGTTAATTTTTTTGAAAGAGATTGATATTATAAGAAAAAAAGTAAAATTCTACGAAAGTGTCGAACAAAATGAATTAAGAGAAGTAACCTGGTAGATAATAGTAGGTAATGGTACAGATTAGTTGATGGATTAATTTTAAAACATAAACAATTGTAAAACAATAATTTAAAATATAATTTTAGTTGTAAAAGGATGGACTTAATGTTCGTCCTTTTTTTTACTATATGTTTTTAGATGAAGTTTAGTTATTCAATGTCATGACAATATGGAAACGTAAATAAGCACAGCTTTACAGTAGCGAAGGAAAGAAATGAAAATAGATATTCTTTATGTGCTTTTCACTATAACAATAATATGCTTTAACGACAGACAACCCGAAGATTTAAAATTTAACCCGAATGTGTGATTTTCTTAACTATATGATAATCACAAATTAGTGATTTTTTAGTTGAAATATTTGGTTTCAGAAATGGTTTTACTTTTAACAATTATGTTTTTTAAAAAAAGAGAATATAGAAGTATCATTCTTTAAGAATGATAAAAGTTGCAGTATTAATGCAAGAATAGCTGTTGTAATAGTGATTAATTCCACGATACAAATATAGTCAATAAATTTATTGTTGACTTTTCTATTTTTCTATTCTTAATAGTAAAATAGTTTTTTAAGTGTTAGAAAATGATAGTATTAATTTAACGGTTCTAATAAATCTAATTTCTTTACATATATAACCTATTAGGTTACCTAAACATTTAATTCCAAATAGTTTATGAATTAAGTTGGTTTCAGCAAAAATGTCCTAAAAGCCAAAGCATTTAGGACATTTTTCTTCTTCTTTATTGAGTTAGTTAATTAAAACCAATTCCACCTGACCCATTACATTCTGGAAATAAATCACCATTAATATCAGAGTTAGGTATAGCGCAACTAAATACTTTAGTTGCAGTTTTTGTACAATCATCATATACAGCAGTTACCGTAGCTTCTGTAATTCTATTATTAATAGAAGCTGAAACTAGTCTAGGATTAGATGTAGATGCTGGATAGAACTGAATAGATCCATTTTGACGTTTTATTGTCCAAGTATAGGTTGTACCTGAAGGAAAATTACCTCCCGCTTGTAGATAAACATAATTTGATCCACTTTGGGTTCCGTCAATGTACTCATCTAAAATTCCTAAGGCATAATTACAATCATTTCCTCCTATGGTAACAGAACCACATTTGGTAATAACTGATTGTAAGAATGGTAATGTTTCAATCGCATTTCTCATTCTTATTCCTTGTTCAGGTGTAAAGTAACTCATACATTCTGGGTGCGTATAAGACATAATATTAGATTCATCAGGATTATACGCATCTCCATTGGCATCAAATCCACTTGAATTCCATATACAGTCGCTTGCATCAACGTTAAAATTTAAGTTAGGATCTGCAGGTGTATCAGTAATAAAATCTCCACAAGTTGCGGAGTTACTTCCATTAACCAATTCTGCACATAAAACAGTAGTATGGGTGTGCCAAAGAAACAATACATGTCCCATTTCATGGGAAAGAACATTAGATCTGACAAGGGAATTATTTGGGGTTTCCCAAAAAGACCCAGACACATACAACTCCGAAGATTCCCCAACACCATTTGCTCGTCCTCCAGCTGCTGAATCATCATCAAACAGATATATATCAATTCCATCTGTATGATTATTTTCACTATAGATTTCTGGAGTAATATCTGGTATAGGATTTGGATTAGGGTAATAATAATCACTATCAATATAATCAATTTGATTATCCCAAATAAAGGCAATATTATGAGAATTAAAATCTTGATTTAAAATATTAAAAGCCTCTGCAACATCTAAAACAGATTGCCCGCCAGTGCCATCACTTCTTCTGATAACATGCATATAAATTTTGATGCAATACAAGGATGATAAATTACGCTTTTGTGCTAAAAGCTCTAAGTTATATTTCATATTGATCGAACTATCTGGTGTACTACAATAAGACGGTTCTTTATCTTTTTTTTTAGCTCTTTGTTCATTAGAAATTGAATTATTCTCTTGTTGGTAATCATCTTCAGAACAGGAATATATTAGTGTTAGAATAAAGAGGAAAAATAATGATATTCTTAATTTTTTCATCATTTAAAAAATTTGAGATTAATATTCTATTTTAGAAACTTGGAATTGGACATGGTCCATTAGCCGTGGTACAATTATAGGTTTTGGTCGCTGTTTGCGAACAAAGTTTGCCATTATACGTAAATTCAGAAGTTACAGTAATTTCTACCACTGGATTACTTACAGATGCTGCAATTGCTCTAACAGTAGATGTAGACGCAGGGTAAAACTGAATAGTACCATTTTGACGTTTTACCTGTAAGGCATAGGTCGTTCCTGATGGTGCATTTGATGAAACATTAATATATATTATATCTGAACCACTTTGAGTCCCATCTATGTATCCATCAGTAATGCCAAGTGCATAAATTGGGCATCCTTTTACTATAGAAACACAACTATCTAATGTATAACCACTTTCACATATAAATGTAGTTCCAAATTGTGAAAGAGCAAAAAGTGATACTGCTCCCCCTTCAAAATTTGGTCCAGTTTGAATTGTTATTGTCTGTGAACCATTTCCACTTGTTATAGTCATATCTCCTTCGTAAACATTCCATGTATAGATGCTAAATCCTGGTTCAGCTGTTATTGTTACTGTTTGATTTTGATTGGCGCAATTAGGTCCATCTATACTACAAATAGGAATTGGCCCTCTTCTTTTAGAATCGTCAAGATTCTCACTTTTTATAAGTTCATCTGATTCATAAATCAATTCAGAAGAATCTGGATCACATGAAGATAAAATAAGTAATAAGACACTTAATAATAAATAATTAAATTTTTTCATAATAAGTTGTTTTTGTTTTAGTGCAACATTGCATTTTCTAAATGTGTCATAAAAGGGAGAGATGTTACCCGCAATCGACAAATTTTCTTTTATATTTTTTTTAAAAGACGATCAAACATCAAATTGTTTGCGTCGAATTACCAATAATTATTGGTGATTATCGCAATATTTTTTGAGTACTAAAAAAGAATAGGGAAAATCAACTTCTAATAAAGTCAAATTATAAAATCACTAAAGATTTAATCCCAAAAGAAGAATGGAATCAATTAAAATTGCTCAATGAAGAGGTGAAAAAAGCAAAGAACTAACGATTGATTATTAAATTAAAAGAGAGCTATATGAGAGAAGTATAGTGAACATTTAAAACCATTTGTTATAGTAAAAGTGTTGTAATGCTAATTGCTATTTTAAAATTTACTTTTGGAGTTATTAATTAGACAAACCCTTTTTCCCTGGCCCTATTTAATAAATCTCTATCACTTCCCTTATCCAAACCAAAATTACTTTTCAGTTTTCGTTTTCTAGATTCTATAGCACTTTTAGAAAGATGGATGTACTGTGGTAAATCTTTCATTTTTATACCAATAGATAAGTAATGTAATATAGATTTATCAACTTTATCTATAACAACATTATGAGCTAGACGTCTTCTAATATATCGTAATACTGTTTTGCTATAGTATGGGGGTTCTATAATAACAGTTTCTATAGCTCTTAAAAGCTCAGAATAATTGATATCGCTTTTAACCAATAAGCATTCTGGGTTTAATGTTTTTAGAAGTGAGTGAATTTGAATATTGTTTTTATAGGTAGAAAATAAAATGATTTTAACCTTTGGATATACCTCCCTTATCCTAATACTAATATCATCTATAAATAGTAGTTTATTGTTTTCGCTTGGTGGTATATTAATATTTATTAATGCTAAATCAATAGAAATCGTTGTCTCAATTTCTTTTAAAGCAGTGCTACAGTTATTTGCAGTTTTTATATTAAAATAGCTATGCTTATTATTAAGACATAAAAATGCGTTTTTTAGTACATCTACAAGCAAAGGCTCATTCTCTATGATAAGAACATTTACGGTTTTAGTATTTATAGCATTTTGATGGTTAGTCATTGTACGTTATAGATATAATATGTAAGAAAAGGTTGCGTGTTAGTACTTACATAACTTAAAAATAGATGAGTTATTACTCAGAAACAACTTACAATGAGTATAAAGGGACATTTAATTGGTTATCTAATAGTATCAATGAGTTTATACGTTTTCTAATCAAGCAAAATGCTTAGTTTTTTAAAGCATTTTGCTTGGTTATAAAAATCAGCAATGCGTTAACTTTAATGAGTTTAACTTTTTTAGATAATTACAACCATAAATGATAAAGAGAGTCATCATTCTAGTCGTGTTAATCAGTTTATATAATTGTGAAGAGCTTATAGAGGTAGAAGATATTTCTAACGAAGTGGTCACTATTTTGGCACCTTCAGATAATAGCACCATAGACACAAATACCATTAACTTTTCTTGGCAGGCTTTAGAATTTGCAGAAACGTATCAGTTGCAAATTGCGAGATCGGGTTTTGAAACACCAGAAGAAATAGTAGAAGATACTTTAGTTAGTGTAACTAGCTATACTAAAGTACTGTTAGAAGGCAATTATCAATGGCGTATTAAAGCTATAAACTTTGGTTACGAAACACCATACACTACCCAAAACTTAACTATTGAAGACTAAAAAGAAAACATATGTATTATTAATACTTGTGCTTGGAGTATGGGGAACCATAGGCTATAAAGTTGTTTCTGCCTTAAACCCAGAATTGCCAGAAGTAGAGCAGCATAGTTTTGTAGCAAATACAAATTTTAAAGTAGAGACTCAAATAGATACGTTCTCAATAAAAACGGTTAATAGAGATCCATTTTTAGGAACATTGTTAAAGAAAGAGAAAAAAAGTGGAGCGATAAAAAGAGCAACTGTTCAATGGAAAGCTATTACATATCAAGGCACTATAAAACAAAATAAAACCAAACAGCAAATATTTATTGTAACTATAAATGGTAATCAATACCTATTAAAAAAAGGACAATCTAAAGACAGTATCACTTTAGTTTATGGTAATACCAAGTCTGTGACGATGCGTTATAAAAAAAGACTAAAATCATTTACTTTAAAAAAATAGTAATGAAAAAACTCAAAGCAGGTTCATTACAGTTAGTCACTTTTATTGTGGTTGTTATTGCCTTGTTGTTATCTGCTTTCATTATTTTAATACATGTCCATAAACAGTTTCGTACAAAAACTGATCACGTTATAGAAACGGTAGGATTAGTTGACAAGGGTGTAAATTATGTATTACATAATGAAAGTCTCGTCAACGATACGATTTCCGTTCCGCTTTATGATGAAGATTATAAATCTGTAAAAGCATATAAAAGTTTTTGGGGTATGTATGAAAAAGTCTATTCAGTAGCGTCAATTAAAGGCAATACATTAAAAAAAACAGCTTTAATAGGTTCTCAATTAGATGATAGTAAAGGCGCGTTATATCTAAAAGATAATAATAAGCCTGTGGTTTTGGTTGGTCATACTAAAATAAGAGGTAAAGCCTATTTGCCAAAACGAGGGGTGAAATCTGGAAACATTTCTGGCGTGTCTTACTATGGTGACACCTATATTTATGGACAAACGGCTTTAAGTAAATCATTTCCTAAAATAAATAATGAGCTATTAAAACATATAAAAACGCTCGATAAAAGTACACTTAATCCTAAAACGGCTGAGTATATTAATTTAGAGAAGTCAAAGACCCATATTAATTCTTTTGAGAATCCACTTCAATTCATTTATAGTCATTCAGAAATAACACTTTCGGACGTTTCATTAACTGGTCATATTAAAATTCAGTCACAGACTAAAATAGTGGTTGACGCTAGTGCTCATCTCACAGATGTTGTGCTCATGGCTCCCATCATAGAGATAAAAAGCAATGTAAAAGGCGCATTTCAAGCTTTTGCTACTAAGTATATAAATGTGGCAAAGTATGTAACGTTAAATTACCCGTCTACTTTAGTTTTAAATAAAGACTATGTAAAAGAAGCATCAGATATGCACAATATGATTTTTGTAGATGATCATTCTGTAGTAAAAGGTAGTATAGTCGCATTGGGATTGAGTTCATCAAACAACTATGACTCACAAATTAAAATTAACCCAAATGCTACGATAAAAGGTGCTGTGTATTGTGAGCAAAATTTAGAACTGAGAGGGACGGTTTATGGTACCGTTTATGCAAATAATTTTATTATTAAAGAAGCAGGATCTATTTATCAAAATCATTTATACAATGCATTAATAAATAGTGATGAATTAGAGTCAGAATATATGGGTTTGTTATTCACAAATTCTAAAAAAGGGATTGCAAAATGGTTATACTAAAAAAGATAAAAGCCTCAACATTAATGGAGACTTTGATCGCTACAGTTTTAATCATGGTCATTTTTATGGTAGCTAGTATGATTTTAAATAACCTGTTTTCTAATAGTATTAAAAATAATACAAGAACGATAACCGCTAAATTAAATGAAATTGAATATTTATATATAAATGATAAAATAGTATTGCCTTATTATGATGACTATGAAAGTTGGTTGATTTCTTTTGAAACTAGCTCAAATTCTATTGTAAATATTAAAGCTACAAATGAGAAAACTAATAAAATCATAGAAAAAGAAATTTCTAAAAAATGAAAACTAAAGTACAAGCGTTTACATTACATGAAATGGTTATTGTAATGATTATATCTACAATAGTCATTGGTATTGCGTTTACGGTATTATCTCTAGTACAACGCCATATGTGGTCTATACAACAAAACTTTAATCTAAATACTGAGTTTAATCGCATTGAACAAGCTTTGTGGATAGATACTAATAGGTATAATACTATAAATTTTAATGCAATTGAGAATGAGATTAAATTCAGGTCTGAGATAGATTCTACTATCTATCGGTTTAAGTTAGATTATGTTCTAAAAGATAGAGATACATTTCATATTACTATTAAAGAAAAGACAGTGTTTTTTGATGGAAATAAAGTGAGTAAAGGAGTGATAGATGCGCTTCGTTTACAATTACCAAAACAATATAAAGCACAGAGCATATTTGTTTTTAAGTCTAATGATGCAACACAATTTATAGATTAATGGCATTTCAATTAGATAATATAAAAAAGGAAGCTATTCTTATTAAGAATACATCAGCATCTACATCAATTCTAGATAAAGAAGTCATTGTTTTTAAAAAACCTTTTTCTAATAAAATAAAAGAAGATTTTTATACAGAACTCAGTGTCTTACTTAAAGCTGGGATTAATTTAAAGCAAGCTTTAGAATTAATTAAGAACTCTCAAAAAAACAAAAAAACCGTTGCAGTTTTACAAACCGTTTTAAATAGTATTGTGGATGGTCAGAGTTTATCAGAATCTATAAAAGAACAAAAAGACTTTTCTGATTATGAATACTATTCACTTAAAATAGGTGAGGAAACAGGAACTTCTGCTAAAATAGCAGAGCAATTAGGAGAATTTTATAGTCGCAAAAATGAACAACGTAAGCATCTTATTAATGCATTAACCTATCCTTGTATTATATTGAGTACAGCAGTTTTGGTTGTTATTTTTATGTTACAATTTGTTGTGCCCATGTTTGAAGATATTTTTAAGCAACAAAATGTAGAGTTACCAGCAATCACAGTTTTTGTCGTTAATACATCAGCTTTTATAAAAGAATATGGCTGGCTTATACTTGTTTTTGTATTAGGTTTAATAGTATCTAGAGCAGTGTTAAACAAAAAGCACTGGTATAAAAAAATAAAAGATAAAACCATATCTAGAATACCTTTTATAGGTAAATTTATTAAAACGGTTTACCTGTCTCAGTTTACACAGGCCATTGCTTTACTAACAGCATCAAAAGTTCCTATTGTTAATAGCATTAAACTGGTAAAAAAAATGATTGATTTTTATCCGTTGACTCATGCTTTAGAAAAGGTAGAGCAACAGTTGTTAAAAGGAGATAGTTTAAGTCAAAGCCTCGAAGCACATAAATTATTTGATGCTAAAATGATTGCTTTAGTTAAAGTCGCAGAAGAAACCAATCAAACAGAATACATGTTTGAGAGATTAAACATGCAATACAACTCTAAAGTGCAACAACGCTCAAAACTACTATCTACAGTTATGGAGCCTATTATTATTTTATTTGTTGGTTTGTTTGTCGGTTTTATATTGATTGCGATGTATCTACCAATGTTTAAATTGAGTAGTATTTTGGGATAACTGTATTCTATTTAGATGCAGTTTTTAAATTTACCGCTTCAAAGTAAAATGACTAGTAAATGTTCTCCCATCTTGGAGCTTCACTTTGAACCAATAATCACTAGTTGGCATTTTTTTTCCATTAAAGGTTCCATCCCATCCAGAACCCAAAGGATCTAACTCTTTTAATAATTTTCCGTAGCGATCAAAAATATAAATAGCTGAATTTGCCTGAAACTGAGAAGAAATACCTTTGACTTGCCAATAATCATTTGTCGAATCACTATTAGGTGTAAAGAATTTAGGGAATCCAATAACGGAAACTAATTCATTGGCAATACCACAGTTGTTTTTATCACGTACATATACAGTATATAAACCAGGTTGTAGATTTTCAAAAGTATTAGAATCTTGATATGGTCCATTACTATCATCTAAAGCATATTCGTAATCACCTTCGCCACTGACAACAATAGAAATTGAATTATTTTGAGAGGCATCTACAATTTCAAAATCAGTAATAGTGGCAATATTAGAAGGTAGAACTGTTATGGTTCTATCTTTAAAACAACCATCAGCGTTGGTGACTCTAACCGTGTAATTTCCAGGCGCATTTACCTGTATTGTAGTCGTATTTTCACCAGTTGACCATAAGTAAGAATAGTTGTTAGGCAAATCATTTATAACACCACCATCTAATGTAATAGTTTCTGGAAAGAAGTTAAGGCAATAGTGCATTTCTGCTTCAGTTTCAATATTTGGCAATTCAAAGACAGTGAGCTCTATTTCACTGATGCCATAGCAGGCATTAGAATTTTCAACACGTGCATATATGGTTTGGTTGTACGGAATTGTATTTGTAAAGGTTGAAGACAATGGATTAGATTCCACAAGAGCATCATCATAAGTTTCAAAATATTGTAAATCTAAACCAGCAGGAGCACCAGCTAAAACAATGGGATCAGCAACAGAGAGGTTAAAACTCATAAAACCATCTTCGTTGCCATCTGTATCACATAAGTCTATACTAGCATTATTAGAAGATGTTGTACTCACTTCAAGAGATACTTCACTAAAACTAACACAACCCGTATTGGTGTTGGTAACCCTTGTATAGATAATTTGCGGATTGAAGAAATTATCAAACGCATTACCATCTATGGCATCATTTTGATTTTCGGCATCCATCTGAGATAAATAAAACTCTAATGAGGCATTTGGATTACTACTAGTAATAGCATCAAAAGCTTCGTTGATATTAAAGGTTGTAAAGCCTTCTGGAATACCATCTTCATCACATTGAAGAAGCGACACATTATTTGCAATAGGTTTCTCAGCAACTATAATATTGAATGATGTAAAACCGATACAACCAGAATTTAAGTCTTCAATTCTAGCAAATATTTCAGTTGGAGTAGGTGCTACATTGGTATAATTCATTGGTAGTTGAGCTGAAAAGCTTTCAGCATCACCTTCACTTAAATAATAGGAAATATCATAATTAGCACCAGCAATGCCATTAATAATTTCTTGGCTTTTAATATTAAAATCGAAGGTGGTTATTCCATTTTGGTCGTCACCATCGGTATCGTCATCACAAACCTCATAATCAGTAGGAGTATTAAAATTGGTAAGTTGGGTTATGTTAAGATTAAATCTATTGATAATAAAACAACCAGTTGTAGTGTTTTCAATTCTAATATATATAGTTTGATTGGCAGACGTATTATTAAAAATAGCTCCTAAAGCACCTAATTTTATATTGGCATCACTTTCAGTACTATGATAGGTTACTGCAACATCAGGTTCTCCATTGATAATATCTTGGGTTAAATCGGTAAGATCTATTTCGGTAATATCATCATCATAAGGAGCTAAAGCATCACAAGCATTAAGAGTTGGTAAGGTTGTTGAGTTTAACGCTAAAGGATTAGAAGGGTTTTCAGGAAACGTAGCTGTGCCTGTCCAATCTAATGAAAAAGGACTATTACCAATAGGTCTATCAATAACAATAAAATAGCTCTCACCAGCAAGAACATCGATATCACTAACAAAACTATCTCCATTTTGCCCTGGACCTTCAGAGGTTTCAGTTGAGGTAGTATTCATGCCTGTTAAGTTATTACCTTGGTTTGCAGCTGCTGGATTTGTAGTAGAACAACGAATAGCTTGTCCAATATTGCCACAACTTACATCGGGTCCGAATACAAAAAAGTCATAGTCTTCATTGATACTTGTACTATTTGGAGTTAACGTAAAAGCTAAGGTGCCAGAAGTAGCAATATTAACTCGTAACCAAATACTATTATTTTCTCTGCTCCCACAAGCATTTCTGCCTTGAACTTCTTGAACCCCTATACCATTAACATCTAAGCTGAAATTTGAATTCCCACAAACAGTTACCGCAAATTGACAATCATTTGGTTCTTGAGCATAAGTCATTGCAGAAACAAAGCATATAAAGCAAATCAGAATAGATTTGAAAAAAAGATTTGGTTTTTTAATCATCGTTTTAGGGTAAAATGACTGGTAAACGTTCGTCCATCTTGTAGTTTTACTTTAAACCAATAATCACTAGTTGGCATTTTTTTTCCATTAAAGGTGCCATCCCATCCAGAACCCAAAGGATCTAACTCTTTTAATAATTTTCCGTAGCGATCAAAAATATAAATAGCTGAATTTGCCTGAAACTGAGAAGAAATACCTTTGACTTGCCAATAATCATTTGTCGAATCACTATTAGGTGTAAAGAATTTAGGGAATCCAATAACGGAAACTAATTCATTGGCAATACCACAGTTGTTTTTATCACGTACATATACAGTATATAAACCAGGTTGTAGATTTTCAAAAGTATTAGAATCTTGATATGGTCCATTACTATCATCTAAAGCATATTCGTAATCACCTTCGCCACTGACAACAATAGAAATTGAATTATTTTGAGAGGCATCTACAATTTCAAAATCAGTAATAGTGGCAATATTAGAAGGTAGAACTGTTATGGTTCTATCTTTAAAACAACCATCAGCGTTGGTGACTCTAACCGTGTAATTTCCAGGCGCATTTACCTGTATTGTAGTCGTATTTTCACCAGTTGACCATAAGTAAGAATAGTTGTTAGGCAAATCATTTATAACACCACCATCTAATGTAATAGTTTCTGGAAAGAAGTTAAGGCAATAGTGCATTTCTGCTTCAGTTTCAATATTTGGCAATTCAAAGACAGTGAGCTCTATTTCACTGATGCCATAGCAGGCATTAGAATTTTCAACACGTGCATATATGGTTTGGTTGTACGGAATTGTATTTGTAAAGGTTGAAGACAATGGATTAGATTCCACAAGAGCATCATCATAAGTTTCAAAATATTGTAAATCTAAACCAGCAGGAGCACCAGCTAAAACAATAGGATCGGCATCAGAGAGGTTAAAACTCATAAAACCATCTTCGTTGCCATCTGTATCACATAAGTCTATACTAGCATTATTAGAAGATGTTGTACTCACTTCAAGAGATACTTCACTAAAACTAACACAGCCAGTAGTAATATTAGTAACTCTAGTATAGATAATTTGCGGGTTGAAAAAATTATCAAACGCTTCTGGGTTAACAATCTCATTTAATTGATTTTCTGCGTCTATTTGAGATAAATAAAACTGAGTAGATACATTTGTATTACTACCCGTAATATCTTCAGTAAATGAAGCTATATTAAACGTTGTAAAACCTTCGGGAATACCATCTTCATCACATTGTAAAATACTAATGTTATTAAGAACAGGTAAACCATTTACAGTTAAGTCAAAACTTTGGGTGCTGTAACAGGTAGTATTAATTGCATTCTCAATTCTAATAAAAATGGTTTCGTTAAAAGCAGTTGTATTGGTATAACTCAATGGTAATACGTTAGATTTGTTATCTGCATCTTCTTGAGATCTATGAAAGCTAACTTTAGTATTTTGTTGCGCACCAACAATATTTGGAACTAGTTCAGCTAAATCTATCGTTGCAATACCATCTGTAGAATCATTATCATTATCACAGAATTCTTGATTATTAATTTGAACAATTTGAGGAGTATTAAAAACCTGAAGCTCAAAATCAGTAACATCAAAACAATTTGGGTTTCCATTATTTTCTACACGAACATAAATGGTTTGAGGGTTACTAATATTATTATAAGGGAACGTAATTTCGTTTTCAGAATTATTGGCTTCATCAAGCGACTCAAAATAACGAACACTATAATCTGCTGGATTTTGATTCAATAAAACTTCACTATTTATTGACGTAAAGTCGAAAGGAGTAATTCCATCATTAGCATTAACATCACAGGCTGTAATATTTGCAACAGGATGGGCTATTGGAAAATCATAGATGCCAACCACAGCACTACCTTCTATTGGGCAATCTCCGTTATTAGGCTCTATATATACTTCGTAAAAACCAGGAGTATCTACAAAAAGTTCGAAAGAATCTTCGGTTAATGGGGTGCCATCAAATGACCAGAAATAATCAGCTCCAGCTATATCATCTGCTTGTAAGGTGTAGCTATCACCTGTACAAAGTTTTAATTCAGTAGTGCTTAGATCGTTTCTTATAATATCTATTTGAGAATTAAACAACGATTGAATAAAAGGTGGTAAGCCTATACGACTTCTACTTATTGTTAACCCACCTCCAACATCTAAAAGTACACCTTGCTCATCATAATTCGTAGCTAATCCATTTGCTTCAGGGTTATTAATTACTCCTAAATAACGACCAGATAGAGGGCTACTAAAGTCAAATTGTGCTCTGTAAATACGTCTATCAATACCCAATTGTAATGCGCCAGCACTTATAATATTGGATGAATGAATGACTTGCATTGATGCAGGTATATTATCACTCTCTAAGTCCCATTGTACGACCTGACTTCCACCAGCTCCAGTTATACTCGGACTTATTGTCGCATAAGCTTTTCTATTTTCAGCTGAAAATTCTACACCATAAGGACTATGATTATTTTGCGCACTATAAAGTTCTTGACTATTAGAAATTATACCTGTTGCATTGTCAAAGTCAAATAAGTAAACACTTCCACCAGCATTACCTCCTGGTATAGTAGCTTCACCATAGTGAGCCACAATTATTTTTGAAGCATCAGGGGATGCTTTTAAATAACCTAAGGCATTACGTCTGTAACCAGAAGTAGGAATGTTAGGGCCAACAGTTGATATTACAGGATTAGAATCTACACCATTAACATCTACTCTAAACGCATAAAACTTATTTGTAAACTGCGTGATTACCCAAAAGGAAGAGCAATCTTCAGCTCTAACTGCTGTAATTTTTTCTGAGCATTTTAGCTCAGACTCTAGTGGGTTAGATATATCGTAAGTAATTAATGGAACATTTTTTTCAGTGAGATCAACTGCACCGAAACCACCATTACCATTTATGTCTATTTTAGAGTACATTAATCCATCATTAACCCCATCTCCATCAATTTGTCCATCAAAATCAGGATTAGAAGTATTAAAATGGTGAGGTTCATCTACCGTAAAAAGATAATAGGTGTTCGGATCTTGGGGTTTTGGGACTATAAGACCTGAAGACGTACTCGATGGGTCACCTTTAAGACCTGTGCCATTTTGCATGACTTGGTGTACTCCATTTACAGTATCTCTACCACTCCAAATGGTAATACCATCGGAATAGAACAAAAGATTGCCATCTGCATCAGAAATAGAAGTACAGCCTTCTAAAGTGTTAATTCTTCCATCAGATATAGCAGTAACGGTACCTGAAGCTGTATCAAAACGCAAGCCAGCATTTTGTCCAAAATACCAATATGAAGCTTCATTTTGCCCAAATATTAGGGAGCAAAATGCAAGTGAAAGAAGCGTAAAAGAGATCTTTTTCATAATAGCTTTGGTGTATAACAAATACACTAGTCAATACCAAACTAGTATTAGAACTTAAAAAGTTCTTAGTCTAGTATTGAAAACTAAATAGCAATTGCTACCAAAGATATTATAAATCTCTCTTTTTTAATAATCGGTACGATAAAAAGATAAAAAGTGCTGTCCAACCTAAAACTATGGCAATTTCATACCAATGTACAGCATAGTCATAGGCGATATCTGTTTTTTCAGGGAATTTAGTCATTATAATACGCTGAATCGGTTGGTCTATAAGTTTGTACATAGACTCTAAAGGCATAAAGTTTTTAACCTTAAAAGCTGTATCTGCATTGCCGAAAGCTTCATACGCTCCCCAAAACACAATCCATTCAAAAATATAGAGCACTACTAAAAATGCCAAAGCAAAAGCCGAACGTTTTAATAACATACCAAAGAATAGACAGAGACTAAAGAAACCAACAAGTTTAACAAAATAGGCTAATAAGAATTCAACTTCCCTAAAGATTATGGTTGCTTCAGTATAACTCGAATAATAGAGACCAATTAAGAAAGTAGCTAAACCAATTAGTACTGTTGCACACAACGAAAAGAAGACAATAGTGTAGAACTTAGAAAGGATAAATTCCTTTTTGCTTAAGCCATCAATAAGGTTTTGCTTTAAAGTTTTATTACTGTACTCATTCCCAATCATACTTACAACGACTATGGCAAAGAAAAACTTAAAATATGAAGCAAAGAATGTGGTAATGTGCCAAATTATTGGAAAGTTAAAAATACCTAATTCTCCTAATTCTAAGGTGAAAAAACCGAAAAAATTGATTTTAATAGACGATAAAATTAATACCGTAAAAGGAAGAATAAAAGAAATAAATATGAGGACTTTACTCGTTTTATTAAGCCAAAGTTTTTGTAATTCTAATTGTACAAGACGTAACATATATGGATTGGTTTATTTGATTGGTTCTATAGTTTAAAACACTTCGACAAGCTCAGTGCAACACTTAGAATATTAATTTTCTTGGTTGTCAGTTAATTGTAAGAATTGCTCTTCTAAACTTTCTTTACGTTTTACAAGATGAGAAAGTAGAATGCCTTTATCGAACATTAATTTGTTAAAGTCAGCGGCTGACATTGGGTCGTTTAAAAATGCTGTGATTAAATCATCTTCGATTTTTACATTTCCAAAATTAGAATGTGTTTCTAAAAGATTTAAAAGTTCTTGATGCTTTTCTGCCTTTAATTCAAAGAAACCATGACTACTAATCATTTCATCTACACGACCAGAATATAATTTTTCACCTTTGCGTAATACAACAACATGTGAGCATACTTTTTCTACTTCATCAAGTAGATGAGATGCTAATAAAATGGTGGTGCCATTTGCAGCAATGTCCTTTATAATTTGACGAATTTGATGAATCCCTTGTGGATCTAAACCATTTGTAGGTTCATCTAAAATTAAAATTTCTGGATCATTAAGTAAAGCAGAAGCAATGGCTAATCTTTGCTTCATACCTAACGAATAGGTTTTAAATTTATGATCTTTTCTATCTAGTAGACCTACAACCTCTAGCTTTTCTCCAATTTTACTATGATCAACTCCTTTAATTTTACAAACCAATTTTAGGTTTTGCTCTGCCGTCATATATGGATAAAAATTTGGCCGCTCTATAATAGCACCAACTTGCTTTAAGGCATCATGTGTTGTAGTATTACCATCAAACCAGTGAAAGTCACCAGTAGTTCTATTGACTACATTTAAAACAATACCGAGAGTGGTAGATTTACCACTTCCGTTTGGGCCTAAAATGCCATAAACATTGCCTTTGTTGATTGTAAAACTTAAGTCTTTAACGGCTGTTAAATAGCCGAATTTTTTTGTCAGATTGTTGATTGTAAGGATTGGCTCCAAAGTGATTGATTTTTTATACGCAACGAAACTTTTAATAACTAAAATGTTATAGTTGGGTATGATTGGTTATGTAGGTAAGACGATTGTCGTCTTTATTTGTTACACGAAAATAAAAAAAGCATCAAAAAGATGCTTTAAATATTTTAGAAATGTAGTTTTTTAATTCCAATTTTCATCAAAATCTAAGTCACTGTAATCATCTACATCAATATCATCTTCAAACTCATTAAAATTTTCTTCTTCCTCAGCTTCAAAAGTCTTTTCTGGTGCTTGGTCTGGTATTTGACCATGAACATACATTAAGTTTGGGTAATCCGTACCTTGAGCTTCTTCAACAATTTCACCTAACTCCACATAGAAGGTCCACATATTCATAAAGTCGTAAACGTAGATTAACTTCGTAGCTGCTTCATGTACTACATCACTGATTGTAGTTTCATTCATCATTCTCACTTCATTACCAGCTTCACTCATATCCATCATGGCAATTTCTTCACCTTGATTCCACTCATCATCACTAAGATAAAAGGAAGCCATTTCCATACCTTCAAAACCAAAGGATTGGGTAATGGTATTATGCAAGTCTTCCATTGTGTTGCTTTCACGAATTTCTATATCGCGGAACACATCATCTTCGGTATCGTTATCTAGTATAACTCTAAATCTATAAATCATGCTGCAAAGTTAAGTGATTTTTTAATTATTTACTGAAACGATGTAGAGTAAAAATCATCATACTTAATAAAATAAAGGCACCGACTTGATGTAATACTCCTAACCAGACAGGTACAGCATATATCAATGTTAAAACACCTAATAGAAATTGAACGCCAACCATTATTAAAAGACCATTAATGCCTTTGATTTGCCATGAGGTTAATTGCATTCGTTTTGCCTTATACCATATTGATAGTATAAGGATGACAACAATATAAGCTAAGGTTCTATGTACAAATTGTACACCGCTTTTACCTTCAATTAAGTTAAGATAGGTTGGGTTTTGTTCTGTGTAAACGGTTTCGTGAATGAGCTTGCCTTCATTCATAAAAGGCCAATGGTTATGAATCCAACCTGCATCTAAGCCAGCGACAAAGGCTCCATAAATAATCTGAATGATTAGAATTACTAGTCCAATTCTGATAAAGTTTCTAAACTTTTTGTCAATCTGTTTTCTATCAGGAAATATTAAATCTAATGCTACCCAAAATGTATAAGCGAAGGTTATAAATGCTGTGGTTAAATGTGCGGCAAGTCTATAATGACTCACATCTGGTTGGTCAACTAAACCACTTTTTACCATATACCAACCTAAAAACCCTTGAAATCCACCAAGAACTAGAAGAATAATAGATTTTTTAATTGTAGCTTTTGAAAGCTGTTTCTTAACTAGGAAAAAAAGAAATGGAATAATAAAAACTACACCAATAAAACGACCAATAACACGATGAATCCATTCCCAGAAATAGATATCCTTAAACTCATCGAGATTCATATTGTAATTTAGTTTTTGGTACTCTGGATATTGTTTATACAAATCAAAAGCTGCATTCCATTCAGTTTCATTCATTGGAGGAATAGTACCAGATATCAGTTTGTAATTAGAAATGGATAAACCGGAATGGGTAAGTCTAGTAATGCCACCAACAACTACCATGATGAAAATAAGAGCACAACCTATGAGTAGCCAGTATATTACTTTTTTGTTGTTGTTTTTCATTTTTTTTATTCTGAATCTTAGTCGCTTTGAAGCTCACTATTTAAACCTAGTTCTTTTCCTTTTTCGATCATTAACTGAAAAGCTGCTTCATGCTCATTAGGAATATCACCTTCTAAAATTGCTTCTTTTATGGCCTCTTTTATAATACCTATTTCTCTTGAAGGTTTTAAATTAAAAGCTTTCATAATTTCTTCACCAGTTACTGGTGGTTGAAAATTACGGACTTGATCACGTTCTTCTACTTCAATAATTTTATCTCTTACAACTTTAAAGTTATTATGGTATTTTTTAAATTTTTTAGGATTCTTAGTTGTAATATCTGCTTCGCAAAGCGTCATTAAATCATCTACATAATCACCAGCATCAAACACAAGTCGTCTAACAGCAGAATCAGTAACATCTGATGCCAAAACAATTGGTCGAGAACTCATAAACACCATTTTTTGGACAAATTTCATTTTGTCATTCAGTGGCATCTTAAGACGCTTAAACAATTTATAAACCATTTTAGAGCCTATAAATTCATGTGCATGAAATGTCCAGCCAATTTTTTTGTGGAACTTTTTAGTAGGTGCTTTTCCAATATCATGTAATAATGCAGCCCAACGCAACCAGAGATTATCTGTGGTTTTGGCAATATTATCGACCACTTCTAAAGTATGATAAAAATTATCTTTATGTCTTTGGCCTTCAATTTCATCAATACCCTTTAACGCTGTAAGTTCTGGTAAAATGTAATCTAAAAGTCCTGTTTTTTCGAGTAAAATAAAACCAATTGACGGTGTTTTGCTTTCAAGAATCTTATTCAATTCTACAACGATACGCTCTTTAGTAATTATTTGTATTCGGTCTTTATTGTCAGTAATAGCTTTAAGTGAAGCGCTCTCAATATTAAAATTGAGTTGTGTTGCAAATCGGATAGCTCGCATCATACGTAGCGGATCATCACTATAGGTAATATCTGGATTTAAAGGAGTTCTGATAATACCTTTATCTAAATCGTTTATGCCATTAAACGGATCTAGTAACTCACCAAAATTCTCTTTATTGAGACAAAGGGCTAAAGCATTGATAGTAAAATCACGTCTATTTTGGTCGTCCTGTAGTGTCCCGTTTTCAACAACAGGATTTCTGCTATCTTCAGAATAACTTTCTTTACGTGCTCCGACGAATTCTATTTCAATGTCATCATGACGAAGCATAGCAGTGCCGTAAGTTTTAAAAATCTGAACTTTTGGATTGTTAGGTAGATTTATTGCAACTTGTTTTGCGAGCTCTATACCACTACCAATAGCAACAATGTCTATGTCTTTTGCACTACCTCGATCTAATAAATAATCACGTACAAAACCACCAATAACATAACAATCTACTTGTAATTCTCCAGCAGATTGAGATATAATGTTAAATATATTGTGTTTTAAAGCTTGTTTGTGATTCATCAATTTAAGAAGCTATTTTAGCTGCGCAAAGATACGATAGATAGTCAACCTTTTAAAATCAAATAGGCATTAAAACACAAAAAGTAATTGTAATTTTGCAGCATGCACTATGAGATTAATTCAAACTATTTAGCTTTAAAAGATTACTTAGACGACTGTATCATAAATTTTGATTCTAAAGGAGAACCATTTGGAAATCAAAAACGTAATTCGCTTAAATTATTTTCTACAGATAACCTCGTTTTAAATTTTAAGTCATTTAAAGTTCCAAATATCTTTAATCAAATTGCGTACAAATTTTTAAGAAAAAGCAAAGCGCAGCGCTCTTTTGAATATGCAATAAAACTTAAAGAATTGGGAATTGATACACCAGAACCTATTGCGTTTTATGAGTTAAAAACACTTCTGCTTTTTAAAAAGAGTTATTATATCTCTCAACAATTAGATTGCGATTTAACCTACCGAGAATTGATCAATGACTTCAATTACCCTGATTATGATAATATTCTTCGTTCTTTTACACGGTTTACGTTTGATTTGCACGAAAAAGGTATTGAGTTTTTAGATCATTCGCCAGGTAATACTTTGATAAAAAAAGTAGGTGATGAGTATAAATTTTATTTGGTGGATTTAAACCGAATGAAATTTGGTCAAATGAATTTTGAAACACGAATGAAAAACTTTGCTAGATTGTCTAAATACAAGCAAATGGTTGAGATCATGAGTGATGAATATGCAAAGTGTTATAATAGGTCTTATGATGAAGTATTTAGTCTAATGTGGCAATCAACAGAAGAGTTTCGGACTAAGCACCTTAGAAAGCAACGCATAAAAAAGAGATTAAAATTTTGGAAAAAAGTTTAGTTTCGTTTTCGCCTTAACAACCACAATTTTACATACCTCATAAATACAACATAACTTTGAAGGTACCCTATGGTAAAGCCAATAAAACCATCTCTGAATCCACTCTGTAAAATATAGTGTTTAAAAAATCCCCAAAAAGGTTTAATAACAAAATGATATGGTGTTATTAGCCCAGTTTTTTTGTCATAATCTTTGGCTTGCCATGACGCATAGCGGTTCATTTTTTCAATGTATTTATCAATAGATATATACGTGTTATGATAAAGTTTAGCTTTCAGTTTTCCAATACTTCCATTTGCGATAATTTCAGCATGAACATATTTGTCTTCATACATACAAAAATCTCTTTTAAATAAACGAATTACTTTATCATTTCTCCAGCCACTATATTTTACACGTTCACCCATAAAGTGATTGTTTCTACCCATCCAAAATGCGACAATGTTTTTTGGTGGTGATTTTAGAATTTCTTGTATTTCTTTTTTTAATTCTGTTGTTACACGTTCATCCGCATCTAATAGTAAAATCCACTCATGTTTTGCCTGAGGAATTGCCCAATTTTTTTGAGAAGCAGAATATTCATATTTTCTCCTAATAACTCTATCAGCTAGTTCTTGTGCTTTTTTAAAAGTACCATCATTGCTATAACTATCAACCACCAAAATTTCATCAGCAAAACTTACAGATTCAATAGCATGCTCTATATTGTGAATTTCATTTCCTGTTGGAATTATGGCGGTAATTTTGTTCATTACTTTAGTGTGATAGTAAACCCTTTATTGTAGCTTTTAAATGTAAAATATTTCAACTTCTTTCTAATTTTAAATTTGCGAATCAAATTTAGAGGTTTATTCTTTAAATAGCTTTTATCTTTATGCAAAAAAGAAACACAAGTGTCTACAATACGCTTACTCGATTTTCCATCAAAATATGGGTGTAATTGATTAATGAAAATTTCTATTTTTTCAATCAAATCTTTTGGACTTGTAAGTGCTTTATCAAATGCGCTTTCAATAGCATCTGGTGTTTTGATATTTATTAAATAATTATGGTTAAAAGTATGTCTGTACGTAACAACAGGTTTTTTCTGAAGTAAAAATTCTTGAATAGCAGATGTTGTATCAGCAAACATAATATCTGCTTTTTTAAATAAAGGCACTAAATCTGTAGTGTTGTAATACATAAAGTAATCGCCATTTAAACTTTTCCATTTCGCTTTTGTTTCGTTTGGTAATTTAGGATGCAAAACCATCATAAAATTATATTTACCAGAATTTGATAACTGCTTTATTGTATTATAAACATCATCATTAAGTGCTAAGCTTAAACGTTTAGTAAACGTGGAAGCAATAATTATTGTGGGAATATTGCCTTCTTCTTTTTTAGCAATCGGAAATAAAGGGTCTACTTTACTCCAACCTGTTTCCTTAACTTCAAAATGTGGATGTTTTCTTTGTTGATCTTTAAAACCAGATGTTGTAGAGGGGCCTTGAGTACAGTATAGATCAAAAAATCCTCGAATTCTAAAATGTGAAAAGCTAGTGTTTGCTTCAGGTCGCTTTTGGGCATTAAAACCATGAAAAATTTGCACTTTCATTCCAGAAATAAAATCTGGTACATCATTGGTTGCGGCTAAAACAATATGAGGCTCGTAATCAATAACATCATTTATGGTGTCTAAAAAGTTAGTTTTACTTTGTAATGCATTTTTCCCATCTTCTAAATCACTAAACCATTTTACAGCATATCCTCTGTTCAAAATTTCTGACTCTAAAGGATTTCCAATAGGTACAGCATAACTGTAAGAGATGTATATTAAGAATTTATAATGCATTATATTCTTTCTTTAAAGATATTGTTGGTTTAACTCATTCGCCTTTCTAACCATTCCAATATATATTCTAGAATATGTGGTGGGCTACGATCTAGGCTCTGTAGCCCAAGGAATAAATTTCGTTTTGCTTTTACGTTTAATTTGAATTTATACCAATACATAGGTTTTTTGTACGATCTAAAATACATGAGTTGTAAATCACTCTTAAAATGACAAGTTTTATTTTTTATTTCTAAATGATTGGCCAATCCTTGTGGTGTAAATTGATTTGGGCTTCTAAATTTGTGCTTTATGTTGTCTATAAATACATCTGGGTTTTCCTTAAAATAGTTTTCAAAAGTTGATCTTCTCAGTGGATGAGGAGTATGCTTAAAATTATAGTATTTATTAAAACCAAGAAGAAATGCCGCTTTTTGTTGTATTTTTTTGTGACCAACTCTAGGTTTCTTAAATTTTTTG
Organism: Flavobacteriales bacterium ALC-1; assembly: GCA_000171875.1. GTDB lineage: Bacteria > Bacteroidota > Bacteroidia > Flavobacteriales > Flavobacteriaceae > Winogradskyella. The sequence goes on along the minus strand of ABHI01000001.1, from coordinate 69,721 downwards.
TAGAAAATATCTTTGTCAAACTTCAGCCATTTTCCTCTTAAAACAGGAAACCCATTTCTATAGAAATCACTAGGCTTAGTTCCATTAATTAAGAAGAAATCATCATTAAAGTAGATAAAATGCTCTGCTAAATTTGGTATTCTATGCATGCATGTTTCAATAGGCCTGCAATTAAAAGTTGGTAAAAATTCTTCGAAACCTTTAAAAATGACTTTATGGTCTATAATAGATACTTTTTTATATGTGTCTTTACTATTACTTAAAAAATCTGGTGTTTGGTTGTCTGTAATTACAAAGATGTTTCTTATGTATGGTGCAAATTTTAAGATGGAATCTATCGTAAATTTAATTTCGTTAACCTGGTCGTAGCGCGTTCTAAATTTTTTAGACTTTATTTTTGACTTATCTTCCAAGTAAGGAAGCATCTTAGTCATATGCTTTTCGTCATTACCATCCACCCAAAGAATAACTGCATCTATTGGTTTGTGTTGCGCTTGGTCTTTAGTCATAATAAGTTTCCTTAATTGATATTAAGATAGTATAAAATTTAATCTAATTAAATTCAGTAATTACTTTTTGACCATCCTTTAGCTTAGGAAGCTTAAAATAGTCGCCTATAATTTCATTGTATTCCTCCGGATAAAAATCCTTTCTAGCATCTGATGGATAAAATGTCATTTCACCAAAGATGGTTTTTCCATTAATAGAATAAAAATCAACTCTTACAAAAGGCAGTCCTTCTGCTAAAGTTTCAGAACATCTAATCATTTCATTAAGATTACTAGGCTTTTCTATACCTTCAGAAATACTTTTATAATTTTTACTTTTACCAAAGGGTAGAAGGTTGTAATCTAAATCAAAACAGCCTTGTTTATGATCTTCGTCTCTATCTATATGCACGTCAATAAATTTTGCTTTTCCATCAAAGCAATAGAACTTATAGTCTACAAGAGATGTTTTATCGTCTTCTTTTAAAAATTTTTCTACGATAAGTCGTGGCTGTACATCTTTATATGCCCATTCTTGACCAATTCTATAATATTGATTTTTACTTAACCATTTTTTAAACCTCTTTACCGCTTTACCTTTATTAAGCGTCTTCTTATCTGAGACGATTAAATTATGGCTACTAGTATGTGTTGCTTTTACTACAAATTTATTTGGAAATTTATCAATAGGTATATCTTCAGCATGCTCGTAAACGCCATAAATTTCATTGAGATATTCTGACCCTATTTTTTCTTCAACATATGCTCTTACAGCATATTTATCGACCATTAGGTTTAGGATTTTTGGTCTATAAAAAACCTTGTACCATTCTATTTTTGCATTAAATTCTTTAGGGTTTTTTAGATCTAATTTCTTGCCAGTAAAGTATTCGTAATGAATTTTAGCATAGAATTTAGGAGGTAAAGAACGCATTTTACGTAATTGCTTTAGGAAGAATCGACGTATGTTACTTGGCATTATTTATTAGTTTGAGTAAATATAGTATAAAGATATCTTTTGTGATTTTTATTGTAGCCTATAACCAAAACCATCTCTAACATATTGTTTACATGGTGCACATTTACCGCATGGTTTATCTGTAGATTTATGACAAAACCAAGTTAACTCCATTAATTCGATAAAATTATTTTCTTCGGCTATAAATTTCATTTCTGGTTTTGTGACCGTAATTAGTGGAAAGGTCATGTTTTTAAAAAGCTGTCTTCTTAAAAAACCTACTTTTTTAGGATTAATTTTCCAATTAGACCCAAAATTATCATCCTTGATTTCTATAAGTTGTTCTTCAGAAAAAAATTTATCTAAGTCTTCTTTATGAAATGAAACATCAAGGTTTTTATGTTTCTGAGCAAAAGATGCTAACCAATAGTATTGTTTGCCCAACCCTACTTGGCGTCTCAGGATTTTATGAATTACTTTTAAAAAAAGATTATAAGGTATGTTTTCTCTTTTTATATACTTAATTGGAAGTATATGTCCATTAGATTGATTAAAATGTAAAGGGGTTTTCTCAGCTAACGAATTAATGACTTCTATTTCTTTATTCGAAGATTTTCTTTTTTGATCAATGATATAAATTGTTTGTATTGTGGCTCCAAGTCTATATAGTTGTATAACTCTAAAGGTAGAATCCCAACCACCGGTCCATAATACATTTTTTATATTCTCCATACTAAACCGCTACATCATATTCGCGTAAAGCATCATTTAAAGATGTCTTTTTATCTGTGCTTTCTTTTCGTTTACCAATTATTAAAGCGCAAGGGACTTGAAATTCTCCTGCTTTAAATGTTTTAGTATAACTTCCAGGTATAACAACAGAACGTGCAGGAACAACACCTTTCGTTTCAACAGGTTCATCTCCTGTTACATCAATAATTTTAGTGCTCATTGTTAAAACAACATTTGCTCCTAAAACGGCTTCTTTTTCAACACGTACACCTTCAACAACGATACAACGACTTCCGATAAAAGCACCATCTTCTATAATTACTGGAGCTGCTTGTAATGGCTCTAAAACACCACCAATACCAACACCTCCAGAAAGATGTACGTTTTTACCAATTTGAGCACAGCTTCCAACCGTTGCCCAAGTATCTACCATAGTACCTTCATCTACATAAGCACCAATATTTACATAACTAGGCATTAAAATAGTGCCAGGCGATATGTAAGCTCCATGTCTTGCTACTGCATGTGGTACCACACGTATTCCTTTATCAGCGTAGTTGCGTTTTAATGGGATTTTATCATGATACTCAAAAATACCAACTTCAAAAGTTTCCATTTTCTGAATCGGAAAATATAAAACAACTGCCTTTTTAACCCATTCATTTACCTGCCAGCCATTATCAGTAGGCTCAGCAACTCTAAGCGTACCTACATCAATTAAATCAATAACATTTCTAATAGCATCAATAGTGACCCTGTTTTTTAGTTGGCTACGGTCATTCCAAGCATTTTCTATAATAGATTGTAGTTGTTTCATGTATCTAAATAATTATTATTTACCAAAGATACTTTTATAATAATTGAAGCTAAAATTCTTTTTATAAAAAATGTGACCTATTAAAAAAAGCGGTGTCATAATAGTAGTTGAATAGGATGATATTTTTTATAATATATCTGAGAATTTAATTAATAGCTAATTTATGAAAACCCCTTCCCCTTAAGTTTAGGGGTTTTCTTTTTTTAGGATTTATATAAATGTGACCTATTTAAAAATATGGTGTCTTATAAGTGATTGATAAAATGATTTATTTTTTAGAGGGAATAAAATCATAAATATGATTGATTAAAGTTGATTATATAAAACGCATCTTTTTTAAGGTGCGTTTTTTTATTTGCTAATTAACTTCTGTTGTATCTTTGCAAAATATGGGACGAATTTTAGCCATTGATTATGGAACAAAACGAACAGGATTAGCTGTGACTGACGAGATGCAAATTATAGCCTCTGGTTTAACAACAGTTGAAACTAAAGAACTTGTGCCTTTTCTAAAGAACTATGTAGACACAGAGTCTGTTGAGAAATTTGTTGTTGGTTTACCCAAACAAATGGATAACACAGCCTCAGAAAGTGAAGTTTATATCAAGAAATTTTTAGAAATACTAACTAAAGCAATTCCTCATATTCCTATTGAACGTGTGGATGAGCGTTTTACGTCTAAAATGGCTTTTCAAACCATGATTGATAGCGGTTTAAAGAAAAAACAACGTCAAAATAAAGCATTGATAGACGAGATTAGTGCAACATTGATTTTACAGAGCTATTTGACTTCACAATCTTAAATAAGAATTGTACTTTTGCATCCGAAAATAAACAAAACATGATATTACCAATCGTTGCATATGGCGATGCCGTTTTAAAGAAAAAAGCTAAGGATATTGATAAGGATTATCCTAAGTTAAATGAACTTATAGAAAACATGTACGAGACTATGTATGGTGCGTATGGTGTAGGATTAGCAGCTCCACAAATTGGATTGCCTATTCGTTTATTTTTAGTAGACACAGAACCTTTTGCTGAAGACGAAAGTTTTTCTGAAGAAGAACAAGAACAACTTAAAAACTTCAAAAAGACTTTTATTAATGCCCAGATTTTAGAAGAAGAAGGTGATGAGTGGGCTTTTAATGAAGGTTGTTTAAGTATTCCAGATGTAAGGGAAGACGTTTTTAGACAACCAAAGATTAAAATTCAATATCAAGATGAAAATTTTGAAATACATATTGAAGAGTATGATGGTTTAATTGCTAGAGTAATTCAGCATGAGTATGACCATATTGAAGGTGTTTTGTTTACAGACAAGCTATCATCGTTTAAAAAGCGTTTAATAAAAGGAAAGCTTACTAACATTTCAAAAGGTAAGATTAAAATAGATTATAGAATGCGTTTCCCTGCTATGAGCAAAAAACGTTAATTAATTATATATGAGTTTAGATAAAATTTTATCCGTTTCTGGGAAACCAGGATTATACCAAATCGTTACACAGACAAGAACAGGAGCTGTTGTAGAATCTTTAATCGATAAAAAAAGAATTACTGTTGGTGCACATAGCAACATTAGTATTCTTAGTGAAATTGCTATTTATACTTTAACTGAAGAAGTGCCATTAAGAGATGTGCTTAAAAAAGTTAAAGATAAAGAGAATGGTAACCAAACATCTATTAGCCATAAAGACGGAAAAGATACTTTGGAGGAATTTTTCTTTGAGGTTTTACCAGATTATGATGAAGACCGTGTATATCCTTCTGATATTAAGAAAGTGGTGCAATGGTATAATTTACTGCAAAAAAATAACCTTTTAGATGCATTAGAAGAATCTAATGAAGACAAAGATACTTCTGAGGAAGAATAAACATGTCTGATAAAACTACTCAATTAAAAGCTTTTGAACGTTTGTTGATTATTATGGATGAGTTGCGAGAGCAATGTCCGTGGGATAAAAAACAAACTTTGGAATCATTACGTCATCTGACTATTGAAGAAGTTTACGAGCTTGGTGATGCTATACTTGATAATGATTTAGATGAAGTAAAAAAGGAACTGGGTGATGTATTGCTTCACATTGTTTTTTATGCCAAAATAGGAAGTGAAACCAATGACTTTGATATTACTGAAGTATGCAATAGTATTTGCGATAAACTTGTAGATCGTCATCCTCATATTTATGGAGATGTAAAAGTTGAAAATGAAGAGGACGTTAAGCGTAATTGGGAACAATTAAAACTTAAAGAAGGTAAAAAAAGTGTGCTAGAAGGAGTGCCAAAAAGTTTGCCATCTATGGTAAAGGCCAATCGTATTCAAGATAAGGTAGCTGGAGTAGGTTTTGATTGGGAACATCCAGAACAAGTCTTCGAAAAAGTAGTGGAGGAGTTGGGAGAGCTTAAAGTAGAAATAGCAAAAGGGAATCAGGATAAAATAGAGAGCGAATTCGGTGATGTTTTATTCTCTATGATTAACTATGCACGTTTCCTAAAAGTAAATCCAGAAAACGCTTTAGAGCGCACCAACAAAAAATTTATAAAACGCTTTCAGTACCTTGAAAGTAAAGCCAAAGACTTAAATAAATCTTTAAAAGATATGACACTTTCTGAAATGGATATCTTTTGGGAAGAGGCTAAATCTTTATAAATTTTTCTATCATTCCTGCCTTCGCTGTAATGACAAATGAGTTGTTTTTATTTAGAAATCACAAGCGATATGTTAAAAATTTCTAAAAATCACAAATCAAACATCCAAAATTTAATTCTGTGCGTAAATACTGTATATAAAAGCAAAAAACGTTTTTATAATCTTAGTAGGAGATCTTAATTATTATTTTAAGCGGTTGTAATTAAGGTTAATTTAGTTTAGTTAGGGCAAAACCCATCTGTTAGAATCAGATGGGTTTTGATATTTTAGGAATCTAAATTAAAGTTATTCAGCTTCTCCTTGATTTTTAATGCTTGTCCAATTACACTAGTGACTATGTGTAATTAAAAATGTTAAGGTTGATTATTTAAACCAATCAAATCCACTATTTAGCTCGGACATTACCCAATTATAAGTAACATACGCTGCAGGCGGAGATGCAATACTAAAATTTCCTAATAATTTTTATCCCTAATTAGCTATACATCCCACGAACCTTAGTTAGCTTCGCTTTCCAAGTATCTAATTGCTTTTTGTGGTTTGAAATGTTTTTATGTACATCTTTTACTAATGGATTATCAGAATCTACATTAGAGAAAAACTGAAGATTGTTTTCTAATTGTGTAATTTCTCCTTGTACTTCGCTAATCTTTTTGCGAATAAAGTTTTGTTCGTTATCAAGTAATCTTGTGTCTTCCGGATTGGCTAGATTTTCAAGTTTGCTGTCAAACTTTATCATTTCTAGTTTTGCCTTGTCCATTTTTAACTTATCAAAAGCATCATCAATAGCTTTATAGAATTTACCATCTATATAGCGCTTATTTTGTGGTACGTAGCCTATCTCTTTCCATTCAGAAATTTTAGACTGCAGTATTTTTATATCTGCTTTTGGGTCTTCCGTAAGTTCTAATGCTTTTAATGCATCGAGAAGTTTTACTTTTTTGTCAAAGGCATCATATAAATGCTGATCTTTAGCTTTACGTTCAGCATGCATTCTGTCAAAATAGTGATTACATGCTCCTTTAAACTGTTTCCAAATCTTATCGCTGTCACGCCTTGGTACATGACCAATTTTTTTCCAATCGTTCTGAATTTTCTTCATCAAAGGAGTTACAGTCTTAAAATCCTCACTGTCTTTATTGTCTTCAGCAATTACTATTAATTCCTTTTTCTTCTTAAGATTTTCGTATTGGTCTTTCTTTAAATCTTTATAAAAATGATTTTTACTACGATTAAAGGTTCTAACCGCATCTTTAAATTTTCCCCAAGTTGCTTCGTTAACCTTAATAGGTACTTTACCAGCATTAAAAAAGTCTTCTCTTAATTTTTCTATTGTTTTTATTTTTTTCTGCCAAGCACCATGAGAACTTGAAGTGTCTTCATTTACAGCATTAATTTGCGCTATAATTTCTTCTTTACGCACTAGGTTTTTTTCATGTGCTTTATCCATATCTGCATAATAAGCTTGTCGCTTATCGTGTATGGTTTTTGTTGCTTTGCTAAAACGCTCCCAGATTTCTTCTCTGTGTGCTTTGCCAACAGGACCGAGCTCTTCTTTCCAAAGCTTATGTAAAACTTGAAGTTCTCTAAACGAGCGATTAGTGTTTTCGTCTTTTGCTAATTCTTCAGCACGTTCTATGATTTTTATTTTTTGATCATAGTTGTGCTTAAAGTCCATATCTCGCAAATCGTTATTGAGATGTAAGAAGTCATAAAAACGTTCTACATGGTGATGATAGGTATTCCAAGCATTATTGTATTTGTCTCTTGGAATTGGACCAGCATTTCTCCACTTTTCTTGTAGTTCTTTAAATGTTTTATAGGTTGTACCCATGTTTTCTTCAACAGTGAGTAAGCCTTTAATATCTTCTATAATAGCTAACCTATTTTCAAGATTTTGCTTTAAGTTTTGTTCTCTTTCTTTATAGTAAGCATTAATAGACTGCTTGTATTCTTTAAAAAGTGAGTTGAATAATTTTTTTTGATCGTTTGTATAATAGAAATCTAATTCATTGCCACCATCTGTGACGAATTCTTCTTTTTTCTCATCTATAAGTGCTCCAAATTTCGCATTGAACTCACCTTTAATTTCATTTACGTGCTTAGAAATAGTCTGAATTTTATGATGCTTCAACAATTTATTGAATTCAGTTACTAACTGATCCATAGTCATGGCATGGTAGTCCTTATCTTCTAATTCGTGACGTTCTGCATTAGATTCGTCCTCAGCATCTTCAGCATTTGAGGCCTCAATTTCATCCACGTGTTCTTCGTTAGATACTTCAGTTTCAGACTTCTCTTCTTCAGGCTTTTCTTCAACTTCAACTTGTTCAGTTTCAGTTTCAGTTTCAACTTCATTCGATTCTTTTACAGCTTCAGCAGAAGTTGTTTCTGTTTCAACTTCATTTACAATTTCATTTGTTTCAGCTTCATTAGCTGTTTCTTGTTTTGGAGTAGTTTCTTGAGGTTCTACTTCTTTTTTTCCATCTGCTTCTAGCAGGTTATCATTCTCAGACATGTGTCAAATATTTTATTATAGGATGTTAAAGATACTAACAAATGCCTAAATATAAAGGCAAATGCCGTGGTCATCTAAATTATTATAAGAATTTTAAGACTTATTCCAGATTTTCCAAGACTTTTCTGCTTGTAGTTTCAGCATTTCTAATCCGTTAATAGTTGTGGCATTTTTGATGTCACCACAACTTAAAAATTTTGTTTGCTCAGGATTGTAGATAAGGTCGTATAGAATGTGATTTTCAGTTATGGCATCATAAGGAATATCTGGACACTCATTTACATCTGGAAATGTACCAATTGGTGTACAATTAATAATAATGGTATAGGAAGAAATAATCTCATCAGTTAGATCTGAATATAAAAATTTCACATATTCTTTTTCAGAACGCGAAACATAATCATATTCAATTTTTAATTTTTTTAGCGCATAGGCTATGGCTTTAGATGCACCACCTGTGCCTAAAATTAAAGCACGCTTATGGTGATTTTTTAAGTGAGGCTCTAAGGATTTTTTAAAACCATAATAATCGGTATTGTAACCTATTAATTTTTGGTATCGTGTAATTCTTATGGTGTTTACAGCACCAATTTTGCGTGCACGTTTATTTAAACCATCTAACAGAGGTATAACATCTTCCTTGTATGGAATAGTAATATTAAGACCTTTTAAGTTTGGTGTGTTCTTAATAATATCGTCAAGTTCGTAGATGGATTGTAAATCGAAGTTGACATAAGAATGAGGCAAATTTTCATCCTTAAATTTATCAGCAAAAAAACCTCTCGAAAAAGAGTAGGAGATGTTTTTGCCTACAAGTCCGAATTTATATCTTTTGTTGTTTTGTGCGTTGTCCATACCATTCTAACCCTAAAACTATAAGGATTCCTAGGGCAATATAAGCAATTGCAATATAATTTTGAGTATTCAATTCCGGGAAAAAGCGTGTGTAATTTTCAATGATTTGTTTTCCAGTGGAATCTAAAAGTAACGAACCGTCTTCAGCTGTCCTATAATCTGTATTTTTCCATGGCCAAACCACTCCAAGCGAACCAATAATAAATCCCATTATAGTAGCTAAGGTGATACTCTTATAATGTTTTAAAATGTAATTTAAAATATGTGAAAAAGTAACGAGACCTGTTACAGAACCTAGTGTAAAAACACCTAAAACTTTAAGCATTCTTATACGCGCTTCGTTGCGGATAAATTCAAAATTCCCACTAAAGATATCAGAGATAGTATCATAAAGTGCATTTACAGAATCTACAAGAAGCAAAACATAATTGCCAAGTAGAATGAGAATAAAAGAGCCTGAAAACCCAGGAAGTGTCATACCAGAAACACTAATAATTCCGCAGAAAAAAACGAATAATAAATGATCATTTTCGGTTGCAGGATCTAGAAAACTAATACTAACACCCATTACAGCTCCTATAATCAGAGCAATAATTGTTTTTTTATTCCATTCTCCAAAATCTTTACTGATGTAATAAATTGATCCTAAAATCATTCCGAAGAATGTACTCCAAACATAGAGTTCATAATTCACTATGAGATAATCTAGAATTTTAGAAACACTAAAATAACTGACTATCATACCTAAAAACAGTAAGCCTAAAAACTTACCATTTATGTAGCGATAAAAACTTTTGAACCTTCCATTGAATAAGAGTTTAAACGCTGTTTTATTAACGCGTTGTAAAGAATAAATAAACTCTTCGTAAAAGCCAGCAACAAATGCTACGACACCACCAGAAACACCAGGAACTTTATTAGCAGCTCCCATTGCTAAGCCTTTAATGACCAAAAACAGTCGATCTTTAAAGGTTCTGGTACTTTGCATTAGGCTTTGTTTTTTTGTTTTCCTAAATGTTCTAAAATAAGAATTGTGCCAAACCCAATTATAATAAAAATTAGCGCCAATACAAGTTGATTGTTGCCATCATAAGATGTTGGGAGAATACTTTTGTCCAGTAACGTTACTTCTTCTCCGTGAGAGTCAATTCTTGTTTTTAAGATTTCTTTCCAAGGCCAGATTTTGTTTAACGAACCTATCATAAAACCTGTTAAGATTGCTAAGGTTAGGTTCTTGTGATGTTTAAACATCCAGTTTAATGCTTTAGAAAAGACTTTTAAGCCAACAACAGCACCTATAGCTAATAAACAAAATTTAAGAAATGCATCTTTAAAAAGATCCATGTTACCAGTGGTTAAGCCTTCTAAAAGATTGTTGATGGTATCGATTGCTGTTTGATACGCTCCAAGTATTAAAAGAATAAATGCTCCAGAAACACCAGGTAATATCATGGCTATTATAGCTATAAAACCACAAAACAATAGGTAAAATGGACTATCTGGTGAGGCAAATGGTTCAGCAAGTGTAATAAAATAGGATAAGATTGAGGTGACTATAATGGCTATTATAATTTTAGCAGACCAACCTTTTATTTGTTTGGCTATATATAAGATACTGGCTAAAACCAATCCAAAAAAGAATGACCACAGTAAAACGGGTTCATTATGTAATAACCATTTTATAAGCTTTGCTAAAGACAAAATACTTATAGCAATACCAGAAAAAAGTGCTAAAAGAAAGTTTCCATTTATAGATTTCCAAGCGGTTTTAAATCCTTCTTGTTTCCATACCTTGAAAACTCCAAGATTTATTTTGTCAATACTCTCAATAAGTTCTTCGTAAATACCAGAAATAAAAGCAATTGTTCCACCAGAAACACCTGGTACAACATCTGCTGCACCCATTGCAATACCTTTTAAGGTTATAACTAAGTAATCTAAAAATCGTCTGTGCATTCTTTACTTAAAATAAGAAATGCTAAGGTATGGATTTTTTATGCTAGTTCAGCTTTAAATTTACGCTAGAAATAGTCTCAGTTAGAAGTCTTTTTAGAATCTGATATTATAGCCTTAACCATTGGCTTATCATTTAAATTTGGAAATAGTTCTGAAATGATAAAACTATAATCAATATTTAGGTTAACCGCATTTTTAAGATGAAAACGTCCCTCCTCAGTTTGATGCATTGTAAAGTATAAACCTCCTAATCGGTATTCTATTTCTGCGTTTTCTGGATAGAATTCTAAAGCCTGAATTAAATTAAAACTAGCTGCTTCAAACTCGCCTAAAGCGGTTAAAATATCTGATCGTTCTAACCAAGTTTCTAGCTCGTAATTACCTAATTCTAAAGTGCGTTTGTAACCACGTTCTGCTTCTTCAAGAAAATTAAGACGCTTGTTTACTGTAGCGTATAGTTTCCAATACACAACATTATCACCATCAATAGAAACAGCTTTATTTATATAATACAATGCTTTCTGAAAGTTTAAACGCTTCATGTAAAACTTTGTGATGGCAATCCAACCTCTGTCTAATAATGGATCTTCGTCTATTGTCTTTTTTAAAAATTGAATTGCTAAATCTTCTTGCCCGAGTTTATCGTAACAGAATCCCATTCGTAGCAAAGCAAATGATGTTGGGTCATCTAAAGCCAATGTAATTTTGTAATTCTCTATAGCTTCTTCGTATTTTTTAAGCTTTTCTAAAACTTTACCTTTTTCGATATAAGCTCCTACAAATGTATCATCAGAAATGATTGCAAAGTCAAATGCTGCATTAGCTTTTTCATATTCTTTTATGGTGAAATATTGACGTCCAAGCTGATGCCAAGCCACTTCACAATATGGGTTTTTGTCTAAGAATCCATTTAGGTATTCTATAGCCTCTTCATTTTTGTTTAAAAAGTCATAACAATATATAACGTTATGCAAAGCAGAATAATCTGTAGTGTCAGTTTCTAGGCATTTTTTAAAGTAAACGATTGCATTATCAAACTGATCTAAAAACAAATATTCCATGCCAACAAGTGCATACAAATCAGCATCATTTTCTGGTGTGTTTGACATGCCAATGGCGATAAGTAGTGTGTCTATTGCCTTTTGATGTTCGTCTTGTTTAGACAAAACATTAGCCTTTTGAATAAAGACCTCTTCGTTTGTAGGTTCTAAATCGTGAAGCATATCCAAAATATCATCAGCTTCAGTGAATTTATTTTCTATAACTAATATCTCAACTTGAAATAACCTTAGGTTAATAGATGTAGGGTGTTGTTCTAAACCCAATTTAATCGCTTTTTTGGACAAGGCAATCTTCCCATTCTCGAGATAGTGATGTATGATGTTTTCGAATTCACTTGAATCGAAAAACAAGATGTCGTTTGTTTTTAACATCGATTCAAATCGGGTAAGTGAGAAGTTTTCGTCGTCGTGACTGTATTGCATAAGCGGTTTAATAATTCACTAGAATAAAATTAAGCTTATCGTTTGCGCTACATAGATTTTAGCCTTAATGTTTTTAACAAATTAATTAACATTGAAATTTCACTTTACATAAAATGAATTACAAATTGAAAATCAGAAGATTGGAAAATGTGTTAAAGATTATATAGAATCCAAAACTGAGGTTATTATTTGACAACCTTTAATAATTTCGTCACTAGAAATTGTAAGTGGAGGAGTAATTCGGATGGCTCTAGGCTCAAAAAGTAACCAAAAAAGGACTAAGCCTTGGTCTTTACATTGCATGACTATGGTATTTGCAATGTCTGCATTTTCTGTTATTAGAGCTAACATTAAACCGCGACCTCTTATGGCTTTTATATGTTTGTGTTGAAGATGTTTTCTAATTAATTGCTCTTTTTCTAAAGCTTCAGGCATTAAGTTAGATTCAGTAACTTCTTTTAAAGTGGCTAAAGCTGCTGCAGCAATTACAGGATGACCTCCAAAAGTTGTTATGTGACCTAATTTAGGATTGTCACTTAAACAATACATCATTTCTTTTGATGCTGTAAATGCACCTATTGGTAATCCGCCACCAAGTCCTTTGCCTGTAACAACAATATCTGGTTTACAATTGTAATTTTCGAATCCGAAAAGTTTTCCAGTTCTTCCTATTCCTGGTTGAATTTCATCTAAAATAAAAACAGCACCAACATCATTACAGCGTTGTTGTACCTTTTGAAGGTAATTATTTGTAGGCTCTATAAAACCAGCTCCACCTTGAATGGTTTCTAAAACCACAGCTGCAGTTTTTTCTGTGATTTTGGTTACATCATTTTCTACATTAAACTCAATATGTTTAATATCAGGGATTAATGGTAAAAAGGGTTGTTTACGTTCTTCATAATCCATTAAACTTAATGAACCCATTGTATTACCATGATAAGCATTTTTAGCTGCAATTATTTCTGAACGTCCTGTGTAACGTCTTGCTAATTTAATAGCACCTTCAATTGCTTCTGTACCTGAATTAACGAGATAGGTGGTTTCTAATGGTTCTGGTAAATGCTTGGCTAATAACTTAGATAATTCTACAGCTGGTTTTTGTATGTATTCACCATAAACCATAACATGCATATATTTATCTAATTGCGTCTTAACAGCATTGAGCACTTTAGAATGCGAATGCCCTAAAGTACAAGCGGAAACACCAGCTACAAAATCGAGATAGGCTTTTCCTCCAGTGTCATAGATATAAGAACCCTTGGCGTGGCTAATTTCCATAGCCAAAGGATGTGGAGTGGTTTGCGCTTGATATTTAAAAAAATCATCTTGCATAGCCAATTATTGATTCTTTTTTTTCGCTTTAACCTTTAATATGTCTTTTGTAGGTTTCTTAATCGTGTCAGTTGCTTTCACTGTTTTTTTTGCTGGTGTAGAAGTTGGTTTTTTAGGTAAGTTTTGAGCGGCTTTATTGGGCTTGTTTGGTGTTGCTGCGCCAGCTTTTTCTATACGCTTACTTACGTTGTCATCAATAAAATCTTCAGGAGGAACATAGTCATCTAAACCTTTAATTGTCGGCAAAACTAGAGGCGGATCGTCTTTAAACAAATCTTCAACAGACATAGGGCGTTCCTCTCCTCGCCAATCAAAACCTCTAAATCGTTTTCCACTATTTGGAAACTCAGATTCTGGAAATAACTGGCCATCTATTTGCTGTATAAGTCTAATATCTTCTATAGCATTATTTTCAATTATAATATTTATACTTCCAGATTTAGATTTATTAATACCTACTAATTCACTTTTATCATTTCGGGAATAATAAATAACTTCAGCGTTCTTAATAATGTCAACATTATAGAGTTTGTTATCTCTAAAAAGCCCAATTAGTCGTTGTCCTTTTATTTGGTTGAAATTATTTTCACTCAACGTATCCTTGCTCACTAAAAAGGCATTATTAAATACTTTTAGCGAATCTAACTTCTCAGTTTCAACATTAGAAATTAAATGGATGGTATCTCCTGTCATTTGATTTCCTAAATTCCAGAGTACAGGTTTTCGTTTTGTAGCAAAGGCATCAGTTGAGCTAAAACGTTTTAAATTAATCATTTGCGTTAATCCTGTTTTATGATTAACGTGAATGGAATCTGCTTTACCTGCCAAATCACTTTTATATAATCTCGCATTATAATACGCACGAGTTATACGATTTTCAGCCTTACCTGTTACCATTAATTTATCTGCATGTAGATAAACAGAGTCTTTTTCTTGTATGGTTATAGCTACTGCACGTTTGGTTATAAAAAGCGAATCCTTTTCTCTCCAAACTTCAGCATAATGACCTCTTACAATACTATTATTTATGGTATCTGTAACTGTAATGTTATTTGAAGCTGATGCAAAACTTCGGTTCCTATCAAAATACAAGCTATCTCCTTTTACGGTTCGGTTATCATAATCTATCTTAGCATTGCGTTGAAAATGTCCTGTATTATTATTAGTATCGTAAAAACCACGTTCGCAATATATTTTACTGGTTTCACCAGTAATTGTTGAAGGTCCAAAAAGATAAGCATGTCCATTTTGAGTAAAGAAATCGAGACGCTCTGTTTCTAAAGTATAGTCGGGATTTACGAGTACTACATCTTGCGTAAACTGATATTTGTTGATATTCATATAATAACGACCAATCTGGCTCGTAATGGTACCAGAAGAATCTCTAACCACTTTACCTTTAGTATCGTAATACGCTTGTTGGCGGTTTCTATCGTAATGGAGTTTGTCTGTGGTTAATATAGATTGAGGGTCAGTTAAAACCACATCTCCTCTTGCAAATGCCAATTGTGTTTTTCCACTATACTCAATATATTTGGTAGTCATATTGATGGTGTCACCTTGCTTCATTACCACATTACCAAATGCTTCTAAGTAATCTTGGTCTTCGTAATAAATAGCTCTATCACAGAACACATCAGCACCTTTATGAAAAAAATGAACTTGTAATGACTTATCTCTAGTAAATATTTTTGCTCCTTCTTTTACATCAGGATCTGTAGATAAGGTACCAGCATATTTAACGGTTATCTTTTGTTTTTGAGCAAAACTGATTGTTGTAATACTAAAACAAAGAATAAAAAGAAGGCTCTTTATACAATTCAAAGCAAGATGTTTTTTACAAAATAACATTTATAGGTTTGCTTTAGTATGAGTTAACAGTTTTTTTAACAGAAAATAGTGCAATAGACTAAACAGTCTTTCTAACTATCGTTTGCTTACGATCTGGCCCAACTGACACTATTGTAATAGGAATATTAAGCTCTTTTTCTAAAAACTCAATATAAGCATTTAGATTTTCTGGTAATTGTGATGCTTCAGTCATACCAGTTAAATCTGCTGCCCAACCTTTTACTTCAGTATAAATTGGAGTGATGTTTTCTGCTTCAATATTATATGGTAAATGTGTAATCTCTTCACCTTTGTATTTATATGCAGTACATACTTTTAGAGTTTTAAATCCTGAAAGCACATCACCTTTCATCATAATTAATTGGGTAACACCATTAACTTGGCAAGCGTAACGTAAAGCCACTAAATCTAACCAGCCACAACGTCTTGGACGACCAGTTGTTGCTCCAAATTCGTTGCCGACACGTCCCATGGTTTCACCATCCTTATCAAACAATTCAGTAGGAAATGGTCCAGAACCAACACGAGTTGTGTAAGCCTTAAAGATTCCGAAAACTTCACCAATTTGGTTTGGTGCAACACCCAGACCTGTACATGCTCCAGCAGCTGTTGTATTAGATGAGGTGACGAAAGGATACGTTCCAAAATCAATATCTAACAATGAACCTTGTGCCCCTTCTGCTAAAATAGATTTACCAGAGGTTTGCGCTTGGTGAATAAACTCTTCCGAATCTATAAATTTTAAGCTCTTCAACGTTTCAATTGCAGCAAAGAAATCCGCTTCTAATTCATCTAAATCGTATTGAATGTCTACATTGTAGAAGTCAATCATCGCTTCGTGCTTATCTGCTAAAGTTCTGTATTTGTCTTTCCAATCTGCTAATTCAATATCACCAACTCTAATACCATTTCTACCCGTTTTGTCCATGTAAGTTGGACCAATACCTTTTAAAGTAGAACCTATTTTTGCTTTTCCTTTTGAAGCTTCACTTGCTGCATCTAATAAGCGATGCGTTGGTAAAATGATATGTGCCTTTCGAGAAATGCAAAGTGATTTTCTGTAATCGACATCTTGATCGTCTAACTTGTCTAGTTCTTTTTTGAAAATAACAGGATCTATAACCACTCCGTTACCAACAAGGTTTACAGTATCATCATGAAAAATCCCAGACGGAATTGTATGCAAGACATGTTTTCGGCCATTAAATACTAGAGTGTGTCCAGCATTTGGGCCTCCTTGAAAGCGTGCAATAATATCGTATTTAGAGGTGAATACATCGACAATTTTTCCTTTGCCTTCATCTCCCCATTGTAATCCAAGTAGTAAATCTACTGCCATTTTTTAAAATTAGTTAGTCGTCTTTTTTACGGTTACCGTAAAAATATAGTGAATGATTAGTTATCTGAATATCAAAAACCTCTTCAATGGTTTTTTTGATGGATTGGATGCGTGGATCACAAAACTCTATAACCTCACCAGTATCGGTAAGTATAACATGGTCGTGATTTTTATCGAAATAAGACTTTTCGTAATGTGCCTGACTTTGTCCAAACTGATGTTTGCGAACTAGCGCACATTCTAATAGTAATTCAATTGTATTATACAGTGTTGCTCTACTTACGCGGTAGTTTTTGTTTTTCATTTTAATGTATAGAGATTCTATATCAAAATGATCTTCACTGTCGTAGATTTCTTGAAGTATAGCGTAACGCTCAGGTGTTTTTCTATGACCTTTGTCTTCAAGGAATTGTGTAAATACGCGCTTTACAATTTCTTGGTTACTTTCTTCTTTCGTTGCATTCATAATTAAGTTGCAAATTTACATAAAATTATAGGATCAGAATTGTTTAATTCAGCATTAAAAGAGAAAGAAATGAACAAGTTTTCAAGAATAGTTAAAAACTAAAAATTATACTCTAGTTACCTTATCAATACCATTAATTTTTTTGAGTTTATTGATGAGATTCTTTAACATGGTCTGGTTTTTTACTTCAACTGTGATTTTCCCATTAAAAATACCATCATCACTAGAAAAACTAATACTCTTCATGTTAACATGTAAGTTATCTGAAATTAAACTCGTAATATCATTTACCAAGCCAAGATTGTCAATACCAGACAAAGTAATTTGAGACGTATAAACCCTTTGAGAAGAGTCTATCCACTTGGCTTGCATAATTCTATATGCATAGTTAGACTGTAAACTTAAAGCATTTGGACAATTCTTTTTATGAACTTTAATACCATCATTTATAGTAACAAAACCAAACACTTGGTCACCAGGAATTGGATTACAACATTTTGCATGCGAATAGTCTAAACGCTCTTCCTCCTTACCAAAAACTAGCATATCGTATTTTGAAGTGATCTCTTCTTTATCGATATCCTTCGGAACTTCCGGTTTACGAATCCTATTTTTAATGTAACTCATAAAAGCATTGCTACGTGACGAAGCAAAGGCTTTTAATTTAGTATTGTCTATAGAGCCAATTCCAACACGATAAAATAAATCTAAAGAGGTTTTTAATTTAAAGTAACTGACCAATTCATTAATTGATTTTTCATTTAATGTAATTTTGAGTTGCTTGAGTTTTCGTCTTAAAATTTCTTTACCTTCTTCAGCAATTAGTTTGGTATCTGCATTTAATGCCGATTTAATTTTACTTCGTGCTCTAGCTGTGGTAGCATAGTCTAACCAGTTAGAGTTAGGTTTTGCATTTTCAGACGTTAAAATCTCTACACGATCTCCACTCTGTAGCTCATGGCTTAATGGCATTAATTTTCCATTGACTTTAGCGCCTCGTGTTTTCATACCCACTTCGGTATGAATACTAAAAGCAAAGTCTAATGGTGTAGCTCCTTTTGGCAATGATTTTAAATCTCCTTTTGGAGAAAAGACAAAAATCTCTTTGGAATAAAGATTAAGTTTAAACTGCTCAACAAAATCAACAGCATCTGCTTCGTTGTTCTCTAAAGCTTCCTGTAATCTATTAATCCAAAGGTCTAAATTATCTTCCTTTGCATCTTTGTTTTTGTATTTGTAATGCGCTGCATAGCCTTTCTCAGCAATTTCATTCATACGTTCACTACGAATCTGAACTTCTACCCAACGACTTTTTGGGCCAACAACTGTAATATGAAGTGCTTCGTAACCTGTTGACTTAGGCGATGAAATCCAATCACGAAGTCGAATAGGGTTTGGTGTAAAGTGATCAGTAACGACTGAATAGATTTTCCAAGCAAGAAATTTTTCGTTGTCTAAATCCGATTTATATACAATACGAACCGCAAACTTATCATAGACTTCATCAAAGGATACTCCTTGCTTTACCATTTTACGTCTAATACTAAAAATGGATTTTGGACGTCCTTTAATCTCGTAGTTTAAGCCTTCTTTGTTTAATGAGTTCTCGATGACTGTAGAGAAAGACCTAATATAAGCGTCTTGCTCTTCTTTACTCTCTTGCATTTTCTCTGCAATGTCATTATAAACATCGGGCTGAGTATATTTAAGACCTAAATCTTCAAGCTCAGTTTTAATGTTATAGAGTCCAATTCGGTGTGCAAGAGGCGCATAAATGTATAAGGTTTCTGAGGCAATTTTAACTTGCTTATCTGGCCGCATGGAATCCATGGTCTGCATATTGTGCAAACGATCGGCTATTTTTATAATAATTACACGGACATCTTCATTGAGCGTCAATAGCATTTTACGGAAATTCTCAGCTTGTAGAGAGACATCCATATCCTTTTTAAGCGAGGAAATTTTAGTAAGTCCATCAACAATTCTAGCAACAGTTTCTCCAAATAATTGCTCCATATCTGCTATGGTATAATTTGGATTGTCCTCAACCACATCATGAAGCAAAGCCGCAGCAATAGATGTTGCATCTAAGCCAATTTCTTGTGCAACAATTTTAGCCACAGCAATAGGATGAAAGATATAAGCCTCACCAGACTTGCGTCGTTGATCTTTGTGTGCATCAACAGCTACCTCAAATGCATGACGAATTAATTTCTTATCATCCGCCGTCAAGGTCTGATAGCTTACCTTAAGTAATTCTTTGTAAGCTTTTGCAATGGCTTTATTTTCTATTTCTATGGCTTCCTCAGTCATAGAACTAATGTAGTGAAATGGTTGTTAATGGGCAATAGTTTTTTGGAAGGAAATTTTTTGATGATCTTAGTTATTCTTTCAATTCCTTTTCTATGAGATTAATTAACAAACTAATATCGGTTTTAAATCTTGGATATGTTTTTTTATAAAGTTGTGTGGCTACTCCCAGATATTGAATAAGTATGTTTTCAAACTGTCTAGAATCTAAAATATGTTTATTGCTTTTGTTTATGGGTGAATTATTTATTTCTAAATAAGCTTTTGATAAATTGATATTGTCAAAAATAGTTTTTAGGGACGCATTAGTTTCAATATATTCATTAGATCTATCCAATGATTTATGTACAACATTCTCTTGTAATCTAAGAGTTTCTATTTTCCTGTTCCAAGATCTTAATAGACTTCTTAAGCTATCGTTTTTGATATCTTTTAAAGTGTTAGATGCTATAAATTCATTGAAAGCACCATTTTCATAATCTATTTCTATGCCTCTTGTTATGGGTAAAAATAAAAGCTCAGAAAGCTCTAATTCGTTCAGTTCTTCTTTTGATTTATCAGAGCTAGATAGATTTAATAAATCCTTGATATTCACTAATATGTTTGAAAGGTCTTTATGTTCCTTTTCAATTATTAATAAGTTGTTTTCTAATTCTTCCTGAATTAAAATTAAATGGTTTCGCTGTATTTCTTGTCTATTAGAAACATCTTTTTTATTATTAAGGTATAATGCAATTAAGATGCCTAAAACGACGAGTATTATTTCACCAATGGCATAAATAATATATTTACCAGTACTACTTTTATTTAATAAGTCTAATCTGATTTTTCTAAAAATTTTCATACTATTTAGTTTGATAAATTTCTTACTCTATTCAAAAGCGTAGGATGCGAATAATGCATAAACACATAGGCTTTATGTGGTGTTAAATTGCTCAAACTATTTTTTGAGAGTTTCTTTAAAGACGTAATTAAAGGTTCTGCTTTAAAGGTGTTTTTTGCGTAGTCGTCTGCTTGGTATTCAAAGACACGTGAGACGTAATTCATAACTAAACCTGTCAGTTCAGAAATAGGCGAGTAGAGTAATCCAAAAGCAATTAACCCAACATGGAAACTTGGCGTTACTACTCCAATAGCATTAGATAATAAAGGATTAGAAATAAAGATGGATAAAATATAAAGCGTTAATCCTGTGAGTAGGATAGAAGTCACCAAATTAAATATGATGTGCTTGCGTTTATAATGCCCAACTTCGTGTGCTAAAACCGCGACGATTTCGTCGTCGTCTAAATCGTTAACTAAAGTATCGTAAAGTGTAACGCGTTTTTCACTACCAAAACCAGAAAAATAGGCATTGGCTTTTGTGCTTCGTTTTGAGCCATCGATAATGAATATTTTATTGAGACTAAAACCAACAGACTTCGCATAATCTGAGATTTTATTTCGTAAATCGCCTTCCTCTAATGGTGTTTGTTTATTAAAAAGTGGTACAATTAATCGTGAATAAAACATATTCATAAAAACGGTAAACACTGTTACAATTCCCCAAGCATAGAGCCAAAATGGATTGCCTGTGTTTTGATAAAACCAAACGATAAGTGCAATGATGCCCCCGCCTATAATTGCCATCATCACTAACCCTTTTAGTTTATCTAAAATAAAAGTCTTCTTGGTGGTTTTGTTAAATCCAAATTTCTCCTCAATTACAAAAGTTTTATAATAACCAAATGGTGTGGTGATAATATCGCTAGCTATCATAATAATTCCGAAGAAAATTAAAGCTATGATTACGGGTTTGTCTGAGTAGCTTCTTGCGATATAGTCGACATATTCAAAACCATCTAAAAAGAGAAATACTAAAGTCAATGCTAAAGAAAATAGTGAAGTCCATATACCAAATCTATAATTTGTGGCTTTGTAAACTTGTGACTTTTGGTATTCGTCTTTGTCGTAAACATCATTTAATTCTTCTGGAATGGGGTCGTTATAATGCTTTGCATTTATGGCGTTAAAGATTTTGTCTTTAATGAAGTTTACTATTATAATTCCGATTATGAAGTAGAATAAATTTTGTGCTGTCATATAATTATTTTCTGTCATTGTGAGCGAAGCGTGGCTATCTGTTTAATGATAGTTCTAAACTTGATGAGGTTGCCATGTTTTTTGTCCTCACAATGACATTTTATTTAAAATCACGTTGTCGTTTAGCCTCAAAAATAAGAATTCCTGCCGCAACAGAGACATTCATTGAATCAATAACTCCATGCATTGGGATACTAATATTTTGAGTTGCTGCATCTCTCCATGCTTGCGTTAAACCTGTTGCTTCTGTACCAACAACAATAGCTGTGGGTAAGGTATAATCTTGTGTGTGATATGGCTCGGATTCTTGTAGAATCGCAGAGAATAAATTAAAATTATATTTCTGTAAATATAAGATAGCATCATTACTGCTTGCCATTGCTATTTCTGTAGTAAATACACAACCAACACTTGAGCGAATAATATTTGGGTTATACAAGTCTGACTTTGGATTAGCAATAATCACAGCATCTACACTGGCAGCATCTGCTGTACGTAATATAGCTCCAATATTACCTGGTTTTTCTGGTGCCTCAGCTACTAAAATTAATGGATTTTTAGATTTTAGTGTTAATGCTTCAAGTGTATGGTCCTTAGATTTTACAACTGCTATAACACCTTCTGTAGTATCTCTATGTGCAAGCTTTTGAAAGACCTCTTTTGATATTTCAATGATTTCAATACC
The DNA here is from genome assembly GCA_000171875.1 of Flavobacteriales bacterium ALC-1. GTDB lineage: Bacteria > Bacteroidota > Bacteroidia > Flavobacteriales > Flavobacteriaceae > Winogradskyella. The sequence continues at coordinate 47,198 of ABHI01000001.1, read as the reverse complement.
ATAGCTAGACATGGCTTTGGCTTCGCTTTCCGAAAATAAATCAGGAAAAAACAACAAGGTTTTAATTTCGTAGCCACCTTTTATAGCTAGAGATAGTTCGCGTTTGCCTTCAATTAAAAACAGTCCAGATTTTTTTCGTTCTCTAGACTTTTCTTTTAGTTGAGCAAGTTGCTTTATTAAAGGGTTTTGCGGACTTGATATTAACTTATTCATAGATAAAACAAAAGTAATGTAATTTTGTAGGACTTGTTACGTCAAACACATCAACTAAAAAATCAAATTATGAATAAAGTATTTTATGTATTACTGTTGGTATTTCTAATAGCATCATGCAAAGAAAAATCGGATGCTAGAACACCAGAACCTAAAGTAGAGCAAGAAGATATTACTACAAGCATCTATCCAAAAAGCATTACGAAAGTGTTTGATTCGCATGGCGGCATTGACAACTGGAATAAAATGCAAACACTTTCTTTTACCATGGAAAAGCCAAATGGTAAAGAAGTAACTACAACTAATTTAAAAACTAGAGTTGAGCAGATTGATACTCCTGATTATACTATGGGTTATGATGGTAACCAACTTTGGGTAAATGAGAAAAACGGAAAAGCATATAAAGGCAATGCAAAATTTTATAAAGGTTTGATGATGTATTTCTACGCTATGCCTTTTATCGTTGGTGATGATGGAATTATATATGAAGAAGTTGATCCTTTAACTTTTGAAGGCAAGACGTATCCAGGAATATTAATCTCTTATGAAGCTGGAGTAGGAGCTTCACCAGATGATCAATATATCATTTATTATGATGCTGAAACTGGACAAATGCAATGGTTAGGATATACAGTGACTTTCGGTAAAGACGGAAAGAGTAAAGACTTCCATTTTATAAGGTATAATAATTGGCAGACGGTTAATGATATGGTATTACCAAAAAGTGTAGATTGGTATAAATATGAAAACAATGTGCCAACAGAAATGCGAAATACAGTTGAGTTTATTGATGTAAGCCTTTCTGAAAAAACACCAGACGCTTCATTATTTATAATGCCCGAAGGCGCTAAGGTTATAGAGTAATGTATCTAATGTCATTGCGAGCGAAGCGTGGAAATTTCAAAATGAACTTACGAGATTTTTCACTTTGTTCAGAATGACAAAAAATAAAAAAGCGAACTTCTCAGTTCGCTTTTCGTTTTAATCTTGATTTTTATATTTTTCGGAATAGCGTTTCCAGAGTTTGGTTTGGTGTGTTTCTAAGCTTAAATCTCTACCATCAATAAATGCTTTTGATACTATATTAGTTCGCATGTCTAAAGCATCTCCTTCACTAATAAAAAGTGTAGCGCTTTTACCAACTTCTAGAGTGCCATACATATCATCTATTCCCATAATCTTTGCAGGATTCTGAGTGATTAACTGTAAAGCTTGCTCTTTAGTTAATCCGTGAGCAACCGTTGTACCAGCATAAAAAGGTAAATTACGAGAATTCATACGCTCCATTTGTCCGCTTGGTTCTAATGACACTAAAACACCATCATCAACTAGTTTTTTAGCCAGTTTAAATGGTAAATCATAATCATCATCTTCGAGCTGAGGTCTTGTGTGTACACGTCTTAACATTACAGATACATTATTCTGTTTTAATAAGTTGGTTACATTACCAGCTTGGTATCCACCAACAATTGTAATATTTGAAATTCCTTGAGACTTCGCAAAGTTAACAGCGTCAGTAATTCCTTTTTCATCATTAACATTGATGTATAAATGTTTGGTGCCATTAAATAAACCAGCCATGGCTTCAAAAGGTAAGTGACCTTCGTCTTTACTTCCTTTATTGTAGCTTTTAGATTCGTTAAAATAGTCTGCTACTTCCTTAACTTGCTTTGCATAATCTTTGTTTGGTTTTAAACCAGGATCTTCACCTAACCACCAACGTCCTCTACTAAAACTGTTTGGCCAGTTGATATGGACACCATTATCCATTTTTATAGCAGCATCTTCCCAGTTCCATGCATCATACTGAACTACTGATGATGTCCCCGAAACACGTCCTCCTCTTGGTACTACTTGCCCTAGTAAGACACCATTTGGTCTCATGGATTCTATAATTTTAGATTCTGTGTTATAGGCAATAATACTTCTTATGTGTGGATTGAATGTTCCCATTTCAGAAAGATCGTTAGATGCTTTTACAGCATCAACTTCTACCAAACCTAATGTTCCGTTAGAAACAATAAAACCTGGATAAACATGCTTGCCTTTAGCATCAATAATGTCCATAGCTTGTCTGGTTAGTGGAGTAGAAGCTTCTGGTCCGATAGTAGTAATTTTTCCATTACTGACTACGATAAGACTGTTCTCTATAACAGTTCCATTACCAATATGAGCTGTTGCCCCAACAATAGCAAAATCTTTGGATTGCTTAGGTGCAGGTGTTTGTTGTGCGAAACTTAATGTGACACACAACAAAAACAATACGGTATTTATTTTATTTAATAATTTCATTTTCAAATAGTTTTTAGTGTGCAACATGTTCATTATCCATTGAGTCGCAATGCAACAATTTCTTTTCCTTTTTCTTAACAGGCTGCGTTTTTAAGCCTTTGTTTTTATCTTGAAGCATTAAGTTGATTAGTTCGCTCTTTTCCTTCTTAATCGCTTCACGCATTTGCTTATCTTTTTCTAAATCGAAATAAGTAACTCCTTCGATAATTGTCTTTTCGGCTTTAGCGTAAATAGATAAAGGATGGTCAGACCATAAAACAACATCTGCATCTTTTCCAACTTTAAGACTACCAACACGATTGTCTAAGTGTAACAATTTAGCTGGATTTAAGGTTACAAACTTTAGTGCGTCTTCCTCACTAACATCACCATACTTAACAGATTTTGCTGCTTCTTGGTTTAAACGACGCGACATTTCAGCATCATCACTATTAATAGCTACAGTAACTCCTGCATTGTGCATAATTGCTGCATTAAAAGGAATAGCATCATTAACTTCGTACTTATAAGCCCACCAATCACTGAAGGTTGAACCACCAACACCATGTGTTTTCATTTTGTCAGCTACTTTATAGCCTTCAAGAATGTGTGTAAATGTGTTAATGTTAAAGTTGAAACGTTCTGCAACTTTCATTAGCATATTAATCTCACTTTGTACATAAGAATGACAAGAAATGAAACGCTCTTTATTTAATATTTCAGCTAAAACTTCCATTTCAGCATCTTTGCGATATGGCTTTCCGCTTTTCTTTAATTCATCGTAAGCTTTTGCTCTACTAAAATAATCAACAAACACTTGCTCAACTCCCATTCGAGATTGTGGGAAACGTGCGTTGAACTGACTGCGAGATTGTTTTACATTTTCTCCTAAAGCAAATTTTATAAACTTAGGTGTGTTATCATAGATTAAATCTTCAGCAGCTTCTCCCCATTTCAATTTAATGATTGCTGAACGTCCACCTATTGGATTTGCAGAACCATGAAGAATTTGGATTGAAGTTACACCTCCAGCAAGATTACGATAAATGTCAATGTCTTCGTCATCTAATACATCTTCAATAGTCACCTCTGCAGATGAATTTTGACCACCTTCATTTATTGATGCTGCTGCTATATGCGAATGCTCATCAATGATTCCGGCTGTAATATGTTTTCCTGTGGCATCAATAACTTTGGCATTTCTACCTGATAAGTCTTTGCCAATTTTTGAAATCTTTCCGTCTTTAATTAATACATCAGTATTTTCTAACACTCCATCTTTTTCATTAGTCCAAACGGTAGCATTTTTAAATAATATGTTTTCTGCTTTTGGCTTTTCTTTAAAACCATAAGCTAAGTTTGGATACGTAATAGGACTCATAAATGCATCTTTAGATTCAGAGTCCATCATTTTTTTATCGCCTTTTTTCTTATCGTCTTCTTTCGGAGTTTTGTTAGCATAAAATGATAGGTCATTTCCATTAGGCATTATAGCCTTTCCATTTAGGCTATTACCATTGGCAGAGTTAGCAATAATTCTAACGTACTCTTTTTTAGTACTGTCAGCAGTTTTAAACGTTAGATTAACCCAGTCATTAGCATAACTCATTTTAGTACCTAAACTTTTATCTCCACTGACTAGTTTTGCCTTAGCTTTACTGTCACTTCCCGAGATGGTAAGTTTATAATCGTTTCCAGCTAATTTAAAATTGTAATCGCCATCAATATCCTTTACATTCATATTGGCAAGAACGTGAGGTGTACCTTGTACCCAGTTTTCGTAAAGTTTTGTTTTCTTATCGAAAATATCTCCAGAAGTAATTAAAAAGTTAGCATAGCTTCCTGTTTTTAATGTTCCTAGTACATCAGACTTTCCAAGTAAACCTGCAGGAATTGTAGTTAATGCTTCTAAGGCTTTTTGTTTTGAAAGTCCGCTTTCAATGGCTTTCATTAAGTTAGATTTAAACGACTTCTTTGATTTTAAACCATGTGTTGTCAAGGCAAATCTAATTCCGTTTTCAGCTAATAACCTTGGGTTATGAGGTTCTTGATTCCAAGAACGCATATCGCTTAGTGATAATGTTGAAGCTAAAAAAGGATTATCAACATTATATGCCAATTGAAAATCTATTGGAAGAATTATCGTAGCGTTGGTAGCTTTGACTTCTCCAATACGCTCATATTCATCACCGCCTCCAACAATCGTATATTGAATATTAAAGGCATCACCAACTTTATCAGCACGCATAAGATTCGCTCTACTACCTGCTTCAAAAATCTGAAGTAAGTTTTTATTACTGTTAAGCGCTTCTAATGAAAGGTCTTTAGTGTCAATATTTCCATCTGCATACCATTTTGCATCATTATACATCTGACGTAATAAAGCCATACTTCCCATTATAGAAGAAGGATATCTTTGACGCGATGTAACACTTTTACTGAAAGATAGATGCTGAGTGGTTTCACCATCAACAACACGCATTGAGTTATCGGCATTATTGTTAAGCGCAATTAGAGCACCAGAACCTCTAACAATACCATCTGGCATATGAGTGTTTACAACACCAAAACCAAGTTTGTGCATTTCAGAAGCTGATTTAGCGTCATACTTAAAGCTTGCCATAACGTCTTGCTCTGGCATAACATGGTCATTCCAATAGAAGCCACTTCTACTGGCTCCATATTGAGGGCCATTACCACCACGTTTTGGTTTCTTCACACCAAAAGAGGTGTACATATCAATAAATGATGGGTAAATGGTTTTTCCAGAAAGATCAACTGATGTTGTATTTTTCGGGATATTAACAGATTTACCAACGCTTACAACTTTGCCATCCTTTATTAAGAGTGTGGCATTGTCAATAACTTCGGTTGGCGAAACATGAATCGTAGCATTTGTGAATGCTGTGTAGTTGGAATTATTTGTAATTACACCTGTATTACTAGGAAAATAATCTTGTGCAAATAACGAAAAACTGCACATAAAAATGAGCAGCCGTAAATGTACTTTTATCATATAGTTGGTTAGTTTAATTAATGTTTTAAAGATAGGAATTTAAGTGAAAGCTTTTATTGAATTGAATTATTTTAACGTTTTAATCTTTTCATTCAGAACAAGGTATGAATGAAGAATCTATTAAATGTAATGTGGATTTTATGAGATTCTTCGTTTCTTTCTGAATGACAATCGTTTTGCTACGACTGTGCTCAATATGATATACTTAGATTGTTAAAGTGTTTTACCCTCATAATAATTCACCAAAAGTGCTACAACATAACTATAGCTTTTCATTCCAGCAGATTGGTTGTTGACTTTTAAGAAGCTATCAAACGTTGTTTCAAAAAGAGGTTCTAAAGGATTTTCATAAGCCATCCAAAAGTCTTGTACCTCCTGATAATTTTTAATAATTCCTTTATTTATGGTTTCATAAATTTTGTAGTAAGTGTCGGGGTCTCTTTTGTGAAGCTCAGGCAAGCAATAACGTAAAGCAAACGTATAACCTGAATACTTAAAGTAAATATCATCGTTATGTATTGCTGCTAAACTCCCAATAAAATTGGCTTCATTTTCGGCAGCATAACCCAATTGATGTGCGGCTTCATGGCAAGACGTCGTTGGAAATTTATAAGTTGGCATCAACCTACTCACTTGTGCTTCATTAGTAAAAGGATTTAAATAACCAGAAAAACCCATATATATTAATGGTGTGCTGTAAATCGATTTTTTAATGCTGCTAGGTTGATAGTTGAGATGTGTATAAGTCTCCTCTAACTTTATGTAGCCATCTTTTACCTTATCAAATATTTCAGCTCTGGTATAAGGCAATTCAACTTTTAAAGAATCATTTGCAGCTAATTGATCATGAATTGCATTTGACTTCTCTATCAATTGTTCTGTAAATGAAATTAATTGTTCTGTGGTGTATTCTGCCTCAATATCTAAGGATTTGTATAAGGGTTGCCTATAATAATTAAACGCCCAAAGTATATGAAAAGCAAAATAAGCGATGGATAAAGTTGCACCAACATCTAATAACCAATTAATGGTGTCTTTTATAATACGCTTTCTGTTTACAATTAGCCATCTTATGATATAAATGCCGGCTAAAGTGTAAAAGATGTCTCCAACTGAAAATGGTAACCATCCAAAAGCATAGCGCATGAGTTTTGATAAGAAAACATAAAGCCCGTTGCTGTAAAACTGTTCAACAAACTCAGGATAATTTTTCAATATTGAAATCACAATGATTTGAATACCTAAGAAAATTACTAAGATTAATTTTTTGTTTTTCAGCATGATTCAAAAATAGAAAAAACCAATAAGTCTTTTGTACTTTTGTAAAGATTAAAAAAATAGATATATGAGTTCAGAAATAAGAGCCTTAGAACCCAATCAACTTTGGAATAAATTTGCAGATTTAAATGAAGTACCACGACCTTCAAAAAAAGAAGAACGTGTAATACAATTCATGAAAGATTTCGGCACAAACTTAGGTTTAGAAACGATAGAAGATGAGGTTGGTAATGTGATCATTAGAAAACCGGCGACCAATGGTATGGAAGATAGAAAACCAATAGTAATGCAATCGCATTTAGATATGGTACATCAAAAAAATAATGATACAGTTTTCGATTTTGATACCCAAGGCATTGAAATGTATATTGATGGTGACTGGGTAAAAGCTAGAGGCACAACACTTGGTGCTGATAATGGGTTAGGAGTAGCAACAATTATGGCTATTTTAGAAAGTGATTCTATTGAGCATCCTGCTCTGGAAGCTTTGTTTACTATTGATGAAGAAACAGGAATGACAGGTGCTATGGGATTAAAAGGTGGTTTGCTAAATGGCGATATTCTTTTAAACTTAGATACAGAAGAAGATGATGAGATTGGAGTTGGTTGCGCTGGTGGAGTGGATGTGACGGCTACAAGAGCTTACGACGAACAAAACATAGCAAGCGAAGGCAAAAAGGCCTATAAGATTGAAATAAAAGGTTTGCAAGGCGGTCATTCTGGTATGCAGATTCATGAAGGTTTAGGTAATGCCAATAAAATAATGAATCGTTTATTATATGCGGTTATTGAAGATATCAGTATTTCTGAAATTGATGGTGGAAGTTTGCGAAATGCCATACCAAGAGAAAGTGTTGCTGTGGTTGTATTTGATAACGATAAAGAAGATATACTTACCAATGTGTTGCATGCATTATCTGAAACCATTAAGCAAGAATTTAAAACAATGGAGCCAGACTTGCAGATTGTACTGTCAGAAACTGATTATCAAAGTAAGGTGATGCCATTTGAAGCGCAAATACAGCTTGTGAATGCTTTGTATGCAGCTCATAATGGTGTGTATCGTATGAGTCCAGATATATCTGATTTGGTAGAGACCTCTAATAATATAGCGAGAGTCATTGTTAAAGATGGCAATATTAAAATAGGATGTTTAACACGTTCTTCTGTAGAATCTACTAAAATGGATTTAGCCAATAGCTTAAGAGCTACGTTTGAACTCGCAGGTTGCGATGTTGAATTTTCTGGACAATATCCTGGTTGGGCACCAAATATGGATTCAGATATTTTAAAAGTAATGGTGCCCATATATGAACGTTTAAACAATGGTGAAAAGCCACATGTTGCTGCTTGTCATGCAGGATTAGAATGTGGAATTCTTGGACAGAATTATCCAGATATGGATATGATAAGTTTTGGACCTAATATAAAAGGTGCACATTCACCAGATGAGCGTGCTCAGATTTCTTCTGCTCAGAAGTATTGGGAGTTTGTATTGGAGATATTGAAGCATATTCCAAAAGCTTAGTTTATAAGGAAGCATAAAAAAAAGCAGCCATTGGCTGCTTTTTTTATTTATATAAATATGCTTTTATTCTTTGATACTTGGTAGTTCAACATCAAAAATAATATTTGCTCTTGGTGGTATAACTGGTGGGTTACCTCTTTCACCATAACCAAGGTAATAAGGAATAAAGATTCTTGCTTTATCACCAATCTTCATGTTTAACATGGCTTCTCTAAAACCTGCGACTAAACGAGCTGTTTCATTATATGGCATATCAAATGGTGCATATCGACCCGCTTTATCTTGTCCTTCATCATACTTGCCATTTTTCTCCGCAACGTCTTTCATCGTAGTCCAAAATAGTTCACCATTTTCAAAAAAACCAGCACAATCAATATTAACGCGATCTGTAGGTTTTGGTGTTATGCCATCACTTTCGTGAGTAAAGATCATTACCATGCCTGTTGGAGACTCAATTTTACGTCCTGTTAACTCTTCATTCTTTTTTAAGAAATCAATTTTTGCCTGCTTAGCTAATTCTTCAGCTTTTTTCTTTTCTTCCTCTTTTCTCTTTGCTATTCTCTCAGGTATTTTAGGCATTTCTTCTTCAAATACCTTTGGAGCATCAAAAGATTTTGCATCAGATCCTTTTCTAATGATATTCAACTTCGTAATTACAACATCTTCTACAGGTTTATGATTTCTAGCTGCTGGGTTTATAACCTTAACATTAGAAATTGAGTCATGTACAGCCATACCTTCAACAACTTGACCAAAAACGGCATGTCTGTTATCTAAACTTGGCCAAGGAAATTCCATAATAAAAAACTGACTTCCATTAGCATTTGGTCCAGGATTAGCCATAGATAAAACACCAGGCTTATCATGTTTTAATTCGGGATGAAATTCATCAGGGAATTTATAACCAGGATCACCACTACCAGATGCAGTAGGATCACCACCTTGTATCATAAACTTGTCCATAACTCTATGAAACGTAATGCCATCATAATAACGTTTATTTTTAAACTCATCTTTTACTAAAGGGTGATTTCCTTCAGCTAATGCTACAAAATTAGCAACAGTTACCGGAACTTTATCGTAATGTAATTTTGCAACCATTGTACCTTTGGTAGTTACAAATTCTGCATAAATACCATCTTCTAAATCTGGATAACGTTCTTGACAAGAAATATTTACTAATACTAATAGTACAACAAGAGTTGTAAGTGCTTTTTTAATCATTTTTTTGTGTTATTGTATTTAAAGTTACTTCGCAAATTAAAGGAATATTAGTTCCTATTTTATTTTCATCACCATAATAACCAAATGCTTTTTGAGATGGAAAGATAAAGGTGATACTTTCTGTAGGTTTCATTAGTTTTAAGCCTTCACGTAAACCTGTGAATAATTCTTCCTTATCCATAACATAGGTTCTGTTTTGATTCGCATAAATTTCAGAACCTTGTATGTTAGATACATTATAATCGAAATCTACAATGTCTCCAAATTGAGGTTGTACAGTATCATTTTCAACTTCGTTAGTGTAAGAATACCAAAAACCACTTTCTGATGCGATATAGTTTTTATCAGGATTACTTTCTATAATGGTTGAAATTTGTTTACGTTCTAATTCGTTGAGCTTTCTATTGCGCTCTGCAGATTCTTTTAAGAAAGAACCTGACTGTACAGATTCTGGCATTCTAGCTTCAGGAGATTTACAGCTAAAGCAAAACGCCGATAAGATGAGTATGAGTAGTAGGTTTTTCATTTTTTAATCTTTTTAATTGTTACCAAATTTTGGGTTTATTGGGACAATTCTTGTTTATAAGTTGGTAATATACTAATAAATTTATCAATTGTCGTTTGCATATCTGCTTCACTACGCCCACCAGCTGCATTGGTATGGCCTCCGCCATGAAAATGTGCTCTAGAAAATTCGTTAACAGAGAACGTTCCTTTACTACGTAAGGATATCTTAATAATTTGGTCTTGTTGACTTTCAATAAATATGGCGGCAAAAATAATACCCTTTAAAGACAGTGCATAATTAACAAAACCTTCAGTATCTCCTTTTTTAAAGTTGAATTCATCTAACTCTGCTTGAGATAAACTTATGTATGCTGTTCTCAACTCGGGAATCACTTTTAAGTTTTGCATAGCTCGACCTAATAATTGCAAACGACTATAACTATTGGTATCGAATATATTATTATGAATTTCTGAGTTATTGGCTCCTTTTTCAATTAAGTTACCGATAACAAAATGTGTTTTACTTGTTGTTGCAGGAAATCGGAAAGAGCCAGTATCTGTCATAATACCAACATACAAACAAGTAGCAATGGTTGCATCTATTTTATCAGTATCACCAAGCATTTCAATAAAATTGTAAACCATCTCACAAGTGGATGACATGCTTACATCAGAATAGGTGTATTTGGCATAGTCATCTGGTTGCTGATGGTGGTCTATCATAAATTTAGTCGCATTAGAAGCTTCCATAACTTCAGCCATGTCGTCACCTGCACGATGAAAGGCGTTAAAATCTAAAGTAAACAGTAAATCGGCATTATTGATAAGTGTTTTACTATCCTCTTGTTGGCTTTCAAATTTTAAAACCGTGTCATCACCAGGTAACCATTTTAAGAAATCTGGATAATCATTTGGTGCAATAACTGTTGCGTTATGATTATACATCTTTAAATAATGATATAAGCCCAAAGTTGAGCCCATAGCATCTCCGTCTGGATTTTTATGAGGAACAATAACGATGTTCTTTGGTGAACTTAGTAGTGCTTTTATTTCGGGTATTTGTGCTTTAATCATAAGGAGCGAATTTACAATTTTTAGAGGTTTAGTAAAACGTTTTAGTATGAAATTAAGATATGTACATAAGTTCTCGATACAAAATTGCCCAAAAAAGCAATTTCACTCGAACTGACGATTGTAATAGAATTAGAATTTAGAGTCTTGTCTTTATGTGTGGCGTCACTTCGAGTGATTCTGAAGAATGAGGAATTGTATCGAGAAGTATTTATATTTATAAGATGAAACAATCCTTTGTCTATATATTAAAATGTGCAGATAATTCATACTATACAGGAATCACTTCGAATCTTTCAAAACGGATTAAAGAACATAAAATTGGTGTTTACAAGGACAGCTATACATCCTCTCGAAGACCAATAGAGCTGGTCTTCTTTGCAGAATTCACAGATATTAATTTAGCCATACAAACTGAAAAACAAATAAAGAAATGGTCTAGAGTTAAAAAAGAAGCTTTAATCAATGGCGAATTTGAGAAATTACCTAATCTAGCAAAGAAAAAATTTAATTCTGAATAGTTCTCGATACAAAATTGCCAAAAAAGCAATTTCACTCGAACTGACGATTGTAATACAATTAGAATTTAGAGTCTTGTTTTTATGTGTGGTGTCACTTCGAGTGATTCTGAAGAATGAAGAATCGTATCGAGAACTAATGCATTTATAGTAACAATAATTTAATAATCGGTAGGCTTGATTAATTAAAGAAATGCATTACTTTTGCACCTCATTAATAAAAAAATACATGGCAACTAACAGAACATTTACAATGTTAAAGCCAGATGCTGTTGAAAAAGGACACATTGGCGCAATATTAGAAAAAATTACAGCTTCAGGTTTTAGAATCGTAGCAATGAAGTTAACGCAAATGACTAATGCAGATGCAGAGGAATTTTACGGCATACATAAAGAACGTCCATTTTTTGGAGAGTTAGTAGAATATATGACGCGTGGACCTATCGTTGCAGCCATCTTAGAAAAAGATAATGCTGTTGAAGATTTTAGAACATTAATCGGTGCTACTAACCCTGCTGATGCAGCAGAAGGTACTATCCGTAAATTATATGCAGCTTCTATTGGAGAAAACGCTGTACACGGAAGTGATAGTGATGACAATGCAGCTATTGAAGGTGCTTTCCATTTCTCTGGTAGAGAGATGTTTTAGGGAAATCATTTTATAATATTAAAAAAGACCATCTTATATGATGGTCTTTTTTGTTTTAAAGATTAGTTTAATAAATTAGTAAATCTTTAAACCTTTATAGATCTTAGGTTGCTTAATTTTCAATTTTCCGCTTAGCCACAAAAGTGCCATTAGGTTGTACAAACTTTAGTTGGTCTATTTTTCCGTCAGTTTCTGTAAATTCTACTTTGTAACCATCAGCTACTTTTAAATTAAATTTATGCTTAGCTGTAGGCACCAATTCATACTCTGGTTGTCCAGGTATAAACACGTAAAGTACGTTTTCGTCTTTGATATAAGTTTTTACTACTGTACCTCTTAGGTCATATTTGCCAACATATTGTTCTAAAGTAGCAGCATCTACATCTAATGTGTTTGATGCCCGTTTAAAGGCTATGGGATCTACCATTGGTTCTATAGCAATACGACCATAATCAATATCACCCATTTCGTTTGTACTAAAAGTCATTTTTACAGATTTACCAATTTGAGTGGTGTCTGCTTTACCATCAGCATAATCTATCATTTCAAAGGTGTCGTAATGGAAGTGGTTTAAATAAATTTCATCTCCATTAAGTGTTGCAAATAAACTATCATTTTTAATAACGATGTCAAATTTACCATAACCTTTATTCTCATAAGTACCTGTATAGTCTAATCTTGTATGTGAAGGTTTTGTGTTTTTTACATTAGAAACCTCAGTGTCATCACCAGCTTCTTCTTCAGCTTTAAGCGCTTTTTCCATATCTTCCTTATGCTTTTTTGCCCATTCGGTTTTATTTACTTTAAGCATATGGTCTGCAGCTATGTTTCTAATTAATCTAGGTACAGCAGAACCATTTTGATTCGCCAATACTACAATACCAATACTGTCTGTTGGGTAAAATGCAACATTGGCAGAGAATCCGTCAATGTTTCCACCATGTTCTACCATATAATGTCCTTTATAAGAGTGTATAAACCAACCATAGCCATAATTTGAGAATTGCGCATCTGGTAATTCTTTAGTTGGAAAACCAGACGAAGCTACCATTTGTGAGCTTATAGCTTCTTTTATATAATCTTCTGGAATAACTTGATTGTCTTTGTATTTTCCATCATTTATCCAAGTCATCAGCCATTTACTCATATCATTAACACTACTGTTAATACTACCAGCTGGTGACATACCTGCGATGTCGTAATAATCCGTTTTTTCAATATTTCGATCAGCATCTAAAGTATAACCAAAAGCAGCATTAGAACTCGATTTCATGCCTTCTATCCTAGTTTTAGAACGATCCATGCCTAAAGGCTTAAAAAATTCGTCTTCAATATTTTTCTCCCAGGATTTGCCTGTAATTTTTTCAGTAATAACCCCTTGAACTAAAAAACCAAAGTTGTTATAATACCATTTTTGACGAATCCCAGTAAAAGGTTCATGGTACTCTAATCGTGATAACAAACTGTCTTTATCCTGTGATGGGAAATAGTACCAAGCACCATCATGTCTTGGTAAGCCAGTGCTGTGACGCATTAAATCTTTAATAATGATATTATTATTCATGTCATCATTGTAAAACTCTAATTCTGGAATATGTTTTCTAGGGTTATCATTAAAAGATAATTTTTTGTCCTTGCGATGTAAGCCTAGTAATGCTGATGTGAATGCCTTGGTAGAAGATCCAATAGCGAAAAGTGTGTTAGCATCTGCTGGTACTTTATTTTCAAAATCGGCATAACCAAATCCTTTGGCATAGATAATTTTATCACCTTCTACAATAGCGACAGCAAATCCTGCAGCTTTGGTACTTTCTAGTACAGAGTTAAATTGTTTTTCAATGCCTTTTAGGCGTTTGTCGGTTTGTGAAAAACCTAGTGTAAAAACTAGTGTTAAAGCGACAGTAAAAAGTCTATTTCGCATTTTGGTTGGTTTTAATGTTGTGGTTATGTAGTATATGTATAGAAATGCCTTACTAAGTTACTATTTTTTAAAAGGAATTTTATGAAAATTACAATTCGTCATTAAAAATATACAATTCGGTAAGTCTAGTTTTAAAAATCTTGAGATGTGTAAGATATTTGTATCAAACAAAAATAGATCACCATGAGTACTTTAGTAAGAATTGTAGTTATATTAATTATTAGCCATTTTAGCGCTCTGCTCGAAGCACAAACCAACTTTGAGAAAGGGATGACAAAAGCCTTTGAGTTATGGCAAGCTGATAAAACGGATGAAGCCGAAAACATGTTTGAACGTATTGCAAAAGCCGAATCTAAAGAATGGCTACCTAATTATTACATTGCGCAAATCAACAGTTTAAAAAGTTGGAATGAAAAAGATGAAGCTGTTTTAAAAGCACAATTAGATAAGGCTCAAGAGCATTTAGATGTAGCCATGACTAAAAGTGAAAACAATGCAGAACTATTAGTAATGCAAGCTCAAGTATTAACTAACTGGGTAGCTTATGACGGTACAACTTACGGTATGAAATATGGTACAAAGATAGCAGAGCTATATGCTAATGCATTAAAATTGAATCCTAAAAACCCTAGAGCTGCTTTTTGTAAAGCTGAATGGGGAATGGGAAGCGCAAAATTCTTTGGGCAGGACACCGCACCTTATTGTAAAGAAATTGAAGCATCAATAGAACTTTTTGATACCTTTAAACCAGAGAGTGATTTTCATCCAAATTGGGGAAAAGAGCGAGCGGAACAAGTTGTAACTTCTTGTAAAGAATAGTAGATATAGGTTTAGAATATGAGAAAATCAGTTAAAAATATTATTGTTACCATCGTTATTGGAACTATAGTTTTCGTAATAGGAAACTTATTATCTGGTGGGTTTGATTTTAAAAATGTAAATGAGTTTTTAATTGATTTCGGTTTTTATCAGCTGTATTCTTTTGTATTAGGTTATTCTAATATGGCATTTTTCGATTATATGGAAAGACGAAGCTGGAAAAAAAGTGATACTATAAAACGAATTATAACAGGGATTATTGGAGCAACTATAATAACGTTAGTAGGATTATTTACTTTAAGAGTTTGTATTTCAGTATTTATGTATGGTAACAGTTTTGAGAATTTTATTTCTAATGAAACATGGCAAAATTATTCATTCGGTGTTTGGATTACGCTTACGATAGTAACTGTTTTTCATGTTATATTTTTCTATAATCGCTATCAGAAGAATAAAATAAAAGAGCAGAAGGTAATTGCTGGAGCTGCAAGTGCAAAGTTTGATGCTTTAAAAAATCAATTAGATCCGCATTTTCTTTTTAATAGTTTAAATGTATTGACAAGTTTAATTGAAGAAAATCCAAACAATGCACAAAAATTCACAACCTCATTATCTAAAGTGTATCGCTATGTTTTAGAACAAAAGAATAAAGAACTGGTAACGGTTGACGAAGAGTTGAATTTCGCAAGAACCTATATGTCACTCTTAAAAACACGATTTGAGGATAGTATCATTTTTGAAATTCCGGATGAGGCATCAAACCCAGAAAGTAAAGTTGTGCCTTTATCACTCCAGTTATTATTAGAAAACGCTGTTAAGCATAATATGGTTACTTCTAGTAAACCATTGCATATAAAAATATTTGAAGACAAAGGTCACTTAGTAGTGATGAATAATCTTCAACCAAAACAAATTGTAAAGAAGAGTAGTGGAGTAGGTTTAGAAAACATAAAACAACGTTATAACCTTCTTTCAGATAGAAAAGTTATCATCAATCAACGAGCAAAGGACTTTGCAGTAGCAATACCAATGCTCACAAAACAAGTATCAATTATGAGAACAACACAAAAATCTCAAGAACGTCTTAATGACGATTATGTAAGAGCTCGCAAGCGCGTAGAAGAGTTAAAAGCGTTTTACTATAGTTTAATATCCTATGTATTTGTAATTCCATTTTTAGTATTTATATGGTATAAGTATACAAATAATACAATACAATGGTTTTGGTTTCCAATGTTTGGTTGGGGGTTAAGTTTAGCTATACAAGCTTACCGCGTATTTGTAGATAATGGCGCATTTGGTGCTGGCTGGGAAAAGCGTAAGATAGAAGAATATATGGAAAGAGAAGATCAGAAAAATCGTTGGAATTAAATTTATGAAATCATGGACACAAAAAATTCTAATATCACATATATAAAAGCAAAGAATAAAGTTGAAAAACTAAAGCAGTTTTACACTCATTTAGTGGTCTACATTGTAATTAATACTGTAATTACAACAGTTAAAATAATGAATAACCTTAATAGTGGAGAAACATTTGAAGAAGCCTTCTTCGACTTTGCTACTATGGCTACATGGATGCTTTGGGGAATTGCTATTGCGATTCATGCATTTTCAGTATTTGGTCTCCCTTTAATTTTAGGAGATGACTGGGAGGAGCGTAAAATAGAACGGTTAATGGACGAGGAATTAAATAAAGATAAATAGGTGTATAATGGAAAAGTATAATATAGAACCTTACGATGAACATAAAGAATCGAGGGGTTATAGAAAAGAAGAAGCTTACTTAAGAGCAAAGAAAAAAGTAGATAGCATTATAGGTTTCTATTGGCATCTAGCTGTTTACGTGATTGTAAATTTATTTCTAATAATCCTTATTGGTGTTAATGCTGGTTTTAGCGGCTTTGGTCCATATGCTACAGCTACATTTTGGGGTATTGGATTAGTATTTCATTTCTTAGGTGTTTTTGGTCCTAACTTTTTCTTTGGGCGACACTGGGAAGACAAAAAGATTGAAGAGTATATGGAAAAAGAGCGTAAGCGTTGGGAGTAAAATCAGTTATCGGTAGCTAATAATAAAATTTTAGTCATGAAATCAAACATAGATGAAAGCCAACTATTAGAAAATGCTAAGAAGAAAGTTGGACGTGTTAAATTTTTCTACATACATCTCATATGTTATATCATCGGAATATCACTTATGATATATAATCTATATATAGTAGTAGATGAATATGCGGATGTCATTACAGGATTAAATATTTCCATTATTGTATTATGGACAGTAGTTATTATCATACAAGCTTGGAGTGTTTTTAAAGGTCAACTTTTATTTAAAAAGGACTGGGAAGACAAAAAAGTCAAAGAATACTTAGGTGAAAAACAACAAGAACAACGTTGGGAGTAAAAGTTAGTTTTAGGCCACAGTTTTTAGTAATCAGTGAAAAATAAAAATATGTATAGAATCAGAATTGCATTAATCCTTTTTGTATCAGTACTTATCAGTAATGCCCAAGACAGTTTTATCATAGAGAATGTAAAGGTTTTTGATGGTGAGAAAGTAATTAAATCAACATCTGTTAAGGTTGAGAATGGTGTTATTACTGAGATTTCAGAATCCATTAAAGCTTCAGATATAGATATAGTTATTGACGGAAAAGGTAAAACTCTAATGCCAGCATTATCAAATGCACATGTACATGCCTGGGCTGCACCATCACTTAATGAAGCGGCAAAAGCTGGAGTCTTAAATGTAATGGATATGCATGGAGTAGAAATGTACCAAACTACCATGCGTCAATTAAAGGATTCTACTAACTACGCCAATTATTATGTGGCTGGTTATGCAGCAACAGCGCCTGAAGGTCATGGTACACAATTTGGCTTTCCAACACCAACGCTAACTAAGCCAGAAGAGGCTAAGCAGTTTATTGAAGATAGAGTTAAAGCTAATGTAGATCATATTAAAATTATAGTAGAACCATGGAAAGCAACTTTAGATTCGGAAACTGTTGCAGAACTCATTAAAGAAGCGCATAAGGCTGATAAAATTGCTGTTGTACATGTTAGTAAGTTGAAAGATGCAGTAGATGTTATATCTAATGATGCTGATGGATTAGTGCATATTTGGTGGGACAAAGAATTAGAGACTAGCCAATTAAAAGAACTTTCAGAGAATAAAACATTTTTTGTCATTCCCACATTATTGACCACAATTAAAGCTTTTGAAAGTATGGGAGCTGGAGCCAATAATCTCTTAACTAAAATGCAATTACTCTCTGAAGTTAAAAAAATGTATGAAGTCGGAATACCAATCTTAGCTGGTACTGATCCACCAAACTTAGGTATTAATTATGGTACAGACTTGTATAAAGAGTTAATACTTTTAAGTGAATCAGGAATACCAAATATTGAAGTTCTAAAAGCTGGTACTATTAACATTGTAACTGCTTTTGGGCTAGAAAACACAGGATTAATTAAGGTTAATTATTCAGCAGATATGTTATTAATTGATGGTGATCCAACTGAAGATATTAAAGCCATAAGTAATATAAATACAATTTGGAAACGAGGTAAGAAAGTGAAACTATAAGATGCTCAACGATATTATACATAGCAACATTGGTTGGTTTCATTTTATTTTGGCTGTTTTAGCTATGCTAACTGGTACTATAGTTCTATTGAATAAAAAAGGAACACTGTTTCATAAACGAACAGGATATATTTATTTGGTTTCTATGTTATTAATGAATATCTCTTCATTCTTCATAATAAATTTTAATGGATTTAGTATTTTCCACTTTTTCGCTATAGTGAGTCTATTAACTATTTTTGGAGGTATAATTCCAATGATTAAAAAGAAGCAGAACTGGTTTGGTTATCACTTTTATTTTATGAGCTGGTCTGTAGTAGGTTTATATTGTGCCTTTTGGTCTGAAATAGGCACACGATTTGTAAATAATATGCAACAGTTTTGGTGGGCAGTTATATTGGCAACACTTATAACAGTTTTCATTGGAAATAGAATTATAAACAAAGAGGCTAAAAAAATAAATTTGAAGTAGTATGAATGTAATCATTATCGAAGACGAAAAACCATCTGCAAGACGTTTGCAACGTATGCTTAAAACTCTAGATGTTGAAGCCGAAACCATGTTGCATTCTGTTGAAGAATCTATAGATTGGTTTACAAATAATGAGCATCCAGATTTGATTTTCTTGGATATTCAGCTGAGTGATGGACTGTCTTTTGAAATCTTTGAAGCTATTGATATAAATTCGGCAATAATATTCACCACAGCATATGATGAGTATGCACTTCAAGCATTCAAGTTAAACAGTATAGATTATTTATTAAAGCCGATAGATGAAGACGACCTAAAAGCGGCTGTTGAAAAATTTAAGAATAGAGCTCCACAAAAACAATCTGTTACTTTAGATTTTAGTGATATAAAAAAGCTATTAGTTAATCCAATTGAACGCGAGTATAAAAAACGTTTTTCGGTAAAAGTTGGTCAACATTTAAAGCTGATTAATATTGAGGATATAGAATGTATTTATAGCGAAAATAAAGGAACTTATGCACATACTGTTGAGGGAAGAAACTATTTGTTAGACCAAACTTTGGATCAGTTAGAAGACGAATTAGAACCACATGTATTCTATAGAGTTAGCAGAAAGTTCTACGTAAATATCAATGCAATTAAAGATATGGTAAGTTATACCAATTCGAGATTAGAGATTAAACTCAATCATTTTAATGAGCAACAAGTTATTGTGGCAAGAGAACGTGTCAAAGATTTCAAGAACTGGTTAGAGTAGTTCAATCTTCATCTTCAATTCTATTATCATCAAAAGCAGATGGTAATAACTTAGGAATAAACTTTACAAACAAAGGTAATAAGAGCATACCTCCTGGTAGCATAAAAATGGCCAAACTCGGAATAGATTTAAAAATATCTAAGAGTTGCGATTGAATTTTTTTCTGCTCTTCATCAGATAAATTTCGTTGTGTAGATTGAGCTAAAAGCGACATAGCTTCCTTACTTTCTGATAATTCTTTAATTAGACGTTTACTATTTCTTTTAATAAGTTTTGAGACTACCTTACTACTATTATCGTAAAAACTTTGTGCTAAATTCTTAGAACTTAGAAAGGCAACATCTTCTTTATGTTCATTATAAAATTGATTAATATCATCTACAGATCTTGCAATATTTTCATTGTTTAATGATAAATCTGTTTTCAAACGGTTTAAGAATTCTCGCTCCTCTTTATCTATAATCATATCTGTCCAAGAAGCCATGCAAACTAAGTCAATGACATAAAGTTTTTCTAAAGGTTCATTTATAAAAGCAACAGCATCATTATAAGATGGTAGTTTAGAATTTTTATGACGCATAGATCCTTCAAATAACTTGATGAGGTTGTCATCGTATTCCGTTTTTTTTGATTTAGCATCTATAACAGAAAAGACTATCGTCTCTAATGCAGACTCAAGGTTATTTACATAATCACTAATGTTGCTTTCATCTTTTAAAAAACGTTGATACCCCAAAACATCAACAAATAACAGCGCATTAATTAGAAAATAATTAAAGCTTTTTGAAATAATGTTATCGTCAATATGAATGCGCTTATGTATCATTTTTTCTAATAAGCTATCCGGTTTTTTATCACCAAATAATTCTTCAAAAAATGATTGTTTTTGATCACTAATAGATTTGTAGTATCTAATTAAACTATCTATAAAATCTTCATTAGCTTGTTCCTTTTTGTAGATAAAATAGTAGGTGAGTAGTAAATTGATTTTGCAACGTTCTTCCTCAGTAAAATCAAAAGGTTTTACAATATCGAGTACCACTTTAATATTACTTCCATAGATGAATCCTGTATACTTTAGTTTACTGTAAAACTCAGTAATCGCTATTTGCGAATACATGGTTTCAGAAACTTCCTTGAGCAATTTTTTTATCCAGCCGTTAGCTGATGGATTCATAGATTGTTAATTAAAGACTATAGATTATTAATCTCTTTATTATAAGTAAATCAAAGGTGGAAATTAAAAATAAAAAGAAACTAGATATTCAGTCAGAATAAGTGCTTATTCAATAATACCAGCACAACTCACACGAGCACCTGCGGCACCAGAGGGTTGCGATGTAAAGTCGTCAGTACCTTGATGTACTACAACAGCTTTACCTGTAATATCCTTAGTGTCGTCACCACAGCCAATACACCATTCATCAGTTGCTAAGGTAACAATACCTTCCCCATCTGTTGCAACTTTAAAATTACCAATATCTCCTTTATGATATCCTGTGTCTACTCCCCATTTTCCGTGAGGTTGACCTGTAGGATTCCAATGACCTCCAGAGGATTTACCATCAGGGGAAGAGCAATCCGCTTTTTCGTGAATATGAATAGCATGTGTACCTTCAGTTAAACCAGTCATCTTAGCTGTCATAGTAACAACTCCATCATTTTCTTTAAAAGTTACAACACCTTCAACTTTACTGTCACTCTTTGGTGATAAATTTACAGTTAGCATTTTCTCGGTAGAGGTTCCTTTAACAACTTCTTCTACTTCAGTTTCTTCAATGGCTTCCTTTTTATTCTTTTTACAAGATGTTGCAAATATAAGTGTTAAAGCAAGGGCAGCTAATTTTATATTTTTCATGATGGATGTTTTTAGTTTTTAGTAAAGTTAAGGATATATGCACGTCTGTGCAAGTGTTAAAATTTCAGTTGCATTTTTATGGATATGACAATTATCATGTTTTTTAAGAAGGCTTAATAGTAATTTTGAATATCAATTTTTGGTATGAGTCAAACTTTAGTTAATAAATACAATGTTGCAGGTCCCCGATACACAAGCTATCCAACGGTTCCATATTGGGATATCAATACGTTTTCATTACAGCAATGGAAAACATCTTTGCGTCAATCATTCTTAGAAAGTAATAGCTCTGAAGGTCTAAGTTTATATTTGCACTTACCATTTTGTGAAAGCCTATGCACCTTTTGTGGTTGTCATAAACGTATTACAAAACGTCACGAAGTAGAATCTCCATATATTAAAGCGCTTTTAAAAGAGTGGAGTTTATACCGAAAATTACTAGATGGAAAACCTAAGATTAAGGAATTACACCTTGGAGGTGGCACACCTACGTTTTTCTCACCTGAGAATTTAGAATTTTTAATTTCTGAATTACTAAAAGTATCTGATTTAGCCGAAGATTACGAATTTAGTTTTGAAGGTCATCCTAATAATACTACAGAAGAGCATTTACAAACCTTATTCGATTTAGGATTTAGACGTGTTAGTTTTGGAGTTCAGGATTATAACATAAAGGTGCAGATAGCGATTCATCGTATTCAACCTTTTGAAAACGTAAAAAGAGTAACAGAACTCGCTCGTAAAATTGGTTACACATCTGTTGGTCACGATATTATTTTCGGACTACCATTTCAAACTGAAGCAGATGTTATAGAAACTATTAATAAAACTGAAACTTTAATGCCTGATCGCATTGCATTTTATAGTTATGCGCATGTACCATGGATAAAAGGTAATGGACAACGTGGTTTTAAGGACGAAGATTTACCATCAGGTACATCTAAACGTCAACAATATGAAACTGGGAAAAAGTTACTAGAAAAAGTTGGTTATGTTGAGATTGGTATGGATCATTTCGCTCTAAAAAGCGATACCTTATTTAAGGCTTTGATAAATGAAACTTTGCATCGTAACTTTATGGGTTATACAGCTTCTAAAACTCAGGTTATGGTAGGCTTAGGTGTGTCTTCTATAAGTGATAGTTGGTATGGATTTGCACAAAATGTTAAGTCTATTGAAGAATATTATCATTTGGTTAATGAAGGCATTATACCAGTGTATAGAGGACATATTTTAAATACAGAAGATCTTACTATAAGAAAGCATATACTAAACTTAATGTGCAATTTTAAAACATCTTGGATCGACTCTAAAAAGGAGTTTAGTGAGTTACCAGAAATACTTATAAAATTAAAAGAATTTGAACACGACGGTTTGCTTGAGTTTAAAAGAAAACAAGTTACTGTAACAGAAAAAGGGAAACCTTTTATTAGAAATATATGTATGGCTTTCGACCTGTTATTACAACGCAAAAAGCCAGACACTCAATTATTTTCAATGACTATTTAAAAAAAAACAATTATGAAACGAATTATAGTACCCATAGATTTCTCTGAACATTCAGAATTTGCATTAGAAGCTGCATCTAATCTTGCTAAAAAATATGGAGCTGAACTTATCGTCTTGCACATGTTAGAATTATCTAACGCAATTTTAACAGCAAGTAGTGATTCTCTAAATGAAGAAGCTGTATTTTATCTAAAATTAGCCGAGCAAAAATTTGAAACCTTTTTAGATAAACCTTATCTAGAAGGTATAGAAGTGACTCCAATTGTTAAGCACTTTAAAGTTTGGAGTGAAGTTAATGAAGTTGCCAATGAGCACGATGCTAACCTTATAGTCATGGGCTCTCATGGTGCTAGTGGTATAAAAGAAGTTTTGGTAGGTTCTAATACAGAAAAAGTAGTTCGCCATTCAGATATCCCAGTTTTAGTAATAAAACACAATCCTATATTATTTGATTTTGAAAATGGTGTTTTTGCAAGTGATTTTTCTGATGATTCTGTTGAGCCATATCTAAAAGCAAAAGCAACGTTCGATAAGCTTGGTGCTAAAATGCACCTAGTATATGTGAATTCTCCAGATGGTAATTTTAGAAGCTCGCCTGAAATAGACAAACGTGTGTCTGACTTTTTGAAAAAAGCAGATGGAGATTTAGAAAATTTTGAAAATGTTAATGTGGTTTCAGACTATTCAATAGAAAAAGGAATTTTAAATTTTGCCAACCTTATAGGAGCAGATGTAATTGCGGTAGCAACACATGGTAGAAAAGGTTTAGCACATTTCTTTGAAGGTAGTGTCTCTGAAGATATAGCCAATCATTCTACATTACCAGTAATGACATTTAAGATATAACTCTTGATGTTTATTAGTTAGTGTTTTAATATCTAGTTAAAACGCCAAAGGTTTACTTCTTTGGCGTTTTTTATGTTGCGATTTTAAGAATTTTCATCTTTCATCCGTATTAAATTTGCAATATTCAATAGGATGTTTATAGCTAAAAGCCTCATTAAATAAAGATTATTATTCTTTTTAATATGACTTTTTTTTATTGATTTTTAAATAGGATGTTTTTATCCTAAATATGATAAATATCATATTTTAAAACTAGCTATGTCTTTAATTTTGTGATATAAATAAACTTTAATAAAAATGAGAAAAGCACTGAAATTTACGACAGTATTATTTGTAACACTTCTATTAAGTTGTGGAGGAAGTGATAAAAAAGAAGAATCTTCTTCTTATGGCAAAAAAGCACCTGAAAAAAAGGAAGTAAAAGCACCAGCTTCACAACGAATTGATTTAAGCAATAAAGGTATTGGGTCTATTACATCTGTAGATTTAGGTCTCGTTGTTGACCAAGATATGGCTGCACAAGGCAAAGAGGTATTTGAAAAAATGTGTACTGCTTGTCACAAAGCTGATAAAAAGTTTATTGGACCTTCACCAAAGGATATTTTAAAACGTCGTTCACCAGAATGGGTAATGAATATGATTTTAAATCCTGATGAGATGGTGAAAAGAGATCCTTTAGCAAAAGATTTGTTAATAGAGTTTAATGGCTCACCTATGGCAAATCAAAACCTTACTAAAGAAGAAGCAAGAGCTGTATTAGAATACTTTAGAACTTTAAAATAATAATCATGAAACTAATCAAACACCTGTTTTTGGTTTTTGCAATTGCGGTTTTTTTCTGCGCTTGTAAAGATGCAAACAAAGACACTACAACAACAGAAACAAAAATAGAAACACCTTCAAAAGAGTCTGGTCAAGCATTTATTAAAGATGATGAGAGTAAACCAACTGTTTTAAGTATAGCGATTGGTTCTAAAGACCATACGACCTTAGTGGCTGCCGTACAAGCAGCTTCTTTAGAAAATGCATTGGTTAATGCTGGTCCATTAATGGTTTTTGCACCAACGAATGAAGCGTTTGCTGCTTTACCAGAAGGAACTGTTGAAAATTTATTAAAACCAGAGAACAAAGATGCTTTGGCTAATATCTTAAAGTACCATGTGACTCCAGGAAATTACTCTAAAGACTTTTTAAAGAAGTTTAAAAAGTTAGGACAAGCAAACAATGCTTATGTAAAAGTAGAAGTTGTAGACGGTGAGCCCATGATTGGAGGAGCAAAAATACTGGCAAGTGTTAAGGCTGGCAATGGAATTGTTCACGTTATAGATAAAGTTCTTTTACCACCTACCGAATAATATAAATACTAATTCAAAATATAGACTAATGAAAAAAATATTAACATCAACTATTGCACTTGTTACGGTTCTTACTGCATTTACAAGTTGTAATAACAACTCAGGTAATAGCGGCGGAAATTCTGGCGCATTATCTAGTAACGTAGCCGAAAAAGTATATGTTGCTCCAGGTGAGCACGATTCTCATTACGCCTTTATCTCTGGTGGCTATAGTGGAAACTTAACGGTTTATGGATTACCATCTGGTAGAATGTTTAAGGAAATTCCTGTGTTTTCACAGTTTCCAACGTCTGGATATGGTTATTCTGAAGAAACAAAACCCATGTTAAATACCTCGCATGGTTTTATTCCTTGGGGTGATTCCCACCATCCAGACATTTCACAAACTAAAGGAGAAATTGATGGCCGTTTTATTTTTATTAATGAAAATAACACACCAAGAATTGCAAAAATTGATCTAAAAACATTTGAAACTACTGAAATTATTGAAGTGCCAAATAGTGCAGGTAATCACAGTTCTTCATTTGTAACAGAAAACACTGAATATGTTGTAGCTGGAACACGTTTTTCGGTACCAATTCCGCAACGTGACATGCCGATTAAGGATTATAAAGGAAACTTTCAAGGAGCATTATCATTTATTAGTGTAGCACCAGAAACGGGTAATATGGACATAAAATTCCAAGTTTTAATGCCTGGTTTTAACTATGATTTAGCACATCCAGGTCGTGGAGCTTCTCATGGTTGGTTTTTCTTTTCTACATACAATACTGAAGAAGCAAGTACGCTTTTAGAGGTTAATGCTTCACAAAATGATAAAGACTTTATTGCTGCAGTAAACTGGAAAAAAATTGAAGAATATGTAAATAATGGTGGTGGTAAAATGATACCAGCAGATTATGCGCATAATGTTTATGATGAGCATACACATACGGCAACTTCTACTATGAAAAAGGAAGTGCGTGTTGTTAATCCAACGGATGTTCCTGGTGCTGTATATTTACTACCAACACCAAAATCACCTCATGGCTGTGATGTAGATCCTTCTGGAGAATATATTGTAGGTAATGGTAAATTATCGGCTAATTTAACAATACATTCATTCAAAAAAATGTTAGTAGCTATTGAAAACAATAAATTTGCAGGTGATGCTTATGGTATTCCAATCTTAAACTTTGAAGATGTATTAGCAGGTGTTGTAGAACAAGCTGGTCTTGGGCCATTACATACAGAGTTTGACGGTCAAGGCAATGGATATACAACGTTCTTTATTTCATCTGAAGTTGTAAAATGGAAGCTTGGTACATGGGAGGTTATAGATAGACAACCAACATTTTACTCGGTAGGTCACTTAACTATTCCTGGTGGAAACTCAGGTAAACCTCAAGGTAAATACATGTTTGCCATGAACAAAATCACTAAAGATAGATACTTGCCAACTGGTCCTGAATTAGAGCATAGTGCACAATTGTATGATATATCAGGTGAGAAAATGGAACTGCTTTTAGACTTCCCTACACATGGGGAACCTCATTATGCAGCAGCAATGGAAGCAGGTTTAATTAAGGAACGTTCTCAAAAAATTTACGATTTAGAAGACAACAAACATGCTTATGCAGCTAAATCTGATGCTGATACCAAAATAGTGCGACAAGGTAACGAAGTGCATATATATATGACAACGATTAGAAGTCACTTCTCTCCAGATAATATTGAAGGTATTAAATTAGGCGATAAAGTATTTTTCCACATTACCAATTTAGAACAAGATTTTGATGTACCTCATGGATTTGCCGTACTAGGTCAAAATACATCCGAATTGTTAATTATGCCAGGTCAAACTAAAACCTCAATTTGGGAGCCTAGTAAAGTTGGTGTTTGGCCATTCTATTGTACCGATTTCTGTTCTGCGTTGCACCAAGAAATGCAAGGTTATATAAGAGTATCTCCAGCAAATGCTAGCACACCATTAAAATGGTCAATGGGAGAAGATATAGAATAGTATATCTATAAAACATAGGGAGATTTGTTTTAGTGTTTATTTCTCTAACTAAGGCGAGAGTATTTTTCGCTCTCGCCTTAGTATTTAAAACACTTTTCAGTTTTCTAAAAGGTGACAAGCCGTAAATAAAAAGTTAAATTTTATCAAGATGAAAAGGTCAAACCTCATAATGTTAATTGCTGCTATTTTACCTTTAGGGTTATTTTTATTCCCTTTATGGAAAATTACTTTAGAAGCGCCTCAATATCCTACGTCATTAGGTATGTATATTCATATTAATGACTTTGTTGATGCTAATCCGCACGATATAAAAAATATTAATTTAATGAATCATTATGTTGGGATGCAGTATATTCCAGATGCTATTCCTGAGTTTAAAATTTTTCCGGCTGGTATCCTTATAACGAGCCTATTAGGTTTATTAATTGCTTGGAAAGGTAATTACAAATGGTTTTTAGGTTGGTTTATTCTTATGCTTGTTTTGAGTGCTGCAGGTATGTACGATTTTTATCTTTGGGAGCATGATTATGGTCATAATTTAGATCCAAAAGCCATCATGAAGTTCACCAATCCAGACGGTACACAAATGGGCTTTCAACCACCACTTTTTGGAACAAAAGACATCTTAAATTTTAAAGCACATTCGTATCCACAACTTGGTGCCCTTTTTTTAGGATTAGGTATTGCTGCTGGGTTTCTAGCTTACTTTATAGGTAGAAAAAATAAATCTACAGCTTAAACCGAAAAACACACTAAAACACTAAAAAATGCAAACACTAAAACACTATTTCGCACTTACATTACTATTATTATTTTTAAGTTGTAATGTATCACCACAACCCATAAATTACGGGAGTGATGGCTGTCACTTTTGTAAAATGACTATTGTTGATAAAGTACATGCAGCTGAAATTGTCACTAAAAAAGGAAAAACCTACAAATTTGATGCAACGGAATGTATGGTCAATTTTATGAATGATTTTGATATTTCTGAAATTGAATTATATCTATCTAACAATTATACCGAGCCTGAAGCTTTAATAGATGCTACAAAAGCTTCATTTTTAATAAGTGAGAATATCCCAAGTCCAATGGGAGCATTTCTATCTGCTTTTAAGAGTAAAGAAGATGCTGAAAAATTTCAAAGTGAAAAAGGAGGAGAATTATATACTTGGGCGGCTTTACTAGTAAAACTTAAAGGTTAGTAATATGAAGAGAGTATTGA
Organism: Flavobacteriales bacterium ALC-1; assembly: GCA_000171875.1. Taxonomy (GTDB): domain Bacteria; phylum Bacteroidota; class Bacteroidia; order Flavobacteriales; family Flavobacteriaceae; genus Winogradskyella. Next base: position 18,567 of record ABHI01000001.1, on the reverse strand, counting down.
TTCTTCTATCCGCCATTTTAATGGCTCACTCAACTATTGCCCAAACTATTGAGGTATGTAAAACTTGTTCTACTACATCTTTAAAAGATGGAATTATACAAGCTAAAGAGTTCGATACCATTATAGTTAAAAAAGGAACTTACAAAGAGCATGATATTGTGATTGATAAACCTTTAACCATTATAGGAGAGAAATATCCAGTGATTGATGGTGAGTTAAAAGGGGAGATTATCACCATTATTTCTGATAATGTTACAGTTGACGGCTTATTTATAATAAACGTAGGCACAAGTTACACAGAAGATTATGCAGCTATCAGAGTCCGAAAAAGTAAAAACTTTGTTATTCAAAATTTAGTTTTAGAGAAGTTGTTCTTTGGCATTTATATTGAAAAATCAAGTGACGGTAAAGTGTTTCACAATAAAATTATTGGTGATGCTGTGGAAGAGTACAATTCGGGTAACGGAATTCAATTGTGGTACAGTAAAAATGTGGATATAGAACACAATTTTATACAACATGTTCGTGATGGTATTTATCTAGAATTTTCTAATTTTTGTACTATTAAAAACAATGTTAGTGCATTAAATGTGCGTTATGGATTGCACTTTATGTTTTCTAATGATGATACTTACCAAGACAATACATTTGAAAACAATGGAGCTGGAGTAGCAGTAATGTTCTCAAAACGTATTAAAATGTATAACAATAGTTTTAAAGAAAATTGGGGGACGGCATCGTATGGTATGCTATTAAAGGAAATTAACGATGCAGAAATCGAGGGCAACACCTTTGAAGATAATACTATTGGTATTAATATTGAAGGCTCTAACCGTATAAATTACAAACACAATAACTTTAAAAACAATGGCTGGGCAATTAAAGTAAAAGGTGCCTGTTATACGAATAAGTTTATTGAAAATAATTTTTTATATAACTCTTTTGATATTGCTTATAACAGTAAGGTAAATGATAACATTTTTGATAGAAATTATTGGAGCAATTACACAGGTTACGACTTAGATAAAAACGGAATTGGTGATGTACCATATAGACCTGTAAAACTCTTTTCATACATCGTAAACCGTACACCAGAGACCATCATTTTATTGCGAAGTATGTTTATAGATATTATTGATTTTTCCGAAAAAGTATCACCTGTTTTTACGCCAGATGACTTACTTGATAACAATCCACAAATGAAAAAGATAGCATGGTAATAATTGAAAATTTGCATAAAAAATTCGGAAGAAATCAGGTGTTAAGCGGTGTTGATTTAACCATTACTGATGGTGGGATTTTTGCTGTACTCGGACCAAATGGCTCTGGTAAAACTACATTGATAAAATCTGTTTTGGGCATGGTAATTCCAGATAAAGGAACTATTACTGTATTAGGTGAAAGCATAAAAAAAAGTTCTGATTATAGGCATAAAATAGACTATCTACCACAAATTGCTAATTTTCCTAGTAATCTTCGTGTTAAGGAACTAATTAAAATGATTAAAGATTTACGAAAAGCCACTAACGAAGATGAACGCTTAATTCAACTCTTTAAATTGGAGCCCTTTTTAGACAAAAAATTAGGCAATCTTTCTGGTGGAACAAAACAAAAAGTAAACCTAGTGCTGACCTTTATGTTTGATAGTCCTTTGATTATTTTAGACGAACCTACAACAGGTTTGGACCCTATTTCACTCATTAGATTAAAAGATTTAATAAAAGTCGAAAAAGCAAAAGGAAAAACCATACTTATAACCTCTCATATTATGAGTTTTGTTGAAGAAATTTCAGATGAGATTGTATTTATCCTTGAAGGTAAGATCTACTTTAAAGGAAGTATTCAAAAATTAAAAACCAAGACCGATCAACCCGATTTTGAACATGCGATTGCGTCTATATTAACTGATAATCATGCTTAAGATATTAAAATATAGTTTTTTCGACCTTATGCGTAGTCGTTGGAGTTACGTGTATTTTGCATTTTATTTGTTGTTAGGTATTGTGTTACTGTTTTTAAACAATGATCTTTCAAAAGCTGTTATTACCTTAATGAATGTTATCATTGTTTTAGTGCCTTTAATTGGTACTATTTTTGGTGTGATGTATTATTATAATTCTAAAGAGTTTACAGAGCTATTGTTAGCGCAACCTTTAAAACGTTCGTCTATATTTTTAGGTCAATATTTAGGTGTTGCTCTATCTCTTTCTATGAGTTTAATATTAGGATTAGGAATTCCGTTTGTATTCTATGGTTTGTTTGAAAGTAGTGCTATTTGGGATTTTTCTCTTTTATTAATTACGGGTACATTTTTAACGCTAATTTTCACAGCTTTAGCTTTTAATATTGCTTTATCTAACGAAAATAAAATTAAAGGATTTGGCTATGCTATTTTACTATGGTTATTCTTAGCTGTGATATATGATGGTTTATTTTTAATGACCTTAATACTATTTGAAGATTATCCGTTAGATAAAGTATCATTAATTGGCACTATGCTAAATCCTATAGATTTATCAAGAACTTTAATTCTATTAAAATTAGATATTTCGGCATTATTAGGTTACACAGGTGCTGTTTTTAAACAATTTTTTGGTACCAGTTTTGGATTAATAGTGTCTTTCGTTATGCTAACGATTTGGGTCGTTTTACCTGTATTGCGCATTGTATTTAAATCTAAGAAAAAAGACTTCTAACTATGATTAGGTTATTATCACATTCTTTGATTATCGTAATGATATTATTATGTTGTTTTTCATGTAAAAACGAAACAACGCAATCTACTATTCAACTCGAAGACTTAACGCTAAATAACAACGAAAAATGGGTTGCCAATGAAGAAACACATATTGGCATGAAACGAATCGATTCTATTTTAACGCACAATTCATACTTTGACGGAAAAACATTAGGAAACGAGCTTTCTAAACAAACAAGTTACATCATTAAAAGCTGTGATATGACTGGTGAAGCACACGACCAGCTTCACGTGGTGCTTATGCCAATTCTAGAAGAAATCACAGACCTAAAAGACGAAGAAGAGGTTTTAGAAATAGAGAAAAAAGTTGAGAAGTTACAACGCTTAACAGATACTTACTTTAAGTATTTTAAAATATAGATTAAGCTGACAAATGTCATACTTATAAAGACAAAACAACCCGAATTTTGTACTATGATATTAAAGGTTATTAATAAAACCACTGCACTGTTTTTAACGTTCGTTTTATTAGCGAACAACATTAACAATCTGGTTATTGTAACTGATTTTGTGATTAATCAAGATTTTATAGCCAAAACACTTTGTATTCAAAAAGAAGAACAAAAAGGTTGTAATGGTAAATGTCAGTTACAAAAAAAACTGGCTGAGAATAATACTGATGCTAACTCAGATGCACCAACGCCAAATACCAACAAGACACGTTTAGATGTTTTTGTAATTTCTGAAACCGCCTTGAATTCTGATTTTTCCGGTATCAACTTTTACTCTAAACATAATAATACAGATTTTAGATTATTTCAGCCCATATCAAAGTTTTATGATATAGATACTCCACCACCAAATTTAGGTTAACTCTTTTCTGCGTGCATTCTGCACAACATCTTTTCTATGCTAAATAAATTGTATAGAGAGGAAACTATATCCAATTTTCAAGTAAAAATAAAAGAAATGAAACTTAAATATTTATTACCCGTAGTGCTTTTAGCACTTGTATTCTCATGTTCTACAGACAATGAAGATGACACAGACCCACTAAATGAAGTTGAAGGCTTAATGCTAGTAAAAGAAATAGTTAATGGAGATCAAACCATTGAGCTTTTTAACAAAAAAGGGATGTTTGAAACTGGCTACAATGCTATTAGTATTAGAATTAAAAATAATACTGACGATACTTACTTTGAAAATGCAAGTATAACATGGATGCCAATGATGCAAATGCCAACCATGCAACATTCTTGCCCAAGATCAGCGATCACAAAAGCCTTAGGAAAAAATACAGTTTATGAAGGGTTTATCATTTACCAAATGACTAATACAGATGGATCTGGTTGGTCGTTAACCTTAAACTATACTATTGATGGTATGGATTATTCTGTAACAGAAACTATTTCTGTTATGCAATACGAAAATCAGAATACAGCAAGTTTTATGGCAAGCGATGATACGAGATACATTTTAGCTTTAATTGAGCCAAAAAATCCTAGTATTGCTGTAAACACTATGAAAGTAGGCTTGTTTAAAATGCAAAACATGATGACATTTCCTGTGGTTGAAGATTATACGATTACTTTAGATCCTCGTATGCCAGGTATGGGAAATCACAGTTCTCCAAACAATACAGACCTTACTTTTAATAGTACTGATAATTTCTACTACGGAGATCTATCCTTAACTATGACAGGTTATTGGAAGCTGAATCTTAAACTTATGAACGCTAGTAACGAAGTTCTAAAAGGTGAAGATGTTACCGAAGAGAACGAAGCTAGTAGCTTATATCTAGAATTAGAATTTTAGATCATAAAGAACATTCAAACTAAACTGTTATATCAAGCGCAGTCGAGATACTTCCATTTCTCGACTTCGTTTGAAATGATAAATCATTATTACATTAATTTAATACCACATTAGCTATGAAGAAGCTAATTATAATATTATTCTGTTTACTATTTTCAATTCATGGTATCAGCCAAGAAAAGAAGAAAGAAGAAAAAAAGGACACGACTAAACTCGAAGAAGTTGTTATTAAATCGCGACGAAAGCTAAGTAGTTATAGACAAGAAAAAACATTATCTAGTATAGATGACTATTTAGAAAAGGCAAATAATGTTATCATGATTAAACGTGGTAATTATGCATGGGAGCCTACTATAAATAATATGGCTAGCGACCGATTGGTGGTGACCATTGATGGCATGCAAATTTTTGGAGCCTGTACTGATAAAATGGATCCTATTACATCGTATGTAGATGTCTCTAATCTCGAGAAAGTAATTGTAGGTTCTGGACAAGAAGGTACAGAAAATGGCCATTGCTTAGGTGGTGGTATAGATTTACAATTACCAACTTCAAAATTTAATGAATCTGGTCTTAAAACAAGTGCAGACTTAGGTTATGAAACCAATGGTAATTTTATTGCAACAGGTCTTGAAATAGAGTATGCTGGTAAAGAATTCTTTATTAGTGCAGATGGAATTTATAGAAAATCAGAAAATTATAAAGCAGGTAATGATTTAGAAGTTTTGTATTCTCAGTTTCAGAAGTGTAATATTTCATTACAATCTGGATATAAATTTTCAGAAGTTCATATCGTAGATGTTAATGTTATTTATGACAGAGCTACTGATGTTGGCTATCCTGCACTACCAATGGATGTATCTTTAGCTGAGGCTCTAATTACATCTTTAACACACAATTATAAACCTGAGGATAAAAGTTTAAAATCACTTGAAACTAAGTTGTATTTTAATACCATAACGCACATTATGGATGATACAAAACGGCCTGTCGTACCAATTCGAATGGATATGCCTGGCTGGAGTGATACATTTGGATTTTACAGTAAAGCAGATATTTTAAAAGGTAAACATCACTTCATCTTTAACCTCAATGGGTTTTATAATAAATCTTTAGCCGAGATGACCATGTTTTCTAACAATCCTAACGAGCCAGATATGTTTATGTATACATGGCCAGATATTAGAACTTTATATTCTGGACTATTTGTAAAAGATAATTGGCATATAGGTGACGGTAAATCAATTGCTTCATCACTACGTTTAGGTTATCATACCAATAGAATAGCCAAAGATGTTGGTGTTGAGAGTCTACAAATATTCCATCCAAACATAGATGACCAACAAAATCGATTTTTAATGAGTATGGCATCTTCTTATACTATAAAAAAAGAGTATTCTAATATCACTTTTGGTTTAGGTTATGGAGAACGCGCACCTTCGGTAAGTGAAGGTTATGGTTTTTTCTTATTTAATAGTTTCGATAATTATGATTATATAGGAAATCCTAATCTAAAAAACGAAAAAGCGTTTGAAGCAAACTTTAGTTTTAAACAAAAATTCAATGATTTTGAAATAGGGGTACAATCATCCTACTTTCACATTATGGATTACATTATTGGGGATATTGCACCAAATGTAAGTTCTATGACCATTGGAGCTAATGGAGTCCGTGTATATACTGCTTTAGATAATGCTTCTATTTTTGATGTGTATTTAAATGGTAGTTATAAGATCTCTGATAGTTTCTCTATTAACGGAACTATTGGCTATAACAACGGAAAGGGAAGTCACAGAGAACATCTGCCATTAATTAGACCTTTTTCATACTTCACAGAAGTAAGTTATAACAAACCAAAATTCAATGTTGCACTACAGCTTGATGGTAATGGGAATCAAAGTAACTACAGTAGTTTTTATGGTGAAAATAAAACCGCTTCTTATGCTGTTCTAAATCTTAATTTAGGTAATGCTTTTTACGGTGAAAAGGGTAGGGCAATTCTAAAATATGGTATAGAAAATATTTTGGATGCTAAATATTCTACTTATGCAGATTGGAATAATATACCACGTCAAGGGCGCAATTTTTATATTAATTTATCTTTTGTTATGCATTAAACTTATTATCATTTTCAATTATTTAAAGTAATGAGTTAAAAAAAATTCTAAAATGTTTGTTCAATAACATTTTAGAATTTTTCTTAGTAACAGATAGTATTATATGTTTTGCTGTTAGCTAAACTGTTGCTCTAATTTTATAGCTTCAGGAAACAAAATATTGTTTTCTAAATGGATGTGCAAGTGCAAGTCTTTTTCAAATTCTTCCAACATTGCATACGTTACTTTGTATGTGTTAAATGCATCAGCTGGTGGATTATAATTATTAGTCAATTCAGCTATATCTCTAAAACGCTGCCCTTCATTATCGTGTTCTTCCTTCATCATATCAATTGGGTTTTCAACCGTTCCGAATTGAGGTGATTGAATCGCTCCATTTTCTAGTTTAGCTTTAACCATTCTTTTTACAAAAGGGAAGAGGATAAGTTCTTCTTTTTTCATGTGTGATGCTAACTCACCAGCTGAGGCTATAAATAATTCATTAATCTTAAATAATTCTGGGTGACGTTCTCCATGTACACGACACAGTTTATTTAAAAATTGAAGCAATACAGGGATTTTTTCTTCAACATATCTGTGGTGTTTCTTTTCAATATATTCAGCCAATAAATCGATTGGCCAAGATTTGTAATCAATAGTTTCACCAGTTTTTGAATTTAAGACTTGATTGATTTCGTCCATTACAGCATTAGGATCAATACCTTTTTTGTCACAAGCGTCTTCTACAGTTCTATTGCCATTACAGCAAAAGTCAATTTTATATTTTGAAAAAATAGCAGCTGTTCTAAAATCTTCTGCTACAAATTGTCCTATTTCTTTTTGAGTATTTTTTTGTAATGTATTCATATATCTTTTATTTCGGATAATATTATCTTATTTAAATTCAAATTTTTTAAATTTTTAAAAATGATGTACCAGATTTAATATCTAAAGCCAATTCTTCAAGATTGGTGTTTTCTAGCATGTCTTTGAGTTCAGTTCTTACAATTTTAAATTTATCGTGTACAGGACAAGGATGCTCCTCATCACAAGTATGAAGTCCTAAACCACAACCACTATAAATTTTATCACCATCAATAGCGTTAACTATTTGTGCTAATTTTATGGTCGGTATTTTATGCTTTTCAATTTCAAAACCACCATAGGCACCTTGCACTGAATTAATGATTTGATGCCTTACCAAATCTTGAAGAATTTTTGCAGTAAACGCAACAGGAGAATCAATTTCTTTAGCAATCTCTTTTAAACTGACACGTTTTTTCTCATAAGAGTTTGTCGCTATATAAATAGTAGCTTTAATTCCGTATTCGCAAGCTTTAGAAAACATAATTACTCTAATAATATTTACAAATTTATGATTAAATTCTAATTAAGACAAATTTATCTTAATTAGAGTGTTCTATTCTTTTCGAAATCGTTTAAAAGCTTCTTTTTCTAAGTTTTCTCTAAAATCTGGATGCGCGATAGAAATTAATTCTTTAGCACGTTGCTTTAAGCTTTTTCCAAAAAGATTAACTATACCATATTCTGTAGCCACATAATGTACATGCGCTCTTGTGGTTGTAACACCAGCACCTTTTTTAAGGAAAGGTGTTATTTTTGAAATGCCTTTGGATGTGATTGAAGGCATTGCGATTATGGGTTTACCACCTTGCGATAATGATGCTGCACGTATAAAATCCATCTGCCCACCAACTCCAGAATATTGATACATACCAATAGTATCTGCACAAATTTGTCCAGTAAGATCAATCTCTATGGCACTATTAATAGCTGTTACTTTTGGGTTTTGTTTTATTATAGATGAATCATTGGTATAACCTGCTTCTTTAAAATGTACAAGTGGATTATCATCAATAAAATCGTATAGTTTTTGAGAGCCAACAGCAAAACAAGTAACAATTTTACCAGTTTTTATTTCTTTTTCTTCTCCAGTGATTACACCTTGTTCTACAAGAGGCAAAATACCATCAGAAAACATTTCCGTATGGATACCTAATCGCTTGTGGTTTGTTAAATTATTGAGTACAGCATTTGGAATACTTCCAATACCCATTTGCAGGGTAGCTCCATCCTCAATTAAACCCGCTACGTTTCTTCCAATTTTTATTTCTATATCAGATAATTTTTGAGTAATAACTTCATGAATAGGTTTGTCTATTTCAATCGCATAGTCAATATTTCTTATATGTATTATACCATCTCCATGTGTTCTAGGTACCTTAGGGTTAACTTGCGCTATTACAGTTTTTGCTGTTTGTATCGCAGGTAATGTAATGTCTACTGAAGGACCTAAAGAACAATAGCCATGTTTATCTGGTGGCGATACTTGAATAAATGCGACATCTAAAGGTAAAATTTTGCGCCTAAAAAGCCAGTGTATCTCGCTTAAAAATATTGGTATGTAATCGCCATTATTGCTATTAACTCCCTTTCTCACATTACTTCCTACAAAACAGCTAACAAGCTTAAAAGAATCACTATAAGGCTCTTCCATGTATTTAGCTTTTCCGTCAGTATGTACTTGAATTATTTCTACATTTTTCAGCTCGTTATAGCGTTCAGATAATGTGTCAATAAGTAAATTTGGTGTCATTGCTGCACCTTGAAAAAACACTCTATCATTAGATTTTACTATAGAAACTGCTTCTTCTGCAGTTACAACTTTAAAATTATTTGCGTTCATTATTGTCATTTTATGGTACAAAAATCGGCACATAATGAAGTAATAAAAATGATATAAGTCATAAAATAGTAACTATGTTATAGCCTGAAATTATGTATTAAAAATGGCTGTTTACAAATAAGTAAGCAGCCTTTTTACTATAGTTTAGTTAAAATTGCTCGATTAAATAGTCTATTAAATCTGTAGTAGTAACTATGCCAACCAAATCTCCATTGTCAACAACAGGTAAGGCATGGAATTCTTTTTTTGAAAGAATCTCAGCTACTTCTTTGATCGTAGTATTAGAGTTTACTACTTCCAAATTTTTTGTCATTACTTGATCTATGGTAAACATGTTGTAAACAACAGTATCTACACTATCATCCTCCTCCACAGCATCTGCAAAACTAATGCGTAGCAAATCTGTATAGCTTAACATTCCTAAAATAGTTTCTCCGCTGACAACAGGTATATGTCTTATGTTGTTTTTTTTAAATAAACGTTCTGCAACCTCTAAATCATCAGTTCTATTTATAGCGATAATTTTAGTGGTCATGATTTTTGATATAGGTGTTCTTTTTTTCATAATAATTGATTTAATATTTCTTAATTAAAGGTATTGTTAAGTACTAATAATCACTATGATATTTATCATAAAAAAAAATGATATTAAATGCTAACTTTGGTTAAATGCCATATAAAAGTCATGGGATCGCAAGCTATTAAAGCCATAAAAAATAAAAAGCAACGAAAGCAATTTATTCATCATGTTTTAAAAGACCTTGAAGCATTAGAAATAATGATAAATGATGATGCTTTTGAAAAAGGTACGCAACGTATAGGCGCAGAGCAAGAGCTATGTCTTGTAGATAATTATTATAGACCTTCTTTTAACGCATTAAAAATTTTAGACAAAATAAACGACCCACATTTTACTACAGAACTAGGGTTGTTTAATATAGAGGCTAATTTAGATCCTTTAGTACTTAATGGTAAATGTTTTTCTAAATTAGAGGAAGACTTATATGGTTTAATTGAAAAAGCACATTTATCTGCAGAAGCCATAGAAAAAAATAAAGTTATACTTGCTGGAATTTTACCAACCTTTAAAAGAAAAGATTTAGTATTTAAAAACATGACACCACATAAGCGATATAAGGTGCTTAATGATGTCATGAAAAGTATTAGAGGGAGAGATTTTAGAGTTCAGGTAAAAGGTGTAGATGAGTTAATTTTAGATCATGAATCTATTTTGTTTGAAGCCTGTAACACAAGTTTTCAAGTGCATTTACAAATTAATTTAGAAGATATTGTAGATCAATATAATTGGTCTCAAGCTATAGCTGGACCAATATTAGCAGTAATGACAAACTCCCCTTTACTTTTAGGAAGAGAGCTTTGGAGTGAGACACGGATTGCGTTGTTTCAGCAAAGTATAGACTTAAGAAATAAATCTCATTTATTAAGAGAACAAAAACCTAGAGTATCTTTTGGAAATGATTGGTTTAAAGATTCAATTTTAGATTTGTTTACAGATGATGTTGCTAGGTACACGCCTTTGGTTACTTCAGAATTTGAAAATGATTCCTTAAGCGATTTAAAAAATGGTATTAAGCCAAAATTAAAAGCACTTAACTTACATAATGGAACACTTTATAAGTGGAACAGAGTATGTTATGGAGTTCACAAAAATGTAGCGCATTTAAGAATAGAAAACAGATATATTCCTGCAGGACCAAGTATAAAAGATGAAATTGCTAATGCCATGTTTTGGGTAGGAGTAATGCTTGGTATGCCAGATGATTGTAGAAGTATATGGAAAAGAATGGGTTTTAAAGATGCCAAAGGCAACTTTATAAAGGCAGCAAGAACAGGTATGGACACTTATTTTAATTGGTTTGACAAAGGTATTTCTGCCAAACAACTAGCTAAAGATTTTCTACTTCCTACAGCTCGTAAAGGCTTATTAAAAGCTAATGTAGATATTGATGATATAGATTTTTACCTAAATATTATAAAAAAACGTATTGACAAAAATATTTCTGGTAGTAAATGGTTGGTAAGAAGTAGTAGGAAATTACAGGAGAAAATTTCTAGAGAAGAATCAAATATTTTGCTAGCATACCACCTGCATAAAAATCAGCAAGAGAACTTGCCTGTTTATCAATGGGAGTTGGCAAAACCATTTGAGAAAAGTGATGTGTTTTCTAAAAATAAAATTTATAAAGTAATGTCTACCGAGATTTTTACAGTTAACGAAAATGATTCAACGCGTTTAGTAAAAAACATTATGAAATGGAAAAATATACACCATTTACCTGTTATCAATAATGAAAATAATTTAGTTGGTGTTATAGCATCTGGACGTCTATCTCAAGAAAATCTAGATGAGGACACATCGATAAAGGATATCATGGTAAAAGAGATAAAGACAGCTTACCCAGAAATGAGAATTGATGAAGCAAAAGATATGATGTTGCAATATAAAATAGGATGCCTACCTGTTTTAGATCATGGGGAGTTAGTAGGCATAGTTACTACTACAGATTTAGAAAAACTAAATCTTTCGTAAATGATAATACACCAGAAACCTACAAAAATTGAGCCCAAAATTAACCGTTTACTCTATAGTCAAAATAATATGTCTAAAGGGATTACCTTGATATGTATTGGAGGAATGCATGGCAATGAGCCTGCTGGTGTTTTAAGCTTAAAGAATATTACTAATCAAATTATTGAACAAGATATAGTTTTAAAGGGTAATTTATATGCATTAATTGGTAATATAAATGCCTATAAAAGAGGCATTAGATTTAATGATATAGATTTAAATAGACAGTGGACAAAGCAAAAAATAAAAGACTTAAATAGTAATTCTGTATTACAAATTCAAGAGCATAAGGAGCAATATGAGTTATACAATCAAATTAAAACTATTTTAAATACACATCAAGGCCCTTTCGTATTTATAGACCTACATACTACATCGGCTCCTACAATGCCTTTTATAACAATAAGCGATTCATTAAATAACAGACGTTTAGCCAAAGCGTTTAATGTGCCAATTGTCTTAGGAATTGAAGAGTATTTGGACGGACCACTTTTATCTTATATAAACGAATTTGGACATGTCTCTTTGGGTTTTGAAGCTGGTCAGCATCAAGATGAAAAAGCCATTTTGTATTGCGAAGCTTTCATTTGGTTAAATTTAGAAAAACTAGGTTTGGTTGCAAAGAATAACTTTCCTTATTCAGAGTATAATAAATTATTAAATTTTCAAAAAGGATTTTACGAAATAGTTTACAGGCATTCTTTAGCTAAAGCTAATCAATTTAAAATGCAAAGAGGATTTACAAACTTTGATGTCATTACAAAGGATCAACTTTTAGCAAAAGATAATGTAGAAGATATTAATAGTCAATATGATGGTTTAATTTTTATGCCTCTATATCAAGAACAAGGAGAAGATGGATTTTTTATTGTAAAAAAGCTGTCTGTTTTGTGGCTAAAACTTTCTTCAATTTTAAGAGGTTTAAAATTTCATCAATTATTGAGAGCCTTACCAGGTATAAGCTTGCATCCTGAAAACAAATATTGCCTTGTCGCAAACTCTAAAGTAGCTCGATTTTTAACATCTAAAGTATTTCACTTATTTGGGTATAGAAAAAAGATTAAAAAGAATAATAAGATTCATTTTATTAAAAGAGATAGAGAAATTATAAAGTTTTATTAAGTCTATTTAGTATTCCTTAGTATAAAAAACAAATCATTAAAAAGTAATTTCTCTAGCAAACGACTCACATAAATGCAAAGTGTCTTTAACATCGTTAATAGTTGTTCGTGGGTTTATAAGACACATGCGTAGTACAATTTGATGTTGTAAAACAGTAGTTACTAACAATGCTTCTCTAGAGTCTACAACTTGCTTTGATATTTTTTGATTTATATGATCTAATTTTTTTTCAGAATACGATTTCCCAATTGGATTGTATCTAAAATTAATTACAGCTAAAGTTGCTGGAGAAATTACTTCCCAATCAGGACTTTTGCGTAAATACGACTCAACCTCTTCAGTTAAATCAATTGAATAGCTAACAGCTTTTTTAAAGGCATCAAGACCAAACGTTTTCATAGACATGTAAAACTTTAAAGCTCTAAAACGACGCGTCAATTGAATACCATGATCGTAAAAATTAATTTCAGAAGTATTACCTTCAATATCTCTTAAGTATTCTGGTTTCTCAGTAAATGTTTGACTCAACCATTTATGATTTCTAACTAACAAACAACCCATTTCATAAGGTTGGTACAACCATTTATGAGGATTTATTGTGAGCGAATCAGCTTTTTCTATGCCTTTTAATAATTGACTTCCTTTTTTTGATAATATGGAAGCTCCACCATAAGCCCCATCAATATGAAACCATAGTTTCTCGGTTTTACATATTTTGGCAATTTCATGTAATGGATCCACAGTTCCTGTATTTGTGGTTCCGGCTGATGCCAATATACAGAAGGGTTGTAAGCCTTCTAAACGGTCTTTTGCAATAGCATTTTTAAGCTTATTAATAGCTAATTTAAATTCTATATCTGTTGGTATAATTCTTACTTGTTCTTTCTTGAAACCAAGTACTCTTATAGCTTTTATGTTAGATGAATGTGCTTGGTCAGACATATATATAACGGCTTTAGAAAAATCATCTCCACAGCATTGTCTTCTTGCGGTTACAAGTGCCGTTAAGTTAGCCATAGAACCTCCACTTGTAAAAATCCCTCCTCCCTTTTTTACGGGAAACTTAAAGAGTTTTAATAGCCATTGCATTGTCACAATTTCTAACTCTGCTGCTGCAGGTGAAGCCGCCCAACCGCCAGAAAAAATGTTGAAACCAGTGGCTAGCGTATCTGCCATAACACTAACATAATTACTAGGCCCAGGTACAAATGAATACGATTTTGGATGTGATACGATGTTACTGTTTGGAAGTACTTTTTGTACCACGAAATCTAAAACCTCTTGATAATTTGTAGCTTTCTCAGGTACTTCAATATTAAATAGAGAATCCATTTCTTCTCTTGAAGCATAGGCTACTGGTTTTTTATCATGTTCAGTATCAAAATGATCTACTATAGTATCAATAACTTGATAACCATAGTGTTTCATTTCTTCTTTAGATAGTTGTAGTTTATGAGTTTTGTCCATTTTATGTTTTAGTGACAATCTATAGCGCTAGAAGCCATTTCAACAACTGGAGCAGGTGAGAGGTAAGGAATTCCTAAGCCTAAACCACGAAGAATAAATAAACCTCCAATGATAACTACAAAAATAGGAATTGCTTTTTGAATCCTTTGCTTTACAGTACTGTTTAAAAATTTTCCTAAATAAATAGCAGTGGTCATTAAAGGAATAGTTCCTAAACCAAATAATACCATGTACAAAGCTCCTTCTATTAAACTACCAGTTGCAACAGCTCCAAAAACAGCCATATAAACCAAACCACATGGTAAAAAACCATTTAAGAATCCAATAGTTAAAAACGTATCTGCTGTTTTCTTTTTTAAAGCCTTGCCTAGATTAGATTTTACTTTAGAAATCAATTTATTTAAAGGTCTAGATAAGTTATATTTCCCTAGTGTTTTATATGGAATTAGCACTAAAAAAATCATAATAACTCCAATAGCAATAGATAGTTGTTGTTGTATACCAAAAATGTATAGGCTTTTACCAACTAAACCAAATACCAAACCAATAAGACTATAAGCCAATAATCTACCAAAATGATATACACCAATCTGACTTACTTTTTTTAATGAGTTTGAACGGTCTACAGGCAACATAAAGGCAATTGGACCACACATGCCAACACAGTGTAGACTTCCCAATAATCCTAATATGAAAGCTGAGATTAACATTTAATACACAATTTCAGATTTATATAAATATAGTTCAGAGTTGTATGACCAATCGACTTTAATGTTCCAACGACCACCTAATAAACGTTTGTCAGGTATGAGCAAAGTGTGGTTAGATAATGAAACCGGAATTTCAAAATCAAACTGTTTATTAGATGGTCTGTATAGGAACACTTTTCCTTTAATATTTTCTATGTCTAAATCCTCTGGGAAATTAATTGTAATGCCTTGTTCAGTTTTTGCCCATGTGATATTAGTTTTTAATGTTTTAGAATGTGTTTCTTTATCAATATCTGATTGAAACTTTAATTCTTCACCATAGTAATCTTCTGTAACCAAATCAAAGTCATATTTATCATTTGTGGTCATGGTAATAATGAAATACATAATAAAGCTAATGAAGCCTATAAATGCTAGTACAATTCCTGTTCCCCAATTTATTTTCATAATAAATTCATTTAGTTATAACTCCTAGGCCCTAAAAAATTAACCGTTGTGGTTTCAATTAATTCATCAGCACTGTAAACCTCAATCACTAATTTATTTTTATCACCAGATAATTCACTTTTAGCAATTTCAATGAATAAGGTACCTTCCACTAATTCTTGTCTAGGAACTATAAAGTTGTCATTAGAAGACACTAACTTAATTGTGCCTTTATATTTCCTAAGTTTAAAGCTTATATCGTTAATATCTTTGGTGGTTTTATTCACCAATTTATAGGTAAATACATTACTTATAATATTACCTTCTTTATGCTCATATAATTGACCAGGAAGTCTAAGTACTGTTGCTTCAACATCGTTACGTAAAAATAGTAAGCCAATAAAAATACCTGTAAGAATAGTTAACACGGCTATATAGCCTTTCATTCTGGTAGTTATCTTAAACTTAACTTTCTTTTCAATTTCATCTTCACTCGCATAACGTATTAAGCCTTTAGGAAGATTAATACTTTCCATAATATGGTCGCATTCATCAATACAAGCTGTACAATTAACACACTCTAATTGTGTGCCATTTCTAATATCTATCCCAGTTGGGCAGACATTAACACATTGCAAACAGTCAATACAATCTCCATGTCCTAAGGCAGCTCTATCTTCGTTTTTTCTAAACTTTTTTCTACCATTTTCAGCTTCTCCACGTTTATGATCGTAAGCGACAACGATAGATTTATTGTCTAACAATACACTTTGTAATCTCCCATAGGGACAAGCGATAATACATACTTGTTCTCTAAACCAAGCGAACACAAAATAGAATACAGCTGTAAATATTAAAAGTGGAAAAAGTGTACCTAAATGATCTAAAGGATTTCCTGTAATATATTTAAAGAGCTTGTCGCTTCCTATTAAGTAGGCAAGAAATACATTAGCGATTATGAATGAAATGATTAAAAATATAAACCATTTTAGTCCTTTTTTTCTGATTTTTTCAGCGTTCCACTCTTGTCTATCTAGTTTACGTTGTTTGTTTCGATCTCCTTCAATCCAATATTCAATACGTCGGAAAACCATTTCCATAAAAATAGTTTGTGGACAAATCCAACCACAAAATACACGTCCAAAACTTACCGTGAATAAAGTAATAAATACAACACCTATTAGCATTGACATTACTACTAAATAAAAATCTTGAGGCCAAAATGGTAGACCAAAAATATTAAAACGTCGTTCTAGAATGTTGATTAATATAAACTGATTCCCATTAATTTTAATGAATGGAGAAGTTAATAAAAACACTAACAAACCATAACTCACAATTTTACGATACTTGTAAAATTTACCACTTGGTTTTTTTGGATATACCCAAGCACGTTTACCATCATCGGTCATTGTGCCAATCGTATCTCTAAACGATTCGTTTTCTGTAGGTTCCAAACTTATTTATATTAAATATTTGTTATTCGTTTGTTTCTTCTGATTCCTCTTCCCAAATATCACCTTCAGCTGCTTTTGGTTTCGCAGGTGTTGTTCCTTGAAATTGTAAAAGATAACTTGATACTTGGGCAATTTCAACAGGTTTTAAACTCTGCTTCCAAGCAATCATACCTTTTCCATCTCTACCACCTTCAGATACAGTTTTAAATACATTTTTAATACCTCCTCCTAAAATCCAGTTTTTATCTGTAAGGTTTGGCCCAATACCACCACCACCATCGGCTTGGTGACAAGCAACGCAATTGGCGTCAAATATTTTCTTTCCATTACCTAAATCTGATGCTTCAGTAAGTAATTCTACAGTATTAAAATCTACAAGGTTTTTCGCTGTTTTTTTATACTCTTCTATAGAAATCTTTGCCTCAGCATATTCTGTATCTAGCTCGTCATATTGGTTATCACCATTAAAAACTTCATATTTTGCTAAATAGAAGACAGCGAAAATGATTGATGCATAAAACCCATATAACCACCATGGCGGAAGATCATTATCCAACTCTTTAATGCCGTCGTAATTATGATCTAATATAATTTCATGCTCTTCTTGTATTGGTTTTGTACCTACAAGTTTCTTATAAATAGTTTTTATCCAATTAACAATTTTAGAGTCTTTTTGTTTGTTTGCATGATAACGTGCTTTACCTTCTTCATCTAGGCTTTGGTACAAAATATTATCTAAAGATCCAGAAATTGCTTCAATAGCTATTAATACTAAGAGTACTAATAAAAGAAACAATAGTATGGCTGGTTGTTCCATAAATGCTGGTTTGTCACCAGAATCTACAAAGTATTCTATAAGCCCGAATATAATAAAGAAAACAATCGGTACTCTTAACCAAGATGGCATTAAATTTCTCATAGTATTGTGTCGTTTTGGTTATCAAATGGTAAGTTACTTACCGTTGTTATATAATCTTTTTTTGCTGTGATGACCCACCAGAATAGCACTACAAAAAAGATGAAAAAAATAAGTAGTGATATAATGGGATATATTTCAATTCCAGAAATACTATCCATATGGTTTTTTACAAATTTTAGCATGATCCTAGTTTTCTGTGGTTTCTAAATCTTTTACTTTAATGTCTGTTCCTAATCGCTGTAAATAAGCAATCATAGCAACAATTTCCCTGTTTCGCATTTCTATAAAATCTTGTCCTCCAGCTTGCTTGTCTGCTTCATAAGTTTCTGCAAAATCAGGATCTGTATATAGGTTCTTTTCAATCGTTGTGCCTTGTTCTAACATAGAAGCTTGAGCATTAGCAATATCTTCTTCAGAATATGGTACACCAAGTTTTGCCAAGGTTTTCATTTTAGCTTCTGTCTGAGATTTGTCAAGTTTTGCTGCTTCACCTACTATTAACCATTTATACGAAGGCATAATTGAACCAGATGAGGTGCTTTGTGGATCGTACATGTGGT
>ABHI01000002.1 GCA_000171875.1 Flavobacteriales bacterium ALC-1 | reverse complement strand
TGGCCCCCATCACCACCATCTGCATTAGGATTATATATGCTCATTTGCATCACTACATCCATCACCATCACTATCTGTGTTTGAAAATCATAGCTCCCATCACTACCAGTATCTATTGGGGTTGTGGCTTCTGCAACATCATTTGCACCATTACCATCACCATCACCAAGACCACCTGCATCTGCAGCATCTATAAAACCATTACCATTAGTATCTAAAGCTCCATTTCCTGCTTCATCTATATCATAGATACCATCATTATCTGCATCTAAATCAAAATTATCAGTTATTCCATCACCATCTGTATCTGGACAAATAGTACCAGATATTGTAAGTGTTGTGGTAATTAATTGGGTTTCTATAACACGACCTGTACCACTAATGTCTAAATCATCTACAATTATACTAAATGTACTTGTTGGGATGCTTGGGGTAAATGTTGCATTATATCCATCTTGTATACCATTGTTACCATTATTAAAAATCACTTCAGAAACTGCCCCTTGTGCTTCAAGGTTTGCAAAACTTAATAAATTAAGCTCTGCTTGAGTTACCCCAGAAACTGGTATAGCTCCTGCTGGAGATGTTAAAATTTGAGCGGAAGCCAATGTATTTGTGCCGCTTGTTAAATTAGACCAAGTTCCTGGCACATTTGCTGCAATTCCGTCTTTTGCTACTGAACTATCCATGTTACCTATATCACCAAAACCTATAGATTCAATATCAAATGGCAATCCATTGGCAGAAAATGCAGATATCAATAGATGTGGTTGATCGCTACCAGAGTTGCCCGCAACCTCAAACAATACAGTTCCTGTTGTTGTATCTGTTATTATTGTCCCATCGTTTGGACCTACGCCTATACCGTTATTAGTTCCATTGTTTCCAGAAGCTTCAATAATTACTTGATTGCCTGAAGCATCTTCATAAACTAATCGTCCCGGTGTAGCTAAATCTCCTGTTTGACTAAGTGATGTATTTAATATAAAAGGAGTTGAAACTATTGGTGCACAACCTTCTAGAGTATCTAAAATACCATCGTTGTCATCATCTAAATCACAACCATCACTTATATTATCACCATCATTATCTGCATTACCCGAAGCTAAAGCATCACATGGGTCTATAACATAACATACACTTTGAGTAAAGTCACCATCAGTCACCTCTGCATTAGTACCTAAACTATAATCGACATCTGTTTCTGTTACCAAACCATTGGCTGGGTTTACACTTGCTGGGTCCGGCGAACCGAATTGGCCCCCATCACCACCATCTGCATTAGGATTATTATATGCCTCATTTGCATCACTACATCCATCACCATCACTATCTGTGTTTTGAAAATCATAGCTCCCATCACTACCAGTATCTATTGGGGTTGTGGCTTCTGCAACATCATTTGCACCATTACCATCACCATCACCAAGACCACCTGCATCTGCAGCATCTATAAAACCATTACCATTAGTATCTAAAGCTCCATTTCCTGCTTCATCTATATCATAGATACCATCATTATCTGCATCTAAATCAAAATTATCAGTTATTCCATCACCATCTGTATCTGGACAAATAGTACCAGATATTGTAAGTGTTGTGGTAATTAATTGGGTTTCTATAACACGACCTGTACCACTAATGTCTAAATCATCTACAATTATACTAAATGTACTTGTTGGGATGCTTGGGTTAAATGTTGCATTATATCCATCTTGTATACCATTATCACCATTATTAAAAATCACTTCAGAAACTGCCCCTTGTGCTACAAGATTTGTAAAGCTCCAACCATTAAGCTCTGCTTGAGTTACCCCTGAAACTGGTGTAGCTCCTGCTGGAGATGTTAAAATTTGAGCGGAAGCCAATGTATTTGTGCCGCTTGTTAAATTAGACCAAGTTCCTGGCACATTTGCTGCAATTCCATCTTTTGCTACTGAATTATCCATGTTACCTATATCACCAAAACCTATAGATTCAATATCAAATGGCAATCCATTGGCAGAAAATGCAGATATCAATAGATGTGGTTGATCGCTACCAGAGTTGCCCGCAACCTCAAACAATACAGTTCCTGTTGTTGTATCTGTTATTATTGTCCCATCGTTTGGACCTACGCCTATACCGTTATTAGTTCCATTGTTTCCAGAAGCTTCAATAATTACTTGATTGCCTGAAGCATCTTCATAAACTAATCGTCCTGGTGTAGTTAAATCGCCTGTTTGACTAAGTGACGTATTTAATACAAAAGGGGTTGAAACTATTGGTGTACATCCTTCTAGTGTATCTAAAACACCATCGTTGTCATCATCTAAATCACAACCATCACTTATATTATCACCATCATTATCCGCATTACCCGAAGCTAAAGCATCACATGGGTCTGGCAAAACAGTTAAAATAGCACATTCAACATTTTCACATAAATTGTTTGAATTTGTAACAATCACACAATATTGAGTACCATCTAGAGATGGATCAGTAAGTACACTTAAATTAGGGGTAGTTACACCTGAATAGGTTGCATTATTTGTTAAAGCAATACCAGTCGTTGCTGGATCACCCAAATACCATTGATAACTAAAGCCTGTAGCTACAGTTACAGCTGAAGCATCAACATAATCTGGTGTGGTATTAGGTGCTGTACCTGTGTAAATACTAGTACTTGTTATTGTTGCATCTGTGACGCTAAAAGTTGCTGTGTCACCATCAATTTCTGCTTGATTAGATGGTGCTGTATAGTTAACTTCTGTAGCATTTGTTTCATCACCAGAATAACCATCATAACCGTCTGTGATTGCACCACCAGTTGTAACTTGACCAACACTATTAAAGCCATCACCGTCCAAAGCTCCATCATTATTTGCATCTGTACCATCAGATTCAATAGAATCAAAACAGCCATCATTATCACTATCTAAATCTTGAAAATCAGGTGTTCCATCACTATCTGTATCATATATATCATTAACACCATCACCATTTGTATCAACAAAAGGTGGGAATCCTACTGTTATATCACTTTGATCTCTATAATTTGGAATACCATCTCCATCTGCATCTAAAGATGGATCAACACCTGTACCTCCATCTTCTACAGAATCTAAAATCCCATCGTTATCCGAATCTAAATCACATAAATCTGGCACTCCATCACTAGTTCCTAAGTCAACATCTGTATCTTCAGTTTCAACTATATCATAGTATGCTATAATACCTCCATTATTGCCTGGTTGCGCATTATGAGCATTACCAATATTTGGTGCGATGTTATGTACACCTGAATTACCCCCAGAAGTTAATACACTAATTCCTCCTGGTAAAGTCGATAGGTTGTGCA
Organism: Flavobacteriales bacterium ALC-1; assembly: GCA_000171875.1. Classification (GTDB taxonomy): domain Bacteria; phylum Bacteroidota; class Bacteroidia; order Flavobacteriales; family Flavobacteriaceae; genus Winogradskyella. The sequence continues at coordinate 1,026,439 of ABHI01000002.1, read as the reverse complement.
AAAATACACCTCCTCCACCTCCTCCTCCAGGACCGTGAATAACTCCAGTATCTAAACTTTGTCCATTTCCACCTTCTACATCAATTGTAAGGTTTCCTACATAAGATTCAATATCAAAAGCTATAGAACCACCTGCTCCACCTCCACCTCCGCCATCATCACCTGTAGCAGTTGCAGTTGCATCAATACCAGACACATCGATTATATTATTATTACCCACTAAAGTTGTAGCTCTTATCACAACAATACCGCCACCATTTGATGCCGTAGCTGAATTGCCTGAGGTTACAAAACCAGCTCCACCAGCTCCACCAAAAAACACTCTATTCTGAGTACCTATAAAACTACTTAAACCATTACCTCCTATACCACCAGCAGTTGCACCATTGACATCACACCACCTATCTCCGCCAATTCCACCTGAGCCATAGTTTGCGCCACCGCCACCGCCAGAGTCTCCAGAAACACCTGCCCCTCCGCCATTACCTAATGGAGCTCTACCTTTTTGATTATTTATACCAGCTACAGAAACACCACCACCTTTAAACCAACTATCAGTATTACCAGCAGCTAAGTTATATTGTACATTCGGATTGATACCGCAATTATCAGGTGAACCATTAGCAGTCATTTCAACTCCAACATAACCAACACCTGAAGCATTTATATTAGCGTTTAATGTTAATGTGCCTTCAACGAAAAGGGCTATTATACCACCTGTACCAGTAATATTACTCCATGGTTGCGCTTGCAATTCTGAAATCACATTAACATCACCTGTAAAATTAGGGACTCTTATAATTTGAATAACACCAATAGCATCATATGTGTTTTTTAATGGTGCAGATGGAGAAATTACATTTCCTGTAATATCTGCAATATCAAAAAACTCATAGTTACCAGCATTGCCTAAGCTGATAATATCACCCCCTGTAGCTGTATTTGTTTGATCTATTGTAGCACCTTTTAACTGTACTATTAATACTTTATCACCAACAGAGAAAGCCGAAGCATCACCAACACCAATTTGATTTATACATACTGGGTTAGTATCACAAGTATTACAACCAGGATTTGATATACTTATTACTGATTCGTAATCATTTATAATGCCACCAATATCTGTTTGGGCATAGACATTTGTGGATAAAACAGATATAAAAAATATTAATGCATATTTTATAATCTTAGATTTTAACGAGAATCGAGTAGAGATTTTCATAGTATTATATAGTTGATGTATAATTCAATTTTTTTACAAAGCGTATTTTACATTTTATCGACAAAACGACAAATATATTCGATAAAGTGCAAAAAACAAATTATATTGTAAGATATTCCGTATAAATACGGAATATCTTACATTACAATTTACTGTAGGACACATTAGGATGCCCAAAAGTCACATTCAAAATTTAAAAACACGTTTTGAATTGACTAAATACTTTATTTGAGAAGAGATTAGCTATTAATCAACTTCAAAAAAATTAGTAAGAAAATCTGTCTTAAAATTTTCTTAACACAAAATTAAAAAAAATAAATAAGCACTTATAACTAATGACAAACACTGAACAAGTTAAAATTAACTATGCTTAAACATTTAACTAGCAATCTTATGCAAATGCAAGGTTTATTTATTTTAATTCAAAAATAAGCTACTATATCTGAACAGTCATTAAATTATAGACCAATGGCATTAATAATAGTTTGAATAACAATTATGCAAAGATGACTCTATATTTTATAACATCTACTATTAAAAAATATTAGTATCCTTTCTTTTATTTCTATTTTTGCATACTTCAAAAAAATAAGCATGAGTTTTTTAAAAGAAATTGATAGACGGCGCACATTTGGTATTATATCCCATCCAGATGCTGGTAAAACAACACTTACAGAAAAACTGTTGTTGTTTGGTGGTGCCATACAAGAAGCTGGTGCTGTAAAAAGTAATAAAATAAAGAAAGGTGCTACCAGTGACTTTATGGAGATTGAGCGTCAGCGTGGTATTTCTGTTGCGACTTCTGTTTTAGCTTTTGAATACAATGGTATTAAGATTAATATCCTAGATACGCCAGGTCACAAAGATTTTGCCGAAGATACATTTAGGACTTTAACTGCTGTTGATAGTGTTATTGTTGTTATTGATGTTGCTAAAGGTGTAGAGGAACAAACTGAAAAACTAGTTGAAGTTTGTCGCATGCGAAACATACCGATGATTGTATTCATTAATAAGTTAGACCGTGAAGGGAAAGATGCATTTGATCTTTTAGATGAAGTAGAGCAAAAACTAGGATTAAAAGTGACCCCACTTAGTTTTCCTATAGGTATGGGTTACGATTTTAAAGGTATCTATAATATATGGGAAAAGAATGTTAATCTGTTTAGCGGAGATAGCAAAAAATCTATCAATGATACTGTAGAGATTTCTGATTTAAGTTCTTCAGCATTGGATAGTTTGATTGGAGACACAGCCGCCCAAACCCTTAGAGATGAGATAGAATTAGTCGAAGGTATCTATCCAGAGTTTAATAAGGAAGAGTATCTAAATGGTGACTTACAACCTGTATTCTTTGGTTCGGCATTAAATAACTTTGGTGTTAGAGAACTTTTAGATTGTTTTGTTGAGATTGCACCAAAACCAAGACCAAAGCATAGTGAAGAACGTTTGGTGAAGCCTGATGAAGATAAGTTTACTGGCTTTGTGTTTAAAATTCACGCTAATATGGATCCTAACCATAGGAATAGGCTAGCGTTTATAAAGATCGTATCTGGAGAGTTTAAACGTAACACTCCATACCTACATGTAAGACATAATAAAAAATTAAAATTCTCAAGCCCTAATGCCTTCTTTGCGGAAAAGAAAGAAATCGTTGATATTTCATATCCCGGTGATATTGTAGGTTTACAAGATACAGGGAACTTTAAAATTGGTGATACTTTAACTGAAGGAGAAATTATTAACTATAAAGGTGTTCCTAGTTTTTCACCTGAGCATTTTAGATATATCAATAATGCTGACCCCATGAAATCCAAACAACTTTATAAAGGTATTGATCAACTTATGGATGAAGGTGTTGCCCAATTATTTACATTAGACCTTAATGGCAGAAAAGTAATTGGTACTGTTGGTGCTTTACAATATGAAGTTATTCAATATCGATTAGAGCATGAGTATGGTGCTAAGTGTACTTACGAAAACCTAAATGTACATAAAGCGTGTTGGGTAGAAACTGATGATGAAAAGAGCGAAGAGTTTAAAGAGTTTTTGAGAGTTAAACAACGTTTTCTCGCCAGAGACAAGCAAAATCAGTTGGTTTTCTTAGCAGATTCTATGTTTTCATTACAAATGACGCAACAAAAATACCCAAGTATAATCTTCCATATGACCTCAGAATTTTAAGAGTTTGAGTATGTAGTTCATCGAATAAGTGTTAAAATTTATGTATTTCGTCGATGTATTTTGTTTTTTGACGTAATTTTAATTACTCTTGAATAACTATAATATACATTCAAACTAAGATTAACCCCAAACTAATCTACTTATTATGGATACAAACGCAAACGTTTTCAGTAACGATAAGATTACTGTGACCTACGAACCTAGCTGTTGTGCAAATGCAGGCATTTGTGCACTACAACTTTCAGATGTATTTAGAAATTCTGTGATTCCTTGGATTGATTTAGATGGTGCGCAAACTAAAGCCATTATAAATCAGATTAATAAATGTCCATCAGGTGCATTAAAATATTATTTGAATCAGAAAGAGGTAGCTTAAATAGAAGTTATAAGCTAATTAAAAACCCTTTGAATATTATATTCAAAGGGTTTTTAATTTTCAAACTGGACCTGTTGGGCCAAAATCCAAGGGTATTGGAGGTGTTGCTCTAAAGAAAAATTTCGAACAACAGCAAATTCTATCTATTAGGCTTGTCCTGTTGGGCCAAAATTCAAGGGTATTGGAGGTTGCTCGTAATCCTTAATTTCACCATGTGCCTTTTCAAAACGCGTCACATTATCACCTAATGCTTTCAACAAACGCTTTGCATGCTGTGGTGTTAATATAATACGAGACTTCACCTTGCTTTTTGGTGTTCCTGGCATAATACTTACAAAGTCAACTACAAATTCTGATACAGAATGATTTATAATTGCTAAGTTAGAATATGTCCCTTCAGCTACCTTCTCATCTAATTCTATATTAATTTGTCCTTTTTTAGGATTATTTTTTTCGTCTGCCATTTTTCTATTTTTATTTAAAATTACAAAAGCCTTCATGTTGCAAAACAAGAAGGCTTTTGATTTAATTTATACTTAAGAAAATTCGAATTAATTAAAATTCATTTCTTCTTTAGCTTTCATCATTTCATTAAACTCTTCTTTAGAACCTACTATGATGTGCTCGTATTCTCTCACACCTGTACCAGCTGGAATTCTATGACCAACTATTACATTTTCTTTAAGTCCTTCAAGTGTATCCACTTTACCATTTACAGCTGCTTCGTTAAGAACCTTAGTAGTTTCTTGGAACGATGCCGCAGATATAAACGACTTAGTTTGTAATGAAGCTCTAGTAATACCTTGCAATATTGGAGTTGCAGTCGCTGGACTCACATCTCTTGCCGTTACAAGATTTTTATCTTCTCTACGTAAGCTAGAATTTTCATCTCGTAACGTTCTAACAGATACAATCTGACCTGATTTTAAATTCTCAGAATCACCAGCATCTTCAACCACTTTCATTCCGAACATTTTATCGTTTTCTTCAATGAAATCTGATTTATGAACTAACTGATTTTCTAAGAAAATGGTATCCCCAGAATCAATAATTCTTACTTTACGCATCATCTGTCTTACAACAACTTCGAAGTGCTTGTCGTTAATCTTCACACCTTGTAAACGATATACTTCTTGTACTTCATTTACTAAATATTGTTGTACTGCAGAAGGACCTTTAATATTTAAGATATCATTTGGTGTAATAGATCCATCAGATAAAGGCATACCTGCTTTTACGTAATCATTTTCTTGTACAAGAATCTGATTAGATAGCTTCACTAAGTATTTCTTAATCTCACCTAATTTAGATTCGATTATAATCTCACGGTTACCACGTTTTATTTTACCAAATGACACCACACCATCAATCTCACTTACTACAGCAGGATTAGAAGGGTTACGTGCTTCGAATAATTCCGTTACACGAGGAAGACCACCAGTAATATCACCAGCTTTAGCAGATTTACGAGGTATCTTAACTAAAATCTTACCGATATCAATTTTATCACCATCATCAATCATAATGTGTGCACCAACTGGTAAGTTGTATGAACGGATAGTTTCACCTTTCTTATCTTCAATTAATAAGGTTGGGATTAACTTCTTGTTTCTAGATTCAGAAATTACTTTCTCTTGGAAACCTGTTTGTTCATCAATTTCAACTTGGTAAGTTATACCTTGCTCGATGTTTTCATACTTTACTTTACCAGCAAATTCTGAAATAATTACACCATTATAAGGATCCCACTGACAGATAACGTCACCTTTCTTCACTTTAGCTCCAGGCTTCACAAAGATGTGAGAACCATAAGGTATGTTATTTGTACTTAAAACAATTCCTGTTTTAGCATCCACTAACTTTAATTCTGAAGTTCTAGAAATTACAACATCTACTTCGTTTCCGTCGTTATCTTTAGATTTTACTGTTTTAAGATCTTCAATCTCAGCAACACCATCAAACTTCACTGTTAACTTATTCTCTTCAGAAATGTTACCAGCAATACCACCTACGTGGAATGTACGTAATGTTAACTGTGTACCAGGTTCACCAATAGATTGTGCAGCAACTACACCAACAGCTTCACCTCGTTGTACTAATTTACCTGTAGCAAGGTTACGTCCGTAACAACTCACACAAATACCTTTCTTAGCTTCACATGTTAATGGTGAACGTACTTCAATAGATTCAATAGCAGAATCACCTATTTGTTTAGCAATAACATCATTAATATGACCTCCTGCTTCGACTAATAATTCTTCTGTATGCGGATCGAATACATCATTAAGTGATGTTCTACCAACGATTCTAGCTTCTAAGTTTTCAACGATTTCTTCGTTCTTCTTAAGTGCCGAAACTTCAATTCCTCTTAGTGTACCACAATCCTCTTCATAAACAATTACATCTTGAGATACATCTACTAAACGACGTGTTAAGTAACCTGCATCTGCTGTTTTCAGAGCAGTATCTGCAAGACCTTTACGTGCACCGTGAGTTGAGATAAAATATTCTAAAATTGAAAGTCCTTCCTTAAAGTTAGAAAGAATCGGGTTTTCAATAATTTCTCCACCACCTGCATTAGATTTTTTAGGCTTAGCCATTAATCCACGCATACCAGTTAACTGACGGATTTGTTCTTTAGAACCCCTTGCACCAGAATCTAGCATCATAAACACCGAATTAAAGCCTTGCTGATCTTCTCTAATACGCTTCATTGACAATTCTGTCAATTCAGCATTTGTAGACGTCCAGATATCAATAACTTGGTTATATCTTTCATTGTTGGTAATAAGTCCCATATTATAGTTACCCATAATACCATCAACCTGCTTGTTTGCAGCATCAATCATGGTGTGCTTCTCTTGAGGAATAATAATATCACCTAAACTAAATGATAATCCACCTTGGAATGCAAACTTATATCCTAATGTTTTAATCTCATCTAAGAACTCAGCAGTTTCAGGAACAGAAGTTACTTTAAGAATTCCGTGAATAATTTCACGTAAAGATTTCTTAGTTAATACTTCATTAATGTATCCTGCTACTTCTGGTACCTTTTCGTTGAAAAGTACACGACCAACAGTAGTTTCAATAATTTGAGTCGTTAACTCTCCTTCTTCATTGAAGTCTTTAGTTCTTACTTTAATTCCAGCATTAAGCTCTACCTGCTTCTCATTGTAAGCAATTAATACTTCATCTGGAGAGTAGAATGTTAAGCCTTCACCTTTAACTGTGAAATCCTTATCTGTTTTTCTATGCTTAGTCATATAATATAAACCAAGTACCATATCCTGAGATGGAACTGTTACTGGTGAACCATTTGCTGGGTTCAAAATATTATGTGATGCCAACATTAATAGTTGAGCTTCTAAGATAGCTTCAGGACCTAATGGTAAATGCACAGCCATTTGGTCACCATCGAAATCGGCATTAAACGCCGTACACACTAATGGGTGTAACTGAATCGCCTTACCTTCGATAAGCTTAGGTTGGAATGCTTGAATACCAAGTCTGTGTAATGTAGGAGCACGATTTAAAAGTACTGGATGTCCTTTTAAAACATTTTCTAAAATATCCCAAACTACAGGTTCTTTTCTATCTATAATTTTCTTTGCAGATTTTACAGTTTTTACAATACCTCTTTCAATCAGTTTTCTAATGATAAAAGGCTTGTAAAGTTCAGCTGCCATATCTTTTGGCAATCCACATTCGAATAATTTTAACTCTGGTCCAACAACAATTACAGAACGTGCAGAATAATCAACACGCTTACCAAGTAAGTTTTGACGGAAACGTCCTTGCTTACCTTTAAGTGAATCCGATAATGATTTTAATGGTCTATTAGAATCTGTTTTTACTGCAGATGATTTACGTGTGTTATCAAATAATGAATCTACTGATTCTTGTAACATACGCTTCTCATTACGTAAAATAACTTCTGGTGCTTTTATCTCAACTAATCTTTTAAGACGGTTGTTACGGATAATTACACGACGGTATAAATCATTTAAATCTGAAGTTGCAAAACGTCCACCATCTAAAGGCACTAATGGTCTTAATTCTGGTGGGATTACTGGAACAGCTTTCATGATCATCCACTCTGGTCTGTTCTCTCTATTTTCGTTAGAATCTCTAAATGCTTCTACAACTTGTAAACGCTTTAAAGCTTCAGTTTTACGTTGCTTAGATGTTTCATTATTAGCCTTATGTCTTAAATCGTATGATAACTGATCTAAATCAATACGAGCTAATAAATCGATAAGACACTCAGCACCCATCTTAGCGATGAATTTGTTAGGGTCTGTATCATCTAAATATTGATTCTCTTGAGGAATAGCTTCTAAAATATTTAGATACTCTTCTTCAGTAAGGAAATCCATTTTTTGAACTGGTTCACCTTCAGCATTCATAGCTATACCTGGCTGGATAACTACATAACGCTCGTAATAGATAATCATATCTAACTTCTTAGATGGTAATCCAAGAAGGTAACCTATTTTATTTGGTAACGAACGGAAATACCAGATATGGGCTACAGGCACAACTAAGTTGATGTGTCCTACTCTGTCTCTACGTACTTTCTTTTCTGTTACTTCTACACCACAACGATCACAAACGATACCTTTGTAACGTATTCTTTTATATTTACCACAAGCACATTCAAAATCCTTCACAGGACCAAAAATACGCTCACAGAACAAACCATCACGCTCAGGTTTGTGTGTTCGATAATTAATAGTTTCTGGCTTTAATACTTCACCACGAGATGCTGCTAAAACAGATTCAGGTGATGCTAAGCCAATAGAAATTTTGTTAAACTTCTGTACTGTATTCTTATCTTGTCTTCTTGCCATGTTCTTTTATAGTATTCAGTCTTCAGTCTTCAGTACACAATTAATAAGTGTACTGACGACTGCCTACTATTTTTTATTCTTCTAATCTAATATCCAATCCTAAACCTTTCAATTCGTGCATAAGTACGTTGAACGATTCTGGAAGTCCTGGTTCTGGCATTGGCTCACCCTTAACGATAGCTTCGTAAGTTTTTGCTCTACCAATAACATCATCTGATTTTACAGTTAAGATCTCACGCAGTGTACTTGATGCTCCATAAGCTTCAAGTGCCCAAACCTCCATCTCACCAAAACGCTGACCACCAAATTGTGCTTTACCACCTAGTGGCTGTTGTGTAATTAATGAGTAAGGTCCTATAGAACGTGCGTGCATTTTATCATCAATCATGTGACCAAGCTTAATCATATAAATGACACCAACAGTTGCTGGTTGATCAAAACGATCACCTGTTCCACCATCATATAGATATGTATGCCCAAATCTTGGGATACCAGCTTCATCTGTAAATCCATTAATCTGATCTAATGTGGCCCCATCGAAAATTGGTGTTGCATAAGTACGTCCTAAATCTTGACCAGCCCAACCTAAAACGGTTTCGTATATCTGGCCAATATTCATACGAGATGGTACACCAAGTGGGTTTAATACAATATCAACTGGAGTTCCATCTTCTAGGAATGGCATATCTTCTTGACGAACAATACGAGCAACAATACCCTTATTACCGTGACGACCTGCCATCTTATCACCAACTTTAAGTTTACGCTTCTTAGCGATGTAAACTTTGGCTAGTTTGATAATACCAGCTGGTAATTCATCACCAACAGAGATTGTAAATTTCTCACGCCTTAATGATCCTTGTAAATCATTTTCTTTAATCTTATAATTATGGATTAAATCTGCAACAAGTTCATTTGTATGATCATCAGTAGTCCATCTACCTGAAGTTAAATGCGTGTAATCATCTACAGCATTTAACATCTTTAAAGTATACTTCTTACCTTTAGGGATAATCTCTTCACCTAAATCATTATAAATTCCTTGAGCTGTTTTACCATTTACAATAGTAAATAATTTTTCAACTAAAGTGTTTTTTAGATCATCAAATCTGTTATCGTAAGCATCTTCTAGCTTCTCGATATCTTCTTTATCTTGAGCTCTCTTACGTTTATCTTTTACTGCTCTAGCGAATAATTTTTTATCGATAACAACACCTCTTAATGATGGAGACGCTTTTAAAGATGCATCTTTTACATCACCTGCCTTATCACCGAAGATAGCTCTTAATAATTTTTCTTCTGGTGTAGGGTCAGATTCTCCTTTTGGTGTAATCTTACCAATTAAGATATCCCCTGGTTTGATTTCCGCACCTATGCGAATCATACCATTCTCATCTAAATCTTTAGTTGCTTCTTCAGAAACATTAGGAATATCATTAGTTAACTCTTCGTTACCTAATTTGGTATCTCTAACGTCTAATGAATACTCATCGATATGAATAGATGTAAATACATCTTCTCTTACCACTTTTTCAGAAATTACAATCGCATCCTCAAAGTTATACCCTTTCCAAGGCATAAAGGCTACTTTCATGTTTCTACCAAGTGCTAGTTCACCATTTTGTGTTGCATAACCTTCACAAAGTACTTGACCTCTTTCAACTTTATCACCTTTCTCAACGATTGGTTTTAAGTTAATAGATGTACCTTGATTTGTTTTTCTGAACTTAACTAGAGGATAAGTTTTAGTATCGCTATCGAAGCTTACCATACCTTCTTCTTTAGTACGTTCGTATCTTATGGTGATCTTTTCAGCATCTACATATTCAACAGTACCAGCCCCTTCAGCATTTATTAATACTCTAGAATCCGACGCTACTTGGCGTTCTAAACCTGTACCAACGATTGGTGCTTCAGGACGTAATAATGGTACGGCCTGACGCATCATGTTAGATCCCATTAATGCACGATTGGCATCATCATGTTCCAAGAATGGAATTAAAGATGCCGAAATTGATGCAATCTGATTAGGTGCAACGTCAGTGTAATTAACATTAGAAGGTTCAATTACTGGGAAATCGCCCTCTTGACGAGAGATAATTTTCTCTGGTAATATTTTACCTTTTTCATCTACTTCAATAGTGGCTTGTGCAATTAACATATCTTCCTCTTCCTCAGCACTTAGATATGTTGGTGCATTTTTAATATCTACAACACCATTATCAACTTTACGGTATGGAGTTTCAATGAATCCCATAGAGTTTACTTTCGCAAATACAGATAAAGAAGAAATTAAACCAATATTTGGTCCTTCTGGTGTTTCAATAGGGCATAAACGTCCGTAGTGAGTATAGTGAACATCACGTACCTCGAAACCAGCTCTTTCTCTTGATAAACCACCTGGTCCTAATGCTGAAAGACGACGCTTGTGCGTAATCTCTGCAAGAGGATTCGTTTGGTCCATAAATTGAGATAACTGATTTGTACCAAAAAATGAATTAATTACTGACGATAAAGTCTTAGCATTAATTAAATCGATTGGAGTAAATACTTCGTTATCACGAACATTCATTCGTTCACGAATAGTACGTGCCATACGTGCTAAACCAACTCCAAACTGAGATGACAACTGCTCACCTACTGTACGTACACGACGGTTAGATAAGTGATCGATATCATCAATCTCTGCTTTAGAATTGATAAGCTCAATTAAGTATTTTATAATCGTTATGATATCTTCTTTGGTAAGTACTTGCTTATCCATTCCAATATCTAACAGTAACTTCTTGTTCATTCTATAACGACCTACTTCACCTAAAGAGTAACGTTGGTCAGAGAAGAATAATTTGTCAATAATACCACGTGCTGTTTCTTCATCTGGCGGCTCAGCATTACGTAGTTGACGGTAGATGTGTTCAACAGCTTCTTTTTCAGAATTTGTTGGATCTTTTTGTAATGTATTATGAATAATTGCGTAATCTCCTTGTTGCGCACTTTCTTTGTGTAATAGAATAGTCTTTACTTCTGCTTCAAGAATTTCTTCAATATTATCTTTGTCTATAATTGTATCACGATCTAAAACAATTTCGTTACGTTCAATAGATACAACTTCACCTGTATCTTCATCAACGAAATCTTCATGCCAAGTATTAAGTACACGAGCTGCTAGCTTACGACCTATTACTTTCTTCAGACCAGATTTAGAAACCTTTACTTCTTCTGCAAGGTCAAAAATCTCTAAGATATCTTTGTCACGTTCAAATCCAATAGCACGGAAAAGTGTCGTAACTGGTAATTTTTTCTTTCTATCAATATATGCATACATCACACTATTAATGTCTGTAGCAAATTCAATCCAAGACCCTTTAAAAGGTATTACTCTTGCTGAGTATAATTTAGTTCCGTTAGCATGGAAAGACTGGCTAAAGAATACACCAGGTGATCTATGCAATTGAGAAACTACTACACGTTCAGCACCATTGATACAAAACGTACCGCTTGGAGTCATGTAAGGTATAGTACCTAAATATACATCTTGAACGATTGTTTCGAAATCCTCATGTTCGGGATCAGTACAATATAATTTCAATCTTGCTTTTAAAGGCACACTATATGTTAATCCTCTTTCGATACATTCTTCTATAGAATATCTAGGTGGATCAATAAAGTAATCTAAAAATTCTAATACGAATTGATTACGTGTGTCTGTAATTGGAAAATTTTCCATGAAGGTATTGTACAAGCCTTCATTTCCTCTTTCTTCTGACTTTGTTTCTAATTGGAAAAAATCCTGGAAGGATTTAATTTGGATATCCAAAAAGTCTGGGTAATCTGTTCTATTTACAATAGAAGAGAAATTAATTCTTTCAGCCTTTTTTGCTAACATTGATGAACGAGATTTTTATTAAAAAATACTAATAAATGTATATAACGTTTATATACACAAAAGGGTTTAGGTCTTAGAGTACTACTCTAGACCTAAACCATGTGTTGTAGGTTAAGGCAAGCTTACTTAAGCTCAACCTCAGCTCCAGCTTCTTCTAAAGATGACTTTAAGCCTTCAGCTTCGTCTTTAGAAACGCCTTCTTTGATTGCACTTGGTGCATCATCAACTAAACCTTTTGCATCTTTTAAACCTAAACCAGTTAATTCTTTAACTAATTTTACTACAGCTAGTTTAGAACCACCTGCTGCTTTTAAGATTACATCAAATTCTGTTTGTTCTTCAGCGGCATCACCACCTGCTGCACCTCCACCTGCTGCTACTGCTACTGCAGCTGCTGCTGGCTCGATACCATATTCGTCTTTTAATATAGTTGCTAATTCGTTAACATCTTTTACTGATAAGTTAACTAATTGTTCTGCGAAATCTTTTAAATCTGCCATTTTTCTATTGTTTTAATAATGTGTGTGTTTATATTTTTTTAATGTGTGTTCTTGCTAATATTATCCTTCTCTTTCAGATAATGTTTTTACAATTCCAGCGATAGTTCCACCACCAGACTTAAGTGCTGAAATAACATTCTTAGCAGGAGATTGTAATATTGTAATAATCTCTCCAAGAAGTTCTTCTTTAGACTTAATGTCTACTAATGTATCTAATAATTCGTCACCAATGTAAGTTGCTTCTTCAATGAATGCACCTTTTAATAAAGGCTTTTCAGATTTTTTACGAAACTCTTTAATTACTTTGGCTGGAGCATTACCAGTTTCAGAATACATTACTGATGTATTTCCTTTTAAAGTAGTAGGTAATTCACCGAAATCTTTATCCGATGCTTCCATAGCTTTCTCTAAAAGCGTATTCTTAACTACAGCTAACTTAATGTTAGACTTGAAACATGCTCTTCTTAAATTTGAAGTTGTTGCTGCATCTAATCCAGAAATATCTGTTAAATAGATATTTGCATTATCTGCTAATTGAGCAGTCAACTCTTCAATTACTTGGGATTTTTCTTCTCTTGTCATAATATTCTAAGTTTAACTACTATCCTATTTTTGTGTCAATTGAGATACTTGGACTCATAGTACTAGACATGTAAATACTCTTTACATACGTACCTTTTGACGACGTTGGCTTTAACTTCATTATTGTAGATAATAATTCTTGGGCGTTCCCAATAATTTTCTCAGTACTAAACGATGCTTTACCAATTGGTGCATGTACAATACCTGTTTTATCTACTTTAAAATCTATCTTACCAGCTTTTACTTCTGTAACTGCTTTAGCTACATCCATAGTTACTGTACCAGTTTTAGGGTTTGGCATAAGACCTCTTGGCCCTAATACTCTACCTAACGGTCCTAACTTACCCATAATGCTTGGCATAGTAACGATAACGTCAACGTCTGTCCAACCATCTTTAATTTTCTGTAAGTATTCATCTAACCCAACATAATCAGCACCAGCTGCTTTAGCTTCGTCTTCTTTATCTGGAGTTACTAGCGCAAGTACCTTCATGTCTTTACCTGTACCATGTGGTAATGAAACTACACCACGAACCATTTGATTGGCTTTTCGTGGATCTACACCTAATCTGATTGCTAAATCTACTGAAGCATCAAATTTTGTAAATGTAATCTCTTTAAGTAAAGCTGAAGCTTCTTCTAGAGAGTAAACTTTATTACTATCTACTTTTGCGTGCGCTTCTTTTTGCTTCTTTGTTAATCTTGCCATTTCTAAAAATTTAGTTTGGAGCTTCTCCTCCTTTAACAGTGATACCCATCGATCTTGCTGTACCGGCAACCATTTTCATAGCTGATCCGATTTCAAAGGCATTTAAATCTACCATTTTGTCTTCAGCAATCGCTTTAACTTGATCCCAAGTTACTTTTGCTACTTTACGTCGGTTTGGTTCTCCTGATCCTTTCTTTACTTTGGCCGCTTCTAATAATTGTACTGCTGCTGGTGGAGTCTTGATTACAAATTCAAATGATTTGTCTTTGTAAACAGAGATTACCACAGGTAAAACTTTACCTGGCTTATCTTGAGTTCTCGCATTAAATTGCTTACAGAACTCCATGATGTTAACTCCAGCGGCACCTAAAGCGGGTCCTACCGGTGGCGATGGATTCGCAGCACCTCCCCGAACTTGTAGCTTAACTACTTTGTCTATTTCTTTTGCCATTTCTTAATGTTTGTACGCTCATCTATATTGGAAGCATAGATTACACGCTGTCTTTATTGTAACAATTATTATACTTTTTCTACTTGCATATAGCTTAACTCTAATGGTGTTTTTCTTCCGAAAATCTTAACCATTACTTCTAGCTTACGCTTTTCTTCATTTATCTTCTCGATAGTTCCATCAAAACCATTGAATGGTCCATCGATAACTTTTACAGTTTCTCCTTTAGTAAATGGTATTGCAACATTTGCATCTGCCTCTATTGCTAACTCATCAACTTTACCTAACATTCTGTTAACTTCAGATTGTCTTAATGGTACTGGATCACCACCTTTAGTTTCACCTAAAAAACCTATTACATTAGTAATCGATTTTATAATATGAGGAATCTCGCCACTTAAATTGGCTTGAATCATTATGTAACCAGGAAAATAAACTTTTTCCTTGTTTATTTTCTTTCCGTTACGTATTTGAATTACTTTTTCTGTTGGTACTAGTACTTGATCAACGAAATCTTCTAAACCTAATCTTGAAATTTCATTTTCAATGTAAGTTTTGATTTTGTTTTCTTGACCGCTTACCGCTCTAACAACATACCATTTTTTCTCTGACATAATCTTCTTTGTTGTTGTTATCCGTTAATAAATGTAAAATACGCTTTCACTGCTCTACTAAAAACAGTGTCAACTCCCCAAATAGCTAATGAAAATATAATTGAAAATACAGCTACAATTACTGTTAATCTTTGAGCTTCTGGCCAAGGTGTCCAAGACACATTGTTCTTTAACTCTTCAAAAGATTCCTTTATATATGTTATTACTCCTGCCATTTGATTTATTTTATTTCGGATTATAATAATTAATCCTATTTTATTCTTGTTGCGAGACTTATTTATTCTAAAGCTACTTGCTCACAATTGTGCTTCGCACGGGTTGAGAGACTCGAACTCCCGACACCTGGTTTTGGAGACCAGTGCTCTACCAACTGAGCTAAACCCGTAAACAATAATCAAGGCATCCCGATAATTCGGGACACCTTAATTAACTATTTAACTATTTTGTTTAGTCTAAAATTTCAGTTACCTGACCAGCACCAACTGTTCTACCACCTTCACGGATAGCGAAACGTAAACCTACGTTCATTGCAATTGTGTTGATTAAATCTACTGTAATTGTTAAGTTATCACCAGGCATCACCATCTCAACTCCATCAGGTAATTGGATGTTTCCAGTTACATCAGTTGTACGTACATAGAACTGTGGACGGTAGTTATTATGGAATGGTGTGTGACGACCACCTTCTTCTTTCTTAAGGATATAAACCTCAGCTTTAAATTTAGCGTGTGGTGTTACCGAACCAGGTTTAGTAATTACCATACCTCTAGAGATTTGAGATTTCTCAATACCTCTTAATAAGATACCAGCATTATCACCAGCTTCACCTCTATCTAAGATTTGACGGAACATTTCAATACCAGTAATAGTAGATGTTAATTTCTCAGCACCCATACCAATAATCTCTACAGGATCACCAGTGTTAGCAATACCAGTTTCGATACGACCTGTTGCAACAGTTCCACGACCAGTAATTGAGAATACATCTTCAATTGGCATTAAGAAATCTTTATCAACCTCACGCTTTGGCTCTTCAATCCAAGCATCAACTTGATTCATTAATTCCATCACAGTATCAACCCACTTTTGCTCACCATTAAGTGCACCTAAAGCAGAACCAGCTACTACAGGACCATTATCACCATCATATTCATAAAATGATAATAAATCTCTGATTTCCATTTCTACTAATTCTAATAATTCTTCATCATCAACCATATCCACTTTATTCATGAATACAACGATACGAGGAATTCCTACCTGACGACCAAGTAAGATATGCTCACGTGTTTGTGGCATAGGACCATCAGTTGCAGCAACAACTAAGATAGCACCATCCATTTGTGCAGCACCAGTAACCATGTTCTTTACGTAATCCGCGTGACCTGGACAGTCAACGTGAGCGTAATGACGATTTGCTGTTGCATATTCTACGTGAGAAGTATTAATTGTTATACCTCTTTCTTTTTCTTCTGGTGCATTATCAATTTGATCAAATGATCTTGCTTCAGATAAACCTGCATCAGCTAATACTTTAGTAATAGCAGCAGTTAAAGTTGTTTTACCGTGATCTACGTGTCCAATAGTACCAATATTTAAGTGTGGTTTTGAACGATCGAAAGTTGCCTTTGCCATGTTTAATTTATTTTAATCTTAATTATTATTAGTGTTCAATTGTTAATTCTAAATCTATCTTAGAAAAAAGAGCCAATGACGAGATTTGAACTCGTGACCTCTTCCTTACCAAGGAAACGCTCTACCCCTGAGCTACACCGGCGTAAAGTGTTTATGTTCTCATTAAACTAAATGAGATTCCTGCCTTCGCAGGAATTTTTAGAGCGAGAGACCGGGTTCGAACCGGCGACATTCAGCTTGGAAGGCTGACGCTCTACCAACTGAGCTACTCTCGCTTTTTATCATAAATTCTTTAATTAGAACTTGTGAAAGGTTTTCAATATTTCAAAGTTTTGGATTATCTCGATTTGCTCGATGATCCTGGATTGGTGACCCAATCCAAAGAATTTTTAATCGTAGTTTTACAAAAGCTCGCTTTTGACAACTTCTTATTTAAAATTCTTTGTGGGGAGAGCAGGATTCGAACCTGCGAAGGTGAAAACCAACAGATTTACAGTCTGTCCTCGTTGGCCGCTTGAGTATCTCCCCAAAATTTATTCAATATTTCAAATTCAAAAAACCTAAATTCCAAGCAAAAAATTTAAATTTTTAGAGCCGATGGAGGGACTCGAACCCACGACCTGCTGATTACAAATCAGCTGCTCTAGCCAGCTGAGCTACATCGGCTTTTTCCTACTTTTTTACCATCAAAAATCGACCATAAAAAAGCCCGCTATTTCTAACGGACTGCAAATGTAGTGTTTTATTTATTTATTCAAAACATTTTTGAAAAAATTTTATCTAACTTTTGATCTTAACTTTTCTTTTCTTTTTTTGATTTGTCTTTCTAAAGAAGCAATTGCCGAATCAGTGCCCTCTTCAAAGGTTTTACATTGCTTTTTAACTATAAAGCTATCACCTGGCACACTTACCTTGGCTTCAAAAATTTTATTTTCTTTATCACTAGTATTCTCAACTTTTAAATACACATCAGATTGTATTATTTTGTCATAGAACATATCTAATTTATCCATTCGTTTCTGAATGAAATCGATAAGCTTACTATCTGCATTAAAATTTACGGATTGTGTGTTTACTTTCATATTCCTCCTTTTTGGTTAAACATAAGAGCTAAAACAAAATTTATTTAACTCAAATTAATTATTGTTAAGTACAATACTTAACGAAGATTTCTCGGATGCGATTTAGCATACACTTTTTTTAATTCGGCTATACTATTGTGAGTATAGACCTGAGTGGCTGCTAAACTGGTATGCCCAAGAAGTTCTTTTACTGCATTTAAATCTGCACCTTGATTTAATAAGTGAGTAGCAAATGAGTGCCTTAATACATGTGGACTACATTTTGCTTTAGTAGATGCTTCACTAAAATACTTATTTATTATTCTGTAAACAAGCATTTCGTAAATTTTAAGACCTTTTTTGGTTAAAAATAACACCTCTTTATCATTTATCGTTTCCAATTGAGAACGATACTTTAAATAATTTTTTATAGATATAATTAAAGAGTCTATTAAAGGTATATAGCGTTCCTTGTTTCGCTTACCTAAGACTTTTAATTGCTTGTTACCAAAATCTATATCATTTATAGTTATCTCTACCAACTCAATTCGCCTTATTCCTGTAGCATAAAATAACTCAATGATTAAATGATTTCTTGCACTTTCAAAATCGTGTACTTCAATAGAATTCTCAAGAACAGCTTTTAATTCTTCTTCAGAAAAAGGTAGTTGCACTTTCTTTCCAACTTTTAAAGCCTTATGTTGTTTTAAAGGATTAATTTTTATGGTTTGAGTTTTTATAAGGAATTTAAAATAGGTGTTTAGCGAAGATATTTTTCTATTAACGGTTCGGTTTGAAATCCCACTATTGACAAGTTTTACAATCCATTCCCTTATTTCTGAATATCCAACTTTTGAAAGCACTTCAGAATCGTGATGCTCTTCTAAAAAATCTTGAAACATTTCAATGTCTCTTATATAAGCTAAAGCCGTATGTTTAGAATACTTCTTTTCTAACAATAAATAATCTGAAAATGTTTTGAGACTCATATATCTTTATAGATGTTATTAAATATAACTATTAGTTATAAGTAATATTGAATTTTAAACAAAAAATCCTGCACATTAGCAGGATTCTGAATTTCGTTAACTCGATTAAATTTTTAAGTCGCTGGCTTATAATCCTTATTATCAATAACCATTTTAGCAATTATTTCCTTGAGTATCTCTGATGTACCACCACCAATCGGTCCTAAACGACTATCTCTAGCCATACGAGCTAATGGATATTCTTCCATATAGCCATAACCACCTAAAAATTGAAGACATTGGTAAATAACATCGTCTGCCATTTTTGTTGATTGCAGTTTAGACATGGTTGCTTCCTTTACAACATAGTCTCCCATATCTAATCGCTTTGCTACATAATAATTAAATTGTTTGCAGATTTCCATTTGTGTTTCACAATCTGCATAGGTATGTCTTAAAGCTTGGAACTTATCTATAGTTCTACCAAATGCTGTACGTTCACTCATATATTGTTTAGCATATTCTAAAGCATATTCTGCTCTAGCATGTGAGTTCACAGCCATTACTAATCGCTCTAAAGCAAAATGCTGCATTATATAAGGGAAGCCTTGATTTTCTTCCCCCATTATATTTGAAGCTGGAATCTCAACATTATCAAAAGCTATTTCTCCAGTATCTGAAGCTCTCCAACCCAACTTATCCAATTTTGTAGCAGAAATACCAGGCGTATCTCTATCCATTACAAATATGCTAATCCCTTTATTTCCTAATTCAGGACTTGTTTTAGCTGCGACTATTAAATAATCACTATAAACACCATTTGTTATAAATGTTTTAGAACCATTAATGATATAACTATCACCCTTTTTTACCGCAGTTGTTCGCATACCAGCTACATCACTACCTCCAAAAGGCTCTGTAATACATAAACAGCCTATAGCATCACCTAATGCACTTGGTGTTAAATACTTTTCCTTTTGTTCATGATTCCCTTCTTTGTTAAGGTGCGTCATTGCTAAATATGCATGTGCCCACATTGCTGCAGCAAATCCACCAGAGTTGATGCGTTGCATTTCTTCAAGAAAAATAACCGTATAAAATAAGTCTAAATCTAATCCACCATAATCTTCAGGTGTTGCTAAACCAAAGTAACCCATGTCTCCAAATTTCTTCCAGATGAAACGCTCTATATGACCAGTTTCTTCCCATTTTTCAATATGAGGCACCACTTCTTTTTGCAGGAAATCTCTAAGACTTTCTCTAAATAAATTATGTTCTTCTGTGAAATATAAATCAGACATGTATTGCAATTTGTTACAGATGCAAATATAACTTAATTATCTCGATTTTTTTGATAGGAAAATCTTCAACTTTTGTTAATTCTTCTAAAGATTTAAAGCCTTCTCTGAGTGCACGTTCTTCTATAATATTGTTAGCAACTTCGTAATCTATATATTGTATAGTTACTAACTGATCTCTCGTCGCTGTATTGAGATTAAACTTATTAATTGTTCGCGGAGTCTTTACTGTAAAGTCATTTTTAATACGCTCTATAACTTCTGGTACTAACCCCCAAACTTCAGAAAGTTCAACATCTGCGATAAAACCTCCTTTATATTTATTACGATATTTAATGATACGTTCGGAAAGCTTTTCTCCTACTCCATATACTTTTTGCAATTGATTTGCTGTAGCTTTATTTAAATCAATCTTTTGAGTATACGTTTTTGGAGTATTATTATTTGAATACGAGTTATTATATGAATTAGTTCTTGGCTTTGGATTGGTAGCCCAATCTGGAAACTTAAAATATGGAGATATCTCAGCCAATAAAGAATCTGAAACTTTAGTAACGTTCTGAAAGTCTTTAGCGGAATTCACCCACTGATTTCCATCTCTAAAGTTGTGAAGTCTATCAATCTCATCAGTTGTCATACCTAATGTATAACCTTTATAATCTGTAATGTAATTGGGGTTGAATGGATAGGTTTTTGGTTTATTATTTTCAAGCTCAACCAAACGCAGTGAATCTAATTCCCTTCTAAACGCATTGATGTCTTCTTGATTTACAGGAACTTCATCTTTAGAAAAATCAACAAAAGCATACACACATTGTAGTACGACTATAATAAAGATCAATAAAAAAATCCCATTTCGTTGTTTATTAGAAAACTGGAAATGGGATTTCATATTTTAATACAAATATCTTAAGCCTTATTTGCTTTTATAGCATCTAGGTAACGGACTAATTGTTTTTTAACAATTGGGAATAAAAAGAATAAACCAACCATGTTAGGGAAAATCATTGCAAAAATCATTGCATCAGAGAATTTCCAGATTGATCCCATACTTGCTGCTGCACCAATAACCACAAACATTAAGAATAAAAGTTTATAAACCATATCTGCTGTTTTTCCTCTACCGAATAAAAACTTCCATGATTGAAGCCCATAATAAGACCATGATATCATTGTAGAAACAGCAAAAAGCACAACTGCTACAGTTAAGAATACATTAGAATAAGGTATATATTGTGCGAATGCCTTAGAAGTAATTCCTGCTCCTTCATATCCAACACCATCAATAAATACTACTCCGGATCCATCACCACCATATTCAAAGAAACCTCCAAAGTTAAAAATCACAATTACTAAAGCTGTCATTGTACAAATTAAAACAGTATCAATAAATGGCTCTAATAACGCTACCAATCCTTCAGAAGCTGAATATTTTGTCTTCACTGCTGAATGCGCTATCGATGCAGAACCTGCACCTGCTTCATTTGAAAATGCTGCTCTTTGGAATCCTACTAACAACACTCCTATTAGTGTACCTACACCAAATGCGGTTGGGTTAAATGCTTCTCTGACAATTAAACCGACTGCATCATCTATTAAGCTAAAATTACTTAATATAATATATAAACATGCTGCAACATACATTACAGCCATAAATGGTACTACTTTCTCAGTTACCTGAGCAATACGTTTTATACCTCCAATGATTATGATACCTACAAGAACTGCTAAAACTAAACCTACAATTGCACCAGCAGCTGTACTCTCCCAATTAAATAATTCTTTAATTACTATAGTAGCTTGATTAGATTGCGCAGCGTTACCACCACCAAAAGAACCTCCAATACAAAACACAGCGAATATTGCTGCAGCTACTTTACCTAAGGTTTTAAAACCTTTAGACTTTAAACCCTTACTTATATAATACATTGGACCACCATAAACTACACCATCTTCACCAACATCTCTAAACTGAACACCTAATGTACATTCAACAAATTTTGTTGACATTCCTAAAAGACCACATACAATCATCCAAAACGTGGCACCAGGTCCACCAAGTGCAATCGCTAAAGCTACACCAGCAATATTACCATTACCAACAGTACCTGAAACAGCAGTTGCTAATGCTTGAAAGTGACTTACTTCTCCTTCTTCACTTTCATCTCTAATCGTTTCAATAGAATCTCCTCCTGGTGTAGAATCACCATATGCAGGCTCAACTGTAGCATGATCTATATCATCATATTTTCCTCTAACAACATTAATTGCTTTTCCAAAAAATCGAATATTTGGAAACTTAAAATATATTGTAAAAAATAAAGCACTACCAACTAATAAAACGAGAACAAAAGGAATCTCCATTGTTTCACTCTTATAAATTGGAAAGAAAATTGCATCAAAAAAACCATCTGCTACTGGCTGAAAAGCTTCGTCAATTTTCTGATCGAGTCCTTTTTCTGCCTCTTGAGCAAAGTTTAATAATGGTAATAATAATGCAAAAATTGATAGAAGATATTTCTTCATGAGTATAGTTATTAGTTAGTTTTTAGTTTTAATGGCGACAAGATGCTAAAAATTTTTGAGTTTTTAAAGTATCAAGCGTTAAAATGGTAGCTTAGATTACCCAATGTTATATTCAGAATTTAACTTGTGTATTTGTTCTGGGCGGCCTAAAACAATAATTTTAGAACTAGCAACCAATTTAGTATTTGCCTCTGGATTAACAATATATTCTCCGTTTTCGTCTTTAAACCCAATAACTGTGCAGCCTGTTTTTTTTCGTAAATCGAGATCTCTAATTGTTTTTACTTCCTTAACATCATAGAGTTGTTCTACTTTAACTTCTTCCACATTAATATTTCTTTCCCCTACGATACCCAGATTATCTATAAACTCTACTAAATCTGGTATTACAACTAAGGATGCCATATGGTCTCCACCTATACGGTCTGGAAGAATTACATTATTAGCACCAGCTAATTTTAGCTTTTCATAAGATGTTTCTTGTGAGGCTCTACTAATAATGTGCATTTTTTTATTAATCTGTCTAGCCGATAAAACCACAAATAAATTATCTGCATCATTAGGCAAAGCAGATATTAGTGTACTTGCTTTTTCAATACCAGCTTCATAAAGTGTTTCATCTTCATTGGCATTTCCAAAAACAAAAGGAATATCATCTTCTTGAAATTTTTCAATAATCTCTTTATTACGTTCAATAACTACGTACGGCTTATTATAAGCTAGCAATTTTTTTGCCGCTTGCTTTCCATTACGTCCATACCCACATATGATGATGTGATTAGACATGGCATCAATTTTCTTCTGCATTTTTCGTTGTTTTATATCTTCAAAATTATTTCGACTTAAAATATATTCTGTAATTATAGAAATAGCATAACCTACTATAACTACACTTGCAAGAATTAAAAAAATAGTAAATATTTTAGATTGTGTGTCTAAAGGATTAACCTCAGCAAAACCAACAGTTGTGATTGTGATAACGGTCATATAAAATGCATCTAACCAGTTATAACCAGAGATGATTCTATAGCCTACCACACCAATACACAACAAAAAACCTAACATCATTAAAGCTGTGTAAATCTTAGATCTGTAAAGTTTTAAAAGCGGATTATTCATGTTATAAGTCGAAAACTGAGGAGCGTTTAGTATAAATTATATCTTTAATTCGCATCCA
Organism: Flavobacteriales bacterium ALC-1; assembly: GCA_000171875.1. Lineage (GTDB taxonomy): Bacteria > Bacteroidota > Bacteroidia > Flavobacteriales > Flavobacteriaceae > Winogradskyella. The sequence goes on along the minus strand of ABHI01000002.1, from coordinate 1,002,400 downwards.
AAAGGCTAAGAACAAATATAATGCAAAACCAAAACCAACCGTTACAAAAGTAAGATACATAAATGAGGTCCTTACAATTTTAGCTCTAATGCCTAAACGGTCTGCGATACGTTGACAAACGTAGTAGCCACGTTTTTGAAAAAAAAGTAAGGTTTTGTAAAATGGCTTCATATAAACAAAGATGATGAAATTTTACTATAAAAAAAACCTTCTTTAAATTTAAAGAAGGCTTTTAATACTGAATATGTTTTCTATTAATACATGTCTAATAGAGCAGTAATATCATTGTTGTTTAAAGTTTGTGCTGGTCCACAAGCCTGCATTAAAGACGTTGGATCAGATCCGGTTGGTGTTCCATTAATATAAACAGCTCCTACACCTGCAGAACCTTCATTTACATTTTGTCCACAACTTGAACGTGTTTGGTAATCCGTATGACGGAAACCAATACAGTGACCAATTTCATGTGCCATAGTACCTGCAACTTCTGCTTGAGAAGGGTTTAACAAATCAAACCATACCGTATTAATTCCAAAACTCTTTGCTGGATCCCCTTTTCTTGTTGGGAAACCTGCAGCAACACCTAAAGTGATAAACCCTCCAGATGGTTGCTCAGAAAAAGCTGTTACTTGTATTTTAGCTTTATTTCTTCCTCTTAATCCAAATGCAACTCTTTGAAAAGTTATTCTTGAGCCTACATTATTATACATATTGATAGCATCATCAAGAGCATCAGAGCCTAAAGCCCCTAAATCTGGGGATACCGCAATTGTAATTACTCTTGGTAATTTTTTCACAAGGTTAGTAGTACGATATTGCTTGGCATCTCCTTGTTCAGAAAGAAGTAGTTCGTTAATCTGCTTCTCTGTAAGAAACATATCCTCCACTCTAACCCCAGTTTCACCAAACATAGTAGCATTCTTTGCATTAGATATGTCAAAATCTAGATCTACAAGTTTAGACAAAAGGTCGTTAGAAACAGCTTCTTCCACTACTTCTGGTTCACCTTCTTCAGATTGGCATGCATTAAATGTTGCAAAAGCAAATAATGACAATAGCATGTACTTAAAAATTGTTTTTTTAATCATTTTTAATAAATTAATGGTTAATAATTGTTAATAATTTACAAAATACACAATAAAAGACTTGTTTTTATATGAATAATTAAATTATTCGATTAAAATCTTCATTTAAGAAAAAATTGCGGTTTTACCACAACACTATTGTGGAAATAGACTACAAATTGCTAGTGATTTATTTAAAAGATCTAATCAACAATTTATTTCCAATAACACATTGTAGACATTTATTTTTATTACAATATTCTTGCTTTAACTGTAAAAGTGCTTGTGAAGTTAGCGCACTTTTTTCTATAGGTCTTAAATCCAAAAATTTCTTTACTATACTATTACTTTCAATCTTTATTTGTCTAATAAAATTAAACACTTGATCTTCTATCAGTTTGCCTTGTACTTTAGCATAGCTAAATTGCAAAGGAATTACAGTGTTAATAACCACTAAATCAATAAATGATTTAGATAATCCCTTTTTTGAAACTTTTGATGACTTTGAAAAGGTATAATGTGATTTCCAAAATTCTGAAGTTTCTATATCGAATATTCTATAAACCTCCTCCATCGATTTTAGAGTTATAATCTCTGAGAATAAATTAATATGTGTATGGTACAGATTTACTAGCTGTGATAAACGAATCGTCGGAAAATTTGGCGGTCGTAATCTAAAAAAGTGTATTGGCAACACACCTTGATTGTTGAGTTTAAATTTCTGCTTTAAAAAAACATAACGCTTCTGAAGATCTAAATGATAAACTTCTTGTACATCATCATTTAACAAATCTGCTTGTCCAAAAAATAAGGCTTCTAAGTCTAAAACATTGCTTTGAAGTTTCCTTACAACAGAAAAATCTAACGAACTTGCTAAACTTAAAAACGATTCACCATTAATTTTGAGTCCAAAATTTTTGGTAAGCATTTTAAACAACACCGCTTCCCAGTCATTATTAGAAGCTTTTAATAATTGTTGTATGTCATCAGATTTACGTTCCAATCGATCAATGTAGAGACGTTCTAGCCAATTATTGAGTAAAAAATCATCAACCTCATTAAAATTAGTTTCGCAATTAATCCATGATTTAGATTGCATTAGCTTTTGATAATTTTCATATAAAGTTTTATCTACATATTGCTTTAATTCTAAAGTCGGAATTTCAGAATTATCTTTTCTAAAGATTTCGGTATCGTGCACCCAAACTACATGCAAAATTACATTATCATAAGCTTTATCAACTTCATGATTATGTACATACCAATCACTCGACTTTATATGAATCTCTACATTACCTGCCCAAAGTTGTTCTGCAATACTTAATTGTGCATTGAAAAAATCTGGACCTGCATTATGGTTGTGCTGCCCAAGTTGACTAATACTTACTGCTTCATTTTTTGTTGTTTTGAGCTGAGAAGTATCAAATGCTTTATGTTTCCATATATAGTGAAGAAAGTCTTCTTGCATGCTCTAAAATAAAAATCTTAAGTCAAAAAACTATTGAATTTAAAAAAAATGATTGAGTTAATTATATAAAACTAGAAACAACTATTAATACAACAAAATCATGACTTGCTTATCCCGAAGCTTTTGTTTAATTTTAAAATAAAAACTAGACTTATGAAAAAGTTACTTTTAATCTTAACCCTTTCCATTACTGTATATAGTTGTGATAAAACTGACGATCCGGATGTAAATATATCTGCTATAAACCCACTTCTAGGAGAATGGACACTACAAAGCAGAATACTTAACGATGTTAACTCCTTATCTATTGATACTGAACAATTAATTATTACGGATGACAATAGTCTTAATAACTTTAAAGGCAAATATCAACTTATAACAGATGAAAATAGTAATGGACGTTTTGCCCTAAATAATAGAGATGCTACCATTACTTTTACATCTAGTAATAATGAGGTTAGAACACATAGTTATTTTTTAAACCCTCTTAACATCCAATTTTTTATTGAACAAGAAAATGGTGATGTGATTACTGAGAATTGGGTAAGAGTTTTAGAAGAGGATTAAGCTTTCAATGACAGAAATAAAAAACCTGATAGTTTTATCAGGTTTTTTTTATTTTATAATGAGTCTCCTACTTTACGTCTTATTTAAAGCTTTAGCAAATGTGGACGCAGGAATTTGTTTAATCTATATACCCCATTTCTCGCATCCAATCGTCATTAAACATTTTGCCTACATAACGGCTACCATGGTCGTGAAATAGTACTACTACCACATCGTCTGGTTTAAAATGTTCTTTTAATTGCAACACACCTTTAATAGCTGAACCTGCAGAATTACCTAAAAACATCCCCTCTTCTTTAGCCAAACGCTGTGTATAAACGCAAGCATCTTTATCTGTTACTTTAGTAAAGCCATCAATGATATCAAAATCAACATTTTTTGGTAAAATATCTTCACCTATACCTTCTGTTACATATGGATATATTTCATTTTCATCAAATTCTCCAGTTTCATGATATTTCTTAAAAACAGAGCCATAGGTATCGACTCCCCAAACTTTAATATTAGGATTTTGTTCTTTAAGATATTTCCCTACCCCAGAAATGGTTCCACCTGTACCAACTCCTACTACAAAGTGAGTTATTTTACCATCTGTTTGCTTCCAGATTTCTGGACCTGTACTTTGGTAATGTGCCTTTGCATTACTTGGGTTATCATATTGATTAACATACCAAGAGTTTGGTGTTTCTTCCCCTAAACGCTTAGACACTGAATAATAACTTCGTGGATCGTCGGGTTCAACAGCTGTTGGGCATACAATAACTTCTGCACCTACAGCACGCATAATATCAACCTTTTCTTTAGATTGTTTATCAGCCATTACAAAAATACATTTGTAGCCTTTTACAATTGCTGCTAGAGCCAAGCCCATACCTGTATTACCTGAAGTACCTTCAATAATTGTTCCTCCAGGTTTTAATCTTCCGTCTGCTTCAGCATCCTCAATCATCTGCAATGCCATACGGTCTTTTACTGAGTTTCCTGGGTTAAAGGTTTCGTATTTTGAAAGTACTAAACACGGCAAATCCTCCACTAGCTTATTCATCTTTACTAATGGTGTATTACCTATTGTACCTAATATATTTTCTGCGTAGTCCATAGTTTTATTTTTCTCCTTTGCATTAAAAAAGCTTCGGTGAATAAAGGTGCAAATTTAAGGGAAAAGTAGAAAGTAGAAAGCTAAAAGTTAGTTATGTTTTTCAACTAGCTATTAGCTATTAGCTTTTAGCCCTTATCTTATTACAGAGTTATATTTGAAACAAAAATTATACGAGTAGCTAAAAGCTAAAGGCTAACGTCTTTTTTAATCAAACCGAATTGCCTTAACTGGCGAGATTTTAGAGATGATCACTGAAGGAATTAATAACATTAATAAACAAGCTATGAAAGTACCTACATTTAACAATAAAATATAATCCCAACTTAAATACACAGGAATGGTATCCATATAATAATCTTCGGGATTTGGAAACTTAATCAATTTAAATTTATGCTGAATAAATAATAAGCCAATACCTATTATGTTTCCCCAAAGTAAACCTAGACCAATTAGGTAAGATGCATTGTAAAGAAAGACTTTTCTAATTGTCCAGCTAGAGCTTCCTAGAGCTTTAAGAATACCTATCATGCTGGTGCGCTCTAAAATGAGTACCAATAGAGCTGTAATCATATTGATACCAGCTACAATAAGCATTATCACAATAATGATATTTGTATTAGAATCAAAAATTTTAACCCACTCAAAAACTGTCCAATACTTTTGCGTAATTGGTGTGGCATTTAATAACGATGGAACATCTTGAAACACTTGCGTGTACTTTTCATCAATTTCAGAGAAATCTTCAATAAACACTTCAAAATTGCCAATTTGGTCAGCTTCCCATTTATTAAGACGTTGAATATGTCTTAAATCCGCAATGCAAAATTTTTCATCTAATTCTTGAAAACCAGAATTGTAAATTCCAACAATTTTATATTTGATAATTCTCGGTAGTTTATCTAGTTGTTCACCAAATAAAGTTTCAAATCTATCACCAACTTTAAATCCTAATCGGTTAGCTAAATAGTTAGAGATTAAAATTTCCTCATTTCGTTTTCCAGTATAGTCTGGCAAACGTCCCTCTATTAAAAACTCTTTAAAATATTCCCAGTTATAGTCAGCTCCTACTCCTTTAATAACAACGCCTTCAAAATCAGTTTCGGTTCTAATAACAGCAAACTTTTTTGCGACCCCTTGTACGTATTTAATACCTTCAATATTCTCAAACTTGGGATAAAAATCCTGATTTATAGAGATTGGTACTTGAGATTCGTCCGAGGCATTCGTATCGTAATTGGTAATTTCTATATGACCATTAAAAGCCACAACCTTATCCCTAATTTTTTGTTGTAAGCCAAAACCTGTAGCAATTGCAATAAGCATTACGATAATACCAATAGCGATTGCAGCAATACCAATTTTAATAATTGGTGCCGAAACACTACTTTTATACGTTTTATTGCCAATTATACGTTTAGCTATAAACAACTCAAAATTCAAACCGATATATGTGTTTTAAGGTTTTCAAAAATACAGTTTTATTCCCGATAATTATTGGGATAGTTTTGGTAATAGTTTCTTGTGGCTCTAAAACTAAAAATGATATATCTTCAAATAACGAATCACATAGAGAAGCTCAGCATGACAGCATTGTTACAGTTAAAAAATCAATTGTTGTTGGTGCTAATAGGACTGATTTGTATTTACCATTTTTAAAAGGTAAACAAGTTGGTGTTGTGGCAAATCAGACTTCAGTAATATTTAAGGATAAAAAAAAGAGCAGAGAAATACGGGAAGAGAAAAAAGAGAAGATATCTTATATTCATCTTATAGATTCTTTATTGTCGTTGCAAATAAATATCAAAAAAGTATTCTCTCCAGAACATGGGTTTAGAGGTACTGCAGATGCTGGTGAACTGGTAAAGGATGGAAAAGATAAAAAAACAGGCTTGTCTATTCATTCTTTACATGGTAAACATAAAAAACCAACAAAAGCACAGCTTAAAGATATAGACATCATGGTTTTTGATATTCAAGATGTTGGTGTTCGCTTTTACACCTACATTTCTACTCTGCATTATGTTATGGAAGCTTGCGCAGAACAAGGTATTCCGCTTTTAATTTTAGATCGTCCTAACCCAAATGGTAATTACATTGATGGTCCTGTTTTAGAAAAAAAGAATAGTAGTTTTTTAGGTATGCATCCTATTCCCTTAGTCCACGGAATGACTATCGGAGAATATGCTAAAATGATAAATGGTGAAAAATGGTTAGACAAAAGTGCAACATGTAATATTACCATTATTGAAATAGAAAATTACACACATAACTCTAACTATAATCTCCCTATTAGACCTTCACCAAATTTACCAAATGACCATGCTATAAAGTTATATCCTAGTTTAGGTCTATTTGAAGGCACAAATATTAATGCAGGTAGAGGTACAGAATTTCAATTTCAACGCTATGGTGCACCATTTTTAGATAAGGCTCATTATCAATTTAAATATACTCCAGTAGCTAATTTTGGTTCTAAATATCCTAAACATAAGAACAAAACTTGTTATGGTGTTGACTTATCTATAGTAAAAGCAGAACGAGGTTTTACTTTGAAATATATCATAGATGCTTATACTAATGCTACGGATAAAACTAAAGTATTTAATACTTCTAATTTTACAACTCATGCAGGCACAGCAAAATTACAACAACAAATAGAAGCTGGTTTGAGTGAAACTAAAATTAAAGCGAGTTGGCAAAAAGATATAGATGCTTATAAATCTACACGTAGTCAGTATTTGATTTACGAATAAATACAACTAATTGTTAGCATGTACAACTTTTATAGGCTCTACTGCTACAATATCTTCAGCAATAATTTCTTCAGGATTTTCCTTTGGAATATCTTTTAAAATTCTAACCACAAATACAATTCGCAAAGGCGACTGTACAGCAACAAAAACGTGCTTTCCTTTGGTTAATGTATTCAAAGGGAGTTTGTATGATGTAGCATCTACACGAAAATCTAATTCTCTTCCATAGTGTTTATTGATGGAATACAAGTAGTTGATTTTCTTATCACTTTTAAGAATAAGAGTATCCTTAGTTTTATTTAATTGATGAATTAAACCCTTAGCTTGGATATTTTTATTTTTTTCAAGCTTTGCGTAATGTTCTTGCGCCTGAAGTGTGAAGCTTAATAAAAAGATGAGGACTAAAACGAGACAAATACGGATAAAATTCTTCAATGCATGTGGAAACTTAAGTTAAACTTTTAGCGTTTTAACTCAACATTAATTAATCAATCCGTAGTAAACATAAATGGTTTTATTTCAAATCTTGAAGAACATCTACCAACTACAAAAATATCAGAGGAACGACTATTTTTGTTAATAAATTTGTTAACAACTCTATTTCTCAGCATCAGCCGAAAGTGTTGGCTTGTCATATTTCTGAAAAGGCTGCTTTAGTAATTCTTTAATGTTACTATTCTTTACCTCATCTGGAAATACATCAACTCCATACACCAATTTTTCTCTATCTAAATATAAATATGTCCCAAAAATTCGATCCCAAATACTGAAGATATTTCCGTAGTTAGAATCTGTATATGGCAATCGGTAATGGTGATGTGTCTTGTGCATATCTGGTGATACAATTACATAACTTAATACTTTATCCAAACCTTTTGGTATTTTAATATTAGCATGTGTAAACTGTGTAAACACTAAAGACATGGACTGATACAAAAACACCAAAGCAATTGGAGTACCTACAACAAATACACCAAGTAAGGTAAACGCAAACCGAATAAGACTTTCTATTGGATGGTGTCTATTGGCAGTTGTTGTATCTACCTTATGATCTGTATGATGAACCAAATGTACCATCCAAAGTGGTTTTACTTTATGCTCAACAAAATGAGCTAAATATGCACCAAAAAAATCGAGCAATAAAACTCCTAATAAGGCATATAACCACAAAGGCATTTCTGGAAACCAATTAATGATTCCGAAATCATTTGCCTTTACCCAATCTGCTGTACCTAACAATAAAAATGCTAGTGCAAAGTTGATAATAATAGTGGTTAAAGTAAAAAAGAGGTTTGGTATGGCGTGTTTCCACTTTTTGTATTTAAACTTAAATAATGGCAAACCACTTTCTAATAACCAGAAAAATGTAAGACCTCCAACTAAGATAATACTTCGATGAGATGATGGAATAGTTTCGAAATAAGAAATAATTGTCTCCAACAAGTTATGAGTTAAGGTTAATTATTAGTTGCGCTTTTTTCAAATTTACAGAAGAAACTTCAGCTTTCCATTTTTTAGCGTTTTTTTCATTTTCTAAAATAGAATAAGCTGTGTAATATAGAAACGCAACAAATGGTTTATTTTTATTTTCAATCTCTTCAGCGTTAATTTTCTTTAATTGTCTCAATACCTTTTTAGGGCGTTTTAATAGCAAATACTGTTGTATTTCTAATAAATCGCATCGTTGCTGTAAAATTAACTGGTCTTCCTTGGATACTTTCTTGGTATTTAACTTTGCCTCATTTATATAAATAGTTAACAAAGTCATTAGCTCTGGTCTAAGATTCTCATTGAGATACATAGAAAAATCCATGTACTTTGAAGCCAAATAATATGCAGAATAAAACGTCTTTTCATTATTGTAGCCTTGAAGTTCTGGAGTTACAAATGCTGTGCTTATACTATAGTTCTTAATAATTTCTGTAATGTTTTGTAAATCTTCAGAATAGGTATTAGTCACATTTATTATGTTGCCATTCACATCCATAATTTTTATGGAGTTGTCGTTAAACTTATCTATATATCGCTGACTACGTTTACCCTTTATATCATAATACATTAAACCGTATTTATTCTCATTAACAATCACTGGGACAAAATGTTCCCAAATTAACGGACTCACCTCTTCATCTGTAAATAAATCATCTATAAAAATAGTTCTCCCTTTGTCATCATTTACAAAAACTGGATAAGGATATTCGGTAGTTCCTTTCCATACCATTAGCACCATTTTGTTCTGTACTAACGCCAATTTTTGTGCTATATCTATATCTGTCATCCATTTCTGAGCAAATGAAATATTAACAGCAAATAAGATAAATAAGGATTTTATAAGGAGGTTTTTCATATTTGTTTTTATTCAAGATGTCATCAAAAATTATTCCGAAGCAAGATATTATAACTGAATTCGTTTTTTCATAGCTTCAACAATATTATATGCTGCAGGGCAAATGGCTACATTTTTTAATGTTAAGTTAGATATCTGCTGAAACTTCTTTCTATCTGTATGTGGAAATTCTCTACACGCTTTTGGTCGCACATCGTAAATTGAACAATAGTTATCTGCGCTTAAAAACGTACAAGGCACCGATTGTAATACATAATCGTTTTCTTCATCTAAGCGTAAATAGTTTTCTATAAATTGTTGTTCTTTCATTTTAAATGATTTGGCAATGCGCTGAATATCCTTATCGGTAAACAAAGGACCTGTTGTTTTACAACAATTAGCACAGTCTAAACAATCGGTACGTTCAAATTCTTCCTCATGTAATTCTTGCATTATGTAATCTAATTGTTTTGGAGCCTTTTTTTTAAGCTTAGTAAAAAAGGTTTTGTTTTCCTTATGCTTATCTTTGGCGAGCTTAGGCAGATTATTGATTTGGTCTTGCATGAAACAAATTTAATTAAAGTTCTCGATACAATTTCGATAAAATCAAAATCACTCGAATTGACGCAATACAATGAATAAAGATATTTTCGGAAAAGCATTATTAGATTACCAATCTGGTATTTCGACAGGTTCAATGGCCGCTGAAGATATTATCACATGGACTAATATTTCTGATGAAGATAGACTACCACTTCCCTATCTCTTTCGTGATTACTCTGAAATGCCTCAACTCGAACAAAAAGCGCTTCAATTAGCAAAAGGAAAAGTATTAGATGTTGGATGTGGTGCAGGAAGTCACTCACTTTGGTTACAAGACAAAGGCATAGAAGTTAAAGCTATAGACAATTCTAAAGGAGCTATTGAAGTTGCTAAAAAACGTGGTGTTACTAATGCTGAATTAAAACCCGTTTTAAAGGAAACAGAAACTTTTGACACTATCTTATTATTGATGAATGGTACTGGGATTTTTCAAGAATTATCTCAGGTTTCTAAATACCTGAATCATTTAAAATTATTATTAAATCCTGATGGACAAATCTTAATTGATTCCTCTGATATCTCATATATGTATGAAGATGAAGATGGAGGTACTTGGTTAGATTTAAACAATGGTTATCCTGGTGAACTCGATTATTATCTCAGTTATAAAGGCAAACAAGAAGCACCAATGAAATGGCTTTACCTTGATTTTGACACTTTGAAAACAGCTTGTTTAACTGTTGGGTTACAGTGCAAAAAGATTATGGATGGTGAACATTTTGATTATTTGGCACAGTTAGAATTGTAATATTCAACTATGGCAATTAAATCTTCTTTCTTGAATTCTTTATTTTCAATTTTAGATACGAGTGATTGACAATCACTAAAAAATTCTGATGCCCTCTTCTTAAATGCTTTAAAAAGACTAACATGATTAATTTTAATAGCTTTATGCCCTTCTCTTACCACTAATAGATTATTATGGGTTCCTGAATGATGATTATAAATAGGAGGAAAAGTAATTAATTCACCTCCAGCACTTACTGTTGTTCCATGATGGACTGTAGTAGTACTTGTATACATAACTGTTCGACCTACTAATTTGACTTTACCATCTACAATTAACTCTGCAAAGCCTTGCTTCTTTTTTTTCTTATCAAGATAAACAGGTATATACTTCGCAATTCTGGTTTTCTCAATCCAGTCTTTATTTATTTTCTCTTTGTAAGTAACAGTAAAAAGAATACTATCAACTAAATGAGCATCGTATTTTATCTTTTTAGATTTTTTATCTGGTCGGTATTTTACGCGTTCCTTAGATTTCCCAAAAGGATTCATTGCATTGACATTTGCATTTTCCATTGGCAAAGAAGCATATCCTTTTAAAACCTCTCCATTTTTCATATAAACCTCTGCTTCCGTCCAGCTATATTGTGCATACATCTGAAAAAAAATAACAGAAAATAAAAAACTACAGATTATTCGCTTTATCATATAAAGTGATTTTCTTGACTAAATATATTAAAAATCAAACTGATAGGTAGCACCTAACAAGAATTGAATACCTTGTACAGGGAAACTAGTCCACTTATTATAATCTTGATTTGCAATGTTATTTACTTTACCAAAAACAGAAAGCTGGTCATTGATTTTATACCCCAGATGTGCATTAGCATCAAAATAGCTATCTAAAGTAACCGTTATTGGTGCAGTATCTATTAACGGACCTTCTAAAAGAGTTCTATCCTTTCGCTCGCCAACATAATAAATACTTCCACCAGTATACCATTTTTCAGAAATTTGATAATCCAAAAATACTGATCCTGTAACATCTGGTAAGTTCCATGCTTCAGATTGTTGATCTACATTATAGTTAAAATATTCACCTTTAATACCTAGAGTAAAATTTCTATTAACATCAATATTTAATTCACCTGCAACTGAAAATGTATTCACATCATCGTAAACAATTCCAAAAGAGTTACCATACTGGTATTCTTCTTCTGGTGCTTCTAGAGTGTTATTCGCTCTATATAAAGCCTTACCCTTTTCAGAATAATAATTTCCTTTAATATTATAACTTACATTATTAGACAATTTTCCTTTTAATCCTAAGAAACTTCTAAACTGTCTATCGGTAGGCGACACAATTAGAGTAGGTGAAACAAATGGATTTTCACTAGCAAAATCGTAATACGAATTCTGAATTAAATCTCCTTTTATACCTCCATAAGCTATCAATATTTCATCAACTAAACGATATGACGCTTCTATATTAGGATAAATAAAGAACTTATTATTACTGAATTCTGTATCATTAAGAAATACAAATTTAACACCCAAATCTATAGTTAAATCATCTTCAATCATCTGGTATGATGGCGCTAAACCAAAGGTAACGTTACCATATTTTAGTTCCTCATCTATACCATAATTACGATCAAAACTTCCGCCTATGTAGTCGATAGAGAATTCAGTGTTAATAGTTTCCCCTCTTACTGGCACATCGAAACTAGCTTTTGCAATAAAACGATTTTCACCAGAATCTTGATTATCACCAAAACGTCTAAAACGCACACTTCCATCTTTAATAAGTGCGTCATCAAACTTTAATTTTCCACCGAGATAAAAACTATTAAATGAATGGTTCGGATCTATCATATTAATTTGATTTTCCGTGTAAATACCTTGAGGAAGTCCATACCAATTATAGGTTTGTAAATCGAAACCTGTATCTATCTTCCATGAAAAATCTCTAAGCTTTTGTGAATAATGGATATTTAAATGTGTTTTGCTGAAATTATCATCTAAAACTATGTCCTCTATACCTCCAGCCGAAGAATGATGACTAAAATAACCACCAACATTTTCACCAGTACTTAACTCGTGATTTAAGTAAATTTCACCTAAAATAGATGTGTATGTACCAACACCTAATGAAGCATAATTATCGTAAAGTTTTACGTATTTAGCTTTATCTACTTTTGCTGCTTTTCCTTTAGCAGGTGTAAAGGTCGACGCTACAGGAATTGAGAAGATATTGTATTTCACTTCTTTTTTCTTTACTGTACTAGAGTCGTTCAATTGTGGAGTATCTTTAATTTTAAAGGCATCCGAAATTGTAGGCTTATAGGGTTTTACAACATTTACGACTTGGTCATCTATAGTATCTTTTGTGCGTTCTTGAGCGAATGCAAAAGTTAGACTACTTGATATGGTGATTATAATAATTAAAAACTTGATTTTCATATTTAATATTTTGATTAAAAATATTTGACGATTGATGAGATTCCTTTTTTAAAAAGGGATTTTAGTTGTCGTCTGTTTCGATTGATGAATTTGTTTTTGCTTCTTCAGCTTTTATTTTATTGAGCTCTTGTCTTGCTTCTTGCACAACATCGTCAAAATCTGGGAAATTAGAAATCACACTTTCTAAAATATAAGTCGCCTGAAACGCATCTCCCAAAGCATAAAAATTCTTAGCCATAACCACTAAACCTTTTGCACTGTAGTACTTATAGCTACTATAATCTTTAGCAAGTTTTTGAATTGTTGTATTAGACGCTTTATACCTTCCTTCTTTATTTTTAAAATACCCATTGTAGAATAATGCTTCGGCAGCAACGCTACCTGTTGCAATTTTCTCCACATCTGCATACGCATCTTTTGCTTTATCTTCATTACCTGTTTTAATTGCAGAACGTGCTATAATAATTTTAGCGTCACTTTTTATTTTCTTATCTAATTTTGAAGTACTTAAAACTTTCTCAGCATACGCTTCTGCCTCATTATAGTCTTGAGTTTGATAATAGGCATTCATTAAATTAGATTGTGCATATAAAACATTCTGGGGATAATCAGCTTCGCTTTCTAAACGTTTTAAAACAGGAATTGCTCTAGACCAGTTAGAATTGGTTAAATATATTTCACATAACCTAACTGTAGCCTGCTCAGTATATTCACTTTTTGAAGCATCAACAACATACTTGTAATGTGGTTGCGCATTATCAAACAAGTCCTTTTTGTAATACATCTGCGCCAAATAGAAATGTGATTTAAGCGCGTGAATTCCATTTGGAAATTGGTTTAAATATTTATTAAACTGACGTATCGCCTTATCAGTATCATTATCTAAATATGGTTTCTCAGCTGCTAAATACATCGTATTATCCAACTCCACATCAGTCACCTCAACATAATCCAAAGATTTTACCCAACGTGCGTATTCATCTACACGCCCTAAATCAATATAGATTAAACGTGCTGTTGAAACTGCTTGAACTGCTTCACCAGAAGCCGGAAAATCCTTAGCCACTTTTTTAAATTTACTTAATGCACGTTCGTTTTCATTGCTATTATAATATACTAGTCCTTGACGCAACAATGCCTTAGAAGTAAAGGCACTACGTCTGTATTCCGAATTTAATCGATCATACATCTGCATTGCCTTATCTGTGTCATTAGATTTTACATAAGAATTTGCCAACTCATACATCGCATCATCTCTTAATGCAGATTTAGGATAACCCTCTATAAATGTTTTTAACTCTGAAGTTTTAGTAGAACTCTTACCTAAATAACCATGGCTCATAGCCACTTGAAACGATGCATAATCCGTTTCAATTTCATTGATTTGAATTGCTTTATCGTAAGCACTGATTGCACTTTGATATTTACTAGATACAAAATGACCATCAGCAACTCTTAAATAGGCATCATTTCTACGCAACCTGTCACTAGAATTTTTATCTATAAATTTTTGAAAGTATTTTGAAGCGTTAGAATAATCCTTCAACTTAAAATAAGTATATCCCAAGTTATAATCTAAGTTATCTCTCTCTGGCAAATCTGAAGATTCAGCCAAACCATTAAACTGTTTAAACCCAATTAAAGCATCATTATAATTACTTAAGTTATACTCAGTTTCGGCTTTCCAAAAAGTAGCTTTCGCCACAAATATTGGCTCTCTTGGTTCTTTTAATGAACTATTAAATAAATCTAGAGCTTCTCTATATTTTGTTTCGTTATATAATTCAATACCTCTAAAGAATGCTACTTTTTGGTAGGCTACTTTATTTTCAAAACTATTTTTTCCTTTCAACAATTCTATGGCTTCCTTATAGTTTTTTGAAGTGATGTAAGAATCAATTAGTAAAGTTTCAATTTCTTCTTTATAACTGGTTTCTGGATATTTATCTAAATAGCCTGCTAGCACTTGAGGAACTGATTGATATGGATTCCCAATTTCATAACTAATCTTAGCATAGTTTAACCAAGCATCTTCTTGTATTTGTGCTTCATAATCCATTTGAGATGCATTTCTAAAGGCATTTAGAGCTTCTTGCTTTTTGTCTAAGTTGATATAGCTTTCTCCTAAATGATAGTAAGCATTTTGAGCTACAGAGTTATTACCATCAATAATTTTATTGAACTCTGAAATAGCAGCTTCAAAATCATTTTGTTTGTAATACGCATAACCCAATTGGTAATAATCGGTGTTGTTCCACTTGCCACGTTTACCTTTATAAGCTTTTAAATATGGTATAGCTTCAGCATATTTCTGTAGATTGAAATAGCTTTCCCCTATAATCTTAGAAAGCTCGGATTCTTCTTCTCCTCTACTCTTAGGTAATTGCTCTTCTGCTAGTTCAATAGCTTTTTCAAATTTTCCTAATTTGAAATTTAAATCCGCTTGGTAATAAGACAGTTTCTCCTTATACTTTTCATTATCACTAACTTGGTCAAAATATTCATTGGCTGTATCATAATCATCACCTTCATAAGCCATATAACCAATATAATATTTAGCTTGAGATCCGTATTCTTGAGAATTCACGACACGGTTTAAATACTTAGTAGCTTGATTTTTACTTCCTGTAGCATAGAAACTATAACCGTAATTAAAATTAAACCTATCGCGTTCTGAGCGTGCTATACTGCGTTCTTCCACCTTATCATACCATTTACGAGCGTAGGCATATTTCGAATTTTCAAAATAATAGTCAGCCACATCTAAAAATGCTGTATTTCGTTTTGTGCTTGTTGGATATTCCTCTACAAATTCCGCAATTAAATCATCTGCATTATTCTGATTTAATCGCACAGCACAATTAGCAATATAATAGGCACAATCAGACTTTATAGTAACATCACTAGTGTTGTACTTAATATCGTCAAATAAAGACTGTGCAGCTTTATATTGCTTATTGTTGTATAAGGTTAATGCTTTCTGATAATCTTGTAAATCACTAGTATATATTGCAGATTTTTGTGCAATAGCATGTGATGAAACTAAAAGAAAAATGATGAGGACTTGTCTTTTTAAAAATAGCATTAGCTTCGTTTTTTGATTATTTTATTGATGAATCAAATATAATTCAATACAAAACCTATAACGATAGAAATTCTGTATAATTATAAACCGACTTATTAAATGTTAAAATAGCCAACCTAAAAGGTGGCCAAAGAAACGCTTTCTCTTTTTTTGATTAAAAAACTAATTAAATACGTCATGAATGCAATATTTCAATTACTATGCCATTATATATTCTGAATTTTGAATTTGAATTTTTAAGCGATACATTTACCATATCTAAATTACAAGTTAAAAAATATGTCCGAAACCGTTCTACAGCTAAAAGATGCTACAATATACCAAGGAGAAAGTATGGTACTTTCTAATGTAAATGTAGAAATGCAAAAAGGCGATTTTGTATATCTTATTGGAAAAACAGGAAGCGGAAAAAGTAGTTTTATGAAAACGCTTTATGGCGACTTAGAATTGAACGAAGGAGAAGGTACTGTTGTGGATTTCAATCTACGAACCATGAAAGAGAGTGATATTCCTTTTTTAAGACGAAAATTAGGTATTGTTTTTCAAGACTTTAAACTATTACCAGATCGTACTATTATTGGCAATTTAGAGTTTGTTCTTAAGGCAACTGGTTGGAAAGAAAAAGACAGAATTAAAGATCAGATTGATTCGGTTTTAGATAAAGTGGCTATGAAAACAAAAGGATTTAAATATCCTCATGAGCTTTCTGGTGGTGAGCAACAACGAATTGCAATTGCTCGTGCATTATTAAATGACCCTGAACTTATTTTAGCAGACGAACCTACAGGTAATTTAGATCCCCAAACCAGTATTGAAGTCATGGAAGTATTACAAGACATCAATAATAATGGCAACACTATTTTAATGGCAACACACGATTACGCTTTGCTTTTAAAATATCCTAGTAAAACGTTGAAGTGTGATGAGAATAAGGTTTTTGAAGTGGTACAAAGAAAGAACTAACATTAGTTTTCATAATAAAACTAAAGGATGACTGTAATGTGTATTGGGTATTACGATAAGTTTTCGAGATTTTTTCTTGATATTAAAAAGCATCTTCAAATTCAACATAACTCATTCATAAATTTTAAAGTCTATAGTATTCACTTCAGTGGTTTTTTATACACGCTTTTTCGTTTAAATTTTAGTTGTTGGCTACCTCTAAAAGCTTGGTTTTTAGTTCAACGCAAAAAACGGTTCTACAAAACAGTAATTAATTCTTCTGATGTATATAAAGAGATTTCTTATAAGGACTATATAAAATTTCATGAAGTTTTAAATTCTAATATCCCTAAACAAACTTTGCAGCTTCAAGCTATAGCTTATATAGATATCTTTAAAGCACGTTTTAAAAAACATCAACCAGATTATTTATTAACTATTGGAGACTCAAGGCTTAGCATTGAAATTGCTATTGCATTAGCAAAAAAAAACAATATAAAAATTTATTATATTGAACAAGGTCCTTTTAACACTACTTTTTTTGATAATGAGGGTGTAAATGCTAATTTAAGTATTCGAAAAAAATATAACTCAGAAGTTTTTGACTCATTAGTAAATACAGAAACCCAACCATATACAATTTCAAAAAAGTATAAACGCTTACCATTGTATCGTGGAATGGATTTTTTATTTGCTAAATTATTTGAAAAAACATCAATTTATCCACCTGACTTAAAATACACGGATATAGCACATTATAATGCATCAAAAGCCTATAATGCTTCAAATAAAAACATAAAACACTTTAAAAAGCCTTTTGCCTTGTTAGTGCTTCAAGTGCCTAAAGATGTTAATATGATTTACCATAGTCCAAATTTTAAAACACATACACAGATTGTTGCTAATGTATATTCTAATCTACCCGAGGGCATCCAACTTATTGTGAGAGAACATCCATTATATATTGGTAAATATAGAACTCCTCTATATGACTTTATTAAAGAAAATAATATTCCTATTGATAATAATACATCATTAAATCAAGTAATAGAAACTGCAAAAATAGTCATAGTCAATAATTCTACAGTGGGTATTGAAGCTATTTTAAAATATAAAACCACTGTAGTTTTGGGCAATTCATTTTACGATAACAATCACATATGTCTCAAATTAAAAAGTAAAGAAGAATTAGCTGCTATTTTAAAAAAAGCAATGAATTATGAGCCTGACAAAGCAAAAATAAATACATTTAAAAAAGTATTATTTAATCGCACCTTATTTCAAGGAGCAATAACTGATAAAACTTTAATATCATCTAAGTCTATTGCTCATCATATATTAGCAAATCAATAACATGCCTTTTTTCTCTGTCATAATTCCATTATACAACAAAGCAGAATATATTTCAGATTGTATAAAAAGTGCTCTAAGTCAAACTTTTGAAGACTATGAAATAGTAATTATTAATGATGGCTCAACGGATAATAGTATTTCGGTTGTAGAAAAATTTAATTCACAGAAAATTCAATTATTTCATCAAGATAACGCAGGTGCAAGTATAGCTAGAAACAATGGGGCAAATCTTGCTACAGCAGAATACATTGCTTTTTTAGATGCAGATGATGTATGGAAGCCCAATCACCTAGCCTGTATAAAAGCTAGTATTGATTTATACCCTAATGCTGGTCTTTTTGCAAACAACTATTTCATTAAACATAATCAAAATCATATCGCACCTGCTAAATTAAATTTTAATGTAATTGATAAGCAACCATTAGTTTTAGATAATTTTTTTAAAACTAGCTTATATGATACTGTTGTTTGGACTTCTGCTGCTGCTATAAAAAAACAGAAATTTATAGATTATGGCATGTTTAACCCTTTATATTTAAGCAGTCAAGATTTAGATTTATGGATTAGAATTGCATTAAAAGAACCTATTGTATTTAATCCTGAAATTACTATGATTTACGACAAATCCATAGAAGGAAGCTTAGGTAAATATGAAGATAACGATGCTCGATATATTTTATTCAATTCATTTAGAGAATATGAGAAAGATGATATTTATCTAAAAAAATATCTTGACATAAAGCGCTACGGCTTGGCATTACGCACTAAAATTAATGGTGAATCAAAGATTTATAAAGACACACTAAAAACCATCAACTTTAAAAATCTAAATTTTAAGCAAAAAACTCTACTAAAAACACCATCTTTTTTACTTAAAACGCTAAATAAAATAAGACCATATGTTATTCGTAATACGTTGTATTTAAAGCTCTTTAAAGCTTAGAAAATCATTAAAGTTTCTAATATAATCGGACTCGTTATACTCTGAAGAAGCTAAAACTAAACAAACACAACCTGAAGAAAAATTATCAATTTCTCTCCAAATGCCTGGAACAATTAGGAGGCCTTTATGCGGTTTATTTAAGCTAATTATTTTACTTTGATTACCATCTTTAATTAATACATCAAAACTACCTGAAAGAGGAACAATAAGTTGATAAAGCTCTTTGTGCGCATGTCCGCCTCTATATGCATCAGATGGTACATCATACAAATAATAAACACGTTCTATTTTAAAAGGAATAGTTTTTTTTTCTATTACAGCTAAAAGTCCACGCTCATCATGTACTCTTGGAATTTCTATGATAGAAACATCTTTTATCTTTGTTTTCATTTGGCTTCTATTAAGTTTTGCCACTGTTTAGCAATAGTACTGACGGTAAAAGGCATTACACTCTCTTTTGCACTAGATCTACAGCTAAGATATAATTTTTCATCTTCAATAAAGTTATTTAATGCTTTTGCTAATGCATTAGAATTATGATTTTCAACCAATAAGCCATTATGTCTATCTATAATAATTCCGTCTTCATAATTTTTATATTTTACACTGACAATAGGTATTCCGCAAGCTAAAGACTCTAAAGTTGTCATAGGAAAACCTTCAAAACGACTCGATAAAACAGTAAATCTAGATTTGTTTATATATGCAAAAGGATTTTTTGAAAATGGTAATAGCTGAACCATTTCTTTCAAATTAGAATCAGATATTTTTTTAGCGATCATATTTTTATCCTTACCATCTCCCATAAGAATTAGCTTAATTCCTTTTTGTGGCAATTTCGATTTTTGATAAGCTTCAATTAATAAAGACAGGTTTTTTTGTTCTTCTTCAAATCTACCATACCAAAATATAAATGGAGAAACTTCAGGGATTTGCTCTTCTTTTAAATCATTTATGTAATTGAAATCAATAGGATTATATAGAGTTGTTAGATTATCAAACCCATAAGTCTTCTCGACAAGGTTTTTAATACCTTGAGAAACACAAACAATACGTTTAGCTCTTCTATAAAATAATCTTGTCAACCATTTAAATGGAGGAAAATATAATCCAATAGCAAAATTATGAATCATATAAATAGTTTGTTTTGGGTATATAAAACCCGAAATAATATATTCTGAAAATGGCTTGCTTCTCACACGATGGTCTATAACAACATCAATTTGATTAGCCTTTAAGAATTTTTTTAATATTAATAAGCGCTTAAATCGTCCTAAAAAAGTATCATTCTGTTCTTTAATTTCTCCTAAATTGAGCAACTCACCTTTATATGGATATTGGATACTATTGAGAATGGTTACAAAAAAAATAGTATAGCCTAAATCGCTCAATAAAACAGATTGCATAGCTGCCACTCTATCAGCTCCACCTTCACTCAAAGATCTAGAGACAATACAAATTCTTTTTTTATGTTTACTTTGCATATCTATTTACAATACGTAAAGATATTAAATGAAATAGCATAAGCTCTTCGTAGTTTTATTTTATTTTTCTAACAGAAATTACTAGATGAAAATTCTACTTTTTGGCGAATTTAACAGAGCACAATGGAATATAAGAAACGGACTTATTGCGTTGGGCCATGAGGCTATTGTTGTAAGTAATAGAGACGGTTTTAAAAAAGTTGACGTTGACATAGAAATAAAAGATCCTTACCAATCTTATTTTTTAAAAAAAATCAGGAATTTAACTATTAAACTATTTGGCTTAGACATATCAGCTTTGTCAATAAAACGTCAAATAAAATCACAACAAAATAAGCTTTCTAATTTTGACATTGTTCAGTTTATCAATGAAGCTCCTTTTGATTTTGAAAGAAAACATCAATTACAGATTTTTAATTTGCTAAATAGCAGTAACAAGAATGTGTTTTTACTTTCAGCTGGACTCGATTATCCAAGTGTATCATATGCTTATGATAAAAAATTTAGATATTCTATCTTAACACCATATTTTGAACAAAAGGGTACTAAAAAAGATTTTTCACCTGCATTAAGCTATCTCACTGACGAACATATAGAATTACATCATCACATTTTTAAGCATATAAAAGGTGTTATTGCCAATGATTTAGATTATCATATTCCTCTTATAGATCATCCTAAATATTTGGGTATGATTCCGCACGCTATAAATCTTTCTCAATTGGAGTATAAGACGCCAATTATTAATGATAAAATTGTAATTTTTCACGGTATAAATACTTATAATTATTATAAAAAAGGAAACGATATTTTTGACGCTTCTTTAGCATTAATATCACAAAAGCATTCTGATAAAGTAGAAATAATTATTGCAAAAAATATTCCATACAAAGACTATATCAAAAGCTTTGATAGAGCTCATATTCTTTTAGATCAAATCTATGCATACGACCAAGGTTTTAATGCCTTAGAAGCTATGGCAAAAGGTAAAGTGGTTTTTACAGGAGCAGAAAAAGAATGGTTAGACTATTATAATCTTAAAGAAGATACCATTGCTATAAATGCTTTGCCTGATGCTAAAAAAATTGCCAAGAAATTAGAATGGTTAATTACAAACCCTGGAAAGATTATGGAAATTTCTATAAATGCTAGGCAATTTGTAGAAACACATCACAATTACATTAATTGTGCAGAGCAGTATTTAAAAACCTGGCAAGCACATATCTAAAATTATTTACTTTTTTGAACGCTCTATATTGTAGTAGCCTCTAATTACAAAAACTACGATTATAAAGTAAATTATATATCGCACAAAATGAGCAATTACAATACCTTCAGTACCATAATGCTGAATAAATACTTTTGAAAGCACAAAGAACAATACTAGAGATATGACTTCGGTGATTATAAAGCTTTTCACAAGTCGTTTTGCTAAAAATTGATGTGATAACACCAAAGCTCCTAACCTAATAAAATCACCTAATAATTGCCATTTAAATAATGGCTCCATACCTGTAAACTCAGGATAAATGAACTTAATGATATAGTTTCTTAGAAGGTACACCAGAATCATTCCAAGGGCAAAAATGGGTAGAATGGTCTTATAAATGTTAACTACTTCATTCTTAAATTCTTGTTTGCTGTGTATACTTGCAAATTTTGGCAAAACATATAATGTAAATAATCCGGTTGCAAACACCATATAATTTTTAGAGATAAAGGTAATTGCCGTCCAATAACCAGCTTCGTTAATATTAACCTCATCAGTAATTAGTGTTCTAATATCTAACTCAACATAATTCAATAAAAATGTAGAAATAAAAGACATCAACGTAAATGCTAATAATTCATTTTTATAATTAAAATTGAGGCGCAAAGCATTAAATGGCACATACTTTTTTAAAGTTTTACCAAAAACTATAACTAAAACTACTAACTGAATTATCGGTGCAATAGCAATGGCAATAAGTACACCTTTTAACTCTGAGTAATAAAGTCCAAGAACTAGAACTAAAGCAGCTAAAAGATAGCTTATCAATTCAATTTTAGCATATCTCTTGTAATCTGAAATGCCATTAACAACACCTCCAATAACTCTATTAACAGCTATAAAAGGGACAATAACGGCTAAAATTTGAAAAATAAAAATATAGTTTTCTGAATTAAAAAGGTATTCTGATAAGTAAGATGCTCCAAAAATTAAAACTGCTGAAGAACAGAGTGATCCAATTATTGTAAAAACAGTAATTGTAGAAAACACTTTAGAAAGTTCTGGTTGGTCCTTTTTAAACTCAGCTACATATTTTACAACTCCGTTAAATGTTCCTAGCGTAGATGTGCTAGTAAGCATGGACATAACGTTTCTTATAGCTCCTATATTAGCAATACCTGCTGCTCCTAATGTTGTTGCAAGTAACCATTGTATATATGCAGAGATAACTAACCTAATGGAAATAACTACTGCATTAAGTGAAGTAATCTTAAGCACTATATTATTACGAATAAATTCTGGAAGCTTCACGTATAACTTTTTAATAGTTGTCTAAACCGTCTTCATTAAGCACGCCGAATAATGAACTATTGAAGATTAACACTATTATCCCAAAATACATAAAATAGCTTAAACAATGTCCCATTACCGCACCTTTAAGTCCAAACTCATCTATAAGATATATACTAGAAAAATACATCATAATAAATAAAAATATCTCTAATATAATAAAGTGTGCAAACATCTTTTTGGCCAAAAATTGATAGGCAATTACCATAGAAAGCACTCGGACAATATCACCTAATATTTGATAACCAAATAAGCCTTCAACAGGCCTAAAATTCTCAGTAAACAGTATATCAACCAAGAAAGATCTACTTAAATATATAATAAGCAATAATGCCAAAAATACTGGCATGATGGTTTTATAAAAACTAAAAATTTCTTTTCTAAATTCCTTTTTTGTATTGATTTCTGCAAAGCGTGGTAAGATATAAAGTGCCATCAGAGAATTAATAAACATAAGATAATAATCAGAAACGCGAGTTATTGCTGTCCAATAACCTGCGGCTTTTATTCCAATTTCAGAAATTAAATAATTTCTAATAATAATCATAACAATAGGTATGGCGATAGCACTCACCAAAGCCATTATCATATATGGACTTAATCTATTTAAAACCGATAAGTTTATACTTGTAAACTTTATTGAATACATTAAATTCTTTCTAAATGCTATACCTACAATGGTAATTAAAAGGTTAAGCGCTGGAGTAATAACTATGGCTATTAAAGCACCATCTATATTATTTTGATATATAAGAAGTAAAGCAATTAGAAGCCCTAAAATCTGACCTATAATATTAATAATCAGTAAAATTTTATGCTTAGAAAATCCATTTAAAATTGAAAACACAAACATATTGAGTGCATAGAATGGCAAAACAATAGCCAGTGTTTCAATGACTTCAATATAATCAAAGCCTGACGGAAAAATTAGATCATTAATAAATTGTGCATTATAAAAGCATAAAAAGCCTAAGAGCATTGAGGAAAAAAAGCCCAAATAAAAAACCGTAGATAAAATCTTTGTAAGCTCTTCAAGATCATTTTTAAATTGACTAATATATTTAACTACACCTTTATAAAGCCCTGAAATTGCAACAGATTGAATAGCACTCAAAAAATTTCTCAAATTACCAATAAGTGCCATGCCTGGTGGACCTATGTAAACTGCAATGAATTTAGAAATTAGAATTCCGGCAATAATCCGAATACTAATATTAGCAGTGTTTAAGTTACCCGCTTTAACAAGTACTTCGCTATTTATATAATGAAAAAACTTTTTCAATTAGTAGGTATTTAGAGCATCTATTACAATCTGTACATCTTGGTCAGTCATTACAGGACTGATTGGCAAGCTTATAATTCTTTTATGGATCTTTTCTGTTAGAGGCAGACTAATATAATTAAAATCGTTTAGTGCCTGTTGCTGATGTGGAGGAATTGGATAATGGACTAACCATTCTATTTTATTCTGACTGAGAAATTTGATGAAATCGTCTCTATCATCAACCTCAACAACAAAGGCATAAAACACGTGGTTCTCTGAGTCATCATAGAAAGGTAATTTTAATTTTGAATTATTAATCCTTTCTATATAGTTTTTGGCAATTTTTCTACGTCTTTGGTTATCGCCATCTAAAGATTTCAGCTTTATACTTAAAAACGCAGCTTGTAAATCATCTAAACGGCTATTGCAACCAATGATCTCATTTTTATACTTTTCTTTACTACCATAATTACGCAACAATTTTACAGTTTCAAATAATTCTGAATCATTAGTCGTTATGACACCTCCATCACCAAGAGCTCCTAAATTTTTACTTGGATAAAAGCTAAAAGCTGCTGCATTAGAAACGCTACCTGCTTTTCCTAAGTTACATAAAGCACCATGTGCTTGTGCAGCATCTTCAATTAAAAGTAAATTATAATCCTTAGCGAGTTGTTGTAAACCTTCTATATCAGCTAATTGTCCATATAAATGCACCATGATTATAGCTTTAGTCTCATTTTGAAGCTTTTCTCTAACCATATCTGAAGATAGATTATATGTTTCAGAGTTGGGTTCTACTAAAATAGGTACTAAATCTGCATGCAAAACAGATAATATAGTTGCAATAAATGTATTTGCTGGTACAATGACTCTATCTCCTCTTTTTAATTTCCCGAGGTGTATGTACCCTTTTAATATTAATGTTAGCGCATCTAATCCGCTTGCTGTACCAATACAATATTTAGTATTGCAATACGATGCAAATTCATTCTCAAATTTGGTGACGTTATTACCTAAAATAAAATGTGAGTCGTCCAAAGATTTACTAAATGCTTCCTCCAACTCATTACGAAAACGGTCATTAATTTTATATAAGTCTAAAAACTTGATCATATCATAATATCTTCAAGTAATTTATAGTTCTTTGTTTTGATGTTATAAAACCTTTGAGGAATTGATCTTGCTCCAAAACCTTCTTTCCAAAATAATAAACCTTCGTTTATCTTCTTCCCTTGATTAATATTAGACGTCCCAAAACTAAAATGCGATTTACCATTGTATATGTTTTCTATAAGATAATGGTGCAAAAAATCTAAACTTCCTAATTCATTTTTATCAGCATTACCCGATATGTATTGACAATGCGCTACATTTTTAGTTTCAAAAATGGTGGTTCCTCCAACAATTACATCATTATAAAACACATTAAATTGTTTAATATTGTTTGGAAACTTAGATTTTAAAAGTGTGATTTCATCTAAGCTATGCACAGGTTTTACCCCATGTTTTGCCTCCAGGTTTGGCATTAAAATAGTATTCCAAAATATATCAAAACTATCCGTTTCTTTAACTTGTAAATTAAACTTAGCCCCTCTTTTAATGCCTTCTTTTCTACTATTAGAATATGATTTATGTTTCATATCTATAACAGAATGTATATCTGTTCTTATTAATTCGCCATTAACCTTAAAGAATATATAGCTTAAAGGATTATTACTCTGATTATGCAAGTATATATTTGGAAGTTCTTTTATGTTAAAATTTTCTATGTTATTACTATTCAAAAACTTTAAAACGGTCTTAAAGATTTGAATGAAATCTGAAGTTTTTAACACCTTAGAATGTATAAGGCTTCCGTAAGTTAAACCTTGATGAGAATACACTACATTATTAACCACATTAGCAGGCAATAGCGCTACTAGCTTATCGGATTTATAAATCATTAATGAAAAGTCTTGGAACCTATCGCTATGATAATCTATAAAATCTCTTTGGAACAAAAAGGTATCTTGATTGTTATCTAAAGCAAAATTGTTCCATGCTTTGTAATCTTCCTCGTTATATTTTTTTACCTGAATGATAATTAATATTCCTTAAATTAATAATACCGTAAAGTTAATTAAGTATTTGACCATTTGTATCAATAAGCTTTACTACTTTTTTTAGACCAATAGAATTTAGCTTCAAATTATAACTAGAATCATCTTCTAAATGTTGTAAATATTTAGAGTCTTTACTTAATACAGAAAATAAAACTCTAAATATATTAACGTTAGATTTTAAATGTTTATCAAAATTTGGTTCTAAATATCCATTCCATTTAATTGCAGCAATAGTAGAAAACGTAGAGTTTATTAATTCTGACTCTTCATTAGAAAACAAATCATTAAAGCTTTTTAAGCCTACCCACCCTCCATGATCTGCAAGTATAATAATAACACTATTAGCATCTCTATCTGTGATATAATTTACTGTATTTTTCAACCAATCGTTGACTTCTTCTATACGTTTGTTGTAGCTGCCTCGTTCTTTTTCAATTGCACCATCTACCTTTGGAAACCCAACATGGTGTGGCAACAATTTCTCAATAAAAAAGAACTTTGACTTGTCGTTTTGATGCTTCATGGCCAGCTTTAAATCTGAAAACACATCTCTAACCTCATCATCCCCTTTGCTATAAAATGGAAAATCATCTAATCCTATATTATAATAATCGAAAGCTTTTTGTTTTCTGTTTTGCTGAAAATACTCATCCTGTGCTATAAAATAGGTGGTATAATCATTGTTTTTAAAAATCGAAGCTACAGGGTTCGAAGTAGAAATAACCTCTCTGGCATTAGCCATTTCAATTTCTGGAAAAAACATATTAGCAAACCTATGTTGCTTCATGGCAAATAATGAAGCATTAGAAGTTAAACTCGCAGGATAATTGCTTCTAAAGTTATCATAAACTTTAAATTCGCTTTGCTTTAACCAATCATAAAAATTGCTTTTAAAATTATATGGTGGTTTTTCTAAAATAGTTTGTGACACATAACCATCTGGTTGAATAAAATATACATTTGGAGAAGACTTAAATTTTACATCAATAATATCATCATTCTGTTTTAACCAATAATCTGGTTTTACATCTTCATATAAATGAATGACTACTCTAAAAAATGACAGACTAGAGAAAAAAACAAGGAAAATGGTTATTTTTTTATAGTTTTTCCGTGGTTGTTTCCAAAACAAAAATACCAATATTATTAGTCCTACGATTAAGGCTATTTTTCTTAATGGAGATACAAAAAAGGTATGTGACAAGAAAATATATACAGCACACAATAAAACTATTAAAAGTAGATGCTTTATATTATTTTGAAATTTTCGATTTGTTTTAAAACCTAGATATAGTAGTGAATATATTAAAAATGATGAACCTAAAAAGACAAGAGAAAAGAATACAAGATGAGACCAAGAGTTTGCTGCCCAATAATTATTAGCGTAATAAAAAAGCATCGGAGTTAAGCCACTAATTAGTGCCGCTAAATATGGCGTGTCTTTTTCACTATTTACAAAAGCGTTAAGTCGTTTTTTAAATCTATCTATCATTCATTAATATTATTAAAAACTGCTAATCCAGACTCGTTAATATATTCATAAACACCTGTTGGCGCACCTTTTCTAATGACGATATAACTTTTATCCTCTTGTAGATTCTGCAAATAAGATTCATCTTCACCTAAGTGCGAAAATAACACCCTAAATAAGTTTACTGAGGTTTTAAGCTCAGAATCAAACTTTGGTTCTTCATTATTTGGCCATTTTATAGCTAAGATTGAAGAAAACATTGAGTTTTTCAATAGCGGATTGGAGACTTTCGTTTTACTTTCTATTGTGTAATTTAGCCCTACATAACCTCCATGGTCTGCTGCTATAACAATTAAACCATTAGGATCTTCTTTTGTTATAAAACTGACTAACTCCCTTAACCATAAGTTAGCAAGTCTAATTCGTTCTAAATATTTCATCCTTTCATTTTTTGCAGAACTAGAAGCTTTATATACTGTTGAAATATGACTAGGCAACATAGACTCAATGAAAAAGAAATTTGAGCTAGCCTTATTTTCTATTATAGCTAACTTAGTATCCTCTATTAGCTCCTTTTGCTTTGAAAAACCTCTTGAAATATAAGACACTTCATCTAATGAAAAATTACAATAATCAAAATCAATAGCTGGCCTATTAGACAATAAATAGGGTACTTGTAGCATTAAAAAAGTTTTATAATTGTTATGCTTAAAAGTTCTTAAAACTGGATTACTTTCAACAATTTCATTCCTTCTATTATGTCTAGGATTAAGACCAAGTGTTCTATTTCCGTAATAATGATGTTTCATTGAAAACATAGAACTATTAGAGCTTAAGGTAGAGGTATAATTACTACGATAATTATCATAAGTTTTAAAACCTTCTGTTTTTAGAAAAAGTTCGAACTTACTATTATCATAATTATAGATTGAATCTTTAAAAGTCGAAAAACTAGTATAACCATCTGGCTGTATAACATATACGTTTGGATATTTCTTGAAGACTACTGTTTCAATAGCATCTGGTTGTTCCATCCATTTTTTTGAATATACTATTTCTTTATAAATATTTGGAACCAACTTTGGCAATACCAAACAAGCCAAAATAAATTGTAGTATAACGACTTTTTTTATATGCTTGGCTAAAAACACCCCCAAACAAACACCTAAAACTAAAGACAAAGTCAATTTAAGTTTTTGAAATCCATATATACTCACCACTATAAATGCAAAGAAGCAAATCATATTAATAAGCGGTAATAAAAACCTTCTTACACTTCCTTTTGGATAAAAATGTTTTAGTAAAAAATCTAAAATGAAATACGTTAATATGGGCAATATTATGTATAATGATACAAGAAATACAAATTGTGCTTTTGAGTTTATTAATGCGTAGTTCTTATCATAATAATACATAAGCCCATATAAACTTGCAGCCACAATTGTAGTTATGGGATATACATTGCCATCATTTAAAAAAAGTCTTAGTTTCTTTTTTAAATATCCTAACATTGACCTAGTATTATTTTTTTCTGAGTAGAAATATAACTCTTTTAGAATCTTCGATTTCTTTTTGCTCTATGATTTCGAATGTATTAGTATATTCAGAAATAAAATTATCTAAACTATAAAAATCAAAATGATCTTTAAAGTCGCCTTTGGCGTTTAATAAACGTTGTACCCAAGAATCTTCACGTTTAGGAAATTCTATGATTAAATGTTTAGAAAACGTACTAAAAAACTTAGCAGATTCGCTAAAAGGCACATTACCAGAAAGCGACATATGATGTATCACCGCTAAAGCTAAAGTAACATCAGGTGCTAACTCCTTTATTCTGTTTAAAAATGAATCACGTTCCTTATTATTTAGACCAATAGAAGGAGAAGGATTTAAGACATCTAGCACAAAAGGAAGCATAAACTGCTCCTTATTTAACTTCATAATCTTATGGTTAAAATCTACGGCATTATTATCTATATCACAAACTAATGAAGTTTTAGCAGAACTATTGAGTTTCCTCACGAACGTACCATCATTACCACCAACATCAATTAAGCACTCAGGTTTTATGGTATTTACCCAAGTGTTAATGATTTCAGATTTTTGCATGAAGGCATCATCAGTATAATTAATCTTATCATAATAATTTCCCCATTCAGAATGTTCTTTTAACTCAAGATTTTTAATGTAATCGTAAAGACTTTTAATTATATTAAGCTGTCCCTTTTTTGATAATGAGGCTACTTTTGTTTCACCTTTATAATCCTCATTATGCTTATTTTCTAACTTTGCTAAAAGATGAATATTAGAATATAAAATTGGACTCAACCTCGTTTTAAATGGTAACATAGAGCTTATCATTTTTACTGGAATTCCATCAATAAAATTACTCATTAGCTTTAATTGTTGCGCACCATGATAATGCGCTAAAAGAAGCGGTCCAAAAAAATGAGTTATAAATTGTTTATAAGCTCGCCAAGGAGTATTTTCAATATAAAAATCGAAAGATAATGTGTCTATAAATATAGCTTTGCCATTATGAAACGTAATATTAAAAGCTGAAGCATCTTTTAATGAAAAACCTTGTTCTAAGCTATATTTCTGAAGCTTCAAAGTGAGTAATGCTGCTTCTTTATACATATTAAAACTCCATTCGTAAGGATAAGTCACAAATGAAATTTTCTCTGCTTTAATTACAACTTCTTTATCAGTATTAGTGAGTTCTTTATGAGGAATCAATAACTCATTTTCAAATAAAGTCTTAAAGAAGTCACTATCATTAAGTGCTTTATATTGCTTAAAATATACGGGGTAAATTACTCTCTTAATGTCGCCATTATCGACAAAAACATAACCTGAAGGATCTCTAAATGAAGAAGAATGCGCGTTTTTAGCGTTCACTAGAATTATTGTTTTCTATATCAGAATCTTTAATTTCAATATCGTCAAAAACATCGTCTTGGATTGGTTTAGCAATACCTAAAAACACTTTAATCTTATGCATTAGGTTTTTAGAGAATAGCACTACACCAGCCACTGCTGCTATGATAGTTTGAATAATCATAGCTCCTAAACCTGGATCGAAATAAAGAAAATACATCTTGTTTTTTTGTAAAGATAAAAAACTTATAATGTTAAGGCCTAGTATAAGAAAATAAAAAAGAGAAACACTTTTAGCATTTCTCTTTTCAAATTTATATACTCTTATTACGCTTACGCTCCACTTCCTTCAAGAAAATTTTACGTAATCTTAAGTGGTTTGGTGTCACCTCAACATATTCATCCTTTTGAATATATTCTAAAGCTTCTTCTAAAGAAAATTTAATTGCAGGTACAATTTTAGCTTTATCATCTGCTCCAGAAGAACGCACATTACTTAACTTCTTGGTCTTTGTAACATTAACCGTCATATCATCTCCACGAGAGTTTTCACCAATCACCTGACCTTCGTAAATATCTTCACCTGGATCTACAAAAAACTTACCTCTATCTTGTAACTTATCAATAGAATAAGGAATAGCACTCCCATTTTCCATAGATACTAAAGATCCATTTTGACGTTCAGGAATACCACCTTTCATTGGTAAGTATTCTTTAAAACGGTGTGCCATAATCGCTTCACCCGCAGTTGCTGTAAGTAATTGATTTCTTAAACCAATAATACCACGAGATGGTACTAAAAATTCACAAACCATACGTTCACCTTTAGCTTCCATGCTTAGCATATCACCTTTTCGCATTGTTACCATTTCTATGGCCTTACCTGAAACGTGTTCTGGTAAATCAATAGTCATTTCTTCAAAAGGTTCACATTTTACACCATCAATTTCCTTGATGATTACTTGTGGCTGACCAATCTGTAATTCGTAACCTTCACGACGCATTGTTTCTATTAAAACTGATAAGTGTAATACACCACGACCAAAAACCATAAACTTATCTGCACTATCCGTTTCTTCAACACGTAATGCTAAGTTCTTTTCCAATTCTTTAGTTAATCTATCTTTTATATGGCGAGATGTTACATACTTTCCATCTTTACCAAAGAAAGGTGAATCGTTAATGGTAAATAACATACTCATTGTTGGCTCATCAATCGCAATGGTTTTTAAGCCTTCAGGGTTTTCTATATCGGCAACTGTATCACCGATTTCAAAACCTTCTAAACCAACAATAGCACAAATATCACCTGTTTGTACTTCATCTACTTTTTTACGACCTAAACCTTCAAACGTGTGTAATTCTTTAATTTTGCTCTTTACGATAGAACCATCACGCTTCACTAAAGAAATTTGCTGATTAACTTTTAAATTTCCACGTGTTAAACGACCAATAGCAATACGACCCGTAAATGAAGAAAAATCTAATGACGTGATTAACATCTGCGTTGTGCCTTCTTCAATTTTTGGCTCAGGAATATGTTCAATTACCATATCTAATAATGGCTCAATATTTTCTGTTTCATTTTGCCAATCGTCACTCATCCAGTTGTTCTTTGCAGAACCATATACTGTAGGGAAGTCTAACTGCCATTCTTCTGCACCAAGCTCAAACATTAAGTCAAACACTTTTTCGTGTACCTCATCAGGAGTACAGTTTTCTTTATCAACTTTATTTACAACCACACAAGGTTTTAAACCTAAATCAATTGCTTTCTGCAATACAAAACGCGTTTGTGGCATTGGACCTTCAAAAGCATCAACCAACAATAAAACACCATCTGCCATATTTAATACACGCTCTACTTCACCACCAAAATCGGCGTGACCAGGAGTATCAATAATATTGATTTTAGTATCTCTATATACTACAGAAACATTTTTAGAAGTAATCGTAATTCCTCTTTCACGTTCTAAATCATTGTTGTCTAGAATTAAATCTCCTGTATTCTCATTTTCACGAAATAATTGACAGTGGTACATTATTTTATCTACCAAAGTGGTCTTTCCGTGATCGACGTGTGCAATAATTGCAATATTTTTGATATTAGCCATAATAGATGCTGATTTTAAGCGCGCAAAGGTACATCTTATTATTGGCACTGCGTTAATTATATGTTATAATTTCTTTTTTGGACAACTTGTATTTGTAACTTACGTTATAGAACTGATTAATAGTAATTAGCCTAACACTTAAAACCAATCGCTAATTGGGCTGTTTATGTCTGAACCCTTAAAATTAAAACAGATGAAAGCGATTAGCAAGTACACTAAGTTTGTGCCATATTTTTACTTTTTATCTGTAATTGTATATTGGTTTACAGATCTAAATAAAAGTGAAGGTATTTCTGCCTATCCTATTTTATTATTTGGTATTCCTTTTTTATGGCAATTAATTAAACCAAATAGAAAATTAAACTTTTCATTAGGTATCATATTTGTTTGCCTATCATCTTATTTAGTATTAGCATATTTATCTGATTTGCTTAACATTATTAACTGGTCAAAATCTTCTAAACGCTTTCTGTTTTATGGTGGATTGTTAGTACTAGGGAACTTTATAATGTCACTTTGGATTGTTAGAAATAGTATAAAAAAAGTATTTTAAATACTATCTTTACTAACTTAATATTTAAATCTTAAGCTTTGAATTTAACACCTAACCTAAGTTTTAAAAGCCTACAAGCTTTTATTTTACCATTGTTATTCTTAACTTTTTTTGGTTGCCCATCTGATGATGACTGCACCAAAATAATTACAATACCTCAAACATACTTTGTTGGCAATCAAAGTTATACCAATGACATCGAACAAGAAGTTCCTTGTGATTTCCCAGAACCTACAGAACCTGAATTAATTGAAGCTCCCGTTCTTGAGAATTTCACATACCAAATATTAAGTTTTAATTATAGTGCTGACACTGGTAATAACACCACACGATTACAATTTGAAATTCAGCTTAATAATCACAACGATTTTGATGTAACTGGTTTTCCAGTACTAACTATTATTACTAGTGACCTTGAATTCTCGGGTAGCTACTCTAATAACGCCTCAATTCCTTGTTATACTATTGCAGCAAACTCAAACTGTATTTTAACATATGACCAAGAAGATTCACTTGATTTGGGACTTCCTCCAGCATCATTTGAAATTGTCAACGTTGAATATATAGTTACCGATTAATAGCTTAAAAGCTTTTGTCAATTGAATATTTAACAACTAAAAAAGTTGAGTTTTAATAGTATATTTGCCATCTATATTCTCATTTATAAACTATGGCTATTACAAGTATTCCAAAATTAAAACACACCAATTCTGATAATTTCTTTTTACTATGTGGCCCTTGTGCCATAGAAGGGGAAGACATGGCACTTCGTATTGCTGAAAAAGTTATTACTATCACAGATAAGCTAGAAATTCCTTACGTATTTAAGGGTAGTTTTAAAAAAGCGAACCGTAGTAGAATAGACAGTTTCACAGGAATTGGAAATGAGAAAGCTTTAAAAATTCTTAGAAAAGTTTCTGAAACTTTCGATGTACCAACTGTTACTGACATTCATGAAGCGTCTGATGCTGCAATGGCTGCAGAATATGTAGATGTATTGCAAATTCCTGCATTTTTAGTGAGACAAACTGACTTAGTAGTTGCAGCTGCAAAAACAGGAAAAGTCGTCAACTTAAAGAAAGGACAGTTTATGAGTCCTGAAGCCATGAAACATGCCGTACAAAAAGTAAAGGACGCGGGGAACGATAAGGCTTGGATAACAGATAGAGGTACTATGTTTGGTTATCAAGATATGATTGTTGACTTTAGAGGTATACCAACAATGCGCGAGTATGCGCCAACCGTTTTAGACGTCACACATTCTTTACAACAACCTAACCAAAGTATTGGTGTAACTGGTGGGCGACCAGATATGATTGAAACTATTGCCAGAGCAGGAGTTGTAAATAATGTAGATGGTTTATTTATAGAAACTCACTTTGATCCTGCTAATGCTAAAAGTGATGGCGCAAATATGCTACATTTAGATAATTTGGAAGGCTTGTTGAGTAATTTGGTAGCGATTAGAAAAGTCGTTAAGTCTTTCTAACTCCTCTTATAAAATCCTTCTTCTTTTAGAGATTCGAGTTCCTTCATAATCGAAATAAAAATTTCATCGTTAATATCTTCAAGAGATTTATAACGTAATGATTTTACCACTTTGCGTTTTTCCGTAATTAAATACGTATTCCATTTTTCTGATAAGTGAGCAGAATGCCAAATACCAACATCTACATAATCTTTTGTTTGATTAAGGTAACATATTGGCCGTTTACCAATGTAATAACAT
The DNA here is from genome assembly GCA_000171875.1 of Flavobacteriales bacterium ALC-1. GTDB lineage: Bacteria > Bacteroidota > Bacteroidia > Flavobacteriales > Flavobacteriaceae > Winogradskyella. The sequence goes on along the minus strand of ABHI01000002.1, from coordinate 966,848 downwards.
GGTATTCGCCATTTATATAATAGCTCAGCTTCAGGCAAGGTATGTTCTACCAAAACCTGTAAATGCAATAAGATGGATTTATACGGCTCTACCTGTTTAAGTATATAGGCTTCAGCTGGGTTCAATGTCTAGTTAAAAAGATTTATTAAACCTATTACTAGTAATGCAATTCCTATAATTGCTTTAAAAGGCATTAACTTATCAGATAGCTTTTTTAAAGTATCACCAAATGCAGGTGCTTTGCCTATAGCATGTGTTAATAACAAAAATCCACCTAGAAGACTAACGGCATTGAAAAGCCAATTATGACCTCCAAAAATCCGTATCAAACTAAGTACCACTAAAGCTCCACCTATTACAGTTTGAAAAGGCGCTAATACTCCTGCAATTTTATTAAAAAAGTTACGCTCACCATCCCATTTATCAAGAGTTGCTAGTCCGAGTAAAAGTCCACCAGCAATATTTGCTATTGTTAAAATAAATACCATAATCTTCAAATAATTTAATTGTTTAGATTATAAATTTAGTTAATATCTTCTAAAATAGTTTTGCGGAAATGAAATAAATTGTTTTACTTTGTATTTCAAAGTACTTTTTATTATGAGCAACGAAGATTATTTAAAAGACATCAGCGAGATTAAAAATTTAATGAATAAATCGTCTCGTTTTATTTCATTGAGTGGTTTATCTGGAGTCTTAGCTGGAATATATGCTTTGATTGGTGCAGCAATTGCGTATTGGTTGGTCATAAATTACAGTGGTGGTACTTTGTATATTTTTCATGGCTGGGTATTTTGGACATGCATGGCTGTTCTTCTAATGGTAGCTCTACTAAGTGCAGTGACTGGTATAATGCTCACAACAAGAAAAGCAAAAAAGAATAATGAGAAAATATGGGATAATTCTTCAAAGCGATTATTATTTAATTTTCTAATTCCACTTGTAGTTGGTGGCATTTATTGTATGATTATTTTAAATCAAGGGCGCTACGGACAAACTGGTGGCTTAATGCTCATCTTTTATGGTTTAGCATTAGTTAGTGCTTCAAAGTATAGTATAGGTGATATTAAGTATTTAGGATATATTCAAATCATTTTGGGATTAATTGCCAGTTATAGCCCTGGTTATGGTTTCTGGCTTTGGGTGATTGGTTTTGGTATAATGCATATTGTTTATGGTGCTTGGATGCATTTTAAATATGATGTAAAGTAGTAATTGTTATGAAAAAATATTTAATAACTACAATTATCTTTTTAACCCTTTTATCATGTGATAATAAAGTTATAGCAGATTTTGAAATTACAAATAATACTGGATTTAAAATTGATTCTCTAAAAGTTGAACCAATGGTTATTTTAAATGGAGATTATATTTCTCTTAATAAAAATGAAACTAAGCTATATAAAGCAGATATGACGGGAATTGTGAAAACAGATGGATCTTATAGACTCACATATCATCAAAAAGGAAAAACAAAAATTGAGGATTTTGGATATTACACAAATGGATATCCTACTGAAAAGCTTACTATGATTGTAGTTGAAGTGGATACTTTGAAATTTAATGCTGAATTTGAAAATTATTAATTTAAAAAATGCAAAATTTTAATATCGGAATTTGAGTATAATTACTAACATAAATAAACTTTTTGACCATAGAATACGGCTAGGTATCATGTCTATTCTTATGGTGAACGAGTATGCAGATTTTAATATGCTCAAGGAATTATTAGGAGCTACAGATGGCAACTTAGCAAGCCATACTAAAGCTTTAGAGAAGTCTGAATACATATTAGTAGAAAAACAATTTATTGGTCGAAAACCAAACACAAGATATAGTGCCACAAAACTCGGAAAAGCCGAATTTAAAAAACATATAGAAGCTCTTGAAAAATTAATTAATAAGACTTAATATTAGACTGCGTTCAATATGACGCAAATTTTTTTAATCTTTTACTTTGAAATACAAAGTACTTTTAATAAATAAATTATGACACGAGCATATTCAAAATTTTATCATCTAAAAAATGATTCATAGCGAATTGAATGTGACCAATAAAAACAATAAATATATACACATGAAAAAACTATTTTTATTTATCGGAGCCCTATTATTCAGCACATTATTTTATGGCAAAAGTATTGGGCTAAATCTATTTTTATTTAGCGTCATCACACTTACTGTATTATATGTAAACAATAAAGATGATTTTAGAAATAAGAGAATCCTCCTCTACTCTAGTTTATATCTTGTTACAGGTCTATCAGTCTTTTTTCATGATTCTTTAGTAGCTATCATAGCTAATTTTGTAGCGTTCTTCACTTTAATAGGGTTACTATCTGAACATAAATCTTCAATTTATGTTAATTGGCTTAATGGGCTATACACCACAATTGCAGGTTTCTTTCATCGTAATTTTTCATTCAATGAAGCTACTCAAGAAGTAGAGCCTAAAAAGGAAATTGATTATCTACATTTATTTAAAATTATTTTTATTCCGTCAATAATCGTTATCGTATTTATAGGGTTATATCAAAACGGAAATCCTCTATTTAGTAAAATCATTGAAAGTATAGATTTAGGCTTTATTAATATTCAATGGCTTTTGTTTGCTGGTTTAGGTTACTATCTGTTTTCAAATATTCATAAGCCTATAGAAGTTGAACCAGCGACTGAACTTGACTTAAAAACTGGAAATTCATTAAACAAAACTGAAGGTTTTTCAATTCCAAAACTGAAACAAGAAAACCAACTAGGTATTATTCTTATTTCAATGTTAAATGCTTTAATCGTTTTATTCTTAATTACTGACATTACTTTCTTGATCACAAATGATGATGTAAGAGCATCTGTTTTTTCATCTCAAGTCCACAGTGGCATAAATGCTTTAATTGCTTCAATTGTTATAGCTATCATCATTCTATTATATGTTTTTAGAGGAGATATCAATTTTTACAAAGAGAACAAAATCCTTAAGCGACTAGCATTCATCTGGATTATCCTAAATGTCATTTTAGTCCTCAGTATTGCAACTAAAAATAGTCAGTACATCTATTACTTTGGTCTTACTTATAAGAGAATTGGTGTATTGGCTTACTTAACATTATCTGTTGTAGGCTTAATCACTACACTATTAAAAATTGACCAAATTAAAAACATTTGGTATTTACTTCGCTTAAATACTAAAGCTGCTTTCGTTGTCTTAATTATCGCAAGTACCGTGAATTGGGATTATCATATTACCAATTACAATTTTAATTATGCCAAATCCATGGATTTTAACTATCTCATTGATTTGTCTAATAACAATACTTTTTTACTAAAAGAGCAAGCCGAATCAAAAGGATTAGCTAATGACTCAATAATGTTAATCAATAAAAAATATAGAAAATATGTCTATGAACTCAGAACAAATTCTTGGCAAGAACTACAATACGATAATTTAAAACTAGATAAAAAATAAGATGATAGCCTTAATAGTGTTTGCATTATTTTTTATAGGACTAATGACTTTTGTCATCATTAGAATAAGCATATCCTGTTTGTTTTGGGCTTCAAAAAACCCAAAAGATAAACAGTCAGTATTTAAAGCTTGTTTTCCTTATTACATTATCATCTTGTTTGCAATATGCTTAGCATTTATTATAAAATTTGATAAAAACGAAATCGTAGTTTATTACTTCTCAATTGTCTATTTCTTAACATTATTTATCTGGAGAAGTGAATTGAAATCAAGCCCAAAAAAGAATAAAAGTTTTGCCGTTGAACCAAATCATCCCAAACTACCATGAACAACCTATTTTATAAAATAAAGTCTTTAAGAAAACAATTCATCATTTGGTTATTTGAACATTCTCAACGTATCTACACCTCTATGTTCAAAAGTCACGAATTTTGGAACATCTCCAAGACAGATTTACTCCATCTACCTCAACCTACCTTTGGAAGACATCTTGGTGAGTTCTTAGATAAAAACAATTTTGAGTTGATTCCTAAGGTAGAACGTCACGATTGCTATCATGTACTTTGCGGTTACAACACCAAAGTTGAAGATGAAATTGCTCTGCAATGCCTCTGCTATGGCAATGGAAAACGTAGTCCGTATCTATATGGTGCTATTATTCTAGGAGTAGCAATACTTCCAGATTACTATGAATATTACTACAAATCTTATAAAACAGGAAAGCGTGCTAATTCGTTTCATCATTTCGACTATAAAAAACTTCTCAACGTACCTATAAAAGACTTTAGAGAAACCATTTTTTCAAAGTCACAATTGTATAACCTCAATCTCGGATAACTATGAAAAAAATTAAAATCATATTCTTACTTATCATTTTCATCACTTTAGGTGTTTTTATCACATACCATTGGATGAGTTATAAAACAAAAAATCATGTATTTAATGAGGTTAGTGCTATTCCGAAGAATAAAGTCGGATTGGTTTTAGGTACAGGCAAATATGCAGCAAGTGGAAACATTAACCTATACTACAAATATAGAATTGATGCCGCTGTAAAGCTTTACAGAGCAGGAAAAATAGAATATATATTAGTAAGTGGTGATAATGGCAGAAAAGGCTATGATGAACCTACAGATTTTAAATCAGATTTAATTGCTAAAGGCATTCCTGAGGATAAAATTTTTCTAGACTATGCTGGCTTTAGGACTTTAGATTCTGTAATAAGGGCCAAAGAAATATTTGGACAAACGTCAATAACCATTATCTCTCAGGAATTTCATAATCAACGTGCAGTTTACATTGCTAATCATTTTGATATAAAAGCTGTAGCATTTAATGCTAAAAATCCTCGTCAAGGAAAAATAACTCGTGCTAGAGAATATTTAGCAAGATCAAAAGCTAGTATAGATTTAGTTTTTAACGTTCAGCCCAAATTTTTAGGAGAAAAAATCACAATACAATGAAACATCCAAGCGCAAAATTTAATAATACTATAAAACATTAATCAGGATGTTCCATGTGGCCATTAAAAAAAATAAAACAAACGCATGAAGTTACAATTCAACAAAAACTATTTAGTGCTTGCTCATTCTTTATTTCTCATTGAATTAGCAATCGCATTTATTATAAAAACAGGATTTATTCGCTACACTTTTGGCGACTATCTCGTGGTTATTTTACTATACGCAATTATAAGAGGATGCTCTAGCTTGAGTGTGAGGGCCTCAGCTTTAGTCGTTCTCTTTATTGCTTATAGTATTGAGTTGCTCCAACTCACGCCATTCTTAACCTACTTTAATTTACAAGATAGTTTCACTGCATCATTAATTTTTGGTAACACATTTCATGTCAGTGATATATTGCCTATACCCTCGGAATTATAACTGTATTATTAATGAAAAACATTATGAAACGAGCTTACATAAAATTTTAAAATCTGAATAATACATAATAGCGAACTGCATGTGACCATTAAAACAATAAATAGACTTATGAAAACACTACAAAAACTCATACAATCAAAGTTTAAGACTCTATCCCTAGTAACTGTAGCCTTAACTTTTAGTATCATCGCTTTAATGATAAGAATAAAGCTAAATAAGTCTTTCTTTTATCTATTTTTAGTATGGAATGTCTTCTTAGCCATTATTCCTTATGTAATAACCATGTATCTAAATACTAAACAAAATCTTAGCAAACTCAAATTAGGACTTTGGTTTATGGCTTGGTTAGCATTTTTGCCAAATGCACCTTATATAGTAACGGATTTAATTCACTTAAGAATTGGAAATAACTCCTTACTATGGCTAGATATTTTAGTGGTATTATCGTTTGCGTTAAGTGGACTGTTTTTATTTTACCTCTCTATAATCGATATGCAAAAACTAATTTCTAAAAACTTTAAACGTATCCCAATAGAAATATTGACTATTTTAATTTTGTTTCTATGTGGATTTGGAGTGTATTTAGGGAGGTTTTTACGCTACAATTCTTGGGAAATTATAAGTAATCCACAAGTTTTAATTTCTGATGTTTTTAATATCTTGGTTTCACCATTTCAGCATTCTGAAGCTTGGTTATTCACCTTGGGCTTTGGTGGATTTTTAGTGGTTGGATTTTGGTTGTTCAAAAACCTCTATTCAGTACCATCCACATAATCCTGTAGATAACTAAAGCGCTCCGTAAGCTCTCCGTTTTCAGTGGTAATTCTTGCTCGCTTTAAAATGCCTTTTTGATCATTATTAAAAAATGCTGGTATCACATGCTCTACAAAGGTTTCACCAAAACCTTCACTTGCATCTTTTGGTAATTCACAAGGCAAATTATCAACTGCCATTACAGTTATAGCATCTTTAGCATCATAAGCTACTTCTTGTTCCGTTTGCGGATTGTAACCATAAAAAGGATCAGCAATAGTAGATGACCTAATGGTTGTTGCCACTGGCCCATCAATATCACACGATATATCCGCTACTAAATTTATTCTAAAATCTTGGTGTTTAGCATCTTCACGAGTGAACAAATAAGGTGCATGATTACCATAAAAATGACCAGCTATGAAATAATCAGTTTCTTTAGCATAAGGCATAAAATTACTTTCGTAACCAGATGGGTTTTTATAAAACTCCCACTTATCACCTACTTTTCCATCTGTGCGTTTAGCATACTCCATAACATCTGCCATTACATAAACAGGTTCTGTAAACTGAGAGGTTAAGTACAACGCATCACTAATTTCTTTAATTTTTAAGTGATCTAATATTTCTTTAGCTCCATGGGCCACTTTTCCTGTTCCTGTCAGTAATATTTTAATGTTTGGAAGGGTAATTTTATCTAGTTCAGATTTTACTTCATCTAAATCTGCTAGTGTTTCAACTTTAGGTAAATTAAATAATCCACCTCTAAGGCCTAAGGCCCTAAAACCGTTATAAGCACCAACTAAACCAGCATAACGACCAAAACCAATAAGTCTTGCACCACTTTGCTTAACTATAGTTTCGTGGTCGTACATTTCTATATTTTTCTCAAGCATAGCCAGTAACAATTTTCTATTGTATGGTTGCTTCTTAATAGTATGCGAAAAATAGAAGTACTTTTTATTCGGAATTAAATCTTCTACAGGTACTTCTTTTACACCAATCATCACATCTGCATCAGACACATCATCAGTGACTTCAAACCCTAGTTTCGCATAAGCTTCATCAGGAAACACTCTAATATCCGAGGATTCCACTACAAATTCAGCATCTGGAAATTTAGATCTAGCTTCTGCTAAAGTTTCAGGTGAAAACACAACACGTCTATCTGGTGGATTCTTACGTTCTTTTATGATGGCGAATTTCATGCTAATATCTTTTAGAAACTGACAAAATTTGTCAATTCACTATATGGAATAATTTTTGTACGAAAATAACTGGATTTAAGGGGTTGCACAACTTTTTTTGTAACTTCGCCATCCTTTTCCTTAGAAAAGGAATATCATTTATTGAATTAAGGGGTCGACTGGTTTTGACAGCGAGATTAATTAAATGGTAAGCACGTCGTGTAATGGCATTGAAACACGTAAAAGGCTAGACCAAATTTTAAACGGCGAGAATAACTACGCTTTAGCTGCATAATCTGAATTATAGTAAGATTAAGCCTCGGCTCACTAGGTGAGCAAGCTTTATGTCTCCAGAAAGCCTTGGTTAATGGCGTTCTTTTTTGAGACATCGTAAATATTAACTAAGATTAGGTAACGCTTTGATGCCTTTTCGAGATTAAGAAGCTAAGTTGTAAGTAGGTTGTCTTTAACCAGTTTACAATCTAAAACCTAAGAATAGACTAAGCGTGTAGAAAGCTCTTTAGTTACTTGTTTGGACGAGAGTTCGATTCTCTCCGACTCCACAAATAAAGCCCAAAACTTTCATGTCTTGGGCTTTCAATTAAACTAAACCTATTGGTTTAGATAGCCATTAATCAATTTTAAAAGCTAATTTTGAAGAGACTATCCCCTAATAAGCCTCTTCTTAACAGTCTTTTTTGCTCTGGTAATTTCTATAACATAAATGCCAGAATTCAACTCTGAAATATTATACTCTTGATTATTTGTAGGTTCTATAACTTGTTTTACCAATTGACCATTTAAGTTATAAATAGCTACTTTTTCTATTTTCTCCTCACCTGAGTGTCCAATATTAAAACTACCTATCGATGTAGGATTTGGAAAAATTGACAACTCTTCTTCAGAAAAGGAAAAATCATTGTTAGATAATGTACTACAAAACCCTGAGACTCCATTAGCAGAGGTGTCTACAAAATTTCCTTCTGTTGCCATCAACTCAAATCCATTTAAACTACCATTTAAGCTATGTGTAGATTCATCTGTTACAATAGTGATAGCAGTATTATCTGAATTAATAATACCTTGATTTAAATTAAAGTTTAATACTAATCCAGTTTCATCACCGCTCAACTCACAGTCTATTGATTCATTAATCTCTATTCCTGTTCGGGCATAATCCCAAATTCTAACTTCGTCCATCTCACCTTGAAATGGATATGGATCCCCACCTGTAGTATTTCCCGCGCCTATTATTAGTGGATTACTATTAGCTGTTAAACTTCCTGTAGCTACTTGTGTTTGCACATTTAAACCATCTATATAAATATTCGTTTCAGTACTACTTAAAGTAACAGCGACATGATACCATTGATTGGTCGTTACAGTATTCCATGAATAATCCGTGAAATTAGCCCCAAATCCTGCATGATAAAAACGTAAAAGCTTATTTGCACCATCAGTTAATAACATTAAACCATAGGATTCTGTATATCTAGATTTGGCAAATAGACACTGCCAATCCCATCCGTTAGTTGTTCTATTAACTTGATCAAAGTTTACCCAAGCCTCAAAAGTAAAACTTGTTGTAAAGTCTAGTAAATTATCATCTGGGACCTCTATATAATCCCATGATGCTACTTGTCCATCAAAATTTAATCCTGATGCACTTTGAGCAAAGGATGTTTGACATAAAATCGGTAATACTAAAAAAAAAAGTAATTGTTTTTTCATAATTTAAAATAGGTTAAAAGTTGTTTGTTACTCTTAATACAGACAACTTTTAACCTACCCTATTTTTTTATCGCACTTTTTTAATTTTAATCTAAAACAAACTTAAAACCTGCAGAAATAATACTAGAGTTTAATCCATCACTTCGATCATAAATGCTATATTTTAAATCTATTGATTTAAGACCTAAATTAAATATCTTGAATTTTGAAAATATATCAGTATATCTAAAACCAAGACTATATTGATGACTACTAAACTTAGATAAATCATAATCTGACGTGTAATATTGTGAAGTCGAATTATGTTGTTCGTAAGGTGCAAAATAATCAGCTGCAGTCTGATTATAGAATCTGTAGCTTGGATATAAAGTAAATTTTCCTTCCGAAAGTTTTATTGGCAATTCAACACTTGCTGTGTGTGAGTTAATTCCCCAATTATCAAAATAATAACGGTAATAAGTTCTTAAGGCTAAGTTTTCATTTATAAAATAATTAAATCGTGTACCTATTGGAATCTTAAATCGAGTATCTGGTAAACGTTCAATATCATCAGCTAAATGAAAGACATCTGTATTTGTTCTGGACGTGTAGTTAGTAATATTAGATCCGTTACCAATATAATAATTAGCTCTATCGGCAAAATAGACACGTTGCATTGGATTAGCTAGCCAACCTTGTTGTTGTATAACATCCATAAATACTGAGAATTGAGCATTTTTACTTAGAATCTGTGAAAAGCTCAAGGATAATGTATACGAATTTCTGGCTCTATCTTGTATCAGAGTAGTGTTAAGCGGACTCCAAATATTTTGTCCATTTTTGTCAATAATATCTCCATTCTGATCCAAAATATCTATTCCATTAAAGAAACCATTATTCAAATTTCCATTCGCTTCATTATAAGAATCTATCTCTGTAGGATATGCAGGAGCCCAAGTATCAAGGTAAACTTGCGCTTTAATCCCTAACTCTGTATTCTTTTCATTCCATAGTTTTGTATATCCTCCGCCAAAACCTATAGATGTGTAATCATATTCAGTTGCAAAAGCCACGTTTGCACTCCAAACTTCATTTCGACTATCTGAACTATGACTATAACCAATATTTATTCCACCCCAAACATCTTGAGCAGACGCACCTGAAGATTCTACCCATGGACTCCCAGTAGGTGCAGTATTTCTATTATTACCATTACTATCATCATCTTCATACTCACCACCTGAGGCACCAGAAGCGTCAAATGGATCCAAATTACTTGATGAAGCAGAAGTGTATGCAGAAATCCCTGCATCAATAGTTAAAACATCATCAGCATTTAATGGTAGTGCAATTACTACCGTTGGCGTCACATCAGTAAGTCGCTCATTACCAATACCACCTGTTACCGACGCATGATTTCCATCTTGCTCATAATAACTCATTAAAAGATCAACTTCAGTAGTTTCTAAAACTCGTTTTTTATATTGTACAGAGGTAGAATCTTTGGTTTTCTTTTGCGAAAATGAAGTAAAAGACATAAAACAGCATAATATTAAAAAGATATACCTCATACTAGTTACAACCACAGCCTCCTCCTGTTTTTCCACCGTTTCCACCAGACGCGCCTTCTCTATATACTTGAAAATTGGTTTCAAAACGGTCAATCTTATTAGCCGTTAAAACCATATCTGGATCATTAATATTTACTTTTTCATATTCTTTTACAGCTATACAAGAACTTAAACTAAGCAGAAGTAACAGAATTGGTAAGATTCTCTTTATCATTATCATATATTTCGTTTTATTTAATTATTGCTCTTTTTTTACGTTTTTAGAGTAGAAAACTTTTCCTTTATTATCAACTATAATGCAGTCTATATCTTTAAGTTGATTTATAAAGTCTAAGCCAACATCAATACCCATTACAAAAATTGATGTTGCTAATGCATCGGCCAATTCTGCACTAGCAGAAAAAACACTAACACTTACTATTCCACTACTAGGATAACCTGTTCTTGGGTCTATAATATGTGAGTAACGTTTACCATTTAACTCAACATATTTTTCATAGTTACCAGAAGTAACCACAGCTCTTTCATAAACTGGAAGAAGTGTAAAGACTTTATTCTTGTTTAATGGATTCTTTATACCTACTTGCCAATCTTCTCCTGTAGTTTGTTTTCCCCAAGTATTCATATCACCTGAGGCATTTATAATTCCGCTTTTAACTCCTAAATCTTTGAGTAACACTTTGGATTTATCAGCAGCATAACCTTTGCCTATAGCTCCAAATCCAATTTTCATTCCTTCTAGTTTCAAGTAAACCGATAAGTCTTGTTCGTTTAGCACAATATTCTCATAACCAACTTTTTCTACAGATTTTTTGATGGTCTCATCCGATGGCATTGTTTTCATAGAACCATCAAACTTCCATATGCGATCCATTGAAGCATAGCTTATATCAAAAGCGCCATTAGTAAGCTTAGATATCTGTACGGCTCGTTTTACTAAATCAAATAATTCTTTATCAACCTTCACAGGTTTTATACCTGCATTTCTATTAATCTTAGAAGTTTGAGAGTTTTCATCCCATGAAGAAATTAATTTTTCAATCCTTGATATTTCATCAACAGCAATGTTGATATATTTAGTAGCTTCTATAGAATCTTTAGCCACAACAGTAATATCAAAACGACTACCCATTAGTTTTAAAACTTGTTTATGAGTTTCTTGACCAACTGTGGATAAGCTTAAAAAAAATAATAAGCCAAAAGTGATTACTCTTTTCAATTACTTATTTTTAAAAGATTCTAAAAGTTCAATGTATGATGCTGGTGATGCTTTTTTATAACCTACTTCACCTAAAACATCTCCTTTATAATTGAGTACAACAACGTATGGGAAATATCCATTTTTATTGTAAGCTTCTGCTAATTTCTCGTTGTGTTCTTGCAGTTCTTTACTTAATGCATTTTTCTTTCTTCTTGGAAAATCTGCTTTTAGCATCACATAGTTAGACGTAGCATGAGATTTAAATTCTTCTGATTGAAAAATCTCTTTATCTAACTTCATACAAGGCGCACACCAATCTGACCCTTGAAACACTAAAACTATAGTTTTGTTTTTCTCTTTCGCTATAGATTTTGCGGTCTCAAAATCTGTATTCCACTCTTGAGCAAAACAACATAAGGGTAATAAGAATGCTAAACAAATAATCAACTTCATAGTAAATAAATATGGGTATTATGTATAACTAATACAGGTAATCTGAACTTCACCCTATTTTTTTTACAACATATTTTAAGGCTTTCTGTATTTTTGACATCTCTATAGATTTAAAATGCCAGAAAAAGAACCTTCTATTTGTGAAGAAAAAGTTTATAACGAATTATTTCGAAAGTACTACGAACCCGTAACGAAATACATTTACTATAAGTGTGGTAATTTGCACCAAGCTGAAGATATTGTTCAGAATGTATTTATAAAAATCTGGAAGCTTTGCGCAACGATTATTTTTTCTAAAGCAAAATCTTACATATATACGGCCAGTAATAATGCTTTTCTAAACGAAATTGAACATAAGAAAGTCATTCTAAAGCATAAAAAAACTATTGAGAAACACACTGATTACGAAAGTCCAGATTTTAAGATTGAAATGGAAGAATTTAGAGTTAAGCTTAAAGATGCTATCAACTCTTTAAGTCCTAAAGAAAAAGAGGTCTTTTTATTGAGCAGAGTTGAGGATAAAACATATAAAGAAATTGCAGAAATAACAGGGCTTACAGTAAAAGCTATTGAACGAAGAATGAGTAAAGCTTTAAAAGAGTTACGCGAAACCCTTGGAAAACATATTAAAGTATAAAATAGGGTGAAAGCTATTTTAAATGTCTTAAAGTTAGAAGCTTATAATATATGATGAAAAATTACGAAACTGATGATACTTTTTTAGGACGTTGGATAGCGGGAGAACTCTCGGAAGAAGAACTTGTTGCATTTAAAGAAACTGAAGCCTATAAACAGTTTATAATCATTAACAATGAATCGCAATTGTTAGATGGTCCAGATATAGATACTGAAAAAGCATTAAAAACTGTAAAACAAAGAATTGGTCAAAAACACTTAAAGCCAAAAACAATTAAACTTTGGCAAGCCATTTCTGTAGCTGCAATACTAATTATAGCAATGAATTTACTTTTAAACTCATCTAAAACCTACACAAACGGTATTGGTGAATCGCAAATAATTGTTTTAGAGGATGGGTCAGAAATAAATTTAAATGCGAACTCTAGCCTATCATTAAAACGATTTTTCTGGTCAAATGATAAAACGGTAAATTTAGAAGGTGAAGCCTATTTTACAATCAATAAAGGAGACGATTTTAAAGTTGAAACCGCAAAAGGAACCATCAAAGTTTTAGGCACTGAATTTAATGTAAAAGACAGATCTTATTTTGAAGTAAAATGTTTTGAGGGAAGAGTAGAATTTATTCCTAATAATGATTCATCTTCATCAAGAATATTAACTAAAGGAAAGCAAGTAATAATTAAAGATACTAAAATAGAAGATCTTATTTTCAAAGAGGAATTTCCATCTTGGACTAAAGGAATATCAAAATTTGATGAAAAACCTATGTATCTTGTACTAGAAGAATTAACTCAATATTTTGATATAAATTTTGAATCAACAAACATTAACATTAATAGATTATACTCAGGAAGTTTTAATCACATTGATTTAGATTTAGCTCTTAAAGCTACTTTAGTTCCAATGGGCATAAATTATAGAAAATCCAAAACAGAAAACACTTTTATTCTTTCAGAATAAATAATAAAATTTGTGTTTTTATTAATTACAACATGACATCTATGAAACAAATTTTTGTCGTTTTAGCTTTATTTTTTTCTATCATAATTACTGCTCAACAAAAACAAGATTTTAACTATAAACAAACCTCTTTACTAAAAGTAATTAAGGATTTTCAGAGCAAAAATGATATTTCATTTTCATTTGCAACTGATGTCATAGAAGATATTCAAATCACAATTAATGTAAAGCAAGTGACTTGGATTGATTTTTTGCAACTATTAGAATATGAAACAGGTCTTCTTTTTAAAAAAATATCAGACACTCAAATTATAATTACACCTATTAACAGTGAGTATATTGAAGCATTAGATGGTGTTATCATTCTAGGTTATGTGACTAACGGTATAGACAAAAAAAATGATGGTTCTATTGCTGTAGACAATAAAAGACTAGGTATTTTACCTGGAATGTTAAATACTGATATTTCACAAAGTATTCAATTAATTCCTGGAGTTTCAACTTTAGACGAGTCCGCAACTGGCATACAAATAAGAGGAGGTTCACCAGATCAAAATTTAGTATTATACGATAACATTAAACTGTTTAACACTGGGCATTTTTATGGTATGTTTTCGCTTTTTAATCCCTTTGCTACTGATAAAGCTACTATTTACAGATCAGGAACAAGCGCAAGATATGGTGATCGTATTTCTGGAATTTTAGATATTTCAAGTGGAAATAAAATCCACGAAAACACAAAAGGTGGTTTTGAAATTGATGGTTTGTCATTAAATGGTTTTGTGAAAACAAAATTATCTGATAAAACAGGCTTATATATATTCGCTAGAAGATCTTATGCAGATCTAATACAGTCACCAACCTACTCTAGTTACGTAGATAAAATTTTTACAAATTTTGGTGTAGCAAGAGATCGTAATGGAAACATATTACAATTAGAAACCGATGATGACTTTAGTCCTGAAACTAGTAATAATAAATTCAGTTTTGCAGATATAAACACCAAGTTAATTCTAAAACCAAATGATAAAAATAGTATTGAAGTTAGCGCATTATATACCCGAAATCGTTTAGACTTCGACTTCAATGGTGGAGACGAAGTTCTTGTAGATTCACTTATAACTCAAAATAAAGGATTAAGTTTTAATTGGAAACACAAGACTACTGAAAAACAAAAAGAACAGATTAGTGCATACTATTCTGAATATAATTCCTTTTATCAAAATGACGAACTCAAAGATGAAACTGAAGACGGCAACTTAGATTTATCTGAAATAAATATTAGAGAAAACAATATTGTTGATGTTGGAGTAAACTTTACGTCTTATAGACAAATTACTGAATCTCAAAGACTAACACTTGGCTATCAATTATCCTACACAGATTTAGATGTTACTATCAGTAAAGAAGAGCCTTTTGATTCCGAAAAAGAAATCCTTGAACAAGATGATTATAATTTAAAAAATGCTCTATTTGGTGAATATGCAATTGAGTTAAAGAATAAAGGTTTAATTAATTCTGGAATAAGATTAGTGCATTACAGTAGCTTAAACAAATTTTTAATAGAACCTAGAATTAATTTTGAATATCCTATAAGCAAACGGATTAGAGCAAAAATTGCTTTTGAAAAGAGAAATCAACCCATATCTCAATTAATAGAATTTAACCATACTGAATTACGCTTAGAAAACAATTTATGGAGATTATCTGACAATATACAATACCCTTTATTATCAAGTAATCAAATTTCTGGTGGTTTTCTTTACCATTATAGAAATTTAAACATCGATATAGACGCCTATTATAAAGAATTAAAAGGCTTAACCACTTTCACAAATGGATTTAGTAACCCTCTTGAAAACTTAGAAGAAGGAGAAAGTACAATAAAAGGTATTGATATTTTATTAAAGTATAAATTAAGCAATTATAAAGTCTGGCTTGGCTATACTTTTAATGATATTACTTTTCAATTTCCTAATTTAACCGATACTCCATCTAAATTCCCTGGTAATAATGACATTACACATCAATTTAGAATTTCTAACGCACTTAAATTAAACAATTGGCAATTTGCCTTAGGCTGGCAAATAAGAACTGGCAACCCTATAACTCCTGTCAACAGCTACGAAATAAAAACTGATGCAGATGGAGAAGCTGCAGGAGTGGTAAATTTTGGGTCTATTAATAGTACTAGGCTTCCTAGTTTTCATCGTTTAGACGCTTCGATATTATACGATTTTTCTATTAAGAATTTAGATGCGCAACTAGGCATATCTTTCTTAAACATTTACAATAGAGTAAAACCTTTAAATATTATCTACAAAGCCGAACGCAAACCATTAGATGATGGTGGAATTGCTATCGAAGGTACCACAGGATCAACACCAGAAGAGCTCGAAATTATTTTAGAACAAGTCATTCAAAAATTTTCTTTAGGTTTTACACCAAATTTATCATTAAAATTATTCTTCTAGAATTAATAAGCAATATATCAACTTTAATAATATCATTTAAATTCAAAAAAAAACCTCCTTATTGATAAATAAGGAGGTTGGCACAACTGTTGGTTAACCCCTTTAAAATAAATCCAACAGTATCTGCTCGCTATTAATTCACTTTTTTTTTAAGTCAATCAAACGGATTACCACCTGGATCTGGTGGTGATGATGACTGTGCTTGTAATGGGTTTAAAACAATGAATGTCCCAACTGCAGTCAATGTTACATATTTCCTTATTTTTTTAATGGCTTGTTGGCGCGAAATTTTATTAGTGATTTGCTTTTTATCCATAAGATATACTTCAGACATTTTAATGAATTACTACTTTTTGGGTTTGAGTATAACTATTACTTGATATTTGAAGTATATATACACCACTTTGCAATGGCGCAACATCAACAGTGTTGTAATCACTTTGAGTATTGAGTATGGCATCTAAAACTTTTCTACCGTTTAAATCAAATAATTCTGCATTGCTAGCCTCTAGTAATTGTCCTCTTATAACGATTTCTTTTTGTTCTTTTAAGGTGTATATATTTAAAGCATTCTCTTCTGCCTCTAGATTACTTAAAGCCATATTAGAAAAATGAAAATAGAAGCGCCCAGTTCCATTTAATTCTGTTGTCGGTGTAAATACATAATCACTTGTGTTTAATAAAGTAAAGACGTTAAGGTCTCTATCCTCTAAATACACTTCTATATCTTGTGGCAAATTAGAAGTTTCTATGCCTATTGTTAATTGCTCAGTGTCATCAGCATTAACACCCAACGGAATAATACCATCGTTTATAAACTCTAATGACAAGGATTGTATAGCCATGTCTATCCCAGTATTGTCTTCTATTAAATGTGAGTAAATAGCAAATGAACCTGCCGTAGAACCAAACACTGCTGCATCATAACCAGGATCTAATCCATTTGTAGAATTAGTATTAAAATAGAAATCGGTATGATATGAATTATTTTGGCTACTACTCATTTGAAGACTTAAATGGTAATTAATACTAGGGTTTCTGCCTATTATAAAATCATCTGTACTACCATGACGCCTCATACTTGGTGTAAATTCTATAGAAGCATCACTATCTATTGCCACAAAGAAACCTTGACCTGGTGTAATACTTGTATTAGCATCTATGGTATTTAGATTATAAATCACCCAACCATCTGAAGCATCACCATCATAACCATAAATACCTACATTAGTCTCATCTAAGACACTAGCATTAGTTGTATTAGTTAAGAAATCTTGTATATTTAAATAAGAAGAATATGGGTTACCTATTAAATTCCATTGACTAAATGCAGGTCCTGAATTGAATACATTTTGATTAACTACATCTTGATTGACGGTACCTTGAAAATGTAGTGTTCCATTATCTATTGTAGCTGCTCTAAAACCTACACCTGAGTTTAATGTGACAGATTCTACATTAGAATATGTTACATAACTGCCCGTTGTCTTATCAAAAGGACCAAATAGATAAAGTGAGTTGTCTCCATTAGAAACTATATTACTATTGGCTAATAAAAAATCCGTAAAGCTCTGTCCACTCACTGGTGGTGTTATTAAATCATTACCACCTGATGATGCTCCTTGATTGACATGGCGTAAGTAATCAACTGTTCCTATTATGGTACCATCAGAGATTAAACTAGAATAGGCTATCGAGGTGGATTCTAAGCGTATGCCAGAAATAGTTTCTAACGTTACACCAGAGTTTACTGTGAGGCCAGCTCCTGCCCTTACAACTATATTGTCAGCAATGGTGTTTGTTGATATAGAAGCATCTCCTGAAACAACCTCTATAATACTTGTAGATGTAGATATACCACTTGGATCCATAGGAGACCAATCATTATTGTATGTGTAAATCGTTGGGGCTAATGCTGGATTAATTTGCCCAAATGTACCTGCAACTGTTGGCGTAGTATTGAAAATAGAAGCATCTACAATAGTGGCTGTATTATCGTAAATATCGCCATTAGAAAGAGCTATTTGATAAAAATCTCCTACACTTGCTTCTCTAAAAATAGCTGCAGCTTGCCCACCAATATATGCCAGGTCAGCACCTCCAAATTCTTCTCCATAGATAACATCTATTGGGCAACATACTGCTCCGTTTGTAATCCCAACAGCATCTAATATGAGTCCAAAATTTGTGATATCATCTACTGTACCATCATCATCTGTATCAACATCTGTTACTCCAACGGTCCCTGTAAATGAACTTGTTAATACACTTGTATGACTTGGATCTTGAAGATCAGGAATAATCGCTGTTAATAACCCATTAGCATCAAATGTTCCAGAAAAGTTATCTGCACTTCTTACAAGACCTATATTATTAGAACTAATACCTTCTAATACAACAAAAGTTCCTGAAAAAGATTCGCCTGGCTTCCCTTTTATTTCAATTTCTTGTATAGGACCTCCACTTGTTACTGGTTGGTATTCACTTATCAAAATAGGTAAGGTTGCATTTGAATTTATAGTTATCGTAGCCATACATTCTGCTGTATTACCATTAGTATCAGCAAACGTAACTGTTACTTGATGGTCTCCATCATCGTCATAAGTAAAGTCTATAGAAGCCTGACCATCGATTAGAATCTCAGTTATTTCTGTATCGTCTGTAGCTCCACCATCTAATTGATCTCCAGTAACTGTGGTACCTCCTAAATCAATATTTAGTGTAATATCTTGACATGCAGCAGTTGGTGCTTCGTCATCATATTTCCAACCAAAATCATTTCCATCTCCAAGAGTATAAGATAGCGTTCCTGTTTTTATAGTTCCTCCAACCGATGCTTCAAGCATTGACCCTTCTGGATAACCATTAAATGTTCCAACAATAGGATCTACGCCATCATTATCAATAATCACAAGTTCAAAACCTGGTCCAACCTCTGAGCTTAAATTAGAGAAAGCTGCATCTAATTCAGCATTGTCTAATTCTACGGTTCCTGTAACATTTATCCTTGAATAATCATCTAATTCTGTTCCAAAGAGTAGCGCATTAAATTTTCCACCATTTTCTATTCTTAGATTATTTTCAAATGTTAAACTACCAAATGTGAATGGCAATATTTCTCCATTTGTAGAAATCGTTGTAGAACTTCCTCCTGTAAATGTTCCATAACCACCAAGTACTTTAAGATTATCTGGACCAACATCATTACCTACTATAGTTTGATCTAATACGGTAACTACACCAGACTCTATAACAAATCTATCTTCAGCTAATAAAGTACCAAAAGTGAAATTATTGCCTATAAAGGTTTGTCCACCAGTAAACTTTGTAGTTGTATCTAATCCTCCGTTATAGGTAATGCCTCCAAATAAAACAGAATCTCCATTAAAAATGATAGTTCCATCCTCGTGTGTTATGATTCCTGTACCTGAATTAGAATATGAAAATCCTACAAAGCTACCTTCTCCTGATCCTGTTTTTGTAAAAGCAGTTTCACTTGTCATGTTTATTGATGGTGCTGTAATAGTAAATTCATTTACTGTAATAGTTCCTAATTCTATATCATCAACATCGGTAATAGATAAATTCTGTACAAGAGTTTCTGCAGTTAAAAGATTAATATCGTTTGTAGCGCTTAATAATGATACAGTAGTATTAGCATTAGATGTAATTATTAATTCATCGGTTGTGATAGTTGCATCTGCTAATTGAGTAATGGATGTTGTAGCCGATACGTTTATATCTGAATCTCCTGCTGTTGTAGTAGTACCAGAAAGTGTTATATCACCTGGTGATGCGGTGATGTTATTTACACCATCTGTTGCAGTAGTCCTAATACTTATACTCAAATCTGAACCAGTAGTAAAATTAGAAACCAAAGCAGCCTCTATATCTACTAGACCACCAAAGAAATGGTCACTTTCATTTCCGCTACCATTATCTATATTTACGATACCGTTAACTCTCATAGCTACATCATCAGAAATATTTAGCCTTTTTCCATCAGAATCGTCTACGTTATTAAATTCTATCAGATTTAAATTACTTGCAGTAATCTCACCAAAAAGAATATTAGAAGTATCCGTTCCGCTTAACCATATAGTACCCCCAACAGTTAAAGCTGCATTTTGTGTATAGTTATCAATATTATCGGCTACGAAATAATTATCTGAACCGCTTAATGTTAACGCATCATTTATCGTTATGCTATCAACACCACCTTCTGATAAAAACTGAAATCCATTAGTAATAGAAGCTAATGGTACTGAGACTGATGTTTCTGATACAGATGTTACAGCACCAACTATTTTTATTGGAGCAATTAAATTAGATATGATTAATGTTGTACCATCATTAAACAATGTAATATCATCATTAGACACAGCTCCATTAATATCATTAATAGTAAGCGTTCCTGCTGTAAAGTCTACTTCAGTTTCTGCAATGGATAAAACTATATCATTACCATCACCGCCTTTATAGCTAATTATACCTGTAAAATCTCCAAATACAACTTCGCTACCTTCAGGTAGGTTATTAAATGTACCTACAACAGGATCTGTACCATCATTATCTATAAGTATCATTTCTATGGTATCTGGTTGCGCCGTAAAACCACCAATTGGTGCAAATTCAGCATCAGTAAGTGTTATTGTACCTACAACTTCAAGTATATCATAATCGTCATCACTCTCAATTACTGGTGCGTAGGTTGCAGAAGAAATTAATAAATCACTAAGATCAATGTTACTCACTGCTCCAAGCATACCAGGTGTTATTGCTCCATTGTTTTCAATAATAACAGGACCTCCTGATAATGTTCCCAATCCTCTTAACAGTGCATTTGCTCCATTAAACCGTGCTTCATTTGAGGTAGTTATAAATGTCTTAAGTGTAAATGCTTCTGAAACATTTAAAAACCCAAAGGATAAACTGATTCCTTGTGTATCAAAACTAGTAACCCCGTTAAAGTTGGTAATGGTCCCTGTTGCTCCAATATAATCAAAAGCTCCATTAAAATCGTTTATGGCTCCATTAAAATTGATAGTACCTGCATCATGGAAAATGTAGGCTGTACCTGTCCCGTCGTCATTCACTTCAATATCTGCATTGAAGTTACTTACACCAGTCCCCTGTTTTGAAATAAAAGTACCAGGCTTCAACTCTATTTTTGGAGCAGTTAATGTAAACTCATCAACATTAATTCCTGATATATGCAAATTAATACTATTAGTAAAAGAAAGGCTATTGCATGCGATAAAGGTGTCGAAAACACGATGTTTGACCAATAATGTTTCAACTTCGTTTGCTTGATCTAAGGTGACTGTTCCAATACCATTGCCATTTATAGTCAAGGTTTTTGCTGTAATAACACCACCTGTTTGATGAATTGACCCTATACTACCAATAGTTAAATGAGAATTTGCGTCAGAAATATTAACATCTCCATTAAATATTATATCACCTCTAAGATCAATAACATTAAAATTAACTGCGGTAGAAGTAGTTGTAATAGCACCAAAAGTTGTATCTGACCAAGCAGAAAATGTAATTTTTGCTGCCTTTAAAGAAACCTCACCTCCAAAAATATGATTATCGGTTATTCCCCTTGTTATTGAAATATTATCTGATACATCTATTGTTGTAGTTCCTGAAATATTGATTTGGGCAGGTGAATCTGTTTCATTAATATCCATAAAGCCAGATATGCTTAAACTACCAGCGGTAATTTGTTTAGAGAGCGTGATATCATTAGTACCATTTCCTTCTATGGTTAAGTCACCTCCAATAGTTAAAGGCCCATTTTGTGCATAGTTATCAATATTAAGGGCTTCAAAATAATTCGTTGTACCGCTTAATGTTAAAGCTTCATTTATAGTAATGCTATCACTACCTTCTTCTGATGAAAACTGAAACCCATTAGTAATAGTGTCTATTGGGACTGAGACTGATGTTTCTGATACAATTGTTACACCATCATTTACGTATACTGGTGCTGTTAAATTAGATATCGTTAATGTAGTGCCGTCATTAGACAATACAATAGCATCATTAGACACACCTCCATTAATATCAGTAATATTAAGAGATCCTGCATCTGTAAGTTCTACTTTCGTTTCTGGGTTGAATAAAACGATATCATTACCATCACCGCCCTTATAACTAATTATACCTGTAAAATCTCCAAATACCACGTCACTACCTTCAGCTAGGTTATTAAATGTACCAACCACAGCATCAGGTCCTTGATTATCTACAATAATTAGTTCATCACCTGATGCTATAGCAAAACCTCCAATAGGTTCTAAATTGGCATCGTTTAATGTAACAGTTCCGTTTACTAATAGTTTATCAAATTCAGAAACTCCTGTTCCTTCGATTAATGGCGCAAAAGTTGCTCCACTATCCATTATTAAGTCATCAAAGCTATATTCTAAACCAGTGGTTCCTCCTCCTGGAGTAATTTTAGCGCCACCTGATATGTTTGTAAGGGCTCCTTGTACATAAGGAACACCAGTAAGTGACGTAGTATTTAATGAAAAATTAGCACCATCTGAAAGATTAATATCTATATCTCCAGCGTCTATTGCCCCAGTAGCATTTAAGGTACCAAAAATAAAAAATCTATTTGTACCTGCAAAAGGAAAGCTTGTTGTTACACTATTAATATTTGTAATGGTTCCTGGCTGACCAATATAGGTCATTTGAGATAGAAAATCGTTTGTGCCTCCGTTAAAATTGATCGTACCTGCAATATGGTTAAAGATGGCTGTACCTGTACCGCTATTCACATCAATATCCGCATTAAAGTTACTTACACCAGATCCACGCTTTGTGATTTTAGTAAAGCCAGGTTCAATATCAAGCTCTGATGCTGTAAGGTTAAACTCATTTACATCTATGATCTCTAGGAACATATTGCTTGTGTTTGTAAAAGACAAGGAAGCTAAGTCTACAGCATTGGCATCGAATGGATTGTCTGTAGCTAATGCCTGAATAGTATTATTATTATCTAGTGTTACTATAGTAGTTCCGTCTCCTATTAAGTTAAGGAAAGGAACGTCTAAATAACCTGCTGTTGTAGTTTGAGCAATATTACTAGATCCATACACATGTAGACTTGAATCGCTTTCTGAAATATTTACAATTCCAATAAAAGTGATATCACCTGGGGCTACAGTCAATGTATGCGCAATGCCAATACCTACATCAGTAGCAGTTATATCTCCAAAAGTAGTATTAGCTCCTGCCGAGAAAATTAATTCATTAGATGTTAAATGTACCTCACCAACAAAAGAGTGTCTTCCTTGGCCATTTTCTATATTAATACCATCTCCTGCTTGCATTTGTGTAACTCCTGATATATTTAATGCCAATTCTTGATCAAGGATTCTGTCTACACCATCTATTGTTAAATTATTTGCCGTGATTTCACCTAGGGTTAAGTCGAAACCAAATAGGGTTAAGCCGAAACCAACACCATTAATTGTTAAATCACCTTCAATGTTAATGCTGCCAGTTTGTACATAGCCTCTTAGGCCGTTGAGAGTTATATCGTTATCAACTCCTGTTAGTGTTAAATCATTGGCAAAACTGATGATATTGAATCCAGTATTAGATCCATTACCCGCATTAAACACTATACCATTAGTAATACTAGCCAATGGCACTGTAACTGTAGTAAGATCAACGAGTGTTGGTCCGCCACTAACAGATGGTCGTATTAAGTCGCTGATAGTTAAAGTGGTGCCGTCACTAGAAAACGTTATTTGATCGCTAGATTCTAATAGAACATCGGTAATTATTAGTTCTCCATTATCTAGTACTACAGTTGTTTCTATTGGAGGCGGAAGCACCTCTATAATAGAATAACAGAATCCTTGATTTCCAAATGCGTCTGTAGCTGAAAAAGTGTTTATAGTTGTTCCTACTGGGAATTCACTTCCAGAAGGAGTGCCAGCAAATCTAATAGTTGGTTCAGATTTCTCTAAAATATAATTATATGCTGTACTATTCCTAATATCATTCCACGTTCCACTGGGTGTAAGTATAGTATAATCTTCATTGCCAGAATTATTTGGTTCACCAGTATGCCAATTGTCGTAGTTGGAAGTTGCATTAGGATTGTGCCATACATAAGTATCTTCTTCGTCAAGATCATTAAATCCAATAATTACCGATTCTGTAACACCTTTATATGCTAATGCTCCTGTAAGCATTTCATTCTGTTCTGCATCTATAATAGTAGCTAAATATCCTCCAAGAGCTTCTGCGTTTGTAAAAGCTTCACTTGGTACTAAAGGAATTTGAGATACGAAATAACTTTTGCCATCGTGGGTACCTAAAAAATCAAAGTCATCAATCCATTCAACAGTACAATCATCATAAGTCGCGTCAGCAAAGTTTACGATAGCAGTCCCTGTCTCTGGATCTGCATATACTGTCATGTCACCTGGGCAGGTTAATACTGGATCATTACCATCTTCAATCCATACATCAGCCTCGCAAACACCTGTATTTCCATTTTGATCCGTAACAAATAATCTGACAGTATTGTAACCAACATCATTACAATCAAAAGTGTATTTACTAAGTACTCTAGTAGCAATGCCAGAATCGGCATCGGTTGAGCCATTGTTTATATCATTTGCGTTAATACTCACGGTATTATTGGCTCCTAAAGCACGTGTTATATTTCTACAATTAACAATAGGTTTAACTGAGTCTTCATAATGTATACGTATCTTCAAATCCCAATTTTCATTCCAATCACTAGAAATAAAATCGCGGATAAAATGCCCCTCTCCATATATATTATTTACATTAATATCAAACGCTATAACATCTTCTGTGTTATTTAACACAAAAATAACAGCATATTCTGTTCCTGAGATTAATTCCGGTTGACTGCCAAAAGCGAAATAATAATCAGCAGGGTTGTTAAAAGGAGCTGGGGGTATATTTCGCGTTTGAGAACCAATGCGTACTCTATTAGTACTTGATGGGTTTTGCCATATTTCCGCTCTCACTGAGGCATCACCATTATTTGTTTCAACATGATCGGTAAAAAGAGTTACACCTTCTACAGGACCAGAGCAGGTCGCAATAAAGGTTTGCCCAACACTAGTAAAAGGAATAGTAGATGTTGTATTATCAGCTCTATAATGGTTGGTTTTTGTCGCTTGGTAGAAATTATTATTTACATCACATTGTGCGTAAGTGTTAGTTTGCCATAAACTGAATATGGCTAATACTAAGATTAAAGGGGATTTGGTTTTCATGATTGTTGGGTTTAAAATCATGTGCAATTTAGTTTGAGTAATAGGCTTTTGAAATACGAACTGACTCTTAAATATTACGTACTGGTACGTATAAAAAAGTCTTCTTGATTTTAATCAAGAAGACTCAACATAGCCTTCGAATATTAATACCCTTAAATTATCAGTGGTACTGTTAAAAATAAAAATTGTTAAACATATATTTATTCTTTAATTATACGTATCGCTTTAGTGTTAAAGACTGTCTTAACATACATTATATAGACTGACGTCGATAAGCCTTTAAGGTTTATTTTTTCAAATTGATTTTCGATGTGCTTCACTAATTGACCTCTTAAGTTATAAATATCAATCGATTGCAATTGAGACAAATCCCCTTCAATGTTAATTATATCCTTTGTAGGGTTTGGAAAAATATTTATTACTGCTTCTTCAATTTCAGAAACTCCTAAAATTCCACAATCAGAAGATTCACCATTATCACTTATGGTCCATCCATGGGTATCTATTAAATTTTGTCGTTCCATTTCAGATGTACAATATTCATTTTTCCCTCCTCCAAAGTCTATATTTTGAGGAATGTCGTCTATTCCATCACCATCAATTCCACTACTATCTATATTCCAACCAATTAATGTTGCATCATAATTTAAAACTGACATGTCAACACCACTTGGTCCTGAGCCAAACATATTTCTTAATCCAGAAGAACTAGAACCCGTATCTACAATATTACCAATATCCCAGCTTCCTAAATTCTGATCAAAAGCATCTGCACCACTAAACATATTAGCTATGGTCGTTACACTGCTCACATCCCAACCACTTATATCTTGATTAAAAGCATCTGCTCCCGAAAACATATTAGACATATCGGTAACGTTACCAACATTCCAATTACTGATATCTTGATTAAATACATCTGCGCCATCAAACATATCTTCCATGTTTGTTACATTACTAACATTCCAATTACTGATATCTTGATTAAATGCATAAGCTGCATCAAACATTTCTTCCATGTTTTCTACATTACTGACATTCCAAGATGAAATATTTCCGTTAAATGCTTCGGCAGCATAAAATAGTTCATCCATACTTATTACATTAGAAACATTCCAATTGTTCAAATCTTGGTTAAATACCACTGCATCTGAAAATACACCTTCCATATTTATTACATTACTGACATTCCAATTGTTTAGTGGTTGATTGAAAGTATAGGCTTCATAAAACATATAATCTAAACTTGTAGCATTGCTCATATTCCATCCACCAATGGGTTGATTGAAAATATCACAATACGCAAAAGCTTCATCAAAAATTTCAACGTTACTTACATCCCAATTGGTTACATCTCCATTAAATTCTTCACAGTCACTAAACATAGCTGAAACACTTGTAACCTCTGAAAGATTAGGTGCACCTGCATTAGGATTTGTGATATTAAGATTTTCACAACCTTCAAAAGCATTTACCATTGAAGTCCACTGATTATTACCCCATTGTTCTATGGTTAGAATTTTATTTTTATCGCCTTGGTCATTAAAATAAATTCTAGGAAAATCTCCAGTAATAGATACGGTATAGGTTCCTGGAACTGAGTAAGCATGCGTTGCACTAGTTCCTTGGAATCCGTAGGATATATTACCATCACCCCAATCTACATCGAAATCATAGCCGCCATCAATACCAGGTATTCTTATGGTATTATCATCCGATTCGCCTGGATTATCTGTTTTCCAAGTTGTAACAAATGGATCCAATGATGTCACCGTAATTGTTGACTCACAATATGACATTCTTCCATTATCGTCTATTCCAACAGCATAAACGATATTATCCCCAATATCATCTGCAGTATAAGTAATAGAATCCAACCCAGACCCAATAGAACTACTGTCAATGTTTCCATTAATAGTTGCTGTTAGTAAGTTTGAATTATCATCGTTATCCAAAACAACGATTTCTAAATAGTATGTAGTACCTGCTATTAAAAAGACTTCATCATCACCTAAGACATCACCCAAATAAACTGAAGGCTGTTCATATACAAAACCATTTAAAAATCCAGGTCTCGACGTAACATCATCAACATTTGGCATTATGGGTTGATCACTTATAATAGCAAATAATAACGCGTTGGGAGTGGTCGTATTAAAACTAAATTCTGGTAAATAATTCCCGTCTGATGAAACAGTGAATGAAAAAGACTCATAATACAAATCATTACCATCATTAAAAGCATCATCAGTTGGACTGCTAGAAGTCGTTTCACCTTGAAATTGATAGTTTGAAACAGGTTCAGTTTCTGTAAGATATAATGTTGCTGATTTACCAAAACATGGACCTTCAAAACCGGCTATGACATCATACTTATCTATTGTTATTTCACCATTAAAACTTAAGGATACTGTTTTATCTTCGCATAGAATCTGAGATTCTCCTAAAGTAACATTTATATTTGAAGTACATGTATCTTTATTACCTGCCGCATCATAAACGGTGAGTGTAATTTGGTTAACACCTTCATCATTACAGTTAAAACCAGTATCATTTACCTTTCTGATCACAATACCTTCATTATCTGATGAACCATTATCAATAAAATCTGGAGTTACAGAAAAAGAGCCAGTCTCTAATGTGTAATCAAAACTTATACATAAGGCCGTAGGTGGAATATCATCGTAAGGCTCACCATAAGTTCCAATAGGAAATGGTATTGGAGAGTCAGCGTTAACTCCTAAGGCATTATATGAAATTAGAAATGGGTCTAATATACGCCAATTTGAGATTTGAAATCCACCATCTGGTCCAGTACCATTTTTACGATACACCCAACTACTTGTATAATCCCAATCTGTTCCAGTACCATCTGCTATAACATCACCATAAGTATCTATTAAAGTAGGTGTACCGGCAATATCAACAAACAATTCAACAGCATCATCACCACTCACTAAAAGATCGGCGATGGGATTGTTTAAATCAAAATCTGCATTAAAACCAAAGAAGTTTTGAAAGTTAGACGAATTATGAGTTAAATAAATAAAGTCTCCTGCTAAAGCCGAGCCATTTAAGTAGTATTCTGGCCCGTCTGAACCTCCGCCTTGATTAGCAATACTAATAGCATAAAAACTTAAGTCTGGGATATCATTTACAACATAGAGTTCTATCGCATCTACTGTATTACCACCTGCTATTATTCCTGTTATTATTAAACTTGTAGGATCGTCGAAATTGGCGTTAGAATTTAAATTTGTTTTAGAATAAACTTGAAGAGTATTGCAAAGCATACTCATAATTAAAAATAGAGTGATTTTTTTCATTTTTTATTTGGGATTTTATTCTGATGATTTTATAGGTTTTGAATTATGTGCAATATCGTTTGAATAACAGGCCTTTGAAATACGAACTGACACGTAAATACTAAGTAGTGGTACGTATAAACAAAAACCTCCTTATCATGTGATAAGGAGGTTTTAATATTTACTAATCTAAATAGATATAATTATTTTTTAATCAACCTTATATTTTTAGATGAGTTAGCCGTGTATAGTTTTACTATATACACAGACGATTCTAAAGAACTTATATCTATTTTGTCTAATGCATGTTTTTGTACTAACACACGTTGACCATTAATATTAAATACTTCTATACGTGTAAGCTTAGACGCATCTCCTTTTAAGTAAACCACATCACTTGCTGGGTTAGGATATAACTTAATACCATCTAAGTCTACGTTATTTATTTGAGATATAATATCTTCAGGTACTATAGTATCATCATTATTCATTTCTCCTTGGTAACTAGATGATTTATTAGAATCACCACAATATGTAACTTCACTGAAATTAATTCTCATATTGGAGGTTGTATAACCATTATAATCCCCATCTTGTAGTGATACAATTAAACCTCGTACTTCTCCTGTAATAGATATAGAAGCTGAAGACACTTCATCTCCTTTATAGGTGTTAAACCAATACCAAGTTCCTGTTCCATCTTGATAGTATACAGATACTTCTTCAATATAGTTCCTTCTCCAATTTCTGGTCTTCTTTTGGTTTATACTGTAAATAGAAAATGAAATATCACTAGAGTTTTCTGGAAGAAGTAAAACAGAATAACTTACATCTACATAATACGGGGTAATAAGCATATTGTTATAGAAATTAGCCGTTTGATCACTACAAACATCTTCTTCGCAATTTGCTATACCATCACCATCATCATCGTTAGACACACCGTTAGCGTCTACATCAAATGGACATGGTGAGTTGATTTCTTGGTCATCACAATCTGCTATACCATCGCCATCAGTATCTATCTTGTTATCACAATCATCCTCACAGTTTGCAATACCATCACCATCATTATCGTTAGACACACCGTTAGCATCGACATCTAGTGGACATGGTGAGTTGATTTCTTGATCATCACAATCTGCTATACCATCGTTATCGGTATCTACTGTATTATCACAAGTATCTTCACAGTTTGCAATACCATCGCCATCTGCATCGTTAGACACACCGTTAGCATCGACATCTAGTGGACATGGTGAGTTGATCTCTTGATCTACACAATCTGCTATACCATCGTTATCGGTATCTACTGTATTATCACAAGTATCCTCACAGTTTGCTATACCATCTCCATCATCATCGTTAGAGACACCGTTAGCATCGACATCTAGTGGACATGGTGAGTTGATTTCTTGATCATCCTCATCACATATACCATCATTATCTGTATCTGTACAATCATCTACACACTCAAGATCTCTATCATCATCATTAATTGTCCAACCATAGGTGTCTATTAACTCTTGTCTTTCTGTTTCAGAATTACAATAAGTACTGCTTGCATCAAAAGTCTTATTTGTTGGAATTTGAGTTTCTCCAAGATCTAAAGTTGCCCAACCTATTAAGGTGTTGTCGTAATTTTGTGTAGATAGATTTGCTGCGCCTTCTAACATAGAACCCATATTGGCAACACTAGATATATCCCAATTGCCTAGATCTTGATCAAATGAGGCAGCATTAAGAAACATACCTGTCATATTTGTAACAGCAGCTACATCCCAATTGCTTATATCTTGATTAAATGCGCTGCTATAAGCAAACATACCTCCTATATTTTCAACCTTAGATACATTCCAATTGCCTAGATCTTGATTAAATGCGCTGTTAAAAGCAAACATGAAAGTCATATTTTCAACATTAGCTACATTCCAACTCCCTAAATCTTGATTAAAAGATACTGCATTATAAAACATAAAACTCATATCTGTAACCCCAGATACATCCCAATTGCCTATATTATAGTTAAATGCCGAACAATTTCTGAACATACCGCTTAACATCGTCACTTCTGAAAGATTTGGTGTATCTATACCTGCATTTGTAATATTTAAATTTGAACAATCTTTAAATGCCGTCTCCATAGATGCCCATATCACATCTCCCCATTGCTCTACAGTTAATAGTTTGTTTCTGTTTGCTTGAGTAGAATTTGAAAAATCAATCGCTGGAAAATCCCCATAGATTTTTACTGTTTTGGTGCCTGCATCACTATAGGTATGAGTAACATTACCGGTTCTATTACCTTGAACAGTACCATCTCCCCAATCTATAGTATAATTATAAGTTTCGTTAGAATTTATTGGTATTTCAATACTTTCACCAGCACCAACGGTCCATTGTGTAATAAAAGGTGAAAAATCATTAAAATCACATAAAGGATCTTTATTATCATCATTAATTATCCAACCATAGGTGTCTATTAACTCTTGTCTTTGTTCTTCTGATAAACAATAAGTGCTGCTTGCACGAAGAGGTATATTTGTTGGAATATCATCAGTCCCATCAACTGAACCACTAGAATCTGTTGCCCAACCTATTAAGGTATTGTCGTAATTTTCTGTAGATAGATTTGCTCCACTAAACATATAATTCATATTGACAACACTAGATATATCCCAATTGCCTAGATCTTGATCAAATGAGGCAGCATCAAAAAACATATTTTGCATATATATAACCTTACTTACATTCCAAGAAGAGATATCTTGATTAAAAGGGGTATTAGTAAACATATTGGGCATATTTAGAACATTAGATACATTCCAATTTCCTATATCTTGATTA
Organism: Flavobacteriales bacterium ALC-1; assembly: GCA_000171875.1. Classification (GTDB taxonomy): domain Bacteria; phylum Bacteroidota; class Bacteroidia; order Flavobacteriales; family Flavobacteriaceae; genus Winogradskyella. The sequence continues at coordinate 935,121 of ABHI01000002.1, read as the reverse complement.
AATCCGCTAGAAGCAAACATACCAGCCATATTTATAATAGTAGATACATTCCAATTATCAAATACACTATTACCAACTAATGACGAACATCCAATAAACATTTGGGTTGTATTTGTTACCTGTGAAAGATCTGGCACATCGTCTGCTGTAATATCTAAATTAGTACAAACAAAGAAAGCTCCTACCATAGATTCCCATGCAATATCTCCCCATTGTGTAACCTCTACTATTTTGTTTTTGTTTGCATCAGTAGAATTTGAAAAATCAATTGCTGGAAAATCTCCATAGATTTTTACTGTTTTGGTGCCTGCAGTAGCATAAGTATGAGTAACATTGCCGGTTATATTACTTTGAACAGTACCATCTCCCCAATCTACACGATAATTATACGTTTCGTTTGTGTTTATTGGTATTTCAATACTTTCATCTGCACCAACGGTCCATTTTGTAATAAAAGGTGTAAAACCACATAAAGGATCTAGATTATCACCACTAATATTCCAACTTTTATCATTTATTAAAAATGCCCTACTAGATACTCCTGAACAATAATATAATCCACCTCGAAATTCTACAGCAGAAGGGATTGTAGCTTCTCCTGCATTTTGGGTACTCCAACCTATTAGTAATGCATCATAATTTTCTGTTGATAATCCTGACCCAAAAAACATAAAAGAGGCACTATCTAAACTAGATATATCCCAATCTCCTAGGTCTTGATTAAATGGCACATTAAAAAACATGAAGTCCATTTTTAAAACTTCAGATACATTCCAATTCCCTATATCTTGATTAAATGAGCTATTACCAAACATACCAGCCATATCTGTAACACTTGATACATTCCAATTATTAAATGCACTAGAACCAATTAATAATGAACATTGAGCAAACATTTCTTTTGTACTTGTTACTTCTGAAAGATTAGGCACATCTTCTGCTGTAACATCTAAATTAATACAACTTGAGAAAGCTCCTTGCATAGAGCTCCATGCTATATCTCCCCATTGTGTAACATTTACTATTTTGTTTCTGTTTGCTTCAGTAGAATTTAAAAAATTAATTGTTGGAAAATCTCCATAGATTTTTACTGTTTTGGTGCCTGCATTACTATAGGTATGAGTAACATTGCCGGTTCTATTACCTTGAACAGTACCATCTCCCCAATCTACAGTATAATTATACGTTTCGTTTGTGTTTATTGGTATTTCGATAGTTCCACCTGCCTCAACGGTCCATTGTGTAATAAAAGGTGTAAAATCATTAAAATCACATAAAGGATCTTTATTATCATCATTAATTGTCCAACCATAACCATTATCTTGAACAGATGTTGTTAACAAAGTTCTTGCTTCTTCGCTTAAACAATAAGTACTGCTTGCATGAAGAGTTATATCTGTTGGAATATCATCAGTTCCATCAACTGAACCACTAGAATCTGTTGCCCAACCTATTAACGTATTGTCATAATTTTGCGTAGATAGATTTGTATCTTCTAACATTACAAACATGGTTACAACACTAGATATATCCCAATTTCCTAAATCTTGATCAAATGAGGCAGCTTCTAAAAACATGAAATCCATATTTAAAACTTCAGATATATTCCAATTCCCTATATCTTGATTAAATGAAGACCGTTCAAACATACTAGTCATACTTTCAACACTAGATACATTCCAATTTCCTATATCTTGATTAAAAGGCGTATTTCTAAACATCCATCCCATATTTTGAACATTAGACACATTCCAATTCCCTATATTTTGATTAAAACTAGATGCTAAATAAAACATTTTGAACATATCCGTAACATTAGACACATCCCAATTATCAAATGCGCTGGTACCAACTAATGACGAACATTCAGAAAACATTTCTTTTGTACTTGTTACTTGTGAAAGATTGGGCGCATCATTTGCTGTAACATCTAAATTTTCACACAAATAGAAAGCGCCTTCCATAGATTTCCATGTTATATCTCCCCATTGTGTAACATTTACTATTTTGCTTCTGTTTGCTTCAGTAGAATTTGAAAAATCAATTGCTGGAAAATCTCCATAGATTTTTACTGTTTTTGTGCCTGCAGTAGCATAAGTATGAGTAACATTGCCGGTTATATTACCTTCAAAATCACCATTACCCCAATCTACAGTATAATTATACGTTTCGTTTAAATTCAGCGGTATTTCGATGGTTCCATCAGCCTCAACTGCCCATTGTGTAATAAAAGGTGTAAAACCTGTTAAACAATTAGGTACACCATCACTATCGCTGTCATTTGATACTCCATTTGCATCTACATCATTAGGACACGGTGAGTTTACTTCATCGTCCTCACAATCTACTATACCATCATTATCAGTGTCAATATTACAAGCAGAATCTACATAGCTTAAACTAATAGCGCTTACTATAAAATTACCAATATTGTTTTGACTTAAATCAGATATAGTTACCTGCCAATTTCCTTGAGCTCCACTACCATTGTTAACTTCATTAATTAAATCGGAAAATGTTTTTCGATTACAGGTTTCATCATTAGGATAGTAGTCACAAATCCCATCATCTCTACAAATAATATCACTTGATAACAACGTAGATCCCATGAGTTTAGGGTCATTTAGAAAAGCATCAGAAAAACTAATTTCAAAATTACTATTTAAGTCACTTGCAACGTATACCGTTTCGTCAGGAAATATACGTGCAGGTCGATTTACTAATACAATTTCATCACCGGTAGGAGCTATCAATTTCATTTTTAAATCACCAGACCATACATGATTAACCCCTAAAGACACACCTATATTAGTTAATATAGCACTATTGGGAACATCATTAAAAGACACTGTAGCTGTTGCCCCAGATGCATTGTTGTCAGGAATATTTACGAGTAAGCCATTTCCTCTTGATATTGAGGTTTGTTCAGTTACAATATAGGTTAAACTAATACCACTTACTATAAAATTGCCTATATCACCTCCAACTAAATCAGATACAATTACTTTCCAATTTCCTTGTGCTCCAGCACCTGCGTTCACTTCATTTGTAAGATCGGCAAATGTTTTTCGACTACAGGCTTCATCATTAGGATAATAATCACAAATCCCATCGTCTTCACATATAACATCACCTGATGATATCGTTGACCCCATAAGTTTGGCATCATTGGTATAGACATCCGAAAAATTAATTTCAAAATTATTGTTAAAGTTACTTGTATCGTATACTGTTTCATCAGGAAATACGCGTGCTGGTCGATTTACTAAAACAATAGTATTTCCTGTTGGAGCCACCAGTTCCATTTTTAAATCTCCAGCAAGTCCATGATTAATACCTAATGAGACCTCTATATTAGTTAAAATGGCATTAGCTGGGATATCGTTAAAAGGAACTATAGCTGTAGCCCCACTAGTGTTGTTGTCAGGAATATTTACTAACAAACCATTTCCTCTTGTAATAGTAGTTTGAGCCGTTAAAGAGAGGCTAAAACTATATATGATAAAGGTTAAAAAGAAAATCATCTTTTTACTTTCAAGTTTGTTATAAAACGAAAAAAGAAGTCCTAGATGATTGAGTAATGGGATTTTTGTTTTCATAATTGTTAGTTTTTTTAATCATGTGCAATTTAGTCTGGACAATAGATTTTTGAAATACGAACTGACTCTTAAATATTACGTAGTGGTACGTATAATTTGAAGTTTATTTATAAAATGTAGTATTTAAAACAGCTTAGTATTAACTTAAAATCAAGCTTTAGGAGTGGAGATGTCTTTTTAAAACTGTATCGCATTGAGAAAATATATATTCAATTCCTTGAAGTTTTTCATGCGTGTTTTTTATAATAACAAGTTTAGATTTTATACCCTTAAAAATCATCGCTCTTTTTATATCGTTTGCATTTAAATCGGGTAAATTCTCTTCAATTATAATAAGCTTACTGTGGTAAGTAACAATGTGAGCTAAAACGGCAAAGCCATTATTAAAAGTATGAATATCTTTAAAGCCTTTTTCAAAAAGCCCTTTTTTTAATTTACTTGTATAGTGCTTATCTCTATGTGCTATAATTATTTGCAAGTAGTAACTTTTAGGATTAATAGAACGCAATTTATAAACACTTATGGGTAATTAAAATAAGCACCAACACGTATAAAATACGTACTAATACGTATTTTATTGAGATAGAATAATACTTCTATTCACCAAAGCCCAATTTGTTAAGGCATTGTTTTCCTTTTTAAGATCTAACTTATTAATAATATTACTACGGTGTTTTTCAATCGTTCTAATTGATAATGAAAGAGAATTGGCTATATCATGATTAGAAATCTCTTGTGCAATAAGCTTTAATATTTTTGTTTCAGAAAGTGTCAATAATTTTAAACGTTTAAGCTCTCCAGTTGCAATGTTTAGAGGTTGTTCATCAATAGATTTACTAAAATAGATATTACCATCCATGACTTCTTTTATACAATGTTCTATTTCGAAAAAAGAGTCTTCTTTAAGTAAGTAACCATCTATTTGAAATGTTTTAGCTTGTACAATATAGTAAGATTCTTTATGAAAGGATAGTATGATGAATTTTGTTTTAGACCCTTTTTCTCTAGCCATTTTAATGACTTCAAAACCTGTAAGCATTGGCATATCAATATCTAACAATGCTATTTGAGGTTGTAATTTTAGAATCACCTCTAAAGCTTGTATTCCATTATTGGCTTGACCAATAATATTATATCCATTGGATGTTAATTCGTCATTTAATCCTTTCAAAAGCATAGGATGATCATCTGCTGTAACTATAGTTATATTTTTACCCATGTTTAATAGGAATACTTAATGTGATTACTGTTCCTTTGCCTAAACTACTTTTTAAATCCATATTCGTATTTATAATCTTAGCACGCTCAAATAAAGTTTTCATGCCTAGAGTAATACTGTCCTTTTTTGAGTTTAAATCAAACCCTTTTCCATTATCACTAATAAATACCTCAACCGTATTTTCTGTTCTTTCAATATTAATTTTCACCGCTTTAGCTTCAGAGTGCTTTACAATATTACTTAATGTTTCTTGAATTATACGATACAAATGTAACTCTGAATCTTTAGATAATAGTTTATCAATATTATGTATCTCTTCAGTAAAAAACAAATCGGTATTTGCATTCATATCATAAATTAAAGCGTTAATAGCTTCTGTTAATCCTAATCGTTCTAGATTAGAGGGGTATAATCCTCTAGAGATATGGCGCACTTCTTCGAGCGTAGAATCCGCCAATTTTTCCATACTGATATCGCCTAAACTTTTCGTTTTCTTTGAAAGTAACATTAATTTTTGGCCTACACTATCATGCAATTCTCTTGAAATACGTGTTCGTTCTTTTTCTTGCTCATTAATAAGATCTTTAGAAAATTCTTCTTGCATTAGTTTTTCTTTTTGAGCAAATTTTTTGGAACGCAATAGATATATAATTGAGAATAAACCTAATAAGCCTAGTCCTCCAAATAACATCCATTGTGTTTTAACTTTGTTTTTGGTTGATAACAATTCAGCATTTGTTTCAGCAATTTCCTTTTCTTTAACCAATTGTAAACTATCTTTTTCTTTCTCTTTTCTAAATTGATAGGTAAGCTCCAGTTCCTGAATTTTCTTTATATTTTTTTTATTAAAAATAGAATCCGAATACTGTTTGTAAAATTGAGCACTTTCATAAGCTTTTTTATAATTACCTAAATGTTCTTCGATTTCACTTTTTTGTAAATACCCATTAACAATCCATTGTTTATTATTATTTTTAATGGCTAAGTCTAATGATTGTGCATTATATTTTAAAGCGTTTATATAATCGCCATAATCCTTATAAGACCATGCTAATTTATTAGCATAAATAATTTGATAGACATCTATTTGATTTTTAACACCATAATCTAAACATTCTTTAAATAGTGTAATGCTTTGTTTATAGTCGCCTAATCCTCTGTGAAATTTAGCTAAATGAGCTTTTAAGTTGTTAAGCCCATTTTGATACTCTATTGAAGTAAATAATTTTTTAGCTTTATTAAAAAACAACATTGCAGAATCGGGTTCCTTCATCATACCATAATTTTCACCTAATGTCGAATAGTTATACGCAAGACCTAGTGTATCTTTATAAATAGTATTGATATGAATTGCTTGGTATAATTTTTTCTTTGCAGATTGAAAATCTCCTTGAAAATCATGCAGTATAGCCATGTTATGGAACAAGTTTGCCATTCTAATAGAGTCTTTAGTTGCATCGAAATATGCCATTGATTTAACAAAATATGTCATCGCTTCGGGATAACTCCCTCGATCTGTTGTTGCTGCTGCCAAATACTGATAAGCTTGACCACGCAAGCCATTACTAAAACTATCGTTAGCTTTTAATATCTCTGGAACTTCTAATAAATAGCGCTTAGTTCTTGCAAAGTCTTTACCATAAAAATGCACGCCCATTTTAAATAAAACTTGGGCTTTCAATGTGTCTGAGGTCGCTTTATTCAGTTCTTTTTCTAACTGAATAAAGGTAGTGTCAATGACCTTTATCTGCTCGGATTTATTATTCTCATTTTGGTTAGTGTTGTCTTGAGCAACTAGAACCAAAGAACAGAATAAAAAGAGCGTAACTATTAGTCTATTCATTTTTTAAGATTGTATAGGAATGTTTAGTTTCATGTTAGTTCCGTTACTTATTTGGCTGTCAAAGTGAATATTAGCGTCAATTATTTTGGCGCGTTCTAACAAGGTCTTTAATCCTAAGCTCATAGTTTTATATTTAGCTTGAAAATCAAATCCTTTACCATTGTCACTTATCATAACATTAATTCCTGAAGGTGTTTTATTAATGTTCATTTTTATGGCCTTAGCTTCTGAATGTTTTACGATATTACTTAATGTTTCTTGAATGATTCTATAGAGATGCAATTCTGATTCTTTAGGTAAAACATTATCGATATTCTCAATTTCATCTGTGAAAAACAAATCTGTATTTGCGTTAATTTTATACACTAGAGCATTAATAGCTTCGGTTAGCCCTAAACGTTCAAGATTAGAAGGATGTAACCCTCTAGAGATGCTTCGTATTTCATCTAGGGTGCTATCTGCAATATTTTCCATATGCTCATCCCCTAAATGTTTTGTTTGTTTAGATAAAAAAATTAATTTTTGACCTATGCTATCGTGTAATTCTCTTGCTAAGCGCGAGCGTTCTTTTTCTTGTTCATTAATTAAGTCTTGAGAAAACTGCTGTTGTAATTTTTGTTTTGAGGTAGCGAACTTTTGTAAGCGTATTAAATAAATTATTGAAAATAGTACCAATAATCCAATCCCGCCAAATAGCATCCATTGTTTTTTTATTCTATTTTCTGCCGATAGAGTTTCTATTTTGGCTTCAGATAGTTTTTTTTCTTGTACAAATAATAAACTATCCTTTAATTTTTCTCTTTTGTATTTATAGTCGGCATCTAATTCTGCAAAGTCTCTAATATTCTTAATGTTTAGATTTTTTATTTGTTGCCTTTTATATAATCTATAATAATAAAAGGCAGTTTCGTGTTCATTTAAATCTGTATAAGCGTTACTAACACTTAAATAACGGTTTGCTATTCGATTTTTAAACCCTATTTTTTTTGATAACTCTAAAGATTTTAAATAATAGTCTAATGCCTTTTTAGGTTCTTCTAATTTTCTATAGGCATATCCAAGTTCTTTATTACACAATTCTATAAATATTATATCACCTGATGCTATTGCTAGTTTAAGTGCTCTTGATGAATATTCAATAGAAGCATTATAATCAGTGTTTTTTTGACTATATCTTGATAAAAGTGTTAATGCATAAGTTTTCTCTTTAATATCATTTATAGAGTCCGAATGTTTATAAGCCTTTAGGGCATATATTTTTCCTTTTTCATAATCTTTAAAAGTTGAATAACAATTAGAATAAAGGTTTAGAATATAAGGAATCTCGTCATGATTATACTTCTCTGCGAACCCCATAGCTTTGTTTAAAAACTTTATTGCCCTCTCTCTATCATTTTTTCGCAAATATAGACTCCCTAAATAAGAATAAGTAAGAGAAATAGATTCTGTCTCTCCAATAGTTTCTTTTATAGTTAAACTTTGTTGAAGACAGTTGAGACTATTTGTATAATCTGTATTTTTTCTATAATAGAAACCTAGTCTATCAAGGATTAGGGCTTTGCGTAATAAAAAATGATGATTGTTTTTGTCTTTTTTTAAAATACTGTCATTAACAATTGATAGTGCCTTCTCAAAATTATCATAAGATTTCACTGGGTCAATCCTTAAATGCTGAATCCCTGATACATATAGTTTTTCAACATCGAGACTATCATTTTGAGCACCTATGTTAGCCATGTAAAAACATAATATAGTATTCAACACCAATAATTCATAAAACTTTACCATAATTCGGAAAACAATGCTACTTAATTATAACTGTCTTAACAAAATTACAATAAAAGCTAGTAATGTTAACTAAGAGGTGGTACGTATAAATTACGTACCACCTCTTAGTTTTAAAATAAACAATCATGAAAGAAAACTTAGTTTTTTTTAACCTGTTGACAGATTCATACTAAGAATGGCTGGATGTTTTAACAAGCTTTTTTTACCATGTAAGGAAATCATAAACAATCCGACTATATTCATATCTTTATAAAGCATATTTATTAACTAGAAAAGAAAGGAACCAACAGTATGCTAACTTGGAAAGATGTTATCAACTTTTCCGTAAACGGAAACCCAGCGCCAGACAGACGCGTTGAAAAAACAGAGGCAGAATGGAGGGCTCAATTAACTGCAGAGCAATTTAGAATTACTAGACAAAAAGGTACAGAACGTGCGCATAGTGGTGCACTATGTAGTATCTATGACGAAGGGCAATACAACTGTGTTTGTTGTGATACTCCTTTGTTTGATTCTACAATTAAATTTAGTTCTGGTACAGGTTGGCCAAGTTTTACACAGCCAATAAAAGAAAACGCAATTAAGTACGAAAAAGATTCGTCTTTTGGTATGGTACGCGTAGAGGTAATGTGTAATACATGTGATGCACATTTAGGGCATATTTTCCCAGATGGCCCAGAACCAAGCGGATTGCGCTATTGTATTAATTCAGAATCCATGATTTTAAATACCGAGAACGCCTAATGACAACTAATATGCAAATTGCCACAGTTGGCGGAGGATGCTTTTGGTGTACAGAAGCTGTATTTCAAGAAGTAAAAGGTGTAGAAAAGGTAGTGTCTGGCTATTCTGGTGGTAATGTACCTGGAAGACCAACATATCGCGAAGTTTGTTCAGGCTTAACTGGCCATGCAGAAGTTATACAAGTTACTTTTGATGCTAACGTGATTACTTACGAAGATATCCTAGTCATTTTTATGACCACTCACGATCCAACAACCCTTAATCAACAAGGCGCAGATCGTGGCACACAATATCGTTCGGTAATTTATTATCATGATGATAATCAAAAGGAAATAGCAGAAATCGTAGTTAAGGAGTTAACACCGTATTATGAAGACCCAATAGTTACTGAAATTTCTGAAGCTGTAACCTTTTATGAAGCTGAGAAAGAACATCAAGATTATTATAAAAACAATCAAGCTCAGGGCTATTGTAGTTTTGTAATTACACCAAAACTAATGAAGCTTCGCAAACTACATGCAGATAAGCTAAAAAGCGCTTAATCAAGCAGTACATATTAAATACTCTATGGCAATTCTGAAAATGAATTGCCAGTAGAGACTAATCTTAAAAATTAAAAAAGAAAGGCACATATGATGTCAAATCAAACAGAAAAGCAAGTATTTAAAGCACCAGAATTCGATGTCAATCAATGGATTGATGCTAATGGAAATAAAACAGAACCAATAAAATTATCTGATTACAAAGGAAAATTTAAGATTGTCTATTGTTTTCAAAGTTGGTGCCCTGGTTGCCACAGTAAAGGCTTACCAGATTTAAAAAACATGGTTAACGCTTTAAAAGACAATAATAATATAGCATTCATGGCTTTACAAACTGTTTTTGAAGGTCACGATTCCAACACTTATGAGAAAATGCTAGAAACTCAAAAACGCTATGACCTAAAAATCCCCTTTGGGCACGATGCTGGTGACGATGGTAAATCGCGATCTAACATTATGACAAACTATCAAACAGGTGGAACACCATGGTTTATCTTTATTGATAAGCACGATAATGTGGTGTTTAGTGATTTTCACTTAAACCCAGAGGCCGCAATTGAGTTTTTAAAAACACTTTAAAAATGAATTCAAAAATTAAACTTTATGGCGCTGAAAGGTGCCATAAAACGCAATACTACAAAGACCTTTTAAACCAGAAAGAGTTAGATTTTTCTTTTCTAGATGTTGAAGAAAATAATGAATATGTTGAAGAATTGAGGAATCTATATGAGAATAAAAGGCTTAACTTTCCGACTATTACAATCGGTTTAAAGAAACTTAGAAACCCATCTAACAAAGATCTAAATAAATGGTTAGACAAACTAAAATAGCATTAGGAGGTGGTTGTCATTGGTGTACAGAAGCTGTCTTTCAATACTTAAAAGGTGTTGAAAAAGTAGAACAAGGTTATGTAGCTTCAACTGATGAAAACAATTCTTTTTCTGAAGCTGTGATTGTCCATTTTGATGCTAAAAACATATCACTTCAAACATTGATTGAAATTCATTTGCATACGCACAAAAGCACCTCTGCACATTCTATGAGAAACAAATATCGCTCTGCTATTTACACCTATTCAGTGAAGCAGTTTAATACTTCGTTGAAGATTTTAAGTGAGTTTCAGTCTGAGTTTGAAAACGAACTCATCACTAAAGTGTTTCCTTTTTCAGAATTTAAAGCTTCACGTGAAACCATTCAGAATTACTATCAAAAAAATCCTAAAAAGCCTTTTTGTGAACGTTTTATAAACCCAAAATTGAAACTCATACTAGAAAAGTTTTCAAGTCAAGTCAATAAAGACTTTATACAAACAACTTAAAATTTAAAACAATGACATTAATTGAATCTATAAAAAGTTACTTCAGTAAAAAAATTAACAATGAGCCAACAGGCAATACTCCTGAGGGCATTTGTCCAAATTGTTGGGGAAAACAAGAATGGGAAGGTGAATTCTATGAGTTTATGAAAGGCAGTAAAAATGACAAAAGAGATGAAACCTATAATAACTTTATCAATAAAGTTGTAGAGAGTAATATTGACGGTATTACCATTCAAAAAGACACTTATACTTGTAAAACTTGTCAAATAAAAAACGCTTAGGATTTCTATATGAGTCATACAAAAATCGGATTAGGTTTAGCAGCTTTGGGCAGACCAGATTATATAAATATTAGATTAGAACAAGATGTGGATAAATCTATTGACGGATTTAAGACAAACGCATTTAAAGTCTTAGACGATAGTTATGCCCTAGGTATTAGAGATTTTGATGTCGCTCCTTCTTATGGACTTGGCGAACAGTTTTTATTTGAGTGGAATAACTCTAGAGATCATAGTGATGTAAATCTCTCTACAAAATTTGGCTATACTTATGTTGCAAATTGGGAAATAGGGTTTAATGGCAAACATGAAATCAAAGAGCATTCTATTGATAAATTAAACGAGCAATGGGAAGTCTCTAAAGCATTGTTGCCTAATCTAAAAATCTATCAAATTCACTCTGCAACTATAGATAGTGCTGTCTTAACTAATGATGCTGTTTTATCTCGACTTAATGAGTTGAAACAAAAACATGGATTAAAAATTGGAATTTCATCTAGCGGAACTGAGCAAGTAAAAATTATAGAAGAAGCACAAAAAGTTGTCTTTAATGATCGAGCCTTGTTTGATAGTTACCAAGTGACTTTCAACCTATTTGAACAATCTACTTTTCATATTTTAAAACAGCTATTAGTATCTGGAAAAACCATAATTATCAAAGAAGCTTTAGCAAATGGTCGTGTATTTAGAAATTCAAAGTTTCAAGAGTATGAAGCTGCTTACAAATATTTAGAAAAGCTTTCAAAAAAGTATTCAGTTGGTGTTGATGCTATTGCATTGCGTTTTATTATGGACTATTTAGAACCTACTCTAATTCTCAGTGGAGCTTCAAATACTAATCAAGTCAAACAAAATCTAAAGGCTTTAAATTTTGAATTAAATAACGATGAGATCTCTAAGTTAAAATCATTTGTTGTATTCCCTGAAAATTATTGGCATGAACGCAGTAGTTTAAAATGGAATTAATTAACTCCTCCTCTATAATAATCTAAAACTTTCACACGTAATAAATACTCGTACTTCGCGTTGGTTAGATTCACTTTCGCATTGTCTAAATTATTTTTGCTTGTCACATAGTTTAAAAAATTCGACACTCCGTTATTAAATCGTATTTCATTAATTCGGTACGATTCTTCATAAGCTTCAACTTGTCTTAATAAACTTTGATAACGGTTGTAAACGGCTTCCATATCAAAATGAACCTGTGAGATGGCGTTTTTAATATCTAAATGTGTACGCTCTAATTCTAAAATAGACTCTTCTACTCTAATCTTTTCCAGAGCCACATTATTTTTTGCTCTAAATCCATTAAAAAGTGGTACACTTACAGCAATACCAACTACAGTATTTAGATTGTTATCTAACTGATCTTTATAGCCAATAGTTTCTGCTTCAAAATTGGTTTGTTCTGTCATAACAGGTATATCTTGTGTGCCTACAGTTACAAAATCACCAGTTTCTACAATACTTGTTCCAGTTGAATTAAAAAGCTGTGCTGCACTAGAATAATTGGTATTAACACCCCCAAAAACAGATACCTCTGGTGTAAATTGAGATTTTGCTACATTAACTCCTTTTTTAGCCGCTTCAATGCGCATTTCTCTAGCTTTGAATGTTGCTAAATTTTGAAGTGCCTCATTATAAACCTCAATTGCTGATAAATTATATTTTTCAAAATCTAAAAGTATAGACTTAGCATCAATATTTACATTATCAGGAATGTTCATAAGCCTTACAAGTGCTAATCTTGCATTATTCAAACTAGATTCAGAATTTAAAACACTAGTTTCATCACTAGCAATCTGCCCTAAAATATCAGCATAATCAGCTGGATTTCCAGATTCATTTTCATAAAAATCTTTTTGAATTTTTAATTGCTCTTTAGTGGTCTGATAGCGCTGTTTTGTTAAGTCCAAAACTGCTTTACTATTCAAAACTTGCAAATAAGTTAAAGTAACATTTAAAATTAGATCTTGTTGAGCTGCCTCCTTCTCTAACTCGGAAGCCTTTCTATTTAAACGATTTTGTTTTGCTGTGTTTAACAATCTAAAACCATTAAAAATAGTCATATCTAAACTTAAACCCATATTAGAGAATGTTAATTCCTGATTGATAAAATCATTGGTAAATGGATCTATACTTCGACCATCATTAACACCTAAATTAAAATTACCATTAATACTTGGTAAAAAATTGGCTTTAGATTGTTGATGATTTACTTTAGCAGAATTAGCTCGTAAATCTGCCGATTTTAAATCGAGATTATTCTCTAAAGCAATAGCAATACACTCATCTAATGAATAGCTTTTCTTATTTAAATCTTGAGTGTATCCTACCAAACCCATCAAAACTATGAGGGTAAAAATAATGTGTTTATTTATCATGATTTCCTTGTTATTATGAGACTACTTTCCCATCTAATAAATTTATGATTCTTGAGCCATATGAGGCATTCTTCTCTGAATGGGTAGCTTGAATTATAGTAACTCCTTCTTTATTTAGCTGAGAAAACAATTCCATAATTTCTGTACTTTGTTTAGAGTTAAGGTTTCCTGTTGGCTCATCTGCCAAAATCAATTTTGGCCTCCCTATCAATGCTCTAGCAATTCCCACTAGTTGTTGTTGCCCACCACTTAGTTGCTGAGGAAACAAATCTTTTTTACCTACAATACTAAAACGATCTAACATATCAGCGACTAAAGCTTTACGTTCAGAAGATTTTACATTCTTATATAGTAATGGCGTTTCAATATTTTCCCAAACATTTAACTCATCAATTAAGTGATAAGCCTGAAATACAAACCCTATATATTCTTTATATAATTTAGATCTATTTCTTTCTTTCATGCTATGAACTGGTTCTCCCAAAAATGTGTAACCTCCTCCAGTAAAACTATCTAACATTCCGATACAATTCAATAGTGTTGATTTCCCAGAGCCAGATGGTCCCATTAGTGAAATAAACTCACCTTCTTTAACTTGTAAATCGATATTATCTAGTAGTGTAACCTTATTACTTCCTGAATTTACAGTTCTTGTTGCTTCATTTAGACTTAATAGTGTATTTGTCATTTTTTGATATTTTATTAATCGATACGATTGATTTGAGAATCACCAAAACTTAAGCCTTTACTTACTTCTGCTGTTCCTTTATAATATAATTCAGCTTCACCGTAAGCTGTAAATTTTATGTTTTTAGAAGACTGAATTCTAAACTCAGCTTCACCATAAGCTTTTAATCTAGAAGTTTTATTATCTACTTCTATTAGGTTGATTTCCCCTTCCCCATAAGCTGTGATATGCTGATTATCTGTAGTTCCTTTTTCTATTGTTAATTGACTCTCACCATATACATCAACGTCAAAATCTTTAATATTCACTTCATTAAATGTAACTTGAGATTCTCCATAAATTTTAAGATCAAATTTTTCAACACTAATTAGACTCTCGCAAACTGTACTTTGCTCACCTCTCAATGATAAATTATCAATATTTTTATATGTTACTTTTAAAGTCAATACTTTGCCTTTGTAAATAGGCACTTTCATCTTAACACCATTTTTAACTACTTTCTTATGTTTTGTTGTTACTTTGGCATCATCTAAATACACTCTAAGAGTCCCGCCATTAACTTCAATATTTACTTTATCGTCTGACAAGGTGTTCTCTAAAATAGTTACCGATTCTTCATCTCCTTGAACGAAAGTGGTTTCAATATGAGGGCTAATAATGACTTTATTAAAAGATTCAACTTCTTTCTTTGTTTGCGCTATAACAACCTGGCCTAAAAAAGTCAAAACTATGATTGTTATGTATTTTAAATTTTTCATGATTTTATGTTTTCTTGATTATTAATGAATTCAATTATTCTGTTTTCAAACTTTTAATAGGGTTTGATAATGCCGCTTTTATAGCTTGAATACTTACAGTAAGTAATGCAATTGCAAGCGCACAAATTGCTGTAAACACAAATGGATGCCAACTGATATTAATTCTGAAAGCAAAATCTTGCAACCAGTTATTCATAATATAATATGCTAATGGAAAAGCAATAATTAAAGCAATAGCAACTAACTTTACAAAGTCAATTGAAAGTAGTTTTACAATGCCAGAAACTGAAGCACCAAGGACTTTACGGATGCTAATTTCCTTATCACGTTGTTCTGCAGTAAATGCTGCTAAACCAAAAAGTCCCAAACAAGCAACAAAGACAGCTAATATTGAAAAAATCATTCCTATGGTAGCAGTTTGTTTTTCTTCTATATAAAGTTTCTCAATATTTTCATCTAAAAAACTATAATCAAAAGGTACGTTTGGCACTGTAGACTTATATGTTTCATCTAATTGTGTGATGCTTTGACTAAGGTCTGAAACATTCATTTTAATTAATAAAAACTCTTTTCGTTCGCTTGGATAATTATGAAACGCATAAGCACCAATTGGCTCACGTAATGAAGCATAATGAAAATCGTCCACAACTCCAACAATATATGCATTATCACTTGGAAGCATTTGAATATTTTTACCAATTGCCTCTTCTGGAGTAAAGCCTAAAAACTCTGTGATTTTTTTGTTTACTACTACTTCAATTAACGAATCGCCTTCAGCTTTAACCATTGGCAAATTTTTTCCAGCAATAAAATTTAAGCCTACAACTTCTAATGCCTTTGCTCCTACTCTGTTGGTTTGCACAGCCAAACTTGCATTGGTATTAAGTGGATTACTAACTGTTCTTCCACTAACTGATTTTCCAGGATAACCCTGAGCAGCTCCTACTTCTGAAACCATTGGCAAAGCTTCTAATTTTTGAGTTAATAAATCTACAGTATTTGCTTGTCGTATTCCACTAATTGAAATAGCTACGACTTGTTCTTTATCAAAACCTAAATCTTTATCTTGAATAAATTTGAGCTGATTGTAGATTACAAATACACCAACAATTAAGACGGTTGAAGCAATAAACTGTATGACCACCAAACCTTTTCTAATATTTGTTGCCCAAAATGAGCCCACTTTTCCACCATTTAATATTTTTTTAGCCGAAAGGCTAGACATATATATCGCTGGATAAGAACCAGCCAAAAGTGTTGACACTAGCCAAACACCTATAATAGATAATATAAAAACAGCTGAAGTGAGCATAGAATTCGGAATTTCTTTACCCGAAAGTTGGTTAAACATTGGAAGAAAAATGAATGCCAAAACTAAACCTAAAATAATTGAAATGGCAGTTATTAAACCTGTTTCAGCATAAAATCTAGCGATTAAATTTTTAGTTGAGGCGCCTAGTGTTTTACTAATACCAACTTCTTTTGCACGTTTTTGAGAGCGAGCAGTTGTTAAATTCATATAATTAATACAAGCAATTACAAGAATTAGTAAAGCGAGCCAAGTCAAACTTTTCACTTGCTCTATAGATCCTTTTCGAGAACTAACACCACTCTCCAAATGACTTGAATACAAATGCACTTCGTTTAAAGGCTGAAGGTCTAAAGTATACCAACGTGATTCTTCTTCAACATTTTTATGCAACATATCCACAAGCTTGTCTTTTAAAACTTCTTGTTTTACATCTTTAGTTGTTAAAAGGTACGTTTCTAAACTTATATTAGACCAAGTTGGTCGTTTGGCAAAAAAACTTGTTGCAAACGAAATATAGATATTACCGTCTAAAGACACATTTGAAGGCAAATCTTCAAATACACCAGTAATTTCAATATCTGTTCTGTTATCTACTCTTAATGCTTTCCCTATAACTTGGTCAGTTCCAAAATAACGTCGTGCCGTATTTTTTGAAATTATTGCAGTGTTTGGCTTTTTTAACGCTTCATCAACTAAACCTTGTGTCAGTTTTAAATCGAAAACATTAAACAAGCTTGAATCTGCATAAAACAATGACGATTCAATAAACTCTGATGTACCAGTACTAATATACGCTGATTTTCCAAAGCCGTGTTTGTAAAGTCTTACAGCGTCTAAAACTTCTGGAATATCGATAACACTTGTTGGTGCAACCATTGCGGCTGCAGTAGGATAAAGTTTTTCATCGTACTCTTTGGCTTCAGATATAACTCTATAGATCTGCTCTTTTTTGGCATATGACGTATTAAAACTGTTCTCGTGATGAATAAATAGAAATAGTAAAGTAGCTATCGCTAAACTTAAAGTTAAACCTAATATGTTTATTGAGGAAAACAAAGGGCTTCCTTTGATGTTTCTCCATGCTATTCTTATATAACTCTTTATCATGACGATTGATTTTCGATTGATTATTTTATTCCGTTTTTAAACTATCTACTGGATTAGCAATTGCAGCTTTAATGGCTTGAAAGCTTACAGTTACTATAGTAATTCCAATTGTAATACCTCCAGCTAATGCAAAAATCCAAAAGTTTATATCTATGCGATAACTATATTCTAACAACCATTGCGAAGAAAGGTAATATCCTATAGGCATTGCAATTAACAATGAAATAATAACAAGTACTATAAATTGTTTTGATAATAATTGCCAAATGGATTTTACCGAAGCACCTAAAACTTTCCGTATACCGATTTCTTTTTTTCGTTGAACAGCCATATATATAGAAAGACCTAAAACCCCTAAACAACTTATAAATATTGCAACAATTGAAAATATACCTACTAATTTAGCCGTTCGCTTTTCAGCAATAAAGTTCTCTTGATACTCATCATCTAAAAATGTATAAGTAAATAAATTTTCTGGGTTATATTTATGAAAAACACTTTCTATCGTATTCATTGCAGCTTCAACATTATCTGTATTAGATGCTATTTTTATATTTATATAATTTAAATAATCTCCTTGATGTAAGACGTACAAGGTAGGTACAATAGGATCAAAAGGAGATAGTGTCACCATATCCTTAACGACACCAATAATTTTATAATTCTCGTCACCTCCCCAATTAATAAATTCTCCAATGGGGTTTTCTAGATTCATATATTTTACAGCTGTTTCATTAACTAGAAAAGCTAATGAATCACTAGCAAATTCTTGAGAAAAATCCCTACCTTCTAAGATCTCCCAATCTATCATTTCACCAAAACCAAGAGTAGCTCGTATCGTATAAAATTCTTCTTCAAAATTTGGATCCTTCCCATTCCAATCAAAGCCTCCATTTGTTGTATATGTACTAGTTACTTTTACATCTGAAGCTGTTACTTGATCAATATGAATAGATGCTAAAAGTTCATTTTGTATAGATTCAAAGCTTTGTAATACTTTATCATTATTTATAGGTACGCTTACCAATAAATCCTTATCAAATCCTATCGGTCTATCTTTAACATGGTTAATTTGACTCACAATGGTTAATGTTCCAATAATCAACACACTAGAAATCACAAATTGCGTTACAATAAGTGTTTTCCTTAATACTAAGGGACTTTTATTATTATCGTTTACACCTTTTAATGCTTTAACAGGTCTAAAAGAAGACAAATAAACAGAAGGATAAAGACTACTTAAAACAGCAGTTATAACTATTAATGAAAGGCTAGCTAGCCAAAATGGCCATGTATCAAAAGGAACAGAAACATCTTTTAGCGTAATCGTATTAAATTGAGGGAGTAATATAAAAGCTAAGGCTAATGCTATGCAAAATGAAAATAAAATAAGTAAGAAAGATTCAGTGAAGAATTGAAAAATCAATTGTTTACGAGTAGATCCTAATGTTTTTCTAACACCAACTTCCTTACCTCTTTTTAATGCATTTGCTGTAGTTAAATTTATAAAATTAATACATGCTAAAAGCAGTATAAAAATTCCGATAATACTAAATATTTTTACAGATTCAACCTTTCCTCCTGTACTAATACCATTTTCAAATTCAGAATATAAATGCCATTTTGATATTGGAAAAAGAAATAATTCCGGATTCCCTGGATCTTTACTGTTATTTGTTTTAACAACATTTTTAATAAGTCCAGATACACTACCAAGAGTACTACCCTCATTTAATTGTACAAAAACTTGAAACCAACGATTTCCCCAACCCAATCTCCCTTCGTAGTTCTGACTAGTTTTTAATCGCTCCCATGGTGCTATAAAATTCAATTTTTTAAAATTCGAATTTTCTGGCAAATCTTTGTATACACCAGCAACTTTCATTTCAAGAGAGGAGTTTAACTTTAAAGTTTTACCTATTGGATCACGATCACCAAATATGCTTTTGGATGTACTTTCTGAAATTAAAACAGATGATATATCTAAAAGTGCGTCTTTACTACCTTTAATCATTTTCAAATCTAAAAGATGTGTCAAACCAGGTTCTGCAAATCTTCCATCAACTACAACAATATTTTTATTATAAGTTATTTCATAATCATTACGCCTAGTGGCAGTTACAATATGCTTAAAATGACTTTCATATTGACTTCTTAGCTCAGGTGCTAATTGCATAGCCTGACCTATATTAGTCTCTATTTCACCTGCAAATGTTCTATTTTGCATGACACTAGCAATCGTATTGTAATTGGTTAATTCTTTATTAAAACTTAATTCACTATGAACCCATAAACTTATTAGGATTACTGAAGTCAAACCAATAATCAATCCGCCAGCATTAAGTATAAAAAAGCCTTTGTTCTTTAGAACATTTCTGATACCTATTTTAAAATGTGTACTTATCATGATTATTTATTTTTTGATTGATGATGGTTTTATTCCGTTTTTAAACTATCCACTGGATTAGCAATTGCAGCTTTAATAGCTTGAAAGCTTACAGTTACTATTGCGATTAGAATAGCAGCAATACCAGCAAATACAAAAACCCACCAGTTGATTTCAATACGATAAGCATAGTCTTGAAGCCAATCTTGCATAAAATACCATGCAATAGGAATGGCTATTAAAATAGAAATACCTACAAGTTTTAAAAAGTCTTTAGAAAGTAATTTCACAATACCAGATACGCTTGCACCCAAAACCTTACGCACTCCAATTTCTTTGCTACGTTGTTCTGCAGTATAAGCTGCTAAGCCAAAAAGACCTAAGCAAGAAATCAATATTGCGAGTAAAGCGAATAGTTGTGACAGTTTACCTATAAGTTGTTCACTTTTAAATTTAGCATTAAACGTTTCGTCCACAAATGTATATTCAAAAGGAAATGCTGGATTGTGCTTTTTCATCACACTTTCTACCTTAGAAAGCATATTGACTGTGGCGATTTCAGGGTTTGTTTTTAAGTACATATAATTAGCTTCCCCATGATAATTAAGAAATAATACAGGATCGCTATTATTATACATATTACCATATAAGTAGTCTTTCACTACACCAACAACTGTATATGTCTCATCTCGTATTACTTTTTTCCCAATAGCACTACCTTCTCCCATTAATTTGGCAAAAGATTCGGTAATTAAAACGCTTGTACTATCCTTAGCAACATTTTCACTAAAACCTCTACCTTCAACAAGTTCCATACCTGTTGTCTCAAGAAAATCTGAACTCACTAACCTAAAAGAAATCAATACATCTTCTGTATTTGTGCCACCAGTCCATTGTAATCCTGAACCATTATTTCCGCCATTTAAAACATTCGAATTACTTAAAGCAACTCCAGTTACAGCATCAGTATTTAATAAATCTTGCTTTATGACTGAAAATTTTTCAATCATGCTACCATTGACATTTAATGAAATTAACTGGTCTTTATTATAACCTAAATCTCTATTTTTTACATGCTGAATCTGTTGATATACTAGAATAGTACAAATGATAAAAACAATAGAAATTGTGAATTGACCTACTACTAAACCTTTCCTTATAAATTTAGCAGAACCTTGCGTTACTTTTAAACCTTTGAGAACTTCTACAGGTTTAAATGCTGATAAATAAAATGCAGGATATATTCCGGCAAAGATTCCGCAAACTAATGTGATTCCTAATAGAATTGAAATATGCGAAGGGTTAGTAAGACCTAAAATTAAATCTTTACCAATGAGTAAATTAAATTGTGGCAATAAAATCAATAACAACAAGATACTTACAAAAGTCGCTATAAAAGCTAGAATTATGGCTTCAGTAATAAATTGAATAATTAATCGCGAACGACCAGATCCCATGGCCTTTCTTACACCAACTTCATTTGCTCGTTTTTCACTTCTTGCTGTAGATAAATTCATGAAATTTATACATGCAATTAGCAATATAATGAGCGCGATAATAGTAAATAAGCGCACATAAGCTATACGACCATCAACTTGTTCCCCATTTTCAAAATTAGATCTTAAGTGCCAGTCTTTTATAGAATGTAAAAATGCTTTTGAATCTGCATCCTCAGTTTTTTTCTCAAGTAAATTTCGGACTTGTGTATCAACAGAAGCAAAATCAGCTTCAGGAGATAACTCAACAAAAGTATCCGCAAAAAAACTTCCATAATATTGCGTCCACTCTTTACCATCAGTAAAACGTTCAAAAGGAGCAATCCAATTTATAGGGAAAGTTACGTTTTTAGGTAGATTCTCTATAACTCCACTTATTACATAATCTTCTTTATTATCAACTTTAAGTAATTTACCTAATACCTTTATATCTTTTCCATAAAGCTGTTCTGCCGTTTGCCTAGTAATAACTATAGCTTTAGGATTGTTAAAAGCTTCTTTAGAATTTCCTTCTAAAAAAGACAAGCTAAAAATTTCTATAAAATCTGCATCAACAAAACGTCCTGAGCTATTTATGGAGTTATCCTCTACAGCGAATAAAAAATCTCTTTGCTTTGTTCTAGATGCTCTAACTATACCAGGAATTTCAGTCTTCATAGCTTCCGCTAAAGGGCCTGGTGTAGAGTTAAATGTGCGCCACTCACCTTCATATTCTTGATGTGTTGGTACGTAATACACTTGATCTTGTTTTTCAAAACCAGAATTAAAACTCACCTCATCTTCTACCCAAAGAAAGATTAAACTTGCGCAAGTGATTCCAATAGCTAAGCCAAATATGTTTAGGAAACTATAGCCTTTATTTTTCAATAAAGTTCTAAATGCTATTTTAATATAATTAAGAATCATGAGTTGTTCGCTTTTTGATTGATGACATTATCTATTCTTACCCTATATATAGTGAAGATGATGCCAAACACTTAAATGGCTAACAAACAGCGTTTTAAAAATATTATTAAAAATAAAAGTGTCCGATTTCGATACAGTTTTTGTTCGTAATCGGACACTTTAAAAGCATACATTATTTGGCAATAAATTATTCAGTTTTTAAACTCTCAACTGGATTAGCTATTGCAGCTCTAATCGCCTGAAAACTCAGAGTTATTAAAGCAATTAATAAGGCAACTATTCCTGTTACTGCAAAAACCCACCAATTGAGTTCAATTCTAAAGGCAAAATCTTCTAACCATTTACCCATAAACCACCATGCAATAGGAGTCGCTATAATAAAGGCAAGCATAACTAATTTTACAAAATCTGTAGATAGCATTCTAACAATATTAGATACCGAAGCTCCTAATACTTTACGGATGCCGATTTCTTTAGTGCGTTGCTCAGCAATGTAAGTCGCCAGTCCAAATAACCCAAGACAAGCAATAATTATAGCTAATAATGCAAAAGCAAGAGCAACTTTACCAACACGCCTTTCTTGCCTATACATATTATCAAACGCTTCATCCAAAAATTCATATTTAAATGGCATTCCAGGAGCAGCAGCTTTATATTTATTTTCTATTGTAGATAATAAACCACTAACATCTTTGGCATTAAAACGGAATGCGGTTTCCCAACTGTTATTTCCTAATTGAAAACATAAGGCACCGACATTTTCACGAAGCGATGCGAAATTGAAATTTTTAACTACACCAACGATCGTAAAAGCTTGAGTGCTATTATCGCTATCTACTGTATATAGTTTTTTTCCTATAGGGTTTATAAATCCAGCTAATTTAACAGCCGTTTCATTTAAGATGATGCCTGTTGAATCAGAGCCAAAATCACGAGAGAAATTTCTGCCAGTTTTCATTTCCATACCTATGGTTTCAATATAGTCGTAATCTATGTTCCAATACTGCATATTGAATCCATTGGATTCTGTCATAACGGTTTCAGTTGAAAATGTAGTATCTGAACGCGAAGAGCTACTTACTGGTAAATAACCTGCAAAGGAAGCTGATTTCACTTCAGTTAGTTGCTCAATTTCATTTTTTAAAGACTGTCGTGTTTCACGCGGCAGTCCATTATTACTGACCACTAATACTTGATCTTTATTAAAGCCTAAATTAGAATTCTGAATATGATTGAGTTGTTTATAAATGACTATGGTGCCAACAATTAAGATAATAGATGTTGCAAATTGAAACACCACTAAAAAATTTCTTAAAGTATTTTTCTTATTACCGGTTGATAATTTGCCTTTTAAAACTTTAATAGGTTTAAATGAAGATAAAAAGAAGGCTGGATATATTCCTGCTAATCCGCCTACGATAAATGGTAAGACAAAAATAAAAATCAGAAATTTTGGACTTAACAATGAACTCAAAAGCATTTCTTTTCCTGAAATACCATTAAACCAGCCTAAAGACAACCATACAAACAATAGACCTACAAAAAGTGCTAAAACGGCAATCAAGGTTGACTCTGTCAAGAACTGTCCGATAAGTGCTTTCTTTTCGGAACCTAAAACTTTACGAATCCCCACTTCTTTTGCTCTTCCTGAAGACCTAGCAGTCGTAAGATTCATAAAATTAATACAAGCAATTAATAGAATAAATAATGCTGCCGCAGAAAAAATATAGACATATTGAATATTGCCATTAGCACTTAATTCAGCATATCTAGAAGAATGTAAATGCACATCTGTAAGTGGCATTAAAGAATATTCTAATTTATTACCAGCTGCCTCAAAATCATCCATACTCTCAATTTGCATAAATTGAGCTGCCTGTGGAACTATGTACTTATCAATAATTTCTGTAAAATTATTATTAAAATCCTTATAATCAGCACCTTCTTTCAATAGTACATAAGTGTGAAAATTGTGACTTAAATAATTTCCAAAACCATAGTCTACATTATCCATTGAGAAAAAGAAGTCAAAACTAAATTGAGAATTTCTTGGCATATCCTCAATAACTGAAGTTACTTTATACAATGTCTTTTCATTATCATCGGTTTCTAGCAGTTGTCCTATTGCTAATTGTGGACTTCCATAATAGCGATTAGCAGCTGCTTCCGTAATAACCACTGTATTAGGTTCGTTAAGTGCTATTTTTGTGTCGCCTATTATTGCAGGTAGTGTAAAGACCTTAAATAAAGTAGAATCTGCATGTGCTACAGCTGATTCATTAATATATTCATTTCCTTTTTTAATTAGCTTAGATCCTTGAGAGGCATAAAATCTCACATACTCTTCAACTTCTGGATAGTCACTTTTTAAAGTTTCTCCCATAGGATCAGAACTTAATGCCATACTCAATTCAGTTCCCCCAAAAATCACATCAGAATTTATACGATAAATACGATCTGCTTTCTCATGATACCGATCGTAACTTAATTCATCTATAACGAACATAGAAATCATTATAAAACAACCTATACCTAAGGATAATCCAATAATATTTATGATAGTAAAACCTTTATTCTTTAAAAGATTTCTCCAAGCTATTTTGAAATAATTTTTAATCATGATTGTTTTATTTGGACTGAGTTAACTACTTGTATCAATTACATAGAGAAGATGATGCCAAACACATAACTATTTAAAAATCAATATCTTAAAATTAATTTTAAAATTAAAAGTGTACGATTTTGATACACTTCTTGTTCATAATCGCACACTTTAAAACTTAGAGAATTAATGTGCTCTTCATAATTATTAATAATGATTATTCTGAGCGTAACGAATTAACTGGGTTTGCATTTGCAGCTTGTAACGTCTTTACACTTATAACTAGTAATGCAAAGAAAATCATGGAGCAGCCACTAACTAAAAATACCCAGAAACTAATATTCGTTTTATATGAGAAATCTTGTAACCAATTGTTAATCCCATAATAAGCAATTGGAGCAGCAACTATAAAAGCAATAGCAACAAGAATTAAAAATTCTTTGCACAGTAATGTATTGATTTGTAATAGAGAAGCGCCAAGTACTTTACGAACTCCTATCTCCTTTACACGTCTATTGGTTGTATATATTACAAGACCCAATAAGCCTAGACAACTTATTAGTATTGACAATCCTGTAGCCCAATTTAAAAGTGTAGATATTTTCTTTTCCCTCTTATAAAATTTCTCTACAGTTTCATCAATAAATTCTAATCTCATATCACTTTGAGGATATACTTCTTTATATATATTCTCAATTTTAGCGAGACTATTTTTTAGGTTTTCTGGTGAGTCGCTTTTTAGTGAAATATGTGCAGCCTGAAAATATGACCACCAGTGCCTTACCCAGTCACCTCGAAGCGTCATCGGTACAATATCAGATTTTAAGGAACGTTGATGAAAATCACCCATCACACCCACTATAGGTAAGTACTCATCTTCATAAAGTAAAGTTTTACCAATAGCATCCTCAGGTGATTTAAATCTAAAATACTTCATTGCTGCTTCATTAATAACAAGTTCTTTAATGGTATCATTTCTATATACTCTGCCGGCCAGAAGTTCAATTTCAAATAAGCTTAAAAATTTAGTATCACCTGCTAATAATTGCATATCACCATAAATTTCTTCACCATTAACCATACGTTTCATATCAGTAGTATTACTACTAAGTGATGCTGGTGGTGGACCTCCTAAACTAATCTTTTTAACTTCAGGAATTGAAACTAATTTCTCTGCATATAATTCAATCTTTTCTAAACTTTGCTCTTCAATGGGTTTATAAACCGAAACGATTGCCTCTGTTTTAAATCCCATGTCTTTATTCAGTAAATAATTGATTTGCTTCCCTACCAACAGCGTAGCAATAATAAATACTTGAGCAATGGTAAATTGAAACACCGTTAAAAACTTTCTAAGACCTACTTTTTTATCGCCTACTCCTAAATGATTCTTTAGTACAGCTACAGTATTAAATTTTGACAATACCATTGCTGGATAAAATCCTGATAAAAAAGTAACTAACACCAATAGTATAATAACACCAAACACAATAATTGGCGACTTAAACAACTCAAAACTTAAGTCTTCTGGCACAAAATCTGAGAACACATTTATCAACCATTTTGAAAGCAATAACGATAACACTGCTGATACTATAACCAGTAAAAATGTCTCACCCATAAACTGCCCAATTAATTGCTTTCTTGAGCTTCCTAAAGTTTTACGAATCCCTATTTCTTTTGCGCGTTGTGTTGCTTGAGCTGTATTGAGGTTTATAAAATTGATACAACCTAACAACAGTAAAAATAGAGCCACTAAAGCTAGGTTTTTCAACAATGATTTACTTGCCTGACCTTTGGTCCAATCATAGATACCATAATTTTCATTAAAATGAATATCGTTTAACGGTTGTAACTGAAATATTCGTTGTTCTCCATATTTTACATCTTCTTCATCTGCATGTTCTACAGCTAAATCTCTAAACATTGATTCAATTGAAGTGATATCAGCATTAGAGTTTAGCTTAACAAACAATTGAGAATTTGAGTTGGTATTATTCCAGTTTTTTCTAATGATATTTTCACGTAACCTAGTTTGAAGTAATGTTGGATGCGATATAAATTCTTGAAAAAGAATATCAGTTCTTCCTTCAAAATTCTCAACAATTCCAGTAACTTTAGTATTTATAGAATCATTATATATTAAATTTTTACCAATAACTTCTGAAGGTGATATACTTGGGAAATATTTGGCTGCACGTTCCTTAGTTAATATAACTTCATTTGGACCAATAAGTGTTTTTGTTTTATCACCTGCAATAAACTTATAATCGAAAATTTTAAAATAATCTTGATCTGCATAAATGACAAAATTTGGTAATTTAAATTCTAAATCAGCAGTTCTATTCTCAACTTTCATTGGTCGTTCTATGTAGAATTCGCTTGTAGATTCTAAGTTAGAATTACCTTTAATGGCTTTATTTAGTGCTAATGTTACACCAGAATTATAAAACTCCCCTTCAGGGGATTTAAAATCTGTTACAACTCTATAAATGCGATCCCCATCTTTATGAAAATTATCAAAAGTATAATCGTAATAAATCATTAACCCAATAACAAATGATGCACTCAAACCTATGGTAAGACCAATAACATTGATTAGAGAAAACACTTTGTGCTTCATTAGGTTCCTCCATGCTATTTTGAAATAATTTTTGATCATGTTTTTTTGATTTTGATTGATACTGGTTAATCTGTTTTCAAACTCTTAGTTGGATTAACAGTTGCTGATTTTAATGCTTGTATACCAACAGTAAAAGATGTTATCAGTAAGGCAATCAATCCACTGAGCGCAAACATCCACCACTGAAGCGTAATACTATAAGCAAAGTCTCTTAACCATGCGCTCATGACATACCAAGCAATAGGAATTGCTATGATTGCAGACAAACCAACTAATATTATATAATCCTTAGATAATAGGACAATTATCTTCATAACACCAGCACCTAAGACTTTCCTTATCCCTATTTCCTTTATACGTCGCTTTGCCATAAAAGAAATAAGTCCAAACATGCCCAAACAAGAGATAAAAATAGTTAACATAGCAACTACATTTACTGTTTTTAGCATCCCTTCAATTAATCGATATTGGGCACTAACTTTATCTGTTAAAAACGTTTGTTCATAATCCCTTCGAGAAACTATATTATTAAACTCACTAGCAATAATTCCTTGTACACTCTTCTCATGTCCTTCTGCTACTCTAACTGAGATAAAACGATGGTATGGTAAGTCATCACTATTACGATAAAAATGTATTAAAGGCTCTACAGCGTTTTGCATATCTTGGTAATGAAAGTCTTCCATAACACCAACTACAGGATAACCTAAGGATTCTGAATCCCTTCCTTT
This sequence comes from Flavobacteriales bacterium ALC-1, assembly GCA_000171875.1. GTDB lineage: Bacteria > Bacteroidota > Bacteroidia > Flavobacteriales > Flavobacteriaceae > Winogradskyella. The sequence goes on along the minus strand of ABHI01000002.1, from coordinate 906,794 downwards.
TAATCGCTTTCCTTCAATGGACTCCCAGCCTAAAGCTTTAAATGCTGTTCTATTAATAATTACTGGTCTATCTTCTGCATTATCTATACTTTGATTAAAATCTCTACCCATTACTATTGGGATTTCAAGTGTCTTTAGATATCCATCATCTGTACGTGCATATCGTGTACGTACTTCCTTATCAGTTTCTGGGTTATAAAACTCTGTATAATTAAAATAATAATCAGATGGAACAGCTTCACTAACCGTATAGTTTTTTACGTAAGAGTTTGAATCTAATTTATCTAATAAGCTGGTAATCTTTGAAGATGCTGATGCTTCATTTTTAAATTCTAAATCAATATTCCCTACAATAACATTTTCTTTATTAAAGCCTAAAGGAGCATTTTTCATAAAACCAATTTGATTATTTAAGATAATTGCTACACAGATGAAAAGAATGGCTATTGAAAATTGTAAGATGATAAATGAATTACGAACTATATAATTACTTTTAAAAGCATCTAACTTCCCTTTTATCCCAATTGATATAGGCACAGAAATAAATCGTAAAGCAGGCAATATACCTACTACTAATGTTACTAAAAGTCCTAATACTATTGCAAAAAGAATAACAGGATAATCATTTGCTACGCTAAAAGAAATCTTACCGAAATCAGCACCATATATATTATTCAATTTTGGAAGTAGAAGGCCTAGAAACAGAAGTCCAGAAATCACGATTGATCCAAAAACTAAGATGCCATTTTCAATACAAAATTGTATAACTACATTATTTTTACTACCGCCTAATATTTTACGAACTGCTATATCCTTAGTACGACGATACATTGTAGATGTATTCAAATTAAGAAGATTTATAAGCACAATGAGTAATACAAAAACTGATGCAGCTATAGATCCACTAATAATTGTATCTACTACAGGAATTGAATCTGTTCTCATACCTGCAAAAGGCATTAGTTTAATTGAAGCTATAATACTGGGGTTTGCATAGTTATTTTTAACTAATTCTTCAATACGACTTTCCAATTCCTTTATATTTGCTGAAGGTCTCAACCTTAAGTAATTGACTGAAAAACTGTCTGCCCATCCAGCACGCGAAGCGAAATCTGGATTATCCTCTAATAAACCTGTTGGCATTAAAACACCAAGACGAAATGCAGAATAGGGGCTTATAGGCTCTAATACTCCTGTTATATTTAAATTAAGGCTATCATTAACTCTTAATGTTTCACCAACCGGGTTCTTTTCTCCGAATATTTTTTCACTAACTTTATGAGTTAGCACTATTGAGTATTTTTTATCCAGAGCATTGTCTCGATTACCATATTTTAATGGCAATGAGAAAATTTCTAAAAATTCGGGCTCAACATAATTTGTATTTTCCTGAAACTCAGATTCATCATATTCTAACCAAGGTTGACTCCAGCCTTGCATGTGAGTACCAGCAATTACCTCTGGTGAAGACTTAACAATTTCCTTAAGTAATGGATATGGTGTTTCCCAATAGGTATCTCCTCCTTTAGTTGTCGTTTTTAGATAGTATATATTTTCTTGATCCTCAATACTAGAATCTGCATTATAGTATGCATAAACAGAAAAAATTAAGGTTAACACACTACCTATTCCGATACTCAACCCTAAGAGGTTAAGCGTAGAAAGTAACTTATTCTTCCACAAATTTCGAAGTGATATTTTAATATGATTTTTTAACATGATGATTTTTTTGATTGATGATGGTTATTCTGTTTTAAGGGCATTTATTGGATTTGTGGTTGCAGCTTTTACAACCTGTAAAACAACAGTAATCAATGCTATTATAACAGCTATAAAACCTGCACTAGCAAAAACCCACCACTTTATTTCTATTCTATAGATATAATCTTGCAGCCAACTGTTCATTAAATAGTAAGCTATAGGAGTTGCAACTAAAAAAGCTACAAGAATAAGCTTGAGGAATTCTTTTGATATCAACTTAACAATATCAAATACTGTTGAACCTAACACTTTTCTAACACCTATTTCTTTAGTTCGTTGAAATACATGAAATGAAACCAAACCAAACAAACCCATACCTGCAATAAATAGAGCTAACAATGCAAATAGGTTGAAGGCTTTACCTAATCTCTTCTCTTCTTCATAAAGTTTTAGATAGGTATCATCCATAAATTTAGCTTCAAATACATCTAGAGGAGCAATTGATTTCATTGTTTTCTCAATAAAACTCTTAGTATTCTCAATATCATCAAGATTTACTTTTAATATGACCTGTCCATGATCTATATTCCAACTTTCTCTACGCATTCTAATATAAAGTGGCTCTATCGATAAATCGAAAGTCTGCAAATGAAAATCTTCAACAACTCCAATTACAGTACCGCGATCAAACTTTTTACCAACAGCAGTTTTCCATCCTAATTTTTTAAGTGCTGCTTCATTAAGGATATATGCATCTGTTGAATCTGAAGTTATTTTTTTAGAAAAACCACGACCTTCAATCATTTTCATTTCAAAAAGATCTAAAAATTCATAGTCAACATATGTTCTATAAACGTATAATTGCTGCTTGTTTATGTTACCTTCCCAAGTATCTACAGGACCTTGACTCGTCACACTTATTGGTAGTTGTGTACTTATAGAAACCTTATTTATATTTGGATGATTTAAAAGCTCATTTCTAATTACACTTTCTTTATCATAAATATCTTCATTGAAATAAGACACATGCATTACATGGTCCTTATTGAAACCAAGTTTCTTTTCTTGTATAAAACCTAACTGTTGAGAAATAATAATACTGCCTGTAATTAAAGCTATAGCGGCTACAAATTGCCCAACAACTAATGAGTTTCTTAATAAGGACTTACTTTTATGATTTTTAAAAGAACCTCCTTTAAGTGCTGCAACAGGATTTAATTTAGATAAGAACACGGCTGGATATAAACCTGACAAGCAACCTATTAATATTGCTATAAATAACATTCCTACGAACAACCAAGCATTACCAAATATATCAAACGGGATATTTTTGCCTAATAATTCATTAAATTCAGGAAGTAATAATATCACCAATAGCATTGCAATTACAAAACTGAATACGGTAAGTAATATAGATTCGCTTAAATACTGAAAAACTAAATTGCGTTTACCAGCGCCCAAAGTTTTGAAGACACCTACTTCTTTAGTTCTATGTGCTGACCTAGATGTAGCTAAGTTCATATAATTAATAGATGCTAAAAAAAGTATTATTAGAGCTAAAAGAGCAAAGAAATAAACATATTTAATATCTCCATTTACTTCAATTTCACTATTCATTTGTGAGTACAAATGAATGTCTTCAATTGGTTGTAACGAAAATTTAGGGTAAAACTGAAATCCTTGAGCTTTGTAGGCAGGTTTCGTTATAGTTTCATAACTAGACATTTTTTGCTCTAATGCTTCATAATCCTGACCTTCCTTTAGTTTTAAATAGCCATAATAGTTATTACTAACCCAATCTGTAAGGTCTCTATTATATTGAAAATTCTTTTTCAGTGAAGTAATAAAACTATAGGTTAAATGCTGATTTTTTGGCGGATCTGCTATTATACCTTTAACTGTCAATATCTCCTCATTATATAAAACGGTTTTCCCAATAGAAGATACTTCACCAAATATTTTTTCAGATAATGATTTAGTTAGTAAGATGGTATTTGATTCTCTTAAAGCCTCTTTACCTACACCTTCTAAAATTGGTGTATAAAAAATATCAAAAAAGGACATTGTAGTAAATAGCCCTCTTTCAGAGAAAGACACATTATCATTAATAAGTAACGTATTCCAAACATCTAAATTTGTAATAGATTCTACTTCAGGAAAATCTTGTTTTATAGACGTACTTAGTGGTAAAGGTGCTAAAGCAAAATAATCAGTTCCTCTATAATCATTGCCTTTTTGCTGTTGTACAATTCTATAAATGCGATCTGAATTTTCAATATGCTTATCAAAACTTAATTCAAACTGAATGTAAAAGGCTATTAATATGAAACAAGTCATTCCAATAGTCAATCCTGATAAATTGATAAACGAATAAACCTTGTTCTTAACAAGACTTCTCCAAGCTATTTTGAAATAATTTTTAAACATGATTATTCAATTTTAGATTGACTTATTCTGTTTTAAGTGCGTTTATTGGATTTTCTGTAGCTGCCCTAAAACATTGCCACCCAACAGTTAGCATAGCAATTAACAATGTTGCAAAGCCGGCAAGTCCAAAAAACCACCATTTTAATTCAATAGCATAGCCAAAGTTGCTTAACCAACTGGAGCACAACCAATACCCAAGTGGAAATGCAATCAATGAAGCAATAACTACCATTTTACCGAATTCACCTGACAACATTTTTACAATACCAAAGACACTGGACCCTAATATTTTGCGAATACCTATTTCTTTTGCTTTTCGTTCTGCTGTAAAAGCAGCAAGTCCGAAAAGCCCTAAGCATGATATAATAATAGCCAAAGCGGCAAAAAAATCTGAAAGATCAGCAACCTTAGTTTCTGCTTCATATAGATTGTTATAATCACTATCTAAAAACGTATAATCAAATGCATAGCCTGGATTAAATTTTGTATATATAGACTCCATCTTTGAAAGTGTCTCACGTTCTGTCCCAGAAGTGATTCTAACCATTACGTTATTTCCATATGGTCTAAATCGTATAATAAGTGGTTCCACTTTTTTATGTAATGAGCCATACTGAAAGTCTTTTACAACTCCCACTATCTCTTGTTTATGTTCTCCCTTTTGAAGTAGTGTTCCAACTGGGTTTTCTAATCCCATTAATTTTAAGGCTGATTCATTAAGTATAATTTTATCATAGTCATCATTAAATTCTTTTGAAAATGTTCGACCAGCTACTAATTCCATTCCTAATGTTTCTATAGCACCATAACCCATTCTTGGCGACTGAAAAACAATATTCTCTTGAGCATCTTTTCCTGGCCATGACCATCCACTATTATTGTCACTACCATCTAAAAAATCCCCATTCATAAAACCTAGACTCTTAACGTTCGGAATATTTTTTAATTCTGAAAATAAGGCTTCAGGTTTTTCATTATTACTACCTATTTCAAATTGAATTACATTTTCTTTATTGTAACCAAGGTTTTTAGTCTGCATGTAATCAACTTGTTTATTAATAACTAAAATGCCAATAATAAAAATGATAGAAATTGTAAATTGAAAAACGACAAGCCCTTTTCTAATGAAAAATTCCCAAATAGACTTTGGTGCATTACCTTTTAAAACTTCTACAGGTTTAAATGCCGAAAGCCTAAAAGCAGGATAGCTACCTGCTAAAAACCCAGTCACTAATACAATAGTAATTATTACTAGTATTTGATTTACGTCGAAATTTAACCCTATGTTTTTATCAGTAATTGCATTAAAATTAGGTAGAAATAAAATCACTAAAACTATAGCCACTGCTAATGACAATAAAACCAAAATAATGGCTTCGCTTAGATATTGATATATCAATGATCGCCGATTTGCACCAAGTGTCTTTTTCACACCAACCTCTTTCATTTTTCTGGTAGCTTGTGCTGTAGAAAGGTTCATAAAATTAATACATGCAATAAGTAATGTAAAGAGAGCTATAATGATAAATAATCTTATATAAACAATTCGCCCTCCTACTTGCACTCCATTCTCATAGGGTTGATTAAGATATCTATCTGAAAATTTTTGAACAAAAGATGTAAACTTAAATTTACCATCTCTTTTAGTATTTAAATAATTCGCAATTTTCTTATTAAAATCAGAAATATTTGTACCCTCTTTTAAAACCAAAAAGGATTTTGCGTAATGCCCACTCCAATCACCAGCCCATCGATCAGCATCTATTAATAAATCAGAATGCACTACATATTCAAATTGTAGTGTTGAGTTAATCGGAAGTGTTTTAAAAACACCTGAAACAATGAGTGTCTCTTCCCCATTTCCATCTGTCCACTTATAATTCCAATTGAGTGTTTTACCTAAAGCATTTTCTTCAGTTTTAAAAAGCCTTCTGGCCAAATCTTCAGATATAACGACCTTATGCTTATTATCTAAAACATCACTTTGGTTTCCAATAAGTAAATCAAAAGTAAATACTTCGAAAAAGTTTGGCGCTGTAAATAAGCCCTTTGCAACTTGATTGTTATCCTCATACGAAAAAACACCTTCAGGAGTTGCAAAATCACTATTAACAGAAGTAGCCGATACAACTTCAGGAAATTCTTCAGTAATTGTTTCTGCTAATAGAATAGGACTATCATCTAAGGTTATTATCTCATCATTCATTGTCAAATTAGATATGACCTGATAAAGTTGTCCTTCATTGTCATGAAATTTATCCACACTCATCTCATCTGATACCCAAAGTGAAATAAAAAGCACACATGCCATACCAGCTGAAAGCCCAATAATATTTATTATAAAACTGCTTTTATACTTTTTAAAACCTCGAATCGCTATTTTAAGATTATGCCTTAACATGATTGATGAAATTTATTCTGTTCGTAATGATTTGACAGGATTTGCTGTTGCCGCCTTTACAGCTTGAAAACTCACTGTTAACAATGTTACTATCATTGTGACTATACCAGCTACTAGAAAAACCCACCAGCTTATTGAAATTCTATATGTAAAATCTTGCAACCAGTTTTCCATTAAATAATAGGCCAATGGAGCTGCTATTACAAAGGCAATAATTATGAGAATCACAAAATCTTTCGTTAGCATTTTCATTACAGAATTTACACTTGCACCTAATACTTTACGAATACCTATCTCTTTCTTTTTTTGTTCTGCCATAAAAGATATTAGTCCAAATAAGCCTAAACAACTTATTAATATGGCTAAAGCAGTAAACACAACCGAAATGTTAGCTAAGCGCTTTTCTTCAGCAATCAATTTCTCTACTTCTTTATCTACAAATGTGTATACAAATGGAGTAGTTTTATTAGTCTGTTTCCAAGACATTTCCATTTGACTAAGTATGTTTTCAAAATCCTTGGTTTCGGTTTTAACAATAAGCCATTCTAGGCTATTATCTAAATACATCATTAAAGGTTCTACTTCTTCCTTTAATGAAGCAAAATGAAAATCTTCGGTTACTCCAACAATTTCATATGTATCAACATTTCCTTCATAAGCCGAAAGCATAGTTGAACCAATCGCATCATCTAGTTCAATATTTAAGGCATCTATGGTAGACTTATTAACCATAATTTGGTTTTCATCATCACTGCGTAATTCTCTTCCAGCCAATAGTTTTGTTCCAACAGTATTTAAGTAATCTGTATTAACCCCATTATGCTTTACTAGAATTTGATTTTTAGAATCTCCTCCTGGTAAATGTGCTCCCAAATCACCACGAACAAACTGTGATGGATATAAATTACATCCAGAAACTGATTTTATTCCTGAAATCTTACTCATGTTTGTTTTTAAAGTTTGGTACTGTGTATAGGCTTCTTCTGTACCTAAGCGTATTGCTATTAAATTATCTTTATTATAGCCCATATCTTTATTTTGAGCATATTGAACTTGTTGTGTAATAATTGAAACAGCTGCTATTAAACCAATAGAAATAATGAACTGAAATACAACCAAGGCTTTACGAAATACACCACTGCCAGAATTTAAAGTAATAGAGCCTTTTAATACGCGAATTGGTTTTATTGAAGACATTATCAGAGCTGGATAAATCCCAGCAATCAAACCCGTCAAAATTGCTAAAACAAGCAAGATTAATAACACTCTCCAATTTAATAATGACATGTAATCAACATTTCCTTGAGTTAGTTGATTAACTAATGGTAATACTAATGCAGTAATTGGAATACTTAATAGTGTAGCAAATAAGGAGAGCAAAACAGATTCTCCTAAAAATTGACTTATTAACGATTTTTTATCAGCACCAATGGCCTTACGAACTCCAATTTCTTTAGCACGTTTATTAGCTCTTGCTGTACTTAAGTTGATAAAATTAACACAAGCTACTAATTGTATAAACAAAGCCAAAACAATTAATAAATATAAGTAGCTAATATCAGAAACTGAACCTATTTGACGAGAAATCCCTTTAGAATATAAATGAATATCACTAACCTTTTGCAATACTAATTTTTTAGTAAATCCAACAGCTGCAAAATCCTTAGCTCCACGTGCATTTAAAAACTCTGGCAATTTTTTTTCAATAAGCTTTGCACTTTCCACATCACTTAATTTCACATAACTATAGGTAAAATTCTGAGTGGCATAGTTTTGATTTGTTCTAACAAACTCTGCCAAACCTGGTGAGTTCATAGTCACAAAATAATTCGGATTTAAATGCGATTTTTCTTTTACATTATCATCAAAAACACCTGTAATTGTTAAAGTAAGTTGCTGTTCTCCACTTCCAGATATTATGGTTTTATTTAAAACAGGAATATTACCAAATAGTTTTTTTGACAAAGTAGAAGATAATACTACTGTATTAGGTTCAACTAAAGCAGTACTAGGATTTCCTTCAATAAAATTATACTTAAAAATATTAAATACTGTCGCATCTGCTAAATAACCTCTAGGCTCATAAAACCCATTATTACTATCACTTGAACGTATTAAATTTTCTGTTCCTTCACCCATATAAACTAATCGTGCAGCTTCAATAACTTCTGGAAAATCAGCTTTCATTGCCATAGCAATTGGTGGGCTAGCAGATGCTGCATTAAATTGAGGTGTACTTGGATCGTCAATTATTGTCCTAACTCTGTAAACAGCATCTGCATCATCATGATGCGTGTCGTAACCTAATTGCGCAAACACATAAACTAAGATACTTAAACAACAAACCGTACCTATAGTTAACCCAAGTAAATTAATACTGGTCTGCAATTTATTTTTTTGAAGACTTCTCCAAGCAATTTTAAAATAATTCCTGATCATAATTTCTTCGATTTTTGATTGATTTACTCAGTATGTAATGATTTTACAGGGTTAGATGTAGCTGCCTTAATTGCTTGAAAACTTACAGTAACTAAAGCTATAATCATAGAACCTAGTCCAGCTATAACAAACATCCACCATTTTATATCAATTTTATAAGCAAAATCTTCTAACCAACTATGCATAAAATACCAAGCTATAGGTGCAGATATTATAAATGCAATTGCCACTAGTTTTATGAACTCTTTTGAAAGAAGATTAATAATACTGCTTACAGAAGCACCTATAATTTTACGTATGCCAATCTCTCGTTTTCGTTGTATGGTACTATAAGCTGCTAGACCAAGAAGACCAAGACAAGAAATAAAAATCGCTAATAAAGCAAAGCTTAGAAATAAGCTTTCGAATTGCTTTTCTGCCTGATATTGTTGATTGAAAAGCTCATCTAAAAAATAATATTCTAATGGGTCCCCAGACATTTGAGAACTCCATGTTTTCTTAATAGACTCTAAAGTTTGTAGTGTATTATTACCGTCTATTTTAATAGTTATAACATTAGTGCTTGTTGGATCTAAACGCATGGTTATTGGGCTAATCTCTTCTTGCAGAGATCTAAAATTAAAATCTTTAACAACACCAATTACTTCACCATTACTTCCCCATTGTTGATAATTAGCACCAATTGCATCTTTTGCATTTGCATAGCCTAATAGTGCAACAGTCTTTTCATTAATAACCATTGCTTGACTAGAATCTGAAGCAAAGTCTCTTGAAAACCCTCTTCCAGCGATGATTTCCATTCCTAACTGCTTTATATAATCTTCATTAACAAAGTATAAATCTAAATTCGCAATCTGTAAATCACCTTGCTGATTTTCTATTTCAGAATATGCTGCTGAATTTCCTATACCAGGAACACTAGAAGATAATGCCGTACCTTTTACTCCAGGGATTTTAGAAAAACTATTGATCAATGCATCTTGATTATCTATAACATCTAAAGGAATAACAACTATATTCTCATCATTAAAACCTAAATCCTGATTTTGCATAAATTGCATCTGTTTATATATAATAATAGTTCCAACTATTAATGCAATAGAAATAGTGAACTGAACTACCACCAGACTCTTGCGAAGTAAAATACCGCGAGTCCCAGTTGAAAAACCTCCCTTAAGCACGCTAATGGGTCTAAATGATGATAACACTATTGCTGGATAAATGCCTGCAATAGTACCTATTGCTAATGCCAATAAAAACAGATAAAGAATATTGATTGGTTCAGCAAAAACACCTATGCTTACAGTTTTACCAGCTAACTCATTAAAATAAGGCAATCCTAATACTGTTAAACCTACAGCAACGAAAAATGCCATAATACATATAATAATTGATTCTCCTATAAATTGAAAGGCAAGTTGGTTTTTGTCAGCACCAACAACTTTTCTAATACCTACTTCTTTTGCTCGTTCTACAGATCGCGCAGTTGCTAAATTGATAAAATTAATGCTAGCAATTAATAATATGAAGAGCCCAATAATTGAAAAGATATATACATTATTGAGGCTACCAGAAATAGAGCTTCCACGATCAGATTTTAAATACACATCTTTAAAAGGTTCTAAAAACAAGGTTACAAACATTTTAGATTCTCGCATTTCATCTCCAGTTCTTTTCTCGAGAAAGTCTGGGAATTTGGCTTCTAAATTTTTAGGGTTAGTGGAGTTAGTTGTTAAAATATAAATAGATGGATTATAGTTACTCCATTGCTCATCGTTAGTACTTGGCGGAGCTGTATGAGTAATCATTGACAACAATATATCTGCTTGAATATGAGAATTTTCAGGAATATTCTTCATCACTCCGGTTATTGTAGCGGGATTATCAAAATTTTCTACAACTAAACTTTGTCCTATTGGGTTTGCAGCACCAAAATATTTAGCCGCTATATCCTCTGAGATTACTATACTATTCGGAAGTTTTAATGATTCTTTTTTATCTCCTTTTATAAGTTCAAAATCAAAAATTTCAAAAAATGCGGAATCAACAGCAATAACATTATCTTCTGCAAATTTAGTCCCCTCTCTAACAAAAGTTATGCTAGAATTTAGAACTCTAGTAAATTTTAATATCTCCGGAAACTCCTTTTCTATATTTGGGCCAACTGCCCAAGCTGCAATAGGAGCTTCTATCTTCTCAGAAGGTGTATCAATATCTGCAACTACTCTATATATAGAATCACCCTTACTATGCATAGTGTCATAGCTCAATTCAAAATTCACATAAAGCAAAACCAAAAACCCAGCTGTCATACCTATAGCAAGTCCACTTATATTAAGTAAAGTAAACCCTTTATGTCTGTATAAATTCCTGAGTGCTATTTTGAAATAATTCTTAATCATAACTGTTCGATTTTTGAGCGATTTATTCTGTTCGCAATGATTTTACTGGATTTGCTGTTGCTGCTTTAATGGCTTGAAAACTCACAGTAATAAGTGTAATTATTAAGGCCCCAAAACATGCAATTGCAAAGACATCCCAACCCACTGATGTACGATAACTAAACTTTTGCAACCATTCTCCCATAACATAATATGCTAACGGAGATGCTACTAAAAGTGAAATAACTACTAAGGTTATAAAATCCTTTGAAAGCAATAACCATAATTGACTGATTGATGCTCCGAGTACTTTTCTAACACCAATTTCTTTTGTGCGTTGTTCGGCCACAAATGATGCTAATCCAAAAAGACCTAAACAGCTAATAAAAATTGCTAATGCGGTAAATACTCTAGCCAAACTAGCTATACGTTCTTCTGATCTAAATTTCTTTCCGTATTCCTCATCTACAAACTGGTAATCGAATGGAGTATTGGGGAAATTCTTTTTAAAGACACCTTCAATAAGTGACAAATTCTCTTTTACACTTTTGTTAGGGTTAAGCCTAAGGTTATAAAATGCAATATTTCCATATTTTTCAAAAACATACATTGCTTGTTTTACAGGACTGTAAGGTGACTGTACAATCATATCGTCAATAACACCAACAATCTTAAGTGGTTCAAAAGGATCTTCTACATCCGAATCGCGAATGTATTTACCTATTGGATCTGTTATACCCATATATTTAACAGCAGTTTTATTTAGAATAACTGCATTAGAATCTGTTGCAAATTCTCTTGAAAATCCTCGTCCTTCAATAAGTTTTAATCCTAATGTTTTTATAAAATCATAATTCACTGAGGTATGCGCTAAATCTTCTTGAAAACCTTCAGGCTTTCCTTCCCAAGTATAGCCACTTCGATTAGACCATACATTAGTCGTAGGACTACTCATTGCTGTCATGCTCGTTGCCCCACCTGAAGTTACGAATTGTGTTCGCATTAGTTCGTGCTTGCCAACAAACTCCGAACTCATTACTGGAATTTGTATTAAACCTTCTTTATCATAACCTACTGGTCGATCTTTACTGAACTGAATTTGATTCATTACTACAAGAGTTCCAATAATCAATGCTATAGACACTGTAAACTGAGTTACAACTAATACTTTTCGAGGTAATGAAGAATAACGACCTGATTTAAAAGTTCCTTTTAAAACGGCTACTGGATTAAAAGATGATAAATACAATGCTGGATAACTTCCTGCTAAGAATGAAGTTATAATGACAAATACTAATGACACTAACCAAAACTGAATGTTTGTCCAAGGAAAAACAATGGCTTTACTAGCAAGGTTATTAAATCCATTTAAAAATAATAATACGATTCCAAGTGCAAATACAAATGATAGAAGAACGATTAAAAACGATTCACTTAAAAATTGAAATATAAGTTGTCCGCGTTGTGAACCTATCGATTTTCTAATACCAACTTCTGTAGCTCTTTTTTCTGAACGTGCTGTACTTAAATTCACAAAATTAATACAAGCCAATAACAATACAAATAAACCGATAATCCCGAATAACCAAACATTTTCAATTCGTCCACCTGTTTGAACTCCGTTCTCGAAATCTCCTCTTAAATACCAATCCTTCATAGGAAAAAGGAAAATTTGCGGATTAAATTCTACTGTATCTGGGTGTCCGTTTTTCTTAACATCTATAATTTTAGATGTAATTTCGTCCATTGTTGTGTTCTCATTAATCTGAACAAACATTTGAAATGAATTATTTCCCCAAGATGTTTTAGCATTTTCTAACCACGGTTGTGTTGTCACGTAAAACTTCCATGGTATTAAATAATCCATATCACTAAATGAATTGTTCTCGGGTATATCCTTGTATACACCAGACACAATTAAGTCATACTGATTGTTAACTTTAACTATTTTTCCAATGGCAGTTTCTGAACCAAATAAATCCTTGGCAGAAGACTCAGAAAGCATTATGGCGTTTTGTTCTTTTAAACCATCTCTAATACCTTCAACAATTTGTAGATCCAACATTTCAGTTGCACCTTCTTGCATGGCATTTCCTCGTCGATAAATATTGGTTTCCCCAAATTTTAGGTATCTAGGTTGCTCCCAAGAAGACATAATGATATGCTTAAAATTATCATTGTAATCTTCTCGTAAGGCAAATTCTAATGGCCTAGGAATTGCAGGACCCGTATCAGTTTCGCCATTATTAGATTCATGCTGAAAAACTTGTGCTATAGTTGCTTTATCCTCAAAATAATCATTGTAGCTTAGTTCATCAAAAATCCAAAGTCCAATAAGTATTGTTGCAGCCATACCTATTGCCAATCCAGAAATATTGATGAATGAATACACCTTGTTTTTAAGAAGGTTTCTAAACGCTATTTTGAAATAATTTTTAAGCATGATTTCTAAGAATTACTGTTCGTTTTTTGATTGATTCACCATAGCTTCAGCTAAGGTGAGTTGATAAGGTTTCAACACTTCAGTATAGTTGATTGATTAATTGATTGGTTACAATGTATACTGAAGTGTTTTCCACCTGGTTAATTGATTTTGATTGATGATTCTTAATTAAGCCAAAATATTCTCTGTTACTTTCTGTCCATCTAGCATTCTAATAATACGATGACTATACTTTGCATCGTGCTCACTATGCGTTACCATGATAATTGTAGTCCCAGCTTCATTAAGGTCTATTAATAAATCCATAACCTCGTTGCCATTAGTACTATCCAAATTACCAGTTGGCTCATCTGCTAAAATTAATTTAGGATTATTAACTACCGCTCTTGCTACAGCGACACGCTGTTGTTGTCCACCAGACAATTGTTGAGGAAAGTGATTACGACGATGCATAATTTGCATTTTCTCTAAAACTGCTTCCACTTGCTTTTTGCGTTCGGCTGGTTTTACACCTGTGTAGATTAATGGTAATTCTACGTTTTCAAAAACCGTAAGCTCATCGATAAGATTAAAGCTCTGAAATACAAAACCAATATTATGCTTACGCAATTCGGAACGTTTACGTTCATTATACCCAGCAACTTCAGTTCCATTGAAAACAAAACTACCACCATCTGGATCATCTAATAATCCCAAGATGTTTAACAAAGTAGATTTACCGCAACCTGATGGTCCCATTATAGCTACAAACTCACCTTCTTTAACACCAAAGGATAGTTTATTAAGCGCGATAGTCTGAACCTCTTCAGTTCTGTAAAACTTCTCTAAATCCTTAATCTGTATCATTGTATTTATATTTTTAATTGATTGTATTTATTTTATTTTAAAATTAATTCTTCAACGTCTCCAAAAGAATCATAACTAGACGTTACAACCTTATCACCTGGATTTAAGCCTTCAAGAACTTCGTAATATTCCGTATTTTGACTTCCTAGTCTAACATTTACTTTATAGGCACTATTGCCATCTTCACTAACTTTAAACACCCAGTTTCCTCCAGTTTTTTGGAAAAATCCTCCCTTAGCAACCAATAAAGCTTCTTTCTCTGCACTTAGTGCAACTCTAATCTGAAGGTTTTGACCTCTTCTAATTCCTTCTGGCACGTCACCTTCAAACCTCATATCAACTTGAAAACGTCCACCATCATTTACCTGTGAGAATACTTTCTTAATTACTAAAGTGTATGTTTTATTGTTAAGTACAAATGTTCCTGTTTGTCCATTATAGATTCTAGAAATATAATGCTCATCAATGTCTACTCTCACTTTGTAACCACTTGTAACATCTACTTGTCCTAACCGTGTCCCCTTACTTATTGATTGACCTATTTCAGCATCGAGCGATGTTAACTGACCATCTATTGGTGCGCGCACCACTAAGTCACCAACTTTCTTTCTCATTAGCTCTAGAGCACTTTGTGTTCTTGCATAAGAACTTTTAGCCTGATTAATTTCAAGTTTAGAAGAAATAGAATCTTCAGATAATACTTGCCCAGCTAACTTCATACGTTCTTTTTGATAATCGAAATTATTTTTTGAAGACTCGTAATCCATTCTTCCTATTGCACCCTTATCGTATAAACGCTTGTTTAAAGTATATATACGCTCAGCTTCAATCAAGTTATTTTCTACGTCTGTAAATTGATTTTGCCTATTAATAGTATTTTGACGTGCTGCATTTTGAGAAATCTGCATTTGTGTTAATAGGTTATAAACCGAAGTTTCTTGATTAACAAGGCTTAACTCTAAATCTGTATTCGATAATCTTAAAATTGGTTCACCCTTCTTCATCATTGCACCATCCTCAACAAACTTCTCTTCTACTCTACCTCCTTCTAAAGCATCTAAGTAAATCGTAGTAATTGGCAACACAATACCATTAACTGGTATGTTTTCTTGAAATACAGCTTTACTAACTGTATGAATTGAAATACGCTCTTTTTCTACATTTAATTTAGAACCCCCTGAGGTTTGCATAATTACATAAACTATTAAAGCGATAATAGCTAACACTCCTCCAATGAGCCCTAATTTTTTACTTGAGAATTTTTTCTTTTGAATTGGTACGTCCATTTTTATTTTTTTATGACACTTAATATATAGTGAAGATGATGCCAAACAAGTAAATATTTGACTTTTAGATGATTACGAATTTACCCGTAAATATAAGTGTTCGGTTTTGATACACTTTGTGTCCGAAAATGCACATTTTTTAGTTGTTTAAAATTTTTAGTTTTTGAATTTAAAATAGCTTAATATAAAATCGTAATATTGTATTAATGGTTTTAAAAAATGCAAGCATATTAGTTGTCGATGATGACGCAGATGTACTTACCGCACTGCGACTACTTCTTAAACCTTTAGCTAAAGATGTAGTCACCGAAAAAAATCCTAATAACATTAACTCCCAAATTGAGCGTAATAACTTTGATATTGTCATTTTAGACATGAATTTTAATGGATTGGTCAATACTGGTAATGAAGGTATTTTTTGGTTGAATAAAATCAGAAAACTAAAACCTGAAATATCAGTTATACTTATGACCGCTTATGCTGATATTGACTTAGCGATTAGAGGTCTAAAAGAAGGAGCTTCAGACTTTTTAATGAAGCCATGGAAAAACACAAAAGTTATTGAGACGATAACTACTATTCTTGGTAGTAAAAAATCAAAGTCTTCTCAAAAAGAAAGTCTTAACTCTAATAGTGTTGAGATAATTGGTGAAAGTGATGTGATGAATGATGTTTTCGTCAAATTAAAAAAAGTTGCACCTACGGATGCGAATATTTTAGTACTTGGTGAAAACGGAACAGGAAAAGATTTAATTGCAAGAGCACTTCATGACAATTCAAATAGAAAAGATAAACCTTTTATAAAAGTTGATGTAGGAGCGCTAACCTCATCATTATTTGAAAGTGAATTATTTGGATATAAAAAGGGAGCTTTTACTGATGCAAGAGAAGATCGAAAAGGACGATTTGAAGCAGCAAATGGAGGTACTTTATTTTTAGATGAAATCGGTAATATTTCCTTAGGTCAGCAAGTGAGGTTATTGACAGTCTTACAGAACAGACAGGTGACACCTTTGGGATCTAATGAATCTATATCTATTGATATTAGACTTATTTGTGCTACAAATGAAGATCCTAAGGTTTTAGCAGATGAAAAAAGGTTTAGGAAAGATTTGATTTACAGAATAAATACAGTGGATATAACCGTTCCCCCTCTAAGAGATCGTGGCACTGACATTACTGAATTATCTCGTCATTTTGTAGCTCTATATGCTGAGAAATATAATAAGAACACTTTTTCTTTTGATTCTGGATTTATTTCAAAATTAAAAAAACATGATTTTCCAGGTAATGTCAGAGAGCTTCAGTATGTGCTCGAACGTGCAGTAATTATGACAGATGGTTCCGTATTAAAGCCTGAAGATTTAGTGTTTTCTTCTATAGAACGTTCAACTACAACTACAAATAACACTTCTACAAGTTTAAACTTAGATGATATTGAAAAAAATGCAATTCTTACTGTGCTGGAAAAAAACAAAGGAAATGTATCTAAGTCTGCCAAAGAATTAGGTATTACAAGAGCTGCCTTATATAGACGATTAGAGAAGTATGAACTATAAAGGTTACATTCTCAGATTATTTTTTAGAATTTTACTCCTTGTAAGTCTTATTCTTGGACTCACTTATTTTATTTATAATAACAATACTACTTATGCTGTTATTATGAGTCTAGGAATTATCTATATTCTTATCAACACTTATAGTTTTGTAAAACGGCGTTTTGTAGCTATGGATGATTTTTTTGAAGCTGTAAAGTATAGAGATTTTTCAAGGTGGTTTCCAGAAGACAGAGGTCCAAAAGATATTCGGTTTTTATATACAGGTTTTAATGAAATTAACCGAACTATAAAGGAAATCAACTCTCAAAACCAAGCGCAATACGTTTATCTACAGAAAATTTTAGAAATGGTAGATATTGGGATTATTGCATATAACTTAGAGTCTGGTGATGTATTGTGGAGCAATGATTCTTTTGGTGAAATCCTAGATATGCCCTCTTTTAAAAATATTCGATTTGTTGAAAACAGGAAACCAGAATTATACAACACTGTTTTTGAAACCTATCATCGAGAACCTAATTCTATATCTATTGCCTTACAAAATGAAAGTATTAAAATTTTAATTTCTGATACTGTTTTTCAGGTAGATGAAGATGCATTTAAATTAATCGTTATTCAAGATATTGACAATACTTTAAATAAAAATGAATCTGAATCTTGGAAAAAATTATTGAGCGTAATGACTCATGAAATCATGAACTCCATTGCACCTATTTCTTCATTAGCTGATACACTTCAGTCTAATTTACAATTAGCTATTGAACAACCTAAAGTAACTACTTTAGAACTAGATGATTTAAATTCAGGAATAAAAACCATTAAAAACCGAAGCGAAGGTTTATTAAAGTTTGCTAAAACCTATCGCAGTTTAAGCAAAGTCACTAACCTTAATTTACAACGTGTTAAGGTATCTGAACTCTTTAATAACATTCAATTATTAATGGCGCCTTCTATTGAAGCTAAAAATATAAATATAGAATTTAAAATTTCTGGCTCTAAGCTAGAATTAGATATAGATACACATCTTATAGAGCAAGTTTTAATTAATCTTTTACTAAATGCTGTTGATGCTTGTAAGCATAAAGATGATGCTCAGATTAAAGTAACCGCATCTCAAAATCCAAATAGAGATATTGTTATAAAAGTATTTGATAATGGCTCGGGAATTCCGCAAGATATTCTAGAGAACATTTTTGTCCCTTTCTTTACAAGTAAAGCCACAGGTAGTGGTATTGGATTAAGTCTTTGCAAACAAATTATGCTACTTCATAAAGGTAGAATTATTGTAAAGAGTATTGAAGGAGAAGGTTCTGTGTTTAGCCTTGTATTTTAAAAAGATAAGTTAATTTATGGAAAAAACAGTTTCAGAGGCTATTGCTTATAGACGTTCAACACGAGTATATACAGATGAACCTATTGATTCTAACAAAGTAAAGCAATGCTTAGTTAATGCATCTTTAGCACCTACGAGTAGTAATCTTCAGCTTTGGGAGTTTTACCATATTACAAGTAAAGCAGTTTTAGACAAAATCGCTATAGCTTGTTTTGATCAAAGTGCTGCAAAAACAGCAAAACAATTAGTTGTTGTGGTAACTCGTAAGGATTTATGGAGGAAACGAGCTAATGCAAATATTGAATTTCTTAATAAAGTTTATGATAAACCTGACTTAAGTGAGCGTGATTTAAAACGCAAAAAAATGGCTACTAATTATTATAAAAAACTCATTCCTACTATCTATTTGGATTTCTTAGGCATACTAGGCTACATTAAATTTTTAGTGTTTCAAATTGTTGGATTATTTAAACCTATTTACAGACAAACACGCTTAAGCGATATGCGAATCGTTGCACATAAAAGTGCAGGTTTGGCAGCTCAAAATTTTATGACAAGTATGGCTGCGGTTGGTTATGATACTTGCCCAATGGAAGGGAGTGATACGCTAAGAGTGAAACAAATTTTAGATCTTCCAAGAGGAGCAGAAATTAATATGATAATTAGCTGTGGTATAAGAGATGATAAAGGCATCTATGGACCACGATTTAGAATTCCTTTTGATGAGGTTTATTTTGAAGTTTAGTATTAAAAAGTTCTTTAAATTAACTTACTCTATTATTTTATATTAGAGTTTTTATCACTTAAGAATCAATTTTTGAGAATATTGTCTATTACCGTCCTCTATAGTAATCACATATACTCCAGAACCTAAAGTATTGGCATTAATAATATTTTTATTTACCAAATGGTTTAAATCTTGTCTTAGCACTTCCCTACCAAGGATATCAAAAACTACTACATCAACCTTATTTGTTAGATTACCTTCTATTATAATAGTACGACCTAATTGATTAGTATAAATATTAAATTCTTTAAAATTATGCTCTCCAGTTGATAATAATGATTCAGTTGTAAAGTGAAGATAGAATCTCCCTGTACCATTGAGTGCAGTAACAGTTGTAAATATATAATCCGTTGTATCTAATCTTGTAAAAGTATTATTTACATTATCCTCTAAATATACCGAAACATTATCTGGTATATTATAATTACCTAGACTTATAGTAACTTGTTCTCCATTATTTACATTAAGACCTAAAGGCACAATTACATTTCCTATATCATCTGAACTTAAGGTTTGTATCACCATAGGAATGCCCTCATTTTCCGCAACCAAATGCGAATACAATGAGAAGCTAGGAAGAGCGCCTCCAAAAACAGCTGCATCATATCCTTTATCTAAGCCTTGGCTTCCGTTGTTATGAAAATAAAATGATGTTGAATAGCTCTTAGAACTGGTTGCCGCATTTAGTTTAATATAATCTGTGTTATTTATGGTTCTCCCTTGAATAAAATCGTCTGAAGATCCTTTAATCTGCATATCTGGTGTAAACTCTATATTTGAAGAAGCATATTTTGAGGACACAAAAAAGCCTTGACCTGGAGCTATTAAAGTCGGGCCTTCAACTAAGTTAGTATAGGTCCAAACGCTTCCTGACACATCTGTATCATCTCCATCATACCCGTAAACAGCTGCTGTAGAATCACTTAATAGACTAAGATTAGTCACCCCGGAAACAGAACCTACATGATTAAGAAAAGTATTTACATCAATATAAGTAGGGTACGGATTGCCGATTAAATTCCATTCTGGAAAACCTCCTGTAGTCTCATTTATAATAGTTGTATTTACAGCACCTGTAACAATTGACCCTGTAAAAATTAATGCATCACCATTAACTGTATTAGTTGCTGAACGATACCCTTTCCCAGAAATCAAAAACTCTGAGCTGTTATCGTTATACAATATATAATCATCTGTAGCTCCTTTTTCAAAAGGTCCAAAAAGATATGTTGTAACTGGATTAGCACCGTTATTATAAATTAAGCCTTCATTATGATTCGCATCATTTGTTAAAAAAGAGGTCCAACTTTGACCAGATAACGGTGGGGCTATTAAATCATTCCCATTTGCCTGCGAATTTGTATATCTATGATATTTAGTTTTTCCAGAAACTGATAATACTCCTTTTACTATTATACCTGAATATGTATCTGATTCAGAATACATATTTAAATCATCACTTACATTAAGCGTTGCCCCAACTGGTATTTCTAAATTTGAGCCACTATTAATATTTAAGTCTTTTATATTTATTACACCGGGAGAAATCAATGGTTGGTTGGTTGTTTCGGGAATAATTATTTCTAAACACTCTAATGGTACTATATTAGGTGTCCAATTATTAGGATTATTCCAATCTGTAGACACTGAACCACTCCATGTAATTTGCTGAGTAATTAAAGGTACTCGTGTAACCTCAACGGTATAATCATCTGTACCACCACATTGATCAGTAACGCTGACAGTTATCATATTTGTACCTTCATTAAGGTTTACAAGTCCTGTACCCCCAATAGTATCACCAGAATTAGTAACTGTTGCGTTGATCGTTGTTGACAAAACTGAATTACAAACAGCTGCAGTATAACTGGATACATTAGGATCAAACGGTGGGCTTAAAACTAAATCCGTTCCACCTAGAGTTGCTAAAGTTCTATCATCGTGAACTGCATTCTCATACCAAGCTACTCGATCTCCATTATAATCACCTGATATTAAATCCATGTCGCCATCACCATCTAAATCTGCTGCTACTATACTCCAAGCACCATCAGCATTTGTAGTAACAGTTTGCTGTGCACCAAAACTACCTGAGCCATCATTCTCATACCAAGCAATACGGTCATCTCTACTAGAAGCTGAAAGCACATCCAAGTCACCATCACCATCTAAATCTGCAGTGTAAACACTTCTAGCTTGAAATACATTTATAGAAATAGTTTGTTGAGGACCAAAGGTACCAGATCCAAGGTTTTCGTACCAAGTAATACGCCAATCTCTCGCTGTTGATGTAGAGCTACAAGCCGCAATTACATCCATATCACCATCACCATCTAAATCAGCTGCTTTAACACTAAAAGCTCTATCTGCTAATGTAGTAATGGTTTGCTGAGCACCGAAATTTCCTGAACCATCATTTTCATACCATGCAACACGATCATCATCAGAAGAAGCCGAAAGCACATCTATATCACCATCATTATCTAAATCTGCTATATAAACACTCCTAGCACCTGGTGCCGCTGTAGTAATGGTTTGTAGAGCCCCGAAGTTCCCTAATCCATCATTCTCATACCAAGCAATAAGGCCATCAAAAGCAGAAGCTGATATTACATCCATATCACCATCTTGATCTAAATCTGAGGCTATAACATTATAAGCTAGATTCGCAGCTGTAGTAATAGTTTGTTGTGGCCCAAAATTTCCTAAACCATCATTCTCATACCAAGCTATACGATCATCAACGGAAGAAGCAGAAATTACATCGATATCACCATCACCATCTAAATCAGCTGTTGTCACCCTATGGGCATAATCTGCTGATGTAGTAATAGTTTGTTGAACACCAAATTTTCCTGTACCGTCATTCGCATACCAAGCTATACGATCATCAAGTGAAGAAGCTGACAATATATCTAAATCACCATCATCATCTAAATCTGCGATTGTAACACTAATAGCACCATCAGTTGCTAAGGAAATCGTATTTTCCCCAAGAGGGAATTGTCCAGGACTATTAAGACAAACTTCAGCAGTGAACTGAAACGTAAAAGCTTTATTTAAATTAGTACCAGAACTATTTTCGACATCAGTGGTAATCGTAATAGTAATAATTTCTCCTGGAAAGAAGTCTCTATCTGGATTAAAAATGGCATTAGTACCTGTTACAATTGGTGCCGAAAAACCTAACACAATACCATTGTTTCCAGTAATGGAAATATTTGCGTTTGTAAGTGTCGCAGCGTCTACATTTTGATTAAAGTTTATTGAAATATCACTTGTTACACTAACATCTAGTTCATTACTTGCAGGAGTAGTTGAGGAAACAGAAAATTGCGCACTTATAGTAAATGGTAATAAAAGCAATAAATAAACTATCCTTTTCATGTAATTTGGGTTATATAATTATCATACAAATACCATAATAAATACGTGCTAATTCATAGCCACTAATCTAATACTATGGTTAAATTGCTAAAAAGAAAAAAGGTATTTTATGAGCTTTACATATAAGAAATAGCCAAATACATAGGAATAATTATATACTAATCTATGCTAAACCATATAACTATATTTTAGCTTAATTTGATCAGTATTTTACAATCTTAATTGGTTCAAAAAAATAATCCGTTAACTAATAGCACGATAAAACTAAACCTAATACTTAAAAATAAAAAAATAAAGAACAAAAAATATAGCATTATTAGATGTAATGTTAAGTTCTTCAGTTAAAGTGAAGTTATTTTTTAATACACCTGATTATAAATCTTTTACGGTTGATATAAATGCTCAACCTAAGGCAAAGATTTAATAAAAAAAGTAAATTTATAGGCTTAACTATTGGGGTTAAAAAATTAACATAGAAATTGGTGTAAAAGATGAAAAAAGCATCAATAAACCCAATCTTAGAATATATTTAGAGGAAGTTTACTTTGAAATTTTATTCTTAAAATTTTCTAAACCTGTTTTTAGCCATTCATAGTATTCATTTTCATCTGGCGTATTTCCTGTTGGATGATTCAAAAGTCCCATTTGATGATTTAGTAGAGCATAATAAGGTTGAGAATTATTTTGAAAATTGATAGTTTGCAAAGTTCCCCATTTATCACCAATAGTTTCAATATCTTTTACAGTACCGTTTGTTCTTAAATATTTAAATTGTTCTTCTATAGGCAACTCTTTTCTATCATCTACATAAAGCGAAATAATAACATAGTTCTCTTCTAAAATATCATAAACTTGAGATGTGCTCCACACCTGCTCTTCCATCTTTCTACAGTTTACACAAGCCCAACCTGTAAAATCTAGTAAAATTGGTTTATTCTCTAATTTAGCTGCAGCAATACCTTCTTCTAAATCTTTGTAACAATTAAGATCTAAAGGACAATCTGAAGCCTTATCATACAAACTATAAAACATTGGTGGTGGAAAACCACTTAACAATTTTAAGTTTGCCCATTTAGTATTTGTAAGACCAGGAATTAAATAAATGATAAATGCAGCAACTAATATTCCTGTAGTAATTCTTCCTTTACTTAATTTTTGAAGTGGGCTATCGTGTGGAAATTTAATTTTTCCAAATAAATATAAAGCTAATCCTATGGCTATAATAATCCATATGCCAATAAATACTTCGCGTTTTAAAATTCCCCAATGTTCTACTAAATCTGCATTAGACAAGAACTTAAGTGCAAGTGCTAATTCTACAAAACCAAGGACAACTTTTACGGTGTTTAACCATCCACCAGATTTTGGCAATGAGTTTAACCATTTTGGGAACATCGCAAACAGCGTAAAAGGTAAAGCCAAAGCAAGGCCAAAGCCTCCCATACCCATACTAAGTTGCATAGCGCTAGCATCTGAAGCCATAGTACTACCCAATAAACCTCCCAAGATAGGACCAGTACACGAAAAAGATACAATTGCCAAGGTTAAAGCCATAAAAAAGATACCTAATATGCCACCTATTTTATTGGCTTTGTTGTCCATTGCTGCACTCCAAGATTGCGGTAAAGTCAATTCAAAATAACCAAAAAAGGAAAACGAAAAGACTACAAATATGATAAAGAATATAACGTTAAGTGTAACGTTTGTTGAGATGGTATTTAGAATTCCTGAATCTAAAGAATCCATAACATGAAAAGGAATACTTAACAGTACATAGATTAAAAAGATAAAAAGTCCATACAGTATTGAATTAAAAAGTCCCTTTTTAGACTCTCCCGAGCTTTTGGTGAAAAATGAAACTGTGAGTGGAATCATTGGAAAAACACAAGGTGTTAACAAGGCTATAAGTCCACCCAAAAATCCAAGTAAAAATATACCAAAGTAACTCTTCCCTTCAACAGTTTGCTTTTCATATTTGTCCCAACCTGTAACATTGAGATTAAGCGCTTCGGATAATTGCTTACTCTTATCATCAATATCAATTGCCTTCTCTTCTAATTTAGAACCATCTAATGAAAAGTTAAATGTAAAATCTTGCATAATACATTTAGCGTCATCACATACTTGATGCGTTACATTAACTTCAATTTCATTTAACTCTGTATTTAATAAAGATATGCGTTGGTTAAATTTAGCTTGACCATCAAATTTCTTGACATCAAGATCAAAAACCTTATCAAATTTTGGTTTTACGTTTGGTTCTGAGGTCGGCCCTAAGAGTTTATAATTGTTTTTTTGATTCTTGTATTCGAAATACGTTGGATAAGGACCTATACCATCAGGCTCCTCTTGAGAGTACATATACCATCCATTTTCAATGCTAGCTTTAAACACCAAGTTAAACTCTGTATCTGAAATTTTCTCAACAGAAGTCTCCCATTTAACAGGTTCTAATTCTTGTGATTGTATATTAAATGTAAAACAAAATGCCAATAGGCAAACTAGGAGGACTTTTTTTATGGTCATAAATAAAGGCATTAAAACACAAATGTAATAGATGTATTGTTATTAATGATTAACAGTCGCCTAAATTATAAAAACCTTAAGAATTTCAGTTCTTTTTGGAAATAAAAAAACCGAACTAGAAGTTCGGTTGGTATTTAGTTTAAGATTTTACCTCAACCTTTATTTTATCGGAATGTTTCCATTTAGAAATTCCACCATCGAGATCGTATATTTTTTCAAAACCAGCCTCTTTTAGCTTTTTAGCACATTTAGCGCTTCTTCTTCCAGATTTACAGTATAAGATTACGGGTTTACTCTTATCTAGTTTTGTTATATCTTCATCAAACGTTGGTGATTGAAAATCTATATTTTGAGAGTTAGCTATTCTTATTTCATCATACTCTTTTGGAGTGCGAACATCAACTAACTGAACATCTTCCAGCTCCAAAATAGATTCCATCTCTTCAGCTGTGACCAATTTTACTTCTGCATTTTCGAGTTTAGAGTCCACACAGCTTACACCGAAGCTTATGGTTACTAAAAGACAACAAACGATTGCTAATTTTTTCATGATTATTTATTATTGATTGATTATTTCACCTCTCCATTCACTAAAACCTCCAATGAGATTATAAGCGTCTTTGAAGCCTAGTTGATTCATTATTGCACAGGCTTGACCACTTCTACCACCTGATTTACAATACACATAATAGTTCTTAGTTTTATCTAATTCTTCTAATTCATAGATAAAACCTTGACCTTTATAAATATCTATATGAAGTGCATTAGGAATAATTCCTTCATTTACTTCTTCTTGAGTTCTAACATCTAAAACAACCGAATTATTGTCTTCTTCAAGCTGTTTTGTCCAATCTTTTTGCGATAAATCCGCCATATCTAGCTTTTTGCTTCCACAAAATTAACATTTCCTTATGATATAGACGTAAAAAAATCCGAAGTGTTACACTTCGGATTCAATTTTAACATTTAACATCTATGATTATAGTAATCAGATACTTAAACTTTAATTGAGCAACCTATCGCTCTTGTCTCTTTCACTTTAATTTCTTTTCCTTTTAATAAAGCATCAACAGCATTTTCTACATACTTTTCTGTAACCGCTTCTGCATCTTTATAGTTATCATCAATTGCACCTATGTATTTAACTACATTACCTTTTTTAGTTTTCTTTAAAATATAAATATGAGGTGTTTTTGTAGCACCATACTGAGGATAAATCTTCTGACCTTCATCCATTAAATAAGGAAATGTAAAACCTTTTGCTTTAGCTCTAGCTTTCATTGCTTCCATATTATCACCTGGTTTAACGTCTGTATTATTAGGCATAATTGCAATCACAGGATAGCCTTTATCAGCATATTTTTTGTTTAAAGCTTCTACTCTATCTTCGTAGGCAACAGCATAAGGACAAGTATTACAAGTAAATGTTACGATAAAACCTTTAGCATCACTAAAATCTGAAAGTGACACCTTTTTACCATCAATATTTTCTAAGCTAAAATCAGTAGCAATATCTCCTACTTTATAACCTTCACTATCTGTTTTAACTGTAAAAGCAGAAAGTGCAAATACACACACTACCACTGTAAGTAATTTTAAAGTTTTCATTGTTTTAATTTTTAAAATTGTTTGTTTTCTATTAATCATTTTTGGCACTTAAATATACCAAAAGCCCATTATGGACTTAAAAATTGTTTTAGTTCTATTTCTAATTCTTCTTGTGTAAATGACCTTTCGTAAAATTGTCGTTTATTTCCTTTGTAAATTATTGTTGCCGGAATAGCACCAGACCAACTTTCATTTATTGCTGGTATCCATCTATTTTGATTTGTATCATCAAAAGCCACGACATTAGATTTTAAATCGTGTGCTTCTATAAATGGTTTGAGCTTTGTATCGTAATTTTTAGGGAAATCTAAACTTACCAAAAGCACGTCCACATTATCATCTTTATACTTCTCATTAATAGCTTCAAAATAGGGTAATTCTTTTACACAAGGTGCACACCAAGTAGCCCAAAAATTAACGACATGTATTTTATCATCTTTTTTATTAATGAGTGGTTCTAAACCATCATAATCATAAATTTCTAAATTTATATCAGATACATCAACAACAACTTCTTTTGCCGATTCTAATACCTCGGTTGATTCAACTAATTGAGGACCGGAAGTATCATTTTTGCACGATAAAACGACTATTAGAAATAAAAATACCATTTGCTTCATGGTATAAAGTTATTAATCCATTTGCATAGCTCTTAATAATTAACAAAAAATTAATTCAAACACTTGAAAATATAAATTAACATGTCTATATTTGACATTCAAATGAAAACAAAAACAAATCATACTTGGTGGTGGAATTTCTCAAACTCATGTTCGTGAAATAATCCTTGGTATGTAATAATATAGAAAAAGGCTTGTCATTCACGACAGGCCTTTTTTAATTTAGAATACATGAAAACATTTAGCTTATACACACATTATAAAAAGATATTAGCCGACACAATTACACCTGTTAGCATTTATCTAAAAATTAGAGACAAATTCCCTAATAGTATTTTATTAGAAAGTAGTGATTACCATGCTAATGATAATAGTTTCTCTTATATCTGTTGTAATCCAATAGCTTCTATTAAAGTAGAAGGAGATACTATTTATCAAACATATCCAGATGGTAGTTCTAAAAGTAACTTTGTTAAAACTGTGGGTGTTGTAGAAGAAATTCATAAGTTCACACAACGTTTTAAAGTAGATTCTAATAAAGAATTTAAATTTATTAATAATGGCATCTTCGGTTATACGGCTTATGATGCGGTAAAGTATTTTGAGGATATAGAAATCACTAAAAAAGAAAGCTCAGTTGATATTCCTGAAATTTATTATGCTGTTTACCAAAATATCATTGCTATAAATCACTTTAAAAACGAAGCTTATATTTTTGCACATTGTTTTGATACAGAAAATAATATTGATGATATTCTGCAATTAATTCAAACCAGACAGTATGCATCTTACGATTTCAATACTAAAGGAGGTATTGAATCTAACCTTAGTGATGATGAATACAAAGCACATGTAGAACTTGCAAAAAAACACTGTGCTAGAGGCGATGTCTTTCAACTCGTTTTGTCAAAACAATTTTCACAAAAATTTAGTGGAGATGAATTCAATGTATATAGAGCTTTAAGAAGCATAAACCCTTCGCCATATCTATTTTATTTTGATTATGGTAATTTTAAAATATTTGGAAGTTCGCCAGAAGCGCAATTAGTCGTTAGTGATGGTAAAGCCGAAATTCATCCTATTGCTGGTACTTTTAAAAGAAGTGGAAACGATTTAAAAGATGCAGAATTAGCAGAACAATTAATTGCTGATGATAAGGAGAATAGCGAACATGTAATGTTAGTAGATTTAGCTCGTAACGACCTAAGTCGACATGGTAGTAACGTCACTGTAGAAAATTATCGAGAAGTTCAGTTTTTCTCTCATGTCATCCATTTAGTAAGTAAAGTTACTGGTAACATCAATAAAGACACTGACACTATGCAAGTAGTCGCAGATACTTTTCCGGCCGGAACTCTGAGTGGTGCACCAAAACATATGGCAATGCAACTCATAGAGAAATATGAAAAAACCAGTAGAGGGTTTTATGGAGGTGCTATAGGTTTTATGGATTTTGAAGGCAATTTTAATCATGCGATTATGATTAGAACTTTTCTAAGTAAAAATCATCAACTATTCTGGCAAGCTGGTGCTGGTTTAGTAGCCAAATCAGATCCAGAAAGCGAATTACAAGAAGTTTACAATAAGCTTGGTGCATTAACTAATGCCATAGAGCAAGCAAAAGAAATATAATATGAAAAAGGTATTAGTAATAGACAATTACGACAGTTTCACATACAACTTAGTCCACTATTTAGAAGACTTAGATTGTGAAGTCACTGTAAAACGAAACGACAAACTCACACTCGATGAAGTAGATGCATTCGATAAAATTGTTTTATCTCCTGGTCCCGGTATACCTGATGAAGCAGGTTTATTAAAAGAAATAATTGCAGCTTATGCTTCTACAAAAAGCATACTTGGAGTCTGCTTAGGACAGCAGGCTATTGGTGAAGTTTTTGGTGGAACACTTGAAAATTTAGATACTGTATATCATGGTGTCGCAACCAACATTACGCTTTCAGTAGATGATGAAACCTTATTTAAAGATCTTGATAAAACTTTTGAAGTCGGTCGCTATCACTCTTGGGTTGTAGACAATAATCTACCAGATAGTTTAGAAGCCACATCATTTGACGAGAATGGGCAAATTATGTCTTTAAGACATAAAGTATACGATGTCAAAGGCGTACAATATCATCCAGAATCTGTTTTAACACCAGATGGAAAAAAGATATTGGAGAATTGGCTTAGCAGTTAGCAGTTAGCAGTTAGCAGTTAGCAGTTAGCAGTTAGCAGTTAGCAGTTAGCAGTTAGCAGTTAGCAAAGAATAAAAAATAATTAAAACTAGAAATGAAAACAATAAAAATTCAAATCCCAATTTCCGACGTTGTCGGAAGTAACGATTTTCAGAAATAAAGAGTGAAAAAGCGGAATTGCGAAGCGTAGCTTCAAGCATGTAGCTTTGAAAACGAATGGTGCTTCAGCAATTTCCTAACAAATCATTTTGAATTTTTGGTTTAGTATTAAACAAAAATCATCCTCAGGATAATTTTTATTTAATAGTGTTTCAAGACAAAATGAACAAAGAAAGAAGAAGTTTAATTAAAAAGTTACTCGCTTTCGCGAGCATAAAAATGAAACAACTATTAAACAGACTAATTAATCAAGAGAGTATATCTAGTGACGAAGCTAAAAATGTATTAGTTAATATATCTGAAGGTAAATATAATCAAAGTCAAATTGCTTCATTCCTTACTGTATATATGATGCGTAGTATAACGTTAGAAGAACTTAGAGGTTTTAGAGATGCTTTATTAGAACTATGTATTCGTGTAGATTTAGATGATTACAACACCATAGATTTGTGTGGAACAGGTGGAGATGGAAAAGACACCTTCAACATATCAACCTTATCATCATTTGTTACAGCTGGCGCAGGAATTCATGTCACAAAACACGGCAATTATGGTGTGTCATCAGCATGTGGCTCATCTAATGTCATGGAATATTTAGGCATAAAATTTACAAACGATATTGATTTTTTAAAACGAAGTATAGACCAAGCCGGTATTTGTATTTTACATGCACCTCTTTTTCATCCAGCTATGAAAAATGTAGCTCCAATCCGTAAGGAATTAGGAGTAAAAACATTTTTCAATATGTTAGGGCCAATGGTGAATCCTGTATTTCCTAAAAACCAGATGGTCGGAGTTTTTAACCTCGAGTTGTTGAGACTATATGGTTATTTATATCAAGAGTCTGATAAAAACTATGCGGTAGTTCATGCTTTAGATGGCTATGATGAAATTTCTTTAACCGGAAAAACTAAAGTTATTTCAAATGCTACAGAGACTTTATTCGAACCAAAAGATTTAGGCGTTTCGCAAATTAATCAAGCTGAAATTTTTGGAGGCAAAACTATAAAAGGAGCTGCTGTGATTTTTAAGAATATTATAGATGGAAAAGGTACCGAAGCACAAAATAATGTGGTTTGCGCCAATGCCGGCTTAGCAATTGCAACTGCGAAACAGGTTTCGCACAATGAAGGTTTCCATTTGGCAAAAGAAGCTTTACTAAATGGTAATGCAAAAAAGAGTTTAGATAAATTAATTGAGTTGAGTTGATGAATATTTTAGACAAAATAGTAATAGATAAAAGGAGGGAAGTTGATATACGAAAATCACTAATTCCAATAAGTCAATTAGAACAATCCGTTTTATTTGAACGTAAAACAAACTCACTTGCACAAAACTTAAGACAAAGTAACTCTGGCATTATAGCAGAACATAAAAGACGCTCACCATCTAAATCTGTAATCAATCAAGATTTGAATGTTAAGGATGTAGCAAATGGTTATGAAAATGCAGGAGTTTGCGGCATGTCTGTATTAACAGATGGTAAATACTTTGGTGGCTCTCTTGACGATTTAATTATAGCTAGAGCAAGTTGTAATTTACCGCTTCTGAGAAAAGAATTTATTATAGATAATTATCAAATCATAGAAGCAAAAGCTTACGGAGCTGATGTTATTTTATTAATCGCTGCAATTTTAACCAAACAAGAAATTAAACAATTTTCAGAGTTGGCAAAAAGTCTGAATCTCGATGTATTACTCGAAGTACATAATGAAGAAGAGTTACGGAAATCTATTATGCCTTCTTTAGATATGTTAGGTATTAATAATAGAAATCTTAAAACCTTTGAAGTCAATTTAGAAACTTCAAAGCAACTAAGTGAACACATACCTAATGATTTTGTAAAGGTTTCAGAAAGTGGAATTAGCTCAGTTGAAGCTATAAAAGAATTACAACCTTATGGTTATAAAGGTTTCTTAATAGGAGAGAACTTTATGAAAACTGATAATCCTGGTGAAAGTGCCGCAGCATTTATTAAAACTTTAGAATCATGAAACTGAAGGTTTGCGGAATGAGGTATAAAAACAATATAGAAGCTGTTGCAAATCTGCAACCTGACTATTTGGGTTTTATATTTTATGATAAATCTACTCGATATTTTGAAGGTCCTATTCCTAAGTTGCCAAAAACAATTAAAAAAACAGGTGTTTTTGTTGATGCGTCAGCATCACAAGTACTTCATCAAATAATGGCGCATTCATTAAATGCTATTCAACTTCATGGTAAAGAAAGTCCTGGTTATTGTAAAGCATTAAAAGAAGCCATATTAGAAACTCAAATCAGCAAGAATGAGTTTATCCCCTATAAATTTGAAATCATTAAAGTCTTTTCAATTAAGGATGAGTTTGATTTTTCTGTACTAAATGATTACGAAGAAGTCTGCGACTATTACTTATTCGATACCAAAGGAAAATTACCAGGTGGAAATGGTTATACTTTTAATTGGGATGTGCTCAAAAACTATCCTTCTACAAAACCTTATTTTTTAAGTGGAGGTATTGGGTTAGACGAAACTGAAAAGATTAAAAAGTTTAAAGAAAGTCCTGCTTCAAAATATTGCTATGCCATAGATGTTAATAGCAGGTTTGAAATTGAAGCTGGATTAAAAAATATTGAATCAATAGAACAGTTTAAAGACAGCATCATCACAAACGTTAAATCCTAATTAAAGTCTACACCTACGCTTCTTACCTTTCGTATCTTTACATAAAAAGAAAAATGACCGTTTTAATTACAGGAGCGACAGGATTAATTGGGCAGGAGATTGTAAAACAATGTCATGATGAAGGCATCAACATTCATTATTTAACAACTTCAAAAACTAAATTAAGTACTGAAGTGAACTACAAAGGTTTTTATTGGAATCCTAATAACCAAGAGATAGATCATAGATGTTTTGAAGGCGTTTCTACAATCATCAATATGGTTGGTGCTTCAATTTCTAAACGCTGGACTGATGCTTATAAAAAAGAAGTTCTTGAAAGCCGAACTAAAACTGCTCAGCTACTACAAGACACTATAAAAAAGCACAACTATTCCATAGAGCATGTAGTTTCTGCTAGTGCTATTGGCATATATCCAACAAGTTTAACAAATTACTACGAGGAAACTCACAAAGAAGTTTCAGAATCATTTTTAGGAAAAGTAGTGGCGCAATGGGAAACGGCAATTGATGGTTTTAAACGTTTAGGTTGTAAAGTTGTTAAAATTAGAATTGGTTTAGTTTTAGCAAGAAAAAGCGGGGCACTTCCAGAAATTATAAAACCGATAAAGTTTGGTGCTGGAGCAGCTTTTGGAAATGGCAAACAATGGCAAAGCTGGATTCATGTTAAAGATTTAGCTTCTTTATTTGTATTTGCCTTGCAAAATAATTTAGAAGGCATTTACAATGGAGTGGCGCCAAATGCAGTAAGTAACAAAGAATTTACAAAAATAACTGCGAGTGTTTTACAAAGACCTCTAATCTTACCCAACATCCCAAGGTTTGTAATGAAATTAATTCTTGGAGAAATGCATATGCTTTTATTTGAAAGTCAGCGCGTCAGTTCTCAAAAAATTGAAGCCAAAGGTTTTCATTTTAAGTATGCGAATTTGAGACCTGCTTTAGAAGATTTGTTGGTATAGGCTTTCATATGTTTATTCCATGATGTTATAGTCAATACTTAGTTTTCGTAATGCTCGTAAAGCAGAACCAGAATTTTTATCATCAACCTCAATATCTACAGCATCTCCTTCTAAAAGAATAGCTGTAATTTCATTGGCTAAGGATGCATTACTGTTAGACGAAATCTCTGTAATACATTTGGCTATCGCTCTTTTATCTGGTCGTTGCGCATCACACGACAATAAATTTAATTTCATGTAATTATATTATGATTTACTCTAATACTCTAACTGATATAATGACAACATCTGTTTTAGGTCTGTCTAGAGGAGATGTTTCAACGCTCGCAATAGCATCTACAACATCTATACCTTTTACTAATTCACCAAAAACGGTATAGTTCTGATCTAAATGTGGTGTACCTCCAATCGTTTTATAAACTTCGCGATGTTTATCAGGAATCACATAAGGCTTAAAATTAGCATCTGCTTTTGCTAAGCTATAGATACTATCTATTAATGCGTAGTAAGATTCCATATGGTCATTTTTACTTGCATATTGTAGTGAATCCATTAATGTTTTTTTAGTTATATCAGTTCTATAATGCTCTCTTGCTAGATTTTTATTAATCCGTATTTGAGCTCTATCTAAAAGGCTATCGTTAAATACTTTTCCTTGTACAATATAGAATTGCATCGCACTCGACGACCTAAGAGGATGGTCATCTCTAGCTGCAGCCAACACCCCTTTTTTATGAAATAACTCTGAATTGAATTCTGCATTTACTACATATGGAGCATCCCCTTCACCAATGGTATCATTGGGCTTTGCATTTCTACTATCCGGATCACCCCCTTGAATCATAAATGTATTGATAACACGATGAAATAGTAAACTGTCAAAAGCCTTATGCTTAGAAAGATTGATAAAATTATCGCGATGTAATGGAGTTTCATTATAGAGTTCTATAACCATAGTACCATAATTGGTGACCATCTCAATTTTTTGACGCTCTTCTTCTACACTATCCAGAACCTCTTTATTCTGATTGCAACAGTATAATGATAACAACACTACTAGGAATAAAGTGTATTTAAAATCTGTTCTCATTTTTATGTTTTTTAAATTATTTATTCTAATTGATTTTTGGCTTTATCTATAAAATAGACTTAGGTAATATTTTACGTGTCCAAGTTTTTAAACGTTTGTATTTACCAACTTCAGAATCTGGGTTAAAATCTAAGGTGGTTTCCCAAGAATTCTCGGGTTGAAACTCTATTTCCATACCTGCTAAAACACCTTTAGAAATGGCTTCAGAATTTACAATGACAACACATTCAGTATTAAGATTAGCACTTCTTGGATCAACATTAAAGGTACCAATTACTGTTATTTTATCATCGATAACCATGGACTTGGAATGCAATCCAAATATGGGTTTATGATCTAATTTTTCTTGTAGTTCGCCAGTCATTATTTTTGTACGTTCTGCAGCATCAGGTCTAAACTCAAAAATTCTCACGCCAGTTTTTAGTAAGGTTTCTCTATCGGTTTGGTAACTACTAAAGGCTTCTACATTATCTGTAGATGCTAAACTATTGGTGAGTATTCTAATTTTCACTCCACGCTCTACAGCTTTTCGAAATAAATTTTGAGCTAATTCAGTGGTAATTAAATACGGAGTCTGAATCTCTATCGACGATTCTGCATTGTTCACTAATTCTACTAAAGCGTCAGTTGAAATTCCACCTCCACCTAAACCACTTTCTCCATCATTTTTTCCTGGATCGTCTGAGACAAATTCTATATCATCTAACCAAACTAGTTTTCCTGAGGCTTTTATCGTTTCAAAAGTTTGTGGTAATGTTGCGATACGTTCTCTTACTTGTGGCCAAAAGTTTTCTGGATTACAAGCATATTCGTGAAGTTTATCAAATTTATTCTCAGCATTTATATGTTTAGGTTCGTCGTCTACGACCTCATTTACATCTATGCTTAGCTCACTATCCCAGAATTTATTAAAAGATCCATCTACTTTTTTAGACACTTCACCTAATAATAAGATATCTCTATCTCTAAAATTATACTCGTGATCATAATCAAAATATTCGTCTGCAATATTACGACCTCCAGTAATCACTACTTTTCCATCAACGATAAAGGTTTTGTTGTGCATACGTTGATTGGCACCTCTAAAATCAGTCGCGAACTTTGCTAGTTTACTAAAAATATTCTTTCCTAAATTAACACCAGGATTATAAATCTTCACCGTAATGTTTTCGTGCGATGCAAAGGTTAGAATATCTTGGATATCTGCATCCACCATAATATCATCAACTATAATTCTCACTTTAACTCCTCTATCTGCAGCTCTTACTAAATAATCACACGCAATGAGTCCGACATTATCCATAGAAAAAATAAAATACTGAATGTCGATCGTTTTTTCAGCATATTCAGTTAGCCATGCTCTAGCTACCATAGAACCGCTTCCATCTTCTAAAACATAAACCCCTGTTTGGGTTTCCATCTGTTCGGCAACATCTTCTAGCGCTTTAGATAATGAAGTACTATCGTCTCTATGTATCTTAGAACAGAAGTCTGTTTCTGGTGTCGCTTTCTCTTCGTTATTACAAGCCATTAGTACAAATAAAAAGAGTAAGAAAAAAAAATTGAATTTTAGAATTGATGATATAAATTTTACCATAATCTGTTACCTTAAATACACATTAGTCACCAGTCGCTCTACTGTAGGATGGTCATTACCACCTAGTGGCTCTATAGTTATATTTAAAGATTCAGCATCGTCTATATACGCCATGGTCATAATGGTCTTGTCTTTAGAAATCACTCCCATATTGATCATTTCACCTTCTACATCGGCCCACATTTGGTAATCGTGGTCTGCATCTAATTCTGGTAAGCGCTCTGTGTTAATAATTACAGATTTAGATTTATGATTCACGTAACTTACTACTTTAGCTTCAGGAGATAAGGCATTGCCTTTTAAAATATATTGTTCTGTATCCGGATTTATAATGGCATTAAAAGATGCGTTATTTTCTTTCAACTTTACATTTAAAACTTCAATAGTTGAGTTGAGTTCTGTATTGTTCATTTCAACAATTTGCAACTGTTCCTTTACATCATTAAGCTGAGAGTACATCCAAAAACTTCCTATCATTAGTAGAGCAGCTACACTTGCAGCAATCCCTAAATAAACCTTTGTGTTATTGTTTTTATTAAGTGTTACAACTTTAGGTGTTTCATTTGGTGTCGTCTTTAGGTCTTTTAAGAGTTTTGATTTTACAAGTGCAGGTGGAGGAATCGCATTTTCTAAGCCTAAGTTTTCAAAATCCGCTTCAAGTTGATCAAAATGAGCTTTAAGTTCTACATCAGATGCTAGCAACTGCTCAATCTGCTCACATTGTTCTGTGTTGAGTTCTCCGAGCACATATTGCTCTAGTAATCCATTTTCTAACAGCGTCTTCTTATCCATCATCATAGCGCATTTAGTATTAGTAATATTAAACTTAGGGATTTAGCATACGTTTCTCTCAACTGTTTTAAAGCTTGACGTATGTAAGATTTAAATGTTCCTAAAGGCACATCCATTTGTTGATGTGCTTCCTTGTGCGTTAAACCTTTAAAGTAAACAAGCTCAATGGCTTCTTTGTGGTGGGCATCTAAAGTCGTTACCGCACCATTGAGTTCTAAATACTCAGGTTCTATACTAATAGCATCTTCTTTATTAGTATGTACACTAAAATCATCGGTTTGGATGAGTACATCCGTTTTTCTAAGCACATTTAGGGTTTTATTTTTAGCAATACGATATACCCATGTGTAAAAACGCCCTTTAGTTTCATCATAACGTTCTGCCTTTTCCCAAACCGTCATAAAGGTGTCTTGTAGTAAGTTTTGTGCTTTACCCTCGTCGCGTATCATTTTTAGAATGACACTATATATAGCTCCAGAATATTTATCGTAAAGCAATGACAACGCACGCTCATCCTTAGCTTTTAAATCTCGAATAAGACTATTATCGTTTTGCATTAATGTTAAAGATTTCCTAAAAGTATTCTACTGCTCATCCAGAGCAAACCTGCTTGTGTAAATATAAATGAAAGCACTTCAAAAACGAAATAAGTGCCATAATTAGTTTAACCAATAATATAAAAAATCATGAAAAAATTAGTTTTTATTTTAACAACGTTCGTAGCCTTAACTTTTACACAAACAGCAACAGCTCAAAAAACAATTGTAGATATTGCGGCAGGAAGTGAGGATTTCTCAACTCTAGTCACTGCGCTTAAAGCTGCTGATTTAGTAGGCGCTTTACAAGGTGATGGGCCTTTTACTGTATTTGCGCCAACAAATAGTGCTTTTGCAAAAATTGATAAAGCTGCCTTAACAGATTTATTAAAGCCAGAGAACAAAGATGCTTTATCTAACATTTTAACGTATCACGTTATTCCTGGTAAATTGATGGCTAGTGATGTGGTAGCTGCATTAAAAAAAGGAAAAGGTAAAGTTGAAGTGAAAGCTTTAAACGGAACCATCTTAACCGTAATGCAAAAAGATGGAAAAATATGGTTAAAGGACCAAGCTGGTAATTATAGTGAAATTACTGCGACTGATGTAGCAGCAAGTAATGGCGTTATACACATTATCGATACTGTAGTAATGCCTAAATAGTAGTTTTAAGTGTATTAATAGTGGATGCATTACTACAAAAGTTATTAATCTTATTTGGTTGATGGAGATGGATTGATAGCAATAACAATTTTATAAATTAAAATTGTTATGAAAAAGAAAAAGCACTTGCCTATTGGTAAGTGCTTTTTTGATTATTACGCTTTATATATGTGAAATCAATTTATAATGCCGTTGAATGTTTTCTTTTGATTGTACACATTTATTCCAAAAAGCTTCCATTTTAAAATTCCGGTTGCGGTGAATTTAGCTTTCTCGTTTGGTTTGCGACTTTTTGTTTCAATAGATTCTAATTCCCAAGCATAACCGCTAACAAAGCCTGTTAAAAAGCTAACACTCTCTTTTGGTATCAATTGGTTTTCATTATCTATATAAGTGATGTGCATATTAATATCGAGCGTTAAATTATCTTCTAGCAGTAGTGTTTCAATCTTTGAATTATTGATTTTATCATAACCTTCATTTATGGTTATTCGGTTTGTGCTTTTGTCCGATTTTGAAGCAGAAATAATTTGAACAATCCCTAATACCATTACAAAAATTGAAAACTTTTTAGTTTGAGGTTTAAAAATTCGTTTCCCTTTTATTAGAAACCCAATAATAAGGTATAGAAAATATATCGCAGCAATTGTGTTTAGTGTTGACCAAATTAAATGTATCATAGTTGGTTTAGTTGGTTTATGCGCTTACTTCTTTTCTGGCCAAATCACTTTAAACCTTTCGAAAACTATGAGCATGTCTTCAGTTGGTTTTTCTCCTCTTTCTTTCATTATACTCTCAAAAAAGTCCCAATGTGCTTTTTTCCATTTTTTAAGCGGATCTATTTGTGTGCCCATATCCATGGCTGCAAAATCTTTAGGCATTTGATTAAATGGGATTGTATCTACATGTTTAACTTCGATTATCGCTTGCGCCTTTCCGCTAAAATCTGTTACAATATGTTTTGTCCCTATGTCTGGTAAATCTGCACCAGCGGCTTTATACCAATCGTATAAACCTGTAGTCGTAGCATTCTTTTCTCCACTTAACGTTAATTTGGCTAAGCGATTGGCATCTGCTTTATTATTATGAAAATACCAAGACTCTGGTAACTCATCATCATGGAATTTAGGATTAGCCTCAACAAAATCATTCCACATATTATAAACACTTTGGTCAATGTCGTTTTCAGTAGTTGTTTCTGTTTTAGTTTCGCTTTTGCAGCTTGCAAAAAAGAGTATACAAACGACTAAAAATAAACGATTCATAATTGTTTTTTTTTGATGGTTTAGGATGAAATAAATATACAATAATTTTGCTCGAGCTATAATCAATAGCGGATATGATGAGTAGTGAGAATGCTTTTATACAACAGAGAATTAACCCCATTAAATTATCTGAAAAGTTTGTTAATACAAGCCTCATTTCATTTATATGAAATATCTTTAGGCAAATAGTTTAAATTTCAACTAATTCGAATACTATAGCTCAAGTATATCCAAAACAAAAAAAATGAAATATTCTATCTTATATCTATTTATACTAGCAATAGTATTTACATCTTGTAAAGAGAAAACAGAAGAAACCGTTGTTGTAGAACCAAAAACGGATACAATACATTCCGATTTAAAATCTGCATTAACACTTTATGCGTCTTTTGACAATGGAGTTGATGCTGATTTTGCCTTAGGTGACTCTAAACTTTACTCTGTTACAGATCGAAAAGTTTTAGATTCTGCTAAAGTTGGTATTCATAAAGAAGGTGTAAGTTTAGTTGATGATAAAGGGCGTTATGGTAATGGGCTTAAATATGCTGATAAAACAAAAGGTTATATCTATTATAAAAGCTCAAAAAATATTGCATATTCTAAAACAAATTGGAGCAGTTCTATTTCATTTTGGTTGAGTTTAGACCCAAATACAGATTTAAAACCAGGCTATTGTGATCCTATTCAAATTACAGATTCAGGATATAATGATGCTGGTATTTGGGTAGATTTCACTAAAGATAATCCTAGAGATTTTAGATTAGGTGTCATTGAGGATAGAACCGCATGGAATCCAAACCCAGAAGGACCAGACAATGAGAACCCAAATTTTATTAAGATGCTTCGCTCTGCAGCTAATCCTCCGTTTGCTAAAGGAGAATGGACCCATGTCGTGATTAACTTATCTGGTTTAAATACAGAAAAGGGAAAAGCTGAATTGTACATGAATGGTGACTTAAAAGCAACTCGTAATAATATTACAAATCCATTTACTTGGGAGTTAGAAAAATCTAATATCCTCTTAGGCTTAAGTTATATTGGTTTAATGGACGATCTGTCTATTTATAATAAATCATTATCTAAAGAAGAGATTAAATCACTGTATAATCTAGAGAATGGTGTACATTCACTATTGAAGTAATATTAACGGTCTTATGTATGTCTTGGTTGAGTGGTTTAGCAACTAATTTAGTAAACAAAAACCGAATAGAAAATTCGTGAGGGTTTTCATAAGTAAGCTGAAAATTGCACTGAATATCTGAGCATCATCCGAAAGCATACGATTTAGCGATTACCTCGAGTGTAGTATCATGGAAAGGTAAAACATAGTGTTTATATTCAGAGAATCTATCATC
Source organism: Flavobacteriales bacterium ALC-1 (assembly GCA_000171875.1). Taxonomy (GTDB): domain Bacteria; phylum Bacteroidota; class Bacteroidia; order Flavobacteriales; family Flavobacteriaceae; genus Winogradskyella. Next base: position 865,771 of record ABHI01000002.1, on the reverse strand, counting down.
CTTGTGATAAGGATGAACCTTATTTGAGATAATGATATTACTTAAAATTTCTGATTCCATAACTTCAACAAACATGAAAGGTAATAATCCAAGTCTATAGTATCTATGACCTTCGATTGCTTCTTCATTTGGATAGCCAAAAGAAAATTGTAGAACAGAATTAAATGAAAGTTTTCCTCTATTGTCAGAGCCGTGTAAGTAAAAAGAAACATTTAGATTATGTTCATCCGCAATTATTTCAGGCATTGTTGCACCAGAATCTATATTAAGTGGGAACTCAAGCTCTTTTAATTTCATTAGATAAAACGTATTTGAATATTTATTTATTGTAGAAGTCTTTAACTTGAGGGATTAAATTAGTATCATCAAATTCTACGATTTTTTTTCTCATTAATTTATTACTACTAAAATGACGTGAAATGTCCATAGTTTTATTCACAAATTCTTGTTTATTGTAGTAATATATTTTTATCGATTTACAATTATCATGTTCAAATATTTCATTCAACATCAATCTGTCAGATAAACCACATGAATGACCATACACAATAACTTGATAATTTTCAGAATTCAAAAATCTTAAAAGATCTCTATAATTACTATTTTCAGCATATTTAAAGGATTTGATATTGTCAAAAAACCGATTATCATTCTTTTCTTCAATTTTATTATAATCTTTATCCATTTCATCACCATATCCAAAAATGAGAAAATCACTATCAGTTATTAAATCACCATGAATTTGATTAGTTCTTAATTTTTCTCTATAAATCTCTAATTGAGAAGCTGTTGAACTATTTAAAATAGCATTAAGTGATGGTGTATAATTAAAGTTTAAAAAATAGATTTGATCAGTTATAATCTCGTTATTTTTTTCAGGCAAATCAATTATATCATTAAGGTTCACTTTTTTAATAAATTGAGATATATATTTTCCCGCTATTAATGGGTTTTCAATTTTAGTAAAATCTAATTCCACTAAATAATCCTTTAGAAATTGTTTGATAGTCTTTAGTTCTTTATTGAGGTTATCAATTTCACTATTTTTTTTATCTAATTCTTTTTTTAATAAATCAAAGTACGCTTTTTCAATATCAACCCAACCAGAGTTTGATTCCAAATATATTTTTTTCAACAAGCTTGATTTAAATGTAAAAGTGAATTCATAAATATTCTGATTTAAAAATATTTTGATATCCTCAAAGCTGTTAAAAAAGTTAGATTGAATGATACTAACCTGCTCATAATAAGAATTTGACTTATTATAGAAAAGAAACATTTCATCTTCATTATAACTGAATATATATTCACCTTCAGGATTTATCACAGGCGAAATATTGCTTAACCCATTAATAATAAACTTCTTAAAGTACCAAAATAAAAAATCTTCATATTTTGTTTTAAGATCTAATGCTAAATCAAAACCATTTCCAATCAATATCAACTTATTTATAATAATTTGATTGGTTCTTGCAGGGATTTTTAAAGTGGCCATTTTATATTTAGTGTATTTAGTAGTAATGTGCAATAACGTGTTTGCGCATAATTTCGTTGCGTGTTTCAGTAACTAATTTAGTAAATACAAACCAAATAGAAAATCCACAAGGATTTTTATAAGTAGGCTAGAACCAACCAACTTATTATACACGTTGTTGGCTGAAATTATCAAGAGATTTAGTTAAATATTGTGCTTTTATACTTTCCTTTAGTATATTTTTTTTTGTGGTCTTTCCATATATTATTAGGAATCTCACGAGTTGTTTTTGATAGAATATCTAGTTTGCCACGCAATTCATTTAATTTCTCATTTAGTTCTTTTTCAGAATTATATTCAGTTACTGCAATTTGTTCAATTTCTCTCCGAATTGTTCCATATTCTCCAGCATCATCACGATGTTTTTCAGCTCTTTGAGAAAAATTCAGAAAAGTTTGTAGACCTACAAGTATAGCAGACGTAATTGTTAGAATAATAAAAATAAGTTGTGTCCAAAAAATTGAGCCTTCTTCAATATTCATAGTAATATCTCCAAAACTGGCAAATGATCCGAGTATAGCAATAATTAAAATCGAAGGAATCCCTAAACATAAGTGATATTTTCGCAATATTTTTGCAGATTCATAATGACATAGAACAGCTCGTGAAACTCTTCTATCCCATTCTTCTAACATATTTTCATGGTGTTTCTTCATGTTTCTATTGTTTAATGGTAAAGTGTTAGTGTATAATTTTCCAAATGAGAATTTGCTGGATTTCTTTCGTTATAAACTTGTTGTTTAAATATATAAATTCTATAGCATAGATTATACAGGTTGTTACCAATAATTTTTACTACATAATTAATTCGTCCATCATTGATTCAAAGAAACTATCTATACCAGATTCATTATTTTTATCCCTCAATTCCAAAAGTTGGTGTATATCGTTATCATCTAATACAATTATATAATTATCGTTATCATTAATTAGGTCTATGCACCTTTTTAAAAGTTTCTTTTTCTTTTTAATTTGTCTACATACAAGAATCCCAAATCTTCCACGTCTTGAATTTAATCTTGCATTTATTTGATCGAGTTCAGGATTCCCTAATTCACTACCATAATTCTTACATTCTACAAGTATTTTTGGGCATTTAATCTTATGAATTGAATTTAAACTATGAAAGAAACCATTCTTATCAGAATTATGAAAAACAATGTCAATACGTTTTCGACCTTCATTAATGGCTTTTTCGGTAATAGGTCTAGTTAATCTTGAACCAAAAATGTGAATTAAATTATCAAATGCAATTTTATGAAATTGGTGAGCATCAGCTTTTCCTGTTTTAATTGAGTTCATAATTTCTTTACGCTCGATAGAATTTAGAATTTTTCGCTTTGTTACAAGTTGAGCTTTTCCTTTTCTTATTGCGGTTCTTCTTAATTCAGATTTGTAATTTTCTAGGATTTTTGGATGATTTTTAGAAAACTCATATAAGAAGTCTACGTTCATTGGATACTTTTCTTTTAAGTCCATAATACGAACGACAACTTCTCCATTTTTTAAAACAGAGGAAAGTGCATCTCCAGCGTGTCGATGTTCTGCTCTTAAAAATTCGAGAACAAAATTCCTGTAGTATTTACTTTTACTTAATTCTGGGTCTTGGCGGACAGAGCTAATTGGTAATAATATTTTTGCATGCTCTCCAATAACTGGAAGTTGGGCAAAATAACTTGTGAATTGCAAAGTTTTGTAATCAAAAGCATTATTTATTGCTACTCTTTTCGTTGGTATTTTATATTTGTCACATTGTTTTTGAGTGTATTCGACTAACTGTCTTTTTAAAATATTTGCAGTTATATCTGAAATCTTATCTCTACTTATTCCTGGAATCATTAATGCACAATCAGCAATATCTTTAATATCACCAGATTGAGCAGCTTGGCTGGACTCAAAAGCAAATTGTATTTCTCTTGCTTGTTGAGTTCCTATTCCGCGACCACTTGGGATTCCTGATGAATAACCTAAAGCAATTTCATTAACCTCGTGTAAAGCGTTTAAAAGTTTTGTTACAGTTTTTTTATCACCAGTTCTTAAACTATCAATTAAATATTGGAAATACGTCGCAATTTGATTTTCACATTCTTTTGCCCATTTTGTTCCCATAGCTGAAATTCCAAAAGGGTCAAGAAACAATGGAATATCTTGATATGCATATATATCTACAAAATCAAGCTCAATGCCTTTATCAATTCCAAAATGTTGGCTAAACCTCTTTGGTTCGATAAAATTTGGCTTCATATGTAATTGTTTTTTAATAATTAGCAACGTATTTGTATAAGATTAGTTGAGTTGTATAAGCAACTAATTTAGCAAATTTAAACCGTATATAAAGCCCACCAGGGTTTTCGTAAGTAGGCTAGAGCTAGCAATAAATTATATACGGTGTTATACCACGTTTTTATATTTCAGGTATCTCAATTCCTTTAATGTTTTTGTATAATTGAAGTGCAAACAAATCTGTCATTCCCGACATAAAATCTAAAACGCACATTATTTTGGCGTACTCACTTTCGGTTTCTTCAAATCTATATTGTACTGGAATTAAGCTTAAAACTTTTTTATGCCTCTTCTTTCTATCCTTTTTAGGAATTAATAATGCTTCGACAAAATCCTCTATTAGTCCAGACATAATATTAAATCCAGCTAGTTCAATTTTAACAACTGAATAATGATTGTATAATTTCTCTACAGAAATTTTTTCTATTTTTTCTAATATTGGCTGAGCTTTGACTATATCCTTAATTAAGGAACTTTTGTATTTGCCTTTTATAATAAGGTCTTTTTTATCTATGAAAACTTTAGATGCCTGTAATATTAATGCGTTAATACTTTTAGCTCTCAAATATGCAATTTGTTCATTAGCATCATTTTCTAATTCCTTAAGAGTGTTTTTTACGTGCGTAAAATCTTCTTCTTCGTTAAGCTTAATTATTTTTAGAAATTGTTTTTTTACCTCTTTTGTGGTTAAAATACCTAAACGATGAGCATCTTCGAAATCAATTATATTATAACATATGTCATCAGCAGCTTCTACAAGATATACGAATGGATGTCTAGAGTAAACTAATGGTTTATCTTGCTCCTTTATAAGATTAGTTTCCTTTGCGATAAGTTCAAAAGTTTTCCTATCATCGTCAAAAAAACCAAATTTGCTTCTGTGCTTTCCTTTAGTTTCATCAACAGCAAGTGATTCACAAGGATACTTCAAAATGCTAACAAGCGTAGAATAAGTTAATCTATATGCACCTTTCAAACGATGCTTTAACTGTTTTGTTAAAAGTCTTAAGGCATTAGCATTACCCTCAAAATTTGTTAAATCCTCCCATTGTTCATCTGTAAATAATTCTCTAAATTTCGCATCATTTTCTTTGTCTATAAAATATTTTGAAATTGCATCTTCTCCAGAATGTCCAAATGCTGGATTTCCCATATCGTGTGCTAAACAGGCAGCTGCAATAACATTTTTTAGATGATTACGATAGAATTTTCTAGCATCGTCATTTTCGTTAATTTCAGATATTTGATAAAGTTCAGTTCCAACTATTTTTCCTAATGATTTTCCAACACTTGCAACTTCCAAAGAATGAGTCAGTCGATTATGCACAAATACGTGTCTCGGAAGCGGAAAAACCTGAGTTTTGTTTTGAAGTCTGCGAAATGCAGAAGAGAATATTAATCTGTCGTAATCTCTTTCGTATTCAGTCCTTGGGCCTCGTGTTTCAATATCAACACCGAATCTTTTATTACTGAAGCAATTTGTCCAATTCATATGAGTTTTTTTTTAAATGTGACATAACTGGTTATATACCAAATAAACATTATCATATTCAATTAGTTAATCGAGATAAAACAACCTCTAACCTATTTTTAGTTTTATAAAACTACCAATTCCCAATCACAAATCTATACGTAGAACTACGTATTTTTAATAAAAAAAGCACCTACATAATGTAAGTGCTTTTTTAAATCTAAATGTGTTTATTTATTAATTCACATCTGGCAGATGGCTATAGTTTTTACTGTAGTTTAACATCTGCTCTTTAAAACCTACGGGTTGTGTTACCTTAATCGCAGTAATTTCGCCAGCATCATTTAGCTCCGGTACTAAAACCGGGTTTACAAAACCTCTATACGGAGCTGCTGTAAATTGCTCGTTACGCTTTAAAACCTCAGCATGTAGAGTTTGGTCAACCTTTACACCATAACCTTCAACTAAAGCTTCAACAGCTGCATAATCACCTTCAGACTTAATACGTTGCGTTTCGCGCAATAATTGCCCAAATAAGGCATGCAACTTATCGTAATCGTTAATATTATAATAGGTTTTTCCGTCTCTGGTTACTTTTTCGATCACATTATCTGCTTCCCCTTTTTCAAACGCCCAAGCAGAAACCCATTGTCTGTTCACCATATGTGCTTCTTCTACATTATCGCCTAATTTTAGTCTAATTAACTGACCCATTAAACCATTTCTAATATAGCCATCGTAAGCTGCCATGCCTACTTTTTTCCAATCTTCTACTAAACCTAATTCTTGTAATTTAGAATCGTACAAATAATATAGACCCACTAAATCTGCACGTCCTTCCTCTAACGTAGAAGCATACTTTTTAAGCGTTTCTTTAGTCTCACCTACTCCAGGATTTAACTGTCCAGACGCATGACCTACAACTTCGTGCAAAGCTGTATGTAATTTATCAGCTAATTGCCCATATTCTTCTTCTAATTTAAGTTCTTCGTCATCATGTACAAACTCTTTTAATCGTCCTGAGCTTCCAGAGTTATTATCTGCATGTGTAATGTTACCTAAAGACACAGACTTACTTCCAACCTCTTTTCTAATCCAGTTTGCATTAGGTAAATTAACACCAATAGGAGTACTTGGAGAGGCATCACCAGCTTCACCAGCAACAGTTACCACTTTGTAAGTGACTCCAATAACGCTATCTTTTTTGTGTGCATCCATTAATGGTGAATTATCTTCAAACCATTGCGCGTTTTCAGATAATACTGCCATTTTTTTAGACATATCAAAATCATTGATCTGTACAATCGTTTCGTAAGAACCTCTGTAACCAGCAGGATCATTGTACACTTCAATAAAACTGTTGATATAATCTACATTACCATCTGTTGCTGCTGTCCATGCGACATTATAATCATCCCAAGTTTGTAAATCACCTGTTTTATAATACAGAATCAATAAGCCAATCGCATCACCTTGAGCCTTATTCTCTGCAACACCTTGTGCTTTTTCTAACCACTTTACAATTTCGTCTATTGCAGAGCCATACAACCCACCAGATTTATAAACGCGTTCTTTTAAAACACCATTTTCTTTAACTAATTGAGAATTTAAACCATACGACAAAGGCCGTTCTGGGTTTGGGGATGTCTTTGATTTATAAAAATTTCTTACATCTGTACTATCTACATTAGGTCCATAAAAGTTAACAGCAGAAGCTGCTATATTATCTACATCGTTACTAAGATTAACTTTTTTAGAATCTTTATCATTAAATATGACATCAAAAGCAGCACCATCTAACTTCGTATCTGTAGCTAAAAACAATTCATTTAAATAATCTTTAGTAAAATCAGGCTTTATCTTGTCATTAGAATAATGATGATGAATACCATTACTAAACCATACACGTTTTAGATAGACCTCAAATGCTTTCCAATTAGCTGTTGTTTTATCACCAGAATACGACGTATAAACATGTTCTAAAGCACGTCTAATCTTAAGGTTATGTCTGTAGTTTTGATCCCACATAATATCTCGACCAGCCAAACCTGCTTCAGTTAGATAATACACTAATTTCTGCTCTTTTAAAGTTAGATTTTCCCAGCCCGGAATTTTATAACGTTGAATTCTAAGATCTGCAAATTGCTCTGCAGTAAAACTGAATTCTACTTCTGTGCTTTCTACAAGGTCTTCTTTAACTTCGTCTTTACAAGACAAGGCGAAAACTGCAATAAGACAGATTGTAACTATTGATTTTAAGTTCATGTGTTAGTTTTTTATTGAATTTACACAAATGTAATATTTATATCACATATCATAAAATTGCTATCTTTGGGAAACGACTTAATCAAATCAACAAAATGAAACGAGCTTGTTCAAAATATTATCGCCTAACGGAATAATTAATAGCGAACAGCATGTGACGACTGAAAAACAATAAATATAAACACATGAAAGCTTTAAAATACATATTATTACTACTCCTTATAGTAATTATAGGTTTTTCAATCTATATTGCTGTTCAGCCGAATTCCTTTGAGGTTACGAGAACAAAAACTATAAATGCGCCGCAATCTGTGGTTTACAATAACATTATAGATTTTAAAAATTGGGAAGCTTGGAATTCTTGGGTAGAAGCAAAGCCTGAAACAAAAGTTATGCTCCCTGAGCAAACAAAAGGTATAGGTGGCTCATATTCTTGGGAGGATGAAGATGGGATTGGCACAATGAAAACTATTGACACAAAACCAAATACATCTATAACACAAGAAATGCAATTTGGAGATTTTCCTACTAATGATGTCACATGGAACTTAACACCTAATGAAGATGGTACAACCGAAGTTACATGGACCATATCTGGTAAAGATTTACCTTTTGGCTTTAAAGCATTTGCAACAGTAATGGGTGGTATGGAGAAACAAATTGGTCCTCATTATGAACGTGGTCTTACCATGTTAGATAGTGTTCTACAAGATGATATGAACCGTTACGATGTAAAAATAAATGGCATTACCGAATATGGTGGTGGCTTTTACTTATACAAAACGACCAATGCTAACTCGCAAAACATCAGTGCAAAAATGGGACAAAACTTTGGTGCTATTATGCAGTTTATGGGACCTAAAGGACTTAAGCAATCTGGAATGCCGCTAACGGTTTATAATGATATGAGTACTAGTAATGTGATTATGAGTAATGGGATTCCTGTTAATGAGCGTATAGATTTACCAAAAGATTCTGATATATCTATCGGTTTTATACCAAAAATTAGAGTGTTAAAAACAACCTTAACAGGTAACTATACATTTCTTCCAAAAGCTTGGGAGGCAACTATGAAGCATCTAGCAGAAAACAACCTTGAACAGTCTGAGCATAAACCTTTTGAAATCTATACGACAGATCCTGATAATTACCCTAATCCTGCTGATTGGAAAACTGAAATTTATATTCCTTTAAAAGAATAAATGAAACAACTCTTATTAGTTTTTGTTGGTGGTGGTTTTGGTAGTGTACTCCGATTTGTTATAGGCAAATGGTTAAATAACTCTGAAAACGGAATTCCTTACGGCACCTTCGCCGCTAATATTATAGGAAGTTTACTAATTGGTATTATTCTTGGTTTAGCGGCTAAAAATGAAACGCTTTCTCAAAGTCAGACCTTATTATTAGCTACAGGCTTTTGTGGAGGTTTCACAACCTTTTCAACCTTTGCATACGAGAATCATGTATTTTTAAAGTCTGGTGACTTTACAAGTTTTGCGCTTTATACAATTGCCAGTTTTGTTATTGGGTTTTTAGCAGTATTTTTTGGTATGTATTTAGTGAAGGCTTAATACTTTTTAAAAGCCTTTACTCCTGCTTCAATTTCAGTAGCTACATAATTTTCTCTTGGTACTATTGGACATGAATACTTTTCATTATAAGCACAATATGGGTTATATGCGGTATTAAAATCTATAACAATGGTATCACCTTCAGGGATTCTAGCTTCAGTATAACGTCCACCTGGATAACTTCCATTGCCATTTGTATCATCTAAAAATGGTAAAAATAAATAATCCTCAAAACCTTCCTCTTCTAATAAGCCTAGATTTTGATATATTTTAAGTGCGTATTCTTTTCCTTTTAAAGTAAAGGTAACTACAGCATACTGCACATAATCTGGTCGTCTTTCAGTCGTGGTCTTCATTTTAAAAGGCTTAGCATCTGGAGTTCTTGTCAATTTTGCTTTAACCACGTAGGTAGAATCAAACTTATAAAAATCTAGGCCTGTAAACGTCTTTCTGTCTTTATCTTTTAATGGAGATTTTGTGGCATCCTTAAAATCTGCATTCATCTTTTTTTGCCATTCTGTGTCTTCATTTAATAGTTGTTTTTCTTGAGCACAGCTCACAGAAAAGAATAATAAAAAAAGTAATAGTAAATTCTTCATTTCTATTTTATTTTAATTTCAAAAATACAACTTATCAAATTTTATTGTAGCTTTGAACCATAATTAAGTAAAAATAATGTTACAAGTAATTAGATATAATAAGCAAACCTGTGTGAATTCTTCGGAATACTCTCGGACGCATTATCTATTGTAGCTATACTCATATACTATTAAACAATATTTAAAAGTCCGACGTTAACGTCGGACTTTTTATTTTTATACCACAACCAACATGAAAAAACTATACAATAATTACATAGAATCTTTCAAAGGACTATCTAAAGAAATTTGGTACCTCTCGCTAATAAGTTTAGTTAATAGAGCTGGTACTATGGTGATACCCTTTTTATCATTATACCTTAAAAATGACTTAGGTTATACCGAAGATGATATCGGTTGGATTTTGGCATGTTTTGGTATTGGCTCTGTAATTGGCTCTTGGTTAGGAGGTAAACTTACCGACATTTTTGGGTTTTATAAAGTAATGGTTTTAAGTCTATTTATTACTGGTTTATGCTTTATAGTGTTACAATATATCTCTTCTTTTTGGGGACTTTGTTTGGGTATATTAATAACCATGTCTATAGCTGATAGTTTTAGACCTGCAATTTTCGTAGCCATAAAAGCGTATAGTAAACCTAAGAATAGAACAAGATCTATAGGTCTATTAAGGCTAGCTATAAATGCAGGCATGGGAGTAGGACCAACACTTGCAGGTATTATAATTGTAGCAAAAGGCTATAGCCTTTTATTTTGGATAGATGGAGTTACATGTATTACTGCTATAATTTTATTTTCTTTTTTAGTAAAAGAGCCGCTGAAAAAATCTATTGAAGAACGTGAAGAACACAACAATCTTGATAAAAACAGTGTCTATAAAGATTTTTCATTTTGGATTCATTCTGCAATATGTTTCCTTTTTGGGATGGGATTTTTTCAATTAATCTCAGCGCTACCTTTATATTACAATGAGGTGTTTGAACTTAATGAATTCAAGATAGGAATGCTAATGTTAGTAAATATTTTGGTCATAGTCATTTTTGAAATGCCATTAATTAATTTTCTTGAGAAACGAGCAATTCCTGTAACTAAGTTTATATTGATGTCATGTCTTTTATTATGCCTTAGTTATGTAGTGCTTTATCAAAATTTTTGGATTGGTATTCTACTTATAAGCATGATACTCTTAACACTTAGTGAAATGCTAGGGTTTCCATACACCAATAAATTTGCATTATCACGTGCTAAAGAAGGCTTAGAAGGAAGCTATATGGCTATGTATGCTATGTCTTTTTCTTTAGCTCACATTTTTAGTCCAAAGATTAGCTTAAGCATTATATATAATTATGGTTATCAAGCGAATTGGTTGGTTTCAGCTGGTTATGGTTTATTAGGAATTATATTATCATACTGGTTATTTAATAAAGTAAAAAAAGAAAAATCATGAATCTAAATCAAATTACTATTTTATCATTAGATGTTGTAAAATCTACAGCGTTTTATAGAACATTAGGTCTCAAACTAATCGTAGATGCCTTACCAAGGTATGTACGATTAGAGTGCCCTAATGGGGAATCAACCTTTTCTATTAGTAATGTTGACGAACTTCCTGAAGGCAATAAAATAACCCTCTATTTTGAAGTTGATAATCTTTCTAAAACAGTTTCCGAATTAAAGAAAAAAGGTATTACTTTTAGTACTGAAATCGCAGAACAAACTTGGCTATGGACTGATGTGCATTTAAATGACCCTGACGGACATGAAATAATCATTTACCATGCTGGTGAAAATCGAAAAAATCCGCCTTGGAGAATTAATTAAATTTATGAAACATCTATTTTCAATGTTGCTAATTGTAACTTTATTTAGTTGCAATACTGGTGAAAGAAATAAAGAAAAACAAATTGAAACTTACGAGAAAAGAATTGAAGAATTTAGTTCAAAAGAATCTCCTAAGCTAGAGCCCAACCGTTACAATGTGGCTTTTCTAATCATGGATGGCACATACAATACAGAACTCACTGCACCTTATGATATTTTTCAGCATACTATTTTTAGAGACAGTATTAAAGCTATGAATGTGTTTACAGTTGCCAATACCGATAAACCTATTGTAACATTTGAAGGCATGCGTTTATTACCAGATTTTAATTATGTGAAAGATTCATTACCTAAAATTGATATCTTGGTTGTTCCGAGTGCAGAGCATCATTTAGATACTGATTTAGAGGATGAAGTCATGCTAGATTTTGTACGTAATGTAGATAAAGAAGCACAATTTATCACCTCGCATTGCGATGGCGCGTTTGTCTTAGCCAAAGCAGGGCTTTTAGATAATGTAGTCTCTACAACCTTTCCAAGTGATATTGATGCTATGAGAGACATGTTTCCGGAATTAGACATCAGAAAAGAAGTGCTTTTTGTACACGACGGAAAATATATTACCTCGGCTGGTGGTGCTAAATCTTTTGAAGCTGCACTATATCTTAGTGAGCATCTCTACGGAAAAGCTATCGCAGAATCTTTGGCTGGCGGTTTAGTTATTGATTGGAAACTTGAAGATGTTCCGCATTTAATTATCGAATAAATTTTAATCCGTATTTTTAGAGAACTAACCATCCAAAATACGATTTATGATATTCCGAATATTAAGCCTTTGCTTTATTTTTTCAATAGCAACCTACTCCTATTCCCAAAGCGAAACTTCAGGAGAAGGGCCTTTTAATCAACTTATCATTAGAGGAGTGACTCTAATTAATGGTGATGGCTCACCACCTCGTGGACCAATAGATATTGTCGTAGAAAACAATATTATCAAACAGATAAAAGTAGTGGGTTACGATGGTGTGCCTATAGACAATACAAAACGGCCTAAATTAAAAGCTGGTGGCAAAGAATTAGATGCCAATGGTATGTATTTATTACCTGGTTTTATAGACATGCATGGTCATATTGGTGGAGTCTCTCAAGGAGCTGATTGGAATTATGTTTTTAAACTTTGGATGGCTCATGGTATTACTACTGTTCGCGAACCTAGTGGTAGAAGTATTGATTGGACACTAGACCTTAAAAAGAAAAGCGAGCGTCATGAGATTGTCGCACCACGTATTTTTGCTTATACAGGGTTTGGGCAAACAACAAGTTCTTTCAATCCGCTTAATGATGCACCAATTAGTACACCAGAAATGGCTAGACAATGGGTTAGAGCAAATGCTAAAAATGGAGCAGATGGCATCAAGTTTTTTGGAGCTGAACCAGAAATTATGAAAGCCGCTCTAGATGAAAATAAAAAGTTAGGTTTAAAATCTACAGCACATCATGCACAGCTTAGTGTGGCGCGATGGAATGTTTTGCATTCTGCTAGAGCTGGAATGACATCGATGGAACATTGGTATGGCTTACCGGAAGCCTTGTTTAATGATAGAACTGTTCAAAACTATCCTTTAGACTATAACTACCAGAATGAACAACATCGTTTTGAAGAAGCTGGAAAATTATGGCAACAAGCTGCAAAACCTAATTCTGAGCATTGGAATACTGTTATGAATGAATTACTTGAATTAGATTACACACTAGATCCAACGTTTAATATCTATGAAGCGAGTAGAGATTTACAACGTGCACGTAGAGCAGAATGGCATGAGGATTATACCTTACCTTCCCTCTGGAAATTCTACGAACCTAGCAAAATTAGTCATGGAAGCTATTGGCATTATTGGGGAACAGAACAAGAGGTACAATGGAAAAATAATTTTAAACTTTGGATGACCTTCATCAACGAATACAAAAATAGAGGTGGACGCGTAACTGTTGGTACAGACTCTGGTTTTATTTACCAATTGTATGGCTTTTCATACCCTCGTGAACTTGAATTATTGCGTGAGGCAGGGTTTCATCCTCTAGAAGTTATACGAGCAGCAACGCTTAATGGAGCTGAAGCCTTAGGTTGGGATGATAAGATTGGTTCTGTTCAAATTGGTAAACTTGCTGATTTTGTTATTGTTGAAGAAAATCCCTTAGTAAACTTAAAAGTACTTTACGGAACTGGAGCTATTAAGCTCACAGAAGACAATGAAGTTGTTAGAGTTGGTGGTGTTAAATACACAATTAAAGATGGTATTATTTACGATGCAAAAAAGTTACTAGCTGATGTGAAGCAAATGGTGGATAACGAAAAAGCAAAAACAAATTGGAAATTAACTCAACCGGGAATAAAAAATTAACGCTTAGTATTGAGTTGTTTTATTTCACTGTGTTTTACCACATGTGATAGTACAATTTGTGTTTTGGTTTCACCATAACTAATCAATTGGTCAATAAACTCTTCTAGGTGTTTCTGGTTTTTTAACACGACTTCCATCACTATGTTTTCGTTTCCAGTAATGCGATAACAGTTTACAACCTCATCATAGGTCTTCACCTTTTCCAAAAATGGTTTTAACATGCCCATAAAAGCACGAAGCGTAATGATGGCCTTAAGTTGATAACCTGCTTCAAAAGGTGATACAAAAGTGGTATAACCTTCAATAATTTCAGCATCTTCCATCTTCTTAATGCGCTCAGAAACAGCAGGTGAGCTTACCCCAACACGTCTTCCAATCTCTACATTAGACATTCTAGAATCCTCTTGAAGGCACTTTAAAATCTTCCAATTTAGATTATCTATAGCCATTTAATGTTTTTTACAAAAATTAACACATATATTAAAGCAAATATAATGTTTTACTTTAAATATTAAAGTTAAATATTCTAACTAGTTCTTAATTTCGTAGTCATTGCTATTGAAAAAATGAATTATAATCTACCATCACACTTATCTGATTTGCCTATATATAAAAAGGCAATGGATATTATTATGATTTCTCGAAACATATCTACCTATCTAAATCATGACTTAAATTATTTACATGAAGATGGTACAGAAGATAATGACATTTATTTTTCGGGTGATATTGTTCAGCAATCTACAAATCTTGCGCCTGAGATTATTAATGCTGAACGTGAACGATATTCTGACAAAAAGCATAAGCATTTAGAAAGTTTAGAGCAGCTAACCAATAAGTTATATTCTAACTGTAGACGATTAGAACGTTCTAACAGTAATGGCAGAGACTATCTTCCTATGTTGCGTTACGAAATACGAAAATTCAGAAAACTAAAGCGTAGTTGGATGATGACTTTGTAATAATCTACTTAGATTTTACGATGTGTGCATTACTCATAAATGCATTCTGATAATTCTTTATTTTAGAATTCAGCTCATCTGCAATAATTACAAATTGACATTTATTGATGCTTTCAGACAAACGTAGAATATGATTATACGCATTATTTCTACCTAAATAATCTGCATCTTCAATAGCGAATAATTGAATTTCTCCAAGATGAACCCCATTTAAAAAATAGAGCTTACTTAATCTAGCAGGAGTTGCGATGACGATATCTTGTCCTGGATAAATCTCTTCTTTTTGTTTTTCAATATCGTATTCATCATAGAGCGCATAGACTCTTAAATCCGTGTTTTGAGTAAAACGTTCAAATTTTTCTTTTAAAGCTAAAGCCTCTTTTTTATCCTTTACAACAACTATAGCTCTTGGCGAATCTTCATAAGCAGTCGCTTTTAGTTTATGTATAATAGCAATCATAAGTGCAGTCGTTTTTCCACTTCCCTTTGGTGCAATAACATAAGTATCTGCTCCTCCTTTTAGAGTTGGAAGTACTTTTTTCTGAAATGGATTTGAAGTTTCAAAACCTGCATTTTCAAGTGATTCTTTTAATAAAGGATGTAGTTTTTTGAAGGACATGATTGTGATATTATAAAAACGAAATATTATGTTGCTATATCACGCAAAGATATCATTAATGACAGACTTTGCAATCTGTCTTTTCTTTGATTTCACCTACTAAATAACCATGATCATTTACTACAAAGTCGCAGCAATCCATAAAACCTTGAGCTATTAGTTTACGTCCGCGTTGTACTTGAGATTTTACAGTAGAAAGTGGTAACTGTAATTGCTGGGATACTTGCGCTTGTTTCAACCCTTTTATATCACTTAAAAATAAAGGGTCCCTATATTTTTTAGGCAATCGCTTAATAATACCGCGTAAACAATCTATTTCAGTGTGCTCTAACTTTTGTTCTTCAAAAATAAAGTCTTCATCTGTAGTTTCATAAACCAAATCACGCTGTCTAAAATAATCTAAAACCGTATATCTAGCGATAGAGAATATCCACGACTTTATCTTTGTTTCGTCCTTAAGCGTATTTAGCTTTGTATGTACTTTAATAAAGGTGTCCTGCAACAAATCATCAGTAATTGTTTGATCTTTCACTTTACTGAAAATAAATCGCTTTAAATCTTCTGCATAAATTGCCCAAACGTCTTTAGTTGTCATTCTTAAAAGTATTTAAGCTAGCTAGAGAACCTAAGAAAGGCCTCTAACTAGCAATAATTTAACAATTACAATTTGTACAAGTACAGTTATCACATGTACAATTTCCACACTGACCGTCATTACAAGATGAACAGTTACACGTACATTCATTTCTATCTTTCATAATACTAAATTTTATATTCATCTAATAGACGAGAAGTTATTAAAAAAGACGCAAAAAAGTATCACTAATTATAAAAAAGCCTCTCTAAAATAGAAAGGCATATCTTATATATAAATAAGTTTATTCATTACATATTCCTTCTGTACTGCCCTCCAACTTCAAATAAAGCTGATGTAATCTGACCTAAAGAACACACTTTACATACGTCCATCAAAGCTTCAAAAATGTTTTCATTATTTACAGCTTTTTGTTGCAAATCTCTTAATAAAGCATCTGTATCATTTACGCTATGAAGATTTTCTAATATCTTAATTTGATATTGCTTTTCATCTTCTGTAGCTCTGATAACTTCTTTTGGAATCACTGTTGGAGACCCTTTACTACTCAAGAATGTATTTACACCAATGATTGGGAATTGTCCATTATGCTTTAAAGTTTCATAATATAAACTTTCTTCCTGAATCTTAGAACGTTGATACATGGTTTCCATTGCACCAAGCACTCCTCCTCTTTCTGTAATTCTGTCAAATTCCATTAACACAGCCTCTTCTACTAAATCAGTTAATTCTTCAATAATAAAAGACCCTTGAATTGGGTTTTCGTTTTTAGCTAAACCTAATTCTTTATTAATGATTAACTGAATTGCCATGGCACGACGAACCGACTCTTCTGTTGGTGTAGTAATTGCTTCGTCATATGCATTCGTATGCAATGAGTTACAGTTATCATAAATAGCATACAATGCCTGAAGTGTTGTACGTATGTCGTTAAAATCAATTTCTTGAGCGTGCAAACTTCGTCCAGAGGTTTGAATATGATATTTAAGCATTTGAGCTCTAGCATTTGCTCCATATTTGTGCTTTAATGCTTTCGCCCAAATTTTACGGGCCACACGACCTATAACTGCATATTCTGGATCAATTCCGTTTGAAAAGAAGAAGGATAAATTTGGTCCAAATTTATTAATATCCATACCTCTACTTAAGTAATATTCTACATAAGTAAATCCGTTAGATAAGGTCAATGCTAATTGCGTAATTGGGTTTGCACCAGCTTCCGCAATATGATAACCCGAAATCGACACCGAATAAAAGTTACGCACATTATTCTCAATAAAATATTCTTGTACATCACCCATTAAACGCAGAGCGAATTCTGTTGAGAAAATACAGGTGTTTTGTGCCTGATCTTCCTTTAGGATATCGGCTTGAACAGTTCCTCGAACTTGAGCAATCGTTTTAGTTTTTATATCTAAATAGACATCTGCCGGCAATACTTGATCGCCTGTCACACCTAATAACATTAAACCCAAACCATTATTACCTTCTGGTAAATCACCATTATAGGTTGGTCGTTCTTTCCCTTTGTAAAGTTTAGTAATCTTAGCCTCAATGTCTTTCTCTAGTCCATTTTCTTTAATGTAAATTTCGCATTGTTGATCAATAGCCGCATTCATAAAGAAACCTAATAACATTGGCGCAGGTCCATTAATGGTCATACTTACCGAAGTCATTACATTTGCTAAATCAAAACCAGAATACAATTTTTTAGCATCATCTAAACAACAAATAGACACACCTGCATTTCCTATTTTACCATAAATATCAGGACGTAAATCTGGATCGTTTCCATAAAGTGTTACACTATCGAAAGCTGTTGATAATCGTTTAGCAGGTAAGCCCATACTTACGTAATGGAATCTTTTATTTGTACGTTCTGGTCCACCTTCACCTGCAAACATTCGTGCAGGATCTTCACCAGTTCTTTTAAAAGGATACAATCCAGAAGCATAAGGAAACTCACCTGGCACGTTTTCTTGTAAACACCATCTTAAAATATCTCCCCAAGCTTGGTACTTTGGTAGAGCTACTTTTGGTATTTGTGTGTGTGATAGTGACTCTGTATGTGTTTCTATTTTTATCTCCTTATCTCTTACTTTAAAAGAATAGATAGGATTTTTGTATTTGTTTACTTTCTCATCCCAACCAGTAATGACTTCCCAATTGTATGGGTCTAGATTTAGTTTTACACGGTCGAATTCTGCGACAAGTAATTTCGTGAAATCTGCATTGTTATCCTTAACTTGTTTTAAGATCTCATCATGTATTCCAGATTTATCTAATTCAGGTGTATTCTCAGTAACAGATTCAATCGTTTTATAAATTCCGTAAAGCTTTTGAGCGACTTCAACTTGTTCATTAGCTTTTTTATCATAAGCACGATTATTCTCAGCTATTTCAGACAAATAACGTGTTCTACTTGGAGGAATCACAAAAATCTTCTCGCTCATCTCTTTAGAAATCTCAAAAGTAGATTTTAGTTCAGCATCTGCTTTTTCAACCAACTTATCCATAATGGCTTTGTAAAGCGTATTCATTCCAGGGTCATTAAACTGCGAAGCTATAGTTCCATAAACTGGTAAATCATCTTGGTGCACATCCCAAAGATTATTATTACGCATATATTGTTTCTTTACATCTCGTAGAGCATCTAAAGAACCACGTTTATCAAACTTGTTAATCGCTACTAAATCAGCGAAATCTAACATATCTATTTTTTCAAGCTGCGTTGCTGCTCCAAACTCTGGTGTCATGACATATAAAGCCACATCACTGTGCTCCATAATTTCAGTATCAGATTGACCTATACCTGAAGTTTCGAGTATAATTAAATCGTATTCAGCAGCCTTTAAAACTTCAATCGCTTCATTAACATATTTAGATAAGGCTAAATTAGATTGACGTGTCGCCAAACTACGCATATAAACTCTTGGTGAGTTAATAGCATTCATACGAATACGATCACCTAATAATGCTCCTCCTGTTTTTCTTTTTGAAGGATCTACAGAAATTAGTCCGATTGTCTTTTCTGGGAAATCAATTAAGAATCGTCTTACGAGTTCATCTACCAATGATGATTTCCCAGCTCCACCTGTCCCTGTAATACCTAGAACAGGAGTGTTAGAACTCTTATTTTTATTATGAATTGTTTCTAACGCATCTTTTGCTACTTCTGGAAAATTCTCAGCAGCAGAAATAACTCTTGCGATTGCCTTTGGGTTTTTCTCATGTAATATTTTAACTTCACCATTAAGTGCATCACCTATAGCGAAATCGGATTGTTGCACTAAATCGTTAATCATGCCTTGAAGTCCAAGTTCTCTCCCATCATCTGGTGAATAGATTCTGGTAATACCGTAATCCATTAAGTCTTTAATTTCTTCAGGAAGAATAACTCCACCTCCACCTCCAAAGATTTTTATATGACCAGCCCCTTTTTCTTGAAGTAAATCGTACATATACTTAAAATACTCATTGTGCCCACCTTGGTAAGATGTCATTGCAATAGCATTTGCATCTTCTTGGATTGCGGTATTTACAACCTCTTCTACGCTTCTATCATGACCCAAATGAATTACTTCTACTCCAGTAGATTGTATAATGCGACGCATTATATTAATAGCAGCATCGTGTCCATCAAAAAGAGATGCAGCAGTTACTATACGTACTTTATATTTTGGCTTATATGGTGCAACTTGTTCCATTCGTAAAAATCTTACTTATTTGAGCAGCAAATTTACGGAATATTCAAAAAAATACAGCTATAATCATCAATTATCTAAAATTTAGAACCTGTTAAAATGGCATGGAATTTTAATCTATTTTGGCACTTTATTAAAGTTTGTTTTTATGAATAAAATTACATTACAGATTCATTGCCAAGATCAACCCAATATTATAGCTTCAGTCACTAATTTTATGGCTAATAATGATGGTAATATTGTCTATATAGATCAGCATGTAGATAGAGAACAAAATATCTTTTTTATGCGTTTGGAATGTGAGTTTATGTCTAATTCATTTTCGATTGAAAATTTTAAAAACTTATTCAATACGACTTTAGCTGAAAAATTTAAACTAAAATGGCGTATGTATTCAGCTGAAAAGAAGCCAAAAATGGCTTTATTTGTCTCAAAATACGACCATTGTTTGTATGATATTTTAGGCCGATATAATTCTGGAGAATTATTTCTTGAAATTCCATTTATATTAAGCAATCATAAAGATCTTAAATTAATTGCTGATAACTTTAAAATTCCATTTTATCATGTTCCAGTTACAAAAGACACTAAAGATGAAGCAGAGCAAAGACAATTAGAATTATTAAAAGCTAATAATATAGATTTCATAGTACTAGCGAGATATATGCAAATAGTGTCAAGTACTTTGATTGATAAATACCCCAATAAGATTATTAATATTCATCATTCATTCCTACCTGCTTTTGTAGGAGCAAAACCTTATCACTCAGCTTACAAACGCGGTGTCAAAATTATAGGAGCAACAAGCCATTATATTACTGAAGAATTAGATGCAGGACCGATTATTGAACAAGATGTTGCACATGTATCACATTCTTATTCTATAAAAGATCTAATTGCTAAAGGACGAGATTTAGAAAAGATCGTTTTGTCTAATGCAATAAGGCTTCATGCCAATCGAAAAGTAATGGTTTACAATAATAAGACCGTAATTTTTTCTTGATTATATATGTAATTTTACACTAAAACACTCCTCAAAAGTCAACTAATTTTTCCAGCGTAAGTGACTTATTTGAAAATTTTGTTTCTAAAGAAATGGTAGCAAGATTTTTTCTTGCATAGCTATAACCATTAACTAATTTTATTATTATGAAACAAAAATTATTATTACTAATTTGTTTTGTTGCTGGGATTGGATTTTCTCAAGCACAAGATTTACCAACGAATCCTACACCAGGAAAATGTTATGTAAAGTGTATTACAAAAGACGAATTTAAAGATGTTGAAGAAACACTTCAAACTTATCCAGCGTATACAACTTTAAAGGTTGTACCGGCTACCTACAAGACTGTAGAAGATCGTGTATTAGTAAAAGAAGCAACAAAGAAATTTGTTTATGTACCAGCTACTTATGAAACAGTAAATATTTCTTATGTTAAGCAAGCGAGCCGTAATGACTTAAAAGTTGTCCCTGCTACTTTTGGTAATGACTCTAGAACTTTTGAAATCTATCCTCAAACAGCCGGATGGGAATATAAAGTGTTAGAAGATTGCCCATCAGTAAATAAGGACGATTGTGTTGCTGCATGTTTTGTTGAGTACCCTGCGCAATCTACCAATGTAGGTTTCACAACTTTATCATCAGATGCAAGCACTAATTCTGTACCAGTGCCTGAGCAAACTGCAACTTACAAGAAGCGTGTTATTAAAACTCCTGCAAGAATGGATGAAGTTGAAATTCCTGCTGAATATGCTACTATTAAAAGAAGAGTAATAGACACACCTGCTTCTACAACAACTAACACTATTCCTGCACAATATCAAACAGTTACTAGAACTGTATTAGATAAAAAAGGTGGTATTACTAGCTGGGAAGAAGTTGATTGTGAATTATTGAATGCTACACCAATTCCTATTTATTACGAACTAGGAAGTGCTAGATTAACTCCTGCGTCTAAAAAAGTAATTGACGAGCGCTTATTAACTATCTTAAACGATAAGCCTGTAAATATTGAAATTATGTCTCACACAGATTCTAGAGGTAATGATGACTTTAACCAGTCTTTATCTCAACAAAGAGCTAACTCTGTAGTAAACTATTTAGTATCTAAAGGAATCTCTAGAAGCCGATTATCTGCTAAGGGATATGGTGAAACTCGTTTAACAAACAGATGTACTAATGGTGCAGATTGTTCTGAAACACAACACCAAAGAAACAGACGTACTGAATTTAGAGTTTTAAGTAACTAAGATTTTGTTACGTTTTTAAGATAAAGAAGCTCCTTTTTTAAGGAGCTTCTTTTTGTATATGATATACAGGATAAGTTACGATTTCCTTTTCTGCCTTTATCCCAAAATTATCTTCAAGATCGGTTTGCATTAACTGAAAGAATTTATAATGAAAATCCCAATCGTGCAAGCTTAAGCTTATTTCATCATCTTCTGGAACTATTACAGGCAAATCTAAAACATAGGCTAATTGATAAGCCATATCTTTTAAAGAAACATTATCTGCTTTAATCTGAGAATCACCCACTAAGTACTTAGCATTATTTTTTCCCCAATCTATTTGATTTGTATCCCAAAACTTCGGCGTTTCTACTTCAAACTTAATTCCCTCCCCTTCATCATACTTACGCTCAACACCAAGATTCATCTCAGTAATAAGTTTATAGGCAAGGTTTTCGTTAACATTAAAAGGTTTTTTAAAATAGACTTCGTAATTAGTATCTAAATCTTCCCCTAAAACAATTTGATCTTTATAAATTCTAGCCAGATAACCTATAATTTGTTTTAGAGAACCATTAATTTTTAAGTAGTTATCATTATCTATAACTCTTAGTTCAATTTTTTCTGAGGTTAATGATTTAATCTCCAAAGCTTCAGTTGGGATATAATCCGCACCACTTTTTTCATCTATTGAAACCACATTAAAAAAAGATCCTAAAGATGTTCTTGCTGTTTGTTGGCGCAAAAACCTAGACACAATCTCTTTCTTTAAATCTGGTGCACCACCTTGCCACAATACCTTTCCATTGGCATTAAGCAAAACACCTTCTGGCAAAGCCCTAACCCCATAATTCTTAAAAGTTTCACCATTATAATCTATGGCAATTGCTAAATTGGTTGGTCTCTTTTTTAAAAAGCGTTCTACAGTTATTGGGTTTTCTCTGGATAACGATACTACGTAAAAATCTGAAGGAAATTGCTTTTGTAAAACACCTAAGTGTTCTTTCGCTGTTATACAAGGACCACACCATGTTGCCCAAAAGTCAATAAAAAAGAGCTTATTATTATCTGCTGATGCAATTTTAGAATCTTGGATAAATTCTGAAACTCTAATTTGACCGAAAGAATAAGTTGCTGTTAGGACGCAAATTATAACTAATGAAAAACGTTTCTTTTTAAAACAATTCATAAAGGTTTATATAATTTACTAATGGATAATCAAATACTGTGCTAAAATAGTGATTTCTTAACACAGTAAATTCTTTAACGTTTTTTATAGCTCAAAATTGTCCCCTTCTTTAGCAAATCTAAAACCAAGATTTTGAATACTATCCCTTAAAGGGCTATGATTCTGTATTGTTGGGTTGGTATGATTAAAATGAATAAAATAAATTTTATTTTTTGTCTCTATAGATTCATTTTCAAAAAGCGTAGTCGTTTCAGTAGTAAAAGGATGTGGTATTTTACTCATATCTCTATTCAATTCTCCATCTCTAAAAAATGACGCATCTAAAAATGCATAATCTACTTTCTTCACTTCTTCAATAATATTTCTTTCCCATTTATTCCATTTATCAATATCTGGAATAAACAGAGCGGATTTATCCTTCCCTTCAATTCTATAACCAACAGTTTCTGAATACTCATCACGATGTGGCACTAATAATGGTGTGATTTTTAAGGCAGCATTTAAAGCTAGAATAGAATCATTCTCTAAGGCTTTTAATTCAATATTATTTAAAGCTACTAATTGACTCCATGGCCCATTGGTTTTGAGGTAATTTTTCATTCTTGACATCACATATACAGGAATATCTTTTCCTCCTAAAGCTTCTCTTCCAAAATTCATTAAACCTGTATAATGACCAATGTGCGCATGCGTTAAAAAAACGCCATCAATCACTTTACCGTTATCCAAATGCTTGTCTTTTAAAATTTGTGTTTGCTCAACAATATCTGGTGTCGCATCGAAAAGCCATTTTTGTTCAGATTTTAAATCAACAAGTCCAAGGCAAGAAACTAACTTTTTTGCTTCATCACCATCATAATAAGCCTTACAACATGTTTTTTCGCAATTTATTTGAGGGTAACCTGCATCTTGTGCTATACCCAAAATCGTAATGTATTGATTTGCAAAAGATTTCTTATTAATTTCTGTTTTCATCTCTGAGTTTTCTTTAGTTGAATCACAATTCATAAAAACTAAAAAACATATTAGGCACGCTATTTGAAATACTTTCATCTATAAGAATTATCTTTGCTAAAGATATAAAACCCAAAGTCATGATTAAAAGAATTTTTGCCCTACTTATTATATTAAACTTAACTGCTTGTGCAGAATTACAGCAAGTTGTGGACTCTTTACCACAATCTGGCGGAGTGCTGAGCAATGCGGATATAGCTTCTGGACTAAGACAAGCCTTGGATTTAGGTATTGACAAACAAGTAACCAAATTAACTCAAAAAGATGGTTTCTTTAAAAATGATTTGGTAAAAATTTTACTCCCGGAAGAATTACAAAAAGTAGATAAAGGATTACGAGATATTGGCTTAGGTAATTTAGCTGATGAAGGCCTTAAGGTTTTAAATAGAGCTGCTGAAGATGCTGTTAAAGAAGCGACTCCAATTTTTATCAATGCTGTAAAAGATATCACTTTCAATGATGCTAAAAATATTTTACTAGGTAACAATGATGCCGCTACACAATATTTAACTACAAAAACACAAACAGAACTGTATAGCAAATTTCAACCTGTAATTAATAATTCATTTTCTAAAGTTGGCGCAGATCAAATTTGGACCAACCTTATTAATAAATACAATGCCATACCTTTTACAAATGATGTTAACCCTGATTTAACAGACTATGTTACTGGAGAAGCTTTAAAAGGTGTCTATACTATGATTGCAGTTGAAGAAAAAGAAATAAGAAACAAAGTCTCATCACGTACTACAGATTTATTAAAGAAGGTATTTGCGTTGCAAGACTAAGTTTTACTCTACTTTTTTGTAGAGTCCATCAAAGGCAATTGTAACTTCTGTTTTATCAGTAATAGTTTCCCATAATTGCCTCACAGTACCATCTTCATTTGCCGTCCATGTAACTCTATGAAAAAACGTTTTACCTTGAGCGTTAGTCTCATCATCTGTGCGCAAAATCATTTGATCACCTATTTTATTACCTTTCATATGTAGTGAAGCACCTTGATTATCAATCCAGATTTGCTCCCATTGCTTAGTTTTTAAATTGTAAAAATTATTACTTGTACCTGTATAACCAGATGAAGCACTTGTCCAACTTTCTTGCAAAACACATTCTCCTTGTACTTTTTCAATTTTATTTTTACCTGCTTTAGAGCCATCAGGATTTGTAACCTCCCATGTGCCAATCCAAAAATCGAACTCAGAATGTTGTTTGGTGCAACACTTACAATTATTGTTTTGAGCACTAATTGATAATGTAAAAAAGGATAGTATTACTGCTATAAATAAAGTTTTCATGGGTATTGGTTTATGACTAAGTTATTAAACTACATTTAATTATATGCTAATATTAACATAACATTTATAATACATAAAGTCTACATCTTTGTAATATCAAGTTAGTCAAGAAAAACAGTTATTTAGTTAGTATGTCGGCATTTAATTAGGTGCCGACTTTTTTTTATTTTAAATGTGAAGGGTTTTAAAATATGCGTAAGACTTCAATAACCGACTTCCATACCACGAAAATAATTCCCCATCTACAATTTTAATAATCTTATTTGGAAACTGAGATTCTAATTCCAAAATATGATCCCCCTTAAATGGGAAAGGCTCGCTAGATAGAAAAATAAGATCAGCTTCATTAAATTTTGAATTAGTTAAATCAATTTCTGGATATCGCTTTTCGTCTTGAAAAGCATTTACAAAACCAGCTTCATTAATCATTACATCAATAAAATTATCTGAAGCTGCAACCATCCAAGGATTTTTCCAAATGAAATAAACTACTTTTAATTTTCTCTTTTTTTGAAATTGAAGTTGAAATGCTTCACGCTCTCTTTTAATATTAGCAATTAAGCCTGAAGCCTTAGTTTCAATATCAAAAATCTCACCATACATAGCAATAAGTTCAAAGCAATCTTGAAGGTTATAAATATCACTTATGTGAATAGAAGCTACACCGTTTAAACTCTCAATTATATCCTTAGTGTTTTCTTCTTTATTACACAGAATAATGTCTGGTTGTAGTGCTTTTATTTTATCAACATGAACTTGTTTGGTTCCACCAACAACAGTTTTAGATTTTAAAAGATGCTTTGGGTGAATACAGAATTTGGTAACACCAACGATAGAGGTCTCTAAACCTAAATCTACTAATAATTCGGTTTGAGACGGCACTAAGGAAATGATTCGTTTAGGTATGTATTTAATTTGAAGCTTTCGATTGAGTTGATCTTTATATTCTACTACCTCTTTAGACATGTATAAAATTTAATCAAAAGGTAATACATCTGGTTTTATAAATTCAATCTTAGCTTTATCTAAATTAAAGATATCTATACTATAATGAGATGTCATCAAATCTTTAAAGCTTGATTTTAAGCGTGGAAATTCTAATATAAAACTTGAAAAATCATTAGACTTTGATTTCAAAATAAAATGGTAAACAGCTTTTATTGCTGCTATTGTTAAAGTCGCATTATATTTTTCTGAAGCGCCTAAATGATTCACAAAAGCTTTGAGTTGGGAGGTAATATTAAACCCCGCATCTTTTACACCATATTTATTAATATGAATGTATGCTAACCTTAAATGTGCTTCATGGGTAAATAATTCCGGGTTTAATGTGCAACTCTTAAACTGCTGCTCAAATTCTAAATCAGAAAGATTTACATGTGCCTCCATTAGTTACTTAGAATGGTTTCCATCTGCAATTGCAACTCTTCAGCTTTTCTCGATGCAGCTTCCGCAAAATTCTGCTCTTGTGAAGCGTAAATAATTCCTCTAGATGAATTAATCAATAAGCCAACCGAATCATTCATTCCATACTTACACACCTCTTGTAAATTTCCACCTTGAGCACCAACACCTGGAACCAACAAGAAACTATCTGGAATAATAGTTCTAATATCAGCTAAAAATTCAGCCTTAGTCGCACCAACGACATACATTAGGTTTTTTGAGTTCTTCCAAGATTTAGATGTTTCTAATACTTGCTTATACAACTCTACTCCATCTACACTTTTTGTTTGAAAATCAAACGCTCCTTGATTAGATGTTAAGGCTAAAAGAATAGTGTGTTTATCTTCAAAAGCTAAAAATGGCTCAACAGAATCTTTTCCCATGTATGGAGCAACCGTTACGCTATCAAACCCTAAATCTTCTAAAAAAGCTTTAGCATACATAGTGCTTGTATTACCAATATCTCCGCGTTTTGCATCTGCAATGGTATAAATTTCTGGATGGTTGTCGTTGAGATAATTGATGGTTTTTTCTAAGGCTTGCCATCCTTTAATCCCGTATGCTTCGTAAAATGCCGTGTTTGGTTTATAGGCGACACATAAATGGTGAGTAGCATCTATAATAGCTTTGTTAAAAGCAAAAATTGGGTCTTTTTCTTTTAATAAATACTTTGGTACTTTATTTAAATCCACATCTAATCCTATACAGAGGAAAGATTTCTTTTTTTTGATTTGTGTTATTAACTTTTGTGTAGTCATATTATAAAAAAAAGCCTCAAAAAGAGGCTCAAGTTTAAATTACATCATCATTAGCTTTCAATAATTCTGTATTTTCAGCTAACATTAATTCGTCTATTATTTTTTGAATATCACCATTAATGATATTTGTTAAATCGTAAAGCGTTAAACCGATTCTATGATCTGTTACACGGCCTTGTGGATAGTTATACGTTCTAATTTTAGCACTTCGGTCTCCAGAACTCACCATACTTTTACGTTTCTCAGAATCTGCGGCTTGTCGTTTTGCCAATTCCCTCTCGTATAAACGCGAACGCAACACCTTTAAAGCCTTCTCTAAGTTTTTATGAGATGATTTCTGATCTTGACAGCTCACAATCATTCCCGTAGGTTCGTGATGTAACTTAATTGCCGAATAGGTTGTATTTACCGACTGACCACCAGGTCCTGTAGATGTTGTACGCTCTATACGCACTTCAGTCATATCTAATTCGTAATCAAATTCTTCAGCTTCTGGCAATACCATAACTGTAGCAGCACTTGTATGCACACGACCCTGGGTTTCTGTTTGCGGCACACGCTGTACACGATGCACACCAGCTTCAAACTTCAAAGTACCATAAACATCCTCACCAGAAACTTCAAAAATCACTTCTTTAAATCCACCAGAAGTTCCATCACTCTGACTTACCACATCTACCCTCCAGCCTTTATCACTACAATATTTAGAATACATTCTAAACAAATCGCCAGCAAAAATACTAGCCTCATCTCCACCAGTACCAGCTCTAACTTCAACCACAACATTCTTAGCATCATCAGGGTCTTTTGGAATCAACATAAAGCGAATCTCCTCTTCTAATTTTTCAATAGTATCTTTGGCTTCATCGAGTTGCATTTTTGCCATTTCTACCATTTCATCATCAGAACCATCAGTTATAATTTCTTCAGCTTCAGCTACATTATCCAAAGCTTCTTTATAAACTGCACCTTTATCTACAATTAATTTAAAATCCTTGTATTCTTTCATCAACTTAGCATAGCGCTTCTGATCCGATATAATATCTGGCTGAATGATAAGGTCATTAACCTCATCAAAACGTTGTTTTATAATCTGTATTTTCTCTAACATTTATCTGCAAAAATTGAATTTCAAAAATACGATAAATTATGAATTTTAAAACGTCACTTGTAAGTACATATCAACATTTAAAAATAAAATAGCTAAAACATACGTTAGACTATTATTATGCAGCGACTCCTAGCTATACTTGCATTTTATAAACCGTTTGTAGTTTGGTCTTTTATTGTGACCGCAGTAATAGGGTTTTTTAATCCTCAACTAGTACCAGCAATAGTTACCAAATTATTTCTTACGGTTTTTGCATGGTATTATGTTAATGAAACATCAAACAAACGAAAATTAACCTTTTACAAAAATTTAGGGATATCGCCTTTAAAGTTATTTTCCTCAATGTTTGTTGTGGACTGCATTTTAACGATAGGTTTTCTTATATTATTTAAGGAATTCACATAAACAAAACAATGATATTTGAATTAGACAATGTAGAACTTTACTTTAAAAACAAACGAATTTTAAATGGTATTTACCTAAAAGCTGAAACAGGAAAAGTGACGGCAATTTTAGGCAGAAATGGCTGTGGTAAAAGTAGTTTGCTCAATATTGCATTTGGGAATTTAAAACCCAAATACAAATTAGTTAGAATTGACAATAAGCCCCTTTTAAAACCTTTGTATTTAACAGGATTAGCCAGGTATCTACCACAGTATAATTTTATTCCAGATGGAATGAAACTATCTTTAGTGTTTAAACTCTATCATTTAAAGTGGACTACATTTGTTAAAAACTTTGAAGCCTTTTCAATCTATGAGACCTCTAAAATAAAGGCCTTATCTGGTGGAGAAAGACGCGTTATTGAAACTTATATTATTCTTAAAACTGAAAGTGAGATCGTTTTTTTAGACGAACCTTTTTCTCACTTGTCACCAATACATATTGAAACCGTTAAGCAAATGATTGCTGAAGAAAAAGATCATAAGGCCATCATCATTTCTGACCATATGTATCAGCATATTATTGATGCTTCTGACACTATCTATTTGCTAAAAAATGGAACTACTAAAAAGATTGAAAAATTGACTGAACTTGAAGATTATAAATATTTAAGTGAAGGTAGTCTTTAATCATTATGGGGTTGATGATTTTATAATATTATCTAAATCCACAACTACACCAACACCTAAAATCTGTTTCCACTGAAGCTTTGGGCCCTCGATAACAAATTCTTCGTTGGTCATTTCGTTTCTTTCAACTTCAATTTTAATATCATTATCATACCTAAGGTGTGAACCTAAAGTTGCTCTCACATATTTATTAACTTTCATATCTAGATTCAATTCCCACTCAATATCTATATTACCAAAACTATTAATGTAATCTGTATATAAACGTAATAAGCTGTTTACTTTTATATTTTCAAACAATTCTTCTTGGTATTGGTTAGTTAACAAAATGCCAAACTCTTGTCTTACTTTTTTTCCGTCTCTAACAACATTACCATCTAAATCATAGATTGCTGGATCCACTCCGAAAGCTCCTTTATTTGCCAAATCGTTATCTAAAACAAATGTTGTTTTTAGCGTAAAAGGTGAAGCGTAAAAAGACATACGTTCTATGTGCCTTCCGTACTCCATTCCCAATCCTAAAAACATATAACCAGGTGCTAAAAACTTAGAAATAGGCTCGTCTCTATTAGGATAATTATAACCGTTAGCCAACTGCGTATTAAAACTAAATCTACCTGAATAAAACCAATTACTTTCTGGGCTTTTTTCTAGGCCAACATTAGAAATTACCTCAATAACATCTTCTGTTTTTCTTAAGCCCTTACTTTCTTGCTTGTTTAGTCCATACCTAATATTAAAATTAGAGTTCCAAAACCATCGTTCTTGTTTATATCTTGCAGATGCTTTTCCGGTTATAATACCAGATATAGAATTAGTTCCCCCAGAATTCCAATTGGTAAAAGACACTTGATTGAGTGTTAAGCCTACTTCTTTTTTTGTGTACCAGCCTAGCTTAATTTCTTCTTTCTTTTTCTTTTGAAAGAATAATGAATCGGGTTGTGCAAATAAATGACTTGAACAAACGATAAATATGCTTAGGATTTGCCAAGAATAGATTTTCATATTTAAAAAAGTGATTAATAAACGAATGTTCCGTACTCGCTTTTTATAGTAAGTTTCTTTGAATCTGAAGCCTCTACTCTACCCACAATTTTAGCATCAACATTAAAAGATTTTGAAATAGTAATAATAGCCTCGGCAACTTCTGGTTTTATATACAATTCCATTCGGTGTCCACAATTAAACACTTGATACATTTCTTTCCAATCTGTTTTAGATTGCTCTTGTATAAGCTTGAATAATGGTGGAATATCAAACATATTGTCCTTTACAATATGAAGGTTATCTATAAAATGAAGAATTTTAGTTTGCGCACCACCACTGCAATGTACCATACCATGAATGGAATCACTGTTGTATGTATTAAGAATTGCTTTTATAATTGGTGCATAAGTTCGTGTTGGAGACAATACTAGTTTACCAGCGTCTATAGGTGAACTTTCAACTGAATCAGTCAATTTTGTTTGCCCTGAATAGACTAAATCTTCTGGCACAGCTGCATCAAAACTTTCAGGATATTTTTCTGCTAAATATTTTGAAAACACATCATGTCTTGCAGACGTTAATCCATTACTTCCCATACCCCCATTATATTCCATTTCGTAAGAGGCTTGCCCAAAAGATTCTAATCCAACAATAACATCTCCTTCAACAATATTTGCATTATCAATAACATTAGAACGTTTCATACGCGCAGTAACTGTAGAATCTACAATGATAGTTCTCACTAAATCACCAACATCTGCAGTTTCTCCTCCTGTTGAATGAATGGTAACACCAAATGATTTAAGGTCTTCTATTAACTCTTCAGTTCCGTTAATAATCGCAGAAATGACATCACCAGGAATCAAGTTTTTATTTCTTCCAATAGTTGAAGAAAGCATAATATTATCAGTAGCGCCAACACATAACAAATCATCAATATTCATTATTAATGCATCTTGTGCTATACCTTTCCAAACTGAAATATCTCCGGTTTCTTTCCAATACATATATGCCAAAGATGATTTTGTACCTGCACCATCTGCATGCATAATTAGGCAATAATCTTTATCATTAGTTAAATAATCTGGTACTATTTTACAAAAAGCTTTAGGAAATAGTCCTTTATCTATATTTTTTATAGCGTTGTGCACATCTTCCTTTGAAGCAGAAACTCCACGTTGCGCATATCTTTTACTTACCGAACTACTCATTCTACTGTATATTATTTTTGGTCTTGCAAAAATAAGGATTGCGTTTTATTATCAGGAAGGATTAGATTGGAATTAATTACAGTTTTTAACTTTTTACGAAGGGCTTCTTTTTTCTTATTACCACCAAAATATATATTTAGACCTAAGCCTATTCTTACAAATGTATCATCGGCCTCACCTCCAATAAGACCTTCGAGTTCATCCGTAAACATGTAATTGTACTCTCCAAATAGTTTAATACCTACACGCTGCTCAGCAAATATATACTCAAAACCAAAACCACCTTGTGCTTTTGTTGCTGTACTAATAAATGAATTAGATGCATTATACCCACCACCTGCATATAAGAATGGAGAAAATTTTGTGTAGGGACTTAATAGAAATTCTAAATTGAGGTCAAAAGACATAAAACCTTCATTATAAACGTCTTTAAATTCTATATTATACTTATTATAAGTAAAATTAACATTTAAATGGCTTGTAACATGAAGCTTATAACCTACTCTAAAATAAAGTTCAAATTCTGAATCTGGATAATCACCATTAGCAATAGCAGATCCTGCTGCCATATCAACGGCATGTGTTCCCCTATAACTAAAAAAAGCAAATCTATTCTTTATAGATTTTTCACTCTTCATATCTTTTTTACTCTTCGCATTTATTGAGTCTTGAGAATATGAAAAGCTAATACATATTAGAGTCATTGTTATACTTAATAGTATAACATTGAATTTGGTATTCATACACCTTAAATTAAAAGGTAAGTATATTTCATTTTAGATTTAGGAGGTTCGCAATATAGAAAAATATTTATCAAATCATAAGCGTGAATATGAAATTAACAGAAACAAAAAAAGATAAAACCGAATAAACGATTTTATCTTTCTTTTATCTAAATGGTATAAATACCTTATAGTGCGATCTTATTTTTTTTAAGATTCTGCTTGTAGCTTAGATTGAATGTTAACAACATCATCTTTTGTAACGTTATTTAAATCTTCTGAAGTGTCTTGAGAAAGAATTAAGGTTGCGCCCACAAGTATAGCTACACTAAGTAGTAACTTTTTCATTATAAACAAATATTGATTAATAGCCCTACAAAAATACAACAAAACCCTTGTGTACAAACTACTTTCTCGAAATATTTAGTGCAAACTTACTACCTTTTCGACAACTAGTTTGAAGTCATCGACAAACGGCACAAAATACAATTAGTTTGTATAATTAAATACGTAGAAATACGTATAACTAAAGCAACGTTTTGCTCTATAAAAGACAAAAATCACCTATACTACTATCATTTAGTAAACAAAAGCTCTCTGTATTTTGTTAATGGCCAAAGCTCATCATCAATCATAAGTTCTAATTTATCGCAATGGTATCTAATCTCTTCAAATAATGGTTTTATTTTATTGCAATATCCATTAGCTTTCTTTTCTAAATCTATCTGTTTATTAAATAATTTTCGCTCTTCTGTCATTTTGGTAACTAATGAATTTAAAGCCTCAATATGATGAGATATTTGCTCTATAAGTGATAATTGTTCCTTAGCCAAGCTCTTAAATTTATCTCCGTAAATAGTCTTTAATCCTGTTACATTTTCAATTAATATGTTTTGGTAACGAACCGCAGTAGGCACAATATGATTACGTGCAATATCACCTATAACACGACTCTCAATCTGAATATGAAGAATATACTCTTCCATTTCGATCTCGTATCGTGCTTTAGACTCTACTTTATTCATAACACCCAAATTTTCGAAAAGTTCAATTGAAGATTTAGCAATCTTAACCTTTAAAGCTTCAGGTGTTGTTTTATTATTGCTTAACCCCCTTTTCTTAGCTTCCTTTTCCCATTCATCGCTATAACCATTACCTTCAAAAAGAATTGCTTTAGACGTTTTTATATATTCTCTAAGAACATTGAAAATAGCATCATCCTTTTTCATTGCTTTTTTATCAATCAATTCATCTACTTCAATTTTAAAGTCCATTAATTGTTTAGCAACAATAGTATTTAAAACCGTCATTGGATTAGCACAATTAGCAGTAGAGCCCACAGCTCTAAACTCAAATTTATTACCAGTAAATGCAAAAGGAGATGTTCTATTTCTATCTGTATTGTCTAATAGTATTTCAGGAATTTTACCTACTACATTCAACTTTAAATCTGTTTTTTCCTTTGGTGATAATTTCCCTTTAGTAACAGTTTCTAATTCTTGTAATACTTTGGTTAATTGATCTCCAATAAATACCGAAATAATAGCTGGTGGCGCTTCATTAGCACCTAAACGATGATCGTTACTTGCGGATGCTATTGCAGCTCTTAATAATTCTTCATGAGTTTGAACTGCCTTAATTGTATTAATAAAAAAGGTTAAAAACTGAAGGTTACTCATTGGAGTTTTTCCTGGTGACAATAAATTAACTCCAGTATCTGTACTTAAACTCCAATTATTATGTTTACCAGAACCGTTGACCCCTGCAAAAGGTTTTTCATGCATTAAAACTTTAAAATTGTGGCGCATGGCGACTTTTTGCATCACATCCATTAATAAAGAATTATGATCAACCGCCAAATTAGCTTCTTCATATATAGGAGCTAATTCAAATTGATTAGGAGCAACTTCATTATGCCTTGTTTTAACAGGAATACCTAATAACATACATTCAGTTTCTAAATCACGCATATAAGCCATTGCTCTTGCTGGTATGGTTCCGAAATAATGGTCATCTAATTGCTGGCCTTTAGCTGGCGAATGTCCTAAAAGTGTTCTTCCTGTGAGCACAATATCTGGTCTGGATGTAGCTAAAGCATTATCTATTAAAAAATATTCTTGCTCCCAACCTAAAGATGCACTTACCTTTTTTACGTTTTTATCAAAATACTTACATATTGAAACAGCAGCACTATCAACAGCATGAAGCGCTCTTAGCAATGGTGTTTTATAATCTAAGGCTTCGCCTGTATAAGATACAAATACTGTAGGAATACACAGTGTTGTACCATATATAAACGCTGGGGATGTTGGATCCCAAGCAGTATAACCTCTAGCTTCAAATGTATTTCTTATGCCGCCATGCGGAAAACTAGATGCATCAGGTTCTTGCTGCACCAACTGACTACCTCCAAATTTTTCAATCGCTAATCCATTACCGATAGTTTCAAAAAAAGCATCATGCTTTTCTGCTGTAGCACCAGTAAGTGGCTGAAACCAATGTGTATAATGAGTTGCTCCTTTAGAAATAGCCCACTCTTTCATTCCTGTAGAAATATGATCCGCAGTTAATCGATCTATTTTATTTCCTTTTTCAACAGCCTCCATTATACTGGTCAACGCCTCATTTGTTAGAAATTGACGCATTGTAGTTTCATTAAATACATTATCACCAAAAATATCTGAACGACGTTTAGACTCCTTTATATGTATAGGAGTTCTATTTAAGGATGCTTTTACAGCATGAAATCTGAGTGTTGACATATTAATAATATTTTGGGGTAAAAATACGAAATATTTAAAAATCACACTATAACCCATAAAAAAATAGGGTTGTTGACAATTATTTATAACATTTGATCTAAAATACCCTATTTTTTTTGACCTTTTGAAAAAAATAACAATATTTGTAGCGCAAATCTATAAAACACAAAAAGATGAGTAAATCTAAATTAGAGTATATATGGCTAGATGGTCATCAACCAACTCAAAATATGCGAAGCAAGACTAAAGTTGAAAATGACTTTAGCGGAAAATTAGAAGATTGCCCAGTTTGGTCTTTTGATGGTAGTTCTACAGAACAAGCTTCTGGAGGTGCTTCAGATTGTTTACTAAAACCTGTAGCAATTTATCCTGATCCTGTTAGAAAGAATGGTTTTTTAGTTATGGCTGAAGTATTGAGCGCAGATGGAACACCACACCCTTCTAACGCAAGAGCTGCAATTGACGATGATAATGAAGATTTCTGGTTTGGTTTTGAGCAAGAATATTTTTTAATGGATGCCAAGACGGATTTACCATTAGGCTTCCCTAGAGGTGGTTTCCCAGGACCACAAGGTAAATATTACTGTTCTGTTGGTGGACGTTATACTTGGGGAAGAGATTTTGTTGAAGAACATGCAGACCTTTGTATTGATGCTGGCTTAAATTTTGAAGGTATTAACCAAGAGGTTGCTCCTGGTCAATGGGAATTTCAATTATTTGCTAAAGGAGCTAAAAAAGCTGGTGATGAAATTTGGGTAGCTCGTTATTTATTAGATCGTTTAACTGAAAAATATGGCTATTATATTGAATATCACCCAAAACCTGTTAAAGGAGACTGGAATGGCTCAGGTATGCACGCTAACTTTTCTAATACAACATTAAGAACTTGTGGTAGTAAAGAAACTTACGAAAAAATCTGTGAAGCATTTAGACCTGTGACTGAAGAACATATTGATGTATATGGAGCAAATAATGATGAACGTTTAACTGGTTTACACGAAACAGCACACGTATCTGACTTTTCATATGGCGTGTCAGATAGAGGAGCTTCTATCCGTATTCCTATTATTACTGTGGAAAAAGGCTGGAAAGGCTGGCTAGAAGACAGAAGACCAGCATCCAATGGAGATCCTTATAAAATTGCAGGTAGAATTATTAAAACTGTAAATAGCGCTGATATTTCTTAATTAGTAATACTATAAAACTAAAAATAGCCTGAAGTTACCTTCAGGCTATTTTTTTATTTCAGCGCTAAATATATAAAGAAGATATAAGCTCCAAACAATAGCATACCTTTATAACGTCCTATTACAAATCGTTTAGGAATAATCATCAAAGGAATTAACACAGCTGCAAAAGCTATCATCCAAAAGATATTAGTTGATAATATTTGTGGTGTCTCTGGATTTACAACAATAGGTTTTACAATTGCTGTTAAACCTAATACAGAAGCAATATTAAAAATATTAGAACCAATTAAGTTTCCTAAAGAAATCGCTTTTTCCTTTTTTAATGCAGCTATCACAGAAGCCGCTAACTCTGGCACACTAGTACCTATCGCAATAACAGTTACAGAAATAGCATAATCACTAATACCAACAGCTTTAGCTAATTGCTTAGCACCTTCAACTAGCCATTCTGATCCAAAATACAATCCAGCTGCTCCAATTAAAAGCCACATCCCTATTTTAAAATTTGAAACTTCAGAAAGCGCATCATCTACCTCTTCTAAATTCGCTTTTGTAGATTTTCTAGAGCTTCTTATTAAGATAACTAAAAAAAGAACCAAAGCTATAAAAAGTATAGCACCTTCTGCTGATGTTAACACCTCATCATTCTTTAAAAAGAAGTATAATGCAAACGAAGCTAACATCATCATTGGCCAATTAAGCTTATAGAACTCTTTATCTACAGCCAATGGAGAAATGATAGCCGTAATTCCTAAAACTAAACCAATATTTGCAATATTGGAGCCTATAACATTTCCTAGAGCAATATCCGAAACACCATCTAAAGCAGCCTGTAAACTCACTAATAATTCTGGCGCAGAAGTTGCAAAAGACACAACCGTCATACCAATAACTAACTTTGAAATTTTGAGCTTAAAAGACAAACCAACAGATGCTCTAACTAAAAAATCACCACCCACTACTAATAATGCTAAACCTGCTATTACGAGAAATACACTCATCAATTATTAATCACCTTTTTATTAAAGTCGCGAAGATAACATTTCATTTTTATAGATGCTAAAAACTAAAAATTTCGTTAAATAACTAGTATTTTAGTTTTATAACTATAAAAATAGTTGTAGATTTGAATCATCAATTAAAAATTTCATTTAGCAACATGCAAAAACTAACAAATAAAGAAGAAGAAATCATGCACATCTTATGGAAGCTAGAAAAAGCGTTTGTAAAAGATGTATTGGCTGAGATTAAACAGGATAAACCGCATTATAATACACTTTCTACTATTATAAGGAACTTGGAAGAAAAAGGTTACGTAAGCTACAATGCTTACGGTAAAACGCATCAGTACTTCCCTATTGTATCTAAAGAAGATTATAAAACTAAATTTATGAATACAGCTATCGAAAACTATTTTAATAGCTCTTATAAAAATGTAGTTTCATTCTTTGCAAAAGAAGAAAAGATAAGTGTTGATGAGCTGAAGGAAATCATTAAATTAATAGAAAACAAAGCTTAATTATGGAATATCTTATAAAAGCAAGTGCAGTAATTATACTATTTTATCTGTGTTTCAGTCTGTTTTTAAAGAAAGAAACATTTTTTCAACATAATAGGTGGTTTTTATTAATTGGATTAATGGTAGCAATGATTTTTCCGTTGATAGTGATTCCTATTTATATATCAGTTGAACCTATTGTTATTCCCGAAACCTTATCATTTGCCCAAGCTACAACACCTACAAATATTGTTATGACACATGCAGAAACTGCTTTTGACTGGTCTAGATTTTTACCTCTAATATATGGTATTGGATTTATAGTATTTTTAATTCAATTTGTATTACAATTTGGATCTTTGGTTTTATTACTAGTAAAAAATCCAAAGCATAAAGACGAACTTTTCACTTACGTGATAATAAAAAACAAAATTTCCCCATTTTCATTTTTTAAATGGATTGTATATAACCCTGATACTTTTGATGAGAATGAGCTCAACCTTATCTTAACTCACGAGAAAGTTCACGCTAAACAATTACATTCTATAGACCTACTTTTAACGCAATTGGCCTGTATTATCTTTTGGTTTAACCCATTGATTTGGTTTTACAGAAAAGAAGTGCGTCAAAATTTAGAATATATAGCAGATTCTAAAACACAAGCCACTTCTGCTGATGAGAAAGAATACCAACATTTGTTATTAAAAACCAGTGTTGCCAATCATAATATTTCATTATCAAACAATTTTTATAATTCATTAATTAAAGAACGCATCGTTATGTTAAAAAAATCGAGATCAAACAAAAAGAAGCAATGGAGATACTTACTAATGTTACCACTTTTAGCTGGCTTACTTATGAGTATGAATACAAAAGAAATCTATGTAGAAAGTGAAGATCCTGCTATAGCTTCAAACAAAGTAACATCAAAAGCAAACGGAAAGAGAACTCAAAAAGCAACACTAGAACCTAACACCTCTACAAATGAAGAGGTGAATATTATTGAAGACAAGTCTTCAACTTATAAAAAATCTGGAGTTAACAAAAAAACAAAGCCTTCAAATTCTAAAAAGAAAGCCTCACTTATAAATAGCAAAACTATAGCAATGACTAATCCAGAAAAACCTGTGAGTCAACCAGTGTTTATTAGAGATATTTCTACAGCAGTAATTACAAAAAATACAACTGATGCAGAATTAGAAGGCATTAAAGAGAATCTAAAAAAGGAAGGTTTAACTATAAAATTCAAAGGAATAAAACGTAATAAGAGTGGTGAAATCACTGCCATTAAAATTGATGCAAAATCAAAAAAATCTAGCAGTAATTACCAGACTAATTCAGATGATGAAGCAATCAAAACCATAAAAATAGTTTTTGATTCTGAAAAGAATTCTATTTCTATAGGAAATGGTCATGCAAGGCATGGAGAAAATACATTTGTTTTTGAATCTGAAGATGGTAATCATAAAATCCTTAAATCTGGTAGTAGCAGCAACACTTTTATATATTCTATTGATGAAGAACATGAGCATGATGAGGAAGATGAAGAGCATGAACATGGCAGTCCAAAGTTTATAATTAAAAGTAATGGTAAAAAAGGAAAAATAAAGAAAATTAAAAGTAGTAGCAGTAATGTTCATGTAATCTCTGATGATGACGATAACGAGGTTATCGAGATCATTGTTGATGAAGATGATGACAACAAAGAAACTATCATTGTTAATGGCAAAAGGGTAAATATAGCTAAAGGAAAGAAAAACATTGTAGTTAATGGCAAAAGAGTGAATGTAGCTAAAGGAAAGAAAAACATTGTAGTTAATGGTAAAAAAATAAAAGTTGTTAAAGGAAACAAAAAAAATATTTGGGTTACAAATGTTGATCACAAGGACGATGCATTTGTTCTTGAAATAGATGATACTAAGAAAAATATTTTTATCTCTGGCGACAATGGTAAGAGTCCATTATATATAATAGACGGTAAAGAAGTTTCAAAAGAAGCAATTGTGGACTTAAAGTCAGATTTTATAGAATCTGTAACCGTATTAAAGGATAAAAGTGCCATCCAAAAATATGGCAAAAAAGCAAAAAATGGTGTTATCATTATAAAAACAAAAAAGAAGAACTAATTTATTTTCATCAATCAATTAGCAGAAAAAAGCCAAACTATAATTTTTAGTTTGGCTTTTTTTATTCAAAATTCTTTAGTCTTTAATCTATTATTATTTTCTTAATTATAGAACGACTATCACTTGTCAATTTTAGCATATACAATCCTGAGGCTAAATCTAAATCTATGTATCCTTCAACAGCTTCGTAATGCTTTAAAAGTTTGCCTTCAATAGAAAAAATTTCAACTTGCACAAAGTCATTTAAACCTAAAAAGTTAACTCTTCCATTTGTAGGATTAGGATAAATCGACACCTCTAAGTGTTCATTTTCATTAGCACTTAAAGATTGATCCCAAGCATCACCAACATTATTTCCCCAAATATATTCTACTAAAAGTGGTTGATCTATAAATGGATTTCTATTTTTTTGCCAATCGTAAACAATATTGTTTCTGCTCATTTCAAAATCGTCTGGAGGATCATTTCTATGCCAATCTAAAAGTGTTGCTAAATCACCTAATTGTCCTGTAGTAGTCGTAAAACCATTAACAACCTCAAGTCCATTATATCTAATTTCCATATACAATACACTTCTTGCTACATCACCTCTAAAGCTACCTAATGTACCTGTAGGTCCAACATATTGACCATAATGCTGATTACCACGAGAACTGTTCTCTGAAGCATCAGCAGCTCTAAGTGCATGCGCATCTGAATTGCCATGACGCAAAGAATCTGCCTTAGTAGTCCAAAATACATCTATACCATCTGCGATTTCATCCTCTTCTATATTATTAAAACCACCTCTAGATCTTGGATATGTATGTTCCCTATTCCACTTACCAGAATTATTAGAACTTGTTTGCAAATCTAATTTTGGTCTCCCTTCTTCAGAATACACCAACCAAACCTGATTACTATTTTCAGGGTTTTGATCAGCCTCCATTAAAATATCAATTACATCTGCATAAGTTTGTGCCCTTACTGTTGTTGGATCTGCTATAATATTTTGTAATGCTTGTCGTAACGCTGCATCTGTTAAACCATCTAAACTATTATAATAACCTACTGGTTGCGTACTCTGTACAATTCCTGTTGTAGGATTAATAGGAGTTCCCCAAGCTGCCATTGTAAAATCATTATCTACAACTCTTATTTCTACTAAATTATTAGAAGGTACTATTGGTTCTACTAAATCCAAAAATCTAATTTGCAAAACCTCATCACCTTCGTCTGCCGTATCATCAATTAAGCTAATCGTTGTACTTGTAGAATTAGATCCATTAAGAATTGTTAGACTTAAATTCCCAGTAAAATCAGAAGTATTAAATCCAAAATTATTTAAGCTTATGTTGAAATTTAAATCTGAAGTCACATTAGTTTCAGTAGTAAATGTTATATCGAAACTCGCTCCTTCATCATATAGAACTTCTGTTATCGAAATAGATACAGGGTTAATAGGAATCCCCGAACCATCATTTTCGCGTCTAGGAGTTGGCGTATCTGTAGAAAAAGACTCCACACCCATTCCGTCAACAAATCTCTGAATAGATTTTGGGTTAGCACTAGTACCATTGTCATTATATTGGTTGGTTTCTCCCAATAACGCCAACAAAGCTGAATCATCAGCATCATTGGTATCATATACCATGGCATCAACCAAGTTAGCTTGAGTTGCTAGAGTTCCTTCTGGGAAATCATCAACAGAAGCCAAGTAGAGACCAACAGCATCAGCACCATTCTGAATTACATTTTCAGAAATCAATACCTGAGGAAATGGAGCAACTCCTCCGCTACCAATTAACAGCAATCCATTATTATCTGTTGCATAGCCTTCTAAATCAATAACCATATAGCTGGAATCACCTCCATTCGATGAGCCATTAAAAAATACTAGAATGTATCCATCTGTTGAAAAGTTTGGTACTACAGATTTTAATTCAATAAATTCTGCCGTATCTGTACTTGGAGAATCGGCATCTAATTCATTAATCACTATATCTTGTGACCAACTCAATCCTGACATTAATACTATTACTATAAATGTAATTTTG
This sequence comes from Flavobacteriales bacterium ALC-1, assembly GCA_000171875.1. Taxonomy (GTDB): domain Bacteria; phylum Bacteroidota; class Bacteroidia; order Flavobacteriales; family Flavobacteriaceae; genus Winogradskyella. The sequence continues at coordinate 823,295 of ABHI01000002.1, read as the reverse complement.
TTCATTTCTATCTTTTTCACAAAGATAGGTTTAAAATTAAGTACGCTCATATAGCCCTATTTATTTACTAAAAACTCAACAAATAAAACATGATTTTTATCATGTCACCATTCCAATAAAAAGATGAAAAGCACAAAAAAAGGCTTTTTAATGATGAAAAGCCTCTACGATTTTAAAAAACATGTTAAAAAGTCCCTTAAAATATATTAAATTAATACAAAAAACATTAATTATAATTACAATTAAAAACTTAAATATAGACAAGTCACATTTTATTATAATTAATAACATAATTTAACTTACAAATTCAAATTCAAATTCGTCGATTTTCATAAAAACGTTTGGAGGATTATTCGTTAACGATATATATTGAAAACTCAATCAAGAAATGTAAAACGATTATTAACCTCTAAAACCAAAAAAATTATGATGACATTAGCAAAATTGATTATTGAAATAATTTTCTCAATATTCTAAATCAAAACCAATCAACCAATCAAAAAAATGTAAAACTTAGTTCTAGAATAAGTTTTACTATTTTTGTCTTCAAGCAACATTAGGTAAAAAACCACCTTTGTCTAAAACAAAATGAAGAAAACCATTTTTAAGGCTATAGCTAAGCTTAATAAAGTCATATTACCATCATACAGTAAAAAACAATTAGATCTTAGTAAAGCTTCTAAACTACAAATGGCTATAATAGGTTGGCGCGTTTATGTTACAAAAAATGCTCTTGAATAAAAAAAGACTACCAAAAAGGCAGTCTTTTAAAAACTCAATTTAATCTATCGCATTAGCGGCAAATTATCTTTCTCACATGTTAGTTTCTTGTTACAGAACCCATTGGTAATGACGTTAAGTTAAGTCCAAAATCATGTGTTGCTGGAGCTGTATCGTTACCTGCTGTACCAACTAATGGTTTTATAGCAAAAGGTGCAGGAGAATCATCTGGAACTGGCTCTACAGAAATTACCACTGTTCTACCTCTAACATCTAAAGGAAATGTTTCACCGGTTGGTACATTTTCAAAAAAGTCTTCCCCTGGTACTGGTGGACCTGCTGAGGCTCCACTAAATGGTGCTGCAGAATCAGCAGTATTAAATGCTGTAAATGTTCCTGTACTTAAAGGTCCAGAATCTCCAACTACCCAACCTTCATAAGCCCAACCTGCTGGCAATGTCGGTAAAACAAAATTTGGAGTTGGTGGAGCTCCAGGCGTTCCAAACCAAACTCCATTTTCATCGTTACCGTTATTCATTCCAGATTCGTCTGTTGGAGTTCTTAAAAAGAATGCTCCACTAGCATTTGAAAAGTCTCCTACAATACCTGTGTTAACAGATGCAGTTGTTCCATTAAAATCACCTACTAAAATTTTTGTGTCAGCAGGCGCTGGGTCTGTGTCAACAGCTGGTTCAATTGATAGTACAAATCGTGTCGCACTATTTAATTGTGTCGCATTTACAGAAAATGTTTGTGGAAATGTTGTGCTTGTAAACGTACCTGTACTTACAGGTTGTCCACTCACAATTATCCACCCTTCATAAACATAGTCACTACCTAATGCTTCTAATCCTTGAAGATTAAGTATTAAATCTGCCGTCGTTGGCCCACTGTTGTTGTCATCATCACTACTACAGGACATAGCAACTAAACCTATTGCTAATAATCCTAAAAATGTTTTTTTAATCATTGCTCGTTATTTATATTGTTTGTCACAAATTTAGAGCTGTACTAATGATTAAAATGTTAGATATCTAACAGTTGATCATTTTTATAAAAAAAGTTTTAAAATGAACTTGAAACAAGAAGGAATTAATTTAGACAGCAAATCGAATCTTCATGGATTATTGCGCATCCTTATAGCTCAGCTTTGAAAATACTACAAACAAAAAAACGCTCAAGTAAACTTGGTTGAATAAAATCTTAGAACAAATCAAATCCCTAAGGATTGCTGCACATCCTTAAAGATCCGCTTTGAAAATACTACAAACAAAAAAACGCTCAAGTAAACTTGGTTGAATAAAATTTTAGAACAAATCAAATCCCTAAGGATTGCTGCGCATCCTTAAAGATCCGCTTTGAAAATACTACAAACAAAAAAACGCTCAAGTAAACTTGGCGTTTTTTTGTTTGTAGTATTTATTCGTGACCTCGACAGGATTCAAACCTGTAACCTCTTGAGCCGTAATCAAGTGCGCTATTCAGTTGCGCCACGAGGCCGTTTTAAAGTGGGTGCAAATATAATACATTTATTAAAAAACAACCAAACTATTTATTTCAAAAATGTAAATCATTATTTTTGAATTATGATTTCTAAAGAATTACTTCAACCTTTTCACTACGCATTTGATTCAGAAATTATTGATAGCATCACCAATGTTGCCTTCGTTAAGACTTTTAAAAAGCACGATATCATTATAGATATAGGACAGAACCTAGATTTTATTCCCATTTTAATTAGCGGAAACATAAAAGTATTACGAGAAGATAATGATGGCAATGAGCTTCTGCTTTATGTTTTAGAGTCTGGCGACACCTGCGCTATGTCTTTAACTTGCTGTATGGCAAAATCAGCGAGTAAAATAAGAGCAATTGCAGATGATGATGCAACCGTTATAATGATACCTATTGCAAACATGAAGTTATGGTTTAATACTAATGAAAGCTGGAGAAACTTTATCTTACAAAGTTATCAAGTACGTTTTGATGAAATGCTAGAAACCATAGACACACTTGCTTTTATGAAAATGGATGCACGTTTATTTAAATACATTATAGATCAAGTGAAGCTAAATGCATCAACTACCTTAGAAATAACTCATCAAGAAATAGCCGAAGATTTACATACCTCTAGAGTTGTAATTTCGAGGTTATTAAAACAACTTGAAAAAGAACATAAAATTGAACTCGGCAGAAATAAGATAACTGTTTTAGAGTTTTAGTAACTTTTGTAACATACTCTAAAAACTAGAAGCCTATTTTTGCATCAAATTAAAACTATGGAATATATTTTACAACCTTGGCCTTGGTATGTCTCAGGTCCTTTAATAGCATTAGTCATGTTTGTTCTACTCTATTTTGGAAGAACTTTTGGTATGTCATCTAACCTTAGAACGCTATGCGCCATTGGAGGAGCAGGAAAACGTGTCGAATTTTTTAAGTTCGATTGGAAAAATCAAAGATGGAATCTTGTCGTTGTATTTGGAGCTATAATTGGAGGATTTATTGCACATCATTTTTTATCAAACCCAATAAATATCGATTTAAATCAAACCACAATTGAAGATTTAAAAACCTTAGGTTTTGAAAATGCAGGACAAAGTCTCTTGCCTCCAGAATTATTTAGTTGGGATAACGTCCTAAACCTCAAAAGTCTATCAATACTCATCATTGGTGGCTTTTTAGTTGGTTTTGGCACACGCTATGCTGGTGGTTGTACATCAGGTCACGCCATAACTGGTTTAAGTAGCTTACAAATACCTTCACTAATTGCTGTAGTCGGTTTCTTCTTAGGAGGTTTAATTATGATTCACCTTATTTATCCAATTTTATTTTAATTATGGGAAAGTATATTAAATTCTTTGTGGTAGGCATATTTTTCGGGATCGTATTAGTAAAATCCGAAGCCGTTTCATGGTATCGTATTTTTGAAATGTTTAAATTTCAATCCTTTCATATGTATGGTATTATAGGTACTGCCGTTGGTACAGGTATTGTTTTATTATTGCTATCTAGAGCTAATAGAGTAAAAACAATAGAAGGATCATCATTGAAAGTACCATTAAAAGAACGCGGGTTTACACGTTATATCATTGGCGGAACTATATTTGGATTAGGTTGGGCATTAGCCGGAGCTTGTCCTGGACCTATGTATATTTTAGTTGGCACTGGTGCTTTTTCAATACTTATTGTTATAGCTGCTGCACTACTAGGTACTTATGTCTATGGTCTACTAAAAAACAAACTACCTCATTAAATGGAGCTAACCGAAATTTTTGGCTATTTAGGTGCACTTATTGTTGGGCTAGTCCTAGGGCTTATTGGCGGGGGAGGCTCTATTTTAACTGTTCCTATTTTAGTTTATCTAATAGGTTTAAACCCTATTACGGCAACAGCGTATTCATTATTTGTTGTTGGAGTAACTTCTATTATCGGTGCATTCAAAAACTTTAAAAAAGGACTAGTTGATATAAAAACTGCAGTTATTTTTGCGATTCCCGCATTCATTGCTGTATACCTTACAAGGCGTTTTTTAGTACCTATGATTCCTGAAATTATGTTTACTATTAACGATTTTGAGGTTACAAATAACATTTTTATCATGGTGTTTTTTGCCATAATCATGTTATTAGCTAGCTTTTCAATGATTAAGAAGAAAAAGCATTCAAATGATGAAGAGCAAGATATACACTATAATTATCCGCTTATTGCAATAGAAGGAGTTGTTGTTGGTATATTAACTGGCATTGTAGGTGCAGGAGGAGGCTTTTTAATTATACCTGCTTTAGTTTTATTAGCTAAGCTACCTATGAAAAAAGCTGTAGGGACTTCATTATTAATTATCGCTGCAAAATCACTCATAGGTTTTCTGGGAGATTTATCAAATATTGAAATTGATTGGTCATTCCTCCTCATATTTACAACTATATCTATTTTTGGTATTATACTTGGTGTTTATGCCTCTAAATTTATAAGCGGCAAGAAATTAAAAAAAGGATTTGGATACTTTACTCTACTAATGGCAATTTATATATTATATAAAGAACTTTTCTGAGGCTATGTGACAAATGTCACTTTAATAAAAATCGAAGTTTTGTAACTTTGTATCACTTTTAAAAATTAATTATGAAACAAGCATGTTCAAAATATAATCACTCAACAGGATGATTAATAGCAAACAGCATGTGACAACTAGAAAACAATAAATTTAAACACATGAACATAGAACAAATATATACAGGGTGTTTAGCACAAGGTGCTTATTACATAGAATCTGAAGGTGAAGTTGCCATAATTGATCCTCTACGAGAAATTCAGCAATACATTGATAAAGCGAAGGCTAATAACTCTAAAATAAAGTATATTTTAGAAACACATTTTCATGCAGATTTTGTTTCTGGTCATGTTGATTTAGCAAACAAAACTGGAGCAACAATAGTGTTTGGTCCAGGCGCAACAACAGATTATGATATTCACTCTGCCACTGATGGTGAAGAATTAAAAATAGGAAAGCTCACTATAAAAGTATTACATACTCCTGGTCATACTTTAGAATCAGCAACCTATTTATTAAAAGATGAAAACGGAAAAGATTACGCTATTTTTTCTGGAGACACATTGTTTTTAGGAGACGTAGGTCGACCAGATTTAGCTATTAAATCTGATTTAACTAAAGAAGACTTAGCAGGTATGTTATTTGATTCTTTAAGAACTAAAATAATACCTCTCGCAGATGATGTTATTGTATATCCTGCTCATGGAGCTGGCTCAGCTTGTGGTAAAAATTTAAGTAAAGAAACAGTTGGTGTTTTAGGTGAGCAGAAAAAAACGAATTATGCGCTACGTGCAGATATGACAAAAGCTGAATTTGTAAAAGAAGTGTTAGATGGCATTGCTCCACCACCACAATATTTTGCTAAGAATGCCATGATGAATAAAATGGGTTATGATGCATTTGAATCGGTTTTAAAAACTGGAAATGTTGCATTGAATCCAGAAGAATTTGAAGCATTAGCAAATCATGAATCTGCGTTAGTACTAGATGTAAGACCACAATCAGACTATATAAAAGGGCATATTCCTAATTCAATCTTTATAGGATTAAATGGAGGATTTGCTCCATGGGTTGGTGCTTTAATTAAAGATATAAAACAACCAATCATTTTAGTAACACCAGAGGGAAAGTCTGAAGAAGCCGTGACAAGATTATCTAGAGTGGGTTATGACAATACTTTGGGCTATCTCGAAGGCGGAATGAACGCATGGAAATCAGCAGGAAAAGACATTGACACCTTAGAATCTATCTCGGCTGAAGAATTTGCAGATAGAGCAAAAGCTTCAGACATCAATATATTAGATGTACGTAAAGATGGTGAATATCTGTCATCTCATTTAGAAGATGCTCAGCATTTATCCTTAGACTTTATAAATGACAAAATGAATGAGGTTAATAAAGACAAAACTTACTATGTGCATTGTGCTGGTGGTTACCGCTCAGTAATTGCAGCATCAATCTTAAAAGCAAGAGGTTTTAATAATCTTATTGATATTGCTGGTGGTTTTGGCGCAATTAAGAAAACAGATTTACCAACTACAGATTTTGTTTGTCCATCAACTTTATAATTATGAAAAACACGCTACAAATACAAAATCTTAAATGCAGTGGTTGCGCTAATACTATAATAACTCAATTATCAAAATTAGATGGAGTTTCAGCAGTGTCTGTAGATAACAACACAGATGAAGTTAGTTTTGTTTATGGATCTAATAGCGAATTAGAATCTGTGAGAAAGAAATTATCCGATTTAGGTTATCCAATACTTGGAGAAGCAAATTCTTTACCCAAAAAAGCGAAATCTTTTGTGAGTTGTGCGGTTGGAAGAATGAGCAAATAATATTAGACTATTTCTGCACTAAGCCCAGCGTCTAAAAGCATAGAACAGCGTGGCTCTAGATCGTCGTAAGAACCTGTTTTAACTGTACATTTACCTTTGTAATGTACAATAATAGAACATTGCTCTGCCTGTTCTGGTGTATGCTCACATGCGTAAATGAGTGTATCAATAACATGATCAAAGGTGTTAACATCGTCATTAAACAATACGATTTCGTTTTGCTTTAATTCTTCCTCTTGTAAAAGTAGATCTTCTTGATATTGCTTTTGGGTGCTCATAACTACTATATCATTTAAGCTAATTTAAAAAATATTTGAATACTAAAACGAAAAAGCTGAGCATTTAGATATTTTTAATATGTTAAAGTTTATTTTAAAATGATTGTATCCTTTTAAATTAATAAAACAAAAAAGGGTTGTTTAAATAAAATTAAACAACCCTCTCATTACTAATTATAGTATTAGATTTCTAATAATATGCAAGGTCTTAACAAGAACCTACAAAAGTCCAACCACCACTTACACGTTCGTATAGATTACCAAAATAGGTTACACGTGCACCAATAGGATAACTTACACCACTTTGCCACGCAAGGACTCCATCACAAGGACTAGTATTAGCTGGGTACATTGCAAGTAAAGCTGTTACATCATTACCATTAAAGTTCCCACTTACACTTGTAGAAAAACAAGCTTGCATAACAGATGACAAATCTCTTCCAGTTGGTGTACCAGTTATATGCACTGCACCATCAGACCCAGTACCTTCATTACCTTGCGCTTGTGGTGGACAACTTAAACGGTCAAACCAATCTGAATGACGAAAACCAACTGAATGCCCTATTTCATGTGTAATAACATGCTCATTAACATTAGTTGAAAATTGCTCTATACCATAAATTTGCACAAATTTATGAGGCTTTCCAGCTGATGTTGGAAAACCAGCAACACCACCTGTACCAGTAGGATTATTTACTGAATTATCATATACAACCATATCAGCTGCTTGGTAATTAGTACCAAACGTCAAATTAAACTGCAAAGTCATATTATTAATATTATTATAATTAGCAACTGCTCTAGTTAAAGCCGTTCTAGCTTTACTAGATAACGCCTGACTACCACCTGTATAACCTAATATATTAATTGTTTGATTACTTCCTGTTACTAGATTAAACGTTCTGTATTGTTTCTGATTACTATCATGGGCTTCTGCGAGTTTGTTTAATTCTTTTTTAGTAAATGTGATATCACTTCCAATATAGATGCGTTCTTCTATAGTGCCATCCGGCAAATGGAAGTCTCCTGTAGATACTATTCCAACATCAATATCTAGAGATCTTATTGAGTTTAATAATTTAGTATCTGTTACTAAAGTTTTATTTCCTAATTCATTCATGTTAATGGTGACAATCTCATCAAAACTTGAAGTTTCATTTTCAAGATTATCTTTTTGACATGCTGTGAAGATAAGTGCAAATGCAGATAGTGCAAATGCCCATTGTTTTATTGTATTTTTCATTTTAATTGTGTTAAATTATTGTTTTGTTTAAATCGTTTACGTAAACAAAAGCGTAGGTCGTTCTAGGTTAATATCTGGATAAATATCAACACAAAATCACTACAATTAAAATAATATTATTTACATCAAATATACGTTGAAATAATAAGTTTGAATTACGGGAAAACCGCATATTTTAGTTTTATTATGTTAAATTAACATAATAAATTATGAATTTCTTATTATCATTGAGTCAATACTGAAGATTACTTAATATCAAATTTTGCAGACAGCCATCTATTTTTTAGTGTTTTATCATTAAAAACAAGTCCACTATCAAAACATTTGGTTTTAATAATGTCTAAATCTTCTTCATAAAAACCACTTAAAAAAAGCATCCCTTTTTCATTTAAGCATTTAGTATAAGTTGGGATATCTTGAAGCAAAATATTGCGATTGATATTAGCAATAATGACATCGTATTTTTGATCATTAAGAAGTGAACTATCACCCTGAAATACAGAAATGTTATCACAATTATTTCGTTCTACATTTTCTAAACTATTAAGATAACACCAATTGTCTATATCAATAGCATCTATTTTTGTAGCTCCAACTTTTTCTGCTAAAATGGCCAAAACTCCAGTACCACATCCCATATCTAAAACTGATTTATTTTTAAAATCATTTTCTAAAATATGTTGAATCATCATATGTGTAGTTTCATGATGACCTGTACCAAAACTCATTTTTGGCTCTATGATTAAATCGTATTTGGTATTTGGTTTTACATGAAAGGGAGCACGAACTGTTACTAAATCATCTACAACTATAGGTTTAAAATTCTTTTCCCACTCTGCGTTCCAATTCGTTTGTTCTATTACATTGAAATCATAAGAAATTTTAAATTCAGAAGAACTCAAAATATAGATATCATCAAGAATATTGGCATCCCATTCCTCTTTTTGAATATATGCAGTAACTCCTGTCTCGTTTTCAACAAAACTCTCAAAGCCTGCATAACCCAATTCGGCAATTAATATCTCAGTTGCTGGTTGAAGTGGTTCTACTTTAAAATTATAACCTATGTAGATGCTATTAGTCATTTTATCCTTAATAATTGGGGATAAAGATAACTTAATTGTTAGAGCATCCGTTTTTTATAACAAATAGTCCATAAGTTTACCTTATGGACTACAAATTTAAAAAGACATACTCAATGAATTAATCCTTTATTAGCTTTCCGTTTTTAATGATTGAATTTACATCTCTTAAAATGTAGAAATACATTCCTTTACTTAGTGTTCTAAGATTTATTTTAAGTTGTTGGAGATTACTATAGCTAATAACTAGCTTACCTGTTATATCATAAATTTCAAAATTAATATTATTTATATTAAAACTTTCATTTCCAGAAAGATCAATATATAAGTTATCACTAACTGGGTTAGGGTAAACATTTATTTTTTTTATTAATTCTTCATTGATTGAAAGCGAAGCATCTGCACAAGTATTACTGCCTTGTACCTCAGTATATGTTGGGTTATATAAATTTTGGCTAATTATTAACTCATTTTCTGACACTTGGGCACTTGCTACTAAGGCAGAAATTGAGCAAAAATCATATAAACTTCCATTACCTTCATATTCATATAATCCACCAATAGTAATAGCTACATTATTAAAACTGTTGACAGAACGTCCTTCAACACCCACAAAACAACTTCCTATTGAAGTTACATTGTTTATACCTTCTAAATCGTTTAACAAAACATTTCCTTTAATTGTTAGACATTCATTTATTGTTGTTAAACTTTCTAATCCTGTTAAAGTACCTAATGATGTATTATTTTCAATCCTTAATTCACCTCCAATGCTTACTAAATTATCTAATCCACTTAATTCTGTAATTGCATTATTAAATGATATATTTAAGGCACCAGGAATATTTGACAAACTTTCCAACCCATTTAATGCTGGGAGTACATTGCAACGAATAGTAAAATCACCACCAATAGTACTAAGATTGCTAAGAGAAGTTACAGATTCTAGAGCAGATTCTCTTAAGTAGAAATCACCTCCTATTGAACTTAGAGATTCTAAACCAATTAAGCTAGTCATGGCATAGTTTTGATCGATTGACATACCTAAGCCAATAGATGTTAAATTATTTATCCCATTTAACGATGCCAAAGCTGTGTTGCCATCAATTCTAACGTATCCTCCTATAGTCTCCAAACTATTTATACCTGTAAAATCTTGTAACGCATTATGATCATCTACTATAAAATAATCTGTAATAGAACTGAGATTACTTAAACCACTTATATCTGTAAGTAAATCGTTATTGTCTAACCATAATGAGTTCGGACTAATTACATTATCTAACCCATTTAAATTGAGTAAAGCATCATTTTCACTAATAAGAATATTGCCACTTATTAAAGCCCCTGACAATGCACTTATATCAGTAAGTGAATCGTTAAAAGAAAGCGTCAAACCTTCAGTAATCTGGGTTAGACTATCCAAACCTGATAAACTCATAATATTATTATTATCAAACAAATATAGGTTGCCAGATAAACTAGTAATGTTCTCCATACCTAATAAAGATTGCAGTAGATTATTATAAGATAAAGCTATACCACCAACACTATTAAGATTGGTAAGGCCATTAAGTGAAATAAGTGATGTATTCGCTAATGTAAAATCTCCACCTATAGTATTTAACTGACCTAAGAAACTAAGATTGTTTATGTTGTCACTTATTGTTAAATAATCATTTATAGTTGTAAGATTATCAAAACCACTAATGCTATTTATTGAATTTGCATTTATAACTATACTTTCTGAGGTTTGTAAGTTTGTAAAACCACTTATAGTCTGCAAATTATTATTATACGATACTGTTAAACTAATACTTATTTGACTTAAACCATTAAAACCATCTAAGTCTTGTAACATATCATTACCAGAAATTATAACACTCGTGATATTTGATGTGACGCTATCTAAATCTGATATTGACGTTAAACTATCATTATTAGAAATAGTAACACTACCACCAATACTTGTTAAGTTTTGTATACCATCTAAATTATTAAGACTGGTATTGCCATAAAAACTTAGATTTCCATTAATATTAGATAAGTTGTCTAAACCGTTTAAATCTGTAATTTGTGTATTATTGTTAATAAGCAAATTGCCGCTTACATGCACTAAAGTATTGAGAGCACTTAAATTAGAAATTGGTGTTATGGAATTTTCTATAATTATTAAATTCCCTGTGACCTCAGAATAATTAAAATTATCTACATCAGACTGAGAGTTTAACGATAAATCACCGTTAAAGACTTGCGCATAACTACCAGCTAATCCAAGAATGAATATTAGAAAGCTTAAGCGTAGTTTTTTTTGACTAGTAATTGTTTTCATTGTTTTAATTTTTAAACATTAATAAGAGAGAAACTATTTGATGTTATAAAATTAAAATGAAGGGAGTAAGCGTTTTTAAGGGTATACCCTGAAATAAAAAAATAGATGTAAACCCTGAGATATGTTTATTGAGAGATATTAACCTTTACTTACAGTAAACCATTCTCTATAGCCATTTTAATGATGCCTACACTATTCTTTGCCCCAAACTTAAGTATAATGTTAGATCTATGTGTTTCAACAGTTTTAGGACTTATAAAGAGTTTTTCTGATATCTGCTGTGTGGTTAATTCTTCAGAAATAGCTATTAAAACTTCATGCTCTCTTCTAGTAAGTTTGATATTAAGACCGTTTTTAGCTTTAGGTTTTGAACGTTGATACAACAACCTGTCACTCATATCCTTTTGAAGATATATCTCACCAGACAAAACAGTTTTTAATGCCCTCAACAATTCTATTTTATCCGTGTTTTTAAGTAAATAACCATGAACACCATTTTTTAACATGCGCTTTGCAAAAGATGCATCGTCGTGACTAGTTAGAGCTATTATTTTTAAATCTGGAAATTTTTTTAGCAATTGCTTACTTAGGTCTATACCATTAGTATCTGGGAGATTAATATCCAATAATAATACCTCAACACTTAAATCATCTAGCCCTTTTAAAGTTTGCTTTGCATTAGAAAAAGTGGATACAACTTCTACCTCTTTAGTGTCTTGAAGCATACTTTTAATGCCCTCCAAAACTAATTCATGATCATCAGTAATAGCTATTTCAATACTCATCTTAATAATTAATTTCAAAGGTATATGAAGTCCCTTGAGTGTTAGATACAAAATCTACTGAAGCTTCAAGATACTGAATTCTAGATTCTATATTATTTAACCCAATCCCCTTACCTTCAACTTCTTGCTTAATAAAACCTACACCATCATCTTCTACAGTGACTTGTATGGTTTTATTCTGATAGCTAATTTGAACACTAATTTCAGAAGCTTTTGCATGTTTTAAAGCATTAGTTACCAGCTCTTGTATTATCCTAAAGATGTTAATTTCAGCTTTTTTGCTTAATGAAATTTCATCTCCAATATGTAAAAAACTCAATTCTAGAGGATGAATCCTATTCATATTATCACAATAGGTTTCGACAGCCTCTACTAAACTAAAATCCTCTAACGAAGGTGGCACTAAATTATGAGAAATAGCTCTCACTTGCTCACATGAGTCGTCTATCATTGTAATAGCTTCCTTTATGACTTTATTATTCACCTCAAGAAGTGACGACAATTTATATTTTATAGCAGATAAATCGCCATTTACCCCATCATGAAGCTCCTTAGCTATTCTAAAACGTTCTTTCTCCTCACCTTCAATTAAAGATTCTAACGTTTTGATTTGAAACTCTCGTTTTAAAGTTAGTATTTCTTGATTTTTACGTCTTTGTTTTTGGCGATATACCAACCATATTAATAACCCAGCAACTAATAAAAACAAGGCAATTCCTGTTATATAAATGATTTGCGTATTCTGTTTTTGAATTTCAGCTTCTTGCTCATTAAGCTCAAGCTTTTGCTCAATGATTTCTTTGTTTTTCTTTTCAGTTTCAAACTGTTTTTGAAGCAGGTTGATTGACTTTATATTTTCTTCATTATAAACACTATCCTTATAGATTACATACTGTTCGTGAAATCTCAGTGCTTTTTGAAAATTACTTTTTTTCTCATTGGTTCTGTATAATTCAAAATAAAGATCTTTTGCAGAAATTTTATTTTCAATGTCTAGATGTAATCCTTCGTTTAATAACAACTCACTTTTTTCATAATTTTTTAGTTCAAAATGTGCTTCGGAAAAACTAGAAATGGTCTTCACTAATTCGGAATCAAAACCATTGCTTTTCTGAAGATCGTAGGCTATACTAAAAAAAGTTAAGGCTTTTTTAAACTGCTTTTGTTCATTATAAATTAAGCCTTTATGAAAATTTGCAATAGCTACACCAAAATTGCTATTTAATTCTTTATAATTATCTAGTGCTCTATTAAAATATATTTCTGCTTCCTTATATTTTTTTTGATACTTATATGATGAAGCTAATCCATTATATACATCACCTAAATGCTCAGTTTTAATTCCTAATTCACCATAAATAACTAATACTTTTTTAAATGCTTCTATCGCCTCCTCATACTTCTCTAAATCATTGTACACTATACCAATACTATTTAGAGTTGTTCCAGCCATTTCTAAATTATTAGTAGCTTCGGCTAATGCATTAGCTTTATAAAACTCTTCTAGACTAGTTTGCAAATCTCCTTTTTGTGAATAGATTACGCCTTTTTCATAAAAAGCATAAGTTAAGTTCCCTGTATCTTTTACTTTCTCTACATAGTTTTGATATTTAGTTAAACGCTCAATAGCCAAATTATAATCACCGGAAATTCTATGTAATACTGAATATTGAAAATTACCTAGTGCAATTTTTCTTGGCAACTTTAAATGTTCATAAAGCAGCATTGCAGAATCCATATGAGATTTAGCAACAGGTAAATCTTTTAACTTTAAAGACCATGCTAACTCATAATACGTATTTGCGACAATAGTATCATTTTCGCCTTCTTTTACAACTTGGTACATACTATCAATTTTCTTTTGCGATTGTGCCGCTGAATTTGAAATGAATAGTAACAGAAGGAGTGTTAAGTGCCTCAAAATAATTCTGATTTATGCTCTAATTTAATTAATAATCTTAGTCTTACCTTAAAAGTGCTTTAATTTCTTCAATTTCACGTTTTAAAGTTTTCATCTTTTATTTTTTTAGATCTAATTATTTTCCAAAACGATAGACAACACCAAATTGAATATTGTTTATTTTAATATAATTATCGCTATCCCCATTTTCTAAAAGATTAGTTTGTCCCCAATCGTACCTTGCATCTAGAGCAATTTTATCTGAAATATTATACGATACACCTAAGTCCAGTGCAAAATTGAATGACTTAATACCATCACCTGTATCTAATAAGAAAGCCAAATTTGGGCCTGCAACAGCATGAAACTTTTCAGAGATATTATACTTTAAAAGTATTGGTACTTGGATTTGATTAAAGTCTTTAACTCCTACAAATCTTACTTCTGGCTGGAATTCGAAATCGCTAAACAGCGATATATCTGTAAGTGCTAATCCTAAATAAAAACCAGTTTCGTTGCTAATGCCATCTACAGAGCCCAATGTTAACCCATCAGTTGCATTTTCACCATTTACAACTGCCGATCTTGCTGGCAAATCTGTATTATCGTTAGGATTATTGTCAGTCGGTAAATCAAATGCTGAATCTATACTCATTAGATTAGCACCACCTGTAATTTTTAACGTCTGACTACTAACTATAGATGTTAGTAGAAACATCATTACTAATGTGGAAAGAACCGTTTTAAAACTAAAGTTTTTTTCTTCCTTTTCACCTTCTATTTTACATGAATTATTTGCAACATGTCGCATTAAAATTTGCTTGTGATTCTTCATAACTGTGAATTTAAATTAACTGATTAATAACTAGTTGCAAGTTAAATCCACTATTATAAAAAAACTTAAGGGTATTCACTGAGATTAAAAACTCAGGGAATACCCTTAAAAATAAAATACTACTATATTTTTCTAAAATGCGTTTATTATCGCGTGAAAGTCTTTAGCATTTAATGCTGCACCCCCAATAAGACCACCATCTACATCTGGCTTACCAAAAATCTCTTTAGCATTTGCTGGCTTAACACTACCCCCATATAGAATAGAAACAGAATCTGCTACGTCTTTTCCATATTTGTCTGCTAATGTTTCTCTAATAAATGCATGCATGTCTTGCGCTTGTTCTGGACTAGCAGTTTCACCTGTACCAATTGCCCAAACAGGCTCGTAGGCTAAAACGATATTTTTAAAAGCATCTGCTTCTAGATGAAATAAAGCATTTTTAATTTGCCCTCCAACAACAGCTTCTTCATTTCCAGCTTTTCTATCTGCTAATTCTTCTCCAAAACAGAAAATTACTTCTAAGTTATTTGCTAAAGCTGTATTTACTTTTTCTGCTAACAATGCATCGGTTTCACCAAAATAAGCACGTCTTTCTGAATGTCCTAAAATAACAGTTTTAACACCTACACTCTTTAACATATCTGCAGATATTTCACCTGTAAATGCCCCACTTGTTGCTTGATGCATATTTTGAGCCGCAACCTCAATCTTAGATTTTTTAGCACGTTTCACAGCTGTAACAAGGTTAACAAAAGTAGGAGCAACGATAACTCTAGTATTCTTTAAATCCGAATCCTTTATTGATTTTCTGATTTGTTTCACCAATTTTCTTGTGGCTTTTAAATCATTATTCATTTTCCAGTTTCCTGCTACGATATTTTTTCTCATAATGCTATGTTTATACTTCTAAAAATTGAAGCTATTGTATTGATTAAATTTGAACAACAAAAATAAGCAAAAAGCCAATCTTAGGTTATCATAGAAAGGAATTGTTGCGAAATCGTTGTAGAATATGTGTCAGTAAATCTCATTAGACATTTGATTAATGAACCCAAAAACTAAGAGAGTTTTACTCTCGGATCAAGCCAAGCATAAATAATATCCACAAAGATATTTATGGTAATAAAGATAATAGCAATCACTAATACAGCACCCATAATAACTGGTAAATCTAAAGTATTTAGAGCATTTACAATTTCTTTTCCTAAGCCATTCCATCCAAAGATATACTCTACAAAAACAGCACCTGCTAACATGGAAGCAAACCAACCAGAAATAGCGGTTACTACAGGGTTTAAGGCGTTTTTAACCGCATGTTTTTTAATGACTTGAAATTCGCTCAGCCCTTTTGCCCTAGCTGTTCTTATATAATCTTGATTTAAAACTTCGAGTAGTGAATTACGCATTAACTGGATCACAACAGCCAAAGGTCGAATACCTAAAACAATGGCTGGTAGGATTAAGTTCTTCCATTTAATGATCATCTTTTCCCCAAAATCATCAAGCTCGTATAAGCTACCTGTCATTTCTAAGTTGGTGTATTTATGTAATACAAATCCAAATAGCCAAGCAAATAAAATAGCACTAAAAAAAGAAGGTACACTCATGCCAAATGTGCTTAGAATTTGAATGGTTTTATCCATCCAAGTATCTTTATAAAGTGCTGAAATAATGCCAAAAATAATACCAAGAATTATGGCGATAACTATTGCTGAGATTGCCAAAACAAACGTATTAGGAATAGTCTCACCAATAACTTCAGTTACTTTTTTTCCTTGTTTGGTAAACGACTCCCTTAAGTATGGTGCTTTTATAACAGTTGTTGTATTTCCTATTGTAAACAATTCTGTTGCAGTGTATTTGCTTTTACTTAAATAGGTGTAATCTTTTGGTATATTAGAATGAAACGAAATTGGTGACAAATCATTTAAATAATATAAAAACTGTGTACCAAGAGGTTTATCGAAACCATATTTCTGCTTTACAGCTTTTACTTGTTCGGCAGTTTGGTTTTGCCCTAGCATCATTTTGGCTGGATCACCAGGTAGTATTGTAAACAAAAAAAAGATAACTGTGATAACACCTATTAAGGTGATAAAAGCGTAAAAGATTTTATTTAAAAAGTATCTTATCACATTACAGTTCTATATCATCAAAATCGTTCCAATGCGCCTTATTCACAACAGTTCCTTTTTCTAAGAGTACAACTCCAGGATTAGAACGCACAATGGTTTTTATCACTTTTTCATCACAAAGATAAAAGTCAAAATTGAGATTATAATCCACTTTTATTTGTGCTTTATCATCAGGTCCAGAAGACGTTAAACCAATTACGGTATACCCTTTTGTAATCGCTTTATCAGTAAACGACTTTAGCTTTGCTATACCATCAGTTTCGCCACTGGTAATATTATACATAGTTATAATAACAAGTTTCTCTTCCTCTAAAAACTGAGTTGTTAAATCTTCATCATCAGATTCTATAGAAAAATCTTGAATTGGAGGAATATAACCTTCGTCTATAGTTTTGGTTTCTACTCCAACATATTCTCCATCCACTTTAGGATAACTTCCATTGGTAACGAATTCTTGTTCTTCGCCATTAACATTAAATGTCCACGTGTATTCTAAAATTGGCTTTTGGGCATCATCAGGAACTGACATTCCTTTTTGAATGTTCTTATCTATTGCATAAGCTCTAAAATCTATAGATGGCAAATGCATAAGTACATGATAACCAAACCAGAGTGATAACACAAAACTTAATAAAGCAATAATTGTTGTAGGTAGTTTTCCGAATATTGGTTTAATATGTTTTAGACCAAAAAATAAAATCAAAATTAATACTAAAAGAATGACGTCTTTAGTAAAACTTTCCCAAGGGGTTAACTTCAGTGCATCACCAAAACAACCACAATCTTTCACTTTATCAAAATAAGCCGAATAAAATGTTAGAAAAGTAAAAAACACAATCATTGCTAACAAACTCCAAATCGTAAATTTTGGTTTATAGCCTATGAGTAAAAAGACACCTAAGACAACTTCAAAAACAACAACAATCACAGAAATTCCAAGTGCATATGGAATTAGAAATTCGATATTTAAAACATCTGACCCAAAGTACTCTTGGAGTTTGTAAGAAAACCCAAGTGGATCGTTCAACTTTATAAATCCTGAAATGATGAACAAAACACCAACGAATATTCTACTTATGTGTACTAGATATTTCATGTTTACCTGTTATTTACTTTCTCCAAGATGTATCATCGCAAAAACTGCGTAATTTATCATATCCTGATAATTAGCATCAATACCTTCACTCACAATTGTTTTACCAGCATTATCTTCAATCTGCTTAACACGCAATAATTTTTGAAGAATTAAATCCGTTAAAGAACTCACGCGCATATCTCTCCAAGCTTCACCATAATCATGATTTTTATCTAGCATCAATTGCTTCGTCAAGGCTATTTTTTCATCATAAAGCTCTACAGCTTCTTCTGTATTTAGATCGGGTTGTTCTACTACTCCTTTTTCTAGCTGAATTAAAGCCATTAGGCAATAATTAATGATACCTATAAACTCACTTACCTCTCCTTCATCAACTTTTCTAACCGAGTTTTGCTGCAAGCTTCTTATGCGTTGTGCCTTTATAAAAATCTGATCTGTAAGTGATGGCAATCTTAAAATGCGCCATGCACTGCCATAATCACTCATTTTGTTCACAAAAAGCGCTCTGCATTTAGCGACAACAGCATCGTATTGTTTTGAAGTATCTTGCATCTAATTCAATAATAATTTGCGTAAATTTCGCATAAATAAATTAGAAGTTCAAAGTTTGAGGTTTAAAGTTTTACTAAGACCTTAATTACAAGATATATGACAATAAATTGCAAAGGCCAACTTATCGATTTATCATCTCCAAAAGTGATGGGTATTCTTAATGTTACTCCAGATTCATTCTTTGATGGTGGAAAGTTTAACGATGAAAAAAGCGTATTAAATCAAACCGAAACCCTATTGAATGCTGGAGCTACTTTTATTGATGTTGGTGGTTACAGTTCGCGTCCTGGTGCAGATGATGTTAGCGAAACTGAAGAATTGCGTCGTGTTGTTCCTGTTGCAGAGTTAATTTTAAAGCACTTTCCTGAAACTTTGATTTCTGTGGATACCTTTAGAAGTAATGTCGCTAAACAAAGTATTGAAGCTGGAGCGGCTATAATAAATGATATTTCGGCAGGAAAATTAGATGATGCCATGCTAGCTACTATTGGTAAATTGAGTGTCCCATATATTATGATGCACATGAAGGGCAATCCTAAAACCATGCAACAGCATACCAATTATGAAGATGTGATAAAAGAAGTGATTTCTTATTTTGCTGAACGTATTGCTACCGCACATCAAGAAAAAATCAATGATATTATCATAGATCCTGGTTTTGGTTTTGCTAAAACTGTAGAACATAATTATGAGCTTTTAAATCATCTCGAATTACTACAAATGCTAGACAAACCTCTATTAGCAGGTATTTCTAGAAAGTCCATGATTTACAAAACTTTAAGCACAACATCAGAACAAGCTTTAAACGGAACAACAGCCTTACATATGGTCGCTTTACAAAAAGGAACAAAAATTTTACGCGCTCACGATGTTAAAGAGGCTATGGAATGTGTAACACTTTATAATCAACTGACCTCAAACTAAACTATGCGCTATTTCACCTTACTTGTTATTCTCTTTTGTTTTAGTTGTGATAATGAACGTGTTTTGCATTTACCAGAAATTGGAAATACTGAAATCACCGAAGTTTTAGATGTGTCACCTGCTTATCTTTTTTATGACGAAACACAACCAGACTCAACCTTATTGAACAGAAAAAACCTCATCAGCACCACAAATTGGTTGGTTAATGTGGATAAACGCTTGACTCTAAAACAAGCCATTCCGCATATTAAATTTCTACAAGACAAAAAACGAAATGCTAAAATGCATAAGAATGAAGATGCTAAGAATTACTTTACTTGTAATGATACGAGTGTTAGTAATTTGGGGTTTATTGAGTTTACTAGCATCGATTTTATTATAGATGAGACACCAGAATCTTTTTATAAGAATATTTCTCAATTATATGAAAATAGAAAATTCATTCATCCAAAAATTATAAATGTAGAATCATTCCATGGAAATATATTAATGGCTGAGATTATACATGGAAGTGGTATTGAATTAAGTCTTAAAATGATTAGGTATTCAGAATTTCCCAAGTATCTCGAATCCTATTATTCAGAAAGTTTAAAGGAATATTTAGAGGTTATATTAAGTTTTGATAAAAATTTAAGTTTCCAAGATTATATCTCAATCAAATCAGAATTAAAAAAAATTAAATCAGATAAAATCATTATTGACACTAACGAATTCATTTATTAACTTAAATTCTTAAATTAGCAAAAACACTAAC
Organism: Flavobacteriales bacterium ALC-1; assembly: GCA_000171875.1. Classification (GTDB taxonomy): domain Bacteria; phylum Bacteroidota; class Bacteroidia; order Flavobacteriales; family Flavobacteriaceae; genus Winogradskyella. The sequence continues at coordinate 802,762 of ABHI01000002.1, read as the reverse complement.
CTTTGGAAAACTTACAACTTTGGGATTTTAGATTTATAGACTTCGTCGATGTCTTCCTTGTTGCCATCCTACTCTATTATATCTACAAGCTTGTAAAAGGTACTGTTGCTATCAATATTTTTATTGGTATTCTTATCATTTATTTTGCTTGGCGTCTCACCGACTACCTAGAAATGCATATGCTGTACAGCATTTTTGATGGTTTTATGAAGGTTGGTATTATTGCGTTAATTGTAGTCTTTCAACCAGAGATTAGGAAATTTTTATTACTTGTAGGTTCTAACATTGGTGGTAAAAAAGGAATATTCAAAAATTTTAAGTTCTTAAAAAATGACGATCAGACTTCTACCGATGTGGATGCTATAATAAATGCCTGTAATAAAATGGGAGCAACTAATACAGGTGCTTTAATTGTTATTGAGCGTAATAACAACTTAGATTTTCTCACTAACACAGGTGACGAAATGAATATCTTGGTTTCTCAACCCATTATAGAAAGTATTTTTTTTAAAAATAGTCCTTTACATGATGGCGCCATTATCATAGATAATAATGTCGTAAAAGCGACACGGGTTATTTTGCCTGTAAATAACGAAAAGAATATTCCTGCGCGTTTCGGATTACGTCATAGAGCTGCTGTTGGTATTACAGAAAAAACAGATGCCTTAGCGCTTTGTGTAAGTGAAGAAACTGGACAAATTTCTTATATAAAAAGTGGTGAATTTGTTATGTTTAAAGACACTGATGAGCTTACTAAAAAAATTAAAGAAGACTTAGGGTAGTGAATTGTAAAAACTGTTATAAGACATTAAACGACACTCAAAGGTTTTGTGATGAATGTGGAGCAAAGGTGATACAAAATCGGTTAACTCCAAAGGTGCTTGCCACTCAAGTAAATGAAGAGTTTATATCAATCGATAACAAGTTTTTGCGAACGTTTGTAAACTTGTTAAAAAAACCTGAGGATGTTATTAATGGCTATATAGATGGTACACGAAAAAAATACATTAATGTAATTCAGTATTTCGCCATTGCATTGACAGTAGCTGGTATCCATTTCTTTTTAATGAAAACTTTTTTTATGGATCAATTTGAAAGCGCATTTCAAATTATAGACCCAAATGTTGATAATACTGAGTTTATGATGAATTATCAAAAGGCTCTTAATGATATAGCAGGAAGTGGAAATAACTTTCAAAGTCTTATTTATATACTATCGGTGCCTTTTTCTGCAATTGGTACATGGATTGCTTACAATTTTACAGGTACAAAGGTTTATAATTTCACTGAACACATCGTTATCAATCTCTATTATTATGGACAATCTATAATCATCAGCTCTCTTTTCTCTATTTTTGGCTATATCGTTGGTATTAATATGGCTATTTCTGCCACTATTGTTATGTTACTTATTATGATATATCAATTTTATGTCTTCAAAAGAGTTACAGGACATGGTACTATAGAAACTATAGCAAAAGTTATATTATCATATATAATTTTGGGATTACAAGTTTTAATTCTATTAATTTTATTAATTATAATAGTTGTGCTTTTAAAAGCCATTAATATCATCTAAAAATGAACTGTAAAAATTGCCATACAGAATTACAAGAGCAAGATGATTACTGTACAAAATGCGGTGGAAAAGTCATTAGAAATCGTTTAAGTTTTAAAAACCTATTTGAGCATCTTAGCGAAACTTTTTTTAATTACGATAATAAATTATTAAGAACCTTTACACAACTTATTAAAAATCCTGAAGATGTTATTGTTGGCTACATTAAAGGCGTAAGAAAAAGATATATAAACCCAATTAGTTTCTTAGGTTTAGCATTAACTTTTTCTGGACTTTCAATTTTTCTAATAAAGAAGTTTTATATTCAGCATTTAGATTTCTCAACCTTATTTGAAGGAGTAAAAGTTAGCCAAGATATATTTGATGCTACATCTGGTAGCGCTCTAGAGTACAACTCTTTGTTCTTTTCTTTTTTAATTCCAGTGCTTGCTTTAATCTCTTGGGTAGTCTTTCTAGATAAAAAATACAATTTTACTGAGCACATCATTATATATCTATATACTATGTCCTTGCTCAGTATTATAATGGTATTAATTACTCAAATAGCACTTCTAATTATACCTGAATATTTTATTATACTTAGTATGCTTACTTGGCCTCTAATGTTTGCATATAACTGCTATGCACTAAAGAGAATATTTAAATTATCCGCAGGAAACCTAATATTAAAAGCTTTCGTAGCTCTAGCTTTATTCTTTGTAGTCTATATAATTTTTTCAATTTTATTGTTTTTAATTATGCTAGCAACTGGAGTAATTAACCTCTCAGATTTTGCGCCAAAATAATTAATACCTTAAACCGATTCAGCCTTTAAAAACTGCACCTCATATAGGTTTTTGTAGTAACCACTTTCTTTTTCTAAAAGCGACTTATGCGTGCCAATTTCTACAATTTCACCAGCATCCATTACTATAATTTTATCTGCTTGTTGTATTGTGGCTAAACGATGTGCAATAACTATAGAAGTTCTTCCTTTAGTTATAGTATCTGTAGCATCTTGTATCAATTGTTCAGAATACGAATCTACAGAAGATGTCGCTTCATCTAAAATTAAAATACTAGGATTTGTCATATAAGCTCTAAGAAAAGATATTAGCTGTCGTTGTCCAGAAGACAACATCACGCCACGTTCCTTTACATTGTAATGATAACCACCTGGTAGGCTCGAAATAAACTCATGAATACCAATTGCTTTTGCTGCAGTTATTACATCTTCTTCAGTAATATAATCGTTATTAAGTGTTATGTTATTCAAGATCGTATCAGCAAACAAAAAGACATCCTGTAAAACCACTGCAATTTGGTTACGTAGAGAATTCAAAGTCATGTCCTTAATATCAGTACCATCAACTTTGATTGCTCCAGAATTGATGTCGTAAAAACGATTCAATAGATTGATAATTGTAGATTTCCCTGCACCAGTAGCGCCCACAATGGCAACCGTTTCACCAGCTTCTACATTAAAAGAAATACCTTTTAGCACTTCCTCATCTTCTACATAAGAGAATTTTACATTTTCAAATTCTATGTCTCCTTTAAAATGATTGGCTTCAACAGTACCAGCATCATCAATATTTGAATCCGTATCCAATACTTTAAACACCCGGTCCGCAGCAACCATACCCATTTGCAAAGTATTAAATTTATTCGCTATTTGATATAATGGTCTAAATAGCATTGGGATAAACATGGTAAATGAAATTAAGTGCCCTAATGTTGTTCCTGGGTTTTCTGAAACCGCATCATAACCACCAACTAAAATAACCATAGCCAAAGTAAGTGATGATACAAATTCTGCAATAGGAAAGAAAATAGAATTATACCAAACCGTCTTTAACCATCCTTTTTTATGACGCTCATTAATGGCTTTAAAGTTTTTATACTCTGTTCCCTCACGTGTAAATAGCTGTAAAATTTTCATACCAGTAACACGTTCTTGTACAAAAGAATTGAGATTAGAAACTTCAGTACGCACATCTTCAAAAGCACGTTTCATATACCTTTGAAAAATCTTAGTTGCGATTATTATTATAGGCATAGTAGCAAAAACAATTAAACTTAGCTTTAAGTTTATAAATGCCATAAACACAGCTACTACAAGCATTTTTAATATATCACTAAAGATCATAAATAAGCCTTGTCCAAAAATATCTGCGATACGCTCCATATCTGTAACAGCTCTAGTAATCAAAACACCCACAGAAGATTTATCGAAGTATGTCATTTTAAATTTGAGCATGTGACGAAATAGCTTTACACGTATATCTTTAACCACAGATTGTCCAAGCCAACTTGCATAATAAATAAATAAAAGCTGAGAAACAACTTCAAAAACTAATAAGGCAAACATTACAGCCATGTAAAAGACAAAGCCGTTATACTCTTTGTTAGCAATCTTAACATCAATAGCTTCTTTTAGAACATAAGGTCTAAATGCACCAAACAATGCTAATCCTGCAACACAAAATAACGAAATCACAAAAACTGTACGATAAGGCTTTATGTACTGTAATAGGCGCTTAAAAAGCGTTACGTCAAATATTTTTTTCTTTTCTTCTTCTGCCATTTATGCTCAACTTGATTCAGTATCTTTTTTAATTGAATCTGGATAAACAATTTTAGCCAAATACAAACCGTGAGCCGGAACTGAAAATCCTGCTTCACTCCTATTTTTAGAGGCAATAATTTTGTGCAAATCTTCGGGCTTCAACTTCCCCAATCCAATATTTACCATCGTACCAACAATAGCTCTCACCATATTACGTAAAAAACGATCTGCAGTAATTGTAAATATAAGCTGATTAGAATTCTGAGTCCAAAATGCCTCTTTTATATCACAATTATACGTCTTTACATCTGTATTACTCTTAGAAAAGCATTGAAAGTCTTTATACTCAAATAAGATTTTGCAAGCAGTATTCATAGCTTCAACGTCTAAAGGTAATTGAACTTGATAAGCAAAATCGTAATCAAATACATTTTTTGATGTTGAAATTTTATAATGATATGTTCTGCTTTTTGCTTCAAATCTTGCATGCGCATCAGGCTTTACTTCAAAAATAGTACTGACTGCTATATCCTTAGGCAAATATGAATTGAGCTTGTAAACTACATCTTTATATTCAAATTCTTTTTCAAAATCAAAATGAGCAAACATTTGCGACGCATGCACACCAGCATCTGTTCGTCCTGCTCCCATTACAGAAACTTCAGCTTTCAAAATTGTACTTAATGCTTTCTCTAACACTTCTTGTACAGAAATAGCATTAGGCTGATTTTGCCAACCGTGATATTCTTTACCGTTATATGAAAGTTCAATGAAAAATCGCAATAGAAATCTTACTTTTGTAAAAGCACAAAGATAACAGTTTTAGTTACTAAAGAAATGCTAAATTATAAAAGAGATTGCCGCTTTTGAGTGAAGTAAATATGAAAAAGATACTCTTACTATCCGATACTCATAGCTATATCGATGATGCCATACTCAAATACGTGAAACAAGCAGACGAAGTTTGGCATGCTGGAGATATTGGTGATTTGAAAGTGACAGATAAAATCACAGTCTTAAAACCTATAAAAGCTGTTTATGGTAATATTGATGATGCCAAAGCCAGAACTGAATTTCCGCTTCATAATAGATTTATGTGCGAAGATGTAGATGTTTGGATAACGCATATTGGTGGTTATCCTCCAAAGTATAATAATCGTGTAAGAGAAGAATTGCAATTAAATCCACCAGATATATTTATCACTGGTCATTCTCACATTCTTAAAGTAATGCCAGACAAAAAATTAAACCTACTACATATGAATCCTGGAGCAGTTGGTAAACATGGCTTTCATAAAATTAGAACCATGCTCAGATTTAAAATTGATGGTAAGCAAATAAAAGACTTAGAAGTTATAGAATTTGAAAAACGATAAAAAGAAAAACCCAGACGGCAGCGTCTGGGTTTTTCGCACTAATACTACTAAGATTTTAGGTTCATCGCAATCGATCTACAGATTTTACAAGATCTTCATCCTTTTTAATAGCCTTGTTAGCCAAGACTAAACACACAATAGAAAAAATAGGAAGAAGAATCCCAATACCTTTCTCAGAAACGTTAGTTTCTCCAGATACATTTAGAGATTGATAAACAAAGATTCCTAGTAAAATAAAGTTTAATATGATATTAAGTCGCCCCAACATAAATTGAGACTTCCTGTTTTTAAACATAAAAATTGAAATTAAAGATAATAACGCAGACCCTAGAAAAAGACCTAAATATAGATAGTCATCTAAAGCAAAAACTTCGACACCTTGTGTATTGGTCCACAAATGAAACACAAATATTAGACCCGCTGAAATACCAGCGGCTAAAATTAGATAGAGTGTCTGTATGCGTTGAATCATAACTTTAATTAAAAAAGCAATGCAAAATTAGCAGTTTATTTTTTAAAAAGATAGAAATTGTTTTAAAATAAAGTTGTATAATTGCAATAGAAAGAAGTAACACACTGAGTTGCATCATTCTAATCTTCCAAATTAATTTCACTTTTTTTCTTTTTATTTCATTTAGAAAACATTGAATTAATAATATCAAAAAAATAATACATTATACTACATACGAATGTTTGAAATTTCACAGTTAAAAGCTAAGAAGCTTCCTGAATTACAGGATATAGCTAAACAACTAAAAGTACCAAAGTACCGTTCACTCAAAAAATTAGATCTGGTTTATCAAATCCTGGATTACCAAGCGGCAAACCCTGGCGCTGTTAAACCAAAAGTAGAAACTGAGACTAAGCCTAAGCCAGAACAAAAACAGAACAAGCCTGAGCAAAAGCGTGCAAGAGTTCAGAAAAAGCCAGAAGATAATAAAGACCAAAAGTCTTTAGAGTTTTCTGATAAAAAAGAAGAAGCTAAGCCACAAGAGCGCAAGCAAAATAATGATAAGTCTAATAACGATAGACAAAATCATAAAAAGCAAGATAATAAGTCTAACGATCGTAAAGACGATAACCGACGCTCTAACAATAATCAGAATAAGGATAATAGACAGAATCAAAATCGTTCTAAAGACAATAATCGTAATAATAATTCAAAAAATAACGGCAACAAGGATAACAGAAATCGTTACCGCGAGCCAGATTTTGAATTTGACGCTATTATTGAAAGTGAAGGTGTTTTAGACATCATGCAAGATGGTTATGGCTTCTTAAGGTCTTCTGATTACAACTACCTGACATCTCCTGATGACATTTATGTATCACAATCTCAAATTAGATTATTTGGTTTAAAAACTGGTGATACCGTTCTTGGTCATGTTAGACCACCAAAAGAAGGTGAAAAATATTTCCCTTTAATTAAGGTTAGTAAAATTAATGGTCAAAACCCACAAGTGGTTAGAGATAGAGTTGCTTTTGAGCATTTAACACCTTTATTTCCCCAAGAAAAATTTAATCTTGCCGAAAAGCAAGCAACCATTTCTACACGTATTATGGATTTGTTCTCTCCTATCGGAAAAGGACAACGTGGTATGATTGTATCGCAACCAAAAACGGGTAAAACAATGCTTCTTAAAGATGTTGCTAATGCTATTGCAGCCAATCACCCAGAAGTTTATCAAATGATATTATTAATTGATGAACGTCCTGAAGAGGTAACAGATATGCAACGTAATGTGCGTGGTGAAGTAATTGCTTCTACATTCGATAAGGAAGCTCACGAACATGTTAAAATTGCAAATATCGTTTTAGAAAAAGCAAAGCGTTTAGTAGAATGTGGACATGATGTAGTCATCTTATTAGATTCTATTACACGTTTAGCTAGAGCATATAATACAGTTCAACCTGCGTCTGGTAAAATTCTTTCTGGTGGTGTAGATGCTAATGCCTTACACAAACCAAAACGTTTCTTTGGTGCAGCTCGTAACATCGAAAATGGTGGTTCTTTAACTATTATTGCTACAGCATTGACTGAAACAGGTTCTAAAATGGATGAAGTTATTTTTGAAGAATTTAAGGGAACTGGTAATATGGAATTACAATTAGATCGTAAGATTTCTAATCGTCGTATCTTCCCTGCTATAGATTTAACATCTTCTAGTACAAGACGTGATGATATTCTTTTAGATGCTAACACCATTCAAAGAATGTGGGTGATGCGTAAATATCTTGCCGATATGAATCCTGTTGAAGCTATGGAATTTATCAATGACCGCTTTAAACAAACAAGAAATAATGAAGAGTTTTTAATCTCTATGAATGGATAGAATCTCTTGAATATATTTAAAATTAAAAACCTCGAATTTATAATTCGAGGTTTTTTTTATATAATTACTTCATACCATTAAACTCTAAGAAGGTATATACTAGATTGAAAATGCGATCTGTTATAACTATAACTGACACATTTTAATATTTTTATTTAAAAATTGATATTATATCTCTTTTTATAGTTTAAAAGTATTTAATTGTTAAATCAATAAGTTTTTGTTTAAAGTCATTATATGGTGGCAATAACAATTCAAGGGCATTTGGTATATGCTGTTGATATACCCCTCTTGCATTAGAAAATGCTTGGAAACCAAATATACCTTTTGCCTTACCTATACCACTGTTATTAGAACCACCAAATGGTAAATTGTTATTAAAGTAATGTATAGCATTATGATTAACACAACTACCCCCAGCACTTGTATTATTTAAAACATAATTTATATTTTTTTTACTTTTACTATATATATATAAAGCAAGTGGAGTTTCTTTTGAGTTTATTTTTTCTATGACTTCATCTATATCTTTGTAAGCTATAATTGGCATTACAGGTCCAAAAATTTCTTCTTGTAACAAATCAGAATCTTCAGATAAATTAGTTATAATAGTTGGTGATATATAATTTTGAGTTTTATCTAGTTTACCTCCTGCTTCAATTTTACCTCCTTTTTCTATAGCATCTTCTAAATATTTACTAATTCTTTGATGGTGCATTTGATTTACAATACGACCATATGAAGACTCTTTTGAAGCATCATCAGAAAAAAACTTTTTAATATATTTTTTTACACTTGCAATATATTCATCCTTTTTACTTTCATGTACAAAAATATGATCTGGAGCAATGCAAATTTGACCATTATTCAAAAATTTACTCCAACTTGTTCTTTTGGCAGCCATATCTATATTAGCAGTTTCATCTATTATTGTTGGAGATTTACCGCCTAACTCTAGAGTTACTGATGTCAAATTTTTTGCTGCAGCTGCCATTACAATTTTTCCAACTCCAGGTGAACCTGTAAAGAAAATATGATTAAAGGGTAATTTTAACAAATTAGTTGAAGTCTCTACACCTCCTTCAAAATAAGCAACTTCTTTTTCATCAAATACTTCTTCAATAATTTTCTTCATCAAAGAAGCTGAATTAGACGTTATTTCTGATGGTTTAATTATAACTGTATTACCAGCTGCAATTGCAGAAATTAGCGGCTCAAAAGTCAATGTAAAAGGAAAATTCCATGGAGAAATTATTAACACCGTTCCTTTCGATTGATATAAAATTTTAGAACTAGACCCAAACAAAGCCAAAGGTGTTGATACTTTTTGTGGCTTCATCCATTTGTGCAAATGATTTAAGGTATGCTTTGCTTCATGAACAACAGAGTAAATTTCAGTCAAATCAACTTCAATTGGATGTTTTTTAAAATCTTTGTAGCAGGCTTCTCTTATTTGTGGTCTATATTTTAAATAAACTTTTAATAATTTTTTGATTTTAGCTCTTCTATCAGCATATGTAGTGTTTCTTACTTCTTGTTTATTTTGCATGTGAAGATTAAAAATTCTTTGAATTTCTTTTTCCTCTGCTTCTTGAACTTTGTCTATTGTTGCTGTACTCATAATTGTATTATAACTTAAACTCGTATAACATATCGCAATATGGTGGTGTTTTAGTTGATTTACACATAAAGATACTCTTCTCTTTTGATCTTACTTTAAACTTATGTGCGTTTGTTTTGTTCTGTGATGATACCTATTACAAAATGATTGATTTCTACTGTGTATTTGCTAATGCAATAGCCCTTTCTAAGAGTTTTTAATCTCAGTGAATGGATTGAAGCTTTTGAATATATTTAAAATTAAAAAACTCGAATTTATAGTTGGAGATTTTTCATATAACTACTTATCACTAAACTCTAGATTTATTAATACCTCTGTCGTACATCACAATACTACCAGCAACTGAAACATTGAGGCTTAATTGCGATTTAAATTTTACCAAAAAATGACTTTTATCAATAGCTATTTTTGATAAACCATGATCTTCGGCGCCCAATAAATATACACAGCGTCTTGGGTGATGGAATGTCTCTAAGTCTTCAGCGTCTTTGTTTAACTCTACACCCACCAAACGTGCTCCTTTAGGCAAATTATTAAAGAAATCTTCAAAAGTTTCATAATGAAAATATGGCATTGACTTTACGGCATTATGTGTATCACATGCCTGTTTCGCATAACGATTACCAATAGTGAAAATAAAACTTGCACCAAGGTTTTGTGCAGACCTCCATAGCACACCTAAATTTTCTGGTGTTTTTCCATTTTGAATACCTATACCGAAGAATTCGTTGGTTAAATTATCATTCATGGTATAAAACTAAAAAAGTCTTTCATAAAATGAAAGACTTTTCTTTGTAGCGGGAACTGAACTTTAACTAGCGCCCCTTTAGTTAGTTGCTATATAAATCATTACTCTATAGTAAATGTATTAGAAGAAGATGAACCGCCTAAAGTAGTTGAACCTACTAAAGTTGTTGCTCCTGCCTTAACAGAATATGTTGGTCCTCCATCACCATAAGAATCGTAAACTACAACTCCATAGTCACCTGGTAATAAGCAAAACTCGAAAAACAAGTTTGCAAAATCATCAGCTGGGTTATTATATGGTCCCCCTGAGAATATCACAGTTGGTGTTCCTGATAAATCATAGATTTCCCAAGTCGTTTCATCTGGCCATGTATCTAAATCTAAGAAAAACTGAACTAAGGTACCTGGACATGACTCAGTAACATTGATTACTAAGCTTCCATTGATATCAGTACCTGATTCTTCCTGTATGTTTAGAACTAAAGTTTGTGGTACAAATTCTAAAGTATTATCATCTGTAATACTTACTGGTAATGCTCCTACATTTGAATTTGCAGGAATCGTTACTGTACTTGGTACAGAATAACTCGCTCCTAATGTAGAACTCGCATCAACGGATACATTGAAGGTTCTTGCTGAACCCGTTTTGTTACCAGCATAGACAAAAATATCTTTGCTTGTAGTCGCATCCTTGTCAACTGTAAACCCACTTGGGCTCGTTTCAAAGGTCACATAGTTTGTACTTCCACTAGGAAGGTCTTCTTCACAATTGTAGGCAAATGATACTAATATGCCTACCATAATATAATTTATAATTTTCTTCATGAGATAAGTCTTGTTTTAATTATTATTGATTTTGATCGCTGATAAAGATATTATCTTGAATTTCCGTCTGAGGAATCTCAAATGTTAAACGCTCATCGTCATAAGACATTGGTACACCAACAAATGATAAGTGATTAGGTCCTCTATTTACAGTCCCTTGATTTCTCTTAAGTGCAAAATAAGATTTACCTTCTGCCCAAAGTTCAATACGTGTTTGTAAATAAATTTCATCCTGTAGAGCTGTACCAGATAATCCATCTAAATAAGATGTATCAGGAACACGTTGAGACATTAATGATCTTAACATTTCTCTAGCTGGTCCATCTTGTCCCGATTTTGCTAAGGCTTCTGCATTTAATAAAACCATCTCTGCTTGACGCATGTATACATAATCATTTACCATTGGTCCACTTCCAGCTGGCTGTCTTGCAGGATCGTAAAATTTATCCAAAGGCATTAAGTATAATGAACCTGCTACGTCATAAAATTGTGCTTTACGTGCATCATCTGCAGGAATAGCATTATATAAACCTTCATCAATAGATTTAGAATCTCCAAAGGCTGGGTAACTGTATGAAAAATAATCCATTTGTCCCCACCATGACACTAAACCTAAACCAATATCTACAGTGATATCAACACCCCAAAACCATCCTGGTGTTGCTACATTATTAAAACCACCTGTAATCTCAGCTGCACTCATTAATGTTGCACCATTTGATGCCATCACCTCTGAAGTCAATGCTGCCACTTCTGGCCATGCATTACGCTTAGACGCTAATACATAAGCTAACATTGCTTGAGCCACTGGCTTATTAACCTGAGTCTTAGTTGGTCTGTTATAACCTTCTAGTAAAGATATCGCAGAATTTAAATCACTCTCTATAAATACATACACCTCATTAGTTGTTGATTTTGGTTGCCCAGTAGCTGTGGTCTCATCATATAATGGTAAGATTTCAGCATCTGGATAGTAATCTCTAGACATATACTGAGTTAGGTTGAAATAAGAGTGTGCTCTCATTGCTAAAGCTTGACCTAAAATATGCCGGTTTACTTCAGTCTCAGGTATATTATTAGTGCCGCCCAAAGTACCAATGACAATATTAGCATTCTTTATCACTCTATAATAATGTCTCCATACTTGGTAATTATCCGTAAACGTAAAATCTTGTGTACACTGCAACTCAGTAATACTAGCCCTGTACCATCCATAGGTACTTAAAGACAGTGCTAAATCACCAGACAACATATCACCAAAGATATCATAAGACTTTTGGCCAAAATCATCATGACCACCTGTACCACCTGTAAAAGTACTAAATGTAGTCGTGTATACACCATCCATAGTACCTATGACTATTTCAGGGTTTACAGCTGCTGCATCTGCAAGTTGATCTAAAGTAATTAGACCTCCTTGCGGTTCTTTATTTATAAAGTCTTTCTCACAGCTAAATGTCAGTGACATCACAGCTGATAACATTAATAATTTAAATACATTTTTTTTCATATCGCTTTTTTTTAATTAAAATTTCAATTTAACACCCATAGTGAATGTACTAAGCGGTGCATAAAAACCTCTACCACTATTACCACTTTGACTCGTTGATGGATTAAAACCAGTTCTAGATGATTTTACAAATAAATTATCACCAGAAACATACAAATTGACTAGATCTAAACCTGTTTTATCTAAGAATTTAGACGATAAAGTATAGCCTAATAAAATATTATTCAGCGCAAAATAATCTCTCTTAACAAGAAATCTTGTTGATGTAGAACTCACATTAGTAATAACTCTATCAGCAATTCTTGGTACAGATGTAATATCACCAGGTTGCCTCCATCGGTCTCTAATATCGACGTGTCTGTTAGTAGCTGATATACCTCCATTATTATCATGAATTAACTCTCTATATTGATTGTCAAAAGCATAACCGCCTATAGAATAGGTAAACTGAGTAGAAAGGCTCCAATTTTTATAGCGTGCCGATAAACGAAAAGCTCCAGATACATCAGGAATACCAGATTTACCAACAAACTTTTGAGTAGCATTGGCATAGGTCTTAGTAATTTGTCGTTCTACATTAGAATTTGGATTTGTATTTAGGTATGTAGTTAAACTTGCAATAGCAGTATCTCCACTATCAAATTGACCATCACCGTTAACATCATCATAATACTGATACCACATTGGGAATCCATCAGCAGGATCTACACCAGCATACTCACGAATATAAAAATCATAAATAGAACCTCCTTTTGTATAGGCATAAGGAGTTACAGATTGGTCTAAGATTTTAGGCAAACCTGTTGAAGGTTCAATAGGCATGGTTGTAATCTCATTATCGTAAAGAGAGCCGTTAACAGATAAGTCTAATGTAAAATCATCTTTTTGGATAATATGACCTGTTAAATCGAATTCTAAACCAAAGTTTCTTAAGACACCATCATTTACTGTAATTACAGCAACACCTGTAGAAGGTGGATTTCTACGATTAAAAATCAAGTTTTCTGTATCCTTAATAAAATAATCAACCGAACCATCTAACCAATTGCCTAATCCAAATTCAACACCTACTTGGTACTGTTTTGCTGTTTCCCAAGTTAATTCTGGATTAGCAAAGGTTAAAGGAGCAATAGCTATACTACCTCCTAGATTAGTTGCAGAAAAAGTATCAATACCTGTGTAGAAACCTACACCATTCTCATCACCTGTAACACCATACGATCCTTTAAGTTTTAAATATGTAAACAAGTTACTATCTGATAAGAAATCTTCATTAGATAAAATCCAAGCGGCACCTATAGAACCAAATGTTCCATATTTATCATTAGCAAATCTTGAAGATCCATCACGACGAATAGATCCTGTTAAATAATATTTATCATCAAAGTCATAATTAACTTGACCGAAATAAGATTCCAATGTTCTTCCTTGATTGATACCAGTAGAAGGGCTTGCATCTACAATATAATTACTCAATTCATAAACTCCTGGCACAACAGCTTTACTCTTACTTCCCGTAAATATTGATTGATCAAAATCATTACTCTCATGTGCTGCTAAAATCTCTAAAGAATGCCTTCCAAAGTCTGTTCTGTAACGCAACAACTGTAGAAAGTTCATCGTCAAGGTCTCTGTATTTCTCTGAAAAAGAGTACCACCAGATGGTTGTGCTGGACCATAAAACTGGTTAGAAGCAGTCTTGAAAATGTTATTGGAATATTGTGCTCCAAATGTAGATTCAAAAGTTAAACCTTTGGCTACATTAATAGTCGCATTAAAACTAGCATTAACTTCATGTCTATCAGTACCATTAAAATCATATAATGCAGATGCTATTGGGTTAAGACCATCAGAAGCCGCTCTAGCTCTTGGAGCAAAACCATTATTAATTGCAGAAATAGAACCATAATCATATTGGAATCCTCCAAAGATGGGGTCTGCAACCAATACTTGATTATCATCTCTTAAGAAAACACCATAGATAGGTGGCATCTTATCAGCAAATTCAAAAAGGTTCTCTGCACCTGCAGTTTGACCATTACTTCTAGTTTCAGAATAGGTATAACCTAAGTTAGTACTAAGTTTTAACCATGGCTTTACTTTAGCATTCACATTTAGTCGTGTTGAATATCGTCTGAACCCTGAATTAATAATATACCCTGAGTCATCTAAATAACCACCAGAAATAAAATATTTTACATCTTCATTACCACCACCCATTCTAAGGTTAACCTCAGTTCTGTATGCTGGATTAAAGGACTCTTCTTGGTAATTCTTTGGCGTATACTTTCTTGTTACACCTGGTCTTACTTGTGCAGTTGCTGGATCAATTAACTCTGCTCCATTGGCAACATTCCACATATTGTATACAGGGTTAATAAGTGTTGTGAATAAGGTGTTATTCACGGTTCCGATTGGATCAGCATTACCATTTAATATTTCACGGTTAACATTTGCCTCCCAAACATATCCAATAAATTCCTCTGGATCTGTAATGACATCATATCTGTCTATTAACTGTGTGTTAATACCTGTTCTTACATCAACTTCGATATAAGATTCTGAAGCAGAACCACCTTTAGTTGTTATTAAAATAACACCATTTGCACCACGCGAACCATAAATAGCCGTTGCAGTGGCATCCTTAAGAATCGTTGTTGATTTAATATCTGAAGGGTTAATCGCATTTAAACTACCAGAGTAAGGTACACCATCTACAACGTATAAAGGGGCTCTGTTACCATTAACAGAACCAAAACCTCTAATTCTTACAGTAGACGTAGAACCTGGTTGACCATTAGTATTAATTACGGTTACACCAGCAGCTTCACCTGCAAGTGACTGAGAAACGTTTGAGAAGTTCTTATTCTCAATATTCTCAGCTTTTACAACCTTAGCTGTACCAGCATAAGCCTTCTTAGTTGTGGTACCATAACCAACAACTACGACTTCATCAAGCGTACTATCATCTTTCAATGCAACATCATAAGTATTAGCTGCGCCAACAGCAACTTCTGTAGCTTGCATACCTACATAAGAAATGACTAAAACATCTCCTTGATTGACTTGGATGGTATACTTACCATCAAAATCTGTTTGTTGTCCTTTTGAAGTTCCTTTTACAATGACACTAGCACCAGGAAGCGGTAAACCATCCGCTGCTGTAGTAACTGTACCTGTAACTGTTTTCTCTTGTGCAAAACTTGTTGTAGCACTTAAGAAGAGAAATGCTAACAAAAGCACATAACTTTTTACTTTCATAAATTTTAGTTTTAATTATTGAGTTAGTTTTTTTGCAATAAAAAAGGCTGGTAGTGAAGTCATTTTTGAAGACTAACTCAAATAATTACTCAGTATGAAATTAAAGTTAACATGGTTTAAATACATAATTAAGTACACTAGCACCACCATGCCTTTACAATTGCTGTGTAAAAAAAATCATAAAAAGCACTGATAATGTTAACCCCGATAAACATTAACAAATACCCCGAAATACATTAACTCAATGAAATAAACTTAATAGAGAAATAGTTATCAAATTAATAGAACTTAAAAAGAAGAAAAGCGTCTTTGCAATAACAAAAACACAAAACAGGTGAAGTATTTAAGGCCGTAGCTATGCATAAAAGGGAGCGAATTCGGATTAGATAGGTGTTATTTAAAATCCGGTAGTCTAAATATATTTTATGATATAGTAAATAATCTAATAAGCAAAATATAATTTAGTAAGTCCTTATAAATATTATCAAATTACCTCACTAATAATTATACAAGTCCTTTTTTAATTAGAATCTTTGCATAACAAGCAATTAATATTCAATCATGAAGGCTTTACAATATGAAAATTTTCAAGGTATCTTAAACATTAAAAACTTACCAGATCCAAAATCAGAAAAACACGGGGTAGTTATAAAAGTTAAAGCTACTGGTTTGTGTTTAAGTGACTGGCATGGCTGGATGGGTAATGATCCAGATATAAAACTACCTCATGTACCAGGGCATGAATTAGCTGGTGTTATTGTTGAGATTGGAAGTGATGTGAAAAATTTCAAAGTTGGTGAACGTGTTACATTACCTTTTGTTGGAGGCTGTGGAAAATGTGAATACTGTAACTCTGGAAATCATCAAGTATGTGACAACCAATTTCAACCTGGTTTTACACATTGGGGCTCGTTTGCAGAGTATGTTTCAATTCACTATGCAGATACAAACCTCGTGAAGCTTCCAGATGAAATAGATTTTACTACAGCTGCAAGTCTAGGCTGTAGATTTGCTACTTCTTTTAGAGCTGTAATAGATCAAGGAAAAGTAAAACAAGATGACTGGGTTGTTATACATGGGTGTGGTGGTGTTGGTCTTTCCGGAATTATGATTGCCTCAGCTTTAAAAGCAAAGGTTATTGCGGTTGACATTAATACATCTGCTTTAGAGAAGGCAAAATCTGTAGGTGCTTTATATACTATAAATGCATTAAATCGTAAAGATGTCGCTAATGAAATATTAGAAATAACCAAAGGAGGTGCACATGTTTCAATTGACGCTATCGGTCATCCTAATGTTCTATTAAATTCTGTAAATAGTTTAAGAAAACTGGGGAAACATATTCAAATAGGTATTATGACAATAAATAATATGAAGCCTAGCATACCTATTGATAAAATAATTGGCAGAGAATTAGAAATTATTGGGAGTCATGGTTTACAAGCTTATAAATACAAAGACATGATATCTATGATTTTATCTGGTCAGCTTAATCCTAAAAACCTTATATCTAATACAATCTCACTTTCTGATGTTCCTGACATATTACCAAATATGGAGAATTTTAATTCTTCTGGTATTAAAATCATTACTTCCTTTAAATAGGCCAAGACAATGGTTTATATTTGGATAACTGACATGCTCCTTATTATAATTAGAATCATTAATTCTTAGAAAAAGAGAATACTTAAAGTACTTTTTTACTCTTATACCTTTAGGGTATACAATGGTTGTTATCATCGGTCTCGTATATGAGGCGTTTTAATGGCTTATATACCTTGTTGGCATTTCGTTATTCTTTCTTATTTACTTCGTTTCAATTTAAATTCTTTTTTCTTATGTACTACAAATCCTCAAGGGGTGATTTATTATCTCTCCATGACCATTCTACATCTTCCATAAACCAATGAAAAGCCTCAATGTCAGTGACATTCCAATTCCTAAATTCTCGGACGTTTTCGAACAGCCGACTAGCATTTTCCACAGTAGGCTGGTTTAAAACCTGATTCATTTCTTTGATTAGGTTCTTGGGTTTGGCATTGCATCTTGACAAGTATTTGTAAAACCACTTATGATATGGGAAAAATACGCGATTGTATGTGAGAATTAACCTCCCGGCAAACAGGACAAGCTGAGATGCGGCGCGGCTTTTCGTATAGATATTGCCATGTCGCTCTGCTTCACCCATTAACCAATTCTGAATAAAGGTCATCGAATAGAATTTTCGTATTTTTTGGTCTCGATCAGCTTCTGGGTACTGCTGGATAGAATGGATGATGCTAGCCAGGTTATCTACTTTTGAAAAAGCTATGATTGCTCGATCAAATGCCGCTCGGGTAGGTTCATTTCCTCTGTCAACGACTTGTCTAAGGTAATGCATATCGATAACTTTTCCATCCACAAAGCCACCGGGATAATCTGTTAAGTCCGTTCGGTTGATAAAAAAGTCCCCTACTTTTTGTCGGTTTTTATATTCTTCATCTGTAGCAACCATCATAAAATCGATATCTGAATCTGGTCTAGCGCATCCTTTGGCAACAGACCCGCCGATGATTAAAGCCTCAAAACGCTTATCGTCCTGGTATTCTTTCACAAGGTTATTGATTGCACGCTGGTGATGAGGTAAGGTATTGATGTTCATAGTTTTTCAATTTTATATTGTTCAATTTTATCTCGCTTCCAATGAATGTGAACTATTACTTATCCCCAATCTCACAAATATTCTCTGAAACTTAGTGAATTTCAACAGTTACTTGACTAAAAACATTTATAAAAAATAATATTAAAATAATTGTTCTTATCAGTTTCATTATTCTTCATTTATTAGTTTTAATGCGTGTTCTAAGTATTCATCTCTTCCATCTTTTACATTCAAAATTGTTTTGTTTACAGGATGATTAGGAATAACTCGGAAATAAGATTGCCATAAGTCTAGGCATCAACCAATTAATGCGCGTATATTCTACTTCGGTTTGGTAACGTGTTATTATCCCCTAAATCAATGAAAGAGCATTTCATAATTATTGTACTTATTAGTCTATTAATTATTAAGAATGATGCCTACAATCAATATTTGTGACTATGATTATTCTTTGATTAATTTTCCGATTTTTATTTTTCTCGTTTTAGCTTTTATGCAATAAAAGTACATTCCAGATTTAAGTTTGGATACATCAACTTTCAATTTTGAGGCTTCACTTGTAGCATTAAATTCAATATTTTTCCCATTCATATCCCATATTTTAATGGATAAATCATTGGTATTAGCAAAATTGGATTCTATCATAAATGTATCTTTTACAGGGTTAGGGTAGATTTTCAATTCATTAGTAGCAGCTTCATAATCATTTAACGAAAGCGTTGAAAGTACATTGGTTAAAAGCCTTACATATTGTGGATTTAAGTTGTTATTATTTAAAGTTGCAGAACTATTAATGTATAAAGAGTCTCCTGTTTTTGATACAGCAATGCCGTTTGGCGCTGAGAATGTTGAACTCAATGCTGAACCATCATCGTTTCCTGCTACCCCCATTCCTGTTCCGGCTACAACCGTTCCGGCAATTATACTAGTTCCTGAAGTCAAATTATCTAGGTCTAGATAGTAAATTAAATTCGTACCAAAACTAGCAATGTATAAGTTGTTTGTATTTACATCATAGTCAATATGACCATTGCCACCAACTGTATTCCCTATATTTGTTGCTGTTCCATCTGGTTGAATTTTTACAATATTGGTATTAGAAAAGTTTACTACATATAAGTTGCCATTTTCGTCAATGGTCATACCATTAGGACATGCAAGCAATCCATTTCCAGTTGAAAATAATGTTGAAGTTCCATCTGGTGTAATTTTTCTTATGTTACTTACTCCACAATTACAAACATAAAGGTTGTCGTTACTATCAAAAGCGATTCCAACTGGTGAGAATAACCCTTGAGAGGTATATAATTCTCTAGAACCATTTACAATTTTATAAACTGCATTATCTCTAATATCTGCTTGGTATAATATACCATTAGAATCAAACTCATTTCCAGAAGCCCCAGTAAAGTCATTAGCAAAAACTGTGAGATTTAAATTCGTATCTAATTTCATCACATTGTTAGGGATTCCATCGGTATCTGGCCCACCTAAAAAATCTCCAAAATCTCCAATGTATATATTTCCTGCTTCATCAATTGTGACTGCCCCACTTCCATTAAATGATGGTGTAATAGTACTTACAGTTATTTGTGCAAAAGTAGCAGTACTGACAAATAATAAAATAAAGTATAATTTTCTCATGATCAAATAAATTAATTTTGATTAAAGAAAGAGTATTACTAATATAAACTGGTTATTGCTTATAAACATTTACAATAAAATCGAACGAAATTAATTCATGTTATAAATACTCTAAGAAATCTATACATTTTGTAATTTATATTGGGTTGGCGTTACTCCCATATGCTTTTTAAAAGCTTTATAAAAAGAAACACGGTTGTTAAAACCACTAGAATATATTACATCTGAAATATTTAAGTTGCAATCATTCTCTAATAATATTTTAGCTTCTTTAATTCTATAGGTGTTTATAAAAAAGAAAAAACTTGAATTAAAATGTTCATTTATAATTTGGGATGCATGATGCTTAGAAATATTTAAATTTTCAGCTAAATCACTTAATCGCAAATCAGGATTTAAATAGGGTTTTTTATTTTTCATTAAATCTATAAGTTGTCCTTTTAATTCTAAAGAAAGACTTTCACTTAATCCCGTTTTTTGATACTTTTTAAAAGGCAGAATTTTGTCCATGGACAAGCCATTAAAAACTTCAGGCTGCATAAACCCAAAATAAGTTACCAAGCCTATAAAGAAAATAATGGTGTACATAATAAAGTAATCATGCTCTGTTGAAATTAATTTAAAATAGGATAGAACAAAATAAGAAAGCATTGCCAATACATAACAATAGAATGCTCCAATAATCCATTTCAGCCACCTTCTTTTATTAGACTCAAGAGATTTATTGTTTTTAAAGTTCAAATAAATCAAAATGACATAAAACACCATTATTGTTGAAGTAACTAAATAGGTGTAATTATTTAAATATATATAATCTGATAATAGTCCATTATTTAAAACGTCAATCTTTGATTTAGTGTTCAACATTAAAAATGGTGAGTAAAAAAAAACATTCATAAATGTTGGTATGGTATGCAACAAATCTATTTTCTTAAATTTCTTTTGGGTTATAACACGTTTAGTGTATAGATACATTAATGGTGGGTAACTAGCCCAAATAATTGTTAATGATCCAATAATATGAATATATTTAATATCGAGAAGTAGTTTTGACCAATGCAAAACATTATAAACTAGGTTAAGAGTAAATAATAAAAGATAAATACCTAGAATTTTATTAGCAACTTTGTCTCCTTTCTTTTTGAAAAAGAAAAGAACAAATAGCATGAAAGATAGAAATGCAAAAAATAAAAAAATAGTTTCCCAGAAATTCATTTCAAAAATTTTACATAAAATTAGAAATAAAAATTAAGTTGGTTAGCCTATAATTACTAATAATAAGTTAATTTTCTTTACACATGAAGTGTTATTTGTTAATGCTTATAAGGATTAACAAAATCTTCAAAAAACTAAATGCTTTTCTGATTTTTTGATGATATACTTAGCAACCAATTCGTCAAATAGTCTACATAAAAAAACCTCTTGATATATCAAGAGGTTTTCATTGTAGCGGGAACTGGACTCGAACCAGTGACCTTCGGGTTATGAGCCCGACGAGCTACCTACTGCTCTATCCCGCGATTTAATCTCAAAAATGATTTTCTTAGCTTTTAACTTTCGGTTCATAATGCCGACTCAATCATTTTAGGACTGCAAATATACAACGCTTTTTAAATTTAGCAAGTATTAAATTAAAAAAAAACGTCCATAAAAAATGGACGTTATGTATATAATTAAAACCACAATATATTAATCGTCGTCATTATCTTCAGAATCTAAAGTTGCTAAAGCACCTTTTGTATTATTAGCTTTGTCTAAATCGAAATTTACAATATTAGGAAGCTTGTCTTTTAACGACGCGTAATTTCCTTTAAAACCATTGTTACTAAGCAACAAGGTTTTAAGGTTTGTTAACTGCGCTAATTCACTTGGTAAATTACCGTAAAAAGCATTATTAGATAATACCAATTCTTCTAATTGTGTTAATTTTCCAATAGATGAAGGTATAGTACCTAATAAATTATTATCAAAGACACTTAGTACTTTTAAAGATGTTAAGTTAGAAATCGTAGTAGGTAGTTTACCTATTAGTAGATTACTACTTAAAATTAAGCTTTCTAGTTTTGAAAGACTTCCTATAGAAGCTGGTATCTCTCCAGAAAAATTATTATTAAATAACTCTAAAATTTTTAAATTAGTTAGGTTTCCAATATCAGATGGGATAGTACCGTTAAAGTTATTTGAGAATAACTTTAGCTCTTCTAAATTAGACATTTTGATAACTGCCTTTGGTAATTCCCCTTCTAATTTATTGAAAGATAAATTAAGAATTTTTAAACTCTTTAAGTTTAATATTTCTTCTGGCAGTTTTCCTTTCAGTTTATTAAAACTTAAATTAATGGCAACAACATTATCATTTTCTATTGTTATGCCATACCAGCTTGAAACTGGTTGTTCTAAATCCCATGATTTAGTCCAAGAATCACCATTAGTGGCGTTATAAATTGCAACTAGTGCGTCTTTTTGGGTTTGGGAAACGTCGGCAAATGTAAATGCAGAAAGCAAGCAACATAATAGGGTCAGTTTTAAAGTTTTCATAGTTAGTAGATTTTTGCGGAGGGGCACAATATCAACTCGAATATATGAGCTAATACTATAAAGCGCAAATTTTTTCGATGAACTACATGATTTAAATATATAAAATATTGATTATCAGTATTTTATATATTTTCATTGTTCTATGCTTTTTGCCTGAAAACTTGCAATTTCCTGATTTTCAATAACTACCAAAATTTGAATTGGATTACAACAAATTTCACAATCTTCAATATATTTTTGATGATTTAGAGATGTATCTATCAACATTGATATTTGCTCCCAACAGTGAGGACATTGAAAAAAATGTTAAACCATTTTTATGATAACGTTTCTAATTGTTCTTGAACGTTTTCCCAATCCTCCATCAATTGCTCTAACTTAGTTTTTTTGTTTTGGTAAGTATCAAAAAAATTGGGATCTGAAGCAGTAGCATCGTAATCAGTTGCTAACTTTACATCATCTTCTTTAATATCTTTTTCTAATTGATTGATTTTAGATTCAATATTACTGAGTTTATTATTTAAAGATTTCAGCTTCTTTTGGTCTTCGTAACTTTGCTTATTACTTTCTTTGGGTTTATTTACAATTACCGTTCGCTTTTCAGCCTCTCTTAGATTTTCGAGATTACGCTGTTCTAGATAAAAATCAATATCACCTAAATATTCTCTAATATTTTGGTCTTTAAATTCATAAACTGTATCTGTTAAGCCTTGAAGAAAATCTCTATCGTGAGAAACCAAAATCAATGTGCCTTCAAACTTTTTTAAAGCTTCTTTTAATACATTCTTAGATTTAATATCTAAGTGATTGGTTGGCTCATCCATAATGAGCACATTGAGTGGTTGCAACAATAACTTAGCCAAAGCCAAACGATTTCTTTCACCACCAGAAAGAACTCTAACATACTTTTCAACCTCTTCTCCTCTAAATAAAAACGAACCTAATATATCACGCACTTTACTTCGGTTAGTTTCATTAGCAGCATCTATCATAGTATCTAAAACAGTTTTACTACCATCTAAATACTCTGCTTGATTTTGGGCGAAATATCCAATCTGTACGTTATGTCCTAGATTTAGATGTCCTTGATGTTCAATTTCACCAACTATAATCTTGGCTAAAGTAGATTTACCTTGTCCATTTTGCCCAACAAAAGCTGTTTTAGTGTCTCTGGCAATGGCCAGATCTACATTATTTAAGACCTTTAAATCCCCATAGTTTTTAGATACATCCTCAACTTCAACAACCACTTTTCCTGGTGTAATTGACACCGGAAAATTTAAAGACATTACACTATTATCATCTTCATCTACCTCAATTCTATCGATACGATCTAATTTTTTTATCAGCGATTGGGCCATGGTCGCTTTAGATGCTTTTGCTCTAAACTTTTCAATTAGTTTTTCAGTTTGTTGAATCTGTTTTTCTTGATTCTTTTGAGCTGCGAGTTGTTGAATTTTCATTTCTTTTCGCAATGCCAAAAACTTAGTGTATGGTTTATTGTAATCATAAATTCTACCTAAAGAAATCTCAATTGTGCGATTAGTAACGTTGTCTAAAAACATTTTATCATGAGAGACAATGACTACGGCACCACTATAGTTTTTCAAAAAGTTCTCTAACCAAATAATAGACTCAATATCTAAGTGGTTGGTAGGTTCATCTAAGAGTAATAAATCGTTATTCTGAAGTAAGAGCTTAGCTAATTCTATTCGCATTCTCCAACCACCAGAAAAGGTGTCAGTAAGTTTATTAAAATCGTCGCGTTTAAACCCAAGTCCTTGAAGAATCTTTTCTGTATCTCCTTGGTAATTATAACCTCCTAATATTTCGTATTGATGTTGAATCTCATTCAAATCAATCATCAACTGATTATACGATTCACTTTCGTAATCCGTACGTTCCGCTAATTGTGTATTAATTTCTTCTAGTTTTGCCTCACATGCTTTAATCTCTTTAAAAGCTTCGTAAGATTCTTCTAAAACAGTTTTTCCGAAATCAAAATCAATATCTTGTTTTAAAAATCCAATCTTTAAATCTTTATCTGCTGCAATCTGCCCTGTATCTGCTTCTTGTTCTTTTGACAAAATTCTAAGCATTGTAGATTTACCAGCACCATTTTTACCAATTAAACCAATACGGTCACCAAGACCTAGTTTAAAAGTGATTTCTTCAAAGAGGTATTCTCCTTGAAACGATATAGATAGATTATGGATATTTAGCATAACTTTTTTGAATATTACAATTGCAACAAACGTTACAATTGTTACAAAGCTTCAGATATAAAATTTTACCTTTGTATGGTCTTAAAAAATGCAAAAGTAAGCTAATAAATATGATAAAAAAAGGAATGAAATTGTATAGTATTCTTTTTGGCGCTTGTCCTAAATGCCACCAAGAATCAATGTACACCGTTAAAAACCCTTATGTGCTTTCTGATACCTTAAAAATAAATGAGCGTTGTTCGCATTGTAATACTAAATACAGAATGGAGCCTTCATTTTTCTATGGCTCTATGTATGTGAGCTATGGTGTAGGTATTGCGTTTGCTGTAACAGCTTTTGTAATTAGTTACCTCATATTTGAATCTTCACTAACAATTGCATTTATCGCTATCGTTTTAACTTTGGTTGGGTTTATGCCTATTATTATGCGTTTATCTAGAAATATTTGGATTAACCTTTTTATGAGTTTTGATAAAGAATTAGCTAGCAAAGGTGCTAAAACGTAGAGTTAGTATTTCATTTGAGAGATTACCATGTAATGCTCGCTATGACATTATCATTAAATCAAACCTATTTATATTAATTTCAGCATCTAAAGTTTTATCGTTTTCAATATACTGAAAAAGCTGATTAGCCACATAAGGAGCAATCATCACTCCTCTGGTTCCTAGACCATTTAAAACGTATAAATTCTTTTGTTCAGAATGTCTGCCAACTAAAGGTCTTCTGTCTTTTACTGTTGGTCTTACACCAGCAACATGATTCACCACTTTAAACTCACCTTTTATAAAGTTTTTTACTTTTAAAAGTAATTCTTCTTTAGCTTTTTCTGTTGGTGTATTAGATTTATCTTCATTGTCATACGTTGCTCCAACATTGTACAAATCATCCCCTATTGGGATAACAAAAACAGAAGATTTAATGGCAAAATCAATTTTTAAATTTGGTGCTTTTATGGTTAAAATCTCACCTTTAGATCCTGTTAATGGTATATGATTGAAATATAAATTTTGCTTTACACCAAAACCTTCAGCAAATATAATTTGTGATGCTTTCAGGTTTTTATACTGAACAATACCATTTTCAAATTGAATTTTATTGTAATGAAAAGTATCTTCTATCAAACAATCTTTCTGCTTTAAAAATGCTTTATAACTAGTGATTAGTTTCTCAGTATCAATGCGTCCCGCATGTAAAACCTCTCCAAACCCAAAAGGGGCTTCAATCTCTGAATTTGAATTTTTAACTAATTGTGTTGAAAGAAACGTTTCAAGACTTGGTTTATCTATAGCGCTAAACCACTTATTCTGTTCTTGTATAGAAGTGAAACGTCTTAAAATTCTCAGCTTATAATCTATCTTAATATCTAACTCCTTTTCAATCTTCTGATATAAAGGCAATGCCAACCTTAATTGTTCCTTGGCTTTCCATACTTCAGAAAAACGCTTTAAGATTACTGGATTATACAATCCTGCTGCAACTATTGAAGATTGCTGTGAACCATCATCGAATACAACAAACAATTTGTTATGTGCTCTTAATTGTTCGCAAAATGCAATACTTGCTAAACCGCAACCCACTACGATGTAATCTACTTCTTTCATTGTTGCAAAATTAGCGACTATTTCTAGACTACGCTCAAAATAACAGGTGTTTTTAACACAAAAAACGCCCACTTAAAAAGCGAGCGTTTATATTTTTAATAGTGCAAGTTAACTAGTAACTCCACATATCTTGTTCAAAGTTTCTAATCTTATCTTTGATACGTTCTGATTCTAAAAGTTGCATTAAAGCATTTTCAGCAACATACTCTTTTACTTCTCTATCTCCATAAACATTTTCTTCTCTGTAGATTAATCCACCAAAGCGTCTGCTGTTTAATAAGTGATCGAAAGATAACGGTACGGCACTATTTTTATCATTGAATGCTTTTGCCTCGTGCATGATATCTCTAATCTCAGGATAAAACACCCAAAACAAGCCGATTGGTTCTTTATTCGCTTCATCTTCAGAATCAATAAAGTTTACATCTGGTGCTGCAGGTGCAATACCAAGAATACGATACTTCAATTCTCCTTGACGCTTATCAAAGTACCAAAGGCCTTTAATAAGATATGAGCTAATATCAGCTGCTCCAATTTCACGACGAATCACATATTCTTCAGGAACTTTAGATGTGTCTGAAACACCTTCAGCGTTCATCCAGTCAATACCTTCATCTGTAATCTCTTCTTTCTTTAAAGAAGGAGCAAGATCTTCCATTGTACGTTCTTCAGTAAAATAAGGATCTGCATAGACCTTAGTTATCATACCACTATCAATGTTATCCTTTAACACGCGGTATAACGATTTTCTATCATCTCCAAGATTATCTTCGATTGGAAAGTATAAAGGAAAATTAACACGCTCGTCTAGAACCACTTTTTCCCAGACCATTTTAGAAAATAAGATATCTCTATCTCCAACATAACCATACTCTAATGGCTTATCATTATCTAGAAGTAACTGTGCTTCAGTTTTCATACCAATTTCTTCTGGTATTTTTGCATTTAGGATATTAGCTTGAGCAAACATTGTGTTAGCAGCTAAAACTCCTATTCCTATACATAAAAAGCTTTTTAAATTCATCTTATTTTATATTATAATTTGGGATTCTATTTTAAATAAACTATCGATTAATTTGTTACCTCAACTGTAACTGTTGATACACCTTTTAATCTGTACTTACTGTTACCTTTAATTGAAGCTTTAATATCGAAAATTGCAATAACGTCACCTTTACGAGCTCTTTTAATAGCTGCTTTAGCTTGTGCATTCATCTTAGTACCAGGAACTGAAACAGTAGGTTGTCCAGGTACTTTTACTTTAAATGATGTTACCTGAATTGGTAAATCGAATACAAAGTCATCTAACTTAGCACTAACAGTACCTATTTCTACATTACGCTTAGGCAATCTAACCAATCCATCTTTTCCAGCAATTGTTCCAGTTGGCTTTGGTATATCCTTAATTCTAAATGTTTTTCTATCACTAGCTTTAGAACCATCATCTAAAGTAGCAGTTACATTAATAGTAACTTCTCTACCAGATCCTGGGTTCATTACATACTTACCTTTTCCAGCTGGACTTAATCCTGCTCCACTAGCTTTTACTTTGTTATCTGGAACACCAGCAAAAGAAATAGTCATTGGGTTAGAAACACCACGATAAACAACGTTCATCTTATCTGCAGAAATTGTTGCAGAGTTTGGTCTTGGTACTACTACATAGTTACCTACAATTGGAATCTCTAATGGTTTTCCGTCTTCCAAGAATGTAAACTTTCCATCAATCTGATGTTCACCAACATTACCTACATTGAAATCTAGTTTAGCTGCTCCTGTAGAATCTACAGCATTAGCAATATCTATTTCATTTCCTTGTACTGATAATTTTGTAGGTGTAACATTAGCATACTTTCCTAACACTACTTTACCTTGAAATTTCTCTCCTGCAAAAAATGCTGATTTATCTGCTAATACAATTGCTTGATATTTTTTAAGTGAAACCGCAGCATCTAATGTATTACCTAAGAAAAGGTTAAACATATTAGCTTCAGTTACTTTTACATCATTTTGCATTGCTGTTAACTTTGTATAAGATGCAATTGCTGGAAATCCTTTGTAATGGTAATCTAACCAATCAATTTTCTTTCCATCTTTATTAGCAACTTTCTCAGTACTAAAACGCTTATCAAAACTTTCAATAGCTTTTTGATACTTTACATCAGTACCTAGAATGTCTTTAACATCCTTCTTGTACTTCTCTATTGCAGCCATTACAGCATCTCCTGCTTTAGTTAGACGATCTCCAGTAAACCACATTTCATCAAGGATATCTGTCTTATCCATTGCTTCAAATGGTAATTTACCAGTCTCAGAATCTATTTCATATTTACCAGATTTTAATAAATCTTGTTTCAAAGTCTCTATATACCTAAAGAATTTGTCTGACACTGCACTAACTTGCTTAGCTTTATTCGCTGGTACAGCAAAGTCCTCTGGTTTTTCTTCAGCCTTTGTAACTAAATCTGCTAATAAAGCAGTGTTTTTATCTGTAGTATCATTGTTTGAGTCTACAAACTTCGCTTCCATTAATCCGAAAGCGGATAGTACTTCTTTAGACATATTCATTGCCATCATAGCAATAAATACTAAGTACATAAGGTTAATCATTTTCTGCCTTGCAGATGCTTTTCCTCCTGCCATTGTAATTGGTTTTTAAATGTTAATTAATTAAATCTCGATTATAAAAACCTATTAGTTTTTGTTCATTGCAGATAACATTCCACCATATACTCCATTTAATGAAGATAAGTTAGATGCTAATGATTGCATTTGCTCCTTTAACTTAGTCGCGTTTTCAACAGCTTCTTCGTTAATTGCCGCTTGGCGGTTAGCGCTTTCCATCTGTACTTTGTATAGACTATTCAAAGACTCCATCTGCGCTGCAGCTAGAGACATTTCTTCGCTATATTTCTTTTGTGCATTCATAGAATCTACAGTCGGTGAAATACCTTTTGCAGCTCCTTCGAAGTTTTTAATGCTTGTACCTAAGCTCGCCATAAGCTCACCATCGATTTTAGCTTCTTTTAATAAGTTATCTAATTTCTTAGATAATAAACCTTCTGCATCTTTCGGTTGTTCTTTTTTCTTACCACCTATAGATTGTCCACCAGCTAATTCTGGATATACTAAAGACCAATCTAAGTCGCTTGCTTGTCTTTCGAAAGCTGAATATGTAAATACAAGAGCTTCAACGATCATACCTATGGTTAGAATTTCTGAACCAAAAGGCCAGTGTTGTATTTTAAATAATGCTCCAACAATTACAATTGCTGCTCCTAATCCGTAGATCATGTTAGTGATCGTCATTTTTCCTTTTTGTGCCATAATTTGTTAAGTTTTAAGTTTTAAGTTAATGGATGTATAACTTAAGTAGGTTAATTTAATTTGGGTTATTCTTTATTTATATATTAATTCGTTGCTGCGTTTTTGGTTACTTCAGTTCCCATATAATCTTGAACTGTTCTAAATCCAATATAACTTCTCGCAGAATCTGCATATTCATAATCTCTAGAACTTACTTGTAAGAAATAGGCAACATCTTTCCAAGAACCTCCTCTTACCACTTTACGTGCATTGTCTGGATCGTTTACATTTGGATTAATAGTTGATGAATATTCATAAGATGCAGGATCGTAAGAACCGTTTACCCATTCTGAAACGTTACCTGCCATGTTATATAAGTTAAAATCATTTGGATCATAAGCATCTGCCTCTACTGTATATAAAGCTTGATCAGCTGCATAATCACCTCTTAAAGGCTTAAAGTTAGCCATAAAACAACCTCTGTCGTTTTTAGTATAAGGTCCTCCCCAAGGATATGATGCTCCTTGAAGTCCTCCACGTGCTGCATATTCCCATTCTGCTTCAGAAGGTAATCTGTAGGCATTAACGTTTTGTTTACCTTTACTTTTTTGGTAACTATTATGCTTCAAAGTTCTCCATTGGCAAAACGCTTGTGCTTGTTTCCAAGACACACCAACTACTGGGTAGTTGTCATAAGCAGAGTGCCAAAAGTAATCATTATGCATTGGCTCATTATATGAGTAAGCAAAATCTCTAATCCAAGCGGTTGTGTCTGGATATACTTCTACTTCTTGTTGAACTACAACTTCAGAACGCTTTAAGTTTCTGTTTCTAGCTGCTTTTTGAATATCCATATATGTATATTGGAACTTAAATTGCTTTACATCCCATGTACGTTGACCATTATATGATTCTTCAAGAGGTAAATACATACCATCCATAACTTCAGCATATAATTCGTCTGGATAATCATCAGTATCGAAATGTAAATCTACATCACGATTAATTTTTCTTTGCTCATTACCATAAGTATTAAGCATATAGCTTTCGTAGGCATTAAGTTCATCAGGGTTTGAATCTTTGTATGCAAACTCACCAATATCTCCACTTCCTGGAGTCTTACCTTCTAAATCAGCCATCTCAGCTAATTTCAATCTTAGAATGGAATCTCTTACCCATTCTACAAATTGACGATACTCGCTATTTGTAATTTCTGTTTCGTCCATATAGAATGCACGAACAGTAGCTGTTTTAGTAGGTGCATCTTGTACACCAGCTAAGTCATCATCAGATTTACCCATAATAAAAGCTCCGCCAGGTACTAATGCCATTCCATAGGGTTTTTCTGGATGCCATGATTTACCTTTAACTCCTACTAATTGTCCGCGATCACCAGAATTACAACTGGCAACAAAAATTAGTACTGCGGTTAATAAAATAAACTTCTTAATATTCATAGTAACTCGAGGTTAAATTAGTCATAATTATTTTTGAGGTGGTAAACATATTTATATATTTTCGAATAAACAACTTTTTTTCCATTTTTTTTGCATTTCGTCCTAAAAATAAGCATTTCATCGATGAAAAAAGTGCTAAATAACGATAAAGTGTACAATTTAGAAGCTGTTCTTCCTATAGGCTTTATACCAGCGTTCTGGTAATTCACCTTGAGTAGCATTCACATAATCGGTATGCATGCAAGGTAATAACGTATGCTTTTTTAATTTATTATTAACATCTGGCAAAAATGGTATCTCAATCCACCAGCGTCCAGTCTTTAAACTTTTATAGAATGTAAGATCATCATCTTCGACCAAAACATTATACTTCTGATAATAATTTTCTTGCGAAAAGTCATCATCCTTAACTCTACAATTAACACCTTCTATAAAATACCAAATCATTTGTGCCACTAACATTGAAGTAGCATTGTCGTTTTTAGAATTTTGATATTCGTATACTCCAAAAGAAGACACCTTATTACTTATACCTGCATATCTACTTATTGAACACATCTCTTTTCCTGAGAATCCATTAGGTGAATATTTTTGATTATCACTAACCTCTGCAGCTCTCACTGACTTTAAATCTAAAGTTACTATGTGAGCATCTCGCATTAATGGTTCTACTTTATTAATGTCTATAGAAATTTCGCCTAATCGGTAAGCTTCAAAATATAGCTTTTCTATAAGATCTATTTCTTCTTGCGAATTAAAATAGGTTTGATAGCCTATGTTAGTATAATTAAAAAGATTATATGGCTCTTCTACAATAACTTTACCAACATAGCTATTATTCTTTATTGGTAGATTAGCATCACCTAAATCAAAGTTAGTATCAACACTCACAATATTAACCATTGGCAAAATAGAATCGTAAGCACGATAATTAGCGTAAGTTAAATCTTGACTTCCTCCTAATATAATAGGAATGATGTCTTTCTCTACTAAAACTGATATTGCTGTTCTAATTGCAAAGTATGTATCTTCAACTGTTTCACCTGGTTCAATATCACCGAGATCAGCAATTGTAGTATGCCAATTACCAGGAAATAATGTATATAATGTTTTTCTTATAGAATCAAATTTAATTGATGCTCCTATATAATTAACATCATTTCGATGTTCTTGAACACCAATAATTGCAATTTGTACTCCTTCTAGGTCAGGAATTCCTTTTTGGTGTGAATGTACTTTTATTTTTTTTCCTAGTGCTTGTTCAGCTATTAGTTCGTTATGAGCTAAAACTGTATCTGAAACAGGCGTAAGGAAATTAAAATTCATAGTATATTACTTCTTTTTGGTAGTTGTTTTTTTCTTTGTTGCTTTTTTTCTTGTTTTCTTCTTAGGAGCATTCTTTTCGAGTAGTGCTTGAGCTTTCTCTAAAGTCATTTTACTTACATCAACTGTTTTCGCTAACTCTACTTTTTGTTTTCCTTTTATGATATTATGTCTTCCCCATCTTGCCTTTTCAACTCTAACACCTTCTTCTTCCCAATTATGGATAACTTTATCTATTTCTTTCTGTATCTTCTCTTCAATCAAAGTTACGATGTCTTCTTCTGATAAATTATCCCAATCGTATTTTTTATTGACGTTAATAAACATGCCATTCCATTTAATAAATGGTCCAAAACGTCCTTTGCCTTTAGTCACTTCTAAATCCTTATACATATATATAGGAGCATCAGCTAATTCTTTCTCCTTAATATATATTAAAGCTTCTTCTAGCTCTACACTTAAAGGGTCAACTCCTTTAGGTAATGACACAAACTTTTTACCAAAACGCACATAAGGTCCAAAACGGCCATTATTAACTTCTACCTCATCATCTTTATAATGCCCTAAAGCTTTTGGCAACTTAAATAAATCCATAGCCTCTTCAAAGGTGATTGAATTTAATTGTTGGTCTGGAGATAAACTCGCAAACTTAGGCTTTTCTTCATCATCCATAACACCAACCTGAACCATTGGTCCAAATTTACCTAAACGCACACTCACCTGGCGACCTGTTTTTGGATCTGTACCTAAAATACGTTCTCCAGATTCGCGCTCTGCATTTTCTTGGACATCTTCTACTTGAGGATGAAATCCTTTATAGAAATCCTTCATCATAGCTCTCCAGTCTTCTTTACCTTCTGCTATATCATCAAATTTGTCCTCTACTTTTGCTGTAAAATTGTAATCTAAAATGCTTTCAAAATGATTGACTAAGAAATCAGTAACAATCATACCAATATCTGTAGGCACTAATTTTCCTTTATTAGATCCTGTTTTTTCAGAAAGTGCATTGTCTTTAATGTCACCATCTTCAAAAACCAATTGCTTATAAGCTCTTTCATCACCTTCATGTGCTCCCTTTTCAACATAATTCCTATTCTGAATTGTTGAAATTGTTGGCGCATAAGTTGACGGACGACCAATACCTAATTCTTCTAATTGCTTTACTAAAGAGGCTTCAGTAAACCTTGAAGGTGGTCTCGTAAAACGTTGCGTAGCTGTAATATATTTATTCTTGAGTGCTTCACCAACCTTTAAGTCTGGTAAAATACCTTCTTGTTCTGTATCTTCATCATCAGTCCCTTCTAAATAGACTTTTAAAAATCCATCAAAAGTGATGATCTCACCATTTGCAGTAAACTGTTCATTTACATTATTAGTTGAATCGATTTCAATTTTAAGATTGGTACGTTCTAATTTAGCATCACTCATTTGTGATGCAATTGCTCTTTTCCAAATTAAATCGTACAACCTTGCTTGATCGCGTTCAGCATTTACTGTATGGTTAGCAAAATCTGTTGGACGAATAGCCTCGTGAGCTTCTTGCGCTCCTTTAGATTTTCCTTTATAATTTTTTGGATTACTATACTCAGCTCCATAAGCTGTAACAATTTCGTTCTCAGCTCCTTTTTTAGCCTCATCAGATAAGTTAACACTATCTGTTCTCATGTATGTAATAAAACCTGCTTCATACAATCGTTGTGCATTACTCATTGTTCTACTTACTGAGAACCCCAATTTACGTGACGCCTCTTGTTGAAGTGTAGATGTTGTAAATGGTGCTGCAGCAGATTTTTTTGCTGGTTTTTTTTGCAAATCAGCAACTTGATAATCAGCTCCTATATTATCATTCAAAAACTTTAAGGCTTCTGCTTCAGAGTTAAAGTTCTTTGGCAACTTAGCTTTAAATGAATTTCCGTTAGCGGCTTTAAATTCTGCATCAACTCTGTAAGATGCTACAGGCTCAAAACCTTGAACCGCTCGCTCTCGTTCAACGATTAAACGAACCGAAACCGATTGCACACGTCCAGCTGACAACCCTCCCTTTACTTTTCTCCATAATACAGGAGACAACTCATAACCTACTATTCTGTCTAAAACACGTCTGGCTTGTTGTGCATCTACTAGATTATAATCTATACTTCTTGGGTTTTCAATCGCTTTATTGATAGCGCTTTTTGTAATCTCATGGAATACAATTCGCTTCGTTTTCTCTTTATCTAATTTTAGTGTTTCTGCTAAATGCCATGCAATTGCCTCTCCTTCACGATCTTCATCACTAGCTAGCCATACCATCTCTGCTTTCTTCGCTAAGTCTTTAAGTTTTTTAACGACATCTTTTTTGTCTTTAGAAACTTGATATTTTGGCATAAAATCTCCATCAACATCAACTCCTAACTCTTTGGAAGGTAAATCAGCAATGTGCCCAAAACTGGACTCTACCTTATAATCTTTTCCTAAAAATTTCTCTATCGTTTTAGCCTTTGCAGGTGACTCTACTATAACTAGATTCTTTGGCATTCTTTATTTTTTTGAGGTTACAAATGTATATGAAAATTAAGTTACAATCCTAATTTGGTCTTAAATAGCATACATTTTATCGTGATTTTAACAACTTATAAAACAGAAAAAGCCTTACAGATTGTAAGGCTTTCAATATATTTTAAAATTTATCAATCAATAACTTCTATTGTATCGTCCCAACCTTCTATACTTATAAAAGTAGTTATAAACTCATTTCTTAAATGTGAAATATCAAAACTGTATGTTTTAGTAATAAAAACAGCACAAGCTTCTAAATTAGTAAGTTTTAGACTTAGATATATAGTCCTCGTAAAACCAATTGAAGGCGTAATATTTGAAATCAAGTCAACTTCCCAAGTACTTCCACTACACCCACTAGCTTGAATTGTAATTTCCAAACAATCCTCATTTATTTCTGCATTAGAAATATTATAATCACTTGGTGAAGGCTCAGCATACAAATTCTCATCTGCGATAATATTAAAATCACATTCAGAATTTGAAGCATCGTCATCATTATCACATGAGTTCACAAAAA
The DNA here is from genome assembly GCA_000171875.1 of Flavobacteriales bacterium ALC-1. Classification (GTDB taxonomy): domain Bacteria; phylum Bacteroidota; class Bacteroidia; order Flavobacteriales; family Flavobacteriaceae; genus Winogradskyella. Next base: position 767,163 of record ABHI01000002.1, on the reverse strand, counting down.
CCAAGGCGCAAACACTAAGAACAAACAATTTAAAATTTCTCATCACAACATATCTTTATTATATAGATGAAAATTTAGTGAAAGGTTGCATTTATTTAGATAAAAAAATTAAAAAAGATAATATCATCTTAAAGATACCGCAACTGCCACTTTGTCATAATTTCAAAATAATCCTATCTTTGCATACTTATTGAGATTTGAAAATCATATAAATATGAGATTCCCGTTTTCACGGGAAATATTATGGAAAAAACAATAGACGAAAAGAAACAAGGGGAAACCTTAATACTAGATCATAAAGAAGGTAACAAAAGAAAACTTTTTATTGAAAGTTATGGCTGTGCTATGAATTTTAGTGATAGCGAAATTGTAGCCTCTATACTTTCGGATCAAGGTTTTAATACTACTAAAAACCTTGAAGAAGCTGATTTAGTTTTAGTGAACACATGTTCTATTAGAGATAAAGCTGAGCAAACCGTTAGAAAACGACTGCAACAGTATAATGTCGTAAAACGCACAAACCCCAAAATGAAAGTTGGAGTTTTAGGTTGTATGGCTGAACGTTTAAAAACAAAATTCTTAGAAGAAGAAAAGATAGTAGACTTAGTTGTAGGCCCTGATGCTTATAAAGATTTACCAAACTTACTTGCTGAAGTTGATGAAGGTAGAGACGCTATAAATGTTATACTTTCTAAAGAGGAAACTTATGGAGATATTTCACCTGTAAGATTAAATACAAATGGAGTCACTGCATTTGTATCTATAACACGTGGCTGTGATAATATGTGTACGTTTTGTGTAGTACCTTTTACAAGAGGAAGAGAACGCAGTAGAGATCCTCAAAGTATTATTGAAGAGATTAATGATTTATGGGCAAAAGGTTTTAAAGAAATTACACTTTTAGGCCAAAATGTAGATAGCTATTTATGGTATGGTGGTGGACTGAAAAAGGATTTTGATAAAGCCACAGATTTGCAAAAAGCAACTGCTGTGAATTTTGCTAGTCTATTAGAATTAGCTGCTAAAGCTCAACCTAAAATGCGTATTCGTTTTTCAACCTCTAATCCTCAGGATTTTACTTTAGATGTCATTGAAACGATGTCTAAATATGATAATATTTGCAAGCATATACATTTACCTGTACAAAGCGGAAGCGATCGTATTTTAAAAGAAATGAATCGTCTTCATACTCGCGAAGAGTATTTTGAACTTATTGATAATATAAGACGTATTATACCAGAATGCTCAATCAGTCAAGATCTAATTGCTGGTTTCCCAACCGAAAATGAGCAAGACCATCAAGACACTTTAAGCTTAATGGAATATGTAAAATATAACTTTGGCTATATGTTTACCTATTCTGAACGTCCAGGCACTATGGCTGGCCGTAAAATGGAAGATGATGTACCAGAGGAAACAAAAAAACGTCGTCTTAATGATATTGTACAGCTACAACGTAAGCATAGTGATTTTAGAACACGACAACACTTAAATACAACGGTAGAAATTCTAATAGAGAAATCCTCAAAAAAATCAGACTTACAGTGGTCTGGTAGAACGTCGGACAATACCGTTGCCGTTTTTCCAAAAGAAGATTACAAAGTTGGCGACTTAGTAAATGTTTATATCACAGATTGTACAAGCGCTACACTTATTGGTGAAGCTACTGGCTATTCTAAAAACAACTAATTAAGAAATGGAATCTATTCAAGCCATAAAACAACGTTTCGGTATTATAGGAAATGATCCTAAACTTAATCGTGCCATAGAAAAAGCCATACAAGTTGCACCAACTGATATTTCAGTATTGGTCACTGGCGAAAGTGGTGTTGGTAAAGAGAGTGTTCCAAAAATAATACACCAGCTTTCTCATAGAAAACATGGCAAATACATTGCTGTTAACTGTGGAGCCATACCTGAAGGCACCATTGATAGTGAATTATTTGGTCACGAAAAAGGTGCTTTTACAGGTGCAACCTCAACCCGTTCTGGTTATTTTGAAGTTGCTGATGGAGGTACGATTTTTTTAGATGAAGTTGGAGAATTACCATTAACAACTCAAGTCCGTTTATTACGTGTTTTAGAAAATGGCGAGTTTATTAAAGTAGGGTCTTCCAAAGTTCAAAAAACCAATGTAAGAATCGTTGCTGCTACAAACGTTAACATGTTTGAAGCCATTAAAAAAGAAAAATTCAGAGAAGATTTATACTATCGTTTAAGTACAATTGACATCAATCTTCCGGCACTTAGAGAACGTAAAGATGATATTCATTTATTGTTCAGAAAATTTGCAAGCGACTTTGCCTTAAAATATAAAATGCCAACTATAAAGCTAACTGATGATGCCGTTAGTTTACTTTTAAAATACCGTTGGAATGGTAACATTCGTCAGTTACGAAATGTAGCCGAACAAGTATCCGTTTTAGAGCAAACAAGAACTATAAATGCCGTAACACTTCAAAATTATTTACCAAGTACAGGAAGTAATTTACCTGCTGTAGTCAATAACGCAAAAGCTGAAAGTGATTTTGGTAGTGAACGTGAAATACTATATAAAGTTTTGTTTGACATGAAGAGTGATCTTAATGATTTAAAGAAACTCACCATGGAATTGATGAAAAATGGTAGCGTTTCTGATGTTCAAAAAGATAATGAACATTTAATTCAGAAAATTTATGGTGAGGATAAAAACGATGAGTTTGAAACTACGGTTGAAGACTTAGAAGTTTTACCATTACCAGAGCATACAGAAATTAATGATCCTGAAATTTCGGAAGTTGAAGACAAATATCATTTCGCTGAAGAAATTGAAGAAGAAGAAACCCTATCTTTACATGATAAAGAATTAGAATTGATAAAAAAATCTTTGGAGCGCCATAACGGTAAACGTAAATTAGCTGCTGCAGAGCTTGGTATTAGCGAACGTACTTTGTACAGAAAGATAAAACAATTCGACCTTTAAGATAAGTTTATGAAATCAGCCATAAGAAATTATACTTTTTAAAGTTTTTAGTTTAAGTTGATCCCATAAGACCTATAAAAATAATTAGAAATTAGCGAATGAAAGCAGTAGAAATATTTATGATTCGTAAGTCGTTTACCAGAAACAGTTCTGATGCTATACGACAAGAGGCTGAAGATATGATAAACGAAAAACATTATAAAGGGTATCGCCTAATTAATGTAGATTTTGATGTAGCTGATAACGCTGGTTTTATTTATGCTTTCATTACTATGAAGCGACCTAATACTTATTAAATGAAGATTTTTAAACATCTCATTATACTAATTATATGCATTACAGCAATCAGCTGTAAAGTTAAGTATTCGTTTACGGGTATTACGGAAACACCAGACACGTTTCAGGTTAATTTCTTTCCGAATAATGCAGATTTAATTGAACCAGGTTTAGACCAAAAATTCAGGAATGATCTTCAAGATTTAATTCTTAATCAAACCAGTGCACAATTAGTAACATCTGGTGGAGAAGTTATTTATGAAGGTGAAATTACCGAATACAGAATTGCGCCAATGACAGCTACTGCACAAAACACAGCAGCTCAAAATAGATTAACAATTCGTGTTAATGTACGTTATTTTAATACTAAAGACGAAGAAAAAGATTTTGAAAAACCATTCTCTTTCTTTTTTGACTATCCTGCCAATGACCAACTTGTAGGCAGTATAAAAGACACTGCAATTGATGAAATTTTTGAGCGTATAACACAAGATATTTTAAATGCTTCTTTAGCAGATTGGTAAACTATGCAGCTTCAAGAACTCACATATTTATTACAACATCCAGAAGCTATTACAGCATCACAAGCTGGCAATTTATCATCTGCAATTAATGAATACCCTTACTTTCAACCTTTAAGGGCTTTATATCTTAAAGGGCTAAAACAAAAAGATAGCTACAAATACAATAATGCCTTAAAAATAACTGCTGCACATACAGCAGATCGCAGTGTTTTGTTTGATTATATTACTTCAGATGTTTTTAATCAGAATGAAGTTTCTCAACACATCAAACAAAATTCTGAAGTCATAAAATCTATTGAGGTTTTTGCTGTTGATGACATTTCAGTAAATAGAAGTGTTACTATTGACGATGCCTTAAAAGAACATATTAAAGCTACCGAAGGTGTTTTAGATCCTAATTTATTTAAGGCTAAAGCAATGCCTAAAATTAAACCTCAAGAGTCAAAGATTGAAGATTCCATTATTGCTGTCGATGTAAAAAATATCACGCCAGAAAAGAAACTGAAAATCGGAAAACCTTTAGAGTTTGATAAAACTGAAAGTCATTCGTTTACCGAGTGGTTAAAAATCACAAGCTTTAAACCTATTGTTCGCGATGAAGTTGAATCTGAAACCGAAATTGAAAACGAAACTCAGCATCTTTCTACAACTCCGTTTCGAAACAAATTAGCTATTATTGACAAGTTTATTAGCGAAAACCCAAAAATAAAACCTATATCAGATAATGCTCCTAAACCAAAGTTGGTCAATAATGATGATCCAATTTCTGATAGCTTAATGACAGAAACATTAGCACGTATCTATTTAGAGCAAAAAAACTATGACAAAGCGATTCAATCTTACAAGATTTTAAGTTTGAAATATCCAGAAAAAAGTAGTTTCTTTGCAAACCAAATAAAATTGGTAGAAGAATTAAAAGATAATAACACAATATAAAATGAGTGCATTTACAATATTTTTAATCCTAATCGTAATCGTAGCCTTTTTACTCGTCGTAGTAATTATGGTTCAGAATCCTAAAGGAGGAGGTTTATCATCATCTTTTGGTGGAGGTGGTACTCAGCAATTAGGTGGAGTAAAGAAAACGGGAGACTTTTTAGATAAGAGTACATGGTTTTTAGCAACAGCTTTAATTCTATTAATCTTAGCATCTAACTTAACCATTGATTCTGGTGGTGCTACCGAATCTAAAGCTTTAGATACTGATGAGGCAACAGAAATTCCAGCTTTACCAACACAACCAGCTGACAATTCAGCAACTCCAATTGACACAACAGGAAATTAATATTCAATTTCTTGTGAAAAAAATATATTAAGCCAGCTATTCAGCTGGCTTTTTTTATTAAAATATTTAGCGTGTAAATCTGCAAGTTTGTCAGTCATCTGTACTTGGCATAATTTTCGAAATACGCTTTAGCGTAAATTATAAATTAAACAACTAAAAACATACAACAATGGGCTTAAACATTAAACCTTTAGCAGACCGAGTTCTTGTAGAACCAATGGAAGCTGAAACAACTACAGCTTCTGGTATTATTATTCCAGATAACGCCAAAGAAAAACCGCAAAAAGGAACTGTTGTCGCTATTGGCAACGGAAAAAAAGATGAACCTTTAACTGTAAAAGTTGGTGACACTGTACTTTATGGAAAGTATGGCGGTACAGAACTTAAACTAGAAGGCAAAGACTATTTAATGATGCGTGAGAGTGATATCTTAGCAATAATCTAAAATGCTTTTTGCTATTGGCGTATAGCCTTTAGCCAATTCATAAAAAATTAAAACTAACATTTTAGCTAATAGCAAACAGCTAACAGCTAACAGTAAAATTCAAAACAATGGCAAAAGATATAAAATTCGATATTGAAGCACGCGACGGCCTTAAACGTGGTGTTGATGCTTTAGCAAATGCAGTAAAAGTAACTTTAGGACCAAAAGGTCGTAATGTAATCATAGGAAAATCATTTGGTGCTCCTCAAGTGACTAAAGATGGTGTTTCTGTAGCAAAAGAAATTGAACTAGAGAACGAACTAGAAAACATGGGAGCGCAAATGGTAAAAGAAGTGGCTTCTAAAACTAACGATTTAGCTGGTGATGGTACTACAACTGCTACAGTTTTAGCTCAAGCAATTGTTAAGGAAGGTCTTAAAAATGTTGCTGCTGGTGCAAATCCAATGGATTTAAAACGTGGTATTGACAAAGCTGTTGAATCTATTGTAACAGATTTAGATAAGCAATCTCAAAAGGTTGGTAACTCTTCTGAAAAAATAAAACAAGTCGCTTCAATTTCTGCAAACAATGATGATACTATTGGCGATTTAATTGCTGTAGCTTTCGGAAAAGTTGGTAAAGAAGGAGTGATTACAGTTGAAGAAGCTAAAGGAACAGATACATATGTAGATGTTGTAGAAGGTATGCAGTTTGATAGAGGTTACCTCTCACCTTACTTTGTAACTGATGCTGATAAAATGATTGCTGATTTAGAGAATCCATACATTTTATTATTCGATAAGAAGATTTCTAACTTACAAGAAATTCTTCCAATATTAGAACCAGTTGCACAATCTGGTCGTCCGTTATTAATCATCGCTGAAGATGTTGAAGGACAAGCTTTAGCTACTTTAGTAGTAAACAAATTACGTGGTGGACTTAAAATTGCTGCTGTAAAAGCACCTGGTTTTGGTGACAGACGTAAAGCGATGTTAGAGGATATCGCTATCCTTACTGGTGGAGTTGTAATTTCTGAAGAAAGAGGTTTTTCTCTTGAAAACGCAGACTTAACCATGTTAGGAACTGCTGAAACAGTAACAATTGACAAAGACAATACAACAATTGTTAATGGTAACGGAAAAGCGGCTGATATTAAAGCGAGAGTTAGCCAAATTAAAGCACAGATAGAGACTACAACGTCTGACTATGATAAGGAAAAACTACAAGAGCGTTTAGCGAAGTTAGCTGGTGGAGTTGCTGTACTTTATGTTGGTGCGGCTTCTGAAGTTGAGATGAAAGAAAAGAAGGACCGTGTTGATGATGCTCTACATGCTACACGTGCTGCTGTAGAAGAAGGTATTGTTGCTGGTGGTGGAGTTGCTTTAGTGAGAGCTAAAAAGACTTTAGAAAAAATCACAACAGATAATTTAGATGAAACTACAGGTGTTCAAATAGTAAATAAAGCAATCGAATCTCCTTTACGTACTATCGTTGAAAATGCAGGTGGCGAAGGCTCTGTAGTGATCAATAAAGTATTAGAAGGTAAGAAAGACTTTGGTTACGATGCTAAATCTGAAACTTACGTTGATATGCTTAAAGCTGGTATCATCGACCCTAAGAAAGTAACACGTATCGCGTTAGAAAATGCCGCTTCTGTAGCTGGTATGATCTTAACAACTGAGTGTGCTTTAGTCGATATTAAAGAAGAAGCTCCTGCAATGCCACCAATGGGTGGAGGTGGAATGCCAGGTATGATGTAGTGGCGAATCGCCACAGATGAGTTATCTCACTCATGCGAAATATAACGTATTAATGAGAACCTCGACAATCAAATTATAAAACTGGTCTGTGAGCGAAGCTGAACTGCAGTTATAAAAACAAAAGCCCTTGATTTTCATCAAGGGCTTTTTTAATTACTACTTTTAATTAAGCAGAGCTGGTAGCAAATACTCTTTTAATATATCTCTGGGTTGATTCCCTTTTCTATTTCTAAAATTCCCTGAAGTAATTACTATAACTGATTCTAACTCTGGAATTATAAAAATAAACTGTCCTCCTGCGCCTCTTGCTTCAATACAATCAATAGCTTTTCCATTAACACTATAAGTGTCATGCCACCAAAAATAACCGTAATGATTTTTATCTCTACTATCCTGCAATTGTAAATACTTTTCAAAAGATTCTGCAACCCATTTTTCAGAAATTATCTGTGTTCCGTTCCATTTTCCTTTATTCGAATATAGTTGCCCAAACTTTAGTAAATCTCTTGAGGTTAAGAGCATACCTCCACCAAAATACGGTGTAATTTCAGAATCATCTGTTTGATTGATGTAATTGGTTATTCCTAAAGGTTTAAACAATTTCTCATCCATATAATTCTCAAGTGGTATTTCCAATCGCTCATTTAGACACACACCCAATAAAAAAGGATTCGCTGATCCATAATCAGCATAAGTTCCTGGTTCTTGTACCATAGGTGCATCCATAACCGTTTTAAGCCAACTTTTAGGGTTGTCAGGATTTTGATAATAATCTTCAGAAGCTAAATTATTAACATCTAACCCAGAGCTCATCGTTAGTAAATCTTTGATCTTTATTTTAGCTTTTAAAGCATCTTCTGCTGATTTATATATTTCAGGGATGTAATCGTACAGTTTATCTTCTACACTTCCGATAATTTTGTCCTCTATAGCTATTCCAATCATTGCTGATGAAATACTCTTCGAAGCTGAACGCAAATCATGTGGTATATCAACATTATGGCCATCAAAATAAGTTTCAAAAACGAGCTTGTTTTCTTTGGTAATTAAAACACTGTGTGTATTCACTAATTTTTCTGAATTAACATCATCAATCAATCTTAGAAGTTCAGCTTTATCAATTCCGAAGTCACTTATACTTGCCGTATCCCAACCATCATTTAATTGCTCTGGTGTATTGGTATTTTGAGGCTTTTCAATTGGATTTGAATTATAATCCCAGCCATCTTTAGCATATTTTAAACTGGTTTTGGTAATTAAGACATCTGTTAATAAAATTTCTAGCTCTATTGATTTCTCTAAAAACTTAGCACGAAAATTAAACCCCGCATTACCATCGGTAAACTTTAATAGGTCGCCTTCTTTTTTAAAATCTCTAGTCCATGTGCCTCTAAACCTCTGGTCCCCAAAAAAGGGATAAGCAACAATACCGCCATCTTCTGTATGTTCAACATAAAGATTAATGTCATCTGATTGCAAACCATTATCAACCATAAATGCATTCCAAGCACCAGAAAAGGTTTGATTGCCTTGATTTGATAAAGAAACATGGTAGAGGAACTTACCAGATTTAATAAACCCTATAAGTTTCTGCTTATTATCATTAAATTTTAAATCGAAAAACAACTCCTCATTGATATCGAACTTTACACCTTCTTTATTAGAAGACTTAATATCTTGCTCAATAAGTTTTTCATCATTGGTTAACGCAAATTGAAACTTATTCTCACCTAAATTCTTTAAGACTACTTTAAAATTGAAGCTTTTTTTATTAGGTAAAAACCCTATCCATTCCCCTTGATAATTCTGTTTATTACTTTGCGCACAACTCATTAATGTTGAAAAGAAAAGAACTACGCAGATTTTTAAATACCTATTCATTTTATATAATTTTAGCTACAAAAATAAAGTACCTCTACTTTTAAAAATTGTATCAAATTAACATGAGGTGCTTATTTGATGTTTTTTCGATATAGGCTTGGGTTCATATCGAAGGCTGATTTAAATACACGATTAAAATGGCTTTGATCAGAAAACCCAACATCGTAAGCAATACTTGTTAATGACTGTTCCTTATTTAGCAGAAGTGGAATCGTCTTCTTTATTTTGTTTTGCCTAATATATTCACCAAGACTCATTGAAAAGTATTTTGGAACCGCTCTAGAAATATGCACTGGATGTATATTAAGTTGCTCAGCTAGATATTGCAAGCTGAGGCTAGAATCGTCATAATGCAAAAGCTCTTTTAAATGCTCTACCCATGGAGGCATAACTTGCTTATCTTGGCATGTTAGTTCGCTAATAGCTTCACTAATTTGTAATAATAATAGCTCTACGGTAACCGAACTATAATCATCCTGAAGTTTAAACTCGTGATATAATTTTGCAAATAACAAATGTACTTTGGGATTTTGTATGAGTTGACTACCCTCAAAAAGGTCCGAATCTATATCGTTATCATCAAACCATTTTTTTTCGAACTCCAAATGAAAACCTCCTGCATCTAATGAATGCTTAGAACCGTAGTGTTCTTCTTGCCAATTATTAAACATTAAGCTTCCTGCAGGACACAATGTCTCTTGTCTCGTATTGCAATCCTTCATATTGCCACGAAGCACATACATAAAGTATGGGTTTTCATGATAATGCCAATCTGTTCGAGGAGTTAGATAATCATATTCTGATAATAAAATGCCATTAAAAGATTTCTCTCCATTTTGGCTTCCATAATAATTACCTTTTGTTAGTATTTTCATTAGTGGTCTTAGTGCTCTAAATTAGCATTTAATTATGCCTTAGCACTACAAGTTTTTATAAAATAACGAATAATGTCCACATATTGTTACACTAAAATGGATTTTAAAAAATATTCAATTACGATTACAAACCATAAAGCCTTTGATTTTCATCAAAGGCTTTTGTTTTTTTTAAATCCATTAGGTTATTCTCCATTGCTCACAAAAGGGTTAGACCACTTTTCGTCGCTATAAACATTTTCGCCAGTTAGTGTAGATAAAAAGGCAATTACAGCCTCCATTTCTGCTGTTGTCATTTGTAGTTGTTGCGGGTTATTCCCTGAACGTAATCGGTTATCTAAATTTGGGTTATTAGTTTCTATAGCATTATAGTGCAACAGCACATCCTCTAAACTACTTGCAGAAGCATCATGAAAAAAAGCTCCATTACTTTGACCGTTTGCACCAATTAGATCTCTTAATGTTGGAGACCTCGTAACGGTAATATCAATAGCATCACTACCAAACACACCTATCACCCCGTTGTTACCTCTATTCTCAGCAATAGAAAACTCAGGTGCACCATGACAACCAGCACAACCAAAACCTCCATCAATTCGTACTCCTTGATCATTTAAATTTGGTGGCTGCATAAATAGTTGCTTCCCTGTATTCTCCTGATTTGTAAAATTTGGAAATGGCTGATTATCATTATTTACAAGCGCTCTATTATCATCGTACTTACTATCAAAAGATTGTATACTTCTAATAAATTGAGACAAGGCATTTTGAATTTGGGTTTCATTAATAGTTTCAGAACCAAAAGCTCTCAAAAATAATTCAGGGTAATAATTGACGGCTTCTAGCCTAGTTATTAAATCATTAAAATCTGGATTACCATTCTCACCACTAAACCCCATTTCTGCATGATCTCTTATAGGCATTGTTGTTTGCTGCTCTAAGGAATTAGCGCGTTCATCCCAAAAGAAATTAGTTTCATCACCAAATCTTGCATTAATTAAGCGCATGGAATGTCTGCCGGTTATACCATTAGCTCCTAAACTAACGTCGTCTATATCTCCAAAAGCAGAAGCTTGTTTATGGCAACTCGCACAAGACACCGTATTATTAAAAGACAGGCTGTTATCATAAAACAAAATACGCCCTAAGGTCGCACCTTCATCGGTTATTTGATTTCCGTTTGGGGTATTATCTTCATTAATATAATTAGGAATAGGCTGATTTTCGTAATTATCTAAACTATTAAAATCTATATTGAAGTAATCAGATAAGTCTATAACAACACCTGAGCCGTCATCTATTATATTTCCATTATCGGAATTGACACTATCATAGTTGTCAGAAGCACACCCCATAACTATAGCACAGCTTAAGACTTTTAACACATTTTTCATGATGAATTGATTTAAAGGTTAGGTAGTCTTATGTCTATAGTATGCTTCTATTTTATGTATTTATATGACGGTTTAGTAAATAGGATTTTAAAAGCATTAAAATTCTATTTATTAACTTAGACCTAACTAATTGCAAATGGTTTAATGAAGAAAACAATTATTTACGCTTTAGGCGAAATCTTAATCGTCATTATAGGTATATCTCTTGCTTTTGCCATGAATAAATGGGGAGAAGACAGATCGGACAAAGCACAAAAAGAGCAGTATATTATTAATCTTAAACAAGATATTGCAGCAGACAAAGCACAACTAGAAGCTAACCTCGTACAAATTAATACAACCATAGAACAAGCCCAAGAGGTCATTTCTATTTTAGGTAAACAGGTGCCAAATAAAAATGAGCGACTAAGAGGTGTTTATGCTGTTGCTAACCTCACTAACTTTACACCAAAAGATTATACACACCAAACACTTGTAAACTCTGGTGATTTAAAATTAATGAACGATTTTGAGCTCAAAACGACCATACAAAAGCATTACTCTGATTATAAAGCGATTCTAAAAGCTTACGAAAGACAAGAAATAATTAATAAAGAATATTTAGGAGATTACTTTATACACCACACCGATTACGACTTAATACCACAAGGTAAATCCCCTTTTAAAGACGAAAAGTTACTGAAAAATATTATGCAAAGTGCACGCGGTTCTTTAACTATAAAACGCGATGCAACTATCAATGGCATTAAGAGTTGCGATAGTATATTAAAGGTTTTAAAATAAATTTTATTAACTCGACTTTAGTTTAAATTCTAATTCGCTCTTTTTTTCCTTGTTTACTTGTAATTGCATAAACACCTTCAATTTTTATAGATTCGTATTCGCATGGAATAATTACTTTTCCATCCAAATTCATTAGACCATGCTTATTATATTTAGTGACTAAAACAAAATTATTTTCAATTTCATACTTATGAAATTCACAAGGAATAATTGTTTCACCATCCAAGTTCATTAAACCTTGCTTATTATTTTTAAATGTTGCTATATAATTCCCCCCCATTTCAAGATGGGTGAACTCACAAGGAACAATTATTTTTCCATCTAAGTTCATTAAGCCATATTTATTACTTTTTGAGACTAAGACCAAGTTACCTTCAATTGAAAATCTATTATATACACAAGGAATGATTGTCTTACCATCAATATTCATTAATCCTTGGTTATTATTATTAAATGTTATAATATAATTTCCTTGAATTTCAAATAGATCATATTTGCAAGGGACTATTACTTCCCCTTCTAAATTCATTAACCCTCTCTTATTATCTTTAACAGTAAAAACATAATTTCCTTGAACCACAATTTCATGGTATTCACAAGGGACTATTACTTTGCCATCTTTAGTCATTAATCCTCGCTTATTACCTTTAATAAATAATACATAATCATTTTCAGTTTTAAAATAGTCAAAGTCTTTAGAAAAGTTGTTTTCTTTATCCTCATCTTTTAATACAGTCTTCTGCTCTTTGGCAGGTTCATTTGATTGTGCCTCAATGCTAAATATATTTATAGAGATAAGAGCTATAATTAAAATTGAAGTCGAAAGAATTGAAATTTTTTTCATGGGATTAGTTTTAAAATTAAAAAGATCTTTTAGACGCCATAAAAACGTATGGCTTTTCAATTTTGAATTTTGATCAGAAGTTTCAAAAAAGTTAACTCCTAAAAATTCAGAAATAATTTTAATAGTAGAGCTTCTTGGTTTTACTGCACCAGATTCAATTCTCTGAATTGTACGAGTAGTTACATTACACTTTTCTGCAACTTCCGCTTGGGTTAAACCCCTAGCCTTTCTTATTTTAATTAATTCTTTTCCAAAATCAAGTTTATTCATTCAAATTGAAATTTTAAGTAAAACTATCTTCAATCACAAAGCTTTCCAAAAATCGACAATGTTTTATAGACGACATTTACACGACATTTGATTATAATCTTTATAAACTCTATATAAATAACGAAGTTCGATGAAAATTTTTATATAGTCAAGTTATCTTCTAAGAGATTCTTCACTATACACTTTGACTGCGCTCAGTATTCTATTCGGAATAATAAAAGCATATAAAAATAATAGCGACTCAAATAAAAATTCAAATCGCTATTAACTAACGAAACACTAATTTGTGCTTATATCTAATTCTATACAATTATTAGAAATTTTTCAAATAATAATTTCAGGTTTATGCAAACTCACCACACTTAATACTGCAGCTCCATTTATCCAATAATAGTAAGCATCTATACCTTTAAAACCAAAGACAAAAGGTGATATTATAAATACTATGGCTACGGCAAAATCTACAATTAAGTGTAGTTTATAAGACAGTACTTTAAAGATACCTAAATGGTGATCTGTTAGTAGTGTTAAAATAAAAGCTGCTATACCTGTTGCTACAGAAAGCTGCAATGCCAAAGGGTGTGAGCTTCCTAAGCTTAGTATAAATGGCAATACAATAAGCGCAATGGCTACAGGATAATCTAAAAACGCATGTATTCTTTTTGTTATGAATTTCATAATTTAAAATTTTAAGATTCCTAAGTTGTTAATTGTGTGTTTTACTCAATGTCTCCCAATTCTTATCTGCAACTGTCTTTAACTTGCTATGATTGTTTTCTGCCATCCATAATTGCTTAGCATCTAACTCTACATTGTTTAAATACAGGTAGTATTTTCCATCTTCAACGATAAACTTGTTTGGGTCTACTCTAAATTTAGCTCCTGCATAAGCTCCGAAAGCACAGAAACCACCATATTGAGGCGTGTACCTAGACGGATTTTTATCAAAAGCTGCTTTCTGCTCTGCAGAGGTGAAGTAGTACACTACTTTTTTATATTCAGACTTATACTGCTTGTCTCCTTGTTGTGCTAATCCTAAATCTAAATACGATACAGGACTGTAGCCTTGTAATGCAATATTACTGTTGTCTATGTTATTTGCTTTGTTGTCTTGTGCAAATACTGATGTAGCAAATAAAAAAGCTACTGCTACTACTATTGTTTTTAATGATTTTCTCATCGTTTCTTTGTTTTAATTTTTATGTGGTTATTTATTGTCCAACGCTTCCGAGCTGGCGCTTCATTAAAATTGTCCACAGGACAATTTCTTAACATTCAGCCCTACTCTGCGTTGAAGTATTCTTCTTGGATTACTTTACCGTCTGTATTCCAGATTCTGCGAATGATTTCGTGCCAGTAAATTTTACTATCATCTTTCATATCAAAATCGAATGTAAACTCTGATGCAGATACATTTCCATCTACAATAGAATGGTGATGTGTAATACCATTTACTTTGGCAATTGCTCCTGCAAAGCCTTCCATTTTTGTAATCATCTCTTGCTTTCCTTGCGTGCCACCATTGTCATAATCTGAAGTGTTTGCATTATCCGCGAAGAATTCTTTTACGGCATCTACAATGGCTCCTTGAGAAACTATGGCGTCCATTTTTTGTACTTGTTCTTTAATATTCATCTTATTTGTTTTTAGTGATTAATACACTGCAAAGATCAATGAGATGTAAAGGGTAAGTGCTACAAAAAAAGGACTAAGAATTGTACTTTTTTAGTTTGAAATCGGTTGGCGTAGTGCCTGAGTAATGTTTAAAAAATCTTGTAAAGTGATTAGACTCTTCAAAACCTAGTCGTCTAGATATTGAAGCAACGGACTCATCTTCAATAAGCATTAGCTTAGCCGTATGTATTAATTCTAGCCGTATTAATTGCCCTAGAGAGGTATTCATTTTAGTCTGTACCTTATTGGACAATGCCTTTATAGAGAGGTTCATTTTGTTGGCATAAAACTCAAGAGCGCGTTCTTGGGTATGATACTTTTGAAGCAGTTCCATTATGTTTTGAGAAAACAAATCTCTGTTTCTAAAATCGAAATTATCCCTAAACTGTTTTGGTGTCTGCCCTGTTGAATTTTTAAAAACACGATTAAAATAAGCGTCATCTTTAAACCCTAACTCATAAGACACTTCTTGTATGCTTTTATCAGTAAAGGCTACTTGTTTTCGGCTTTCTTGTAATCGTTTTGAGCTCATTAAATTCTTAACCGATAAACCAATTTTATTTTTAATGAGGGCCTGCGCATTATAACCACGATCGTTAATAAGATTGACTAAATCATTACCTGTTAAATGATTTGAAAACTCTTTATCAATAATCTCTTTAGTGTCGAAAATAACCTGGTATTCTTCCTTATTGGCTTTAAAAGGATTTTGCCAATACCATTGTTTAGAAGATACATCAATAATGTCTGCAGAATTATCAGTTAGTGCTGATTCTGATAAAAAGGTATTACAGTCTTCGCATTCTAATAAATCTATATAGCCTAAAGAGATTAAATGCTTAAATAATACTCTTACATCTTTGTCGTAAAACTTGTTGTCATTAGAGAATTCTATCCGTCTTATCGTAAAATCATCAGATAAGAACTTTATGTATTGTCCTTTTTCTAGGAAAATAGCTTTCTCTTGCCAATCGAAATAATTTTTAAAATCCACCTGAATACTTCCCTTACCAGATAGAATATGAATAAGGGTATGACGTTCTATAAAGTAAACCTTATTGATTTCTGGAGAGAACTTTTCTACTTTTTGCATTCAGATTAGTACTATTAATGACTTTAAAGATACAATGAGATTCTTAAACGAATTTATAATGATAGTATATAAAAAAGCCTGAATCTAAGATTCAGGCTTCAATATTAATTTTAGTTTTTGGTTTTCTTTTCTTTTTGATGGTCTTTTTGCACCTCTTTGTCTCTATACTTACAACATGGGTGTACAGATTGATATTGCTCTTCTGTTGCTTTAATCTCTTTAGTATCATGACCAACTGAAGCAATCTTTTTAGAAATCGTTTTTAAATCTGTTTTATTCTCATCATAAATGAGTTTTAACTCATGTGTATCTACATTCCAAACCGCAGATTTTACTCCTTTGGTTCTAATAGCTGCTTTTTCTATACGCTCTTTACACATACCGCAAACACCATCAACTTCCATACTTGCTTTTTTGTTTTTGTCTTGCGCAAAAGTTGTAGTTCCTATTAATAATGCGAAAATTAAAATTATTTGTTTCATCTTTTTATTGATTTTTTATTTTATGTTTTTTGTCTGGTCGAGCGCAGTCGAGACCTATTTAATACCTCTCGACTGCGCTCGAGGAGACAGTTTGTTTTATTCGTTTATTTTATTCTAAAACGTAATCCTGCATAATACATACTTCCAAAAATTGGACCATACACAAAATTACTATCAAAATTTGCTCCAAACGGGTTTTCTGCACTTACAACAGGGTTGCTTTGGCGTACATTAGTCACGTTTTCGCCACCTAAATATAACTCAAATTTAGGAGAAAATACTTTGGTAACTTGCAAATTTAACGTTCCTATAGTAGGTGAATACTCATCTAATTGGAATTCTGACACACTTAAATCTGTACTTGGAAAACGTTGCTCACTCAACCAGTTGTATGTCGCATCAAATTTCCATTGTGCTCCATTGTCTTTAGTCTTAGTTTCATAAGATGCATTAGCAAACAAACGATGCTTTGGCACTAATGGTTTTTCTAATTTACCAGAAGTATAATCCGTTTTTACATCATAAAATTTGTAGGCTGTACGTAAATCAAAGCCTTCAAAAGCATTATAATTAAACTCAAACTGAAAGCTGTTAGCATAACTATCCCCTTCAAGATTATAAAAATTAACTTCAAATGGATTTTCCCAATCTATTACCACTTGATTTTGAAAATTAGTTCTGTAAAAGTCTAAAGTGATATCTGCTTTTCTATCAAATAAGTTAAAGCCTTGCAAATAACTGACACCATAGTTCCAAGCAATTTCTGGATCTAAACCATAAATTTTTCCACCAGAATTTAAAATATTTATCTGTCGAGAACTTGAGAACATATTTTGGTTTTCTGCAAAAATATTGGCGCTTCGCTTGCCTCTACCTATAGACGCTCTAAAAGCAGATTTTTCCCAAGGTGAATATCTTAGATGCAAACGTGGTGTTACAAAAAACCCAAGCCTATTGTGCTGATCTACTCTTACACCTGCTGTCATGGTAAGCTTATCTAAATCATCATAGGAGTATTCAAAAAAGCCACCAAAAGAATTTTCGGTACGCTCATATATATCTGTATTCACTAACTCATCATAATGATCGTAAGTAAAACTTAATCCTGTTTTTACCTTATGGCGAGAATCTGAAATGATACTATTATATACCAAGTTTGAATAAAAACTATTATGCTCAATGTCATATAAATTCAATCCAAAATAAGAATCTTGTTCATGATGACTATAAGCGGTTTGAAATCCTAAACTCTGATAAGGGATTTCAGGATTCACATAACCTAATTTTGTAGTGATTTCAAAACGTTCCGTATTAATTTCACTGCCCCAAAAATTAGTAGTTCCTTTATCTCTATTTGGATTAAAATCTACTTGACCTGCTTGTTTTTCATCATTTAAGTATCTTAAATTGATAAAACTAACGACGCCTTTTTCTGCATTGGTATACTGCCAACGATTCATCACATTGATCTGATTATATAGAGGCATATCTAAAAAACCGTCATCATTAACATCGTGTTTTCTTTGATGTGTATTTCCATGTAAGTACAAGCCTGTACTCCATTTATCTGAAAGCTTTGTATTGAAATGCGTATTTAACTCCAAACGCTCACTTGATGCTCCATAGAAATTTACAAATAGCTTATCATCTTTAGTCGGTTTTACAAGTTCTGCATTGATTTGACCTGCAATACTTTCAAAACCGTTGACTACACTTCCTGTTCCTTTTGTAATTTGGATACTCTCTACCCAAGTGCCTGGAATAAAACTTAAGCCATAAGCTTGAGATGCTCCTCTAATAGCAGGAATATTCTCTGTTGCGATAAGGATATATGGTGATTTTAAACCCAACATTTTTATTTGTCGTGTTCCTGAAACCGCATCTGCAAAGTTGACATCGATAGACGGATTGGTTTCAAAACTTTCAGAGAGATTACAACAAGCCGCTTTTAGCAACTCATCACTACTAACAAAAAGTGTATTTGTAGCTTTTAGATACGATTTTGCAGTGGCTTGTTTTCTCGAAGTCACAGTTACTACATCTAGTTCTTCAGAAGCTTGCAATACATGTTTAATGTATTTGTTTTCGGTAACGGTTAGGGTATCGGTTTTAAAGCCAACATAACTAATCACTAACTTATTATATGAGAATCTATAAGGCAATGAAAATGTGCCGTCATCATCGGTAATTGTACCAACAGACGAACCCAACCAATACACATTAGCTCCTGGTAATGGCATTTCTTTAGAACTACTTGTTTCTAAAACAATGCCTTTAAGTTGTTCTTGAGCTGATATAACAAGCGACAAGAACAAGAAATTTATTATTAAATATGTTTTCATTTGTTTGATTTGTAGATATAACATTTAGCACAAGTACATGTGCTCTTTTTCAATAAAGGTTATAACTAAATCAAATAAGGTAAGTTTCATCCAAGACTTGTATGTCTTTGATGAGATTAGGAGGTGAGTAATCCTTATGAGGAATAACTGAGTTTGCTAAACCTTCAAAAAGATTAATATATGCATAACTGTAAGCAAAAAGGACTTGCTTTTGTATGTCGTCTAAGTCTTCAAACGAATTTGTTGTTAATTGGTTTAAGCCTTCTAAAACATCAATTTCGTCCTTACAACACGATTTTTTGGTGATTTCTGCTTGCTCCATTTCAAAAGCTTCCATAGCACACTTTTCAACTTCAGAAAATATAGCAACATCCATTAATGTATCTCCACAAAAATGTTTCTCTATCGTTAATGATAGTGTTGAGAACAATACCAAAAATGATAAGGCTACTGAAAAGCTTTTATGTGCAATTGAGAATTTCACAGTGCAAAGCTACAAAATAATTAAAAACTGATTGTATTATTATAAAACTCTTAACGATTCAGTTTATAATAATAAAAAGCTGGCAACAACAAAATCAATAGGATAGGCTGAATTAAAAATCGTCTAATATTGAAGAACAAATAGTAATCCTCTTGCTGTGGGTTAATAACAAAATATAGAAACGGAATCATTAATACTACAAAGGCAATTCCATAGATAATAGAAGAAAACTTAACCATAACCTTATCGTTAAAGATGAGGTAGATAATTCCTAAAGAGGCAAGTGTATTTAGCAAATATCTTAGGCTTATAAAGAGCACCAGTTTAGCAACCTCGCGCCTTGGATTGTCCATATACAAATAATCGCTCTCAAAAAATGTTAAGTACGGATCGTAAAACAATTGGTCTTCAAAAAAACGAATAGCTACCAAAACCAGTAGTAATAAAAAAGTCAAAATGTATCGTGTTAACTTAGGCATTCGCTTTCACAGATTTAGAAAAACGGTTGACCCAAACCATCCAGAGTAAAAATACGGTACCGTAAATGAGCATCGGAAATATAATCTGATGCAAAATTTCTTCTCTCCAAGGATAGTGGTATAACCCAACCGATAAGGCCACGATTCGGATTAAATTAAAAGCATATATAATAATACAACCTGCAAAACAATAAAACAAAGTGGTTTTTAACTTGCCTGCAAAAGCTACAATAAATGACAAAAACAAAATAATAACACTCATAGCATTACAACCTTCTATGATCCTTACTACAAATTTTCCATTCATAATAACTTTCATGGATGGTTCATTTGGATGTGGTAGCACACTAGCTTCATAACCTATGCTATTTAGCAAAGTATTGGTTTGATGAGAAACTAAATTGGTCATATAATCTGGATAAAACTTAGAACCCTCAGACAAGTTTAGATATATATTATAGCCAATTGTCAATACAGTATATACAGCCAAAAATGTAACTATAAAACGGATAACTAATTTATATTTTTCTAAAAGCGCTTTCAAATAAAAGACGATGATGTTAGTTTGTTGTTAAAATTATAAAAACAGTAGTTCATTTTTACGCATTTTAAAATACTTTTGCCAAAAGTTTTACACATATGACCTTACAAGAATTAAAGCCACATATAAAATCTATTATTTCTCAAAACAATCTTACTGTTGACGAACGTTTGCTGAAGATTTGTGAAATACTTGAAACCAATATAAGTTATTATAATTGGGTTGGGTTTTACTTTAAAAATGGTGATAGAAACGAATTAAAACTAGGGCCTTATGTTGGTGAACCAACAGACCACACTATAATTCCGTTTGGTAAAGGTATTTGTGGGCAAGTAGCGGTTAGTAATGAAAATTTTGTAGTCCCAGATGTTGCAGCTCAAGATAACTACATTGCTTGTAGTATTACAGTTAAGGCAGAAATAGTTGTTCCCATTTTTGTAAATGGAGAAAATAAGGGACAAATAGATATAGACTCTAATACGCCTGATCCTTTTACTGAAGCCGACGAAAGATTTTTAGAGTTTGTTTGCTCTGAAGTTGCGTCACTCCTTTCATAAACCCCAAGACATTCAATTAAAATTACGAGTTTTATGATTCTACATTCCTGTTCTAATAGCCTCAACAGGATCTAGTTTAGAAGCAGAAATTGCAGGTATCACACCAGAGATTAAACCAATAAAAGTTGATAAGCCGAAGCCTAAAAACATATTCCAAAAGGATAGTACAAATTCAAAATCTTCAATAAATCCATTCATTATCATAGCAATTAGCCACACTAAAAATAAACCAACTAAACCACCAACTATAGCTAATATTACAGCTTCAAATAAAAATTGAAATAAAATAAATTTATTTTTTGCTCCTAAGGATTTTTGAATTCCAATGAGATTGGTTCGCTCTTTCACACTCACAAACATAATATTTGCAATACCAAAACCACCAACCAAAAGTGAAAAACCGCTGATGATCCAACCAATAAGATTCATCGCTCCAATTATACCGTCAATCGCATCTTTAAGTCCAGAAATGACACTAATAAAGAATGTATTAATCTCATCTGGCTTTAAACCTCTTTTCCCGCGCATGGATTGTACAACATCAGCCTTTAAACCCTCTATATCAGTACCATTTTTAGGTTTGATAATAACTATATTTTTAATAAATGGATTGTTATTACCAAATCTATTTCTATAATAATTAGCTGGTAGAAAAATAGAAATATCGTTACTATCTCCAAAAAGTCCAGAACCTTCTTTTTTAACGACTCCGATAACGGTGAATTTTTGTCCATAAAGCCTAACTTTTTTACCAATAGGCTCAAAATCACCAAACAAAGATTCAGCAATTTCTGAACCAATGACTACGACTGCTTTACCCGAATTGGATTCAGATTCGTTATAAAATCGTCCTTTTTCAAACTCAAGAACTTGGATATCTGTAAACTCGTTTGATACGACAACAGTGTTTACACTACTTACTTGTTCAGACTCATATCTAATATTTTCACGCCTCACAAATAATTGAAAAGCCACATGCTCAGCACCAGAAAGTGAGGCTTTTAACTGCCTATATTCATCGTATGTAACTTCATCGAACTGCTCACGTTTCCATCTTGGGACATCTGTTGGCCCAAAAGACATATTTGCGAGATACATAGTATTACTGTCTAAACCCGACAAACTATCTTTAATATTTTTATCTAATGAATCTACAGCGGCTAAAACTGCGATTATAGAAAAGATTCCTACTGTTACACCTATAAGTGATAAAAACGTACGAAGTTTATTGTTACGAAGTGCATTTATAGCAAATGCAAAACTCTCTTTAAATACTCTTAAATAAACTAACATAGACCATCTTTAAATCGATTTAAAGATAGTGCTTTTAGAGTAACAAGCTAATTATTAAAAAATAACATCAGATAAATAAAGAAGAGATGTCGTGTTATTACATGCCTGTTCTAATAGCTTCAACAGGATCTAATTTTGAAGCAGAAATTGCAGGTATGACGCCAGAAATTAATCCAATAAAAGTAGATAGGCAAAATCCTATAAACATATTTCCTAAGGAGAGTACAAATTCAAAACTATCTCCAACAACTCCATTCATTATAAGGGCAGTAATCCAAACTAGTAATAGGCCAACTAAACCACCAACTATAGCTAAAATCACGGCTTCAAATAAAAATTGAAATAAGATAAATTTATTCTTAGCTCCCAATGATTTTTGAATACCAATGAGGTTGGTACGCTCTTTAACACTAACAAACATAATATTAGCAATACCAAAGCCACCAACTAAAAGTGAGAAACCACTAATTATCCAACCTATCAAATTCATTCCAGATATAACACCATCTACTGCACTTACAAACCCAGAAATTTTATTAACAAAGAAATTATCATCTTCACCAGCTTTTAAACCACGAAAAGCTCTAAACTTTTGCTTCAAAACTTGTTCAAAAGATGATATATCAACATCTGAACTTGGCTTAATAATTATAGCACCAGGCAAACCATTAACACCTCCATTTCTAAAGCGTCTTACAAAATTTACTGGTACATAGGCCCTCTCATCTGGTGAGTCAAAAATACTCGCTCCAAACTTTTTTATTACACCAATCACTGTTAGTTTCCTACCAAAAGCTCTTACTTTCTTTCCTATTGGATTAGAATCCCCAAATAAATTTTCTGCAATAGTGTAACCTAATACTATAACTGGCGCACCAGATTCTGATTCAGATTCACCATAAAACCTTCCTTTTTCTACCTTAAAATCATTAATCTTATAAATTTCATCAGAAACTGGATCTATTGCAACTCCCGAAACAGTTTCCGCTTGATATCTTATAGTTTCTGTACCACCAAATATAGTGTACGCCACAGCATCAATATCTGGTACACTTCTCCTAATAAAATCGAAAGCATCATATTCTGTTTGAGGGAAATTATCACGTTTCCATCTTGGTATTTCAGTTGGACCAAAAGAGTACTTGGTCAAGTATATTGTATTCTTATCTAAACCCGATAAATTATCTTTGATATTCTTATCTAATGAATCTACAGCTGCTAAAACCGCAATAATAGAAAATATACCAACCGTAACACCTATGAGTGATAAAAATGTACGGAGCTTGTTATTTCTAAGCGCATTTAGTGCAAACGAAAAACTCTCTTTAAATACTCTTAAATAGACAAGCATATCTAGCAATTTTTATAACAATTTAAAGATAGGACGTTTTCAACAATTTATTGTTACAAAAAACTTAAATAAACTGCTTTTTACACTAAGATTTTCTTTTTGATTATCCGTATTTTTGCCCCATCTAAAACACAACACAACATTATGAGCAACAAAAGGATGTCATCAGCACTAATTTCTGTATTTAGTAAAGATGGATTAGCACCAATCGTTAAAAAATTAAACGACCTTAACGTCACCATCTATTCTACTGGTGGTACAGAAAAATTCATTAAAGATTTAGGAATTAATGTTGTTCCGGTTGAAGATGTCACTTCCTACCCATCTATACTTGGTGGACGCGTAAAAACATTACACCCAAAAGTTTTTGGCGGTATTTTAAATCGTCAAAATCATGATGGAGATGTGGCTGAATTAGCTGAATTTGAAATTCCGCAAATAGATTTAGTTATTGTTGACCTCTACCCTTTTGAAAAAACCGTAGCATCTGGTGCAAGCAACCAAGATATTATCGAAAAGATTGATATTGGTGGCATTTCTTTAATTAGAGCTGCAGCTAAAAATTATGCTGATGTCACTTGCGTGTCTTCAGTTGAAGATTATGCTGAATTTTTAGAATTACTCGAAGCAAAAAATGGTGAAACTTCTGAAGATGATAGAAAACATTTTGCAGCAAAAGCATTTAATGTATCGTCTCATTATGATTCTGCAATTTTCAATTACTTTAATAAAAACAATGACATAGCGTCTTTAAAAATTTCTGAAACGAATGGCAAGGTTTTGCGTTATGGTGAGAACCCACATCAAAAAGGATTTTTCTTTGGAAACTTTGATGGCATTTTCACAAAGCTACATGGTAAAGATTTAAGTTATAACAACTTGCTAGATGTTGATGCGGCAGTAAATTTAATGTTAGAATTTAAAAACGATGCTCCTACTTTTGCAGTTTTAAAACATAATAATGCTTGTGGACTAGCTCAACGTGACACATTACATCAAGCTTATATAGATGCCTTAGCAGGAGATCCTGTATCGGCTTTTGGTGGTGTTTTAATTAGTAATTCTGAAATTGATATCGCAACTGCAGAAGAAATTCATAAACTATTCTGCGAAGTTGTTATTGCTCCTTCTTTTTCTGCTGAAGCTTTAGACATTCTAAAAGGTAAGAAAAATAGAATATTATTAATATTGAAAGATATTGACATGCCACAAACCAATGTAAGAAGTTGTTTGAATGGCGTTTTAGTTCAAGATAGAAATGACGTTACTGACACACTAGAAGGCTTAAAATCTGTAACAAAATCAGCTGCTACAACAGGTGAATTAGATGATTTAATATTCGCTTCAAAAATTTGTAAGCACACAAAATCTAACACTATTGTTTTAGCAAAAAACAAACAATTATGTGCAAGTGGCACAGGACAAACAAGCAGAGTTGATGCTTTAAACCAAGCCATTCATAAAGCAAAATCTTTCAATTTTGATTTGGAAGGAGCGGTTATGGCAAGTGATGCATTTTTCCCTTTCCCTGATTGTGTAGAGATTGCTGATAAAGCTGGCATTACTGCTGTGATCCAACCAGGAGGGTCTATAAAAGACGAATTAAGTATTAACTATTGCAATGACAATAATGTAGCAATGGTCTTTACAGGAACACGACATTTTAAGCACTAAATTCCAAATTAGAAACAAAAAAAAGAGCATCGATATCGATGCTCTTTTCAGTTAGAATAATTACAATAACAAGCTAGTTTTTAATTACTCTCTTTACTGTATTGTTTCCAGAAACTATGTCAATGATATTCATAAAATAAGTACCATTTTCCAGGTTACTGACATCTAAAGACATATCCTCTTGTGTTGATAATTTAATATTATATACTTCTTTCCCAAGCATATCATATACTTGAATATTTATGTCTAATGCTTCATTTCCATTATAAGTTATATTAACTCTATCATTAGTTGGATTAGGATATAGATTAAAGTCAAAATTAGAATCTAAATCATCAATACTTAGAGCATCACAATCTGTACCTGTCAATCTCGTTACTGAAATAGCATTAGATAAATCATAACAGCCACTTAAGTCCGATACATTAGTCGCTGTTGCTAAACCTATATCTCCTGTATACCTTAAATACCAAATGTCACATACTCCTGTTGGTGCTCCTTCCAAATTAAAAGGTCCTGCTGCAGGTGTGCCTAAAATATTACCTGTAGCTTGGTCAGTAATTACCCATGTTGAATTATCTCCTGATACTACATTAGGATCTACAAACTCTACTGCTATTAAATCATCTGTACCTTCTCCTACACATATTGAGGTAGATGTATCTGTCGTACCTGCAATCTGAATCTCACCCCCATCTACTCTCGAACGGGTCACTGAAATTGCATTTGAAAAATCATAACAACCACTTAAGTCCGATACGTTATTCCCTGCTGATAATCCTGTTAGACCATCCTCATAACGTAAATACCAAATGTCACATACTCCTGTTGGTGCTCCTTCTAAGTTAAATGGACCTGCTGCTGGTAATCCTAAAATCGTTCCTGTTGCTTGGTCCGTAATAACATAAGTACCATTTGCCCCACTTGTCATTGATCCTGCTGTAAACTCTACTGCTATTAAATCATCTGTACCTTCCCCTACACATATTGAGGTAGATGTGTCTGTCGTACCTGCAATCTGAAGCTCACCCCCATCTACTCTCGAACGGGTCACTGAAATTGCATTTGAAAAATCATAACAACCACTTAAGTCCGATACGTTATTCCCTGCTGATAATCCTGTTAGACCATCCTCATAACGTAAATACCAAATGTCACATACTCCTGTTGGTGCTCCTTCTAAGTTAAATGGACCTGCTGCTGGTAATCCTAAAATCGTTCCTGTTGCTTGGTCCGTAATAACATAAGTACCATTTGCCCCACTTGTCATTGATCCTGCTGTAAACTCTACTGCTATTAAATCATCTGTACCTTCCCCTACACATATTGAGGTAGATGTATCTGTCGTACCTGCAATCTGAAGCTCACCCCCATCTACTCTCGAACGGGTCACTGAAATTGCATTTGAAAAATCATAACAACCACTTAAGTCCGATACGTTATTCCCTGCTGATAATCCTGTTAGACCATCCTCATAACGTAAATACCAAATGTCACATACTCCTGTTGGTGCTCCTTCTAAGTTAAATGGACCTGCTGCTGGTAATCCTAAAATCGTTCCTGTTGCTTGGTCCGTAATAACATAAGTACCATTTGCCCCACTTGTCATTGATCCTGCTGTAAACTCTACTGCTATTAAATCATCTGTACCTTCCCCTACACATATTGAGGTAGATGTATCTGTCGTACCTGCAATCTGAAGCTCACCCCCATCTACTCTCGAACGGGTCACTGAAATTGCATTTGAAAAATCATAACAACCACTTAAGTCCGATACGTTATTCCCTGCTGATAATCCTGTTAGACCATCCTCATAACGTAAATACCAAATGTCACATACTCCTGTTGGTGCTCCTTCTAAGTTAAATGGACCTGCTGCTGGTAATCCTAAAATCGTTCCTGTTGCTTGGTCCGTAATAACATAAGTACCATTTGCCCCACTTGTCATTGATCCTGCTGTAAACTCTACTGCTATTAAATCATCTGTACCTTCCCCTACACATATTGAGGTAGATGTATCTGTCGTACCTGCAATCTGAAGCTCACCCCCATCTACTCTCGAACGGGTCACTGAAATTGCATTTGAAAAATCATAACAACCACTTAAGTCCGATACGTTATTCCCTGCTGATAATCCTGTTAGACCATCCTCATAACGTAAATACCAAATGTCACATACTCCTGTTGGTGCTCCTTCTAAGTTAAATGGACCTGCTGCTGGTAATCCTAAAATCGTTCCTGTTGCTTGGTCCGTAATAACATAAGTACCATTTGCCCCACTTGTCATTGATCCTGCTGTAAACTCTACTGCTATTAAATCATCTGTACCTTCCCCTACACATATTGAGGTAGATGTATCTGTCGTACCTGCAATCTGAAGCTCACCCCCATCTACTCTCGAACGGGTCACTGAAATTGCATTTGAAAAATCATAACAACCACTTAAGTCCGATACGTTATTCCCTGCTGATAATCCTGTTAGACCATCCTCATAACGTAAATACCAAATGTCACATACTCCTGTTGGTGCTCCTTCTAAGTTAAATGGACCTGCTGCTGGTAATCCTAAAATCGTTCCTGTTGCTTGGTCCGTAATAACATAAGTACCATTTGCCCCACTTGTCATTGATCCTGCTGTAAACTCTACTGCTATTAAATCATCTGTACCTTCCCCTACACATATTGAGGTAGATGTATCTGTCGTACCTGCAATCTGAAGCTCACCCCCATCTACTCTCGAACGGGTCACTGAAATTGCATTTGAAAAATCATAACAACCACTTAAGTCCGATACGTTATTCCCTGCTGATAATCCTGTTAGACCATCCTCATAACGTAAATACCAAATGTCACATACTCCTGTTGGTGCTCCTTCTAAGTTAAATGGACCTGCTGCTGGTAATCCTAAAATCGTTCCTGTTGCTTGGTCCGTAATAACATAAGTACCATTTGCCCCACTTGTCATTGATCCTGCTGTAAACTCTACTGCTATTAAATCATCTGTACCTTCCCCTACACATATTGAGGTAGATGTATCTGTCGTACCTGCAATCTGAAGCTCACCCCCATCTACTCTCGAACGGGTCACTGAAATTGCATTTGAAAAATCATAACAACCACTTAAGTCCGATACGTTATTCCCTGCTGATAATCCTGTTAGACCATCCTCATAACGTAAATACCAAATGTCACATACTCCTGTTGGTGCTCCTTCTAAGTTAAATGGACCTGCTGCTGGTAATCCTAAAATCGTTCCTGTTGCTTGGTCCGTAATAACATAAGTACCATTTGCCCCACTTGTCATTGATCCTGCTGTAAACTCTACTGCTATTAAATCATCTGTACCTTCCCCTACACATATTGAGGTAGATGTGTCTGTCGTACCTGCAATCTGAAGCTCACCCCCATCTACTCTCGAACGGGTCACTGAAATTGCATTTGAAAAATCATAACAACCACTTAAGTCCGATACGTTAGTTGCAGTGCCTAAACCTATATCTCCTGTGTATCGCAAATACCAAATATCACATACTCCAGTAGGTGCTCCTTCTAAATTAAAGCCTCCCGATGGTATTGTTTCTGGTGCCCCCAAAATATTTCCTGTTGCATTGTCTGTAATTAACCATGTAGAACTGTCTCCAGATAATACGGCCGCATCTACAAACTCAACCCAAATCGAATCATCTACACCTTCACCCACACATATTGAGGTAGATGTATCAGTAGTATTTTCAATTTGAATAGCTCCCCCTTCAGCAGTACAAGATTGCCAAGAAATTAATGAGTTATTAGTATTTTTTACTTCCGATTTTGTTTCTAAAATCGTTAACATGTCTGTTGTAGGTCTAATACTAGTTAATACAACATTCTTAGCTGTAATTTCTAGACTACCTACAAAAAAGAGTGATAAGGCTATAACACCTTTCATCACAGTTTTAAATTGTAATTTTTTTTTCATCATTTTATGATTTGCTTTTTGTTCGCAATAAAATTAAAAAGCACTAATCATAAAAAATGTTAGCTAACTAACATAAAAAGAGAAAGATATTATTAAGTTGATTCTCAATATAAGAAACAGAGAAGTATGAAGAGAAGTTTAAATTAAAATAATGCTAAAAAAGAGTATAGTTAGAGCTAAATAATTAGTTTGTATTATTTAACTCAAAAAAAATCAAGCAATAAACGTCCATAACTATAGAAATAACGTATAATTTATTACATTTACGCTTAGTCATAAAAATTGACAAGAATAACCCAAATAATTTAGAATAGCGCATGGGATTTTTTGATTTCCTAACGGAAGAAATAGCCATTGATTTAGGAACCGCAAATACACTGATAATACACAACGACAAAGTTGTTGTTGATAATCCATCGATAGTAGCAAGAGACCGCATCAGCGGAAAAATCATAGCCGTTGGTAAAGAAGCCAACATGATGCAAGGAAAAACGCACGAGAATATTAAAACTATTCGCCCATTGAAAGATGGTGTAATTGCAGATTTTGATGCTTCTGAACAAATGATAAGCTTGTTTATTAAAAACATTCCTGCTTTAAAAAAGAAATTTTTCAATCCAGCATTACGTATGGTGGTTTGTATTCCTTCAGGAATTACAGAAGTAGAGATGCGAGCTGTAAAAGAATCTTGTGAACGTGTTAATGGAAAGGAAGTCTATTTAATACACGAGCCTATGGCAGCAGCAATTGGTATTGGTGTAGATATTATGCAGCCTAAAGGAAACATGATTGTGGATATAGGTGGTGGAACCACTGAAATTGCTGTTATTGCGCTTGGAGGTATCGTTTGTGATAAATCTGTAAAAGTTGCGGGTGATGTGTTTACAAACGATATTATTTATTACATGCGTACACAGCACAATCTGTATGTTGGTGATAGAACAGCTGAAAAAATTAAAATACAAATTGGAGCAGCTACTGAAGACTTAGAATTACCTCCAGAAGATATGAGTGTTCAAGGTCGTGATTTACTCACGGGAAAACCTAAACAAGTAAATATCTCGTATCGCGAAATTGCTAAAGCTTTAGACAAATCTATATTACGTATTGAAGATTCTGTAATGGAGACTTTATCTCAAACTCCTCCGGAATTAGCTGCAGATATATATAATACAGGTATTTATTTAGCAGGAGGAGGATCTATGTTGAGGGGGTTAGACAAACGTCTATCTCAGAAAACAGATTTACCAGTTTATATTGCAGAAGATCCTTTAAGAGCAGTAGTAAGAGGTACAGGAATTGTACTTAAAAACTTAGCAAAATATAAAAGCGTATTGATTAAATAAGACGTAAATAATGCAACAAATCTTCAATTTTGTTATAAGAAACAAAACATTTCTGTTGTTTTTATTACTTTTTAGTATTGCCTTAGCCTTAACCATTCAATCGCATTCGTATCACAGAAGTAAATTTATAAACTCGGCTAACGGATTAACTGGTGGTGTTTACGGTACTTTTAATTCTATTGACCAGTATTTCGATTTAAAAGAAGAGAACGCTATTCTATCTGATGAAAATAAAAGATTAAGAGAACAACTCTTAAATTCTGTAAACACTTCTGATTCTTCATACATAGACACAACATCTTATTCTCAAGGTAAGTATAGAGTTATTAAGGCTAATGTTTACAAAAACAGCTATTCACTTACCAATAATCTTCTCACTTTAAATAGAGGCGAAAACGATAGTGTTAAACAAGATTTTGGAGTTATAACATCCAAAGGAATTATTGGGATTATTGATAACACATCAAAAAAATATGCGACTGTCCTTTCAATCTTAAGTAAAAAAAGTCAGATTAATGCTAAGCTAAAATCGACTAACCATATTGGTTCTTTAATTTGGAATGGTGAATCTCCTGAATTCACACAACTTATAGACGTCTCTAATTTTGCACCAGTAAAAATTGGAGATACCATTGTAACTGGTGGGCAATCTGCAATTTTCCCAAAAGGTATTGGTATTGGTACTATTGATAGTTTTGAAACTGACATTAGTGGTGATACTTACAATATCCAAGTGAGATTATTTAATGACATGACTAATGTTGGTACTGTGTATATCATAGAAAATCTTGATAAAACAGAAATTAAAGCTCTAGAAGATAGTATTGATGAATAGTGTTATAGGAGCAAATATCGTTAGGTTTATAGCATTGCTTTTAGTGCAAGTGGTTATTTGTAACAATATTAATTTTTTGGGTTATATCAACCCCTATATCTATATCATATTTATCTTTTTATTTCCTATTAGAGAGAATAGACTCATCTTTTTATTGGTGAGTTTTCTACTTGGTATGATGGTAGATATGTTCTCAGATTCTGGTGGAGTACATGCAGCTGCTGCTGTTTGTTTAGCCTATTCTAGACCAGTACTTCTAAAAACATCTTTTGGAATGCTTTACGAGCATCAAACTATAAAGTTTAGTAATACAGAAGTTGGCAGTTTAATTACTTACATTACCTTAGGTACAGTACTACATCATTTTATATTATTTTCTCTAGAAATTTTTAACATCTCTAATATACTTTTAATATTAAAAAAGACGTTATTTTCTAGTATTTTCACAATACTATTGAGTGTATTAATTATAATTCTATTTAGCCGAACCCGAAAATGAGAAAACTGCTACTCTTTACAACTGTTATTCTTGTTGGCCTTGTTTTTATAGCACGCTTATTTTACCTACAAGTTTATAGTAGTTCAGCCTATGATATTTTTGAAGATACTGCAATAAGAAAAGAATACAACTATCCAAAACGTGGTTATGTTTATGATAGAAATGGTGAACTTTTAGTTGCAAATCAGCCTTCTTATGATGTTATGGTTATACCAAGAGAGGTTTCACCAATGGATTCATTAAAATTACTAGAATTCTGTACATTATTAAAAATCACTAAAGAAGATTACGACAAAAAATTAAGAAGAGCCACAAACTATTCACCAAGACTATCATCACCTTTTGTACAACAACTTTCAAAAACCGATTACGCTGTTCTTCAAGAAAAAATGCGAAAATTTGAAGGGTTTTACATTCAAAAACGATCCTTACGATCTTACCAAACTACGATTGGAGCTAATGTTTTAGGTAGTATTGGTGAGGTAAACCGAACCATTATTGGTAAACAACCCTATTACAGAATGGGTGACCTTATTGGTAAACAAGGTGTTGAAAAAACTTATGAAAATACTCTAAGAGGAGTAAAAGGAATTAAATTTATACAGAAAGATAGGTTCAATAAAAATATTGGCCCTTACAAAGAGGGTATATACGATACATTACCAAAACCTGGTAAAGATGTTACATTAACTATTGATTCTGAGCTTCAAGCTTATGGTGAATTATTAATGACACACAAACGTGGTGGAATAATTGCGTTAGATCCAAGCTCTGGTGAAATTTTAGCAATGGTTTCT
Organism: Flavobacteriales bacterium ALC-1; assembly: GCA_000171875.1. GTDB lineage: Bacteria > Bacteroidota > Bacteroidia > Flavobacteriales > Flavobacteriaceae > Winogradskyella. The sequence continues at coordinate 734,480 of ABHI01000002.1, read as the reverse complement.
GGTCCATCTTATAATCCAAACCTACTTGTTGGTAGAGAACGCTCAAGAAACTTTTCAAAGCTGTATACAGATACTATAGCCAAACCATTATTTGACAGAGGTTTAAAAGCGCAATATCCTCCTGGCTCACCTTTTAAGGTAATAAATGCACTTATCGCTTTGCAAGAAGATGTTGTAGATACTCAAGAAAGGTTTAAATGTAGAATGGGTTATTATTATGGAAGTCGAAAACTAACAGGTTGCCACCATCATAGAAGTCCTGTTGCGATGAATGATGGCATAGCGCAATCCTGTAACGCCTATTTTGTAAATGTATATCGTCGTATCATCGACAAATATGACGATGCTGGAAAAGGCATGAACATATGGGCAAATCATGCTAAAAGCTTTGGTTTAGGTAATTTTTTAAACAATGATTTGTCTGTAGGCTCAAAAGGTAGAATACCAGATGGAGACTATTATGATAGAGCTTATGGCGATAATCGTTGGGGTTCAACATATATTGTCTCTAATGCTATTGGCCAAGGAGAAGTTGAAGCAACACCAATTCAACTAGCGAATATGGCAGCAGCAATTGGTAATCGTGGTTATTACTATACTCCACATATTATTAAGGAAATTGAAGGAGAAACTCTTGATAGCAAATATACCACACCAAAATATACAACAATAGACAAGCGTCATTTTGAACCTGTGGTACAGGGCATGTTTGATGTTTACAATAAAGGGACAGCAGCAACTTTAAGAGTCCCTGGTATAGAAATTGCCGGAAAAACGGGTACAGCAGAAAATTTTATGAAGATTGATAGTGTAACAACACAGCTCACTGACCATTCTATCTTTGTAGCATTTGCTCCGAAAGATAATCCTAAAATTGCAATAGCTGTGTTTGTAGAAAATGGATATTGGGGAAGTCGTTTTGCTGGTAGAATGGCAAGTTTAATGATTGAAAAATACATTAAAGGATATGTTACCAGAACCGATTTGGAACGTTGGATTTTAACCCATAGTTTAGAAAATGAATATGCTAAGCCTTATTCTGGTGAACCTTTTAAAATCAATGGTGAAACAACGCTTCAAGTAATTGACAACTATGCCATTGGAAATACAAATCAAAGCAATATAAAACAGTAACGCTAAATGCTGAGAGAAAACCAAAGACGTTTTAAATTCGATTGGCTAACCATCATTCTATTTTTATTATTAGTTGGCTTTGGGTATCTCAATATTTTATCAGCATCGCATGTCGGAGAGATTACTAATTATTTTGACACATCAGAACTTTATGGGAAACAACTCATTTTCATAGGACTAACATTTGTGCTCATTATCTTTATTCTATCCTTTGAAGCAAAGTTTTATGAACGCTTTGCCAGTATCATCTACATGGTCGCCATTCTAGCTTTAGTTGGTTTATTTATTTTTGGTAAAGATGTAAATGGTGCTCGCTCATGGTATGGTATAGGTAGTATGACTATTCAACCTAGTGAATTTGCAAAGTTTGCAACAGCATTAGCTGTGGCAAAATATATAAGTGATTTACAAACTAACATGCGAACCCTAAAAGATCAGCTAAGGGTTACCGCTATTATATTTATTCCTGCATTATTGATTTTACTTCAAAATGATGCTGGAAGCACGATAGTTTATTTGGCTTTTTTCTTTGTTTTTTATCGAGAAGGGTTGCAACAAGTATATTTAATAATAGCATTATCATTGATTATCCTAGCCGTTGTTGGTCTTAAATTCGGAGTCGTAGCAACAGCCGTAGTAGCAACTTTAGTTATCCTTGCTACCTATTTATTACGACGAAAAAAACGAGGGTCAATATTTCAATATATTATAGTACTTATTATATCTGTTGGATTTTCTTATGGTGTAAAGTTATTCTACGAACATGGTCTAAAAGCGCATCAACAAAATAGGATTAGTCTATGGTTACGCTTAGAAAAAGATCCAGCTAAGCTTGAAAGAATGAAAAAAGAGGAAGCTTACAACCTTATACAATCTGAGCAGGCTATTAGTTCAGGAAGCTGGACAGGTAAAGGCTTTTTACAAGGTACTAGAACCACAGGGAAGTTTGTTCCAGAACAAGAAACCGATTATATTTTCAGCACAGTAGGTGAGGAATGGGGATTTCTAGGCAGTAGTTTTGTAGTCATTTTGTTTGTACTTCTTATTATAAGAGTATTGTATTTGGCCGAGTCTCAAAAATCGCAATTTAGTCGTGTGTATGGCTATGGAGTCGCCTCGATTCTGTTTATACATTTCACCATTAATACAGGTATGGTTATGGGTTTAATTCCTACTGTTGGTATACCACTACCCTTTTTTAGTTATGGTGGTTCCGGACTTTGGGGCTTTACTATTTTGCTATTTATTTTTGTGAAGTTAGATAGTAATAAAATAAATGAATGGTAAATAAAAAGGCCATCTTATCAGACAGCCTTTTTTTTTAAAATTTCATAAAACTATAGCCTAATTCAAGTTCGCTAAACTCGCTTTAATAGTCTCTATCTTAGACAACGCATCAGCTTCTTTTTGCTTTTCTGAAGCTACAACTTGTTCTGGTGCATTATTCACAAAGCGCTCATTAGACAATTTCTTTTGAACAGACTTTAAAAAGCCTTCTGTATAATTTAACTCTTCAGTCAACTTTTTAATTTCAGCGTCCAAATCAATACTCCCTTCCATAGGAATAAAATATTCATTCGACTTTACACGATAGGTTAATGCTCCTTCAACAGATTCATTTACATACTCGAAGCTATCTAAATTTCCTAATTTTGAAATAACGGCATCAAAAGTAGAACCTACATTTTCATTATTTACAACAGAAAACCCAATGGCATCTTTGAAAGCGATATTCTTTTGCTTTCTAATATTCCTAATTCCAGAAATTACTTCAGAGGCAAAATCAAATTCTGAAATCAATGCTTCATTAATTGGTTTAGCTTCTGGCCATTTAGAAATAATCAACGCTTCTTCTGGAGAACGCTCTTTTATATAATGCCATATTTCTTCAGTTAAGAACGGCATAAAAGGATGTAAAATCTTAAGAAGGTCTTCAAATATTGTATTTACACTTTCTAAAGTTTTTGCATCAATAGGTTGTTGATATGCTGGTTTTACCATTTCTAATAACCAACCACAGAAGTCGTCCCAAACTAATTTATAAGTAGTCATTAAGGCATCACTCAATCTGTATTTACTAAAATGATCTTCTATCTCAGTAATATCCTTTTGAAACTTAGCTTCAAACCAATTAATTGAAATTTTGCTTGATTGAGGTTGGCTAATTGATTCATCAACTTCCCAACTTTTAACAAGTCTTAAAGCATTCCATATTTTATTTGCAAACTTCTTCCCTTGATCACATAACTCCTCATCAAACATTAAATCATTACCAGCTGCTGAGCTTAGCAATAACCCTACTCTTACACCTCCAGCTCCATAATCTTCAATTAGTTTTAAAGCATCTGGTGAATTCCCTAAAGATTTAGACATTTTTCGTCTTTGCTTATCTCTAACTAATCCTGTGAGATATACATTTTCAAAAGGTCTTTCGTCTTTATACTCATAACCAGCAATAATCATACGTGCTACCCAAAAGAATAAAATATCTGGACCAGTTACCAAATCGTTAGTTGGATAATAGTATTCTATCTCTTCGTTCTCAGGGTTTCTAATACCATCAAAAACATTCATTGGCCACAACCATGCAGAAAACCATGTATCAACAACGTCTGACTCTTGTTTAAGATTATCAACCGTTAGTTCTTGGTTGTTAGTTGCCTCTCTAGAAAGCTTAACAGCTTCCTCTATAGTTTCAGCAACTACAAAATCTTCTTTTCCATCACCATAATAATATGCTGGAATTTGTTGTCCCCAACGCAATTGACGTGAAATATTCCAATCTCGAATATTCTCCATCCAATGTCTATAGGTATTTTCAAACTTTTTTGGAAATAACTTTACATCCCCTGTTTTTAAAACGGCATCAATAGCAGGTTTTGCTAAATCTTCCATTTTTAAAAACCATTGATCACTTAAACGTGGTTCTATTACCGCTTTAGTACGTTCTGATGTCCCTACTTTATTGATGTGGTTTTCAGTTTTAACTAAAATACCAGCCTCTTCTAATTCTTTTACAATAGCTTTTCTTACTACAAAACGATCTTGACCTTCGTAATGCATTCCGAAGCTATTTAAACTTGCATCTTCATTAAAAATATCTACAACTTCTAGTTGATGTTTATCACCTAAAACTTTATCATTTTCATCGTGCGCAGGTGTTACTTTAAGGCAACCTGTTCCAAATTCAATATCTACATAGTCATCTTCGATAATAGGAATGACACGCCCACAAATAGGAACAATCGCTTGCTTTCCCTTTAAATGCGTAAAACGTTCATCATTTGGATTGATACAAATCGCAGTATCTCCAAAAATAGTTTCTGGTCGAGTTGTAGCAATAGTTAACTTATCATCGCTACCTTCTACTTTATATTCTAAATAATAAAGTAAACCTTGCTTTTCAACATGTATAACCTCTTCATCAGATAAGGTTGTTTTAGCTTCCGGATCCCAATTTACCATACGATAGCCTCTGTAAATTAAACCTTTGTTATATAAATCAACAAATACCTTAATTACAGCTTCAGACATATCGTCGTCCATCGTAAATTTTGTTCTATCCCAATCACATGAACATCCTAACTTTTTAAGTTGTTCTAAGATTACTCCACCATATTCTTCGGTCCAATCCCAAGCGTGTTTAAGAAATTCTTCACGAGACAAATCATTTTTATCAATACCTTGTGCTTTCAATTTCGCCACAACTTTTGCTTCAGTTGCGATAGATGCATGATCTGTACCAGGAACCCAACATGCATTTTTACCTAATAATCGTGCACGACGAATCAACACATCTTGTATTGTATTATTAAGCATATGTCCCATGTGTAAAACTCCTGTTACATTAGGAGGAGGAATAACTATGGTATAAGGCTCTCTTTCGTCAGGAGTTGAATGAAAATAATTATGCTGCATCCAGTAATCATACCACTTGGTTTCTACTGATAAAGCGTTATATTTTGATGGAATATCCATGTTTTGGTATCGTTTTTGCAATATGACTGACAAAAGTACTTATAATTCCTTTTTTGAAAAATTATTAGTGTAATAATATAGGTTCAAACACCATAAATTCTGTTAAATACAGTGTATTACGTCTAATTAATTTTGTTTGGAATGAAAAAGTAACTAGTTTTGAATAATCAATTTAAAAAATTAAAATGATGAAAAATTTAATAGCAATACTATTTGTAGGACTAATTAGTCTAGGCGTTAATGCTCAAGAAAAGGTAGCAAAGATCGAATTTAAGACTGATGTTATTGACTATGGCACCATTGAAAAAGGTGCTGATGGAGTTAGAGTTTTCGAGTTTACTAATACTGGTAATGCTCCTTTAATAATATCTAGTGTAAAATCTACTTGCGGTTGTACAGTGCCTAAAAAACCTAAAGGACCAATAATGCCAGGAGAAACCGGTGAAATTCAGGTAAAATACGATACTAATAGAGTAAATCCTATCAGAAAAACTATAACTGTTATTTCTAATGCGGAAACACCTACGGTAGCACTTAAAATTAAAGGTTTAGTAATAGATCCAAACAAAACAAGTGTTTTAGAAAAGAAAGAAAAAAGTATGATTGAGCAATAGGCTTTAGTCTCACTTTATTATATTAATGAGCTCTCAATCTGAGGGCTCATTTTTTTTGAAAGCATTATCGAGTTTAAACTTAAAGAAAATGATTTCACCAAGTCGGTCTATTTTCATGCGAATAGTTTTGCCTGTTTTACCATGAAGTATCCTATTAATCTCCTGTAATTGATGATCATAGGCTGGCTTACCATTGATATTTATTAATATGTCACCCTTTCTTAAACCTATTTTATACGCATTAGACGATGTTCTAATCTCTACTATTCTATAAGCTGGTTTTAATACCAATCTATAATTTATGGATTGATCTATTCTTATTGCATCCAAGCTATGCGTTGGTCTAGAATTATCAAGCGCAGGAATTTTAATCCGCTCTTCAACGAACATATTTCCATTGTGCTCTATAACAATACCACTATTATTATATGTAAATGGCTCATTAAAAAATCTATTCTTTTTAACATGTAATATTTCATTAGAATAATCAAAGAACATATTGAAACGCTTTAAAATTCCTCCACCCAAACTCCCATTACGCCCTTTAAAAGTTTTAGACACATCAATTGATAAAGAGTCAGGAAAAGCAACATTTACGTTTTCTATATTAAAATCACTAAAACCTAATGTTTTCACCTTAGAACGTTTTCCATAAATGGAGCCACTTAGCCCTTTACCTAAATAATCTATAAAAAACATATCTTGTTTAGGTGTAAAACCTTCTTCTTTATCTTCAAAGAGCCATAAAGCATCGCTACTCCCTGTATCTAAAAGTAATTTCACTGGTTTATCTTCATCATTAATATTAACCTTAGCATCTACATAAGGCTTTTTTTTATATAAATGAATTGGTAATGTTTTCCATTTCTTTGAAGTTTTAGGTTTAAAACTACTAGGCTTGTGAAGCCTAATATATTTATAGTTGTAATTAATTTCTACTACAAAATCTTTGAAGATATCGTAACCTATAATACCATGCACTAAAATACCAAGTCTTGGAGCAAAATTTATCGCTTTATCAAAAACAACATATAAATCTTGGTCATGATTTACCGCGCTACCAATTTTAAACTTATTATGATCAGACTTTAAAGCTTCAATTTTCCCATCTCCACCTAAACCATGTAGAAAAAATGACTGCGTATTTTTTAGGTCTAATGAATCTTGTTCACTTAAATTAAATAAAATGGGCTTACTCACACCTGTATCTAATACAAATGATAGGGTAACATTGTTTATTTCTACAGGAATAATGATTAAATTACTGGAGAATTCAAAATAAATTTTCTCACTTAATTTGTCTGTTAAAGAAAAGTCACCTTGAGCTATTGCAAACCCATAATTTATAATTAAAAAAGATAGTATGGTATATTTATAAAATGACTTCAAAAACTCACACATTTTGATTGAAGTTACAAATCTTTAGCATATAACATATTTTATCTACTATTTTTTAAATAAACTTTAAGAAATTTCAGAACTTAGCATTTTAAAAACTACTCTATGCCAACAATATCAAAAAAAGGTGTTAATATGCCCGAATCACCAATTAGAAAATTGGTGCCTTATGCAGAAGAAGCTGAAAAACAAGGAAAAAACGTTTACTATCTTAATATAGGTCAGCCAGATATAAAAACTCCAAAAGTAGCTTTAGATGCGATTAAAGAACAATCATTAGATATTTTAGCGTATTCACGTTCTGAAGGTTCTGAGAACTACAGAATAAAAATTGCTGAATATTACAAAAGAAATGACATCGTTGTTAATCATAATGACATTATTGTTACTACAGGTGGTAGCGAAGCACTTCTTTTTGCTTTTGGAAGTATTATGGACGAGGATGACGAAATTATAATTCCTGAACCTTTTTATGCTAATTATAATGGGTTTTCAACAGCATCTGGTGTTAATGTTGTACCTGTAATCTCTAAAATTGAAAACAATTTTGCATTACCAGCCATTGAGGAGTTTGAAAAGTTAATCACATCTAAAACCAAAGCTATTCTAATTTGTAATCCGGGAAACCCAACAGGTTATTTATACTCTAAAGAGGAGATAAAGAAACTAGCTTCAATCGTTAAGAAACATGATTTATTTTTAATCGCAGATGAAGTTTACAGAGAATTTGTTTACGATGGTGTATCGCACTATTCAATCTTACAAGAACCAGGATTAGAAGAACATGCTATAATCATAGATTCTGTTTCTAAACGTTATAGTATGTGTGGAGCTAGAATTGGTTACTTGGTTTCAAAAAATAAGGAAGTTATAAAAACAGCTTTAAAATTTGCTCAAGCTCGTTTAAGTCCGCCAACTTTAGCTCAAATAGCCAGTGAGGCTGCTCTAGATACTCCTCAAAGTTATTTTGATGATGTAAAAGATGAGTATGTAAAGCGTAGAAATATCCTAATAGAAGAATTAGAAAAAATTGAAGGAGTAAAGGTTGCGAAACCAAATGGAGCGTTTTACTGTATTGCTGAATTGCCTGTAAAAAACTCTGATGATTTTGCACGATGGCTTTTAGAGTCTTTTGATTATAACAATAATACTGTTATGGTAGCGCCAGCAGCAGGTTTTTACTCTACTCCTGGTGTTGGATTAAACCAAATACGCATTGCATATGTTTTAAATGAAGACAGTCTAAGGCTCTCAGTTAAAATTTTAGCAGAAGCACTAAAAGTTTATAAAGATTAATGACAATAACAAACAACGTTTCATTAAAATCATTTAATACGTTTGGCATTGATGCTAAAGCGAAATCATTTTGTGATATTACTTCAGTAAAAACACTACGAAATGTATTAAGAGAACAATATTCTAACCCATTATTTATATTGGGAGGAGGGAGTAATATGTTATTGACAAAAGACATTGATGCTTTAGTACTTCATATTAATTTAAAAGGAATTGAAGTTGTAGATGAAACAGAAAGTACAGTTATTGTAAAAGCTATGGCTGGTGAAAACTGGCATCAATTTGTACTTTGGTCTTTAGAGCATAATTATGGAGGTATTGAAAATTTATCCTTAATTCCTGGTAATATTGGTACAGCACCAATTCAGAATATAGGCGCTTATGGCGTAGAATTAAAAGATATTTTTCTGAATTGTGAAGCTATTAATGTAAAAGACCAATCTATTAGAACATTTACAAAAGCCGATTGTAATTTTGGATATAGAGAATCTGTTTTTAAACAAAAATTAAAAGGAGAATACATCATAACGAGTGTAAATCTTCAACTTACAAAAAGCAACCATAAATTACATATGGATTATGGTGCTATAAAAAATGAGCTAATTATTTCAAAAATTGATACCCCAACAATTCAAGATATTTCTAAAGCTGTAATAAGCATTAGACAAAGTAAATTACCAGACCCAAAAGAAATTGGCAATAGTGGTAGTTTTTTTAAAAACCCAATTATTTCTGCTGATCAATTTATACAGTTACAAGAAAATTTTCCTGATGTCCCTTCTTATAAGGTTTCAGAACAAGAAATTAAAGTACCAGCAGGTTGGCTAATTGAAAAAGCAGGTTTTAAAGGCAAGCGATTTAAGAATTATGGTGTGCACAATAAACAAGCCTTAGTTTTGGTTAATTATGATGACGCAAGTGGTTCTGCTATTTTTGAATTGGCAAAATTGATACAAAAAACAGTGAAACGTCTTTTTAATATTTCTATTGAGACTGAAGTCAACATTATATAAAGCAAAAGTCACAATAAAAATGTGACTTTTGAATTTAGAATAATTTTATTTGAAAATGCTATTAATCAACCTCTTAAGAAGTTAAAACCATTCTAATAATATATTGTGAGCACCACTATGTGGTGTATTTAGTTATATTTACGTTTATAAATCCATTTTGGATGTTTTAAAGATCAAAAAATAAGATTTTAACATTTTGAGTATTACCCCTACAGAACAAAAAATAATTGATTTTCTTCAAAAAGGAGATAAACGTGCATTAAATTTACTTTACGAAAACTATTCTAATAGTCTTTATGGTGTGATTTTAAAAATTACAATTAACGAAGAAATTGCCCAAGATGCTTTGCAAGAAACCTTTATAAAAGTCTGGAAAAATGCTTCAAAATACGATCAAAAGAAAGCTAAACTTTTTACTTGGCTGTTCCGAATAGCTAGAAATACAGCCATTGATAAACTCAGAAGTTTTAATAATCGCTACCAAAAAGAAGTCCAAATTGATAATTCAAACGTATATATCTTACCAACAAGCAATTTAAACCAAGATGTATTGGATATTAAAGAGCATGTTGGGCGATTAGACAAAAAGTATCAAATAGTGCTAGACGCCTTGTTTTTTCAAGGAATGACACAACAAGAAGCGAGTGATGAATTAGACATTCCGCTTGGTACAATTAAGTCTAGATTAAAAATAGGATTAAGAGAACTTAAAAAGGTTTATAATCCTTAAAGTATTAAATTATGGAAACAAAATTACATAACTTTTTAAAGTCTAACATACTTAATATGTATTTGTTAGGCGAGACTTCCATAGAAGAAACTAAGGAGGTAGAATATTTTATTTCAAATTATCCTGAAGCAGCAACAGCTTACGAAAAACTTCAAGATAACTTAGAGATTATAGCAAAAGCTGGTGCTGTAGATGTACCAAATGATATCTTAGTTAAGATTTTAGAATCTTTAGATGAGAAGAATGACACCAAAGTAATTCAGCTTGTTCAAAAGAGAAAAACACCTTGGTATAGTATAGCAGCTAGTGCTGCAGCTGTATTATTTGCTGCAACTTCATTTATGCTTTATCAAAAAAATCAAAAATTAAATAACGAAAACAATATCGTTGTTGAAGAAATTTTTGATTTAAGAAGTGATATTGAAAACAATAACTCTAAGTTAGATGAGCTCTCTAGAGAATTGCTGAAGTTAAACAATCCTGATGCCAGAAAATATGTTATCAATGGTAACGAGCGTGCTAAAAACTTAAAAACTGTAGCATATATCAATCCTGTAGAAAAAACATCGATGATTGATGTGATTACTCTACCTCAACTACCAAAAGAGCAGTACTATGAAATATGGGCTGAGTTACAAGATAGAATGGTGAACTTAGGCATTTTAGATGAGTCTGACCGTAAGTTGAAACAAATACCATACATGGAAGATGCATTAGCGCTTAGTATAAAAATTAAAGGTGGTGATGCCAGTGAAAATGATACAGAAGTTGCTGAAATATCTTTAAAAGATAAAGATGACTAAGTAAGCTTATTAGATAAATAAAGAGAGGCATATAAATATATATGCCTCTTTTTTTATTCTAAATTTTGAAAACTATTCGTTTTCAAAAAGTGTTTTATGGATTATTCCTCCGATTATAGCACCAACAATAGGAGCTAGCCAAAATACCCATACTTGAGATAAATAAGCACCATCAGCGAATAATGCTTGGCTTAAAGATCTCGCAGGGTTAACAGAAGTATTTGAAATAGGAATACTTATTAAGTGAATTAAGGTTAATGCTAAACCAATAGCTATAGGTGCAAACCCCTTAGGTGCTCTAACATTTGTGCTTCCTAATATAACGATTAAGAAAAATGCGGTTAAAATAACCTCAGCCACTATTACAGCCATCAGACTATAACCATCTGGTGATAAAGCATCATAACCATTAGAAGCAAACCCACCTACAGATTCAAAACCAGCTTTACCAGAAACAATAAGATAAAGTGCACCAGCAGCTACAATAGCACCAACAACTTGAGCTATTATATAGCCTATTAAGTCTTTAGCTTCAAATTTTCCACCAGCCCAAAGGCCAATAGATACAGCAGGATTAAAATGACCACCAGAAATATGACCAACTGCATAAGCCATAGTTAACACAGTAAGACCAAATGCCAAAGCAACGCCCACAAATCCAATTCCTAATTCTGGAAATCCGGCAGCAAATATGGCGCTACCACAACCACCAAATACAAGCCAAAATGTTCCGAAGAACTCAGCAAATAATTTTTTCATAATTGATAAATTAATTAGTTAGTAATAAATGTTTATATAGGTATACGACACAACATTAAGCTGTTAAGTCACATTGAAGAAGGGCATCAAAATAAAAGTAAAAGCATTATCTTTGCACTAAATTAAGGGATTTAAATGAAATTACTACTACTCACATTAGGATTATTGGCTTTAGCCATTGCAGGAATAGCAATAAAAATATGGGCAAAAAAGGACGGTAAATTTGCTGGCACTTGTGCTAGTCAAAATCCAATGCTTAACCAAGAAGGTGAAGCTTGTGGTTTTTGTGGAAAAACACCGGATCAGTACAAAGACTGTAACGAACCTCAACATTCTTAAGCCTTAATGACACTTCCCTCTATACTGTTCTATATATTTATAGGAGTTGTTAGTATTCAAGTTTTCTATTACCTTAGTTTTCTCTTCTCTTTTGCAATTAAACGCGCAGAAACTCGATTAAAGAAGAACATTCCTATTTCTATAATTATCTGTGCTAAAAATGAAGCTGAAAACTTAAAGAAAAATCTTCCTTTAATATTAGATCAAGAGTATTCTAATTTTGAAATTGTCCTAGTAAATGATAGTTCTTCAGATGATACCTTGAAAATTATGAAGGAATTTGAAGCCAAAAATGATAATATTCAACTTGTAGATGTAAAAACGAATGAAACATTTTGGGGAAATAAAAAATACGCATTAACTCTTGGTATAAAAGTTTCAAAACATGATTTTTTAGTGTTTACTGATGCAGATTGCGTTCCAAATTCAAATAAATGGTTAGAGCACATAAACGGTAACTTTTCTAATGAAAAATCAATAGTTTTAGGTTATGGTGCTTATGCTAAAAAGAAATTTTCATTATTAAATAAATTGATACGATTTGAAACTGCAATGACAGCTTTACAGTATTTTTCTTATGCAAGTCTAGGTTCACCTTATATGGGAGTTGGTCGTAATATGGCGTACAGAAAAGATTTGTTCTTTAACAATTCTGGATTTAATAATCATATGTCTATAAAATCGGGAGATGATGATTTATTTATAAATGAAGTCGCAGATAAAACAAACACTTCTATAACCTACACAAAAGATAGCTTTACAACATCAGAGCCTAAAACATCTATTAAAACTTGGATTTTGCAAAAAAGACGACATATTAGTACTGCAAAGTTTTATAAGTTGAAGCACAAATTTTTCTTGGGACTGTTTTACATATCACAATTACTATTTTGGACTTTAGGTCTTTTATTAATATTGTTAGGCTATGATTGGCAATGGCTTGTGGCATTAATAGCATTACGATTTGTTATTCAATTATTGTGTTTTGGTTTTACGGCAAAAAAATTAGGAGAAGTTGACCTTATTATATTAACGCCTATTCTAGAATTATTTTTAATTACTACACAATTAAGTATCTTTATTGCTAATCTTATATCTAAACCCAAACATTGGAAATAAAAGAGGCTATTAGCAAAGCAAAAAAGAATGACCAAATTGCTTTCAATTTTCTGTTAGATACGTTTTGGAATGACGTTTATGCGTTTCAACTAAAACGTACTGAAAACGAAAATGATGCTGAAGATATTACCATTCAAACTTTTTCTAAAGCTTTTGATAAGATTAAAACTTATAAAGAAGACTATAAGTTTAAGACTTGGTTGATTACTATTTCTAAAAATATTCATATCGATTTAGTCCGAAAACAAAAAAAATCAATCAGAAACACATCAAAAGACAACGAAAACCATTATTTAGAAATTGTAGATGATTCACCTACTCCCGAAGATAAAATTATCACAGAACAGAATTTAGCCAAGCTATTGCGTGACATCAAAAAACTAAAACCACATTATCAAGAGGTTATTAACCTTAGGTATTTTCAAGAATTGAGTTATAAAGAAATATCTGAGGAACTGAAAGAACCTATGAACAATGTAAAAGTGAAGCTTTTGAGGGCTAAAAAACTTCTCGCTGCAATTATTACTAAAACATAATGTTTTCTACTCTTAAAAAATTAGGCCCAGGATTATTGTTTGCAGGTGCTGCCATAGGTGTATCACATTTGGTGCAATCCACCAGAGCTGGTGCCGATTTTGGATTTGGTTTACTTTGGGCATTATTACTCGTTAACTTATTTAAATATCCTTTTTTTCAGTTTGGACCGAGATATGCTTCTGCAACTGGTGAAAGCTTACTAGAAGGTTATCATAAATTAGGCAAAGGAGTTCTTGTCACCTATTTTATTTTAAGTTTAGGAACCATGTTCACTATTCAAACTGCAGTAACTATTGTTAGTGCCGGATTGGCCAATTCTCTTTTTGGAGATATTAGTTTTTTAAACTTTGGGATTGAAAGTATTTCTAGTGTAGAAATTTGGACGGTTATTATCTTATTTATTTGCCTCATAATTCTTTTCCTTGGAAAGTACAGTACTTTAGACAAACTCATTAAAGTTATTATTGTTACACTAACTATTAGTACTCTGGTCGCAGTTTGCTTTGCTTTTATTGAATTTGACAAGCCTATTACACTAGTACAAATGCTACCAGAAAACACCACCGAAATTGCTTTTTTAATAGCATTTATGGGTTGGATGCCTGCTCCATTAGATATATCTGTTTGGCATTCTATTTGGGCGATTGAAAAGAAAAAAGATGAAGGCGAATTTGCACCAAAAACTGCACTTTTAGATTTTAATATTGGCTATGCTGGCGCTATAATTTTAGGAATTGCTTTTGTATCCTTAGGCTATTTTGTAATGTTCCAAACAGGAGAAACGTTCAGTGATAAAGCTGCTATTTTTTCTAATCAACTAATTGACTTATACACGAAGAGTTTAGGGAATTGGGCCTATATAATTATTGGAATTGCAGCATTTACAACAATGTTTAGCACAACTATAACTACTCTAGATGCCTCACCCCGAGCTATGTCAAGAAGTTTAGAATTACTCACAAAGAAAACATACAAAAAAGGCTATCTGCTTTGGATTTTAATATTGACTTTCGGGACCTTAATTATCTTTTTTGTTTTTGCTTCTGAAATGGGATTGCTTATTAAAATTGCAACTATACTCTCATTTATAACTGCACCTTTTTATGCCATTATTAATTACAGATTAATTTCGAGTAAGTATACACCAGAAGATTGGAGACCAAGTTTAAAACTTCATGTATTATCGTGGCTTGGTATATTTTTTTTAATTGGTTTTAGTCTTTGGTATCTCACCATACTCTAATTAATTTTAATTAATTACTTCGTATCTTTGCTTTCTGAATTTGAAAATGAATGGAAACGAAAGTTGCTTCAAATATTTTACCAGAACGTAAACCAAAATGGCTGCGTGTAAAATTGCCTACAGGCAAAAAATACACAGAGCTTAGAAGTCTAGTTGATAAGTATAAACTTAACACTATCTGTACATCTGGAAGTTGTCCAAATATGGGAGAATGCTGGGGAGAAGGCACAGCTACTTTTATGATTTTAGGAAATGTTTGCACGCGTTCTTGCGGATTCTGTGGTGTAAAAACCGGAAGACCTGAAACGGTTGATTGGGATGAACCAGAAAAAGTGGCACGTTCAATTAAATTGATGCAGATTAAGCATGCTGTTTTAACGAGTGTAGATAGAGATGATTTAAAAGACATGGGAAGCATTATGTGGTCAGAAACAGTAAAAGCTGTTAGACGAATGAACCCAGAAACCACACTTGAAACCTTAATTCCGGATTTTCAAGGTATAGAAAAACATATCGATCGCATTGTTGATGTTGCTCCAGAAGTTGTATCTCATAATATTGAAACCGTTAGAAGACTAACTCGCGAAGTTCGTATACAAGCAAAATACGATCGTAGTATGGGTGTTTTAAAATATTTAAAACAGCAAGGACAGCGTAGAACTAAGTCTGGAATTATGCTTGGCTTAGGGGAAAAACGAGAAGAGGTTATTGAAACGCTTCATGATTTAAAAGCCAATGACGTAGATGTCGTAACGATTGGTCAATATTTACAACCAAGTAAAAAACACTTGCCTGTTAAACAATTTATCGATCCTGATCAGTTTAAGGAATATGAAGAGATTGGATTAAACCTAGGCTTTAGACATGTAGAAAGTAGTGCCCTAGTAAGATCCTCTTACAAAGCTCAAAAACATATTAATTAATGATTACTGTTGCAATAAACGGTTTTGGCAGAATTGGTCGTCGTGTATTTAGATTGGCACTTCAACATCCGCAAATAAAAATTGTTGCTATAAATGATTTAGCAAATGCTAAAACCTTAAGTCATTTATTAAAATATGATAGCATTCATGGAGTTTTAAATGAAACGATTTCTTTTGATGACAATCATATTATTGTTAACGACAATAAAATTCCATTATATAATCAATCACACCCTAAAGCTATAGATTGGTCAACAGTTAGACCCAATTATGTAATAGAATCAACCGGAAAATTTAAAACTAAAACAGAACTTCAATACCATTTAAAAAATGGTGCTGAACGTGTTATTTTATCTGTACCTGCATTAAATGACGAGATTAAGACAATCGTCCTTGGTGTAAATGATACTATTATTGATGGCTCTGAATCTATTATATCTAATGCATCTTGTACTACCAATAATGCAGCACCAATGATTGCTTTAATTAAAGCGCATTTTGGTATAAAACAAGCTTACATTACAACTGTACATTCCTACACTACTGATCAAAGTTTGCACGATCAACCTCATCGTGATTTAAGACGAGCAAGAGCTGCTGGACAATCTATAGTACCAACAACAACAGGAGCAGCTAAAGCTTTAACTAAAATTTTTCCTGACTTAGCAAACGTTATTGGTGGTTGTGGCATCAGAGTCCCTGTTGCAAATGGGTCATTAACAGATATCACTATCAATGTTGAAAAATCGACATCTATTGAAGACGTAAATGCAATTTTCAAAAGTGCAGCTTCATCAAAATTAAAAGGAATTTTAGAATATACTGAAGACCCAATTGTATCTATTGATATTGTTGGCAATTCACATTCTTGCATCTTTGATGCTCAAATGACTTCTGTGATTGGAAATATGGTAAAAATAGTAGGTTGGTACGACAATGAAACAGGTTATAGCACTCGAATTTTAGATTTAATATGCAATTTGTCGGACAAAAAAGCACTTTTGTCGAATAAATAATTATATTTGTTCAAATTAAAGTGAGCTGAAATGTCCCGAATCAAATATAACATATTTGTTTTTTTAGCATGTTTTTGCAGTCTGATCTTTGCACAACAGAACAGTGTAGAAGATACAGACAGGTTGGCATTGAGACTCCAAGAACATATTAATCAAGCCAAATTATATAGTGATCGAGGTGATTATTACAATGCTAAGAACAACTTAGATAAAGCATTAGATATTGCAATAAAAATCGATGATAAATCTAATCAAGGTAAGATTCACACTAAAATTGCAAAAGTTCAATTTTTAGTTGATGAAAAGAATCAAGCAAATGTCTCTCTTAGCAAGGCTTTAGAGATTCAACGTGAAATAGAAGATTACCCTAACTTAGCTATTACTTACAATATTAAGGGCGTAATCTATAGTACCAAAAAGGAATATGAAAATGCTTTAGAAGTATTTATTTCAGCAAAAAATTTATTTGAGCAAGAGAATTTAGAAGAATACATCTCTGAAGTCACCTTAAATGAAGCAAAAGTTTTTATCGCTCTAAAGCGTTTTGAAGAAGCAAAAACAAAGCTTGAAAGAACAATCATTTTGGCTAAGAAGTACGACAAAAAACGTTTACTCAGTAGTGCATTAATTGAAAGCGGAAAAGTATCTAGCGCACTAAATAACAGTCAACTAGCACTATCTCAAGCTGAAGAAGGCTTAACTATTGCGCAAAACCACAAAATACCTGAAAATATTAATGAAGCGTATTTAGCACTAAGTGACATTTACGAAAAGAATGGTGACTATTCTAATTCTTTAGATTATGTAAAAAGGCATATTAAGTTATCTGATTCCATATTAAATGTAAAGCGCGAAAATTTATCTGAAGGTATAACTGGCCAAAATATTAATAAATATAAGGATGCTGAAAATCAACAGTTAAAAACACAATCAGATGAGCTAAAAGCAGAAAGCACCTTTACAAGAATAACAACCATATTAAGTATCGCTTTAATTACTATTCTGTCGCTTTTAACCTTGTCTTTATACAAAAACAATAATATTAGGCTTAGAACTAACAATATGCTTCATAAAAAGAATGATGAACTAATTGTAGCAAAAGAAAAGGCAGAATTAGCCTCTAAGACAAAAGCTAATTTCTTATCAACAGTAACACATGAGTTACGAACTCCTCTATATGCTGTTACTGGACTTACAAACATGTTATTAGATGAAGAACCTAAAGAGCATCAAATACCACATTTAAAATCATTAAAATTCTCAGGAGATTATCTATTGACCTTTATTAATGATATTCTTCAGATCAATAAAATTGAAGCAAATAAAGTTGAATTAGACCCAGAACAATTCAATCTTAAAAATAAAATCGAAAATGTAATTTCAGCACTTAGCAACTCAGCTAAAGACAATGAAACTAGTCTGCATTTTGATTTTGAAGACGGTTTACCAGAAACTTATACTGGTGACCAATTAAAGATTTCCCAAATCTTAATTAATCTACTTGGTAATGCTATTAAATTCACAAAAGATGGAGACATCTGGGTGAGAGCGTACAAAATTGACAAAAAAGACAATATGTACACGCTTCGCTTTGAAATTGAAGATAATGGTATTGGTATTACAAAAGAAAAACAAGATCACATGTTTGAGAGTTTCTCTCAAGGTTCTGTGCAAATCAACAGAAAGTACGGAGGTACAGGTCTTGGATTATCTATTGTAAAAGGACTTATTCAAATTCTTAAAGGGAAAATTTACTTAAAGAGTGAGCTTGGAAAAGGCACAACATTCTTCTTTGAGCTTCCTTTAGAGTATTCTGAAATGGTCGAAGAAACTAAAGTAGAAGAAACTAAAAAGTCTAATAAGATGGAAGATTTGGATTTAAGTAATGTTAAAATTCTAATTGTAGAAGACAACAAGATCAATCAAATGATTACTAAAAAGATTCTCAACAAAATGGATCTTTACTGTGATATTGTTGATAATGGTGAAGCCGCTGTAGAACAGGTGAAAGACACGACATACGATGTGGTATTGATGGATATTCACATGCCAGGTATCAGTGGACTAGAGGCTACGAAAATTATTAGAACTTTTGATAAAGAATTGACCATATTTGCACTTACTGCTGTGACTTTAGAGGATAAAATGCATGAGTTTGGTGAAGCAGGTTTTGATGATATTATTTCAAAACCATTTAAGCAAGAAGATTTTGAGTCGAAGTTATATGCAGCACTTTCTGGTGAAAAAATAGTCTCTAGCTTTTTTAGCTAACAAAAGACTTTACTGCAGTATTAAATAGCTCTGGTTTGTCTATTTTTATTTCAATTGGTATATAATACAGATTATCCTTTAGACTTCTATCATTTGATAAACGCATATAATCTTTCTCAGTAGTTAATATTAGCGGTTTAGGCTTTAAAGTTTCAATATCTGAAGCTTTAAAATCGTAGTGATCGCTAAACTCTAAGTGATCGAATTGTAGTCCTTTTTCAGCTAAAAAATCAACTAGTGGTTTTGCATTTGCTATTCCTGTAACTAAGGTGAACTTTGGAAGTGTTTCTAATCTTAAAGAATTATTTGCAGATGCAACTTTATCAGCATAATCAATATAACTAAAGCATACTTTTTGATGGCTTTTCAGCTTTAATCCTGAAGTGATTTTTTGTTTTTCGACTTCCGAAATATCTTTTCTACACTTTGTAACAACAATGATATCCGCACGTTTAGATCCTGAGCGAGGTTCGCGTAAATTTCCAGTTGGCAAAACTATATCTCTATAATACAGATTATTATAAGCTGTCAATAGTATATTAAAACCCGCCTTTACTTTTCTATGCTGATAGGCATCGTCCAATAAAATAACTTCTGGCATAGAACTTAAACTTCTAAGGTTCTCAATACCATTTTGCCGATTAGAATCTACAGTAACTTTAATCTCATTTTTAAACTTATTATAAAACTGTAAAGGCTCATCTCCTATTGAGTCTGTATTTGCATTAGCATCAGCCAAAACAAAACCCTCAGTTTTTCGTTTATAACCTCTGCTTAATGTAGCAAGTTGCTTTTTATCTTTTAAGAGTCGAATTAAATACTCAATCATTGGTGTTTTACCAGTACCCCCTGTACTCAAATTTCCAACACAAATAACAGGAAAATCATAAGACTGAGAAGTTTTAATACCTTTATCATATAGCCAATTGCGTAGCCATGTCACCAAATAATAAATGGGTACAATAGGAAATAATATGATTCTAATAAACTTCACGAGCACTAAAATATATTATTTTTGAAACAAATAAGCACTTATGATAATACAAGATGTTATAAATCACCTACACAGCCTTGCTCCTTTGGCTTATGCTGAAGATTTTGATAATGTTGGTCTTTTAGTTGGCAACAAAAATCAATCCGTTTCTGGTATCCTAGTAACATTAGATACACTTGAAGCTGTTGTTGATGAAGCTATAGACAATAACTGTAATCTTATTGTGAGTTTTCATCCTATTATTTTTAAAGGCTTAAAAAAATTGACAGGCAAAACGTATGTAGAGCGTGTAGTCATTAAAGCAATTCAAAACAATATCGCAATTTTCTCAATCCACACAGCTTTAGACAATGCTATTGAAGGTGTCAATTCTATTATTTGTGATCAATTAGGATTGAAAAATAAAAGCATTTTAATTCCACAATCTGGTACGATTAAAAAATTACAAACTTATGTTCCAAAGACCAATGCAGAAGAATTAAGACAAGCACTTTTTAACGCAGGAGCAGGAATGTTAGGAAATTATGAATCTTGTAGTTTTAATGTTGATGGCGAAGGCACTTACCTCGGAAATGAAGATTCCAACCCAACTATTGGACAAAAAGGTGAACTACATATCGAAAATGAAACAGCTATTTCAGTAACATTTAAAAAACACTTAGAATCTAAAGTATTAAAAACACTTTTTGAATCGCATCCTTATGAAGAAGTTGCATACGAAGTTTCAACTATAGAAAACACCAACCAACATATAGGTATGGGAATGATTGGAGAATTCGAAAATGAGATGAATCCTAAAGATTGTTTACTGCATATTAAAAACAAAATGAATACTGAATCTATAAGACATTCTTCATTATTAGATAAGCCCATAAAAAAAGTTGCTGTTTTAGGTGGATCAGGCAGTTTTGCTATTAATGCTGCAAAATCAGCTGGTGCAGATATTTTAGTGACTGCAGACCTTAAATATCACGACTTTTTTAGTGCAGAAAACACTATTATCTTAGCTGATATTGGGCATTATGAAAGCGAACAATTCACAAAATCGTTTTTAGTAGACTATCTCTCAAAAAAAATTACTAATTTTGCAATCATTTTATCAAAGACAAATACAAATCCGGTAAAGTATTTATAATTATGGCAAAAAAAGCTGAAGTTTCTGTTGAAGAGCGATTAAGAGCACTATATGATTTACAATTAATTGACTCTAGAGTAGATGAGATAAGAAATGTCAGAGGTGAGCTTCCTTTAGAAGTTAGAGATTTAGAAGACGAAGTTGAAGGACTTAACACTAGAATGGAAAAGCTAAATGATAGCCTTGCTATCATTGATGATGAGATTAAAGGAAAAAAGAATTTAATCGAAGAAGCAAAAGCTTTAATCAAAAAATACAGTGAGCAACAAAAAAATGTTAGAAATAACAGAGAATACAACTCATTGACTAAAGAAGTTGAATTTCAAGAACTAGAAATTCAATTAGCTGAAAAGCATATCAAAGAATTTAAGGTACAAATAGAGCAGAAAAAAGAAGTTATTTCTGAAACTAAAGACCGTTTAAAAGATCGTCAAGCTCACCTTAAGCATAAAAAAGGTGAACTTAATGAAATCTTAAAAGAAACTGAAAAAGAGGAAGAAGCACTTAACAATGAATCTGAAAAATTTCAGAAGAAAATTGACGAGCGCTTAGTTAAAGCCTATAAAAGAATTAGAAACAATGTTAAAAATGGTTTAGCTGTTGTTGCTATAGAACGTGGAGCTTCTGGAGGTTCATTCTTTACAATTCCACCTCAAGTACAAGTAGAAATTGCGTCTCGTAAAAAAGTAATAACTGATGAGCACAGTGGACGTATCTTGGTAGATGCTACTTTAGCTGAAGAAGAAAAAACAAAAATGAATAAGTTATTTGCTAAATTGAGCAAATAATTATTCTAACACATATTTAAAAGCCCTTGCAAATTGCAAGGGCTTTTTTATTTAATAAAATTTTAAAGCAATTCGCTTTAAGGAATCGTAATTTTATACGTCTATTAGAAAAAGAAAAAATATCATCATGAAAAAATTACTTTACATTTTAAGCATTAGCTTATTTTTTAGCTGTCATAACCAAGCCCAAGTTGGTGACAAACAACAAGCCATTATTGATGCAGAACCAGTGGTTGTGCCGTTACAAGATGGTAAAGCAAGAGCGTATTTTGCAAGTGGATGTTTTTGGTGTGTAGAAGCAGTTTTTGAGAGTGTTAAAGGTGTTGAAGAATCTATTAGTGGATATTCTGGAGGACATACAACAGATATTAACTACAAAAAGAGTAATACAGGCACTACAGGTCATGCGGAAGCCGTAGAGATTATTTACGACCCTAAGGTAGTTAGTTTTTCAACACTTGTCGATGTATACTTTGGTTCTCAAAACCCAACACAAGTTAATGGTCAAGGCCCTGACAAAGGTTCTCAATACAGGTCTATTATTTTTTACCAAGATGACGACCAGAAGAAAATTATTGAAGAAAAGAAAGCTAAATTAGCTAAAGAATTAGGTGCTACAATAGCCGCGGAGGTATATCCTTTTCAAAAGTTTTATATAGGTGAAGCGTACCATCAAGATTTTGAAAAACGTAATCCTAATCAGAGTTATATAAGAGCTGTCTCGATTCCGAGATTAAATCGATTTAAAGCGAAATTTCCAGAGTTATTAAAAGACGAAGAAAAGCATTAAATAAAAAAGTCTAAAACTAAGTTTTAGGCTTTTTTATTACTTCTTAGTCGCTTTAATATCAAACAACATTGGAAAGAGCTGATCTTTCATCTTATACATTCCGCTATCAAGCTTTACTAAATCAGGAAATACATCATATGGACTCTCATCATACTCATTAAGATAGTCTATTTGTAATCCTGCCTCAATTAGTGAATTAACGACTTCAGCAAGTCCATGATTCCAGCCATACTCCTTAGTCACCATTTTTGAAACTTGGTTCGCATAAGTCCCTTCATATTCTTCATAAATTGCTTCCTTTCTATTATAATGATACCTCATTTTAGATTCACCTTCGACATAATCAAACATCCAAATAATAGGATGAAACTCTACGATATAAAATGTACCACCAACTTTTAGACGTTCTGCAATCATTTTTGCCCAAGGCTTTAAATCTGGTAACCAACCTATAGTTCCGTAACTGGTAAAAACAATATCAAACGTTTCAGAAATATGCTTAGATGTATCTAATACATTACAGCACACAAACTCAGCATCTAGATTTAACTCCTTATTTAACTGTTGAGCTAATTTTACACCTTCATCACTCAAGTCTACACCAACAGCTTTAGCTCCTAACCTACTCCAACTTAAAGTATCTTGTCCAAAGTGACATTGTAAGTGCAGTAACGACTTCCCTTTTACATCTCCCAAAGCATTTAATTCATATGGCATTAAAGATGTTTCACCTGCTTTAAAAGCTTCCATTTTATACATCTCACTTTCTGCATGAACGCCTACTTTTTGGTTCCAAGTTGCTTTATTAACTTCAAAATAATTCGTATTCTCTTCCATTGTTGGTTAATTTTGCGTGTAATTTAAAACAACTTTTTAATATGAAACATCCTTGTCTTATATTTAATCAAATAAAAAAATGACAATAAGGATGTTCCATGTGACAATTAAAACAATAAATACTTACACATGAAATCATTATATCTAGGTTTGATTTGTCTATTACTAGTTTCAGCGTGTAAATCAGAGAAATCAGAAACACCCGTTACGGAAGAGACAAAAGAATTAACTATTGCCGAAAAAATAGCCAACGCACATGGTTTTGAAAACTGGAATAATGTTGAAGAAGTAAAGTTTACTTTTAAAGTCGATAGAGATACTATAAAAGGAAAAGGAAGGTCTTGGATATGGAAACCAAAAGAAGATATAGTAATTTTAGAAAATCATACTGGATCAATAGAATACACTAGGAGCAAAATGGATAGTACTCACATTGGTACAGACAGAGGCTTTATTAATGATAAATATTGGCTTTTAGTACCTTTTCAATTGGTATGGGATTCATCTGCAACGGTTTCAGAATCTAAAAAAGCTGAAGCACCTATTAGTAAGCAACAATTAGATATGATTACGATTTTGTATAGTAATGAAGGAGGTTATACTCCTGGTGATGCATACGATATCTATTATGATGACAATTATTTAATTAAAGAATGGGTATTTAGAAAAGGGAACTCAAAAGAACCATCATTAACAACAACCTTTGAAAACTACCAAGATTTTAACGGAATTAAAATTGCCATAGACCACAAAAAAGACAATGGCAACTGGAATTTAAATTTTGCGGATGTAAATATTACTTTGCAAGACTAAATTTATGGCATTACTTTTGCATTCTATAATGTAAGTTTCACGTCATAGTTTCGACTTAAAACGTATAGCTTACATTTTCCGCCTTATGGCGCCTATATATATCAAAGCACTTTAACTTACGAGTTAAAGTGCTTTATCTTTATCCTCTAAAATCTACTTTTACATGAGCACCATCGCAATACGGTTTATTTTGTGAGGCTCCACAACGACAAAATGCAGTCGTTCTATTTTTAGTTTCTTCATTACCATCTTTGTCGGTTACTTTTATAGTTCCATAAACTAATAGTGGTCCATTTTCTAATACTTCAACTTTAGTTTCTAAGGATTCAGAAGTATGGTCATCTTCATTATTCATATAATAACTTAAAGCGCCAGAAGGACATTTTTTAACCGTACCTACAATTTCATTCGTAGAAGCCGCATCAATTTTAACCCAAGGTCTGTCTTTGGGCTGAAATACTTTGGGTGAATTCTTAACACATATTGCAGAATGAATACACTTTTCCGCTTCCCAAACTATGGTTACTTCACCGTTTGAATACTCTTTTGCCTTACCCATAATTTTGTTATTTCATTAAAGATAGTCAAAATTATTATGTCTTAAAAAACACCTTTAATCCTACGTTTTAAATCCTTATTTTTGTTAGCAACCGAAAAATCAACGCATAGTGTCCGACTACAAACACGGTCTAGATTACGCTAAACAACAAGATGTTTTAGACGAATTATCTAGCTACAGACAACAATTTCACATTCCAAAAGACAAATACGGAAATGAATTAATTTATCTCTGCGGTAATTCTCTAGGGTTACAACCAAAGTCAACTAAAGATTATATTAATCAAGAACTTGAAGACTGGGCAAATCTTGGTGTAGAAGGTCATACTGAAGCTAAAAACCCTTGGCTACCTTATCACGAATTTCTAACCGAAAGTTCGGCTAAGTTAGTTGGCGCAAAACCAATTGAAGTCGTGACAATGAATTCGCTAACTGCGAATCTTCATTTTATGATGGCTTCATTTTATAAGCCAACAAAAGAACGTTATAAAATACTTATAGAAAGTGATGCTTTTCCTTCAGATAAATATGCTGTAGAATCTCAATTACGCCATCATGGTTATGATGATAAGGAAGGTTTAATTCTATGGACACCAAGAGACGGTGAAGAATTATTAAACTACAAAGATTTAGAAACTATTCTAAAGGCGCATGGTAATGAAATTGCTTTAGTCATGATTGGAGGTGTTAACTACTACACGGGTCAATTCTTCGACTTTAAACGTATTACAAAACTTGGTCACAGTTATGGCTGTATGGTAGGTTTTGATTGTGCTCATGGAGCAGGTAACGTCAACTTAGACTTACACAACTCAGGAGCTGATTTTGCAGTTTGGTGCACGTATAAATATTTAAATTCAGGACCAGGAAGTTTATCTGGTTGTTTTGTACATGAGCGTCACGCCTATGATAAAAGCTTAAACCGATTTACAGGTTGGTGGAGTCATAATAAACAAACACGTTTTAATATGCGTCATGAGTTTGATGTGTTGCCAGGCGCAGAAGGTTGGCAATTAAGTAATCCTCCTATTCTATCTATGGCAGCAATTAAAGCCTCATTAGATATGTTTAACAACGTAGGTATGGATAAGCTTTTAGCAAAATCCAAGAAGCTCACAGGTTACTTTGAGTTTCTATTAAAAGAACTTGGTGAAGATGTCATAAGAATTATAACTCCAGAAAATCCTAATGAACGTGGTTGTCAATTATCTATTCAAGTTTTAAATGCTGATAAAAAATTACACGATAAATTGACTGAAGCTGGTGTAATTAGCGATTGGAGAGAACCAGACGTGATTAGATGTGCACCTGTTCCTCTTTATAATTCATTTGAAGATGTGTATCAAATGGTTGAAAAGATGAAAAATATACTGAACAATAACTAAATGTCTCCTCGAGCATTATCGAAATTCAAATATATTTGAATTGAAGATAGTAAGCGCAGCTTAAAGAGAGGTTCAAAATAAGTCTCGACTGCGCTCGACTAGACAAAATAATATGAGTAACAAACAACAAAATATACTAATCATAGGAGCAGGTCTCTGCGGAAGTTTATTAGCACTAAGACTAGGGCAACGTGGCTACAATGTTACTGTTTACGAAATGCGTCCAGATCTCAGAAGTACAGACATTTCTGCTGGTCGTTCTATCAACTTAGCGTTTTCGGACCGTGGTAATAAAGCAATGAAACTTGTTGGTATTGAAGACAAAGTTAAGGACTTATGTATTCCTATGAATGGCAGAATGTTGCACGATAAAGAGGGTAATACATTTCTGTCTAATTACAGCGGAAGAGACCACGAGTATATCAACTCTATCTCTAGAGGGGAACTTAATGGTTTACTTTTAACTGAAGCAGAAAAACACGATAATGTCACTATTCATTTCAACAAAAAATGCAAATCCGTTGATTTTGAAAAAACCACAGCTTTGTTCAAAGATTATCATACTAAAGATGAATTTATTGAAGATGCTGATTGTATCATTGCTACAGATGGAGCAGGTTCTGCTTTACGAAAGAGTTACTATTTGGAGAAGAAATTTCTGTTTAGTTTTTCACAAGATTATTTAACACATGGTTATAAAGAGCTAAGTATTCTTCCAGCAGAAGATGGTGGCTATAAAACTTATAAAAACGCTTTACATATTTGGCCAAGAGGTGATTTTATGGTGATAGCATTACCAAATTTAGATGGCAGCTTTACAGTGACACTATTTTTAAGTTACGATGAAGGTGAATACAATTTCAATAACCTAACGACACCAGAAATAGTTACGGAATTCTTCCAAAAGGAATTCCCTGATGCTTTAGAATTAATGCCAAATTTGGTTGAAGACTTTTTTGAAAATCCAACAGCACCTTTAGGCACTGTAAAATGTTCTCCTTGGCATTATAAAGGCAATACTTTACTAATGGGAGATTCTGCTCATGCTATTGTACCGTTTTATGGACAAGGCATGAATGCCTCTTTTGAAGATGTGGTTGAATTTGACAAAGTGCTCGATCAAAATTTAGAAAATTGGGAAGCTACTTTTGAGGCTTATGAGAAAAACAGGAAAAAAGATACAGATGCAATTGCCGATTTAGCAGTTGATAATTTTCATGAAATGAAAAGTCATGTTGGCCAAGCAATTTTTAAAGAAAAACGAAAAATTGAAATGGAGCTTGAGAATAAATTTCCAGAAGATTATTCATCAAAATATAGTTT
Organism: Flavobacteriales bacterium ALC-1; assembly: GCA_000171875.1. Classification (GTDB taxonomy): domain Bacteria; phylum Bacteroidota; class Bacteroidia; order Flavobacteriales; family Flavobacteriaceae; genus Winogradskyella. Next base: position 706,684 of record ABHI01000002.1, on the reverse strand, counting down.
AGTTACCTTTAATGAGGATATTGGTTATAGAGAAGCCATGTTAAGAGGAAGAGCTCAAGACAAAGCCATTTTAAATATGCTATCTGATGGTGTGATTTCTACAGAGGATGATATTACAGCTATTTTAGACAAAGTGAAAACAGAAACAGAAGCGATTTTAGAAGATGATAAAATTGCTGGATTGCGTTAGCAGTTAGCAGTTAGCAGTTAGCAGTTAGCAGTTAGCAGTTAGCAGTTAGCAGTTAGCAAAAAAATAAATTAAGAGTTAAGGACTATAGAAAGCAAAAAATGCTAGTCCCAAATCAATTCATAGAATTGAACATCAAAATTCAGAAATAATGAGTGAAGGAATGTAGATGCGAAGCGCAGCTTCAAGCACGGAATTCCGAAAATGAATGTTGCTGTAGCAATTTCCTATATTTTGATCGTGATTTTTGGTTCGTTTGCATCAAGGCAAATGAACAGAGTTAAAAACAAACAAATTGTCACGGCAAAAAAATGCCTCGCAATGATGGAAAATATAAAATTATGAGTAGCAATTCAAAACCTGCTTCCGCAGGAAAAGTAGTAACACCAAGAGGAGCATATCCACATGTAAAACAAGTCGGAGATTTTATATTCGTATCTGGCACAAGTTCTCGCAGACCAGACAACACTATTGCAGGTGTTGATATTATTGACGACATGGGAACGAAAAAGCTAAACGCCTATGCCCAAACTCAAGAAGTCTTAAAAAACATAGAAGGCAATCTAGCCAAAGTGGGAGCATCTTTAAAAGATATAGTAGATGTCACGTCTTTTTTAGTTAACATGAATGACTTTGCAGATTACAACAAAGCCTATGCAGAGTTCTTTGATAAAGTAACAGGGCCAACCAGAACAACCGTTGCTGTGCACCAATTACCACATCCAGATTTAGTGATTGAGATTAAGGTGATGGCTTTTAGGAAATCATAATTGTCATTATTGCAAAAACAGTAATTTGTAACATATCACTATCTTTAAACACAAATAGTTAACCAACCTCAAGGACACCATCAACCTAATTTGCTTGTTACCAACAGCAAATGATTAATTTTTTTCGCCGCGTTCGTCAACGCCTTTTTACTGAAAACAAATTCAGTAAGTACCTCATCTATGCCATTGGTGAAATTATTCTTGTGGTGATTGGTATTTTATTAGCCTTACAGATTAACAACTGGAATGAGCACAGAAAAACCAGACTAACTGAATCTACTGAACTCAACAAACTACTTGGAGATCTAAAATTAGATTCTATTGCTTTCGATTCAAACATTAAAGTACTATCAGAAATAAATAATTTACACCAGCAACTTTATAATATAGGGTACAAAAATTCTAATGAGCCATTAACTGAAAGTCCAAGACATATTAGGCGCTATGTAGCTTTTGAAGCGCCTAGTCAAAAAACGTCAACGTTATTAGTAAGCCAATTAAATAATGAGACGATTAGAAAAGAACTTATAGATTATAATGAAGATTTAAACAAAGGATTAATCGAAATGAATGAGTTTATTAGTATAGTTAAAGATAAGATTAGACCGTATTTAGGGCAAAAAGAAGTCTATAACTTATCGAGTCAGTTTGAGGCTCTTGATGCTAATGACGTAAATATGTTAAGTAAGAATGACCTAATAAAGATTAGTAAGAACTCTGATTTTCAGCAACTTCTATTTGAAGCAAATTTTAAACTAAAATCCATTATAAATGGACTTAAGAATAAACTTTTAACGCAAAACAATAGTCTTAGAAATTTAATAATTAATGAACTAAAAGCTTATTAATGATTAAATTCTTCCGTAAAATAAGATTTAAGCTCATGAGCGAAAACAAAACAGGCAAATATTTTAAGTACGCCATTGGCGAAATCATCCTTGTTGTCATTGGTATCTTAATAGCACTACAGATTAATAATTGGAATGATATAAGAAAAAACCGAAACTACGAGCAAGAAATCCTAACGCTTATTAATAAAAACTTAAAAAATGATTCCATTGCTTTATCCGAACAATTATTTCATTCCAAAGAAGCTACTAAACTAACAAATCGATTATTAGAACAAGTTGCTAATGGGGTTTATAGCGATAGTATAAACCAATGGATGGGAAAAATTATTTCATTTGAAATGTTTAAATCACAATCCAGTGCCTTTGAAATTCTAAAATCAAAAGGAATAGATATTATTTCCGATACAGAACTTCAATTAGAACTAATATCCTATTACGACGAAAGTTTATATCATGCTTATGAAGCCTTTGAGGATGTAGAAGAATCTTTTAAAAATGATTGGGTGCCTATTCTTAAAAAAGATTTTTCAGATTACAAATGGCGCGAGTATGCCATACTAGTTGATATTAAAGCATTTTTCGAAAAACAATCTAACATTAGTTTTATTAGACTTTATAAAAACAATAGAGCTAGTGGTAGTGAATATTTAGAATCTACATTAGAAAAAATAACTAAAATTAGAACACTTTCTAAAAAACATATGAATGATTAAATTCTTTCGAAAAATAAGATACAAACTCATGGAAACAGGAAAAACAGGCAAATACTTCAAATACGCCATTGGTGAAATCATCCTCGTGGTTATTGGAATCTTAATTGCACTACAGATTAATAATTGGAATGAAAACAGAATAAATTCTAATAAAGAAACTGCCATTTTAGCAAACATTCACAAAGAGTTTAAACAGAACCAAAAACAGTTAGATTCTGTTGTATTTAGTCATAGACGTTCACATAGTAATAGTGCGAAAATTATTAAGTTATTCCCTATAACTACAAAACCTAAACCTGCAGTTTTAGATTCTTTAAGTTATCAACTTTTTTGGTCGTATGGAGGTGTTACTTTTAATCCATCTCAAACAAGTATTAATGCATTGGCGAGTACCTCATCTTTCGATATCATTAAAAACAAAACCTTACGCGATTTATTGATATCCTGGAATGATTTAATTACAGATTATCAAGAAGAAGAATTACGCTCAAGAGATTATATAATAAATCAATATGATGCATATATGTCTAAACATTTTGATTGGAAATATAATTTTAAAGATGAGCGGAATAATTTTGATGCGTTACAAACTTTGGAGTTTGAATATTTAATAAAAAACAATTACGATTTAGTTGATCAAATATTAAACTCTAGTGGTGAATTGCAAAAAGTACAAGAAACTTTAGATAACATTATAGAACTTTCAAAACCAAAGAACAACTAGATGTTATGATTAAATTCTTCCGTCACATACGCAAATCACTTCTTATGGAAAACAAAACATCCAAATACTTCAAATACGCCATTGGCGAAATTATCCTTGTTGTGATTGGAATCTTAATTGCACTACAGATTAATAACTGGAATGAAGGCAATAAAGCCAAAGAAAAAGAACAACAAGTCCTAAAAGAAATTGTTTCAGATTTGGAGTATACGTTAGTAGATTTAGATAGAGTTATTAATACAAGAACGAATAATATAAAAAGGACTATTTATTCAATTAATACAATAATTGATGTTCTAGAAACCGATAAACCTTATCATGATTCTTTGGCTTATCATTTTAGAGCAACAAACGCTTACGATAATATTGATTTTAAAACCAGTGGTTATCAATCGTTAGTATCTATAGGAACAGACCTTGTTGAGGATCCTAAATTGCGATCAGCAATTGGAAAATTCCACACATCATCTATTAATGATACAAAAGGAGGTTTTGAAGAAGTACATTTAGATTTTTACAGCTATATGATAGATTACTATAGAAAAAAATTTACGTCAGTTTTTGAAGGAGATGCTCACGGAAAAATGATTCCTAACGATTTTAACGCTTTAAAAAAAGACAAGGAATACATACAATCACTTAAGGCTTTCTTAGGTGTTAATATTACTTACTTCGAAACCTTAACTAAAGTTAGTAATGAAGCAGAACAACTAAAAAAAGATATTGAAAACTACTTAAAATGAAACTAAAATTCACTTTACTACTTTTATTTATGAGCTTCATTGTGCATTCTCAAACAAATTGGGATGCAATGATAGAAGATAATTTAAAAGACATCGTTAAACAACACAAAGCTTTTGTTAGTATACCAAATCTTCCAGAAAACGAAGAACTCATGCTTAAAAACATAAACTGGGTTGCTGATAACTACAAGACACTCAATTTTAAAATCAATTTATTAGAATCCTCTACCCTTCCTCTTCTTCTTATAGAGAAAGAATACAATCCAGAATTTAAAACAGTTTTATTCTATTTTCATATAGATGGGCAACCTGTAGATCCAAACAAATGGGATCAAGACCATCCTTTTATACCAGCTTTAAAACATAAAGACGACCAAGGGAATTGGGAAACTCTTAATTGGGATGCCATTAATCAAAATATAGACGATGAATGGCGCATTTTTGCTAGAGCTGCTGCAGATGATAAAGCACCAATAACCATGCTTTTTAATGCTTTAAAATTTATGAAAGCAGAAGGTATTGAACCAAAATTTAATATTAAGATAGTTTTTGATCCAGAAGAAGAATATGGTTCTAATGCATTTTTATCAACCATAAGCAAGTACAAAGAGCGTTATGCTGCAGATGCCATGATTATTATGGATGGACCAGCGCATGAGTCTAACAAACCAACGCTAACCTTTGGTTGTCGTGGTATTGCAAGATGTACAATTACAACCTATGGAGCCAAATTACCACAGCATAGTGGCCATTATGGAAATTATGTACCAAATCCTGTATTTTCTTTGTCTCGTATTCTATCTAGTATGAAAGATGAGAATGGAAAAGTTCTCATTAAAGATTTTTATTCAGGCATAAACATTTCTCCTGAAGAGCAAGATATATTAAACGCTGTACCAGATGATACAGATGCACTGAATAAACGATTAGGCATTATACAATCAGAACAAGTTGGTAATAATTACCAAGAAGCACTTCAGTATCCTTCATTAAATGTAAGACAAATAGAAACCTCATGGAAAGGCGACAAACCTAAAACAGTGATTCCAAAAATTGCGATGGCAAATATCGATGTAAGATTAGTAGTTGAAACGGATGGTAAAGCGCAACTCGATAAAGTGATAGCACATATAGAAGGTTTAGGCTATCTCGTTTTAGATAGAGACCCAACAGATGAAGAACGTCTAACACATAAAAAAATCGTGAAATTTACAAGAACAAATGGTGTTAATGCGTTTAGAACAGATTTAAATTCTAACTTAGGAAATACATTAAGAGAAAGTCTCACAAAAGTCTTTGGCGAAGTGCCTATTTCTATTAGAACAATGGGAGGTACAGTACCAATTATTTCGGCAGTTAAGACTTTAGATATTCCGGCAATTATTGTACCTATGGTGAATATGGATAATAATCAACATAGTCCGAATGAGAATATTCGAATTGGTAATATTCGAGAAGGTATAAAAATGTGTATAGCTATTTTACAGACTAGTATTTAATGTAATTAAAATGTCTCCTCGAGAGTAGTCGAGAGGTTTCTTTATAAATGACAAACATCAAAGAATACATAAATAGTAATTTCTATAATCCAATATCAAATTATGGAAATCACTATTTTTTAATGTTTTTTTTAGTCCTATGTTCCTCATGCAAAAACTCAGAAAAAGAAATATTAACTAATAATATTGAAAAAAGAATCATTGAAACACCTGTAATTACTAATGATTATAAGCTTACATTTTTAAATGAGATATTAAAAGACACAATAATCCTACGCGGTAAATATGAAAATGCAATTATTTTTAAGAAAGAAATTTCAAATAAAGAAAATAGCATACATAATGGAATCAAACTTATTTCAATGACTTTAAGCGAACAAGACACTTCTTTTATCTATAATCAAATCTATAATGATAAATTCAATATAGAAAAGCTTAGACCTTTTGGGCATAATGCTATTGATTGGAAAAACATTAGAGATGATTTGTATATTGGTGATAGTTTAGTCAAAGAACGTGTTTTTGTATCTACCGATTCTTTAGAAAGTATTTATGAATATTTAGAAAAAAATAGTAATATTTCTTTAAGCAAACCTATCTTTAATAAATCATTAAATAAAGCTTATATAGAAGTCGATTTTTCATATTATTATGGGAATGGTTATCTATTTGAGAAAACAAATAATACCTGGGAATTTATAGATTTCGCAGGAGGTTGGATAAGATGAACATACAAAACTACATAAACGGAAAGTTTATGCCTCCCATTGCTAATGGGTGGATAGACAACTATAACCCTTCAAACGGAAACGTTTATGGGCAAATACCAGACTCTACTAAAGAAGATGTTGAAAATGCCTATATCGCAGCAAAATCTGCGTTTCCAAGTTGGTCTCAAACCACTTTAGAAGAACGCAGTCGTATTCTTATCAAAATTTCAGAGTTATTAGAGGTCAACTTACAACGTTTTGCAGAAGCCGAAAGTAAAGACAATGGCAAACCTGTGTCTTTAGCAAAAACTATTGACATACCTAGAGCTGCAAGTAACTTTAGATTTTTTGGTAATGCCATAACACAATTTGCTAGCGAAAGTCATGAAAGTATTGGACAAAATGCTATTAATTATACCTTAAGACAACCCATTGGTGTTGTTGGCTGTATTAGTCCTTGGAACCTTCCACTCTACTTATTTACCTGGAAAATCGCACCTGCGCTTGCAGCAGGAAATTGCGTCGTTGCTAAACCAAGTGAAGTGACACCAATGACTGCTTATCTATTAGGAGAAATCTGTAATGAAGCTGGTTTACCTAAAGGGGTTTTAAATATAGTACATGGACTTGGAGGTTCAACTGGTCAAGCCATTGTAGAGCATCCAGATATAAAAGCCATTTCTTTTACTGGTGGAACTGCAACAGGAGCACATATTGCCAGAGTCGCTGCTCCAATGTTTAAGAAATTGTCTTTAGAATTAGGTGGTAAAAACCCGAATATCATTTTTGCAGATTGTGATTATGATGATATGTTAGATACAACGGTTCGCTCGTCTTTTGCAAATCAAGGGCAGATTTGTTTGTGTGGAAGTCGCATTTTCGTAGAAGAGTCTATTTATGAAAAATTCAAGAAAGACTTTGTTGAAAAAGTAAAAGTATTAAAAGTTGGCCATCCTACTGAAAAGGACACTAATATTGGAGCACTAGTCTCAAAACCACATTTAGAAAAAGTAAAAGACTATATCAACATCGCCAAAGAAGAAAATGGAAACGTACTTTGTGGTGGAAATGAAGTGACTGTAAAAGGTTATGAAAACGGCTATTATTTAGAACCTACAGTTATTGAAGTTCCAAATGATGAATGTCGTGTTAACCAAGAAGAAATTTTTGGTCCAGTAGTAACCATTATGCCATTCAATTCTGAAGACGATGTTTTACAAATGGCAAACAAAGTAAAGTATGGTTTATCAGCCACACTTTGGACCAATAACTTAAAACGTACCATGCGCATGAGTAACCAATTACAAGCTGGTATTGTTTGGGTAAACACTTGGATGATGCGCGATTTACGCACACCTTTTGGTGGTGTAAAAGCTTCAGGTGTTGGACGCGAAGGTGGTTTTGAGGCTTTGCGCTTTTTTACGGAAGCTAAGAATGTATGTATTAAATATTGATAACTCATTGTCATACTGAACTTGATTTAGTATGTTATAAATAATAAAACCAAACACTATGAAAACAAAATTCTTAACCTTATTAGTATTATTATCATCTTCAATAATGCTAGCTCAAGATGAATGGCAAACATTAGAGCAAGACAATTATAGTATTAGCTATCCAAAAGATTGGGTGTCTAGTGATGAGAAACCACAACCTTCTGTTCTATTTTTGTTAAAAGCACCTGAAAACTCGCAAAAAGAAGATTTATTTAGGGAAAGTATTAATTTAGTTTCAGAACCTTTGGGTGGTCAAACACTCTCAATTGAAGATTATGTTAAAATTTCATTAGATCAAATAATGGCTCAAATACCATCAGCAGAAATTAAATCCAATAAAGAAACTAAATTAGGTGATGAAGATGCAAGAGAAGTTGTTTGGTCAGCAGATTTTGGAAATGGCATGGTATTACAATTTAAACAAGTATACATTATAAATAATGGGACAGCATATGTCCTTACATTTTCCTCAACAACCTCAGAATATGATGCATATGATGAAGTTGTAAATAAGACTTTAAATAGTTTTAAATTTTCTATATAAATGAATCTAGAATTAAACAATAAATACGCATTAGTCTGTGGAAGCACAGCTGGAATTGGAAAAGCAACAGCCTTAGCCTTAGCCGAAGAAGGAGCAATTGTAACACTAATTGCACGAAATGAAAACAAACTCAAAGCTACACTTGCAGAATTACCGCAACACAGAAATCACGATTATATCGTTGCTGATTTTTCTAATCCTGATGAATTGAAAGCTAAAGTTGAAACTTATATAAAAGAACATCATGGTTTTCATGTTTTAGTTAATAACACTGGTGGACCAGCAGGTGGACCAGTTTTTTCTGCAAAAGTTGAAGAATTTGAAAATGCCTTTACACAACACCTAAAATGCAACCATGTGTTAGTACAAGCCCTTGTTCCTTTTATGAAAGAAGGAGGCTATGGAAGAGTAATTAATGTGATTTCTACTTCTGTAAAACAACCATTAGATGGTCTTGGAGTTAGTAACACTATTCGTGGAGCAGTTGCTAATTGGAGTAAAACGCTAGCTAATGAATTGGGACAATTTGGTATTACTGTCAACAACGTACTTCCTGGAGCTACAGGAACAGAACGTCTAACTCAAATCATTAAAAACAAATCGGCTAAAACTGGTAAGTCTGAAGAAGAAGCTTCTAATGCCATGAAAAATGCAGTACCAGCAAAACGTTTTGCTAAGCCTGAAGAGCTTGCAGATGCTATTACATTTTTAGCTAGTGAACGTGCTAGTTATATTAATGGAATTAATCTCCCTGTTGATGGTGGACGTACAAAAAGTTTGTAACTTTATAGAATTACCTTTTTAAAAAAATTATATCATGAGTAAATTATTCCCACCCATTAATTTTAAAGAATGGATCGAAGAAAATCGTCATTTATTAAAACCACCTGTTGGCAATAAAGTTGTGTGGAAAAATGGTGACTTTATAGTTATGGTAGTAGGTGGACCAAATAGTAGAAAAGATTATCATTATAATGAAACTCCAGAATTTTTCTATCAAGTAGAAGGTGATATCGTTTTAAAAGTTATTGACAAAGGCACACCAAAGGATATTCATATTAAAGAAGGTGATATTTTCTTATTACCACCAAAGGTTCCGCATTCACCTCAACGTGGTGCTAATACAGTTGGTTTAGTGATAGAATATCCGAGAGAAAAAGGCGTACAAGATGCGTTACTATGGTTCTGTGAAAATTGTACAACAAAATTATATGAAGAGGATTTTACTTTAGATAATATTGAAACAGATATGCCTGCAATTTTTGATGCCTATTATGGAGATAAGGATAAACGCAGCTGCCCTAATTGTGGTGAAGTAATGCAACCACCAAAAAAGGTTCAGATAGATGAGTAAACGTAAACTAAGAATAAACGGCCACTCACATCTTCTTCCCTACCCTGAGGAGATTCCTCAGTTTATGAAAGACAAAGGTATTTTTTGGGTAGACAAAGATCGTAAATACATGCTTCAGAAAGATTGGAATCGACCAATCACAGATTCTAGTTTCTTTTTAAATGAAAAACTGGCTTGGATGGAACGGTTTAAAATTGACCATGCTGTTGTTTTAAACTTGTCTCAACTTTACGGAAATGGATTGCGTGTTGAAGAAATGAAACAGGCTTTGCGATTTCAGAATGATTTTAATGCAAAAGTTCAAAGTGAAAATCCAAGTAAATTTACTTGCGGTTTTGTAGTGCATCCTGGGTTTGTAAGAGGTGCTTGTTGGGAAATAGAGCGTTGTGTTGAGGAATTAGGCATGCAACTCTTATGTTTACCAACACATTACATGGATACTATAGGCACTTGGCGTTGCATATTTGATGAAGAAAATGAACCCCTTTTTGAGCTAGCAAATAAGTATAATCTCGCTGTAGAAATTCATCCGTATGATGGAGAAAAATTCATAAAATTAGAAAATACATCTTGGCGTTTTCATTTGATTTGGATGCTAGCACAATGTGCTGATGCGTATCATTTTTTAACCTTAAATGGCTACCAAGATAAGTACCCAAACATGCGAACTTGCTTTGCTCATGGAGGTCAATTGGCACAGATTAATTTAGGAAGACGTATTCAAGGTTTTGATGGTAGACCAGATTTATTTGAAGGAAAAAGCCACCCAAGAAAAGCTGTTGGTCATAAAAACATATTCTTTGATACTTTAGTACATGATACTGGCGGTTTAGAATTATTAATTAAAAACCAAGGCTCTAAACAAGTTCTCATGGGCTTAGACGATCCTTATCCTCTAGGAGAGATGGAAAGCGAAAAGCAATCTTCTTATCCTGGTAAAATCTTAGACCTAGCAATAGATCAAGACATTATTACAGAAACTCAGCGCGATGCTATCTGGGAAGATAATGTGATACAATGGCTATGTGGAGATGATAAAGGATCCAAACAAAAACTTATCACACGAATTACATCTTAGAGTTATGCACTTTCTGCCTGAAGATTTAGACCATTATGTTGTGCAACATTCTGAGCAAGAACCAGAACTGCTACAACAGTTAACTAGAGAAACGTACCAAAAAGTATTACAACCCATAATGCTAAGTGGTCCTTATCAAGGGCGAGTGTTGAGTATATTATCTAAACTCATAAACCCAAAATCTATTTTAGAATTAGGTACATTCACAGGCTATTCAACATTATGTTTAGCTGAAGGTTTAACAAATAATGGTGAGTTACATACTATTGATATTAATGAAGAATTAGTGGATTTTCAACGTAAATATTTTGATAAATCTGATTATGGACATCAAATTTTTCAACATACAGGAAGTGCTTTAGATGTTATCCCAAAGCTAGATAAGACGTTTGACCTCGTTTTTATAGATGCAGACAAGCCTAATTACAGCAATTACTTTCACTTAATTATAGATAAGTTAAATGCTGGTGGCATTATTTTATCAGATAATGTGCTTTGGCATGGTAAAGTGGTAGAACCTTTAAATGAAAAGGATGCATCTACAAAAGCTGTTTTGAATTACAACACACTTCTTAAAAATGATAAACGTATAGAAACTGTTTTGTTACCTATACGAGATGGCTTAACTATTAGTAGAAAAAAATAGGTTACATTTTTCGTTTTACAGAACCTGTAAAATCTTTAAGATCGTCTTTAATGGTATTGATCTCTTTTTGAATATCCTTGGCAGCTTCTGTATCTATAATATTACTTTCTTTGGCACTTTTTGTGACTTCGTGCTTAATATCATTAGTAGCATCTTTTAATTGACGCATACCTTTACCTAGACCTCTTGCTACTTCGGGAAGTTTATCTGCACCAAATACTAGCACCACTATAAAAAGTATAAAAACAATTTCGGTGCCTCCAATAAATAAGAATGTGGTTAACTGTATCACAATGCAAATATAGAGTGACTTTATGAATAATACCACTACTATATTAAAATAAAAAAAAAGCCGACTTGTTAAAGTCGGCTTAATATTATAATCTAAATTCTTAGTCCTTTACTTTATTCTTAAAATTATCGAATTTACTTTCTTTAACCTCTCTTGGCCAAGAATTATTTGATGTATCTACATCTGCAGTTTCTAAATCTGGATCTACCATTATAGAAACGATTTCTTTATCACTTGCAATTGCCTTACTTACCTCTTTATCATTAAGCCTCCAAACTTGAGCAGGATACGTTATTTTCTCTTTTGTACCGTCATCATATGTATATTCTACAATAAGAGGCATCACTAATCCACCTGGCTTGTCAAAAGTCACTTGATAAAAATATTTAGGTGATTTTTTCATTGCCTTTTGCTCTTCTGCTGTAAAGTTATCCATAATGTATTCCTTTACTGTAGGTAAGTCTTCAATAGATGATTTAGCTTTCATCGCAGTGTCATAACCTTCCTTTCCTTCTTCAATAAAATAAACCAAGCTATTTGGGTCTCTATTATAGCGTTGAGCCAGTTTCTTCCCATCCTCGTTAGGATTATTAGTCACGGCAAATTTCTTCACTTCTTTTACTCCAATATCAGTGTAATCCGTAGTGTAGAACCAACCTCTCCAGAACCAATCTAAATCAAATGCAGATGCATCTTCCATAGTACGGAAAAAGTCTTCTGGTGTTGGGTGCTTAAACATCCAACGGCGTGCATATTCTCTAAACGAATAATCAAATAAATCACGTCCCATTACAGTCTCTCTTAAGATGTTTAAACCTGTAGCTGGTTTGCTGTAAGCATTACTACCAAACTGATAAGTATTTAAACCTTTAGTCATTATTGGAGCAATGTAATCTTGATTTCCACCCATATATCTTACAATATTCTTAGCAGGTCCTCTACGTGATGGATATTTATCTTGCCCTTCTGAAAGTGCTGTTGGATTCCATTCACCAAAATCTTGCTCTGCAACATACTGTACAAATGTATTTAAACCTTCATCCATCCATGTCCACTGACGCTCATCACTATTTACAATCATTGGGAAGAAATTGTGACCAACTTCATGGATAATAACACCTATCATTCCAAATTTAGTTCTATCAGAATAGTTACCATCTTTATCTGGACGACCAAAGTTGTAACAGATCATTGGGTATTCCATTCCCATAGGCGCATGTACAGAAATTGCTTTGTGGTAAGGGTAATCAAAAGTCATACGAGAATATGATTTTAATGTACTTGCAACAGCTCTTGTTGACCACTGCTCCCATAAAGGGTTTCCTTCTTTAGAATACATTGATACAGCCATTACGTCTTTATCCCCAATTTTTACAGCCATCATATCCCAAAGGAATTTACGAGATGTTGCAAAACCAAAGTCACGAACCATCTGCGCAGAAAGTTTCCAAGTTTTTTTCTTGCTACTTTTAGTTTTTTCAGTTTTTTCAGCTTCAGCCTGTGTAACAATCATAACTGGCTTATCGTAAGATTTTTTAGCCTTGTTATAACGTTTCATCATATCTTTAGTATAAACCTCTTCTCTATTTGTTAAATAACCTGTACCATCTAATAAATGATCTGCTGGTACTGTAATATTTACATCAAAATCACCAAATGGTAAAGCGAACTCATCACGTCCCCAAAATTGAGAATTTTGCCATCCTTCTACATCATTATATACTGCCATACGAGGATAAAACTGAGCCATTACATAAATTCTGTTGTCATTCTCTTCGAAATACTCGTAACCTGAACGTCCACCATCTTTAACGTGATTATTAATATTATACCACCACTTAATGTTGAAAGAGAACTTATCTCCTGTTTTCATAGATTTCGGTAACTCAATACGCATCATTGTTCTATTAATCATGTGCGATAAGTCTTTTCCATTAACATCTTTTACATGCTCTATATTAAAACCTCCATCAAAACGCTCTTTTAAATAAGATCCAACTGCTCTAGAAGATGTAGTAGCAGGACCAATTCCTGAACCACTAATAAGTGGTGTCTTAGAATCTTTTGCACGCATATTTTGATCTAGTTGCACCCATAGATACGTTAACTCGTCTGGTGAGTTATTCGTATAAGTAATGGTTTCATTACCGTACAATTTTGCATTTACATCATCGATTTCGATGTCCATTTTGTAATCTGCTTGTTGTTGGTAATACGCAGGACCTGGAGCACCAGAACCTGTTCTGAACATATTTGGTGTTGCAAACTCATCATACAATTGCTTGAATTTGTTTTGATTAGTGTGACCAGGTTTACGCTCAGGTTTTATTTCATTTTGAGCGAATGTACTCATAGAAACAAAAAGAAAAGCGAATAAGAAATACTTAAAAATTTTCATGTTGATTTTTTGTGTTGTTAAAAAATGATGCCTAAAATACGCAATTGAGTTGCATTAACAGAATTTTAATTAAAGTTTAACATACATTTATCATCGTCTGGAAGTAGTAAAAAACTTCTATTTTTATCTAAAAGTTTTAACCTTACAATGTTTTGTTGCTCTGAAAAAATATCGAATAGAATTGTATTAGTAACTTCTATTGATTTTATGCCTGAAATGTTTTCAATTTCGAGGTAACAATAGGCTATATCTTCTTTATATTCTTTACCTATAAAATTGAAATTTACGGCCTTGCCATTAACTTTTATTTTTAGTTTATCCTCTATATAGCGCTGCATATATTTATCAATAGTTTTAGAGTCGCTATCTGGATCAAGTGTTACATCTTCATTATAACGCTTTCGCAATAGCTTTTCAAAATCATTAATAAAAATCTGACTAATAATTTGAAGCGATTGCTGCTCTTTAGCATAATTAATTTCTGTTACACTTACGTAATATTCGTGTTTTTCACTGCTAGAATTAAAAAAGGGTAGCAGCACTAAGGCAAGTATTAAATAAAATGATTTCATGTGTTTATTTCGAATAGTTTTAGCGTTGAGTCCAAAAAGTATTCCAAAGTTAATCTTTAGTTACGGATTCTCTATTCTTATTATAAGCTTTTAACTTTCTCTGTAAAAATTCAATAGCTTTTAAATCATTGTTTTCGTCACAAATTGCTTTGAAATTTTCATCCTCTTGACAAAAATAAAAATATTCATTCTTCAGATTATCAGCTAAGGAGTCTGTTTCAAAAATTGCTTCTCCAAATTCTCGTCTAAGTCTCGATATGCATTTTTCTTCATTGTCCAAGGCAACTATTTTTCTCAGTTTTTTGGTTCTACCACTAACCCTATTAAGCAATTTATGAAAGTTAACCGCAAAACCAATTCCTAAAGCTCCCCATGATCCTCCATCAGCATCATGTAACTTTTGTTCATTTTGTGTAAGTGGTTTTTTTACATTTCCAGGAATGCCTAAATCGTAAAAATTAATTTCAGTTTCAGTTTCAGAATTTTCAAGATCAGATTCTAAACTTCCAGTTAGAATTTTACCAACTATAACTTGGTCTAACGCATTCACTTTTTCAACTAACAAAACATTAAAACTACCTAAATCGACATTAGATTGGGAAATCACCAATTCTTGTGTTTGGTATTTAACACCTGAAATTATTAAGGTATCTAAAGCTTTTGCCGAAATCACAAAACTACCATCTTCGATAGATATGGCATACTTTGCTGCAGTTCTGTTTTGGATATGAAGACCTTCTACCTCATCATCAGCAATGAGTTGACCTTTTAAATCTTTGCGTTGCGCTTTTACAGCTATTGTTATTACAAAAGCAATAAGAAAAGAAATAATATTAATCTTTTTCACTCTGCAATTTTAAGAAAGATTTACTTAATTGAGTGATACGCTCTAAAAATTGCATTTCTTTATCTTCTTTTAACAACACTTCATCCACTCCTTGCGCTTCTACATAATCTGTAAATGCTTCAACTTGATCTAGTGGGATTTTAAAATTTGAATGGATATAATTAATACTATACTTATCTAAAGCTTCTTTAAAAGGTGTTTTCTTTATTTCTTTTTCTGCATTAGAAACTGGTTTATCTTTATCAATATCTGCAACTTGGCTTACTAGAAAACCTGCAAGATTTATAATATTGAGCATATTATCTACTTTTGGATGATAATCATCAAAAGCAGGATTATCTATCTTAGTTTTATAATCTGCAGTAAACTCAAAATCTTCTATATTATTAAAACCAAAATAAATAGCATCTAAACTTACATTATAGGTTCTTACATTTCCTAAATCTGCATTTAAGTTCCCTGTAAGTCCAAACGGTAATAATACAACTTCATCTAATTTATTAACCTCTTCTACTAATATTACTGTCAACCGCTTGGTTTTAATTATATCATCGGTTATTGTAATCTTAAAATCTTTGAATTGTAGTGCACCAAACTCAACGATATCATTAACAGCAACTTTTATAACAAATTCTCCTTGCTCATTGGTTATAGTACCCTTATTAGAAGATGAATTATAAACGGTTACTCCCTCTTTGTCGTTAGACGATACAATAATTCTACCATCTATAGAAATTCTTTCCACATCTTGACTATAAACCATTAATGCAAAAAGACTGAATACTAATATTGTAATTTTTTTCATGTATATTATTTCTTGTACTAAATTTCGGATATATTATTTAATTCTCATAAAAATCTTTGTTAAATGATAAAATATAAATTTTCAAAAAAAGTTTAACGTTCTTTGTAACTCTATACAACTAAAAATATAAAAATTTGAAATCGATAATAATTGCTAGCACATCTACTATTCATGGAAGTGGTTATTTAGAATATCTTTTAGATGAGCTAAAACTTCATTTTAAATCTGCCAGCGACATTATTTTTATCCCTTATGCAAGACCTGGTGGTGTTTCTCATGATGAGTATACTGAAACTGTATCAAAAGCATTTAGTAAAATAGGTAAAACTATAAAAGGCTTACATGAGTTTGAAAATCCAAAAAATGCTATACTAAATGCTGAAGGTATTTTTGTTGGAGGTGGTAACACTTTTGTTTTGGTTTCTCAATTGTATAAGAATGGTGTTTTATCTGCTATAAAAGATGCCATTAGCAATGGTATACCATATCTGGGCACAAGTGCAGGTAGTAACATTTGTGGTTTAACGATGAATACCACTAACGATATGCCAATTGTGTATCCTCCAAGTTTTAAAACTTTAGGTTTAGTACCATTTAATATAAATCCGCATTATTTAGATCCAATTGCTGGTAGTACACATATGGGAGAGACCAGAGAAACACGTATTAAAGAATTTCATGCTTATAATACTCAACCTGTTATAGGATTAAGAGAAGGCAGTTGGATAAATGTAAAAAATAATACTCTAACATTAAAAGGAATTTTAGAAGCCAGAATTTTTGAACATGGAAAAGCTCCTTATGAAATAGATACTAATTCTGATTTAGGATTTTTAAAATAGGTTAAAGCTTCTTTAAAAAATGGTATCCTAAAATCTCAAAGCCTTCATTATAATAAAATTTGTGTGAAGGATAATTTTGAACGTAAGTATTTAACTCTACAGAATTACAACCTTTTTTCTTCACATAGTTATTAATCCAAGCCATAAATTGCTTACCTAAACCATTCCCTCTGTATTCTGGTTTAATATAAACATGGTCTAATTCAACGGACTTACCTATATAGTGTCGGGTACAAAACCACATGCCAGAAACACCAATTACATCATCTCCATCAAAAATACCTGCACACTCATAGTTTTGATGTTTCATTTCATTAAAACGCGATTTAAGTAATTCTGTGCTTACTTTAGCTTCTCCTAGCTCATAAACTAAAGGAATAATTTGGTCTAAATTATCATTAGGAATAATTCTAAATTGATAGTTCATATTTTATATATTATAGAATAAAAATAAACCATTAATACTATTCTTCATAATTATTATTTTTAAAAAAAATAAGAGCTTATAATGTAAAACTGATGACTTTTCAATATATTTTGTGTCAAACTTTTGTAAATTGAAGCCATTAAGACATTCATTATGAGAAGAGGTAATTTTAAAGTCCGAATTTTAATATTTGCAGCTATAGCTGCTTTTGCATTTATAAGAAAATGTAGTCAAGAAGAAGTCAATCCTTATACAGGAAAAAAACAAGCTATTTCTTTATCACCAGATCAAGAAATTGCCATTGGATTACAAAGTGCTCCTGGTATGGCACAACAGCATGGAGGTTTACACCCAAATAATGAATATCAAGCTTTTGTGGATAATGTTGGTAATAAACTTGTAAATAGTAGTGTTGCAAGAGACACACCTTATAAATATGAGTTTCATTTATTAGCTGATGAAAGAACAATTAATGCATTTGCTTTACCTGGTGGGCAAATATTTATTACTCAAGCCTTATTTTCAAAATTAGAAAATGAAGATCAATTGGCTGGTGTTTTAGGGCATGAAATTGGCCATGTTCTCGGAAAACATTCTAATGAACGTATTACTAATGCTAACTTTTGGAAAACCTTAGCGATGGGAGGCGCGGCCATAGATATGGGTGGTGTTGCTCAACAAATTGGGCAAGGTCAGCTATTAAAAAATGGTAGAGGTGATGAGTTGGAAAGTGATGAATTAGGTATTCAATTTATGATGGACGCAGGATATAACCCTGAAGAAATGATTGGAGTAATGGAAATTTTAAAAGCAGCAGCAGGTCCTAATCGTGTTCCTGAGTTTCAGAGCTCTCATCCAGATCCTGAAAACAGAATTGAGAAAATAAAAGAAGCCATTAGAAATTACAGAAACAAAAAAGCGTCTTAAAGACGCTTTTTCTAACTAACTAACTCAAATAATTGTCTACTCCTAGACAGTTTTCTTTTTAAATCGTTTTAAGAAATTTGCTGCATCAACTGCTTTAGATTTTTTTGCATGCCCTAAAGCCGTATATCCTAAATCGCAAGTCTTATGAATTTCTGAACCTGCAGTGATTAATGCTTTGATAATTTCTACTCGATTATATTTTGCAGCATAATGAATTGGCATCATGCCATTAGATTTTGCGTTTACATCTGCACCAGCTTTAATAAGCTTGTTAACTTGTTCTAAATTACCTGTAGCTACAGCTTTACATAAAGGACTTACTTCTACTGTTTTTACAATGACTTCATTTACGTCTGAAACTAAGATTTCGTTTGATGCATTTAAATTACTAATTGAAAAGCCTAATGCTAAGGCTAATACTACTACTGATTTTTTCATGATGAAAGATTTTTAAAAATTAATTGATTTGTTTTTTGATTATAATAAAGAGACGATATATCCTTTAAACCGTTACACTAAAAAAAGTTATATAACATATATTTAACGCATTGGTAGCAAATCTGTTAAGACTTTCACAAAACATAAGTTCAATTTTATCAACTGACTACATAAACTTAAAATAGAAGTAAAACTTTAATTTTTTTTTTAACCTACAAATTTGTTATAGACTTCTATATGTTATCTTTGATTTTACTAAAAAATTAAAAATGAACAAAAAGGTTATTTTAATGATTTTAGATGGTTGGGGAAAGTCACCAGACCCTAAAGTATCTGCAATAGACAATGCGCAAACACCATTTATAGATTCGCTTTACACTAAATACCCAAGTGCTAGTTTAAGAACTGATGGACTCCATGTTGGGCTACCAGAAGGGCAAATGGGTAATAGCGAAGTTGGACACATGAATTTAGGTGCTGGTAGAATTGTATATCAAGATTTAGTAAAAATTAATCTAGCCGTAAAAAACAAAACGCTTCAAGAAGAGCAAGTTTTAAAAAATGCTTTTCAATATGCAAAAGCCAATACTAAGAATGTTCATTTATTAGGTTTAGTTAGTGATGGCGGAGTACATTCTCATATTAATCATCTTTTTGGTTTACTCGATGCAGCTAATGATTATAGTCTAGATAACGTTTTTGTTCATGCCTTTACCGATGGTAGAGATGTTGATCCAAAATCTGGATATGGTTTTATTTCAGAATTAGAAGATCACCTTAATAAAACAACAGGAAAATTAGCAAGTGTTACTGGTCGCTATTATGCCATGGATAGAGATAAACGTTGGGAGCGTGTAAAATTAGCTTATGATGCTTTAGTGGGAGGTAAAGGTGTACCTACCAAAAATGCTTTAAAATCCATACAAGATAGTTATGAAGAAGATATTACGGATGAGTTTATAAAACCTTTAGTTATTGTTGGTGACAATGAAGAGCCCATTGTAACTATAAAAGATGATGATGTCCTAATATTTTTTAACTTTAGAACAGATCGTGGTCGCCAATTAACACAAGCGCTATCTCAAGAAGATTTCCATGAGTACAACATGCATAAATTAAATCTTCATTACGTCACAATGACTAATTATGATGATAGCTTTGAGGGTATAAATGTGGTATACAACAAAGACAACTTAACAGAGACTTTAGGTGAAGTTTTAGAAAAACACAACAAAAAGCAAATCCGTATTGCGGAAACTGAAAAGTATCCTCATGTTACGTTTTTCTTTTCTGGCGGACAAGAAGAACCTTTTAAGGGAGAAACTAGAATCTTAAGAAACTCACCAAAAGTAGCAACCTATGACTTAAAGCCCGAAATGAGTGCATATGAACTAACCGAAGCCTTAATACCAGAATTACAGAAAGGAGACGTGGATTTTGTATGTTTAAATTTTGCCAATGGAGATATGGTTGGGCATACAGGAGTCATGGAAGCAGCTATTAAAGCCTGTGAAGCTGTTGATCAATGTGTCAAAGATGTCGTTACAACAGCTTTAGAAAATGATTACACTACTATATTAATTGCAGATCACGGCAATTGCGAAACTATGATAAACCCTGATGGCTCACCTCATACCGCTCATACTACTAACCCTGTTCCAATTATTTTAATTGACAACCATTTAAAAGCAATTAAAGAGGGAATTCTTGGAGATATTGCACCAACAATATTAAAATTAATAGGTGTACCTCAACCAGAAGTAATGACGCAACACAGCCTTGTATAAAACGCTTATTATTGTACCTTTGCCCTTAATTGAATGATAGCATGAATTTTCAAGATAGATTAATAATAGCCGTAGATTTTGATGGTACCATTGTAGAAGATGGTTACCCGAAAATAGGTAAGACACGTATTTTCGCTTTTGAAACTTTAAAGCGATTGCAACAAGATGGTCATAGGCTTATTCTTTGGACATACAGAAATGGTTCTAAGCTACAAGAGGCTGTTGATTTCTGTAAAGAAAATGGTATTGAATTTTATGCTGTAAATGCGAGTTTCCCTGGAGAAAAATTCGATGATACCAGAAGCCGTAAAATCCATGCTGATCTTTTTATAGATGATCGTAATATTGGTGGAATACTTGGTTGGGGAGAAGTTTACCAATTAATTACCAACGAAAAGCCAGATATAAAAAATGCTCAAAAAAAATGGTGGCAATTTTAATCAGCTCACATAATTAAATCATAATGATTATTGTAAAAACGAAAGAGGAAATTGAATTAATGCGTCAAAGTGCGCTTATTGTATCCAAAACTTTAGGCATGTTAGCCAAAGAGGTTAAAGAAGGTGTTACTACAAATCATTTAGATACTATTGCCGAAGAATTTATTAGAGATAATGGTGCTATTCCAGGCTTTAAAGGGCTTTACGATTGTCCATCTACACTATTATGTAGTGTTAATGAAGCTGTAGTACATGGTTTACCTACAGATATTCCCTTAAAGGATGGAGATATTGTATCAATAGACTGTGGTTCTTTTATGAATGGTTTCTATGGAGACCATGCTTATACTTTTGAAATTGGTAATGTTGCAGAAGAGACCAAGAAATTAATTCGGATTACTAAAGAATCACTTTATGTAGGCATTAGTCAATTAAAAGTAGGTAATCGCGTTGGTGATGTTGGCTATGCAATTCAGCAATATTGTGAAAAAGAAGGCTATGGAGTTGTACGCGAATTAGTGGGTCATGGATTAGGACGTAAAATGCACGAAGATCCAGAAATGCCCAATTATGGAAGGCGTGGTAGAGGTAAAAAGTTTATAGAAGGTATGGTAGTTGCCATTGAGCCTATGATAAATATGGGAACTCATAAAGTAAAACAACTTAAAGATGGTTGGACCATTGTAACACAAGATGGGAAACCTAGTGTGCATTTTGAGCACGATATTGCTATTGTTAATGGACAACCAGAAATTCTATCAACATTTGCATACGTGCATGAAGCTTTAGGAATCACTTCTAATGAAGAAGATGAATTTAGACAAAAAGAATTGATCATATGAGTTTAGAGTATGTCATTTCTGAAATAGAACCAAGAGAAATTATTAAAGGCTATAGAGCACGATTTATTCACTCAGAAACTATGACTGTGGCCATTTGGGAAATTGACGCTGGAGCAAAACTACCTGAGCATTCGCATATCAACGAACAACTTGTTAGGCTAACCGAAGGTCAGTTTGAAATGACTATTGACGGAGTCACTAAGATCTATACACCTGGATCTATTTTAGTAATTCCTCCAAATGTATCACATAGTGGAAAGGCTATTACTGACTGCAAAATTACAGACACATTCTCTCCTGTTAGGGAGGATTATAAATAATTGCTTTTGAAATCAGTTTTCAAACTTTTTCTTAATCTTTTACCTAGACCTTTACTTATTAGGCTTAGTTATTTGGCACGTCCAATTCTAGCTTTATTTATGCGAGGAAGTAAGTATACTGACCCAATTGACGGAAAAAAATTTAGAAGTTTTTTGCCTTATGGTTATGAAAAACAAAGACCAAATATATTATCGCCTTCTACACTCTCATTAGAAAGACATCGACTTTTATGGTTATATCTTAAAAATGATACCGATTTTTTTACTGCAGAAAAAAGAGTGCTTCATTTTGCTCCAGAGCAATGTTTTTTGAAACGCTTCAGAAAATTAAGCAACTTAAATTATACAACTACAGATTTACTGTCTCCTATTGCAGATGTAAAAGCAGACATTTGTGATTTGCCTTTTGAAGATAATAGCTATGATGTTATTCTATGTAATCATGTTTTAGAACATATTCCTGACGATACTATGGCTATGCAAGAATTATATCGTGTAATGAAACCTGGAGGTTATGGTATATTTCAGATTCCACAAGACTTAAATCGTGATGTAACTTTTGAAGACGATAGCATTATAGATAAAGCAGAACGTGCTAAGATATTTGGGCAATACGATCATGTTAGAATATACGGTAGAGATTATTTTGATAAACTAAGATCAATAGGTTTTAAAGTTGAAGAAGTGGATTATACATCTCAACTATCTGATGATGATGTAAATAAATTCAGGTTGGCTAAAGGCGAAATCATTCCGGTAGTATTCAAATAAAAAAAGCTGAACCAAACGAACTAGGTCCAACTTTTTTTGAATATTGATTAATAGCATTTATAAGACACATCACTTTGATGTAGGTCACAATAAAATTGCTTATTCTGGAAAATTATTTAGACTTAAAGTCTTAAGTGCCTTATTTTCATCTTCATAGATAAAATAAACTTTTAATTCTGGATGGGAATTTAAAAACCACTTCACTTTTTCTATACCCATAGCCTGAAAAGCTGTAGCATATCCATCTGCTGTCATACAATCTGGTGCTATAACAGAAACACTTAATATATTTGTTTTGGTAGGATAACCCGTTTTTGTATTGATGATATGTGCATAACGGTTTCCGTTTTCATCGGTTTTATACTTACGATAAGTCCCAGATGTTGCCATAGCTTCATCATTTAATGAAACGACTTTAGAGTAAGATTGCGTGCCATCAAAATTTGGATCGTCAATACCAACAGTCCAGTCTTTTTTCTTTTCAAGATTAATACCAGAGATGCGCATATCTCCACCTATATCAACCACATAATTATTTATACCTTTTGACTCTATATAATCAGCTATCACATCAATTCCATAGCCTTTAGCAATAGCATTAAATTCTAAATAAGAGCCTTTAGATTTTTTAATGTTATTATCTACTAAGCCCACTCTATTAAATCCTACATACTGCATTAAACTATCTATGGTCATACTATCGGTGAGAAATTTATTTTTCTCAGCTCCAAAATTCCATGCATTAACTACATTACCGATGGTTGGATCAAATACACCTTCAGTGTATCTATAGATAAGCTTAGAAGCTTTAAAAACATTTTCAAAATGATGATCTACTTCAGTGATTTCATTTCTATTTAATCTAGAAATATCAGAATCTGATATATATGTTGACAGTGATTGATTAACAACATTAAATAAACTATCAAATTGTTTTTGATAATTAATGTTATCATCTGAATAGTATTGAATATTAAAACTTGTACCAAAAATTGGTCCTGAGAGTTTTACATTTTTTGGTTCTTTTTCTGCACAGCAAAAAATAGAAGTAAGTACTAAAGTAAAAATTAGCTTCTTCATATTAATTGAGATTCATTTCTATGACTTGGACACCATTATACTCAATCAAATAGTCTTCATCTAAATAAATAGGTAAGTCTTCTCCATCTGGATTACCTAATCCAACTCCTGCATACAAAACTTTAGCATCTTTTTCATAAGCATGTTTTTTAAAAGTCTCCATCCAAACTACATCATAGTTATTTGGGTTTTCGGGAAGAATTACTGCTCTAACCACAACAAAAAAGTATTGGCTATTTTTATCAATACAGACAAACTGTGGGTGTCGTTTTAATTTACTATTAATAGCTACAAATTCAAAACCACGAGCTTCTAAATCTTTACCAACATGATTCATGGCAAGATTATGTACCTCTTGAGGAGTTAGTGATTTTTTCATATTACAAAGATACAAAGTAACTTATTTAAAACGTACAAATTTTGCACTTCCAAAGGTGTAATTTGAAACAGGAATTACGGCATCATTTTCTAATTGATACCAAGGAGAAATTAAAGTATCCTCAAGATTCTTTACCAAGTGAACACTCTGTGCAGGAGTATTTCCTTGAAATAATAAGAATATCTTATTTCCCTCATCATCAATTGCTTCATCACCAATCATTACAATATGACCTGGTGAGCCCCCTTTAATAAGCATATCACCTATCTTTAAATCTTTTGCATCAACTGATTTCAGCTCATTGTATAAAGATAAAGTACCTGAGTACATATAGATTAAATTTAGATACTTATAGAAATTTTCTTTTGAAGTATTAGCACTTGTCGTTTTATAAAACGCCACCTTATTTCCATTGATTTTTGGCCTGTAACCTTCAGCATATTTTTTCCAAGAGCAATAATGACCAGATGTAAATTTGAAACCTATCTCATCTTTTCTATTGTTATCCCAAAGGTATTCGCTTCTAATTCTAATTAAAGCATCTGCACATTGCTGTAGTCCGTTTTTAGGTACAGGAATTTCTAAAATGCCGATATGACCTCCTTGCCAGAAATATTCTGAGTCATCATAGTTAATTATTTTACTTCCAAAAGCTTTTAGTTTATAATTTCTAAGATACTCTTCAAAGCTTCCTTTAGAATAACTAACGCGTTTATAACCCTCAGGAATATTGACTCTAGATTTTATGGTTAAACTATCCTTATTAATTAAACTTGGAGTTTCAATTATAGCAGTAACAGTATCTACAGCTTTTTTAACTGGCTTTAATTGAAATGCAATTAAACCTATAGCAATTATTGTGAGTAAAACAAGTAATCCTTTCTTCATAAGTATTGAAACGTTAAATATCTAAAGTTCGTATTAAATTTCTATTTTTACTACACATGAAAGACAATTCTATATCTAAACGAGTAGGTTTATTATTAGCACCTACTCTATTTATTATACTTCAAATTCTTCCTTTTGAACTTATATCAGAAAAAGCGGATATCGTTATTGGTATTGCCTTATGGATGGTCATTTGGTGGATAACTGAAGCAGTATCTATTTCTGTAACCGCTTTATTGCCTTTGTTATTATTTCCACTATTTAAAATAATGCCAATCGCAGATGTAGGTGCTAATTATGGAAGTCCCATTATTTTCCTCTTTTTTGGCGGTTTTGTGTTGGCTTTAGCTTTAGAAAAAGTAAATCTTCATAAACGTATAGCCTTAACTATTATAAATTGGACAGGCACATCTCCTAACAAAGTTATTCTTGGGTTTATGATTGCTACAGCCTTTATGAGTATGTGGATAAGCAATACTGCAAGTACTGTGGTGATGCTACCCATTGCCATGTCAGTGATTAACTTATTAATCAGCGACACAGATGGATTTACAAAACAAGATCAAAACTTTGCCTTGAGTGTTATGTTAGGTATTGCATTTGCGGCAAATGCTGGAGGTATTGCTACAGTTATTGGTACACCACCTAATTCTGTACTTATTGGACTATTAGAGAATGAATATAATACAGAAATTTCTTTTTTAAAATGGATGTTAATTGGTCTCCCTTTTTCTATAATACTAATTACAGTAATCTATTTTGTGTTAATAAAATTATTCCCGAACAAGGGCATTGTTTTTAGTGCTTCTAAGCATGTTATACAAGATGAATTAAGTAAGCTTGGCAATATGTCTGGTAAAGAGAAACAAGTCCTTGTTACGTTTTCAGTAATTGTATTTCTATGGATTTTTAGAACCGTTATAAACTCTTTAATTCCTAGATTAAGCTTATCAGATACCATGATTAGTATTTTAGGCGCCATTGCCTTATTCGCTATCCCATATAATTTAAAAAGAGACGATTTTATATTAGAATGGAAAGACACTCAAAAATTAGCTTGGGGAATCTTAATTTTATTTGGTGGCGGCTTAGCACTTGCTAAAGGTATGTCTGCAAGTGGCATTGTGGATGTTGTAGCAACTGCAATTTCTAGTAGTGATATCAGCATATTACTTACAGCATCCTTGCTTATTATCTTAATGCTATTTATGACTGAATTAATGAGCAATGTGGCGCTTACTGCTGTATTAATTCCTGTTGTTGCAGGAATTGCAATTGGGTTAGAAATTCCTATTTTATATTTATTGATACCTGTAACAATGGCAAGTAGTTGTGCTTTTATGCTACCCATGGCTACACCCCCAAATGCAATTGTCTTTGCGAGTGGTTTTGTGAAAGTGCATCAAATGGCTCGTGTTGGAATTATACTAAATCTAATTGCGGTTGGATTACTTATTTTAATGTTTCAATTCTTTATTCCATTGATTTTCTAAATTGTATAACAATGACAGCATATTATAATAATTATAGAAAACCTTTTTTCGCTATTTCCCTTTTAAGTATTTTAATAGTTAGCTGTAATAAAACTAATAAACTACCTGATCCTCTAGAAGCAGGTTGGAAAGGAGAAGCTGTCTGTGAAGTTCTACAAGACAACGATGAACTAAGAATACTTAAATGCACTTTTGAGCCAGGTGTTGGTCACGAAAAACATTACCATAATCCACATTTTGGTTATACACTAGCTGGCGGAAGGTTTAGAATAATAGACACTACTGGAACACGCGAAGTTAATGTTCCAACTGGTTATAGCTTTAGTAATGATAAAATCTCCTCACATGAAGTCTTAAATATAGGAGAAACTACTGCTGTGTTTCTGATAATGGAATATAAGTAAAATGAAAAACCAGCACTTATAAGTACTGGTTTTAAATTATTGATTCTTTGATTAAAAGATTGCCACGCTTTGTTCGCAATGACTAGCTTTTGCCAAATGTCGCTTAGCGACTAGCCACCAAAGTCATCGAATCTAATATGCTCATCTGGGATTCCGAAATCTTCACCCATTTTCTGAACCGCTTGATTCATTAATGGTGGTCCACAGAAATATAATTCAATATCTTCTGGTGACTCATGGTGATTTAAATAGTTTTCTATTACACAATTGTGAATAAAGCCAACGAAACCATCACCTGCTTCGTCATTAATATCTTTTTTAATCTTCCAATTATCACTTTCTAATGGTTCTGATAATGCCAAATAGAATTTAAAGTTCGGGAAATCTTTCTCTAATGCTCTAAAGTAATGGATGTAAAACAATTCTGCCTTAGATCGCCCACCATACCAATAAGTTACTTTACGACCCGTTTTTAAAGTTCTGAACAATTCATA
This sequence comes from Flavobacteriales bacterium ALC-1, assembly GCA_000171875.1. Lineage (GTDB taxonomy): Bacteria > Bacteroidota > Bacteroidia > Flavobacteriales > Flavobacteriaceae > Winogradskyella. Next base: position 678,923 of record ABHI01000002.1, on the reverse strand, counting down.
TAAATGTGAACGCATTGGAGCCATACCAGCACCACCACCTACGTATAACATTTCACTATCAGATTCGTTGATAAAGAACTCTCCATAAGGTCCAGATATTGTTACTTTATCTCCAATTTTTTGATTAAAAATATAAGATGATGCTACACCAGGATTTACATCCATCCAGCCACCTTTGGCACGATCAAAAGGAGGAGTTGCCACACGTACATTAAGCATAATTTTACGTCCTTCAGCAGGATAAGAAGCCATAGAGTATGCTCTTTCAACAAGCTCTGTATTCTTCATCACTAAAGGTCGTAAATTAAATTTATCCCAATCTGCCTCAAACTTATCTGGTTCGCCTGGATGATCTTCTGGGTGCGCAGAAATATCCATATCTGAATACTTGATTTCACAATTAGGGATTTCAATTTGAATATATCCGCCAGCTTTATAGTTCATATCTTCAGGAATTTCAACAACAAATTCCTTAATAAACGTTGCTACATTATAGTTTGACACTACAGTTGCTTCCCATTTCTTAATACCAAACACTTCTTCAGGAATAGTGATTTCCATATCCTGTTTTACTTTTACTTGGCAAGATAAACGTGCTCCATGTGCTAACTCTTTTCTAGAAAAGTGAGGAACTTCAGTAGGAAGTGCTTCACCTCCACCTGATAAAACGTGACATTCACATTGAATACAAGTTCCACCACCACCACATGCAGATGGTAAAAATATTTTATTTCCACCTAAAGTAGATAACAACGTTCCACCTGAAGCTACTTCAATTTCGCGTTCACCATTAATTAAGATCTTCACAGGTCCTGATGGTGATAATTTTTGTTTTACAAATAACAATAGTGCTACCAAAAGTAGTGTAACCACTAAAAAGGCTGCTACTGTTGCAACTATAGTTCCGATTGTACTTGCGGCTAATATCATCATACTAATCAATTACTTGTTTGTATTTTCAGCTATCTCTAAGTCAGACTCAAGTTTAGCATCTTCTTTTTTAATATCTTCTTTTATGACTTCAATAGCAGCAGATTTATCTTCTGTTTTTGTTTCTTCATCACCACCAGTCAACATACCTCCAAAACTCATAAATCCAATGGCCATTAAACCTGTAATAATAAATGTAATACCCAAGCCTCTTAAAGCAGGTGGTACATTACTATATCTAATCTTTTCTCTAATTGCTGCAATTGCTAAAATGGCTAAGAACCATCCGATACCTGAACCAATACCATAAGTGGTTGCTAAACCAAGAGTAGCAATTTCTCTAGATTGCATAAATAATGAGCCTCCTAAAATAGCACAGTTAACAGCAATTAATGGTAAAAAGATACCCAAAGAGTTATATAATGATGGAGAGAATTTCTCAACAATTATCTCTACCAATTGTACCATTGTTGCAATGGTTGCTATAAACATAATAAACGATAAAAAACTTAAGTCGTAACTTGCGTAGTCGTCACCTAACCATGATAAAGCACCAGGTTGTAATATATATTGATCTAACAACCAGTTTAAAGGTACTGTTATCGCCAATACGAAAATTACAGCAGCTCCAAGACCTACAGCTGTCGACACCTTTTTAGATACAGCTAAGTAAGAACACATTCCTAAGAATGTAGCAAATACCATGTTATCTATAAAAATCGATTTAAAAAATAATTCTACGTGTTCTAACATATCTCTTAATCTTCTATTAATGCTTTATTTCTACTACGTTGTACCCAAATAATAATACCAACCACTATAAGTGCCATTGGAGCTAATAACATAAACCCGTTATTTTCATATCCAGTACTGTATAATCCTGTTTTGGCAATTGGGTCACCTAAAACAGGAAAACCAAATAAGGTACCAGAACCTAACAATTCTCTAAAGAAGCCAACTATAATAAGAATTACACCATATCCTAAAGCATTACCAATGCCATCTAAAAATGACCTCCACGGTCCATTACCTAAAGCAAAAGCTTCAAAACGTCCCATAATAATACAGTTAGTTATAATAAGACCTATAAAAGCTCCTAATTCCTTACTTAACTGGTAAGAAAACGCCTTTAATACTTGATCTACTATAATTACTAACGCAGCTACAACGGTAAGCTGAACAATAATTCTAATTTTTGAAGGAATAATATTTCGCATTAACGAAATAACAACATTACCAATTCCTAAAACAAAAATTACAGAAATAGCCATTACTAAAGACGCCTTCAATTGCGCAGTAATTGCTAATGCAGAACAGATACCAAGAACCTGAATAGTAATTGGGTTATCATCTGTTAATGGGTCTAATATTAATCTACTGTCTTTTCCCATAACATTAATTTTTTAAAGTTTTAAAATAAGGTACGTATAGTCTTAAATCTTTTCTAATCATTGCTGCTACTCCATCTCCTGTAATAGTTGCACCAGCTATCGCATCAACCTCATTATCTGTTTTATCTTTGTTTAATGGATCTGCATTACTTTTAGATATATTAATACCTGCAAAGTTTCCAGAAGCATCTAATAAGTGTTCTCCAATAAAATCATCCATAAAGAAACGCTCTTTTATGTTAGCCCCAAGACCAGCTGTTTCACCTTGATGATCAAAATAAGCACCTTGTACAATCATATTCTCGTCCATAGCTACATATGCCCAAACTGCATCCCAAAGCCCTTTTCCTCTAATAGGAACGATATACGACTTTCTACCGTCTTTCTCTCCTATAAATAAAGGCAACCTTCTCGAAATACCCGATTTAGCATTTGACTGTTCCTTTTTAACATCAATTAGATAAGCATTTTCATCTTCAGATGCTTTACCATCTTCTATAACCAGCTGTTGCTTTATATATTTCTCAAACTCAGCGCCAACCTTATCTGTAGACACAAAAACAGCACTACTTTCATCATTCTCATTAACACCCATTGCATAAAGAATATTTTGCTGTTTCTCAATACGTTTATTTTCATCAATAGTTGGTTTTAATGAAGACGCAATAAATGCTAACAAACTACCAACAACCAATACCATCCCAATGGCAAAAATTATAGTGTATGAATTTTTATCTGTTCTATTTTCCATCGTTATGCAACTTTAGCTTTTACACGTTTCATTCTTTTCTTTACATTTCCTTGAACCACATAATGGTCAATTGTTGGTGCAAACACATTCATTAATAGAATGGCTAACATCACACCTTCTGGATATGCCGGATTGAATACACGAATCATAATAGAAATAAATCCGATTAAGAAACCATATATCCACTTTCCTTTATTTGTTTGAGAAGCCGTTACAGGATCTGTAGCCATAAATACTGTACCAAAGGCAAAACCTCCAATAAGTAAATGGTGCCAGAATGTAGTACTCATAAGTCCATGAAATTTACTACTCTCACCTATCCAACCAGCATCTACAACTCCGTTGAAGATTAACCCCATGACTAAAGCTCCTAGTACAGATGACAACATAATTCTCCAACTTCCAATTTTAGCGAAGATTAAGAATAAACCACCTAGTAAGATTAGTAGAGTAGAAGTTTCACCAACTGAACCTGGTATTAAACCATAAAACATATCCATAATTTCATACCCAACACCTTTATTCTGAGCTAAACTACCTAATATAGTCTCTCCAGATATAACATCTGGTGTAGCACCAGCTGCAATATCTTGTACTCGAGGATCAGCCCCATGCACCCATACCTTATCTCCAGACATCCATGTTGGATATGCGAAGAATAAAAACGCACGTATGGTCAATGCTGGATTAAGAATATTCATTCCTGTACCACCAAAAACTTCTTTACCGATTACAACACCAAAGGCCACTGCAACAGCTAACATCCATAATGGAGTATCAATAGGTACAATAAGTGGCACAAGCATACCTGTAACCAAGTATCCTTCTTCTACTTCGTGACTATTTTTTATTGCAAATAAAATCTCAATCGCTAAACCAACAACGTAAGACACAATGACTAAAGGAATTACTTTCCAGAAACCAACTAAGAAATTATCCATGGTCCAGAACTCTGAACTAAAGAAACCTCCTGTTGCTTGAGTAATCTCACCAAATGCTAAATGATGTTGATAACCTGCGTTAAACATACCAAAGATTAAACAAGGAACCATTGCCATAATAACAGTGTTCATTGTTCGTTTTAAATCATCAGCTGCTTTTATATGAGTACCATTGTGCGTGGTCTCATTAGGTAAGAATAAAAATGTGTGTATTGCCGAAAACGCTGGCAACCACTTCTTGTCCTTATTCTTTTGTCTAAAATTGTGTAAATTTTGTTTTAAACCCATTATCCTATTTCTTTAAGCATTAAGTCTAATCCTTCTCTTATAATTTTTTGATGTGGTTGCTTAGATACACATACAAATTCTGTTAATGCAAAATCTTCAGGTGCAACTTCGTACATTCCTAAAGCTTCCATTTCATCTAAATCCTTATACATACAAGCTTTTAAAATCTGCATTGGATATATATCTAAAGGGAATACTTCTTCATAAGTTCCTGTAGTTACAAATGCACGATGCTCCCCGTTTGTATTGGTATTTAAATCGTATTTCTTTTTTGGGCTTAACCAAGAAAAAGTAAGCGCTCTAGATGTCGACAACTTATTAAAAATTGGCTTATTCCAACCAAAGAATTCATAATCATCACCTTCTGGAATTACTGTAATTACATTAGAATAATAATCTAAATTCCCATCTGGCTGAACATGCTTTCCAGATAAAACATTACCTGAAATTATACGATCATTTCCATCTTGCTCAACACCATTATCATAAACCATAGTTGACACCTCAGCACCAATTTTAGTCTTAAAGTATCTTGGCTTTTTAACTGAAGAACCAGCTAATGCAATAATACGTTCAGCATTAAACTTTCCAGTTAATAATAATTCGCCGATAATAACTAAGTCTTGTGCATTCACTGTCCAAACAGTCTCACCTTTATTAACCGGACTAACTTTATTTATTAAAGTACCAACATTCCCTGATGGGTGTGGTCCAGAAACTTTATAAGTGGTTGCGTTTTCCAAATACACTAAAGGTGATTTATTATCACCAACAGATATGTGAACACCTCCATCAGTTAATTTTGACAATGCAGTAACAGCAGCTTGTAGTTCAGCTTCTTTTCCAGCAAGTGTATAATCTAAATCTGCAGCTAAAGGTGCACTAGCATATCCCGATACGAAAATTGCTTTCGGTATGCTATCAGGATTCGCTACAACATCGTAAGGGCGTTGCTTGATAAAAGCCCAACAACCAGAAGCTAGTAAATGAAACTTTACTTTGTCAGCATCAGATGATAAATCAAATTTACCATGATCTACATGTGCTTGCTCTTTGTCTGCTGTAATTTTAATAGCGTCGATACGACGTCTTGGCCCACGCTGAATTTCAGTGATTTCACCAGAAACTGGCGACACAAATTTCATATCTTCATTATCCTTATTGTAAAACAAAGTCTCACCTGCTTTAACACGTGTACCTTCTTTTGCAACAAGTTTTGGAATAATACTGTGGAAATCTTCGGGTCTTATAGAATAGAAATTGCTAATGATAGCATTTTCTGTTGTTTGCTCGGCTTCACCGACTAACTTTATATCTAAACCCTTTTTAATTCTGATGTCTTTTGACATATACTTAAAGATTAGTTATCTAAAAATCCGTGCAAATTTACGAATTAAAGCTTAAATATATTTCAAAATGCAGCATCTTTTTTATTTATAGTGATTATAAATAAGTTAAATATATTAGGGCACAGATTTTGATTATCTTTATCCACTACAGAATTTTTATAATGAAAAAGAACATATACAGCCTCATACTGCTTTTAGCTTTACCTTCAATTTTGCTATCGCAAGTAGAAGAGGTTAGTCCACCGGATTTTATAAAAACAATAACGTTTAAAAGTAACACGACTCAAGGACAGCTACCTATTCTAAAACTAGGTGAACCTTTAAATATAGAATTTGATGCACTAACTGGTGATGAAGAAGATTTCTATTATGTTATAGAACATTTTAATTTTGATTGGACACCAACTAATTTAGTGAAATCTGAATATTTAAAAGGTTTAGATAATCAAAGAATTTTAACCTATGAAAATTCGTTTAACACCTATCAAATCTACTCGCATTACGATTTAAGAATCCCTAATCTACAAACACGCGCTTTATTAAAAAGTGGAAATTATATGATTTCTATATATGATGACTATGATGAATTAATGTTCAGTAGAAAATTTATGATTTACGAAGACGTCGTTAATGTTGGCACCAAAGTAAAACGCTCTAGAGACGTTAAGGTAATTGCAGAAAAACAATCTGTAGATATTGAAATTTATACAAATAGCATCAACCTTAATAATCCTTTAGAGACCATTAAAACTTTAATTATTCAGAACAACAATCTTAATACAGCAATTTCAGACTTAAAACCACAATATACTCTAGGCAACAAACTTATTTATCGTTATGATACTGAATCTGCATTTTGGGGAGGTAATGAGTATGTATATTTTGAAACCAAAGATGTTAGATCGTCAAGCTTAGGTGTTCAGTTTATAGATTTAAAGGACATATATCATAGCTACTTATTTACTAATATATCTCGAAAAAATCAACCATATACGTATAATCCAGATATTAACGGAAACTTTATAGTTACAGCAATAGATCAAACTAATATAGACATTGAAGCAGATTACACTATGGTTCATTTCTCACTATCGTATGAAGAATTAAAAAATAAAGACATCCATATTTATGGAAACTTCAATGCTTTTGCCATCGAAGATCAAACTAAAATGATTTATAATCCTGAAAGTGGGCGTTACGAATGTCTATTAAGATTGAAACAAGGATTCTACAACTACAAGTATGTGGTCGTAGATAAAATTACTAAAGAACTAGATGAAGGTGCTATTAGTGGTAATTTTTGGCAAACCGAAAACAATTATAAAGTTTTGGTTTATTACCGAGATTTAGGAGCACGCTACGATAGATTAATTGGTTATGGAGAAGCTAGTTCTACTAATATATCTAATTAATCTTAGCTAAAGTATTTAAAGGTTTATAAGTATCATATCTAAGTTTTTTCTTAGTTAACACACCTAATGTTTCGTCATAAGTAAGACTTTGCTCAATAGGTTTTGCATAAAGATGTAAACTTAAAGCACGTTTTCCTGAATTATTTCTAAGCCTATGAAATTCACTAAATTTATCAGCCCTAGTCAACTGATTATGCTTTATAATATTAGTTGAGCAAAGTTTTAATTTGCCAACGTTATCTAACTTATAAAAATCCTCTTCCATTTCCCCTTCAAGTATATACACCCAGCAATCTTCACCATCATGGTCATGTATTTCAGTTTGCTGATCTTCATCCCAACATATTAAAATGAGTTCAAAATATTGATCACGATAAAAACAATTCCTTGTATAGCTATTAGGCAACCAATTTTCAACCTCACTAAAATCAAGCTTATCTATATCAAAATTCTTTAGTATTCTACTGTAATCTTTTTTGTCTGACACCGACAATTGGTGTATTAGTGTTTGAATGTTCACTTTGAGCTTCAATATTTAGATAATTTCTACTTTAATACCGAAAAATAGGAATAAATTTACGCTGAGCAAAATTTGAAATTAAACTAATGCAAAAGGATATCAATATATTTATTGAGCTTGTAGAACAATTGCTGTTGGAGGAAAAATCTCAACCTGTAGCAAAGCCAATACCAACATCAGACTTATACAATCAACTAGATTTATCTTTAAATGAAAATGGTCTTATCGATGATGACTTAAAAAATATTTTAAAAGACATTATAAAAAGCACACCAAAAACAGCATCAAAATCATTTTTCAACCAGTTGTTTGGTGGAAGGATTGGTAAAGCAGCACTTGGTGATTTACTTGCCGTTATGTTTAATAATAGTATGTATACGTATAAAGTTGCTGGTCCCCATGTTGGTATAGAGAAACAAGTTATTCATAATATTTGTGAATTAGCAGGTTATTCTAAAAATAGTGATGGCACCTTAGCACCTGGTGGTTCTATGAGTAATATGATGGCTTTGACTATGGCAAGAGATTACAAGAATGGTTCTATCAGAACACATGGTTTAAACAGATTAATGACTTTATATACATCAAAGGAATCTCACTATTCAATTTCTAAGAATGCAGCCTTAACAGGAATCGGGAGAAACCAAGTGAGACATGTTAATACTAATAACAAAGGGGAATTGCTCGCCGAACATTTAGGTGAATTAGTCCAAAAAGACATTAATGATGGTTACGAACCTTTTTTTGTAAATGCTACTGCTGGTACAACAGTACTTGGAGCTTTTGACGATATAGAAGCCATTAGTAAAGTGTGTAAAAAGCACAAATTATGGCTTCATGTTGATGGCGCTTACTGTGGAGGAGTAATTTTTAGCAAAACATATAAACAGTTAATTAAAGGATTAGAGCTTTCAGATTCTTTTAGCGTTAATGCCCATAAAATGTTAGGAACCCCTTTGAGTTGTTCTATAATCGTCACTCAACACAAAGCACAATTACACCACTCGTTTTCAAATGAAGCTGATTATTTATACCAAACTGATAGTGATGATTTTAACTTAGGTAAAACCTCATTACAGTGCGGAAGACGAAATGATGCCTTAAAATTATGGACATTATGGAAATCTATTGGTACTAATGGGCTTGAAAAAATTGTAGATAAACAGTTTGAAATGGCTGACATTGCAAGAACATATATTAACAATCATAAAGATTATACATTACATAGTTTTGATGATTCTATTTCTATATGCTTTAGTTATAAAGACATCGCTGCTAAGGAAATATGTACTGCTTTATATGAAAACTCAAAGCTTATGGTAGGTTTCGGAAAATTCAATAATCAAGAATTTGTGAGAATGGTAACTATAAATAGTGTTTTAGAAAAAGAAGATATTTTAGCCTTTTTTGAAACCTTAGAATCTTATGTTTCTAGCACTTTGTTAAATATATCTGCTTCTTAACGTTAAAATTAAGCTACATTAAAAAATTATGTTACATTAGCATATACTTTACAAAAACCAATGGTACAACAAGTTACAAGTGGAATTAAAATTTCGGTAGAAACCAATTTTGAAGGTACATTTTATAAAAATTATAAAGTGCACTTTGCTTTTGGCTACAAAGTAACGATTGAAAACCAAAGTAAAGACTCCGTACAACTCAATACAAGACACTGGAAAATCCTTGATGCTTTAAATAATGAAGAGATTATTGAAGGTGAAGGTGTAATTGGAAAAAAGCCTGTTTTAAAACCAGGAGAATCACATACATATAATTCTGGCTGTTTGTTATCTTCTCCTTTTGGAGCTATGAGTGGTCATTATAACATGGTGAATTTTACTAAGGCAAATAAGTTTAAGGTTTATATTCCTTCATTTAAGTTAAGTGCTCCTTTTGCGCTTAATTAGGATTCATAGTTTTTTATAAAATTAAACCTATACTGTATAGAACCTTGTTCTATGTGAAAGAATTGGCAGTTTGAATAGTGAACAAACGTATATTCTACAGCTATATTAAAACCTAATTTATCTATTGTATAAACACCATCAGAATCAATATTCCCATAAGGTGAAACTCGTCTAAATCTAAACTCTGAATCGGTTTCTAAATCATAAATCTCAAACCAAGCTCCAGCAGCAATTCCACCCAACCATTGAGCATGTTCAACTTTAACAATATTATGTTTTGGTTCTAACGTACCAACTAAGCTTGGATTATATCCTTTAAGTCGGTCTAAAAATAAACGTCTATTCTCTTTACTTACAGATGATTGAAATTCTGTTATTACACCTTGTTCTGAAACTACATATATATCATTCTCTGTATCTGCTATAACCACATTACCTATAGTACTTGGTGTAAACCATTTAGAGTTCTGCAATTTCTTTTTTAAAGTTGAGTCTGTTACAGAAGCTATCAACGTATCCGTTACAAAACGCGCGCAATTACAGGCATCCTTTATAAATGCTGCATATCTAATAAAATCGCGATTCTGCATTTTGGTTATATGAGTTCGTGCTAAATCATAATTCACTGTATTACAAACCGATGCATATAAATTCCCATCACCATGTGTTAATTTGGGATGAGTTGCTAAAAATTTTAAAATGTCATCCAAATTTTGAATTGTATCATTTTCAATTTCAGCTTTAAGTGGAAAGCTCAATTCAAAATCGGTTTGCAACCCTCTTACTCTACCATTGGGTGATGGTGTAATATATCTTCCAAAGTCGTGATATTCTAAAACACCAATAGATTTATCAATTAATACCAAAGCTGCATGTCCAGCTCTTACGTGCTTCTTACTACCTACAAACAAAAACCGTAAAAACTTAGAATACCACTCTTCTGCATGAGAGACAATCGTTTCAGGATAGGCAAGTGTTAAAATAAAAGCATCATTTTTTAGCATAAAAGCGGTTGAAAATTTAAGAGGGCAACTTACAAAAAAAATATTTCTAATCTAACATAACTATAGCGCTTCTAAATAATAATATATCATAAAAATTGTACCTTTGCACTTTCAAAAATTAAACTAAAAACAAAAATATATTATGGGAAAAGGATTCTTTAATGTACCTGTCGCAGTTAATGAACCAGTGAAGTCTTATGCTCCTGGTTCACCTGAACGCAAAGCTGTTCAAGAAACATATAAAGCAATGTTTAACTCTAAGGTTGAAGTCCCAATGTACATAAACGGTGAAGACGTAAAAACTGGAAATACCAGAACAATGTCTCCTCCTCACGATCATCAGCACATTGTTGGCGAATACCATTTAGCAGAACAAAAACATGTAGATACTGCTATTGCAACTGCATTAGAAGCACGCAAATCATGGTCGCAGATGCCATGGGAACAACGTGCTGGTATTTTCTTAAAAGCAGCTGAATTAATCGCTGGTCCTTACAGAGCAAAGATTAATGCAGCAACTATGATTGCTCAGTCTAAAACAGTTCACCAAGCAGAGATTGATGCGGCTTGTGAGTTTATAGATTTCTTGCGTTTTAATGTTCAGTTTATGACTGACATCTACATGGAGCAACCTGAAAGTACAAGTGATGCATGGAACAGAGTAGAATATAGACCTCTTGAAGGTTTTACTTATGCTGTAACTCCATTTAACTTTACTGCTATTGCTGGTAATTTACCAGCTTGTATGGCATTAATGGGTAATGTTGTGGTTTGGAAACCAAGTGATAGCCAAGTCTATTCGGCAAAAGTAATTATGGATGTATTTAAAGAAGCTGGTGTACCAGATGGTGTTATTAACGTTGTTTTTGGTGATCCAGTAATGATTACTAATACAGTGTTAGCTAGCCCAGATTTTTCTGGTTTACATTTCACAGGTTCTACATTCATTTTTAAAGAATTATGGAAACAAATAGGTGAGAATATCCACAACTATAAAACTTACCCAAGAATTGTAGGAGAAACAGGTGGAAAAGATTTTATCGTTGCACACAAATCTGCCGACGCAAAACAAGTTGCTACTGCGATTGCTCGTGGTGCATTTGAATTTCAAGGTCAAAAATGTAGTGCAGCATCAAGAGCCTATGTTCCTAAAGGAATCTGGTCTGATGTTAAGAACTACTTATTAGAAGATATTAAGTCTTTTAAAATGGGATCTCCTGAAGATATGAGTAACTTTATTACTGCAGTAATCCACGAAGGTTCTTTCGATAAACTAGCTAAATATATTGATGGAGCTAAAAACGATAGTAATGCAGAAATTATTGCTGGTGGAAACTATGATAAATCCAAAGGTTATTTTATTGAGCCAACAGTAATTGTTGCCTCTGACCCTAAATATACAACAATGTGTATTGAGTTATTTGGCCCAGTGATTACAATATATGTTTATGAAGATGACGCCTATTCTGAAACTTTAAAACTAGTAGACGAAACAAGTGAATATGCTTTGACTGGAGCTATTTTATCTACCGATAGATATGCTGTTGAAGAAGCTACTAAAGCGCTTCAGAATTCAGCTGGTAACTTTTACATTAACGATAAACCAACTGGTGCTGTTGTTGGTCAGCAACCTTTTGGTGGAGCTAGAGCCTCTGGCACTAATGATAAAGCTGGTAGTGCTCAAAACTTATTGCGTTGGGTATCTCCAAGGTTAATTAAGGAAACATTTGTAACACCAACAGATTATAGATATCCTTTTTTAGGCTAAGAAAATTAATAGACTAAAAGTTAAATCCTCAGAAGTTTATGTTTCTGAGGATTTTTTTATTTACAATAGAAATGAAGTTAAAAAAACTTAATATAGAATCTAATCTTTGTATCTTTTATGTCTATAAATTAAAATTCTGTAGCTATGGTAAAAAACTACCTCTTTCTTTTATTCCTTTTTCCTACATTTTTAATTGCCCAAACAGCTTTTACTTCAGCAATCACTCCAGATTTATCTGCTTATGGAGAAGCCACCAATTACCCTGGAGAAGGTGAATATCAAATATTTTTAAGTGCTGATAATATTTTAGACAAACCTATTATTGTTGTAGATGGTTTTGACCCAGGAGACACAAGAGACATTCCAGGACTCTATAGCCTTTTAGATTTTACTGGAGGTTCAGGAAATGAAAACTTAGCAGATATCTTACGTGCTGAAGGTTTTGACATTGCTGTATTAAATTTCCCTACTTATACAAGAGCTGCAGATGGAACTATAGTAGATGGTGGAGCAGACTTTATGGAACGTAATGCAATGCTATTAGTAGAATTAATTAACATTATTAATACAGATAAAGCAGGCAACAGCCCAGAACAAAATGTAATCATAGGTCCAAGTATGGGAGGCATCATTGCTCGTTATGCTCTAAATTATATGGAAAATCAGAGTTTAGATACAGATACTAGACTTTATATCTCTTTTGATTCACCTCATCATGGTGCTAATGTTCCGATTGGACTTCAACATCAATTAAACTTTTTAGCATTTAATGGTACAAATGCAGTTGTAGAAATACAACCAATAATTAATGGTCTATTAAAATCTTCAGCAGCAAGACAATTATTAACAGACCATATTGAAGCACATTTATCTGGTGCAGATTTAGTAACTTTTGATCCAGCACTAACTTTACCAGAGGCACATCCTTTTAGAACAATATTTGAATCTAATATTAACTCTTTAACACCTTCAGGTTTTCCTGAAAATGTTCGGAATGTCGCTATAATTAATGGCAGTGGAATTAGCAATCCTTATTTTGCTATAGGAAATTCTGGACCTACAGTTACAAATGGGTATTCAGTAATAAACACTACTTTAAGTGTACCTGTAGGAATATTTACCGCAAATATTCTTATAGATGTGAATTTTACACCTGAAGCAGGAACAACAAATACTGCCAGTAGTATTTCAATTCAATTATTCGGAGCTGAAATTGAAGGCTCTTTAGCAGAAAGTGAAGCGTTTTCTTATTCTGATGGTATTGACGCAGCTCCTGGCGGATTATTTGACTTAACAGGTTTAACAGGTAATATAGGTACTGGAGGAGGGGTTGCTGGAGATTTTGTCAATGCATTAAATATAGATAAATTTAATTTTATTCCTTCTGTTAGTGCTTTAGCTTTAGAGATTACTAACGATGAAATTGATTGGCATCATGATATTGATATAGCTAGTAGAGGAACTACAAATATCACACCTTTTGACAACACGTATTTGCCAGATAATAATGAGCCACATGTGCAACTAACCCAAGGTAATGTCGCATTTGCTATGATGGAAATACTAACTCCACCTTTAAGTATTATAAATGAAAGTTCAATAACATTTCAACTAGAAAGAAATCCGATACAAAATAAAGAATTGGTATTATTTTCTAATACCAATATGAATGCAAATGTTAGCATCATAGATGTCACAGGAAAAATGGTTTTTAGTACTAATCCAACTCTGAGTAACCGTACTACAATTCCTGTAAATTTAGCTTCTGGTTTTTATCTATTGAATGTAAGAGGAGAGAATAATGAATCTTTTGTTACAAAGTTTTTAGTGAACTAAACTTCATATTTAATTCATAAAAAAAGACCTTTGATACCAAAGGTCTTTTTTTATGAATTTTGCTATGGTATTACTCAATCTCTTCAAAATCTTGTGTATCACCAATATCAGCAGCTCTTGCATTAAGCACAGCGTTTGTAGCACCATCTACTACAAATACTACAACATTAATATTAGATGTATTACTAATACTACTTGGCATAGCAGTAGTAATTGTCGTTGAGTAAACATTACCTACTACAGCTTCAGAAGAAGGGATGTCATCGCCTGTTAAACTTGTCAGTGCAGCTCTAAGCACATGGTTATGCACAAAATTAGATAATGTACTCGCGCCACCAAAATAACTCGTGTAATTAGTTTGGTCATATATTAAACCATCTTCAAGAACATAAACTACAAGCTTAGCATTGCTAGAATTAAATAAATCACCAAACTCAACATTAATATCAATAGAAATATCACCGCCACTAACCGTTGGTGATAGTGCTATACCTAAATCACCATGATCTTCTGATAAATCGGTAATTTGAGAAACATTACTTGGTTCTGGGTAAGTCCATTCTGTTGTTCTATTTAACATAGCGGTTGGGTAACCACCTAAATTAATCATATTTTCTAAAGTTGCTGCATCAGCATAATTATAAGGATCATAATAACCACTAGAAGTGTTTGAAGATGGTCTATGTATAGCAACAACTACAGCCTGATCTGTTTGAGCTTCAACTAGTTCTATACCATAAGATACTCTTGGACAATAACCACACCATGTACCTGTATAGTCCTCAATTAAAACATTTCTGGCAAACCTAACTGGCACCTCCTCAACAGTAATCTGAACAGCATTACTCGTAACATTACTATATGATGCAACAAATTCATGCACACCTGCAGATGTAGTTGTATAAGCATTACCATTAACACTTGTTCCATTAACTTTTAGATCTGCTAAAGAATTTAGCAATTGACCATTATTACCAAGAATAGTAAATGTGATTTGGTCACCTACATATACATCAGATGTTACTGATGCCGTTATCTGAATACTTGTTAGCTCATTTCCACCTCCATCGTCATCACCATCTCCACCACTATCACCACTACAACTGAAGAGTAATAAAGTTAATATTAAAGCTAAGTTTCCTAAGGCATAATTAAATTTCATAAATAAATGTGTTGGTTTTTTAAAAATTTTACCAAATATACTTTTTTTTAGAGCTTTTGGTCTTATTATTGCATATTTTCAGTGAAATTCATCTATTATTCTCAAAACAGCTACAATAATGAAAACCATTTTACTCTTTATTTGTTTAGTAACATTTACTTTCTCTAATGCGCAAGAATTACCAAATATTACACTAAAAGATACACAAGGAAAATCTGTTTCAATACAAGAATTATCAAATTCAGATGATATTAAAGTTTTTAGCTTTTGGGCAACATGGTGTGTTCCTTGTATTAATGAATTAGATGCCATTAGTGAAGTTTATGAGGATTGGCAAGATGAAACTAATGTAGAAATCATTGCAGTATCTACAGATGATTCTAGAACCAAAAAAAGAGTTATTCCTATGGTAAATGGCAAAGGTTGGGAGTATCAAATTTTAATTGACGATAATCAAGAGTTAAAACGTGCACTAAATATAACTATCCTTCCTTATGTTATTGTAGTAAAAAATGGAAGAATCATCTACCAGCATAGTGGTTATACGCCTGGAGGTGAAGATGATTTATACGATATTATTAAAGAACACTCAAACTAACACAAACTAAAAACCAAACCAACCCTTATGAAAAAACTGATGCTCATATTAGTTTTTTGTCTATCTGGTCAATACATTTTTGCTCAATTATTAGACGGCTTAGTTATAGGTCTAGAATCTAATGGAGCATGGTATAATGATGATAAAAAAACAGGTCCTTTCTTTGATGCTGATAATCAAGATGGTGATGAACATATAAGATTCAACAACTACCTGCGACTAAATTATAATTTTCTAAAAAACTTTTCAGCTACAGTTCAATTAGAATCATACGAACCTTTAGCTTTGGTAAACTACTCACCAAACTATAAAGGAACTGATTTAGGCACATACAGTCTAAATTATAAAGATTCAAAATTAGATGTTACTGCTGGGCATTACTATACTCAGTTTGGAAGTGGTCTAATACTCAGAAATTGGGAGGATAGACAATTAGGAATAAATAATGCCTTATTAGGTGGAAAAATAGAATACAAACCTATAGATGCCATTAGATTAACGGCGCTATACGGAAAACAACGTGTTGGCTTTGAAACTTCTGATGGTGAGGTGTATGGATTTGATTCTGATATAGATTTATCTTCATTTTTAAAATTAGAATCTTCGTCACTAGATTTAGGATTAAGTTATGTAGGCAGAAAAGAGCAAACCGACATTGAAGATCCAAATTTTGATGAATTAACCAATTCTTTTTCTGGTCGATTAAATTATTCTCAAGGTAGTTTCTATGCTGGTGCTGAATATGTTCATAAAAGCGAAGATGCTATTGTACAAATAAATCAAATATTAAATGGTTTTGTAAAACCAGGTAGTGCTATTCTTTTAGATGCCGGATATTCTCAAAAAGGTTTTGGAATTGGAGGTACTTTTAGAAGATTAGAGAACATGGCTTTCTTTTCGGATAGAGAAACTGCTGGTAATATATACCTCGAAAATATGGTCAACTTTACTCCAGCGCTTACAAAGCAACACGATTATTTATTAACTAATATTTTTGTTTACCAAGCTCAAGCTCTTGTTTCTTTCGCAGACCCTCAGTTGTTAAAAGTTGGTGAAATTGGTGGGCAATTAGACCTTTTCTATAATCTAAAAAAGGACACACCTTTAGGAGGTAAGTACGGAACAAAGATTGCTTTTAATGCCTCTTATTGGGCAGGATTAAGTGGAGATTTTGACTATGCCAATCAGGATTACGAAACCGATCTTTTAGGCTTTGGAAATAAGTACTTTTCTGATATAAGCCTAGAGGTTAGAAAAAAATGGAATTCTAAATGGAATACTATTTTTTACTACGTTAACCAATATTACAATAAAAGAGATGTAGAAGGTCAATTTGGAGCAGAACCAATTAAAACAAATATTATTGTTGCTGAAGCCATTCATAAACTTGGGAAAGGGAAATCTCTGAGGTTTGAAGCACAAAAATTGTTCTCTGATTCTAAAGATCATGATTGGACAGGAGGCACCATTGAATACAATCTAAATAGAAATTTATCTTTTTATGTAAATGATATTTACAATAATGGCTCTGATAGTGATACTGAAAAAACACATTACTACAATTTTGGAGGAAGTTATACTAAAGGAGGCACAAGAGTTGCATTAAATTACGGAAGGCAACGTGCAGGACTTGTGTGTATTGGTGGTGTATGTAGATTTGTTGCTGAAGCCACTGGACTTACAATGAGTTTAACAACATCCTTTTAAGTTGTTTTTACTTATACTTTAAAGGCAAATAAATCACTTTTTTAGTTTCAAAAAAGTCTTCTCCAAAATAATCTGAAAGTAAAAATGCTTTTACATTGGTGTATTGCTTTAACTCATCCGTTAAATCACCGCCTTTGAGGTAAAGTATACCATTCTTCATTTCATTTTGTTGTTTCTTGGCAATTTTACCTTTTACCCATTTTGTAAATTCTGGCATTGCGGTAACTGCTCTACTCACAATAAAATCAAAAGTTTCATCAATAGCTTCTACTCTACTATGCGTCGTTTTAACATTAGTTAACTCAATAGCTTCACAAACGGCATCAATGACTTTCAACTTTTTATTAATGCTATCTACTAAATGAAATTTACAGTTCGGAAACAAAATAGCCAAAGGTACACCTGGAAAGCCTCCACCAGTACCAACATCTAAAATTGAAGAATTATCCTTAAACTGAATTACTTTAGCAATAGCTAAAGAATGAAGAACATGCCTTAAGTATAACTCATCTATATCTTTACGAGATACAACGTTTATCTTCGCGTTCCAATCTTTATATAAACCTTCCAAAGCTTCAAATTGGTTAATTTGAGTTTCGGTTAAATCTGGGAAATATTTTAAGATAAGTTTCATAACATTTAATTTTTGCAAAAATACTTAATTCGGAGTGTATAATTTAACTCATTTTAATAATGCTCAATTTTAATTATTAATTATCTTTGGCTCAGATTATAATCGATTTTAAAACCCTTACGTTATAACCTAAAAACAGATTAAATGGCACAACAAACCTTAAAGTTTTCAAGAAAAGATTCCGCTAAGTTCTTCAAGACACTGAACAAGCGCGTTAACAATTACTTCAAAGAGAATAATATTAAAAAAACAGGAAACTGGAAGCTATATATTAAAGCTGTAATAATGTTTACATTATTACTTGGTCCATTAGTTTTATTATTGACTGTTGATCTACCAACATGGTTACAAATAATTTGCATGATGGTTATTGGAATCGGAATGGCAGGTGTAGGAATGAATGTTATGCACGATGCTAACCATGGCTCTTTTTCTAGCAAAAAATGGGTAAATAAGTTAATGGGAAGCAGTATACATATATTAGCTGGTAACGATTATAATTGGAAAGTACAACACAATGTGTTACATCACACCTATACTAATATTCAGGGACACGATGAAGATATTGATGCAGGAAGAATTATTCGTTTTTCTAAACATTCTAAATGGTTGAAAATTCATCAATATCAAAAATATTATGCCTTTTTATTATATGGTTTATTAACTGTTAATTGGGCTATTACTACAGACTTTAAACAAACATACCAATACCTTAAAAGAAAATTATCTTATGGTGATTTCCCTAACCCTGCTACACAATGGACGAAGCTAATTATTGGTAAAATCGTTTATTATTCTATTTGGGTGGTTTTACCTATGGCCTTAGGCTATGCTTGGTGGCAAGTTTTAATCGGGTTTTTAATTATGCATTACACAGCTGGAATTATTCTGAGTGTTATTTTTCAATTAGCACATGTAATGCCAAATACGGAAATGCCATTGCCAGATGAAGATGGAAACATGAAAAACACTTGGGCAATTCACCAACTGTTTACAACTTCTAATTTCTCACCTAAAAGTTGGATTGTAGGGTTTTATACTGGAGGCTTAAACAGACAAGTTGAGCATCATTTATTCTCAAACATAAGTCATGTTCATTATAAAAATATTGCGAAAATAGTAAGAGAAACTGCTCACGAATTTAGTTTACCTTATAACGAATACAATTCTATATGGACAGCTATTTCAGAACATTATCAGCAATTAAAAAAATTAGGTATGAAGCCAAGCATGGCTTAATCCAAATTGCAGATTAAAAATAACCAATTACAATGAACCAACTTTCGGATAGAATTAATAATCTATCGACTTCAGCTACTCTAGCCATGGCAGCAAAAGCCAGAGAATTACGCGCAGAGGGAAAAGACATTATTGGACTAAGTTTAGGAGAACCTGACTTTAATACACCAGATTTTATAAAAGAAGCTGCTATAAAAGCTGTAAATCAAAACTACAATAGTTATACGCCTGTTGATGGTTATGTAGAGTTAAAAGAAGCCATCATCACTAAGTTTAATCGTGATAATAGTCTTGAATATACCTTGCCACAAATCGTAGTTTCTACAGGCGCTAAACAAGCTTTATTTAATATCGCTTCTGCAATGCTTAATCCTGGAGATGAAGTTATTTTACCTTGTCCTTATTGGGTAAGTTATAATGATATCGTAAAACTTAATAAAGGTGTACCTGTTGAAGTAAAAACTTCTATTGAGAATGATTTTAAAATGACTGCCGAACAATTAGAAGCAGCCATTACTCCAAAAACCAAAATGATTTGGTATAGTTCTCCATGCAATCCAAGTGGTTCAGTTTATAGTAAGGAAGAATTGAGAGCTTTAGCTGATGTATTACAAAAACATCCTAATATATATGTGGTTTCGGACGAAATCTATGAGCATATCAATTTTGTGGGTGATCATTACAGTATGGCTCAGTTTGATGATATGTTTAACAGAACTATAACGGTGAACGGAGTTTCTAAAGCCTTTGCTATGACTGGCTGGAGAATAGGTTATATTGGCGCACCAGATTTTATAGCTAGAGCCTGTAATAAAATGCAAGGACAAGTGACTAGTGGAGCTAATTGTATAGCGCAACGTGCAGTAATTACAGCGTTAGAAGCACCTGCATCTAGTGTACAGTATATGGTTGATGAGTTTAAGTCTCGTCGCCAACTTATTCTAAATTTATTAGCTGATGTGGATGGTTTTAAAACCAACGAACCAGAAGGAGCGTTTTATGTATTTCCAGATGTATCTTCTTATTTTGGAAAAACCATAAAAGGTAAGACTATTAATAATGCTTCAGATATGTCATTGTTTTTATTAGAAGAAGCTTTAGTGGCTACCGTAACAGGAGAAGCTTTTGGTAATCCTGATTGTATTAGAATTTCTTATGCAGCATCTCAAGACCATATAATTGAGGCAATTAAACGTATTAAAGAAGCGTTATCTTAATATATTACATCAATCCCTTTATAAAAAAAGCTATAACGTGATTATTCCGTTATAGCTTTTTTGTTTATGATGCAAAAAACATCCAAACCAAACTAATAATTATTATAACTGTTATGCCAAGAATTTTTATCCAAAGGATTTGATTTTCCTTTTTTAACTTTTGTCTAATTTCCCTTAACTGCTTTGGTGTCGCTTTGGGGAAATTATATTCTGTTTTTCTGTTTTTTCCATAGCCTCCAAGTGTCTTTTTAAACTTAGTACGTTTACCCATCATCCTTTCATTATTTTTCAATATCGTAATCATTGTTTGAGCTCCCATAATTTCTGAGTTTTAAAAGTTAAGTAAAGACAATAGTATACAGCATCAACACAAAATGAATATGCTGTTGGATATGTAAAAGACACTTATAAAAAGTGTCAGTTAAAGATCATACGAATAGTTTATTTCTAAAATAAAGCTATTAAGAGTATGGCAAAAACAGATACTTTTAAGATCGCTGCTGTATGATTCACCATTTTGAATTGAGAAGATTTTAGTCGTTGTCTAATTCCAAATACTGACTTTGTAGTTGACTTGCTAAAGTTATGCTTCACAACTGATTTGTAATTAGAATTTAATAAGCCGTTGTTTGTAAAATGAGTCACCTCAGTGGGTTCTGGTACAAATTCTAATTTTTGATTTACTACTAATTCCATAATTGATATTTTTAATTGGTTACATAGATATGACGCTCAACAATTAAAAATGTTACAGCCTGTGTTACAACTATAGCGTGGGATTGCGTATGTAAATTTCAAAAAACACCAGTAGAATTATAGGCTAGCTATAGTTTAAAAAATCTTGAAAAAAAGTTAAAAATTTATTTATTTATCAGAAAAAAGAAGTCACTTATTCCTTCCAAAAACAAAATTTAGTCCTAATTGTAAAGATGCACTTTGTGCTTTTGCTAAATTTTGATATTCTAAAAGATTATCAGCTAATACATATAAATTTACAGGACCAAAATGTGTTGAGACACCTAATCCAATATTTTTGTATGAAAAAGAATCTACTGTATAGGTTGCTTTTACTCTAAACCCATTAAAAACTCTCCTGTAGTAATAGGCTGTTAAAGCAAACTGTGGTCTTTTAGGTCTATTTACAGCATATAGTTGTGCGCCAACTTCATTAATGTAACCAACATCATCATTTAAACAATCACAATCTTTATTTTGCTTTTTCCCAAAAGCATAACGTAATGCCCCATTTAACTTTAAAGGCCTCCATGTCGTATACTTATTTGCTGCAGAATCGACTTCAAATAAATCTTCAAAATTATCTGCTATCTCATCCCAATATTCTTCTGCAGTTTGTCCATTACCGACCTCAGGGAAAAGAGGGTTTATACCTTCAAAAGTGTAATTACCTTTTAAGGTGTAGCTTTCTATATCTTTTTTGTGTCTTATAAACCCAAAATCTTGTAAGCTACCTTCAAACATCAATTGGTCTGTGGCTTGGTAAGTGAAGCCTACATCTATACCTAAACCCAAATTACCTCCAAAAAGCATTCGCTTTCTAATGGTCTTAATATCCTTAGAAAAATCAGTATTATTATCTTCTGCCAAGCTTTTAATTCCAGATGTGCGTACACTAAGGTCTAAATTAAAAGTGTGCTCTAAAAAATTATTTTGCCCTTCTCGTGTTACAAAAGAGCCACTATTTTTTGTTGAATTAACATTAAAAACACTAGAATAAATTTTTCCTCTGGCTCCTATCGTTAATTTATTATTGATTTTTTTTGTGGTACCAATATGTAATACAGAAACCACTTCTCCACTAGCATTTAAATCACTTAAATCAAAAATACGATCTATGTTATCAGCATTACCTTGATACGCTAAAACTGCATAGTCTTTGGGGTGATAGACAATAGCATCAGTTTCGAGATACATCCCAAAAGACAAATACCTGTCTTTTTCTATGCCCTTACCATAAGAAAAGCCTCCTGAAAAAATATCGAACTGTTGATTAAACATAAAAAAGTCATTACTATCTAATCTAAAAATTAGACTTTGTAACTTAGAGCTAAAGTCCCTTCCATCATCCGCAAACAAATCATAAGCACTGGCGCCAGAAGAACCAACAGTAGCATGTACATGAGACAACAACGGTAAACCAACAAACAAATCATTTTTTAAAGTCGTACTTGGATTAATTAATGCAGATTGAGGTATATCATTAAACCCAAATAATAATTGTTTGTTTTGAGCACCGACAAAACCAAATGTGATGATTATTAAAACAAATGCTAGCCTTTTATATCTCATTACTAAACATCAATATTAAAATAAAATATGCCTTTCGATTTTAGTGAGATATTTCCTGAAGAATTTTCATTTAATGTTGAACCATCAGAACTAGGGTACAAGGTTAATGTGATTACCATTTTAGTAATCAACTTTAATGCGTCTAAACTATCATCTTCAAAAACTTCAGTATAATCTGTAACGACAGGATTGCCCGAATTAGATTCTATAGCATCAAATGAAAGTGTATGCTGTAGTTCGTCTGCATCATTAAAAAAATCAACTTGTAAATTAAATGTTCTATCAATGGTGTTTGTTGCTTGGAAAACCAATTCTGCTTTAATCAGATTATCTTTAACAAATTGGTCTTCAAAAATTTCGATATTAGCAACAGAATCTCTTACAGATTCTAGCTCCATATCATTTTCAAAAAAACTAGATGCCTCAACTTCTGTAAAAAGAATACTAGATGCTAATACTGGAGTTAATGAGAAATTTTCTGCTTGGTCAAAATCCACATCTTTAACACAAGACATTAATGTCATTATAGCTAATAATGTGTATATGGCTTTTCTTTTTAACATACGCAGCGTGTTATTTAATACTAAAATAACGTATTAAGTTAAAAACATATTGCTGCTTATCTATTTCTCCAAAAGAAAGGAGTCAATAAGATAAGTACTGTAAATAATTCTAATCGTCCGATAAGCATTAAAAATGCTGCCCACCATTTTCCTAAAGACGGTAAAGCCTCATAATTATTAACAGGTCCAAAATCACCTAAGGCTGGTCCAACATTACCCAAACTGGACGCAGAAAGCCCGATAGCAGAAATAAAATCTATTTGAAACATAGAGAATACCAAAGCACCAATTATAAATGACAACATATACAGAATAAAGAACCCTAGTATATTAAATACAATTTCTCCAGAAATAGATCTTTTATTATAACGTACAGGTAAAATAGCATTAGGATGTAGTGCACGCTTAAATTCTATGAAACCGTTCTTTATCAATATTAAATGACGAACTATTTTAACACCTCCTGAGGTACTACCAGCTGAGCCTCCTAAAAACATTATTCCGAAAAAGAAAACAGTTAAAAAAGGAGTCCAAAGTGTGTAATCTGCCGTAACAAAACCAGTCGTAGTTACAATTGCCAACACCTGAAATAAACCATGCCTTAACGCACTTTCTCCTTCTCCTAAAACCATAGGATGCGCAATTGAAGACTGAGATATATCAGCTTGAAAATATATTAAAAGTGCAGCTACTACTGTAAAGATGGCAATGAATCTAAAATAGAGTTTAAACTCATCATCCTTAACTGCTTTTACAACATTGCCTTTAAACAGGTAATAACTCAATACAAAATTGGTTCCTGCTAAAAACATAAAGATCATAATAATATATTGTATTGCAGGATTGTCATTCCAATGCGCAACACTAGCATTTTTAGTAGAGAAACCGCCTGTAGATAATGTACTCAGTGCGTGATTTATCGCATCAAAAAATGACATTCCAGCTACTTGAAGTAAAATCGTTTCTGCAACTGTATAACCAACATAAATCAACCATAATCGTTTAGCAGTATCCGTAATTCTTGGATGTAATTTATCACCACCTGGTCCTGGAGCTTCCGCAGCAAATAACTGCATACCTCCTACTCCAAGTAAGGGTAAAATAGCAATGGCTAATACTATAATTCCCATACCGCCAATCCAGTGCGTTGTACTACGCCAAAACAAGACTCCTTCGGGTAGTATTTCTATATCATTTAAAATACTAGCCCCAGTAGTGGTGTAACCAGATATAGTTTCAAAAAATGCGTTAGTAAATGACGGAATTGCTTCAGTTACCAAATAAGGTAATGTGCCTGTTAGTGACATTACAATCCACCCGAAAGCTACAACAATGTAGCCTTCGCGCTTATTCATTTCTTTTCTATGCTTTTTGGTGCCAAACATAGCTATAGCACCCAATAGTAATGTAGCTAAACCAGCTAAAAATAATTCTAAGGTAACACCGTCTTTATAGATAAAACTTATCAATGTCGCCACCATCATAAAACCACCATTGAACAACAATAGCAATCCGAAAAAATGAAATATGATTTTATAATTAAGTTTCATCTTATATACTACCTAAGAGAAAAATGCTTCGACTTCTGAGATAGAACGCGGTAAACAACAAACTACAACACGATCACCAGCTTCAATTTTAAAATCCCCAAGAGGAATCATACCTTTATCTCCTCTAATCACACCACCAAAAATAGCTGATCTCGGGAAGCTTAGCTCTCTAATTACTTTATTGGTGATTTTAGAATTTGGCTTTACCACAAACTCTAAAAGTTCGGCATTCATGTTAGTCAATTTGGTCATT
Source organism: Flavobacteriales bacterium ALC-1 (assembly GCA_000171875.1). Taxonomy (GTDB): domain Bacteria; phylum Bacteroidota; class Bacteroidia; order Flavobacteriales; family Flavobacteriaceae; genus Winogradskyella. The sequence goes on along the minus strand of ABHI01000002.1, from coordinate 653,593 downwards.
GCTACTACCTCACCTTTTCTTATATATCTAAAAATATTGTTAGCTGCAAGCAGTTTTTTATTAATAAGTGTATCAATACCTATAGATTGCGATAATTGATAATAATCCATATTCTCAACCAAAGCGATAGTTTTTTTCACTCCTTTAGATTTTGCTAAAAGGCAAGACATAATATTAGTTTCAGAATTACCTGTAACTGAAATAAAAGCATCCATCTCTGAAATGTTTTCTTCATGCAGAATATCAACATTTCGTCCATCACCACAAATAATTAAAGCATTTGGCAAACGATCCGCAAGTTCTTCAGCAACTGGTCTTTTACTTTCAACTAGCTTTACATTAAACTTACTTTCACATAAATCTCTCGCTGTTTTATAACCAATTTTGCTTCCTCCAAGAATCATTACATTCTTAATTTCGGCCTTTACCTTACCAGAAAGTTCAAATAATTCTGCATCTCCACCTTTAGAGGTCATAAAAACAACTTTATCTCCTTCTTTAAATTGGGTATCACCTCTAGGTATTATAGTATATTGAGTTGCATAACGTTGTATCGCTATTGGTATAAAATGTAATTCTGGATAAATCTCGGCTGCTTCCTTTACTGTTTTACCTACAAAAGTTGCTGTTCTAGATAAACGCAAACCTAACATGGTTAATGCACCATCTTCAAACTCGTAAGTATCATTAAACCCATATTGATTTAATAATAATTCAATTTCCGATGCTGCTAGAGATTCTGGTGAAATTAACTCGTCAATTCCAAATTTATCAAAACCTATAACTTCTTTTTCATCAATAAATTCTGTATTTGAAATACGTGCTATAGTACGTTGCGCACCAAGTTGCTTAGCCAATACACTAGCTGTAATATTAGTAGTTTCTGAGGATGTTACCGCAATAAAAAGCGCTGCAGTGCCAATACGTGCTTCTCTTAAAATAGAAATAGATGTAGCATCACCTTTAATTGTCTTAATATCTAAATGCTCTCCTGCATAAGACAAACTATCTTTCTCTGTATCTATAAGGGTTATCTCTTGCGACTCGTAAGATAATAATTTTGCTAAATGAAACCCTACCTCTCCTGCACCTGCGATAATTATTTTCATCGTTAATTGTTGAAATAAACATGCAAATATACATATTATTTAAAGCTTCAATCTATTTTGAAAATGATATAATAGTAATATTGAATTATACTAAACTCTTATAATACCATATATTTGCAAAAAAATTTTAATGTCCGAAAAAGTAAATCCTTACAAAGACAGTAATCAATCTAAAAAAGAACAGGTTACCAAAATGTTTGATACCATTTCTAAAGAGTATGATGGTCTAAACCGTGTTATTTCTTTTGGTATTGATGTAAAATGGAGAAATAAGGTTGTAAAACTTGTTGCTGAAAAAAATCCTGAAATCATCTTAGATATTGCCACAGGAACAGGAGATTTAGCCATTAGCCTTACATCTACTAATGCCAAAGAAATTATAGGGTTAGACATTAGCGATGGTATGCTTGAAGTTGGAAGACAAAAAATTACCGAAAAAAATTTAGATGCTGTTATATCAATGATTATAGGTGATTCTGAAGATTTGCCTTTTAAGGATAATACCTTTGATGCTATTACCGTTGCATTTGGAGTACGAAATTTTGAAAATTTAGAAAAAGGATTAGCTGAAATTTTAAGAGTCCTAAAGCCTGATGGTATCTTTGTAATCTTAGAAACCTCAGTACCTACAAATCCTGTTTATAAATTTGGTTACGATACGTATTCAAAATTCATTTTACCAACGATAGGAAAACTCTTTTCTAAAGATAGAGTTGCCTATAAATATTTGAGCGAATCTGCTTCTGTTTTTCCTTATGGTGAAGTTTTGAACAATATTTTGAGAAAAATTGGGTTTATTAATGTCGAAGATATGCCGCAAACTATGGGAGTGGCTACAATTTATACCGCATCTAAAGCATAATATGAAAAGAGTACTAATCATTTTAGCATTTTCCTTAGCATTTCAAAGTGCCTCTGCTCAACTATTTACTAAAGAAAAAGTAGCTAATAACCCAGATCCTAAAGACCAACAATTTTTGTCTTGGGGTTATTTTATTGGTTTTAATCAATATGATTTTAAATTTGATTATAACGAAGACCGAAAAGATATTTTGGTAGATAAAACTTTCGGATTCCACTTAGGATTAGTAGGAGACATGCGTATTAATGATTACCTAAATCTAAGGCTGGAGCCCGGAGTATTTTTTACCACAAGAAATTTACGCTACGACGAGAGTTATTTTGATGGCATGGAGTTTAACGACTCTGATTTACTGAGAGAGGTGAAATCTACATATGTACATATCCCATTATTATTAAAAGCTTCTACAAAACGAATTAATAACTTTAAGCCTTTTATTGTTGGTGGAGTTTCTGTTGCATTAAACCTTTCTAGTAATGAAAACAATCCTGATGACAATAGTGCTGGACAGTTTAGAATGGCAAAAAATACGTATTTCTACGAGCTTGGTTTTGGTATTGATTTCTATCTACTACATTTTAAATTTACACCTTCTATTCGTGGTGTTTTTGCAATAAATGATGAAATTGTTAGAGATTCAGATCCTAATAGTCCATGGACTGGCAACGTAGCTAAAATGCAAACTAGAGGCATCTTTATTAATTTTACTTTTCAGTAATAGTTCTTCGACTAAATTCGCTTAAAATTATTGCAGTAGCATTAGCTACATTTAAACTTTCTGTTGATTTATTTTCACCAAACTGCGGAATTGTTATTTGTCTATCTACTTTAGATGCTATTATTTCTGAAATACCATTAGCTTCATTACCTAAAATAATAACACCCTCATTTGGTAGGTTAGTCGCATAAATATTTTCTCCATTCATAAACGCTCCAAAGACATCCACTTTGGTAGACTCTAAATAGCTTTCTAAATCTAGATAATTAACATTTACACGCGTCAAAGAACCCATTGTTGCTTGTACAACTTTAGAATTATAGCAATCTACTGTATTAGTGCTACACACTAAATCTTTAACTCCATACCAATCACAAAGACGGATTATAGTACCTAAATTCCCAGGGTCTCTAATAGCATCTAGCGCAATAATCAAACCTACATTTTCTGGTAACGTTGGCTTTGGGGTTTTAAATATAGCTAATGCTGTATTTGGATTTTTAAGTGATGAGATCTTTTTAAGTTCTGTTTCAGAAACTTCAATAGTTTGGTCACTTGAAGCTTCAAAAATCAATTTTGTAGTAAATAGTTTCTCAAGTTGAAAATCTGAATTTAGAAACTCACTAATCCCCTTCACACCTTCAACAATGAATAAGCCGAGTTCTTGCCTGTTCTTTTTTAAACTTAAACTTTTAATTAACTTTATTTGATGCTTTGTAACCATTAAAATGTCTTTACATTTGTTTAAGAAATACAAAGTAAACCTTTTTGCACTTATTATCAGTTAATTTTATTTAAGTGAATTCATTTAAAGGCATAAATGGTATTATTTTTGTTTTATAAAAACATTATCAAAAAAAACGAGACAACTTTTGAGTTTGCTACATCGCATTTCATTATCAAATAATAACTACAAATCACTTTGCTATTTTTCTATTGTAGCACTGTTTGCTTTGTCTCTTAGCTCTTGTAATGTAGTGAAACGTGTTAAAGACGGGGAACATCTTATTACAAAAAACACCATTATTGAGGATAGTATAATCAACAATGAAGAACGTATTAATAATATTATAATTCAGAAAGTTAATACAGGTATGAATGGTATTTTAGGAATTAAAATACCTCTTAAATTAGGCATCTATAATTTAGCAAGACCAAATATAGATTCGATACTACAGGCTAAAGTTTTAAATGATTCTGCAAAAGTAAGATGGAAAACAAAACTATTATCTAAAAAACAGTTTGATAAATCAATAGAGTCTAGAAGAAATTTTAACAGCTGGTTAAAACGAACAGGTGAAGCTCCGACAATCTTAAATGAAGAAAAAACGGCTAAAACTGTCAATAACTTAAAAAAGTATTATTACAGTAAAGGGTGGTTTAACAATGAGGTAGTCTATGAAGTAAAAAAAGACAGTAACAAACGTGCTCAAGTGATTTACAAAGTCACAAAAAACAAACCTTACACCTTAGATTCAGTTACACCAATAATAAGTAGCCCAGCTATTGACTCACTATATAGTACATTCAGTAAAGCCTCATTACTAAAAAAAGGAGAACAACATGACGAACAAAATTTTAAAAACGAACGCGAACGTATAAACACGTATTTACGTAATGCTGGTTTTTATTATTTTGGGCAAGACTATATTCGATTTGAAACCGATACTATAGACACAAACCATAAAGTAAATACGGAATTAATAATTTCTAATCGTACTATTAGAGGTGAGGATTCTACATCTACCGAGCCTTTTAAAATCTATAAAATTAAAGAGGTAAATATCTTTACTGACGATAATTTTGATAACCGTTTTAAAGCCATTTCAGATACTACTGTTTATGAAAACTATACGCTTTATAGTAAAGACAAATTAAAGTTTAGACCAAAAGCAATTACAGATGCAATTTTTATTAATAAAGGAGATACATATAGTGATATAACAAGAAGTAGAACCTCAAGATACCTTTATGATTTACAGATGTTCAGATCATCTAGCATTGATTATGTTGAAAATAAAGAAGACACAACATTATCTGCGAACATCTATTTAGAACCTAAAAAAAAATACGTTTTAAGTTTTGATCCAGAAATTAATCAGAGTAATATACAAACTATCGGGTTTTCATTTAGTACTGGTCTAAAAATTAGAAACGTATTTAGAGGCGCAGAAACATTAGAAATTACAGGTATTGCAGCAATAGGTGCTTCTAAAAACAGAACAGATGACGCAACTGCCTTTTTTGATATTAATGAGTTTGGTGGCAATATTCGTCTCACTATTCCTCGGTTATTTACACCATTTAATACAGATAAGGTTATTCCAAAATATATGTCGCCTAGCACGGCAATAAATCTATCTGCTACAAGCCAGCAAAATATTGGATTAGACAAGCAAACCCTATCTGGTTTAGTGAGTTACAATTGGCTTCCATCTTCAACTGTAACTAATAAATTAGACCTTTTTAATATTCAATTTGTAAAAAACCTTAATACAAGTAATTATTTTGGGGTATATACAAATTCATTTGGTAGGTTAAATTCTATTGCTAGAAATATTAACTATATAGCTGATAATGAAAGTTTAAGAGATAACAGTTTAGCCAATAGATTTTCACCAGCTGATCAGTTTATTGATGAGGTTTTAGCTGGCAATACAAGTTTAACAACCAATGATGCAGATTTTATAACTGTAAATAATATTGAAGAACGAAAAGAACGACTCACCGAAAACAACCTTATTTTCTCTACAAGTTTTGACTATAAAAAAGATAAACGCACTAATATCTTTGATAACGATTTCTCTGTATTTAAGTGGCGAGTAGAATTAGCAGGTAATTTACTCTCCAACCTTTCTAGAGTTATTGGGTCATCAAAAAACAATAATGGTAATTACGAAGTCTTTGGCGTTGCATTTTCCCAGTACTTTAAAACCGAAATTGATTATATTAAATATTTCGATTTAGGCAGAAGAAACGTGTTTGCTTTTCGTACGTATGCTGGTATTGCTATTCCTTATGGTAACTCTAATAGTATTCCTTTTGCTAAAAGTTTCTTTGCTGGTGGACCCAATGATAACAGAGCATGGACAGCTTATAACTTAGGACCAGGAAGCTCTAATACTACCAACGAGTTTAATGAAGCTAACTTTAAAATTCACCTCAGTGCAGAACAACGCTTCAATCTTTTTGGGAATTTTAGAGGAGCACTTTTTGTAGATGCTGGTAATATTTGGAATGTACTTGATAACGTAGAAGATGAAGCAGCTACGTTTACTGGTTTTAACTCTTTAAAAAATATGGCTGTAGGTTCTGGTTTTGGTATTCGCTACGATTTCGACTTTTTTGTTTTACGTTTTGATACTGGCTTTAAAACCTATGACCCATCACAAAGTGAGGGTAATCGTTGGTTTAAAAATTACAATTTTAGAAACGCGGTTTATAATATTGGTATTAACTATCCTTTTTAATTGCCTTATCTTAATAGCTAACACTACATCGTTTTCGCTATTTTAAAGTAATTCCTAATCCATAAATACTCAAAAATTATGTATTTTTGAAGTCTAATTTTTCAACTTTAAAAAGATGAGTCATAATATTAAACCTGGAGTTGCTACAGGTAGAGAAGTTCAAGATATTTTCAAATTAGCTAAAGAAAAAGGCTTTGCCTTACCTGCAGTAAATGTTATTGGGTCTAACTCCATTAATGGTGTTTTAGAAACAGCAAAAGCATTAAACGCTCCCGTTATTATCCAATTTTCTAATGGAGGAGCGCAATTTAATGCTGGTAAAGGTTTAGGTAACGACAACCAAAAAGGCGCGATTGCTGGTTCTGTGGCTGGCGCTAAACATGTTCACCAAATGGCAGAAGCTTATGGTGTACCAGTAATTTTACATACAGATCATTGTGCAAAAAAATTATTGCCTTGGATTGATGGCTTGCTAGATGCTAGTGAACAACACTATAAAGAAACGGGGAAGCCTCTTTACAGCTCTCACATGATTGATTTATCTGAAGAACCAATCGAAGAAAATATTGAAATCTGTAAGCAATACCTAACTCGTATGAGTAAAATGGGTATGACTTTAGAGATTGAACTAGGTATTACTGGTGGTGAAGAAGATGGTGTTGATAATAGCGATGTTGATGCTTCAAAATTATACACACAACCAGAAGAAGTTGCTTATGCTTATGAAGAACTAAGTAAAATTAGTGATCAATTTACTATAGCTGCAGCTTTTGGAAATGTACATGGTGTTTACAGACCTGGAAACGTAAAATTAACACCTAAAATTTTAAAGAATTCCCAAGATTATATTTCTCAAAAATATGGTGTTGGCCATAACCATATTGATTTTGTATTTCATGGAGGTTCTGGTTCTACTGTAGAAGAAATTAGAGAAGGTATTAGCTATGGTGTTATAAAAATGAACATCGATACAGATATGCAATATGCATTTTTGAGTGGTGTAAGAGATTATATCCAAGATAAAAAAGACTACTTACAAACGCAAATTGGTAATCCTGATGGTGATGATGTCCCTAACAAAAAGTATTACGATCCGCGTGTCTGGTTACGTAAAGGAGAAGATGCTTTTGTTGCAAGACTTAAAAAAGCATTTGAAGATTTAAATAATGTAGATACCTTATAAAATATTAAAATAACTACAAAACCCATTACAGCTAAAAACCAAAGCTTTAATGGGTTTTTACTTACCTTAAATTCTACTTTTCTATCCTTTTTTACATTTTTGGGTTTAATAAATAAAGTAGTAATTTTATATGTTTTACATTTGCATCCTAACTACTAACTAAAACTTTCGATTATAGATTATTTAATATCTTAAATCGTTACTATAAAATTATAAATCAATATGGCTTGGTTTAAAAGAAAAGACAAAGGAATACAAACCTCAACAGAGGAAAAGAAAGATACTCCTAAAGGGCTTTGGTACAAATCCCCAACAGGAAAAATAATTGACACTAAAGAACTAGAACAAAATTTTTATGTGAGCCCTGAAGATGGTTACCATGTAAGAATTGGAAGTAATGAGTATTTTCAAATTCTGTTTGATGATAATAAATTTAAAGAGTTAGATGCTAATTTAACTTCTAAAGATCCGCTAAAATTTGAGGATACCAAAAAATACCCAGACCGTTTAAAAGCGGCACAGGCTAAAACCAATTTAAAAGACGCAGTAAGAACTGCCGTTGGTAAATCTAATGGCAAAGATTTAGTTATTGCTTGTATGGATTTTAGCTTTATTGGTGGTTCTATGGGTAGTGTTGTAGGTGAAAAAATTGCTAGAGCAGCAGAATACGCATTAAAAAAGAAAACACCATTTATGATTATTAGCAAATCTGGTGGAGCACGTATGATGGAAGCTGCATTATCTTTAATGCAATTAGCTAAAACGTCTGTTAAATTAGCACAGTTAGCTGATGCTGGTATTCCATATATTTCATTATGTACAGATCCAACAACAGGTGGCACAACAGCATCATTTGCTATGCTAGGAGACATTAATATCTCAGAACCTGGAGCATTGATTGGCTTTGCTGGCCCAAGAATTGTACGAGATACTACAGGTAAAGAATTACCAGAAGGCTTTCAAACCTCTGAATTTTTACTTGAGCATGGTTTCTTAGATTTTATTACCCATCGTAAAGATTTAAAGAATAAGATAAATTTGTATATCGATTTAATTACAAATCAACCTTTAAGAGCATAAAAAAAGCGAGCTAAATAGCTCGCTTTTTTACAATCAACCTAAACCAAACAATTACTAATTGAGAGTAATAGTTATTTCTTGTCCGTTATTAAATGTAAATGACGCTTGGTTATCGCAATCTCCTTCACCATAATCAAATACACCTCCAAAGTTAGTACGTTGTACGTCAAAAGTTCCACTAACAAAATAGGTGCAAATCACTTCTCTACGCAATGGCGTTAACACTTCGTAGGTATGTGTATTGCCATTAACAAAAGTTGCTGTCCAATCTCCTGTTACTTCAAATACATTATCACTAAAAATACCTGAACCAAAACCTTCTATCCATTCTCTTACTTTTGTTCCTTCTCTTGAAGCTTGTGCCCCATTTGGCCAAATTACGGTAATACTTAAATCGTGTGTAAATTGTGGATTCCCGTTTTCATTTGACAACTCCTTAAAAATTGAACGGCTAGCAATAATGTTCTTGGCATCAAAATAAAAGTCTATCAAATTATAATTAATCATAATTTGTTGCGCTTCTGTATCTCGAGTATAATCAAATACAATTTGCCCTTTTATCAAATGGCCACGTATCATACATCCTTCTGATCCAAAATCTATAGTTACTTGCCTATAGCCTTGTTGTGCAACAACAGTAATGGTAACACATTCTGGAATGTCTCTAGATTGAGAGTTTCTGTCAGCAATACCAGATTCTTCATCTTCATATACTTCAATAACTAGGTCACCCAAAACATTATCAATTTGGTCAATCTCAGCTGAACGCTGTACCTCTAAAGTATCTTCTAATTGGTTTTCTGAATCAGACGATTCATCATTGTCGCTACAAGACGAAATTGTTAAACCTAAAACCATAAGGCTTAAAATTCCTCTTGTAAATAAATTGAAATTTTTACTCACATCATTCTTAATGATTTTTTTGAGTTCGTGATTTGAAAAATTCATGATTACTTTTTTTATTGTTAATATATTGTTAAGACCAACATATTTACAAAAGGTTTAATCCCCGAAAATAATTTATACCTTTTTAAAGTATATTGAAAACTCTGTACCTATATCTACCTCGCTGACTACCAAAACCTTACCTCCTAAAGATTCAATATGGTTTCTAGTTATAAAAAGACCAACACCAATTGAGTCTACATTACTGTGAAATGTCTTGTACATCTGAAAAATTTTGTCTCCATATTTTTTCATATCAATTCCTAACCCGTTGTCTTTTACTTTGAAAACCACATAATCCTTTTCAATTTTTGACGTTAGTTCAATAATAGGTGATCGCTTTTCAGATTTATATTTAATAGCGTTGGTTAAAAAATTAAGAACAATACTATCTAAATAGGCTGGTATACCTTTTACACAGATATTTTCATCTATTTCATTATATATAGTTGCTTCAGCATTTTGAGCCATAGCAATAATATTATACATAGCTTTTTCAACGTAATCATATAAATTGAGTGCTTCCATTTTAGAATCCTCAATTACCTTGATTTTAGCAACTTCAGTTAAATGAGAAACTGTTTCTTGGAGGTTTTCTATGGCTTTTCTTAAGAGTATAAAGTAATCGTTACCACTTATTTCAGGAAAATCGTCTTCTAAAAAATCTGTAATAGCAGCCAGATTCCCCGAATGTGTTCTAAGGTTATGAGTTACGATATTAGCAAAAGAAGTTAATCTTTCGTTTTGATCTTTAGCAACACTTAGCATCGCCTTAAGTTTATCTTGATTTTTTTGTCGATTAGTGACATCTGAGAATTGCCAAATCATATGAGGTCTACCTTCTTTAAAATAAACCAAGGACACATAAATTAAAACCCAAATGATTGAACCATCCTTATGAAAATAGCGTTGTTTAACACGGTATTTATCTATTTTGCCATGAATAAGTTTTTCATATTTCTTTTCATGGACACCAAGATCTTCAATGTAGATAATGTTGTTAATATCCATATTAAAAAGTTCCCACCTTGTGTAACCAAAAATATCACAGACACTTTCATTTACTTTTAACCAATCACCATCTAAATTTACAATAGCAATACCATTGTAGGTGTTGTTAAAAATACGTTCTAAGACGTCATAAGCATTAAAAAAATTACGTTGAGGATTTGAAACTTTCATACATATAATTTAACAGGGTTAATTATTGAAAGCCACAGATTAGTATGGGTCTACAGAATTAAAACATTACTATTTTAATATTATATCTCAAAAAGTTACGAAAAAAATACCAAATCACAAAAAAACACTATATTTGCCGCTCGAAAGAAAGGCTTTCGAGTACATAAAAATCATTTACAATAATATTAGCATGTATTTAGATCAAAAAGGAAAAGAAAAACTTTTCAAAAAACATGGTAAAGACGCAAAAGACACAGGTTCTGCAGAAGGGCAAATTGCGTTATTTACAGCAAGAATTAACCACTTAACTGAACACTTAAAACAAAATCGCAAAGATTTTAATACTGAGCGTTCATTAGTAAAATTAGTAGGAAAGCGTCGTGCTTTATTAGACTACTTAACTAAGAAAGATATCTTAAGATATCGTGCCATAGTGAAAGAATTAGGATTAAGAAAATAATAAAAAGAGGCTTTTTAGCCTCTTTTTTGTTTAAATACAACTCTTACGACAGAGTATAACTATCGTAAATAAGAAGCTAATTACAGTTTTTCATTGGTCAATACAACAACTACTACACAACAACACAACGACCATTGTTTAATTAGAATTAAAAAAATTTATGATTCCAAAGACTTACAAAGAGGTCATTGACCTAGGTGATGGTAGAGAAATTTCTATCGAAACCGGAAAATTAGCAAAACAAGCGCATGGTAGCGTTGTTGTGCAATCAGGAAAATGTATGTTATTATGTACAGTTGTTTCCAATTATGAACAAAAAGATGTTAACTTTTTACCATTAACAGTAGATTACAGAGAGAAGTTTGCTGCTGCAGGTCGTTACCCTGGTGGTTTCTTTAAAAGAGAAGCAAGACCAAGTGATGGAGAAGTATTAACAATGCGTCTAGTGGATAGAGTTTTACGTCCATTATTCCCAAAAGATTACCACTCAGAAACTCAGGTAATGATTCAATTAATGTCTCATGATCCAGAAGTGATGCCAGATGCGATGGCAGGATTAGCGGCTTCTGCTGCAATTCAATTATCAGATTTTCCTTTTGAATGTCCAATCTCTGAAGCTAGAGTTGGTCGTATTAATGGAGAGTTCATCATTAATCCAACATTTGCTCAATTAGAAGAGTCTGATATCGATATGATGATTGGTGCTTCTGCAGATTCAGTAATGATGGTAGAAGGTGAAATGGATGAGATTTCTGAAGAAGAAATGGCGGATGCAATTAAGTTTGCTCATGAGCATATTAAAGTACAATGTGCTGCTCAGGTTAAATTAGCCGAAGCCTTTGGAAAGAAAGCTGTTCGTGAATATGAACCAGAAAGAGAAGACAAAGATTTAGAGAAAAAAGTACACGATATGGCATACGACAAAGTGTATGCTATAGCTAAAGCAGGTTCTGCTAAGCATGAAAGAAGTGCTGCTTTTCAACAAATAAAAGAAGATATTAAAGCTACTTTTTCTGAAGAAGAATTAGAAGATTATGGCGGTTTAGTATCTGATTATTACCGTAAAGCTGAAAAAGCTGCGATTAGAGATTTAACCTTAGATGAAGGTTTACGTTTAGATGGTCGTAAGACTACTGAAATTAGACCAATTTGGTGTGAGGTAGATTATTTACCATCAACACACGGTTCTTCGGTATTTACACGTGGAGAAACGCAAGCATTAGCTACTGTAACTTTAGGAACTTCTAGAGATGCTAACCAAATAGATATGCCATCACAAGAAGGTGAAGAGCGTTTCTATTTACATTACAACTTCCCTCCTTTTTGTACAGGAGAAGCTAGACCAATCCGTGGAACATCTCGTAGAGAAGTTGGACATGGTAATTTAGCACAACGTGCATTAAAAGGTATGGTACCAGATGATTGTCCTTACACAGTAAGAGTTGTATCTGAAGTATTAGAATCTAACGGTTCGTCTTCTATGGCAACAGTTTGTGCTGGTACAATGGCAATGATGGATGCTGGTGTACAAATGACTAAGCCAGTTTCTGGTATAGCAATGGGATTAATTTCTGATGCTGATTCTGGAAAGTACGCTGTATTATCTGATATCTTAGGTGATGAAGATCATTTAGGTGATATGGATTTTAAAGTAACTGGTACTGCTGATGGGATTACTGCTTGTCAAATGGATATTAAAGTTAAAGGATTAAGCTACGAGATTTTAGTGAATGCATTACAACAAGCTCGTGATGGTCGTTTACACATCTTAGAGAAGTTGACTGACACCATTGCTCAACCAAATGCAGAAGTTAAGGAACACGCTCCAACAATGATTACTAGACGTATTCCTAATGAATTTATCGGAGCCTTAATTGGACCTGGTGGAAAAGTAATTCAGGAAATGCAAAAAGAAACAGAGACGACTATCGTTATTAACGAAGATCCTGTGACTGAAGAAGGTATTGTTGAAATTTTAGGTGTAGGTAAAACGGGTATTGATGCTGTAATGGCAAAAATCGATTCTATTTTATTTAAGCCAGAAGTTGGCAGCGTATACGAAGTAAAAGTGATTAAAATGCTAGATTTCGGTGCTGTTGTAGAATATATGGAAGCACCAGGAAACGAAGTATTATTACACGTATCTGAATTAGCTTGGGAACGTACAGAAAATGTATCTGATGTTGTAAACATGGGAGATGTGTTTGATGTGAAATACTTTGGTTTAGACAAACGTACACGTAAAGAAAAAGTATCTCGTAAGGCGATTTTACCAAAACCTGAAGGTTATGTAGAACGCCCACCAAGAGATAACAATCGAGGAAGAGATAATAGAGGTAGAAATAATGGCCGTGACAATAGAGGTCGTGATAATCGTCGAGACGATAGAAAACCTAGAGAAGAGAAAAAAGATTAATTCTTTTTTAATTTTAGCATTAGAAAACCCATCGAAATTCGATGGGTTTTTTTATTAGAAATATTGTCGAAAACACGTCAAGATTTAAAACGATATATTTATGTTAAAGTCTAATTAAAAAAATCTAAACTTAAATCATATACGTAAATCTTATATTATTAATCCAAATCTAATAATTATAAGTTTATGGCTTCAAAAAGAGCTACTTCTAAAAACCTATTCACTAATTCACGACATAAGACAAAACAACTTTCGAAAGCCTTTAATTTGTTTCTATACAGTAAAAGCAAAACCGAAAGCCCCTATAATAAAATTGTATTATTTAGTTCATTTTTGCTTCTTATAATTGGCATTTATTTTCTTTATGTGTTTTATAATGATTTTGAACAATTGAGAATCGACAAAGCTAATACTACAATAGGTTATACATTCATAATTATGTCAATGTGCCTATTTACTTTTAAGGCTACATTTTTTTTATACAAAGCTTATAATTATTACCAATACAAGCCCATTACATCTGTTTCTGATAAAGAATTACCAACTTGTACTGTAATTGTGCCAGCATATAACGAAGGAAAACAAGTTTTTGACACGTTAATGAGCTTAGCAAATAGTAATTACCCTAAACATAAACTACAAATAATCTCTATTGATGATGGAAGCAAAGACGATACTTGGAGCTGGATGCTTGATGCAAAAACAAAGCTTGGTAATCGGTTAGAGATGTTCCAACAACCTAAAAACAAAGGTAAACGACATGCACTTTATCGTGGATTTAATGTGGGCACAGGTGATATATATATCACTGTAGATAGTGATTCCATAGTTACTGAAAATACTTTACGAAATCTTGTTAGTCCTTTTATTAAAGATAAAAACTGTGGTGCAGTTGCTGGTAATATTAGAGTTCTAAACAATAAAAAGGAAATATTGCCAAAGATGCTCGATGTAAGCTTTGTATTAAGTTTTGAATTTGTACGCTCTGCAGAGAGTAACCTAAATTCTGTATTATGCACACCTGGTGCTTTAGCTGCCTATAGAAGTGAAGCTGTCCATAAATGTTTACCTCAATGGATAAACCAGACTTTTATGGGGCAACCTTCTGATATTGGTGAAGATAGAGCAATGACTAATATGATACTAAAACAAGGCAAACACGTATTGTTTCAAAAAAATGCTATAGCATATACTAATGTCCCAGAACAATATTTAGGCTTATACAAAATGTTTATTCGTTGGGGTCGCAGTAACGTAAGAGAGAATCTTGAAATGGCTAAATATGTATTCTCTAATTTTAGAACCAAAGGAAAAACAGGAACTCGAATTTTATTTATAAGTCAATTCTTAAAAATATTGATGAGTTATCCATTGTTACTATCAATGCTATTCTTTGTGCTAGTGCATCCATTATTATTTTTGGGTTCTACTTTGGTTAGTATAATGGTTGCTTCTACATTCTCAGTCTTGTTTTTTACTTATCAATATAAAACCACACAAGGGATTTGGGCTTATTCCTATAGCATATTATACACCTTTGCTTTATTTTGGATAACACCATATGCTATTATTACTGCAAATAAAAGAGGCTGGCTAACAAGAGGGTAAACTTATAATATAAGAAGGAAGGTTATTCCAACTTAAAGTGTTGAAACTATAATAGCCCAATTAGTATAAGCTTTCATTCTTTTTTAGTTTAATAGATTCAATATCTTTTTAAAAAATTGAAACTCATTTTTGGTATCAAAGCATTATTAATTGTTATACTTATATGTACCCATCACTCTATCCCATAAAGTGAAATACAATCCAAAATTATATTTCGAATTTGTGTGATGTACATCATGATCTTTAGCTGTATTTTGCCACTTAAATATCTTTAACCCCTTAATATCATAACCCAAATGAACAAAAGTATCATAGACAATAATTAGTGTAATAAATACTATTAAAGCATAATTATGCCAAGGGATTAAAAATATAACTACCGGAATAATTCCAAGTGTTAGAAGAGATTCAAAAGGGTGAAATGCAAAAGCACACCAGGGAGATGGGTTTTTAAATTTATGGTGTAATAAATGTACATGTTTAAAAAGTACTCTGTGATGCATTAATCTGTGAATCCAATAAGAATACGCATCATGAATAATTACCATCAAAACTATACTAAAAATAAGATAAGACCATCCATAATCGCTAATTTCACTATAATTTCTAGTATAACCATGTTCTAACCAATAGAGAAACAACCAAATACCAGAACTATAAATGCATAGTGTTATAAAAGAATACTTTATTTCATTAAAAATTTGTCCTTCACTTGGAAGTTCATTTTGAAATTTTAAGTCTTTGTATTTCTTTTTTCCAAATACATAGAGCCATAAATAAGGTATACCAGCAACTAATACATATCTTAAGGCCAACACTGACAAGAGAAGTAACCACAAGTAAAATGGAGATATATTATATAAATTTTCCATAATGCATTAATATGATGGACAACCTTGTTTAGTCATGATTTCTAATTGATTTTCAAAAGAATTATCAAGTATATTACCAGAATTGGTATGACAAAACGGACAAGCATTTAGGTTTCCATCTGTATCTACATACATACTCCTATTTCCACCAGCGTAACAACCTTGTCGTCTTTGATAATAACCATGATAATTAATAATTGGGAAATCTAAATAATCATTCGAAAAATTCATTTTTTCATAAAACTTCTCTAATAACTTTGTTTTTTCATTGCTAAGTCTCACTTGTTTCCCATCATAATGACCGACATCCTTTGGTTCTAAAAACTGCACAAAAGGAACACCAAGTTCTTTTGCCAATTTCATATACCTCATTAGATTTGCTTCACTTATAAAATCTTCTCTAACACATAAAGACAAGGCTACAACCAAATTGTTAATTACGGCATTTTTGGCACCTTCAGTTGCCCAATAGTAAGCGTCCTTATACTTTCTAAAATTATTATGATCTTCTTCATTAAAATGATCTAAACTTATAAATAAGCCTGTTAGTCCAGAAGCCTTTAAATTTTTAGCTCTTTCATCAGTTAATTTATAGCCAGATGTATTAATCCAAAAATTAGTAGTCGGTAGCGAAGAGTCTAATAAGTCAAATAGTAACTTAGGCTTAATTAATGGCTCACCCCCTGTTAAATGTATTTGAGCCGTTCCCATTTTCTGTAATTTTCCAATGATATTTTTTAAATCTTCAGGTCTTAATTGTTCCTTCTTATTTAAAATATCCCAAGCGTAACAATGGTCGCATTGTAAAGGGCATTTTTTGGTTACAGCCACATACACGTGGTTAAACCTGAGTACTTCACTTTTTATACTCTTAAAATTATTGAGTTCTGAGCTTATGAATTTTTTATAAATAGTGTCATTCCATCCAGGTGTGTAAAGTCCCATATAAAACTTACCATCTATCTTAACCATTTTTTTAAGCTTAAAATCCCCAAGAAAATGCTTTCGTAACTGTACTAAATACTTAAATGCTCCAACCCAAAGCACTGGTTTTGAATACAGCGTAATTATGAGACGAATAAGACTTACCCTAAGTTTGAGATGCTGCCATCTTAAGCTTAAACCACTAATTAATTTAATTGAAGCATTCTTATCTGATTCGTGCAATAGCTCATCAGATAAAATGTCAGCAATACTACCATTTAATAGACTTGACTTATTCATTTTGAGCGAGATTATTTAGACTATAATTGATAAAATAGAAGTAGGCTTTCTCAGAAAACTTTGTAAAAGCATTATCCTCTTTAAATTCCTTTAGTTTTTCAGCATCTGGCATTCCATCATAATCTCTTATATAATTATAGTAGCCTCTATTTTTAAGAAAAATAGTAGTCTTAGCTAGAGAATCATTACTTATTATAGATGGAAATTTCACAATAACCTCATCACCAATTTCTGGTTGTACAAAATACTTTTTATCTTGATGTATCAACAAATGAGTAACATCTTTTCCATTGTTATCTATAGCTGATCTTGGATTTACTTTAGTAACATTTACATCTATATTTTTTGAATAATCTATACCTACATAATCAACCTCCCAAAACATAAAACCAGTTTCAAGCTTTACTTTTAAAACTTCTTCTTTTACTGAGCTTAAATCAATTGGCACAACCAAATTCTGCATTGCCAAAGGACCAACTGTACTTATCTTATCAACTTGTTGCCAACCTTTAGTTGTCATTATATGTACCGAGAGTGGTATATGCTGTCCGTTAATCCATTTATTAAGTGTTATTTTATCTACTTTTTGTTGCTTTTTTTGAAACGTATTATAGTAAGAACCAAATTGTTGATTGAACTTTCCAAAAGCATAATCTAACCATTCAGAATTTTTTGCCGTTAAATAAAGCTTAGCTTTTTGGGCTTGTTTTGGTTTCTCAAATTCAAATATTATACTTCTTGTACTATTCTCTGTAGATTGAGGTGCATTAAAGGTGTAATAGTTGTTATCCTTTCTTAAAGTTAAATCCAAAATATTAGTTTCATGATCACCAACAACTTTAACTGGTGCAGAAATTTCTTTGAATGTCTGAAAATCACCATTATTATCAATTAACACATCTACATCTTGAGGATGATTAACTGCTAATAATTGTAGCTGATCTGTATATTGTATTTCTTTTAATTTATTTGCAATTTTTAAAGTATAATGACCATTTTCGGGATAAAAATCTGGCAATGCTAAATAATCATCTTTTTGAAGATTTGGTGTTATAACACCTGGATATAATTCTCCAATGAATTGAAATTCTTGGCCATTTTTAATGTACACAAATGGGCATGAACTTTTTAACGCGGCAGCAATTAATAACCCAGCAAAAGCGACGCCTACTACACCAATAAAAGAATTAACAATAGTTCTACCTGTATTCTTATCATTGTAAGATATCTTTTCTATATCCTTAAGTGGAATATTTACATCTTCAGCAAGTTGAAAATTAGTTGATGTACTTAAATAAAAGTGAATTTCATTTAATGGATCTTGCTTCTTATGATTATAACGATGCACGCGTTTTTTACCTCTTGATTTTTTATATATATGAGCATTGTTCAAAGCTCTAATATTACCTGAAATAATTTGTTCATCATCATTTAGCACCATATCTTCTAAATGCCATGAATTGGCGCCTGAATGAACAATAACATACTTTTTTGAAGCGTTAAAATTATTAACTTCCTTGACAATAGCTTCTTCTGTTGTTGGTACATCTCTAACTGTAAAATAAGAACAGGATATTGAAAGGTTAATAATAGCAATTACTAAACAAACTGAAATAAACCGTGTAAAACGATTATACCTTTTAAAAATGCTTAAAGGGTTGTTTTCTTGATTATTTTTTAATTTCATAATGATTGAAAATTAGATTAATACATCAAACATAATTGCAAAAACTGCATATTCATTTTTGAAATTGTCCTAAAAACGGATATTTTTTTCTTATTTTTTGCAAAATAAGTTAACTTACTGCTTTATTTTTTTTAAAAATGCAAAAAGAATTCATAACGTATTTAAAAACTAAAGCAAACGATAAGACATCCTTTGTTGAAGAAATAGCAAGTGTTTTAGATATTGGTTACGATGCTGCTTATAGACGAATTAATAGTAAAACTAGTCTCTCTTTAGAAGAAAGTGTAAAACTTGCAAAGCATTATAAAATTTCACTTAATAAACTTTATGAAGTTGGAAGCCAAACTACCATTTTAGCAGATTTATCGCCTCCAATTCATAATAAAGAAGGATTAGAAGCATGGCTAGATCAGTCACATAATAGTGTGTACCCTTTAACCAAGCTCAAAAGTTCATCTATTATTTATTCCGCTAAAGATATTCCCTTGTTTCATACACTAAAGGACTCCTATTTATCTCGATATAAAATATATGTTTGGCTTAAGGATGTAGATACCAATATGACTAAAGAAAAGGTTTCTTTTGATGATTTTATTAAAACTATACCTGACACGTTACTTGACAGTGCTTTTAAACTAGGAGAAGTCTATAAAGACATAAACATAACTGAAATATGGAATAATACCACTATAAATGGATCGCTTCAGCAGGTTTTATACTATTTTGAGGCAGGTATGCTATCAAAAGAATTGGCACTTCTAATTTGTAATGATATTGAAGATGTTATTAGACATGTCGAAGAACAAGCCATTAAACAGTCTTTAGTTGGCTCAAAAAATAAAGCCATTTATAACCTATATATAAACGATATTCATACTATGAGTAATACCATAATGGTAAACACCCCTTATCAAAAAGTGTTTTTTACACCTTTTACTGTTATTAGTTACTTTAAAATTGAACATCAGCCTACTTGTGAACTGATGTTTGAGTTTTTTGAAAAACAAATGAGCATTTCTAAGCTTTTGGTCAATTCAGGCGAAAAAGATAGATCTCTATTCTTTAATAGAATGCACCAAAAAATAAATAAATTAAGAACTCGTATACAGCTAGATAATGATGTTTTTGATTTTGAATAAACCATGATATATCAGAAATTCTAAAAACTATACAGAATTCTTGGCGTTAAAGCTATAGACCCTATATCTTTTTGTATGGCTCCTTTAATTTTATAAGGTGAATAATTAATTCCAAAACTAAAAGTCAACTGCTCTTTATTATTAAAGGTTTTAACGTAATCTAGGCTTGGAGCAATCAAAAAAGATGTAATCTCATAACTATCATCATCATTTGATGAATTCACTTTTTGGTTAGAACTAATAACGGAAGCTCCAATTCCTAAACCTAAAACAAATTTTGTAGAATCAGGACTCCCTAAAACCTTTTTAAACCTTAGCAAAGGATTTACAAGAAGAGATGCCTCAGCTTCAATATACTCTGCACCTCTAATATATTGAAAAGGGGCATCTTGTTTAGGAATAATAAACTGCAAAGCAAGTTCAATAGATTTATTTTCCGTTACAGGAAAGTCTAAGCTCAATTCTAACAAAGCAGATGTGCTAAAGTAATTTTTAAGCTCTCCTTGAGGTATAGATATGCCTCCACCAATTTTAAATGTTACCGTTTTCCAGTAATCATTATACGAATCGTAATGTCTATACCTATTTCCTTCTTGAATTGAATCATTTTGACCAATTAGATTTAAATTAACTAATAATAACAAACCAATTGTGATTAAATATTTCATAACTACTAAGTTTAAATTCAATTCAAAACTATTGCCATAATCACACATAAAATTATCTAAATCACCAATATGCTGATATTTTTTTGTGATAATCACAAATTTTAATACCTTTCTACATGTTTCAACAACACTTATTGGACAAACTAAAATCCGAATTACCGATAGGCACATCGCTCAATGAAGCCGTTGCTACAGCTTTAGAAATCAGTTACGATGCCGCACACAGACGAACCTCTGGAAAAAGCAAATTTTCATTAGAGGAAAGTATACTCTTAGCCAAATACTATAATCTTTCCCTAGATAGACTATTTGAAAATACAAAAGACGACATCATTGCTGTTGAAAAAACTAAACCTATACACAGCGAAAAAGAGCTACAAACTTATTTTGATAATTCTTATCAATCCTTACAACCCTTACTTAATCAAAGCGAGAGTCGCATCCTATATTCAGCGAAGGATATTCCAATTTTCTACACTTTAGAAAGTAATTTATTGAGTCGATTTAAAATGTTTGTATGGCTAAAATTACTAGACTCCTCAATGGTTTCAAAAGGATTTGAATCGTTTTCTTTAAAAGTGGCAACTTTACAATCAGCAAAAGCTTTAGGAAGTCTATATCAGAACTTAAATACTACTGAAATTTGGGATGTTACTACTGTAAATAGCACCTTAAAACAAATTCATTTTTACAATGAAGCTGGACATATAGATAATTCTACAGCTTTAAAATTATGTAAAGATGTTAAGCAATTAGTGTTTAGCATCTCAGAAAAAGTAACCCCAAACAATAATCGTTATCTATTTTATTACAATGAGTTATTATTAATGAACAATAATGTTTTAGTAAGCACACCAAATCAACAATCACTCTTTGTACCTTTTACCATCTTGTCCTACTATCAAACTTCAGATAAAATAACTTGTAAAGAGGCAGAAGGATTCTTGAATAAACAATTGCAAAGTTCCAAACTTTTAAATACAGCTGGTGAAAAGGAAAAACTCAGTTTTTTTAATAAACTTTATACTAAGATTGATGCACTTTATCAAATAATAGAAGCTACTCAAGTTTTAGATTTTGAATAACTACTATATTTTTTAGCTTGTTTTGTAACATTTTATTACTTTCATACGTATAATAAGAGCAACACATTGTTGTTGTACATATTGCACAAATCTTAAAATAAAATGAGACAGCTTAAAATTACTAAGCAGGTTACCAACAGGGAGACTGCATCATTAGACAAATACCTACAAGAAATTGGCAAGGTGGACCTTATCACAGCAGACGAAGAGGTAGAATTAGCTCAACGTATTAAAGCAGGTGATCAGATTGCTCTCGAGAAATTAACAAAAGCTAACCTACGTTTTGTTGTTTCCGTTGCTAAACAATACCAAAACCAAGGCTTAACATTACCTGATTTAATTAACGAAGGTAATTTAGGTTTAATTAAAGCGGCTCAACGTTTTGATGAAACACGTGGTTTTAAATTTATATCTTATGCTGTTTGGTGGATTAGACAATCCATATTACAAGCTTTAGCAGAGCAATCTCGAATTGTACGTTTACCGTTAAACAAGATTGGCTCTATCAATAAAATTAATAAGACGTTTGCTTTTTTAGAGCAAAGTCATGAGCGACCACCTTCTGCGGAAGAAATTGCAAAAGAATTAGACATGACCATTAACGATGTTAAAGAGTCTATGAAAAATTCTGGTCGTCATGTCAGTATGGATGCACCTTTAGTTGAAGGTGAAGATTCTAACTTGTATGATGTATTACGAAGTGGAGAATCTCCAAATCCAGATAGAGATTTATTACATGAATCTTTACGAACTGAGATTGAACGTGCTTTAGAGACCTTAACACCTCGTGAAGCAGATGTTATACGCTTATATTTTGGTTTAGGTAACCAACACCCAATGACCTTAGAAGAAATTGGAGAAACGTTTGATTTAACGCGTGAGCGTGTAAGACAAATTAAAGAAAAAGCTATAAGACGTTTAAAACATACATCGAGAAGTAAAATATTAAAGACCTATTTAGGTTAGTTTTGATAGGTTCAATTACCAAAAATTAAGTTTAAATCATTATTTTTGGAAAAAACTTAGACAATACGTAGTTTAAAACATAATTAGGTTAGGATTTTGTATATTTAGCGACCAACCTAATAAAGGTAACAACAGTTACAAAACATAACTGTTCGTTTTTTGATTGATGAAAGAACCCACGGCTGATTACCGTGGGTTCACTTTTTATAAGATCTTATCAACTCCAAACGGAAGAAACTTCATTTTTTATTTACATTTGCACAAACCTAAAACAACGTAATAAAAATGGCTTCAAAATTAATTGCACCTTCAATGTTAGCTGCCGATTTCGGTAACCTTCAACGTGATACAGAAATGGTTAATAATAGTGATGCAGATTGGTTTCATATCGATGTTATGGATGGGCATTTTGTACCCAACATTTCTTATGGAATGCCGGTGATTGCCGCAATTAAAAAACATGCAACAAAGCCATTAGATGTGCACTTAATGATCGAAAAGCCAGAACGCTATATTGAGGAATTTGCTAAGGTAGGTGCTGATATTATTACTGTTCATTATGAATCTACAGTTCACTTACATAGAACTTTGAGGCAAATTAAAGATACTGGTTGTAAAGCAGGTATCGTTTTAAATATCACTACACCATTAAATGTTTTAGAAGACATTTTACCAGAATGTTATATGATTTTACTCATGTCTATTAACCCAGGTTTTGGTGGTCAAAAATTCGAAGATATTACTTATAAACGTATCAAAAATCTTCGTAAAATGATTGATGACCAAGGCTTAGATACACGTATAGAAATTGATGGTGGTGTAACAGATAAGAATATTAAAAAATTAGTTGAAGCTGGAGCCGATACTTTTGTTGCTGGGAGTCATGTCTTTAAAAGTGATAATCCTACTGCAACTATTAAGAATTTAAAAAATCTTGCTAATTCTTAAAAACAAAAATTATTTAGATTTAGTTCCATAACCATAGTTATAGCCATAGTTATAACTATATCCATAAGATTTACTTGCTCCAACACTATTAACAACATATGCCATGTTGTTTAGCTTACCTGACTCAGATAACTCTTTAGAGAATTTTAGTAAGTTTTTCTCAGTATAATTAGCTCTAGCTAAGTAAATAGTTGCATCGGCCAATTGAGAAATTAACATCGTATCTGTTACTAAAATAGTTGGAGCTGTATCAACTACTATATAATCATATTCTAATTTTGCTTCTTCAATTAGCTTAGTAAAACGACCATTAGTTAATAAATGAGCAGGATTAGGTGGAATACTCCCCGATAATATAATATGATGGTTTAAATGTTTATCAAACCCACTTATTAATGAGTCTCTCCAATCATAATCTATATCGTGCAAATAATTTGACAATCCTGATTTATGTTTATCTTGATTAATATGTGTATGTATTTGTGGGTTTCTTAAATCAGCACCTATAAGTAATACTTTTTTATTAATACTAGATAATGCTAATGATAAATTAATACTAACATAGGTTTTTCCCTCACCTTTAATGGTTGATGTACAATATATCACTTTTCCTTTCTTATCAGCTTTTATTGGCAAAATATAATCCACATTAGAACTTAAGATTCTAAAGGATTCTGCTAGAGCTGACCGGTCATTAGGGTCGTTAAAAATAATATTCTCTTTACTTTTTACATCTGGAATTTCTGCAATTACTGGTATTTTAGAATTTACACCTGTTATATCCTCTTTACTATGAAGTTTGGTATCAAGTATAAAAATTAGGTACAGTATACCAAATGGAATTAGTAATCCCCCCAAAATAGCTCCAGCATATATGATACTTGATTTGGGTGAAATTGGATTTGAACCCGACAATGCATAATCAACCACTTTAATAGATGGTTCTGTTATAGCCAAATTAATAGCTGCTTCTTCTCTTTTTTGTAATAATAATAAATATAAACTTTCTTTTATTTTTTGTTCACGTACAATAGAATTAAGCAACCGCTCCTTTTCTGGAATTTGAGCTACCTTTCCACTAAATCTACGATTTCTATTTTCTAATTGTTGACGTGATACCTCTAATTGACTTATATACGTTTTCAGAGATCGATTAATATTGGATTTTAAATCTTCAACTTGATTCTGTGCTAATTTTACCGAAGGATTATTTATCCCACCACTTGTTGCTAATTTATCCCTGTTAATTACAGCAATATTATAATCCGAAATTAAACTATTAATTCCTGCGTTTTCAATACCTATGTTTGCAGGAAGTAATCCAGAACCGTCAACATCATTTAATGAGCTATCTAATGATTTTGCTAGTAACAATTGACTTTCTATTTCAAATACCTCGCCTTCTGATTCTGAACGTTGCTGAAGTCCTAACTCTGCATCTGTAGCTAAATCAACGAGATTATTGTTTTGTTTAAAATCCTGATAACTAATTTCTACCGAATCTAAATCTTCAGCTAATAACAAAAAACGCTTATTAATAAAGTCTATTGTACGTTGAGAAATTAATTGTCTATCATAAATCCCATCCTTATCAAACACATCCATTAATGTATCTAATATTCTCTCAGAAAGCTCCTTACTCTCTCCTTTTATCGTTAATTTAAGTAAGTCACTCAACTCACCAATAGCTTCTACCTTAATCTTAGACTTAAGACCTAAAGCAACACCTTTTATTGGCTTAAACTTTATAATATAATTTCTACCACCAAAATCAGATATTAAACCTTTAGAATTAAGTGTAACTTCAAATGGGAGGCGGTGGCTTTTATTCAATGTAGAAAAGTCTTCAAACGAAAATGTTTTTTCTGTATTTTCATTTATAATTTCAAGAACATTATCCTTAATTCTAAGTTTATAGGACATGTTATTAACTATACTATCTGAGTGAATAATTTGTCTAAATTCAAAAGGAAGTGTTTCAATTTGAGAAGTTTGTATCGTTCCTTCTTCATAAAAACTTGTATTAAGATTTAACTTCCTTACTACACGATCCATTATAAGATAGGATGTTAATATCTCTATTTCATTTTCTAGGTTTATATTTGTTCTTTTAAATATAAATGCAGATGTAGGCAATTCTAGCCCTTCAGATTCATCTAGTATTTTAACTTTAGAATAGGTTTGATAAATACGTGGAGCATATCTTAAATACATGTAAGCACTTATTAGTGCAATTGCCAGAGCTAGGACAAACCATGGCCAATAACGTATATAGCGCCTTACCTCTTGTTTTAAATCTACACTACCTTCTTCCTCTTTAATAGAAAAATTATTAAATGAATTATCCATAATAGTTAACGTGACAATAAAATGGTTATACTGAGTGCTAAAGATGCAATTGTTAAAACCGTACCTACATCTTTAACAAAACCAGCATTTTTAACTCTAGGATTATTTTGGTTTACCACGATTAAATCATTAGGTTTAATGAAATAAAACTCACTATTCATAAATTCAGCTGATGTTAAATCTATATGTGTAACCTTGCGAATTCCATCTACTTCTCTGGTCATCAAAATATCTTCTCTCTTACCATTAATAGTTAAATCCCCTGCATATCCAAGAGCCTGCAAAAGTGTCATATTAGGCTCCGTGTAATTAAAAGTACCTGGCTTATTAACTTCACCCAAAATTGTAACTTTTGCATTAAGTAAACGTACATTAACCCTTGCATCAGTAATGTGTCCTTCTGTTATTAATCTTTTACCAATAAATTCTTCCAATTGCTGGATTGTTTTATTTTTAGTAGATATTTCTCCTAAAACAGGTAAGTTAATCGTATTTGTAATGGAAACCATATATCCATCTAATTGTAAAAGCTGAAGGTTTTGAGGTTGAGCACCTTGAGAAACCCCTTTATTATATGCAGCTGCAGCTTCAGGCTCTTGACTTTCAATTGTAATTTTTAAAATATCATTAGGTTGAATATTTGCAGACTGGTATTTTATGGAACCAGCACCTTTGGCTTCGATATCTTGTAAATACAATACTTCTTTTTTTGAAGCACATGAAGCTAGAATTATAAGACTTAATAAGCCTATGGTTTTAAATTTCATTAAAAGGTCAATTTATAGGAAACAAATATAAGTTCATTTAAAGTACTAGCAAAGCCTTGAATACAATTAAGCAGTTTTGCTCTCACTAGTTTTTGAGTTTTTCCATATTTTATTTAACCCGAACGGTAATAAATACAGAATAGAACCGTAAAGCAAAAGACAGATTATTTGCGTATTAAGGTTTAAGTGTAATAAATTAAATGCAATGCATACAATAATAACGTTAATACTACAAATTATTATTGTAGTCATTATATGACTATACCCAATTTTAATAAATCTGTGATGTATGTGATTTTTATCAGCTTTAAAAGGGCTAGTTCTATGTACAACAATTCTTATGAAGAATATACGAAGCGTATCTATTAAAGGATAAAACAATAATGCAAAAGCTAATGCAGGTGATGCTCTGTAATAGCTAGATGTTTCATCAACTTGGGCCATATTAATAAAACTAATCACAAAGAAGGCTAATAAAAAGCCAACAATCATTGATCCTGTATCCCCCATAAATATTTTATTCTTTTTTGAAAAATTAAGTCTGAGAAATGCTAATAAAGTACCGCATAGTGCAATTGAAATAGTAGCCAAACTTAAATCGTCAGAATTAACAAAAAGATATACAAATATAGCACTTACACATAGTGCTAATGTTCCTGCCAACCCATCAACACCATCAATTAGGTTATAGGCATTGATAATTAAAATATACACAAACAAAGTAAACCCAATCGAAACCCAATAAGGTAGTGTGTAAACATCTAAAATACTTGAAAAACCAATAATACGTGTATCAGTAAACACAACAAGTAACATTGCAACAAAGAGTTGCCCTATGAGTTTCTTACCTGGAGATAGGACTGTTAAATCATCTTTCAACCCCAAAAAAAACAATATTGTAAGACCTCCCATAACAAGGAGTAAAACTTTAGTATTCAAAAAAGCACCAACTATCGTAATTACTACTATTATTCCTAAGAAAATGCCTATACCACCTAGAGTAGGTGTTTTATTAGAATGTATACTTCTACTATCCGGCTCATCCATTAGATGTTTTTCTTTAGCCACATATAATATTGTAGGAAATGTTTGGTATGCAATAAGAAAAGCCAAAACAAAGGCTGCAATTAACCAAAAAATTGTGTTGTTTTCTGGGTTAAAATTTTCAAGTAGTGTTTTAATCATAAATAAAATAATCTAATTTTATTATATCTAGTCAATGGGTAGTACAAGATACAACTTTATAACCAAGACTTTAATATAATTAATGTAACGTTTAATATACCAATCAATTAGTAGCAATGTTTTTTAAACATTCCACAATCCTTTCTGCTGTTTTACCATCCCATAATGGAATATCACTACCCTCTTTCCAATTACCAGCAAATAAGGTCTCTAAATAAGGCTTTAAACGTTTTGGATCTGTACCAATTAATTCATTAGTACCTAAGGTTATGGTTTCAGGTCGCTCAGTATTGTCGCGCAAGGTTAGGCAAGGTACTCTCATTATGGAAGCTTCTTCTGTAATTCCTCCAGAATCTGTAATAACCGCTTTTGCTTTTTCTACTAAATAATTGAATTCTAAATAGCTTAATGGCTCTACCATATGCAACCTATGATGACTTACATTTAGTCTTTCTAATATTTTTGCAGTTCTTGGGTGTACAGGAAAAACTAAAGGTAAATCTTCTGTGTTCGCAGTAATCTCATCAATCATATTCTTAAGTTGTGACTCCTCATCTACATTAGCCGGTCTATGAAGAGTCATTACTATATAATTATTTTCTACTAAGTTTAACTTATTCCAAACCTGAGGCTTTGTAAAATTTGGGCGTTGCTTCAATAATGTGTCAATCATAGTATTGCCGACAAAAAATATTTGATTGTCTTCAACACCGCTTTCTTTTAAGTTTTTGTTTGCTGTTTCAGATGTGGTAAAAAAGTAATTTGTAATACTGTCAGTTACTAACCTATTAATCTCCTCTGGCATTGACCAATCATCAGAACGAATACCGCCTTCTACATGTGCCACTTTAGTATGTAGTTTTTGAGCAACTAGCGCACATGCCATAGTGGATGTAACATCACCTACAACAAGTACTAAACTAGCAGGATTCTGCATTAACTCCTTTTCAAAATTAATCATAATGGCTGCTGTCTGTTGCGCCTGTGTACCGCCGCTACATTCTAAGTTTACATGTGGCTCAGGGATTTCTAACTGTTCAAAAAAACTACCTGACATGTTTTTATCATAATGTTGGCCAGTATGCACTAGCCTGTAATCGATATCAAAACCGTCTTCTTTTGCTTTTCGAACAGCGTGAATGATTGGTGCAATCTTCATAAAATTAGGTCGTGCACCAGCAATTATTGTGATTTTGTACATAAAAATTTAATTGAAAATTGGATTAATATCGATTTAAATGCAAATTAACGAAAAAACGGACTAAATGTATCTGTCTTTTTATTCTTGAAGGTTGACTTAGCAATCTATAAGTCCACTCCATATTATTTTTTACCCACCATTTTGGAGCACGTTTTACATTGCCTGTAAAAACGTCAAAACTACCGCCCAACCCTTGATAAACAGCTTGGTGTTTTTTTTGTATTCGCTCCATCAATAATTCTTGCTTTGGTGAACCCATAGCCACAAATACAACATCTGGATTGTGCTTTTTAATATCTTCTATTAAAGCTAATTCTTCTGCTTCTGTTTTAATGTAACCATTTCTATAGTTACAGATAATGATGTCCTCAAATTCAAACTTTAATTTACTAACCGTAGCTTCAATAATATCTTGCTTTCCACCTACCAAATAGAATGTTTTAGTTTTATAATAGTTTTGAACAACATCTAACCAAAGTTCGCAACCTGGGATTTTAACCACATTTTTAGCACCTTTTTTCTGCAAAGCCCAAACAGCACCAATTCCATCTGGATAACCCATGTTTCTATTGATTAATGCTCTACTTTCATCAGTAGCATGCAAAATCTTTTCTGCATTAACAGCCACCATAATTTTGTGGTTATCAAAGGCGTACTGCATTAATTCTTTTCGAGATGCTGGAGCAAAAGTCAGTACTCCGTTTAGAGACTTAGCTTCCATATTCTTCAGATTTTGTTTCTAACAAATAATGTGCCATAGCATTAAACATAAAAGCATTGCTCCAACGCATATATGATATTTTTGAGCTCATTGCTTGCCTATATTGATAATAAAAATAACCCTTTTTATGCTGCATATTATCAATTGTCCAATGCAATACTTTTGTAAGAAGAGTTTCATTATGTTGAAACGTATTCATTTTAGATAAAGTTACAATGACTTGCGCAGGACAATGAATATCTATAGGAAATGTTTTGTCATGATAATATTTTGGCATACCATTATCTACAAAGAAGTTTTCTAAATAATATTTTAAGCCTTTATCCAAATAGGTTTGGAAATTATAATCCCCAGTATTTTGTTGATAGCTTTCAATAGCATCAAGATTAAAACCTGTATGAAAACTATCTATCCAAGATTGTACAGGTAATAAACCATAAATCCAAGAACCATCTTCACTTTGCAAATCACAAGCAGCGACTACAGCCAGCTTTGCTAAATTTGCGTGCTCCTGATTTTGAGTGTATTTATAAGAATAGCTTAGTATTTTAGCACCCAATAAAGATGCGTTAATTACAGTATTATTGCCATCTAGAACACTATATGAAAAAATCACTCCATTTCCATGTGTTGTTCTAGATAAATCCTTAACCACAAAATCTGCGGCAGTTAAAGTTTCCTTTAAAACAGTTTCATTCTTTGTGATTTTGTAACTTTCTAATAAAGCTTCGACACAAAAACAAGTTGCTACTACTGTTGGAGTATGTTTCTTAAAAAGAAATAAGCGTCTTGCTTGCCAATCGAAATTATAGCCCCAAGCAGAGCCAGAATAGCCTTTAGATCTTAAACTTAATAGTAATTCTGAAAGCTCATTGATACGTTGTAATAATTCAGCCTTAGTGCCAAAATCTTCACAACCATTTTCTGCTAACATATACAAACGGCAATAGCCCAAAAGAAATAGAGCAACTCCTTTAGTATTATGCTCTTTTGGAACTAACAATACCTTCCTAAAATTAATAGGACTACGTTTAAAACCCTGTATCCAGGCCAATCTTGCTAAATCCCAATGCTTTAATGGCAAGGCCTGAAAAACTTTAGAGTTCATCCCATCATAAGGATCCCAACCTTTAAAATTTTCGGATTCACAATAACTTTTAAGTTTTAAAAAACTTTCTGCAACTTTAGATTTCGACTTGCTCACCTCCACGTTTTACAGATTCTAAAACTTTAAATGATGTTTTGGTAACAGCAACAATCTCTTTAAATGGAATTGGTGCATTTCCATCTGTTAATAAACCATTAACGAATGCCTCAACCATTTCTTTTTGACCTTTATTTTGATTGAAAAGTTTGTCCTTTTTTGGTTTTCCTTTACCGTAAATCTTTAATTCTTTAAAATCATTTAAAGTTGCAGAAAGTCCTGCTGAAAACACCTCAATATATTCTTTGGTCATTGATTTAGAACCGTTAGCATAATAAGCAACAACACCTGAAGATCCATTTTCAAATTGAATTAATATATTCAAAGTATCATTTAGTTTATTTGCATCAGGTAATGCAGAAGCCGATACTTTTACAGGAAGGCTTCCATTAAGATACGTTAAGTAATCAATAAAGTGACAAACTTCACCTAAAACACGACCACCACCAATCTCCATATCTTGAATCCATGTATCACCAGGAATTGCTCCAGCATTAATTCTGTAAAGCATTGTCATAGGATTACTACCAAAGGCTTTCTTTAATTTTTGGGTTAGTGGAGAAAAGCGTCTATTAAAACCAACCATCACTGCTCTTTTAACGTCAGATTGTGCTTCGATAATGGCTTCTAACTCAGATTCTAATAAACATAATGGTTTCTCAACAAATACATTTTTACTCGCCTTTAAACTTTTTAAAACATACGCCCCATGTGATTCGTGACGCGTTGCTATAAAAACCGTATTTGTTTTGTCATCTAAAACATCTTCTTCTTTAGTGGCACAAAATTGAAATTTAAATTTCTCAGCAACTCGCTTTGAAGTTGTACCTGTATTTGTTAAAACACCAACGCGACCGACATCGTTAGTCTCGGGGATATTTGGTAATAAATTTCCTTGCGCATAACTACCAGCTCCAATAAATGAAATATTTATTTTCCCAAATTGTTCTGTTTCAGTAGTCACAATTTTAGATTTATTGGCTGTTTTTTCAGTATTATACTTTAAAGCAATACCTGTAAAAGGTTCTGCTTTTGAAACTACTAAATCGAACGCCTCTTTTGCATTATCAAACTCAAACTCATGCGTGGTTAAGTAATCAATACCTATTTTCTTAGTAGCTATTAAATTCTGAAACGCTTCCATGTTTCGCTTTTCTGTCCAACGCACATATGGTAACGGATAATCGATTCCTTTTTCTTCATAATTCAAATCGTAGCGTCCAGGACCATAAGAACATGCCATTTTTAATTCTAGTTCTTTACGATACCAAAATGGATCGCGCTCAAAACCAGTTGGCACAGCACCTAAAACAACTACTTTTCCTTTTTTTCGAGCAATAGAACCTGCAAAATTTATAGGATCTAAACTAGATGTTGCAGCTGCAATAATTACTGCATCTGCACCATAACCATTTGTTGCATTTAGTATTTGATCTTCTACTCCTGCTGCACTTCTGGTTAAACCTAAATCGACAACTTTATTGTCAACAGCTTGTTTTACCGCAGATTCTGAAACATCAACTCCAATAACTGTAACTCCAGAGGCTTTTAATATTAATGCTGCTAATTGGCCTAATAAACCAAGACCAATCACCACGCAAGACTCCCCTAAACGCATGTCTGCTTGTCGCACTCCTTGCATTGAAATAGCACCTAAAGTATTATAAGCGGCATCCTTTAAATTAGTATTATTGTCTAGTTTTACACATAGATTAATTGGTACCGAAACAATTTCTGCATGATTAGCATAACCTGCACCAGCGCAAGCTACTTTATCACCAACTTCAAATTCTGTAACACCTTCACCGACTTCTATAACTTCCCCAGCACAACTATAGCCTAAAGGCGAATACGCATCTAATTTTTTCATAACAGCGCGATAGGTTTGAACAGGTCCCTGCTTTTTGAGTGTGTCAATTACTTGCTTCACTTGCTGTGGACGCTCTTTTGCTTTACCAATTAAACTTTTTCGAGCTGCTACAACTGTAGAACCTTCTGTTCCTGCACTAATAATAGAATAGTGATTTTTAACAATAACCATTCCTTTCCCTAATTGTGGATAAGGAACATCTTGAATAATCATATCACCAGAACCTAGCTTTTGTGTGAGTTGTTGCATTATGTTATTATATCTTTAATTTTTTTATGTAATACCTGTCTTGAAAAATTGTCTCTAATTGAAACAACTTGCTTCTTTTTTGATTGAATATCTTTGGCTTTTAAACTTTGCAAAAGTACGTCCAAATCTTCTGAATTAAAATTACATTGCCAACCAATATCATTTTCTACTACAAAATTAGAGCTATCATTATCACCAAGAACAATAATAGGCAACATTGCTGCCATATAATCGAAAATTTTATTAGGCAAAGATGATGTAATCATTGGCAAAACCCCTAAGTCTTTATCCATTAAATGTTTCACCATTTCTTGTCGATCGATTTTCCCTAAAATCTCAATATTAGTAATATTATGAGTATTTATATAATTAATGACTTCGTTGTATCGTTCTCCAGTTCCATCTTCACCAAGTATTGTTAGATGCAACTTCTTATTATTTCTCAATACTTCTAATATAGGCATAACATCAATTTGATGTTGCAGCTGTGCAACACAAACCATTTTTACAACATTGCTTTCTTTGTATTCTTTCAATACAACATCTGACCATCTTTCATTTTCCCACCCTAAAGACACAAAACTAGATGGCGTTTTTTTTGCATATCTCCTAAGCCATAACTTAAAAGAAGGTGCCACATGTAATGTGCCTGTATAATGTTTAAGTGACGGTTTTAAATATAGATTGCAATAGATTTCGAAAATCCTTTTCTTTCTTTTATTCTCAATTTCTAAAGCATCTGGCCAAATATCTTGAATATCTAAATAAATTTTCACACCTCTGAGTAGTTTAAGCATCGCTATGAAAAAGATAAGTTCGACAGGTCGAGAAGGCAATATAATTTTATCCTGTTTCGAAACTTTAAAAAGTAAGATAAAAAATAGCTGAATTGAAAAGAGAAAATTTGATATGACGCGTCTTGGCGACACATTAGAGTAATAGCCTAAAACATTAAGGACTTTAAGCTTGTAACCTAAACTTTGAGTCACTTCATTAATTTCTTGTTTTGAAAAAAAGCGTTTTTCAGCATGATAAAAATTAGAAGTGTAATAGACAATCTCCTCACCTTCTTCAACAAAAAATTTAGCCATATTTGGAAACCTATTACCTCGTTTTGTGAGTACAGATTCTGTGGGCCCTATTAAATATAACTTAGCTATTTTCAATTAACTCTATGTATTTAGCTTCAAAAAGCTTTGTTATTTTATTGATATCAAATTCATCAGAATAGCGTTCTGCATTTGCAGCTCTTTTATCATTAAAATCCTCATTATCTACACAATACTGTAATGCTTTAAATAAATCATCACTATCTTTTACATTAACAAATAAACCATTTTCTTTTGGGATGATTAAATCTGAAAGCGCTCCAACACGTGTTGTAATACAAAATAAACCAGAGGCTAATGCTTCTAATAAACTATTTGGACAGCCTTCAGTATAAGAAGGCAAAATGTAAACATCGTGATTTGCATAAAGCTCAAACTTATTTTTCCCTGTAATTCTTCCCAAAAAGCACACCTGATTTGAAGACACATTATAGGTTTTTAGCCTTTCTTTTAATACGTCTATATATCCTGTTTTACTTTCGTGTCCTACTATTGAAAATTTAAAATCATTAAGTTTTTCTTTTTTCTTTAGTTGACCAATAGCATCAATTAATTCTTCAATACCTTTTAAATCTTGAATTCTTCCCAAAAACATTGCCTTTATTGGCTTTGCCTCAATATTTTTTTGGGGTTGTACTATTTGAGATTTATCTATAGCTGTTGTAGTCACCATAATCTCATTGAGATTCTTTGGGCTTAAATTTAATAAGTCTTTTTTAAAAGAGGAAGCTAAAACAACTTGCAAAGTGTTGCTTTGAAACACAGAATTGAATATTCCCCTTAATATCTTGCTGCTATTTATTTTGCTATAAGTAGGCAATTTCCAACCTCTATAAAACACCACTATTTTTTTACCTAATAGTTTTGCAATTAACACCAATAATCCATCTCTAATTAAAGGCACTGGTATTAATGATGGGCTGACTTGTACAATCATAATTTTTCTATCAAATATTAGCTTTAAAACATATAGAAAAACATCAAACACATAGAAAAATGGATATAATAGTCGTTTTAAAATAGGGTAATAAAACAAATAAGCTCTCGAACCTATTGAACCATGCTTTAATGCAATAGAGTTAGATTCAAAATGCTTAAAAAACAGATTGTAGTAATTGACCACACCACCTTCGTGATTAAGTGGGTTGGTTAATATAAGTACTTTGTTTAATGGCATCTCTTCTTAATTGTAGATATGGTAAAAGTGCGAAAAAATAAATTGCATCAGTAGTTTTAAACATCCCTGAATAAAAATTTACTAATACGAGTATAACAAATAAGGACAAAATTATAGCTGAATTCTTTCTATCCTGTTTTCTGAACGAAAAATAAAACTTAATTATTTTGATATAAAAAATTAAAATTAAAATTATTCCTAAAAGCCCATGGTTATATAGAAATCCAAATATATCACTATGTGCATGTGTTCTACGTCCAATATGACGATGTGAATCTTCTTGATTACCAAATCCTAAAAAATGATTATCAGAATTATACCAAGACTCATATAATCTTGTATACATACCTACGCGACCAGAGCCTGCTTGTTCATTTTCTGGGTCAAATTGGTCTTCACTAAAACGATCTTCTATTGTATCTTTTTGGTTTTCAAAAATATATATCCCAGTGAAGCCTAATGCCAAGAAAATGAGTAAGCCTGTTATTAGTTTTTTAAAACTGAAATCATTTTTTAAGCTTCCTAGGTAATATATTAAATTACCAAAAGCAAACGCTATCATGGCTCCTCTTTTTAAAGTTATTAATATTGCCAAAGCAGAGATAAACACAAAGAATTTATTTTTCTTATAACCATCCGTACTCAACAATAGTATTGGGTACATAAACAATACTAGATAAGAAGCCACATTGTAATCGGTTTTTATGAAACCAGTTACAAAGAATATGACTGTAAAAACAAAAGCTACAACAACTACTTTTTTAACTACATTAATAAAATCTGATAACATGAAAATATTCTTATAACCATATGCAAACAATACATTAATGCCTAAAATCCAAAACAACATTTTAGAGTAAATCCAAAACCCTTCAAAAAAATTTCTATCTGTAAACAGGTATAAGAACAGAATAAAAGCAAATACTATAAAGTATTTATAGAACTCAAACTTTCTAATAATATTAAAGTTAATTATATTCTCTTTTATAATTAAAATTAAAAGTATCAATCGCAAAGCTCTGGAGGTATTTAATATTAAGCTGTTTTCTAATAACTGAGAACTCAAATCTGTAACCAGCAACAAAGGAAAACCCCATTTAATAAGAAATATTAGTAGTTTCAAATTGCAATACTTTTAATCATTTCCATAACTCTAAGGTTGCACAAATTATTTTCACAAAACTCACCCTTTTCGAAATTCCATGTTTTTGTGATATCATCAAATGTTAACCTTCCTGATTCTCCATCAACAACAAGTAACTCTCTATCGTCCTTTTGCCCAAAGTAAGGTTGTATTTCATTAACCAAACAATTTCCTTCTTTAGTTATAAATACATCAATATCTACATACTTAAAATTATGTGCAGTGGTTACTTCTTTCACTAAGTCTAAACATTTTTTTGGAGGCATCCCATATCCGAAATTTTGTGACCCACTATGAAACTCCCCAGATTTTAACTTTTCAAAACCAAAATAATAATCCCCTATTCTAATAATTCTCCACTCCTTTACATCGCTTAAGTAATCTTGAAGAATAACAAAACCATGTTCTTTATCTAGTTTATGTTTTCTATATGTTCTTATTCCACGGTTAAAAACTCTATTAGATATCTTTCTGAGTTGGCTTTTATTATAGATTAATTTGACACCTGATGAACCAGAACCAATACTAGATTTATAAACCAATGGAAAAGAACAATTATTAGAGAATCTTTTCAATTCATTAAAATCATAAAATATTTCAGTTTTTGGATGTGGAATTTTGTTAATTTTCAACCATTCTATGGTTCTTAATTTACTCTCCCAAATCCAAAGAGATTCTGTATTAGGGAAAATTTTAATGCTATTTAGACTTTCTAATAACCTAACGCGATTATCAACCATATCTTTCCAAGGAGTGTATTGTACAGATGGTCTAACTACTATAAAATCTAAATTAGACTCTTCAATACTTTCTAACCATTTATGGGAAAATAGATCTATAACTTTGTAAGAGATTTTCATCTCCTTACAGGCCTTAATATAAAATCGATGGAGAAACCACCTTTCTTTGACTATACCAATAACTACTTTCGAAGATTCAAAATGCTCTTCTAGACAATCATCAAAACCCCCTAATTTTTTATACACCTGTTCTTCTCTTTTATAAAAAAGATTAAAATTATAGTACAAGAATTTTTTAATTAAGAGAACAATTTTATTTTTCAAATTATTTACGCTTTAATATTGTTTGAAGTATTTCTTGGTGAGTTTCACATGTTACATAATTCTTCAATACCAGCTTTCTCTTGTTTGCATATATAGAATTTAAAAAGCCTGTTTTTTCATTTATTTTCCTAAGAATTCTACCATTTCCGTTAAGCACACTCAAATAAGTATTTTCAAGAGAGCTTGATAACTTCTCCCACTCTTCAATAACAAAATTAGGATTACTTATCATCTTCTCGTTATAGCTTTTAATATTGTCTAAAAATACTTTTAATTCTCCATCTTTCATTTTTCTTATCCCAATGCCATCATCATTTAAACTATTGTGAACATAAGGCAAAAGCTTATACTCAAAAGTGTTGTCTTCATTAACATTTACATCGATAAGAAAACCTTTATATAACCAATCTCTTTTTAATGGCCATGGATCGAAAACAAAATTTCCTTGTCCATAAAAAATTACGCCATCAGCATATTCTTCATAGGCACCACTAATATGGGAATGTTGACAAACAACTATGTTTACACCTTCCTCTACAAAAAACCTGCATAGCTTTTGTTGTTTTGGGGTAGGCAACATATAATTTTCTTTACCTCCATGGTATAGTAGAATGATAAAATCACTTACTTTTTTTAATTCTCTAATTTTCTGAACAAAATCAATAATATCTAACGGATTTCCGCCTCCAGAATTAGTTGTAGCTACATTAAATTCGTGCTCTGAATAAGACAAGATTGAAATAACTTTATCATTATATTTTTCACTATACGGTTCACTTGCAGTTTTTAGAGATGTACCTGCCCCACCATAATTAAATTTATATTCTTTTAGGGCTTTAATTGTTGTGTTTAAACCCTTTATTCCATGGTCTAATACATGGTTGTTAGCTAAGTTTAAAAAAGAAATATTTACATTCTTTATTGCATTAAGAATTTCCTTTGGAGAACCAAACACAGCTCCGCTTTTCTGAATAGGAGTTTCTTGATCTATTAAAGGATTTTCAAGGTTTGCAATAGTAAAATCTGCACTTTTGAATTCTGGCATCATATCTCCCCAAATTTTATGCGCATCACCTTCTATAAAAAAGTCTATATCTCTTTCTGTTGGTTTTATATCTCCGCCTATCAATATTCTCATACCTTTAATATATGCGTTTTAATGTATCAAAACAAGTATAAAACTTATTTGAACTTAAATGATGTAACCCAATTAGTTTACTATCAAAATTAGGATCTACATCCATAATTTTATCAAACTCAAAATCGTCTTTGGTTAAACTTTTTATTTCCCTTATTTCCAAAGACTTACCATACCTATCATAGGCATACTTCTGAGAAATCAATATATTTTTTTCCTTACTTAAAACATATCCACCATTTCTACCTCCATTTTGAAACATTATAGGGTTTTTTGAATGAGGTTGCCATTGCTTTGACAAAGGTGAGTCTGCGTAATAACATTCTAAAATCGAATTATGCTCTGTAGTATTATAGTTATTATTAGTCAATAACCAATACTTTCCATCAATAAAGTGTATTGTTGTATCAACAGCATCGATATTTGAAATTAGATTGTGCTGATATTCCCAACTTAATGGAAAATTAACACATTTATATAACCTTATTGATTTATTTCCTGAACTTTCGGGTATCATATATAATTCATTTTCAAACTCAAAAACATATGGATAAGATAAATGAAAATCCTCTTTTATGACAGAACCTAAAATATTATACGCTTTATTAGAAATAATTTCCACAGCACTAATGACTGCTTTTTTTTCTTTGTAAGAATAATCCTCCAAGAAGATTATATTCTTATTATTATATGAAACTATAAATGGGTCTGCAAAAAACCTTCCTTTTGGATTATTAATTTTTGTTGCTTTTCGCATGCTAACTTTGTCATAGTCTCCTTTTGCATAGTGTACTGACCATTCGTCTTTTACTCCAGTAATTGAATTAAAAACTTTCTTTACTATGTTTTTAATTAATTGATACTGGTACTTAAGAGTTTGATGAAACTCAGGTATTAGATAGAGTTTATTATCAAAAATTTTAGAATCTTCAAATTTTAATGGAATACCATCCTTGATTTTTAAAATTAGAGATAACATATAAGAATAACTCTCATTTTTAATATTATAGTAGTTGCTTTGCCAAAACAATGCATTAGTTATCGTATTTCCTCTAAAGCAAACATCCCCACCATCTAATTTTTCGTTTAATATCTGAATAACAAAACCAGTCGACGGCTTTTTTAAATAAAGCTCCCAAAATCCTGGTGGCCCACCTCTATTCCATCTATTATCACCATGGTGAAAAGATAAAATCCCTAATCTTGAAGACTTTAAAATTTCTCCTTTAAATATTCCTGGAGCATTAACCCTTAATAAAGCATCAAGGTTCGCAGTTTTTACTTTCTCAATATCATCATTGTTTAATCTTACAACTAAACCGCTTTTAGAATAATTTCCTTTAACATCGATTACAGATTTAAAATTAAAATCATTTAAATGAAAACTTCTAAAGTAATCAGCATCATTTATAAGGTGCTTTAATAATTTCAATTCTAATCGAGACTGCAAAGTAAAATAGAGTTTACTCAATAAGCCATAAATACCATTATATTTTATTTGATGCTTAAGTTTTTCAATTGAAGAAAGTTCAGTATCCTTAGCATTAATATTAACTAATGATACTTCAATGTCGTTTTCTATAAGACCTTTAATTAAATTATATTGATGAATTGACACCTTATTTGATGATATGAGTAATCCTATTTTCATACTATTTTGCATCTAAAAATAATTCTGCCCATGTTTCGAAAGCAAAGAACATCCATAAGTTTTTTATATCACTTTTAGAGAATTCGTTTTCTTTTTTATTCCAGATTTTAGAAACGGCATTAAAATCAAATACACCTCTAGACTTTATTCCTGGCAATAATTGATCTTCGATGAGTTCATTCATTTTCGTTTTCAAAAATAAGTCTTTAACAGGTAGTGGAAATCCACTTTTATTCCTATAAACAAAACCAGTATTAAAACGCTTAACGGCCAATTCTTTTAAAATATACTTTGTATAAGTATTAGACTTATTTAAATGCCTAATATCGTTACATTTTTTTACCAACAACTCACTTGGTAAACGCGCCACTAACTCTACCATATTTCTATCTAAAAACGGCACTCTATTTTCTACAGAATGTGCCATAGTCATTTTGTCTTGTCTGTTTAACAAATCGACCATGTACGTTTTTAAATCATAAGTAGACGCTCGCTTAATCATATCTCCTTGCTTAGGAAATAATTCTTTTCGCTGCGTAAGAACACTTTGAATATCGTTAGCACTACTAAAGGTTTTAAAATCTTTTAAAGACATTGCCGAACTGCTCATTATAAAGAAATCTTCTGGTGTTTGTGCTAAATCATATTTGTTCTGAATTTTACCACCTAAGATAGGCATCTTAGCATAGCCTTTGAGATTCATATTATAACGACAAGATAAATCATGATATCTAGAATACCCACCAAACAATTCGTCTGCTCCTTCACCACTTAATAAAACCGTAACATTTTCTTTAGCGCGTTCTGCTAGTCGCTTAATACCTAATGTATTTGGAATACTAATTGGTTGGTCTAAATGCCAAGTAGCTTTAAAAAAGTTTTCGAAAGCATACTGATTTGAATACTGATACCTATGCGAATCTGAATTGGTATGGTTGGTAACATAATTTATAAATTCTTCTTCCGAATAGTCTTTATCTGAAAATACAATTGAAAATGTATCCATGTTGGCGTTAAAGAATTCTCGCGCATAGGTCGTAACTAATGACGAATCTATACCACCTGAGAGTTGACAACCCACAAGCACATCGCTCATTAATTGAGATTTAATACTTTCCTTAAAAGTTGTGTCGAGTAATTCTACAGCATCTTTTAGGTTGATATCTCTTTTATCGACCATCTTATAAGACCAGTATTCCTTGACCTTTATCTCATCCTCAGAAATTTCATAATAATGTCCAGGAGGCACTTGCTTCACATCTCTGTAGAGCGTTCTATCATGAGCACAGTATCTAAACAATAAGTATTCATCCAG
This sequence comes from Flavobacteriales bacterium ALC-1, assembly GCA_000171875.1. Taxonomy (GTDB): domain Bacteria; phylum Bacteroidota; class Bacteroidia; order Flavobacteriales; family Flavobacteriaceae; genus Winogradskyella. The sequence goes on along the minus strand of ABHI01000002.1, from coordinate 611,827 downwards.
ATGATTGGTGTTAAGTTCCGCTTTAAACTCTGGATGTTTTGTAAACGATTTTATTTCTGAAGAAAACATCAAAATAGTTGATGTTTTATATATATACATCGGTTTAATGCCGAGTTGATCACGAACAATAAAACTTTTACGTAGTTTTAAATCCACAATAATGAATGCAAACATGCCATTAAGCAAATCCAACATTTTGTCGATTCCATATTCGATGTAGAGGTATAATATAACTTCTGAATCTGTTTTACTTTGTATAGGGTGTCCTTTTGCGATTAACCCCTCTCTAAATGATAATGCGTTATAGGTTTCACCATTGTATGCTAGAATATAATTTCCACAATGTGAAATCATCGGTTGGTGCCCTTTTTTAGAAAGGTCTAAAATGGATAGCCTATTAAAACCAATGCCTGCATGAAGATGGCTAAACTCAGCCGTTTCATTATCAATAACATCAACCTTTAAATCTTTAAATAAAGAAAAGCCAACCATACCTTGATCATCAGGGCCACGATGTTCCTGGATATCAGTCATCGCTTTAAGCACATGACTATTTAAAGGTTGATTATTTAAATTGATAAAGCCCGCAAAACCACACATATATTAAATGATATTATGAAATTTATAGAACGCTTTAATACGCTCATCCGTTAATAAGGGTTCATGACCTTGTAATACATCTGGATCTGGATGATGATTACCCTCTATCGCTACTAGTCCTTTATTGCTAATCACAAAATCCCATCCTATGACCTTTAACGTTGGTAAATTATTTGCAGCTTCAATAATTTGAGCTTCAATAGATTTCCAATTGGGTATAATAACACCTTCAATTTTTATGTTAGTATCTGGATGATGTGTATAGCGTTTATGCTCCTTAGTTTTGGGATGTCTTGTGCAATCACTTAACTGACCTGTCATCAAATCAATTGCTGCACTTAATCCCCCTTTTGTAAAATTATCTTGTGGAGCTGACGCAGCAACACCAATACGTTGTACAGCTCTAGCTATAAAAGCCTTGTTAGTTTTTGGATCTATTAAGGTTATGATTCGCATAGTATTGACAGACGTCTCATTTAACGACTTTGAAAACTCACTCGGCTCAATAAATTCGGTGAAAATATAATTATTCAAAGTTGTAAAAAACTCAAATAATTCGACTTTATTATATGTTGTTGTATTATTTAAAACAAATTGATTATCACTTTTCTTTTTAATAATGTAAACCCCTTTTCCACCACCTCCAGAAACTACTTTAACCACAAAAATATTAAGTTGTTCAACTAATTCCTCTAATGTTTTTCCACTATTAAATGAAAATTTTCCGTTTACAAAAATGCCATAGGTTTCTGGCACTTTAATGTACTTCCCAACACACTCAGAAAAGATTAATTTATTAGTAAGTATTTCATTAAAAGGCTCGTTGATCCATCGTGCCATTGACGTATGATAATCGCTCAAATAATCTTTGTAATTATTTTTATCTAATTGATAAAGCACATGCTTTTCTGCTAAGAATCCTTTTCTCCATAAACCCATTTTTTTAAAGAATGAGATTGGAAATTTATCTCTCAAATCCTTTTTAATGATGTTTAATTTGGCTCTATATTTATAGTAAGTCTGTTTCATTTTTGCACCTATCTTAATATAAAGGTTTTTATAGCATATAATATATTTACGAAAGTATCAATACCGTTTGAGTTATTTGGCTTGTCTTGATTTAAATATAAACTTTTATACAATTCAACACCTTTTTCTACATTAAAATAAGAATCAAACCATGATTGCGATGCTAGGCGGTTATTAGTTTTAAGGTGCTTATAAATTGATTCTAAGTTAATTTGTTCATTAAAGCTAGCAACTTGAGTTCTAGGTGAAAAATTAGTTGAAAAAATGGCTTCAAAATTAGCTTCAGTAACTAATAATGGATATTCCGAATTTTTATAAGGTACTAATAGCATTTTGTTGAGGCTAGAGGCTTCCATAAAATTTCGACCTGTACCTATAATAACATCCCCAACATCTAATAACCTACTTGCATTATGTGTAAACGTATCTGAAGTGTCTATAATAACGTCATCTTCTAGCTGTTTAGATTTTATATCATTTAATATAGAGTTATAGATATCTTCGCTTTGTATGGTACCTATAACAATAAGTTTAATCTTTAAACCTTTAGTCTTTAACCAAGACACCAAGTTTATAGCTTGAATAATAGATTTGTGATAATGTTTTCCTATTCTCGCTATGCGCAATAACGATAGTTCTGCCTTTCCATAAGTTTGATAAAACAGTTCAACTCTAGACTGATCAATCTGAACTGGTTTAACACGATTAGGAATTAAAGCTAAATTGGTATTCTTATAACGTTCATTAGTTTCAAAATAAGCTTTGTTTTCTTTACTAAATAACACCAACTGATTCGCTACAGGAAAATACTTTTTAGGATTTGGACCTCCACATTTATTTAAAAATGAGGCTTGTTTTTTTCCCTTAGACAACAACCTAGAAAATGCGAACGACTCCACATCAAAAGCATGAATAGCCTCTGGCTGTATTTGCTTAATTAACTTTTTAATTTTAACAAAGGCAGAGATAAAATTATAACCATTAAAGCCTACAAACGTATACTTGAAATTTACTTTATCTAAAACATCTGAAGGCTTAAATCCAATATTAATAACATGAACATTTTCACTTACACCAACAGCATTTGCTATAGTATTTAAACTATGAAAATGACCTCCTTTTCCGTGCCCTACAGTAGTTATAAAATAAACGATGGTCATATAATGCGTTGTTCTACTTCAAGATTAAGATTAAATCGTTCTTTTACTTTGTGCTGTATATGCTTTATTAAATTCAAAATATCACTTCCTGTCGCATGATTTATATTGACTATAAATCCGCTATGCTTTTTAGACACTTGAGCTCCACCAATAGTATAACCTTTTAAACCCAACTCATCTAACATTGGTCCAACAAATTTTCCAGGAGGTCGTTTAAAAACACTTCCGCTATTGGGATATTCTCTAGGTTGTTTAGACCAACGTCTTTCTTTAGACTCATCCATTATTTTTCTAATATCTAATGGATTCCCTCTTGTTAACTGAAACCAAACTTTTAAAATAACCTTATTCTTTTGTTTTTGAAACATGCTGTTGCGATACTCAAATTCTAATTCTTCGTTAATTTTTTCTTTAACTAACATATCTCTAAGATCTAGATAACGCACTTTCTTTAAAATATTTTTTGTCTCCCCTTCTTTTGTTCCAGCATTCATAACAACTGCGCCGCCTACTGAGCTTGGGATATCGTAGTAAAACTCTACTCCGGTTAAACCATTCTCTTCTGCTATTTCACTTACATTTAAAATTGAAGCCCCTGCTTCTGCTGTTATTACATTTAAGTTTGTAACTACATCTACTTTATTAAAATTACCATTAAATATTATAAAATCAGTATCATAATAATCTTTTGACAAGATAAGATTATGACCACTTCCTAATAAAATAAATGATTTTTCAGTTTTATAAAGCTCTACAACATCATCCTCGTTTTCTGGAAAATAAGCAGTTTTACATTTAGATTTTAGTCTATATGAATTGTATTCTGTAAGATCAAATTCGTTATATACTTGCATTATTATCGTTTTAACTTTTTTATAAGTTGAACAATAGGCTGAAAATCTGCTTGAGAATACTGTAAGATTTCCTTAATTGGCAATTTGGCTTCTTTACTATAAAAATGTAAAAAGAGCATAGCAGCTACAGTGTAGCTAGTTGTTGATGATATTGCTGATCCATTTGCTCCGTAAATAGGTATTAAATAGTAATTAAGTCCTATATTAATTATAACAGCTGGTATCATAGCTTTCATAGATACCCATGGCTTGCCTTTTCCTGCCATATCCATATTTAGCACTTTAAAAATAGTCAACAATAAAACACCAGGCATTAAAAGTTGAAGAACCTGTGTACTTTCTATAAAATCTTCACCAAACATTATTAGTATAATATATGGGGCAATAATAAATAGTACAATTGACACTAAACCAATTATTATAACAGTTAAACGTAATAACTGCGCTACTTTCTTAGAAAACAACAAACCATCTTTAGCCCCTGCACTACGTGCAAATACTATTGTACTTAATAATATAGGTATTTGCCATAAATATTCTGTAATACTTACTCCTTTAGAATAAATCCCTAATTCATAAGGTGTCGAAAGGTTATCTAGCATAATAACATCTGCTTTTACATTTAAAGTAATTACAGTCAATGCAATAGCATATACTAGTCCCAATGACAATAGAGAACGAATAATCGCCCAATCAAACTGGGTTTTAAAAGCATCAATAAAATCGTTTTTAAATAGTAAAAGAATAAACATAAATACTGGCCCAATAATTACACTTATCATTGCTCCATGAATACCTAATGGGAAAACAATTACTAATAAAACAATAGCGATGAAAATTAGAGCTGTTGGCAACCAATTTATCTTATTGTAAATACCTATTTGATTTTTACCTAAGAAAATACCTGAATTATATTTATTAAATAAATTAAATGGAATTGGTACAACTGCCAAAAATACTAAAGTTAGATCTTGACCAGAATTACTAAAATAACGAACTAAATAAAAACTAATCGCTATGCTTATTATGGTACTAAAAATCCATATTTGTGCAATACTAGTTTTAATATTATCTACAGAATACTTCTGACTTCCTATAAAATGTGTAGCAGATTGACTAATTCCTAATGCTCCAAAGGTCATGATCAAAGAAGGATATACAGATAGAGCTGCAATAATACCATTAGCCTCTGGACCTAACCATCTAGCAGTAATAATAGCTCTTCCAAGACCAAATGCAATTATTGCCAATTTGGAAATCCCAACACTAGTTAAATCTTTTATAAAACCACTCATCTAACATAAAGTTACAGCCGCTGAACTAATCTGAATTATTTTATTTAATTCTTGAGATATCCTTCGGCCTCTATATTTCTATTTATTAAAGTTTCTAATTTAACATTGTCGCTTATACAATCTTTCAAAAATTCAGAGCTAATGTCTTTTTTAATGATTTCTTTATTACTTGAAGGAAATAGTTTTGACAAAAAAAGATCAGCTCTTTTAAACATTTTATAAAATACTAATGGCAAAAATAATGAAGGATTTTTCGGAGAACTTATAAACCTATTCCTAAATCGAATGTATGGTAATAAAATAGGTGAAAGAGATCTATTAGATTTTTTATTATAATCTATTTCTGACAAAATTTTAGGTTTTGATTCAATTGATTCCAAAAATTCATTAACAAAATTTGCTTTGTCTTTTATGAAATCTTCATATAACATAACATTAACATTTTCAGCACCAACTAAACCAAACATATATTTTAAATAATGGTAATAATTAAAGTAACTATCGGTAAAAACCAAAGGGTATTTTTTATGGCCTATAAATTTCTTCACATTCATAGTACCACCTGTTTTAACATATTGAAGATATAAACTATTTAAAAGATGCTTTTGATTTCTGATTACTACTACAAAACTTATATTTTCAAATGTTTTTGTTAATCTGTCTATGACTTTTTTTCTATCCTTTGCTCCATCCCAAGGCGAGCAGTAAAATTCTTCATCTGAGTAAAAGTAAGTTGTTAAATTTGATTCTACCCCTTTAAAGAACAAATTAAACGCTTCACTAGCTTTAAATTCAAAATCATCTGTATATAAGATATACCTTTTAAATTCTGCATGAGAAACTCTATCACAATAGACTAGATTATTTACATTTGGTAATATCTGTTTCTGTAGGAAAGTAGTAGCTGTTTTATGAATACCAATATGAAAATAAATTTTCATTTAATTAAGCTCTTTTATAAACCTTTAATTGTCCAACAACTTTTACTGGAGGTGCGACATAATGAACAACAAAATTTTCTTCTAAAATAATGTTCTCAATAGATTCAATCATATTTGTTCTAACTACAAAATAGGTTTTTGTTTTTCTTAAAAGACATTTAATAAATTCATGCACATCCTCTTCTTTAGATTGTTTAATTAAATGATGATAAACACCCAAATACAATGTAATATCATAATTATCAAGTAATATATCTTTGAATTTATTATTAAATTTTTCAAATTTAATTGAAAGATCAGCTTTACGAAATTGAGATTCAATTGGTACTTCTTGAAATAGAAGTTTAGCAAAATTGACTCTTTTGGGATCTCTTTCAAATCCATGAATTAGCGAGCATCCGTTTTTAGCGAATTCATAATCAATCAAGCCTTCTGCAGCACCTATGTCTAGAATTGACAAACCTTTACATTCTGCTAATATATTTTCTAAACCAATAAACCTATCAAATACATTCCCAGTATATACTTTTTGGAATTTATCTTTTGGAAACATGGTTCTTTTAACTACCCTTTTTATTTTTTTCATTTATTTCATTTTAATAATGGTTTATGCTATAACTAAACCTTAAATTTATTTTAATAATCTTTTGAGTTAAATCTCAACTCCTAAACCTTTTAGTTTACTTTCTAAATTTTCGTAGCCTCTCCCTATTTGCCATGAATCTTCAATTTCGGTAACACCATCAGCTGTCATACCCGCTAACAAAAGTGCTATTCCTGCTCTTAAATCTAATGCTTTAACTTTAGCTCCTTGTAGTTTATCTCCGCCATGAATTTTCAAAAGTCCACCATCAATCTCATAATTTACACCCATTTTTGCAAGTTCTTCAGCATAGCCATATCTTCCTGGAAATCTTAAATCTATAATACGAGATTCCCCTTTAGAAGTTGCTCCAAATACAGCAAATAGTGGTTGCATATCTGAGTTTATACCTGGATAAGGACCAGTGCTAATATCTATTGGAAAAGCTTCACCTCCTCTAACAATTAGTGAGTTTTGACCTTTAAAGAATTTCATTCCACTTTCTCTAAGATGTACCAAAGGCACTTCCAAATGCTGAAAAGGAAAATCTAAAATCTCTACATCTCCTTGAGTAACCACAGCACCAATTGCCCAAGTCAAGGCCTCCATATTATCTGAGATCACTTGATGCTTTACACCTCTTAAGATTTCTACACCTTCTATAACAATACATTTTTGTCCATAAACTTTAATCTTTGCGCCCATTTTATTAAGCATAGTAATAAGATCAATTATTTCTGGTCTAATATGTGGATTCCAGACTGTAGTTATACCTTTTGCTAATGATGCACATAAAATTGCATTTTCTGTTGCTCCTGTAGAACGAATAGGCAAATGAATATCACAACCTTTTAATCTACCATCACTTTTAGTGCACAAATAACCATCTTCTTCCCAAACTTTGGCTCCCATTTGCTCTAAGAGCTTAATATGCAAATCGTATTTTCTATCTCCTAATGGGCAACCACCAGGGAGTGGTACTTTACCATTTCCAAATCGAGTTGTTAATGATCCTAATATTAAGAGTGAGTTTCTTATAGAACGCTCATCCCAAAGCAATTCTGAATTTAATGTGTTTTCTGTAATTTTTAAATAACGCTTACCTTCAACACAAGTTTTTCCCATTTGGTTAAGCATTTTAATATGCACTTGCATATCTAAAAGTCCATTAGGGGAATTTAAAATTTCAACCGTCTCGCTAGTAAGCACTGAAGCTGTTAAGAGTTTAAGTGCACTATTTTTAGCACCACTTAATCTTACTTGTCCATTTAATCGAGACTTTTGTATTTTAATATTGTTCATTGCAACAATTAAAGTTTGATTGCAAATCTAAACACAATCTCACTCTAGCACAATAATTTAATTAAAAACTTATTAAATTATAATTTGATTGAATCTATTAAAAAAAGATAAGGCAAGAGTTATCCTATTGTTTTACCAAAAACCAATTATTTAATAACGCTTTTCTATTATAGAGCATCACTTCGTTTGTGCTGCAATCTATAACCTTAAAACCTGCATGCTCGCATATAGCTTGTCCAGCTGCGGTATCCCATTCCATAGTTGGCGCAAATCTTGGATAACAATCTGCTTGACCTTCTGCTACCATGCATAATTTCAATGAACTGCCTTTAGATATTAAATTTACAGTTCCATGTTTTTGACGCATCTCATTAACATAAGTTTCTGTTTCTGGAGACATGTGAGAACGACTTGCTACAATGGTAAACGTTTTATCTTCTCTCCTTAGAGGCAATTTTTCTCCAAGATTTAATAAGGAATCTATACTATAATCTTCAAGATTGACGGTTACTTTATAAGATCCTGAGTCTTTGGTTGAAAAGTAAAGATCCCCTGAAACTGGGACAAAAATAACCCCTAGTATAGTTTTTTGGTTTTCAACCAAAGCTATATTTACTGTAAATTCACCATTGCGTTTAATAAACTCTTTTGTGCCATCAATAGGATCTACAATCCACAATTGACCCCATTCTTTGCGATCATTATAAGATATTGACCTCCCTTCTTCTGAAAGTACAGGGATGTTAGTCTCCTTCAAATAAGACATAATAACATTATGAGAAGCTAAATCTGCTTTGGTCAAAGGAGAGTCATCCCCCTTTAATTCAATTTCAAAATCATCGGAACGATATACATCTAAAATTACTTTGCCAGCTTCTAAGGCAGCTATAATTGCTGTTTCTAAATTCTTATTCATACGCCAAATTAAATAATCATGCCTGCACCAATAGTTTCATTGGTTTGCTCATCAATAATAATCAAACTTCCTGTTTGGCGGTTCCTTTTATAAGCATCAAAAAATACTGGTTTGGCTGTTCTTATTGATAAACGCGCGATATCGTTCATTTCTATTTTATCAATATTCTCTATACGATGCAAGGTATTTATATCTATTTTATATTTAAGTTCTTTTACCATTCCTATAGTTTCGTTAGTTGTATGCTTAATAACAACTTTGGTTCGTGCTTGAATTGGCTTTGTACTCATCCAAGTCACTAAAACTTCTAAATCTTGTCCTATTTCTGGCACATTGTTTTCGCGAACAATCATATCTCCACGACTATTATCAATTTCATCTTCTAAAGTCATTGTAACAGACATAGGTGCAAACGCTTCTGAAATTTGTTCACCATTAAGCTCAATTGTTTTAATAGTAGAAACAAATCCTGAAGGTAATGACTTTACTTTATCTCCTGGTTTAAATACTCCTCCGTCAATACGACCAGCAAAACCTCTATAATCTTGGTTATTTAAAGTATGAGGGCGAATTACAGATTGAATTGGAAAACGACAATCTATCAAATTGTGATCACTAGAAATATGTACAGTTTCTAAGTGATACATTAACGTACTTCCTTGATACCAATCCATATTATTAGAACGGTTAACAACATTATCTCCATTTAAGGCAGAAATAGGAATAAACTGAATATCATTAATCCCTAATTTAGAAGAAAATGCATTAAAATCTGAAACTATATTATCATAAACCTTCTCACTATAATCTACCAAGTCCATTTTATTAACACAAACAATAGCATGGGGAATATTCAATAAAGAGGCTATGAATGCATGTCTATGTGTTTGCTCTAACATACCTTTTCGAGCATCAATAAGTATAATAGCTAAATTGGCTGTAGATGCACCTGTAACCATATTACGTGTATATTGTATATGACCAGGTGTGTCTGCAATTATAAATTTACGTTTTGGAGTTGCAAAATAGCGATATGCAACATCGATAGTAATACCTTGTTCACGTTCAGATTTTAAACCATCTGTAAGCAACGATAAATCTACATAATCGAAACCCTTAGACTTGCTCGATTTTTCTACAGCATCTAATTGGTCCTGAAAAATTGATTTACTATCATACAACAAACGACCAATCAAGGTACTCTTGCCATCATCTACACTCCCTGCAGTTGTAAAACGTAATAATTCTATATCTTGATATTCCATTCTATTTTATAAATTTTAAAAGTAACCTTGTTTTTTACGATCTTCCATTGCTGTTTCAGCACGCTTATCATCAGCACGTCCTCCGCGTTCTGTTGTACGCGTTGTTGCAATTTCTTCAATAATCTTTTCTAAAGTATCAGCTTCAGATTTAACAGCACCAGTAATTGGCATATCTCCACAAGTTCTATAACGAATCGTCATATTAACTACTTCCTCACCTTCTTTTAGTTTAATAAAATCAGAATTTGCCAGAATTACTCCATCTCGTACTACACAATCACGCTGATGTGAAAAATAAAGTGATGGTAAATCAATATTTTCTAATTTTATGTACTCCCAAACGTCCATTTCTGTCCAATTAGAAATAGGAAACACTCTAAAATGTTCCCCGTAATTTTTACGTCCATTAAATAAATTCCAAAGTTCAGGTCTTTGATTTTTTGGATCCCATTGTCCAAATTCATCTCTATGTGAAAAGAAACGCTCCTTAGCTCTTGCTTTTTCTTCATCTCGCCTTGCACCACCCATAGCAGCATCGACTTTAGAATCTTCAAGTGTATCTAAAAGCGATACAATTTGAAGTGAATTACGGGACGCATCAGCTCCTGTTTCTTCTTTTGCTCTCCCTTTATCAATAGCCTCTTGCACAGAACCAACTATAAGCTTAACTCCAAGTTTTTCTACCAACTCATCTCTAAAAGCAATAGTTTCAGGGAAATTATGACCTGTATCTATATGAATTAAGGGAAATGGGATTTTTGCAGGAAAAAATGCCTTTTTTGCCAAGTGAGTAAGTAATATCGAATCCTTACCTCCAGAAAATAATAATACTGGATTTTCAAATTGCGCAGCAATCTCTCGGATAACAAAAATAGCTTCCGATTCTAATTCTTTCAAGTGATTAATCACGTAATTACTCATGTTTTTTATTTTAATTTTTGAATAATAAAGTCTAAAATAGTTTTTACAGAATCTTCAATAGATTGATTATCTGTTATAATTTCTAAATCAGGATTTACTGGTGCTTCATATGGCGCAGAAATACCTGTCATATTTTTAATTTCACCTGCTCTAGCCTTTTTATATAAACCTTTTGTATCTCTACGCTCACATTCTTCTAAAGAGGTATTAATATAAATTTCTATAAAATTCTCTGCTCCTACAATGTCTTTGATATTCTCTCGATCCTTAATATACGGTGATACAAAAGCTGCTAAAGTTACTACACCTGCATTGACCAATAAATGACCTATTTCGGCAATTCTTCTAATGTTTTCTGTACGATCTTCTGGTGCAAAACTAAGGTCTTTATTAATCCCTTGTCTAATGTTATCACCATCTAAACAAAACGTTGAAATGCCTTTTCTATGAAGCTCAACCTCTACTAAATTAGCCAATGTCGATTTACCAGAACCTGATAAACCAGTAAACCACAATAAAAAAGAGCGATGACCATTCAATTCTTCGCGATTTACTTTTGTAATTTTATAATTATGCCTAACAGTATTTAAGCTCATGGTGTTAGTTTGTTTTTTATTTTTTTAAGTGTCTTTTTCTATTTCTTTGGTCTAAACCATAGTTAATACGATACCATAATTTTTCATGTCCATAATACAATAACATTTTCGTAATAACCTCAACTCCTCCTATCTTTAAACCTGTTAATGGATTCCCGGTAATTATCCAACTTAGTATAATAGTATCCAAAGTTCCTATACCTCGCCAAGAAAAGGTTTTTAAGATATGTCGCTTATCTGTAGACTTCACTTTTGATTTAAACCATAATCTTTCATGCGCATAATATAAAACCATCTTGGTTACTAATTCAAGAACACCTATTTGAACACCAACAGTGACATCATTGGATATAAACCATGATAATAAAAATGTATCTAACGTACCTAATATACGCCATGTAATTGTCTTAGCTATATGACGTTTACTTAACCTCAATTTCCAACTCTATGTTACCGTTATATGATGCATTATATTAACGAGCAAAAATACTTAAATATTAATTCATTTAATTAAAATATTCGATATTAAAAATCAATCTATAAGATAAAGTAATATTCTTTATATTGAGTGAATATTTACATGCGAAAAGTAATTTAATTGTAAGAAAAAAACTTCATATATATCCCTTTCATCTAGGTAATTTTACTTAAAATAGTTTGTTTATTCGCAATTTTTGCTACCTTTGACACATCCAAAATTATCAAAAACACTTGCTTATCAAAAGGATACGGAAGTGTTTTTAAGATTTAATGTTTTAAAATTATGAAAAAGATTTACTTGTTATTTACTGCACTTACTGTGTTTTCTTTTGGCTTTGGCCAAACATTCACAACAATTGATCGTGCAAATGGAACTGGACCTACAGCCACAGATAACATATCCACAGTCTCATCAGTTGGTTTAACCAGAGGCGCAGGTATAGTTTACAGCAGTACAGGTAATGCCAATTTCACCTCCAATAACTGGACAGTAGGTGCTACTGACCAAGCTACAGCTGAAGCTAATAATGATTACATACAGTGGTCTGTTACAGCTAACACTACATTTGAAATAACATTAGATGAATTAGACATAAGACTTAGAAGAAACGCCAATGGCCCTGCTAACTGGCAAATATTTTATAGTTTAGATGGATTTGCTACTGCTGGAACGGCTTTAGCTGGCGTGCAAAACATAGCCTCTCCTTTAACAACCACTGATTTTAACTTACCTAGTTTAGGAGTTCTATCGGGAGCGTCCGGGACAATAACATTTAGGTTATATGCATGGGGTTCTATAGCTAATAATGGTTTTTTACGTTTAATAGGCAATGGAGCTTGGGATATATCTGCCGCTGTACCTACTCCAGGTGTAAGACTTGTTGGTAGTGTTGCAACAGTTTCAACAAACAGTATAGAATCTGACATTACAATTCTATCAACACCAGGTGTTCCAGATTCTAATATTGACTATACTTCTTTTAATGCCACTTCAGGATTAACTGTTTTTCCAAGTGCAAATTCTAAAGCTATAGGTGCTTTTACCATAAGAGATGGTGGAGCTACTGCACCAGATACAGATACTGACGGTACCATTTTAAACTCTATAGAATTTGCAATAGTCAATAGCGAAAATATTGCAGCAATTGCAATATTTGATGGATTTACTAATGTCGCAGAAGTAACAACTGTAACCGCATTAACAAATTTCACAGGATTGAGTTTAACTGCCCCAGATGATGGCACAAAAGATTTCTTTGTATTTGCAACCTATAAATCTGTAGTGACTGATAATCACCAAATACAATTAACTGTAAACAGTGTTACAACACCTGCTACTGGAAGCTCACTTTTTGCTTCTGCTAATGCAGGCGGAGCTCAAACATCAATAGCTGGTGATGATAACCGAATAGAAGTGACAGCAAGTCAATTTCAATTTATTCAACAACCAACTGATAGCAACCAATCTGAGGTTATGGTTCCTTTTCCAACAATTCAAGCTGTAGATGCTAATTTAAATCAAGATTTAGATACAAATATAACTGGAATTAGTATTTCAACAGTACCTGCCAGTAGTATAGTTGCAGAAACCTATGACATGATTAATGGTGAAGCCACTCTAGACAATGTCGTATTCACTGATACCGAAACTGGAATAAGCCTAGTAGCTAGCGCTCCTGGTCTTTCTGGCACAAGTGGGTCTTTTGATATAAACGGTCCTTTAATCAGTATAGCTGAGCAAAATTTTGATACAGCTACAGGCTGGTCTTATACTAGTGATACTGCATTTTTTGGTACAGTTGCAGATTGGGGAGATACGATAGGTTATTTTGGCGAAATAGCACTTGCAGATGCAGCACCAATTAATAACCCTACATTCTCTAATGAAATCTTAGGTGAAAATGATTTAAATGATACAGCTAATCCATTTGCTGTTATAACTTTTGCGGATACAGATGTTAGTGCTTATACAGATGTTAGAATTGAATTTGATTGGCAAGTTGTTGGATATAACAATAACGCTAATGATATACAGTACCGCTTAGTAATAAACGGTAGTAACTCAGGAGGGTGGGTAACTGTTTTTGACGGGAATGGATCTATAAATGATGACCAAGGAAGAGTAAAAATAGATATACCTGACGGAAACTCTACAGTAGGGTTACAAGTTAGATTAAGAAACAATCGTGCTGATGGATATTCTGGATATGATAATTTTAGATTAGTAAGTGAATTTGATGGGCTGGTATATACAAATGTGGGCGGTTGGAAAGATAATATTTCACCAGATGCAACAACTGGTGCTTTAGATGCTCTGATTATTGATGGAACTTATAACGTTGGTTCTAATATTGAAATTGATAATTTAATCATTAATAATGGAGCTACTACTACTGTTTCTTTTGGACAATCTATTAATGCTAATACTACTATCATCAATAATGGGACATTAGAATTAAATTCTGTTTCAACATCGTATTCTAGTTTAATTACAAATGATTTTCAAGGGGAAGTAGTATATAATAGACATGTTAACCAATTTGCAAATACTGGCTCATCAACAGGTGCTAATGATTTAATTTCTGCTCCAGTAACAAATAGTTCTCAAACATTCCTTGCGCTACGAACGTCCAATACTGATATACCTTCTGGTAATATTGGTGGAGTCTTTTCTTATTTATTTGGACCTTTTGATAATAATGCAAATAATTATATCAATTACACAGCTGCAGATGATAACTCTGTTATTGCTTCTGGTATTGGTTATAGAACAGCTTCTACTGCAGCAACTGGATCAACATTTAGATTTGTTGGAGATGTAGAAACAGGATCTATATCAACACCTATTACAGTTGGCACTAGTAGTATTTTCAATCTTGTTGGAAATCCGTACCCATCTTACATATCACTTGCTGATTTTTTAACAGCCAATAACAGCGCGTTTGACCTTACAAATTCTGGAGTATATGGTTATGATGGTGATGCAACAGATGGATTTACTATTTGGAATCAAGCTTACTCTGATGCAAATCCGAGTGCAGTGATAACACCAGGACAAGGTTTCTTAGTAAGTTCTCAAGCTGGAGGTGGAACAATTTCTTTTACACCAGCTATGCGATCTACAGGTACAACAGACGATTTTATTTCCGGAAGACCAAATAATCAAAACTTAGCACATTTAAAATTACAATTATCTAAAGGAGAAGTTTCATATAACACAGATGTCTATTTTAATAATAATGCTTCGTTAGGTATGGATTCTGGATATGATTCTGCAATGTTTGATAGCGTTACCCCTAGTTTTGCTATCTACTCACATCTAGTAGAAAACAATGCTGGTAAAGATATGGCTGTACAATCTGTTAGTTATTCAGACTTAGACAATGTAACTATTCCATTAGGAATAAACACTGTTCAAGGCGAACAAGCTATTATAAGTATTTTAGAAAGTAATATACCTGAAGGAGTAAATGTAATTTTAGAAGACAATGTTTCAAATACATTTACTGATTTACAAAATATTGATTACATTTTTACACCAACAACTACATTAACTGAAACTGGACGTTTTTATCTTCACTTATCTCGAGGAGTTCTAGGCACCACGGATAATGTATTAAATGGTATAGAAATTTACACAGACTCCTACCCTAAGCAAGTTGTCATTAAAGGTCAGCTGGAGCATAACACAACGTTTAAGCTTTATGATTTACAAGGTCGTTTAGTAAATATACAATCATTGAATACTGAAAAT
Source organism: Flavobacteriales bacterium ALC-1 (assembly GCA_000171875.1). Classification (GTDB taxonomy): domain Bacteria; phylum Bacteroidota; class Bacteroidia; order Flavobacteriales; family Flavobacteriaceae; genus Winogradskyella. The sequence goes on along the minus strand of ABHI01000002.1, from coordinate 596,131 downwards.
ACAATACAAAGAGTTGATGTTTCAAATCTTACTGCTGGCATTTATGTGGTACAATTAGAAAGTAATTCTAGCAATAGAACTCAAAAAATAATTTTAAAATAGTATAATTTATAAAGAAGTGTATCTGGGTATTTTGATACACTTCTTTATAAATTATATATAGTAAGACCTTAAACTTAAACGATATTATTTATAAGCTGATTATTCATTTTAATGTAAACCTTTTCGTATAATTACTCCAATAAATAAATTATTTTATTATTTTTGAACTCAAATCTAGGGCTAAAGCCATGAAGAAAGAAAACAACTTAGAGAAAATCACTCGTAATGAAGCCATTAAAAAAATGGGGAAGTATGCAGCATTAACTGCTGTAGGGACATTCGTGATTTAAACCCGCTTAAAGCACAGTCATCATCACCACCAGATCCAGGAGGCGACCCTTTTGATTAATTTTTAGACTTTATTTTGAACAACAGCTTAGCACCAACATATAAAAAACAAATTGGTGAGCATTGTGTATTATGGTACTCAAAATCTAATAGTTATAGTGTTGTAGAATCTTTATTCAAAAGATTTCTCGACTATTATTTACAGTCTGAAACTATAGAAGATTTCAAAGCAAAAATAGCTAGTAGTATAGATGATACTGGGTCCGAAACTATACCTGAAACAATTCGAGATTATCTTAATAACTGTAATATACCTATTACCACACCAGTAGATAAACAAATAGCTATTGACGCTTCTAATCGTAATATTTTAAAACAATACTCAATTAAAGGTAAATTGATTCAAATTTATTATGATTCAGAATTAGTATTAAAAACTGTACATCCTTCCCTAGCACACCTTACAACTGACACAACTGATTATGCTCAGACGACATTCGATATTTACTTAAAAAATGAGCAATTATACTTATATAAAGATGAAGAATTAATCACTTGTGTACCAAAAAAAGATTATCACCTTTTACAAGGTAAATTTATAATGCAATTACTTTGTACTATTCATAATAAAGAAGAAAATGATTGGATAGGTACTTTTCATGGCTCAACACTTACAGATGGTAACTCCTCAATACTTTTTGTTGGAGAATCCGGAAAAGGAAAAAGTACTTTATGTGCCTTATTAGCTGCTAGTGGTTTTAATTTACTTGCAGATGACGTTTCTCCTATGCTTTCAAAAAACAAGAGCATATATTATAATCCTTCAGCAATATCAATAAAAGAAGGAGCTTTCAATGTACTACAACCTCATATAAATAATTTTGATGCTTTACCAAAGATTCAATTTAACAAAGCTAAAGGTTTTATAAAGTATTTACCCTGTGATAATCCAGAAAAAGACTATTATCCATGTAATGCAATTATCTTAGTAAATTACAAAAGTAATGCTGAAACTATTTTAGAAAATATATCTATTAAAACATTACTAGAAACACTAATTCCTGATTCTTGGTTATCACCAGACCCTTTGCATGCCAAGCAGTTTTTAGATTGGATAGGAAGGTTGAATATCTATAAATTAACCTATAGTGATACTAAAAAAGTAACCCAAAAAATCTCTGAATTATTTCATCAACTTAATAAAAACTTATAATAACCGCTATATTAGTAGTTTATTAAATCATCTATGGGTAATCTTGCCATTACATATCAACATATTGCAGATATCCTAAGTTTTGAAACTTCAACTCTTAAATTAGAAAAAACACTTACTCAGCCATCATTCGATTGGGATGCTATTGTCGTTGAAGGAAGCAAACACTTAGTATTACCAGCTATTTATTGTAGACTAAAAGCGAAACAACTCTTGCATGTATTACCTGTAGACTTAATCAATTATCTCGAACATATCACAAGTGAAAACAGAAAAAGAAACAGCATTATACTAACCCAGATAGGTGAAATATCCCAACTTCTTAATTCACATAATATAGAGTTTGTATTCTTAAAAGGGGCAGCTCTCTTAGTTTTAAATTGTTTTAGTGATATTGCAGAGCGTATGCTTGGAGATATTGATATACTGGTTAGTCCAAATCAATTAAATAAAGCCCATCGATTATTAATCGATATAGGATATAAACCTATTAAACAAACATTAGGAAACGATTTTTTTGAACATAAGCATCTGCCAAGATTAAAAACTGATGTATCATCAAATCGTATAGCAGCTGTTGAAGTCCATCGAAAATTATTTATAAGTTTTAATTATAATGCACTTAATCCTAAATCTATCTTAAAAGAACAACAAGAAAATATATTTATACCATCTTTAAAACATCTTTTAATGCATAATATTCTTAACTATCAAATCAATGACAAAGGTGTTTTATACAATAGTATAAGTTTTCGTTCAGCGTATGACACTATACTATTGATACAAAAGCATAAAGATTATCAAATATGGTATAATGATAAATTTTTTAAAAGTTATTTTTGTTATACAAGTTTGTTTTTTCAAGACATAAAAACTGTAACTAATAGTAAATCAAATTATTCTACATCTTTTTACTTGTTTAAATTAAGACACCTTATATTTTATAAATTTTGGAACCGCGTATTAACATTTAGCAATTTTTTATTTATTTTGTTAAATCGTCTAATATATTTTACAATCAATAAATCTTACAGAAAAGCGATAATTAACGATAGAAAACGTATTTACACTCATTTTAAATCGTTTTTCAACAGTTTTTAGGCTTTTATTACAATAACTTCACGTCAATATTTGTTTTATAATTCATAAAGTTTAACTTTGATGAAAATGATTTTAGCATGAAAAAATTAATTTTAATAATAGCTTTAGGCACATTTAGCTTGTCATCTTTCGCCCAGCGAAGTAACAGTGAATGGTCATTAAGTGTTGGCCTAAATTCAGTCAATAGCTTAGGTTCTAGATCACCAATCTTTCACCCAGGAGATTGGGGAACTCAATTCCCAATTTCTGCGGCTATAGAATTAAATTGGAGTGATAATTTTGCAATCGAACAATCTATAACTTTAAATGGTTTTACCGAGGATGATGAAATTGATGGGGTAAATTTAGATAAAGACTATAATTATATATCATTTGATACTCACGTAAAATATTATTTTGGAGAGTATATCTTTCGTCGTGGTGTTGATTGGATAGACTTTTATGCTAATGCAGGCCTAGGTTTCTTTCACATTGATGAAACTAATATCTCTGCAAATATCGGTGGTGGAGTACTATTTTGGTTAAATAAAAATAGAACTTTTGGACTAAGAACTCATGTTATCGGTAAATTTGCTTTTAACCATAAAGATAGTGGTTTGGATAACAATCATTACCAATATCATTTACAAGCCGTATTTAAATTATAGTTTACAACTAAAATGATTATATAAAACAAAAAAACTCATATTTATGAGTTTTTTTGTTTTATATAATGCTCAACATACTATTCTTTCAACAACTTATCAAAATATTCAATTGTATATTTAAGTCCTTCATTTAGGCTAATCTTAGGCTCCCAATCTCCAAGTTCTTTCTTAGCTAAACTTATATCTGGTTGACGTTGCATAGGATCATCTTGAGGTAGGGGTAAATATGTGATTTTAGATTTTGAGCCAATTATATCTACAACTTCTTTTGCTAACTCTAGCATAGTGAACTCTACAGGGTTTCCAATATTCACAGGTCCAATAAAACCATCTCTACTACTCATCATACGATGCGCACCTTCAATTAAATCATCAACATATTGAAAACTTCTAGTTTGTGTACCATCACCAAAAATTGTAATATCATCACCTTTTAAGGCTTGTACTATAAAATTTGAGACTACTCGTCCATCTTGAGGATGCATTCTTGGGCCATATGTATTAAAAATACGGATGATTTTAATTTTTACAGCATTTTGATTATGGTAATCCATAAACAAGGTTTCTGCACAACGTTTACCTTCATCATAACAAGATCTCAGACCTATTGGGTTTACATTTCCCCAATAACTTTCAGGTTGTGGATGAACTGTAGGGTCCCCATAAACTTCACTAGTAGAAGCCTGTAATATTTTTGCGCCAACACGTTTAGCTAAACCTAACATATTAATAGCCCCCATTACTGATGTTTTCACCGTTTTAATAGGGTTATATTGATAGTGAACAGGTGAAGCAGGGCAAGCTAAATTATATATCTCATCGACTTCTACCATATAAGGGTTAATGATATCATGACGCACTAACTCAAAATAATGGTGATCCATTAAGTGCTCTATATTACGTTTTGAACCTGTGAAGTAATTGTCTAAACAAATAACTTCGTTACCTTCGCTTAGTAAACGTTCACACAAGTGAGAACCTACAAATCCAGCACCACCAGTAACCAATATTCTTTTCATATATAACTAGTTGTATTAATGCTTAAAAATAAGACTTTATTTATTAGCTATTAATATCCTGCAAAATTAAAATTAAGCATCTGTTTTAAATAATTATATAGCTTTGGAAATTGAGCTCTAAATTCTAACGGTGTCTCAATAAAATTCTCAAGTAATACAGCAAAAAACTCATATTGATTTGTATAGGCATATTCCCTAAAATATTTAGATGCTATAAGATCTTGCCTTACAATTTTATGGTGTTGCAGATAATTTGTAAGATTATCGAATCCTTGATTAAAAATCAGGCTGCTAATATCATTATTATTAGAAGCATTTAAATGTATTGCATGCCCAAATTCATGTACACCTAGGTTAAGGTTATCATCTCCTATTTTATAACCATGTTTAAAGTCCTCCCAAGAGAATACTATTGCTTTTAATTGTGGATTGGTTTCACCCTTATGATACGTTTCATTGGTTTTAGAGTAATACGCTTTTGGATATACTATAACCTTATCAATCAAATCTATTTTATATTTTCTAAATCCAAATGTTAGCATTATAGCTGTAGCTGAAATTAAAGTTTTTATATCCTCTGTTAATTCTAGATTTTCTCTGCTTATAAATTCTTTATCATTAATAAACGAAGCTACTCTATGTTGAAACAGTAACCTTTCTTTCTCATTCAGTCTCTGGTAAAATAAAAAGTCTCTTTCTAAAACTCTCAATTGATTATTAGTAGTCTTTTTTGAAAGCATTACAAAGTTTAAAAAAAATGGTTTTTTATATTTAAGAGCGTAGGTTTGCTCAAAATAAATATAAAATCGACTTAGCACAACTAAACTCATACCAACAAAAAACAATACTAGAAGAACTAATTTTAATGTAGGATTAAAAGTTAATTGTACAACTATCGGAAAGTAGATCATAGTTTAAATATAAAGAAGAAAATGAAATATTGATGAGGAAATACTTTATTTTGAGATTAATCTAAGTGCAATAAGAGATTCTAAAGAGCTTAGCGCTTCCTCAATGCGTTCTGCCTTGAAAATACGCAAGGCTAAAAAATGCCTGAGTTTGCTCAAGGATTTTTTAGCCTTATATATTTATTCGTGACCTCGAGAGGATTCGAACCTCCAACCCTCAGAGCCGAAATCTGATATTCTATCCAGTTGAACTACGAGGCCTTCTTTGTTAAGACAATTTAGCCTTTACTATCATAGAAATAGTTTTACCATCTGCCTGTCCTGCTAATTCTTTGCTAACTATTCCCATAACTTTACCCATGTCCTTCATGCCTTCAGCCCCTATTTGATCTATGGTCATTATTACTACCTTTTCGATTTCCTCTTCACTCAATGCCTCTGGAAGAAACTGACTAATTACCTCTGCCTGATCTATTTCAGGTAAAGCCAAATCTTTACGATCTTGTTCTAAAAATATAGCTGCGCTATCTTTTCGCTGCTTAACCATTTTAGATAAGATTTTTATCTCTTGTTCTTCTGTTAATTCTTCATTTGAACCAGAAGCTGTTTTAGCTAATAATATCTCAGATTTCACAGCTCTTAATGCTGCTAAAGCTGTCTGATCTTTCTCTTTCATCGCTGCCTTCATTGCAGTCATTATATCGTCTTGTAAACTCATATTTTGTTTTTTGTAATAGTAAAGATAAAAAAGAAACCCGAAAACATTGAGGGAAAATTTTCGGGTTTTCACAAAGTATAATAACACTTCAGGTTGATTCTGCTATTAATCTGGCTTGTCGTGTAAAAATGAATTGTTACTTCGTAATTGTATGTCATCGTTATCATCTGTACCTACAGACATTCTAGAAGCATTGGTTTCAGAAGAATGTTGAACATCTTCTAAATTAACACCTTGTCTTTTGTAAGCAGGTTCTTTTTCAATTTCATCTATTTTTGCATTGTTAAATTTATAGTTGAAATCCTTCATTTTCTTTCTGCGTTCATCTGCACGAGCAATAAGTAATTCTGAGATTGGACTATTCATTGGATCAATCTCTTCCTGTAACACCTCTTCTATTTCTTCAACAGGTAACACTTTTTTCTCAAAAACAATTTCTTCTTTTACCTCAGTTCCTTCTGTTTTTGGATTCATAGAAGATTCAAATGTTTCAAAATCATCTAATGCATAACGCTTCTCTCCTTCTTCATTAACTTCTGTAACAGAAATTATTTCAACTGGCTCATTAACGTCCATATCTTTAACATCCTCATCTAAGCTAAAAAACATTTTGTCTTCATTAGAATTTGACTCTTCAACTTGTTCTGGCTCATTACTAGACAGAGGCAAATCGAATGTTAATGTTATTTGCTCTTCTTCTTGTTCTACTTCAATAATATCTGCTTTGTTCTCTATTGGTGTAATAATGAACTCTTCTGGCTGTGTCTCAACTTGAGAGTTAGTATCTAAAACTTCATCATATACTACATTCATATTACGTAAAAGCTCAGAGGTAGTAATTAAATCCGTTTCAGAATTAGTTTCAGCCTTAACTTCTACTTCATCTTCCTCAAGTAATGTATGACGAACAATTGGCTCTTCTTTTTCATCTTCTAAAACAATGTCAGGTGTAATTATAGCTGGTTCCTTATCTTCATCTGTTGACTCACCTAAAGCATGAATTACCTTTTTAGTTTCAGTATTAGAAATTTCATTCTGCTGGTCAATATCAAATCCTGTAGCGATAATAGTTACAGAAATAGATTCTTGTAAAGATTCATCTTCACCAACACCCATAATTATATTAGCACCATAACCTGCTTCCGTTTGGATATGGTCATTAATCTCACCGATTTCGTCAATAGTAATTTCTTGAGAGCCCGAAACGATAAGCAACAATACGTTTTTTGCTCCTGTAATCTTATTATCATTAAGTAATGGTGAATCTAAAGCTTTCATGATGGCCTCTTGAGCTCTAGTTTGTCCAGAAGCTGAAGCCGATCCCATAATGGCTGTTCCACTATTACTTAATACTGTTTTAGCATCACGTAAATCAATATTTTGAGTGTAGTGATGTGTTATCACCTCTGCAATACCTCTAGAAGCAGTTGATAATACTTCATCTGCCTTAGAGAAACCTGCTTTAAAACCTAAATTACCATAAACTTCACGTAATTTGTTATTATTAATAACAACCAACGAATCTACATGCTGACGTAATTTTTCAATACCACGTTGTGCTTGTTCGTTTCGCATTTTACCTTCAAACTGAAATGGCATCGTTACTATACCAACGGTAAGAATATCTAATTCTTTTGCCATTTTAGCAATAATCGGAGCTGCACCAGTACCTGTCCCTCCGCCCATACCAGCAGTTATGAACACCATTTTTGTATTGGTATCTAACATTCTACGAATGTCTTCTAAACTTTCTACAGCTGCTTCTTCTCCAACATCTGGATTTGCACCTGCACCTAAACCTTCGGTTAAGTTGACTCCTAATTGAATTTTGTTTGGAACACCACTATTTTGAAGGGCTTGCGCATCTGTGTTACAAATCACAAAATCAACACCTTTGATACCTTGTTGAAACATGTGATTTATAGCATTGCTACCACCTCCACCAACACCAATTACTTTGATGACGTTAGACTGATGCTTTGGCAAATCGAAGGAAATGTTTCCAAATTCATTGTTGTTGCTCATATTATTAATGATTATGGGATTTTATATGTCTTAATTAATTCACTATTCTGCGTTATCTAAAAACTCTTTAACACGCTCTGTTAACTTGTCTAAAAATGAACGACGCTCTTTTATTGGTTCTTCTACAACAGTCTCTGGTTGAGTTTCCATTGTTTGTTCTGCTTGGTTCTCAATTACCATTTCCTCTACTTCTTCGGCTTGTTTTCGTTCTTGACGTTTTAAACCATCCATCACCAATCCAACCGCAGTTGCAAACAAAGGACTTGCAATATCTTCATCGCTATCACCTGCTAAATGCTCATTTGGATATCCAATTCTCGTATCCATACCTGTGATATATTCAACTAACTGCTTTAAATGTTTTAACTGACTTCCACCACCAGTTAATACAATACCTGCAATTAATTTTTTCTTTTGTTCTTCGTGACCGTAATTCTTTATTTCTACATAAACTTGCTCAATAATTTCAACCACCCTAGCATGGATAATTTTAGACAAGTTCTTCAATGTAATTTCTTTTGGCTCTCTTCCCCTCAATCCAGGAATTGACACTATTTCGTTGTCTTTATTCTCTCCTGGCCATGCAGAACCAAACTTCATTTTTAAAAGCTCTGCTTGCTTTTCGATAATTGAACAGCCTTCTTTTATGTCTTCGGTAACAACATTTCCACCAAAAGGTATTACAGCTGTATGACGAATTATTCCATCTTTAAATACTGCTAAATCTGTTGTTCCACCACCTATGTCAATTAAAGCGACACCAGCTTCTTTTTCTTCTCTGCTTAAAACAGCATTAGCTGAAGCTAAAGGTTCTAGTGTTATACCTTCTAGCTGTAAACCAGAACTTTTAACACAACGTCCAATATTTCTAATGGATGATACTTGACCTACTACAACATGAAAATTAGCTTCAAGGCGTCCACCATACATACCAATTGGTTCTTTAATTTCGGCCTGACCATCAACCTTAAATTCTTGTGGTAACACATGGATAATTTCTTCACCTGGAAGCATTACCAGCTTATGTACTTGATTAATCAATCGATCAATATCTCCTTCATCAATAACCATATCTGCATTAGCTCTAGTGATATAGTCGCTATGTTGTAAACTACGAATATGCTGACCTGCAATACCAACAGTAACCTCTTCTATTTTTTCTGAAGCTGCAGCTTCCGCTTCTTGTACAGCTTGTTGTATTGATTGAATCGTTTGCGTAATATTATTTACCACACCACGATGCACACCCATACTTTTGGATTTACCTACACCCAAAATTTCAACTTTACCATACTCATTTTTGCGACCAATCATGGCAACAATTTTTGTAGTTCCTATATCTAATCCTACCGAAATATTATTGTTTTCCATAGTTTACTTTTTGGTGCATATAACTTGTTTATCAAATTTTAGATTCACAACCTTGTAGCTATCTAAAATTTTATCTTTTAAAGCTTTTTGATAAAAGGCTTTAAAATTATTTATCTTCTTATCTAGTTTTTTTAAAGTTCCTAACTGAACTGTAAAATCACTTTTACGTATTTTAAAATCAATGGTTTTATCGTCATTCTGACGAATCTCAATGACATGCTTTTTTAAGAATTCATCTTCATCAACAGCTTTAGCAAATTGAAAAACTATTTCGAGTTTATCTTTCTTAATATTACCTGTAACAAGTGGTACTCTTGCAGAATAATTAGAAGACAAAGGCATAAAGAATCCTTCATCATCTATATAATATGATGCATTTGTATTGACTCTTGCAACAGGTCTTTTTTGTTCAATTTCTGCTGAAAGCACACCGTTTACTGACATAAACACTTCTGCTTCCTTTATCATTGGATTAGAATTTAGGGCAACTTCTAATTCGTTCAAATCTATAATTTCTTTAGACTGTTCCGTAACGGGTTGCTGATTTTGTATTAACAATTTACTAACAGTCTCTTCTGTAATGAATAATTTGTTCTCGCCTAAGAATTTTGGTGGCTGCACAACTATTTCCCTCTTACTGTTTCTCGTATTAGAAAACGCAAATAACCCACCTACAATAAGTATTAAACCAATGATTTTTATATAGTTATAATTAATTCGCAACGCTAAATACTTCTTTTATATATTTTACTTCCTCTCCTATATCTCCTGCTCCAATAGTTAATACTACTTGAGCATCAGATTTTTTAATTTCATCTATCAACTCTGATTTTTGAATTAATTTTTTACTAGAATTTTCAACTTTATTTAATATCCAACTAGAGGTCACACCTTCTATTGGCAATTCTCTAGCAGGATAAATATCTAACAGTAATAATTCATCAAATTTTGAAAGGCTTTCAGCAAAACCATCTATAAAATCTCTAGTTCTAGTATACAAATGCGGTTGAAAAACAGCGAGCACTTTCCTGTCTGGATACATCTCTCTTACTGCTTGATGTACTGCATTAATTTCTTCAGGGTGATGTGCATAGTCATCAATAAAGACAAAATCTTCTGTTTTAATCTGATAAGTAAATCTACGTTTAACACCTTTATAAGATGCTAATCCCTTGGCGAGCTGGTTGTAAGGGCAACCAAAGTCAACAGCCATCGCCAAGGCTATTATTGCATTCGACAGATTATGTCTACCAGGTAGGTTAAATTGAAAATCTTTATATATTCCATCAGGTGTTTGCATATCAAACACATAACTTCCATTCTTTATTTTTACGTTTTGAGCACTATAGTCTGAATCATCTTCAATACCATAAGTAATACCTTCTAATGGCAATCCATTTCTAACAAATAATTTTCCATTAGGTTTTATACATTCTGTAAAATCCTTGAACGATTTTATAAGTTCTGAAGCATCTCCATAAATATCTAGATGATCTGCATCCATTGAAGTAATGCATGCTATATCAGGTGATAGCGTTAAAAATGAACGATCAAATTCGTCAGCTTCCACAACCGTAACATCTGTTCCGTTTAAGATTAGGTTTGAATTGTAATTCTCACTTATGCCTCCAAGAAATGCAGTCATAGATACATTACACTCATTTAGCAAATGGCCAAGAATACTCGTTGTTGTAGTTTTGCCATGTGTGCCAGCAATAGCCAAACAAGTAGTTTGTTTTGTGATTTTACCTAATACTGCCGAACGCTTTAAAACTTTGAAATTACTATCTCTAAAATAGTTTAATTCTGAATGACTATTCGGAATAGCAGGTGTGTAAACCACTAATGTTGATTCTGGATTTAAATATCTTGAATCAATTTCTGCAACATCATCATTAAAGTGAATAGCAACTCCTAGATCTTGCAATGACTTAGTAATTTCTGTTGCTGTTTTATCATAACCAGCAACTTGCTTTCCATTTGCTACAAAATAACGCGCCAAAGCACTCATACCAATACCACCGATACCAATAAAATAGACATTATTTATAGCTTTTAAATTCATTTAGTTTTTAATAATTTTTCAACTTCATCTACAATATCATTCGTAGCATTAACTAATGCTAGAGTTTCAATATTTTTACTTAACTCTGATCTTCTTTCTTCGTTTGAAATTAAATCTGAAAACACATTCTTAAAGTCAGTATCTAAATCTTTTTCTCTAATCAAAATTGCCGCATTCTTATCTGCAATGGCTTTTGCATTTTTTGTTTGATGATCTTCAGCCACATTTGGTGATGGAATAAAAATTGTAGGCTTACCCACAATACATAATTCTGAAACTGAAATTGCTCCAGCTCTAGAAATGATAACATCTGCAGCAGCATATGCCATATCCATATTGTTTAAAAAGGCATGCACTTGCACATTATCACATTGATTGTACTGTTTATACTGATTATAATAGAGTTTTCCACATTGCCAAATCACTTGTACTTTCAACCCCTTAAAAGTGTCTATATTGGCTTCTATAAGTTGATTAATTCGTCTTGCACCTAAACTTCCACCAAGCACTAGAAGTGTGTGTTTGCTATGTATTAACTTGAAGGCGTCTTTCCCTTCAATATGTTTACTTTTTACTTCTAATAAATCTTTACGAATTGGGTTTCCTGTTAATCTTATTTTTTCCTTAGGAAAGAATTTTTCTAAACCTTCATAAGCAACACAAATTGTATTTACTTTTTTCCCAAGCAGTTTATTAGTAACTCCAGGATAAGAATTCTGTTCTTGGATTAAACTCGGGATCTTCTTTGAAGTCGCCATTTGCAATAATGGACCACTAGCAAAACCACCTGTTCCGATAACAGCATCAGGTTTAAATGCTTTTACAATTTTTCTTGAACGCAATAGGCTAGATATTAACTTAAATGGAAATATCATGTTTCTCAATGTCAATTTTCGTTGAATACCAGAAATCCACAAGCCTTCAATTTTATAACCAGCTTGTGGCACTTTATCCATTTCCATACGGTCAGAAGCACCAACAAATAAAAACTCAGCATTAGGATAACGCGACTTTAATTCGTCTGCAATAGCAACCGCAGGATAAATATGTCCTCCTGTTCCTCCTCCTGATAATATGAATTTATAGTTACTCATTAAATTGTTTCACTTAATATATCTAATGGATTATCTGAATCTTCTTCTTTATCTTTAAGCTCTTGTCGTTTTGCGCTTACACTCAATATGATTCCTATTGCCAAGCATGTCATCCAAATAGATGTTCCTCCACTACTTATCAATGGTAATGTTTGACCAGTAACTGGAAATAATTCTACAGCAACTGCCATATTAATAAGAGACTGAAATACAATCGGCAAACCAACTCCAAGCACTAATAATTTCCCGAAAATGGTATCTGATTTTTGAGATACAATGACTATTCTAAATAATAGCCACGAATAGAGAATTAATAAAAATAAACCGCCGATTAATCCATATTCTTCTATAATGATTGCAAAAATAAAATCTGAAGACGATTGTGGCAAAAAATTCTTTTGCACACTTTTCCCAGGGCCAACACCTTGAATTCCTCCTGAGGCAATCGCTGTTTTTGCTCTTTCTATTTGATAATCCGCTTCGGTATCTTCCCCATTAGCAAAATTTTCTATGCGGCTCATCCAAGTATCCACTCGATTTGGCATTTGCTCTGGGAATGCCTTCGCTATTAAAATGAACATTGTAAGTGCAGCTAAACCAGTTCCTATAACAATCAAAAGGTATTTTACTGGGTAACCACCTATAAAAGCTAACATCATAATCATTGTAAAAATGATAGCTGTAGTTGAGAAATTAGCAGGAAGAATAAGCACTAAGATTAAGAATACAGGCGCCCAAAGAGGCAAAATTGTTTCCTTAAAGCTTATTTTTTTATCTCTAACTTTAGATAAATAACGCGCCACATATACCATCAATACTACTGCTGCTAATGTGGAAGTCTGAAAAGACATATTCACTATAGGAATTTGTATCCATCGGCTTGCATTTGCACCTTCAATAGTAGTACCTTGAAGCATCGTTACCAAGAGCAAAACAAAAACTATTGGCACCATAACCATAGATAAACCTCTAAAATATTTATAAGGCACTTTATGTATGCCAAACATTATAGCAAACCCTAATGCCAAATGCATAAAATGTTTTACAAAGAAAGAGAAGGTATTACCTCCATTAATATTTACCAAGTTACTAGCAGCACTATACACAGGCAAAAAGGAAAAAATAGCCAATAGTGTGGCTATAGCCCAAATGGCTCTATCTCCTTTTATTTGTGTAAATATATTTTGCATTTCTCTCTTTGTCTTTCCTGCGAAGGCAGGAACTTACTTTATTATTATTCTTACTGTGGACTCCTTGTTTTAACAGGAATAGTAACTCGCTATAAATTACGTACAGCATTTTTAAATTGACGTCCACGATCTTCATAATTTTCGAATAAATCAAAGCTAGCGCAAGCAGGTGATAACAATACATTATCTCCAGTGTTTGCTACTTTATAAGCAATCTTTACTGCTTCACTCATATACTCTGTTTCTATAATAACATCAACCATATTTCCAAAAGCTTCAAACAGTTTTGCATTATCAACACCAAGACAAATAATTGCTTTTACTTTTTCGTTTACAAACGGAAATAATTCTTTATAATCGTTTCCTTTATCTACACCACCAACAATCCAAACCGTGGGTGCATCCATACTATCTAATGCAAAATATGTTGCATTAACATTAGTAGCCTTAGAGTCATTGATATACTGTACTTTATTAATTTTTAGCACATGCTCTAAACGATGCTCAACTCCTTGAAAATTTTCCAGGCTTTCGCGAATCGTTTGCTTTCTAATTTTAAGTAAATGCGCCACAGTAGATGCTGCCATTGCATTTTTTACATTATGTTTTCCTTCTAATGTGATGTTTTCTGTTGGCATAATTATTTGGTTATTATCTATTGTTATTATTATGTTATTATTATCTATGTATGCACCCTGTTCAACAACTTTTGTCAATGAAAAAGGCAGTTTTTTAGATTGAATTGAATTGTTTTGCAACCATTCTTCAATGACTTGATCATCACTATCGTAAATAAAATAATCATCTTCTGTTTGGTTTTCTACAACTCTAAACTTAGAAGCGATATAATTTTCAAACTTGTAATCATACCTATCTAAATGATCTGGTGTGATGTTGGTCAGAACTGCAATCTTTGGTTTGAAATCTATAATATCATCTAATTGAAAACTACTGATCTCTAAAACATAATTTTTATAATCCTCATCAAGTACTTGTTTCGCAAAACTGTCACCTATGTTTCCAGCCAAGCCAACACTTAATTCTTGTTTTAACAGATGATGGGTTAATGTTGCCGTAGTTGTTTTTCCATTACTTCCAGTTATAGCCACTAAGGTTGCATTAGTAAATTTTGATGCAAATTCAATCTCAGAAACCACTTTAATACCAGCTTTATGAATTTCTTTTACCAAATCCACTTTATCTGGAATTCCAGGGCTTTTCATAATGATATCAGCATTCAGAATTTTTGATTCCGTATGCTTTTCATCTTCAAATTCAATCTCATTATTTAAAAGAACGTCTTTGTATTTCTCTTTAATTCTTCCTTTATCGGATACAAATACTTCGTATCCTTTTGCTTTTCCTAAAAGCGCAGTGCCTACTCCACTTTCTCCACCACCAAGAATCACTAATCGCTTCATTATCTAATTTTCAATGTCACAATTGAGATAATGGCTAATAAAATGCCAACAATCCAAAACCGTGTTACAATTTTACTTTCGTGATATCCTAATTTCTGATAATGATGATGTAAAGGAGACATTTTAAAAATCCGTCTACCCTCACCATATTTTTTCCTTGTGTATTTGAAATAACTTACTTGTAGCATTACCGATAAATTCTCTGCTAAGAAAATTCCACACAACACAGGTATTAGCCACTCTTTTCTAACTGCTATAGCAATAACTGCTATAATTCCACCGATAGTTAGACTTCCTGTGTCACCCATAAAAACTTGAGCAGGATATGTGTTATACCATAAAAACCCTATTAAAGCTCCTACAAATGCCGCAATGTATATTGTGATTTCTTCAACCCTTGGGATGTACATAATATCCAAGTACTCTGAAAAAATGATGTTACCAGAAATCCATGCGAAAATCCCTAAAGTCAATACTACTATAGCTGAAGTTCCTGCTGCCAATCCATCTATTCCATCAGTTAAATTTGCTCCATTGGAAACCGCTGTAACTATTATTATTGTTACTAGAATAAAAATAATCCAAGCATATTTTTCTAAACCTGGATTTATCCACGTGATTAAATCCGAATAATCAAACTCGTTATTTTTTACAAAAGGAATTGTCGTTTTGGTTGATTTCTCTTCAACATCAAACAACTTAGCTGCTGGTAAATCAGGGTTTTCAGCCAAGAGCACTTTTTGCTGTTCAACAGGTAGTTTTTCTTTTATAGTAACATCCTTATGAAAGAATAGTGCTGCACCAACTATAATTCCTAAACCAACTTGACCAAGTACTTTGAATTTACCTTTTAAACCTTCTTTATCGTTTTTAAATTTTTTGATATAGTCATCAATAAATCCAATCGTCCCCATCCAAAGCGTAGTTACGATAAGTAGAATGATATAGATGTTTTCAAGTTTCGCTAACAGTAATACTGGAATCAATGTTGCAAGAATGATAATTATCCCACCCATTGTTGGTGTTCCAGCTTTTTCAACCTGTCCATCTAATCCTAAATCACGAATAGTTTCACCAACTTGTTGTTTTTGCAAAAATCGAATAATACGTTTACCATAAATTGTAGAAATTAATAATGACAAAATAATTGCCACAGCAGCTCTAAAGGTTAAGAAACCAAAGAGTGATGCCCCAGGAAATTGGAATTGTTGTTCTAAATATTCAAATAAATAATATAGCATCTATCTATTTTTGTAATTGTTTTAATAGCTCTTGAACGGTTTTATAATCATCAAAATCAAAGCGTTCTCCTTTAATTTCTTGGTAGGTTTCATGTCCTTTTCCAGCAATTAGAATTATATCCCTTGTATCTGCCATTTGGCAGGCTGTTTTAATTGCTTGTTTTCTATCTGTAATTGATAAGGTTTTTTTAAAATTTTGAGGCTCAACCCCTTTTTCCATATCCTCAATTATAGTCTCTGGCACTTCACTTCTTGGGTTATCACTAGTAAAAATTACTTTAGTACTCAATGTTGAGGCAATATGTGCCATTTTTGGTCGCTTTGTTTTATCTCTATCTCCTCCACAACCAACAACTGTGATTAACTCTTCATTCTTAGTTCTAATATTATTTATAGTCTCAAGGACATTTTTTAAAGCATCAGGAGTATGAGCATAATCAACAACTGCAGTGATTTTTTCATCCGAAATGAAGTACTGAAAGCGTCCAGACACATTTTCGAGCTCACTTATTAACCTTAGGATTTCATCTTTTTCTAAGCCTAATAATTCAGCTGTTCCGTAAATCGCTAAAATGTTATAAGCATTAAAACTTCCTATTAATCGTGTCCACAACTCACTATCATTAACTTTTAACAACAATCCACTAAACTCATTTTCTAGAATCTGCGCTCTATAATCTGCGTAGTTCTTTAAAGCATAAGTGTATTTTTTTGCTTGCGTATTCTGAAGCATTGCTAAACCATTCTTATCATCCATATTAGACAAGGCAAATGCATCTTTTGGTAACTGATCAAAAAATAGTTTTTTGACATCTCTATATTCTGCAAATGTGTCGTGATAATCTAAATGGTCGTGAGACAGGTTGGTGAATATTCCACCTGTAAACCTTAAACCTTCTGTTCTGCTTTGATGAATACCATGAGAGCTCACTTCCATAAAACAAAACTCTACACCTTCATCATTCATCTGTTTTAAATACCTATTGATAGTCAATGAATCTGGTGTTGTATGTGTCGCTTTATAAGTTGTAGTATCTACCATGATTTTTACTGTAGACAACAATCCAACTTTATAGCCTGCTTTCTTAAATAGTTGATACAATAAACTAGATACAGTAGTTTTACCATTTGTACCAGTAACACCAATAAGCTTTAAATTTTCTGAAGGATGCTCGTAAAAATTGGCTGCCATATAAGCCAAGGCTTTATTAGAATTAGCAACTTCGATATATGTAACATCATCTTTAAGGGCTTCTGGAAGCACTTCACAAACTATAGTGGTTGCACCAGCATCTATCACACGATCTATGTATCTATGACCATCAGTCACTGTTCCAGAAATTGCCACAAAAACATCATTGACCTGTATTTGTCGCGAATCGAATTCAATCTTATTTACAGAAACACTTGTGCTCCCAACAACTGCATTAATAGTAACCTTGTACAATATGTCTTTTAGTATCATCATGATGCGTCTAAGACTATTGTTTGATTTGGTTTTAACTTTTGATGTCTTTCAACAGACTGCTTTTTTATAGTACCACTACCATTCAGCTTCACCTTAACATCAACTTGCAAATTTTCAAGTAAGGCTATGGCATCCATTGCTGGCATACCAACCACACTTGGCATTAACTCTTTATATTTACGAGAGTTTTCGTAGTAGTTTTCAAAATCTTTATTCACCAAATTATTCTTAAAGTCTAGAGTTTTTACTTCATCTATAATTGGTGTATCTGTATATATTTTTTGAGCAATCCGTTTAAAAACTGGACCAGAAACATCTGCTCCGTAATACCCAACACTTTTATCTGGCTCATGAATAACTACAATACATGAGTACTTAGGATTGTCTGCAGGAAAGAAACCAGCAAAAGATGATATATAATTTAATCTATCCTTATCTACATAGTCTTTTTGACATGTCCCTGTTTTTCCTGCCATTGAAAAATTTTCAGCATAAAGCTTATGACCAGTACCATGATCTTTTTCTACAACATTTTTCAATAATTGCTTAACTTTTTTAACTGTTTCAGCAGAACATATTTTAGGATTTATAATCTCTTTTTTAAATGGAACAATAACTCTATCATACTCTTTTACTTCCTTTAAAAAACGAGGTCTAACCATTTCCCCATTATTTGCAATAGCATTGTAAAATGTTAAAGTTTGTAATGGAGTAAAGGACACTCCATAACCGTATGCCATCCACTGTAATGCAATACCACTCCATCTCCCATTTTTAATTCTTGGGTCTGGTATTATAGGACTTGGCTCTCCAATTATCGGCAAATCCAAGCTATCATTAAGGTTCATCTTATATAACCTATCAATAAATTTGCTAGGCTTATTTCTATAAGCTCTATCAATTGCTTTAACAATACCTGTATTAGAAGAGACCTCAAAAGCTTCCGAGACAGTTATTTTACCATAACCACCAGTCTTAGAATCCCTTACCTTATTCCCATAAAAAGACAATATTCCTTTTTCTGTATCAACTACATCACTTGTATCAATAACCTTATCCTCTAAAGCAGCAGTTAATGCGACGAGTTTGAAAGTTGAACCAGGTTCGTGACTCTCTCCTACAGCATAATTTAATCGTTCATAGTAATGACCATTTTTATTTATCCCTAAGTTAGATATTGCTTTAATTTCACCAGTCTCAACCTCCATTACAACTACACAACCATGATCAGCTTTGTATTTTTCTAATTGTGCCAATAAAGCATGATGAGCAATATCTTGGATATTAACATCTAACGTCGTATAAATGTCATAACCATCCTTTGGTTCTATTTGGTCAAAATCTGCGATAGGCTTCCATTGTCCATTTCCAATTTTTTGTTTGAGACGTTTACCATCATTCCCTTTTAAATACTTTTCTCCAAACGCACCATCAAGACCAACTCTTGTTGCATAATTATTTTCATCAATACGTTCGTAACCAATTGAACGCGCAGCAATTTCTCCCATTGGATGTTCTCTTCTGGTGGTTTGCTCAACAATTAAACCCCCTTTAATTGCACCAAGATTTAACAATGGAAAATTTCGCATTCTTATATAATCTGAATAACTAATATTTCGCGCTAAAAGGAAATATCTATTCTTATTCTTTCGTGCTTTACGGATTATATCTTTGTAGTATGATGCTGATTTTCCTTTATAAACATGAAGCGAATCTGCCAAGGCATTTAAATACTTTTCGAATACAACATCCTTAGCTTGTATTGCATCAATTCTTATGTCGTATTTTGGAATAGACGTCGCCAGTAAACTCCCATCTGCAGAATATACATTACCTCGATTTGCAGGAATCGGAAAATCTTTTATGGTGCGTTTTTCTGCTAACGCTCTATATTCATCTCCTTGAATAAACTGTATACTACATAGCTTAAATACTACAGCCAAAGCAAAGACAAACATGCAGCCTGCCACGAAGTACAATCTGTTTAATATGTTGGTTTCTGTTGTTGCCAAAGCCTACTCTTGTTGTGATTTTACTATTATTTTTGTTGGTGGATTTAAAGAAATTTCAATACCTTTTTCTTTCATTTCGGCTTCCACAAAAGACTCTTTCTTAAGCCGCATTAACCGCCCTCTTTTATCCACAAATGCTGAGCGCAATTCCTTAACTTCATTAGTCAATTTTGCAATCTCATAAACCTTTTCGTCTGCACTGTGCGAACTTGCAATCATAATAATTGCTAATACTGAAATAAAAATGATGATGCGCCAATTTTTAAACGAATCATCACTGATTAGAAACTTTCCACGTAATATGCTGTAGATGTTTTTCTTCATATTTTTTCAGCAATTCGAAGCTTTGCGCTTCGTGCTCTATTATTAATTTTTATTTCTAGTCTTGACGGAATGATTAGTTTTCCAACTTTCCTTAAAGGCACTTCAAAATTCCCAAACATATCACGCTCTGGCTCACCTTCAAATAATCCATTTCGTATAAAGCGTTTTACCAACCTATCTTCTAAAGAATGGTAGGATATAAAACTTAATCGCCCACCTTCTTTTAATATTTCTGGAGTTTGAAGCAACAATTCCTTTAAAACTTCAATCTCTTGATTCACTTCAATTCTAATCGCTTGATAGATTTGAGCTAAAACTTTGTTCTCCTTTTTATGATTTAAAAAAGGCTTCAACACCTTTTTTAACTGCTCGCTAGTTTTTATTTCTTCTCTTGCTCTTTCTGTAACAATTACTCTTGCCATTGCTGGCGATTGCCTCAACTCACCGTACTGCAAAAGCACATTTTTTATTTGCTCTTCAGAATAATTATTTACCACCTGATAAGCAGATATTTTACTATCCTGATTCATTCGCATATCTAAATCTGCTTCAAACCGCGTAGAAAAACCGCGTTCAGCCACATCAAACTGATGAGAGGACACGCCGAAATCAGCTAAAACACCATCAACCTCTTTAACTCCATAAAATCGTAAGAACCTTTTTATATATCTGAAATTTTCATTTATAAGAACAAAACGCTCATCATCTATTGTATTAGCTAAAGCATCTTTATCCTGATCAAACGCATAAAGTTTTCCATTTGGACCAAGTCGTGATAAAATTTCTCTACTATGCCCCCCACCTCCAAACGTTACATCCACATACACACCATTTGGCTTAATATCTAGACCATCTACTGTTTCTATAAGTAATACTGCATTATGATAGTCCATTGTCATCATCATCTTGTCCCATTACCTCTTCTGCTAAATCTGCAAAATCTGATGCAGCATCGTCAATAGCCTGCTCATATTTATCCTTATCCCAGATTTCGATAATATTCACCGCAGACGCTAATACAACTTGTTTTGAAATACCTGAAAAACTGATTAAATCTTTTGGGATTAAAAGACGTCCTGTACTATCTACTTCAATGATTTTAACACCAGCTGTAAAGCGTCTAATAAAATCATTATTCTTCTTTTTAAAACGATTAAGCTTATTCACCTTCTGCATCATAGAGTTCCACTCAGACATTGGATACAACTCCAAGCATGGCTGAAAAACAGCACGTTTTAACACAAAACCTTCCTGCAAAGCACCAGCCAACTGTTTTTTTAAAACAGCCGGAATCATTAGCCTTCCTTTGACATCAGCTTTACACTCGTATGTTCCTATAAATGAATTCAACGTATTTGGTTTCCCACTTAAACGATTAAGATTCAAATATATTGAAAAAAACACCACATTTTACCACATAATACCACTTTTGTTGATAAGTTTTGTATTTATATTTTTTCAATTCAAAAAGAACTCAATGATATCAATATTTGAGACTGAATTTTAAGGTGGTAATTATTAACATTTAAAAAACTTTAAATTTTTAATTCTAAAACATCGAAAAATGATAGATATATTTTTATTCAAAAGGATTTAGTTATATTTGTTTTTAACACTAAATCACTAACTTGTAGATGACGCACCTTTTAAAAAAAGAAAAGGATTATAGATATATTGAAGTAGGAGAAGGCACACCAATTATTGTGTTGCATGGACTGATGGGTGGACTTAGTAATTTTGATGCTGTTACTACTTTTTTTAGCACAAATGGGTACAAGGTTATCATACCAGAACTGCCTATCTATACGATGTCTTTAATAAAAACCAACGTTAAAAATTTTGCTAGTTATTTAAAAGCATTTATTGAATTTAAAGGCTTAGAAGAAGTTATTTTACTAGGTAATTCATTAGGAGGACATATTGGTTTATATCATACCAAGTTATACCCAAAAAAAGTTAAAGCTTTAATCATTACTGGTAGCTCAGGGTTATACGAAAGTGCTATGGGAGGTGGCTACACAAAGCGAAGTGATTATGAGGTTATAAAGAAAAAAGCACAAGATGTTTTTTACGACCCAAAAGTAGCTACCAAAGAAATAGTCGATGAAGTTTATGAAACTGTAAACGACCGAAATAAGCTTATTAAAACTTTAGCTATTGCAAAAAGTGCCATTAGACATAATATGGCTAAAGACTTACCGAAAATGCATACTCCAACTTGTATTATTTGGGGAAAGAATGATAATGTAACTCCGCCTGAAGTAGCTGAGGAGTTTCATGAATTATTGCCAGACTCTGACCTGTTTTGGATTGATAAATGCGGGCATGCCGCTATGATGGAGCATCCAGAAGAATTTAATACTATTTTGAATAGCTGGCTAGAAAAAAGGCAATTCTAAAAAAGTTAAAACATCCTTTTGTTTAATTAAAAAGACTCCTGCTTTCACAGGAAGTAGCATGAAAATAAAATCAGCCAAATTTGTAGTTAGTAATTCTGAAGTGGCTAAATGCCCAAAAGACAGCTTACCTGAATATGCATTTATTGGACGTAGTAATGTTGGTAAATCCTCCCTGATAAATATGCTGACAGATAGGAAAAGTTTAGCAAAAACCTCAGGTCGCCCAGGAAAAACACAACTTATTAATCATTTTATTATTAACGAAAGTTGGTACTTGGTAGATTTACCTGGCTATGGTTATGCTCGTGTCTCAAAATCGTCTAAAAAGAAATTTCAGAAGTTTATTACCAATTATTTTGAAAAACGACAGCAACTCATTTCTGCATTTGTATTGGTAGACATCAGACATAAACCTCAACCCATAGATTTAGAGTTTATGCAGTACTTAGGTGAAAGCGGAATTCCGTTTGGTATCATTTTTACTAAAGCAGATAAGTTGAAGCCTATGGCTATTGATCGACATGTTAATAATTATTGCGAAGAGTTATTGAAAACTTGGGAAGAAGTTCCTCAATATTTTGTAACCTCCTCTTCTAAACATATAGGCAAAGAAGATGTTTTAGAATTTATTGGAAATACCAATCAAGAAATAAAGCAATTGAGATCTGAATAAAAGATTAAGTTTTTACATCCAAAGCATCTCTTAAAGCATTACCAACTAACATAAACGCCATTACCAATAACATAATACACAGACCTGGTATTAGAGCTAAATAAGGTTTTCCTAAAATAATATAATTATAGTGATCCTTGATCATTGCACCCCAACTAGCCATTGGAGGTTGCGCTCCTATACCTAAAAAACTTAAACCACTTTCTATTAAAATTGCAGCAGCAAAATTAGCAGCCGAAATTACAATTAATGGTCCAAAAATATTGGGTAGAATATGTTTTGTAATGATTCTATAGTCATTATAACCTAGGGCTTTAGCGGCTGTAATATATTGCATTTCTTTTGCACTTATAATTTGTCCACGAACCACTCTCGCTACTTCAACCCACATGGTTAAACCAACAGCAATAAAAACTTGCCAGAATCCTTTACCTAAGGCAAGAGTAATAGCGATAACTAATAACAACGTCGGAATTGACCATGTGATATTGATAATCCACATAATGAACGCATCTGCTTTTCCTCCATAATAGCCAGCCAAGCTTCCCATTAAAAGCCCTACTAATAATGAAATAAAAACAGCCACAAAACCAATAAAAAAAGAGATTCGAGAACCTATTAAAATTCTACTCAAATAATCTCTACCATATTTATCTGTCCCGAAAATAAAACTCCTATTATCAATGTATTCTTTATAATCCTTATTAGGAAATTTACTCAATTCGATCTGTTTTTCTAAACCTTGCAAACCATCAGATGCATATTCGACATAAGATAACACTTCACCTTTTAACTCATAAGACTGAATAGGAACCTCAGTGTCTGTATTTAGTGACCCAAAGAATAATTTTGAAAAAAAATTTTGCTCGGATTCAATACCAGATGGAATCGTAAGCATTTGTACTTCAAAACCTGGTGATTTAGAATGAATGGATAAATGCATTTGGTTTGCATTTTTTGAAGCATCTGGTGCAAACAAATAGGCAAAAATTGAAATGAGGCCAATGCAACCAATAACACCTAAACTAAAAACGCCCCAAAAGTTTTTTTTAAACTTTTGAAGCGCTAATCTTGTTAGTGAATTATTTTGGTTTCCCATCAATAAGTTTTAATTCTTCACTGAATTTGCTACATTTTTTATAGCGTAAGTCATTTTTAAATCGTGAAGCACATTTAATGCTTCTTCAATGTAAACATCTTTTGCTAAAGCCAAATGCCAACGTTTACGTTTTTCCTTTAAAATAGAATCTTGATTCATTAACTTCAATTCATAAGGTAATGAGTTGAATGTTAAGTTCGTTTTATATTCAGAAAGTTTTGAGAAACGCTTTGCTTCCTCCTCATTCAATTCCATTTGTTTTTTGTATTCATTATAGTTTAATGAATAGAACTCCTGGTCTCTTATTTTTTTCACCCATTTAGCATTAGCATCAATAAGTTTTAATTGCTCATTAGCAGCCATTCTAGCTTTACTCTTGCTAATTGTAGTATCATAATCAAAGTAATTACTCCAAACAGTGTAATCTGCAGCGTCTATTTTATCCCAAGGTAAAGGATTATCTTGATCCTTTTCTCCAATATCTATATAACTGTAACGGTCTGGAACTACAACATCACTCTTAACTCCCTCTAATTGTGTAGAACCGCCATTGATTCTATAAAACTTTTGCGTTGTAAATTTTAAGGCTCCCATATCCCCGTTGGTATTGTTGCGCACCATACGATTTAAATCGAATACGGTCTGAACCGTCCCTTTTCCATAGGTTTGTTTGCTTCCAATAACAATAGCGCGCTTATAATCTTGCATAGCTGCAGCTAAAATTTCTGAGGCAGAAGCAGATAACTCATTTACCATAATCACTAAAGGACCATCCCAAATAATAGATTTATCCTTATCTCTAAGGACTTCTTTTGCTTGACCTGTAGTTTTTACTTGAACCACTGGACCTTCTTCAATAAAAAGCCCTACTATATCAACTACAGTTTGTAAAGACCCCCCACCATTGTTTCTTAAATCTAAAACTAAACCTTCTACTCCTTGCTCTTTAAGTCGTATAATTTCTTGCTTTATATCTGAAGCTGCATTTCGTTTCTTATAATCTTCAAAATTGATATAAAACTTTGGTAAATTGATAACTCCA
Organism: Flavobacteriales bacterium ALC-1; assembly: GCA_000171875.1. Classification (GTDB taxonomy): domain Bacteria; phylum Bacteroidota; class Bacteroidia; order Flavobacteriales; family Flavobacteriaceae; genus Winogradskyella. The sequence continues at coordinate 570,711 of ABHI01000002.1, read as the reverse complement.
AAGGTTTTACCATCTTTTTCTACTGTAGAAGATTTTGCGTAAGTTTCTTCTAATTCAACAATATCTCTAGTTATTGATATATCTTCAATAGTACCATCAACCTTCTTCAATGTTAATGTAACGACTGTGCCTTTAGGTCCTTTTATAAACTTAATAGCGTCATCTAAACGCATTCCAACCACAATAGTCGGTTCGTCTTCATCTTCTTGTTTCACCTTAAGAATTTGATCACCAACTTCAAGTTCATTAGCTCTCCATGCAGGACCTCCGCTAATGATTTCGTTAACCATAATACCATCTACTTTCTTTTGCAAACGTGCTCCAATACCTTCAAAATTACCAGACATATCTCTATCAAAACGCTCCTTATCTTCCGGTGCAAAATAGAATGTATGAGGGTCAAATCCTTCTACGATTGCATTGATGTATACGGCAAACCAATCTGTACGTCGTCTATCATCAATATAATCATAAAGTTCATCGAGCGAACGTTTAGTTGATTTTCTAGCTTCAGCCTCTACTTCCTTTAATGATTTCTTTTCCTTAGATTTTGGTGTTTCATTTTCAGCTGAAAACACACTCTCAGGAAGATTATTAGTTTCTAGGTTTGAGTCACGCTGTGAGATGGCATCATCATAATTAGCAATTGTAGAAAACTTTAGTTGTTGTCTCCAACGCTCTTTCATTTCACGTTTATTTTTAACGTACTCTAACTTTTCATAATCAGCTGAATAATTTTCATCTTTAGAAAAATCGAAAGACTTTTCTAAAATTTCAGTATAAATTTTCTTTGATTCACCTATACGCTGTAATAAACGTTCGTGTGTTAGATTAAAGAATGCTATGTCGTAAGCTTTAATTTGATCGTCTAAAAGATTTTTATAAGCTTCAAATTCCTCAATATCAGAAGCATAAAAATAACGCTTAAACGGATCTAAATTATTTAAATAATCTTCAAAAACGTTTGCTGAAAAATTATCATTTATATCCTGAGGATTGTAGTGCCCTTGATCCAGAAGATAAGTAACTAATTGTATTAACAGTTTATCCTTATCAGGATCTTCAAATGTTTTGTTTGTAAAACTACATGAGGCAAATGCTATTAGCAATGCCAATAGTAAAAATTTATAATTCCCTTTCATTTTTTCTTTATTTTATTATTTTGATTTGGTAAAATGTGTTCGCCCTTCAATCATAGTTATTTCGATTAAATAAATCTTAGGCTCGGTTCATTATTATCTTTTTTATTTTTATCAAAGTAGGTTCTCAATATTTCACTAAAATAGAAGAAAAAACCGTGCCATAAAAAATCGAGGCACTAATTTTTTGTTAAAGCTCATATAATCGATGAAACGCAAGCTTTTTTAGTATTTTTACAGCAAATTAATCATTTTTTTGTAGATGTCACAACGTCCTTTAATTCTAGTTACTAATGATGATGGTATTACAGCGCCAGGTATAAGAACCTTAATTTCTGTAATGAATACCATCGGAGATGTTGTCGTAGTTGCACCAGATAGCCCACAAAGTGCTATGGGACATGCAATAACCATCAATTCTACTTTACATATTGAAAAAGTGAAAATTGACGGAAATCAACCCGAATATAGTTGTTCTGGCACACCTGCTGATTGCGTAAAATTAGCTGTAAATGAAATTTTAGATCGGAGACCAGATATTTGTGTTTCTGGTATTAATCATGGCTCAAACTCCTCTATAAATGTCATTTATTCCGGAACTATGAGTGCTGCGCTAGAAGCTGGTATCGAAGGTATTCCTGCAATCGGATTTTCACTTTTAGATTATAATTGGAATGCAAATTTTGAGCATTGTAAATCATTTGTAGAAACTATTACAAGACAAGTTTTAGAACATGGTTTACCAGATGGAGTCGTTTTAAATGTGAATTTACCTAACCTTGAAAAAAAAGCTATAAAAGGCATTAAAGTTTGCAGGCAAGCACGCGCCAACTGGGAAGAAGAGTTTGACAAGCGCACTAATCCTATGGGTCGTGATTATTATTGGCTAACTGGCAAGTTTGTAAATATGGATAATGGTGAAGATACTGATGAGTGGGCTTTAAAACATGGTTATGTTTCTGTAGTCCCTGTTCAGTTTGATTTGACTGCTCACCATACTATTCAGAGTTTAAATACATGGAAATTAAATGAATAATAAAAAAGATATTTTAATTGGTTTTATTGTAGGATTAATAGCAGCTGCAATTGGTCTCATTTTGGCCATTCAGATTTTTGGAAAATCTGATGATTGGGGAGCTGTCATTAGACAAGCCATAAGCGAAGGTTTTTTAACTAAGCTCATGAGTATAGGTGCTTTACTTAATCTAGGTGCTTTTTTCTTGTTTCTAAAAAAGAATAAAGACAATAGCGCTAAAGGAGTTTTAATTGCCACTATATTGATATTAATTTCTACCATGGTTATTAAATACATGAATTGATGAAACATCTTTACAAAAAATTCGATTACAATAAGAATAAGCAATTGGATGTTGCATGTGACAAATAAGAAGCAATAAAATAAACACATGAAATATTATATCATAGCAGGTGAAGCTTCAGGTGATTTACACGGCTCAAATCTTATGAAAGCCTTATATAAACAAGATGATAAGGCAAACATTAGGTTTTGGGGAGGTGATTTGATGCAATCTGTTGGTGGTGAATTAGTGATGCACTATAAAGAGCGACAGTTTATGGGTTTTGCTGAAGTGATTTTTAATCTTAGAAAAATCAGTAAACATATAAAATTCTGCAAAGCTGATATAGATACCTTTCAACCCGATGTTATTATTTTTATAGATAATTCTGGCTTTAATCTACGCATAGCTAAATGGGCAAAAGAAAAAAGTTTTAGAACGCATTATTATATTTCACCACAAGTATGGGCCTCTAGAGCTGGTCGTGTAGAAAAAATTAAACGCGATATCGATGCGATGTACTGCATCCTACCATTTGAAAAAGATTTTTATAAAAAATACGCTTATGATGTCAATTTTGTTGGTCATCCACTAATTGATGCTATTGCAGATCGCCCGCAGATTGAAGATTCTAAATTTAGGGAAACACATAATTTAAGTAACAAGCCAATTATAGCTTTATTACCAGGAAGTCGAAAACAAGAAATAACCAAAATGCTTGGTGTAATGTTGAGTTTGGTTGATGATTTTAAGGATTATCAGTTTGTTATTGCTGGTGCTCCAAGTCAGGATTTTAGTTTTTATCAGCCTTTTATAAAGCAAGATAATGTCAGCTTTACCGCTAATAAAACCTACGATTTATTGAGCATTTCTTCGGCAGCTCTAGTTACTTCTGGCACAGCTACTTTAGAAACTGCATTATTTAAAGTGCCACAAGTTGTTTGCTATAAAGCGAATGCGATTTCTTATCAAATTGCAAAACGCATTATTACGTTGAAATTTATTTCGTTGGTGAATCTAATCATGGATCGCGAAGTTGTTACAGAGCTCATTCAAGGAGATTTGAATAAAAAACGATTAAAGAAAGAGTTGATAGCAATTTTAGACACTGATAAACGTGAGCAACTCTTTTTGGATTATTACGAGTTAGAACAAAAGCTTGGTGGCAGGGGAGCTAGTGATAAGGCAGCTGAATTGATTTTTAATGCTATTAAATAATATGAAAAGACTATTACCTGTTTTAATTTTATTATTAGTTATCAGTAGCTGCAAATCAAAAAAATCGTATTCCAACAAAAAAAGACAGACGCAAACTGTAAAAGTTAATACTACAGCTAAACCTTCTAAAGAAGCAGAAACTATTGTGAAATACGCTAAAACCTTTGATGGCACACGTTATAAATATGGTGGTATAACTAAACGTGGTATGGATTGCTCTGGTCTAATTTACACTAGTTTTAAAGCGCATAATGTTAGCTTACCTAGAACTACATCAGGTCTACAAGGTACTGGTGATTGGATTGACTTAAAAGAAGTTAACGTTGGTGACCTTGTTTTTTTTGCCACTAAGAAAAACAGCCGAAAAGTCAACCATGTTGGTATAGTCACCAATGTAAGAACTGGCAATGTAGAATTTATACATGCATCTTCTAGCCGTGGTGTTATGGTATCGTCTTTAGCAGAAAAATATTGGTATTTTGCCTTTGTGCAGGCTCGTAGAGTTTTGTAATTAGTTTTTCTCTACCTTAGTGACTCATAATCATGAAGTTACTAAATTTCACCATCATAAAGCTAACCATTTGTTTGGTCATTGGAATTGTATTGGCACATTACCTCAATATAGATTTCAATGTCATTCTATGCATAACAATTGGTTTAGTGAGTCTTTTGGGTTTGTATAGGCTATTTCTGAGAAACAAAATAGATCGATTACCCCTTTTTGGGTTACTTACATATTTGACCATAATTTGTGTTGCAATAACATCTTATAACATTCAAGATAAAAAACTACGAGCCAACCATTATACACATCTAAATTCTGAAGATTCTAATGCTATAATTTTTAAAGTTAAAGAACGTCTAAAACCAGATAGCTATAATGAAAAATATATTGTTTCGATACAATCATTTAATGATGAAGATGCTTCTGGTCAATTGCTAATCAACATAAAACGTGATAGTTTAACAACATCCTTATCCGTTGATGATTTATTATTTACTTCTTCTCAATTACAAATAATCCAAAAGCCATTAAATCCTCACCAATTCAATTACAGTGACTATTTAGAATTGAGACAAGTTTATCATCAGTTGTATTTAGAACAAAATGAGTTATTACCACTCTCAGATTCAAAAACGACGATTTATGGCTATGCAGACCAATTAAGAGTAACGATTAATGACAAACTTGTAAAAGCAGGATTTAAAAAAAATGCACTTAGTATTATGAATGCCTTATTGCTTGGTCAACGCCAAAGCATAGATAAAACCATTTATAATAATTATGTGAATTCTGGCACCATACATATTCTAGCTGTTTCTGGACTTCATATTGGAATTTTATTACTTATCCTAAATTTTCTTTTTCGCCCACTACTCTATCTAAAACATGGTCGCTTTTTAAGACCACTATTTATTGTTATTCTACTTTGGTTATTTGCCATAATTGCAGGTTTATCACCATCTGTAACAAGAGCTGTTGCAATGTTTAGCATTATTAGTATTGCTATGCACTTAAAACGACCAACCAATATTTATAATACTTTGGTCATTTCGGCATTTGTTATTCTTTTGTTTAAACCTACATTTCTATTTGAAGTTGGTTTTCAGATGAGTTATTTAGCTGTCTTGGGTATTGTTAGTGTTCAACCCATTATTTACAAACTTTGGAAACCTAAATATTGGATTATTGATAAGCCTTGGCAGATTTTTACAGTGACTTTAGCTGCTCAGGCTGGAGTTGTGCCAATAAGCTTATTCTACTTTCATCAGTTTCCTGGCTTGTTCTTTATTTCTAATATTGTTGTTATTCCATTCTTAGGTTTAATCCTTGGGTTTGGATTATTTGTTATTGCTTTAGCCCTAATGAATATCCTCGATAGTTCTATTGTAACAGCTTATAGTTTTGTAATTGACAGTCTCAATAATTTTATTACTTGGGTCGCTCAGTTTGAAGATTTTTTATTTCGTGATATTCCGTTTACTATACTTCAAGTCATTTGTTCTTATTTTATAATTATTGGATTAGTGAAAATTCATAAGCATAGAACTTTTAAATGGGTTGTAATGAGCTTGATTGGAATTATCTGTTTTCAAGCTATATCCTTTTACAACACATACAAAACTCAAAATGATGTTTTTATTGTTTTTAATAAAAATCGGTATTCACTAATTGGACAAAAACTAAATGATAAGCTAATTGTTCATCATAATCTGGATTCATTAAAACAAACAACAGACAACGTCATTAAGAATTATAAAGTTGGTGAGTCGATTGAGCTAGTCACCACAGATAGTTTGCAATCTGTATATCAGTTTAATAACAAAACCATTTTAGTGATTGACAGTTTAGGAATTTACAATAAGCTTAGTTTTAAACCTAATTATGTGCTACTCAGAAACTCACCAAGGTTAAACCTCAATCGCTTAATAGATAGCTTAAAACCTGAGCAAATTATTGTAGATGCCAGTAATTACAAATCTTATGCAAAACGCTGGAAAGCTACTTGTGAGCATAAAAAAATCCCTTTCCATTATACGAATGAAAAGGGAGCTTATATTTTAAAGTGAAAATTTTATTCTTTAAACGATGGTTTAAAGGCCTTGTAATATTCATTAAACTGTTCTTGGGTTTTCATGTCTTTGTATTTATCGCTTTGAAATAACTTTAAATACAATTCTAATTGTTGTGGTTTTAAATAACCCGTTACTGGAGTGATAAAATTAGCTTCTTCATCAAAAAACACCATCGTTGGGTACGCTCTTACATTAAGGTATCTCGAAAATTCGTGCGCACTATTACGTCTGTTTGCTTTAGACGCATCGTAATTAGGATTACCAAAAGTCTTATCCTTAAAAGTTACACTATCATTCCCTTCTCCATTAAACTTAACCGCATAAAAATGCTCATTTACATAGTTAGCTACATCTTCGTTCTGAAATGTGTTTTTATCTAGCATTTTACATGGACCACACCAATTGGTGTAAACATCCATAATTATCTTCTTTGGCGCCGTTTTCTGAAGCTCAATGGCTTCTTCAATAGTCATCCAATTTATCTTTCCTGCTCCTTCCTCGTTAGTAGGCTTAAAAGACGTAAGCATTACTAAAGTTAGCATGTATAATATTTTCCTCATAATTAGATTTGTTGCAAAATTCACGCCCAACTTACAAAAAATGCTCCTTTTTAGGAGCATTTTAAGTTATTTTAACGGTTAATAAATAGCATAACCTAGTTTATTCCATGCATTTTACGTTTTAACATTGGGTTTAATAAAAACATTATTAAAGCCGCTACAATCGGAATAATTGTAAATATTAAAAAGAATGTAGATAGGCCATGTTCTTCCATTATTGGATCCATATAACTACCAGTAAAACCACCTAAAAGGTTGGCAAAGAAATTAGCTGTAAACCATATACCAAACATCATACTCACCAATTTAACAGGTGCTAACTTACTCACATAAGATAGACCTACTGGAGATACACAAAGCTCTCCCATAGTATGCAAGAAATAAGCTACTACCAAATACATTAAACTAACTGAAGCTGTTTTCGCACCCTCTGGAATACCTGCTGAACCGTAAGCTAATGCTGCAAAACCTAAACCAACTAATAACAAACCTATTGCAAATTTAATTGGACCTGAAGGGTTAAGTTTACTCTCCCATATTTTAGAAAACAATGGTGCAAAAAGAATAATAAATAACGAGTTTAATACTGAGAACCACGATGCTGGTACTTCTGTAGCATCAGCTTGAAATTCTCTATTTAACATCCATATTACAATTCCCCAAATAATAACAAAACTCAGTGCTAATAATATATTAGCCAAGGAATATTTCTTAAATGTTTGTTTAAATAACATTGCCAACACCCATGTAATGACTAGCATTGGTACTACAGTTATTATTGTGTTTACAATTTTAAAAGTTAAAGCTGCGTCACCTTCTAAAGCTCTATCTGTGTAATCGGCAGCAAAAATAGTCATAGAACCACCTGCTTGTTCAAATGCCCACCAAAAAAAGACAACGAATAACGAGAATATACCTATTACAAATAAACGATCTCTAACCACTTTAGAGTTTTCAGCTTCTTCAATTACATCCTCGACATTATCTTCTATTTTTTCAATACTATCTTCAATAACATCATCAAAATCTTCTGATTGCTTAGGTGATAAACCAATCTTACCAAATATGCTTTGCGTAAAATAGAATTGCAACATACCAAGAAACATAAAGATTCCTGCTAGCCCAAATCCATAATGCCATCCAATATTTTCACCAATGTATCCACATAATAATATTCCTAAAAATGCACCAGCATTAATACCCATATAAAAAATAGTATAACCAGCATCTTTCTCTTTGCCTTGAGATTTATATAACTGACCAACCATTGAAGAAATGTTTGGTTTAAAGAATCCATTACCTATAATTAGAAATGTTAAACCTGCATAGAAAAACATAGAAGTCATACCCTCTAAAGCCATAGCGGCATGCCCTAGTGTCATAATAAATGCCCCTAGAACCACTGCTTTTCTGTAACCCATGAATTTATCTGCAATAAAACCACCAATTATGGGAGTGATATAAACAAGTCCTGTGTACCATCCATAAAGAATCAATGCATCTGCTCTACTCCATTCCCATCCACCATCAAGCACAGTTGATACTAAAAATAAAACAAGTAATGCACGCATACCATAATAAGAAAAACGTTCCCACATCTCTGTAAAAAACAATACAAACAGACCTGAAGGATGTCCTAAAACTGTTTTTTGGTTCTCAGCAGAACCTCCAAATTTAAATTCCATATATAATTAATATTTAGTTAGTTTAACCTTTAATCTTAGATGACATTTCTTCTTCCTTATCATTCTTTTCAAGCTTATCACCTAAAGTTTTATTGATAAAATTAGTCATCTTTTTGTATAAATGTAAGCGTGTATTTCCGCCATAAATACCATGGTTCTTATCCGGGTAAATCATCCATTCAAATTGCTTGTCTGCTTGAATTAATGCTTCGACCATACGCATCGTATTTTGCAAATGCACATTATCATCACCTGATCCATGTATCAATAAGAAATCACCTTCTAATTTATCCACATGGTTAATTGGTGAGTTTTCATCGTAGCCACTCGGGTTTTCTTGTGGAGTCGTCATATAACGCTCAGTATATATGGTGTCATAAAACCTCCAGCTTGTTACTGGAGCTACTGCTATTGCCATTTTAAAAACATCATTACCTTTAAATAAAGCATTACTACTCATAAAACCACCGTAACTCCAGCCCCAAATCCCCATTCTGGTCGCATCTACATATGGTAAAGCTCCTAGTTTTTTAGCCGCTGCAATTTGGTCTTCAACTTCGTACTTACCCAATTCATTTTGTGTTACTTTTTTAAAGTCTGCACCTTTAAGTCCTGTTCCTCTTCCATCTACACAAGCAACAATATAACCTTGTTGTGCTAACATTTGATACCAATAATCGTTTGTACCATTCCAACGGTTAGCCACTTGTTGAGAACCTGGACCAGAATATTGATACATAAACAATGGGTATTCTTTATTCTCATCAAAATCTGCTGGCTTAATCATCCACATGTTAAGATCATTACCATTAACATTTATAGTACTAAATTCCTTTTTAGAAGTTACATAATCAGCAACTCTTTTAGACAATTTATCATTGTCTTTAATACTTTTTACAACATTACCAGATTTTGAACTGTTCAATGTATATTCTGGTGGTGATGTAGCACTAGAATGTGTGTTGATGAAATAAGTGAAGTCTGCACTAAAAGATGCATTATTTGTACCATCTGTTTTGGTCAAACGCTTTTTGTTTTTTCCATTTAATTTAATAGAATAGACATCTCTATTTATAGATCCGTTTTCAACAGATTGATAATAAATGGTGTTTGCTTTTTCATTAAAGCCATAGTAATTGGTTACTTCCCAATCACCATTTGTAACTTGATTAATTAACTCTCCATCTTTGGCATAATGGTAAATGTGATTATAACCATCCTTTTCGCTCGTCCAAATAAAACTATTGTCTTTTAAAAAAGTTAAGTTAAAAGTTACATCAATATAAGCTTTATCTTTTTCAGCTAAGACCAAATCAGAGGTCATGCTTTTGGTATTAATCATCCAAAGGTCTAATTCATTTTGGTGACGATTCATATACTGCACACTTAACACATCTGCATCTTTAGTCCATTCTATTCTTGGGATATAAAAATCGTTATAAGCTTTATCAACTTTAAGTGTTTGTATCTTATTAGAATTTAAATCGTATAAATGTAAAGACACTTTAGAATTAGCCTCACCGGCTTTAGGATATTTGAATACCTGTTGTGTTTGGTATAAGTTTGAACCAAAAACATCCATTGAAAATTCAGGAACTTCAGATTCATCAAAACGAATAAAAGCGATTTGATTACTATCAGCATTCCAATCAAAAGCTCTTACAAAACTAAATTCCTCTTCGTAAACCCAGTCTGTAATTCCGTTGATAATTTTATTCTTTTCACCATCAGAAGTAATTTGCTCTACAGTACCAGAACTTAAATCTTTGACGTACAAATTATTCTGAAATCCGTAAGCTATTTTAGTTGCGTCTGGTGATAATGTTGGTTCTTGAACCAAATCATCAGATACTTTGGTTACTTTTTTTGAAGCAATATCATAAACATAATACTCGCCTAAAGTAGAGCGTCTAAAAACTGGCTTAGAATTTGTCGTTAAAATCACTTTAGATTCGTCATCACTAAAGCTATAATTAAAAAAACCTTGAATCTCTGCTATATCTGCAGAAGACACCAAGGTTTTTACTTTTTCTAAGGTTTTATAATCGTAAATATCGATTGTTGCTGTTCTATTTTGCCTATCAAAATTTAAAACTGAGTACTGTTTTCCGTTTTTCATAGAATGCAGTGCTTGCATCCCTTCTGTTCTAAACGACCCACTCCAAATATCTTCGAGTGTAATTTGTTTTTCTTGACAATAAACTAATGATGTTGTTAAAAAGCCAATAATAACGAGGAGATGTCTCAATTTCATATGGTAGTTCTTATTTTTCTTTTAATGGTCATATGGAACATCTTAAATATAATTTTTAGTGAAAATCAAATTTTGAAATAAGATGCTTCATATGTTTCTTTTATTTCAATATAGCAATGCCAAGTTTACTAAAAAATATGCAAAAAATCGCTATTATTAACAGTAAATCAGCAATAATGATAGATAATGCACACATTTTATGCCAATCCTAAGTATCTTTGTGTTTTAAAACTAAAAATAATATGCCAAATGCTATTTCTGGCTTTTCTAAGCTTACTAAATCCGAAAAGATTGAATGGCTTTTAGACTCTTATTTCACTGATAAAGACACAGCAAGAACACTTGTAAAACGCTATTGGAATTCTGATGAAAAACTTCAGAAGTTACATGATGAATTTATAGAAAACACCATCACTAATTACTATCTACCACTTGGTGTTGCTCCAAATTTTAAAATCAACGACACACTTTACACCATCCCAATGGCTATTGAAGAAAGTTCAGTCGTTGCAGCGGCTAGTAAAGCAGCTAAGTTTTGGTTAGATAGAGGAGGTTTTAAAGCCGAAGTGATTTCGACTACTAAAATTGGGCAAGTTCATTTTATATATAGAGGCAAATACGATAAACTTGAACGTTTTTTTGAAAATGTAAAAACTAAATTAATTTCTGATACAGCTGATATCACCAAAAATATGGAACGCAGAGGTGGTGGCATTTTAGATATTGAATTGCGAAATAAATCTGAAGATTTAGACAACTACTATCAATTGCATGCAACGTTTGAAACTTTGGATGCTATGGGAGCGAATTTTATTAATTCGTGTTTAGAACAATTTGCAACAACTTTTAAAACCGAAGCTGAAGCACATTTAGATGAAGATCTTAACGTGGTTATGAGTATTCTATCTAACTATGTTCCTAATTGTATTGTAAAAGCAGAAGTGTCTTGTAAAATTGAAGATCTAAAAAGTAAAGATATTTCTAACGCTGATGTATTTGCACAAAAATTTATGCAAGCGGTTAACATCGCAGAGGTTGAACCTTTTAGAGCCGTGACGCATAATAAAGGGATTATGAATGGCATTGATGCTGTGGTTTTAGCTACAGGAAATGATTTTAGAGCGGTCGAGGCTGGTGTACATGCTTATGCTTCAAGAAAAGGGAAGTACTCAAGCTTAACACATTGCTCCATTGATGATGGGGTTTTTAAATTTTGGATTGAAATTCCATTAGCTTTAGGCACTGTCGGGGGCTTAACAAGCCTGCATCCATTAGTTAAGTTTTCTTTAGAAATGCTCGAAAAACCAACTGCTAAAGATTTAATGCAAATTGTTGCTGTTGCAGGATTGGCACAGAATTTTGCTGCTTTAAAATCCTTAACTACAACCGGAATTCAGGAAGGCCACATGAAAATGCACCTTATGAATATTTTAAATCAGTTTGAAGCTTCGGCAGAAGAAAAAACACAAATAGTTGATCATTTTAAAACTAATATAGTTACACATAGTGCTGTTGTTGAAGCTATTGAAAAACTAAGAAACTAAATTTGAAGACTTTTAGAAGTAACGGTAAATTATTACTTACAGGAGAGTATGTGGTTTTGGATGGAGCAATAGCATTAGCTATACCGACTAAATATGGACAGGACTTAACTGTTGAACCCAATAATACTAGCACTATAGTTTGGAAAAGCTATAATGAACTAAATGAGGTATGGTTTGAAGATGAATTCTTAATTACTAAGGCTTCTAATCGGTTAAGTTTAAAAGCAAAAAACTATACTGAAATTTCTAAAAGGTTAATTCAGATCTTAAAAGCTTCATATATTTTAAATCCTGAATTTTTAAGTTCTAAGCAAGGCTATAATATTACAACACATCAAGATTTTAATCGGCTTTGGGGTTTAGGTACTTCTTCAACATTAATAAATAATATTGCTGATTGGGCTAAAGTTGATGCTTATCAACTTTTAGAAAAAACATTCGGTGGTAGTGGTTATGATATTGCTTGTGCTCAACACAATACGCCAATATTCTATCAACTGAATAAATCTTCAAAGCCTTTAGTTGAAACCGTTACATTTAGTCCTTCATTTAAGGAACATTTATATTTTTTATACCTCAATCAAAAGCAAAATAGTAGAGATGGTATTGCATCCTATAAAAAGAATGCGAAAATTGATAAAAGTATTCTAGAAGAAGTTAATGCAATTACTGAAGCTATAATATTATGTGAATCGCTTTCAGAATTTGAGAAACTCCTTAACAAACATGAAGCTCTAATTTCTAAGCTTATTCAGCAGGACACTATTAAAAATCAACTTTTTAAAGATTTTAATAGCACCATTAAAAGTTTAGGTGCATGGGGAGGTGATTTTGTTTTAGTGACTTCAGAAACTGACCCTACAAATTATTTTAAGTCTAAAGGGTTTGAAACTGTTATTCCATATAATGATATGGTATTAAACTAAAAATGGCTTTACATTTCTGCAAAGCCATTCTCTATGTTATTTATAGCTAATTAATAAACTGTCTTAGCTCTGTTATCTTCAATCTCAGCTGCTTTTTCTAGAGCTTGATATACTTTACCTTGAATTATATTTTTACGCTCAGCGTTCAATCTGTTCATAATAGACGTATAGTTATCTAGTTTGGTTGCTTCATTAACCTTTGTAACTTCAATCACATATACTCCTTTTTCACCATCTATAGGTTTAGATGTTACTCCTTGTGCTAAACCAAATGCTGCTCCAACAACTTGTGGCTCAACTCCAGCGCCCGAAAGCGTTGTGTTTTTTATAGTCACAGCTGCTGCAGTTCTAGGACTCTGGCCATTGTTTTTAGCAATATCATCTATAGATGTTGCTGTAATTTTATCGCGAATCATTTTCGCTTTTTTCTCTTTTCTTATTTCTGGTAATGCTGTAATTGAAGCATCTTCAACACTCATTAAACCTTCTGGTTTTTTATCTACAAGTTTAGCAACAATAAATCCAAATCCAGAAATTGGAAAGTTTTTGTATTCACCTTTTTCTGTACCTTCATTGAATGCCCAACGTACTACTTCTCTCTGACTTCCTAATGTAGGAATATTTTCATCAAGCTCTTTAAACACAATTGGCTTTACAACTAATTTGCGTTCTGCAGCTAAGGCATTAAAATCACCATCTTTAGCAGCAATTTCAAACTTAGACATTTTATTAAATACATCGCTAAGTGTTTCATCAGAAGGCTCTACCTTATCTGCTAATGTTGCTACTTTTATCGCTGTATTAAAGCTCTTTTGTTCTAAAATTTCAATAATATGATATCCAAAAGAGGTTCCAACAACATCTATATCTCCTACTTTATTGTCGAAAGAGAATGCTTTAAATTCTGGTGCCATTCCTGCATTATATGCAAATTCTAATTCACCATCGTTTTCATTACTCACTTTATCCGAAGATAATTCAAGTAAATCCATAAACTTAGTACCGCTTTTTATTTTTGCTAAAATACTATCGGCAGTTATTTTTGCTTCCGCAAGTGTTTTTGTTACATCTGGACCAGCATTAGAAGCTCCAGCAAAAGGCACTAATATATGACGCACATTAACTGAATCTGGTAATTGCTTAACAGTAATAATTTTAGATAATTTAAAATATTCACCATCTCTGTAAGGTCCATAATATGACCCAACATCTAATTTCATTAAAGTATCCTTAGCAGTAGCTGGTAATTGTGCAGCTCTTAAAAATGCATCATTATATTTAATATCAGAATTTGCATTGATAAAGTCTTCTACATTAGTAGTAGAATCAAAACCTGGAATTGTATCTGTGTTTTTACTACTTTCATTCCATTCAGGTCTATCACTTTTTAATTTTAATAAATCAGCTTTAATTCTGTCCTCATCAGCCTTAGAAGCTTCCTCTTTAAATTCCACATAAACAATTTCTCTTCTCTCATCTACTTTATACTTTTCTTCGTTGTTTTTAATGTAAGCACTAATATCGTTTTTAGAAACCTCAACTAAACTATCTGCAATACTTGTATAAGGCACTTGCACATAACGAATATCTACCGTTTTTGCATCACCAAAATACTCATCTTCAGCTTCGGATATTGTAGTGCTAACACCAGCTTTAATCATATTGTAATAGGTTTGCTGAACTGCATTTGCAGCAATTGTCTGTTCATTGTTTGTCCAACTATCGTAGTTTACTAAAAAATTTCCTAAAGGAGCAGAATCTGGATTTGCACCTTGTAAATCTTTTAAGTTAGCAATAAATGCATTTAAACGATTGACATCAAAGATTCCATTTTCATCTTGAAACTCAGGATAAGAAGAAAAACTTGTTTTTAATAAATCTCGCATTTCATCTTTCTCAACAGATAAGCCCAATGCTTCAAATTCAGACTTCATTACAATTTTACGTAGTTCTTGGTTGTAAATCGTGTTCATCGCTTGAGTAGAACTCACTCTTCCACCTACTCGTTCTTGATAGCTTTTTACTTTTTGCTGAAAATCTAATCGATTAATGTCTTTTCCATTTACTGTTGCAATAACATCTTGCGATTCACCAGTTAATGCATCAGAATTTTTGAATAAATCCCCAATAACGAATGAAAATAATGCTAATGCGATTACCAGAATTAGTATTAATGAACGTTGTCTAATTTTATTTAAAACTGCCATAGTCTTTTTTGTATGTGTATTTGGTATAAATAAGTCTGCGAAAATAGTATTTTCTAGTAACTTATAAAAGGAGAATTGTAGTTTTTATAAGTGACAAAGCTAAATGTAGGATTATATTGAAATGTCTATGTATTACTTAACTTACTTATTAAGAAATTCCTTTAGATTTCAATCAATCTATTTTAAGAATTTTTAAAAGCACAACATCAATTTTTGTTGAAGAGACCTCTTCAATGGTAAACTTAAAATTCTCAATAAGCACATCTTCATTTTCTTGTGGAATTTCCTCTGTAGCATTAACTATTAATCCGCCTAACGTCTCATAGTTTTCACCTTCTGGTAAATTTAATTTATAGGTTTCGTTAATATAATCGACTTCTAAACGTGCTGAAAATTTATAAGTGCCCTCATTTATTTGTTCTTCTATCATCTTAACTGTATCGTGCTCATCTTCTATTTCGCCGAATAGTTCTTCTATAATATCCTCAACCGTCATTATGCCAGATGTTCCTCCATACTCATCAATAACCACAGCCATACTACGACGTTTTTTGGTTAAAATATTTAGTACATCTTTTATAAGAATGGTTTCTGGCACAAAACCAACAGGAATAACTATAGACTTTATAGTTTTAGGTTTTTTAAAAAGTTCGAACGAATGCACGTAACCCAAAATATCGTCGATAGTGTCTTTATAAACAATGATTTTTGTTCTCCCTGTTTCAATAAATAATTGTCTTAAATTTTCGATACTATCCGAAATATCCAAAGCAGTAATTTCGGTACGTGGCACCATTACTTCTCTTGCTTTAACTTCCGAAAATTCTAACGCATTTTGAAAAATTTGAATTTCAGCATCCACTTCTTCATGGTCTTCAACAGATTCCATTTGCTCACTTATATAGTTTCCCAGTTCAACTTTTGTCATTGCTAAAACTGCATCTTCGCCTTTGGCCCTGAATATATATTTTAAAACTGCATCAGAAATCCAAATCACAAAATCTGAAATCCATGAAAACAACACATAAAATATATAAGTGGGAAGTGCTAAAATCTTCATTAACGAATTAGCATAAATCTGAAAAAATACTTTTGGTAAAAACTCGGCAGTAAATAAAATTACCAACGTAGAAATAATAGTTTGCGTTAGTAATTGTAAATCGTAAAACAAATAGGTTAATAATGTGCTATCTGATGGTAACATAGATTGAAACCAACGCACTAAAACATCTCCCATTTTAAAGCCATAAATAACCAATGCGATATTGTTACCTATAAGCATAGTTGCGATATACTTTGATGGCTTAGCTGTAAGCTTCTCTAGTATTTTGCCTAAAAAATCACCTTGTTTTTTTTCTAATTCTATATGAATCTTATTGGAGGATACATACGCAATTTCCATACCCGAAAAAAAGGCTGAAAATATAAGCATGCTTATAATAATGACTATGTCGGCAGTCATAAATTATTCTTGGTTACGATCCTCTATCTTTTTTCTGAAGCGTTTTCTAAAGAAAAACATAAAAACAGCCAATGCTGCAAAAAACAAAGACATGTATGCTCTATTTCTATCAACTGACCAGTTAGTTATGGCATCCCAAAAAAATAATGCTGCAAAAATAATATAAGCGTACTGAAAGAATTTTAGAAGTTTCATTTAAATAGAAGTAAAATTTATTTCTAGGCAAAGGTAATCAATTATCGAGTTCAATGTCTCCACCCATTTCATGAATTTGGTATTTCTTAAATGTTTTATCCGAATCAAAGCCATAACCATGTGTATCACTAGTCGGGCCTTTAAAAGTAAAACGTTGATTTGTAAAAACCCATTCTAGCTTTTCGTTATAATACAATTGATGCGTACGTAAGGTATCTCCACTATGCGTAGCAATTACAACTTCATCTCTTAAATCTATAATATGCGTTTCGGTATAGTAAATAGCGTAACGAGATGTTATCGTTGTTTTGTTATTCTCATCATCATATACAATGAGTTTAATACCTTTGGGAAATTCTGAAAACGCAAAATCTCTATTAGAGTAATCTAGCATCTTAGGACTTAAAAGATTTGCTACAAGCCTTACAGTAGTATCCTCTTTAGTCTCAGTGTATTTTAAATCTATATTTTCGGCTTCACCAATAGGTTGATTTTGTAAAACACCTATTTTTTGAACCTCATCGAAATCATTTTTACACGAAAAAAACAAAGTCACAGCAATTGCTGTGACTAAGTTTTTTATAATATGTAAATTATGTATTCTCAATTATCCTGGCACTTTAACAGAACGTCCAATCCAACATCCAATCTTAATAGTTTTACCAGCATTGGTAGCACTAAATATTTCAGCTTTCGTTGGCGCACTTGCTCTGTAACTTGTAGCTGTTTTAGCAGCAGCTGACCTTAAACGTCCATCTACTCTACCAGCTTTTTCAGCTTCGTTTGCTGCTAACCAAAACACTGCTCTTTTGTTAAAATTAGTATCTCCACAGTTATTAGCACTTTTAGCATACATGTTAGCAATTTGTAAATAAGGTGAACCATCAGAAGGATTAAGTTTTAAAGCCTCCATGTAATATCTTCTTGCTTTACCATAGCTACCTTTTCCTTTAAAGTCTTGAGCTAATTTTTTGTAAAGCTTAGCCTTTTTTAATGGATCAGTTTCTAACTGAATGGTTTGATCAAAATACTTTTGCTCATTAGTAAGTAAGTATAAGTAAAATGCTGTATCTGCACTTGGCTCAATACTATTCTTTTGTTCTACTAACTTTAAGAATAAAGGATCTTCCTTACATCCTTTAGCATACATTCTATTCATTGCGCGTTGTAACCACACGCCATTATTTTTATTCTCTTCAAAATCTTTTTGATATAAAGGCACCAATACTTCACATGTAGCTCTGTTACCTAGTTTTTGATCCATACTAGAAGTTACAGTATCAAAAGCAGCTAAATTATCAGAATAATTCTTCTTATACCTTAATTCTTTTTTAGCAAGAACTGTACCTGTCTCTTCTTTAGACACCAATTTATTAAGCTTTTCTGTATAGCCTTTTTCTAAACCTTCAATAATTTCAATAACATCATCATACTTATCGAACATTGATTGAGCAGACATTTTACTAGCATCATATAAATCTACAGCTAAAGAAAAATAAGTGTAAAGTCCTTGAGCACTTTTAAAATTCTTAACATCTTTCTGATATGCTTCATCGAACATATTATAAATTTGCTCATTAGTAGCATTTAGCTCTTTTCTGTGCTTGTACGTTAACTGTGCTTTATCAGCCAAAACTTCACCTAAAGGATACTTAGAAGCAAAATGCTCTCTAGCTTGGTCCCAAAGCAATAATAAATCGTTTATGTGAGCTACTTTATCTGCACCAGTTGAGTTCTTAATTTTATGTTTTAAAATTTTCTCACCATAAGCATAGATAGCTCTATTGAATCTAGGACATTTTTCTCGCACTTTTTTCCATGGAACATAAGCGTCGTCATACTTTTTGTTTTTGTAAGAAGTATCAAAAAGCGATAGGTTATTCATACATTCTTCATCTTGCTCTTGAGCAAAGCCTATGTTAAAACTCACAAAAAGTGTCAGTAATAGTATAGTAATTCTCGTCTTCATCTTAATTTAGTGTTAGTTATACTTTCTTTTTTCAAACCATCTAGAGTTCAAAGATAAACTTACATTGAAGTTTATAAAATTCTCTTTGATTAAATTTTTGTCTGTTGTGCCACGTTGTCCAAATTCAAAGCCTAAATTGGCATTAGAAAAGAAACTTCGGTTTCCAACTGGTAAACCTAGACCAAAAGATATGCCAAACTCTTTAATTGATTCATCTTTTATTACTAAACCAGTATTTGCAAAGTTAAACCCAGCTCTATAAACCATACGTTTAAAGTAACCTGAAAAGGCATTATACTCTGGGATATAGAATCCACCAACCGAAACTTGAGATGAATTTTCGAAAGCAGAAATTTGACTATTAAATATAGGGTTTGAAAAATCAGCAGTATTCATAAGTGTGTATTCAGTCCCAACAAACCAAGACTGCGGTTTACCAATACCAATACCTACAGACAAGCGTGATGGTAAGGTTAGCTCTGTATCTTTCAAATTTTGAGATTCTAAATCCGCTACAATTACACTAGAAACCCCAATAACATCTCTTGTTATTGCATCTAATGAAACAGTAGAGAATACACGTTGATTCTCGGAAGACAAATTACCTTCAGGAGAATACGTTGCAGTTGCTGACAGCTCTAAATTGTCTGAAATCATTGATTTATAAGCTAAACCAAAGTTAAATGTTAAACCACTTAAATCGGACCTGTTAGATTCTCTAGTTTGAAATTGTGTCAAATTCCCTTCAGGTGTATATTCTAATGCTATTGCTCTATTTTGGATGTTTCCAAAATTATAATTGATATCAACACCTGCACTAAAATTATTTGATATTTGGTAGCCAAAACCAGCAAATACTCTATTCACTCCTCCTTCACCATTAAAACGATAGATTAAATCCTTGTTATCATTTATATCATCAAGTTTGTAACCAACCGAAGTATATGGCACCAAACCAAAACCAAAACCAAATCTCCCAATTGGTACTGATAGTGCTAAATAATCGAATGTAGAACTATTAGCCTTAGCCTCACCAGAATTACTTTTTAAATTAGCATTAGATGATGCGCCAGCTACAGTAAATTTTACAGGCCTACTTTCACCTTTAAAAACAGGGCCGCCAATTGATTTTCCAGCGTAAGACGCAGGGTTTCTAAGATTAAAGTGAATACTATCTAAATAAACACCAATACCTCCCATACTACGGTTTTCTACAGTACCTTTGAATTTAAGACTACCTAAACCATAAAAAGAATATGGAGACGTGGTTCCTTGTTGTGCAAAAGCACTCGAACTAATAATTGCAATACAAATTACAATGAGTCGTTTTATCATTATTTTGAATTAAAATCTAGAATAAAATTCAAACCCCCTAAAAGGAAATTTGAATTCGCAAATATGCTATTTTTTAATTGGTTTGACAAAAATTTGGCATCTCCTCCTGTTAAAATAACTGTTAAATCTGAGTATTTTAACTGATATTGGTCTACAACACCATCAATTTCTTTAATTACACCAAATACAACACCAGAATGAATCGACGATTCTGTAGTGTCTCCAATAATTGTTTTTGGTTGGTTTGTATCTAATAACGGTAAGTTTGCGGTTAAATTATTTAAGGCTTTATATCGTAACCTAATTCCTGGAGAAATAGCACCACCTAGGTAATCATTCTTATTAGTTATAAAATCGTAAGTTATACATGTACCTGCATCAATAACTAAAACATTTTTATCCGGAAACTGATTTACAGAAGCACTAACTAAAGCTATACGATCTACACCTAAAGTTTTTGGTGTTTTATAAGAATTCTTAAAAGGCAGTTTTGTTTTTGAGCTCAACTCTATAGTATCTAAATCTTCCTTAATACTATCTATTTGACTTTTAGATAATCTACCCACAGAAGATATGATAGCAGATTTAATCCTTGGAAACTCTTTTTTTAACGCCCTATATTGTTTTTTAAACTCTGAAAGCTTAAAACTAATTTTATGAATGAGGTCTGCATCTTTATATATAGCAAACTTTACAAACGTATTTCCAACATCTACAATAAGATTCATAGGTAAAATATATAGCGCAAATTTATAAAATCAAATTTTAGCAATTTCTTTTTGTGAATATTAAAAATGCATATATATTTGCACTCGCATTTTTATGCAACTGGTGCCTTAGCTCAGTTGGTAGAGCAAAGGACTGAAAATCCTTGTGTCCCTGGTTCGATTCCTGGAGGCACCACCATCAAAAACCCAATTCATTTGAATTGGGTTTTTTGGTTTATTGGCTTAAAATATTCTACTACAATTTAGGTTCTAACCATAAATAACCAATACCTAAAATAAAAATTACATAAAACAACATTAGGTTTATTGGTGTGTTAATCCCTTTGAATGTATAAGATTTTTGATTTTTGGTATCAAAATATTTTTTATTTGCATTTATAGTATTTGTAGTTTTTAAAGATTGCCAATGCGCATTATCAGTAACAAAATATTTAAAAACTTTTGTAGAATCTTGCTCAGTCTTTATTGCTTTCCAACCTGTTTCTTTTGGATAAGTAACTCCCGACCACAAACTTTTGATACTTATATCTCTTTTTAATGGAATTTGGTAAGCTTCATCACTAACAACAAGTGGATTTTCTTCAGTGGTTCTTATTTGAAACTCAAAAGGTTCATTTACAAAAGCTATTTGAGAATATTGATTCCATTCTATATTTGAAATACTCTTTTTACTAATATCTTCTATTGTTTTTGCCCACAATTGCCTGTATACTTCAGTAGTCCCTTTTAATTGTAACTCATAGGTGTTTTTTAGTACGCTAGTTCCGATTCTACCAATACCTAAACGCTTATATGCAGACATAATATGACTATCTGCATTAAAAATAGGTTCAACTAAAGCGTCATTCCTAAAAGCAAAAGGATATTTAGTAACTGTATTTTTTAAATCTATATCCAATGAGGCATTACTTTTTCTATTGCTCATGAAATTGAAAGCATACCACCTTTTATGAGAATTATATAAATTAATATCTGGTTGAATAAATAGACCTAAACCATCTTCACTTATTGAAGCCTCAAGCGCTTTTTTTGCGTTGGTTGATAACGAATTTATAGTTAAAGCATCTGTAATAACGACGTCAAAAACTTTGAGTTGGTCTTTTGTAAAACCAATTTTGGGTTTAGTATCTACGTTAAAATACTCATATTTATAACGGCCTTTTGTTAATCTACTTCGTATTGATACTTGATGCCCAACTTCGGCGAGATAGTTTTTTAAATATTTTGTTTCAAATAATGGTGAGGCATTAACAATTAAAACCTTTAATTGTTCTTGCGGTTTCACTATTATAGGCAAAGGATCTTTACTTATATTATTACCAATATCATCTTTTTCAACTAATTGATATACAAATTCTCCTTTCACTTTTAAGCTAATGCTTAATTGAAACTCTTGAACTTTATCATTAGTGAGTACTACAGAATCTAATGCTTGTCCTGCTGGGTTTTCTAGAAACAATTTATGCCCTATGTTTGGCTGTACATATTGACCATTAAATATAGCATCATTTCCAACTGTATTGTGCATATTGTAAACAAATTGGTTAACTCCTTTTGATGGCTTTCCCCCAATATATATAGTGTTTACGTCATCTAATTGCCATAAATCATATTGCTGTAAACCATTACCCAACACAAATACAGTTTCTAGATTCTCATCTTTTGAAATTGTTATTTGATTGGGTTCGTAACTACGGACATCTAACTTTTTATAAACTTTTTTAAGACTATCTAATTGTAAATTATCAAAACCTTTGGTAAGAATTGCGGTTTTCAAGGATGTAATTGAACTCTCAGTTGTAATTGGTTTTAGTATCATTAGAGCCAATGAAGTTAGAGCAACAAAAGCTACAATACAATTGATGTAAGCCTTTCGTTTTCTAGATTTTTGGAACTCTTTCCATATGAATACTATCCATATTGCAAGTGTTATAATTGCAACTTGCCAAAACCAATCATTATTAACAAAAGACATACTACCTATCATTAATACTTAATTCTTTTAATAGTAGTTGATTGATCTCATTTAATGTTGAACTACTTTTTGTAGGATTAGCACTAGACTTTGGAATAGCTAAAAGCAAGCCTTTTTGTACTTCTAAATAGGTATGTTTATTTCTTTCTGAACTATCAATAATCCATCTTAATTGCTGTAATGTATTTAAATATTTCACTGGGTATTCTATTGCTAAACTCGATAATTCGTTGCCTGCTTTTTCAAAAACCTCTATATCATCATTTGATAATATAACATCATTGTTTTTAAGTGCTTCTAACTTTAAAATCGTTTGACGCATAAAAGGGTATTTTTCTTTTTGAGCTATGGCTTCATTTTTTCCAAAACTTTTTATGCCTTCTAATTTCCCTGTTAAACGCTTGTCTTCTTTTATAGGTGGAGGGTCAAACCCAATTCGATGCACGTATATTCGAGCTGAATTTTTTATCTCTTGAATATACTTGAGTGCTTTATATTGAAATGGTAATGATTTTTTTGGATCGTATAAACGCAAATGCAATTCAGCATCCCACATTTCGTTTAAAGCTTTTTTGAGTTTTGTTCTCAGGGATTCTTCAAATAGCGTTGCTTTTTCTGAATCGTCATGATTATGCATAAACTCATCAAGCAGGTTTTCAGCTTCCTTCTTTTTACTCTCATCTTCAACTAAATTATGCTCATTTTCACTATCATGATCGTGTTTAAAACCAGCCAATGGATCATCAGGATCATGCTCAATTTCATGCTGAGCTGCTTCTGCATTTTGCTCATTAACCACAGCCATTTCAGATTCTTCACCCATAAATGCTCCATACTTTAATCGTAATGTTTTTTGGTCAAATCCGAGCTCATTACTTGTAAACTTAAACTCCTCTTTAGATAGTCTCTTTCTATTTTTAATTAATTTTTCAGTGTCTATAATCAGTTGTCGTTGGCTTCTAAAATAATCTGGCATTCTATCAACTCCCAATGTTCCTTCTACACTAAACTCGTATGATGTTGTATCTCTAATCACAGCAAAATAGGTTTCACTTCTCGAAATGTTGGGCTTAGGTGTTTTATAGTCTCTGGTTTCAATATAGAAATACAGCTCATCACCTGGCTCCATGCTCATATTATCTAAGTTCATTTCTTTAGATAATGACATGTTTTTCTGCCCTTTTTTTAGTGTATTATCAAAATTTAGTTTTTCCTCTCGGAATTTAACCGACTCACCTGAACCTTTACTAACGGTTGCAATGATATAGGCGTCAGCTATTCCAAAATCATCACTGATATTAGTCTTGAACTTAACTCGTTTTGCTTCGTCAAAATTGAACGATGTAAACTGATCTAAACCTAGAAGTTTAATAATTGGCGAAGCGTCTTCAAAAGTTTCAATAGCGTACAAATCTGAAGAATAGGTGTTACCTTCTAGGTCTTCAAATTTAAAATTGTAGAATCCAGAGTTGGTTAGTGTAGTTCGTCTTGAATAGGACTCATTTGTTGACTGCATTGGATAATTATTACCCATACTTTGCATCACAACATTATCAATGTTGTCATCAAACTTTAATTCCCAAGTCAATTGTGACCCTTCAAGTGCCTTCACATCCATCTTAGAGACACGCCGCACAGGAACATTTGTGTATTTGGGATAACGAATAGTTACCCATTGTTCAGTAAGTTTTGGTATTGTATTTTGATTGATTGCGGAATCGTTTGCTTTAAAAATAATCGGGCTAGATTCCGTATTTGGAATATTAGTCTTATTAAAGTAATCTAAAACATTAAACTGATTTAAAATAAACCCTAACAATATAAGTACAATTGCTACTATACCACTTCGATTTAGGTGATTTGGCGGATTTACTTTTTTAACAGCTTCTCGTAGTTTATTTGAAATTTTTACATGCTGTAACTTTGCTAAACTAGAGTGTCCTGTCCAAGGTTGTAATAACAATCCAGTACTATATTCAAGTGAATCAATTTGAGCATCTAGAAAACTACTAGATCTATTAATATTAGGCTTCCAAGGCTTGATAATTAATGAAGCTATTACACCAGTTAAAACAAATACTACTATTGACCACAGAAGATTATGACCTACAAAATAAACTAATATTGAAGCACTTAAAGCATACAGAATCACTTCTAAACCGAGCAATAATTGCCAACGTTTAGAGAACTTAATTAATATGTTTTTGCCCTCAACACTCATTGTTTTCTATAATTTGCAACTATTCGCTCTAATATTAATAAACTTGCTAATAGCAACCATAACCATTTTGAAATATTTATGACACTCGCTTGACTTTTTTGTGTTTTCAACTCATTATATATGGGTTGCAATTCTTCTTTTGCGACTATTCTTTTATCCTTTTGTAGTATCGCATCATTTAAACCAGTATTAAAATCTAATGTATGTATTAATTGTTCTGCTAAATGTTGGTCAATAATACTTTCAGAATTTAAAGTCTTAGTTAGGTAGAACACATTGCTTTTTGGTTTTTCTACGACTAAAGAAGAGGCATATTTATCTGGATAAAAAGTCAATAACTTCCCTGAAACTTCTTTAGGTTTTTTATCACTCAACCAGACCACATAATCATATCTAGAAGCATTTAAACCTGTAGTGTCTCGTTCAACTATTTTAATTTCTATGGGTTGGTTTATATATTTTGAAATTGTTTTAAAAGCCGAATTAATATAGGTTGCTTCTTTATTAAACTTATCATCATTGAATATTAGAACTTTGAGAGGTATAGTGGCTTCAACAATTTGCCATTCATCATTAATCTTAAGGCTGTCTTTTGTTATATTCCATTGAATTGAATTACTATTTAAAGGAATTACATCTTTTTTAAAAGATAAGTTTTGTGAGTTGCTCACTAAAGACAATAACTCAATATTATCATCTTTTTTAACAGCTCTAATAATATCTTCTGATGTTTCTCCCTCATCAAAAATAATCCATTCAACATTGGCATTAATTTCAGGACGTTTTCCTTTTAAGCCTTTTAAAAACCCATTAGAAAAAACAATGATACTATCCGAATGTATGACTTCCATCTCTTGAGCTAATTGCCAGTAGTGAGGAACTATTTCATTTGAATTTGATATATCATCATCAAGTTCAAACTCTGGAAAACCTTTTTTAAGCAATCGAAACGAAGCTTCAGTTGACTTAATTTCTAATAAATCAGTAATGGTTTTATTTTTAAGTAATGATGGTTCTACCAGATAAGTCAGTTTTGTGTTCTGAATATTTTTTTTTATTTGTGGTTCTGCCATAATTAACACTACAAGTGCAATTAATAGTAGTCTAATTAATAACAGTAATAATTCATTTAACTTTATACTGCTATTCTGTTTTGAATCCGCTTCACTTAATAATTGAATGCTTCCTACTTTAATAGTCTTGCCTTCTTTTTTACTCCATAAATGAATGGCTATTGGCACTGCAAGTCCAAGTGAAGCCCATAAATATGCTGGATTTAGAAAAAACATATCACACTAAATTATTTCGTTTCTTTAAAAATAATTGCAAAACTTCACGTAATGGTTCATCTAACTTAAATTGATGATACCCAATATTATTTACCAACAAAAAATCTTTTGTAGTTTTTATCATATGATCAAGCGATTGTAAGTACAGTTTTTTTGCTTCTGAAGTATTCACTTTTAGTTTAATTCCTGTTTCTAAATCTTCAAAAGTGACATTACCCTTATATTTAAATTCTAATTCTTGTGTTCCCATAATATGCAATACCACTACTTCATTTTTAAGCGTTTTTAATTTTTTCACAAATCGTGTAAGCTCATTATCATTCTCATACATATCGGTAATAAAGAAAATTAATTCTTTATGATTACGATCATGTAATTTTCTAGATTCTATTTCATTTTCTGGCCACTTACCTTGATTATCAATTTGTATCAATTCATGCAATAATCTATTAAAATGTTGTTTTTGAACTTTAGGATAAATACTATGTATTTTTTGATCGTTAAGCGCAAACAAGCCAACGGCATCACCTTGACTTTGACTCAAATAAGCCATAGAAGCTACTAAAACTCTAACGAAATCCATTTTGGATAATCCATTTTCCTCATGTAGCATTGAGTTACTTGAATCTAGGATAAACTTTACAGCAATATTGGTTTCAATTTCGGATTGTTTAATGTAATACCGCCCAGATCTTGCCAACATTTTCCAATCGAACAATCGCAAATCATCTCCTGGTTGATAGCTTCTAAATTGACTAAACTCCATTCCTGGACCAACACGACGACTGTGATTTACGCCAGACAAATAACCATCTACAATTACACGAGCAATTAAAGCCAGTCCTGAAACAGTTTTTATAATTTCTGGTTTTAATAAATCGTTGTAATCTTGTTTCACCTTATGCTATTTTTTTAATGATGACATACTCGCCTTTATAATCTCATTAGTGACTTCATCTGAAGTTATACCTTCAGCTTCAGCTTTAAAATTGACAATCACTCGATGACGTAACACAGGAATAGCCACTTGTTTTAAATCGTCTAACACAACAGATAGACGTCCATGTAATAAAGCACGAGCTTTAGCTGTTAAGATCATGGCTTGTCCAGCTCTTGGACCTGCTCCCCAATTTACCCATTCTTTCACATAACTATTAGTTGTTGTTTCTGGTCTTGTAGCACGAACCACGTTACTTACAAATTCAATTAAATCATCACTTATTGGGACTTCACGTACCAAATGTTGTAGCCTTAAAATATCTTCTCCACTAATTACTTTTTGTAAGGTTTCTTTTCTAACTCCTGTTGTCTTCTTTAGAATATTAGTTTCTTCATTAGCTTCAGGATATCCTATTTTTATATAAAAAAGAAAACGATCTTGTTGCGCTTCAGGCAGTGGAAAAGTTCCTGATTGCTCTATTGGGTTTTGCGTTGCTAGAATAAAAAATGGTCGATCTAACTTATAAGTGTTCCCCGAATAAGTCACCTCAAACTCTTGCATGGCTTCTAATAGAGCAGCTTGAGTTTTTGGAGGTGTTCTGTTTATTTCATCAGCTAAAACAATATTGGCAAAAATTGGACCTTTATTGAACTTAAAAAATTTCTTTCCAGTACTATGGTCTTCTTCAAGTATTTCGGTTCCAATAATATCCGATGGCATTAAATCTGGCGTAAATTGTATACGTTTAAACTCTAAATCAATAGCTTGAGCAAGCGTTCTAATCATTAATGTTTTTGCCAATCCAGGAACACCTTCTAACAATGCATGTCCACCAGCAAGAAATGTAATAAGTAATTGATCTACTGTTTCTTCTTGACCAATAATTATTTTGCCAATTTCTTTTTTTAAGCTATTAAGTTTCTGAGTTAACTCATTAACTTCTTGCTCAACTTTTACCAATTCTTTATCCATTCATTTAAGCTTTATGATGTTAGCGCATACATCACTATATTTACTGAAAAGCGCGTATTATCGTTTTTATACCAACGTTTATTTCTAAAATCGTAATCCCATTCACAACCATAATCTTTGTTGCTATATAGAACACCTATTCGACCATTAATCTCTATCGCTTTAAGGTACTCATGTACAAGATCATCTCCCCAGCCATTTAGCTCTTGAGATGTCGTTGGTGGCCCATTTTCAAACTCAAAAAATATATTATAGATTTCATGATTGTTAGGTATTTTTTTTAATCCATTAGAGCCAAAAATAACTTCCATCTGCCGTTCAAAGGATTTTGCAAATAAACCATCAATATCATGGTTACAATCATCCACAAAAACAAAACCTCCATTATTGATATATCTTTTGAAATTCTCCCTCTCTTTTTTTGTGAATTGTACAAGTTTATGTCCAGACAAATAGCAAAACGGAGACTTAAAAACCTCATCACTACTAAGCGGAATTATTTTTTCTTGCGTATCCACTTTTAATGTCGTGTATTCCACAAGGGAATTTAGGACATTAGAAGGCATTCTCTGGTCGACATCCCAATCTCCAGATTCATATTGCAATCGTGTAAAAAAGAAAGTATTATTCAATAACTTAATTATTAAAAAAAACTGGTTGAAATGAAGACTCATAACAACCAGTTATATATTAAAGATTTATCTTATACAGCATCAGACAAACTAGTAAAAGTGAAGTCTCTCACTTTCATGTATGGAATTAAATTTCCATTTATACGAACTTGTTGTCCTAATTCTTCTAGATTATTTAACATGATTATTGGACTCTCATTAAATCTGAAGTTTTTAACTGGATGCTTTATCTTCCCGTTTTCAATATAAAAAGTTCCATCACGTGTTAAACCTGTATATAACAGCGTTTGTGGATCGACACCTCTAATATACCAAAGACGAGTTACCAAAATACCTTTTTTTGTGCTCTTTATTAGATCTTCTAATGATGCATCTCCGCCTTCCATAATACCATTAGAGATAAATGGGACTGGCTCAACACCTTTTTCTTTTGCCCAATAACGACTGTATGCTAGGTTTTTAACTACACCATTTTCTACCCATTTCATCTTTTTAAGAGGTTGACCAGCACCATTCCATGTTGCAGTTGGCACATCAGGATGTAAAGGATCTGACCATACATTAATACGTTCATCAACAATTTTTTCACCTAATTTTGTTCCTCCACCTTCTTTAGACATGAAACTTCGTCCTTCATCAGCTGTTCGTGCATTAAAGGATCCAAACATATTTTGTAATAGACCAATAGATGCTGCAGGCTCAAGAATAACTGTATATTTCCCAGGTTCAATAGCTTTAGCTTCTCTTGACATTATGGCTTTATCAATAGCCACATTTGAAGCTTCAACAGGATCAAATTTATTGATATCATTGACATCACGAGTTACCCAACCTGAACCTGTACCATCGTTAGTTCTCATAGTTACAGTAAAACTCGCGTTGGTTGATTTATTATAAGCAAATAAGCCTTTTGAATTCATCATCGCAGAAAAGCCTGATGAATCATTTAAAAACCCTGCCGAAGTCACATCTTTTGCTGCAGCTGGTTCTATACTACTTGCTGCAACTTGTGCACGATACTCTGGTTTTATATTTGCTGTTGCTTCGCTGTAAGTTACAGATTCGTCATAAGACTGTGGCCCAAGAGGCTCCATAAATTCAGGATTTTCGGGTGAGAGTTTAGCTAACTCTTCAGCTCGTTTTACTACTTTTTTAAGTGACTCATCATCAAACTCATCAATTGTAGCTATACCTGACTTTTTACCATAACTCACTTGAACAGACATATTTTGATTAGATCTATGTCCTGAAGTCGATACTGTATTTCTTGCATAACGAATGTTACCACTCTCGCTTCCGCCTAAATTAATAGTACAGGTGTCTGCAGTGGAAAAACTCAATGCTTTTTCCATAATCTGCTTAGCTTCTTCTTTTGTATATATTGCCATAATAGTTGTATTATTTGTTAAAGCGAATCGATTAAATTGTTCTACCCGTGTTAATTACATTTACACCATTAAATCGCGTAGTTGAACTACCGTGAGATACAGCACTAACTTGAGAAGGCTGTCCTTTTCCATCAAAGAATGATCCAAAAATTCGGTAATCATCCTTATCACATATTTTAGCACATGAATTCCAAAATTCTTGTGTATTAGACTGGTAAGCAACATCATCTAACATACCCACAATTTCGCCATTCTTAATTTCATAAAATACTGTACCACCAAACTGAAAATTATAACGCTGTTGATCTATAGAGTAAGATCCTCTACCTGCTATATAAATGCCTTTCTCAACGTCTTTAATCATATCATGAACAGAATATTTCTCTTTTCCAGGCTCTAATGATACATTAGGCATACGTTGGAATTGTACATCATTCCAACTTTGTGAGTAACAGCAGCCATGTGATTCGTTTTGATCTATCATGTGTACTTGATCTCTAATAGCTTGATAGTTTTTAAGAACACCATTTCTAACCAAATCCCATTGCTTAGTCTTAACACCTTCGTCATCATAACCAACAGCTCCTAATGATCCAGGATACGTCTTATCTGCAACAAGATTAACAATGTCGCTACCATATTTAAAGTTTCCTGACTTCCATTTATCTAAAGTAGCAAAACTCGTTCCTGCATAATTCGCTTCATATCCAAGAACACGATCTAATTCTAGAGGATGTCCTACAGATTCGTGAATAGTTAATCCTAAATGATTTGGATCTAACACTAAATCGTATTTACCTGCCTCAACTGATTTAGCAGTTAAACGTTCTTTAGCTTGTTTAGCAGCGGCTGTTGCATCTTCTATAATATCATAACTATTTCTATACCCAATTAATCCTGCTGGACCTGCAATTTTCTCAGAATCTAATCCATCCATATATTCATAACCAAGTCCCATAGGAGCGCTTAATGCTTGACGCGATTTAAATTTCCCTGCTGATCTATCAATTGCAGTAACTCCAAATGTTGGCCATATTCTGTGGACATCTTGATCTATATATGAGCCTTCTGTAGATGCAAAATATTTTTGTTCGTTCACCATAAATAATGCTGAATTAACAAAATTAGCACCATTTTCCATCGCCGCTCCATTAGCACTTAGCAACAAATCAACTTTTTCTGAAACAGGAACCTCTTTAAAATCTTTTTTAATTGGTGTTTTCCATGATACTTCCCCATATGATTTTACTGGAGCCAGCTTAACTGGTACTTTCTGAATTTTAGAATTTGCTTTAGCAATAGCAACTGCTTGTTGCGTTGCTTTTTTTATACCATCTTCAGTAACTTTATTAGTGGATGCAAAACCCCATGTCCCATTTGCTATAACACGAACACCTATTCCAAAAGATTCAGTATTAACAACATTCTGGACTTTATCTTCTCTTGTGAAAACATATTGATTTAAATATCTTCCAATTCTTGCATCAGCATATGATGCGCCTAAAGATTTTGCTGTATTAAGAGCTACATCTGCCAGTCTCTTTTTTATGGCTACATCCATTCCTGGTGCCAGCAAAGCTTCAGCAGAAATAGTATCTCCTAAAAGATATGATGGCAGCATTAATGCTCCAGCTCCTAAACCTGCGGTTCGAATAAAATTTCGTCTTTTCATAAGATCATCTTTATATTTTTAATCTAGATTTACAATCAGTCTGTCTTTTGTAGAAACAAGATGATAATGGATAGATTACTAATTGTTTTTTCTAATATATTAAACCAAAATCGTTTAAAGTTATAAAACTTTTTGGTAAATAAATAGCTTAAGTTGTGTATTTTAGATATTGTTAACATTAGTAATATTGAGAGACTTTAAATTAAGGTCATTATTATTATCACCTAATCTATCAGTATTCAACTGTTTTTGGATTATTAAATGACTTTTGTCTCTACGACATAAAACAAGGCGTCTTAGTTCTTCCTTTTTAAAAAAGAACAATACCCTAATTGTAAAAACTGAATCACTGATAATTATATATATAATTATATGCTACCGGGGGTACCACCATAAAAAAACCGACTCAATTGAATCGGGTATTTAGCTTTAGTAGTTTCTATTAAGACACTTTATAGATTCCATTTAGTTCTTTATGGATTTATCAATTTGATTATGTGAATTAAGTTCTGAAATACTAACTTTAGTTTTCTTTTTCTCAGCATTCTCATTTAACTGCTTAACTATCTTGTCGAATATTCTTTTGTCTTTTTCAGTATACATACTTACTTATTTAACTAACTCTTTTTCTAATGCTTCTAAAGATTTCCCTTTAGTCTCTGGTAATATTTTTAAGAGAATAAAGAAGCCTACCAAGGCTATTGCTCCGAATATAAAAAAGGTTAATGCGTTTCCTAAATTTGATAATTCCCAAGGGAAAATAAGTTGCACCAAAGAACTAATAAGTGAGTTAATAAACGCAATAACACCTATGGCTAAACCTCTATATTTTAAAGGATATAATTCAGATAACAACACCCACATTACTGGGCCTAGTGAAAATGCAAAACAAGCTATAAAACCTAAAATCCCAATTAATATTAAAGTCGCATTTATGTGAGTTGCGGCTTCTAAAATTACACCATCATTTTTACTATATATTACATGACCTAAAGCAGATTTTATCTCATTTTTAAAATCAATATCATTATCATATACCTTATCTGCAAAAGGCATTAATTTTTGAGAACCAGAAAATTCAAACTGAGAAATTTTTTCTTTTGGTAATTGGTATGTCGCTTGATTAAAACCATAAGCACATAATAACAAACTAATAGCAATACCAGCAGTGCCTATCAACAATAACGGTCTCCTACCCATTCTATCAATTAAATAGATGGCAACAAATGTAAAGACTACCGAAATAGTACTTAATAATACACCCGATGAGAAAGCAGCATCGGTACCAATACCAGTTTGCTTAAATATTGAAGTTGCGTAGAAATAAACTGCATTTATACCTGTAATTTGCTGCAAAACACCTATTATTAATCCAATGATTAATATGAAACGTAACGACCGCTTTAATAAGTCCGTTAGTTTTAATTTAGATTTGTCTTTATCAGCATTTATGCTTTCTTCTATAGAAGTAACTTCTATATGTCCTCTGTCGTTTCCATGAAGTTTTATTAAAACGTCTTTTGCTTCAGAAATTCTATTTTTCAAATACAACCAACGTGGACTTTTTGGTACAAAAAATAAGAACATAAAATATAAAATAGCTGGGATTAGTTCTACTCCTAACATCCACCTCCAAACGTTGTCATCTGTAAGAAAACCGCTTTCTGAAGAATTGTATTTATTAAAGAAGTAATTGCTTAAAAAAGCTGCGAAAAACCCAAAAACAATATTTAGCTGTTGTAATGTAACTAATTTGCCTCTATTTTCTGCTGTTGCTATTTCCGCAATATACATAGGCGCTAAGACCAAAGCGGCACCAAAGGCTAAACCACCAATCATTCTTGCGATGTATAGCATTTCATAAGACGTTGCGAGAGCTGATAATGCAGCAGAAATGGCATACAGAAAAGCCACAAAAACGAGTAATTTCTTACGTCCAATACTATCACTTAACCGTCCAGAAAACAACATAGCAAACATAGCTGCAAACGATGGAGAACTTACCACCCAACCAGATTGTATTTCACTTAATTCAAATTCTGGCCCGGCAAAAGACATAACTCCAGAAATGATACCTGCATCAAAACCAAAAAGGAAACCACCTAAGGATACTACAAATGCAATAAATACTAGTTTTTTGTTCATATTCTGATGAGCTTAAAGCATTACGTTTTTAATAAATTATGGATTGCATAGCGCGTGGTTCAATTTCTAATTGTGTTGCACTACTACCAACTATTAGTTTGTAAGCTATTTTATGATCTGATGTATTCATAACAACAGTTACAATCTTTCCGTCTTTATTCATAAACGATGTACTTTCTATAGTGGTTCTACTTGTGGTTGTACTAACACGAACTGCACCAGGTTTAATAAACTTTGAAAAATGACCTATATAGTAATAGGTTGGTGTAAAAATCAATTCACTTGTTTTTGTATTAGCATGAATTGGTGCAAAACAGAAGTTCTCAACATGATTTGGTCCACCACGTTCGTCAAGCAAAATATTCCAATCTGTCCAACCAACAACACCACTATTAAAGTCGTTTATCATTGAATTTCCATAACGCTCTGCATTTGGCCAATGATAAAGCCTTTCTGTATTATAACCTTCTTGACAACCTTCAGTGAACATCATATTTTTTGAAGGAAAAGATTCATTTATATTTTTTAGGTTATCATATTTAGGTAAACCACCTGTCCAAGTTTCATACCAATGAAAACCAATTCCCCAAGCGTATTTAGAAGCTTCAGGGTCTTCAAAAATCGTATTCGCTCTGTTTGTAATTAAATCTCTATTGTGGTCCCAAACGATAACATTTTTATCACCCATTCCTGCTTTTTCTAGAGTTGGTCCTAAATAATCTTTTAAGAAATCGCGCTCTTCTTCAGCAGTATAGATACAAGATTCCCAGCGTTGCGTAGCCATAGGTTCATTTTGTATGGTTAAGCCCCAAACAGGAATATCCTCAGCTTCATAGGCTTCAATAAACTTTACATAATAATTAGCCCAAGCTTGACGAAATTCTGGAAGTAGCTTTCCGCCTCTAAGCATATTTTTATTAGTCTTCATAAAAGCTGGTGGACTCCATGGACTTGCGTAAAACACCAAATTATCGTTGTTAACTAATTCAATAGCTCTTTTTATAAAAGGGATTCTTTTCGCTTTGTCTTTCTCGATTGAAAATGTCTTTAACTCTGCATCACCTTCATTTATATAAGTATGACTACCTAAACCGAAATCGCTACTATGAATGCTTGTTCTTATAATATTATATCCTATACCATCTTTTCCAAAATAAGATTGTAACAATTCATTTTGTTTTTCTGCATTTAAAGTTGAAAAAACTTCTGCTGAAGCATCAGTTATAGCTCCTCCTA
The DNA here is from genome assembly GCA_000171875.1 of Flavobacteriales bacterium ALC-1. GTDB lineage: Bacteria > Bacteroidota > Bacteroidia > Flavobacteriales > Flavobacteriaceae > Winogradskyella. The sequence goes on along the minus strand of ABHI01000002.1, from coordinate 535,144 downwards.
TCCCTAAATACTCTTGAAATGTTTTTTGTGGATTTACAAAAATGGCAATTTCAGTTTCTAAGGGTTGTACTTTGTCTTTAAATTCTAATTCATTGGTTTTGGTTAATCGCAGCTCAGTATCTTTAGCTGTAGTATACACTTGAAGCATCCTACCATTGTAATTTTCTACATTTGAAATGGTTAGTGTTTGGGTAGTTTCTAATTCTCCAACTTTTGCATCTTTACAAGATGAGAGTAAAGCTAAAAGAACAATGATATAATGAAATTTACAAGTCATGTTTTAATATTAAGTTTTGCAATATAAACTTATATTAAATAGAACTATTAAAGTAATACTCATGAAGCTAAATTTAATAGATTTGTTGCATGATTCATTTTATATATGGTAAAAGTTATTTTCGGTATTCGTGTTTTATCTAATCTTCATCCATTACCCATTCATAAGTGAATATGTAATTTTAGCATAGTTTAAAATGGCAAACATGGCCTCTGGATATTTATCACCTTTCCCTTAATTACGATAGACTTCTTTACCATCTACACATAGATGCATTATCCTAAATTTCTGGAGACACCACCATCAAAAGCCCGATCCTTGAGATTGCTTTTTTCACTTTAAAAGTGTCATAAAATAAATTTGGATTTATAAAATACTTTTTTAACCTTTGAATCATCAAATGAAAAAACAAGTTTTAAATACCATTTCTATTATTGTCGTTATGATTATTTCACAACGATAAGGAATGGTGCATTAGAATTTCAAATATAAATTTAAAAGCCTTCCTCAACGGAAGGCTTTTTTAGTAAATAACAACATGAAAATAACAGACACTTTAATTATGATCATTGTCATTATGAACTCCAGCTAGTTGATACAGACTCTTTATATTATAAACTTAAAGCCTGTATCAATGTGATTCAGGCTTTTTTTATAAATAAATTAAATATTTGAACATCATACAAAAAAATACTTAAAATACTGATAAACATATATTTACAACAAATAGAAGTGACATGAATTTAATCCAATTAGTAAAGATGTACACTACTAGAAAGACACATTAATATAATTTAGAACTTTAAAATATTATGAGCGCATACTACAATAACAAAAGTATTATATACCAAGATGGTAGATTTATTCATCCAAATGAGATAATAAATGATAGTTATAGTCAAACCTTGCATTACGGAAACGGTATATTTGAAGGTATAAGATCATATAAGACGAAAGAAGGCACAAAGATTTTTAAAGCAGAAGCGCATTATAAACGTCTAAAATATGGAGCAAAAGTGATGAATATTCCATTTCATTATTCCCTAGACAATCTTACAGATATTACTTATACTTTACTTGAAAAAAACAACTTTCAAGATGCTTATATTAGACCAATAATTGTTACTGGTGCAAATATGGGTCTAGGTTCTTCTCAAGAATCTCAGTTAATCATACAATGTTGGGAATGGGGTAAACTAATGGGAGACCAACTATTAAAAGTAATGACATCATCATTTCAAAGACCTAACCCCAAATCTTGTTTTGTAGACGCAAAAGTAACAGGTCATTATATCAATTCTATACTTGCAAGAAATGAAGCTAGTGCTTCAGGTTACGATGAAGCCATCTTATTAGACATAAATAATAATGTAGCAGAATGCTCTGGAGCAAATGTCTTTATTGAAAAAGGCGGCAAACTATATACACCACCAAAAGGGCATATCATGCCAGGAATTACAAGAACCACAATTATAGAGTTATGCAATGAGATGGAAATTCCTGTTGAAGAAAAACATTTTTCAATCGAAGAAATGAAACAAGCTGACAATGCGTTTTTTACAGGTACCGCTGCTGAAGTTATTGGTTTAAAATCACTAGACGATTATACGTTTCCTATGCCTTGGGAAACAACTTTAGGTTTTAAGTTAATGCATTTATATAAACAAGAAGTTTTAGGTCAACGTAGAACAAATCTCTCTAAAGCCGTATGAGTCAATTAAACAAATACAGTAAAACTGTTACACAAGATCCAACGCAGCCAGCTGCTCAAGCAATGCTTCATGCTATTGGATTAACTAAAGAAGATTTTTATAAACCTATTGTAGGAATTGCAAGTACAGGTTACGAAGGTAACCCTTGTAATATGCACCTCAATGACCTAGCGAAATTGGTCAAAGAAGGCACAAAGAATGAAGATGTCGTCGGCTTAATTTTCAACACAATTGGTGTAAGTGATGGCATTTCTATGGGAACACCAGGAATGCGTTACTCATTACCTTCAAGAGATATTATTGCAGATTCTATGGAAACTGTAGTACAAGCCATGAGTTATGATGGTTTAGTCACTGTAGTTGGTTGCGACAAGAATATGCCTGGAGCCTTAATGGCTATGATAAGATTAAATCGTCCTTCGATTTTAGTTTATGGAGGCACAATTGATTCTGGTTGTCATAATGGGCAAAAATTAGATGTTGTTTCTGCATTTGAAGCTTGGGGAAGCAAAGTTGCAGGTACTATGACCGAAAATGAATACCAAAATATAGTTGAAAAAGCATGTCCTGGAGCTGGTGCTTGTGGAGGTATGTACACAGCAAACACAATGGCTTCTGCTATTGAGGCTCTAGGTATGACATTACCTTTTAACTCTTCTAATCCAGCCTTAAGTGATGCAAAGAAAGAAGAGTCTGTAAAAGCTGGAGAAGCTTTAAGAGTTTTACTCGAAAAAGATATTAAGCCTTCAGATATTATAACTAGAAAATCACTTGAAAATGCAGTAAGATTAGTTACCATATTAGGTGGCTCTACAAATGCTGTATTACACTTTTTAGCCATTGCAAGAGCAGCTCAAATTGATTTCACATTAAAAGATTTTCAAGATATAAGTGATAACACTCCATTCTTAGCAGATTTAAAACCAAGTGGAAAATACTTAATGGAAGATGTACATGCTGTAGGAGGAATTCCTGCGGTATTAAAATACCTTCTTAAAAAAGGATTAATTCACGGAGATTGTTTAACCGTTACCGGAAAGACAATAGCTGAGAATTTATTAGATGTTGCTGACTTAACCGAAGGTCAAGACGTCATCAAACCCATCGAAGAACCAATTAAAATTTCTGGACACTTAAGAATGCTCTACGGAAACCTAGCCACTGAAGGTAGTGTTGCGAAAATTACTGGGAAAGAGGGCTTAAGTTTTAAAGGGAAAGCAAAAGTATTTGAAAGTGAATATGATGCAAACGATGGCATTAGAGATGGAAAAGTAGAAAAAGGTGATGTCGTAGTCATTCGATACGAAGGTCCAAAAGGAGGGCCTGGAATGCCAGAAATGCTAAAGCCAACTGCTGCTATTATGGGAGCTGGTTTAGGTAAAGATGTAGCCTTGATTACTGATGGAAGATTCTCTGGAGGAACTCACGGTTTTGTCGTTGGACACATCACACCTGAAGCACAAGAAGGCGGCACTCTTGCTTTTGTTGAAGATGGAGATATTATTACAATTGATGCCGAAACCAATACGATTTCAGTAGAAGTATCTGAACAAGAATTACAAAAAAGAAGAAAAAATTGGAAAGCTCCAGATTTAAAATTTGAACGTGGAGTACTTTATAAATATGCAAAGACAGTATCATCAGCTTCAAAAGGCTGTGTTACTGATGAATTTTAAAAGATAGTGAAGATGAAAGAAACTCAAACTATACAAACTCAGACAACAACTACAACAACTACTAAACGTATTTCTGGTAGCGAGGCTGTTGTAAGATGCTTACTCGAAGAAGGCGTAAAAGTACTTTATGGTTATCCTGGAGGAGCGATTATGCCAGTATATGACGAATTATATAAGTATCAAGATAAAATTCATCATGTATTATGTCGTCATGAGCAAGGTGCAACACATTCAGCTCAAGGTTATGCAAGAATCTCAGGTGATGTTGGTGTGGCAATGGCTACATCTGGACCTGGAGCTACAAATCTTATTACAGGAATTGCCGATGCGCAAATTGATTCTACACCAATGGTATGTATTACTGGTCAAGTCCCTTCACATCTATTAGGTAGTGATGCTTTTCAAGAAACTGATATTGTAGGTATTTCTACACCTGTAACTAAATGGAATCATCAAATTACTAAAGCCTCTCAAATCCCTGAAGTTATAGCTAAAGCATTCTATATTGCCAAAAGTGGCAGACCAGGACCTGTTTTAATTGATATTACCAAAGATGCTCAATTTGAAGAGTTTGATTTTAAATACGAAAAATGTACAGGAGTTAGAAGTTACAAACCTGTTCCAGAAACGGATAAAGCCTCATTGAAAGTAGCAGCAGAATTAATAAACAACGCAAAGAAACCAATGATAGTTTGGGGACAAGGTGTTATCCTAAGTGAAGCTGAAGCCGAATTTAAAGCGGTAATTGAAAAAGCAGGAATTCCTTCTGCTTGGACCATTTTAGGAGCTTCTGCAATCCCAACTTCTCATCCTTTGAATATTGGAATGGTTGGTATGCATGGTAATTATGCGCCAAATGTTTTAACTAACGAATGTGATGTACTAATTGCCATAGGTATGCGTTTTGATGACCGTGTAACTGGAGATTTATCAAAGTATGCGAAACAAGCTAAAGTGATTCATTTTGAAATTGATCCAGCTGAAATAGATAAGAATGTAAAAACTGATGTTGCCGTTTTAGGAGATGCAAAGGCAAGTCTAGCAGAATTACTTCCTCTACTAAATCCAAATTCGCATACAGAATGGCATCAAAAATTCAAAGATTTATATACTATAGAATATGAAAAAGTCATAAAAGGAGATTTACATCCGACCAAAGAAGGCTTAACCATGGGGGAAGTCTTAAAAGAAATCAATATTCAAACTAAAGGTGAAGCTGCCATTGTAAGCGATGTTGGCCAACATCAAATGATAGCCTGTCGTTATGCAGAATTTAACAAAACCAAAAGTAATATTACTTCAGGAGGTTTAGGAACCATGGGCTTTGGTTTACCTGCAGCTATTGGAGCTAAAATGGCAGCACCAGAACGCGAGGTTGTTTCCATCTCTGGAGATGGAGGTTACCAAATGACCATACAAGAATTAGGCACAATTTTTCAGCAAAAAACTGCTGTGAAAATTGTTGTACTTAACAACGATTTTCTTGGAATGGTAAGACAATGGCAGCAGTTATTTTTTGATAAACGTTATGCGTCTACCGAAATGACTAATCCAGATTTTGTCGCTATTGCTAAAGGCTATTACCTCAATGCTAAGCGTGTTACAAAACGTGAGGAATTAGCAGATGCAGTAGAAGAAATGATTGCAAGTAAAGAGCCATATTTCTTAGAAGTATGTGTAGAGAAAGAAGATAATGTATTCCCAATGGTGCCATCAGGTGCTTCAGTTTCAGATATAAGATTAGAATAATTATGGAGAACGAAAAACAACATTACACCGTTTCAGTTTATACTGAAAATAACATTGGACTGCTAAATAGACTATCTGCGATTTTTCAGAGACGTCACATCAATGTAGAAAGTTTAAACACGTCAGCTTCTGAGATTGAAGGCGTTTCAAAATTCACAATTTTAGTAAATGTTACAGAGTCACAAATAAAAAAGATAATAGGACAGATTGAAAAGCAAGTTGAAGTTATAAAAGCTTACTATCACACTGAAGAAGAAACTATTTATCAAGAGTCTTGTATCTTCAAAATAAAGTCTGATTTATTATTTGAAGAGCGTCAAATACAAAACATTATTAAAGAAAGTAATGCCAGAATTGTAACTGTAAACAAAGAATTTTTTGTTTTAGAAAAATCTGGAAGACGCCAAGAAATAGAATTATTATACAGAGAATTAAGTGCCTTTGGAATCATGCAATTTACCAGATCTGGTAGAATTGCTGTAACTAAAGACGAAATGAAAATATCAACAATGCTTGAAGCATTCTAAACATTAAATTAAAAAGAAAGTAAGATGTCAAATTATTTTAACACATTGCCATTAAGAGAACAATTAGAGCAATTAGGAAAGTGTCGTTTTATGGATGCTTCAGAGTTTGAAGATGGGGTAAACGCTTTAAAAGGAAAGAAAATTGTAATTGTTGGCTGTGGTGCACAAGGCCTTAACCAAGGGCTAAACATGAGAGATTCTGGCTTAGATATTTCTTATACTTTACGTCAGATTGCTATAGATCAACAGCGTGATTCATATAAAAATGCAACGTCTAATGGTTTTACTGTTGGGACTTATGAAGAATTAATTCCTACTGCAGATTTAGTATTAAACCTAACGCCAGACAAACAACATACTAATGTTGTAAAAGCAGTAATGCCTTTAATGAAAAAAGGAGCAACATTAAGCTATTCACATGGTTTCAACATTGTTGAAGAAGGTACAAAAATTCGTGAGGACTTAACTGTAATTATGGTCGCTCCTAAATGTCCAGGAACAGAAGTTAGAGAAGAATATAAACGTGGTTTTGGTGTACCAACATTAACAGCTGTACATCCAGAAAATGATCCTGAAGGAAAAGGTTGGGCTCAAGCAAAAGCTTACGCTGCTGCAACTGGTGGACATAGAGCAGGTGTTTTAGAATCATCATTTATTGCTGAAGTAAAATCTGATTTAATGGGGGAACAAACCATTTTATGTGGATTATTACAAACAGGAGCCATTTTATCATTCGACAAAATGGTTGAAGAAGGTATTGAACCAGGTTATGCTGCCAAATTAATTCAGTTTGGTTGGGAAACTATTACAGAAGCTTTAAAGCATGGTGGTATTACTAATATGATGGATCGTTTATCTAATCCTGCAAAAATTAAAGCATTTGAATTGTCGGAAGAATTAAAAGGCATTATGCGTCCTTTATTTCAAAAGCACATGGACGATATTATTTCTGGTCATTTCTCTAAAACCATGATGGAAGACTGGGCAAATGATGATGTCAATTTATTAAAATGGCGCGCTGCAACTGGAGAAACAGCTTTTGAGAAAACAGCTTTAACTACAGATCATATTTCTGAACAAGAATACTTTGACAACGGAGTATTATTAGTGGCTTTCGTAAAATCTGGTGTAGAACTAGCATTTGAAACAATGGTAAGCGCTGGTATCATTGAAGATTCAGCTTACTATGAATCATTGCACGAGCTACCATTAATTGCAAACACAATTGCACGAAAAAAATTATTTGAAATGAATCGTGTAATCTCTGATACTGCTGAATATGGTTGCTATTTATTTGACCATGCTTGTAAACCGTTATTAACCGAGTTCATGAAAACCTTTGATACAGATATCATAGGAAAATCGTATTCAAGTTCAAACGGAGTTGATAATATAGAATTAATTGCAGTTAATGATGCCATTAGAAATCATCCTATAGAAGCAGTAGGTCAACGTTTACGTACTGCAATGACGGCAATGAAGGTTATTAAATCTGATGTTGCATCTAAAGATGCAGTTTTAGTATAATCAGTCATTCTTGTAAAGGCAGGAATCCAAATAATAAATGAGATTCCCACTTTCGTGGGAACTGAAGATGGAAAAAGCAACAACGATATATAGACCAACACTAAAAGCAATTGAAGCTGCAGCAGAAAAATTAAAAGGCATAGCATCTGTGACACCTTTAACTAAAAATGCACGCTACTCTAAACACTTTGGTGCAAATATTTATTTTAAAAGAGAGGACTTACAAGAAGTCCGTTCTTATAAAATACGTGGTGCTTATAATAAAATCTCATCTTTAAACGCCTCACAAATTGAAAATGAAATTGTGTGTGCAAGTGCTGGAAATCATGCACAAGGTGTAGCGATTTCTTGTAAGCTTCTTAAAATTAAAGGCACCATATTTATGCCTTCACCAACACCTAATCAAAAGATTGAACAGGTGAAAATGTTTGGAGAAGACTACATTGATGTGGTTTTAGTCGGTGATACATTTGATGATGCATACTATGCCGCAAAACAACAAAGCGAGGAGATGAATAAAACCTTTGTTCATCCTTTTAATGATCAAAAGGTCATTGAAGGTCAAGCAACCGTTGGTTTAGAAATTATAGATCAAGCAGAAACACATCCAATTCATTATGTTTTTGTGCCAGTTGGTGGTGGTGGACTTGCTGCAGGATTATCTTCTGTATTTAAACTTTTATCGCCTCAAACAAAAATTATTAGTGTTGAGCCAAAAGGTGCAGCAGCTATGCTGACTTCTATTAGAGCAAATAAAAATATTGAATTAAAATCTATAGATAATTTTGTAGATGGAGCTGCTGTAAAACGTGTTGGCGATTTAAATTTTGCGATATGTAAAGAGGCATTACATCGTGTTGTCGAAGTAGATGAAGGCAAAATTTGCCAAACTATTCTAGAATTATATAACAAAGATGCTATCGTTGTAGAACCAGCAGGGGCACTAAGCCTTTCGGCCTTAGAACAATTTAAAGACGAAATAAAAGGAAAGAATGTCGTATGCGTCATAAGTGGAAGCAACAATGATATTACGCGTACAGCAGAAATTAAAGAACGTGCACTACTCTATGCTAATCTAAAACATTATTTTATCATTAAGTTTCCACAACGTGCTGGTGCCTTAAGAGATTTTGTAGTCGATATTTTAGGGCCTAATGATGACATTACTCATTTTGAATATACAAAAAAAGCAAACCGAGAAAATGATGTTGCAGTTGTTGGTTTAGAACTAAAACATCCAGACGATTTAGAACCTTTAATTACAAAAATGAAGCTTCATAATTTTTTTGGAGATTATCTCAATGACAAACCAGATTTGTTTCAATTTTTAATATAATTGCGAAAAGAAAAATTAGGTGAAAGTACTTAAGTTTGGTGGTACCTCAGTTGCCAATGCCGAAAACATATCAAAAGTAATAGCGATTCTAAAACAAGAATCTAAAAAGCAAAATATAGCTGTTGTAGTTTCTGCCCTTGGTGGCACTACAGATATGCTAATTAAAGCTGGAGAATTAGCGACTCAAAAAAACAAAGACTACATAAATATATTCCAACAGATTTCTGAGCGCCATCAAAAAACTGTTCAAGACTTAATTAAGGGTCAAAAAAAGAGAACTGTTTTAAAGCAAATCAACATAAAACTTGAAGCGTTAAAACAAATTCTACAAGGCATTTATTTAATCAATGAGTTCTCTGATAAAACTAAAGACAAGATTGTAAGCTTTGGTGAATTATTATCATCTTATATTATTTCTGAAGCTTTACAGCAAACCTTAGCTAAATCGGCTTTAAAAGATAGTCGAGAGTTAATACTAACAGATTCAGCACATACAAACGCTAATGTAAAAGGGAAGGAAACAACAACCAATATTTCTAATTTTTTCAAAAAAAATAAAGATAAAGTAGTCGTGTTGCCTGGTTTTGTATCAAGAAATGGAAATGGAGAAACAACGACCCTTGGTAGAGGTGGTTCAGATTACACTGCTGCCTTAATTGCAGCAGCGGCAAAAGCTTCTGTATTAGAAATTTGGACAGATGTAAGCGGCATGTACACGGCGAATCCAAAATTGGTAAAGCAAGCATTTTCTATTGAGCAGATTTCTTATCAAGAAGCAATGGAACTGTCTCATTTTGGTGCTAAAGTTTTATACCCTCCAACGGTTCAACCAGCATTACAAAAAAACATTCCAATTTATATAAAAAACACTTTTGACCCAGAGGCCCAAGGTACTTTAATCACTAAAAAACCTAAAAGTAAAAACGGTCCAGTAAAAGGAATTAGCCATATTGAAAATATCGCATTATTAACTTTAGAAGGTAATGGTATGATTGGTGTTCCTGGATTTTCAAAGCGTCTATTTTCTGCATTATCCAGAAGTGAAATCAATGTTGTTTTAATAACACAAGCATCGTCTGAGCATTCTATTTGTGTTGGTGTGTATAGTCAAGACTCTAAAACAGCAAAGCATATGGTTGATGAAGAATTCGCTTATGAAATTTCTTTAAAGAAAATAAAACCATTATTAGTTGAAGATGAACTTGCTATTGTCGCTGTCGTTGGTGATAACATGAAAAACCACCAAGGTATTAGTGGTAGAATGTTTAGATCTTTAGGGCAAAATAATGTCAATGTTAGGGCTATAGCTCAAGGGGCTTCAGAACGAAACATATCTGCAGTGATTGCACATAAAGACATTAAAAAAGCACTTGTAACACTTCATAATCGGTTTTTTGAAAAACAAATTAAAACGCTCAATTTATTTATTGTAGGTGTTGGTAATGTAGGTGCTATTTTATTAAATCAAATAAAACAACAACAGGATTACTTAAGGGAAAATCTACTACTAAATATAAAAGTCGTTGGTATTAGCAATTCTAAAAAAATGATATTCAATAATGAAGGTATTGAGCTTTCTTCATGGGGTACATTAATTAAAAAAGGGAAGCCACGTACTAACGACAAGTTTTTCAAAGAAGTTAAAAGTCATAATTTAAGTAACAGTATCTTTATTGATGTTACGGCTAATGAAGATGTTGCAAAGACCTACAAAGACTATTTAAAAGAAAGTATTTCGGTAATTGCGTGTAATAAGATTGCATGTTCTTCAAAATTTTCTGATTATCAAGAACTGAAAGAACTATCAAGAAAATATAATGCTTCATTTTTATTCGAAACTAATGTTGGTGCTGGATTACCTGTAATTTACACCTTAAATAATTTGGTGAATTCCGGTGATAAAATCACTTCAATTCAAGCTGTATTATCTGGAAGCTTAAATTTCATTTTCAATAATTTCAATGAAGACAACACTTTTCATGACGTTGTAAAACAAGCTCAAAAAGAGGGTTACACAGAACCAGATCCAAGAATAGATTTGAGTGGTGTAGATGTTGCTCGTAAAATATTGATTTTAGCTAGAGAAGCTGGTTTTGAAATGGATTTAAAACATATTAAAAACGAATCTTTTCTTCCAAAAGACAGCTTAAAAGCGAAATCTGTAGTTGATTTTTATAAGACTTTAAAAACAAATGCATCACATTTTGAAGCCTTATATGCATCTGCGAAAAAGAATAATTGTCAATTAAAATACGTCGCCGAATTTAATAATGGAAAGGCAAAAGTGAGTTTAAAAGAAGTCAATAAAGACCATCCATTTTATAACTTAGAAGGAAAAGATAATATTGTATTGTTTTTTACAGAACGTTATCCTGAACAACCATTAATCATAAAAGGTGCTGGTGCTGGCGCAGAAGTTACAGCATCTGGTTTGTTTGCAGATATTATTACCTTAGGAAGAAAATAAAAAAATGAATCAAGTCAAAATTTTTGCACCTGCGACTGTTGCCAATGTATCCTGTGGATATGATGCTATGGGATTTGCGTTACAAGCCCTCGGAGATGAGATGGTATTTACAAAAACTGAATCTAAAGGTATAAATATTTCAAAAATTGAAGGTGCTGATATACCATTTGAGGCTGATAAAAATGTAGCAGGAGTTGTTGCGCAATTAATATTAACTGATAGTAATGCAAATTTTGGTTTAGATATTAAAATTTATAAAAAATTTATACCTGGAAGTGGTTTAGGAAGTAGTGCAGCAAGTGCTTCAGGTACTGCATTTGCAGTCAACCAATTGCTAGACAACAAATATTCTAATGTAGAACTGACAAAATTCGCCATGCAAGGTGAAATGGTTGCGTGTGGTTCGGCAATTGCCGATAATGTTGCAGCTGCTATTTATGGAGGTTTTATTTTAGTTCGTAATTATGAGCCTTTAGATATTGTAGAAATTCCATCACCATCAGAATTAATGGTGACCGTAATTCATCCACAAATAGAAATTAAAACTGAGGATGCTCGTAAAGTCGTACCTCAAAATATACCAGTTAAAACAGCAGTTGCACAATGGGCAAATGTTGGTGGCTTAATAAGTGGTTTACACACTAATGATTTTGATTTAATAAGTCGATCCTTAGTAGATTATATAGCAGAGCCACAGAGAAAACATCTTATTCCCTATTTTGATGTTGTTAAAAGTGCAGCTATTAAAAATGGTGCTTTAGGTGCTGGCATATCTGGTTCTGGGCCATCAATTTTTGCATTAAGTAAAAATAAAGATGTAGCAGAAAAAGTTGCAGAAGTAATGGATAGTGTATATAAATATGCAGGAATTGCTTATAACATCTATGTATCTAAAATTAGTGCAGAAGGCGCTAAAATCATATAAATAAAAATCAATTGAAGTATTTCAGTTTAAATCATAACGCACCAGAAGTTTCTTTTAAAGAAGCCGTAATAAAAGGATTAGCTCCGGATAGAGGTTTATATTTCCCAAAGGAAATAAAAGCGCTACCAGATACTTTTTTTCAAACTATTGAAAACCTAGATAATATTACAATAGCTTATGAAGCCATTAAACAATTTGTTGGTGATGAAATTCCTAAAGCTAATTTAAAAGCCATTTTAACTGATGTGCTAAGTTTTGATTTTCCTATTGTTACTGTTGAAGAAAATATTGCTGCCTTAGAATTATATCATGGTCCAACTATGGCTTTTAAAGATGTTGGAGCACGTTTTATGGCTAGGTGTTTGGGCTACTTTAATAAAGACAAAACGGACCAAGATGTAACTGTTTTAGTGGCAACTTCTGGTGATACAGGAGGTGCTGTAGCTAATGGGTTTTTAGGTGTAGATGGTGTGGATGTTACCATTCTTTACCCAAGTGGTAAAGTCAGTGATATACAAGAAAAACAACTCACTACACTCGGACAAAATATTACAGCCTTAGAAGTAGATGGCACTTTTGATGACTGCCAAACGATGGTAAAGGAAGCTTTTTTAGACGAAGATTATCATGGTAAAAGACAATTGACCTCAGCAAACTCAATAAATATTGCACGTTGGTTACCGCAGATGTTTTATTTCTTTTTTGCTTATAAAGCATTAAAATCTTCTAATAAGAAGCTAGTATTTTCTGTACCAAGTGGAAATTATGGGAATATCTGCGCTGGAATGATGGCTCAAAAACTAGGATTACCTGTTCATCATTTTGTTACAGGAACTAACGCAAATAACATCATACCAGAATATCTTAATACAGGACTATATAGCACAAAACCTTCCGTGCAAACTATATCTAATGCTATGGATGTTGGAGCACCAAGTAATTTTATTCGTATTCAAGAATTACACAATAATGATATAGAAACGCTAAGGTTAAATCTATCAGGTTATAGTTATACTGATACTGAAACGACAAATGCTGTAGAATCACTTTTCGCTAACAACGATTACATTGCAGATCCACATGGTGCCATAGGTTATTTAGCTTTAAAAGCATATCTCAAAAAAGAAAATCAAATACAAGGTGTGTTTTTAGAAACTGCACATCCAATAAAGTTTTTACCAGTAATGCCTAAGCATATTGCTAAAAAAATAGAAATTCCAGTTCAAATAGAACAGGTATTAGACAAACAAAAAGAGAGTATAAAAATCTCAAACTATAAGCAGTTAAAAAGTTACTTACTCGCTTAAAATCAAATATTATGAGTCAATTAAACACAGATATTCCAAAAGCATTTCAAATTGAAAACACTTTGGAGCAAGAGCATTATTTAGTAAACGGAGAATTGATACATTGGAAAGGAACTACAGCCGATGTCTTCTCACCTATTCGCACGGCCAATGCTAATGGAGATATAGAACCAACACGTTTAGGATCAACACCAGACCTAGGTGAAAAAGAAGCACTACTAGCACTCGATGCTGCTTGTAATGCCTATGATAAAGGTCAAGGTGAATGGCCAACTATGAAAGTTGCAGATCGTATTGCTTGCATGGAAACCTTTGTTGAAAAAATGAAGACCAAGCGAGAAGAAGTTGTAAAACTTATCATGTGGGAAATTTGTAAAACGCATGCAGATGCACAAAAAGAGTTTGATAGAACTGTTGAATATATCTATGACACCATTGAAGACTACAAACAAATGGATCGTGATAGTGCAAAGTTTGAAAAGCAGTCAGGTATCCATGCGCATATTAGAAGAGGACCATTAGGAGTTGTACTATGCTTAGGACCATACAACTATCCTCTTAATGAAACGTTTTGTTTGTTAATTCCTGCTTTGATTATGGGAAATACAACCATTTTCAAGCCAGCAAAATTTGGAGTACTCTTAATTGCACCATTAATTGAAGCTTTCCAAGAAAGCTTTCCAAAAGGTGTCGTTAATATTTTATTTGGTCGAGGTCGAGCTGTTGCGTCCCCAATAATGAAAACAGGAAAAGTAAATGTCTTAGCCCTTATTGGTCATAGCTCTTCAGCAAATGCTTTACAAGCATTACACCCAAAACAGAATAGGCTACGTATGGTTTATGGTCTAGAAGCTAAAAATCCAGCAATTGTTTTACCAGATGCAGATTTAGATCTTACCATTGAAGAATGCTTAGCTGGAACCCTATCTTTTAATGGACAGCGTTGTACAGCACTTAAAGTCTTATATGTACACGAAGCTATTGTAGACGAATTTAATACACGTTTCTCTAAAAAGGTTGATGCTTTAAAATTTGGGAATCCTTGGGAAGAAGGTGCTAAATTGACTCCTTTACCAGAACCAAACAAACCTGCTTACATCCAAGAGTTAATCGATGACGCTAAAGAAAAAGGGGCTAGTATCTTGAATTCTAAAGGTGGAGAAACTACAGACAATTATATTTTCCCAGCGATATTATATCCTGTTACAAAAGATATGCGTGTTTATGAAGAAGAACAATTTGGACCAGTAATTCCAGTAATTCCATTTTCTGATATTGATCAACCTTTAGATGATATGGCAGCTTCTAATTACGGACAACAAGTAAGTCTGTTTGGCAAGGATATAAAAACTCTAGCTCCATTAATTGATACTTTAGTAAATTTAGTTTGTCGTGTTAACCTAAATAGTTCTTGTCAACGCGGACCAGATGTTTACCCTTTTACAGGTCGAAAAGATTCGGCAGTTGCAACATTAAGTGTACATGATGCTTTACGTTCATTTTCTATAAGAACATTCCTAGCCTCTAAAGACAACGACTATAATAATACCATTTTGGAGGAATTATTGGATTCTAGAGCTTCAAATTTTGTGAGCACAGATTATATTCTTTAAATAAAATAACCTTAAAATAAGATATTTATAATAGAGAAGTTGTTTTTTTAGAATTTCGTAATTTTTTCATAAAAGAACAATTTCTCTATTGCAGGTTTCAATTTAATACGTAGTTTAGCCACATGTTTACACTAAGACACAAATATAGAACACTAAGACCCACTGGTCATAATATGGCAAAACGCCGCCGCTAATTCTACTATTATTTAGCAACAAATTCTATATTTATTTTCATCTTTTTATTGTGTACAACTCAAATTTCAAATATCATTTTCAATCTATAATTATCCCAGAAGATAATCATAGTGTTGTACGCCGCTTTTTCCCACGTCGCCCGTAAGGGTATCTTTCTATTTATAGAACTTAGGTGAGTCCGGTTCTGCTTTCAATACACAAAACACATTTTTAAATTAAAACTCAATTACAATGAAAATTGTTATTGCTGACAAATCACATACAGTTTACGCAGATATCATCTGTAAAACTATTGAAGAAGCTGCTCAAGTTAGAGGGACAGGTATTGCCAAACGACAACCAGAATATATCATTTCAAAAATGGAAAACGGAAATGCTGTCATCGCTTTAGAAGAAAATAAATTCGCAGGGTTTTGTTATATCGAAGCTTGGGGACATGGAAAATTTGTTGCCAATTCTGGTCTTATTGTGCATCCTGAATTTAGGAATCAAGGTCTTGCTAAAAAAATTAAGAAAGTAATTTTTGAGCATTCAAGAGCCAAGTTTCCAGATTCAAAAGTCTTTAGTATTACAACTGGTTTAGCTGTTATGAAAATGAATAGTGATTTAGGTTATAAACCTGTAACCTTTTCAGAATTAACGGATGACCAATCGTTTTGGAAAGGCTGTCAAACGTGCAAAAATTTTGATGTTTTAACCAGAACAGAACAAAAAATGTGTTTATGTACTGGTATGCTTTACGATCCTAACAAAACTGAAGAGGTAAAAGTAAGAGAGAAAAATATTGACAAAAAAGTATGGACAAGATTGAAAAACATTAAGCAATCCATGTTTCTAAAAAAAGATAATAAATAATGAAAAAACTAGTAATCGCATATAGTGGTGGTTTAGACACATCGTACTGTGCCGTTAGTTTGAGCAAAGCTGGTTATGATATTCATGCTGTAAGTGTGAATACAGGAGGTTTTACTCAAGAGGAAATTAAAACTATAGAAAGTAATGCCTATAAAATGGGTGTTTCAACTTACAAAAACATTGATGCTATTGCTTCGTATTATGATAAGGTTATTAAGTATTTAATTTTTGGAAATGTACTTAAAAACAATACTTATCCTCTATCGGTAAGTGCAGAACGAATTATACAGGCTATTGAGATTATTCAATATGCAAAAAGTATTAATGCAAAATATATTGCGCATGGTAGTACTGGAGCAGGAAACGATCAAGTACGATTTGATATGATTTTCCAAACCTTGGCACCAAACATAAAAATTATAACGCCTATTAGAGATGGTAAATTAACTCGACAAGAAGAAATTGATTACCTCATCGAAAACGGGATTGACATGTTTTGGAATAAAGCTAAATATTCTATAAACAAAGGGCTTTGGGGAACTAGTGTTGGTGGTGAAGAAACCTTGACTTCAGAATTACCATTGCCAGATACGGCATATCCTTCTCAAATTAAAAAAGAGCGAGAGCAAAAGATTGTATTAAACTTTAACAAAGGGGAGCTTATTGCTGTGAATGGTAAAATTGACAAACCTCAACATTGTATAGAAGAACTTAATAAAATAGCATCAAAATATGCTATTGGTAGAGATATTCATGTAGGAGATACAATTATTGGAATTAAAGGTCGAGTAGGTTTTGAAGCTGCAGCTGCATTAATTACCATAAAAGCGCACCACTTATTAGAGAAACACACATTAACTAAATGGCAATTACAGCATAAAGAATATCTGTCTAGTTTTTATGGTATGCATTTACATGAAGGTCAATATTTAGACCCAGTACTTAGAGATATAGAAGCTTATTTACAAAGTAGCCAATCTAAAGTTACAGGGAGCGTATTTGTTACCTTAAAACCATACTATTTCTGTTTAGACGGAATTTCATCACAATACGATTTAATGAATGCGAAATTCGGAAGTTATGGAGAAGAAAACAAAGGATGGACAGCTGAAGAAGCTAAAGGGTTCATTAAAATAATTGGCAATCAAAATAAAATCTATCAACAAGTAAATCCAACGTTATGATTAAAGCAGGAATTATAGGAGGTGCTGGTTACACAGCAGGGGAATTGATTAGATTACTCATCAATCATAAAGAAACGACCATAGATTTTATATACAGTACATCAAATGCTGGCAATAAAGTATATAAGATACATCAAGATTTAATTGGTTCAACTGAGTTGGAATTTTCAAGTGAAATTAACTCTGAAGTGAATGTTCTTTTTTTGTGCCTGGGTCATGGCAATTCAAAATCATTTTTAGAGCAAAATACATTTTCTGAAAACACAAAAATCATCGATTTAAGTAATGATTTTAGACTAGAAGCCGATAAAATTTTCGATGGAAAGGAATTTATTTACGGTTTACCTGAGTTACAAAAAGAAGCTATTAAAGAGGCTAATCACATCGCAAATCCAGGTTGTTTTGCTACTGCTATTCAATTGGCAATATTACCATTAGCTGATTCAAAATTAATCAAAGAAGACATATATATTAATGCAGTAACAGGTGCAACTGGTGCAGGAACATCATTATCTAAGACTACACATTTTACATGGAGAGATAATAACTTTTCGCACTACAAAGCTTTTACACATCAACACTTAGGCGAAATCAATCAAACGATTAATCAATTACAAAGTGATTTTAATTCAGACATAAATTTCATGCCGAATCGTGGTAACTTCTCAAGAGGAATTTTTGCAACTGCTTATACCAACTTTGAAGGCTCAATTGAAGACGCTAAATCACTCTATAAAACGTATTATAAAGATGCTGATTTTACATTTGTTTCAGATGAAGACATTCATTTAAAGCAAGTCGTAAATACCAATAAGTGCATCATTCACCTTCATAAACACAATAACAAATTGTTGATTACAAGCATTATAGACAACCTTTTAAAAGGTGCATCTGGACAAGCCGTACAAAACATGAATTTAGCTTTTGATTTTGAGGAAACTGAAGGTTTAAACCTTAAAGCTAACTTCTTTTAAAAAACAATAAAAACGACAAAATGAAAATTGCAATTATAGGAACAGGAAACTTAGGTCAGTCAATCGCAAAAGGATTGATTACCAATAATGCCATAACTACATTGTACCTCACCAAAAGAAACTTGAGTGGCATTCAAGAATTTGAAGGTTACAATAATGTGGTATTGACTACTGATAATATTGAAGCTGTTAAAAAATCGGACATTTTAATTTTTGCCGTACAACCAGCACATTTTGAACAGATATTAAATGAGGTAAAGCCATATCTAAACGAAAATCATGTGCTGATTTCAACCATTACAGGTTATTTAATTCCAAAGATTGAGTCTCAAGTAAGTAGTGATCAGTTTATTATTAGAGCCATGCCAAATACAGCTATAGCTGTAGGTAAATCTATGACCTGTTTATGTAGCAATGAAAAAGGCAAAAAGCGCATTAAAATTGCGGAGGCTATTTTTAATAGATTAGGTCATACTCTAGCGATTCCTGAATCACAAATGCAAGCTGCAACTGTAGTTTGTGCTAGTGGAATAGCGTTCTGGATGCGATTAATAAGAGCAACTACACAAGCTGCAATACAGTTAGGCTTTGATGCCAAAGAAGCACAAGAATTAGCCATGTATACCTCAGAAGGCGCAGCTAATTTACTCATTACAAATGGTGACCATCCTGAGGAAGAAATAGATAGAGTAACAACACCAAAAGGGTGTACCATAACTGGTCTAAACCACATGGAACATAAAGGCTTAAGTTCATCTTTAATCCAAGGTATGGTCGCTTCGTTTAATAAAATTAACACCATTAAAGAAGAACAGATATGAGTTTATTCAATGTTTACCCTTTATACGATGTCACACCTGTAAGCGCCAAAGACGTTTATGTTTATGATGATAAAGACATAGAATATCTAGATCTCTACGGAGGACATGCTGTGATTTCTATTGGACATTCACACCCAAAATATATATCAGCTATATCTTGTCAAGTTGAAAAGCTAGGCTTTTATAGTAATGCTATTCAAAATCCATTGCAAACTCAATTAGCAGATAAACTAGAAGACCTATCGGGCTGTAAAGACTATCAATTGTTTTTATGTAATTCTGGTGCGGAAGCTAATGAAAATGCATTGAAACTGGCTTCGTTTCACACACAGAAGAAAAAAATAATTGCGTTTAAAAATGGGTTTCATGGTCGTACATCTGCCGCAGTTGCAGCGACAGACAATGCAAAAATTATTGCACCAATAAATGCGCAACAACGTGTGGAATTTTTGGAATTTGGTGATTTAGAAGGTTTAAATAGACTGCTAGAATATGATGATGTTTGTGCTGTAATTATTGAAACGATTCAAGGTATTGGCGGATTAAATGAAGTAACTACTGATTTTTTTCAGAGTGTAAGCAAGCTTTGCAAACATTACGAAACGCTTTTAATTGCAGATGAAGTGCAGTCTGGTTTTGGGAGAACTGGCGATTTCTTTGCATTTCAAAAGCACGGTGTTATGCCAGATATTATATCAATTGCAAAAGGCATGGGTAATGGGTTTCCAGTTGGAGGTATTTTGATTCATCCATCAATAAAATCTTCTTTCGGATTGTTAGGCACTACGTTTGGTGGCAATCACTTAGCTTGTGCTGCAACACTTTCTGTTTTAGATGTTATTCAAGACCAAAACCTTATGCAAAATGCATCTGATATTTCAGACTATTTTCTTGAAAAAACTAAGGACTTACCGAAACTAAAAGCGATTAAAGGAAGAGGCTTAATGTTAGGTTTAGAATTTGATTTTCCCATTTCAGAATTGAGGAAAACGCTAATTTTTAAACATCAGATATTTACAGGTGGTGCAAAAAATCCAAACTTAATTAGAATACTTCCACCTTTAACTATTCAGAAAAAACACATTGATAGTTTTTTTGAAGCCTTAAAAAATGAATTAAGTTAAGTATGAAATGGGACTCTAAACTTT
The DNA here is from genome assembly GCA_000171875.1 of Flavobacteriales bacterium ALC-1. Taxonomy (GTDB): domain Bacteria; phylum Bacteroidota; class Bacteroidia; order Flavobacteriales; family Flavobacteriaceae; genus Winogradskyella. The sequence continues at coordinate 514,851 of ABHI01000002.1, read as the reverse complement.
ATAAAAACAAACACGCATTCGTTTTTGAATATGGCGAATCCCTTGTGGATGTACTAGATCCGAAACCAGAAGAAACGATTCTAGATTTAGGATGCGGAACTGGAGAATTAACATACTCTATAAGTAAAAAGACATTAAACATCATCGGAATGGATTATTCGCCAGAGATGATAGCTTCAGCAAAAGTGAACTTTCCTGAAATTCAATTTTTTGTAAAGGATGCTGCAAATTTTAACTTCGATATTCAATTTGACTCTATTTTTTCAAACGCCACATTGCATTGGATTTTAGATTATAAATCTTGCGTCAAAAGCATGTATCACAATTTAAAACCTAACGGAAAATTAATCATAGAATTTGGTGGTAAAGACAATGTAGGTTTGATTGTAAAAACATTGCGAAACCATTTAAAACAATATGGTTATATAGAACAATCACAATTAAAACAATGGTATTTCCCATCGATAGGCGAATACTGTCAAGTATTAGAAAAAGTAGGTTTTAGAGTCACATTAGCACAGCATTATGACCGTCCAACAGAGTTAAGAGAAAACAATAACGGCATTAAAGATTGGCTAGAGATGTTTGCAAAAAACTTTTTTTTCAATGTAAATTCTAGTGATAAAGCAAAAATACTCGATCATATTCAAGAAGATTTAAGACCCAGATTATTTTCAAATGGAAAATGGTTTGCAGATTATAAAAGACTCAGAATTATCGCAATAAAACAAGAATCTTTATGAAAAAATACACCGCATTAAACGATATATCTAACCTTTCAGAAACGATAAAGGAGGCCATTTTATTAAAAATAAATCCTTTTGAATATTCTGAATTAGGAAAAAACAAAACCTTAGTGATGCTATTCTTTAATTCGAGTTTAAGAACACGATTAAGTACCGAAAAGGCAGCAAAAAACTTAGGAATGGATGTGATGATTTTAAATGTTAATGACGCTTGGAATTTAGAGTTTGAAGATGGAACAATCATGAATATGGACACATCTGAACATATTAAAGAGGCAGCTCAAGTCATCTCTCAGTATGCAGATATTATTGCGGTTAGAGCGTTTCCTACGTTAAAAAATAAAGCCCAAGACGAATCAGAATTTGTTCTAAATAATTTTCAAAAATACGCTACCGTTCCTATTGTTAATATGGAATCTTCAACAGCTCATCCTTTACAAGCTTTGACTGATGCGATTACCATTTCAGAATTGACAGATAATAAGACACCTAAAGTCGTCTTGTCTTGGGCACCTCATCCAAAGGCATTGCCTCAAGCTGTTGCAAATTCTTTTGTGGAAATGATGCAAGATTTGGAAGTAGACTTAACCATTACACATCCTAAGGGTTATGAATTAAATTCTGATATCACAAAAAACACAACTATAAACTACGATCAAGACGAAGCTTTAAAAGACGCTGATTTTGTCTATGTGAAAAACTGGAGTAGTTATTCAGATTATGGAAAGATTTTGAGTCAAGATTCAAATTGGATGATAACCAAAGTAAAATTAGGCATGGCTAAATTTATGCATTGTCTTCCTGTAAGACGAAATGTGGTCGTTGAGGATGCTGTATTAGACAGCAATCAATCTATAGTGATTCAACAAGCTAATAACAGAACTTATGCTGCGCAAATAATATTGAAGCAAATTTTAGAAAACCTATAATTATGGAAACATTAAAAATCATAAAAATTGGCGGAAACATTATCGACGATAGTCAAGCATTAGCATCTTTTTTAAGCCAATTCGCAAAACTTGAAGGTCCAAAAGTATTAGTTCATGGTGGGGGAAAACTGGCGACACAACTAGCTAAACAAATGAATATTCCTGTAGAAATGAATAAAGGCAGACGTATCACAAATGCAGATACTTTAGACATCATTACGATGGTTTATGCCGGCAAAATCAACAAAAATATTGTGGCTCAGTTACAGTCTCATAGTTGTAATGCTATTGGATTTTCTGGTGCAGATGGAAACACAATAGTTTCAGATAAAAGATCTACACAGCCTATTGATTACGGATTTGTAGGCGATGTCAAACAAGTCAACACAAACACATTAGAACTACTCTTAAACAGCAATATCACACCTGTATTTTGTGCCATAACTCATGATGAAAATGGACAACTATTAAATACCAATGCAGATACCATTGCTTCAGAATTAGCTATAGGACTTACTTCAAACCATAACACAGAACTCTATTATTGTTTTGAAAAGAATGGTGTCTTAAAGGACATTACCAATGACAATTCAGTAGTTGAAACTATAAATATAAAAACTTATAAAAGCTTAATTGACAACCGTATTATCGCAGATGGTATGTTACCAAAACTGAACAATTGCTTTCATGCCATAAAAAACAATGTAAACAAAGTATGTATCGGTAAACCAGAAATGCTATTTACACCAAACACACTTTATACAACCATTCAAAAATGATAAAAAAACTCACAAAAGAAGCTATTGTTTTATTAAAACAGCTGATAGAAACACAGTCTTTTTCCTCCGAAGAGGATAAGACTGCTTTACTCATTGCCGGTTGGTTTACGACGCATCAAATTCCGTTTAAACGCACCAAGAATAACATATGGGCAACCAATAAACATTTCGATAAGAAGAAGCCAACATTATTATTAAACTCACATCACGATACAGTAAAACCTAATAACGGTTACACCAAAGATCCATTAAAAGCAATAGTTGAAGATGGTAAACTATATGGTTTAGGAAGTAATGATGCTGGTGGCTGTTTAGTGTCTTTGATTGCGACATTCACTTATTTCTATAAGAAGAAAATAGACAACTATAATATAGTTATAGTAGCTTCAGCAGAAGAAGAAAGTAGTGGACCAGATGGCTTAAATAGTATGTTATCTATAATTCCAAATGTTGATGTAGCTATTGTAGGTGAACCAACATTAATGAATTTAGCTATTGCAGAAAAAGGCTTAGTAGTATTTGATGCAAAAGTCAAAGGAACGGCCAGCCATGCTGCTCATCCTAATTCTGATAATGCTATTTACAACAGCATTAGTGTTTTAAAATGGTTTCAAGACTATAAGTTTGAAAAGAAGTCTCCTGTACTTGGTGATGTAAAAATGACGGTAACCCAAATCAATGCTGGTAAACAGCATAATGCTGTACCTAGTGAAGTTGATTTAGTCATTGACGTGCGTGTAAATGATAAATACTCTAATAAGGAAATTGCAGATATTCTATCTAAAAAATCACCATGTTCTAGCATTAAAGCACGTAGTTTGAGATTGAACTCATCATCAATTCCAATACATCACGATTTGGTAAAAGCAGGTATTGAACTTGGACGAGACACTTATGGTTCACCTACACTCTCAGATCAATCTGTTTTGAGTTGTCCTTCGCTAAAATTAGGACCAGGTGATAGTACGCGATCGCATACAGCAGATGAATTCATTCATCTCTCAGAAATTGAAGAAGGCATTGACATTTATATTAAACTATTAAAAAAGGTATTATGAAACTGTGGGACAAAGGATTTTCAATTGACAAAAAAATAGAACAATTCACTGTTGGAAATGACCGTGAAATTGATTTACATATTGCAAAATATGACGTTGAAGCATCTCGAGCACATGCAATAATGCTAGAGTCTATAGGTATTATTACTTCTCAAGAATTAGCTCAGTTAAAAACAGGATTACAATCCTTATCTCAATCTATTGAAGACGGAAGTTTTGTTATTGAGGATTCATTTGAGGATGTACATTCAAAAATTGAGCATGAGCTAACCAAAACCTTAGGAGATGTTGGGAAAAAAATCCATACCGCACGTTCTAGAAATGATCAAGTTTTGGTTGCGCTGCAATTGTATTATAAAGACAGCTTAAAACAAATAAATATCAAATCAAAAATATTTTTTGATACACTTTTAGGTTTAGCTGAAACACATAAAATGCAGTTACTTCCTGGTTACACGCACTTACAAGTCGCCATGCCTTCTTCGTTTGGTTTGTGGTTTTCTGCTTATGCTGAATTGTTGATTGATGATGTTTATGTACTGAATGCTGTTTCAAAAATTGTGGACCAAAACCCTTTAGGTTCAGCGGCAGGTTATGGAAGTTCGTTTCCTATTGATAGAAATATCACAACCAAAGAGCTTCAGTTTTCTACTTTAAAATACAATGTGGTTGCCGCACAATTAAGCAGAGGAAAAAGTGAACGTGTTATAGCTAGTGCTTTGGGAGGATTATGTAATACCATGTCTCGATTTGCTATGGACATTTGCTTATATATGAGTCAGAATTTTGGGTTTATTACATTTCCAGATGAATTAACCACAGGAAGTAGCATTATGCCACACAAAAAAAATCCTGATGTATTTGAACTGATTAGAGGTAAGTGCAATAAAATTCAGGCATTACATACCGAAATGTTACTAATCACAAATAATTTACCAAGTGGCTACCACAGAGACTTTCAGTTATTAAAAGAAAATAGTATCAATGCTTTTGAAGATGTAAAAGACATCTTAGATATTTTCAATTATACTATTAAGCAAATCATTGTCAAAGACGTTGATCTCAATGATAACAAGTATAAGTACTTATTTACAGTTGATAGCATTAATAACTTGGTTATTGATGGTATGAGCTTTAGAGAAGCCTATCAACAAATTGGTAGTGAAGTACAAAATGACATTTACAAACCAGACTTAGGTAAAGAACACTCTCATATAGGAAGTATTCATAATTTGTGTTTGGATGATATTAGAGCTAAATTCCCAGAATAAAAAAAGCATCTGTTTCCAGATGCTTTTAAATTCTACCCTAACAAATAGACAAACCCTAAGAATCTATAGTAGCAGAATTTTTTTTATTATATGAGATTATAGTCCCACCAAATCTCCATCAGCATTCTTTGTAGCTAATTCTGATTTACCCATTAAGTAAATATCTACTTGTCTTGCTGCTTCTCGACCTTCAGATATGGCCCAAACAATCAAAGATTGTCCACGACGCATATCACCAGCTGTAAATATATTTGGGATATTAGTTTGGTACTTTCCGTAACTAGCTTTATAGTTAGAACGTACATCTCTGTCTAGTCCTAATTTATCTGCAATTGTACTTTCAGGACCTGTAAAACCTAAAGCTAATAATGCCAAATCACATGGCCAAGTTTTTTCGGTGCCCGCAATTTCTATTAATTTTGGACGCTCACCTGGAATCATTTCCCATTCGACGTGTACCGTTTTTAAAGCCGTCAATTTTCCGGTTTTGTCAGTTACAAATTCCTTAGTGTTAATTAACCAATTACGTTCTACTCCTTCTTTATGAGAAGAAGACGTTTTCAATTGTAATGGCCAATATGGCCAAGGTGTTGCAGGTGAACGATGCCCTGGAGGTTTTGGCATAATTTCAAAATTTACTACCGATTTTGCTCCTTGACGATTCGATGTACCTATACAATCACTTCCAGTATCTCCACCTCCAATTACAATCACATTTTTGTCTGTTGCAAGAACCTGATCTTTTATCTCTTGTCCAAAAACAACTTTAGTCTGCTGCGTCAAGAAATCCATTGCTTGCACTACGCCATCAGCATCAATTCCCGGTGTTGGTAAACTTCTTCTTTCAGTTGCTCCACCACAAAGTACTACCGCATCAAAGGTTTTTAACTCTTCAACATCATAATTCACTCCAACATTTACATTGGTTTTAAACACAATGCCTTCGGCTTCTAATATCACTAAACGGCGATCTATGACCCCTTTTTCCATTTTAAAGTTTGGGATTCCATAACGTAATAAACCTCCAATAGCATCATCGCGTTCAAAGACGGTAACCGTATGACCAGCTCTGTTTAATTGTTGTGCAGCTGCTAATCCTGCTGGTCCAGAACCAACAATGGCAATAGTTTTACCAGTTCGTGTTTTTGGCGGTTGTGGCTTTATCCAACCTTCTTTAAAAGCGCGTTCAACAATATTCTTTTCAATATTTTCTATAGAAACTGGATCTTCAATAATACCTAATACACAGGCTTGCTCACATGGAGCTGGACATAAACGACCCGTAAATTCTGGAAAATTATTTGTAGAATGTAAAATCCAAGAGGCTTTTTGCCACTCTCCTTGATGCACCATATGGTTAAAATCTGGAATTAAATTCCCAAGCGGACAACCACTATGGCAAAATGGAATTCCGCAATCCATACAACGCGATCCCTGTTCGGTCATGTCCTTGTCATTTAAAGGCACTGTAAATTCTTTATAATGCTTTACACGATCCTTTACTGACTTATAAGCCTCATCTTTTCTTTCGAATTCTTTAAAACCTGTTACTTTTCCCATTGTCCTATACTGTTTCTAATGCTTCAACCATTTGCTCCTCAATCTCCAAGCGTTTTAATGCGCGCTTATATTCCGTAGGCATAACTCTTACAAAATGAGATAAACTTGTTTCCCAATCTGCTAAAAGCGCCTGGCCTTTTTTACTATCTGTATATTTTACATGCTTTTTAATCAATGACTTTAAATCATTTGCATCTTCTTCGGTAATGGCTTCAAATTCGATAGTTTCGGTATTACACAAACCATTTACAAATTTGTTTTCAGGATCGTAAACATATGCGATTCCACCACTCATTCCTGCTGCGAAATTTCGTCCTGTTTTACCAAGAACAATTACGTTTCCACCTGTCATGTATTCACAACAATGATCTCCAACACCTTCTACAACTGCAGTTGCTCCAGAGTTTCTAACAGCGAAGCGTTCACCAGCAATGCCGTTGATGTAAGCTTCACCCTCAACAGCACCAAACAAACAAACGTTACCTATTATGATATTATCTTCTGCAACGAAATCTGCTTTTGTTGGTTTCTTTACAATAAGCTTGGCACCAGACAACCCTTTTCCGAGGTAATCATTTGTATTTCCTTCGAGCTTAAAGGTTAATCCGTTTGCTCCAAAAGCACCAAAACTTTGCCCTGCTGAACCTTCAAAATTGATATTTAAGGTATCTTCTGGTAAACCTAAATGACCATATATTTTTGAAATTTCATTACTTACAATCGCTCCAACCGTTCGGTTTGTGTTTTTAATTGGATAAGCCAATGTCATCTGCTCTTTTCTATATAAAGCGCGATGCGAATCTTTTAAGATTTTGAAATCTAAAACATTGTCCAAATTATGATCCTGCTTCTCAGTATTTTTTACAGTCATCTTATTATAAACAGCTGGTCTGTGCAAAATTGAAGACAAGTCTAAACCTTTTGCTTTATAATGTTTAATAGCCTTTTTAGCGTTTATTTTTTGCGTTTGACCAACCATTTCTGCCATGGTTCTAAACCCAAGTTCTGCCATAATACCTCTGAGTTCTTCAGCAATATAATAGAAGAAATTAATCACATGTTCTGGTGTGCCTTTAAAGTTTTTACGTAACGCTTTATCTTGAGTTGCAATACCAACAGGGCAGGTATTTAAATGACATTTACGCATCATAATACAGCCAGAAGCTACTAATGGTGCAGTTGCAAATCCGAATTCTTCAGCACCTAATAATGCAGCAATAGCAACATCACGACCAGTTTTTAACTGACCATCACATTCTACAACAATTCTACTTCTTAAATTATTAAGCACCAACGTTTGTTGTGCTTCAGCTAAGCCAAGTTCCCAAGGTAATCCTGCATGTTTTAGTGAAGTTAACGGCGAAGCTCCTGTACCTCCATCATAACCTGCAATTAAAACGACATCAGCTTTTGCCTTAGCTACACCTGCTGCGATGGTACCTACACCAACTTCTGATACTAATTTTACATTAATTCTTGCTTCACGATTTGCGTTTTTTAAATCGTAAATCAATTGTGCTAAATCTTCAATTGAATAAATATCGTGATGTGGAGGTGGCGAAATTAAACCTACAAATGGTGTCGAATTTCTAGCAGCTGCAATCCATGGTAAAACTTTTTCACCAGGAAGCTGACCACCTTCTCCAGGTTTTGCACCTTGAGCCATTTTAATTTGAATCTCTTTCGCATTGGTTAAGTAATGAGACGTCACTCCAAAACGACCTGAAGCTACTTGCTTTATGGCTGAATTCCTGCTATCACCATTCACATCTGGCTGAAAACGCTTTCTGTCTTCACCCCCTTCTCCAGAATTAGATTTCCCTCCAATTCTATTCATGGCAATAGCCAAATTTTCGTGAGCTTCACGTGAAATCGAACCATAAGACATCGCACCTGTTTTGAAACGTTTTACAATTTCTGTCCAAGGTTCTACTTCTTCAATTGGAATAGGGTCTATATTATTAAACTCAAATAAACCACGAATAGTCATTAAATTTTTAGATTGTTCGTTGATGTTTTTTGCATAAACATCATAACTCTTTTGATCACTCAGTCTAACCGCTTGTTGCAATTTTGCAACAGTAGTCGGATTAAATAAATGACGTTCTCCATTACGTCTCCATCTATAATCTCCACCAATATTTAAACCTAAACGCTTATCGAGTACATTGCCTGGATAAGCATGTTGGTAACGCTTGTCAATTTCTTTTTCAATTTCATATAGCCCAATACCTTCAATTCTTGAAGCAGTATATGGAAAGTATTTTTCGACAAATTGTGAGTTGAAACCAACAATTTCAAAAATCTGTGAACCTCTATACGAACGTAAGGTTGAGATACCAATTTTGTTCATCACTTTTAGAATGCCTTTTCCAATCGCTTTGTTGAAATTGTCAACCGCTTTTTGTTCATCCATATCAGTAATAAAGCCATCTTTAACTTGCATTCTGATAATTTCGTTCACCATATAAGGATTTACAGCAGATGCTCCATAACCAAATAATGTGGCGAAATGATGTGGCTCGCGTGGCTCTGCAGATTCAATAATAATATCGAAATATGAACGCTTACGTAAACGATTCATTTGATGACTCACATAAGAACAAGCTAATAAAGCAGGAATTGGCGCCAACTCTTTATTCACTCCTCTGTCTGAAAGAATAATGATATTCGTTTTTCGTTCTAAAGCTTTTTCAATTTGAATAATGATATTATCCAAAGCGTCTTCAAGTCCATTTAGCCCTTTATCTTTTTGATAAAGCATTTCAATAGTTTCGGCTTTAAAACTTTCAATTGAAATGTTTCTAATTTTATCTAAATCGTCATTTGAAATTACAGGATTCTGAATTTTCAATTTTCGACATTGTCTTTCTGTAATACTGAAAATGTTTCTATCCTTTCCTAGTGACAAACTAATATCTGTAACAATTTCTTCTCTAATTCCATCTAAAGGTGGGTTTGTAACTTGAGCAAATAACTGTTTAAAATAGTTTGAAATCAACTGTGGTTTGTTAGACAACACAGCCAAAGGCGTATCAATTCCCATAGAGCCTAAGGCTTCTTTTGCCTTTTGAGCCATGGGTGTAATAACCTCCTGAATATCTTCGTAAGTATAATTGAATAAACGCTGTCTTGTTTTTATATCTAGCGTTTCTATCGGACAAGTTTCGCCAGTATATGGTATATCTTTTAAGTGTAAATGTGTTTTATCCAACCATTCTTGATATGGTCGTTCCTTAACGATCTTACTTTTTATTTCTTCATCATTAATGATTCGACCTTGGTTCATATCAACCAGAAACATTTTTCCTGGCTCTAAACGACCATGACTTTCTACATCTTCTGGTGCAACATCAACAACTCCAATTTCAGAAGACATAATCAGTTTTCCGCTTTTAGTCACTGTATATCTTGAAGGTCTTAAACCGTTTCTATCTAATAAAGCTCCAATATAATTACCATCTGTAAAAGGTACAGAAGCTGGTCCATCCCAAGGTTCCATAATACAAGCGTTATACTCGTAAAATGCTTTACGCTCTGGTGACATTGTTGCATGTTTTTCCCAAGCTTCAGGAATCATCATCATCATCACTTCAGGTAATGAACGACCAGTATGAGTTAACAACTCTACTACCATATCCATGGAAGCTGAATCTGATTTTCCCGGTAATATGATTGGAAATAATTTTTCAATTTGTGGACCAAAGACATCACTTTTCATGATTTCTTCGCGAACTCGCATTCGGCTTACATTACCACGAAGTGTATTTATTTCACCATTCTGGCACATAAATCGGAATGGCTGCGCTAATTCCCAAGTTGGCATTGTATTAGTTGAAAAACGTTGGTGTACTAACGCTAAACGTGTCACCAAATCATCTTCTTGTAAATCCTTATAATAGGGCCCAATATCTTCTGGCATGATAATACCTTTATATATTAAGGTATTCATAGATAAACTCGACACATAGAAATAAGAACTCTGAGACATTTTAGATTTTCTAATCGTATGCTCAGCTATTTTACGTGCTGCATAGAGCTTTGCATTAAAATCTGCTTCTGAAACTTCATTTGATTTGCCTATAAAAACTTGTTCAATATTAGGCTCTGATGCTAAAGCGATTTCACCAAGTTGTGTCGAATCTACAGGTACTTCTCTCCAGCCTATAACAGAAAGTCCTTGAGCACTAATTTCTTTTTCGAAAGTGTCTTTACAAAATCTATACTGATTTCTGTTTTTGGGCAGAAATACCATTCCTACAGCATATTTTCCTTTTACTGGAACTTTAAAACCACAAACGCGTTTAAAATACGCATGAGGTATGTCTATTAATAAACCAGCTCCATCTCCAGTTTTTCCATCTGCACTAACTCCACCACGATGCTCTAATTTTACAAGAATCTCTAAAGCGTCATGTATAATTTGATTTGTTTTTTCACCTTTAAGATTACAGATGAATCCTGCTCCACAATTTTCGTGTTCTAATTCTGGTAAATAAAGTCCTTGTTTCTTCAGCATAATTCAGAAAATTTTGAGGGTTTTTAACCCCTATTACACCTCTAATATATACCCTAGAACTTGATTAAAAAAAAAGTAGAAACACTTTTCTCATATCGATAATTAAGGGCTATCTAAATGAAGATTCTTCAATAATAACGGGATATAATAACAAATAAGTAATGAAAAAATATTCAATAAAAAATAGCATTTATTGCGAAAACGTTTGCGATAATAACTAGACTTTGAAAATTATATATTCAATTAACAATTTTCATAAAATATTTAAGAAACCTAATTGATAATATCATAAAAAATGAGTTAAAATAAAATAAACCCTAAAAATTTAGGGGTATAAAATCAAAAATCAATAAAAATTATATTATATACCCTTTTTTTTATAGGGTGTAATTAAACTTTATATAGATTTGATTCGAATTTAATCAAATTAAATACAATTTTTATGAAACAATTATTTACTTTAACATTACTATTAACATCAATAGTTCTAACAGCTCAAGATTCAGAAAAAACTACTGAAAAGAAGTTTACCTTAAGCGGAAGTATTGATGCTTATTACCAAACCTTACTAACAACATCAGATGATTCTGGGCAATCATTTGGGACTGCTTTTGCGAATCAAACAGGATTTGCATTTGGTATGGGCAACATAATTGCCAGCTATGAAAGCGGAAAAGTAGGTGCAGTACTTGATTTAGTTACAGGGCCAAGAGGAGCTGGCGCTACTTTTAGCAATGACATTGTCGATGGTATAATAAATCAAGCATATGCTTACTGGAATGTTTCAGAAAGTACAACTTTAACGTTTGGTCGCTTTAATACATTTTTAGGATATGAAGTCATTGCTCCTGCAGTAAACTTTAACTATAGTACATCCTATCTATTTTCAAGTGGCCCTTTCTCTCATATGGGTTTAAAAGCAGATTTTGCTTTATCTGATGATTTTAGCTTAATGTTAGCAGTTATGAATCCTTGGGATACAAATAACACTTCTACAACAGGTGAATATTCATTTGGTGCACAATTAGGATATTCTGATCAATACCTAAACTTATACTACGATAGTGGAAACAACGGTGGTTTAGGTTTTGAAATTGATTATACAGGTGGTTTTGACCTTTCAGATGAATTTTTCTTAGGAATTAACGCAGCATATAATGACAATGATGGTAGTGGTTTTTATGGAGCTGCTCTTTACCCACAATACGGTCTTAATAAGGACTTTTCAATTGGTCTAAGAGCCGAGTATTTTAGCCTTCATGATAAAGATCTTGATGATTTACCAAGCGTATTCGCTACAACATTAACAGGTAGTTACACTGTGGACAGCAACTTAATTATTAAGCCTGAAATCAGATTTGACTCTTGGAGTAACAATGACGCAGCGTATTTCGATGCTGACGGAGAAGACGCAAGTAGCCTTGCTGCATTTACCATAGCTGCAATATATCAATTCTAACTAACACTAAATAAAATGAAAAAAGTTGAAGCAATTATTAGAAAATCAATGTTTTCTAAAGTAAAAAGAGCCCTTCATGAAGTAGGAGTAAACTTCTTCTCTTATTGGGATGTAACAGGTCTTGGAAACGAAAAAGAAGGCCACGTTTATAGAGGTGTTTCTTATAGCACTAGTGACATACAACGAAGATACTTATCTATCGTTGTCAATGATGACTTTGAAGATATCACTATTAGAACACTTCTTGAAGCTGCCTCTACAGGAGATGTTGGTGATGGCAAAATCTTTGTCTCTCAGATAGATGAAGTTTACAGAATACGAACAGGAGAAAAAGGAGGACAAACTTTAAAATAAAACACATGGAATTATTAACTACAAATAATGTATGGATGATGATCTGTACAGCACTCGTTTTTTTTATGCATTTAGGTTTTGCATTTTTAGAAATCGGTTTGACACGTCAAAAAAATACAATTAACATATTATTTAAAAATATATTTATTATTACTGTAGGCCTACTATTATACTGCTTAGTAGGATTCAACTTAATGTACCCTGGAGACTTCAACGGGTTTATCGGATTCGCAGGTTTTGGATTAGATGCACCAATGGCAGAAGGAGCTTTAGACCTAACCTATAACGAAGGTTACACGTATTGGACAGACTTCTTATTTCAAGGCATGTTCGCAGCTACTGCCGCAACTATTGTATCTGGAGCTGTGGCAGAACGTATGAAAATTGGACCATTTATGGTTTTCACAGTAATCTACGTTGGTCTTATTTATCCAATCGCTGGTTCTTGGAAATGGGGAGGTGGATTTTTACAAACATTAGAAACACCTTTTTATGATTTTGCAGGTTCAACCTTAGTACACTCTGTTGGAGGTTGGGCAGCAGTAGTTGCGGTTTGCCTTTTAGGTTCTAGGATTGGCAAATTTAAAGACAGCAAAATACAAGCAATTCCAGGTCATAATATTCCATTAGCAACTGCTGGAGTTATTATATTATGGTTAGGTTGGTTTGGTTTTAATGGTGGTTCTGTTTTATCTGCTGATCCCTCATTAACATCATTAACATTAGTAACAACATGCTTAGCAGCTGCGGCTGGTGGAGTTGTTGCTGCTCTTGTATCATTTATACGTTATAAAAACTTAGATTTAACAATGTTCCTTAATGGTATATTAGGTGGTTTAGTTGGTATTACTGCTGGTGCAGACCAGATGAGTCCAACTGATGCTATTCTTATCGGAGCGATTGCTGGTGCGATTATCGTATTTGCTGTATCATTAATTGATAGACTTAAATTAGATGATCCTGTTGGAGCCATAGCTGTGCACTTAGCATGTGGTATTTGGGGAACTTTAGCTGTTGGCCTTTTTGGAGCATTAGCTAGTGGAGAACAATTTGTAAGCCAGCTTATAGGTGTAGTATCTTATGCAGCTATCTGTATTGTATCTTCATTCTTAATCATATTTATTATGAAGAAGACAGTAGGAATTAGAGTTTCTGAACGTGAAGAATTAGAAGGTCTTGATGCACATGAGCACGGAATGGATGCTTACCCAGATTTTAGATTAAATGAGCACTAGTCTTATTGTCATTAGATTAGTTAATTAGTTGTTAGGAAAAAACCCTCTGAGATTAGTCTTTGAGGGTTTTTTAATTAAAAAAATCAGCACAAAAAAAGCTCTATTAGCTTTATAACTAACAGAACTTTTCTTCTATATTAGAATGAATTTTACCTAAGCCGAATTTCGACTCGCATTAATATTACCAAACAATGATCGTGTTACCATACTCGCATAAATTTTCATTTGCTCATCATTTGGTTTAACACCTTCTTTTTCTAACTCTTGAATTTTCTTAAGTGCATATTGTTGAATCGTCAATAATGGTAAAACGATAGATTCTCTAACCGCAATTGATGCTTTACCCGCAGGTTCTTCTTGCATTAATTCTTTATAACCTGTAAGCTTTAATATCAAACGTTTTGAAGTTTCGTATTCGTTATAAATGATGGTCCAGAATTCTCCATATTCAGGGTCTTCTGCCATGTATCTTGTTAAATCGAAGAATGATTTAGACAAAGACATCATACTATTTTCAATTAAGGTCTTAAAGAAGTCTGATGTTTTGAATAAGGTTTGTACTTTTTCAAACTCACCAACATCTTCATAATGCTTTAAAGCTGTACCTACTCCAAAAAAGCCTGGTACATTTTGCTTTAATTGACTCCAAGATCCTACAAATGGAATGGCTCTTAAATCTTCAAACACTAAACCTTCAGATTTTCCACGTTTAGAAGGACGGCTTCCAATATTGGTTTTAGCATAATACTTCAATGTACTCATATGCTCTAAATACGTAATGAATTTTGGATGCGCTTTAAAATCTGAATACGCTTTATAACTACGTTCAGATAAATCCGTCATCACATCTCTATTTTCTGGAAGCATGCTTAAATCTGAATCGCTTAGACTATTATGTATACCAGAACTTATTAATTGCTCCAAATTATACTGAGACGATTCCAACGTTCCAAAATTAGAACTAATCGTTTGCCCTTGTATCGTTAATTGCACTTCTTTGTCTTCAATTGTTGGCCCAAGTGATGCATAGAAATTATGTGTTTTTCCACCACCTCTTGCTGGTGGACCACCACGACCATCAAAGAAAACAACTTTAATTCCATGTTCTCTAGAGACTCTAGTTAAGTTTTCTTTGGCTTTATAAATCGCCCAATTCGCCATTAAATAACCTCCATCTTTTGTACCATCACTAAAACCTAGCATTATAGTTTGCTTATTACCACGAGATTTTAAATGTGCAGCATATTGAGGATTTGTATATAACTCCTCCATTACAGCTGGCGCGTTTTCTAAATCTGTTATGGTTTCAAAAAGCGGCCCAATATCAACCGTCATTTCATCTTGAAATGCAACTAACTTCAACATCGCAAATAATTGCATGACATGCAATGTTGTTTGGTTGTTACTTATAATGTATCGATTTGCAGCCTTTTCTCCATTAGTGCCTTGAATGGTTTTTATAGCTTTCATCGTTTTTAAAGCCTTCAGCGTTTCTTCATCTTTTATTAATGATAAATCAACTTCGCCTTCAACTTTAGACAATATTTTTATTTGCTCCTTTTCTAATAAGTCGTGATAATTTTTTGGAAAAATTTCGCTTCCACTTTCTATCAACGTATTAACCATATCATTAAAAAACTGAGCATGCTTTCGACTATCTTGTCGTATATCTAAGTTTGCAAAATGGAATCCAAATAAGTGAATTTTATTCAACAAACTATTCACTTCAGAAACGTAAAGTGATTGATGTTCATTTACTATGACATCTTTAATAATTTTTAGTTCTGAAGCAAAACTCTCTGCTGTTAAGTTCGAATTCTTATTGGTTATAATTTTATAAAGCTCTGTTTCTAGTACTATTATTCTTTCTTCAACTCCAGCGAAAGTCAGTTTTCGTCTTAAACGACGTGCATCTCTGTAATAGTTTTTGATCACAGTATCACGTAATCGCTTAGCAACATTAAGCGTGATTTCTGGCGTTACAAACGGATTACCATCGCGATCACCTCCTGGCCAAAACCCAATATTTATAATATCATTATCTATTTGTTTACCATCAAAAATATTCTGTTGAATATAATCGTAAATCGTTCCGAAGGATTTATAAAACACATTTTCTAAATACCATATTAAACTCACAGCCTCATCATAAGGTGTTGGTTTTTTATGTTTGAAAAATGGTGTTTTTCCTAATTGCGCTAATAAATCATTAATCTTCAATAAATCATTTTCGCGAATAGCTGTGGTTAAATCTGTGATAATTCCTAAGACTGAACCTGGATAAAATTGTGTTGGATGCGCTGTTAAGACAATTCGTACTTTAAACTCTTCAAGATATTTTTGAAGTGTTTCTAACTTATTGTCTTTTGCAACAGATTCCTTTAAACTACGAAGCGTACCGATACCATCCATGTTATTTACAACCGGAAAAGCTGCATCTTCAATAGCATCAAATAATACCACTTGACGTTCTATATATTGAATAAAACGGAACAATAAATTAATCTGACTCTTAGGTGATCTTCTCGCTTGGTATTTTTTAAAAAATGTATCGACTATAGTTGTTGGGTTTTCTTGATTTTCAAACCCTTTTTGGCATGTCTCATGAAACAAAGGCAATAAGACTCCTGTTTTTGTAATTGTATCAAATGGCAACGTCATAAATATACTGTTGTATATCTGATACTTTGATAATACGTTTTGATTGAATCGCGTAAGCTTTGGCTGTGTAGGCATTTATTTATATGATTGTCGATTGACCTAGGTGAATATTTGTAAAATTCATATTACTATCATCTGGATTACTGATAAAATCTTCAATAAATTCACCTACTTTACCTGTTGTTACATTATCGTACTTTATATTAATATCTGGTGTTGAAATATTAAGTTTAAGCGATTTATCAACCGCCTGCCTAATCATTTCTGCCTCAGCAAATAAATCAAAATGTTCTAACAACATCGCCGCCGATAATATTGAAGCTATTGGGTTTGCAATTCCTTTACCTGTTGCCTGAGGAAAGGAACCATGTATAGGCTCAAACATCGCATATTTTTCTCCAACAGAAGCTGAGGCCAATAGTCCAATTGAGCCACCAATAACACTAGCTTCATCACTTATAATATCTCCAAACATATTTTCGGTTAAAATAACATCAAACTGTTTTGGGTTTAATATCATTTGCATAGCCGCATTATCAACAAATAAATAATCTAGCTCAACATCCTTATATTGTTCAGCCACTTCAGCAACAACTTTCCTCCATAGTCTTGAACTTTCTAAAACATTAGCCTTATCAACCAAAGTAACTTTGTTATTCCTATTTTGAGCCGCTTGAAACGCTAAATGCGCAATGCGTTCTATTTCTTCTCTAGAATACATACATAAATCTGAAGCCACATTACCATCAGCACTCAATTGCTTTTCGCCGAAATAAATTCCTCCAGTCAACTCTCTATAAATACTAATATCTGTTCCTTGGACAATATGTTTTTTCAAAGGCGACTTATCTAACAACGTTTCATAAGCTTTTACAGGTCTAATGTTAGCGTATAAACCTAATTCTTTTCTCAGTTTGAGCAAGCCTTGTTCTGGACGCACTTTGGCTGTAGGATTATTATCATATTTAGGATGACCAATAGCACCAAATAAAATAGCGTCTGAAGATTTACATAAATCTAAAGTTTCTTCTGGCAAAGGGTCGTTATGCTTATCTATAGCCATAGCACCGACATTTGCTGTTACAAATTTAAAATTATGATTGAATTCTAAAGCAATAGCTTTCAAAGCTTTTATTGCTTGATTAGTAACTTCTGGGCCAATACCATCACCTGGCAAAACTGCTATATTTAATTTCATATTTTAGTATATCTTATGAGCTTCAAAAGCTTCAATTTGTTCTTTATTATTGATTAGGTAATCGATATCATCGTAACCATTAATCATACATGTTTTTTTGTAGGCGTCTATTTCGAAATCTTCAGAAGTATCTGAACCCACTATAGAAATGGTTTGTTTTTCAAGATTTACATCAATCTCTGTTTCAGGATTGGATACAATTTTACTTAATAAGTCACTAAGAAAAGTTTCAGAAACCTGAACTGGCAATAACCCATTATTTAATGCATTCCCTTTAAAAATATCTGCAAAAAAACTAGAGACTACAACTTTAAATCCATAACCTACAATTGCCCATGCTGCATGCTCTCTACTAGAACCACAACCAAAATTATCCCCAGCAACTAAAATGCTTCCAGAATATTTTGAATCGTTCAAAATGAATTCTGAATTCTCAGAACCATCTTTATTGTACCTCCAATCTCTAAATACATTATCTCCAAATCCTTTTTTATCTGTCGCTTTTAAAAAACGTGCTGGTATAATCTGATCTGTGTCCACATTCTCAATATTTAATGGAATGGCTGTTGACTTTAATGTTGTAAACTTCTCCATTAATTTAAGTGTTTAGTGATATCAATTATTTTTCCTTCAACTGCAGTAGCAGCTGCTACTAAAGGACTTGCTAATATTGTTCTAGAACCTTGACCTTGTCGTCCTTCAAAATTTCTATTGGATGTAGATACACAATATTCTCCTTGTGGGATTTTATCATCATTCATCGCCAAACATGCCGAACATCCTGGTTGACGGAGTTCAAATCCAGCTTCATCAAAAACAACCTTTAAACCTTCTTCTATAATCTGAGCTTCAACTTGTTTACTACCTGGCACTAACCAAGCCGTAACATTATCTGCTTTCTTTTTACCTTTTATAAAATCTGCAGCAACTCTAAAGTCTTCAATTCTAGAATTGGTACAACTACCTATAAACACAAAATTGATAGGCTTGTTGATTAAGCTTTCACCTGCTTCAAAATTCATATAAGCTAATGACTTTTTGAATGACGGATTTTCATCTACAGGAATAGTTTCAGAAATTTTAATTCCCATTCCTGGATTAGTTCCGTACGTTACCATTGGTTCAATATCTTCAGCTTCAAAATGATATTCTTTATCAAACTGAGCTCCATCATCTGTTGGCAACGTTTTCCAATAATCCACTTTCTTATCAAAATCTTCACCTTGAGGCGCGAATTTTCGACCTTTTACATATTCAAATGTAGTTTCATCTGGCGCTATCATTCCTCCTCTAGCTCCCATTTCAATACTCATATTACAAACGGTCATACGACCTTCCATACTCATCTCTTCAAAAACATTTCCTGCATATTCGCAGAAATATCCTGTACCAGAATTAGTTCCTAATTTTGAAATGATATAAAGAATGACATCTTTTGGCAAGACGCCATGCTGCAATTTTCCATTAACGGTAACCCTTAAACTTTTTGGCTTGGTAAGTAACAAGCACTGGCTTGCAAAAACTTGCGCGACCTGGCTTGTTCCTATACCAAATGCAATAGCTCCAAAGGCACCATGAGTTGAAGTATGACTATCTCCGCAGACCATGGTAGAGCCTGGTTGTGTCACTCCTAACTCAGGAGCCATTACATGCACAATTCCATTATATTGATGTCCTAACTCATATAATGTAATATTGTTTTTTCTACAATTTTCTGAAAGTTGTTCTAATTGATTTCTAGACAACGCATCTTTAATTGGTTGATCTTGATTTAAAGTTGGTGTATTATGATCTGCAGTCGCCACAATCTGGTCTGGTCTAAAAATAGGAATTCCGCGATCTTCTAATTCATTAAAAGCTTGCGGACTTGTAACCTCGTGGATTAAGTGCTTATCTATATACAATATCTGCGGACCGTTATCAATGCTACTGACCACATGCGAATCCCAGACTTTATCAAATAATGTTTTTTTACTCATTATGCTGAAAGAATTTCTTGATAAACTTTACTCGTTTCAATGATTTGATGAATATCATTATCATTAATTTCTTTCTTCTGATCTGCAAAACTTAAAAAGTTAGCATAGACCTCATCCAATTGCAACTTGGTTAATTCATAACCTACATTTTTAGCTCTGTAAGCTAAAGCTGCACGGCCACTTCTTGCTGTTAATACAATTGCAGATTCTGTGACACCAACATCTTTTGGGTCTATAATCTCATAAGTTTCGCGATTCTTAATCACACCATCTTGATGAATTCCAGAGCTATGAGCAAAGGCATTTGCTCCAACAATAGCCTTGTTAGGTTGCGTATAAATCCCCATGCTATCACTCACCAATTGGCTCATTCCGTAAAGCATAGAGGTATTAATATTTGTATCTAAATTTAGGTAAGGGTGTTGTTTTAACACCATTACTACTTCTTCTAAAGCTGTGTTTCCTGCGCGTTCACCAATACCATTTATAGTGCATTCTATTTGACGCGCTCCGTTAATTACTCCTTCTATAGAGTTTGCTGTTGCTAAGCCTAAATCATTATGACAGTGACATGATAATATGGCCTTTTCAATACCTTTTACATTTTCTTTTAAGTATTTAATTTTTTCACCATATTCACTTGGTAAACAATAGCCCGTTGTATCTGGAATATTCAATACTGTTGCACCAGCCCTTATAGCTGCTTCGCATACTCTTGCCAAATATTCATTATCAGTTCTACCAGCATCTTCGGCATAAAACTCCACATCCTCAACAAACGATTTTGCATATTTTACAGCTGCATAAGCACGCTCTAAAATATCTTCTTGAGTCGTTTTAAATTTATGAACGATATGTGATTCTGAAGTCCCTATACCTGTATGAATCCTAGGTTTCACAGCATACCTTAGAGCTTCTGCTGCAACCTTAATATCATTCTGTACTGAACGTGTTAAACCACAAACTGTGGCATTCTTAACAATTTTTGAAATCGCCTCAACAGATTTAAAATCACCTGGACTCGAAACTGGAAAACCTGCTTCAATGACATCAACTCCAAGTGTATCTAGCTGCTCAGCGATGACAACTTTCTGATCCGTATTGAGTTTACAACCCGGAACTTGCTCTCCATCGCGAAGTGTTGTATCGAAGATTTGAATATTGTTATTTGACATTTATCAAAATATAGATTAGTATTGTCTTACGAATTTATGTTTTGATTTTATCTAAAGACCATGACTTTAATATAATTTTACGATGTTCAAAATTAAATTTACATTATAACGTATTGATTATCAATAATATATATTTGTTTTACATTGACAACTAAAGACCAAAAAGATAATTTATTCTCACTCGTAAAGTCACTGACTAAGTCTGAAAAACGGCAGTTTAAACTTTATGTAGGAAGACTTGGTGTAAATTCTGATTCTAAATTTTTAAATCTTTTTAACCTTCTAGACAAGGCAAAAAATTACAATGAAGCATTAATTATAAAAAGCGGCATTGTTAAAAAACAACAATTGGCCAATGTAAAAGCACATTTATATAAGCAAGTCCTAATAAGCCTTAAGCTAAATCCTTCTCACCAAAATATACGTTCCCAAATAAGAGAACAACTCGATTTCGCATCTATTCTGTATCATAAAGGTTTATATAAACAGAGTCTAAAAATATTAGACAAAGCCAAAGATTTAGCCATTACTAATGAAGAAAAAAACATGGCTTTTGAAATTGTTGAACTCGAAAAAATAATTGAGTCCCAATATATTACTCGAAGCATTAGTACACGAGCAGACGAATTAGCTATTCAGGCACGTGATTTGAGCGCTCAAAATGTTATTGCCAGTAAGCTCTCAAATTTATCATTACAACTTTACAGTATTATTTTAAAAACGGGCTATGTTAAGAATGAAAAAGAGAGTAATGATGTTACCGAATACTTTAATGATAGGCTTCCTGAGGTAAAAGATAAAAAGCTAGGTTTTAGAGAAAAATTATGGTACTACAAAGCACATTTATGGTATAATTTTTTGCTTCAAGATTTTTTAAACTGTTATAGATACGCAGCTAAATGGGTAGATTTATTCCATCAGAATCCAAGCATGATTAATCTTAATCCTGTCTTCTTTTTAAAAGGAAATAACTACTTATTAGAGTCTATCTATTTCATTAACAATAAACCAAAATTTGTAAAAAAATTAGAGCACTTTAAAGCTATAGTTGACAATCCTAAATTTAACAAAGATGAAAACGTTTCGACGCTAGTTTTCTTGTATACTAACTTTCACAGCATCAATCAGCATTTTATAGATGGTAGTTTTGAGGAAGGTTTAGAATTGATCCCAAAAATTGAAAAGGAATTAGTTTTGTATGATTCAAGAATTGATCCGCATCATAAAATGATTTTTTATTACAAGTTTGCTAGTCTACATTTTGGAGCAGGAAACAACAAAGCTTGTATTAAATATTTAGCTAAAATTATATCTAACAAATCACTCTCCATGCGTGAAGATTTGCTTTGTTTTTCTAGAGTATTGAATCTTGTAGCTCATTATGAAGCCGGTTTAGATTATCATTTAGAAACTTTACTTAGAAGCACCTACAAGTTTTTAATAAAAATGAACGACTTGCACGAAGTGCAAAAAGAAATGATAAAGTTTATTAGAGGACTTCAGGATATTTATCCACACGATTTAAAAAATGCCTTTAGAGATTTATTAGAACGACTTAAAGTGTATGAGGATCATCCTTTTGAGCGTAGAGCATTTTTGTATTTAGATATTATCTCTTGGTTAGAGAGTAAGATTGAAAACAAACCTGTTGGACAAATAATTAAAGACAAGTACTTATCAAAGATTCAATAGCAAAAAGACTATTACCTCTGTCCTTATATTTAATTCTTAATCTAAAATAATACACTAACCAAAAGGTCAATGCAACAATTGTTTCACTGTTCGCCACATTAGTTTTATTCTAAATTTGGCTTTTAAAGTAGTTTTACTTCATCATAAATTCTTAAATAACTTTTTTAAGAAACTAACAAATTATCAAAAAGTCAAAAATGAATAACAGTTCTAAATTACATTTTTTTATTCTCATTCTTTTCATAGTTACAGGATGTAATAAATCTAAAAATATAGCTACAAATACTATAGAGTCAAATTCCGCAGAAATTGAAACTAAGATAGATTCTATAATCTCATTACTTACCTTAGAGGAGAAAG
Source organism: Flavobacteriales bacterium ALC-1 (assembly GCA_000171875.1). GTDB lineage: Bacteria > Bacteroidota > Bacteroidia > Flavobacteriales > Flavobacteriaceae > Winogradskyella. Next base: position 491,876 of record ABHI01000002.1, on the reverse strand, counting down.
TTGATTTATGCCATGCGCAATCAAAATTTAGTACAAAAGGAGTAGATAGACTTGGTATTCCTGAGATATGGATGTCAGATGGACCACATGGCGTAAGAGCAGAAATAAGTTGGGATGATTGGGCTTATGCTGGCTGGACAAATGATTCAATAACAGCTTTCCCAGCGTTAACGTGCTTAGCTTCAACTTTTAATCCGGATTTAGCAAGTCAATTTGGTATAGCATTAGGAGAAGAAGCAAAATATCGCAAAAAGGATGTGCTTCTTGGGCCTGGAGTAAACATTTATAGAACACCTATGAATGGGAGAAATTTTGAATACATGGGAGAAGATCCATTTTTAGCTTCTACTATGGTTGTTCCTTATGTAAAAGGCGTTCAAAAAAATGGAGTTGCGGCTTGTGTGAAACATTATGCATTAAACAATCAAGAACATTGGAGAGACAAAATCAGTGTAGAAGTTAGTGATAGAGCTTTACACGAAATATATTTACCTGCTTTTAAAGCTGCTGTAACTGAAGGTAAAGTATGGTCTATAATGGGAGCATATAATAAGTTTAGAGGAGAATATACGACGCACCATGAGTTGTTAACTAATAAAATATTAAAAGGTGATTGGAAATTTGATGGTGTAGTAATTAGCGATTGGAGTTCTGCTCATAATACTAAAGAAGCCGCTCTTAAAGGACTAGACATAGAAATGGGAACTGGTACAGATGGTTTAGGAACAACAACTGCAAATCATTACAGTCAATATTACTTAGCTAATCCATTTTTAGAAGCCATTAAAAAAGGTGAAATTCCTGAAAGTGTTCTAGATGATAAGGTGAGACGTGTTTTAAGGTTACGATACAGAACCAATATGAGTAATAATCAATCTTTTGGAAGAGCAAACAATAAAGAGCACCATGATGTTGCCAGAAAAGTAGCAACTGAAGGTATTGTGCTTCTTAAAAATGACAATAGTTTTTTCCCAGTTGAAGATAACGTTGGATTAACAATTGCAGTTATTGGCGAAAACGCAACACGCTCTATGACTAAAGGCGGGGGTTCATCAGAGTTAAAGCCAAAATTTGAAATTTCTCCCCTAAAAGGCTTACAAGAACGCTATAAAAATGCCAAAATAGTTTATTCCATGGGTTATGGCTCAGGAGCATCGGTTTATGATCAAGTTTTACCATCACCTTACAATGCAGATTCTTTAAAAACCGAAGCTATTAAAGTAGCTAAAACCGCAGATATCGTATTGTTTGTTGGTGGATTATCAAAGAGTCACTTACAAGATTCTGAAGGTAATCTAGATAGGGAACAATTTGATTTACCATTTGGTCAAATAGAATTATTAAACGATATCAAAGCTCTCAACAAAAAAATAGGCTTCATACTTGTCTCAGGAAATGCCGTAGAAATGCCTTGGATAGATTCTGTCGATGGTCTATTACAAACTTGGTATTTAGGTTCAATGGCTGGTCATGCAATTGCAGATGTTATTAGTGGAGATGTTAATCCTTCTGGTAAACTTCCCTTTTCATTTCCTAAAAAACTTCAGGATAATGCTGCAGTTTCTTTTGGTGTAGAATCCTATCCTGGCGTAGAATTAAAAAAAGACAATAAAAACGCTTCGCTTAATTTAGAATCTAATACACCAGTATCACCAACACAAGAATATAAAGAAGGTATTCTTGTAGGCTACCGTTGGCACGATACAAAAAATATAAAACCGCAATTTGCTTTTGGGTATGGTTTATCTTATACAAATTTTGAAGTAAGTGATATTACGGTAAACAATAATACAGATAGTTTTACTGTGACTTGTAATGTTGAAAACACTGGACAAGTAAACGGTGCCGAAGTTGTTCAAGTTTATGTAGGTAAGCCAAATTCTGAGGTAGAACGCGCTATAAAAGAACTAAAAGGATTTTCTAAAGTTTATTTAGATAAAGGAGAGAAACAATCTATTTCAATTACTATAGAAAAGAGTGATTTAGCTTTTTATGATGAATCCATTTCAGATTGGAATTTAGAAAAAGGTGACTATGATATATATATTGGGAATGCATCAAACAATATTTCAAAGAAATTAAGTATCACTATTAATTAAGAATTTCTCATAAACAAAAAATGAGAGTAGTCATTTTTTTTGTGTTAATAGCTTTAGTTAGCCTCGTCATACTACATGATGAGGCTTCTATTAACAAAAAACAAAACTCTATAAACTTAATCATGAAAAAATATAGTCTTATCATCTTAGCTATTGTATTAATGAGTTGTAACTCAAATGAAAAACAACAGAAAAAAAACGATACTGCAGAAATTAATGTAGTAACAGTCGCTTATAAAATTGACTCAAAATTAGGTGAAGGAGCCATCTGGAATTATAAAACAAGTGAATTGTATTGGATTGATATTGAAGGTAAGTCACTAAATATATTCAACCCAAAAACAAACCAAAATCGCTCTTTCTCAACAGCTTCACAAATTGGTACAGTAGTCCCTAAAGATAAAGATGAAGCATTGATAGCATTAACAGATGGTATATATACAATGAATCTACAAACTGGAAAAACTATACTTTTTTCTGACATGAGAGAAGTATTAACCAACAGTAGACTAAATGATGGGAAATGTGACCCTTCAGGAAGATTATGGGTAGGCTCTATGAATTGGCAGCAAGAGACAGGAAAAGCAAAACTATTCACAATTAAAAATGATAGTTCAGTAACCACTAAAATTAATAGTGTTACTATTTCAAATGGAATTGTTTGGACAAAAGATAAAACAACCATGTATTATATAGATACTCCAACATCTCAAATAAAAGCATATGACTATAATAATGCATCTGGAGATATTTCGAATGAACGTGTTGTTGTTGAAATCCCTGAAGAATTAGGGTTTCCTGATGGGATGACAATAGATGCTGAAGATATGGTTTGGGTAGGTATGTGGAATGGAAATGCAGTCATTCGATTTAACCCTAAAACTGGAAAATTACTTCAAAAAATAGAAGTACCGGCTCATAATGTTACTTCATGTGCATTTGGTGGAGAGAATTTAGAAACCTTATACATAACATCTGCTAAACTAGATATGACAGAAGAAGAACTAGAAAAATATCCGCTTGCTGGTTCTGTATTTAAAATAAACCCCGGTGTAAAAGGAGTAAAAAGCAATTTCTTTAAGTAAAAATCTATAACCCTAGCATTAATATTTAAGATATGAAATTATTAAAACGAATCAAATATTATACAAAAACTCTCATTTTAATTGTATTCATTTTTCTTCATACAAACTGTAAGAATAATGAATCTTCTGATTTAAAAACACCTAATAAGAATGATGCAATTGAGTTAAAAATCAATGAATTATTATCAAAAATGACTCTTGAAGAAAAAATTGGACAAACCAATTTAAGAGGTTCGTCTAGCAGAGTTAATGGTGAATTACCCGAAGAACTAAAAACTGCAGTGAGAAATGGCGAAATCGGCGCCTTTTTGAATGTAATGAACCTTGAATACGTAAAAGAATTACAGCGTATTGCTGTTGAAGAAAGTCCAAATGGAGTTCCTTTAATTTTTGCACGTGATGTTATTCATGGATTCAAAACTATTTTCCCTATTCCTTTGGGTCTAGCAGCTTCTTGGGATGCAGAAACTGCAAGAAAGTCCTCAGAAATTGCCGCTTTCGAAGCTAGTTCAGCAGGAATAAGATGGACGTTTGCACCAATGCTAGATATTGCAAGAGACAGTCGTTGGGGACGGATAGCAGAGTCACCAGGTGAAGATCCATACTTAGCTTCTATTTTAGGCAAAGCATATGTAGAAGGTTTTCAAAGTAATGATCTAAGTAACCCTACTAGTATGGCAGCTTGCGCAAAACACTTTATAGGATATGGTGCTGCTATAGGTGGGCGTGACTACAATACAGTAAACATGTCCGAACCATTATTACGAAATGTTTACTTACCCCCTTTTACTGCCGCTATTAATAATAATGCAGCGACTGTAATGACCTCATTCAATGAAGTTAATGGAATCCCTGTAACAGGAAATGAATTTCTGTTAAAGGAAGTCTTAAGAAATGAATTGAATTTTAATGGATTTACAGTAAGCGATTGGGATTCTACTGTAGAAATGATTTCTCATGGCTATGCAAGAGATGAAAAACACGTCGCTGAATTAGCAGCAAATGCTGGCTTAGATATGGAAATGACAAGTAAGGCATATGAACATCATTTAAAAATACTCATTGAAGAAAATAAGGTAAGTATGGATGAATTAGATACTATGGTCAAAAATATACTTCGTATAAAACTAAAACTAAACCTATTTGAAGACCCATATATTCCAGAAGATCACACAGGAAATCTTTACGCAGATTCACATTTAGAAGAAGCAAAAAAAGCAGTAATTAAAAGTGCTGTATTATTAAAAAATGAAAACATTCTTCCGTTATCAAATAACACAAAAGTTGCAGTAATAGGTCCTTTAGCAAATAAACCTCATGAGCAATTAGGCACATGGACATTTGATGGTGAACGCGATCATACTATTACACCCGTTGACGCTTTCAAAAAAGCAAATGCTAAATATGAATTTGTAGAAGGGTTAACTTATAGTAGAGATAAAACAACTAGAGGATTTAATGATGCAATTAGAGCTGCTAAAAGTTCTGATGTCATTTTGTTTTTTGGTGGTGAAGAAGCCATTTTATCAGGAGAAGCTCATAGTAGATCAAATATAGATTTGCCTGGTGCACAAGTACAATTATTAAATGAATTGGCTAAAACAGGAAAACCAATTGTAATGGTTATTATGGCTGGTAGACCTATTACAATTACAAATATCATCAATAAGGTAGATGCTGTAATCATGGCATGGCATCCAGGAACTATGGGTGGTGAAGCGTTATACGATATCATTTTTGGAATTAGTAATCCAGAAGGAAGACTACCTATTTCTTGGCCCAAAAATGCAGGGCAATTGCCCTATTTTTATAATCATAAAAATACAGGAAGACCCGCTGAAACTGGGCAGTTTGTACAAATGGATAGTATTCCTATTGGGGCTTGGCAAAGTTCCTTAGGGAATGATTCTCACTATTTAGATATTGGATACGCACCACATTTTCCGTTTGGTTACGGTTTATCATATACCAATTTTAAATACGAAAATATTTCTATTTCAAAAGACACAATTACTTTTTCTGAAGACTTAATAGTTAAAGCATCTATTACTAACACAGGAAAAAGAGATGGGAAAGAATTGGTGCAACTTTACCTACAGGATATTGTCGGAAGCATTACAAGGCCAATACGAGAGCTAAAAGGTTTTCAACATGTTGATATAAAAAGTGGAGAAACCAAAGAAGTATCATTCAAAATTTCATCAGGAGATTTAAAATTTGTCAATTCAAAAATGATAAATGCTGCTGAGGAAGGAAAATTCAATCTTTGGGTTGGTCCTAATGCATCTTCTGGCTTGAAAAGATCATTTTATTTGAAGGAATAAATGAAAAAAATTATAATTATAATGGGAGTTAGTGGCTGTGGAAAAACAACTATTGCAAAATTATTAGCCACTGAATTAGCTATTCAATTTTGTGATGCAGATGATTTTCATCCAAAATCTAATATCACCAAATTAAAAAATAATACTCCTTTAAATGATGATGACAGAAAGCCTTGGCTAGAAACCTTGTCAATGCTAATAAAAGAATCGTCTAAATTCAATGGAATTGTGTTAGCATGTTCTGCACTAAAGGAATCTTATAGAAAAATACTCTCAAAGTATACAGGTAAGATAGAATGGATATACCTAACAGGTAGCTTTGAAACTATTAATAAAAGAATTGAGAATCGCGAACAGCATTTTATGAAATCAATTTTGTTACAATCACAATTTGACACACTTGAAATTCCTTCTTATGGAATTCATATAGATATTGAACAAGAAGAAAAAGAGATTATTACCGAAATAATAGAAAAATTAAGGGCAAATAATGCATAAAACAGATTTTGGCCTAATTGGCTTAGGTGTTATGGGAAAAAGTATCAGTCTAAATATTGCTGATAATAATTTTTCTATATCTGTTTATAACAGAACTGAAGCCAATGAGGAGCATGTTGTTTCGGAATTCATTAACGAAAACTTAGATTATAAAAATCTTTATGGATATACCGACATTTTTGAATTTGTAAATTCTATCCAAAGACCACGCAAAATATTATTAATGATTAAAGCTGGCAATGCAATCGATGTAGTCATTGAGCAATTACTTCCGTTCCTTGATAAAAATGATATTATTATTGATGGCGGCAACTCTTTATATACAGATACAATTCGTAGATCTAGATGCTTAACTTTTAAAAACATTTATTTTGTTGGCTGTGGAATTTCAGGAGGAGAAGAAGGAGCAAGAAAAGGCCCATCCATAATGCCAGGGGGAAACAATAAAGCCTATAAACTAATAGCGCCAATTTTAGAAAAGATTGCTGCGAAAGACAAAAATAATATACCATGTTGCGCTCATATTGGAACTGGTGGTGCTGGACATTTTGTAAAAATGGTACATAATGGTATTGAATATGCTGAAATGCAATTGTTATCCGAGATATATGCTTTACTAAGAACTGGTCATAATAACGAAGAAATTGCAAGCATTTTAAGTGATTGGAATTCGAGGAACGAGACGAGTTATCTATTAGAGATTACAATTAATATTCTTCGCAAAAAAGAAAAGAATGATTATATCATTGATCTCATATTGGACAAAGCTTTAAGTAAAGGAACTGGATCCTGGTCTAGCAAAGTTGCTCTAGATTTAGGCACCCCATCTACTATGATTTCTTCTGCAGTTTTTGCAAGATATATTTCTACTTTTAAAGAAAAACGTGTTCAGTATTCTAAGTCCATAAAGAAAAAGAATAATTCAAAACGTATTAAATATAAAAGTTTAGAACGTGCATACGGTTTCGCTAGAATCATAAATCATCATCAAGGGTTTGAATTAATACAAAAAGCTTCCAAAGATTATAACTGGAATATAAACCTATCTGAAGTTGCACGTATTTGGACGAATGGCTGTATTGTCCGTTCTAAATTAATTGAACAGTCTATAGAAATTCTAAATAAGAATTCTAATTATTTTGAAGATCAAAATATATTTAAATCTCTTATTTCTTCGGAAAAGGATTTGGTAACAATTCTACAATATGGATTAGCAAGCAGAGTGTCTCTAGATGCCTTCAGTACTGCATACAATTACTGGGTTTCTATGACAACAGAAAAATCATCAGCTAATATTATTCAAGCACAACGTGATTATTTTGGAGCACACACGTATCAACGAAATGATACTGATAACTCTATATTTTTTCACACAAATTGGTAATCTAACATGATAGACTTTTCTTTAATATTGGCAGTTTTTATAGGCATTTTCATTTTATTATTTTTAATCCTTAGACTCAAGATTCAAGCATTTATTGCATTGCTTATTGCAAGTATTGCTGTTGGAATTATTTCAGGAATGAATCCAACAAGCATAATTGAAACAATGAAACAAGGTATGGGAAATACCCTAGGCTTTGTAGCTGTGGTGGTAGGCTTAGGTGCTATGTTTGGTGCTATTTTAGAGCATTCTGGTGGTGCTAAAGCTTTAGCTACATATCTATTAAAAACTTTTGGTGAGAAGAATGCGTCTTGGGCCATGGTATTTACAGGTTTTTTTATTGCTATTCCAGTGTTTTTCGATGTCGCTTTTATAATCTTAGTCCCTATAATTTATTCACTTCAACGTAAAACAAAGAAGTCGTTACTACTTTATGCTATTCCATTACTTGCAGGTTTGGCAATAACACATGCGTTTATCCCACCAACACCAGGGCCAGTTGCCGTTGCTGATATTTTAAATGCTGATTTAGGTTGGGTAATTTTATTCGGGTTTTTAGTAGGCATACCAACAGCAATAATCTGCGGTCCTTTATTTGGAAAGTATATAGCTAAGCGGATTTTTATTGAAGCACCTAAACTTGGGATAGACAATGTACACACAATTAATCATCCTACTGTAAGAATGATAATTGCAATCATAAGTATCCCTATAGTGTTAATAGTTAGTAATACAGTTCTAAATAGTAGTTTATTCGAAACGAATACAATTCCAACAGGGTTAAAAAATTGGTTAGGTATGATTGGACACCCGTTTTCAGCTTTAATCATTGCTAATTTAATTGCTTGGTATTTTTTAGGTGTAAGACGAAATTTTACAAAAAAAAAGCTATTAGATATTACAACAAAATCAATGGGACCAGCAGGAATTATCATTTTACTAACTGGGGCTGGTGGTGTTTTTAAGCAAGTATTGGTAAATACTGGTACTGGTGAAATGCTAGCTAATTATTTTGCAGACAAAGGGGTTAGTATTATTTTATTTGCCTTTTTAGCAGCCGCTATTGTTAGATTATTACAGGGTTCAGCAACAGTAGCAATGATTACAGCGGCAGGAATAACTGCACCACTTATGGGTATTGGTGTTTCGGAAATAGATAAAGCTTTACTCGTTATTGCCATAGCATCTGGTGCTTCTATAGCATCTCACGTTAATGATAGTGGTTTTTGGCTAGTCAGTAAATATTTATACCTAAATGAAAAAGAGACTTTTAAAAGTTGGACCATAATGACAACTTTACTTGCTCTAGTTGGTTTTATTTCAGTAAGTCTATTATCTATCTTGTTCTAACTCACATTAATAATTATTATTGCACTTTAATAAATTGCAAATAATCATTATTCTTAGCAGCAATAATATAATCTTGGTTATTGACTTTAATCTTCACTAAATCTTTAATATCTCCTTTAATAAAAACACCACTTTGGGTTGGAGGAATTGCTTTAAAACTACCCTTCCCATTACCTTCAAAATAATATCCAAAACCTGCATCATTACGAGGTGTTTCTATTTCAGACACATATAAATTACCAGCAATGAGTATATCTAAATTTCCATCTTCATTATAATCTTCAACTAAAACTTGATTAATACTCGAAAACTGTGCTTCTACAGGAAGCTGATGTATAACAAATTGACCATCCTTATTTTCAAGATATATACTGGCAAATGACTTTACTTGATAATGAAGCGAATTGTCTAATTCTTCCTTTGTATAAACATCTATTAAGGTCGCTTCAGAAAAACTATTATAATCTTTAAATTTTTGTTTTATAGCAGGAATTTGTTGAGAAGAACAAGAACGTCCTCTTAAAGGAACTTGTACTCCCTCACTATAATAACTAAGTACGATGTCCTCGCTATTATTATTGTCAAAATCTTTGACATAAATATCAAATGTCTCCTCTTCAGTAGCTTTATATTTATAATTTAATCCATTGTTTCCAACAATATAATCTTGGTCTCCATCATTATCAAAATCACCAGCTTTGATGCTCCACCACCAACCTGTAGAATCATCAGTGATACCTAATCTCGAAGAGACCTCTTCAAAATGCGTCTTCATATTTTTAAACACTCTTATTGGCATCCACTCACCAACAATAATAATATCTTCCCATGTATCATTATCAAAATCCGTAATAACTGCGCTAGTAGCCATTCCTATATCTTTAAAAGCGCTTGCCATATTTTCTGTTTCATCTGAAAAGATGACTTCTCCACCTCTACTTTTATTAATTAATAAATAACTACTAACTGGTAAAGGATAATGTTCTGGTGTTTGCCTTCCTAAAGCTAAAATATCTTCTTTACCATCTTTATTAAAGTCTGCATGGTAGGCTCTAGAGCCACTAGTAATCATATTTGGTAATGATGATTTTGAAAAGTTTCCAAAGCCATCATTAAGATATAACCTGTCCTGATAAAATTGCGAATTTTTAGAAAACTCATAGCCACCACTCACAACATACAAATCATTATCACCATCAGCATCAACATCAAAAATCATTGCACCTGTATCTTCACTTAAATTATCCTTATTTAAAACCTCTGGAATTATCTCTAAAAAACCATTAAACGTTTGCATAAATATTTTTCCTGAATTACCATGAGAGCCGCCAATAAAAAAATCTTCTTTTCCATCACCATTAAGATCACCAACAGCAATTGCAGGGCCAAAAGACGACATTTTATGAGGAAGTAATACTTGCTTTAAGTAGTCATCATAATCATTCTCTATATGTTTATGTTTTGGCAACTCATTATTTTCAATTGTTGTAAATAAAGTGGCTTCTTGTTTTTCATCTTCTGCAACTTGATTCGCATTTGCAAAAGACAATTCTAAAAATTGATTAGCTTTTATATTCTTAAGAATCTGGAATTTACCACCTGGCCAAACCACTTTCAATTGATCAATAATTTCATTTTTATCTAGACCAAAATGCAGTCTAGGTGCAACAGAGGATTGAAAACCTCTAGTCTGTGTCAGCTCTTGCATTTGTGTTTGTTCACCGTTTGTAAGATATACTCTTACACCTAGTCCAAATTTATTTTTAGAATCTCCTCTAAATGTTAAGGATAAAAAATTTCTTTTACTTGAACTGGTGTTCTCAAAAACTGAAGCATAGTCATCTACATTATTTGTAATCAACTCTAAATCACCATCATTATCTAAATCAACATAGGCAACACCATTAGAAAAACCTTTATATTCTATCCCCCAATCTTTATTAACGTTTTCAAAATTTAATCGTCCATTGTTTTTAAACATGAAATTATCGGTCTTTTCAGAAGGAATTTTCAAACTCTTTTCTAGGTCTGATAAATTAGAATTATCAGTTTTTGAATAGCTATTAAAAAAATCTGTGTTATTTATCTCTCGACGGACACCATTGGTGACAAATAGGTCCTTGTATCCATCATTATCAAAATCCGCAAAAACTGGTCCCCAACTCCAATCTGTAGAAGATGTGCCTGTTAGACGAGATATATTTGAAAATTGAGGCACATCATCTTGAAGGACTCCTGTGTTTAACTGTAAACAATTATGCATATATTGGTAATGAAAGCCCATATATATTATTTCATTAAACACCTGAGGATTCATACTGCTCATATTAGCTTTCTGCCTTCGACTACTATTAGAGTCCATATCGGCTTGAAAAATATCTAAAAACCCATCATTATTAACATCGGCTATATCTACTCCCATACCATAAAATGAGGTATGGTTAGTTGCTTCTTTAAAAACATTTTTAAACGTACCATCACCATTATTGATATACATGTAATCAGGAATACTATAGTCAGAGGAGATATAAAGATCTTGTAAACCATCATTATTAAGGTCACCAGCTGTGGCTCCTAAAGAAAAACCATAGCTTTTAACCCCAGAAATATCTGACACATTAGTAAATCTATCCCCATCATTTCTATAGAGCTTATCAGATTCTTGGTCAGATACAGTATTCATTCTACTTTTATAAATATGGTTTGGAGTATTCACATTAGCTAATGGATAATTTGCTACATATAAATCTAAATCCCCATCATTATCATAATCAAAAAAAGTACCTTGAGTTGAATTTGCTGCATCATCAACTCCAAACACCATTCCCATTTCTTTAAATGTACCATCTTGGTTATTTATATAAAGTTGATTTCTTCTTTCGCTTGCAAGACCAGCTACTGAACAATAAATATCAAGATAACCATCACCATTAACATCGGCCATAGTTGAGCCTGTATACCATCTCTCATCACCTCCTACACCCGCTATCTCTGTTATGTCATCAAATTTTAAGTTGCCCTTATTTAAATAGAGTTTGTTTTTAACTTGATTACCTGTAAAAAAAACATCAATAAGACCATCATTATTGATATCACCAACAGAAACACCTCCGCCCATGTATATTGAAGTATAATTAAAATAGTTCATTGTATCATTCTCAGTTAGAGTATTACTAAAACTAATGCCTGTGAACTTTTCTGACAATGACCTAAAGATCTTAGTGCTTGAAGGATCATCAGTATTAGGATAGCAACTTGAGGCTAAAATCAAAATAAATATAATCAGAACTTTTCTGTTCATTTTTAGGTATTTTATTATTGTAAATAAACGAAAAAACAACGTAGTAAACTACGTTGTTTTTTAATCAAACTAAACTCAAACTATATGAAAATTTATTTTTAATAACCAGGATTCTGATCGTCTAAAGTCAATTCAGAATTTTTCTCAATCTCAGTAATAGGAATTGGAAACAAATCGTTTTTAGCACTATATCCGGTACCAGCTAATTCTGTTGCTGCTTTACCCCATCGTACTAAGTCCCAAAAACGTTGTCCTTCATGAGCTAATTCAAGATATTTTTCATCAACTATAGCTTCAAATAAATCGTTTCCAGATATAGAAGAATCTATATCTGCTAATCCAGCTCTATTTCTAATTTTATTTAATTCTGTTCTAGCCGAACCGTCTTGAGAAGATTTATTGTATGCTTCAGCAGCTAATAATAATACCTCAGCATAACGGAATAATCTAAAATTAGTACTGTAATTTAATTCTCTAACCCCACCAGGACTAGTATCTTCAGCCTTTGTAGCATATTTAATTCTTATACCCCCTTCATAATCCCATACTGAACCACCTGGTGCTGCAGATTGATCTACAGAACCTCCAGCAGCTATTAATTCAGCTTCCGTCATAACAGTAGCGGCTTTTCTTGTAACATCACCGGCAGTATCAAATGCAGTTAAAAGCTTTGCAGTTGGTAAGTTAAATCCCCAGCCATTAATTAATCCAGTACCATCTAGTCCAAAAATACCATCACCACGAGGACCCATTAATTGAATATGCAAGTTACTTTCAGTACGTCCACCCCAAGCAACATTACCGTCCCAATTATATCCAAATGTAGAAATATAGCCGATTTCGAATAAAGATTCCATACCAAACTCTTTATCAATGCTCCAAACATTATCTATGTTAGGCTCTAAATCAAATTCTCCTCCACCTATAACATTTTGAAAATGAGGTATTGCTTCGCTATATTTTTCTTGAAATACAAGAACTTTTCCTAAAAGTGCTTCAGCAACACCGTTAGAAACTCTAAAATTATCTGCTATTCCTGCTCTATTTGGTAATCCAGACATAGCGTCTAATAAATCTGACTCTATTTGAGCATAAACATCTGCACGAGGTGATTTAGGTATACCAAAATCCTCTGCTCCACTAGGCACTGTATTTCGTAAAGGAATATCTCCAAACATTGTTGTTAACTCAAAGTGACACCAAGCTCTCATAAATTTAGCTTCTGCAGAAACCCGTTCTCTATTAGGCAATGTACTATTTTCCATATTTTCTATAATAAGGTTTGATAGTGCAATTGCTTGATAAAATGTGTTCCACATAACAGTAATAGATGCATTTGACGAAGCTACAGCCGTATAATCATCAATATCTTGTAGTTGTTGTTGATCTGCAGAATTTCCACCAGCAGCATTTGCATCATCACCAGGGAGTAACTTTACTAAAAATGCACTATGCCAATCTCTACCATAAGTTAGCTGCATAATGTCATAAACACCTATTAAAGCTTGTTCTACATTTGATTCACTAAGGAAGAATGATTCTAAATCCTGTCCATTAGGGCTAGGGTTTGTTGTGAATTCGTCACTACACGCAAAAATTGCGAGAAATGTACAGGCTATAAAACCTAAAAAAACTTTTTTCATAATAACTATTTTTTTTAATTAAAAATTGACAGATAATCCGAAGATTAATTTTGCTGCTGTTGGATAATAACCACGATCAACTCCTACAGAATTGAATCCAAAGTTTCCAACTTCTGGGTCTAATCCTCTATATTTTGTAAAGGTGAAAAAGTCATCTAAAGATACGTAAATTCTTGTGTTTGACATCTTTAACTTACTTGTAATGCTTTCAGGTAAAGTGTATCCTAATTGAATTTGCTTAATTCTCATATATGTTCCATCTTCTAAAACTAAATCAGAATCATAAGCGTCATTAACATTTAATGCTCCAGGGAAATTGGCATTAGTATCGCCTGGTCCTGTCCATCTTTCTGTATAAAAATGTTCTGGCTTATTACTTAAAGGTCTTGATGGTTGATGGTAAGTTGAAAAAATTTCATTCCCAATAGTTCCTTGGAATTGTAAGTTAAAATCAAAATTCTTATAGCCTAAATTAATATTACCCCCATAGAGTACGTCTGGATGAGGTGAGCCAATAAAAGTCTTATCATTATTATCAATTACATTATCTCCATTGGTATCAACTCTAATGACTTCACCAGTCGCTGGGTCAATACCATCTGTTTCAAATCCAAAGAATGACCATGCAGGCTGACCTTCTGCAAATCTTGTAACACCATCAGGGTTTTGAGGAGCTCCAGCACCTACTAAAGACGTTCCTTCTGGAACAAATAAGATTTCAGTAACCTCATTATCTAAAGTAGATAGATTTGCATTTATACTATATCTAAAACCACTATCCGTAGAGTCACTATAACCTACTTCAAATTCTAGACCTTGGTTAACTATTGTGCCTGCATTAAAAGAATTAGAAGTAAAACCAGCAGAGCCAGGAGTAATTAAGCCACCATCTAAGACAATTAAGTCTCTTGTTGTTTTCTTATAATATTCTGTAGTAAATCTTAACCTATTATCTAAAGCTCTAAGGTCAATACCAAAGTTTAATTGTTCTGAGGTTTCCCAAACAAGATTTTCATTTGCAAAACCACTAATTTGAGCACCGACATTACCCAAATAATCAATACCTAGGCCATTAAGAGTTGTAATGATAAAGGTCTGATCAGAATTTCCTCCAAGATTTGCTCTACTACCGTTTTCACCCCAACTTGCTCTAACCTTAAAAAAATCAAAGATAGGATCGTCACCCCAAAAATTTTCTTTAGAGGCTACCCATCCAATAGAAGCTGCAGGAAAAACACCTGTCTTATTTGCTGTAGGGAATTTATCTGAACGATCAGCTCTAAGAGAACCTTCAAACAAATATTTGTCGTCAAAATTATATGATAATCTACCAAAAGTAGAAACTAAATTATCTTTGAATGGGAATGTTATATTATTAAACTCATTCAATTCAGGTAAGTCAAAATCAAAACCATTAAAATCTTCAATAGCTATAGATCCACTTCTAGAAATTGGTTGCACTACATTTCTTTCTTCTGCAGAATAACCTACTAATAATGAGAAGTTGTGTTTGCCAAATGACTTATCGTAACTAGCAAAATTTTCCCATAACCATCTATTGGTTTTAAACACATTTTGTGATCCGTTATATGCCGTATTTGATGCTTCAGATGACACAAAATATGGATTTGATGTACTAATATTTTCATCAATACTTCTTTCATATCCATAACGCGTTGTAAAATTCAAGCCTTCTAGAATACTAAACTTTGCGTATAATGTTGTTAAAAAATTACTTGAATCAAATGTATTATTATTAATTGCATTAGCTAGAGCTAGAGGATTTACAACTTCACCAGTAGAATAAGTTGGATATCCATAAACTCGACCATTACTATTTGTTAATAGTGGTACTCCATTATCACCTGCATTAGCAGAATTATCAATAACAGATTGTGGCACTTGTCCATCTCCATAAAAGACAGGGGTTAAAGGGTCTAAAATCAATGCATTCTGTATAACACCTCTAGTATCATTATTTTCAGTAATACCATTGCGATCAGAAAAAGACACTGTTGAATTTGCTCCAAGTTCTAACCAATTTGCAACTTGACTTTTTATATTAAATCTAAATGTTGTTCTTCTAAAATTTGAATTTTTACCTCCTACAATACCATCTTGGTCTAAAACAGAAGCCGAAGCATAATAATTTGTCTTTTCTCCTCCTCCTGATGCATTAATATCGTAACGTTGAATAGTAGCATTAGTAAAAGTCTCATCTAACCAATTGGTATTAACACCGTTATCGACAACATTTGTAAAACCAGCTTCATTCATATATTGAACAAATTGAGAAGCATCCATCAATTCTAAATCAGTGTTTGCAAACTGGGTACCAATTTGCGTATTAAAAGATAATTTTAATTCTCCTGTACGACCAGCTTTAGTTGTTATTAATACAACACCATTAGCACCTTCTGTACCATAAATAGCTGCAGATGCTGCATCTTTTAATATTTCTATATTCGCAATATCAGAAGGAGCAATATCTACTATAGAACTAGTCTTCATTCCATCTACAATATATAATGGTTCAGAATTCCCGCTTGAACCTGCTCCACGAATACGAATTTGAGCACCTTGACCTGGAGAACCAGAAGAACTTGAAACGGTTACACCAGACACTCTACCTTGAAGTACTTGCTCTACACGTTGATTTGATGCAGACTCAAATTGTTTTGAACTTACACTTGATATTGCGCCAGTTACAACACTTTTCTTTTTAGTACCATAACCTACAACAACAACTTCACTTAAAGCATTTTCGTCTTCTTCTAAAGACACATCTACAACAGATCTACCTTCAACAGCAACTTCCCTTGTAACGTAACCTAAATAGCTTATTACTAATATTGCATTAGACGGCACATTGTTAATTGTATAATTTCCGTCAAAATCTGATGACGATCCATTATTAGTACCTTTTACAATGATACTAGCACCAGGTAACGGCAAATTAGAGCTCGTTACTTTACCTGTCACTGTTTGCGCTTGCAGAAAGCAGCCACAAAAAATAATTATTGCAAAAAATATTTTTTTTGGTAATTTGATTTTCATAAATAAAATTGATTTAATAATTAGTTAGTTTAGATACTCTGTATATTTTAAAAAATAAAAACTGCTAGGAAAATAATTAATCCAATAATCGCAATGATGAGAAATAACTCATTCATTGTTTTCCATTTAATCTTTTTAATCTTCACTAAACAAATGTTAAAAAAATATTAAATAACAAATATGAATTATGTAGCATATCATATTACTTTTGATGCGTTTTCTATTAATGATAGTGCTGTAGCTCTATAAGACACTATCTATGCAACATTTTTAACATTAATAAAATATTGACATATATATGCTCAAAAAAGATTAGGAATATTAGTTTAGAGATGTACTATTTTCAACTTCTTTTGGCAGTATACCAAAATGACTTTTGAAACATTTAGTGAAATAAGAAGGTGATGAGAATCCAACTTTATAGCAAACTTCACTAATATTATTATTACCAGATTCTATTAACTGTTTTGCCTTGATCAATCTGATATTACGAATAAATTCGTTGGCAGTTTGATTAGTCAATGCTTTTATTTTTCTATAGAACTGACTTCTACTTAAGTTGAGTTGCGAAGCCAATGATTCTACATTTAAATTAGGGTCACCTATACTTTCATTGATAAAACTCAACACTTTTTCTATAAATTCTTTATCCATAGAAGTAGCTGATTTCGTATCTATATCACTTATTACACTGAAATATTTATTGAAAATTAATTGTCTACTCGTAATTAACTGTGAGAGCCTTAGTTTTAACAAACCGACATCAAAAGGTTTAACCATATATGCGTCAGCACCTTTTTCTATACCTTCCATTCTATTTTCGACACGTGCTTTAGCAGTTAGCATTAATAATGGAATATGACTAGTTTTAATATCACTCTTTATATGCTTACAAAATATAAAGCCATCCATTTCTGGCATAATAACATCAGTTATAATAATATCTGGTAAAAATTCTCTAGCCACCTGCAATCCTTCTTTTCCATTTTTTGCTAATAACACCTTATACTGAGTCTTTAGCTCATTTTTTAAATAATTGCGAAGTTCGGTATTGTCTTCTACAACCAAAAGCGTTTGTGAAACTGAACTAATCTTATGTTGCTCTTCATTCTCTTTTTCCTTAATAACAGCTGGAATCACAAAATTTTCTTCTTTAACAATTTGATCAATAACTTTTTCTACTAATCGTTCATTTTTACTAAAATATTTTCCACTAGCTGGTAAAATGATTGTGAATGTTGTTCCTGTACCTATCTTACTTTTTACTTCAACTTTACCTTTGTGGAGTTTGACAAAATTTTGTACAACTTCTAAACCAATTCCAGTACCCCCATAATAAGTTTTATTTAGGTTTTCAACCTGATAAAAACGCTTAAAAATTTTATCTACTTGATCTTGTTTTAAACCTGGACCTGTATCTGAGATTGAGATCTCTACAGCTTCTATTTTTTCTTTATCATTTGCTAATGGTAAATCGACTAAATCTTCTTTTGCAGATAGATCCACCGAAATTGCACCTCCTTCAGTTGTCACCTTAAAAGCGTTAGAAAGTATATTAAAAATTATTTTTTCCAACATTCTCTCATCTGCCCAAACACTAATGTCTTGAATATCTGTATCTATACTTAAATGAATATTTTTAATAAAAGCTTCTTCTTTAAAATGACTCGCTACATTTTTAGTAAATGAAACCAAATTTAGTTCTTGAACCTTAATACGCACTTTATTTAATTCAAGCTTTCTAAAATCCAATAGTTCATTAATCAAACGATAAAGTCTTTTGGTGTTTTTATGAATTGTATTGTGCTTTTCTTTTACTCTTTCTGGTAAAGATGAGCTATCATTTTTTATAATATCCTCTAAAGGTCCAATTATTAAAGAAAGAGGAGTTCTAAACTCGTGAGATATGTTTGTAAAGAATTGTATTTTCTTTTCATTTAAGCCTTTTTCTAATTTACGATTGTTACGCTCATTTGCCACTAACTGTTTATCTTTGATTCGTGTTTGTGTAATCTTGTTTAAAAAATATACACCTAGCAAGACTAATAATGCATAAGATATTAAAGCCCAAGTTGTTTTCCACCAAGGCGGTAAAATAGTAATATTCAGTAATAATGGTGTTTCATTCCATATGCCATCATTATTAGCAGCCTTCAATTTAAAAACATAATCACCAGCATCTAAATTTGTGTATGTCGCACTTCTCTTTTTACCTACATAATTCCAAGCCGTTTCATAACCTTCTAAATAATAGGCATATTCATTCTTCTCTGGTCTTGTATAATTTATGCTCGAATATTCGATAGTAAAAACAGATTGCTTACTATTCAGTGTTAGACTATCAGTTTTCGAAATTACTTTTTCTAGTGGCACACCCTCTTGACCTGGAAGCACTTTTTCATTAAATAATTTGAAGTCTGTTAAATACAAAGATGGTAGATTCTCATTAATTTCAATTTCAGCCGGATTGAAATAATCTACCCCTTGAAAGTTTCCAAAATATAAAAGCCCTTCCTTATCTCTAAACGTTGAGTTAATATTATAATCATTGGACAAAAGTCCATCGTTGCTTGTGTAATTAGTAAAAATATTCTCATTAACATCTAATTTAGTTATTCCTAAATTTCCTGCTAACCAAATATTTCCGTCTTTACTTTGGGTGATTCCATTAATATTTTCCTCAACTAAACCATTAAGTATGTTATACCAAATAAAAGTATCAGATTGACGGTTATACTTACACATTCCAGCACCTCGTGTGCCAACCCATATCGAATGATCCTCGCTTTCGAATACTGAAAATATTTTATGAGAACTATTATGATTAGTAAACTTTTCTGGCATTTTATCATACATTGGAATCACAGAAAGTTTACCATTAGTAAGTTTTTCTATCTTAAAAAGCCCTATTTCAGTACCAATCCATATATGATCCTTATAATCTACAACGACTTTTCTTATTTCAATATTTGACAATCTATTCTCTAGAAAAGGGCCAAAGTTATAATGAATGAATTTTTCCGTTTTTGGGTTAAAAGAATGCAACCCATTATCATAAGAGCCAATCCATATAATACCTTCAGCATCTTCATCTAGTGTTAAAATTCTATTTGAAGTTAAATCTCCTTTTGTGTTATCTACATTATAATTAACAAATTTTTTTGAACCTTTTTTTAAATAGAATAATCCTTTATCCCAACTCCCTGCCCAAACGTTTTCATCTTTATCAATTAAAAGCGCTTCAATATAATCACTTGTTAAAGCAGAATATGATTGATCATTTAAACTATTAATATGGGTGAATTCATTTTTTTTCTTGTTCAGAATGTCTATTCCACCACCATCCATTGCTATCCATAAATTTTCATTTTCATCTTGCTCAATAGCTGTTACTGAAACATGCTGTAATGAATTTATATTTTGAGGCAAGCTCTTTATTTCATTAAACTTATCATACAATTTATCATAAACTGACACACCTTTATTATAATGTCCTAGCCAAACTCTTTCATCATTATCTATAAATAGAGACCATATAGAATTAGATAAAATACTATCAACATTGGTTTTGCTAGCTTGGTATTTCTTTAAAATATTTCCATTTATATCTACATGAACTAGTCCATCATTTTCTGTTCCACACAATATGGTTCCGTTACTTAGGTTTACAAGTGATAAAATTTTGTTAGTAGAAAAAGAAAAATTATCAATTTTAAAGTATGCTTCATTATTAGTCTTTTCAATAGGACCCACCTTGATTAAACCATCATTCTCTGTTCCGATCCAAATATTATTTTGTTCATCTATAATTAAGGATTCTACAACTTTTTCTATAGATACACTTCCATCAATACTTTTAAATTCGGAAAGTCGAAGCGTATTTGTTTTGTAGTCATATTCTTTTACGCCTCTGTTAGTCCCAACATATACTTTCTCTGATTCATCTATCTGAATTGCCTTAACATTCAAAGAGATAGATTCTAAATACTCACTGCTGACAACTCTTTCAATAGTAAGGTCCCCCATATCCATTTTAAACAAACCAGAGTCTAAAGTTCCTATAAAAAGATTTCCTTTTGAATCTTCTTTTAAGCTTCTAACTGAAATGTTTGCGCTAATATCTAAGTTGAATGCTGTATTTGGAATTCGCTTAAATTTATCATTATCACTATCGTATAAATTAAGTCCATTTTCTGTACCAAACCACAATCTTTTTTTAGCATCTAGATATGAACACTGAACAAAATTATTACTCAATGAAGCAGAATCATCAATAATGTATTTGTATGACTGGTAACTATTCCCATCATAACGATACAAACCAGCACCATTGGTACCCAACCAAATAAAACCTAAATCGTCTTGATTAATGGTATAAATCCCAACTTTAGAAATACCTTCTTTTATGCTTACAAAATCATACGCTTTCACTTTTTCTTGTGACCAAGAATAATAGTTCAATAAGCATAAAAAAAGCATAAAAAAGAAAGCTCTAATTTTCATATTACATACCATTTATAATTACCATGCTGTCTAAAGTTATATTTAATTCAAAAATAACGCAATTATTAGTTTAATCTTTCTTCCAAAAATCTTCAATTTCCTCTAAAGATTTGCCTTTTGTTTCAGGAATATATTTATAAGTAACAAAAACTATCACAAGGATAAATACAATAAAAATGAAATAAGGTAAGGATCCATTCCATGTTGACCCATTGTTGACATCACTTCCCATTACTACAGGAAATGATTGAGACACAACAATATTAGCAGCCCATTGAGCTGCTACTGCTACTGACATGGCAACACTTCTAATTCTATTAGGAAACATCTCTGATAATATCACCCAAACTACTGGCCCCATTGACAAAGCAAAAGAAGCTATAAATATTAAAACACCAATTAGAGACACGAGACCAACAGCTTCTTGTTTCAAACTAATTCCTAATAATAAAAAACCAATAATCATACCTATTGAACCAATATAAATAAGCGGTTTCCTACCAAATCTGTCTACAGTAAACATAGCTACAAATGTGAATATTAAATTTACAAAAGCCAATAATATTTGCTGAGCAAGGATATCTTCTTTCCCAAAGCCTAATGCTTTTTCAAAAATATCAGCGCCATAATATAAAACAGCATTTATACCTGTAAATTGTTGCAGCACAGACAATACTGTGCCAATAACAACAATACCTAATATGACTTTCGAAAAGTAATTTACTTTCTCTTGCTTATTATTTTTATTTAAAGATTTCTTAATTTCTTGAAGCTCTAAAATTGCTGTTTCTTCCTCATATATTTTATTCAATACATTTAACGCTTCAGTATCTTTCCCTTTTAAAGCTAACCAACGTGGACTTTTAGGAACAAAAAACATAAGTATTAAGAACAGTCCGCTTGGTATAATTTCAGACCAAAACATGCGCCTCCAACCAAATTCTATATTATCAGCTTCAGATAAATTATTACCAATAAAATACGTCGCTAAAAACACAACAAAAAATCCAACAACAATAGCTAACTGGTAATAAGTAACCATTTTACCACGTATACTACTTGGTGCCATTTCAGCAATATACATAGGCGCATTCATAGATGCTATACCGATACCTAAACCACCTAATACTCTAAAAAAAATTAATGTAGAAATTGTTTGTGGAAATAATTCTGGCAATCCAGAACCATAGGCTGAAATAGCAAATAATATTGCCGAAATAATTAAAGACTGTTTTCTACCTAATTTAATACTTAAAGGTCCAGCTAATATCGCTCCAAACAGACAGCCATACAAGGCACTACTAACTATTAAACCTTTCATTACATCATCTAGTATAAAATATTTACTTAGGTAAAATTGTGCTCCATTAATGACTCCCGTATCATAACCAAACAACAATCCCCCTAATGCTGAGACTGCAGTAATTAATAGTAAAAAAGATTTTTTAGACATAGCTGATAATTAAAGAATAGTTCGTATTAAAATTTTAATTAAATGTAATACTATATAAAATCAGAAATGCTATAAATCGAGCAATTGATAAAACAAATGAAGCATCTTATAACCTATTAAAATACTCTGTAACGAATTAGGAGATTACTTAATCGTTTTTTAAAAATTTACGTTTTTATTCAACAACAAAGTCACTAACATTTAATCCAAAATATTATTTTTAATTATTGCTTAAAACGTAAAAAACCGATTCCTTTTCTAAGAATCTCATAAAAAAGTCATAAAAACTAAAATAAATTTGGATTTTAAATTTTTGTGTTGCAATATTTGTGCTCACAAAGTTCAAAGACTTACTGAAATGTTATCAAGAAAGGTGGAGAGATAGACTCGACGAAGCCTTAGCAACCCTTAGACTTACTAAGAAGGTGCTAAATTCTACTTGAATGCGCAAGTCATTTTTTGCAAATTCGGATAGATAACTCAAGACTAATTACTCATCTGTAATTAGCATTTCTTTATAACATTTTTCTATTAAGTACGCTTTAACAAAGGCGCATTTGACTTTTGGTTTAATTATTTATTAACTCAAAAACTAGAAAAATGAGTACACAAAAATTCGCAACAAAAGCGTTGCACGCAGGACACGATGTCCAAAACAATGGAGGAACAAGAGCAGTTCCTATTTATCAATCTACGGCTTATGTGTTTAATGATTCAGATCATGCCGCTAACCTTTTTTCCCTAGCTGAAACTGGTAATATTTATACCAGAATCAACAATCCTACAAACGATATTTTAGAACAACGTTTGGCTAATTTAGAAGGAGGAATTGCAGCAGTTGTAACTGCATCAGGAACTTCAGCCATAGCAACAAGTTTACTAACACTATTAAAAGCTGGAGATCACATCGTAGCTTCAAGTAGTCTATATGGTGGAACCTACAACTTATTGAGCGTAACCTTACCTAGACATGGTATTACCACAACATTTGTTGACCCATCAAATCCTGAAAATTTCAATAAAGCAGCTCAAGAAAACACAAGAGCATTTTTTATTGAATCTCTAGGAAATCCAAAGTTGGATGTGTTAGATATTGAAGCCATTTCTAAAGAAGCAAAAGCGTACAAAGTGCCATTAATTGTAGATAACACAGTAGCTACACCTTATTTATTAAATCCGATAGAATATGGTGCTAACATCGTAATTCATTCACTTACCAAATATATTAACGGTAATGGAACTGCTCTTGGAGGTGTTATCATTGACGCTGGTACGTTTGATTGGACCAATGGTAAATTCCCTGAGTTTACAGAACCATCTGCAGGTTACCATGGTTTAGTTTATAGTGAAGCTTTAGAAGCTGCTGCATTTATTGCTAAAGTAAGAATTGAAGGGCTTAGAGATTATGGAGGAGCGTTGAGTCCGTTTAATGCATTTCAAATCATTCAAGGTTTAGAAACTTTAGAACTACGTATTAAAAAGCATAGTCAAAATGCTCTAGAATTAGCAAAATGGCTACAAGAACAACCAGAAGTAAATTGGGTCAACTATCCAGGGTTAGAAACAAGTAAGTATAAAAATTTAGCAAAAAAATATTTACCAAAAGGACAAAGTGGTATTGTAACTTTTGGAGTTGATGGTGGTTATGATGCAGCAAAAACAATTGCAGATACTACGAAACTATTTTCATTACTTGCTAACATTGGTGATACAAAGTCATTAATTATACATCCTGCGAGCACAACGCATCAACAACTAAGTGATGAAGCCCAAGAAAGTACAGGGGTTACAAAAGATCTTATTCGTTTATCTGTCGGAATAGAAAATATTGAAGATTTAAAAGCTGATTTAAAAGAAGCCTTTGCCGTTGTAAAACAACAGTTAGCTGTTCAAAATTAGCATTTATTAGTGTTGTTTAGTTTATAACAGATGCCTTTTTAAGGCATCTGTTTAATCTCTTCAAATTAAAAAAACAGAAAAATGAGTGATTTAAAATTTAGTGTGCAAGGGGAGAGTTCTTCTGCCACACAATTTATAGGAAAGACAAGACAGTTTACTTTAGTTGTAGATGAACCTCAAAGTTTACGCGGTACAGACGAAGATGCAAACCCAGTAGAATATATTCTTGCTGGATTTGCTGGATGCACCAATGTTATAGGACATGTCGTAGCTAAGGAATTAGGGTTCACGATTAATAACTTAAAAATTGAAGTCTCTGGAGAATTAAACCCAAATCGATTTTTAGGAACATCAAACGAAGAACGTGCAGGGTTTAAATCTATTACCCTTAGTTTAATTCCTGATACAGATGCGAGTATTGAGGTTTTAGCCGAATGGCTACAAATTGTTGAAGAGCGTTGTCCTGTAAAAGATAACCTGCAAAATAACACTCCAATAAAGATAGCTGTAGAGAAAGAGTATAATACAATATAAGAACAAAATGGAACACTTAAAGTATATTGAAATTCTAGATTATACTACCAAAAGTGGTAAGGCAGTGACATTAAAACTGTCTTACCAAACTTTTGGTAAAGCGCTTTATGATGCACCAATAATTTTAATTAATCATGCATTAACAGGAAACTCTAATGTAATTGGCGAAAATGGTTGGTGGAATGATTTAATTGGTAAAGACAAATGCATTGACACAAACAACTATACCATTTTAGCATTCAATATTCCTGGAAATGGTTACGATAATAAACCAGAAAATTTAATTGATAATTACAAAGATTTTACAGCTAGAGATATTGCGAAATTATTTGCTTTAGGATTAGAGCAATTAAAAATCGAACATCTTTTTGCCGTCATTGGTGGTTCTGTTGGCGGAGGAATTGCATGGGAACTCGCTGCTTTAAAACCAGATTTAATAGAACATTTAATTCCTGTGGCAACCGATTGGAAATCCACAGATTGGTTAATTGCTAATTGTCATATTCAAGATGCAATTTTAAATCATTCGAGCAAACCACTTGCAGATGCAAGAATGCATGCGATGACATTATATCGTACACCTGAGTCTTTAACTCAAAAGTTTGATAGAACAAAGAAAAACGATTTACTTTTTAATATTGAATCATGGTTGAATTATCATGGAGATAACTTGAATAATCGTTTTAACTTGTCTGCTTACAAAATGATGAATCAGATATTACGAACTATTGATATTACAGAGAATAAAGATGATGTTTTAGAAGTAGCTTCAAAAATTTCTTCAAATATTCATATTGTTACTATCAATTCAGATTTATTCTTTAAACCTGAAGAAAACTGGAATACATATGTTGACTTAAAGGGGGTAAAGGACAATGTCACCATTCACGAAATTAAATCTATTCACGGTCATGATGCTTTTTTAATTGAATTTGATCAATTGGCAAGGTTCTTGAAACCAATCTTTAAAGTTAAGACTAATACCTTTGTACCCATTTCCAAATGTGTAGCTTAAGTTAATGTGCTATTAACCTAAAACCCGAACAATAAGTTCGGGTTTTTTTATATTTATTTTATTTGACTTGGTGACTTACCTTTAGCTTTCTTAAATATTCTATTAAAATTAGAAATATTTCTAAAGCCAGAGAGATAAGCAATTTCTGCAATAGAATAGTCACTTTTTTCTAACAATAATTTACTAGCCTGTTCAACTCTAAACTCATTTAAGAACTGAATATACGTTTTATTGGTTCGCTTTTTAAAGTATTTGCAAAAGGCATTTTTAGTCATATTTGCAATCTTAGAAACTGACTCAAGAGAAATATCTTCCGAGTAATTATTTAAAGTATACTCAAATACATTTCGCATACGATCACCTTCAACCAAACTGTATTTTTTATCATACACAAATGAAGATAAACTCGCATAATCAGAATGCACCATACAATTCAACAACTGTAATAAAATTATAAATCGATTTAACTTTGAAGCCTTTTCAAGTTTGAGAAATAAGCTACTCATTTCCTCAATATGAGATTGAGGTTTAAACCCATATTTAGAACGCTCAAAAAAGGGTTGGATACTCTTTAACTCTTCAAGATTAAAAAATGAATCACCAAAAGAATGTTCTGTAAAAAATAGTGTTAGCATATGCGATTTCTGTTGATCGTTTGAATCGCTTTTAAACACATGTGGAATATTACTCCCAATAATTAAAACATCACCTTTTGAGTAATTATTTATAGTATCACCTACAACCAAAGTTCCTTTCCCTTCAACAATAAAACTCAATTGTATTTCTTCATGCTGATGGAGTTTATCATAAAACACTTCAACCTTATCAACCTGATAAATCAAGCCTGCTTTATCTGGTTTCGGAATAATAAATGGTAATACTTTCAAATTTAATTTGATTAAATAATATTCAAAAATATAGTTTATTATTTAAAAATGGATAATATAATATTATTATAGAATAAAAAATCATTATTTGTTCTTATACAACTCAATTAATTTTACGCCAAAAGTTATTTAACAAAACAAATTCTTATGAGCATACAATGGAATGGCGTAATGCCAGCTGTGTTTACATGGTTGAAAGAATCAAAATCAGGCTCTCTTGAAATTGACTTTGATATAACACAAAAACAGGCAGCAGGTATTTTAAAAGCTCAAGGAAAGGGCGGAAGCAGAATGAGCGGACTTGTCGGTCTGGAACTCTGGGTGAGAATAGCTACCTGAACACCAAGCAGCGTCTTTCCTTACTTAAATCCCTTTCTGAGGTTGCTAAAGAATATAATGTCCCGTTGATTAGCGGAGCAGCAGCAGAAACTAAGGAAGAACTTGCTGAAATCGTTGAAGGACTTGCAACAGTTGGAGTTGATACAGTCATGGTCATGCCACCAAAAACTAAGGCGGTTCCTTCTGAAAAAGAAATGTATGAGTACTATGCACTTTCTGAAGCAACTGCAAAAGATGTAGGCGTAACAGTTATGCCTTATAACAATCCTGATGCAGCCGGTTATCATGCGCTCTCAACAGACCTTCTTAAAAGACTTTCTGTTCTCCCTAATGTAACTGCTCTTAAAATATCGACTATAGATGTTTCAATTATTGAAACGCTGATGTTAGAGAACAAAGATTTAAAAGTTTTAGCAGGTGTCGATACAGTTACTGTACATGCAGGATTAGCCGGGGCATCTGGTGGAATTACAGGTGTAGGTTGTATCTTCCCAAAAGCTAGTGTTACTATGCAGGAATATGTTTTAAATGGAGAATGGGCTGAGGCAAACAAAATTTCTCAGGCTTTAAATTCATTATCCTATCTTGATGCTCAGCCGTTGCTTATGGAATATCTTAAGCTTGCTATGGGAATTCATCATAATGATGTTGCTGGAGGGCTTCGTACTTTTGGTAAGAAATTAACTCAACAGCAAATTTATGATGTCCGTGCAAGATATATTCTAGCAAAAGAAAGACTTGAAGTTCTGGACTTAATAGGTTAAGCTTTTCAAATATTAAAAAAATAGCTTACAAATCAGTGAATTTGAAAAAAACATTTAAAAAATAAGTAAGGATGATTACAGGAAAAAATTATATAGGAAATCAATTATCTGCTAAAGGCTCTAAACTTACAAGACCTTTAATCCGCAATTAAATATTGAAACGAGCCTGTTTATAATGAAGCTACATCAGAAGAGATTGATGCTGCTGTAGCTTTAGCTTCAGAAGCTTTTAAAACATTTAGAACGACATCAGGAAAACAAAAAGCAGCGTTTTTAAATACCATCGCTGATGAAATCTTAGCGCTAGATGATGAGCTCATTCAAGCGTATTGTTCAGAAACTGGCTTACCAGAAGGCAGAGCAAAAGGAGAACGTGGAAGAACAGTTGGACAATTACGAAGTTTTGCAGAATTGGTATCTGAAGGCTCTTGGGTAGAAGCAACTATCGACACAGCTCAACCAGAGCGTCAACCCATGCCAAAATCTGATATACGAAAAATGCTTATTCCATTAGGCCCTGTAGTCGTATTCGGAGCTAGTAATTTTCCATTAGCATATTCAACAGCAGGTGGAGATACCGCTGCCGCTTTAGCTTCAGGCTGTCCTGTCATTGTGAAATCCCACCCAATGCATGCAGGAACTGGCGAATTAGTTGCTTCTGCAATTGTAAAAGCTGCTGAAAAGACAAATATGCCAAATGGTGTGTTTTCTAATATAAATTCTAGTGGAATTCATGTTGGAGGCGAATTGGTAAAACATTCTGGTGTGAAAGCAGTTGGTTTTACAGGAAGTATTAAAGGTGGGCGAGCTTTATATGATTTAGCTGCGCAACGCGAAGAACCAATTCCAGTTTTTGCAGAAATGGGAAGTATTAATCCTGTTATAATATTACCTGAAGCCTTACAAAACAGAGGTGAGAATTTAGCCAAAACTTATGCTGGTTCCATCACACTCGGAACAGGGCAATTTTGCACAAATCCAGGATTATTATTAGGAATAAAAGGTGATGATTTATCAAGTTTCATAAATACATTATCAGATGAAATTATAAAAATTGAACCATCTTGTATGTTGCACCCAAATATTATTGGAGCATATCAAAACAATAAACAAACTGCTATTTCACAACCTCATTTATCTGTTGTTGCTGACTATGATAGTGATGTACAATCAAATTATGCAAGACAAACCATCACAACTGTTGAAGGGAAAACATTTTTAGATAACCCAACACTTCATCAAGAAGTATTTGGCCCTTTCTCTATGGTAGTACAATGTGAAGATGCAACGCAGCTAGAGCAAATCATTTCACAACTAGAAGGTCAACTTACTGGAACAGTAATTGCTGAACCAAATGAAGCATCACGATATCCTGAAGTGATTTCTGCATTACAAAATCGTGTTGGCCGTGTTATTTACAATGGTGTACCAACCGGAGTTGAAGTATGCCCATCTATGGTTCATGGTGGACCTTACCCTTCATCAACGGATAGCCGCTTTACAGCTGTAGGTATTCATTCAATAAAACGTTGGGTGAGACCTTTTAGCTACCAAGATTGGCCAAATGAATTATTGCCAGATGAATTAAAAAGTGATAACCCTTTAGGAATTTCGAGATTGGTGAATAACGAGCAAACTAACACAAGAATATGAGAGGTTTTAAAATTATTCCATTAATAATACTAACAGTATTTAGCTGTAAAAAACAAGAAGCCAATACGGTTTCAACAGAATTAAATCGCATTATTAATAGCTATCAAGACAACGAAGGGTATGATAAAAAAACATATCCTTTGGGTCTTTTTACCAAGGAGTATTATAAAACTGAAGCTCAATTTGCTAAAGATAAACTTGTAGAGCTTGATAAAATAGATGTGAGTATGTTAAGTGAGACTGAACGTATTTCTGCTCAACTCTTAAATTTTATCTTACAAGATAAAATCAATTACTATGAGTTTGAACGCTACTTAAACCCACTACTTTCTGATGCTGGGTTTCACAGTAGCTTAACTTATAATGTAAGACCATTAAGTAATTACGATCAAGTAAAAAAATACTTAAGTAAACTGAATGCTATTCCAGATTTTGTAGATCAACATTTGGTTAATCTTAGAGAGGGTTTAGAAAAAGGTGTTTCACAACCGCTCATTATTTTTAAAGGTTATGAGTCAACATATAATGACAATATCGTTGATAATTTCGAAGACAGTTTTTATTATTCACCTTTTAAAAATTTACCAAGTGATTTAACTAATGAGCAAAAAGATTCCGTTTTATCAGTAGCTGAATACATTATTACATCTAAAGTAACTCCAGAATTCAAGAGAATAAAACAGTTTTTTGAAACTGAATATTTCCCTAAAACGAGAACTTCTATTGGTGTTTCTGAAACACCAAATGGAAAGGCCTATTATCAAGATCGCATTAATTTTTATACTACAAGTACGCAGTATACTGCTGATGATATCCATCAAATTGGGTTAAAAGAAGTGGCGCGCATTAAAGCTAAAATGGAGAAAATCATTGAAGGTTTAAACTTTAAAGGAAGCTTTGCAGATTTCTTGAAGTTTTTAAGAACTGATGAACAATTTTATGCCAAAACACCCGAAGAATTATTAATGATTGCCAGAGATATGGCTAAACGTGCTGATGCTCAATTACCAAGATTTTTTAAAACCTTACCTCGTAAACCTTATGGAGTAGCACCAGTGCCTGATGCAATTGCGCCAAAATATACAGGAGGACGTTATATTGGAACTTCAAAAGAAAGTACAAATCCTGGTTATTATTGGGTTAACACCTATGATCTACCAAGTAGAACATTATATACATTACCTTCACTTACTGTACATGAAGCCGTTCCTGGACATCATTTACAAGGAAGTTTAAATAACGAATTAGGAGATAGCATTCCTCAGTTTAGAAAAGACTTATATCTATCAGCTTATGGTGAAGGTTGGGGATTATACTCTGAATTTTTAGCTGCCGAAATGGGGATGTACACCACACCTTATGAAGAATTTGGTCAACTAACTTATGAGATGTGGCGCGCTTGTCGTCTTGTAGTGGACACAGGAATTCATTCAAAAGGTTGGACACGAGAACAAGTCGTTGATTATATGTCCTCAAATACTGCATTGTCTTTACATGAAGTTAATACTGAAACCGATCGCTATATTTCCTGGCCAGGACAAGCCTTATCATATAAAATAGGTGAATTAAAAATTAGAGAACTACGCAAAAAAGCAGAAATTGAATTAGGTTCTAAATTTGATATCAGAGTATTTCATGAAGTCATTTTAGAACAAGGTACAGTGACTTTAGCAATTCTTGAAAATCGAATCAACAATTATATAGAAAAAACAAAAAATGAGTAAATCAACTTTTGTTTGTATCGACGCACACACTTGCGGAAATCCTGTTAGAGTGATTAAAGAAGGTGGTCCAAAACTCGTTGGAAAAACTATGAGTGAAAAACGACAACACTTCCTAAAAGAGTATGATTGGATTCGAAAAGGTTTAATGTTTGAACCTCGAGGTCATGATATGATGAGCGGAAGTATTTTATATCCTCCTCATCATCCTGAAAATGATTTCGCCATTCTGTTTATTGAAACTTCTGGCTGTTTACCCATGTGTGGCCATGGAACCATTGGGACGATCACCATTGCTATTGAAGAAGGTTTAGTACAACCAAAAATTCCTGGAAAAATTAGAATGGAGGCTCCAGCTGGTTTAGTAGAAATTGAATATCAACAAACCGAAGAAAAAGTAGACTGGGTAAAATTGACTAATGTAAAAAGTTACTTAGCTGCAGAGAATTTAACTATAGAGCTAGATGATTTGGGTGGTATTAGTTTTGATGTATCTTATGGTGGGAATTATTACGCCATTGTAGATCCACAAGAAAATTTTTCTGGTGTTCACGATTTTACGGCCTCTCAGATAATCAAATTTTCGCAAGAAGCTAGAAAAAAGATTAATGAGAAATACCCAAGCCTATTTATTCATCCAGAAAATGAAACCATCAGAAATGTCAGTCATATGCTTTGGACAGGAAATCCAATACATCAAGATTCTCATGGTAGAAACGCCGTTTTTTATGGTGACAAAGCCATAGATAGAAGTCCTTGTGGTACTGGTACATCTGCACGTTTAGCACAATTACATGCAAAAGGAAAGTTAAAAATTGGAGACCCTTTTATTCATGAAAGTTTTATTGGAAGTAAATTTATTGGTCGAGTAGAGAAAGAAACAACTTTAGATGGAAATCTTGCAATTATTCCGAGCATACAAGGTTGGGCAAAAATATATGGACAAAATACAATAACCATTGACCCAGAAGATGACCCTTATGCGTTTGGATTTCAAGTGATTTAATTATGAGTAAAAAAGTAATAGTTATTGGAGGAGGAATTATAGGTCTATGTTCAGCTTATTACCTACAAAAAGAAGGTCATCAAGTTACAATCGTAGACCAATCTAATTTAGATTCTGGAGCTTCTTATGTTAATGCTGGTTATTTGTCACCAAGTCATATCATTCCTTTATCTGCACCAGGTGTTATGAAAAAAGGGATCAAATGGATGTTTAATTCTTCTAGTCCTTTGTATATAAAACCACGCTTAGATATTGATTTTTTGAAATGGACTTGGGCTTTTAATAAATCTTGTAATGCAAATCACGTTAAAAAAGCAGCACCAGTTATAAGGGATATTTCTGTATTGAGTCAGAAATTATATGAAGACATAAAAGCTTCAGAAGATTTTACCGCACATTACGAAAAAAAAGGGCTTTTTATGCTTTGTCAGACTCAAAAGCTTTTAGATGAAGAATTAAAGCTAGCAGAAATGGCTTCTGAACTGGGATTAAAAGCAAGAGGCGTTACACCAAAAGAAATAAAAGAACTAGAACCTAATGTAGAAATTAACGCCATTGGAGCTGCTTATTTTGAATGTGACCACCACTCTACACCTCATGAGTTCATGACAGAAATGATAACACATCTAACTAACAATGGTGTTACATTTTACACAAATGAAAAAGTTGAAGACATTACTATAAGTAATCAAAAAATTACTTCAATAAAAACCAATAAACAAAACTTAGCTGCTGATGAAATTGTATTAGCAGCTGGGTCTTGGAGCTCATTATTAAGTAAAAAGTTAGGTTTAAAATTACTTTTACAAGCCGGAAAAGGGTATCGTATTAATACAGAAAGGCATACCAACATAAACGTACCAGCTATTTTAGCTGAAGCCAAAACTGCTGTAACACCAATGAATGGTTTTACACGCTTTGCAGGAACAATGGAAATTGCAGGTATTAATCACAATATTAATAAGGTGAGAGTTGATGCTATTGCTAATGCAGCTACCAGATATTACCCAAATCTTAAGCTAACACAAGAAGAAAAAGACAATGCAGCTTGTGGTTTACGACCTGTATCACCAGATGGATTGCCATATATTGGAAAATCTTCAAAATGTAAAAACTTAACTATAGCTGCTGGTCACGCTATGATGGGTTGGAGTATGGGAACTGCAACTGGGCTATTAGTTTCTGAGCTAATCTCTAACAAAAAGACCTCGTTAAATTTAGACACGTTTCATCCTGATAGGAAATTTTAGTTTAATCTTTTAACAACAACATTATGATGTGAGCTGCGCTCCAGCTAAAATTTTGTGCATGCAGTCCTTCACCAGTTAATGGGTGATAGTTTTCTCTAATTGCTTTACCTTTTCCTAATAAACCTTCGGCTCCTTCAAATATTTGGATAGTAGCTTTGTCTGCTTCTTTGTTAAAACCATAATTACGTAACCCTTTAACGCCAAAATATGCTTGATCTAACCAATTTGGCCCTCTCCAATAGCCTTTTAGAGGATCGAATTTTTCATGATCTGCACTCATGGTTTGTAAAGGCACTCTGGTGAGGAATTTTTCTGG
The DNA here is from genome assembly GCA_000171875.1 of Flavobacteriales bacterium ALC-1. GTDB lineage: Bacteria > Bacteroidota > Bacteroidia > Flavobacteriales > Flavobacteriaceae > Winogradskyella. Next base: position 457,795 of record ABHI01000002.1, on the reverse strand, counting down.
ATTCATCATTCTATTTTTCACAGCTTCTGCTTGATCTTGAGTTGCTGCATTTGCCCAAAGTGCTACCCAGCCTTCACTACCTTCCCCTTTTATAAAAGTATTTCCCTCGAGGTTAGTATCATAAAACCAACCATCTTTTTTATCATAAAACTGGTCTTGAATTTTGTTCTTCAATTTTTCAGCTTCCATTTTATATCGAGGAGCATCATCTAAACCCAAAACATCAGATAATTCAGCCAAACACATTTTTTCTGCATAGAGATAGGCATTCAAATCCACACTTTCTTGATCTAAAGAATAGGCCCCTTCAGAATTTTTTAAAATTTTTGAGTTATCGAAGCGTATCGCATTGTCCATCCCACTCTCCCATTTAGCTGCAACCAAGCTACCATCTGTAGAACCATATTCGCATAAACCGTCCTGATCATGATCTCTCTTATTATACCACCAATTATGATACTTTTTAAGTTTAGGGTACATATATTTTACAAACTCTAAATCTTTATCCTTTTCATAAATTTTTGCAACAGACCAAGCAGATAAAGGAGGTTTTGTGTCACGATAATTATGCCGTTCAATCAATGTATCTCTGTATACACAATCCGCTACAAAACCATCATCATTTTGGAAGTCGAACATCAATTTTATTTGTTCTTTAGCCAAACGCAAATCATAATGCGATAATCCAACAGCATGTTTCCATGAGTCCCAAGACCAAAATCCGTTAAACCATTTATAGTGGTAACTTGGAAATAAACCTTCATGTTTAATCTCTCCAGCTGGACACGCCAATTATTTTGAAGCGTTAAGTGTGCTTTAGCTAATACTTCCGCATACTTATCATCTTGAAATTGTGGTTTTCTGCTCTCTATAAGTGATTTAAGCTGGTTAGTTTTTTCTAATTTTCGAGCGTTTAAAACGGAATCGAAGTCTACAGATTCTATAAGTCTTTGCTCATCTACCCATGAATATTCTGGAAAAATAAAAGTATGTGAAATCACAAATGATTTGGTTTCATTTGGCGGAAGTTCTAAGTGCATAAAATTAGACACAAAAGAACTATCAGAGGATTTTACAACTGTATTTTTCGGAAAGAGAATGTGACCAATTGCATCAGTTTTATTTGATTTTATCTCTAAGGCATTACCTATCGGTTTTATTTTTAGGTTATTAATCATTAAATCTTGATTCTCCCAATAATAACTTACCGTAAAAGGATATTCCTCTTTATTTGTAAACTCATATTTAATCAGCGCTGTATTACCATTTAAAAAAAATAAGCTTTCTTTTAAACTGACACCATTTAAGTCCAATTCTTGTTCTAAATGGCTTGAATAACTCGATTGCTTTATAATATTTTCTTTTTTTATATATACAGGATGATCACCAATTGTAAGTCTAATTGGAGATAGTGATGAACTACTCCAAACACCATTCTGCTCTGTGAGTAAAAATGGCCCAGAAAAGTCTTCAGTTATATTTATAGAATCAGGCAAACTATAAGCAAACCAAGCACCTTGATCTGAGAACATTAAACCAGATTTGTCTAGAGCATGTTTTGGTGTAATTCTATAATCTAAAATATTTTTACTAAATTTTGAGTAATCAGTTTTAGCTGTAGTTTTTTCTTTTTTACAACTAAAAAATGAAAGTGATAAAAAAGTAACTATTAAGGCTTTTTGTCTGATACAGAAATACTTAAAGTGATTATTTGAAAACATGAAAGCTATTGTTTAACTTTATAAAAATAGTTAATTTTTAATCACTTTAGAGACTATAAAAAATAGTATATTAGCTTGTTTGGTGTTTATCAAACAACTTCTAAAAATCAACAAATACATGTGTAAAGAAAAGAAAGAAAAATTTATGCTGGAAGCAGTAAATGCTGCTCTAAAAGGAATGAATAACAACGAGGGAGGACCATTTGGATGCGTAGTTGTTAAGGATGGAGAAATTGTTGGAAGAGGAAATAATAAGGTTACCTCAACAAATGACCCAACAGCACATGCAGAAGTTACAGCAATTAGAGATGCTTGTAAAAATCTAGACTCTTTTCAATTAGAAGGTTGTCAGATTTACACGTCTTGCGAACCATGCCCAATGTGCTTAGGAGCCATTTATTGGGCAAGACCAGATAAAGTGTATTACGGAAGTAACCAAGTTGATGCTGCCAATATTGGCTTTGATGATGAATTTATTTATAAAGAAATTCCATTACCTTACGAAGAGCGGAGCATCCCTTTTGAACAATTGGCTAGAGATATTGCTCTAGAGCCATTTCAAAAGTGGAGTGAAAAAGAAGATAAGACGGAGTATTAGTAAATGATTCGATTCATCCTAAATAACAAAACCATAACAACCCAAGAACATTCTGGGATGACACTCTTAGATTTTGTGCGTTACGAACAACGTCTTACAGGAACCAAGATAGGTTGTCGCGAAGGTGATTGTGGAGCGTGTACAGTTTTAGTAGGCACATTAGAGAATGATCATATAGAATACCAAAGCATCACTTCGTGTATTTCACCACTAGGAAATGCACACGGTAAACATATTGTCACCGTTGAAGGCACTAACCTTAAAAACAAATTAACTACTGTTCAAGAAGCTATGAAAGCAAATTACGCGACACAATGCGGGTTTTGCACTCCTGGTTTTGTAGTTGCCTTGACTGGTTTTGCCTTATCAAATTCGGAAAACAATTATAGTAATGCACTAGATGCGATTAGCGGGAATATATGTAGATGTACAGGTTATAAAGCCATTGAAAAAGCAGCGCATCAGGTTGTTGTAAAATTAGAAAATGAAAATGATATTGATTGGTTAATTAAAAATGAATTTATTCCAGACTATTTTGAAAGTATTACAAAACGTCTTAAAGATTTAGAAGCCAAAGACAGAAATCAACCAAAAGGTAAATATGTGTCTGGTGGAACTGATTTATATGTGCAACAAGCTGATCATTTAGCAGATAATGACGTACATCTTATTGCTGAAAAAGATTATCTAAAAGGTATAAAGATTGACGATGAAATTTGCTCATTGGCACAAATTCAACCGTTTCCGATTTATGGAATCATGCTGAAATCAATAATCATTTTCCGACCTAAAAGACACTTAAAGTTAGTATCATCTGAAAAATTAGAAACATGGCATCACTTGGCGGGACTTTTTACGCTCACCTATGGTGATATGACTATTTTCTTTTTAGCTTTAAATAGTGACATAGGAATTACATCTGAAGATGGAAAAGAACGTCATCTTCCTTTCAAGGATTTTTATCAAGGTTATAAAACTTATGATCTAAAAGATGGAGAACTATTAAAAGACATTCATTTTAAATTGCCTTCAAAGCACACTTATTTCAACTTTGAAAAAGTCTGTAAACGCACACATTTAGACATTGCAAGTGTCAATTCTGCTATATCTATTTCAGTTAAAGATAATCAAATTACAGAAGCACATGTATCGATTGGTGGTGTTGCTGCGATTCCGAAATATTTGCATAAAACCTCCGCATTCTTAACAGGGAAACTATTGACTTCTAAAACTATTATTGAAGCCTCAAAAGTGCTTCAAAATGAAATCTCGCCAATTAGCGATGTTCGTGGGACAGTCGATTATAAACGTTTGTTAGGACGACAATTATTCTTTGCACATTTTATTGAGTTATTTTCAGAAACATTCAGATTAAACGACTTTGTACAGCATGCATAAAAACCAATCACATACAAAGTTAGACTCTAAATTAGACGCGGTTTCCATGTCTCTAAAGCAGAGCATTAAAAACATGGATTCTTACACCCATGTTCGTGGTGAATCTTTATATGTTGATGATATAAATATTAGACAAGGTACATTTCATGCCGTAGTTTTTGATTCACCTAAAGCACATGGAAAAATAAAGTCTATTGACTATTCTAAAGCGGAAGTGCTAGAAGGTGTTGAACGTATTTTTACATATAAAGATGTGCCAGGAAAAAACCAGATTGGTGGTATTATTCCTGATGAGCCTTTATTTGCCGAAGATGAAGTTCATTTTTGGGGAATGCCAATTGCATTAATTGTTGCCAAATCTGAATTTATTGCGAGAAAAGCAAGAGGATTAATTGAGATTGATATCGAAGAGCTTCCAGTCATCACAACTGCAAAACAAGCTAAAGCAAAAGGTAGTTTTATCAATGCACCACGTTCATTTAGTCTAGGTGATACTAATAAAGCATTCCAAGATTGTGAGTACATATTTGAAGGTGAAACCTTTTCAAACGGACAAGAACATTTATATATAGAAGCGCAAGGTGCTTATGCCGAACCTCTTGAAAATGGAAATATAAAGATTACCTCTTCTACTCAAGGACCAACAGCTGTGCAAAAAACTGTAGCGCAAGTTTTGGGTATTGCGATGCATAAAATTGAAGTCGATGTTACACGTCTTGGTGGTGGATTTGGCGGAAAAGAAGACCAAGCAACGCCCTGGGCAGTCATGGCTGCTTTAGCAACCTATCATTTGAATCAGTCGGTAAAGTTAATCTTGAATCGTCATGATGACTTACGCATGACAGGTAAACGTCATCCATACGAAAGCACATATAAAATTGGACTTTCAAAAGATTTAAAGATACTAGCTTACGAAGCTGAATTTCTTCAAAACTCTGGTGCTGCAGCCGATTTATCGCCAGCAATTGCTGAGCGAACGTTGTTTCATGCAACTAATAGCTATTTTGTACCTAATGTAGGTACAACAGTAATTAGTTGTAAAACCAATTTACCACCAAACACAGCGTTTAGAGGTTTTGGTGGACCACAAGGCATGTTTGTTATTGAGTCTGCAATTGCAAAAGCAGCTTCCGAAATTGGAGTCAGTCCAAGACAAATCCAAGAGGCAAATTTATTAGATGAAGACGACACGTTTTCTTATGGCCAAATTGCGAAGAAAGTTGAAGCTAAAAACACTTGGAATTCTGCAAAATCAACATTCAATATCGAAGTTTTAGAACAAGAGGTTAAAGATTTCAATAAGAACAATAAAGCCTTCAAAAAAGGGCTAGCATTTATGCCTATTTGCTTTGGAATTTCGTTTACCAACACACCAATGAATCATGCACGTGCATTGGTTCATATTTATCTCGATGGAAGCGTTGGCATTAGCACAGCTGCTGTTGAAATGGGGCAAGGAGTAAACACCAAAATGATGCAAATTGCTGCTGATGTGTTTTCGATTCCTATTGAAAAAATTAAGATTGAAACCACCAACACAACTAGAGTTGCCAATACCTCACCTTCTGCGGCAAGTTCTACAGCAGACTTAAATGGAAAAGCAACTTTAAAGGCTTGTAACTCACTTTTAGTACGATTGAAAAAAGTGGCTTCTGAAGATTTAAACATTCCTGAAGACCAAATTGAATTGAAAAATGAGTTTGTTTATATCAATGACAAGAAATCAGATCTAAGCTGGAATGAACTCATTGGCAAAACCATGCTAAAACGTGTGGCTTTAACTGAAAATGCACATTACGCAACACCAGAAATTCATTTTGATAAAACTAAAGAAAAAGGACATCCTTTTGCCTACCATGTATATGGCACAGCGATTATAACCACAATCGTAGATTGCACACGTGGCACTTATGAATTTGATTCGGTTAAGATTGTTCATGACTATGGAAAAAGCATGAGTGAAGGCATAGATTTAGGTCAAGTCGAAGGTGCTTTAGCCCAAGGTATTGGATGGATGACGATGGAAGAAATTGCATATAATGACGAAGGTCGTTTATTATCTAATGCCTTATCAACCTATAAGATTCCTGATATATTTTCGGTACCTAAACAGGTTGAAGTCATACCTGCGGAAACACAAGGTCATGACTTAGCAATTTTAAAATCTAAAGCTGTTGGCGAACCACCTTTAATGTATGGTATTGGTGCTTATTTTGCGATACAAAATGCGATAAAAGCGTTTAATCCAAATTATGATTTAAAATTTCATGCGCCTATGACACCAGAGAAAGTTTTGATGGGTCTTTATCAAAAATGATTGCCTTATCGCACTACACTACAAAAACAAATATAATTAAAGGTGCACTAATTTATAGTGCTGGTGATACTATTGCTGCTTATACTTGGCGAGTCTCTGGTATCGCTTATTGGGATGATGCTTGTCGGAGCTACGTTTTACGCTTTTGAAATTCCAAATTACTTTGATTGGATTGTAAAAAAGACACAGTTCTTAAAAGGTATTAAAGCCACCCTGAGTAAAACACTTCTCGCCATATTGTATTTCAATCCGTTATGGATTGCTAGACATTTACTATTTATTAAATTATTTTCTGGTCAGTTTGAAGCTATTGGGTTTAATATTTTAGAGATTGCCTTTTGGTCGTTTTTGGTTAATATTCCTATTTCGTTTATTGCGAATTATATCATTCAAAATCGCTTTAAATTGAAATGGCGTTTTTTGGGATCTGCAATCTTTTCAGCGCTAATGGCAATTTATTACGCTCTAAGCGAAACTATTTTCAGCTAAATCTTCCTTAGAAATTAATGCATAAGCCTTTATTTGGTAGTGATTTATAATCTCTTCAAGTAAAGACCTTCTAACCACCAAAATCAAGTGCTTATTATCATCAAACATATAATCTGGAATCAACTTTACAGCTGCATCATGTAATCCTTGATTCTTTAATTCTAATTTTCCTAATTCGTCAAAAATGAGATATTGACTTTTGGTTTTAATGCTTAATGCTATTAGAAATTCATTAGCTTTTTCAAAAGCAGATTTTAGAAAATGAAAAGGACCAATTGAGATGGTGTCTTCAGATTCAACTTCAAGTTCTAGTTCAAACTCTTTTTGCGATTTAATTTTCAGAAAATAGCGTTTCCCTTTTTCATCATCAGGACATAACACACCGTCTACATCATTTCGGCTTTTACTCCAATTTAAAAGTGAAGTTGTCTTTCCTGTTCGTATAACTCCTGTGAGAATATAAATCATTCTGAAGGCGCTTTAAAATGAATACAATTAGATATACTATTCGCCATAAAATACTTAAAGCGTGTGATGCCTTTGAGATGTTTAGTTTCCTTCCAAGTATGAGATAATATCTGTCTGAAATAGGGAAACAAATCCATTGCGTTAGTAATATCTTCTTTATATTGTGATTCTTTTTTATTCAGGTATTTCCGAATCATTTTCAACAAAAAAGGACCAATAACTAAATACCATAACATCAGAACTAAAAAACTTCTTAATAAAATATAAATCGCTTTTTGCCAACCGAATAAATCACCACCAAAAAGCGAAAATGCTAAAACAATTACTGCAACCGTAATCAACCAAACCCATATGACTTTAGCTTTAAAAGATGTTTTTATGGCTTTGGTCTTAGAATCATTTTCAATTAATTCTAAATGAAAATCGGTTTCCTTTTTCTCAGATATGATTTTAATTATTTTTTTAATAAAAATCCCTGCTAAAATGCCACAAATTCCGTAAATCAATAGGTAAAGCGTAATTAAAAATGAGGTTGTTGACGTCTCAGAAATGAAGTTTAATTTCTTCTGGACCTCAATCCCATATAGGTTAATAGCTTCCCAAAGTTCTTCTCCATAAATAATAGTGAGAACAAATACTTTCTGAATTGCAGATTCTAAAAACGTTACCAAGCCTAAAATTATGATGGTAAAGCCTCTCCAAGAAAATTTTGAAAACAACAACGCACCAAAAACCGCTTGAAAACTCACTGCAACATAAGCACCGAAAGGCGAATATGGGCTCACTGCCATTTTTATAATCAATACAATGACTAATGCTTTTAAAATCGCTTGCCATTTGTTCTCAGCATAGTAAGCAATTAAACTGATAAGCAAAATTGCGATTCCACCAACAATCAATCCTGTAAAAGGTGTTTTAAAAACGTGTAGAAAACCACCTAAGCCACATTCGTTTAGTGCCCAAAGTGCTGTAAGTTTATCTATGATGGATTTGTTTTTTTTCATCTATTCGGCAACTGCATTATAATGCACTTGAAGTAATTGTGCGACAACACTAATAGCAATTTCCTTAGGTGTATCACCACCGATTGGTAATCCAATAGGGCAAACCACATTTTTCATACCCTCTTCAATTTTCATTTCCTTTTTTAGCATATTATTAAAACGTGCTTTTTTGGTTTTACTACCTATTAAACCTAAGTATTTAGTTTCATTTTCTAAAGCCATTGCTACAATATCAAAATCAATAGCATGATTATGTGTTAACACTAATATATAGCAATTATTTCCCCATGTTACAGCATCTCTAAAGGTTTTAAAATCGTTTTCTTTTACTTGACATTGTTCGATACTTTCATGAATGTTAAATTCAGTAAACCAATGCTCTCTAGAATCTATGAGTTTCACTTTAAAAGGTGTGTCGACTAAAAGATTGGCGATTTCGGTGCCTATATGTCCTGCTCCGAACAAGAATAATTCTGGTGATTGATTCATAGGTTCTATAATAAATTCAACTTTTCCACCACAACATTGTGCAAAGTCAGGCCCTAAAGTGTATGATGACTCAATGATTCTATTTTCTTTTAAAGCAATAATGGCTTCATCTATAGCTTTAAACTCTAACTTTCCTCCTCCAATGGTACCATAAATCGTTTTGTCTTCGGTAACTATCATACGTGAAGACACTACACAAGGTGCAGAACCAGAACATTTTGTAACTGTAACTAAAGCGACAGGCTGTCGTTTCTCTTTAAATTCTGATAATAATTCTACCCAATTCTTCATACTGACTAAAAGCGAATCTAAATGTAAGATATTTTAACTGAAAACATTTTCTGTTTTTTCTGTAATCTTTAAGATTTAACTTCGACAAAAAGTGCTATATTGATTTTTCGTAGAATTTTAAAAAACTATATATGTCAAAGACGTATTACGATCCAGCTGATTTAAGAAAATTTGGAAAAATAACAGAATGGAGTGAAGAGTTAGGTAACAAATTTTTTGAATATTATGGAAAAGTATTTGAAGAAGGTGCCTTATCTGCTCGCGAAAAATCACTTATTGCTTTGGCTGTTGCTCATACAGAACAATGTCCATATTGTATAGATGCTTATACAAAAGATGGTTTGCAACGTGGGGTTACTAAAGAAGAAATGATGGAAGCGATACATGTTGGTGCTGCTATAAAGAGTGGAGCTACTTTAGTACATGGTGTGCAAATGATGAACAAGGTTAATAAATTAGATGGGTAATGTCTGGTCGAGCGCAGTCGAGACCTAAAACCTCTCGACTGCGCTCGAGGAGACAACTTTTATATAAATACATGGCAACAAAGTCCCTAAAAAAACGCGATAGCGATTTAGCAAAAAGTAATAGACAATTAGAAATTTTGTCTAACGGTATTTTTCAAGATGGAGAATTACCAACTTTTAAAGCTAAGATTTCTGAAACAAGTCAGTTCCCTTTAAAAGCGAAGAAACTTGAAATTCTTCAAATTAATGTTGGTTATATGTGCAACCAAGTTTGCGACCATTGCCATGTAGATGCTGGTCCTGATCGCAAAGAAATCATGACGCGCGACACTATGAGACAATGTCTTGAGGTGATTAAAAATACAGGAGCCCATACTTTAGATTTAACTGGTGGTGCTCCAGAAATGAATCCGGACTTTAGATGGTTTGTAGAAGAAGCTTCTAAAGCCGGAATAAAAGATTTTATTGTACGTTCTAACTTAACGATTATTAGAGCGAATAAAAAATATTACGATTTACCTGAATTCTTTAAAAAACACAATGTACATGTTGTGAGTTCAATGCCACACTGGACACGTGGAAAAACAGACAAACAACGTGGTGATGGTGTTTTTGACAAGTCTATAAAGGCATTACAAGAATTAAATGCTGTTGGCTACGGCATACCTGACAGTGATTTACGATTGGATTTGGTTTATAATCCTTCTGGTGCATTTTTACCAGGTGACCAAGCATCCATGGAGAAAGATTTCAAAAAGGCGTTGATGGAAGATTTTGGTATTCAATTTCATAATTTGTTTGCGATTACAAATTTACCAATCAGTCGATTTTTGGATTATTTAATTGCTTCAGAAAACTATGAAGATTATATGTATTCACTTGTTGAAGCTTATAATCCTGCAGCTGTTGAAAATGTGATGTGCACTAACACACTTTCAGTAAGTTGGGATGGCTATTTATTTGATTGTGATTTTAACCAGATGTTAGAATTACCTGTGAACAGTAAAGTGAAACATATTTCTGAATATAATGAAGAACTACTAGAAGGTCGAAATATAGTCATTTCACAGCACTGCTATGGCTGTACAGCTGGTGCAGGAAGTAGTTGTCAAGGTGTAGTTGCTTAATATGAAAAGAACTTTTTTTTACATATTTATCTTTATTTCTAGCTTTGTGTTTTCTCAAAACTCACTATCTGAGTTACTAGAAAAATACAATACCGAAAGCGTACCTTATATTACAGTACAAGAATTAGCAATGCCAAAGACTGAAGCCATTCTTCTAGATGCAAGAGAATTTAATGAATTTGGTGTTAGTCATCTTAAAAATGGAATTCACGTAGGCTATGATAATTTTGAAATTTCAACAGTCACTAAAATTGTCACTGACAAATCAACTAAGATAGTGGTGTATTGTTCTTTAGGTGTTCGTTCTGAAGATATAGCAGAACAACTTACAAAAGAAGGATACACCAATGTATTCAATCTTTATGGTGGCATTTTTGAATGGAAAAATAATGACTTTAAAGTCTACAATTCTGAAGGAGAAACCGAAAATGTACATGCATTTTCTAAGGAGTGGAGCCAATGGCTTCTTAAAGGAGTGAAAGTTTATGAATAAAAATTTAATTATTGTTTTTACTCGTAATCCTGAACTTGGAAAAGTAAAAACTAGATTAGCAAAAACTATAGGTGACGAAGCTGCACTAAATATTTACAAATTTCTTCTAGAGCACACTGAAAAAACCATTAGAAATATCAATTCCGATAAGGCCATCTATTATTCAGTACAACTAAGAGCGGATGACATTTGGGATTCATCTATTTATCAAAAATACCAGCAAGAAGGCGAAGATTTAGGAATTAGAATGCTAAATGCCTTTAAGAATGGATTTGAGGATAATTATGAAAAAATAGTAATTGTTGGAAGCGACTTATTTGATTTAGAAGCAAAGTATATAGAAAAAGCTTTAAACAAATTAGACAACTACAATGTTGTAATTGGCCCTGCCGAAGATGGAGGTTATTATTTATTAGGTATGAAAAATTTATACCCAGAAGTTTTTAAAAATAAAGCTTGGGGAACAGAAACTGTTCGAAAAGACACATTAGAAGATTTAAAAAGCGAAAGTGTATTTTTGCTAGATGAATTAAATGATATTGATACTTACGACGATATAAAACATAATCAAACATTAAAAAGTTTCATTTTACAAAATGATTAAATTTATTACAGAGAGTACTGAATATTTACAAAGCAAAGGTTTTGAAAACCCAGAAGTTGGTATTATCCTAGGTACAGGATTAGGACAGCTTATTGATGAAATTGAGATTATTGCTGAAGCGAGTTACAATCATATCCCGAATTTCCCTACTGCAACTGTAGAGTTTCATAAAGGTAAATTAATTTATGGATTATTAGCAGGAAAAAAGGTCGTGGTAATGCAAGGTCGTTTTCATGTTTATGAAGGTTACAGTTTACAAGATGTAACATTTCCTGTTCGCATTATGGAAAAGCTTGGTATTAAAACCTTATTAGTTTCTAATGCTGCTGGTGCTATTAATTTAAACTTTAAAAAGGGAGAATTAATGCTCATCGATGACCATATCAATTTACAAGGTGGTTCGCCTTTAGCATTTAAAGGAGTTTCAGAATTAGGCGAACGCTTTACTGATATGAGTGCACCTTATGATACTGAGATCAATGCAAAATTTGAAAGTATCGCCAAATCGAATAAAATAAAATTACACAAAGGAGTTTATGCATCTGTAGTTGGACCTCAATTAGAAACTAGAGCAGAATATAGAATGCTTAAAATTATAGGTTCTGATGCTGTAGGTATGAGTACTGTTCCTGAAATTATAGTTGCCAATCATTTAAATTTAAAAGCTGCTGCAGTGTCAGTTTTGACTGATGAATGCGACCCAAATAATCTAAAACCTGTAGATATTGCAGAAATTATTGCAATGGCAGGTAAAGCAGAACCTGATATGATAACCCTTTTTAAAGAATTAATAAAAACATTATAGTACATGAGCTATTTAGAAGCCACAAACACCTTATACAAAGAAGCAGCACTAACACCAGATGTTGGTTTATGCTGTACTACCAACCCTATTTGGGAATTACCTGGATTAAAAATCCCAAGAATAATGCAAGAGATGAATTACGGTTGTGGTTCTACAGTGCATGCTCGTGATTTGACCAATAATCCAAAAATGCTTTATGTTGGTGTTGGAGGTGGTATGGAATTATTGCAATTTTCATATTTCAACAGACAAAAAGGTGGAGTTATTGGTATTGATGTTGTCGATGAAATGTTAGAAGCATCAAGAAAAAATTTTAAAGAAGCTGAGGAACAAAATGATTGGTTTAAGTCTGAATTTGTAGAGCTTAAAAAAGGAGATGCTATGAATCTTCCGGTTGAAGATAACAGTATTGATGTAGCTGCTCAAAATTGTCTGTTCAACATATTTAAAGCTGAAGATTTAAAGAAAGCTATTGCAGAAATGTATCGTGTTTTAAAACCCCATGGGCGTTTAGTGATGAGTGATCCTACTTGTGAGCAGCCTATGAATGATGAATTACGGAATGATGATAGACTTAGAGCACTTTGTCTTAGTGGAAGTTTACCAATTGCTGAGTACGTAAAAGCATTAACTGATGCTGGTTTTGGTACTATAGAAATTAGAGCTCGTAAACCCTACAGAATTCTAGATCCTAAAAATTACCCAACAGATGAATTAATTTATATCGAGTCTATCGAAGTTGCAGCCATTAAAGACCCTATGCCAGCTGATGGTCCTTGTATCTTTACTGGCAAAGCTGCAATTTACTATGGAGACGACGATTATTTAGATGATAAGGCTGGTCATGTTTTATTAAAGAATCAACCTTTGGCTATTTGTGATAAAACCGCAGGTGCTTTACAAGCTTTAGGTAGAAATGATATTTATTTTAGTGAATCCACGTTTCATTATGATGGTGGAGGCTGTTGTTAACAAACTCACCTTAAGTCATATAGAGACTGTCTGAAAAGACAGTCTTTTTTTTAACACAATTATAAGTAAGCTATCCTATATACTATCGTCAAAACACACTATTAAGTCGATAGATTATGATTCTTACTCTTTTATTTATTTCAGCCTGTTTTTTAGCCTATAGTAATGGCGCCAATGATAATTTCAAAGGAGTTGCAACACTCTTCGGAAGTGGCACTACAAACTTTAAAAAAGCGATCAACTGGGCAACAGTTACAACATTATCTGGCTCAGTCGCTGCTATTTTTTTGGCTAATGAATTGGTGAAAAACTTTTCTGGTAAAGGCTTAGTGCCAGACGACTTAATAACAGTTCCTATTTTTGCCATTTCTATTGCTTTTGGTGCAGCCTTAACTGTTTTTATTGCTACTAAAATTGGTATGCCAATATCTACAACACATAGTTTAGTCGGTGCATTATTCGGAGCTGGAGTTGTAGCAGTTGGTTCTCAATTTAATTTCGATAAACTATTAGATAAATTCTTAGTACCATTAATAGTTAGTCCATTAATGGCTGCTGTTGTAAGTTTAATTGCTTATCTCATATTTAGGTTTCTCCGAAAACAATTTGGAGTCACTAAATCAACAACCTTAAATATTCATGAAGAACAATCGCTTTCTGTTGCTTCATTACAAATGGACAATGCCGCAAGTTTAAAATCTTCAACTACTATCAAAGCTACAATTGAAAATGAAATAGAAACCTATGAAGGTCAAATTCTTGGATTAAACTCTCAAAAAGTATTAGATACACTTCACTATATAAGTGCAGGAATCGTAAGCTTTGCAAGAGGTCTAAATGATACACCAAAGATTGTTGGGCTATTAGTTATTATAAATGCCATAGATATAAAAATAAGTATGATTATTATAGCTATAGTAATTGCTCTAGGAGGATTAGTAAACGCTAAGAAAGTTGGCATAACGATGAGTAAAAAAATCACACCAATGAATTCAGGTCAAGGGTTTACAGCTAATTTAATTACGGGTTTATTAGTAACTACAGCTAGTTTTCATGGCATGCCAGTTTCTACAACTCATGTTTCAGTTGGATCAATATTTGGTATTGGTACGGCAACAAAAAAGGCCAATTATAAAATGATTAGTAAAATATTGTTATCTTGGTTACTAACACTGCCAATGGCAGCAATTGTAAGTGGTTTATTGTATAAATTGCTAGAAACTTTAACTTAACTATTAAGTATCGAAAAATATATTGACATTATAAAAAAATCTTATTCCAATCACTGGAATTATCTGAAATATGAACTCATTGACCTTAATCATTGGGACAATTATTTTTATGGTCTCATCATTATTTCGCTTTTAGTCTGGATTTTAGAAATTGCATTTCCTTGGAGAAAAGAACAATCTTTATTTCGTAAAGATTTTTGGCTAGATACCTTTTATATGTTTTTCAATTTTTTTCTATTGAATTTAATTGTGCTCATTGCATTATCTAAAACAGCCGCTGAATTTTTAAATGATATATTAAGTATTTTAGGACTTTCACTTTCTAATTTTCAGTTATTTGACTCTACAGATTTACCGAAATGGCTAGGTTTACTTATATTCTTTTTTGTCTATGATTTTGTACAATGGAATACGCATCGTTTGTTACATCGCGTATCTTGGCTATGGAATTTCCATAAAGTACACCATAGTGTTAAAGAAATGGGTTTTGCAGCACATTTGCGTTATCACTGGATGGAACCTGTAGTCTATAATTCTATAAAATACATTCCACTTGCCATTATCGCTAATTATAGTCCACAAGATGTTGCCTTTATATATTTCTTTACAATTATCATTGGTCATCTTAATCATGCAAATTTAGGTTGGGATTATGGGTTTTTAAAGTACATCTTCAACAATCCAAAAATGCATATTTGGCATCATGCTAAGGGTTTACCAGAGCATGTAAGGTATGGTGTTAATTTTGGACTAACACTTAGTCTTTGGGATTATCTCTTTAAAACTGATTTTGTACCATACGATGGCAGAGACATTGAATTAGGTTTTGAAGGCGATGAAGCATTTCCTAAAGATTTTGTAAGTCAGGAATTATATCCTTTAAAAAAATGAAAATAGTCCTCATATTTATCTTAACCTTTTTCGCAACTTCTTGTTGTGGAACAAAAAAAGCTATTGAAACTCAACCAGAACCAACAAAGGAAATTGCTGTTGTAACAGAAGTTCCTGATGCGGTTGAAGCACCAAAAATTATCAAAAACAAAGATTCTTTAGTAACTATATCTAAAGGTGAATTTCAAATTGCTGTTAAAACTGATAGCACTGAAACTATTGAAATAGAAGAAGATTCGACATTTCATCAAAATGTTTCTAAACGTGAAGGCTATATACACCAGTTGTTTGGTGAATTATTACAAAAGCATGTTACACAGAATGGAAATGTAGATTACAAAGGTTTTAAGAGTTCTCAGAAAGATTTACTTGGCTATATAAGTGTACTAAAAAAAATGTATCTAAAATTAGACAGCCTATCTAAAAATGAAAAACTAGCCTATTGGATTAATACTTACAATGCCTTAACTATAGATTTAATCATTAGAAACTACCCATTAAAAAGCATAAAAGAGATCAAAGATCCTTGGGATCAACGCCTTTGGAAATTTGGAGACAAATGGCAAAACCTTAATGATATAGAACATAAAATTTTACGTAAGATGAACGAACCAAGAATTCATTTTGCGATTGTTTGCGCTTCAGAATCGTGTCCTAAACTCCTGAACGAAGCATTTACTTCAGAGAATTTGGAAGAACAATTATCTAGAGTAACTAAAGGCTTCTTGTCTGACACCTCAAAGAATGAACTTTCAAAAAACAACATTAAACTCTCAAAAATATTTAAGTGGTTTAAAAAAGACTTTGAAAAGAATGGAAGCCTGATTGATTTTTTAAATGGATATTCTGAAGTTGTCATTTCTAATAAGGCTAAAAAAAGCTTCAAAGATTATAATTGGGACTTAAATAACTAAAACACAACCTGTCATTACGAGGAACGAAGTGACGTGGTAATCTCATTAAACAGATTGCTACAGCTTTTTACAAAAGCTTCGCAATGACACATAAAAGTATGGCATATAGAATCTCTATAATAATTCCTGTTTTAAACGAGTCAGCAACCATAAAAGACTTACTCTTTCACCTTATTGATAATGCTTCACTACATTCAATTTCAGAACTAATTGTTGTAGATGGTGGTAGTACTGATGGCACTCAAGACATTGTAAAGTCCTTAGATTTAAACATTGTACTTCTTAACTCGGATAAAGGGAGAGCTAAGCAAATGAATCTTGGTGCTAAGCATGCTAAAGGGAATATTTTTTATTTTTTACATGCCGACTCCTTTCCACCTCATCGCTATGATCAACTCATTTTAGACGAAGTCAACAAAGGAAATAAAGCTGGTTGTTTTAGAATGCAGTTTGACAGCAACCATTGGTGGTTACGCTTAGCAAGTTGGTTAACACAATTTTCTTGGCGCGCTTGTAGAGGAGGTGATCAAAGTCAGTTTATAACACGAGACTTATTTGATACCATTGGTGGTTATGATGAAAGCTACATTATATATGAAGATAATATCCTCATCAATGAACTTTATGCAAGAAAGCAATTTGTCGTTATCAATAAAAAAATCAGAACCTCAGCCAGACTCTATAAAACAATAGGAATTTGGAAACTGCAGTACCACTTTTGGGCCATTTATGTAAAACGCTGGTTTGGTGCTTCAGCTGATGAGCTATTGGCTTATTATAAAAAGTATATTGCTTCATAAATCTTCTTATGTATCTTTAGAGTAATGAAAACTTCAGAGATTCTTCTTGCCATTCTCTTATCTATTGGAGCCATTCAAGGTGTAATTTATGGTGTCATACTCTGGAAAAATAAGAACATCAATAAAACAGCTAATAAATTCTTAGCTGTAATTCTTTGTTTTTTTGCTTATCGCCTTTTTGTAGAGGTATTAAAACTATTTGGCATTGGTTATTATGATGCTTGGTATCATATATTACTAGAATACAATTGGATATATGGCGCTTTAATTTTCTTCTTTGTTAAAGCTTATGTTACACCTAAGTTTAGGTTAATTCTAAAGCAAGACTGGATTCATTTTGTGCCCGTTATTATAGAATTCGTATGGAGTAACTTTATCAAATCGCAAAACTTTTTCTGGGATGGTAGTAAAGAGAGTTTATCTTGGTTAGGATATTGGGGTTATGTAGTTTGGATGCAGTTACCGACACAATATATTGTTAGTGCAGCCTTAATTCTTTTTTATATCTACAAATCCGAAAAATTATTTTCTAAAACAAACTCAGAAACCCATGAAATAATAGTAGAAAACACAAAATGGATTAGACGCGTCTTAAAGTTGATGAAATATTATTCTATTGCAGTCATTGTAATAGTGAGTATTGATTATGTCTTCTTCAATTATGCTTTTAATCGTTTCTATCATTATCCAATTTTTATTGGAATGGCATTAATCACCTATTGGATTGGTATTGAGGGTTTTAATAAAAAAGACAAACAAGTCATTAAGCTAAAATCCATTTTAGATCCAAAAGAAAAGCTTCAGTTAGAAAGTATTGCTTCAAAACTTACTAATCTTATGGTTGAAGAGAAAGCATTTAAAAATCCAGATATCACGCTCTCTAGTTTATCTAAGGACATTGGCGAAAAATCATACCTAACTACAAAATGTTTAAATACTGTTTTTGAAAAAAACTTCAATGACTTCGTTAATGGTTACCGCATTGAAGAGTTAAAATCATTACTTAGAGATCCTAAAAACAACAATTTCACACTACTAAGTCTTGCATTTGAAGCTGGTTTTAATTCGAAAGCTTCATTTAACCGTGCTGTAAAGAAATTGACAGGAAGGCCGCCTAGTGCTTTAAAAAACTAACTTTTAAGGTATCAATTTTATAACTGATACATAATTACCATTTCAAATAGGTCTCAAATCTATAATCGAGACGACTTGCATTAGGTATTACAGCATCTTTGTTTCATCAATTTTAAATATCTGTAACGATGAAAACAAAAACCACTTACTTATTATTATTATTTCTATTTCAAATATCTTTTGCGCAAGTAGAATATGGCACACCATCAAATAAAGACATACCAGAAAAACTACAGAACCTAGACATCGAAATTGAAGTGAAGCATTTTCCAAAAGAGAATGATCCTATTAAAATTAAAGACAAATATTATTGGAAACATGCTACAGCCATTCTTTCTAAAAAAGGAGATGTTAAGATTATAGAGTTTGGCGCTTATCTCTTTTATAATAACACATGGAATTTACGCAAGTCTTATAATTTAAAAGATTTGGATAATAACTTCGGTACGAAAAAACAAATCATGCTTCAAGGGGAGCCCTACGTATGGTCAAAAAATTGGCGTATTGACAATCGTCTTTTTGGTGGGTGGGCCATGTGGTATTTTATTGGCATAAATCACAATGGAGATACCATATGCGGTTATGAAACTATTAATACAACTTCTAATCTATTAAACAAGTAATTATGAAAACGAATCAGCTAACAATTTTTGTTATACTATGCTTGATTTCTGCATTTACATTCGGGCAAAGCAAAACTATCGACACTTACAAAAGCACATTAAACTGGACAGGGAAAGCTGCATTTAACACTTATTCACTTTCTGGAACATTAAAAGTAAAAAGTGGTGCAATCACCATTGAAAATGATTCTATTAAATCACTAAACATAGTTATAGATATGAAAAGTTTAGATCATGAAAACAAAGATTTAAAAACACATCTTAGAGGTAACGATTTCTTCGAGGTCAAAACCTATAGTCAAGCTACATTTAAGCTCTCAAAAGCAGTTTCAATTAGTAATAATGAAGCTCAAATAACTGGTGAAATGACCATTAAAGATATTTCTAAAACAGAATCTTTTACAATCAAACTGAACGAAAATTATTCAGAGCTATCATTTAATATCTCTATTGATAGAACAGACTATGGTGTAAAATTTAATTCACCCAGTTTCTTTAAAAAAATGAAAGAAAATGCTATTGCAGATGAGTTTAAGTTAAAAGGGAATTTGAAATTAGACTAACTATTTATTTCTCCCTATTTCATTAGGATATAAATCTTTCAGAGTATCACTTTGAAAGATTTCTTTTGTTTCAATATCTATGGCAGATAATTTTCCTGTGAATGCTGCACCTGTATCTACATTCCAAACATTAATCGCATTCATAGGTATATCTTGCTTAAAATTAATTGTTGGTGTATGGCCTATGTAGATTTCAGAATAATGCTTTAAACGATTGGGATAAATCTCAGAATTCTCATCTATTCTTTTGTCCATAGTCAAGGCCATTTCCCATAAAGTTCTATCAAAATAGAAATTGATTTTTTCATATTCTCTTTCAACACCATGCATAGAGGTAAAACCCGCATGTACAAAAAGTCGATTTTTGGAATCAATATGGTACAAAGGCATTCCTTCAAAAAAGTCTAAATGCTTTAATTTTTCTTCTTTAGAAAAACCATCATAGCTTTCTATAGTTTCCTTTCCGCCATGTCTATACCAAATATCATTTATAATACCCGATGCCAACCATTGCTCACACCAAACATCGTGATTACCTTTAATAAAAATACAGTCGTTAGTTTTAGATAATTCAATTAAATACTGAATCACTTGTGCAGATTCACTCCAACCATCTACATAATCACCAACAAAAATCAGCTTGTCTTCTGATGAAACTTTAGCTGTTTCCATAAGTTGAACGAGAGCCCTTAGCCCTCCGTGAATATCCCCAAAAACAAGTCTTCGCATATTAAATTCGTTTCTAAAAACCTACAAAGTTAAATATAAACTAAACACATTCTTATTATTTCTTAAATACTCTTAAAGTTGTTAAACTTAAGGTAAATCTTACTTAATGAAATTATAAATGGTGTTTTGTGTTTGCTTTAATCTTCTACTTTGGTTTCAAAATCAACCACAATGAAAACCAATCAAATTATTGCTGTTTTAACCTTTTTTGTTATTTCTATTTCTTACGGACAACAGACATTTTCTTCTAAACTCTTAGATTCAATAACTAAAAAACCAATTGCTTTTGCCACTATTCAATTCAACTCAAAAACTGGAGTAATTAGCAATGATAATGGTGATTTTAATATTACTATCAAACGACGTATTAAAGCAGAAGATTATTTAGTCATAAACTGTTTAGGCTATGAGGAAAAACGCATTCCTTTATTAAATTTCGACAATTCTATTATCCATTTAAAATCTAAAACCTTTGATTTAGACGAAGTATTAGTCACCAGTAAAGACTATACTGTTGATGAAATTATAGAAAAGATAAAGGAGAACCTTATTTCTAATTATGACTTTGATTATGCCAAACGAAAGCTCTTTTTTAGAGAATCGTATTACACTAAAATGGACAAATACGATGTTAAATTAGAGAAATCTAGCATTCCAGAAATTAATCAAAAATTAATAGATAGTTTACTTCAAATTGTACCAAAAAATAGAGGTGACTATACTGAAATATTAGGCGAGCTCTATGGTAAAATAGAACCTCAACAGTATCAAAAAATGGAAATTCTAAAAGCTTGTCGTTTATATGATAAATCTGCAGATATAAATCTAAATAATTACGAAAAGCGATTCAACGATATCTTTAAAAAATATGTAAAGCGCGATTCTTACTTTAAAATAAAATCAGGTTGGTTTAGTGTAAAAGAACAAATGGATTCTTCATTATTTGGCGATAAAAAAAAGAAAGAAAAAGCTGTAACAGATGCTATAATTGCCGAACAAAATAAAAAAGATTCCATAAGAAAACTTGGTTTTTTACGCTGGCGAAAAATGATGATTCATAATGTTGAAAACAACAATTTTATTGATGAAGATAATGACCTGAATTTTATCCATAAATCTAGACGATATGAGTTTGAAATTACCGATTATGCCTATATCAATGATATGTTTGTTTATGTGATAACGTTTAAACCCAAACGTAGTGAGGATTTTGAAGGCACTATTTATGTAAACACTGAAGATTTTGCTATTGTAAGGGTTGATTATAAAAATGTAAAACCTTTAAGTCGATTTTCCTTACTTGGTATTTCTATGAAAAAATATTTAAAAGTAGGTACTATCATTTTTCAAAAGAATGACAAAGAAAAGTATGTACTAAAATATATTGATGAAACCTTAGGTGAACAAGTTGGTATTAAACGGCCATTTAAAATTGTTGAAAAAAACAAAAATGTTAGAGGGCGACGCAAACAGAATGAATTAAAAGGTGATGTGCATTTTATAGTAAGAAATATTGATAAAACAGAACTCGTCATCTTTGAAACTAAAACTATATCTGAAGCTGATTTTAAAAATTTTAAAGAAAAAGCATTAGTGACTCCAACTTACCTTAAACAATACGATCCTAATTTTTGGAAAGGGTATAATATTATAGAACCTAATGAAGCTATAAAATCCTTTAAAGCAATAGAAAGTGATTAAATCAATTTTTCTTATAATGAACTTTAATAATTTCTTCGACTGGTTTATTCTGAGGTGTAAACTGATTGTTTTCTAAACCACCGACTTTATCATGCATAATAAACCATTTCCAAAGATAGCCTCCAGCAAACCAATCTTCTTTCCAGACCGCATCAAATAGAGCTTGTATGGCATTATTTTGTGCTTCGAGATTAACAGAAGTCATAGAACGGTCGTATCTCCATGGCTCTTTACCTGTATAATCTACGCTTCTGTAACCAAACTCAGTAAATAAAATTGGTCGATCTAATTTTTTAGAAAATTCTTTTAAGCCTTTTTTATGTTTTTCCCATCCTTTTATACAATCTTCAACAGTTGGTGTTTGCATATCACTCACAGGAAAATAAGCGTCAATCCCAATATAATCAACATCAGCCCAAAATGGTGTACGCCAAAACTCATCCCAATTGGCAGCATACGTTAACTTCCCTTTGTAGATTGTTCTAATGGTTTTAATAAGATTCTTCCAATAATCAGGTCTATTTTTTATAAATGCCTCAAGTTCAGTACCAATACACAAAACTTCGGCATTTACCTCTTCGGCTAATTCTGCATACTCTAAAATAAAGCTTGAGTAAGATGCTTCGAGGAGCTTCCAATTGGCTTCAGTTTCCATTTTTAAAAACCCTGTAAACTCACCATGACGAAGCCATAACTGTGGCTTAATCATTATGCTTATGTTGTCTTTTTTTAACTCTTCAATATATTGCTTTGCTCCAGCTCTTGTCTCCCCAAACCATTGCCGTTCAGTATTATGAATAATTTCAGGATTATCGTTATTTCTTATAAAACCAAAAGGCATAATAGCTGCTGCATTAGCATTTACATTAACCACTGGTTTTGTATGTGTACTATCAACACTACCACCTGCAGCAACAAAACTTACTCCATTTATTTTATAAGGTTTATATGGCACTGCGGCACAACCTATAAAAATCAAAACTAAAAGGGCATAGAAATAACGGCGCATACTTTAAAATTATGCCTAAATTTAAAGAAAATCGATTACTTGTTTAAGGTTTTAACAAAACCTTCGACATAAAGCCTAACTATACCAAACATATTATATGGAACACATCGTCATTATAGGCAACGGAATTTCTGGAGTTACACTAGCTAGACATATCCGAAAACTTTCCGATAAAAAGATCACCATAGTTTCTGCCGAAACGGATTACTTCTTCTCACGTACAGCTTTAATGTACATTTATATGGGGCATATGAAGTTTGAACACACCCAACCTTACGAAGATTGGTTCTGGAAAAAGAACAGAATTAACCTCAAAAAAGGGTATGTAAAAACTGTTGAAACCAAGTCAAAGACACTTCATTTTGCTGAAGGAGATATTTTGCAATACGATAAATTAGTAATCGCCACAGGAAGTAAACCTAATAAGTTTGGTTGGCCAGGTCAAGATTTAGATGGTGTAATGGGTATGTATCATAAACAAGATTTAGAAAATCTCGAAAAACATGCACCTAATAAAGACGTATGTAAACGTGCTGTGATTGTTGGTGGTGGACTAATAGGAATTGAACTTGCCGAGATGTTGAATAGTAGAAGTATTCCCGTGACCTTTTTAGTACGCGAATCGAGTTTTTGGAATGGTGTTTTACCAGAAGGTGAAAGCGAAATGATTAATAGACATATAAAAAATCATCATATCGACTTAAGACTTTCAACTAATTTAAAAGAAATAAAATCAGATAAAAACGGAAAGGTAAAATCTGTAATCATTGAAGAAACAGGTGAAGAGCTAGATTGTAATGTGGTTGGGCTTACTGCTGGTGTTTCACCAAATATTAATTTTATAAAAGATTCTGAAATAGAAACTGGCCGTGGAGTTAAAGTCAACCGCTATTTAGAAACTAATATTCCTGATGTTTATGCCATTGGAGATTGTGCAGAACAGCACGACCCAATTGGGAACAGAAGACCTATTGAAGCGGTATGGTACACGGGACGTATGATGGGAGAAACCTTGGCGCAAACCATTTGCGGAAACCGTATTGCTTATAAACCAGGTCATTGGTTTAACTCTGCAAAGTTTATGGATATTGAATATCAAACTTATGGTTGGGTGTTTGGTGGTAAAGGACGACCAGATCACGAACAACATTTTCATTGGAAACATGCTGATGACACCAAATGCATCACTGTAGCATACCATAAAGACACTAAAGAATTCTTGGGTATTAATACCTTTGGAATAAGAATGCGTCATGAAACTTTTGATACATGGCTTACAGAAAAGCGAGATGTAGATTATGTAATGAATCATCTTCCTGAAGCCAATTTTGACCCTGAATTTTATTCGAAATTTGAAAATGAAATTTTATCAGCTTACAATAACCAACTACAAACCGTATAAACATGAGTAATAAATTAAATCATAGTATGTCTTTAGCAAAACCAGATGCTTTAGATATTACAACAAAACAAAAAGTAGCTTTAGCTATTGGAATTATTGGTCTGATTATATTAGTGTTAGCACTTTTCAATACCAACTTTCCAAACAAAGGTTTGTTTTTAACATTATCTCTTGTTTCTATTGCTTTAGGAACGATTATCTATTCTAGAGAAGCTTATCTTACCAAATTAGAAGGTATAAAAAACGATGGACAATGGTTTAAATCCATTTCATCACGTGGAGTTTGGGGTTGGGTTCTAGGTCTTATTCTTACCGGATTTTATATTGTGCTTTACTTCTACCCTCATTTCTTAGGCTTAGGAAAAGATGGAGCTGAAAACACAGGCTTAATCAGTTTATTTGACCCTTTAAGTCAATTATTAAGTGGCAGAAATGCAAGTCAATGGTTTGTATATGGTACACTTTACACCATTGCAATTTTAGCTTTTGGATATAAATTTATTCTAAAATACAGACACAATCGTTACCAACAAATACGAACTGTTTCTGTAATGTTCTTTCAGTTAGGCTTTGCTTTTTTGATTCCAGAATTCATGTATGTTATGAATAGTGATTTACCATACTACGATCTTAAATCTATGTGGCCATTAAACTATTATATTTTTGACGAATGGTCTGTAAACGGGTTTCTGTCTAATGGTAATATTGGATTAGCTTTAATCCTTTTTGGCATCATAACCATATTTGTTATATCACCAATCTTAACCTATAAATATGGGAAAAGATGGTATTGTTCTTGGGTCTGTGGTTGTGGAGGGCTAGCCGAAACAGCTGGAGACTCTTTTAGGCACCTCTCTTCTAAAAAAATGTCAGCTTGGAAGATTGAACGTTGGTTAATTCATTTGGTGCTAGTTTTTTCTGTGGTTATGACTACAGCTATGGTCTACACTTATTTAGGTTATGATAAAAATGATTTTTGGCTGACTAGAGGACTATTCATTACATTAGTTATAGGCTTTTTAACCTTAGTATTTGCATTAGTAATGTTCTTCAGAGGTAAAGAACTTGGAAAAGATGCCAAGTATGGAGCTATAGGACTATTTTCTGTAATCGCTATTTTACTCATCATGCATTTCACTGGCACAACAGATAACGTGTTTTACATTAAAGGAAGTTCATTAAGGTCTGCCTATGGCATATATATTGGCTCGATATTTTCAGGAGTTATTGGCACAGGCTTCTACCCTATTTTAGGAAGTCGTTCATGGTGTCGTTTCGGGTGTCCAATGGCTGCTATATTAGGTTTTCAACAACGTTTATTCTCTAAGTTTAGAATTACCACAAATGGTGGTCAATGTATCTCTTGTGGTAACTGTTCTAACAGTTGTGAGATGGGTATTGATGTAAGACACTATGCGCAAAAAGGTGAAAACATTGTACGTTCTAGTTGTGTTGGTTGTGGCATTTGTTCTGCGGTTTGCCCTAGAGGTGTATTAAAATTAGAAAACGATAGTATGAAAGGACGAATTAATCCAACTGAGGTTTTATTAGGAAACGATGTTGACTTAATGGAACTTGTAAATCAAAAGTAATGCGATTAGTTTTTATTTTCTCTCTTATTTGTAGTTTTGCGATTGCGCAGAAAAACTATCAAAAAAATTATTTTGATAATGGTAAACTAAAATCTTGTGGCTGGATTGAAAATGGCAAAAAAACCAAATATTGGAGAACATATTATGAAAATGGTAATATCAAATCTGAGGGTCATTATAAGAATAACCAGCGCATTAAATTTTGGAAACTCTATAGTTTAAATGGAAAAAAGGAAAGTGAAGGTCATTTTAAAAATGATAAAAAAACAAAATGGTGGTTGTTTTATGACGAAAAAGGTAAAATAAACCATAAATGTCAAGTAAGAGACAATCAGAAAAATGGATATTGCTTAATGTATAAAAATGAAAAATTGACTTCTGCAGTGAAATATTCTAAAGGAAAGCGAATTAAGGAATGGACGGATTTTAAGTCATTTAAGAAAGAAAACAAACTATCAGATTTAAATTAATGACCAAAATCGTAGTTATCATTCCTGCTTATAACGAAGAAGAATCTATTCCTCTTGTTATTAAAGACATTCCTAATAGTGTTGAAGAGGTTGTTGTTGTGAGTAATAATTCGACTGACAATACAGAAACCAATGCTCAAAACGCTGGTGCTACTGTTTTAGTGGAACACCAAAAAGGTTATGGTTATGCCTGTTTAAAAGGCATGGAATATGTCGCTAATTTCGAATACACCGAAAGACCAGATATTATCGTGTTTTTAGATGGTGATTACAGTGATTTTCCTGAAGAGTTAACCAAAATAGTGCAACCCATAATTGATGAGAATATTGATTTTGTAGTTGGCGCACGTGTTAAAGAATTACGCGAAGAGGGTTCAATGACCAAACCTCAAATTTTTGGTAATTGGCTAGCAACCAGTTTAATGAAATTGTTTTTTAGATCAACGTTCACAGATTTAGGCCCTTTTAGAGCTATAAAATATGATTCGCTTTTAGCTCTTAAAATGGAAGACAAAACTTATGGCTGGACCGTAGAAATGCAATTAAAAGTACTAAAGCAAAAATTGAGTTACAAAGAAATTCCAGTTAATTATAGAAACAGAATAGGTGTCTCAAAAGTTTCAGGAACCATAAAAGGAGCTATCTTTGCAGGCGTAAAAATCTTGACATGGATTTTTAAATACAGTTTTAAGTGATATATATACAATACCTCATCATTGTTATTTACACCATTGCCATTGTGCTTATCTTTATGTATGCTCTGGCGCAATTAAACCTGTTATATAATTATTTATCATCTAAAAAGAAAAGAGACGAATGTGACACATTCGATTTATCTAATCCTACTGAAACTCCATACGTTACTATTCAATTACCAGTTTTTAACGAAATGTATGTTATGGAACGTTTGTTAGATAATATTGCATTGATAGAATACCCAAAAGATAAGTTAGAAATTCAAGTATTAGATGATTCTACAGACGAAACAGTTACAACTACAAAAGCTCATATTGAAAAATTAGCGGCTACCGGATTAGATATCAAGCATATGACCAGAACTGATCGAAGCGGTTTTAAAGCTGGTGCGCTTAAAGAAGGTTTAAAAATTGCAAAAGGTGAATTTATTGCCATTTTTGATGCTGACTTTTTACCACAACCAAATTGGTTAAAACGTACGATTCCTTATTTTAAAAATGAAAAAATTGGTGTTGTACAAACACGTTGGGGACATATTAATAGAAACTACTCTATACTTACCAAAATACAAGCTTTTGCTCTTGACGCACATTTTACCTTAGAACAAGTTGGTAGAAATAGCAAAGGCCATTTTATCAATTTTAATGGTACAGCTGGTGTTTGGAGAAAAGACTGCATTATTGATGCTGGTAATTGGGAAGGTGATACATTGACTGAAGATTTAGATTTAAGTTATAGAGCTCAACTTAAGAATTGGGAATTCAAATATCTTGAAGATGTTGAAACTCCTGCTGAACTACCTATAGTCATTAGCGCTGCACGTTCACAACAATTCCGTTGGAATAAAGGTGGTGCTGAGAACTTTAGAAAGATGCTAAAGCGTGTGGTTAAATCTGAGAATATTTCGACAAAAACTAAAATTCATGGTTTACTTCATTTATTGAATAGTACCATGTTTTTAAGTATATTTACAGTTGCTATTTTGAGCATTCCTATGCTTTATATAAAGAATGAATATGCGCATCTAAGAAATTACTTTTATGTCATGAGTTTCTTTGTAATGAGTACCATTATATTCTTTGTTTGCTACTGGTTTATGTACCGAAACATATATGGAAGTGGTTTTAAAAAATTCTTTGGTTATATTGGTATGTTCCTTACTTTTTTCTCAATAGCTATGGGCTTTTCATTACACAATTCTATAGCTGTTATTGAAGGACATATAGGCAAGAAAAGTGAGTTTGTGCGTACACCAAAATTTAATGTCAAAAAGTTTAAAGACAATTGGAAAAACAACAAATACCTTAGAAAAAAATTATCCCCTAATGTTATTATCGAAGGACTTTTAATGCTATATTTTGGTTTTGGATTGTATAGTGCATTTGTTGTAGGTGATCAAGGTGGTGATTTTGGTTTGTTTCCATTTCACCTGATGCTATTTATTGGCTTTGGCTATGTGTTTTTTAAGTCGTTAAGCTCTAAAGTTTAGCTCCTATCCTCAAACGGAATAATTATTCCTTTTTCCAAATAATCTTTTAATGCGTTTAGTAACATTGCCCAGCAGAAAGAGGAATGTTTAAATTCCGAATTGCATTCTGGCCAGTCTTCATGAAAGAAATTAAGACAGATGCCACTTTCTTTTTCTTTTAGTTTAAAACCAAAGGTCGTCGGATTCCAATCATCATCAGATTTTGTCATCTTATAATGAATATGATCCCATTGCTTACAACTCTTTACTTCAGCATACCAATCATATTCATCTGTAAAATTAAAATTGTATTCTTGCCCTACTTGCGGAATTCCTGTGCATTTTAAAGGCCACCATTTTTCAAGATGTTCTGGTTCTGAAACCGCTTTATAAACACTCTGCTTATCACTTTTAATTATAAAATTGAAGTATATGGAATGGTTCATAGTTTATATTTTTTTTAATTGAAATTCATCACAATCAATTCTAATATCGTTACTCTTTAGTGCTTTTTCTAATAAGTTACAATACGATTGACTCCCCTTTTCTTCATAAAAACGACAACCTAAACAGGTGCGTTGTACAGATAATATTCCTACTTGATTTAATTTAAAAATCAACTGATAAATAGATTCAAATAAACTCTCTTGTTCTGAGTTGCTAAGTGTGTTTAATTCCTGTTTTATAGGATCCGCAAAATGCTCGGTTTCTTTAACTACTTTTTTTCCTGATACTGTAAGTTGCACAGCGTAGCTTCTACTATCTGTACTTGGAAATGTTTTAATGATAAGTTCTTTTTTTAGCAATACTCTAATTGCATCACTAATTGTAGGCTTTGTAAGGTTAAATTCTTTCGCCAGATGACTTACATTACATAAATTTTGAGAATGATAACTTACAAATATTAAAATCTG
Organism: Flavobacteriales bacterium ALC-1; assembly: GCA_000171875.1. Classification (GTDB taxonomy): domain Bacteria; phylum Bacteroidota; class Bacteroidia; order Flavobacteriales; family Flavobacteriaceae; genus Winogradskyella. Next base: position 428,414 of record ABHI01000002.1, on the reverse strand, counting down.
TATTTGAATAGGACTCAAACCCAACAACTTCGCTTTTTCCCATAAAAGCACTTTATACGCTTCAGAAATACGCTCTAAACCTGCAACAACCTTACTGGTCACATTATCTATTTGATATTTTGGATTAAAGTCACTCATACAATTTAAAAAATTACCTGTCGTATAAAATATACGACAGGTAAAGTTAGCAATCCTAATTATATTAATTGCAATTTTCTATTTCAATTATATAAAACCCATTTTTATTAATTGTGCTTATAATTTCATCAGAAGCATGTTCTATATGACAGAATTTACACTCTTTTGAAGTTAAATCTTTAGTTCCAAAAGACTTATCTTTTAAATAGGATTTTCCAAAATTAAAAATGGTGATTTCATCTGTTAAACTACTAGGCACAACAATATCAAAATGCATTTGCTTGCCATCTTCTCTTAATACATATGTATCCCAAACTGAAACTTTCATTAATCTTCTTTTACAGAATAAGGCAACGATAAATCACCACTTGCTACACTAAATACATCATATACTCCTAGCATAGGTAGTTCATCATTACTTGTATTTACTTTCATAAATGCTGCAACTCCATCATATTTAAAATTGACTTTATGACTGATTCTATAATCTGGTACTACCACCTTTATTATTGAACCATCAGTTGTTACAGCATAACCTGGAGAGTCCATATACATTGGCATTCCAGGATTAGTAGGTGGTAAAATCACATTTTCATCTTCTTTTCTAAATTGTTTTACAGCCAAACCACCTTTAACACGCTCATCTTTAGTTAAAATCACCCAATGTGGATGCCAAATTACTCCATCATTATTGTATACATTATCACTATTTTCATCCCATAGCGGTGTGTCATCAAAATCTGGATGAGAAGTTAAAGCCAAGGCTACTATGCCTTCAGTCTTACTAAATCCAACATCCTCTGGTTTTAGATTAGTAGGAAATACATAACCTAAAACTGGAGCTCCATCAAGTTGACCTGCTTCTTTAGGAATTGTTTGTCCTGCGACGCCTTTAACATTAATACTCCAAATGGTAAGTGATAATTCATTATTATGTTTCACTTCTACATTCTGAATCTTAAAATTATCAGAATTATATTCACTTTCTTGTGCGCATGAGTAATTTGAAATTAAAACCAATGCGATTAGTATATAAATTTGATTCTTCATTGTTTTATCTTTTTTATTAGGAATCCTAACTTTGTTGTTTAAAAAAATTAGCCTTTAACATCCTCCATCGAAGCTCCAAAGTTTATATGAAGTACATTTCCGTTTGTAGTTACTAAAGCTGGAACAGATTTTACTCCTGCTTGTTCTGCTTCTGCTATTCTATTTCTAGTCTCTCCAATATTAACAAGTTCAAGCTTGTCTTTTCCAACTAGATTAATAATATCGTGTTCTGCGCTTACACATACAGAACAACCCGCGTGATAAAAAATTGATTTACTCATTATAATAAAATTTTAGTTATTGCATTATTGCAATGCAAATATAGTTAGGATTCCTAATTAATAAAATTATTTTAAACTTTTTTTCATTTAAAGCAACTATCTTTGGTTTCATGCTTGGATTAGCTAACCTTTTAAAATACCGAAAAACAACACTGATCTTTGTTTTAATTAGTTGTGTTCTATACTTATCATTTGCATACGATTTAGTAAGAACAGACATAACAAAACTCTTGTTACTATACTTAGCTTTATTTGTTTTTGCGTTTCAAATTATAAAGACGACTGGTTTTTATTTTAGAATTCTAGTTATATCTTCTATACTATTTCGGTTGTTGTTTTTGTTTGCTATTCCTAATTTATCACAAGACTTTTATCGTTTTATTTGGGATGGACGAATGATTTTAGAAGGTTTAAATCCTTATCTCTACACTCCAGATTCCTTTATACAAAATGGTAAATTTCCTATAACGCAAGCACAAGAATTATACAATGGTATGGGAGAATTGAGTGCATCGCACTTCACGAACTATCCTCCAATTAACCAATTGTGTTTTACTATTGCTGCACTTTTTTCTGGTAAAAGTATTTTAGGTTCTGTTGTTGTAATGCGAGTTTTAATTATTGTGGCAGATATTGGTACACTTTATTTCGGAAAAAAACTTTTAGAACGTTTGAGACTACCTTCAAATAGAATCTTTTGGTATGTTCTAAATCCGTTTATTATTATTGAACTCACAGGTAATTTACACTTTGAAGGAGTTATGATCTTCTTTTTAGTTTGGAGTTTGTATTTACTCCATTCTGGTAAATGGAAATGGGCAGCTGTCGTATTGGCGTGTTCTATTTCTGTAAAGCTGATTCCTTTGATGTTTTTACCATTGTTTTTTTGGTGGTTTGCTAATGGAAAAAAAGACCTGAAAAAGAACATCATTGCGAATGAAATGAAGCAATCTGTTCCTAACGAAGAGATTTCCACACTTCGACTGTGCTCAGTGCAGGCTAAACAGGTTCCTCACAATAACATATTAAAGTTGATATCCTTTTATAGTATTATAGGAATAACAACATTACTACTTTTCCTCCCATTTTTCTCAATGGAATTTATCAATAATTACTCAAAAACTGTCGGGTTGTGGTTTGGTAATTTTGAGTTTAATGCAAGTATTTATTATATCGCTAGAGAAATTGGTTATGCTATAACAGGTTATAATGAGATTACCATAATCGGAAAAATACTTCCTGTGATAACATTACTCATTATTTTAGGGTTTTCACTATTTAGGAAAAATAATAACATAACCAAACTCATAAGTGTTATGCTTTTAGCTTTTACTTGCTATTTGTTTTTAAGTACAACAGTACATCCATGGTATATAGCAACACTTGTTATACTTTGCGTGTTTACAAACTATAAATTCCCTTTAATTTGGAGTCTTGTGATGATATTGAGCTACCTCGCCTACATCGGAATAGGAACTTCAGATAAATCAGAAAACTTATGGATAATTGCATTAGAATACCTCATCGTCTTTTCTGCTTTTATTTGGGAAGTTTTATTGAAGAAACAAATTAAAATTCCACACATTTAGTCATTAAAATAGTTTCACTAACCAAAACCTTCACTTTACTCATTAAACTATTGCTAATACTCAAAACTATTTTTAACTTGTAGGCATAGTATTTAGCTTAGATGTAAACAAAACATTATATATTATGAAAACACAATTAACATTAACTCAAAGACAGGCCTTAAAAACTTTAAATTTTATTGGCATTATGTTGTTTACTCTAGTCGTTTTTAACCCAGTTTATGGGCAAACAAAAACAAACTCTGTATCTGAAGTTTCAGTTAACGAACGTACAATTAAAGGCATTGTTAGTAATGAAGAAAAGGTCCTAAAAGATGTAAATGTAAGGCTTAAGGGAACTAGAGTTGGTACAGTTACCAACGAAAAAGGAGAGTTTACGTTTCCTAAAAAACTAAAAACTGGTGATATTTTAGTTTTTAGCTATTTAGGCTACGAAAATCAGGAAATAGAAATAAAAAAAGATACAGCGTTTATAAAACTTGTGTTAACCGAAGATTTAATTGAAATGATTGGTGCTTTGGATTCGGCTAAGCCTTATAAGTCTAAACGCAAAAACTAACCTTTATAATTCTGTTAAATTGAGCGTAATTGAAACCTCTCTACTAAGCTCAATTTGAACTAATGCTATTTATTGAAATTACTCCGATTCATATTACTCTTTATTATAGCATTTCAGGCTAATGCGCAAATTTCAGATTTTAAGCATATCAATTTTAAAAAAGCTGATAGCATTGCGTTGGAATACAAAAATGAAGGCTTACATAATTTACCTGAGTTATCTCATAAACTTACCTCTCAATTAAATACAGAAGTTGAACAGTTTAGAGCAATTTATAGATGGGTTTGTAATAATATTGCTAATGATTACAACTTATACTTAAAAAATAAACGCAAGCGTAAACGTTTTAAAAATGACAGTACTAAATTTAAAACATGGAATAACAACTTTCGGAAAAAGCTATTTAATAGGCTTTTAAAAGACCAAAGAACCATTTGTACTGGTTATGCTTATTTGGTAAGAGAACTCGCTAAATTAGCTGATTTAGAGTGTGAAATAGTACAAGGTTATGGTAGAGTAAGTACAACAGATATTGAAAACCTAGATTTACCTAATCATTCTTGGAATGCTATAAAACTGAATAACAAATGGTATCTCTGTGATCCAACTTGGGCTAGTGGTATTCCTGATCCAGAAACCAATCGATTTTTATTTAATTATAATGATGGTTTCTTTTTAGCTAATCCCAAGCTATTTGCGGTCAATCACTATCCTCTAGAGGCTAAATGGTGGCTTTTGGATGAGGATATTCCAACTTTTGAAAAATTTTTAGCAGCTCCTATTATATATGGCAAAGCATATAAAAACCTAGAGCTTCATATTGCACCAATACAAATGCATCATACGATTAAAAAGCATGAAACTATCACTTTTAAATATCAGCTTAGTAAAACTATAAAATCAGAAGACATAAGTCTTCTGATTGATAATGGGTTTAATAATTGGACTACAAAACCTAAATCAACTTCAATTAAAAAAAAATCATTAATTCTAGAACACCAGTTTAAAACTATTGGTTTTTATGATATTCACCTTTATATAGGTAACGACTTAATTTCAACATATACCGTTAAGGTAAAGAGCTAATTTTAAGTTTCAAAAGACCTTAATCTGAAATAATTAATACGTTATTAGTATCTATCTCTAATTCTATGTTATCACAAAGAGAAAGGTTTAATGGAATTTTTTGTCCGTAATCAATGTCATTTGTTGCAACAACTATAATATCATTACTTGACAATTGAATCCAACCACTATCTGTAGCATTAGATACATTTTGAGTGTGCAAAGTACTATAGTCTTGACCGTAAACTATAAGATCAAAGTTACGCGTACCATTATTAGTCAATCTAATTTCTGGTAGGTCATCAACACAATTTTGTGATTCTGACTGCGGATGAGAAGTATCTAATGCATCAACTTCAGATGAATCTGTTGTACAATTTACAATTAGTAAAAGCACAAAAATGAGTCTTACATTTTTCATAAGTAGGTTATTTTATATTCTATTTGGGGCAGGCAATATAGAAAAAATTAATAACCGACCGTTAAAATGTGGTATTTATTCGATGAACGGTAATACTGTGAAAATTGTAGAATTTAAGGTTACAGACGTGTATTATAGCATCTTTAAGGTATTTACCTCTTGCTCTGTTAGATGTTTCCAGTGTCCTCTAGGAATATCTTTTTTAGTTAAATGACCTATAGCAACACAATCAATCTTTACAATATCGTAATTAAAATTATCAAAAATGGTACGTAAAATGGTATTTCCTGTATTCTTAATTTTAAGTCCAATTTTGTTTTTAGACTCACCTTCAATATAGCTTATATCCTCTACAGTAATAAGTTTACCCTCAACCTTAAAGCCTTCCTTTATCTTTTTAAGGTCTTCGTATTTTAAGTTCTTATCTAGCTCAACTTGAAATAATCTAGCAACACCATTTTTAGAATTGGTGAATTTCTGTACTATTTTATCATCATTAGTAAACAACAATAAGCCTAAAGAGTTTCTGCCTAGACGTCCAATAGGTTTAACATTGGCATTGGTTGCATTAGCTACTAAATCCATGACCGTTCTACCTTTACCTTCTGCAGTAGTTGTCGCAAATCCTTTTGGCTTGTTTAATAACACATATACTTTAGCTTCTGGAGTAATACGTTGACCATCAAAACGAACTTCGTCTGTACGTTTTACTTTATAGCCCATTTCAGTAACTACTTTACCATTAACCGAAACTAAACCAATAGCAATGTTTTCATCAGCTTCACGACGCGAACACATACCTGAATTAGCTACGTATTTATTTAAACGAATCTCATCTGGATTTGATGGTTTTGCAGGTTTTGATTTCTTTTTAAAAGGAGCATTTCCTCTGGCAAAATTCTTTGTTTTGCTGTTAGCGTTTCCTCTTCCTGAAGTTTTCCCTTTTCCTCTGCTATCTTGATTTCTGCTCATATTGTAATTTTTTGCAAAGGTATAACAATAGTTAACATTAACTACTTAATTTCCACAGTAGTTTGTCGTTCTGTATTTACAATTAGTTTAGTCACATCTGGTCTAGAATAATGTCCAACAGGGTCAAAATTTTGACGTTCTTCTAAAACACGATTAAAATCTATAGTTTGAATAATTAAACCCTCTTTATGTAAAACTGGTTCAATAATCCACTCTCCATCTGGTCCAGCTATACAACAACCCCCATTTGCTAAAGTATCTGGTGCATTTTTTAGAATCGCATCTATATAAGGTGTGTGTTTAGGAAAATCATTTTTAGACATCAAACTAGATACAGAAACCACATAAGAACGAGATTCTCTTGCTATAAAACGCGTAATATCTCTGGTGTTATGATCACTTCCTGGCCAAACAGCAATATGCAAGTTTTCTCCTTGACCATACAATGCTGTACGTGGTAAAGGCATCCAATTTTCCCAACAGTTGAGTCCACCAACAGTAAAAGCCTTTAATGGATGCACTTGCAATCCATTTCCATCACCAGGAGACCAAGTTAAACGTTCATCATAAGTAGGCTGTAATTTTCTATGCACCGATTTTATGGCACCCTTTTCATTGATGTAAACTAAAGATGCATAAATACTATGACCTCCTCTATCAGTTGGGCGCTCCATAATGCCTAAATAAACAGCTATTTTATGTTGCTTAGCTAATTGGCATACCGAATCTAACTCGCCTTTTTCAATACAAATAGAATTGCTCACATAGTGAGCATGTAATTCTTTATTTACTTTTTTATCCCATTCCGCACCTCCTGTTAATGCTAACCAAAAAGGATAACCAGGCAATAAGGCCTCACCAAATACGATAAGTTCGCATTTGCTTTTAGCCGCTTCTTTAATAGAACTTTCAATCTTATGTAATGTGGCATCTTTATCTAACCAGACTGGTGCAATTTGTGCCATTGCAATTTTTAAAGTTGTATTCATCTTATATTCGGTTTAAAACTATAGAAATGTCTATCAATAATATGGAAAACACACCAGTTACAATTATAAACTTAAGGATATTATGCAGAATAAGATAATGTGTTTTCTTATTAGATTTCCAGAGTATCAGTAGAAAAATAATGAGTAACATTACACTGAGGTAAAAGAAATAATACATGTGCCCAATTTTAAAAAACAAAATTAAAGCTATTGCAGATATAATAGTTAAAACAGTCATAATGGTTAACATAGTTTTTGATACTTTCTCACCATAAACCACCGGAACTGTTCTATAATTCAATGCCAAATCCCCTTTTAAATTTTCTAAATCTTTAGTAAGCTCTCGCATAGACACTAATAAAAACAAGAAGATAGCATGTGCAAAAATGACCTGCTCAAAATTTCTATAATAGATGAAAATGGCAAAAAATGGAGTAACTGTTAGTATTGCTGAAACAATATTACCAGTCATAGGTTGTTTCTTTAAACGGTGCGAGTAAAACCAAATCCCAAAGATGTAAAGCGCAAAAAATATAACCGCTTTAAAAGACACATAACTTGCAAAAACGACTGCTATAAAATTCAGAACAAAATAAAAAGACAGCTTTGTATTTTGACTTACCAAACGGTCTAACATTGTTTTTCTTGGTTTATTAATTAAATCTTTTTCCGAATCGTAAAAGTTATTGATAATATAACCTGCTGCAATAGTTGCTGAAGATGCTAAAACTAACATGAGTAGGTTAAGATCTAAAAGAACTGATTTTACAGTTTTATCGTGTGCAAATATGTAAATTGACGCTAAGTATTGTGCAATAACAACAACAAGAATGTTATAACCACGAACTACAGAAAACAGGCTAAAAAATTTGAGAATGATGTGCTTCTGCCGTCTAGATAGCATGTATTATGAATTAGTCATCTGATTTAATAACCGTAGTTATTAACCATATGAAGATTAAGAGTAAAATAATTAAAAAAGTTTTAAAACTAAGACCTAGATCATCAATTAAATCCATAGTCTCTCTATATTTAGAAGTTATAGACTACTTCTAATTTTTGACCTTTTAGAGCTTCTTTAGCTCTATCAATATTCTCAGTAAACCCAAGAATATAACCACCACCACCAGAACCACATAGCTTTAAGTAGTAATCGTTAGTCTCAATACCTTTTTTCCAAAGCTCATGGAATTGCTTTGGTATCATAGGCTTAAAGTTATTCAATACGACTTTAGACAATTGCTTTGTGTTTTTGAATAAAGATTTAATATCACCTTTTAAGAAATCATCTACACAAGCATCTGTATGTTTTATAAATTGATCTTTAAGCATACTTCGGAAACCTTCGTTCTTCATGTTTTCCATGAAAATGCTAACCATTGGTGCCGTTTCACCAACAATACCACTATCTAATAAAAACACAGCTCCTTTACCTTCAGTCTGTTGCGACGGAATGCCAGTAGCTTCAATATTATCTTTAGAATTTATTAATATAGGAAGACTCAAATAACTATTTAAAGGATCTAAACCAGAAGATTTACCATGGAAAAAAGATTCCATTTCTGAGAAAATGGCTTTCAACTTTAAAAGCTTTTCACGAGTTAAGTTCTCTAAAACCGTAATCTTATCTGAAGCATATTTATCGTAAATCGCAGCTACTAATGCTCCACTACTACCAACTCCATAACCTTGTGGAATAGAAGAATCGAAGTACATGCCTCCATCGACATCATTCTGTAGTGTTTCTATATCAAAAGACACTAAAGCTTTATCTAATTGACCTAAATAGGTTACAAAACGCTTTAAACTCACATTAGAGTCTATAGCCTCTTGCGTAGGATTTTCATCTACTTTAAGCGCTCCATTATAAAAATTATAAGGAATAGATAGTCCTTTAGAATCTTTTATAATTCCGTATTCACCGAATAAAAGAATTTTAGAATAAAATAGTGGTCCCTTCATATATAATAGTAGTATACTTTAACAAATATACGGATTAATCTTCTATTTGGTTGGCACCCAATCCTATTTGGTCACAGATATAGTGCTCGTTTTGACAAAAATTAGTTAATTCTTTCTTAATAAAATCTAATACTGTTTGTTTTTCATTTTCAGGATATAAGACATGTACATTGGCCCCTGCATCTAATGTAAAACATACATTAGAGTCATTCTCTTCTCTGAATTTCCATATTTTATTAATGATTTCTAATGTGTTTGGTTTCATTAATATGAAATATGGCATACTCGTCATCATCATGGCATGTAGCGTTAAGGCTTCACTCTCTACAATTTTTACAAATGCTTTTAAATCACCTGAGGTTAGAATGCTTTTAAGCTTTGCTAAATTATCATGCGCCTGTGCAAAGCGTTCTTTTGCAAACGGATGACCAAACATGAGTTTATGACCAACTGTACTGCTCACTTGCTTTTCTCCTTTATCTACTAATAAAATAGTGTCTTGATAGTTTTTGAAGTTTGTATGTACTTCACCTTCATACTTTACACCAAATAAATCTGAACTTTCTGTGCTTTCATTTTTTCCCCAAACGACGAGTTCTCCTTCTATACTTCGGCAGGCACTACCTGAACCTAGGCGTGCTAGGAATGAGGCTTTTTGGTTGAAATGAGATTTCTCGGCTGCACTCGAAATGACAGTATCTGATAATTTTTGTTCAATACTCATTAAGCATAAAGCAATTGCACTCATACCTGAGGCTGAAGATGCAATACCAGAGCTATGAGGAAATGTATTTGAAGTTTCAATTTTAAAATGATAATCTCTTAAAAAGGGAACATAAACTTCAATACGCTCAAAAAATGTTTGGATTTTTGGTTTAAAGGCTTCATTTTTTTCTCCTTCAAAATAGACATCAAAACTAAAACCTTCACCAACTTTCTTAGTGTAAGTCACTTCTGTAATCGTCTTACAGTTAGAAAGTGTAAAACTTATAGAAGGGTTTTCAGGGATTTGATGTTCCTTTTTTCCCCAATATTTAACCAAAGCAATATTACTTGGTGACGACCATTTTACAGATCCATTTTCAATACTGGAATTATATGATTTAAGAATAAAGTCTTGTTCAGTCATGTAAATTAATTCTCGGACAAAGATAAGAGTTTTACCATTGTTTTATAGTTTCTTGATGTCGCTGCTACTTCCAATTTTCGTTCAAAGTAATTCATGTTAAACTTTGCATTACCATAACCATTAGCACAATAGAAATACAAACAGTCATTTTGAATTTTATATTCTTCGTTTTCATAGGTTTTTTCATAAGCCTCTTTTACCAAATCTTTGTTTGGAACTTCTGATAGCATCGCAAAATAACTATTCACTTTTTTGGCTTCTGGATATGGACAGTCATCAAAAATTATTTGAAGTTGTTTTCTTGTTCTAACTAAAACTGATACATCGAAACCAAAATGAACTTTAATCGATTTTTGAATTCCATTTTCTAATTGTGGTAAGGGAATTTCTCGGCATTTAAAAATCACATTACCGCTTTGTATATAGGTCTTAACGTTTTCTAAACCAGATTTAGTGAGCAATTCTCTAAGCTCTGACATTGGCACTTTTTTGTGACCTCCAACATTAATTCCTCTTAAAAGTGCGATGTATGTTTGCATTATCTATTAATTGATTGTGATACAATATAAGCTCCAGTCCAAGCATTCTGAAAGTTAAATCCACCTGTAACAGCATCTACATTAATCACTTCACCTGCAAAATATAAATTCGGAATGCGTTTACTCTCAAAGGTTTTAAAATTCACTTCTTTTAAATGGACTCCACCAGCAGTAACAAACTCTTCTTTAAAAGTGCTTTTTCCTGTAACTTGAAATACAGCCTCAGTAAGTTGTCTAGACAAATCTTCTAATTGCTGTTTATTACTATCTGCCCAACGTTCTGTTTCGTTAATGTTTGAAGCTAAAACCAATTGTTTCCATAGTCGTTTTGGTAAATCGAATTGTGTTGAATTAACAATCGTCTTTTTTGCAAATCCTAGTTTAAAATCTTTAAGTTGGTCTAAACAAGATTCAAAATCTTGTTTGATAAAGTTGACTTCAATTTTAAAATTATAATTCAATTTTGCCAACTCCACAGCGCCAAATGCTGAAAGTTTTAAAATCGCAGGTGCACTCATACCAACATGTGTAATAAGCAATGGTCCTTCTGAAACTAAATTAGTACTTAATACTTTTACCTCTATATTTTTTACGACTACACCAGGAATATCTTTGATTCGCTTGTCTTTAATATCAAAAGTAAAAAGTGATGGAACAGGTTGTACAATAGTATGTCCTATATCTTCGAGTAGTTTCCAGATTTTTGGATTACTCCCAGTTGCAACGACTAGCTTGTTACATTCAAACTCTCCTTGAGAAGATTCTATTGAAAAATCATTTTCTCTAGCATCAATAGATTTTACGGAATGATTATACAACACCTCAACATGATGCTTTTTAGCTTCACTTAAAAAACAGTCAATAATGGTCTGCGATGAATTAGACATCGGAAACATTCTACCATCGTCTTCAATTTTCAATTCTACTCCACGTTCTTCAAACCAAGCAATGGTATCGCCTGTCATAAACGTATGAAATGGTCCTAATAGCTCCTTTTCTCCTCTTGGATAATTGAGCACCAATTCTGAAGGTATAAACTCTGCATGTGTAACATTACAACGCCCTCCTCCAGAAATCTTTACCTTCTGAAGTCCTTCTTTTCCACGCTCTAAAATAGCGACTGATAAATTTGGATGCTGCTCAGCAATATTAATCGCAGCAAAAAAACCTGCCGCTCCACCACCAATAATTATAATATCTTTACGTTTACCCAAAGTAGAATATTGAAAGGATAAAATTACAATGATATACCTCAAAAGACTAATAATTCTGTTACTTATTGTTTCGTCATGCGAATCTTACGGACGACTTACAATTAAAGGTGATATTACTAATAGCTTAACCGAGGTTTCTGCTACAGAAGTTTGCGTAAATTCTGATATTGTTTGGACGATTCAAGATGCTGGTAATAGCAACAATCTATTTGGACTTAATGAAAAAGGGCATATCATTAGAAATATAGACATTAGCAATGTAAAAAATATTGATTGGGAAGATTTAACGACTGATACTGAATGCAATATTTATATTGGTGACTTTGGAAATAACAGTAAAAAAAGAGAAATTTTTAGAATCTTAAAAGTGAAGCATGACGACTTAACTAAGAGTTCAACCACTGCTGAAATTATAGAATTCACTTTACCTAAAAACATAAAATCAAAGGACTTTGAAGGGTTCTTTCTATTGAAGAATTCCTTTTTTGTGTTTAGTAAAGAAAATAAAGAATTTAGTGTTTTTAAAATCCCTAATATCATAGGGAGACATGAAGCTATTTTAAAGTATAGTTATAATCTTAAAGGTAAGAATAATAAAATCACTTCTGCAGATATTAGTGACGACGGTAAGACCGTTATTCTTCTAAATCACGATAGTTTATGGAAGCTAAGCAATTTTGAAACTGATGATTTCTTCACTGGTGATATTGAAAGACTATTTTTTAAACATGATTCTCAAAAAGAAGGTATTTGTTTTAAGACAAATACTAAAGTTCTACTAACTGATGAACGTGATGGTTCTATAGGCGGCAACATTTATGGTTTTGATTTGGATTAGAAACCAAATCCTATCTGAAAAGCCAAACGCAAACCATCATTACTATTAAAAGCAGATATATTTGCCGTCATCATTTGTGCCATATTTACAAAGAAACCTCCACCAAACGAGTTATTCCACTTATCGGAATCATCACCATCTATCCAAACACGACCGTAATCTGCTCCACCATAAACTCCAATATGAATTGGAAGCAAGCCTGTTTTCAAACTACCAAAATTCCAACGTACATCTGTAGATTGTGAGAATGCCGATTTGCCTGTAAATCGCTGAAATCTATAACCTCTTAAGCCTGTTTTAGCTCCTAAATTTGCACCTTGGTAGAATTCAAAATCATCACCAAGATTTATATGCGCTCTAAAATCTGTTGCTAAAACCAACTGACCACTTGGAATCAACTTATAGTCAAATCCTAATTCAGGAATAATATATCCGAATCCATTAGTGGTATCTACATTATTCTTGTAACCCACTTGTAAAGACGTTTGAAATCCAAGAGTTGGAAATGCATCATTATCCTTATTAGTAAAATGGTACCTAGCATCTATACCATAGAAATCTTGCATGTCAAAAACTGGGTTATCGGCTGGTAAATTTTCTAAAATACGGTCTTCAGTTCGCTCTACTTCATTACTTTCATATAACACACCTACTTTAAAGCTAGAGCCTAATTGACCTCTCCATATTAATGAAGGCATAGCCTTAAAGGTTCTTATTTTAACACGATTATAATCTAAATCTACATCTAATCCATCATCTTCTTCAGCTTCTGGATTTGGTGTTTCATTACCAAAACCAAAAAAGTTAACCGCATAATTTGGACTATTAAAATGGGCATCAACACCTAGGTTGATATTAGGAAAAATATTAGCAAACTCCCCACTATAATTAAAATCGAAACCGCTCGTTGCAAAATAATAAGCCGCAGATAACTTATGCTGAGCCGTAAATGGATTGCGCTCAAAACCATAGTTTGTAAATACTGCATTTGCCCCAATTTTAAATCCATCATCTGGATTAGATCCTAAACTTGGTAAAATTTGAACCGTATTGTTTTTTAACTTTTTGTAATCGTAAACATTAATATCATAACTATCCGAAAAAATTTGGTGACCCTTATTGGTCACAACAGTATTTTTCTTTGATTTATAATCGTAATAGGTAACTTTTTTACCATTTGTAATATTATAAGTATCATTATTTTGACCACCAACTAAACGTACTTTTATCATTCTGTCTCCTTCACCGAAAACTTCAAATGTATCATCATCATCTAAGGCGTAAATCCAGATTTCTTTAGTTTCATCACAACTGTAAATGCGTTCATGAAATTTATCTTTCTTCTTTCCATCCTTAATTCTATAAGCTGTGACTTTGGTTTTTCCATCAGACATACGCTCTACATCAAACCAATCATCTTTATTCGTTCCTTTTATAACTGCGTATTCATTGACGAGTTCAAAATAACGGTTAGAGATTTTCTGTAGATTAGCACGTCTTGCTTTTAGATGAGTTTTAATCTCTTCAATGGTTTCATCTCTTACTTCTTTAGGAATATTTAAAAATGCTTTTTCAATACTAGCATCTGTTAAATGATCTTGAATATGTTTTACCTCAGCATCCCAGATATCTTTTCCTGATTGGGCAATAAGCTCCATATCTAAAGGATAAGGTTCAACATTCATACCTTTTACATCTTCTAAATCGTCTGAGTATTTACGCAATAAACGTGCAGTAGGTATAAGCTTCACAGCGGCTCCTAATAAAAATCCATCCGACATTTTTGAAAATGCTTGGTCTCGATCTCGTGGCATTGGTCTATAAACTTTTTTTCCATTTTCTTTAAATTCAATCCAACGCCATTGGTCTTGATGTCTATCCCAATCGCCAATAAGCATATCAAATAATCGAGCCTTAATATAAGCTGCTTCATCTACAACGATATCTTCATCTTTATGGATTTTCTTCATCATATCATCTGTACTCAATAACTTATCTTGAAACCCGAAACTTGCTTTATCGCTATGACCTTCTGAGGTATGCTCTTCAATCATATACAATTCATCACCAAAATCATCATTGTATTTCCCTAAAGTTTCTTGCTTTGGTATATAATATAATACAGGGTTTGTATGATACACTCCAATAGCATCTGCTAAATCTCCAACAACAAATGGTGCGTAAGGGTGTGAACCCGTAAATACATCTAAAATTAAATCTTCTGTTGCTGTATCATCAAACTGCCCTTCTATATATTGATCTTTAAAAAGTACAGCTTGTAAATATTGTAGTGCCTGTTTTCTTATCGCACGCATTACATATTGTGTTCCTTTTTTATCTTCTAATCGCAGTGATTTTGACTGATTACCTCCACCTTTTCTAACGACTTTTAAGCCACCAAATAAGGTGTCTAACATCACATTAGGAACTTTTACTTGAGTACTATAGTATTCTCTATAGCGTTCTCCCCATAGAAATTTCCCAAAACCGCTAGTTTCAGTTTCTTCTTTACTATAAATTGAAGCAGAAGTATGTGATGGTATATTAGATGCAAAATTCCTGTTAATATCTGGCTTAGTTTCTGAAAATACTTCAGTTTGAAACACTTCCATTTTATCAACAGCTGAATAGAATGAAACATGAGAAGAACCATCTTTATATACTATAAGCTTTGCAAAACCTTGCGTACCATATCCAAATTTTCCTCCTCCTACATTTCTGACTCCAGATACTTTAGATCCAGAACCAGATACAATTTGATGTAGATTATCTTCAACTAAATACTGTAAGTTATGCTCATGTCCTGAAACAAAAATCACTTTCTCGTTAGCTTGCGCCAATGTCACCAAACGTGTCTTAAGCTCATTATATCTCGGACTTTGAAGATCTACATTAGCAATACCACTTGTTTTCCTAAGCACATTTTTAAGTGTTCCTATAACTGGCAAAGGAGACATATGGCTTCCAAATGTAAACTGACCACCATGAGATCCATTAGTATACATAGGATGATGTAAAGCTACTATAGTTGTTTTGCCTCTTGCTTTTTTTATTAAACCGCTAAATTCATCTAAAAACCCTTGTCTTGTTTTTATATCGCAATCGTCATTTATTGTTGGGTTTTTATCCCAATTAGTAATATACCAATGTGTATCTATTAAAATTAGCTCAATGTCTTCTGAAATATGAATTTTATCAATTGGGCAACCGTTTTCTGGTAAAAAGGTGTTTTTACCAAGAGCTTTTTCAACTTGTTTTTCTTGACGTTTTAATCCTTTGACACCAGAATACCAGTCATGATTACCAGGAATAAAAACGGTTTCCCCTTTAAAGTCTTTTGTAGCGTCTGTTTGAATTTTTAATCTATACTTAGCAAGTTCATACTCGGTTGATGATTTTTTTGGCAGTCCTTTTTCATAGATATTGTCGCCCAAAAAAATAGCTGTACTATTTTTATCTGCATTTTTCAATTCAGTTTTAAATGCTTTAAGGGCTTCTGTACTTTCATTCAATTCAGAATTACCAGCATCTCCAATTAAATAAAAAGTGTGTTCAATGGCTTTATCTTGAGGTAATTGTTTTTCCGTGTCTTTAGCGATTTGTTTTTTGAATGTAGCACATGCATTACAAACTAAAATTAAAGCTAAAAAGAGGGGGAATTTATAATATGTTTTCATCTGAATTATAGTTGGTTGAGTAGATTAATTCTGAATGACTTTAGTTTCAAAAATCACTTCGCTAGCAATGGTTCTATGTACAGGGCAACGCGAAGCTATTTCTTTTAAGCGCTCTTTTTGGGCTGCATCTAAGTTACCAACAAATTTTAATTTTTTACTAATATGGTCTAGATATTTTGGTTTATCGACTTCTACTTGTAAGTCATCACTATGCTTTCTAGAATGCGATATATATACAAACACTTCTTGTAAATCCCATTGCTTTCGAGCTGCATACATTTTTAAGGTCATTACTGTACAGGCTGCTAATGCTGCATTAAGATATTCGTAAGGAGACGGTCCAAAATCGCTTCCGCCTATACTAGTAGGTTCATCTGCAATAAAGGTGTGATTTTTAGTCTGAATTGCCGTTGTAAAATTGTCTTCTATAATATTAAGATGACCTACCAGCTGTTCACCTTCTGTACTAAGCATTACATTCTCTTCTTTCGGAAAATAACGTCTTGCCCAAGTTCCAATAACTTCACCAACATATTGACTATCTTTTTCGTTAGTCAATAAATGGTCAGCATCATCTAGTGTTACAAAACTCTTTGGATGATGCGCATTATGATATAATTGTTGTGCATTCTCAACACCTACAATTGTATCAAAAGGTGAATGCATTATGAGTAATGGTTTTCTTAAATTCTTTACAATTGCAGGTAAATCTGTTTTATCAAAATCAGCAACAAATTCTGGGTTTATTTTAAATGGTCGTCCACCAATATTCACATCAGTAGTTTCTCCAGCTCTTATGGTGTCAATATTATGAGAAAACAAATGCTTTACATGAGATACCGTTGCTGGTGCACCAACTGTTGCCACAGCTTTAACAGCATCAATTTTTGAAGCTGCCACCAAAACGGCTGCTCCACCTAAAGAGTGACCCACTAATAAACTTGGTGCATTATAATGTTCAGTCATATAATTATGTACATCTAATAAATCATCTACGTTTGCTGAAAAGTGACTATCTGCAAATTCACCTTCACTTCTACCTAAACCCGTAAAGTCAAATCGAACAACTGCAAAACCATCTTGCGTTAAAGATCTACTGACATGTCGTACAGCGCTTAAGCTACTACTACAAGTAAAACAATGTGCAAAAATGGCGTAGTAATTTGGTTTTTGACTGGCTGGCAATTCTAAATGTGCATTCAGCGTGATGCCTTTTCTATTCTGAATTTTTAGTTTTTGACTTTTCATTTTGATTACTTTATTTTAAGAACTACATGATAACATAGAACAACCGACTTTATGCCTAGCCCAATCCGGGCGTTTAGCAAACCAGCTCTCATTTTCTGGTTGTTCTGCATAAGGTTGCTTGAGTAATTGAAATAACTTATCAATTAATTTGTAATCGCCTTTATTGGCATCATCAATCGCTAATTGTGCCATGTAATTTCTAAGCACATATTTAGGATTAACTAGATTCATTTTGACATGTCGTTCTTGGTCTGTTAGTTCTTCTAATTGTAGTCTTTGGTCGTAAGCAGTAAACCAACCTTTCCATTGTTCTAAAATGGTATCTTTAATAGATTCAGAACCATAAAAAGCCTTTTTAATAACTTCAATTCCTGAATTTGGATTTCCTGTTCTATAGTTTGAAAGTAATCTAAAAAATATGGTCATATCTGTTTCCCAAACCAATAAACAATCTTCTAAATCTGCCATTAATTTAGCATCGTCCTTTTCTTGTTTTTCTAATCCAATTTTAGAGCGCATCATAGCTAAGGATTTGGTTTCAAAATCAGTTTGATACTGTTTCAAAATCGTTTCAAAGGGTTCATTTTCTTCAACTAAAGGATAGAGTGCATTGGCCAATTGCAATAAATTCCATAGCCCAATATTAGGTTGATTACCATAACGATAACGTTTATTTTGCTTGTCGGTTGTATTTGGCGTCCAACCAAAGTCAAAACCCTCTAACCAACCATAAGGTCCATAGTCAATGGTTAGTCCTAGAATAGACATATTATCGGTGTTCATAACACCATGCACAAAACCGACACGTTGCCAATGTACAATCATATCTAGAGTTTTATTAGCAACTTCTTGAAAGAGTTTTATATAAATCTCTTTTGATGGTTTTCCCAATTCAGGATAAAAGTATTTTATGGTATAGTCTGTTAACTTCTTGAGGTTACTATGGTCATTTCTTGCAGCGAATAATTCGAAATTACCAAAGCGAATAAATGTAGGTGCTAATCTACTCACAATGGCTCCTTTTTCGTAATCGGCATTACCATTATAAAGCATATCCCTAAGTACATCATCACCAGATAACATTAAACTTAAAGCTCTTGTTGTTGGTACTCCTAAATGATGCATGGCTTCACTACACAAATACTCACGAATTGAAGAACGAAGTACAGCTAAACCATCACCTTGCCTAGAGTAAGGTGTTTCACCGGCACCTTTTAACTGTAATGCCCAACGATTTTTATGGTGCTCTACTTCAAAAAGGTTAATTGCTCTTCCGTCACCCAATTGTCCTGCCCAATTACCAAATTGATGACCAGCATAAGCCATGGCATAGGGTTTTGTTTTTGGTTGAACTATTGCTCCAGAAAACAGTTCTAAAAATGCTTTAGAGTTGATGTCTTTTTCTTCTAACCCAATGGCATTTGCCATTTCAATTGATGCATGAAGTAGTTTTGGATTTGATGGTACTTTGGGATTTACATAAGAATGTGTAGCCTCAAAAACTTTTCGTCTTGTATTTTCAGTATTACTATCTGAAGGTAATTCTCTATTAAATGTATCTTTTATATTTAGTTGCATTCCTTATTCCTCTCTGTCTTTACTATATATATTTTTGTGGTAATTATTTAGAATATATTACGTCTAAGTCATAGTCGTAAAAGTCACCATAACCTAGCAAACTATGATGATTAGCTAAGTTAGTACTTTACGAATTGAAAAAGGTTATAAATAATTCTTAATTTAGGCTCACATTTATCACATATGGAAAACTTAATCCTAGAAGCAGAGAAATACGTTACCTCTTATTTAAATAAAAATTTAGAGTCTTCTTTTGTTTATCATAATTTGGCGCACACCCAACGTGTTGTTGCTAAAGCAAAGGAATTATCAGATGAAAGTGACTTAAGTGACACCGAAAAACAGCACTTAATTATAGCGGCATGGTTTCATGATACTGGATTTACAAAAACCATAGAAGGTCATGAGCAAGAAAGTGTGAAAATTGCTTCTACGTTTTTAACTTCTCAAAAAATTTCAGAAGAACATATAAAAACTATTTCTGAACTTATTCTAGCAACTCAAATGGATTACATACCTAAAACTAAACTTGAAGGTTATGTAAAAGATGCTGATTGTTCACACTTATCTAGTAAAAATTATAGTGACTACGCAGCTTTATTACGCAAAGAATGGGAACTAACCATGGGTAAAAAAGTTTCTAAGGCTGAATGGCTTCAAGAAAATGTTTCTTTTTTAACCAACCATTCTTATAATACAGATTTAGCAACAAGTAAATGGGAAGGTCGTAAAGGAAAAAACTTAGCCAATCTTTTACAAAGTCAGAATAAAATAAAAGAGGACGCAGAAAAGTTAAATCAAAAAAAAGCAGAGCTTAATTTTAAAAAGGAAAAGTTAGATTTACCAGATCGAGGTATAGAAACTATGTTTAGAGTCGCACTGCGAAATCATATTACCTTAAGTGATATTGCAGATACTAAAGCTAATATTTTATTGTCAGTAAATGCTATTATCATCTCTTTGGTATTATCTAATTTAGTTTCAAAACTAGATAATCCTTCTAATAGTTATTTGATTTGGCCAACAGCCATTTTTGCAGTATCTACGGTTGTTTCAATCATACTATCTGTTCTTGCCACAAGACCAAATGTAACAAGCGGTAAGTTTACTAAAGAAGATGTGGCTAATAAAAAAGTTAACCTTCTATTCTTTGGTAATTTCCATAAAATGAAACTCGATGAATTTGAATGGGCTATGCAAGAAATGATGCAAGACAAAGATTATCTATACGGTTCTCTTACTAAGGATTTATACTTTCTAGGCTTAGTGCTAAATAGAAAATACAGTTTACTAAGACTTACATATACAGTTTTTGCTATTGGTATAATTATAAGTGTTATTGCTTTTGCCGTTGCATTTCAATTTTCTGGTGTCTAAGATTCTGTAACTCTATGCTTTAATTTCCTTCATTAAATCATCATAAGTATAAAACGCTTTATCGTCTTTATCTTTATGATAGAGCACACTTACTCTAATGGCTTTTAATCCCGTTACAGCCTGTAAATCTTGAAGTTCTACAATCTCTACATCATCGTCTAAATACTTTTTAGATTGTAAAAATTTAACGTATCTCAAATATTCTCTTTCGTCCTCTTTTTGAGAATATACGATACTTATTTTTCCTTTTTGGGTCACACGCTCAGTTGTTCCTTTTATGTAAGCCTTATCAACTCGTTTTTTTACAATTTCGTATCTAGCGTTATATGTACCATCTACATCAAATTGCTTTTCATCCATCCTAAAGCTTATGGATAAAGGTTGATTAAATACTAAAATCATTGAGGCCACATCTAAAGCTACAGGGAATTCTGATTGCATTTGATAATAAGAATTTTCCATCTCTACCATCACTTGCAGTTGCCATAATCTAAGGTTGTATAAATAAATAGGGTTAAAACTATCTTCTTTTGTAATAGATTCACCTATGTACATATTGTGCTCAACTCCATCTGTTTTAAAACGCTCAAAATAATGTGGATACATTAGTTGCGCTTCTTCTTGCTTCTGATCTAAAAGTGAAGCCATTTCTTTATTGATTAACGCAATGGTATCATCATAATGCTTTCTATGATGATACAATACATCTACAATATCATCAATACGATTGAAATAGTCATCGATTTCAGATTTTAAATCATCTGATGTATAAAGGTGTTTTAAAACAGGTTCTATTTCATCTTTAATAAAACTTGAAATCTGTTGCTCACTATCTACTTGAAAATTAATTTCAAGGCCTTTTAAAAAATCATTGATTTGATAAATATATTGTTCATAAATAGGCAACTCTTCAACTTTAGATGCAGACTCTAAAACAGATTTGATGGTACTTAATTGCAAGGTTAAATCTTGTTGTGTAGCCCAATTTCTTGCTTGTGACGAGCCTTTAATATCTATTTGTCCGTAAAGCGGGTAAATTTTTTCAAATGCTATTTTACTAAAACTAGGCTCTTTACCACTCATTTGAGCTTTAATATAATTTCTAGCTTCTTTTTCAAACCTCCAATGCACACTTGGATGTATAGACGTACATTCCTTCTGAATAATAGCCTCAATTAAATTTTCTTCTTCATTCTTAGAACGTTCAACTGCAGAAATTATAAATGGCATAACATCTACTAACTTATTCGCATTGATACTATTTAAAACCTGTGGTTCTTTAGATACAATTTCAATAACACCCATTAAACCATCATCATTTGCAATTGGTGCAAAAATGGCACTTTTAAAACCTTGATCGTGTAATACTTTTATATGTGGCGCATGTCCTTCTGACTTTTCATACAGTCTATCTACATCTGAAACTGAAAAGTATTTATTTTCTTTCAATAGTCTATTATATGACCATTCACAAAGGGCATCACCACATGTAATACTTTCCTTTTCATTAAGCAAAAAACTATTCATACCTACTCCATACACGCGTTCAAATGTACTTTCTTCTTCATTATAAATTGAAAATCCAACTTCGAGGTTTTTAAATCCAAATAAAGAACGAAAAATATCATAGAACCCTTCCATAAAGCTTTCGTCTTTACGCTTATCTTCCCCTATTAAAGATGATTTAATATTAGAAATCGACTGGTCATCTGTAACATCAAAAATATTTGAAATCACAAAGCCCTTAAAATCATAAGAATGTGGTGGGAATTTTTCTTTCCACAAATCAATATTTTCGAAATTATCTAATAATTGATCGTAATCTTCTTTGGTTATTTTTGGTGCATTTGACCTTGGAATAATTTCTGTAAAATCTGCATTATATAAAATTTTATAATAGCGTGTTATACCATTTGCATCAGGAATTTCATAAAAAAATGGTCGTTTAAAATTGAGATTATAACCGTAACAAAAATTTAAGATAATAGTACAAGCAATAATATACCTTTGATCTTTAGGCATATTTTTTATTTGTAATTCAAAATCATCACCGGCTGTTTTCAGTAATGATTTAAAACGCGCTGACTCATTGAAAGTAACATCTTGAAAAGGAACAGAAGCAGTTTTTATCTCATTCTTGGTTAATATAGGACTAAAGGCATCTTGTAGAATACCTTCAATTTCTTTCTCATATGTATCTAGTAATTTTAAATCACTAAATCCTTCTCTTAATATGGGATTATCTTCTGCAATTTTAAGAACACGACTTGCATTGGTAGCAATAAAATCATTATCAGCTTCAATTAAATTTTGATACTGATTAAGTAGTTTGTTAAAGCTGACTTTAATAATTAAAGGCGAATCCAAATTTTCATTAATATCCAAACCGTAAGATTTTATATATATGTAAAGTTACGAATATTTTAAAATAGTCGTTTAATAGTAGACTTCCTTACGATTGAATTGTTACATAAAACAGGAGTTATTTCTTTTTAATACTTATTGCAAAACCACCACCTTCAGCCATAGGAAATTCTAATTCTGACTTACTGTTAATTGTCTTTTTTTTAATCTGGATATCTAAAGGGTTTTTATCCCAATGAGCATTACTACCATCTCTGTAAACAATAGCTTCGTAAGACGTATTATCATCAAGAAAATCAAAAGATAACACAACATATCTACTATGCTCATCCGTAATACCGCCAACAAACCAGTTGCCAGTTTCTCGTTCTTTTCGCGCAATAGTTACATAATCACCAACCTCACCATTTAACACTTTGGTTTCACTCCAATCAACTCCTACATCTTTAATAAATTGCAAGGGTTCAGGATTCGTTTCGTAGTGTTCAACTAAATCTGCTGCCATTTGTATAGGACTATAAATAACAACATACAAAGCTAATTGCTGAGCTAAGGTTGTATTGACCTGATTATTCTTTTTATACTCATCAAATTTTATATTGAAAATTCCTGGTGTAAAATCTATCGGACCAGCTAACATTCTTGCGAAAACTACAATAGGCAAATGTTCTGGTGGATTGCCTCCATCTTCAGCCCAAGCATTGAATTCTTGACCTCTTAATCCTTCTCGAGAAATAATGTTCGGATATGTTCTACGTAAACCTGTTGCCTTAATAGGTTCGTGTGCGTTAACAGCAACTTCATATTCTGCAGCTTTAATCGCTGCATTGTTATATTGGTTCACCATGTATTGTCCATGATGATATTCACCTTTTGGCAAAATCTTTCCGACATAACCTGACTTTACCGCATGCATGCCATGCTTCTGCATTAAGGCATAGGCTGTGTCTTGTTGCTTCTCATAGGTTTCAGTTGCTGCAGAAGTTTCGTGATGCATGATAATTTCCACACCTTTTTCTTTAGCATAACGCACCACCTCATCCATATCATAATCTGGATAAACGGTTACAAAATCAAAAACTCCTTCTCTATCTTCAAACCCTATCCAGCGTTCCCAACCTGTATTCCAACCTTCAACTAATACTCCTCCAATATTGTTCTCTGCTGAAAAATCTATAAAGTTCTTTACATTTTCAGTTGTAGCACCATGTCTCCCATGTGCTTTTCCTGTATCTGTCCATTTGCCATCAACCATTTCCATTCCGTAATCCCAGGACGATTTTCCTAGATGCATTTCCCACCAAACACCTGTATATTTCATAGGCTTAAACCAAGACACATCTCCTAACTTATTTGGTTCGTTTAGATTAACAATAAGATTAGATGCAATTAAATCAGGTGCATTATCTGTAACCTGAATAGTTCTCCAAGGTGTATTGAAGGGCAAGCTTCGTTTTACTTTATAATCCGTATTTTTTGATCCTACAAGGTTACTTTTTAAATTAAGATTTGTTGTATCTACTTTTAAAGTCATACCAGAATAATCTACTAAAGCAGCTTCATGAAAACTTAAGTGAATGCCATTATCGCCAACCATTGTTACTGGTGTATTCACCGCATTTTCTGGAATATAAGTTTGAGCTAAATTGACATGCTCTGCGTATGACATTGCATCAATTTTAGACAATTTAGTGGTACTATATAAATGCTCATAGATATCCCAATCTCCAGGAATCCAAAAGGTTTTGTAGTCTTCAGTAAGATTGAATTCAGTATGTTCCTCTGTAATTAAAACATCACCTTTAAATCTTGTCTGCTCGGGAAATTCATATCTAAATCCAATACCATCGTCATACACCTTAAAAACGATATTCAAAAACCGTTCTGGACTTGTTTTTTCTTGAAGCTCTACTTTTAACTCGTTATAATGATTCACCACATCTAGCTGTTCTCCCCAAGGCATTTGCCAAGTTTCGTTAAAGGATGTTGTTGACGTATTCTTTATTATAAAATTCTTTTTAAAAGCTGGAGCATCTTTAAATTCAAAGCCTAAATAAGAGGTGTCAACCACAATTTTATTATTAAACTTAACCATGTAAAAAGGCATTCCTTCTTCATCAATATTAAAGTCTACATTAATATTTGTGTTTGGAGACAAAACTTCAATGGGCTTTGCATTAGGACTAGAACATCCAAAAAAGCCTAAAATAAAAAGAGCAATGTATAATCTTAATTTCATATTTATTTCTTTTCTAAAAGTACAACTTCAAATTCCGAATCAATGATTACACGTCCATTTGCAACTTCTGATGTTTTCTCAGAATACGCGTCGTATATTATATCACCATCAGCAAATATCTTTGACACATCAATAGATTTCCCCCCTTTATGCAAGCCTAATCCAATGACCACAATATCCTTATAATTATCTTTTTGGTAGCTTCTGTAAAAAACGTAAGGTGATTGTGTTATCATTTGATGAGTTCCGACTCCAATCGCTGGATGATTGGCTCTAAACCTTCCTAACTTTTGCCAATGACTCAGAACTTCTTGTGTTGTATTATTATTCTCAACAAAATCCCAATTCATAAATGAACGCAAAGTTGCATCTCCTACTGTACCTTCTACTATTAATGATCTCGCTGATTCGTCACCATAATACACTTGCGAAGTGCCTGGTGCTAATAATAATTTATTGGCAGTTTCTAATGGCTTTTCTCTTGATGCATCAAAAGGACTACCATCGTCATGAGAACTTAAATAATTTACTGTTCCAAAACCTTTTAGCGAGCCTCGTAATAAATCTGAGTATCTTTTAAAAAGTGATTCGTAATCTTGCTCTTTTGAATTCCATTTAAATTCAAAATTAATTAAGCTATTAAAACTTTCAGGTTCGAAATAATTGACTTTTTTATCACCAAAATCAAAGAATTGTCCGCTACTAATGCCATAATTGTAAACTTCACCTACTAAGTAAAAACTATTATCATCTAATACTTTATCTGAATTGTGTTTCTTGAATTCTGAAAATGCGTAATTACATTCAGTCCTAAATTCTTCCCAAACATATTCCTCTGTATGCTTTACCGTATCTACTCTATAACCATCAATCCCGAATTCTGTAATATAATCCGTTAACCATTTCATAATATAGAAACGTGGTGCTCTGGGATGTCCTGTTCTTTTAAAGAATTCATTTAATTCTTTTACTTCTTGTTCGTAACGGCCTTCAGCTTTCCATTTTTCAACTAATTGTGGTGGCAATTCAACATTAGCATTACTTTCAGTTCTAATATCTGGAAGATTTTTCACTAAAGTGCAACTAATGGTGTTCTCATAATTATCATAGGTACACTGTGGACCAGTTCTTACCCACTCTTCTGGCCAAACTGTATCTTTTTCTGTTACAGGACCTGTATGGTTAATAACAGCATCTAAAACAATACGAATGCCTTTTGTGTGTGCTTCTTTTACTAACTCATGTAAGTCTTCTTTTGTTCCGTAATTTGGATCTATATTCGTCCAGTCTTTAGTCCAATAGCCATGAAAACCATAAGTAACTCCAGTACCTTCGTCAGTTCCTCCATGAATTTGCTCAACGATAGGAGTCATCCAAATGGCGTTAATACCCAAAGAGGTGAAATATCCATCTTTAATTTTTTGAGTTATGCCTTTAATATCACCGCCTTCAAACCCACGAAGTTTTCCTGTTTGTTTAGTTCTATCAAAATTAACATCGTTTGATGGGTCACCATTATTGAATCGATCTGTAAGCAGGAAATATAGATTTGCACCTTCCCAAACAAAAGGTGTTCCTTGACTTTGAGATTCAATAGTTTGTGCTTGATTTTCTTTACATGAAAAAACAATACAACATAGAATTAATATAATTAGAACTTTTTGCATCATTGTTTAATTAAAATTTTATACTCCCAAGAATTTAATTTTATTGGCTTATTAGCGTATTTAATTCTTATAGAACTCAAACCATCTTCAAAGTATCCTTCAGGAATTGGTATTAACTTACTTGTATTTGATATGTTTCCAATAAAAATTATTGTATCCTCCCCTTTAGAACGTTCAAACATTAAAATATCTTTTTCGGAATCTAATTGCTTATATGTAGCTGCATTTTTCCCACCATTTAAAGCTGCATTAGAGCTTTTAAGCTGTCCAAGTTTTTCAAGCAATTTCCAACTCTCACCTTTTATTTTTGGAAATGAATCTTTTTCAAAAAACTTAAGTCTATGATCCAAATCATATTCTTGACCTGAATAAATTAAAGGCATTCCTGGTGCAACATAACTCAGAGCTGTAAGTGCTTTTGAAGCGTCACCCATACGCTCTTTAATAGTTCCGTTCCAAGAATTTTCATCGTGATTGGTTACAAAATTCATAAGAATATCATCAGCATCATAACGCTCATTATCTTTTTGCATTTGCTCATTCCAAATCTGTACAGCATTTTTACCTTTTGCCATATCATTTAACCTATGATGACGATCCCAGCCATAAGCCATATCAAATAAATCACCATCTAACAATTCGGGTTCCCAAGCTTCAGCCAACATAAATAAGTCTTTCTTATCCCTTAACTGTGGAACGGCTTGTTGCCAAAAATCTAATGGTACAGAACCTGCTACATCACATCTAAAACCATCGATTCCTTCATCTGTAACCCAATACATCATATCTTCAATCATCTCCTTTCGCATGTCTTGATTGTCGTAGTTTAAATCTGCAACATCTGTCCAATCGGTATCTTTTGGATGAATCACTTCACCTTTATCATTTTGTGTGTAATACTCAGGATTAGTTTTTAACCATTCATGGTCCCAACCGGTATGATTTGGCACCCAGTCTAAAATGACATAAATACCATTTTCATGAGCCTCTTTGACTAATTCTCTGAAGTCATCTTTGGTTCCAAATTCTGGGTTAATCTTAGTAAAATCGGTAACCGCATAATAACTTCCTAAATACTTAGCCTGTTCCTCTTTAGGAAATTCTGAAGCAAATTTTCCACCAGTAGCTTTACGCTTAGTTTCTGAAATAGGAAATACCGGCATTAACCAAATTACTTTTACACCTAATTCTTTTAACTGAGGAATATCTTTTGTGAACTCATCAAAAGTGCCTTCTGGCGAATATTGTCGAATATTAGCTTCGTAAATTACAGCAGTTTCCATATCTGAAGCTGAAATTGGCTTTAAAACTTCTACTTTTTCTTCTTCAACTTCAACGACTTCTTTTTTTTCTGTTTTACAGGCTATAAAGGCTAATAACAAACAGGTTATTAGAACAATTTTTTTCATACTATTTATCTTTTGAGTTTTATTTTGATTTCTTTTTTAGTTAATGTTTTCCAGATTACAGGAATAGTTAATGTTTTCGTTTTTGAGTTCCATTTAACTTCTATTTTTTTACCATCAACCTTAATAAACTTTGGCTCTTTTTGAATATTATGGACATAAAAGTCTATTACTTTTTTTGAAGATTGTGCAACACCATTATCTAATTCAAATTTAAAACTAAGATTCATGCCCTTATAAAAAGATTCTAACTCTAAAATCTCGCAGTTTTTATTCTCTATAGTTTTAACATCAATCCCATTATCGTTATATAGATTTCTCTTATTTACCGGAGCTGCTTTATCAAAGTAATAATGCAACTCTATTTCATTTGGATTATAATTAGACGTTGATTGCATTGACTTTGCTAAGGGTATAAAAGCACCAGCTCTGACATAGGTTGGAATATAAGCTGGATGTGTTTTAACCATTTTGGTTTGTCCACCTTTAATAAGCTCATCCGTTTCTATATTAAACCAGTTTGCTGTTTTCGGAAAGTAAACGTCTTGTTCTGTTTTACCAGCTTCTACAACTGGTGCTACTAAAACATCATTTCCCCATAAATACGTTTTTGAGTAATCATATAGATTAGAATTATTAGGTTCTTCAAAAAACAATGGTCGCATTAATGGTTTACCATATAAATGGTTTTCGAACATTAAATTATAGTTATATGGCAACATGCGATAACGCATTTGGATTGCAAATTTTGCTAATCGCTTCGCTTTGTCACTTCTAAACACAGGTTCACTTGGTACACCTTCTTGCGCATGAGGTCTAAAAATCGGATTGAATACTCCATACTGTAACCAACGTACATACAATTCATCGTCTAAATTATCACCAGCGAAACCTCCTAAATCTGAGTGCATATAAGCTAGACCTTGCATTCCCATTTGTAATGCAATTTCTGGCTGAGATTGTAACCCCCCCCAAGTTCTATTTACATCACCAGACCAAGGCACCATTCCATAACGTTGGCTGCCTGAATAACCTGCTCGCATTAAAATGAATGGTCTTGTATTTGGAAAATCGCGTTGATAGCCTTCATATACTAATCTTGCCCAATCATGACCATAAATATTATGAACTTCTGTTGCACTGCCAGTATGATGCTGTACCCAATTAGGATGCACTTCAGGTTCACCTAAATCCCCCCAGACTCCTGCAACGCCCTTATTTGTTAAATCTTTATAAATATTCCAGAACCATTGTTCTCCTTCTGGTTTGTAAATATCAATAATTCCTGTATTACCGAAATAGAAATCATACTTCGCAGGATTCCCTATAGAATCTTTTGCCAGAATATCTTCCTTAACTGCTTCATCCCATTTACTAGACGTTGTTAATACAAAAGGTTCTGTAATAGTAATTGTTTTGACACCTTTATTATTGAGACGTTTTATCATGCCTTCAAAGTCAGGAAACGAATCTCTATAGACTTCAAGATTTCCCATAGTGCCTTTGATGTCCTTTCCAAACCAATATAAATCTAGAATAATAGCATCAACAGGAATGTCTTCTTCTCTGAATTTATCAATAGTCATTTCAACTTCTTCTTGTGAATGGTAACCAAATCGGCTTGAAAAATTTCCTAGAGCCCAACGTGGTAGCATTGGCTGCTTTCCTGTTAAGCTTGTGTAATTATTCATGATATCGTACCACGTGTCACCAACAATGACTTGATAGGTTTTACGACCAGAAATAGTTTCGTAGATCAGGCTGTTATCTCCTTTACTATCAAGGTCTAAATAACCAATTGGTGCATTATCAAAATGAATCATGTATTGGTTTGATGATAATACAATTGGCAAGGTGAAGTTCATCAATTCACTATGAGTTTCATATCCATAATGCGCTCTATTAAATAGTGGCAATCGATGTCCTCTCCGATTCATACCCAAAGCTCTAGATCCTCCTCCATATAGCACTTCATCTTCTGTGAGGTTGAATTCTATTTTCTCGGTTACTTCTGCTACGATGTTACCTTGTACCATTTCCATAGGTTCGTGAGCACTTTTATAGTAGCCTCGTTTTTCGGATGTGATTAATTTGTCTTTGTAGTAGTATGAGATTTGAAATGGACTTTTGTTAATTGTGACGTAAATACCTTTTGTGTCTATAATAATATCTTCGGTCCTATCAGTAATTTCTATGTCTTCAGTATCTGAATCTAAAACAACAGCATGTGATTCACTTTTAAAAGTTTCTTTATTAGGAACAAAAGTAGTCTCAATAATTTCAGGTGAATATGATTTAAATATGTAATACCCGTCATTAACCTCAACAACAAATTGAGTTCCTTGAAGTTCAATTTTATTGAATGTTCGATTTTTATTTTGGGCACTTATTGATAAGGCAAAAAAGAAAAAGATTATAAAAACTTTAAGGTACTTCATAGAATTATTTTTATTTATCTCTTCGTTATTTAAAATTTTTGAAATCCTTTATAATTAACCCAATCAAAATCAGCATAATCGTTCGATTTTTTCCCATTGCTTGTAGCATAAATTCCTAAATAAGCTCCTGTGTAACCTTTACTTAAAATATGATTAGCTTTAGTTTCCTTTAAAAGACTGAATTCAATACCATTAGTTGAATAGTAAAATGAATAGCTATGATTCTCTGATTTAACCTTAAAAGTTATCTCTTTATCATAATTAGAAATTACTTGAGTTTCTAATATTTGTACTTCAGAATTTGGTTCAGCAAGTTTTAGTTGAATGCTATAGTCTTTCTTTTCTTTAACAACTGTAAGTGTGAAATAATTATCATCTTTTTGAAATAAGCTTACTCCTGCTTCTGATTTATCGGTTTTGGGACTAAAATTCATTTTTGCTTCATATAGAAAATCACTTTCCGTTTGCCTAAAACCAATTAAACTTGTTCTTCCTCTTTCTTTTATCATATTAGGATTAGTGAATAATCTCAAATTACCTTTATTAGAGTATAGAGAATACATGTTTTTAGTGGGTACTCTTCTAAAATTCCAAGCATGGTTCAATATAGGATGATCAAAATTATCAACGAAGCTTACATTTCTTTTTTGAGATGTATCAATAAAAGGAACAGAATTAAAGCGCTCTACTTTCCCTGTTTTAGGTGATATAACTGGCCATTCGTATTTTATGTCTTTCCATTCAAACGGTTCTTTTTCCCACTTTACAGGGATAAGATGTGTTTCACGTCCCATATTTGAACTACGTTCCTCATCTCCTCTAATTCCTAAAGCGACCATATACCATCTTCCATCATCAAGTTCAATTAAATCTGCATGACCTGTACTATGAACCCAATTGTCGTAAGAAAGATGCCTAGAGGATAAAATAGGATTTCTTTCGTTTGGAATATATTCTCCTTTTATAGAATCACTGATTGCAATCATCATAGCATGATTGTAACTTGTACCACCTTCTGCAATCATTAGATAATACCATCCGTTTCTTTTATAGATATGAGGCCCTTCTGCCCAAACTCCACCACAAGCACCTCGCCATAAAAAATGACGTTCCCCTGTAAGTTTCCAGTTTTCAATATCTATTTCTTGTAACCAAATTTCACCTTCACCAGGAAAATTCGGTTTCTCTGGTGAATGCGTGCCTACATACCATACTTTGCCATCATCATCAAAAAATATATCTGGATCTATTCCAGGTGCTCCTTCCAAAACATGCGGATCTGACCAAGGACCTTCTGGATTTTCTGCAGTAATGATGAAATTAACAAAATCCGTTGTTTTACTATCTTTATTATAATAAACATTAGTTGTTATTATATAGAAAACCCCCTTGTTATATCTTATAGTCGGTGCATGAATACCCCCATTAGATTGTATATCAACTAAGTTAACATCATCATTACATTGATCTACCCTATGCAAACCGTAACCAATTAACTCCCAATTAATAAGGTCTGTGCTTTTATGAATAGGCAATCCTGGATAATACTCAAAAGAAGAGTTTACTATATAAAATACATCATTAACCTTGCAGATTGATGGATCTGGATATCCGCCTGGAATTATTGGATTGATAAATGATTTTTGTTGTGAAATAAGCTGTGAAGTTATAAATAAGGAACAGCAAATTAATATTACACGAAAATCCATATTGTTAAGTTTCATTGTTGTATTTATTTAAATTCCCCTTAACTTCCAAGTAAAAAGATTAAGGGTTGATCTAATCTTTTATTCCAAGAGTTTTCAGAATGATCTGT
Organism: Flavobacteriales bacterium ALC-1; assembly: GCA_000171875.1. GTDB lineage: Bacteria > Bacteroidota > Bacteroidia > Flavobacteriales > Flavobacteriaceae > Winogradskyella. Next base: position 395,858 of record ABHI01000002.1, on the reverse strand, counting down.
ACCTTCGAAAAACCTGTTTTTAGAGTCTTTATCAGTATATCCTTTTGCTTTTAAAATTTCATCTACACTAGGTGCATATTGTGGATAATGTTGATCTAATGTTTTATTGCCATAATCGAAATACAATTTATGCTCTCCCGCTTTTGGTAAATTGGCTTCCATATACTTAAAAATGCCATCAGGCAAAGGATTATCTTCTCGTGGTGCCGCACCAACCCAATGTGTAGAAACACATGCCGCTCCGCCAAAAATCTTTGGATATTCTGAAATAGCATACATAGACATTAAGCCTCCCATACTTGAACCCATTACAAAGGTGTTTTCTTTATCAGTATAAACAGAATAAGCGAAATCTATTTGAGGCCTTAACTCTTCAACTATAAATCTCAGATAATTGTCTCCATTAAATTTTGAATCAATATTTGCATTAATAGCTTCATCCAAAAGATTTTGTTGAATTGATTTATCTAATAGTTCAAATGCTTTTTGAGGAAATAAATCTTGCCAACGTATTTGTGGAATATTATGAATAGCTACCACAATAAAGTCATTCGTTTTTCCTTCATCCATCAGTTGAGTTGCCCATTCATCAACTTTCCATTCTTGTTTATTCCATGTTGTTTTACTATCAAATAACATTTGTCCATCATGCATATATAGGACACTATATTTCTTATCTCTTGAGTAATCTTTAGGTAACCATATATCTACTGGTCGTGGTGTAATATATTTTGAAGGAAAACTATCTACTCTAATTAATGAGCCCGCAAAAAGCTTTGCTTCATCTAATCTCTCAAAAACATACTTGGTACTTGGTATATTTGATTCAAAATCTGTATCATTAGTTTGCCTATCATTCTTACATGACATTAACATTAAAAGCACTAAAAGAACTAAGAAATTTCTCATTACTACAATTTTGTTGTTAGAATTAAACTCCCTTTTTCTTTTAACTTTATACTATCTCCCCAAACCATAGTTTCACCAGTAACGACATTCTTTAGTGTCTTACCTTTTAACCCTATTTCTTCATGATACTTTAAATCTATTTCAATAGGATCATCATTTTTATTTAAGATATGTACAACGGTTTCATCTCCTTTAGTACGATATAAAAAATAGGTTCCCATAAATGGTGCAAAATGTTTGGTTTCACCACTATGAATAGCTTCACTTGTCTTTCTGTAATTCAATATCTTCTTAAGGAAGGATTGCATGTTTTTTTGTTTAGCTGATAAGCCTTCACCTGTAAATCCATTTACAGTGTCTCCTTGCCAACCACCAGGAAAATCAGTTCTAATTAGTCCATGATCACCAGGATTTGCGGTATCATCCATCAATATTTCTGTACCATAATAAATCTGAGGTATTCTTGGTAACATGAGCATATAACTCAATGCCATTTTAGTTTTAACAGCATCCTCACCAAACTCAGTATACACTCTACTCTTATCGTGATTACCCATAAAAATCATAATATCACTAGGATTAGCATAGCTAAAATCATTTGCTAAACCTTCATACAATTTCACTAAACCTTTATCCCAAGATTCCTTTTCGTTTATACCATCTTTAATCGCTTTTGTCATTGGAAAATCCATAGTAGATTTTAAGTTAGACTCATAACCATCTTTATTTTGGTTACCCGTTTGCCAATACCCAATCAAAAGCGGATTATAGCTCCATTCCTCACCTACTATAGAAAAATTAGGATATTCATTCATAATAGAACCTGCCCAATTTGCCATAAAATCTTTATCAGGATAAGGATACGTATCCTGACGAATCCCACCTAATTCAAGTGTTTCTATCCACCATATACTATTCTGAATAATATAATTTGCCATAAATGGATTACGTTGGTTTAAATCTGGCATCCCTTCTACAAACCATCCATCTGTATTTCCGTTACGATCTGCATCTGAAGCATACAAGTCTTGATTTGTAGTACGTCTATGATTAGAGTACGTCGTAACCTCCCAATTCCAATTTTCAATATTGTCTTCGTAGTTTTTTTGATTATTCACCCAGTCTTTAAACGGTAAATCTTTCATCCACCAATGTTCTAAACCACAATGATTAGCCACTTGATCCATGATTAATTTCATACCCTTTTCTTTTAATTTTAAAGAAAATTCTTTGTATTCATCTAGTGTACCAATACGTGGATCAACTTTATGATAATCCGTTATTGCATAACCATGATATGAGCCTTGAGGCATATCATTTATTAAAACTGGTGTTGGCCAAACTGCTGTATAACCTAAATCATGAATATAATCAATACTATTAATCATTCCTCTTAGATCTCCACCATGTCTTTCGTAACCTTCAGACCTACCAATATTGGTTTGCTTTAAGCCTTCAACGCTATCATTTGAAGGATCTCCATTAGCAAAACGATCTGGAGTAATTAGAAAAACAGCATCCGAACTATTAAAACCTACATAGTTTTCAGAAGGCTTTTGTCTTTCTTTTAATTCATAGGTTTGTACTAATTCTGAACCATCCTCTAGCTTAAAAGTTATATTGAATTTACCTGCTTTAGCAGATTCAGAAACTTCTAAATCTAAGAATAGATAATTAGGACTATCTGCTTTATGCGCTTTGATTAAACTAACACCTGAATGTGAAATTTTTGGTGTTGCACTTCCAATATTTGGGTGTTTAACCAACAATTGAAGATTTTGATTTTTAAAGCCTGTCCACCAATGTGGAGGCTCAACTTTTTCAATATCATTGACTTCTACAATTGGTTCAGTTGAAACTGAAGCTTCATTATTAATGTTTGTTTTATCCTTGCAAGAAAACATCAAAATTAAAACGCATATTGAAAGACTTTTTATAATATTCTTCATACTCATTATTTTTAATATTCTTGTTTTGTTGCTAATAATAGCTTTACACTGTGACTAAATTATCTGGCGAAATTGTTACTTCTATACCATTTACTTCAATTGATAATTCGTTATTCCCTTCTAATTCAAAATGCGTTTCGTTTTGATTCACACTCACTTTTAAAATTTGATTTCTAAAATTTACTTTAAATGAATACGCTTCCCATTGTTCAGGAATCTTTGGTTCAAAAGTTAAAGTGTCATTTTCAACTCGCATACCACCAAAACCTTCAACAATACTCATCCAAGTTCCAGCCATTGATGTAATGTGTAAACCTTCATGAACCTCGTGATTATAATCATCTAAATCTAATCGAGATGTACGTAAATAGAACTCATACGCCTGTTCCATTCTATCTAGTTTCGCTGCTTGAATACTATGGACACAAGGCGATAACGAGCTTTCATGAACAGTAAACGGTTCGTAAAAATCGAAATGTCGTGCTAACTCTTCAGTTGTAAATTGGTCTTCAAAGAAATACATCCCTTGAAGTATGTCAGCTTGTTTTATATATGGTGAGCGCAAAATTCTATCCCATGACCATTTCTGATTGATTGGTCGTTGCGATTTGTCTAAATCGGCTACCGTTATTAATTCTTTATCTAAGAATCCATCTTGCTGCAGGTACACATTATGCTTTTCAGAATAAGGGAAATACATATGATCAGCGACTTTTTTCCAAAGTGCTAATTCTTCATGTGAAATTTTTGTTTTACCTGAAATACGTCGATAATCATCTTCATAACCTTCTCTAACCTTCTCAATACTTTCTATCGCATAATTAATACACCATTGTGCAATGTAATTTGTATACCAATTATTGTTAATATTGTTTTCATACTCATTAGGACCTGTTACGCCTAGAATCACATACTTATTTTTGTCTGTTGAAAATGTTGCCCTCTGATGCCAAAAACGCGCTACACCTATTAGGACTTCTAATCCCATCTCTGGAATATAACTAAAGTCCCCTGTATAACGATAGTAATTAAAAATGGCGAATGCTATAGCCCCGTTTCTATGAATCTCTTCAAAAGTAATTTCCCATTCGTTATGGCATTCTTCACCATTCATAGTGACCATTGGATATAAAGTTGCTCCATTTTTAAATCCCAATTTTTCAGCATTTTCAATGGCTTTTTCTAGGTGTTTATATCTGTAAGTTAAAAGATTTCTTGCAACACTTTGATCCTTGGTTGCCATATAGAATGGTATACAATAGGCTTCCGTATCCCAATAAGTACTTCCACCATATTTTTCGCCAGTAAATCCTTTTGGTCCAATGTTTAGTTGCGCATCAGTACCAAGATAGGTCTGATTTAAATGAAAGATATTAAATCGTATACCTTGTTGTGCTTTGACATCACCATCAATAGTAATATCTGCCATATCCCAGATTTTAGCCCAAGCTTTTTTCTGAGAGTCTAGCAAGGTTGAAAATCCTGTTTTTGTCGCTTTACTTAAAACAGATTTTGCGGCACTAACTAATTCATTATTTCTATGGTTTCTATCAACAGTATAACCACCAAACTTATGAATGGTGTACGTTTCATTTTGTTTTACTCTATAGTTGTAACTAAACGATGCATAATTAGCATCTGCTTTAATATTGGGTTCAATAATCACAGACTTTCCATCAATAAACACTTGAGATTCCATAAAAGTGCAGGTATAAAAATCCGTCTTCATGGTTTTGGCTTGAATAAACGCCTGATTATTCTCGTGACTCACGTTTAATGTGTCCCAAAACTTATCATCCCAATTGGTATCTTCATTCGTAATTCCGCTATCAATATATGGTCTATATGTAATTGATGCATCAGAATTCAGAGGCTTGACATTATATTCGATCGCACCTAATTCGTCTATATCTAAGCTTAAAAATCGTTTTGTATCAACCTCAACTTTTATATCGTTCTTAAGTGTGGCTACAAAACTTCTAGAGAGCCAACCTTCTTTCATGTTGAGTTCTCTTTTAAAACTCTCGACTTTTTTACACGTATAAAGATCTAATGCTTCGTCATTTATAAATACATTAATACCTATCCAATTTGGTGCATTAAGTACTTTAGCAAAATATTCTGGGTAGCCATTTTTCCACCACCCAACTCTGGTTTTATCCGGATAATATACTCCAGCAATATAACTACCTTGAAATGTTGGACCAGAATACTGTTCTTCAAAATTAGCACGTTGACCCATTGCACCATTCCCTATACTAAATAGGCTTTCTGAGGCTTTTACATTATTTGTATCGAAGCCTTCTTCTATGATTGACCAAGAATCTGGTATGATATAATCTAGATTCATGTTTTAATTATTAATTAGTTTGTTTAAGAAATCATCCGAGATTTCTGTAAAATCATTAAACACATATTTTGCATGTCCTAAGACATCTTTTCTACCAATTCCTATAGATATCATCTTTGCAGAATTAGCAGCTTTCACTCCTGCTACAGAATCTTCAAAAACAATACAGTTTTCTGGCTTTACATTTAACTGCTCAGCAGCAATTAAAAACACCTCAGGATCTGGTTTTGCTTTGCTTACATCGTTACCATCTACAATAGCCATAAAGTGTTTTTTTAAACCCACACGTTCTAATATTGTTCTAGCATTTTTGCTTGCAGAGCCTAATGATACAGGTTGCTGTTTTTTTATTAATGTGTTTAATACTCTTGGTACATCTGGTAGTACTTCATCACTATCCATTTCAGCGATGTAACTCAAATATTCATCATTCTTTTTTACCATGAGTTCGTTAAACTGAGTCTCCGAAATTGTTTTGTTTCCCCAAGTCAATATTTTTTCTAACGACTTTTCTCTGCTCACCCCTTTTAGTTGTTCGTTTTCTTCTTCTGTAAAATCAATATCTAAGCTTTTAGCAAGTCTTTGCCATGCTAAGAAGTGATATTTGGCAGTATCAACAATGACACCATCTAGATCGAATATGAAGCCTTTTTTGTTCATTTAAGCGTTTTCAGATTGGTATGATATTGCACCTTTATTAGTAATTAATAAATTACAAAGTCCTGCAATGATTAGACTTATACCTGCAACTGTCATTGCATTAATAGCTTTTTCTCCTAGAAGACCTGCAACTAAATTTATGCCTCCTAAGGCTGCAATGATTTGTGGAATTACAATAAACATGTTAAAAATCCCCATAAACATGCCCATTTTTTTAGGGTCTACAGAACTTGACAACATAGCATAAGGCATAGATAAAATACTTCCCCAAGCAAAACCTATAAGTACAAAACACCATTTTAAGTTTTCAGGTGATACATAGTACATGAAGATAAAACCAAGTCCTCCTAAAATTAAGGATGCCATATGTACATACTTTCTATTAATATTTCTTTTTGCTGTGTACAACACTAAAAGCAGTGCAAAGGCCATAGATGATAATCCATAAACTCCCATTGCTGAACCAACTAGGTTTGAAGATTTTTGAAATGCTGTATTAGCAGTATCAAATGCTACTTTTTGAACACTATCTGCCATATCAAATGCTGTTTCAATTGGAGCAGGGGTATTAAAAACATGCTCCGTTAATGCAGGATTTGCTAAACTCCACATTGTAAAGAATGCAAACCATGAGAAAAACTGAATCACTCCCAGTTTTTTCATAGTTAAAGGCATATTTCCAATATTATTTACAATATCTGGTATAAATTGATTTTTCTTAGCTTTCTCTTTTTCGAACTCATCCATATCCTCTGGAGGATACTCTGTTGTAGTAAAAACTGTATATAAAATACTCAACAAAAATACAAAAGCACCAATAGCAAAAGCTACTTTCACTGAGTTAGGAATTACACCTGAAGCTGCAGAATCACTCACACCTAGTTCTGAAACTAACCAAGGCAAATTACTTGCTACCCAAGTTCCTATTCCAATAATTAAAGTTTGCATTACGAAACCATAAGTACGTTGAGATTCGTCTAACTTATCTGCTACTAAAGCTCTAAAGGGTTCCATTGAAATGTTTATAGATGCGTCTAGTATCCATAAAAATCCTGCTGCCACCCAAAGTGCTGGAGAATAAGGCACAAAAAATAATGCAATTGAGCTTAGAACTGCTCCTATTAAAAAGTAAGGTCGTCGTCTCCCAAAACGAGAATGCCATGTTCTGTCACTCATGTAACCAATAATCGGTTGTACAAGCAATCCTGTTAAAGGTGCAGCAATCCATAACATAGGAATATCGTGCTGATCAGCTCCTAGTGTTTGAAATATTCGAGACATGAAGCCTCCTTGTAAGGCAAATCCAAATTGAATTCCTAAGAAACCGAAACTCATGTTCCAGATTTCCCAAAAACTGAGAATACGCTTTTTCATGAAATAGTATGTTTATATTAATACTATTCTGACAAGCTATGCTTATCAAAACTTATGTGTAGAAGTGAAAATATAAGTCTTGATATATGCGGTAAAGATATAAAAGATTTTAAAACAACAATAAAAAATTCCTATTTGGTAGATTTGCGCTCTATCAATTCTGTTGGAATAACAACAGTGTGGTAACTCTCGTCCTCATCTTCATTTTCGCTTTCTAATTTATCAATCAAAAGATCTGCAGCCTTTTCTCCCATCTGCTGTGCATGCTGACTTACAGTAGTAAGACTAGGTGTAGCATGCTTAGATAAAACGCCATCTGTAAAGCCTATGACCTGTATATCGTTTGGAATATTTAAGCCTAATTTTCTTGCTACTTTCATTGCAGAAACAGCATACAATTCATTAACAGCAAAAACACCATCAATCTTCTTATTAGATTTAAATAACTGTTCTATTTCTGCCTCAAGCTTTTCTAAATGCACCTCGTAATCTAAATTATCGTCTATCTTTAAAATAAGTTCTGCCTGTGGTGTGATTTTAGATTCCTCTAAAGCATCTAAATACCCCTGTGTTCTTAATTTACCAACACTGACATAATCTTTAGTTGTTATTAATGCAATGGATTTACATTTATTTTCAATAAGCTTTTCTACAGCATGTTTTGCACCATTAAAATCGTCTACAATAACTTTGTCACACTTAATGTCTGGCACTACGCGATCAAACATCACAATAGGCATACCCTGACTCATCGTCTCGTTAAAATGATGGTAATCTTGTAATTGTTGAGTCTCTTTAGATATAGACAAAATAAAACCATCTATACTTCCATTGGCAAGCATTTCCATATTTATAACTTCCTTTGCAAAAGACTCATTTGACAAGCCAATAATAACATTATAACCTCTCTTATTAGCTACCAATTCAACGCCTCGAATTACTTTAGAAAAAAAATGATGTACAATTTCTGGGATAAGAATCCCAATTGTATTTGTTTTTCTATTTTTAAGACTGAGTGCAATATTGTTAGGACGATAATTATAGAGTTTAGCAAAAGCTTGAACTTTCTGTATAGTATCATCACTAATTTCTGGGCTATTTCTAAGTGCTTTAGATACTGTAGAAATAGAGACGTCTAATTCTCTAGCTATTTGTTTAAGGGTTACTTTTCGTTTCATAATCAACTGTAGATTGAGAACGAATATAAGTTAAAAAATAAGCTTCTTCATTTAAGACTTCTTAATTTAACGAGCTAATAATTGAATACCTTTCATTTTCTTCACGTTTTTCCCACCATTTTCTTACATATTCTAAATTTTCTAAAAAAGTTATAAACACGAAAACGTTTGCGTTAGGCCAGTACTGCGACTTAACAAAAAAAACACAATATTTTTATATAGATTTAACCCAAGAAGTGAAAATATAAATCAATTAACTAAGCAATTAATTTAAAAACATTGTATGAAAACATTCTTAAATGCTTTACTATTCTGTCTCATTATAGTGCCAGCAAGTTTGATGGCGCAATCGACCGTCACTGGTACAGTTACAGACAAAGCAAACGCTATGCCCATACCTAGTGCAAATATCCTAATTAAAGGAACAACAAGAGGTACTGTTACAGATTTCGATGGTAAATTTTCCATTGAAGTAAGCCAAGGTGAAACCATTGTGATATCTTACGTTGGCTATACGACACAAGAAATTGTATTTAATAGTCAATCCTCTATTAATGTTGCTCTAGAAGAAGACGCTGCTCAATTAGATGAAGTAGTACTAATTGGTTATGGTTCTACCTCAAAACAAGATGCTACAGGAGCTGTAGAAAAAGTAGATGATAAGGAATTCAACCGAGGGGCAATTGTAGCGCCTCAACAACTTATTGCTGGTAAAGCTGCTGGTGTACGTATTACATCTGGTGGCGGAGCTGCTGGTGAAGGTGGTGAAATTAGAATTCGTGGCGGAGCATCTTTATCCGCCAGTAATAATCCACTTATTGTAATCGATGGTTTACCAATAGATCAACGTGGTGGTTCACAAGGAAGTCGTAATGCTTTAAATGCAATTAATCCTGCAGACATTGCTGATTTTGTAGTTTTAAAAGATGCCTCTGCAACGGCCATTTATGGATCTAGAGCCTCAAATGGTGTGATTTTAATTACTACTAAAAAAGGTTCTGCAAACCAACCGTTTAAACTTGAGTATGGATTGCAGGCTTCTACAAGGCGAATTACAAATACAGTAGATGTATTAAACGCCAGCCAATATAAAGAATTAGCAGAAGCTAATGGAATCACTCCTTCTTCTTTTGGTAATGCAAATACAGATTGGCAAGACAAAATTTTTACAACTGGTATTGGAGCCATCCATAACATAACAGCAACCAAAGGCTACGAGAACTTTAACTTTAGAGTTAATTTTAATCATGTTTCTCAAGAAGGTCCTTTATTAGGTGATTTGTATGAAAGAAATGGATTAAACACTTCTTTTGTTCACCGTTTCTTAGATAATGACTTAAAACTTACTTTAGTTGCAAGAGCAATTCAAGATGAATATAACTATGCACCAGATGGAGCTATAGGAGAGGCTGTTAGATTTGATCCTACTCAATCTGTTTTTGATGACAATGGTAACTTTACACAATTAGGAGCGAACTTAGCACCTGCAAACCCAGTATGGAGGTTAGAAAACACAAACAATAGACAAACCATTAAACGTGTTATTTCAAATTTCAATATAGATTACAATCTTCCGTTCTTAGAAGGATTAAAATTTAATGTAAATGCTGGTATTGATTACGCAGAAAATGAAGGGGCTAATTATGGTCCTGCAAATCCAAATAATACCGATGCTTTTCCATTTACTGGATTTTCATCTGGATTAAACAGAAATACAGCTTTAGATTTCTTCTTTAATTACAAAACAGATGTTGAGTCTATCAATACAAAATTAGATATCACAGCTGGTCATGCTTTTCAAGAATTTTATGTACGTTCTAATATAGATGAGTCTTCAGGACCAAACGTAACTATTGATACAGATATTAATAGAAATGCATTAGAATCTTATTTCGCAAGAGCAAGTTTTGATATTGCCGATAAATATTTAATTTCGGCAAGTTTTAGGCGCGATGGCTCTTCAAGATTTAGTGAAGATAATCGATGGGGATCTTTCCCTGGAGTATCTGTAGGTTGGAAAGTAATGAATGAAGATTTTATGGAAGATTCATTCTTTTCTAACTTAAAGCTAAGAGGTGGCTGGGGTGTTACTGGTCAACAAGAAATAGGTCCAAACTATGGTTATTTAGGTTTATATACACCTTCAAGAAACAACCAAGCTAATATACAATTTGGTACCACACTAAATGGTGAACCGATTTTTATACAAACATTAAGACCTGAAGGTTTTGATGAAGAGCTTAAATGGGAAGAAACTACACAATATAACGTGGCCCTAGATTTCGGTTTTTTTAATAATCGATTAACAGGTACGGTCGATGCTTACTATAGAGAAACTGAAGATTTATTAGCAACAGTTCCTGTCCCTGCAGGTTCTAACCTTACAGATTTAATTACCACTAATGTTGGAGCTATTACAAGTAAGGGTATTGAATTTAGTTTAAACGGAGTCATTGCACAGAAAGAAGATTTTGGTTGGGATACTAATTTCAATATTACCTTCCAAGAACAAGAAATCACTAAATTAAGTTTAAGTGATGATCCAAATTTCTTTATACAAACTGGAGGTATTTCTGGAGGTGTTGGTAACAATATTCAATTATGGAAACCAGGATATGACCCTTCTACTTTCTTTGTTTTTAGACAAGTATATGATAATAGTGGTAATCCTATTGAAGGAGCTTATGTAGATGTTAATGGTGATAACCAAATAACTGAAGCTGACAGACAAGCATACAAAAAAGCAACACCAGATGTTTTTATTGGTTTCACAAATAACTTTAGATATAAAAAATTAGATTTAAACTTTACATTTAGAGGAAGCTTTGGTAACTATGTCTATAATAACAATGCCTCTTCTAATGGTAATATAAATGCCATTACTGGTCAAGCTGGTTATTTAGCTAATGCGCATTCTGATGTATTAAATACTAGATTTGTAAATCAGAATTTATTCTCTGATGCTTACATTGAACGAGCAGATTTCGTTAGATTAGATAACGTATCTTTAGGTTATACTATTCCATTTTCAAAAATGACTTTAAGAGCATCTTTAACTGCTACAAATTTATTTGTAATAACAGAATACAGTGGTCTTGACCCTGAAATAGGTAATGGTATAGAAAACAACTTCTACCCAAGAACAAGAGATGTTGTATTAGGATTAAACTTTACTTTTTAAGAAATGATGAATAATTATATAAACAACAAAGCTATGATGTTAAGAACAATTAAAAGTATTTTAGTTGTTATCACTCTTGCATTCTTTATGCAGTCTTGTGATGACAGACTAGATTTACAGCCAGAAGACGAACGTCTTACAGCTGATGCAGCATTCGAAGATCCTGCAGCTTATAAAGAAGCTTTAGCGAAAATTTACGCAGGTATTTCTTTGAGCGGACAACAAGGACCTGCTGGTGCACCAGATTTAGCTGGTTTAGACGAAGGTTTTTCCAATTACCTGAGATTGTATTGGAAAATGCAAGAGTTAACTACTGATGAAGCTATTATTGGCTGGAATGATGGTACAATTCAGGATTTGCACGGTCAAAATTGGACGTCGGGTAATGAATTTATTAGAACTATGTATACAAGATTAATGTATCAAGTTACATTGACTAATGAATTTTTACGCCAAACAACCGATTCTAAATTAGATAGTCGTGGAGTTGATGCTACATTGCGAACAGAAATTCAAACGTACAGGGCAGAAGCTAGATTCATGAGAGCATTAACTTATTGGCATGCTATGGATTTATTTGCTAATCCTCCTTTTGTAACAGAAGAAGATGCCTCTGGCGCCTTTCTTCCTGAACAAATTCAACGTGCTGATCTATTTACTTACGTAGAGTCTGAATTATTAGCAATTTTAGAGGAAATGGCTGCACCACGTATGAATGAATATGGTAGAGCAGATAGAGCTGCTGCTTGGATGGTTTTAGCAAAAATATATTTAAATGCTGAAGTCTATACAGGTACAGCGCGTAATGCAGATGCTATTACTTACCTTAATAACATTATTGGATCTGGATATTCAATTCCAGACACTCCATATTTTCATTCATTCCTAGCAGATAATGACTCAAATGGATCACAAGACGAAGTCATCTTTACTATTCCTTTCGATGGATTGAGAACTCAGGCATTTGGAGGTATGACTTTCTTAGTACATGCTCCTGTTGGAGGCACAATGAATCCTGCTGATTTTGGTATTAACGGTGGATGGTTTGGTATTAGAACGACACCAACTTTTGTAGACCAATTTAATTTAGATGGATTTGATCCAGCAACTGCGACAAGTGCAATAGGAACTTTATCTGATTGGGGACTTGTAGGTAGTGCGACGCCTAATGGTTGGGATGGTCCAGATACGCAATTAGCGGAAATTGCTACTAATGTATTTCAGGGTTACATCAATTTTGTCGATGGAGAAATGAAATTTAGATTTAACAATGATTGGTCACTTAACTATGGGCTTGATGCTAGTAACGCTGATCCTTCAGCACTTTCAGAAGGTGGAGACAATATTGCTGTAACCGAAGGAATCTATAAAGTTACACTTGATTTAAACAATTTTACATATTCACTTGATGCTAGTGTAGATGATAGAGAATTACTTTACACTGATGGTCAGAATAAGGATATTGAAGAGGTAGGCCCTTTTAATCAAGGCTATGCTGTTGCAAAATACAGAAATGTAGATGTAAATGGTAATCCTGGTTCTGATGCTTCAGGAGATCATACAGATATTGATTTTCCAATGTTTAGACTAGCTGATGCCTATTTAATGTATGCTGAAGCTGTACTAAGAGGTGGAGGTGGATCCATGAATACTGCAGTTGGCTATGTTAATGAATTAAGAGGAAGAGCTTATGGTAATGCTGCAGGTAATATTACTGAATCAGACTTAACCTTAGATTTTATAATTGATGAACGCTCTCGAGAGTTATTTTTTGAGGCTCATAGAAGACAAGATTTGGTGAGATTTGGTCAGTTTTCAGACCAAGGTATTTGGCAATGGAAAGGTGGAGTGCAGCAAGGAACTACCACTGAGTCATTCAGAGATATCATGCCAATTCCAGCAACAGACTTAGGAATAAATACAAACTTAGAACAAAATCCAGGATACTAATTAACACTATAGAATAACATGAAAAAATTATCAATTTTAGGCCTTTTCATCTTTGCCTTAATAAGTTTTAATAGTTGTGAAACAGAAGATGATGTCGTCTTCACAACAGATAATAATGGTGAATTAGTTTTCACTAACAACTTCTCAGCAGAATATATTCTTTCGCCACAAACAGCGAGTAACTTAGGTGAGCGCTTTACATGGAATAATGCTACTGTAGATGTACCAACGAATGTTACATACCAATTAGAGAAATCTATTTCAGGTGATTTTACTGACTTAGAAACTGTAGGTGCAACTACCGGTAATGAAATTGCTATCACTATTGGGGATATGCTTGCTTATGCAAACCAAGCTGGTTTAGATGCAGATCCTGACACACCAGAACCAAATACTGGTACAGTATATTTTAGATTAAAGTCCTTTTTAGGTGATGGTGGTTCCGAAAACTTTTCTCCTACTCAAGCTTTAACTATGGTAATGCAAGAAATTATGGATAACCAAGCTGCAGTTTGCGATTTAGATGAGTATTTCTTAGTTGGTGCTGCCGTTAAATTTACAGGATGGGATTGGGCTACACCTCAAAGTGCTATTTGTACTGGTACTAATGTTTATACCGTTAATGTTGATTTAATTAACAACGTTGATGGCGATGGAAACTTTAGATTCTTTACTACGGCTACGGATTGGGGATCAGGAATTAACTATCCTGGTTTTGCAGATGATGGATACACAATCGATGCTATGTTTGAAGACGCTATGGATGGTGATAATAATTTCTTATTTACCGGTCCTTCAGGAAAATATTTATTGACTATCGATGCATTAAACAAAACCATAACATTAGGTGATGCTGCAGCGCAAGGCTCTTGTGACTTAGATCAATTATGGGCTGTTGGAGCAGGTTTACCAGACGCTGGATGGGATTGGGCAACACCAGTTCAATTAATGTGTGAAGGTGATGGTGTTTATGCTGGATGGGTAAACTATAGTGCAGATGGTGATGCTAACTTTAGATTCTTTACTACTGCTACAGATTGGGGATCAGGACAAAACTATCCTTTCTTTGCTGATGGAGGTTACACAATAGATGCAAACTTTGAAGATGCAATGGATGGTGACAATAACTTTAGATTTATTGGAACCACAGGTCAGTACTATACTACTATTGACACAGTTAATAAAACCATAACTTTAGAGTAGTCTAACATTTCTAAAAATTAGAATATAGAATTAGTTAAAAGGCTATGTTTTTAAGACATAGCCTTTTCTATTAAATTTTTTGCTTGTTATGAAAAAAAAAATATTTGCCCTTCTTCTCTTATTTACAATATCCATTAGTGCTCAAGTGACTTTGAATCCTGGTGCTATTGAAGTTGACCAAGCAGTTACAATTACTGTAGACATCAATAGTGCTAATACTGATTGTAACGGTTTCAATAATCCAGGCAAAGTATATATGCATTCGGGTATTGGTGACAATTCTAATGCCTTTGGTTTTAATGTTATTGGTAATTGGGGACAAGATGATGGTGTTGGTGAAATGACCAGCAATGGTGATGGAACTTACAGTATTACAATAACACCTCAAACTTATTATGGTATAACTCAGTCACAGGCAGATAATGCGACTCAAATTGGTATGGTCTTTAGAAATGAAGATGGCACTCAAGAGCTTAAGAAGAGTGGTTGTAATGATTTTATTTTCCCAATTGGAAATGTAAATATTGAGATTACTCAGCCATCAGAATCAGTAGTAATCTTAAATTCAGGTGATGTTTTAGATATTAGTGCCATTATTTCATTTCAAGGTAGCCAAACAGTTCAAGGTACATTTGAAATATTTTTCAATGATGTACTTGTAGATTCTGGTTCTTGCGGTTTCCCTGCCTGTAATACTACTTTAAATAATATCACAGAAAGCGGTATTGTTAAATTTGTCGGCTCACCACCAAGTTCAACTGAAACTGGTGATGCTTCATTTCAAGTTATTGTTGTACCAACTGTCATTGAAGAAGCGCTTCCATCAGGAATGATAGATGGTATTAATTACAATACTGACGTTACTAAAGCTACCTTAGTGTTAACCGCTCCTGGTAAAGAATTTATTCAAATTGCCGGAAGCTGGAATAATTATACATCTACTAATAGTGATGTTATGAAGCGCGATCCGAGTACTGGGAAATATTGGTTAGAATTATCTGGCTTAACATCTGGACAAATAGAAACTTATCAATATTGGGTTTTTGATACCAATCCGATTGCAGATTCTCCAAGTCTCGTAAAAGTAGCAGATCCTTATTCTACTTTGGTATTATCACCATTTGACGATTCTTCGATTCCTGCAAGTACTTATCCTAACTTACCATCTTATCCTGTTGGGCAAGAACGCGAAGTAACAGTATTACAAACTGGACAAACCCCATACAATTGGCAAGTGACCAATTTTGACAAACCCAAGGAAGAAGACTTAATTGTTTATGAAGTACTAGTAAGAGATTTTGATGCAGATCGTAACTATCAAGATTTAATTGATCGTATAGATTACTTTAAAAATTTGAATATTAACGCTATTGAGTTAATGCCAGTAATGGAATTTGAAGGCAATGAAAGTTGGGGTTACAACACAGCCTTTCATATGGCTTTAGATAAATTCTATGGAACCCAAGATAAGTTTAAAGAGCTTGTAGATGTATTTCATCAAAATGGTATAGCTGTGATTTTAGATATTGCGTTTAACCATGCCTTTGGAAGAAACTCAATGGTTCGCATGTGGATGGACGATCCAGATGGTGATGGTTGGGGAGGACCTTCAACTGACAATCCTTATTTTAATGTTTTTCCAACACACGCATTTAGTGTAGGTAATGATTTTGATCATAGTTCAGAATATACAAAGAACTATGTTAAACAAGTAGTAAGTTATTGGATTAATGAATTTAAAATAGATGGGTTGCGTTGGGATTTAACCAAAGGGTTTACACAAAACTGTGGCAATGGCACGTATGATGGAGACTTTGGATGCACACAAAATTACCAACAAGATCGTGTAGATGTTTTATTAGAATATGCAGACCATTCATGGTCTATTGATCCAGATCACTATGTAATTTTTGAGCACTTAGGTTCTGATAACGAGGAAAAAGAATGGGCAAATTACCGCCTTAATGAAGGCAAAGGAGTTATGATGTGGAGCAAAATGACTGATCCTTATAATGAACTTACCATGGGGCAAACTGGTAACAAAAATATCAGTAGAATTGGTCATTCTGCTCACACAGACTTTAATGGCCCAAGAGTAATGGGTTATCCAGAAAGCCATGATGAAGAACGCTTAATGTATAAGAACTTACAATTTGGAAACACTAGTAATTCTAGTCATAATGTTCAAAATTTAAATGTTGCTATTTCAAGAATGTCTGCAATGGCTGCTGTTTCTATTATGGTTCCTGGACCAAAAATGATTTGGCACTTTGGTGAGTTAGGAATGGAAAATTCTATTTTTACATGTTCGGATGGTAGTTATAATAACGATGGTTGTAAACTAGACACCAAGCCACAACCTCAATGGACAAATAACTGGTTAACAGATGCTGTAAGAGGGCAAGTTTATGAAGATTGGTCTAAACTTCATAAATTAAAAGTTGAAGAACCTGTTTTTGAAGGAGATTATACCATGACTTCTGGAAGCTTCACTCCTAGAATTGATGTGTTTGATAATTCTATGCCTAATTCAGAATTGAAGAATGTTATTATCCTTGCAAATTTTGATGTGAACACACAGATCGTAAACACAAATTTCCCTGCTGGAATTACTACTACTTGGTATGATTTAATGGATGCCACTGGCACTACAACTGTAGCAAATTCAATAAGTAGTATTTCAATTCCTGCGGGTCAATTTAGAATATTAGGAAATCAACCTTCAAACGTTTTAAGTGTTACTAATGAAGAATTATTTAGGTTTTCAATATACCCAAACCCTTCAAGTACTTCGTTTAGCATCAATGTTAACACTTCGAATATAGAGGTCTATAATTTAACAGGGAAGCTGGTAAAATCATTTACTGGAAATTTTACAAAAACAGATGTCTTTGATATTTCCGCTTTAAATTCAGGAATGTACATTGTAAAGCAGAAACATAACTCACAATAATGACAACCAAGTTAGTCAAGCTCTATTTTAAGTGTGATTTGAGCAAAAAGAGCTTCTCAATTGAGAAGCTCTTTTCCTTTAAGCTATAAAACAAAAAAGCTAACTCGTTAAAGTTAGCTTTCTTATTATGTACAGGCGGCGAGACTCGAACTCGCACACCTCGCGGCACTAGATCCTAAGTCTAGCGTGTCTACCAATTCCACCACGCCTGCAAAAGGACTGCAAATATAAACAATAGTTTGAATATTCAAATAGGAATTATTTAAGAAAATAATCCTCTTATAATTCTTATTTTTGCTATATCAGTTCGATTATAAAATAAGACTAAAGAATTTGAATTAGATTTCGCTAATTAAAGACATAAAATTTCAGAATAGTCTAACTATTATTAAATTTTATAACGCAGAAGTAGTAGAAAAATAAACAAATTATTAGCTTTATTTTTGATCGATATGATATTAAAATAAAATTCATTTATGCAATCCATTCAATCTTATATAAACGATAACAAAGACCGTTTTCTAAACGAGCTTATAGAATTATTAAAAATCCCATCAATTAGTGCAGATTCTGCATATAAAACTGATGTTTTAAAAACAGCTGATGCAATTAAAACGAGCCTAGAAGAAGCTGGCTGTGACCATGTAGAAATTTGTGAAACTGATGGCTACCCTATCGTTTATGGTGAAAAGATTATTGATAAAAATTTACCAACGGTTCTTGTTTATGGACACTATGATGTACAACCACCAGATCCATTAGATTTATGGAATTCACCTCCTTTTGAACCCGTAATTCAATCTACAGAATTACATCCTGAAGGTGCTATTTTTGCTAGAGGAGCATGTGACGACAAAGGGCAAATGTATATGCATGTGAAGGCATTAGAGTATATGACATCTCACAATGAATTGCCATGCAACGTAAAGTTTATGATGAAGGTGAAGAAGAAGTTGGTAGCGAAAACTTAGGCATCTTCGTGGCTAATAACAGAGAAAAATTAGAAAATGATGTTATCCTTATTTCTGATACTGGAATGATTGCTAAAGATGTCCCTTCTATTACCACTGGCTTAAGAGGCTTAAGTTATGTAGAAGTTGAAGTCACTGGTCCTAATCGCGATTTACATTCTGGTTTATATGGAGGAGCAGTTGCAAATCCAATCAATGTTTTAACTAAGATGATTGCGTCACTTCACGATGAAAATAATCATATCTCTATTCCAGGGTTTTATGATAAGGTAGAAAATCTCTCGGATGCTGAACGTGCTGAAATGGCAAAAGCACCTTTCTCTTTAGACTCCTATAAAAAAGCATTGGATATTGAGTCAGTTTATGGAGAAGAGGGCTATACAACTAATGAACGGAACTCCATTAGACCAACACTAGATGTCAACGGAATTTGGGGAGGTTATATTGGTGAAGGAGCAAAAACAGTGATTGCAAGCCAAGCCTTTGCTAAAATATCAATGCGTTTAGTACCCAATCAAGATTGGGAAGAGATCACTGAATTATTTAAGACACATTTTGAAAGTATTGCACCAAAAGGAGTTACCGTAAAAGTAACACCTCATCATGGAGGACAAGGTTATGTGACTCCAATAGATAGTATTGGTTATAAAGCGGCTTCAAAAGCTTACGAACAAACCTTTGGAAAAACACCAATTCCACAACGCAGTGGCGGAAGTATACCTATAGTATCTCTTTTTGAAAAAGAGCTAAAGAGTAAAACTATTTTAATGGGCTTTGGTCTAGATAGTGATGCAATTCACTCACCAAATGAACATTTTGGCGTCTGGAATTATCTAAAAGGTATTGAAACTATTCCGTGGTTTTACAAGTATTTTACTGAATTAAAAAAGTAGATGCTACTAAACCAAAAATATAACACAGAATGGTCTTCGATTAGTAAATTATTTTTTAGATTTATCTGTTCATATTTCCTCCTTTACATCATATTGATGTTTACCAGTGGGCTATTTGAAACACCGTTTCGATGGGTTGGCAAACAATTTCTTGGATTTACTTATGATTTTGACGTTAGTGGTTATGGAAGTGGTGATAATACCTATGCCTACATTACACTTTTTGTCAATGTCATTGCAGCCCTAATTATAACAATATTATGGTCAATAATTGATAAAAAAAGAAAAGGGTACAACATTTTCTGTTATTGGTTTTTTGTTGTTATTCGTATATTTTTATTTGCAGCAATGTGCCTCTATGGTTTTGTTAAAATTTTTCAAATTCAATTTCAACCACCTTCTTTTATAAAATTACTCCAACCTCTAGGCGAGTTTTCGCCAATGGGTTTAGCATGGAATTACATGGGCTTTTCTAAAGGTTTTGGAATGTTTGCCGGAATTATGGAAGTTATAGGAGGATTACTCCTTATTTATAGACGAACATCAACCATAGGTGCATTTATAATAATTGGTGTTATGACCCAAGTGGCTATGATGAACTTAATGTTTGATATACCTGTTAAGCTTTTTTCAATTCACCTCATATTAATGGCTTTAATTATTTTTATGACAGATGTTAAACGTTTTACTTCTGTTTTTATTAAAAATAAAGCAACAGAAAATTACGCTTATTATCATCCAGTTACTTCGAAAAGCTATCATAAAATAATTGATAAATCAAAAAAGATATTGATACCAATACTTCTAATATTGGCTTCAGTTTTAGGGTATCTTGGAGAATTAAATATTAATGATAAAAATCATAGGCCTCATCTATACGGAATTTGGCAAACAGAAACATTTGTAATAAATAATGATACCATTCCACCTTTAATTACAGATACAAATCGCTGGCGCTATTTAATTGTTGAGAAAAAAGGGCAATCTGTGGTTAAAACAATGACTGATAATTTAATTAATTACACTTTTATTACCGACACTATAGGAAAGCAAATTACTATGCATACAAGAGATGGTATTAAAGATAGTATTAACCTTAAGTTTGAACATTTAAAATCTGGACATCTTAAATTATATGGTGTTATGGGAAATGATAGTATGAATGTTACCTTCTCATTAAAGGACTTAAACAGCTTACCACTAACCTCTCGAGATTTTCATTGGATTAACGAGCGACCTTACAATAAATAATTTTTATTTCAGAATTATTTTTGCTCTACACTTGTAGAATTATAATTTTTATTCTACATTTGTAGAGTTAATTCTAAACTTGTAGAATATGGAGTTGTCTAAAACCGAAGAACAATTAATGCAATACCTCTGGAAGCTTGAGAAAGCTTTTATGAAAGATATATTAGATATCTATCCAGAGCCTAAACCAGCAACTACAACCGTTGCGACACTATTAAAACGTATGATAGGCAAAGGTTTTGTGGATTATAAAACCTATGGGAAATCACGTGAATATTTTCCTTTAGTTAAAAAAGAAGACTACTTCTCTAAACATGTCAATGGACTCATTAAAACCTTTTTTAATGATAGCGCTTCGCAATTTGCTTCCTTCTTTACACGCAAAACAGACTTAACAAAAGAAGAATTAGAAGCTTTGAAAACGATTATTGATAAAGAAATTAAAAGCAAGTAATTATGGAAACATATATATTCAAATTTTCGGCATGTTTAGCAGTATTTTGGTTGGTGTATGTTCTGTTTTTAGAACGTCAAAATATGCATCAATTAAAACGATTCTATCTATTAGGAGCTCTAGTTTTAGCATTGGTGATTCCGCTATTAACCATTACTTATTATGTTGAACCCGTTGTAACTGATTTTGATCTTTCACAAACATTTATTCCTATTGAACCCATATATGGAATTATTGAAGAAGAGATCATACCATTTTGGAATTTAGAAAAGATACTCTGGCTAGTTTATGGTATTGGTGTTTTATTATTTCTTGGTCGTTTCGTAATTAATCTGTTTAGGATGTATAAGCGTATTTCAGGACATGAAAAGATATCTGAACGCTCTTATATCTATGTTCTTTTGCAAGAACTTCGTATTCCGCATTCATTCTTTAAATACATTTTTCTTAATCAAACGCGGTATCAAAAAAATGTTATTCCTAAAGAAGTTATACTTCATGAAGAGACACATGCTAAGCAACTACACAGCCTAGATGTTATTATCATTGAGTTGCTACAAATTGCGTTTTGGTTTCATCCTTTGGTTTACATCCTAAAACATCATATTAAACTAAACCATGAGTTTTTGGCTGACCAAGCTGTATTACAAGACGGAGTTGACACCAAAACTTATCAAAATATTTTATTACAATTTTCATCAAGCACAGACGAGTATCAACTCACGAGTGCCATCAATTATTCATCCATCAAAAAACGATTTACAGTTATGAAAACAAACACATCAAAAACCAGAATTTGGTTAAGTAGTCTATTACTACTTCCAATAATTACTATTCTTTATTACAGTTTTAGTAATACAGAATATGTAGAGAAAGATAATACTGATATTGTAGATGCAATTATAGAAGATTTACAAGAAGCTGACACTTACCAAATGCAATACACAAATGGAGCTTCTGAAAAACTGATGCAAGAGTATCTTGATTTTATAAAAGAGTATACAAATACAAATACAATTTATGTTGAAAAATACGAGCGTGCCATTATAATCTATGAACAAATAATGTCAAATTCCCAACGTGAGTCTGTTGAGAAGTATCCAAAACGATTAATTCCAGAACCAAACCTTTCAAAAACAAAACCAAGAAAGCCATCAGCAACACAGTTTGAAGCTTTTAAAAATGCTACTAAATATGCTATTTGGGTTGACGGTAAGCATGTATCTAATTCTGTTTTAAGTAATTATTCAGTAAATGATTTTGTTCACTTTTCTGGTTCAATAGTTCATAAAAATGCACGTAGTGCAAAATTCCCACAGCCAAATCAATATCATTTATATACTAAAGCTGGTTTTAAATCAACATATCAAGATTCGCAATTGAATCGATATAAAAAAGCTACAGTCAAGTATTCAAACGCAATATCGGATTACTTAAAAGGCACTCAAATCGAGAATTCTGAACTTAAAATTTTAAAAGCTCAGGTAGATAAAATTTATACAACTTTCACAAAAGAAGAGCTAAAAAAGCATAATATTCTACCAGTTCCACCAGTTCCATCTGAAAAATCAGAAAACACAGAAGGAGTTAAAAAATACATCAAAAAATATAAAAAATATGAAGCTCTAAGAAGCTCTAAACCTCACTATATTAATAAATCTGAGAAAGAACAACAACAAATGGATGCTTTATTCTCAGATCTTGGAGGCATGTATTTTAGACTGTCTAGAGCAAATAAAGCTAAAGTAAAAAGACCTATAGCACCTGTTAGACCCTATGTAAAGATTACACTAAATGGAAAGACATACTACAAGAAATTTGAAGATTTAACCAAAGAAGAAAAAGCAACTTTACCCCCACCACCTCCGCCACCAACCAAAAAATCTCAAGGCGGGCCAGAAGCGCAAGATTATTACAACCCTTCATTTTTAGAATACATCATAGAAATGGAACAACAAGGTGCTTCTTTCTATTTAGATGATGAAAAAATATCTGCTAAAAAAGCCAAGTCTATTGCCACAAATAACAAAGGTAAAAGCACTGAAATGTTAACTCAAAAAGATGTCAATGGCAACTATGTTGTTAAACTCTCTAGTGCTACAAAAAATAACCGTTACGCTAGAAGTATAGATTTAAAAGTTTTGAATGACGACAGTTACTTAATTGATGGAATTAAAGCTACAAAAAGAACATTTAGTAGTGTATTTAATCAATTACATCAGGATATTACACCTGAGGTTAGAAATAACATTATGAATATCTATGTGAGTTCAGCTAAAGAGATTTCTAACAAAGAAACTTGGTTTATTTTTAATCAACTTCAAGACTATGGGTTTTATCGCATTGTGACCCCTAATCAAGACATAAATAGGGCAAAAGGCAATACCCCTTTTGCCATTGAGAGTGAATTTTCAACCCAACAAAAACCAACAAAAAAACAAGTGGCTTCTTACAATTCTTGGGCGAAAGCTCAAAATAGTAAAGCTATTGGTAGTCGCATTGTGAAGTTACGTGACTATAATAGATTTAAAGCTATTTATGACTCTATGAGTAAAGAACAAAAGAAAAATGCGCAACCATTTCCTGAATTTCCACCACCACCTGCACGACCTGAAGTTATTGAAGAAGAACGCATATTACCCCCACCTCCTCCAATAGCTAAAAATGCGTCTCCCGAAGAGGTTAAACGTATGAAAAAAGTGATTGAGGACTACAAAAAGAAACATCCTGAGAGTGTTACAAGAGCAACTCAAGATGGCGAAATTATTGAAATTGTAGAAATTCCAGTGGATCAAGAAGGGAAAACTAGAATTGGAGGAAAAGAGTATTTCTATAAAATCAAGGATGGGGTAACAACGTATTACGATCGCCATGGCAATAAAGTCGATATAAATAAAATTCCACCGCCTCCACCACCAACTAAAGCGGCTCAATATAAAAATGGTAAAAAGAAAACCTTAAATGAGATCATCAAAGAGACCCCTAAAGGAGTCAAATCTGGTTATGAGTTATTAGAAAATGGAGAATCTCACTATTTCACGGTTTATAAAGGTAAAAAGACCTATTACAATCGAGATGGTTACATCACAAATAAGAAAGGTGATATTCTACCCCCACCCCCACCTGCCCCTCCGGCGCCAGAGTCAACTTTAGATTTTGTGATTAGAATGGCTAAGACCAATGCTAAGTTTTTCTATAAGTTAAAACCAATTTCATCAGATAAAGCTATTGCAATACTAAAAAAGAATCCGAAGCTAAATATCAACGCACAAAAAACGGATACAAAAGAGCCGTTGATTTATATATCTAATAAACCTATACATATCGGAACAAAAAGCAAAAACTCTAAAAAGGAAAAAGGAGGGCCAAATGCCGACGGTTATGAGAGTTATAGTATTTCGGAAGTCAAAGCAGAATATATCAAAAAATACAAACGCTATGAAAGTTTAAGATATGCTAAGCCTCATTTTATTAAAAAATCTAAAAAGAACAAGAAATTAATGAGTGATTTATGGGTAGAGCTAAGACAGATGTATTTCTATACATTAACTAAAAAGGAAAAAGAAAACTTAAAACTACCAATAACACCATTTGCTCCTTATGTTAAAATCAATAAAGATGGTAAATCTTACTACAAGGTCAATAACAAATTAACAGATGAAGAACGGAAAGTAAGTGCTATGTTCTCTACTAAGAAAACATCTAATTTTAAAGGCTTAGATTTGATAGATGATTCTGACCCGATAGTTATTCCAATAGGAACTTATGTTCTCGAAAAAGACCCCATTAAAGTAAATAAAACCACTAAACGCACGGTTTTAATTTCAATTTCTGAAGATGGCATCTATTCTATAAGCAAAGATGATTCTTTAAAAAACTTTGAATCTGTTTCTTTACAAACTATAGAAACTCTGATTGCTAAACTATCAGAAGAAGAAATAGAAAATACTTTTATATTTTCAAAAGCAAAAGATTCAAAAAAGTTTCGATCGAAACCATCCAAATCTTCAGAATATCAAGATGATATTGAAGTCATACTTGTAAAAGATGATATTAGGTTCACAACCATGGAGATTAAAGGAAAATATAGAGAATATCCTTCATATCAACTCGTCTTAGATAATGACACATCCAAAAACTTAAAATCACATGTATCTAAACTTGCTGAATTATTTAAAAAGTATGGTATTACAAATCTTACTTTATAAAAAAATAGAATATTTTAATTTAAAGCCTCAATTTTTGAGGCTTTTTTCATTAAAACATGTAACAAATAGACAACTTTAGCGTTCTAATAGACAATCAATCAAAAATCAAACCTTATGCTTAAACAATTCTTCATCCTTTGTTCTGGTGCAGATACCGATATTTTAGATGAGTGCTCTATTGGTGAACAAAATAAATATGCTGGTATTGGCGCTACTGTTTTCTTTACGGCTCTCATGGCAACTATTGCCGCAAGCTATGCGCTTTACACCGTTTTTGATAATCTGTATTCGTCCATATTTTTTGGACTCATTTGGGGTTTACTTATTTTCAATTTAGATCGCTACATTGTTTCTACAATTAAAAAAAGGGATAATGTCTTAGATGAAATTCTACAAGCTACACCAAGAATATTCCTAGCGATAATCATTGCTGTTGTTATTTCTAAACCTTTAGAACTTAAGATTTTTGAAAAAGAAATTAACCAGGTTTTATTAGAACAAAAAAATGATTTAACCTTAGCGAATCAGAATCAGATTGCGGAACAGTTTAATCCTAAAATTGCAGAATTAGAAAGTCAAATACTAGGCTTACAATCTCAAATAGATACTAAAGAAACTGAAGTTAATGCGTTATACGACACTTATATTTCTGAAGCTGAAGGTACAGCAGGTACCAAACTTTTAGGAAAAGGTCCCGTTTATAAGGAAAAACGTGAGAAACATGATGCTGGCTTAGCAGAATTACAACAATTAAAAACAGATAATAAAGTTAAAATTGAAACCTTAGAAACTCAAATTGCAACACTACAAGGTGATTATGCCGCTAATGTAACCAAATCGCAACCTGTAATTGATAATTTTGATGGTTTAATGGCGCGTGTAAATGCTTTGGGCAAATTGCCTTGGTTACCGTCGTTTTTTATTTTCTTATTATTCTTAGCCATTGAAACGTCTCCTATTATTGCGAAACTATTATCTCCAAAAGGTGAGTTCGATTATCGTTTACAAGACCAAGAAACGACTATTAAATCTTGGACAACTCAGCAAGTTGCTGAACGTAAACTGCTTGTTAAAACGGATAACGACATCAATAATAAAGTTTATACTGAAATTGCAGACGAAGAAGACGTAATGAATTACAAGCGAAAGAAAGCACGCGAACTCATGCAACATCAAGCTGATGCATTTTTAAAAAAGCAGAAAGGGATACTTTAATATTTAGTTCTTACTTTTAGGTTGAAATTAAAAACCAACCTTATGAGATTTATTTATAGTATCGTATTAGCATTCTTATTTGTAAGCTGTATTAGTGTAAAAGCAGATGTCACAACAGATAATACTAACCTTACTACATCTAGTCGTTCTGACGCAGAAGCAGGAATTCGATTAGTAATGGAAGCACAAGAAATCGCATGGAACAATCACAACCTAGAAGGTTTTATGAAGGGTTATTGGAAAAGTGATTCACTTAAATTTTATGGCAGTAATGGACTTACCAAAGGCTGGCAAAACACCTTAGATAATTATAAAAAAGGGTATCCTACAAAAGCAGAAAGCGGCACACTAAACTTTGTTATTAATGATGTTTCTAAAATTGAAGGAGATAACTATTGGGTAATGGGAGAATATCATCTTAAGCGAGAGGTTGGTGATGCTGACGGAGTCTTCATAATTATCTTTAAGAAAATAAATGGTGAATGGAAGATTGTTGCTGATATGTCTTGTTAAAAAATAAAAAAGTGCCTCTAAAATATCTATCTATCACCATAGACATTTTGGAAACACTTTAAATTAAATTCTTTATATAATATCTTTTTAAGCCGCTACGATTGAACTCGTATCAATAACATTTTGTTCTACTTCATGAACGGGCTCTTCAGATTTAAAATGCTGGTATAATTCTTTGCATCCTAACCCAATAATGGATAATCGTTTTGATTTGGTAATAGACTCATTATGTAATCTAGCTAAAGCCATTACACCTGCTCTATCAATACTTTCTACACGCTCAATATCCAATAGGATTTCATCTAACTTGTCAAAAATATTAGCGAAATGTTTGTTGAATGTTTTCAGATTGACTTTGTTTAAAGAGCCTTTAATCTGATAACGATTGTTATAGTTTGTAATTTGTAAATCCATAATAAATAATGTTAAAAACGTTCATACTAATTCAGGGCTATTAATCAGTAAATTGGGTTCTATTATTTAGAGGGATGAGCTCAATATCGAACATATCATTGAGTGATACATATAAAATCGATAAATGGTGATTTTGAATAGATTATTAGGGGAAGTCTGTTTTTTTTTTCGATAAACAACACGTTTTTAAGACTATAAAATGTGAGAAAAATCCCTAAGAATTGAGCTTCTTAATATGTGCTTTTATATCTATTGGCTTATGTACAATAGTTTTTGAAACCGGGTATTTTTCTAACAGATGTGTTGGTCGTATTGGTCGTTTTTCAAAACCACCTCCACAGTTAGGACAAACTTGCTTTAAAAGCTCCACACAATCTTTACAATAGGTGCATTCAAAAGTACAAATCATTGCGTCTTCAGAATTATAAGGCAATGACTTATTACAGTTTTCGCATGTTGGTCTAACTTCTAACATATTATATTTTCTTAACGTACGCTGTAATAATTACAATTCTAGTTGGTCCTACTTTACCTTCAATATAAGTTTCATTTTCATGATCTAACCTTATATTT
This sequence comes from Flavobacteriales bacterium ALC-1, assembly GCA_000171875.1. Lineage (GTDB taxonomy): Bacteria > Bacteroidota > Bacteroidia > Flavobacteriales > Flavobacteriaceae > Winogradskyella. The sequence goes on along the minus strand of ABHI01000002.1, from coordinate 367,659 downwards.
CTAACAGCTGTGCCTTGCTTAGCTACCATACTAGAACCTTTTACCTTAAGGTCTTTAATCAATACCACAGAATCACCATGTTCTAAAATTACGCCATTAACATCTCTATGAATCAATTTGCTTCCATCTGCTTCACCATCACCTGAGGCTTTTGCTAATTCTAAAACTTCATCTTCAAGATACATCATACCCAACAAATCTTGCGGCCAATCTGCTTTTATTCGGTTTAGCATTCTCCAAGCCATAATCTTTACAGCATCATATTCACTCCACATACTATCGTTAAGACATCTCCAATGATTGGCACCTATTTGATCTGCATCATTCATCTGTTCTGCACAAATATTACATGCATATAGAGCAGTTTTTAAACCGTTTTCTTTTATATCTGGAACTGTATAGGTAGATAGTTTTTCTTCACTATTGCAAAGCTCGCATCTAGAGCCACTTCGTTTTTGTAATTCTCTTTCTAAACTCATATTATTAGTAATATGAGCAAATATAGTAATAGGTTTCTCTTATTTGCTTAAAAAAGATTTACGATGCTAACTTTTTAAATTCAGAATCTTTAGCGTCTATATAAACCTCAAGCATTTTAGATCCTTGTGAATTGAATATAACATCTTTACTATCGGCTGGAACTAAAACTGTTTCTCCAACGGAAATAAACTCGGTATGCTTATTAACGGTAATTTCAGCCCGACCTTGGACACACATATAAATAATAAAACTATCTAAATTCTTATAATCTCTTTTTTGAAGACCTTTAACTTCAAATATATTGGTTGTAAAAAAGTTACAGTCCACTAGATTGCTCGTTTTATCTTGTTCTAAATGATAATCACTTTTACCGTTTGAAGAAAAGGTCTTTGTTGCTTTTTGTGCTAAATCAGTATGTAATTCCCTTTGCTGTCCGTTATCATCTGTTCTATCCCAATCATAAACACGATATGTAATATCACTTGTTTGTTGAATTTCTGCTGCAAGTATACCAGCTCCAATAGCATGAATTTTACCAGCAGGAATAAAATAACTATCCCCTTGTTTTACTTTTTCAGTATTAAAAATCGCATCTACATTTGATGCATTAATAGTACTTAGTACATTCTTATCTGTATTATTATCTTTTAATCCTAATACAATTTCTGCATCCTTATCACTATCCATGATGTACCACATTTCTGTTTTACCAAAAGAATTGTGTTTAGCACTAGCCATTTCATCATCTGGATGCACTTGTACTGATAAATTTGTTTTTGCATCTAAGAACTTAATCAATAAAGGAAAATTATCTCCATAAGTGACTATATTTTCTTGACCTAAAAACTTGCTTTTATATGTAGTAATCAAATCATTTAAAGTCTTTCCTTTATAAAAGCCGTTAGACACGACTGAAATATTATCATCTACTCCAGAAATCTCCCAACTCTCACCAATTTGTTTTGAATTTGATTTTTTATTTAAAATCTTAGACAGTTTTTCGCCTCCCCAGATTTTCTCTTTAAGTATTGGATTAAATTTTATTGGATATGCTTCCATAATGCTTTTTTTTAAAAAATTAAATGCTTGGATTTAGATTATTAGTTGTGTTGTTTGTCTTTATATTTTTCAGATAATCAACCAATGAAAAAATACTCTTAAAAAAAGTTCGTTTTACATCTTGCTCTTCTATAATTCTTGAATTTAAATCTATAACCTCTATTTTATTCAAACTTAGATTTTTGATTATAGAACTGAGCTGTTGTCCCTTTTTATGTAGCTCAGCGACATTTACAAATCCAATATGCTTTAAATTAAATTGATTATACATATATCGTGCTCCTGCTCTCTTAGCTGCATCCTCTGATGTGTTTTTCTTTACCTCTACAATTGAGACATGTGATATACACGATTCTCTTATCTCTTGTAATAAATTTAGTGTTTGATCTTTACTATCATTGTCCACAAAACAAAGTTCTATAGTTTCAAAGGCATTAATTTGCTCAATAAGAAAGTCCTTATCTATTTGTGTTTCATTATTATGAAATATTATGATGATACCTATCTTCATTTTAGTGTCTTTTACTTTGATTATGGATTATGCGATTTCTAATTCATTTGACACCACAGTTTTAGAATCTGCTTTTTTTGATCTATAAACCCACGCAATCTGTGCTAACTGACCAACAATTTTAACGGAATCTTTCATAGATAATTTAGAACCATCTGCATGTATCCAACGTTTTAAAGGTTGTTCGCAAAGCATTGCTTTCGCTTTTTTAAGACCAAAATGAATGGTCATTCTTTTAAAGATCTCTACGTCAAAAATCCATTTTGTTACAAACTTTTCTTTAAATGCTATAGCAATAACATCTTTATGAAAGATTTTAGCACCACATTGTGTGTCTTTAAAGTCCATTGATAAAATCTTTCTGATGATAAAGTTGATGGTTAAGCTTATAATTTTTCTTGCAGATTCTTTAGTGATATTTGCTCCCATTCTTGCTATACGAGATCCGCTTACAATTTTAAAATCAGAGCTCTCTATTGTTTTTACTAAATCATCAAAATCAGCCAAGTCTGTAGACAAATCTGCATCTAAAAATCCGATGTAATCTAAATCTTCTTTCTTTGCCATATAAAGCATACCTAAACGAACAGCCTCTGCTTTACCTCTGTTTTTTTCACAATCATAAACTGTGATGAAATCTTCTCTCCCTTTTTGTAATTTATGAAGTACTTCTAAAGTCTTGTCTTTACTTCCATCGTTAACGAAACATAGATGATAACCTGAATTTTTATCTATATACGTTAAGAACTCATCACTTAATAAACGTTCTTCTTCGTTATAACATGGAATCACAACACCAACGCAACGTTGTTGAATCATGATGTCAGTATCACTTTTTACTGCATTCACTGTTTGCGGTAATCCTATTAAATTTTTAACTCTAGCACAAATCTCATTAAGACTTAATGGTTTCTTCATGTAATCATTAATTCCTATATCAAAAGCCTCTGTGATGGTTTCGTCTTTTGTGTTACCTGACAAAATCATTATTGGAGTCTCAGAATTTTTAATTGTTCTTATATACTTCACTACATCTAAACCAGAAACGTAAGGCATATTAACATCTACAATAACTAAATCTGGCTTAAAAGTATCGTAAGCACCCAATCCTTTTGCTGCATCAGTTTCAATTCTCACCTCATACCCAAGCACTGTTAATCGCTTTTCTAATGGAAGTAATACTAATTGTTGATCGTCTATCGCTAAAACTTTCATAATAGTTGTTTTAAAATGTTATCTACAGTTCAAAAGTACTTGAGATGACGTCTCAAAAATCTAAATTTAGCTTAACCCAAGACCAAGTGTCGACGAGTGGTAGATTTCTGTAGATAATTAAAAATCACAGCGCTATTTTAATTATATATCTTTACAGCATTGATAGTTATATCAAGGTTTTACATGAAAAACACCTCAAATAAATACTTAATTACTGCTTTATTAATTGGTATAGCATTTCATGGTACGTCAATCTTCTTCACATTAGAAACGACTTACGATGCGCTTATCCATTTATTTTTTGCAGATCATTATGCAATGAGTTGGTTTGAGCCTTGGAATTATAAATGGTATACTGGTTTTACAGTAATGAGCTACCCTCCTTTAGTGCATCAATCTATAGCTGCGCTTTCATTAATTGGCGGGCTAAAGTTTGGCATGTTTACAGTCGCATTAATAGGTGTAGTCTTATTTATAACTGGTATCTATCGCTTTGCCCTATTAATGACCTCTAATAGAATTGTAGCTGGTTATGCAGCTATACTCGCTGTATTTTCATCATCCTTTGTTGAGACTCTTCATATATTTGGTCAACTGCCAAGTATCATAGGTATTTCGGTACTCATGCATGCCTTGCCAGAAATCTATCTATGGTTAAAAACTGGTAAGAAATCGTATTTAGCAACATCATTATCTTTAATTGCTGTGACTGTAACATCACATCATGTAACACCTATTTTCGGGATGATATTTTTCATTTTCCCTCTAATAGGCATGGTCATAATGGATGCATCGAGAGATTCTATAGGTTCCATAAAGGCTGTTACGTTTAAAGTCTTTTTAAACACATTCTTTAAACTCTTTAAACGTATTATCAGTTTTGGGATGTTGTCTTTGGTTATAATCATTGGTTGTATTCTACCGTATTGGATCAACTCAAAAAACAACCCAATTACCCAAGTTCCAATACCTCATGGCTCAAGAGATAATTTCTTAGAAATCACCTCATCTGGTTTAGTGTTCTTTTTAATTCCTTGGGGCATATTACTGATAGTATTACCCTATATATTTTACCGATATTATAGCAAACGTTATTTATTCTTTGGTCTGTCCTTAACCATACTATTTGTATTAGGCACAGGTGGCACTACTCCAATTCCGCGACTCGTATTAGGTGAAACTGCATTTAATATATTAACCTTAGATCGCTTTACGCTTTGGGCTTCAATTATGTCCTTGCCTTTGTTTGGTGAGTTTGTTTATCGCTTTGTTGAAGGGGACTTAAAAACATTGATTCAAGCTAAGTTTGGTGCTGTTTATCATCGTATTGCTGGTGGAGTTTTAGCTGGTCTGTTTTTGTTCATGACGATTTTCGCCATGAGCTTAAGCTATTTTAAACCGTCACAACCACAACAAATTAAAATGTTACCTATCGTTAATTTCTTAAATCAAGATCAGCACGATCAATGGAGATATATGACTTTAGGCTTTGGTGATCAAATGGCTTGGCTGTCTGCGCAAACCAATGCCATGTCTGTAGATGGAAATTACCATTCAGCACGACGCTTACCAGAGTTAACCACACGCCCTATTGAACGATTAGAGAATTCAAAATTTAAAGGTGTTGAAGGCATAGGCTCATTACAGCAGTTTTTAACCACACCAGAAAAGTATAACTTTAAGTACATTTTTTCTAACGATAAGTTTTACGACCCAATACTCTATTACTGCGGTTGGCAACGCTTACGACAGTTAGAAAATGGTATTATGGTTTGGGAGAAACTCAATGTACCACCACTTTCATCCATCTTACCTAAAGAAGATGTTAGCACTTGGCAAAAAATACTTTGGGGAATTGTGCCTTTCTTGACCGTTTTAGTTGCTTTTATTTTAAACATACAACTGCCTCTTGTTCGTTCACTAAAAACAAAATCAAAAATAACACCTGCTTACCTCAACTTTAAGAATAACTACAATCAGTTCTCTCGTGGTGTTTTAAAACTAACACATATCTGGTCTATAATTTTAGCCCTTATTATTTGTTATGGAGCCTACCTGTTTTATATTAAAAACGAATCGCATCATTCACCAGAAAATGCAATCATTGCCTATTATGATGCTTTAGATTTTAAAGCATTTGAAAAAGCACATAGCCTTATCAATCCAAAAAGTGATCTACCAATAGCGCAGTACATGTTAGAGATATCAGTGACAGATGGTTTATTAAGTTCTTATGCTAAGTTAGATGCTATTACAACTGAAATCATAAGCCAAACCGATAATTTAGCAAGTTTGAAAGTGTACACCGATTGGATTACACCATTAGAAAAAATCAAAAAAACGGATTATAAAACGGTAGTTAAGATTGCTGGTAAATGGTACATCGAACCTGAAGACATCGATTTAGACCTTCCACCTGACCAATTATACTCTAGTAATACAACAAATTATTTTAACCAAGGACGTCGACGTATTACAACTGAGCAAACGCATCATGAAGACGTCTTAAAACAACCTGTTTTAGAAATCCTTTCAGCTAAATTGGTGAAATTCGAAAATCACTATGCTATTGTCGGAGAAGTTCAGAATATTGATAATGTACCATCTGATGTGGTTTTAAAAGGCACACTTTATAATGACGACAATAAATTTTTAGCGACTTACAATGCTAAATATCATTTGAAGCATAAGTTAATGCCAAAAGAAGTGAGTTCTTTTAGAATTAATTTTGAAGGCATTGCCTGGTCTAAAACTCAAGATTCTATTCCTAAGACTTTTAATCCTGATGAATTTACGCCTATTGAATTTGAGGAACAACCGACTAAATTTAACCTTCAGGCTGCAGGAAATGTTTCAGGTTCAGATTTATTTAAAAGTACTACGGCTAATATTACAACTATTGATGATTCTTATATTTCCGGAACGCTCTTTAATGGTGGTACTGAAGAAGTAACGATACCACAGTTACTAGTTTCATATTATGATGAAAATAAAACCTTAGTTTGGGTAGATCATCTCTTTGTGAAAGAAGGTATTCGTCAACAACGCTTGCAATCTTTTAAATATCCTTTGCTAACTAATGAATCGATTCGAATTATAAATAATGACATGACGAATTGTTTTGTTAATGGTTTACCGAATGAAAACATTGCTGACAAAATTGTTTCAGATCGTATTCTAAACCATAATAATGAAGAATTACAGACTATAGATCATCCAATTTTTAAATTCGTAAAACTAGAAATCAACACTTATATTGGTAATCCTAATTAATGAAACTTAAGTATTTATACATAGCAATCCTTTCTATTTTTCTACTCTCAACGACGGTTGCATTGCAGACTAATGAGGTAGCTGACACTTATAAGTTGCTTTCTAAGAAAAGTTCATATACTGCTGGCGATGCTATTAAATTACAATTTTCATTTACTGGTAATACTGATGTTCATTTATATTGTTCTAATTCTTATGGCTCAGTTGTTTTGAATCCAGATATAAATAGTTCGAAGTTCCATTTTTCAATTCCGCAATCCATTTCCAAAAAATCTGGAATTTTAAATTGGCAGTTAATTTCGGACAAGACAGAACTTAAAGGCCAAGTTACTATTAAATCAAAAACAAGTATAGAAACTATTGAAAGTTATTTAGGACCTCCAAGTATTGAAGTTGGCGGAACGGATTTTACCATGTTAGTCGTTATTCCGACAGACGATTTAGACAATCCACTTATTGATAGTACAAAAGTTGATATAAAGCATCAATTCTTATTTAATCAAGAGGCTTCAGATGTATATACTAAACATGGTTTTAGCTACAAAAACATTTATTCTAAAACCAAGAGTGGTCGCATACTTATCAGTTCAGAAAGTTTAGGATTAAATTCAAAAGAATATGATGTGAATGTTGTGCCTGCAATTCCAACAAATTTTAAAATATCAGCAGAGCGAATTCATGATTATGCAGATGGAAATCAAATTACCACATTTAAAACCAACATAATTAAAGATCGCTACGAGAATATTGTTAGTGATGGCACTTTTGTTACATTCTTTATTACTAATAAAGACGGTTATAAATCTAAAACATCAGGGTCAACAATTAATGGGATTGCTACTGCAAAACTATTACAACCAGATCATGAAGACCAATGGAGTGTAAAGGCTTATGTAGAAGGCATGGCAAATAGTAATACTATCGTTTTAGACTATAAACAAGCTGTTGAAGATTTTGAAGTTACATTTTCTAAAGACAAACGCACTATCACTATTGGGCCTTTAAAAAGTTTTATGAATCAACGTGTGCCAGATGGGTTGCGTGTACAATTGACCATCTCTAAAAATGGTATTATAGAAGATCAATCTATTGAAAATTCACTTAATGGTATTGCTAAATTTCATTTGAATCCTGATCGTTTTCCCAAGGGCATTTATAAACTAGAGTTTACAGCTGCTGGTATTACAAAAACCTATACGAAAGTGGCTTATGAGTAAAACTAATAATAACATATTGCGAAGTTTACTTCTACTATCCTACATCGTTATTATTGGTTTAGTGGTTTACGGTTTTGGTGCCTTTTACAGTTACCTTAATACAGGTGCTGATCGTAGCAAAATGTTACATACTGAAGTTAAACAAGTAGATCAATACTTACCCGAATTAGAATGGGCTCCTATAATTAATGAAGGTAGAAATATAGACGAGCAAACGCTTAATGCTATAGAAAAAGACTACTTAGATGCTTGGTATGTTAAATATGTAGCTTTTAAAACCAATACCAAACAAGGTATAGATGATTATTACACAGATAATGCGAGTAAAAACATCTATTCTATAATCACTATTAATTCAGAAAACAACACTACAATTGAAGCGACGACTTTAGAACACCATCCTAATTTAGAATTCTTTAGTGAGGATGGTCAACTTGCCGTTTTAACAGATCATGATGTTATAGAGTTTAAACGCATTTTTAGTGGAGAAACACTCATCACTGAAATCACAGAAAAATCGAGTTACAAAGTCACACTTTTATTAGAAGATGGCTTTTGGCGTATTCGGCATTTGGTGAAAATTAAAAGTGAACCTTATGTAGTCGAAAACTTGAATAAACCTCTTGAGATTTCAGAAATAAAAGGGATTAATTATTATCCTCAAGCCAATGCTTGGAATATGTTTGGTGATAATTTTGACGCAGATATTATTGCTTCAGATTTTGAATTGATTACATCGTCCGGACTTAATAGCATTCGGATTTTTGTACCCTATGAAAGTTTTGGGAAATCAGCTTTAGATCAAGATAAGCTCTTACAATTAAACACCTTACTAGAACTTGCTGAAACTGCAAAACTTAAAGTAATGGTGACGCTTTTTGATTTTTATGGTGATTATTCTGTACTCGATTGGTCACTCACACAACGCCATGCTAAAACTATTGTAAATGCTATAAAGGATCAAAGCGCTTTATTGGCTTGGGATATAAAGAACGAACCAAATTTAGATTTTGAATCTAGAGGAGAAGCACTCGTTACTGCTTGGTTAGATAAGATGGTTGATTTTGTAAAATCTCAAGACCCTAACCATCCTGTAACTATAGGTTGGTCTAATGCAGAATCTAGTACTATTTTAAAAGATAAATTAGATTTTGTTTCCTTTCACTATTATGAGGATGTAAATAAATTAGTTGACACTTATAAAGGGTTAAAAACTCAAATCACTAATAAGCCTATAGTGATTTCTGAGTATGGAATGTCATCTTATAGTGGGTTATGGAATCCATTTGGTAATTCTGAAGATCATCAAGCTGAGTACCATAAATCAATGCAAAGTATCTTTTCTCAGAATGACATTTCTTATATGTCTTGGACACTATACGACTTTGTAGAAATACCAAAGGAAGTCGTTGGACGACTTCCTTGGCGCCAAAATGCGCAAAAGCATTTTGGATTTATAGATGAAAGTGGAAATAAAAAGTCTTCTTTTAAATATATATCTAAAGAATAACTTCATGCGTGTTAGTGTTGCTATTAATTAAGGGTTTAACGACGCACTTTCTTTCTATAATTTGTTTAAATGTTTCTAAATATAGGTCTGCAATTTGAGACATTGGATGTGCTGTAGCCGCTCTATAATTCGCCTCAGCTATATTTAATCGATGTGCTTCATTGGTCACTAAAATTTCAATAGCTAAAGCCATACTTTCTACACTTGTTGGTTCAAAAAATTCACCTTGATACCCTTCATCCTTTACTAATAATGCTAAATCCCCTAAATCTGGCATTACTACTGCTTTACCATAACTTCCAGCTTGGTGCAATACACCAGAACTTCCTGTTGTAGACGTATATGGAAAAACTACTACTGCACTTTCTTTAAATAAGGCTGGTACTTCATGCTCTTCAACATATCCTGTAAAACGCACTTGTGGCACATGCTTATAATCTTCTTGCACTTTAGCTAAGTATCCAGGTACATTTGGGTTGTCTGTTCCCGCAATAACAACTTCTAAATCCAAACCAGTAGATGCTCTTACACTTTCAACAGCTTCAATCATACCCTCTACTTTCTTATAGGTTCCAAATTTTCCAAAGGTCATGATTTTTAGAGGCCCATCTGATATAGTATAATCTGGTTCTTCTGGAATTTCGAATGTACCATGAGGTATCAATTTTATATTGGTCGCTAAATATTTAACCTCTAAGATATTCACATATTTTTGCATCGTTACTGCAACTGTATCTGCTTTTAGTATTAATTTAGTTAAAGTGGTTCCTATAAATCCATAAATCTTTTGCATTACTTTATTCGAAGTAAAACCAGCACTTCCTAAATCTACTTCTTCAAGAATGTTGTGCAATAAAACGATATTAGGAATCTTCTTTAACTTACAAATCCATGGTAACATTAAACCTAAAGCCGCAGCTACTTTTTTATCACCAAACTTTATAAACTGTAAATTAAATAATACAGCATCTGGTTTTGTCTGGTTAATCGCTTTTGTTACGGAAAACATATTTTTATAGCTATTAAATGACCAACATTCTTTTACAGTAATCTTACATCCGACTTCTGTGAAGTTGATGTCTTTTTCACCTTCTGTTTTGTCAGTAAGTAAGATTAATTCTGTGATGTCTTGCTTTTGTCTAAACTGTTTTACTAAGTGATATGCATACTCATTAAGCGTTACTTTACTTGGTGGATATGCTGTTACGATTGCTAGTTTCATGTTATGTGTTATTTATCGTTTGTTATTATTTACAGTACAAATTTCAGGTTTTAAGTCGTTGATTTTTGAGCGTTTCGATAGGGCGACTTTTACTGTAGACGAATGGCGATTTACTTTAGATTAAGTCTTTTTTCTTTGTCTTTGAATCGATAATAAAAAAGCCTATTTGAATGGCTAATAATAAGAGCATAGCAACAATTTGCATATGCACCACTTGCTCTAAAGCATCATGATAAAAGATTACTAATACCATTTGTAATATCCCAAAGACTCCAGAGATAATTACTGGTACATATTTATCTAAAGACAAATAGTAATAGGCGAAAATATTTGAAATGGCAAACATAGATGTTGCCAATGCATATTTCCATAATAATGGTGCCATAATTATATACGCTTCACCAAATAATAATTGTATAATTAATTCTGGGAAGCCGAAGCAAACCATTACAATAATGATAGAAATTATGGCGATATAGCCTACATATTTAAATAATACAGAAGCCGTTTCTTTACCTTCTTTTTTTAGCTCTACAACTGCTGGTAATAATAGCATCACAAACATCCAAGCAATAAAATATACAATGCGACCTATCAATGCTAAAGAGGCATATAAACCAGCTTCGTAAGCGTCGAAATAATGTTTTACTAATAAGATGTCACTATTGTTAATTATGATTTGTGTGAGTTCATAAAAGGCAGTAAGCAAAAAGAAGTTTTTAATTTGCTTACTATAATTTCCTTCTAATGGAATTGATTTTTTATAACTTATATGTTTAAACTTAAAAGGGAATAATCCAAAAACAAAAGACAATATGATACCTAAAGCAATGACCCAAGATGATTTAATATTAAATACTAAGATGATTCCTAATGTGATGAGTAATCTACTCAACATTTCACCTTGATACGTAATAGATAAAGTCTTATATGCTTTTTTACCTTGAAACGTTCCTCTATTAACGCTCATTAAAAAGTAAAGTGGTACTCCACAACCAAAAATTACAAACATGGTTGAAGACGAGGTATTAAACAATGCTTGTAATTGCTCAGCAAAAGCAATGATTAACAATCCTAATATAATTCCAACTGTGAATGCTCGTTTGTAGACTTTCGCGATAAAATTAGCAAAAACACTGTTCTCAAATAAAACCGAGAATTTTGCAGTGACCAATTGAAATGTCATTGCAATAAAAGAGAGTACTAATAAAAATGTAATGAGTACAGCAGCATCAGCAAACTGAGCTGGTCCTAGCACACGACCTAAGATTAGGTTATATAAATAGTTCCCTCCATTGACAGCCAAAACGCTTATCATAAATAATTGTTCTGGTGATATTTTTCTAGTCTTGATTGCTGTTAATAGTTGCATAATGGTGCTTTTTTGGTTTATAATTTGGTCTTATGCGGCAGTCTTAAAATTGGTTAACTTATCATAGATGTTTTTGCTAATGTTTCCGATGACCATAAAACCTCTATTTTGTTTCCTAGCATTTATGTATAATGCTTGTATTGCATTAACTCCGCTTGTATCAATTTCTGTAACATTTTCGATATGGATTGTTAATTCACCATTAGCATTTAAGATCGATTGACAATGCATTTTAAATTGTTCTGCAGTAGATCCATTAATTGATCCATCTACCATAAATACTCCGTTGTTTTCTTTAATTGTAAGTGACATAATTTTATTGTTTTTTGTTAATTATTCGTTTAAATCTGACGTAAATATCTAGCGTATTTCCATGTATGAGCGTTCTATTTCGATGGTTGGTAGATTGCTGTAGATGAATGGAGCGGTTATCGTCCGTAACTTGCAATTAGTTAAACAAACAGAGATGAAGACTTTAAAATCACTTCCTATTAGTATCCTTTTCTTAATCGTTTTTAGCGCATCTGCTCAAAACATGCAAGAGGGATTTACCTATTTAGAAACTGGAAAGTATGCACAAGCCGAAACCTTTTTCAATAGTATATTAAAAGACTATCCAGATAATAAAACAGCACGACTATGTTATGGACGTGCTATTGGATTAAATGGTAAATCACAAGATGCCAATGAGTTGTTCACTGCATTACTAAAAGATTATCCAAATGATTTTGAAGTAAAGCTTAACTATGGTGAGTCATTATTATGGAACAACAACTTCGTAGATGCAAAAGCCTATTATAAAGATTTAGTACAAGAAGATCCTAAAAGCTTTGCTGCTTTATTAGGTTTTGCAAATACCTTATCGAACCTAAAGGCATACGAAGATGCTTTAACTTATGTGAACAAGGCATTAGATGTTTCGCCAGGAAACCCAAATGCGATGACCTCTAAAAAGTATATCTATTTAGGTTATGCCTACCAAAACCAACAAGCACAGCATTATGATAAAGCCGAAATGTTGTTAACCAAGAACCTTGAGCTATTTGGTGATGATAAAGACACCTTATTAAACTTAGCCAATCTGTATTTGATTTGGGAAAAGTATGATGAAGCCCAAACGATGTACAATAGGTTAGCCGAACAACCACAACATAAAATTATTGCAAGTAATGGTTTAGCTTTAGTAGCACATTTAAACGGTAAAGAAAAGAAAGCCTTAGCGATAAGCACTGAAGCTTATAACAGTTTAACGACAACTAAAGAGGTTAGCATAAAACAACAAACGACGGAACGTTATGCACAGGCCTTAATTTGGAATAAAAAGTACAAAGCCGCAACGACTTTAATAGATACCTTAATAACAGATTACCCAAACGAGAATTGGGTATTGGCATTACGTGCGACTTTAAATATCTATAAAAGTAACTTTAAGCAAAGCTTAGCAGACTATAACCAAATATTGGCTAACGATAGTACCTCTTTTGATGGCAATTTAGGAAAAGCCAATGTGCTAAAAGCTTTAGGTCGTTTTGATGAAGCTTATACCTCAGCAGAAAATACATTGACCTTTTACGATAAGCAAAAAGATGCGGTGAATTTTATAAATAAAATGAATATGAGCTTTAACCCAACATTAGATTCTAAAGCCGCACATACCTTTGATAACGGAGATAATAAAGCGTACTCCTTTAACACCAATGTGGTTTACCCTTTATCTACTAAGCTGAGTGTTTTAGGAAATTACAATTATAGAACTACTAACAATACAGTTACGGATAATACAGCGAACTCTAATAATCTATCTTTAGGTTTAGCCTACCAAGTGTTACCAAATATCACTTTTAAAGGTACTGCAGGATTAACAGCTGCAAAAGCCGAAAGCACAGATTATACACAACTCTTAACCGATTTATCTTTTAATATTAAAGCCTTTAAACTACAGACTTTAGATATTGGTTATAAACGCCAAGTAGAAAGTTTTAATGCCGATTTATTAGATAGAGAATTGGTGCAAAACAATTATTATGCGAATTACAATTTAGGGACTAACTTTAATTTAGGTTGGTTTACACAACTGATGCATACCACACAAAATGATGGCAATACCAGAAACCTATTATTTACCTCATTGTATTATAACCTATTGCCAAAACCGAATTTAAAAGTAGGTGTGAATTACCAGTATATTACGTTTAAAGACCAAGTCCCAACCATTTATTTTAGCCCAGACAAGTTTAATGCTTACGAAGTCTTTGTAAATCTTATTAAAGATGAAGCCACTGCCAAACCTCAACAATGGTTTTATAACCTCACTGGTGCTTTTGGTTACCAATTTATTGAGGACGACCCAAAACAAACGGCCTACAGAATACAAGGAGCTTTTGGTTATAAATTCTCTGAACGTAGTTTATTAAATGTGTATGGTACGCATAGTAATATTGCGTCTGCAACTGCAGCTGGTTTTACGTTTACTGAGATTGGATTGCGTTTTAAGTGGCAGTTTATAAAGAAGGCGGATATTAGGTAACGTGTTTGTATATGGTTTGTTGCGTGTTTTAAGCACCTAATTTAGCAAATACAAACCGAATAGAAAATCCGCGAGGATTTTCGTAAGTAGGCTAGAACTAGCAATAAATTATATACGGTGTTGGCTACAGTAATTTTTTAATTAATCTTTCAAAATATTCAATCGCTATGTCAACATCTGTATCCAAATGACTTGGAAGTGGACCTTCTATATTTGTAATTATTCCGTTTTTATCAATGAAAATATTTTCGGGATATGAGAATGAATATAATTCTTTTAAAAATTTCTCATTATTTACAATGTGTGTAAATTCAAATTCCCGCTTCTTTAGGAATTCCCTAACGTCTTCTTCTTTTTCGTAAGTCAAAGAAACAAAATTTACTTTATCAGAATATTTTTCTTTTAATCTATTCAGAGCAGGCATTTCAGCAATACATCCAGGACATTGAATAAACCATAGATTTATTAATGTTGGTTTATCTTGAATTCCACCAATTGTTATTTTTTCTCCATCAATTGATTTAAAGTTTTGTTCAGGAATTGTCATTCCAATTTTTTTATAATCTTGAGCTCGAATTATGTATTTGTCTCCAATTCTCATATCATATTTAAAGTTCTGAATTATTGAATCGGCAGATTTTTCTAGCTTAGAAAAATTCCAAATTATTTTCGGTTTTTCGATTGAATCTTTATAATTTATATAAAAAGATGTTTGAAGCTCTTGAAATTCCGATTTGTTTAATATTTCTCCTGTGAATAGATTTCTATAATAATTTGGTTCAGGTCTTTCATTATTACAACTTATTAATAAAGTCAGAATTAAAATTGAAAAAAGTCGTTTCATTTCAGGTAGGTTTTGTTTTATTGTAGCCAACAATTGAATATAATCAATTGTCTATATTCTTCTTATGTAAATCATTTTGATTGCTCTTTTTAATTTTACATTCCAATATGATATCACAAAAATATTGATTCATAAATATACCTATAAAACCCAAACCACCACAAAAAACAAAATCAAAATGCTGCTGTCATTCAGAGGGAAGCATGACCGAAGAATCTTTATAAATTAAAACTTACTTATAAAGCGATTCTTCGCTGCGCTCTGAATGACAATAGTACTCCAAATGACATTACTACTCTGAATGGCAGAAACAACAAAAGGCAAAAGCTTTCACTTTTGCCTAATGCACATAAGGTTTAATTAAGGGTTAATTAATAATCAGTTTTAAGGGATTAAAATTGTACTGATTACTAACGATTTTACAGAAGTATAAGCCTGAGCTTAAGTTCTCTCTGTTTAAGGTGATGCTGTTTTTACCTGCTACAGCATTATAAGTGGTGTTATAGACTTGCTTGCCTAATTGATCGTACACAACAAACTGTACTGTTTCACTTTGGCTTGCAGTGAAGCCAATTGTTGTTTTAGAGGTCATTGGGTTAGGATAGGCTCTTAGTGTTTTAGTATCACTTTCAAAGTCTTCTACAGACAAAGCACTGTTTTGAGATAAACGTAAGTTGTTTAGCTCTAATGATTTTGTTGTTGCAGTGCCATCTTCTGCTACCAATGTAAAGACTAGTGTTACCACATCATCTAATACTGCTTCTGTACCATTACCAGCTGTAAACTCCGAAATTGGTAAGACAAAGTCTTGTGATGTGTTTGTTAGTGCAACCGTTGTTTTATATTGGTCTTCCCAATTGGTAGTACTCTGCTTTACAAATGTTATTTCTAAGTTTCCTGTACCTTTTGCACTCAACTTAAAGCTATTATAATCTGTTAGATCTATGGCACTAAATCTTGGTGTTAAAGCTCTGTAAGCTGCCACATAAGAACTCGTCGTACCTGCTAAATTAATATTACGCTCTATAACGAAATCTGTAGTCTCAAATTCAAAATTATTTGTTGTAACCTCGTACATACTCACTGTTGTGTCGTCACGAGAATCATCAATTCCCCAAGGCCCATCAGACATAAATAAATCGTCTGGTGTAGCAATACCATCACCAATCCTAAATCCGATATCGAACAAATCTCCAGTTTGTACGGTTAGGTTGGTGATGTATTGTCCACCCAAATTTAATGTGCTACTCATATTTTGAAACTCACCAGTCTCTGTAGTTCTATAACCAGCATCTAATGTTATGGTTTCTGTTCCGTTAGTATTTACAATTTGTAAGTCTAAACCGCCATTAATATATTGCCCTTTTCTAACAAATACGGTTGGTGGAGTTGAGTTGTTGAACTCAGCAATTGGTTTTTCAACATTCAATAAATTCAAGACTTCTTCACCTAAAAGGTATAAGTCATCGACAGAGTTTGCCCATATCTGAAAGTTATAAAAGGTGACATTGTCTTCGTACTGATCTAAATTCCAATGGCTTTCTATAGCGAAGTTTTCATTGTTATTAATCACCTTAGCCGATAAGCTTAAGACAAACTCATATGTACCATCTACATTTCTAATAATCGACTTTATAAAAGGTTGCTCATTAATGGTTATGGTACTCACCGAAATTAATTGTGCTCCTAATAAACGGTCACAAATATACTTGGTATGCTCATAGACTCCATCTTCAGTTTTTAAAGCTAAGATGGTCGCAAAAGGGGTGCCCTGATTCATATAATCTACAGCGTAAATCTCAGTAGCATTAGTAATATTAATTAAGTCTGCTGGTGTAGATTCTACCGCTTCAGTTTCTCCTATAATTTCTAAAGGCATAAAGTCTTGTAGTATAAGACCACTATTTGTATTGCGTTGTGCGTATTGAAAATCTCGCGTTAATTTTGGGGCCACACTTCTATCGAATGTGTAACCTGTTTTTGCTCTGTTAAAATTACGAGCGTTGATTTGCTCAGAAAGTCTATTATTACTCTCTAAACCTCCTTCGTTTCCACCAGAAGTTGGTGGCTCAATCACTTCACATAGTCCAAAACCTGAGCATGAAGGATCTTCACAATCTATAAGTCCATCTCCATCGTCGTCAATACCATTATCACAAATTTCTTGTGCTACTGGTGCTGTAGGACAACGTGCCCCATCATTACTAGCACTAGAAGGCCCAAAAGCAAACAAATTAGAATCCATATCTGCAGTTGAATTTACATCCTGCACTGCTTGGATCACATATATGGTTCCGGTTTGATTTGCTGACACATAAAAACGACCTTCTACATCAAAATAAACAGCTCCATAGGTATAATTGTTTCCTGCTAAAATTGGCACCTCACCTAAAGAACTGACAACACCGTTTACAGGATTGATTCTGTATAAAATATTAGTCTCTTTCTCAACCGTATATAACTGACCATCTACTGCATTAAATGCCCAATCGTGGATACTTAAACTTTGTGATAAGTTTTCTGTAGCATTATGTTGTATATAATTTGAAGACTCAGGATCTAAGTCAATTTTATAATAGGTTGTACCACCTCCTTTTAAGTAGTACATTCCTTCTGCACTTACATCACCAATATATCTATTACTATTTGGAAGTTCCGGTACATTATAAATTGATGTTGTAAAGTTCTTGCCTATTCTAACAATATCTTTAGAGCCTTTTAAAGATCCCCAAATAAAGCCATCTGCCGGATTGTAGGCTGCTGCATTTATTGAAGCTTCAGTAACATCCTCAGCGACTAGATAAGAATTACCAGAGGCTAAGTCAATAGCATAAACATCATTATATTGAAATAGGTAAGCATTAAAGTCACAATTAAAAGGAATATCCTCTTGTGCTTGACTGCTAAAACTAAAAGCCAAAATAGCAATTAGCAAAAGTTGATTTTTTAAAGTGTAAAGTTGCGATTTCATTCGTTTCATTTTAATTTCTGAAACAAATTTATCGCGTATTTAAGGGCTATTTTTTAATTTTCGTTTGAAGTGATTCAACCTACGTTAGATGGCTTTTTACTATCGACGAATGGTTTACAGTAAATTAAGACGCTTCATTAATTCTGGTCGGTTAGAACGACTCACTGGGATAACGTCTTTCTTTATCAATACACTATTATCTTCTATATCAATAATCTTATCGACATTGATAATATAAGAGCGATGAATCTTTAAAAATAGACTTTTAGGCAGCTTTTCTTCTATTTTCTTTAATGTAGAATGTACTGTGTAATTTTTATCTTCTGTTTTCACCTGAATATAATCTCCTTTAGCTTCCACTAAATAAATACTAGGGATATCAATTTTAATAAGGCGACGATCTATGTTTACATATAAGTCATTGCCAGAAGTGGTTTCTACTTGATTAGACTGTTTTTCTTTTGCTACAGTAGGCTTAATAGCTAAGGCTTTATCAATAGCTTTTTGAAAACGTTCTGGCGTAATCGGTTTCACCAAATAATCTACAATACAATCATAACCAAATGCTTGTATAGCAAATTTAGGATCTGATGTCGTTAAGATGGTCTTAGGTGGATTTTTAATAGTATCTATAAAATCGAAACCTGTAAAATCTGGCATGTGAATATCCAAAAAGATTAAATCGACCTCATTAGAGTTTAAATATTTAATAGCCTGCATTGCATTGGGAAATTCTTCTAAAACATTTAAGCTAGGCACATTGTTACACAACTGTCCAATAATAGCTCTTGCAGTAGCTTCATCATCGATAATAATACAATTCATAAATATTTATAAGCTCTTTAAAAAATCCGTTATGAGTTGTAAAATAGATTCGAAATCTGCTTTACCTTCAATGCTGTTTTCTAAAAGATTATGCTCATAATCTACAGCAATTTCATAACTTTTAACAAGCCCTAAAATACTAATTTTATGTTTAAGTTTATGTACATTTTCAGCTGCTTCTTTAAAATTTTCAGCAGCAATATTATCAAAGTATACTTGTTTCTCTTCTGGAAACTCTTTTTTGATGATATCAATAAGTTTTTTCTCAAAAGCTTTATCACCTCCCGACATGCTATGTATATAGGATAGATTAGGTTGTTCCATAAATTACTTTTTAAATGTAAAGAAAAACGTTGTACCCATATTTGGTTCAGATTCTAACCAAATTTCGCCTTTATGTAAATCGACTATCTTTTTTACTATAGATAATCCTATACCTGTAGATTCCTTATTTTTATTTAATGCATGAAATATTTTAAAAATCTTATCATGATGCTTTTTATCTATACCTACACCATTATCTTTTATTGAAAATTGATAATACGATTTTTGCTCTACAACATCAATTTCTATTAGTCCACTTTCTTTATCAATAAATTTAATGGCATTGCTTATTAAGTTTTGAAATAACTGTTGAAGCTTTGTCTTATCCCCAAAAACGGTTGGTAGTTTGTTTATAATATTAATTGAAATATGTTCTGGCACATATAGAATTTGCCTCAATTCATTTATAAGCACATTTATATCAACATCGCTTTCCTCTTTAGATTCAGATCCTACACTAGAATATAATAGAATGTCTGAAATGAGTTGCTCCATTTTTTCTAAAGTAGTTTCAATTAAGCCGAAGTTTTGTATAGTAACATCGTCTAGTTTGCCTTTATTATCTTCTTTTATCCAGCTCACAAGAGCATCTATACTTCGTAAAGGTGATTTTAAATCGTGAGAAACAATATGAGCGTATTCTTGCAACTCATCATTACTCTTAGCTAAAGCCTCTAATAAAACAGTGTTTTTAAGCTCAACTTTTTCTCGTTCTCTTAGGTTAATAGCACTTTTCAATTGCATAGCAACTAAACTAGCAATATTCTTTAGAGTTCTTAGATGCTTTTTAGTAAAATAGCTTTTAGAAATATGTTCAGAATCAATAATGCCAATCACATTCCCATCACTAATTATTGGTACAGCTATTTCAGAAAATCGCCTCTCATCATCTACAACATATCTGATATCCTTACTTGTGTCATTGATTATTTCAGCTTTACCAGATCTAGCGACGCATCCAACAATCCCTTCTCCTAAGGGCATTACTATTTTATCTTTAATTTCATTTTTATCATTAAGTTTAGATCCATAAGCCGCAATCTGTTCTAAACTATTATTCTCATTATCTACTAAATAAATAATACAATCATTTGTATCTAAATATTCAGCAATATTATTAGTGATTTCTTTAGCTATTTCATAGATATCCATTTTACCAAGGATAGCCTTAGCAACATCATTAATCATATCTATTATTAGTGACTGTTCTCTTTCTAAAGTGACATCCTCAACAAGTGCTACTTGGTATTTTATATTTCCATCACTATCTCTTACTGCACTTACATTAGTTTTGGCCCAAAGAACAGAACCGTTTTTTTTCTTATATCGCTTTTGAATAACAAAGTTATCTAACTCCCCAGAATCCATCTTTGTTATGTATGCTTTAGATTGAGGAAAATCTTCAGGAAAAGAAATATCCTTAACAGTAAGATTTGAAAGTTCTTCCTCTGTGTAACCCAAGCTATTTTGAATAGATGCATTAGTTCTTAAAATATTACCGTATTGCGTAAGAACAATTCCTATCGATGAGTTTTGAACAATAGCGTCTAACTGGCTTTTTTGTTCTTCAATTATTTCGTTATTACGTTTTGTACTCGTAATATCTCTAACTATACCTTGAGCCGCAATTGCTGTGTTTTCTTTATCAAATACAACACTAGCATTTATATGTACCCATTTAACTTCTTTACTTTTTGTATAGACTCTAGCCTCATAGTTTTTAAAGTATCCTTTGTTGCGTAATTCTGCAAATGAAGTCATTGCATATTCAGCATCTTCTTTATAAATTAGATCTACAACATTAACGGATTCTTCATCAATATTATAGCCAAAAAGTTTCGTAGCAGCTTCATTAAATTTTAGAACATTACCATTAACATCCATAACTACATAGGCATCAACAATGTTCTCAAAAATACCTTGAAGTTGAGTAGATTTCTCGTCTAATAAACTTTCTAATTTTTGTGATGTTTGGTAGAGTTCTCTTGATTTTTCTTCAAGAATTTTTTCAGCAGCTTTTCTTGCTAGTTTTTCGCGCTGAAGTGCACGTTTTAATATGTCAAGTTGGTCTTGACTCATTAATTTTTATTGATAATGAATCTTACTTCTGTACCATCTTCTTTGATTTTTTCTAGTTCTATAGTTGCGGTAGAATTAAAATGCTCAAAAGTTTTGTTCATAAGACCTAAACCGAAATGATGCATTGCTCTGCTAGAGGTGTATATCATAACCAAAGAATCTTTAGTTTTTTCAACAACTTCAAAAGTTGGCAACTCTGCATCTGGATATATCTTTCTAACCTCAACATGAATATGGTTTTCAATAGACGATATCATCTCAATTGGATCTTTATATGTGGCTAACAAACCAGGGTAACTATCTTCTAAAACACTGAAAAAATGTTCTGCATATACGAGTAATAATGTATCTATAGACAAACCTGTATTATCACTTAAATGCTGTAATAATTGTAACATCTCAGAAAAGCTATATGTTCCAACTGATGTGTAAATTCCACCAGATTCTAATTCGGAGCTCGAAATAATTTTATCAACCATTTCTAAGCCAAATTTATCTTCTACTAACTCTAAAAACTCTGTAAAGACAATTCCTTTCATTAATTTGCTATTAATTCATTTACACTCCAATATGCTAATAATTTTTCGATTTTGGAAACATACTCATCATATTTCAATGGTTTGAGCACATAACCTGCAATACCAATTTTATAACACTCTAATAAATCGCGACGATTATTAGATGTTGTTAAGATAATCGTTGGTATATATTTTAGCCTTTCATTTTCTTTTAAAATCTTTAAAAAATCGATTCCATTAATTTTAGGCATGTTTAAGTCTAATAAGATAATATCAGGAAGATTATCTTTTTCTTCTAATAACTTTAAAGCTTCTTCACCATTATTAGCTTCAACGATTTTATGATTTAGCTGCAATGAACTTGTTGCTCTATTGAGCTTCATTACTTCTATTATATCATCTTCAATTAATAAAACATTGAGGTTTCTCATGTATTGCTTTCTGTTTAAAAAAAGCAAATTAAATGAATTCTAAAAAAATGTTGTTATTATTCGGTTGGATGTATTTAAGTGTCGTCGGATGGTAGATAAGTGTCGACGAATGGTTTTAAGAAAATTAAGCTGCTTTTTTACCACATTCTGTACTTAAAATATATGTTGATTTTAAGACTAATAATTGTGCTTGAAGTTTACTATCCTTAACTTCATTAAGAAAATCAGTTGATATGATACTCTGAGCACTATAGTGCAAATAGGACTCTAACTCACCTATGAATTCTAGATGCTTAAGACCTTTATTCAAAGTATGACCTGTTCGCTTCGTTTCAGAATCTTTATTTAAAACTTCAACGGAGGTCATACAATCTTTAGATAAGCCTGAATCTTTTACAATTCCTTTTCTTAGGAATCTATAAGAATCATTAAAATCATTTAATGTAAGATTGTTGGTTGAAAACAAATATATAGATAGGCTTATTATTATAACAATAGCATATATTACTAAAAAACTCATAACTAAAGGATTAATTGTTAATATCCTCTACAAAAGTATACTGATAACTATCGTATTATTCTATTTTTCGATGAGTGATGGTTTTGAGTAGTCGGATGTAATGCAATTGGCTTTTAACGGTTATTGTAATTTGACTTGGATCTTTTTAGGTAAGCCTTTCACAACCATAGCATAAGAATGATCGATTAATTCTGTGATTAGTTTTGGTGAAAGTTCACCTGTATGAATATAAACACTATTCCATTGCTGTTTGTGCATATGATAACCTGGTTTAATACTATCGTGTTCTGCCCTTAACTCTTGGGCGTACTCTGGATCACACTTTAAATTGATAAAAGCCTCACCATTTTCCCAACGTTTTAAAGATGCTAAGGCAAACATTTTATTACAGACTTTAAATGCAAGCGTATCATTATCAAAAGGAAAATGTTCAGTCACTTCCTTTTTGCTCATACAATAGTTTCTGTAGTCTTCTATATTCATTTTAAAAGTCGTTCCATTAACTTTTCAGGATGCTTGAGTTCTGTAAAACCGTATTGTTTATACAAATTATGTGCGTCTGCCGTTTTTAGCATCCAGATTTTACAATTTTGAAGCATCGGTTCTTCAGTTATAGTTTTTATCAATAATTTAGAATAACCATTGCCTCTATACTTAGGAAGAATAAATACATCCATTAAATATGCAAAAACAACATAATCTGTGGCAATTCTGGCGAACCCTATTTGTTCATCATTATTATATACACCAAAGCAAATACAATTATCTATAGATGTTTTTACTTCTTCGAAAGTTCTTCCTTTTGCCCAATAGGTTTCGGTTAAGAACCTATGAATCATTTCAACTTGAAGCTTACTTTTATCTGTTGATATTTGTATCACTTATTTAGTTTTTTAAGCTCAGAATTTTCAATCTTTAAAGCCGAATAATCTAAAGTCCACCCAATAGTTTCTACTAAATTTTCAATAAGTTGAATGGCTTCTAAAGCTTCATGCTTCGCCACATTGTACAAACCACTTTCAGGAATTTTATCCATAATGTGTTCCTTAGCTTTAGTATGTAATTCTGTTAGGTCAGAAGCTTCAAATTTATTAAACATACCATCTTGCTTATCGTAATAATTAATATCACTTTCTATAGACAATACCTCTGGTTGAGGAAAATGAGATAATACAACTGTTTTAGATTTTGAATTTGAGTTCATTTTAATTTTACTTAAATCAAATCCAACATGAGCTTTTGCATTGATAACTACTAATGCTTTTTTCTTACTAGAAATTAGCTTTAAGAATTTCTCTTTGACATCTTCGTAATGGTAAATTTCTGCAAAGTCACCTTCAACAGTAATAAACTTACAGACACGTTTTATCTTATCTAAAAGAATAATAGATTGTTCGTTGGTCTTCTTTTTACTCTTCCATTGCTTGTAAATAGTCACCAATCCTAAGGTGACTAAAATACTTATTATGATTATAAAGAATGTTTCCATATCGTTTAAATATGTGACACTGACATATGTTCGCAGTCACATAAAATTATTCTATTATCTTATACAAAATAGGCTTGCTAGGAGTAGCATCATTATCAAAAGGGGCTATTTGAAGATTGAGCATATAACTACCATCTTCAATGTCATTAGACACATAGATCAATTCTGTTATTGTAGCGTCTTTTCTTAAATTACGTCCATAGTTCCAAAACGCTTTGTGTGCTTTTAACTCGCCTCCATCTTCCTCTCTATCAACACTAGGCAAATCTATTAAAAGGTGCTTAACTCCTTTACGCACCAATAACTTCATAGCATCCTCTTTAAAATAAGTCCAATTGGTATGAGAATATTGCTTCGATTTTTTTTCCTTAGTATTAGGTATTGTCCTAACAACCACTGCATCTCTTTTCTTGTTTCCAAGTGCAAATTGCAATTGTTTTGCTGATATAATATAGTCGTCCCCATGTTTTTCGGGAGCCACAGTAATAACTTCAGCCAAAAAGAAAAACTGTTTTAGATGTTTATTAATTGAATACTTCTCTTTAGTGATGTGACCTACTGTTTCTGTATGCGTACCATGTGCATGGGGATTAAACGTTATGGTATTAAAATTAACAGCTGCACCTTTATCTACACTAATAACTTTTCCATCAAAAACTTCGGGTTCAATTTTCGGAGGTCCAATATACCATACGTTAACATTAGATTTATCTCCTTTTAGTTTCATTGAAATATCTAAAGGTTGTGATAAATCTATTTTTAGTTTTCTGGAATTGTATTGTATTATTGTTATCAAGATAAATTAAGTTTAAACAGTTCTGAAGCTATGCCATCACTCAAAAATTGTCCTTTTTTAGTGACGCGCAAATGTTCATCATCAATATACAACAAATGTTGATTTATAAAAACTTCTGATTGCTCAATTAAGTAATCTTTAAAAGTTGTACCGAAGTCATTTTCAACTTTTACAAATGAAACTCCCCAAATAGTACGTAAACCTGTCATAATATATTCGTTATATTGGTCTGTGGTAGTTAAAGTTTCAATTTCTATTGGCAACTCATTTTGCTGAATCGCTTTAATGTATTTTGAATTGTTACTCACATTCCATCCACGCTGCTTCCCATTAAAAGAATGGGCAGAAGGGCCAATACCTATATACGATTTTCCTTTCCAGTATGCCGAATTATTTTTACTAAAAAAACCATCCTTACCAAAATTAGAAAGCTCGTAATGCACAAAATCAGAAGCTTCTAACTTCTCTTTTAATATATAAAACTGCTCGTGTGCTTGTTCATCATCTACATCTTCTATAATTCCTTTTTTTATGAACGCTGCTAAAGCTGTTTTTGGTTCAACTGTTAATGCATAGCTAGAAATATGAGGTACATTATAACTTAAAGCCATTTCTATATTTGCCAACCATTGCTCGTTTGATGCTCCAGGAATACCATAAATTAAATCGAGTGAAATATTATCGAAGTATTGAGTTGCCACATACAAACATTCTTTAGCTTCTTTAGCATTGTGCGCACGATTCATGAGTTTTAAATCAGCTTCAAAAAAAGATTGAATGCCTATACTTAATCGATTTATTGGTGTATGTGCTAAATCAATTATTCGATCTTTAGACAAATCATCTGGATTAGCCTCTAAGGTAATTTCTGGGTCTTCTGAAACTTTATAGTTTTTATAAACTGAGTTAATTATATATTGTAATTCATCATTCGTCAATAAAGAAGGGGTTCCGCCTCCAAAATAAATGGTCTTAACCGTTGTCTTTTTGAAGTCGTCTTTTCTAAGTTCTAACTCTTTTGAAAGTGCATTAATCAGGTCATCTTTCTTCTTTAATGAGGTTGAAAAATGAAAATCACAATAATGACAAGCTTGTTTGCAAAATGGTATATGGATGTAGATGCCAGACATTTTTATTTCTTTACACGCTCTTCATTCTGCTTCACAAAAGCTGACCAACCACTATAACTTTTACCAATGATTACTCTACCTTGGTTATAAAAATGACAAACAGCAGCAGCTAAACCATCCATAGAATCTAAATTCTTAGGTAATTCTTTAAGACCTAACATACCTTGTAGCATTTTAGCAACCTGTTCTTTACTAGCATTTCCGTTTCCGGTTATAGCCATTTTTATCTTTTTAGGTGCATATTCTGTAATTGGTACTTCGCGAGATAATCCAGCTGCCATAGCAACCCCTTGAGCACGACCTAGCTTTAACATACTTTGTACATTTTTACCAAAAAACGGAGCCTCAATTGCTATTTCATCTGGATGATAAGTGTCTATGAGTTCTACAGTACGTTCAAAAATAAGTTTTAGTTTTAGATAATGGTCGTCATATTTTTTTAGCATTAACTCATTGAGTTGCATAAACTCCATTTTTTTACCGACCACTTTTATGAGTCCAAAACCCATAATAGTAGTTCCGGGATCAATACCTAATATAATTTTTTCTTTACTCATTTTTTTAATCGCAAAACTGACATCCACTTAGAGATACAGCTATACCAATAGTAGCGTTAAGAACGTTGCCGTTAAAAGCACCAAGCCCATTTAAAACAGGATCATATGTTTTTAATTTAGTTAATCCATAAATATAACTAAGATCACCATAAATTGAGACTTTTTCATTAATTGCAAAGTGCAATTCCATACCCCCTAAAACATTCATAAAAGCCTGTTTATTGTCCCCTAAACTTCCTAATGGTTTTGTAAAACTGAGACCTGGACCTGCATGAAAAACTGTTCTTAACCTTGATGGTAAAAAACCGATATACTGAGAAGGGTCAAATACAAATTGTGCATTTATACGAGAATAATTGATTTTAAACTCTAAAGAATTCTCACCGCTTTTAAAACGATTAAAACCATAATCTAATTTAACACCATAAGTGCTTTTAAACATGTGCTGGACTCCCAAATTTACAGTTGGAAAATTAATTTTTTGAGCATAAGCATCAGTTATAAAACCATTGGCAACAGGATAGTTGAATCCTAAAGCAAATAACGCTTTCCATTTACTAGTATCTTTAAATTGTGCATTACTGTTTAGCGTCATAAAAATGACCGTAAAAAATAAAAGGTATTGTTTTAAATATTGCTGCATCTGTTACTTTTTAGTTTATTTTGTGGAATGCATTACGATGTACCCTACAAAACTAAACAATTCTTCTTTGTCCTTATTAAGTTAAGCATAGTTGTTGGTGCTTTTTATTTTATTTATTCAAAATTGACTGAAAATGAAAATTTACAATTCAATGAATTTGTTGTCTTTTTGAAAGAAAACGACACATTTTCATCCAAAAACATTACTTTTTTGATCATTTTAAGTAGTTTTAACTGGTTTTTTGAAATTTTGAAATGGCAATATTTAGTAAAAACGATTAAGAAAACCTCGTTTAGATCTGCCTTAGAGCAAAGTTTAGGAGGTCTAACTGCTTCGTTAATTACACCTAATCGAATTGGAGATTATGGAGCAAAAGCAGTTTATTATGCCAAGCAATATAGAACTAAAATTGTACTGCTTAATCTTTTAAGTCATATGGCACAAATGACCATTACTACTATTTTTGGCGTTATTGGTTTTGTAATATTTGTAAATCGTTACCAAATTGATGTCAACTATTATAGAGTTGCGAAGTTTGTTTTAATAATATTATTAGTGAGTTTATTTACTGTCTTTGGTATAAAGCATAGACGTTTTAAAGTAAAAGGATTTTCTTTTGATCGTATTTTTGGCTTTATAAAAAAACTGCCTTCAAGAATACATTTTGCCACCATTTCATTTTCGCTAATTCGCTATTTAATCTTCTCATTTCAATTTTATTATTTATTGACACTATTTGATGTAGATGTAGATTATTCTAAAGCTATGGTAGTCATTACAAGCATGTATTTTTTAGCGTCGATTGTACCATCCATTTCAATTTTCGATGTCGTTATAAAAGGGAGTGTTGCTGTATTTTTATTTGGCTTTGTAGAGGTTAATGAACTTACCATTTTATCAATTATTATGATAATGTGGTTGCTAAATTTTGTTATTCCGAGTGTGTTTGGAAGTTACTTTGTATTGAATTTTAGACTCCCAAAACAGCAAGACTAATGATTTCTACCATTGCCATAATCATCATAGTTATCTATCTACTACTTATAGGTTATCTCACTTATGGCTTTGATAAGGTTATCCATTTTAAATTACAAGATTTACCAGCGAAAACTAAATTTTCTGTTGTGATTCCGTTTAGAAATGAAGCGGAAAATTTACCGAAACTACTCGCTTCAATTTTAAAATTAAATTATCCAAAATCATTATTTGAAATTATTTTGGTAGATGATGATTCTCAAGATGATTCGGTTGCTATCATTCAAAAAGTTATCGATGCATCACGCAAAAATCGTGACACTAAAACTGATGCTATAACAATTATTAGAAACGTTAGAGTCTCGAATTCCCCAAAAAAAGATGCCATAACCTCAGCTATTAAGGTTTCACAATTTAACTGGATTATAACTACTGATGCCGACTGTATCTTACCAAAATATTGGTTAAGTGCTTATGATGAATATATTCAATCAAAAAACACAAATTGTATTGTAGCACCAGTGACTTATCATAGTAATACTTCGTTTTTTAAGCGCTTTCAGACTCTAGATTTTTTGAGCTTACAAGGTGCTACTATTGGAGCATTTGGTATTAAAAAACCTATTATGTGTAATGGAGCAAATTTTGGGTATCGTAAATCTATATTTCATCATGTGAATGGTTTTGATGGTAACACAGATATTTCTAGTGGTGATGATGTATTCTTACTCGAGAAATTCATTAAGTATGATGCTAAAAAGGTACATTACCTTAAATCTCAAAAAGCCATTGTTACTACTAACCCGACTCCAACTGTACCAAATTTAATTCAGCAACGTTTGCGATGGGCTTCAAAAACTACAAACTATACGAATTGGTTTACTAAATTGATTGGCTTAGTCGTTTTACTTGGTAATTTAATATGCCTCACTTTTATCCCTTTAGTCCTTTTTAATTTACTAGATACTAAAACTGCAATTGCTTTATTTTTTATCAAGTTTAGTATTGACTTTTTGTTAGTATTTAAGACCTCTCGTTTTTTTAAACAGGACACTTTACTAGGTTCTTACCCAGTTTCAGGTTTGTTATATCCTTTCTTTAATGTTGGTGTTGTATTTTTATCTTTCTTTAAAACATACCGTTGGAAAGGTAGAACATCGAAGAAATAATGCTGCATTCAATATTTTGTATAGTTTTAGAGTAACCAATTTCTTACTACATATGAAAAAGAACCTATTATTTATTCTTTTTTGTTTTGCCTTTCAGACCAATTATGGCCAAGAAAATTATACTATTAGTGGTGAAACATTAAAACTAAAAACTAAAGTTGAGGGCAAACTCGATTTACTCTGGAATACTTTTAACGGCAGTTACCGTTATTTTGTTAAAACTGAAGATGGTACAATTACCGAATTAAAAAACACAAAAGATTTAAATGAAACATACCTTGAAGAGTATAAAGTTAAACTACGTGAGCTTACCAATGGTATACCTACAGAAGATTTAAAATTTGGACTATATAACCTTATGATATATATAGATTATTATAATTCTTCTTTAGATGCTTCTTATACTTCCTCTGTAAAAAAACCTAAAGTAGAATTTAGACTTGGTTTTTTTGCTGGTATTACAAATAATCCTTTCGTTGGAAATTCTGATAATGTAAAAGCCCCTCTTATAGGTGCCGAACTAGAACTATATGAAGCAAATGCTACTCCTAGACATTCTGGTTTCTTGCAAGTTAGACATGCTTTTGAAGCCAAAACGTTTGACTACAGCACTAGCGAGTATGCATTAGGTTATCGTTATAGGATAATAAATAAACCCACATTCTCTATTTATGGGCAAGTGAAATTAGCCGCTGTTAATATTATTGACTTTTCTTTTAAAGATGAAAACGATATGCAAGTCAGTATAGATCAAACTTCTTTTGACACTCCTTTGATCTTTGGCATAGGCTCTGATATTAAAGTTGGAAAAAATAGCTATCTTACTATAATATATGGAGAACTATTTGCAGTGTTTTTAGATAATCAAGGTAATTTTTCTACTGATATTGCTTTTGGTTATAAATTTAATTTATGATGAAGTTATTTAAACTTTTTATTTTTGCTGTAAATTCATCTTGTTTCACCTTGATTTTGACTTTTTTTCGTACTATAACTCAGGCTATACTATTCAAAAAAGGCTTCATCAAGATAAAAAATATATAATTTTCACTAGAAAACAAAAAAATTAAATCACTTCAATGAGTTTAAGAAATTATAGAACTTCTAATCCTGTTTTTAATGGTTATTTTTGGGATGGTGGTAAATCGTCAGCTAAAAAAATGACAGTTGCAGGTATTTTTTTAAAATCTATCTTCGGTATTTTAATTATTGCAGCAATCACAACTTACATCTGGAAATTAAATGAAGCTGGCACATCAGTTAGATGGTTTACCCTTGGTGGTATGCTTGGCGCTGCAGTGATTAGTGTTTTAATTTCTGTAAGACAACATTGGGCTCATTTTTTAGTACCACTTTATATGGTTGCTAAAGGATGTTTTCTTGGTGGTTTTTCGGCTTATGCTCATCGTAATTTTCCTGAGTTACCTTATCAAGCTATTGGTGTAACTATTGTCACTTTTTTTGTGATGCTCTTGTTATACCAACTACGTATTATCGTAGTTACTAAAAAACTACGAAGCGTCATTATTACTGCCACAGTAAGCATTATGGTGGTGTATCTAATGTCTTGGATTTTAAGTTTTTTTGGAATTAAACCCTACATTTGGGGAACGTCTAAACTTGCTATTGCCTTTAATGTGCTAGCTGCTATTGTAGCTTCTTTTGCACTACTTTTAGATTTCGATTATATAGAACGTTATAAAAATAGAGCTCCAAAATATAAAGAATGGATTGCGACTTGGGGGCTTTTAGCTACATTAATTTGGCTATATATAGAAGTCTTACGATTAATGCAAAAGTTTGCTATTCGGTTTTGACTTCGACATTTCAACAAGCTCAGCACAGGCAAACTCAGTCACCTAAACTCTAGAGAAAGCCTTAATCAATCTTAACAATCACTGGCAACTCAAAAGCTGTAGTAACTTGTTGTCCTCTCTTAATTGCTGGATATATTTTAGGAATACCTTTAAGACTTTGTCGTAACAAGCTATCTATTTCAGGAATTTGAAGAGCAGTTTCAGGTTGCTTTTCAATGGATTCTACTTCTAAAACACCTGTATTATCGATTATAATCTTGAGTCTAATCGTGTCATTCACATCTTCTGAAACAGCAATATTTTGAGCAGCTAAGAATTCGTTAACACTACTAATTAATGTATTTTGAAAGCAGGCTTTACCATCTTCTTTAACCGTAATTGAATCGCAACTGGCAAAAGTTGGATACGTATCTACCTCGTTCCAATTAAAAGCTTGTAGTTCTTCCTTGAGTAAATCTTCAGGATACACTTTTTTCTTTTCAAAATAATTGCAAGAGGTTGCAAAAAGAAAAATTAAAAGAAAAACGATACGATTCATTACCAAGAACTCATTTAAACTTCTGATACCGAAAAGTACAATATTTTATTTAAAAAAAAATAGACCTTTTTAAGCACTCTTTTATTGCTTTAATCTTTTTCCTCTTCTAAGAATTTTTCTTGCTTCAATTCCTTAAGTCTTCTTTGTGCAAATACCAAAAAAGGACTCTTTTTATGTTTCTTTATATAGTTTTCGTATAGTTTTATTTTAGAGTCTATATCTGCATAGAACTCATCTTTAGTTCTAATTAAATAAAATTCAGCCATTATGTTAGACGGATCTTCTTTTAAGGCTTTTTGAAAAGCTTTAATTGCTTTTTCATATTTCTTCTGTCTATTATAGATAGTTCCTAGTCTTTGATATTCTTTATCAAGTGGTACATCCTGAATTTTTAGAGCTTTAGCAATATATTCTTCAGCTTTTTCAAAATCGCTTAAGCGTTCATAATACGTACCAATAACAAATATGGCACTGGCATCATTTGGACTAAATTTTAAAGCTTGTTTTCTATGGTATATAGCATCTTCATAATCGGAATTCTGCGCATAACTTAAGCTTAATTTTTCATGAATAAATTCTGACTTCTCACCTAAATCCAATAGCTTTTTAAACCAAACTACGGAATGTGTATAATACTCTTGATGATAATAGGTTTGTGCTTTAAGGCTTATCAATTCAATATTATCAGCATAAGTTTCTAAACCTTTGTCTATAAACTGATGTGCTAATTCAAAATTTCGCTTAATGAGATGGTGCTTTGCTATTTTAAAAATTGATTTTTGATGTGTTTGGTCTAAATCAAAGGTTTTTTTAAACTCTTGTAAGGCAAAAGTATCTCGTTGTTTTTCTAAAACCACACCTAATTCGTAATGATAATTAGGATTTATACTATCTAACACAATCAAGTCTGTAAATAACAGATTGGCTTTTTTATAGGCTTTTGTTTTAGTTAAAAGTTTCGCAAACTCATACTTAATTAACAGATTATCCTCATTAGCTTTTATGGCCTTTTCATAATTGATTAAACCTTCACCATAATTACCTATAGCGATGTATGCCTTGGCGATTTTATCATAGACGTTGTCTAAATTCTCAAGCGATTTGTAGGTTTCTATGGCTTTGGTATAATTACCATTGGTATAAAAATTATCTGCAACAGCCAATGCCGAAGATTGAGCTTCGGCATTAAAATGAATTAGTAAAATAAGCGCTAAAAAGACTTTTGTCATCTACTAAATATATTATTTAAGGTTGTATATTAAATACAATAGGTAAAGAATAAGGTACTGTAACAGCTTTACCGTTATGTTTACCTGGAATAAATTGTGGCAGTAATCTAATAACGCGTTTGGCCTCATCTTCTAATTCAGGATGTGCAGCTCTTGCTTTGATTTCCGATATAGATCCACTCTCATCAATTTTAAAAAGCACAAAAATTCTTTGCTTCCCATTTACACCAAGCGTATTAGCTAGGTCTGTATTAAAATTTTTAGCTACAAACTTGTTAATCGTGTTTGAAAAGCATTTTTTACGTTCTACATTATCTGTTAAGTTTTCACATTCTGCCAATGTAGGAACTTCATCAATGACTTTAAATGGCACTTCGGATTCATTATCATAATCTCTAGGATTTAATTCTTGCACCTCATCTACTTCACCTGCAGTCTCACCAAAAAATTTAAAATTCAAATACATTTTATAAGATTGCCCATCCGGAGAGGTCACTCCAACCTCATCATAACCTTCTGGTACTTGCTCACTTTTATGATGAATAGAATAATTCATTCTTCCTTCTTCTGGATTAGCTTCACCCCAACTCACATAATCAGGATTGGACTTTAAAAAATCCTCATATATTTTATGCGTTTCCTTTATAGCATCTGTCATTCCACCTTTTAAAGGCATAGAATAAGCGTATTGTTCTAAATTAACGGCTTCTTTTTCTATGTTATTAAGAGCTTCTTTTTCGCACGAAATATAAAATAACATCCCAAAAACTATTGGAATTATAAGTGCATATTTTAATAGTTTGGTTTGTCTAGATTTTGTTTTTTGTAACATAATAATTCGTTTTTTTATTAATGATTTATTGAAAAATGTATTTGTAAATGATATATTATTTGTTTCAAACACTTGGTTAAGCAAACTCTTATAATAGTCTTTCTTACCATTTTGTTGTATTGCCTTGGCATCTGCGACATACTCGTGTAAGGTTTTAATTCTATTTTGATACATATATACTAATGGATTAAACCAAAGTAGAACTCGCAATACTTCAAAAAACAATAAATCTATAGTATGCTTTTCTTCTACATGAATCAACTCGTGTTTTAAAATTGTTTGTTGTTCATTTTTAGAAATATGTTCACCTAAAAAAACAGTATTAAAGAATGAGAACGCGGCATTACTTCTAAGAATCTTTACAATTAACACATTTCCTTTCCAACGCTTTGGATTTTGATATTTCATCCAATACAACTTTAGCAGTTTAAACACAAAAACTCCCATTGATAAAAACACACCAATCATTACTATGACTTGCCATAATGGTGTTGAAGCTTGGTCTAAAACAATGCCTGCCTGTAGTGCAATCTCAGCATCTAAAGCTGTTACTGGTGATAATTCACCAATAATGACTTCGGGTAATTGTATTACAAAATCCTTTGGAGCCACTCCCTTAAGCATATCCAACTTTATAAATGGCAATACTATTGAACCTATTGCTGTTGCTAAAAGGTATAAGCGATTACAATTAAAAAAAGTTTCATGCTTTAAAAACAGATCGTAAACCAACAAAAAGATAGCCTGAAACGCAATAATTTGTATGATATAATGTAACATGATTATTTTTTATTGATTTCGTTTAATAAGGTTTCAATGTCTTTGGCATCCACATCATTCTTCTGAACAAAGAAAGACACCATACTTTTAAAAGACCCTTGAAAATAATTATCTACCAGTTTATTAATCGATTGGTTACTATAAGCCTCTTTAGCTACAACCGGAAAATATACGTGTCCTTTTCCTTGCTTTTCATAATCGACAAAGCCTTTACTTTCTAAAATTCTCACAATAGTAGAAACCGTATTATAAGCTGGCTTAGGTTCTGGTAAAGTTTCAATTACAGACTTCACATTTGCCTTTTTAAGTTGCCATAGGGCTTGCATTATTTCTTCTTCTGCTTTAGTTAATTGCTTCATATTACAAGGTTTTCTGTTTAATACTGACACAAATATAACTAAAAAATTAGTTTAAACTAATTTTTTAGTTACAAGATTGTAACTTTGGCTTGTTTCTTGCGTCCTATAGGTGAATTAAAATATGTATATGGAAATTTTTTTAGTGCTTGTAGCACTGCTTTTAATGATTTTAGGGATAATAGGTAGTTTTCTACCTGTTTTACCTGGACCACTAACCAGTTGGGCTGGTCTTTTGGTTCTACATTTTACTGATGGTGTTGAGCTAAGTAAAACCTTTTTAATTGCTACGCTAGTAGTCGCAATATTGATATATGTATTAGATTATATTATTCCTGCAATAGGTACAAAACGTTTTGGTGGTAGTAAAGCCGGTATGGTGGGCACAACTCTCGGTTTAGTTATTGGACTGCTCTCACCTATTCCTTTCGGAATTATAATTGGTCCTTTTGTAGGCGCATTAGTGGGTGAAATGATGCACAGGAATGATATGGAAAAAGCATTAAAAGCTGCTTTTGGGTCATTCTTAGGTTTTATAGCTTCAACTTTTTTAAAATTTATAGTAGCTATAATTTTTCTAGGTTTCTTTGTTGCAAAATTATCGGAACATAATGCAAGTTGGTTTTAATAACCATGTTATTTAAGCAAAGAAAAAACCTAGTCACATATGATGTCACTAGGTTCATTTTCTTGCTATTAACTCAACAATTACTTAAAAAGGGATTAATTAATTCTTGTTGACTGTTGTAAATATAAGTGAGTGGAATAACTTTTTGTTGCGGAAAAACCGCAAACTTGTTGTGGAAAAACCGTAGTTTCTAGGATTTAAAGTAGTTACAAGCGTTTTTAAGAACAGTTAAAAAGCAATATTTTTTAATTATTTATTATAAATAACCTTTATCTCTCGCTTCTTGTAATAAGGTTTCGTCCTTTCCATCAGTAATTGAGAACAACAACTTAAGTTGCTTTTTTCTTTTTTCTAAAGCACTAGTTGACAGTGGAATATACTCGCTTAGGCTTTTTGTTTTAATCCCTTGAGAGAGTAAATGCAGAATTTTTCGGTTAATATCATCTACATAAATTTCGCTAGTAAATGTCTTCTTCACATAATTACTAACTGTACTACTATAGTATGGAGGTGATTTTAAGATGTGCTGAAATGCATCAGCCAGTTCCATAGATGTTAAATCACTTTTAATTAAAAACCCATCTGGATCAATTTCTTTTATAATATTATGAATTCTAAAAGACTCATTAAACATGGTTAAAATAACAATCTTAGAAT
This sequence comes from Flavobacteriales bacterium ALC-1, assembly GCA_000171875.1. GTDB lineage: Bacteria > Bacteroidota > Bacteroidia > Flavobacteriales > Flavobacteriaceae > Winogradskyella. The sequence continues at coordinate 331,165 of ABHI01000002.1, read as the reverse complement.
TTGGTAGTATTTTTTTTGCTAATAAGGCCAAATCTTCACCGGACGTATATTTTCCATCTTGCGAGGCAGGTAAACTGATATCAAAAAAACAAATATCATAAGGCTTCTCTTTAGACGCACGCTTTAACATAATTACTGCTGTATCACAGTTATTTGCCGTATCAATAAGTAGGGTTTGATCATCGTCTTTAGTTGCCATTAATACATTTTGATAGCCCTCAATAATTATGGGGTGATCATCTACCATTAAAATGTTGATATGTTTCATCTGTTTTTTTATTAAAACATTATTGACAGATGGAATTCGCCTTAACTACCTATATAAATAAAGATATTTTATGACGCATTTCATGTCGGTTGGTTTGTGTAGGGAACCTTAACATTAACTTCTGTACCATGTCCAGATTGAGATGTAAAAGTAATTTCTCCGTTAATATCCTCAACACGAGATGTCATATTTTTTAAACCGATGCCTTTTTTATTTTTAGAGGTATCAAAGCCATCTCCATCATCTATGATATCCAAGCAAATTACACTTTTTTCTAATGAAATACTAATCTTAATGGCATTAGCATTTGCATGCTTATAGATGTTTTGCATAGATTCTTGGATGATTCTATAGATATTAATCTTGGTTTTATTAGATACCAAGTCCCAACTAATATCGTCCGTATAATCAAACTCATGTTGCAAGTCATAAGCTTGTGTCTGGTTTTCAATAAGTTCAGTAACAATATCCATAAACCCTGTGCCAGATACAAAATCGGTGTTTAACTCGTGCGATATTTTTCGGATATCCTCCTCAATAGTTTTTAGCTGACCAATATAATTTGCTCTGGTCATCATGGCGTCTTTACCATCTTGAAAATTAATACTATCTAAGCTCAATCTCGTACCAAACAATCGTCCTAAAACTCCATCATGTAATTCTTTAGACACTCTAATTTTTTCTTTAGCTCTGGCTTCATCGACTTTGTCTTGTTGCCCAAGCATAAGGTTATAGATATCTTCGTTTGCTTTTTGCTGTACTTGTAATAATTTTAGTTTTCTGTTTTTAGCGCGTTGAGATATGACAACATAAATTAATATAGCTGTTAATAATAAACCGATTGATAAAATAGCTAAGTATAGATTTTCTTTTGAGATTTGTTTGTTTTCGGCTTCGATTTGGTCTGTACCATATATTAGTCTAGCATGCTTATTACGTACAGATCGTTCAACCTTAAGTAAACTATCATTTAGTTTAATATGCTCTTTTAAATAGGATTTACTAATATCCCCATCCGTTAAACCAGCAAGAATAAGCATTGACTCAAGATATAGATCATTTATTGGTATGTCCTTAGATAATTTATAACTCTGTCTAGCATATTTAAGTGAAGAATCTAACTTATTATTATTTTTATAAAATCGAGCTAAGTCTATGGAAGCAGCCAATTTAGTGAATTCATCATCCAATCTATTACTTATTATCAGGGCCTTTTTCAATTCCTTCTCTACCTCATCATAATTATAGTTCCCGCTTAAAAATTTAGTATAGGCAAAATTATCAAGCACTAGACCATAGAACGATTGATCTTGTTTTAATAAGGGCATTTTAACAATATCTGAAAATATTTCTAATGACTTATCATAATCTCCTTTTTCCCTATAAGCAAAAGCTAGGTTATTAAGTGACTCTATTGCTAGCGATTCCCCGTTTTGCAATTGCTTAGTCAATTTCAAAGCCTGATTATGAAAAGAGATAGATTCGTCATAATTTTCTAACTTTAAAGATACAAGTCCAAGTAAGTTCAGTACTAAATATTTGTCTTCAACATAGCTTTCTGCATTTTCAAGACTATTTAATATTCTTAAAGCTTCTATAGCATTCTGTTCACTACCTAAGTAGTCCTTTTCGTCGTCTTGAATAGTAGCTAGACTAATTAAGACACTAGCCTTTTGAGGCAGGTTATTTAATGTATCAAAATACTTAAAGGCTTCCAAATAATATTTATAAGCTTCATTATTATCTATTTCAATTTGATAATAATAGTAACCTAATCCAAGGTTAGAAAAAGCTATAGCTGTCGAATCATTTAATCCTCTTGCTTTTTGGAGGTTTTCTAAAGTTAATGATTTATATGAATTGTATTCACCTGTTAGAAGATAAGTATAAGCTAATTTTCTTTTACTATTAAGTACAGTTGAATCATATTGTGTTTGTTTAGAGAGTAAAACAGCACGCTTAGCATATTTTATCCGCTTTTCTTTTTTAGATTTAGAATCATTAGACAGATCTCTTAATATATATATAGAATCAAGTAACTTCTTTTGTTGTTGAGCTTGAGTGTTACTAGAGTATATAAAAAGCAATAAAATTATTGAAAAAATTAGCTTCAAAAGTAATTATTTAATGTACTCTCAAAGTTAAAATATTTCTAGGAAAGCATGTTATCTAATGTAAGTTAATGCAAAAAAGCTCATAATTTAAAAAATTATGAGCTTTTCAATAATATGTTTAAATGATTAACCTTGTGAAGGTAATTTCACTTTTTTCTTTCCATGAGCAAGTAAATCAATCTTTGATGGTTGATTAATATCACTGTTATTAGTGACTATAATCTCTTCCGATTGCACACCAGATACAGTTAAAACAAGTACAGCTACTAAAGCTAAAGTAATTTTTAGGGTTTTCATATAGTTTCAATTTAGGGTTTAATTAAATAGTTAAAATTAAATTTTACAACGCTAAAGCGTTATTCCGAGGGAAGGAATGGATAATTAACTATCTTAGGATTTACCTAAAACTATACTAAAATAAAACGAGGGACGTTTTCTAGACAATAACTTGCCTAATAGTAAAATGGATTAAAATTTTCCTTAATAAGTGATTTGAGGTCTTAAGAAGGACACGCAATATAGAGTTATTTGTATAGAATAAAAAAATATCATCGATTAAATGTATTTTTTTATCGATTAAATACGTTTATTGTGTTTATAAAGTGTTAATAACTCGAAATTCCTGACTACAATACTACAACCAAAATCTATTTAAAAACAAAAAAGTATCCCGATTTACCATTAAAATACTACTTCGTTATAGCTTTATAGTACAAAGAAAAAGGAAAGCTTTTTATGGGAGTATCTATTTAAATAAACTAATTATCATCATAATTTATTTCTTTTTCCAAGCGTCCTCTTTGTGTATATACTTTCCAGATGCCTATTCTTTTGCCCCCTTTTACTAATCCCATTTCTCTTATATAGGTTTCACCTATATCTACTCCATATTTATAATTCTTTATCCTAAAAATAATTGAAACCTCATCATTTCTTAGAAAATAGTCTTTAGAGCTTGAAATATCTGAGTCAATTAAAGTCGCTTTCATTTCACTTGAGATAGAATCTTCTAAATTATACAATGATTTACTTAATAGATTACCTAGGTTATCATAAAATGACTCCGCTTTAATTTCACCATTTTTATAGTACTCAACCCATAAACCTGCTCTTTTAGAATATTTATATTCTGGCATATCATAATATAATAGAGCCCCTTTACTTTTTAAAGAACCATCAGCATAATGATTTTCAATATATGAAGAATCACTATGTTTTATGTTTTTAACGAGAGCTGTAAACCTCTCACTATGTTGGCTATATGAAAAATGAAATTGGGCTAAAAAGAAAATGAAGGTGATAAGTTTCATGGTTGAGCTCTTAAGTTTTATAGCAAACGTGTGAGTCGTATAAATAGTATCTAACATCTTATACACCTGTGCTTTGAGAACAACTATTCATATCTTAAAGAATCTATAACTTTTATTCTAATCACTCTTAATATTTGAGATAAAACCGTAATAGAAAAAATCATAAAAGTTATTAAAGTCACCAATGCAAAATACCACCACTTAATTTCTACAGCATAAGCAAAATTTTGTACCCAATTGTAAGATAAATAATAACTTATTGGAATACTTAATAAAATTGCAATTAAAATTGTAAAGAAGAAATCTGATGAAAGTAGTTTTATTAAGCTTGTATTACTAGATCCTAAAACTTTTCTAATACCAATTTCTTTTGTTCTACGCTCAGAAATAAAAGAAGCTAATCCCATAAGACCCAAACAAGAAATAATAATAGCAATCCCACAAAATAATTTTGATAAATCTGCCACTTGTTTTTCGCTTCTGTAAATAGCATCATATGCTTTATCTACAAAACCATATTTAAAAGGTAATCCTTCACTAAATTTTTTATAGATGTCTTCTATTTCATTAATGGTAGCTACTAAATGCTCTGACCTTATTTTAACAAAAGTTTCTGAAAGCTCATCTTTAGACATAACCATTAATGTAGGTTCTATCTTTTCATATAAACTCAATACATGAAAATCTTTCACGACACCTATTATTTGTCGGTCTTTACCCCAAACTTTTATTATGGCGCCTATTGGATTATCTAATTGCATTTTTTCAACAGCTGTTTGGTTTAAAATCACCTTATCTGTATAGTCATTGCGTCTCTCTGCATTAAATGATCGTCCAGAATGCATTTCTATGCGCATAGTTTCAATAAAGTTTGCTCCAGCTTCTATTTTTACAAAACTCAATTTTTCATCCGGCGATTGCCCAGGCCAATGAACGCCACCAGTTCTACCGAAGTTTCCTGTTAAATTATTGTCTGCTGCTGCTACAGATTCAACTCCAGATATTTTATCTACCTCATTTATAAGTAACGCCTGATCTGATTCTTCTATACCATCGTTTGAAAAGAAAAATACATTATCACGATTATAGCCTAAATTCTTGGTGTGTATATAATCTATTTGCTTATTTATAATGAATACTCCAGCTATTAAAATTATACTCGCTGAAAATTGAAAAACCACTAAGGATCGCCTCACCCACAAATCACTAAAGCTTCCGGATATTCGCCCATTTAAGGATGCTAATGTTTTTAATTTAGATAAATATAATGCTGGATAACTCCCCGAAATAATTGTACTTAATAGCACAATTGTTATTAATCCCAGAATGAATTCAACATCCCAAATAAAAGACAATGCCCCCCCTATTAATGTATTGAAAAATGGAAGTGTAAAATAGACAATTACTAATGAAAATATACCCGCTACAAATGAAATTAAAAAAGCTTCTGTGTAATATTGCCTTATGAGTGACCATCTCGAAGCTCCTAATGTTTTCTTTACGCCCAACTCTTTTAGTCTAACATTTGCTTTAGCCGTTGATAAATTCATAAAATTGATACATGCAATTAATAAAAGTACAAACCCTATTAGCGCAAAAAGTTTTATATAAGTAATACGTCCTTCTTTTGGTTTCCCATCTTCATAAACGCCATATAAATAGCGATCAATTAGCCTTTGTGCAAACAACTTTGTTTTTGAATTCGAATCAAACTGCTCTACGAGATTATAAATAGACGCATTGAACTCTTTTAAATTTGTGGATTCATTTAAGGATATATATGTGCTTGGGTTGTTGTTATTCCAATTAAAAAAATTATCTCCTTTAGTTTTTTGAAACTCTTTTAGGTTTACTAAAACATTGAAATTTAAACTAGATGTTGAGGGAACATCCTCAAAAACTCCTCCAATAAGATAATCTTTATCTAAAATTTCATTTTGCAATTTTACAACTTCTCCAATCACATCTTTTTTTCCAAATAAACGAAAAGCAACAGATTCTGAAATTAAGATGTTACTAGAGCTTTGATTCAAAGCATTTGGATTTCCTCTGACTACCTTAAAAGAAAATAGCTCTAAAAAATCTTTATCTACAAACTGTTCGTTAATTTCAAAATAGTCGTTGTTATTAATCAAATAGCTGGTTTCTTCAAAGTATTCAGTAGGAATAAGTGTCGTTGCTAATTCTACATCTGTAAAACGTTCTTTTAAAGTTGGCGCTAACATTGCTGGCGTCCATTCAAAAGTTAAAATACCTGCAGCAGTTTCTGCATTTTGAAGCACCTGATAAATAGATTCTTTTTTGGCATGAAATTGGTCAACATTCAACTCTTTATGCACCCATAAATATATAAATATTGCAGAGCATATGCCACAAACAAGACCTATTAGATTAATAAAAAAAGTTCCTTTATAGCGCTTAAAAGAACGGAATGAAATGAGTATATCGTGTCTAAACATTTTATTTTCAAAAATTGAATTCGTTATTACTTTCTTTAGAGCAAATGGTCTTAGGTAATTTAAAACCTGATACCAATAATTTAATATTGCTTTCCTTTGGGACTCATTTTCACTAATAATTCTATAGTTTTCTAGGAGATCGCCTAAAACCTCTTCCTCTAAATCTTCTTTTAAAAATATTCTTAGAAGTTTATGTGCAATTTTTGGTGGCTTATTTTTAGACATATCATAAAAATTAATTACCAAATGCAGGAAATTGCTTCCATAGTGACAGTTTAAATTCCCTTGACTTTTCTAGTGCATGATTCCCAGAAGCAGTAATAGTGTATACTCTTTTCCGTCTACCTCCGCGCTCATTTGATGCTCCAGTCATTTCTGACGTTAAAAATCTTTTTTTTGAGAGTCTACTCAAAGTTGAATGTACAGATCCTATAGATACTTTTCTATTGGTTTGCGACTCAAATTCTTCTGCAATTTTAAAAGCATAAGCATCATGCTCTAAAATACCAACGAGTAATAATAGGGTTTCTTCAAAATCACCAAGTTGTGTTTCTTTCATATGCTACTAATATGTAGAACAAATATAATCACCTTATTTGTTCTACAAAATAAAAACTAATAAATTTAATGTATTCTTATTGTATTACGAATAGTCCTAAAACAAAAAAGCATCCCGATTTTCTTATTCAGAAAAAAGGAAAGCCTTTCATTGGAATATCAAATTAACTTTGATATTACTACGTCTCAGATTCCTCTGAGAACAACACAACTTCTTTTTGTTGCAAAAAAAAGCCCTAATTTCTCAGAGCTTTTTGCAATTTTAGCGGTCTGGACGGGACTCGAACCCGCGACCTTCGCCGTGACAGGGCGACATTCTAACCAACTGAACTACCAGACCGTTGCTTAATTGCGAGGGCAAATATACATTGCATTTTTAATTTGACAAACAAAAATCTTAAAAAATAAGCGTTTCCTTAAACAAATTTTTGGCGCTCAATCATATAGGTGGTAAGTATGCTATTAAAACCAGCGTTGATGTCAGCTTCTACATACTTAATTCTATATTGTCCACACTTTAACCTTAAGTTATTAAAGTAAACTTTAACCGCTTTTTCGTAGTTCTCTTTAATAGTGTCAGCATACAAATTAATGTACTCACCTGTCTCAACATCAATAAAGCGCTTAGGTCTATTATCAAAATCAAAAGCCAGTTCTTTTTCTTTATCAAACACATGAAACAAAACCACCTCATGCTTATTATGCTTTAAATGTCGTAAAGCCTCAAACAACTTTTCATCATCTTGTGAGGTTTGAAACATATCAGTAAACACAAAAATCAAGGATCTGCGATGAATCTTTTCTGCAATCTGGTGCAAGTAACGATACGTTTCCGTAGTTTTCGTATCTGGCTTCACCACAACAGCTTCGCTTAGTTTATTGAGTAACATTTGGTGATGTCGCTCACTTCCTTTTTCGGGCGAATAAAAATCGTAAGTATCACTGTACACACTCAAACCAACAGCATCACGCTGCTTTTTTAGAATATGCATTAAACACGCACTTGCTAAAGCCGAAAATGCAATTTTATTAAGATTATCTATAGACGTACCTGCAGATTCTGGATAGTGCATAGAGCTACTATTATCTACAATAAGATGGCATCTTAGATTGGTTTCCTCATCATAACGCTTAGTATACAAGCGATCTGTTTTAGCATACAGCTTCCAATCAATATGTTTGGTACTTTCACCTTGGTTATAAATCTTATGTTCAGCAAATTCAGCCGAAAATCCATGAAACGGGCTTTTATGCATTCCAGCAATAAAACCTTCAACCACTTGTTTGGCTAATAATTCCAAGTTTTTAAAACCACCTGCTTTATTAAGTTCTTGTCGTAAATTCATGAGTTACCGAAACTAAAAAAGGTTCACCAAATTGGCAAACCTTTTATCATTTCTTTTAGAGTATTTGACTATAAAAGTGCATCGATAGCATCCGAATAAGCATTCTTTGGTGCTACACCAACTTGGCGACCAACAACCTCTCCATCTTTAAAAACCAATACTGTAGGTATGTTTCTTACACCATACTTAGCAGCAAATTCTTGATTTGCATCTACATCTACCTTACCAACAACGGCTTTACCATCGTATTCTGTGCTAATTTCGTCAATGATTGGTCCAACCATACGACAAGGTCCACACCAAGCAGCCCAAAAATCAACCATAACTGGTTTATCACTCTTTAATACTGTCTCTTCAAAATTTGCATCTGTTATTTCTAATGCCATAATATTTATTATTTAATTGTATTCTAATTTAATTTAATGTTTCTGCTTTTAGACAGATACACAAAATTAGTCAAAAATTTTGCCAAACCTTACATTGGCGGTATTTGATTTGATTATGACATTATTGACTGACAATATGATAGTCATTTGGGCGCATAAACCAGGCTGTCACTACTCGCTCTTTACAAGGATCTAAAACAGTTAGCCTTTGCTGAGCGCAGTCGAAATATTCCATCCTTTACGTGATCTCAAAATAAATTAAGCAACCTTTTAGTTGCTTATTAAAATTATTTGTTTAATTTAGCAACCACAAAGTTGCATATTAACAAAAAACGAACATTATGAACAGAACAATCACAAAAGAAAAAGTATTTAATCATTCTATAGATCAGATTTGGAATGCCATTACAAAAGCCGAAGAAATTTCAACATGGTTTATCCAAGCTGATTTTAAAGCCGAAAAAGGATACAACTACACCTTCACTTCAGAGCCAAACGAAAAAGGCTGTACCACCATTAGTGGAACTGTAAAAGAAGCTAGTCCTTATACATTAGTTTATACATGGGTAGTTGCAGACACCAAAGTAGAAACCACAGTCACTTGGTCATTAGAAGATTTAGGTAATAGTACTAAATTACAATTAACCCACTCTGGAATCGAAAACTATGCAGGCGAAACTGCCATTGCTATGTTTGAGAGTTTTAACGGAGGTTGGGATAATTGTATTAACGGATTAACAGACTATTTAAAACAAGTCCTAAATGCAAGATAATATCACCAAATTATTTAAAGCCATTGCAGATCCTACAAGGCGTGATATTTTTCACGCCTTAGTGATTGCCACCTCAGCATTGTCTATAACGCAAATTTCAAATCAGTTTGAAATGACCAGACAAGGGGTTACCAAACACATTAAAATATTAAATGATGCTGGTCTAGTACAAATGAACGAGCAAGGCCGAAATCGTTTCTGCTACGCTGACCCAAAACCATTACAAGAGGTGAATAAATGGATGCAATTCTACTCACAATTCTGGGATGATTCTTTAGATAAATTAGGGGGTTATTTGGATAGTAAAAATGGTTAAGATTATAATTTAGATATGGCTTTCAACATCTCTTTATTAATATCCAATCGCAAAGCTCTTTTGTCTCTATCTAAAACAAAAATGGCAATACTAACATTTAACTCAGGAAAGTAGTTCACTGCTGTTCCCCAAAAACCACCATGACCAAAACCCTTTATACCATCAATATCAATAGACGATAAGCCTAAATAATAATTGCCTTCCATTGGTTGTTTTGGATTGGCTTTAGTATAAATTAAATCTAAGGTTTTAGACTTTTCAAAAATTTGATTTGTAAATAAACTTTGGCAGAACACAGCTAAATCTCTACTCGTTGAAGCGATGCCTCCACCTCCAAACAAATCAAAAGAATGATCAATTTCATAACTATCTAATCCTTCCGATGTCCAATACTGATGTGCTAATGGTTTTACATTAGCAGGATAGTCTTCTAGAGTAGAAAACCATGTGGTTTGCATTCCAAGCTTATCGTAATTAATTAGATCTCTAATTGACTTATAAAATGGTTTGCTAGTTATGCTTTCTATAATTTCAGTCAGCAATAAATAATTAACATCAGCATATGTAAACACATCTCCTGCTTCACCCAATGGACTTCCCAAAGTCATCGCTAAATTAATTTGCTCATTTCTTGTATATCTATGCTTTGGATCTTTTTTTATCATTTCCATATAAGCATCAGTAGTCGCATAATCATGAATACCACTGGTATGATTTAATAATTGTGCTACTTTAATTTGCGACGTTTTATAACCATCCGCTTTTAATAAATTATTCGTCTTTTCAAAAATTAAAGTATCAATAGCTTGGTTTAAGTCTAGTTGAGATTCTTCTAACAATCTCAAAATCGTTGCACTAACATAAGTCTTGGTATTACTTGCTATTAAAACAGGATGGTCTTTTGATAAAGGTGCTTTTGTCTTTTTGTCTGTAATACCTACTGCTCCACTCCAAGACACATTTTTATCTGGTGCTTCAATATGCACCATCAAACCAACAGCATCTTTATTCTGATTATAAATGGAATCTAAAATGGATTGGAAAATTTCAGTTTTATCCTTTTCAATCGTTGGTGTTTTCTTCTCTTCTTTACAGCTAAAAAAAAGTAGAATAACTAAAATACTTAATGTCGCTTTTTTCATAATCATGAGATTCCTGCGAAGGCAGGAATGTATTAATTCAACTTATACCGAACATCCTGCTCCTTCAATTCATGCAAAAGCTCTTGAGAAATCTTCACTTTCTGTTTGCGACTCGGCATGTGCACTTTTATTTTCTCTTTATTGTCGTAGACTAAAAAGTTAAGCGTATTCGTGCCTTCGTGTAGCTGCAGCAAATCGTATAACTTGGTGATTTTACCTTCACCTAAATCATCAATGTTCAATTGTATCGATAACTTCTTTGCATAAGTATCCATAACATCATGCAATAACTGAAAGCTATTAAATTGAATTCTAGGATCACCTTTCTTCCCTGTATCTCTATTTATCCAACCTTCTTTGATAAAGGCTCTCACATATACAAATGAGTTCACCACAAAAAAGTGTCTAAACTTTAAATAGTCTTCTCCAAAGATTCGAAACTCAAAACTATCAGTATAATCTTCAATAGTAAATAAGGCCCAACCTTTGCCTTGTTTACTCACGCGGTGTTGCACATCTGTTACGACTCCACCAAAGGTAACTTCACGATTCAACACAGAATTTAAATCATTAAATAAGGCAATATTACCATTGCAAAATGTTTTCATTTCAATCTTAAAATCATCTAGTGGATGACCAGAAATATAAATCCCAACCACTTCTTTTTCACGCGATAATTTTTCCATGGTTCCCCAATCTTCACAAGGCGGAACAATAGGTTCTGCGATCTGTACATCACTTGCAGCACCAAACATACTTATCTGTGCAGAATTTTCATTCTCTTGGTGTTTTGCGCCATACTTTACTGCTTTTTCTAAAAAAGTAATCCCATCACCATCATGCGAAAAATATTGTGCTCTGTGGGTGTCTGGCCAACAATCAAATCCACCAGCATTAGCCAAACCTTCAAAGGCTTTTTTATTAGCTGCACGTAAATCGATTCGCTTTGCTAAATCGAAAATAGACTTGTAGTGTCCATCCTCTTTTCGACCTTCTACAATAGTTTTTACAGCTCCATGACCTACTCCTTTAATCGCTCCCATTCCAAACGAACGGCATTATCTTGGTTAACTGAAAACTTATAATAACTCTCATTAACAGATGGTCCAAGTACAGGCAAACGCATACGTTACACTCTTCCATAAAGAAGGTAACCGATTTAATGTCGTTCATGTTATTAGACAATACAGCTGCCATATATTCTGCAGGATAATGTGCTTTTAAATAGGCTGTTTGGTAGGCTATCCAAGCATAACAGGTTGAATGCGACTTGTTAAAGGCATAACTAGCGAAGGCTTCCCAATCTTTCCAGATTTTCTCAAGCTTTTTAGCGTCTAATCCTTTTGCGCTTGCTTGCTCAATAAACTTTGGTTTCATTTTATCGAGAACCGCAATCTGCTTTTTACCCATGGCTTTTCTCAAGACATCGGCTTCACCTTTGGTAAAATCTGCTAGCTTTTGCGACAGCAACATTACTTGCTCTTGGTATACCGTAATTCCGTAGGTTTCCTTGAGATACTCTTCCATTTCTGGCAAATCGTAATCAATCTCTTCGTCACCATGTTTACGTGCAATAAAACTTGGAATGTATTCCATAGGACCAGGACGATAGAGTGCATTCATGGCAATTAAATCATCAAAAACCGTCGGCTTCAAATTCTTCATGTGCTTTTGCATACCTGGAGATTCATACTGAAATATGCCTACCGTTTCACCACGTTGGAATAAGGCATACGTCTCTTCATCATCTAATGGGAAATTTTCAGGATCTAGCAAAATATCATGTTTTGCTTTTACAATTTTAACCGTATCCTTAATTAAGGTTAAGGTTTTTAATCCCAAGAAATCCATCTTTAATAAGCCTGCGCTTTCTACTACAGAGTTATCAAATTGTGTGACATACAAATCAGAATCCTTTGCTAAGGCTACAGGTACATAATTGGTAATATCACCAGGCGTAATAATCACACCACAGGCATGAATACCTGTATTACGAACCGAACCTTCTAAAACTCTAGCCTGATTTACGGTTTCAGCCTGTAAATCTTCACCATCAGATATATTGAGTAATTCATTAACCTTTTCTAAATCTTCTGCTCTAAACTTTTTAGCTAAGTCTTTTTCAGACAAACCAAATATTTTTCCGAGTTTAGACATGGTTGGAATCAATTTTGAAATCCGATCGGCATCACCAAGCGGTAAATCTAAAACTCTGGCTGTATCTCTAATCGACGATTTTGCAGCCATCGTTCCATACGTAATAATCTGAGCCACCTGATTAGAGCCATATTTGTTAATCACATAATCCATAACACGGCCACGACCTTCATCATCAAAATCGATATCGATATCTGGCATACTCACACGATCCGGATTTAAGAAACGCTCAAAAAGTAAGTCGTACTTAATCGGATCTATATTGGTAATCCATAAACAATAAGCAACCACAGAACCAGCAGCAGATCCACGACCTGGCCCTACAGACACGTCCATTTTTCTGGCTTCTCGAATAAAATCTTCAACAATTAAGAAGTATCCTGGGTAACCCGTATTTTCAATAACACTCAACTCGAAATCGAGGCGTTCTTTTATCTCGGGTGTTATGTCACCATAACGTTTTTCTGCACCTTTATAAGTTAAGTGCTTTAGAAACGCATTTTCGCCACGTTTACCACCATCGGCTTCATCATCTTCGTGCTTAAATTCATTCGGAATATCAAAAGCAGGTAATAATACATCTCTTGCTAATTCGTATGGCTCAATCTTATCGACAACGTCTTGAATATTTACAATAGCTTCAGGAACATCTCTAAATAAGGCCTTCATTTCTTCAGAAGACTTAAAGTAATATTCTTGATTAGGCAAACCATAACGGTAACCACGTCCACGTCCAATCGGAGTCGCCTGTTTTTCACCATCTTTTACACAGAGTAAAATATCGTGAGCATTCGCATTTTCTTGCTCGACATAATACGTATTGTTAGTTGCCACCAATTTCACATCATGTTTTTTTGCAAATTGAATTAATACTGGATTAACACGATTTTCATCTTCTTGATTGTGACGCATCAATTCGATATATAAATCATCTTGAAAGGTATCTTTCCACCATAAAAGTGCTTCTTCAGCTTGATTTTCACCAACGTTCAACACTTTACTTGGCACTTCGCCATAAAGGTTTCCTGTTAGACAAATGAGGTCTTCTTTGTATTGTTCAATCAGTTGTTTATCAATTCTTGGCACATAATAAAAACCATCTGTAAATGCTGCAGAGGATAATTTTGCCAAATTGTGATAGCCTTTTTTATTCTTAGCCATTAAGACTATCTGATATCCATTGTCTTTTCTGGTTTTATCATCGTGCTTTTCACAAACAAAAAACTCACAGCCTATTATTGGCTTTATGAGTTTGCCTTTCTTCTCATCTCCATTTTCTTCAGCTTGTGCATGTTGCGCTTTTACACCTTTATTATGATTACCAACGGCACTCACAAAATGGAAAGCTCCCATCATGTTCCCATGATCAGTCAAAGCAACTGCTGGCATATTTTCTTTTGCAGCTGCTGCAACCAAATCTTTAATACTTATAGTAGATTGAAGAATTGAAAACTGCGAATGATTATGTAGATGCACAAAATCAACTTCAGCTAATTTAGAAACCGCTTCTTTATTCGTTTCGGTTGGAATTGCTTCTGCCTGCTCTTTTTGAAGTCGCTCATTAATCGTTGCGCTTGCACGCTTTAGATTTATGTGTTTTAATCCAATTAATTGAATCGTATCTGGATTCTCTTCTGAAAACTTTTGGAAATAATCTGGCTGAACATCAAGTTGTTCTTGAGTATATTGTTGCTTTCGGATTAATTCGAAAAAGCAACGCGTTGTCGCTTCAACATCCGCTGTAGCATTATGTGCTTCACCAAATGGTGTATTGAATAAAAATTGATGTAATTCCGTTAAGGTTGGTAACTTAAACTTCCCATAACGTCCTCCTGGAATCTGACATAAACTTGCGGTGTGTTCTGTACAGGTATCTAAAACAGGCAATTCTTGTAATGGGTTTGCTACGTCTTCGCGAACAAATTCAGCTCCCATAATATTTAAATCGAACTTTACATTTTGTCCAACCACAAACTTAGTCTTCGATAAAGCAGTATTGAATTTTTCTAAAACTTCAGACAATGAGACACCTTGTTCTTGCGCTAATTCTGTAGAAATACCATGGATTTTTTCAGCATCATAAGGAATATTAAAACCCTCTGGTTTCACCAAATAATCTTGATGCTCAATACAATTACCCATAGCGTCGTGCAATTGCCATGCAATCTGTATGCATCTTGGCCAATTATCTGTGTCGGTAATTGGTGCATCCCAACGCTTTGGTAAACCTGTGGTTTCGGTATCGAAAATTAAATACATAAAGTCCTTTTACTATGAAAAATCGGAACTTTAAAATTAAGAAATAATGACACCTTAATAAAATGAAGTTATAAACAGTTGTAAACAAAAAACGCTACCCAAATTGAGTAGCGTTTATATATGTTTTATCTCATATTTTATGCTTGTAAATAATCTGGTGTACCGTCTGCATCAGTATCAATAGCATCAACCGGATTTCCATCTGCATTTGGGTCTGCATTTTCATTTATGGTTAAAATTCGTATCCCCATCATCATCTTCATCTAAATAATCTAAAACACCATCGCCATCTGTATCTCCCGTTTCAAAATTTGAAAATACTCCATCACCATCATCATCATTATCTAGGTAATTAACATCACCATCACCATCTGTATCTATTGGGTTACCATCAGCGTCAACTGCTTCATCAGCTGTTAAAATACCATCACCATCATCATCAGTATCAAGATAATTAGGTGTACCATCTCCATCAATATCATCATTGGTAAGATCACCATCTCCATTAAAATCTTCAAATGCATTAGGCACTCCATCTCCATCAGTATCTCCACAAGTTATACTATTCAACTCAGCTTGTATACTTCCATCAGTATCTCCACAAATAGTAATCTGCTCTTGAAGATAAAACTGATATTGGGCACATTTTTCATCAAAATTTCCGATTGTTGCAGTTATGTATTGCGACTCCGCTTCCGCTCTATTTGCAGTGGCTTTGCACACAAGAAATTTGGCAATTACCTAAAGCATCAATCTTGGCTAATAAAGCTCCACCTGTGTCACCACAATAAGCACGTTGCGCATTTAAAGCGTCACGATATGCAGTACATGCCGCTTCAAAATCAGCACTAATTACAAAATCTAAATCCGAAGAAAATGTTGCCTCATATGCCAACAATGCAGCATCTGTAGTCATTTCTGCATCCGCACAAGTTATTGGATTAGCTGGAAACTCTCCGAAAACTAGCGGAACTTTATAAAATATACCATTTGTAAACCAACTGAATTTAACCCAGAAACATCAAAGGCTAAAAACCTATAAGTTCCGGTAAATGTTTTATTAGCAATATCAATTTCATCTATCACAATTTCACCCAATTCAGGATAAATAGAAACACTTTCATCTGGTTTGTTATTTGTAGAAAAAACAGTTCCGAAGCCATCAATATATTCGGCTTCAATAATGTCAATGCCATTACCAACTATAAAAGTAGATTCAGTTACAGAAGGTACTTTAAGATTTACGGTTTCTGCACCATTATTACCTTTAATGGTTAAAAAACCATTGGGAGCAATACTTGCAGAAAATGATTCAGCTCTCCAAAGTACATTTTCTCTATCACCTTGAAATGCTGGTGTATTAAATTCAACTTCATCTCCACAGCTAAATAGAGTTAAAAAACAAAGGAAAGGAGGATTAATTTTTCATTGCTTAAATGATCATTTATCTTTGTTTCAAATATAATGAAACAAGAATATCAAAAGTATAATAATTTTTAAAACTGAACCTATCTTCATTTCTATTTTAGCTAAAGTGGAATTCTTTAGGTTAAAGTGAAATAAAGCGCTGAGAATTAAAAAAATATATTATCTTTGCGCCCTCATTAATAACAGAGGTCGAGAACCTCACTAATTAATTATTATGCCTGTAAAAATCAGATTACAAAGACACGGTAAAAAAGGAAAACCTTATTACTGGATCGTAGCCGCGGATTCTCGCGCAAAAAGAGATGGTAAATACTTAGAGAAACTAGGTGCTTACAACCCAAACACAAATCCTGCAACTATCGAATTAGATGTTAACGGAGCTGTACAATGGTTGCAAAATGGTGCGCAACCTACTGACACTGCAAAAGCAATTTTATCTTATAAAGGTGCTATGCTAAAACATCATTTAGCTGGTGGAGTTAGAAAAGGAGCTTTAACCGAAGAGCAAGCAGAAAAGAAATTTAACGCTTGGTTAGAAGAAAAAGCAGCTAAAGTTCAGGCTAAAGCTGATGGTTTATCTAAAGCTGATGCTGATGCTAGAGCTAAAGCACTAGAAGCTGAAAAAGCAGTAAATGAAGCACGTATCGCTGCAGCTGCGCCGGTTGTTGAAGAAGAAGTAGCAGAAGATGTTGCAACTGAAGAAACAACAGCTACTAACGAAGAAGAATAAAAAATTTATTTTTATACTTTTAAACCCAGACCTTAAATAGTCTGGGTTTTTTATTCCCAAAAATGTCACATCGATACATAGAAAAATGAAAAAAGAAGATTGTTTTTATTTAGGTAAAATTGTAAAGAAGTATAGTTTTAAAGGTGAGCTCTTAGCTAAGCTTGATACTGATGAACCTGACTTATATGATAATTTAGATGCTATATTTATAGATTTAAGAGGAAATCTAGTGCCTTTTTCATTGAGTCTCTCAATTACATAAATCTGATTTATTACGTCTTAAGTTTGAAGACGTAGATACTGAAGCAGATGCTGATGCTTTAATGAAAACAGAATTATATTTGCCTTTAGACTTATTACCTAAACTTGATGGTGATAAATTTTATTTTCATGAAGTGATTGGTTTTACAATTAAAGATGAAAACTATGGAGAGGTTGGTGTTTTAAGAGGCATCAATGATTCTACGGCACAAGCACTTTTTGAAATTGATCGTGATGGAGTTGAAATATTAATTCCTATGAATGATGAATTTATAGTTAAGGTTGATCGAGAACATAAAACGATAATAGTTAATACGCCTGTAGGACTGATAGATTTATATCTAGAGTAAATGAATACACCTTTCAAATTCAAACAATTTGCTGTAAATCAAGATAAATGTGCCATGAAAATTGGTACAGATAGTGTTTTACTTGGAGCTTGGACTTCAGTTAAAGAAAATCCTTTTTCAATTCTCGATCTTGGTGCTGGTACAGGTATTCTTTCTTTAATGTTAGCTCAACGAAGTAGTGCTCAAAACATAGAAGCTATTGAAATTGATGCAGATGCTTATGAACAATGTTCTGAAAATTTTGAAAACTCACCTTGGGCTGATCGTCTATTTTGCTACCATGCTTCACTACTAGAATTTGTCAAAGAAGTTGAAGATAAATTTGACCTTATCATCTGCAATCCACCTTTTTATTCCGAAGATTATAAAACTGATAATAAAGCAAGAGATTTAGCACGTTTTAATGATGCCATGCCTTTTGAGCATTTAATTTATGCTACTTTAAATTTATTGTCTGACGACGGAATATTCTCAGTGGTTATTCCATATAAAGAAGAAGAAAAACTCATAGAATTAGCATCAAAAGTGGGGTTACACCCTAATCATATCCTTCGCGTAAAAGGAAATCCTGATTCAGAAATTAAGCGTAGTTTATTAGAATTTTCATTTAATAAAACTAGGACTGACGTTTCTGAGCTAATTATAGAAACCGCTCGTCATCAATACACTGAAGACTACATCAACCTTACCAAAGATTTTTATTTAAAAATGTAATTAATAAGATCTCAATAGAGGTCGTGTTAAACAAGTTGGGCCTCCACCACCTTTTACACTAATATCATTTCCTTTATAAGTAGTGACATTACATCCTGCTTGTTCTAATAATTGTTTTGTTTTTGGATTACCATCAACCATTAAGCATTGTCTTGGAGCAATTGCTAATACATTACAGCCCATAGATTCAAATTCTTCATCAGGAACTTCAATTAATTCAAAACCTCTATTGAGCAATTCATTCCTAAATGAAATTGGCATCAGAGGAGAGTAAACCACAGCCAAATTTTTGTCTACAGGGCTTAAAATACTCATTAAATGAAACACATCATTTTCTCCTTTATAATGTGGCAACTCAACAACAATAATTTCAATGCCTTTAGGTTCTAATAATGCTTTAAGTTGTTTGATACCTACTTCGTTGGTTCTATAAGTATGACCAACCGCTAAAGTGGTTTCATCTAGCCAAGCCACATCACCACCTTCGAGCGTTCCAGGTGATTCTATAATCCCTAAAACAGGACTATTATTTGATTTGTATATTTTTAAATGTGATTGCGGTTCGTTAATGCGACCTCCTTTTCCCATATTACAAATAAGCATTCCAAAATCTGTCGCAATGGACGCATCTCTACAATAAATAGAGTCAATTTTTACATTCTCATCAAATGGAAAAAACTGTATTTCAATATTTTTAGTGATAAAGTACTCTTGAAACATTTTATACTCTTCCAATGAACTATTAAAATCTGGACGAGCTAAATAATTAAGTTCTTGCCATTGTTCAGTCAATTCATCATTAGAAACAAAAGCATTTTTTGCTGGCTTAATATAAACGGATTCTAGTTTTAAATACTCGGAATGATGTGTAGTACTCATAAATCTTTATTAGTCTTTATTTTGATTGTATTTCATAATTATATAAAACGGAATTCCCAACAGTAATAATAAGAATCCATAAAAAACCGTATCGCTTCCAGATCCATAAATTGCCCAAAGTGCATAAAGAAATCCTAAAACTGAAAGTAGTATAATCTTAAATTTATCGTTCTTAAAAACCCCCATATTAATGGTTATGATCATATAAGCTGAGGCTACGAAAAGATAAGGAATAAGAGCAGTAAGTGTCGTTAGAAGCACTATGAACTCAAACTGATCGACCAAGCCTTCTGTAAAATTCATGAGCATAATGATTGAGCTTAAAACACTTCCAATAATCAAACCTAAATAAGGTGCTTCGCTTTTATTTTGCTTTTTAAATACTCTAGGAAACATATTATCCTTAGCGGTCGCCATTGGCAATTGACCTGCAATTAAAATCCATCCATTAAGCGCACCAATAGCCGAAATTGCTGCTCCAGCAGCAACAAAATAACCAGCATATTCACCCCCAATAATTCTTCCTGCTTCAGCAAAAGGTGCAGGTGATGACATAAGTTGATCAATTGGTAATATTCCAAATAAAACAACCGTTCCTAATATGTAAACTAAAGTTGCAATAGTTGTTCCTAACATGGTCGCTTTGGGAATAATTCTCTCAGGATTTTTAACATTTTCAGCAGGAATAGTAGCACATTCAATCCCTAAAAAAGCAAATAACGTCAAAGTGGCCACTGCAGAAAATGCTTGCAAATTACTTTGACCTGATATATTAAATTCTGGAAAATTATCTAAGCTAAAAAAGAAAAAACCTAAAATGATTATAAATACTAAAGGCAATAACTTTAAAGCGGTTGTAATCACTTGAAATTTCCCTGATGCTCTAACACCCTTAACATTAATCCATGTGAAAAACCAAATAAACGCAAGTCCTAAAACAACAGCTAATATTGAATTGGTCTCCAATACAGGAAAGAAAATAGTCAAAGCACTAATAATTGCGACTGCTATACCTGCATTAACAACCCAACATGATATCCAGTAGCCCCAAGCCACTAAAAAACCTATAAAATCCCCAAAGCCTTCTTTAGCAAAACATAAGGCCTCCACTTTTATTGACTAGTAACTTACTTAAGTTACTAAATATTTTAGCTAATACTAAAGCTCCTGCCGCTGTAAATAACCAGCCTAATAAGCTTACACTTCCATATTTTGCAAGAGTCGCTGGCAAAACAAAAATACCTGAACCTATCATATTACCTACAACCAAAGACGTTGCAGTAATCAATCCTATTTTTTGCGATTTAGAACTCATTATCATGTTGTTAAAGCGATAAGTATTATTTACGTAAATTTAGGAGCACGAACGAATGTACAATTATAATTTTTATGAATAAGAACTATTATATTGACCCAGATATCAAAAAAGCCGAAACGCTTCCTGCACTTTTTTATAAAGATCCAGCTACTTTTGAAGCTATAAAAGAGCAAATATTTCTTAAATCTTGGCAATTCATTGGCGATGAAAATTTAGTTAAACTTCCACAATCTGTGCATCCATTTATCTTGCTAGACTCTTTCTTAACTGAACCAATGTTATTGACTCGCAATAAGGATGAGCATATCAGTTGTTTAACAAATGTGTGCACGCATCGAGGCAATGTTGTAGCTTTACATCCTGGCAAATCAAAAAAACTAACTTGTATGTATCATGGGAGACGTTTTAATCTAAAAGGTGAATTTGAGCACATGCCCGAATTCAATGAAACTGAAAATTTTCCTAGACCATGTGACAATCTACACCAATTTCCATTACGGAAATTAGGACCATTACTATTTGCAGGCCTAAATCCTTCATTCGATTTTCAACAAGTTATTGATAAAATGAATGAGCGAATTGGTTTTTACCTATGGATGAATTTATTTGGACACCTCAATTTCTAAAGACTATCTAGTGCATGCAAATTGGGCTTTGTATTGTGATAATTACTTAGAAGGCTTTCATATCCCTTTTGTGCATGAAGACTTGAATTCTATTTTAGACTATGGCAGTTACAAAACAGAAGTTTATGAGTATTGTAATTTGCAAATAGGGTACACTGATGAGGCCACAGAAGTTTTTAATCTTCCTGAAGACCATATTGATTATGGCAAAAACGTATCTGCATATTATTATTGGGTATTCCCGAATATGATGTTTAATTTTTATCCTTGGGGACTTTCTATAAATGTGGTAAAACCATTAGATATAAATAGAACCAAGGTGTCTTTCATTTCTTATGTTTACGACCCATCAAAACTTAATGAAGGTGCAGGAAGTGCCCTTGAAAAAGTAGAACGCGAAGATGAATTTGTCGTTGAAAATGTTCAAAAAGGAGTCCGTTCTTCCTTTTACAAAGCTGGGAGATTTTCTCCAACAAGAGAACAAGGCGTTCACCATTTTCATACGTTAATAAGTAAATTTTTAAACATATAAATTTTACGCCGAAAACGTTATAGTTTCTTTTGCTTTCTTTAAATTTGGTGCATCAAAATTTCAATCATTAAATATGACTTGAGCATAGCGACAGCATTTGACCATTGAAAAACAATAAACAAGAACAAATGAAACCAGATTTATTCGAAGCACCCGATTATTATAACCTAGACGAATTACTTACCGAAGAGCACAAATTAGTGCGAGATGCGGCAAGAGAATGGGTAAAACGTGATGTTTCACCAATTATTGAAGAAGCCGCACAAAAAGCAGAATTCCCGACATCTATTGTTAGTGGTTTAGCAGAAATTGGAGCTTTTGGACCTTATATACCAGTCGAGTATGGAGGGGCAGGATTAGATCAAATTTCTTATGGTTTAATAATGCAAGAAATTGAACGTGGAGATTCTGGTGTACGTAGTACAGCTTCTGTTCAGTCATCTTTAGTTATGTATCCCATCTGGAAATACGGAAACGAAGAACAGCGTCAAAAATATTTACCAAAATTAGCTTCTGGTGAATGGATCGGTTCTTTTGGCTTAACCGAGCCAGATCATGGCTCTAATCCAGGAGGTATGGTCACCAACTTTAAAGATATGGGAGATCATTATCTTTTAAACGGTGCTAAGATGTGGATTTCTAATTCTCCTTTTTGTCAAATCGCTGTGGTTTGGGCTAAAAATGAAGAAGGTCGTATTCACGGATTAATCGTAGAACGTGGTATGGAAGGTTTTTCAACACCAGAAACACATAACAAATGGTCACTTAGAGCTTCGGCAACTGGAGAGCTTATTTTTGACAATGTCAAAGTACCAAAAGAGAATTTACTACCAAATAAATCTGGACTAGGAGCACCTTTAGGCTGTTTAGACTCTGCACGTTTTGGAATTGCTTGGGGAGCAATTGGAGCTGCAATGGACTGTTACGATACTGCTTTACGTTATAGCAAAGAACGTATACAATTTGGGAAGCCAATTGGGCAATTTCAATTGCAACAAAAGAAATTAGCTGAGATGATTACAGAAATCACTAAAGCACAATTATTAGCTTGGAGACTTGGAGTAATGAGAGAAGCTGGCACAGCTACTTCAGCCCAAATATCTATGGCTAAACGTAATAATGTAGATATGGCCTTAACTATCGCTCGTGATGCAAGACAGATGTTAGGAGGTATGGGAATTAGTGGCGAATATTCTATTATGAGACATATGATGAACTTAGAAAGTGTAGTCACATATGAAGGTACACATGATATTCATTTACTAATTACAGGTTTAGATGTAACTGGTTTAAATGCTTTTAAATAGTCGCAAAGCGACATTTGGTGTCTCAGATAAACTTAATTATAAAAAATGCCTCTCTTAAGTGAGAGGCATTTTTTATTTTATGAATCTGTTATCTTTACGTTTATGAAAAAGTTAGGTTTATTTTTAATATGCTTATTTTTAGTATTCGCTTGCAAATCTGGTGATGATGCACAAAATTATAGTCCTAAAAATTATAATATCTTATCACTTGGTGATAGTTATACTATTGGACAAAGTGTTTGTGACACTTGCCGCTATCCAGAACAATTAAAGGATAGTTTAATAACGTTTTTTCCTGAACAAGATATCTTTGATTTAAATATTATTGCTCAAACAGGCTGGAAAACAACAGATTTACTCAATGCCATAGATGGTCAAAATCTTCCAAACACCTATGATTTAGTAACACTATTGATTGGTGTTAATAATCAATATCAAAACAGGCCGCTTTCTTTATATGAACAAGAGTTTCCAGAATTAATAACTAAATCTATTGAGTTCGCTAAAGGAGATGTCAATAATGTTATAGTAATATCTATTCCAGATTATGCATATACATCTTTTGGTCAAGGGTTTGGATTCTCGCCAACAACATCAGAAGAAATAGATCAATACAACAGTTTTGCTGAAAACCACTGTGCGGTAAATGGAGTTACATTTGTCAACATCACTGATATTACACGTCAAGGACTTGAGAACCCTGAGCTTGTTGCTTCTGACGGTCTACATCCATCGGAATTGGCTTATTTAAAATTTGTGGAACGTTTGCTGCCTATTGCACTAAATAAAATTGAATAAGTTTTACTACTTTAGTTCAAATTGTCTATATGTCTTCAAAAACCAGATTAGATCGCGCCTATAAAAATGCAAAGCGAATTACCTTTGGCAATTCATCTAAATTTATTCTATTTAGTGATTGCCATAGAGGTGATAA
The DNA here is from genome assembly GCA_000171875.1 of Flavobacteriales bacterium ALC-1. Taxonomy (GTDB): domain Bacteria; phylum Bacteroidota; class Bacteroidia; order Flavobacteriales; family Flavobacteriaceae; genus Winogradskyella. The sequence continues at coordinate 306,998 of ABHI01000002.1, read as the reverse complement.
TAGCTTTGCAGACGATTTTGCCAATAACAGAAATATTTACTTTCATGCATTAAAACATTATTATGCTGAAGGTTTTAGTTATTGCGAACTTGGCGATGGTGATGAATTATGGGAAAACCTATCTTTTGAATCCATATTAAACGCTCACAAAAATGTCTATATGTTAATGCGAATGTTCCATCAACAAGAACGTTTGCATATGATTTGGGGAAATCATGATATGGTTTATCGCGATCCTGAATATGTGGCAAAACATTTATCAACCTATTTCGACCCTAAAACTGGAGAAGATGTGGAATTGTTTTGTGATATAAAATATCATGAAGGGATTGTTTTAGAGCATTCTGAATCTGGGCAAGAATTATTTTTATGTCATGGACATCAAGCCGATTGGTGGAATTACCTCTTCTGGAAATGGAGTCGATTTATGGTACGTGTGCTCTGGAAACCATTAAACGTAATGGGTATCGCGGATCCGACTAGTCCTGCGAAAAACTATAAAAACCTTATTAGAGTAGAACGTAAAACCAAAAAGTGGATTTCGGAAAACAACAATTTAATTACAATTGTTGGTCATACGCACAGACCACGTTTCCCAGAACCAGGTGATATTGCTTTTTTTAATGATGGTAGTTGTGTACATCCGAGAAGTATTACTGGTATTGAAATCGAAAATGGTAAAATTTCTTTAATAAAATGGCAGATTGTGACTACAGAAGATGGCACATTGAAGATTGACCGTTTTTTATTGGAAGGGCCTACTGCTTTGGTTGATTATAGGACTGAGTGATTGGTATGGAGTTATTAGAAATGTACTTCTGGATGATAATTATTATTAGCGGTCTTTTGAATCTACCTTTAATATTTTCGTCTGAAGATTTGAAAGATAAAAACAGATTTAAAAAATATCTCAAAATCTCTTTTTTCATTGGTGTTATTGGAATAGTAATGCTTTTGACCGATTGGAATTATCTTTGCGGCTATCAATGCTTAGTATTTACATTCTCACCATTTAATACGTTGTTAATCTGTAAAGTTGTAATGATACTTTCTAAAAAAATCACTAAGAAAGAAGGATTCCACGTTTCTAATAAATACCAACAATTTGAGGCTGCTCATACGGAACTATCAGATGGAATTTATCAAAAAAATAATGGAGACTTAAAATACGAAGTATATTATAGTTGGTATACAGGCTTTATAACTATAACACCTATTACCTTTTCATTTACACTACTTATTCTTATTAAAGAGTGGACTTGCTGATATAATTATGAATTCCTGCCTTCGCAGGAATTTGTTAAGACTCAGGAGCCAACTCAACCTCTAAGCCTTCCATTTCGGGAGTCATTTGAATTTGGCAACCTAAACGTGAATTATCTTTTACATAAAAGGCTTCAGAAAGCATTGCCTCTTCATCATCTTGCATTTCTGGTAGTTCAGTTTCACTTAATACATAACATTGGCAAGAGGCGCACATCGCCATACCACCACAAACACCAATTGTGCCTTCGGGAGCAAGTTCATAAGAACGAACGACTTCCATTAGATTCATAGCCATATCAGTAGGTGCCTCAATTTTATGAGTTTCACCTTCTCGATCTATAATTATAATATTTATATCTGGATTATTCAATTATTCTATTGCTTTTACAACTGCCTTAGGCGCTTCTTTACGTGTGCCATCAAATCCATCAATACCACTTACCGTTGTGTATTTTAAAACGTAGCGTTTTCCTGGATTGATAATTTGATAAGCTGCTTGACACATTAATGTCGCCTCATGGAAGCCACAGAGAATCAACTTCAGTTTTCCTGGATATGTATTACCATCACCGATAGCAAATATGCCCGGAATGTTAGTTTGATAATCTAACGCATTATTAACTTTAATAGCATTCTTTTCTATTTCAAGTCCCCAATTTGCAATTGGACCCAACTTTGGAGATAATCCAAAAAGAGGTACAAAATGATCACATTCTACTTCAAATTCTTTCTCTATATGTTGTGCTTGTTTTACAACTACAGCACTCACTCTTTTATCACCAACAATACCAACAACTTCTGCCGGAGTAATTAAATTGATTTTTCCTTTATTTTTTAATTCTTGAACTTTCTCTACTGAGTCTAAGTGACCACGAAATTCATTTCTTCTGTGTATCAAAGTGACTTCAGAAGCAATATCGCTTAAAAAAATACTCCAATCTAAAGCCGAATCTCCTCCACCAGCAATAACCACTTTCTTATCACGATATAACTCTGGCTCTTTAATAATATATTCAACTCCCTTATCTTCAAAATCTGCAATATTATGAATTAAAGGCTTTCTTGGCTCAAAACTCCCTAAACCACTAGCAATAGCAATAACTGGAGCTTGATGTTTAGTCCCTTTATTGGTAGTTACAATAAATGTACCATCTTCTTGCTTTTCAATTGTTTCAGCACGCTCACCTAGTGTAAAACCTGGCTCAAACTGTTTGCACTGTTCCATTAACTTATCCGTTAAATCGCCTGCTAAAATTTCTGGATATGCAGGAATATCGTAAATCGGTTTTTTAGGGTAAATCTCAGAACACTGACCACCAGGTTGAGGCAAGGCATCAATTAAATGACACTTTAACTTTAAAAGACCAGCTTCAAAAACGGTAAACAATCCTGTTGGACCTGCACCAATAATAAGTATATCTGTTGTAATCATGAATGTAAAGTTGGAAACAAAACTACTAATGTGATTTTATTTAAAATGTGATATTTGTCACATTAATCTACATTAATAACTTTCTCAATTTGTGGAGCGTATTTTTTAATTGTCATTTCTACACCAGATTTTAATGTCATCTGATTAACACTACATGATGTACAAGCACCTTCAAGTTGTACTTTTACAAATTTGTCATCTTCTATAGATAACAAAGCAATATCACCACCATCACTCTGTAAAAATGGACGAATTTCGTCCAATGCCTTTTCTACGTTTAATCTAAGTTCTTCTGAGCTCATCTATTTTTTGTTGACGGCAGAACAACCTGCCATTGTTGTAATTTTTATTGCTTCTGTTGCTGGTAAAGCTTCATTTCTACTCACTACTTGTTGAACAACATTTCTTGTTATATCTTCAAACGCTTCTTCTGTTGGAGTTGCGGTTTGCATTGCCGCTGGCCTTCCAATATCACCAGCTTCTCTAATACTTTGCACTAATGGTACTTCTCCTAAAAATGGCACGTCTAAATCTTCAGCTAAATTTTTGGCACCTTCTTTACCAAATATGTGGTATTTATTTTCAGGCAACTCTGCAGGTGTAAAATAAGCCATGTTTTCTATGATTCCTAAAACAGGCACATTAATACTATCTTGCTGAAACATAGCCACACCTTTTTTAGCATCTGCTAAAGCTACATTTTGAGGTGTACTAACTACTACAGCTCCTGTAATTGGTAATGCTTGCATAATACTTAAATGAATATCACCAGTTCCTGGAGGTAAATCGAGCAATAAGAAATCTAATTCTCCCCAAGCTGCATCAAAAATCATTTGATTTAATGCTTTGGATGCCATAGGTCCTCTCCAAATTACTGCCTGATCTGGTTTGGTAAAGAAACCTATGGATAATACTTTGACACCATAATTTTCTACAGGCTTCATTTTAGATTTTCCGTCTACATTTACTGATAGTGGTCTTTCATTTGCCACATCGAACATAATCGGAATTGAAGGTCCATAAATATCAGCATCTAAAACACCAACTTTGAAACCCATTTTAGCTAAAGTCACAGCTAAATTTGCTGTTACAGTAGATTTACCTACGCCTCCTTTACCAGAAGCTACAGCCACAATATTTTGAATATCAGGAATTGGTTTTCCTTTAATCGCATTTGTAGTTGGTTTAGCTGGTGCATCAACTTTTACATTGACTTTGATTTTAGCTTTTTCATAAACCTCTTTATGAATAGTTTGTAAAATTTCAACCTCTGTTCTTTTACGCGCCTGAAGGCTTGGGTTTTTTATTGTAATATCTACAATAACCTCATCTGCAAACGTCACCACATTGGTTACCGCACCACTATCTACCATATTTTCTCCTTCCCCTGGAGCAGTAATGGTTTTGAGCGCTTTTAATATGTCTTGTTTGTTTAATTTCATAATTTTGATTGCATGAGAAACAGTCTTAAAACCTTAATAGGTTTCGACTGCGCTCTACCCGACAAATATTCTTATCTAGATTTATTCTAAATGCAAAGATACTGCTAAAAGTTTAGAATTTGAAGGGTTAAAATTGAATTGATTAATGGTAAGATTTGATATAGCAATAAGACTTTTTATTGTAATTCCTTAGCAGGATCCCAATAGACAGCTTCTAAGTTTTGAATTTGGTTATCTACCACCTCAATACCTTCACTCTCTAAAAGTTGCTGCATTAAATTAGTGCCTTCAAAATGATGCTTCCCTGTTAAGAGCCCTTTTCTATTTACTACACGATGCGCTGGTACATCTTTGCCACCAGAACCATTCATCGCATAACCAACAATACGAGCGCTTTTTGCAGCTCCGAGATATTTTGCAATCGCTCCATAACTTGTGACTCTACCATAGGGCACTAGTCGAGCGATTTCATATACTTTTTCAAAAAAACCTAGTGTTTCTGGTTTCATTTGTTCTTTCCTATTAATTCAATTGTCAAATGGAATATCTACATAATAAAGTTAATACAAAAAATATCGATGTTGAGATGTTTCATTTGTTACAATTCCATTAGAATATTAATAAATGTAATGAGCGCAACAAGTCCTGTAATAATACCAATACTGTAATTCATGCTTTTTTGCGAAGTGATTTTTTTATCCTTTATCTTATCAAAAAAGAAAATATAGAAATATAATGCAACAAAGGTTCCCATAGAAGCCCCTGTAACGTAAGTTATAATACTCGTACGCTCAAAATTCATCCAACCAAACGAAGCTAAAGTAATCGTCATGTATGCTTGATATGGAATAGGAAATATATTAAGTGCAGATAAAAACATCCCATGTAAAAGACGCCCATGCTTACTTTTAGTTTCAGTTTCTGTCTTTGTTTCTTTCTGTTTTGATGCCAGTACTAGAAAATAAATGGTAATAAGCACAAAAATAACAAAGGCAACACGTTGAAGAATTTCTACTACATCGGGTCTATTAGATAAATATCTTGCAAAAATTGCAGCAATATAAGTTTGAACAAAAACAATTATAGACACTCCAGAAGAAAACATTATACCACGTGCAGCGCCTTCCTTTAGGCTAATTCTTGCTGCTGTCATATTAAGTAATCCTGGCGGAATTACACCTACTAGTGCAACAATAAGTCCTAGAAAGAAAATAATGGTAATACTCAAATTTTAGTTGATTTTGAATCTAATATACGTAATTGCTTTGTCTTTCTCTAAATACTGGTTTTCGTAAAAGGTTTGAATCTCTGTAACTTCCTCAGGACTGCCTTCTAACTTATATATATTATGATTTGCATATAAGACCTCATGTCCTAAGCCATGCAATAAACCAAGTGTGTAACCATGCATAAACTCACTATCCGTTTTTAAGTGCATTAACCCTTTTGGTTTTAAGACTTTTCTATAGCGTTCTATAAACTGAAGGTTAGTCATACGATGTTTAGTTCGCTTGTATTTTATCTGAGGATCTGGAAATGTAATCCAGATTTCATCAACCTCATTTTCTTCAAAAATATATTCTATTAACTCTATTTGGGATCTTATAAATGCTGCATTAGATATATCCTCTTCAATTGCTGTTTTTGCACCTCTCCAAAAACGTGCTCCCTTAATATCAATACCAATAAAATTTTTATTTGGATAGCGTTTTGCTAAACCAACTGTATATTCACCTTTGCCGCAACCTAATTCTATGACTAAAGGATTATCATTTTTAAAAACCTCTGTTTTCCACCTACCTTTTAAATGATAAACTCCATTAACTAATTCTTCTCGAGTTGGTTGAAACACATTCGCAAAGGTTTCGTTTTCTTTAAATCGTTTGAGCTTATTTTTACTTCCCACGGTTTTACTTCAAGTTATTAATTATTTGGTAAAATTAAGGAAACATTTTAGGTTTATCTTTGTTTCATTAACTGATGTTTAAAATAAAAAGATACTGAATCAAGTTCAGCACAATAAACGAATTTTAGTTGCTCCTTTAAATTGGGGTTTAGGGCATGCTACAAGATGTATTCCTATTATAAATGCATTAATAGCTAATGATTATGAACCTTTAATAGCTAGTGATGGTGAAGCATTAGAACTATTAAAGAAAGAATTTCCGAAACTTACAGCTATAGAACTCCCATCATACAATATTACATATCCAAAAAAAGCAAATGGCTATAAACTAAAATTTATAAAAGATTCACCTCACCTTTTAAAAACTATAAAAAAAGAAAAAAGACAGGTTGAAATTCTAATTAAAACAAAACACATATCTGGTATTATTTCTGATAATCGTTTTGGTGTAAGGCACAAAAGTGTTCCTTCGGTATTTATAACACATCAATTACGCGTTTTAAGCGGAAACACAACTTGGTTAAGCAGTAAATTGCATCAAAAAATAATTTCAAAATTTAATGAATGCTGGGTGCCAGATCATATTGGCACAACTAATTTAAGTGGTGATTTAGGTCATATTAAAACCAATATATCTTCTATAAAATATTTAGGTCCTTTATCTCGATTTGAAAAACGTAATACTAAAACAAAATACTCTCTTCTTGTTATACTTTCTGGTCCTGAGCCACAGCGGAGTTTTTTAGAAGAAAAACTTTTAGGTGATCTAAAGCATTATAAAGGAAACATACTCTTCATTAAAGGGAAGATTGAAACTGAACAAAAAAAAGAGGTAATTGATAATATGATGGTTTATAATTTTATGACAAGTAAAGAGCTTGAGGTTACTTTAAACGAAAGTGAACTTGTATTAGGCAGGTCTGGTTATACAACCATTATGGATTTAGCAAAACTTAAAAAGAAAGCATTTTTTATTCCAACACCTGGACAATACGAGCAAGAATACTTGGCCAAAAAATTAGATACTGAAGGTATTGCTCCTTTCTGTAATCAGAATGAATTTGATATAAAAATGCTATCAAAAGTTGAAAATTATAGTGGCTTTACGTATCAAGAATTTCAAGTCAACTATACTAAACTATTTAGTCTTTTCTAAAGTGAAAGAAAACTCACTACCGACACCCAATTCACTTTCTACATAAATTTTTTCTTCGTGAGCTTCAATGATATGCTTTACTATTGAAAGTCCTAAACCTGATCCACCTTCTTTACGAGAACCACTCTTATCTACACGGTAAAAACGCTCAAATAAACGCTGAAGATTAGCTTTTGCGATACCTTCACCATTATCAGTTACTCTAATAATGGCTTTATTTTTAATTAGATTCTCTATACTTATCTCGGTGGTTCCTTGTTCTCTACCATATTTAATTGAATTTACAATAAGATTTGTGAGTACTTGTTGTATGCGCTCCTTGTCTGCATAGACCATAATTGGCAAAAAATATTCAGTGTCAAAAGTTAAAGTAATATGCTTTTTGGCGGCTTTCATTTCAAAAAGATCAAATACATTCTGAACTAATTTAACCATATCAAAACTTTCTTTATTAAGACTAAGATCACCAACTTCTAATTTGGTAATCATGTCTAAATCTTTTATGATATAAGTTAAGCGTTCTACTCCTTTACTAGCTCTGGCAAGGTATTTTTCTCTGATTTTATTATCTTCTATTCCACCTTCTAATAAAGTAAGTATATAACCCTGAACGGTGAATAAAGGAGTTTTTAATTCGTGAGATACATTACCGATAAACTCTTTACGATATTCCTCTCTTATTCTAAGTGTTTCAATCTCTATTTTTTTATCTCTGGCGTATTTATCTATTTCTCGAGTAAGCGTTCCCATATCAGTAGTTATGGGTTGCTGTCTTAGATTTGTAGACTCTAATAATGTAAGATCATCATATATTTTCTTAACACGCCTATAAATAAAGCGTTCAACTCTGTATTGCACAATTGCAAAACATAATGGAAAACACACTAAAGGGAAGAAAACAACCTGCCAGTTTAAAGTGTAATAGTAATATAAAAAAACACTCACAAGGAGTGTTGTAAACAGTGTTACATATAGTGCTGTTCGCAATGCAAACTTGTATGTTCTCTTAAGGTTATTTTTTTGCATTAGTCTACAAACTTGTAACCTACACCTTTTACGGTTTTAAAGGATTTATCTCCTATTTTTTCGCGAAGCTTTCTAATGTGTACATCTATTGTTCTTCCTCCAACAACAACTTCATTTCCCCAGACTTTGTCTAAAATTTCATCGCGTTTAAACACCTTACCAGGCTTAGTTGCTAACAAAGATAATAATTCAAACTCTTTTCTAGGTAAAGTAATCTCTTTCCCCTTATTAGTAATTTTATATTCTTCTTTGTAAATAACTAAATTACCTATTTTAACTATAGTATTAACAGCATTTTCATCACTCTTAAGTCGCCTTAATAATGCTTTTACTTTGCTTAATAAAACTTTAGGCTTAATTGGTTTTGCTATATAGTCATCTGCGCCAGCATCAAAACCAGCAACTTGAGAATAGTCTTCACCTCTAGCCGTTAAAAATGTAATAATCGTTTCACTTAAATCAGACTCTTCTCTAATGCGTTCACAGGCTTCAATACCATCCATTTCTGGCATCATAACATCTAATATAATTAAATGAGGCTTATACTTTTTGGCTTTTTCAACTGCTTCTACACCATTTTCACCAGTAATAACCTGATAACCTTCTGTAGATAAATTATAACCTACTATTTCTAAAATATCTGGTTCATCATCTACCAATAATATTTTAATATCCTTCTTTTCCACTTCGATGCTTTTTAAGGTTTGGTAAATATAAAATATATCTTCTTTAACTTTATGGTAATATTAAATTGATAACAATTCGCTAACATTGAAATTATAATTCATTGCAATTAAGAAGTACTTGGCAACTATTATGTTATCATATTGTAAAATGACAAGTATTAACTATTCACATTCTTGAAACTGATTATTTGTTAGTATATTTATAATCTAACTTTTAAAAATCAATTATGAAAAAACTTTACTTTTTATTATTTACATTTTTAATCACAAGTTCTTATGGACAAATGATTACTGAATTTGAACCAAATCCTGCTGGTACTGACCCTACAGATACTACATTTGAACTAAAAGGGACACCGAATGCTGCTTTTGATTTATGGATTATATCTATAGAAAATGACGGTTATAACGGAACAGTTGATAGAGCTGCAAATGTAACAGGAAATTTTGATGCAAATGGTTTAGCTGTAGTAACTACCCCAGATCTTGAAAACCCATCATTTACTGTTGTTTTAAGTACAGCATTTACAGGGTCTATTGGTGATGATTTAGATGCTGCTGATAATGGAACTATTGATACATCAAGCCTTGGCACTATACTAGATGCAGTCGGCAACTCTGATTCTACAGCTGATGATACTACTCTTTATGGGGTTACATTAGGAGGAGCTAACATTTTGCATAATGGTGAATTTGAACCTCTTTTAGTATTTAGAGATGATAATACTGGAAATTGGTATAATACTGTAACAATAAATTTTGGACAACCAGATGAAGCCGTTGCGGTATTTGATGCTAATGGTAATTCTGTAGATGCTAACATATTTGATATAGATCCTACAACTGGACCAACTTATGGTAGTACTAATCCGTCAACTGCTACTGCAGGTACAAATGACTTTAATTCTATAAATTTAAAGCTTTTCCCTAACCCAACAAGTATAGGATTTGTAAACATAACTTCATCCAATGAAGAAGCTCTTAATGTACAGGTTTTTGATATTTTAGGAAAACAAGTTAGAAACGAAACATTAATAAATAATAAGCTTGACGTTTCAAACTTAAAGTCTGGTGTTTATATCGTTAGGATTACTCAGAATAATGCTTCTACCACTAAAAAATTAGTGGTTAAATAAGAAGCCTCTTTTTAATTATATATTAAGCGTAGCTTGAAAATTTCAAGCTACGCTTTTTTATTTTGCATACCTTTACCTCATGATATCTAAAGCCGAAATTTTTAATATAAAAACACCTTCTCAATTTGAAGATTTGGCTTTAAAAATTTTCAAGTTTCAGTTTGAAAACAATACTGTTTATCGCTCGTTTTGCGACTTACTTTATAAACATCCAGCGGATATAAAACAGATTGAAGACATTCCTTTTCTTCCTATTCAGTTTTTTAAGAGTCATGAGGTTTTTAGTTCGGAAAATAAAGTTGAAAGAACTTTTACAAGTTCTGGCACAACTGGAAACACAATAAGTAAACACTTAGTTACTGATATAGAGCTATATGAAAAAAGTTATACTAAAGGATTCAATCGCTTTTATGGAAATATTGAAGATTATGTAGTTTTAGCTTTACTACCTTCTTATCTTGAACGAAATGGATCGTCTTTAATATATATGATTAATGATTTAATCGTTAAGTCAAAACAACCAAAGAGTGGATTTTACCTCAGCAACCTTAAAGATTTAGCAAATACCTTGAACCAACTTGAAGCTAAGGGGCAAAGGACTTTACTTATAGGTGTATCTTTCGCTTTATTAGATTTAGTTGAGCAATTTCAATTTAATCTTAATCATACGATTGTTATGGAAACAGGTGGTATGAAAGGCCGACGGAAAGAAGTTATAAGGCAAGAATTGCATAGTATCCTTAAGTCTGGTTTTGGAGTATCACAAATTCATAGTGAGTATGGTATGACAGAACTTTTGAGTCAGGCATACTCCAATGCTAATGGTATTTTTGAATGTCCTCCCTGGATGAAAATTTTAACACGTGATACTGAAGATGCTTTAAAAATTCAACAACCAAACAAAACAGGAGGCATTAATGTTATTGATCTCGCAAATATTAATTCTTGCTCATTTATTGCCACACAAGATTTGGGGAAAGTATCTAAAACTGGTGGATTTGAGATTATAGGAAGGTTTGACAACTCAGATATTAGAGGTTGTAATTTAATGGTTTTGTAAGGGCATCCCTTTTTTTACGACTCAATACTCAACTGTGAAAAAGAAAAATTTTTTCAATAGTTGGTTGATTGATTAGATTATGCCCGAAATTACTTTCGGGCATATTTTTTTGACATTAATCTTTAAATCATTTTTAAAATAAAGTTGGTTTTTTTACCTCTACTAATAACTATATACTTGTTGTTAATTAAATCATCGGAAGTTAATTTATAATCTTCTTTAACTTTTTCTTTGTTAACCGCAATTGCATTTTCTTTTAAGGCTCTTCGTGCTTCACCATTGGAGCTTAAGAAATTAGTTTTTGCAGCCAAAGCACCAATCATATCTATACCATCATTAAATTCAGCTTTAGTAATCTCAGCTTGTTTCACACCTTCAAAAACATCTAAAAACAGATTCTCATCTAGTTCTTTTATTTCGTTTTTAAAATCTTTACTAAATAATATTTTAGATGCCTTTACAGCATTTTCGTAATCTTCCTTAGAGTGCACCATTATGGTAATTTCTTCAGCTAATCGCTTTTGTAAAATTCTTGCCCCTGGATCATTAGAATGCTCATTTATTATATTTTCAATCTCTTCTTTAGTTAAAAACGTAAAGATTTTAATATATTTTTCAGCGTCCTCATCACTAGAATTTAACCAATATTGATAAAACTTATAAGGAGATGTTCTTTTGGCATCTAACCAGACGTTGCCTCCTTCAGATTTACCAAATTTAGAACCATCACTTTTTGTAATTAATGGACAGGTAATAGCATAACCTTTTCCACCTCCAATACGTCTAATTAACTCTGTTCCTGTCGTAATATTTCCCCATTGGTCACTTCCTCCCATTTGAATAGTGCAATCATTAGCTCTATATAGATGTAAAAAGTCATAACCTTGTACCAACTGATAAGTAAACTCCGTAAAACTCATGCCATCATTTGATGACTCGCCTGAAATTCTATTTCTCACAGAATCTTTAGCCATCATATAATTTACAGTAATATGCTTACCAACATCTCTAATAAATTCTAGGAATGAAAATTCTTTCATCCAATCATAATTATTCACTAAAACTGCTGAATTTGGTGTTTTTCCATCAAAATTGAGAAAATGTGACAATTGATTTTTAATAGCTTCTTGGTTATGACGTAAAGTAGCTTCATCTAAAAGGTTACGCTCACTCGATTTACCAGATGGGTCACCAATCATTCCTGTTGCTCCGCCAACTAAAGCTACTGGTTTGTGTCCACAACGCTGATAATGTGCCAATAACATAATAGGCACTAAATTACCTATATGCAAGGAATCTGCCGTTGGATCAAAACCAACATAAGCACTTCGCATAGTTTCATCCATATGCTTTTCTACTCCTGGCATACTATCGTGCAACATACCTCTCCAAGTTAACTCTTCAACAAAACTTTTTCCCATTATGCTTTCTATTCTGTTTTAATTTTAGCAAAGATATGTTTCCGTATCTAATGACAAAAGACAATTCTAAAAAAGCGTAAATTTGTTTTATGATTTTAGTTACTGGTGGAACAGGATTAGTAGGCTCTCATTTGCTTTTTAAGTTAATAAGTAATAATGAAAATGTACGTGCAACTTACCGAAGAGAAAAAACGTTAAAACGTGTTAAACATGTTTTTACTTATTTTTCTGATGATGCCGAAAATTTATTCAATAAAATTGAGTGGATTGAGGCTGACATTAATGATATTCCTAAACTACAAAATGCCTTTAAGGGCATAACATATGTATATCATTGCGCAGCATTTGTATCTTTTGAACCCGATAAGTATAAAACCTTACGAAAGATTAATATTAAAGGTACTGCCAACATCGTTAATCTTTGCATCAGTAATAAAATAAGTAAACTATGTTATGTAAGTTCAATTGCGGCTATTGGACATCACAACAATCCCGAAAAATTAATCGATGAGGAAACAGCTTGGAACCCTGAAGAGGATAACAGTGTCTATGCTATTACAAAATACGGAGCAGAACTCGAAGTTTGGAGAGGTACACAAGAAGGTTTGGATGCTGTTATTGTAAATCCAGGTATCATCTTAGGTGCAGGTTATTGGAATGGTGGTAGTAGTGGTAATCTGTTTAAACAGATTTATAAAGGCATGCGCTATTACGTAAATGGAATTACTGGTTATATTGATGTATGGGACGTTGTTAATGCTATGCATCAGTTGATGGAAAGCGACATAAAAAATGAAAGCTTTGTCTTAGTATCTGAAAGTTTAAGTTTTAAAACATTTCAAACTAAAACAGCCAATGCGCTACATGTAAAACCTCCAACAATAGAGGCGAAATCTTGGTTATTGAAAATTGCTTGGAGACTAGATTGGCTACAACATAAATTTTTTGGTAAACGAAGAAACTTATCTAAACAAACTGCAAAATCTGCAGTAAGTATTACAAAATATGATAATTCGAAATTAAAAAATGCTTTGGAATTTCAATTTAAGAGTATCGATACATCCATTAAAGAAATCACTGAACTGTTTTTGAAAGATTTGAAACAATAGAATCTCTTACTTTTATCTTTTTAATAGAGTCTCTTTGCTTTCGTTGTTCTGCACTAATAGAGTCTCGCCTTACTTTGGCTAACTGTCCTTGTTCTTCTCTAATTTCTTCATAGACTTTCTTTTCTTTTTCTAATCTTGTCTTTACTTTATCAACTATATCTTTATAAATGTCATTATTAAAAGTATAATACATATTACTATCTGCAAATTGAGTACTATCTATATTATACTTTGTTAAAATATAAGTTTCTGGTTTAAACCCATTAACCTCTAATAATTTTCTATTAACTCCTTTAGCTGCATTAATGATATACAAATCATATAGAATATTAGACATCGTCTCTTTAGCAATAAGGTTATCAGGTTTTTTTATCTTATTAGAATCATCGCAACTGATGATAAAAAAACACAACACTAATATGATACTTATATTCTTAAACATCTTATCTATTAAAAGTTAATCGCTTACCTGCTTTAACGTCTAAAACTTTAAAATTGTTATACGCTAACTGTCCATTAACAAAAGTGTGCGTTATTCTACTTTTAAACGTATTCCCTTCAAAAGGAGACCAACCGCATTTATATAAAATATTACTTTTATTCACAGTCCAAGGACTATTTAAATTAACTATAACCAAATCAGCATAATACCCTTCTCTTATATAACCACGCTTTTCAACATCGAATAATATTGCTGGATTATGACATGCTTTTTCTACTATCTTCTCAATAGGAATTTTACCTTGATGATGCGCTTCTAATAAAGCAACCAAAGCATGTTGTACTAGAGGGCCACCTGAGGGAGCACTTGTATATAAATTACTCTTCTCCTCTATAGTATGAGGTGCGTGATCTGTAGCTATAACATCTAATCTGTCATCTAAAAGCGCTTTCCAAAGTTGCTCTCTATCTTTAGCAGTTTTAACTGCAGGATTCCACTTAATATGGCTTCCCTTTTTAGCATAATCTTCATCAGAAAACCATAAATGATGTACACATACCTCAGCGGTTATTTTTTTATCTTTTAGAGGAATTTTGTTAGAAAATAAACTCGTTTCCTTTCCTGTTGACAAATGAAACACATGCAATCTCGCCCCTGTTTTTTTTGCCAACTCAATAGCTTTAGATGAAGATATATAGCACGCTTCTTCACTTCGGATGATTGGATGCATTTTCATAGGAATGTCGTCACCATATTCCGCCTTATATTTTGCTAGGTTTTCTCTTATAGTGGCTTCATCTTCACAATGCACTGAAATAACCATATCAGTACTAGAAAATATCTTTTCGATAACCTTTGGATCATCAACTAACATATTTCCTGTTGAAGAACCTAAGAATAATTTTAAGCCAGCTACCGTTTTAGTATCAACCTTTAATATTTCATCCAAATTATCATTAGTCCCACCAAACATAAACGAATAATTGGCATGTGAAGAATCTGCAGCAATAGCAAATTTTTCTTCTAGCTTTTCTACTGTTGTTGTTTGTGGATTAGTATTAGGCATTTCTATAAAAGACGTAATACCACCAGCTAAAGCAGCTTTAGATTCTGTTTCTATATTTGCCTTATGCGTTAGTCCTGGTTCTCTAAAATGGACTTGGTCATCGATCATTCCTGGCAACACATAATTACCTTCTACATCAATAACAGTTATATCAGCAGATTTAACACTTATAGACGAATCAATTTTTTTTATAATATCATCTTCAATAAGAATATCTCCTTCAACAATTTTTCCTTCGTTGACGACCTTTGCATTTTTTATGAGGGTATTTTGCTTCATCTTTCTTTCTACTTAGCAAATAAACTTTTCAATTTTAAACTTATAACACCAAAAATAGCTTCAGAAATTATACTTCCACTCATTTTTGATTTCCCTTTAGTTCTATCTTTAAATATAACGGGGATTTCTACAATTTTAAATCCTTTTTTATAGGCTTTAAATTTCATTTCAATCTGAAACGCATAACCTACAAATTTTATTTTTTCTAAATCAATAGCTTCTAAAACTGCTCTTTTGTAACATACAAATCCAGCTGTAGAATCTTTTACCTTCATACGCGTAATCAATCTTACATATCGCGATGCTCCATAAGATAAAATGATTCGCGTCATTGGCCAATTAACAACCGTTATACCTTTAACATAACGAGACCCAACGGATAAGTCTGCTCCATCTATAGCACAGGCATTATATAATCGTACTAAGTCCTTCGGATTATGAGAAAAATCAGCATCCATTTCAAAAATATAATCGTATATTTTTTCTAAACACCATTTAAAGCCAGAAATGTAGGCAACACCTAATCCGTTTTTCTCTTTACGTTCTAATAAGAATAATTGATTATCAAACTCTTCTTGTAATGCCTTAACCTTTTCACCCGTTTTATCAGGAGAATTATCATCTACAACTAAAACATGAAAATTTTTCTGTTGTGAAAACACAGCTCTAATGATTGATTCTATATTTTCAATCTCATTGTAGGTAGGGATTATAACAATGGCATCAGACATTAACTCAATTTTAATTACGCTTTAGAGCAATTCTTAGGATTTGAAACAAAAATAAAGTTTTTAATGGATTAAAAAGCGGAATTAACTTTTTAGATGGATTATGAATAGTACATATTATGTTTAACCTATTTTTCTTTTTAATTTAGCGCAATGCGAAACTTTATTACTTATGAGTGGTTTACTATTTTTACAATCATAGGATTGTTTGCTATTGTAGCCGCAAAATTTTTAAATACGCTACGATTTAATGATTTTCTATATGTAATTGGTAATTCTAAGTACCTTAAAATATATACTAAAGAGCAAAAATTTATAGACCAGTTTGATAGTTTTCTATTTGTAAATCTCGCATTATCTTTTAGTATTTTTATACATTTTGCGTATTCTACTTTTATTTCACCTATCCCTTTTGAGTTAATCACATTTTTAAAATTAGTATTTGCCGTTTCTACTATCATAGTCATAAAAACACTTTTAGAGCGTCTTATTGGCAGTCTATTTGAAATGGATAGTTTAATTGATGATTACTTATTTCAAAAAACTACATTTAAAAATTATTCTGGTATTGTGTTCTTAGTTGCTAATCTATTTTTACTTTACACAAACATTTCTTTAGAAATTATCATTATCTCAGCATTTTCGTTGGTTTGTCTTATTAATCTCATAGGGTTTTTAACTTCTTTTAAAAACTATCAAAAATTAATAAATCCGAATTTTTTCTATTTTTTATTGTATCTTTGCGCTCTCGAAATTGGGCCTTATATACTTTTATATAAGGTAATTAGGGAGTATAACGCTTAAAACAAAAGGGATACGTATGAAAGTGAAAACAATTTTAGTATCGCAACCAGAACCTAAAATAGAGAACTCTCCATACTTTGATTTGCAAGAAAAGCAAAAAGTAAAAGTGGACTTTAGACCCTTCATTCATGTTGAAGGTGTATCATCAAAAGATATTAGACAACAAAAAATTGACCTTAGTCAGTTTACAGCAATAATTCTTACGAGTAGAAATTCTGTAGATCATTTTTTTAGAGTAGCAGACGAAATGCGCTTTAAAGTACCTGATTCTATGAAGTATTTCTGTCAGTCAGAAGCTGTTGCTTATTATTTACAAAAATATGTCGTTTACAGAAAACGTAAAATATATGTTGGTAAGCGTACATTTGCTGAACTGTCTCCTTTAATTAAAAAGTATAAAGACGAAAGCTTTTTATTACCTACAACAGATAAAGTAAAACCTATTATACCTGAAACATTAGATAATTTAGGTGTGAGCTGGAAGCAAGCAACATTCTATAAGACTGTAATTAGTGACTTGTCTGATTTAGCAGATGTGTACTATGATATATTAGTATTCTTTAGTCCTTCTGGTATCGAATCATTATTCCATAACTTTCCTGATTTTAAACAAAATGATACTCGTATTGCTGTATTTGGTAACACTACAGTAAAAGCAGTTAAGGAAAAAGGATTGCGTGTAGATATAGCTGCACCAACACCAGAAACCCCTTCTATGACTATGGCATTAAAAAAGTATATTGATGCTGTAAATAAAGGAAAGTAATTAAGAAAACTAAACTTTAAAAGATAAAAAAAAGCGATTCTAAATTTTAGAATCGCTTTTTTAGTTTATATAAGTTATACTTAGAATGCATAACGTTGTGGTCCGCCACGTCTAATCTCTTCTGAGGCGTATGATTCAAATTGCTTAAAGTTTTCTCTAAACGAGTTAGATAACTTAAATGCCATCTTGTAATAAGCTTCATCATCATTCCATGTTGTTCTTGGACTTAACACTTCTGTTGGTACTCCAGGACAACTTCTAGGCTGTGCAACGCCAAATACAGAATGAATATGATAGTCCTCATACGTATAATCCGCTAAATCACCTTTTAAAGCTGCAGTTATCATAGCACGTGTGTATTTTAACTTCATACGTGTTCCAACTCCATAAGGGCCACCTGTCCAGCCCGTATTAACTAACCAAACATTTACACCTGCTTCCTTCATTTTCTTACTTAGCATATCTGCATATTCAGTTGGGTGCAATGGCATAAAAGGTGCTCCAAAACATGCTGAAAAACTTGGTACTGGTTCTACAACACCTGCTTCTGTACCAGCAACTTTAGCAGTATAACCAGATATAAAGTGATATGCTGCCTGACTTGGTGTAAGCTTAGAGATTGGAGGTAATACACCAAATGCATCAGCAGTTAAGAAAAAAATATTTTTAGGGTTTTTACCAATCGAAGGCTTTCTAATGTTATCGATATGATAAATTGGGTAACTTACTCTAGTATTTTGAGTGATAGAAGTATCCGTAAAATCAACATTAGCATTATCATCCATGATTACGTTTTCAAGAATAGCTCCTTTTTTAATCGCATCATAGATTTCTGGTTCTTGCTCACGAGATAGATTAATTACTTTAGCATAACAACCACCTTCAAAATTAAAAACAGTGTTTTCATTGGTCCAGCCATGTTCATCATCACCAATTAAACTTCTGTCTGGATCAGTAGACAATGTTGTTTTTCCTGTTCCAGATAAACCAAAGAAAATAGCAGTATCTCCTGCAGCACCAACATTAGCACTACAGTGCATTGGTAATGTATTTTTAAATACAGGAAGAATAAAATTTAATGCAGAAAATATGCCTTTTTTAATTTCACCTGTATATCCAGTTCCGCCAATTAAAGCAATTTTTCTAGTAAAATCTAATATGGCAAAATTATGTTGGCGTGTACCATCAACTTCTGGGTCTGCCATAAAACCCGGAGCATTTATCACTGTCCATTCTGGTGAAAAGTTTTTTAACTCATCTTCAGTAGGACGCAAAAACATGTTATAAGCAAACATATTGCTCCATGGATATTCATTAACTACTCTTATATTTAACTTGTAATCTTCATCTGCACAAGCATAGCTATCTCTAACATAAACTTCTTTTTCAGAGAGATAATCTACAACTTTATCGTACAGTTTTTGGAACTTATCACTCTCAAACGGAATGTTAATATTTCCCCACCAAACTTTATCTTTTGTAATATCATCCTTTACAATGAATCTATCCATAGGCGAACGCCCAGTAAATTCTCCTGTTCTAACTGCTAAGGCACCAGATGAAGCTTCCACTCCTTGTCCTTTAGAAATTGTTTCTGCATGAAGTTGTTCTGAAGATAATTGATAGTTGACCTTAGCATTTTTAATACCGTATTGGTCTAACGAAATCGTTTTCGTCGATTGTGTATGGTTTACCATAATTTTTGTGTTGTTTTAGGGTGCTAAATTATCAATTTATTTTAAAATAGCATTGCTCATTAGCATTAATCGACCTTATTTCTAATAATACCGATTAACATAACAATCCATGCAATTATTAACGATAAACCGCCAACAGGTGTAATTAGTGCAATGGCCTTAAAATCAAAGTTTGAAAGCTCATTTGTTGCCAGCCCATAAATAGAACCCGAAAAGAAAATTACACCTATAATTACAAGGTATAAAATGATTTTTTTCAATTTTAGATTTACAAAAGATGAACTTCCAATAATTAATAGAAAAAATGCATGATATATTTGGTAGCGCACACCAGTTTCAAACGTTTTAATAGCATCAGCACCCACTAACTTCTCTAATCCATGAGCTGCAAAAGCTCCTAAAGCTATACCTAGAATCCCTAAAACTGATCCTGTAATTAATAATTTTTTGTTCATATTAAAGTTTCATTTCGGTTTTTAATGGCCTCTGT
The DNA here is from genome assembly GCA_000171875.1 of Flavobacteriales bacterium ALC-1. Classification (GTDB taxonomy): domain Bacteria; phylum Bacteroidota; class Bacteroidia; order Flavobacteriales; family Flavobacteriaceae; genus Winogradskyella. Next base: position 287,086 of record ABHI01000002.1, on the reverse strand, counting down.
ATTTATTACATTCGTGCTTTACAAAATTAATTATAATGCGAAAGATTTTAATCATTGGTGCCGGAAAATCGTCATCATACCTTATAAAATATTTAATAGATAAATCTGAATCTGAAAACCTAGATATCACTATTGGTGATCTTAATGTTGAGAATGCTAAAAAATTAGTTGGAAACGAGTCGAAAGCTCATGTTATTCACTTAGACGTCTTTAATACCGAGTCTAGGACTAAGGCTGTACAAAATGCAGACATTGTAGTATCTATGCTACCTGCGCGTTTTCATATTGAAGTTGCTAAAGACTGTGTTACCTACAAAAAACACATGGTAACTGCATCTTATGTGAGTAAGGAAATGCAAGCTCTAGATGGAGATGCTAAAGCCAATAACCTCGTTTTTATGAACGAGATTGGTGTAGATCCTGGTATTGATCATATGAGTGCTATGCAAGTAATAGACAGAATTAGAGATAAAGGAGGTAAAATGATTTTGTTTGAATCTTTTACGGGAGGTTTAGTTGCTCCTGAAAGTGATAATAATTTATGGAATTACAAGTTTACTTGGAATCCAAGAAATGTTGTTGTGGCAGGACAAGGTGGAGCTGCCAAATTTTTACAAGAAAATCAGTTTAAATATATTCCTTATGACCGCTTATTTAGACGTACTGAATTTTTAGATATTGAAGGCTATGGGCGTTTTGAAGGTTATGCAAACCGCGATTCTCTAAAGTATCAACACGTTTATGGTTTAGACCATGTAAGAACATTATATCGTGGTACCATGAGGCGTGTTGGTTTTAGTCGCGCTTGGCATGTTTTTGTACAATTAGGGATGACAGATGACGGCTATACTATAGATGATAGTGCTAATATGAGCTATCGTGATTTCGTTAATGCATTTTTACCATATAGTCCAACTGATTCTGTTGAACTAAAATTTAGACATGCCTTAAAAATTGACCAAGATGATATTGTTTGGGATAAATTTTTAGAGTTAGATATTTTTAATGCTAACAAAATGGTAGAATTAGACAAAGCTACTCCAGCGCAAATTCTACAGAAAATTTTAATGGATAGTTGGACACTTGATGCCAACGATAAAGACATGATAGTAATGTATCATAAGTTTGGCTACGAACTCAATGGAGAAAAACATCAAATAGACGCCACTATGGTAACAGTTGGTGAAGACCAAACCTACACAGCTATGGCAAAAACAGTAGGTTTACCAGTTGCTATGGCTACCATGGCAATTCTTAATGGTAAGATTAAAACACCTGGAGTACAAATTCCGATTACTAAAGAAGTATATACACCAATATTAGAAGAATTAGAAACTTACGAAGTGGTCTTTAACGAAAAAGAAGTTCCTTATTTAGGGTACAATCCACTTAATATCTGAACTGAGATTTTAATTTGAAATCGTTTTCTTATTTTTAAGTTTCAATCCTTAAACAGAATCAACCATGAAGATTAATGATAAAGGAGTTTATATTGATGGTATCGATAAAAAGATACTTAGAGCATTAATGGAAGATGCTAGAACTCCAATTCTAGAAATTGCACGTAATGTTGGTATTTCTGGTGCTGCAATTCATCAGCGTCTCAAAAAACTTGAAAAATCGGGTTTGTTGGCAGGCTCAAAATTTATTGTTAACCCTAAAGTTTTAGGTTATACTACTATGGCTTTTGTTGGTGTTTATTTAGATAAAGCAGTTAGTAACCCTGAAGCTGTAAGACAGCTAAAAAAAATCCCTGAAGTTATAGAATGTCACTATACCACTGGTCATTGGAGTATCTTTATTAAAATTCTTTCTAAAGATAATGAGCATTTAATGCACCTTCTTAATTCTGAAATACAAAGTATAAAAGGAGTATCACGTACTGAAACCTTTATTTCGTTACAAGAACAAATTAATCGACAGATTAAAATATAAGTTATTGTTGTCTACGCTTAATCAATATGTTAAGAACCATTCCGAGCACCACCAATAACATCCCAATTATTGGCCATAAACTGTAAGTTTCGTCAAATAAAACAAAACCAAATAGTAAGGCATATACCAATTCCATATATTTAATTGGAGCAACTGCACTTGCTTCTGCAAGTTGAAAGGATTGAGTTAAAAATAATTGTCCTATTAGTCCCAACACACCTATTAAACTTATCCATAACCATTCTTGTCCTACTGGCATTCTCCAATGACCAATAAAAAAAAGACTACCAATTATGGAAAACACCATAAAATAATTAATAATGGTTAGGTAATGTTCTTTAGATCCTAAATATCTAATAATAACAAAGACTCCACCTACCAGAAGAGAAGACAACATAATGAGTATAAAGCTTATCTTATCGATTCTAAAGTCGACTCCTTTCATTATAAAAGCACCAGCTAAAGCAACTAATAAACTCATCCATTGCCAGAACTTTACATGTTCTTTTAAGAAGAAAAAAGCTAATATAACACTAAAAATTGGTGCTGTATAGCGTAAAGCTACAGCTGATCCTAATGGAATATCTTGAACAACTTTAAAAAATAAAGCTAAGGACACAAAACTTAAGATACCTCTAAAGCTTAACCAAAAAACGTGTTTACCAACTATCGTTATTTTTTTATAAATCATATATGGAAATATAAATATGAAAGTACCAAAGGCTCTAAAAAAAACAACTTGAAGCGGATGAAAATCCTGCAAATATTTTGCCATTAAGTTCATCCAAGCAAAAGTGAAGGTGGCAATAAGCATATAGATGATTCCTCTAGTCACAACAGTAATGGGTTAACGGGTTTCAATTTACAATAAAAAAGCTCTGAGAAATCAGAGCTTTTTATTTTATTTCAAATCCTAGACACGGCTCTTTTATGGTGCAGGATTAGGAATCTCAGCATGCACGGTTTCAATAGCATTCATAACATCTTCTGACAAAGTAATGTTAATACTATCAATGTTTTCTTCTAATTGCTCTATGCTAGTTGCACCGATAATATTACTCGTTACAAATGGTCTATCAGTTACAAATGCTAATGACATTTGTGCTAAAGTCATATTATTATCCTCAGCTATTCTTAAGTAACGTTTTGTAGCTTCAGTTGCTTGTTCACTACTATATCTAGCAAATCTAGGGAAGAGCTTTAAACGTGCATTATCAGTTGCAATGCCTTTTATATACTTACCAGATAAGACACCAAATGCCATTGGAGAATAGGCTAAAAGCCCAATGTTCTCTCTTATTGCAATTTCTGCCATATCACCTTCAAAAACTCTGTTTAATAATGAATATGCATTCTGAATTGTAATCGCTCTAGGTAAATTATGTGCTTTAGATTCTTCTAAATAACGCATCGTTCCCCAAGCTTTTTCGTTAGAGATACCAACTTGCCTTATTTTACCAGACTTAACAATTTCATCTAGGTTATGAAGAATTTCATTAAAATTATCTTCCCATTGCTCATTTGAGTTGTGTTTATAGTCTCTTATTCCAAACATATTTGTATGACGCTCTGGCCAATGTAATTGGTATAAATCTATATAATCAGTTTGTAATCGCTTTAAACTATTATCAACTGCTTCATTTAAGGCGTCTTTACTAAAACCTGTAGTTCTAATGTGCGCTGTATAATCACCAGGACCAGCAATTTTAGTCGCTAAAATCACTTTATCTCTATTGCCTGTTTTTGTAAACCAATTGCCAATAATACGCTCAGTTTCCGCATAAGTTTCCGCTGTAGCTGGCACTGGATATAGCTCTGCAACATCAAAGAAATTAACTCCTTTATCAATTGCCATATCCATTTGAGCAAAGCCTTCGTTTTGGGTATTTTGATTTCCCCAAGTCATCGTGCCAAGGCATATTTTACTAACTTCTATATCTGTGTTAGGTAGTGTTGTGTATTTCATATTTATTTCCTGAGAAGACAGGAATATCTTTAATGGTTAAACTCCAGTTTTTGTCATCTTGAACTTGTGTTAGGATCTTATTTGCGAATAGGTCTCGACTGTTCATACACTGAAGCTAGCGATACGTATGTGCTCAACCTGATCAAATTCAAGGCATAAATATAAAAAGACCTTTCACTTTATAGAAAATTCAAAGGCCTAAATGTATGTTAAGATTAAAAAGTTATGCAATTCGATAGCAAAAGAAAAGGTAAATATAAAAACTGCCATATCTTTGGATAAACGTTATGGAGGTTATTTTCTGAATCTAACGTCTGTTTAGAAGAAAAAATATTGCAGTACTTGTATTATTACAATTAGAATAAGACTCACTAAATCAAATAGGAAAACCTTTAAAACTATACTCGAATTAACTAACTATTACAGTAATAATCATAGAACAATAAAATATGATAGTGTATAAATCAGAAAACTTAACTTTTTTCATTCCAGAAGCTATTGAAGGAGCTGGTACTAATTTTTTTGATACTGGAATTTCAGCAGGTTTTCCGTCTCCAGCAGATGATTTTAAAGAGCAACGTTTATCCTTAGATGATGAATTAGTAAAAAACAAAGAAGCTACATTTTATGCTAGAGTAAGTGGTCAATCAATGATTGGTGCAGGTTTAGACGATAACGATTTACTTGTTATAGATAGAAGTTTAGAACCTGAGAATAATAAAATTGCAGTCTGTTTTTTAGATGGTGAATTTACTGTAAAGCGTCTTAGAGTATCTGAAGGTGAAGTATGGCTACAACCAGAAAATCCAGATTACCCAATTATAAAAATTTCAGAAGAGAACAGTTTTGTAGTTTGGGGAATTGTAACCAATGTGATTAAAAAGGTATAATCTTTATGACATTTGAGAGCCCTTTACTGTTTTTTATATGTTCAATTGGAGTATTCAATGGGTTTATAGCGAGTTTTTACTTCTTATTTTTCAGCAAGCAAAAACGTGTTCAAAATTTATTTTTTGGACTTCTACTATTAATGTTGAGCTTAAGAATAGGAAAATCTATTTATATCATTTTTACAGAAAAAGCTAATCGTGAGATATTAGTTTCTCAAATTGGTTTATCTGCCTGTTTTTTAATAGGTGTTTCTTTATTTTATTATTTAAAATCTTCAGTAGAAAACAAGAAGATTATTCCACAATCATGGAAACTACACTATTCGATTCTTACTTTAATTATTGTTATAACTGGAATTATAAAACCATATAGCACCAACATAGATTTTTGGCATCAGTATTTCGTTCATTTTATTTATGCAGTTTGGGGAATTTATTTGATCTTTTCTGGGTTTGTTTTAAAAGATATCTTTAAGAAACTTATTAATAAACAGAAAGGGTGTACAACTTCTGAGGTATGGCTTGTTGCTGTTTTTATTGGGAATGCGTTAATTTATTCAGCATATATTATTGGTTATTTTTATCTCTATTTAGTAGGAACCATTACATTTTCGGTAGTGTTTTATGCATTGTTAGTTTTTCTGTTATTTAAAAAGAATAGAGAGAGTGTTTTTCAAGATATTCCAGAAAAATATGCTGCAAAAAAGATTAATTCAAGTGAAGCAGAAAAGCTTATTAGAAAGTTATCTGATTTAATGCAAACAAGAACATTGTTTAAAAATCCGAATGTAAAACTAAAAGATTTGGCTGATGGATTAGATATTTCTAAACATTATTTATCGCAATTATTAAACGATAATTTAGAAAAGTCATTTGCACAATATATAAATGAACTAAGAATTGAAGAAGCCAAAAAACTATTAATAGAGAACAATCAATTTACTTTAGAAGCTATCGGTTTTGAAGCAGGATTCTCTTCTAAGTCTACATTCTACGCAACATTCAAGAAAACTGTGGGTGTAACGCCTTCTGAGTTTAAAAAGCAGTTTTCTTAGTTATTTTATCCAAATTTATAATTCTGGACAATTCTATTATAACCTAATACATCATTTTTCATTTGTTTATTGAAGTTTGTATTCAAATCAAAAAACAATTAATCATGAAAAATTTAACCCTATTACTAACAGTACTTTTTGCATTTCAATTTTCAAATGCACAATCAGAATGCGCTAATGTAGAAAAAGCTTTACAGAAGTATATGGAAGGTAGTTCTTATAACAAACCGGAAATGTTAGAAAGTGCTTTTGCAGAAAATGCGACCTTATACCTTACTAAAAGAGATGGAAGTTTCAACCGTTATTCACCTAAAGAATATGTAGGTTTTTTTAAAAATGCCGAAAAAGGAAAATTTAATGGACGTGATGCTAAAGTTCTAGAAATTGAAGTTACAAAAGACATAGCAACTGCGAAAGTTGAAATTGCTGGTCCCGAAAGAAAATGGGTATATATTGATTTGTTTCTATTGAAAAAGTTTGAAAACGAATGGAAAATTATTAGTAAAACTGCAACTAGAATCGATGGCCCTAACGAAAAATCTGTGTTGCTTATTGTTTCTAATGCACATTATTATGGTGATACTAAGTTAAATACAGGTAATAGTTTTTCAGAAATTGTAAACGCCTATGATGTATTTAAAAACGCAGGATATACCATAGATTTTTTAAGCCCTGAAGGTGGCGCAGTACCATTAGCATATATTAATACATCTGACGAAATGAGTAAAAAATATTTGTATGATACTGATTTTATGAATGCGTTAAAAAATACAAAATCACCTTCAGAAATTAATGTTTCAAAATATAAAGCAGTCCAATATATTGGTGGTGGTGGTGCCATGTTTGGTGTTCCAGAAAATGAAGCAATACAAAATATAGTAATGGAAATTTATGAAGAGCATAATGGTGTTATTTCATCGGTTTGTCACGGCTCTGCAGGCATTGTTAATTTAAAAACTAAAGACGGAAAATATTTAGTTGACGGTAAAGACGTAAGCGGTTATCCAGATGATTTTGAAAATAAAGACAAACCCTATTTTAAAACGTTTCCATTTTTAATTAAAGAAACTATAGAGAAAAGGGGTGGAACTTTCCATTTTTCTGAATCAGGAAAACCGCATGTTGAAGTTGATGGAAGACTCGTTACAGGTCAAAACTTTTTGTCTTCAAAACTAGTGTCTTTAAAAGTTATTGAGTTAATAAGCGCTAATGAAGAATAAGATGAAACATTTTTTAATGCTAGTTGTATTTGGTTGTGGGTTTAATTTAAAAGCCCAAAACTCTATTATAAAATTCAACGATGCTAAAATAGAGGTTGATGGAAAACTAGAAGAACTTGTTTGGCAACAATTACCAAATCATACAGGTTTTTACAATTATGCACCAAATGATGAAGGTTTAGCAGAACAACAGACTGAAGTAAAGCTATTTCATGATGGAGAAAACCTTTATGTTGGTTTAGTGTATCACGATACAGAAGAAAAGTCACAGGTTAGCTCTTTAAAAAGAGATGTTCCCATTGGTTTAAGTGATGGTTTTGCAATGGTTTTAGACACGCAAAACCAAGAACAAAACGCATATTATTTTTCTGTAAATGCATTAGGAACACTTGTAGATGGTATTGTAGAAAAAATAAATGGAGGTTATGATTTTTCAATAAGTTGGAATGCAGTTTGGGAAGCAAAAACCAGTACAGAAGGCAATAATAAAATTTATGAAGTTACTATACCATTAAAGTTCTTAAATTTTAATGCTGAAAATGCTGTTTTCGGAATTCAGTTTTACGTTAGAGACATAAAAAAGAACTCATGGACCATTCTTAAAAATGTGAAGCGCAACTATAGGCTATTTGATTTGCGTTTTACCGAAAAATTTTCAGTTGAAGACTTGCCAAATAAATCTAGTTCCAAGTTTGCTATTACACCATCTGTTACAGCAAATTATCAAGAAGATGTTGCCAATAATACAGATGAAACTACCATTAAACCAAGTTTAGATGTACAATATAATGTAACGTCTTCTTTAAAACTTGATGCGACTATAAATCCAGATTTTTCGCAAATTGATGTTGATCAACAAGTCACTAATTTGAGTCGCTTCTCAATATTTTTTCCAGAGCGTAGAAATTTCTTTTTAGAAAATTCTGATTTGTTTTCTAATCTAGGAGTAAATGGAGTAAACCCTTTTTATTCTCGAAGAGTAGGTGCAAATAGCGATGTGCAATTTGGATTAAAATTATCAGGTAATATTTCGCCTAAAACACGATTAGGCGTTTTAAACGTGCAAACTGATAAAGAGGATGATGTAGCTTCCCAAAACTTTGGGGCTTTAGTAGTAGAGCAACAGTTATCTAATAATTTTTCTGCAACAGGTTTTCTAATCAATAGACAAGAAACAGATACCTTTGAATTTATAGATGAGTACAATCGTGTTACAGGAGTAAATCTTAATTATAAGTCAACAAATAATAAATGGATTGGTTTAGCAAATTTTGGAACCAGTTTAACTAATGATGTTTCTGGAGATAATAACTTTTATAATGCAGGAATTTGGTTTAATAAAAGAGGTTTAAGGTGGAATGTTTCGGTAAAAAATTTAGGCAAAAACTATATTACAGATGTTGGTTTTACACCTAGACTTTCTAATTATGATGCTATTAATGATGTTGTTATAAGAGAAGGTTACACACAAACAACAGCAGGAATTGAATATGAAAAGTTTTATGATAACTCTAAAACACTAAATTCATTCAGAATCTTAAATTATAGTAATAATAACTACTTTGATGAAAGCGGAAAACTAAATCAATCATCTCACTTTTTAAATTCAGCAGTATTTTTTAAAGATCTATCAGCTATTTACTATGTTTTCACATATGATTTTGTGGATCTTAAATATGGTTTTGACCCTTTAGGAAATGGTAATGCATTACAACCAGACAAGTACAATTATGGGCTATTAAAAGTAGGCTATAATTCGGCTAATAATCAAAAATTTAGATATCGTGTTAATCTTCAGAAAGGGAATTATTATAGTGGTAAGCGAGCATCAGGTGGTGTTTATTTAAACTATCAATTCTTACCATTTGCAAACTTAGAAGTGTCATACGATGTCAATGCTATAGATTTAAATGAATTAGGAAAAGAAACGTTTCATTTGACACGATTTACTGGACAATTGTTCTTTAATAACCGTCTAAATTGGACAACCTACGTGCAGTATAACACACAGCGCGACAATTTTAATATTAATAGTCGTTTACAATGGGAATACAAGCCTTTATCTTATATTTATTTAGTAATTTCGGATAATTACAACCAAGATATTGTGCGTCAGAATTGGGGAATCGCTTTTAAAATGAATTATCGATTCGACTTTTAAACACAATCTTGGAATTAATGTTCTAGAAATTGATTAAAAGTAAATGTGTTTTAGAAATAGTCTCGTATTAGTAGTTTTAATAATTTGTTTTAACTGTTCAGAACATAATTCTTTACCATTTGAAGATGGAAGGAATATCGCATTCACATCTATTCCTGAAAGTCATTCTAACATAGATTTTGAAAATACAGTTGAAGAAAACATAGAGTTTAACTTTCTAAACTACAGCTATATCTATAATGGCGGTGGAGTTGCAATTGGTGATATTAATAATGATGGTTTAGAGGATATTTACTTTACGTCAAATCAAAAATCTAATAAACTCTACTTAAACAAAGGCAACTTTGTATTCGAAGATATTACTGAAGATGCAGAAGTAGAAGATGGTAAAGGTTGGACCACAGGAGTTACTATGGTAGATATTAATAATGATGGTTGGTTAGATATTTATGTTTGTAAATCAGCATCATTAGATAATAGAAGAGCAAGACAAAATAAACTTTTTATCAATCAAAAAAACAATACGTTTAAAGATGAAGCAGTAAAATATGGATTAAAAGAATATAGTTTTTCTACACAAGCCTACTTTTTAGATTATGATAAAGATGGTGATTTAGATCTATATCTCGTCAACCACAGTACAGATTCCAATACTAACAGTTTAGTTCTTAGCCCACAGCAACAAGCAAGTTTAAAAACAGACAGTAGAGATATACTGTTTAAAAACGAAAATGGAGCCTACAAGGACGTGTCGTCAACCTCAGGAATTTCTATGTTAAGAGCTTGGGGTTTAAGTGCGTCAATTGGAGATTTTAATAATGATTCTTGGCCAGATATTTATGTGGCTAACGATTTTTTAGAACCTGACGTTTTATATATAAATAATCAAGATGGAACGTTTATAGATGAAGTTCTAACACGTTTTAAACATATTTCAGCCAATAGTATGGGTTCAGATTTTGCTGATATCAATAATGATTTACAACCAGATCTTTTGGTTTTAGATATGATGGCAGCCGACAGAAAAAGAGGCAAGGAAAACATGGCAACGATGAGTACTGCAAAATTTAACCGTATCGTAAATAAGGGCTGGCACCATCAGTATATGTCTAATATGTTACAGCTCAATTATGGCAATGGTAGTTTTGGTGAGATAGGGCAATTTTCAGGTATTGCAAAAACGGATTGGAGTTGGGCGCCATTAATTGCCGATTTTGATAATGATGGGTATAACGATATATTTATTACTAATGGTATAGAGAAGGATTTATCTAATCAAGATTTTAGAACTACAATGCGTAGTAAAAACAGAGATTATTCTACAAAAGAAAGCCTGGATAAAGCACTCGCGCTTATTCCTTCGAAAAAGCTTCCTAACTATATGTTTACAAATAATACAGATTATACGTTCAAAGATGTGTCAACCGATTATGGATTTGAGGCAAAAGTAAATTCAAATGGTGCAGCTTATGCAGATTTAGATAATGATGGTGATTTAGATTTAGTATTAAATAATCAATCCGATAAAGCTTCTATTTATAGAAATAATACAGAAGGCAATTTTATTAAATTTCAATTTCAAGGTCAAAAAAATAATAGAAGTGGTATCGGTACAAGAGTTGAAGTTTACACAAACAACACACAACAAATAAAACAACTCTATTTGAGTAGAGGGTATCAATCTTCAGTAGGTTATAATTTGAATTTTGGATTAGGAGATTCAAAAATGATAGATAGTATCAAAGTGGTTTGGAACGACGATAAAACACAACTATTCTATAATGTTGAAGCAAATAAAAGTTTAACCTTATCCCATTCTGATGCAAACAATGAAGATTCAATAAAAACACAAATGGTATTATTCGATATTGTTTCAACTTCTAATCTGGGTATAAACTACAAGCATCAATCTGTAAATTTTAATGATTACAGTTTGCAACTATTATTACCACAAAAACAATCTACAGTTGATAATGCTTTAACTGTAGCTGATGTCAATAATGATGGTCTAGAGGATATTTTTATAGGTAACACCATAGGATTTCCTGCAGAACTGTACATTCAAAATGTCTCAGGAAGCTTTGTAAAATCAAATGAAAATCTATTTGAAAAAGATAAAGCCTATAACGATAATAACGCTTTGTTTTTTGATGCTGATAGGGATGGTGATTTGGACTTGTATGTGGCTTCGGGTAATTATAGTCAAACTGAAGACAGTCCATTACTACAGGATAGATTATACATAAATAACGGAAAAGGAAATTTTACAAAGGGACAATTACCTAAGATGCTCAGTGTTACCAAAGCGATAACAGCTTCAGACTATGATAACGATGGAGACCAAGATTTATTTGTAGGTGGTCGCGTTGTGCCAGGAAAATATCCTAATTCACCAATATCATACTTGTTAGAAAATAGAAATGGAAGTTTTGTCGATGTTACGACCAAAAAAGCAAAAAGTATTGAATCTATAGGCATAGTAAACGACGCAAAATTTTCAGATTATGATAACGATGGAGATCAAGATTTAGTGGTGGTAGGTGAATGGATACCTATCACGTTTTTTAATAATAACAAGGGTGTTTTCACTAAAGTTGATTTACCGACCAATACTAAAAAAGGTTGGTTTCAAACTATAAAAGCTATTGATTTTGATAAAGATGGTGATGACGACTATTTTGTTGGAAACTATGGTGAGAACAATAAATTTCATCCAACAGAAGATAAGCCATTACATATTTACGCTAATAATTTTGATGATAATGTGAGTTACGACATCGCTCTAAGCAAATCTTCTGATGGTATTTTATTTCCTGTTCGTGGTAAAGAATGTTCCTCACAGCAAACACCATATCTTAATGATAAGATTAAGACGTATAAAGAATTTGCGAATTCAAGTCTTATTGATGTTTATGGCAAAGAAAATATTGAAGCTGCATTGCATTTAGAAGCATCAAGTTTTAGCTCCTATTATATTAAAAATAATGGTAATGGTAATTTTGAATTCAATGCTTTGCCAAACCAAGCACAATTGGGTCCTACTTTAGATTTCGAGTTTTTAGACCTAGATAAAGATGGATCAGTTGAGGTTTTGGGAATAGGAAGTATATTTGATTCTGAAGTTGAAACCATTCGTTATGACGCTTCGCAAGGCTATATATTGAGTCAAAGTAATAATGAACTACAAGTATATAAAAATGTAATAGGTTTGAGTGAAGGAGAAGTAAAAGCCATAGAGTCTATTCTTATAAAAGACGATTTACATTTTGTCGTTATGCTAGCAAACCAAGAGTTAAGGATTTTAAAGCTTAAGTAATTATGAAGCAAGTCATAAAATGGGGAATGATTGGCTGTGGTAGTGTCACTGAAGTTAAGAGTGGACCCGCTTACGGTTTAGTTGAAGGCTTTGAAATTGCTGCCGTAATGCGCAGAAATTTAGAATTGGCTAAAGATTATGCAAAGCGTCATAACATAGAACGTTACTATAATGATGCAGATGTGCTAATTAATGATTCAGAAATTGATGCCGTTTATATTGCTACACCACCAGACACACATCATTTCTATGCTTTAAAAGTCGCAAAAGCTGGTAAAATTTGTTGCATTGAAAAACCAATGGCGCCAAGTTATAAAGCTTGTTTAGAAATAAGCAATGCATTCACTCAGCGGAACTTGCCTTTGTTTGTAGCTTATTACCGTAGGTCATTGCCAAGATTCAATAAAATAAAAACACTGTTAGATGACAATGCTATCGGAAATGTAAGACATATTGAATGGTATTTAAGCAGAACGCCAAGTGAATTAGATAACTCTAAAACTTATAATTGGCGAACAGATAAAATCATTGCACCAGCTGGCTATTTTGATGATTTAGCAAGTCATGGTATAGACTTGTTTACATATCTTTTAGGAGATATAGAAGAAGCTTCTGGGACTTCGACCAACCAACAACAATTATATACAGCTAAAGACGCAATTTCTGGCTCATGGATTCATAAATCTGGTGTTACAGGCTCAGGCTCTTGGAATTTTGGAGCCTACAAACGAGAAGATAAAGTGCGGCTCATTGGTAGTGAAGGAGAGATTACATTTTCTGTTTTTTTAGAACAGCCTATAGAGTTAATTACTAAAGCAAAGACTGAAACGTTTTTTATTGAAAACCCAAAGTACATTCAACAGTATCATGTGCAAAATATGAAAGATCATTTTTATGGTGATATAAAACATCCTTCAACAGGAATAACAGCTATGCACACAACTTGGATTATGGATAAGATTTTAGGTAAGTTATAAAACAAAAAAACACGAAACTATTAAGTTTCGTGTTTTATATATTGTGATTGAAATAAATTAATCAGCTAAAATGATCAGCTTATTATCTTTCATTTCAATAGTACCAGAATTGATAGCTAACCAAACTCCTTTGTCTGATTTAGTAAATTTGTCTTCCACTTCCTCTTCAAGAGTAACAGAACCAGTAACTTTAACATGTCCTTCTTTAAGAATAGACACAATAGGTGCGTGATTTTTCAACATTTCAAATTCACCATTAACACCAGGAACAGCGACAGAATCTACTTCGCCACTAAATAGTGTTGCTTCAGGTGATACAATTTCTAAATACATAATTCTGAAATTTTATATTAAGCTTCCGCTAACATCTTTTCTCCAGCTTCTACAGCTTCTTCAATTGAACCTTTAAGGTTAAATGCAGCTTCTGGTAAGTGATCTAATTCACCATCCATAATCATATTAAAACCTTTAATCGTTTCTTTAATATCTACTAATACACCTGGTATACCTGTAAATTGCTCAGCTACGTGGAAAGGTTGAGATAAGAAACGTTGTACACGTCTTGCTCTACCTACAGCCATCTTATCTTCTTCAGATAATTCTTCCATACCAAGGATAGCAATAATATCTTGTAATTCTTTATAACGCTGTAATAACTCTTTCACACGTTGTGCACAATCGTAGTGCTCATCACCTAAAATGTCAGCAGTTAAAATTCTTGATGTAGAATCTAAAGGATCTACCGCTGGGTAAATACCCAACTCAGCAATCTTACGAGATAATACAGTTGTTGCATCTAAGTGAGCAAACGTTGTTGCTGGTGCAGGATCCGTTAAATCATCTGCAGGTACGTAAACCGCTTGTACAGATGTAATAGAACCTTTTTTAGTTGAAGTAATACGTTCTTGCATCGCCCCCATTTCAGTTGCTAATGTAGGTTGGTAACCTACCGCAGATGGCATACGACCTAATAATGCAGATACCTCAGAACCAGCTTGTGTAAAACGGAAGATGTTATCTACAAAGAATAATACATCTTTTCCTTGTCCATCACCAGCACCATCACGGAAATATTCTGCAATAGTTAAACCAGATAATGCCACACGAGCACGAGCTCCAGGAGGCTCATTCATTTGTCCGAATACGAACGTTGCTTTAGAATCTTTCATAGCAGACTTATCTACTTTTTTAAGATCCCATCCACCTTCTTCCATAGAATGCATAAAGTCATCACCATACTTGATAATTCCTGACTCTAACATCTCACGAAGTAAATCATTTCCTTCACGTGTTCTTTCACCAACACCTGCAAATACAGAAAGTCCACCGTGACCTTTTGCAATGTTGTTAATCAACTCCTGAATTAATACTGTTTTACCTACACCAGCTCCACCAAATAAACCAATCTTACCACCTTTAGCATAAGGCTCAATTAAATCGATTACTTTAATACCAGTAAATAAAACTTCAGTAGACGTTGATAAATCTTCGAATTTAGGAGCTTGTCTGTGAATAGGTAAACCAGCTTCACCAGCTTTAGGTAAATCACCTAATCCATCAATAGCATCACCAATGACATTAAAAAGACGTCCGTAAACATCTTCTCCAATTGGCATTTGGATAGGAGCACCAGTTGCGTGAACTTCTGTTCCTCTACTTAAACCATCCGAAGAGTCCATCGCAATAGTACGTACTGTATCTTCACCAATGTGAGATTGTACTTCTAATACTAATTTAGAACCATCTTGGTTGTTAATTTCTAACGAATCATAAATCTTTGGAAGCTCTGAACCAGCAGCGAATTCTACATCGATAACTGGACCTACGATTTGTGCAACTTTACCTGTAACTTTTGACATTACTTATATGTTTTTGTTTTGCAATAATTTAAATATGAAAAACAGCTCGTTTTTCGCGCTGCAAAGATATAGTTTTATTTAAAATTAAAAGTGTTTTTAATATGCTTTTTTCTATAAAAAAAGTGCGCTCAACTTGAGCGCACTTTTAATTATATACTTTAATCGATACTATTGAAGCGTAGGAGAATAATTTGTTGGTAAATCGGCTGCAACTGGAGTTGAACCTGATGCTATAAAATTAGATCCAAAAGCGGCATCTATAGCTACTAGAAATTCTCTTGCCATTAAACCATATCCTCTAGATGTTAAGTGTACACCATCCAAACTTACTAGACCACCAAAAACTAAATCAGTAGTCATTACATAATCGTCATATGGGTAACCAGATAATGAAGCCTGTTCTAAAACAGCTCTTAAATCAGCTAGAGCTACATTTGGGTTAGTATTAGCCACTGCAACAATTGTTGAGTTATATGCAGAAGTAGCCATTGCGATAGCATTTTGTTCTTCTGGTGTTAACACCCATTTATCAGCTAGTGGAATTGCAACTCCATTTACTGTTTGTGGGTTGCCTGGAATAGCTTCAGTACCTATAAAACTTGAAGCAGGTAGAACAAGCAAATCATCTGCTGTAGCTTGACGCATGCTTACTAAAGCTGGATTTAGAGGTGTTAAATCAGTTAAGTTTTCATCCATGATTACAACAGCATTGCCTTCTCCGGCTGAAAAAGTAATAGTTCGTTTCGCTATTTCGGCATCTGCCATTTCTTGAGTCATAGGAGTATTTGCTACTAAGAACGCAAATGCTTGTACTATTCCTGCATTATAAGCACCATAAGCACTAGCACTATTTAAGAAGCCTGCGGTTGCTGCATCCAACGGGATTGGGTTATGAGGTACAGTCGTAAAATGTGATAAACTAGTAATATCTGGCACATTAGTCACAACACCTTTAGCTCCATTTTGAGTTAATGCAGTAACCATACTTGAAAATGCCTGAGCAAATACATTAGGATCAGTAATATCGTTAGTACTATAGGTTGAAGGATCTATATTTCCTGTTTGGTCAACACCAGTACCACCAGAAGTTGCATATTGCAGAATGTCATTACCACCAACTTCGCTTAATGTGAAAAATGTTGGGCTTTGAGCTAAAGCATCACCTAAAACTGTTGATGTTCCACTAGATGCTATTCGAGTATAATAAGGATTAAATGCGGCATATCCTGGAGTCACTAAGTGAAAACTTTTAGCTCCGGGAATTCCAAAATTATTAAAATCACTACCAATATTATTCCCTGCTTCAGTTGTAATAGGGGGTACTGGCGCTCCTTGACTTGCTAAAAACAAATCCAAAGGTACTGGTCCTGCACCTCCAAAAACTAGTCTGTAACCAAAAGGTGTTGGTGCCCCACCAGCTAAAATCCCACCAGTGTTTTCATCTAGTAATGGCTGAGTAAAAGCTCCACCACCAGCAAGCGTAAATTGTTCTGATAATAATTTAGGAAAAGATCGCTCTTGTCCAGCTCTAAATAGACCACCATCTGAAAATCCAGCAGTAAATGAAGCTCCTAAGGCAACGTAATTAGAAAAATCTGCAGAACCAGTTGTTAGTTCTGGTAAAGGATCACCACTAGTGTCTCCTCGATCTCTTAAGTCCTGTACGAGTTCATTCTCGCAGCCCATCATACCTATTGCAAGTAATGATAACGCTATATATCTTATTTTTTTCATTTTATATTTTCTTTTCCGTTATTATAGATTGTTAATTGTCCAAGACACATAATATTGAGAACCGATTAAACCAGTTCCAAATGCTGTGAAGTACTCATCTTGTAATAAATTAGTTGCACCAAGCTTAAATGTTGATTTTAAACTAGGAACTCTAAAGTTTACTTGTGCATCTAATACATGATAAGCAGGCACATCACCATCACCAAAAGATGCTTCCCAGAAATAATTATCACTCCATCTCCAAGAGACATTAAATCCTACATTTTTAAATAACTCTGTTTTTCCAAAAGATGCTTTTACTTTATGCTCAGGTGTATTAAAGTTAGTTCTAAAATCAGGATTTTTCTTTACGTCAAAATCCATTTTAGCATACGTGTAATTGGCACTTAAATCAAAACCGCCAAGGACTTTAGTTGAAACTTGAATAGCTGCTCCATAAGAATTAACCTCTTCATCAGAATTGGTATAAGTTTGGTATACTTGATAATCATTATTTGCAATAGCAGCTACGGCTAAAGGAGTACCTCCTGGTAAAGTTTGAGTTAAATTAACATCACCGTAGAATGGTGAAATTACGGTCTCATTAGCTAAGAAATCTTGATATTGATTGTAATAAGCAGAGGCATCAACAATAAAACCATCTAATTTACCACGGTATCCTAATTCAAAAGAAGTTACTTGTTCTGGTTGTGCTAAATTAGAGTTTGCAATTTCTAATGCCGCTGGATTACCAGATGCTGCAAAATCTAGTACTGAAGTAGCAAAGAAAGAATTATTGTAAGCTCCTGTACCATTAACATCGATATTAGATTGTCCAACAATAGCAGTACCAGTGGCACTTAAATCATAATTACGTACGTCTCTTGCTGGGTTGTCAGGAGCACCACCTACTAAAATAGCACGTCCAACATCTAAACCAATATATAAATCTTGTGTTGTTGGGTTTCTAAAACCAGTCTGGAAAGATGCTCTAATGTTATGATTTTCATTAATTGTAAAACCAGCAGATAATCTTGGTGAGAAGAACCCATCAAAAAGTTCTGATTTATCATAACGAATAGATCCTGTTAATTTTAATTCAACATTTTCAGATAATTCTAACGAACGCTGTAACTGAGTGTAAACACCAACCTCAGAATAGTTAATTGGACCATCAACGTCAGTATATATAGTTCCAAAAGAATTTAATCTGTATCTTCTGTATGAACCACCTACTTGGATTTCAGCAAAATCTACTAAATCACCTAAGTTATAGTTAGCATCTGCATGATAGATTTTAGAATTATCTTGGAATTTTGAACCGGTATTTAAATCAGGGTCATTGATACTTCTATTAAATGCAGCTTCATACTCTGGTGTGCCAGGTAAATAACGACCTGTGTCGGCAGTAGCTCTACCAGCAGCATGTGCTGCAGCATCAGTGGCTCCACTTAAACTAGCACCAATATAACCTGAAACATATTCACCAAACCAAGTATTATCATCCTTCCACGCTCTATTGATATTAATACCTGTAAATATCATATCATAAGAATCACCAGCTCTATCTTCAGTAACATAACCTCTTACAAAGAAATTATCATTTTTGATTTCTAATTTGTGCTGTTGTAAGAAGAAGTTTTTGATATTATAACGGTTAGCTCCTTGATAAATAGTATTACCAGAACCTACTTTACCAACATACTGAATTTCGAAATCATTTTCCCAAGGACGGAAGTATAATCCCCAATCAGCTTTAATACTCTCAGCATTATAATTAGTTAAGTCTCTTTCATTGTAACCCGTTCTACTTACATTTACAGAAGGTACTAATGCTGATGAACCTGAAGGTGCTAATCCTAATCCTTCTAAAATTTGAGCAACACCATTAATGTCTGTACTTACCTCATCACCATATACATTGATGCCATCATAATCTATATCAGCTCTTGTAAGCCCACGATTAAGTTTATCTTCTTCATTTGCGGCAGCCCAATCAGTTCCTTTTAAATAGCCAAAATTTACTTTAGCAGCAAATTTTTCACTAAACTTATAGGCCATTCTTATACCTAAGTCTGTATAATCATTATCCCCAGCAACCTCTTGAGATGTGATACCTCGTTTAACGTATGCACTAATCCCTGAATGGTCAAAAGGGCTTTTACTTCGCATAAATAAAATACCATTAAATGCGTTTGCCCCATATAATGCAGAAGATGCACCAGGTAATAATTCAACACTTAACACATCAGTTTCTGTCATACCTAATAAGTTTCCTAATGGGAAATTAAGTGCTGGAGCAGAGTTATCCATTCCATCTACTAATTGCATAAAACGTGTATTTGCAAACGTAGCAAAACCTCTTGTGTTAATAGATTTAAATGTTAAACTGTTAGTATTAATGTCAACACCTTTAAGATTTTCTAGACCGTCATAAAAGTCTACTGAAGCAGTATTTTTTATCTCTTTTAATCCGAAACGTTCAACAGTTACTGGCGATTCAAAAATTCGTTCAGGTGTACGAGATGCAGAAATTACAACTTCATCAAGGGTATTACCTTCTTTCAAAGACACATCAACGGTTTGATTGTTTGCAGTGATTTCAATAGTTTGAGGTTCAAACCCAGTATAACTTATACGGATTGAAAATGGTGGGTCTTGATCTACGGTTAATGTGTAGTTACCATCAAAATCCGAAATTGTACCAGAAGTGGTACCTACTACTACAACATTAGCTCCAGGCAAGGGTAGCCCAGTATTGTCAGTAATTTTACCTTTTACCGTGGTTTGTGCAAAAGATGCCACGCAAAAAAGCATTGTGAAAAGCTTTAAGATTGTCTTCATTTTAGAGAATTAGTTATTTTATTAGATGAGCAATTTAATTAAATATATGAAAATTAGATAATAAATTCTCATAAAATTATGCACGCATAGTATATTATTAAAAAATAAAGCCTTAAAATTGAAAGATTCTCAATTTTAAGGCTTTAAAATATATTTGCTTACAATGAAAGTAATTACTCTACTGTAACAGACTTAGCTAAATTCCTAGGCTGATCTACATTCTTATCTAGCATTACTGCAATGTGATACGATAATAATTGCAATGGTATTGTAGTTAATAAAGGTGTAAGACATTCTATAGTCTCTGGTACTTCAATAACATGATCTGCCAATTCTTTTACACTTTTATCTCCTTCAGTAACTATCCCAATAATTTTACCTTTTCTAGATTTAATTTCTTGAATGTTACTTACTACTTTTTCGTAATGTCCTTTTTTAGTTGCAATGACTACAACTGGCATCTGTTCATCAATTAATGCAATTGGACCATGTTTCATTTCTGCAGCTGGATACCCTTCTGCATGGATATAAGAAATCTCTTTTAATTTTAATGCACCTTCTAATGCTACAGGGAAATTAAATCCACGCCCTAGATATAAGAAATTAGTAGCATCTTTGTATATATCCGCTACTGTTTGTACATAAGCATCTGATTTTAATGCTTTTTCAACTTTACTAGGAATGGTTTCTAGCTCTATTAAATGATGTCTGAATTCAGAACTAGAAATTGTGCCTTTAGCTCTAGCTAAACGTAAAGCCATTAAAGTCAACACCGTAATTTGTGTAGTAAATGCTTTTGTCGATGCTACACCTATTTCTGGGCCAGCATGCGTATATGCTCCTGCATCAGTTTCTCTTGCAATAGAAGAACCAACGACATTACAAACACCAAAAACAAATGCCCCTTTAGATTTAGCTAACTTTATTGCAGCTAATGTATCTGCTGTTTCTCCAGATTGAGAAATTGCTATGACTACATCTTTCTCTGTAATTACAGGATTTCTATATCTAAATTCTGATGCATATTCCACTTCAACAGGAATCCGTGCTAAGTCTTCAAAAATATATTCTGAAACTAAACCAGCATGCCATGAAGTACCACAAGCTACAACTATAATCCTGTCAGCAGCAAGGAATTTTTTCATGTTGTCTTCAACTCCAGCTAGTTTTACCATAGCTTCATTACTCAATAAACGCCCTCTAAATGTGTCAAAAATAGCGTCTGGTTGTTCATGTATTTCCTTTAGCATAAAGTGATCATAACCACCTTTTTCAATTTGTTCAAGATTAAGTTGAAGCTCTTGTATATAAGGATCAACTATAGCATCACCTTTAATCTTCCTTACTTTAATATCTTTATTACGTCTAATAATTGCCATTTCCTCATCTTCGAGATAAATAGCATTTTTAGTAAATTCAATAAATGGTGAAGCATCACTTGCAATAAAGAATTCGTCCTCACCAATACCAATGGCTAAAGGACTACCTAGTTTTGCAACTACAATTTCGTTAGGTTTGTTTTTATCGAAAACAGCAATAGCATAAGCTCCAATGACCTGATTTAGAGCTACCTGAACAGCTTTACCAAGTTTAATGTTTTCGTTTTTCTTTACATCTTCAATAAGGTTTACTAATACTTCTGTATCTGTATCTGATTTAAAAGTATAACCACGCTTAATTAATTCCTTTTTGAGGGAGTCATAATTTTCTATGATACCATTGTGAATTATAACTAAGTCACCAGAGTTAGAGTAATGTGGGTGAGAGTTAACATCGTTTGGCACACCATGTGTTGCCCAACGTGTATGACCTATACCGAGAGTTCCATCAGTAGCGATTTCATTTTCTAGTCGTTCTTTAAGGTCAGAAACTTTTCCTTTTGTTTTTGAAAGCTTAATATTATTACCATCATATAATGCAATACCTGCACTATCGTAACCTCGATATTCTAATCTTTGAAGTCCTTTAATTACTATAGGGTAAGCCTCGCGATGGCCAATATATCCAACAATTCCGCACATAGGTTAATTTTTAGTTATTTGGTTCAGTGTAATATATTTCTAAATACACTTTTTTGTCTGCATTTATATCATTACTTGGTATATTATTACCAAATAATATAGTCCCTCTTGGCGTTATTATTGAACTTATTGGTGTTGTAAAATCAGAATCATCAGCATTTTGTACTCTCCTTTGAGCAAATGACTCTTCTAAATTTACATTAATAGAAACAGCTAAACCTAAATCAACATTAGTAGAATCTCTTATTAGTAGATCGTTAATATGTTCTGTGATTTTAAGTTTGTATTTAATACCGCTTCCATTTTGCTCATCACCAACACGTTGTAATGGACCAAGATGGTTAATTTTAGAAAACGAAGGTAAACTACTACTACCTAGATCGGCAAAATAATCGAACAAAGGTGTTTTATTCTCTATATCATACAAATAAATGCGATTTGGTTCGCCATCTTGCACCATATCCTGGTCAACGTAAAAGACAAGGTTAGCTTCATTTATGATGCGTTTTGATTTAACAAAATTTCCGTCTTCATCAGTTTCTACAAAAGTATTTTTAAAGGTTTCAAAAACATTCATTTCTGGAATATCATCTATATCATCACCATTAAAGAGTTTTATTCTTGCTAGAGCACCTTCTCCCCCTTTTAAATAAATTCTACTATCTCCATTAACTTCATCACCATTACTAATAGGTGTTGTGAAGTTATTATCCATAAAATTAATTCGATTTGGTCCAAACCCTATTTGGTATACAGCTTGATCTGTAGCATCTTCGTCATCCGTAGTTGAAGGAGTTAATCTTGTATAATATATAATGATATTAGATGTTTGAGCACCTACGTTTAAAATTAAAAAACTTCCATCGTCATCTACAGGTTCTGCTTTAAAATAAAGACCTCTAAAGTAGTCTGCAAAATTATTTTGACTACTCAATACGGCCTCCCCTTCTTTGTCGATAATTTTATTTCTCCAAAACGTAGTATCTAGTTTAACCCTAATTCCAGGAGTTTGCCTTTGAGAAACCTCAGTCTCTCCATCCTCATTTAACTCTGTAAGTATGTAACCTTCTTCACTTATATCGATAATATTATCAATAGGAATCATATTGCCGTCATCATCGTACTCTACAAAACCTAGTTCTTCTCCTTCTAAAGCTGCATCAGATATTGTTTCTGTTTCTGAGGTAGATTTATTAGAAAAATAGTCTTGACTTTCACTAAACTCACCATCAGGATTAAAATCTCTAATAAAATAATTGTTTTCAAAAAGGCGCAGTCTTATAGACTCTCTACCAATTACTGAATCTAATGAATAGGTTATATTTTCATCATCATCAATTTCTTCAACAGTACTAAAAAATGGAATTCTTAAGACAACAGAATCTATTTGAACACCCTCTCCAAAAACTGGGTTATAACTTATTGGATTGACCTGGGTTACAAAACTAGACGTAGTTCTGCCATAAGCATCATCATATATTCCTAAAGTATTAAGTCCAAGTCCATTGGTTTGTACAGGTCCTAAGGCTTGAGTATACGAAATAATATCAAATTGTTCTGAAACAATGTCGAAACTTGTAGCATTTCCATCATTGATGATATCAGATTCTAAAGTCGCAAAGTCTTTATCGCAAGCAATAAAACTCAGAATAATAAAACCAAATGCAGTAATATGAAGGGCAAATTTATTCTTTTTCATAGGTAGTATTAGCTGTTTAAAACAGTATTTGTATAAAACTCTGTATATGGATCTGCAAATTCTTCAACCGAATGAAAATCTAAAACAGGTTTTGTTAAATCATTTATATAAGTATCTAACTCTTTTGGTAATTCTTCTGAACCTCTAATAATGGCATCAGAATTATCAATAGCAATTTTCATTAAATTAATATAATCCGGTTTCTCTAATGATTTTGTTGCTTCTGCATCTAAACCGTCAAAATTCACCTTGGATAACATGTCTTTATCTAACGTACCTTCAAAGCTTTGATTGTATACAGAGGTTACAATTTTACTTTCAGTAAATAGAGGCTCAGTTTTATAAAATTCCTTTAAATACAATGGTAATAAGGAAGCTAGCCAACCGTTAACATGAATAATGTCTGGTGCCCAATTCAATTTTTTAACAGTTTCGATAACGCCTTTAGCAAAGAAAATAGCACGTTCGTCATTATCTGAAAACAATTTGCCATCTTCATCTGTCAATGTGGCTTTTCTTTTAAAATAATCTTCGTTATCTATAAAGTAAACTTGAATACGCTCTTTAGGGATTGAAGCTACTTTTATAATTAAAGGCATATCTAAATCATTGATAACCAGGTTTATACCCGAAAGCCTAATCACCTCGTGCAATTGATGTCTACGCTCGTTAATATTACCAAAGCGAGGCATAAATATTCGTATCTGACCTCCTTGTTTGTTCACCATTCTTGGAGCTTCAAATGACATTGAAGAAATCTCAGTTTCTGGTAAATATGGTACAACTTCAGAGGACACATACAATATTCGTTTATCTTTCATAAATCTGCTGCTTTTGAAAATTAAGAGTAAAAAACATGCAAAATTACAAAATTTTGCGCAGATTGCTAGTAAAATATTATGTTTGCACACGTTAATTTTTTGTTAGAGTATTGAAAAAAATTCTTAATAAAACCGAATTATCGCATCATATAGATGCTTTAAAAGCCCAAGGTAAATCTGTAGGATTTGTACCAACAATGGGCGCATTACACAATGGTCATTTATCATTAGTTAATAAAGGGTTGGAAAAAAATGACTTGGTAGTTGTTAGTATTTTCGTTAATCCAACCCAGTTCGATAATCAAGAAGATTTAGTTAAATACCCAAGAACTTTAGACGCTGATGTTGCACTTTTACTGACTTTGAGCGACACAACAATTATAGTTTATGCACCATCTGTTGAGGATATTTATGAAGGTAATGTAAAATCACAATCTTTCACTTTTGATGGCTTAGAACACGAGATGGAAGGTGCATTTAGAGATGGTCATTTTGATGGTGTTGGCACAATTGTAAAACGTTTGCTAGAAATTGTAAAACCAGACTTTGCTTACTTTGGTGAAAAGGATTTTCAACAATTACAGATTATTAAAAAACTTGTTGAGTTACATCATATACCTGTAAAAATTGTGGGTTGTACTATACATAGAGCCGAAGATGGTTTAGCAATGAGTTCAAGGAATACAAGACTGACAAAAGAACACAGAGTTATTGCACCTTTTATATATAAAACACTAAAAACTGCCAAAGTTAAGTTTGGCACAAAAAGTGCTAAAGATGTTACGGAATGGGTTGAAAAGCAATTTAAGAAGCAACCACTCTTAGAGTTAGAGTATTTTATAATTGCAGATACAAAAACCTTAAAGCCAGTAAAAAGAAAGTCAACAAAAAAGACATATAGAGCTTTTATAGCTGTATATGCAGGAGATATAAGACTTATAGATAATATCGCCTTAAATTAATTATCTTTGCCTCATGCAAATACAAGTTGTAAAATCTAAGATTCATCGCGTTAAAGTTACAGGTGCTGACCTTAACTATATAGGAAGTATTACCATTGACGAAGACTTAATGGAAGCTGCCAATATTATACAAGGAGAAAAAGTTCAGATTGTAAATAATGACAATGGTGAGCGTCTAGAAACGTATTGTATTCCTGGGCCACGTAACAGTGGTGAGATCACCTTAAATGGTGCTGCAGCACGTAAAGTAGCTGTGGGAGATACTTTAATTCTCATCACATATGCATTTATGGATATTGAAGATGCCAAAGTATTTAAACCGTCTTTAGTATTTCCAGACGAAGCTACAAATCTTCTAAAATAGACTTTTGAGCAAACCTAAATCCATCCTAAAAGTTGCTTTACCCTTACTCTTAGGAGTTGCCTTAGTATGGTATTCGTTGTCGCAGATTTCTGTGACTACTTTAATAGAATATTTTAAAGATGCTAACTACACATGGATTGTTCTAGGAGTTACTTTGGGAATTTTAAGCCATACATCAAGAGCTTATAGATGGTTGTTTATGGCAGAACCTTTAGGCTATAAACCAAAATTTACTAATAGCTTTATGGCTGTATATTCAGCTTATCTTATAAATTTTACAATCCCCAGAGCAGGAGAAATTGCTAGAGCTTCAATTTTAACTAATTATGAAAAAATCCCTTTTGATAAAGGAATAGGTACGATTGTAGCTGAGCGTGTAGCGGATACAATTATGTTACTTATAATAATAGCCATAGCACTTTTCTTAGAATTTGAGTTTATATATAACTATTTCGCTGATAAATTTAACCCAACATCACTAGTATTAGGAGGCTTGGCGCTAATAATAATTGGATTGTCGGTATTCTTTTTTATAAAGAAAAGCAATTCAAAATTTGCTATAAAAGTAAAAACGTTTTTTACAGGACTCATAGAAGGAGCCTTGAGTATCTTTAAAATGAAAAGGAAATGGGCTTTCATCTTTCACACAATATTTATTTGGGTAATGTATGTTTTAATGTTTTATGTAACCACATTTGCATTGCCAGAATTACATAACATCTCAATTGCTGCTGTATTAATAGGGTTTATATTGGCTAGTTTTAGTATTGCCGCAACTAATGGAGGTATTGGCTCATTTCCAGAAGCAGTTGTTATTGCGTTTTCGCTGTTTAGTTTAGCAGAAGATCCCAGTAGAGCCTTTGGTTGGATTATGTGGTCAACCCAAACCTTAATTATTATAGTGTTAGGTGGTTTATCTTTAATTTACCTTCCCATCTATAACAGAAAGAAAACAATAGTATAGAAATATTTTTTAACTTGCTTTAATTATTTAGTCCATTACAATACAATGAAGAATTTTTACAACCTGCTTATAATCTGCTTTATAGCGCTTAACATTCAAGCTCAAGCGATTTATAAAACAATCGATTCTTACAAGCTAGAAGGCGAGCGTGAATTAAAAATTCAGCTGCCTAGAAATTATGATCCAGAAGATAAACGCACCTATCCATTAATTATAGTTTTTGATGGAGACTACTTATTTGAGCCCGTTGCAGGTAATATAGATTACCAAGCCTATTGGGAAGATATACCTGATTGCATAATCGTAGGAATTAAACAAGGAAACACAAGAGAAGATGATTTCTTTTATGATGACGAAAGTTTTTTTCCTGCACATGATGGAGCTTCATTTTACGAGTTTATGGCTACCGAATTGTTACCATTTATTGAGGATAACTACAAAGCATCAGATTTTAGAATAATAGTTGGTCACGACTTAGGTGCTAATTTCATAAACTATTATTTATTTAAAGATGTGCCTCTTTTTAGGGCCTATATTGCTTTAAGTCCAGATTTAGCTCCAGAAATGATAAATAGGTTACACCAACGTTTATCTATATTAAATAAGGAAACGTTTTATTATATGGCTACAGGAGATGCTGATGTAAAATCTTTGAGAGCTTCAATTATAAAAAATGATTCAGTTATAAAAACTGTTCAAAATGAAAAGTTATTTTACAAGTTTGATGATTTTGAAGACGCAAATCATTATTCTTTGGTTGGAAGAGGCATTCCTAAGGCTTTAAATGAGATTTTTGCATTTTATAAGCCTATTAATAGCAAAGAATACACCGAGAAAGTACTTCCCTCAGAAAACACACCATATGATTATCTGGTAAAAAAGTATGAAGACATAGAATACTTCTATGGATTTGAAAAAAAATTAATAGAAAATGATATTAGAGCTATTGCTGCTGCATGTAATAAAAAAGATGACTTAGAATCATTAGAAAAATTAGCAAAATTAATTAAGAAGGAATTTCCTGAATCTATGTTAAGTGCTTATTACTTAGGTATGTACTATGAAAAAGAGGGTAATCTTAAGAGGGCGCTACAGCGTTATAAATCGGGGTTACTTTTAGAACCATCGCAGTTTATAGATAAAGAAATTATGCTCGAAAAGATATACGATATCCAAGAGGAAATGGATAGATAAGTGCATTTCATCGAAAAAAATTGACTTCTTAACGATATTTTAGTATGTTTGGTGTCCCAAAACTAAACCTACTTACTAATGAGAAAAGCTATTTTAATAGTTCTTACTTTTGCTTTTTACCTACCTATACATGCACAAGTATCTTACGAAGAAATACCTTCTGAACGTCTTAATTCTATTAGAAAACTAAAAATTAAACTTCCTGAGGGTTATGATCCAGATTCAGAAATAAAGTACCCTTTAATTATTGTTTTTGACGCCGATTATTTATTTGAACCTGTTACAGGGCAAATAGATTTTCAAACTTATTTTGATGATATGCCAAGCTCAATAGTTGTTGGTATTCTTCAGGGTGAAGAGCGCGAATATGATAGCTATTATGAAGCACTCACAGGCTTACCTATGGATTCTGGGTTAAGATTTCACGAGTTTATATCTACAGAATTATTACCCTACCTAGACAAGAAATACAATACAAGTAAATTTAGAGTTGCCGTTGGTCATGATATTATGGGTAATTTTATTAATTCTTATTTATTTCAAGAAGATCCTTCTTTTCAAGCTTATGTTAATATCAGTCCTGATTTTGTTGGATCATTAAGAAATTTTGTGTCTAAACGTTTAAATATTTTTAAAGACGATGTGTTTTATTACATGGCGACTTCAGAAAAGGATATTCCTGAAATACGTGAAAACATACTATCAACTAATGCGCTAATAAGTGAAGTTGAAAATCAGAATGTAACATATTATTTTGATGATTTCGAAGGTGAAACACATTATTCACTTGTTACTAGTGCGATTGCAAAATCGTTTGATAAAATTTTTGAGATATATAACCCACTCAGAGAAAAGGAACTAGAAGAAAAAGTATTTAATTATGAAGGAACTTTAGATGACTACTTGGTTGATAGATACAAAAGAATTGAAAAACTGTTTGGTATCACAAAAGAAATTAGTGAAATAGAACTCGAAAAAGTAGCTAAAGTAGCAGAGCAACGCGAAGACTATAAATCACTTAGTAAATTAGGAAAATTAGCAAATAAACTATTTCCTGAAACAATGCTAGGAACTTATTATATAGCTCATTCTGCTGAGATGTTAGGAAAAACTAAGAAAGCAAAAAAGCTTTACGAATCTGCATTAATTTTAAATGATGCCACCAACATTGACAAGGATTATATATCTGCTAAAATTGAAGAGCTTACTTTAGCATTAGTAGCTGATGTAGATGATGAAGAGCTAGAGGAATTAGAAGAACTAGAAGAGGAGGTAGATAATGAAGAAAATTAAAAAAAATACAGTATCAACAGACTACTTTTTTGAAGCATTATACAGAAAAACAAAACAATTTTTGTTTTCTAATTTACCATCAAAACTGGCAACATTAAAGGTTTTAGCAATTGTAAGTTGGTTTAAAGACATCAACTAAAATTATCTTAATTTAGCTGTTTAAAAATTTAAACCAATTCTTGATACCTCAAGAAGTGAACATGGCTAAAGTAAAAACAACTTTTTTTTGTCAAAACTGTGGTAGTCAATATGCCAAATGGCAAGGACAGTGTACATCTTGTAAAGAATGGAATACCATTGCAGAAGAAGTCATTCAGAAACCAGAAAAGAGTGACTGGAAAACACCATCCTCGACAACTAAACGGACATCAAGACCTTTAAAAATAAATGAGATTGACACTTCTCAAGAGGCAAGATTAAATATGCAAGATGCTGAATTTAATCGTGTACTTGGTGGTGGAATGGTACATGGTTCATTAACCCTTTTGGGAGGTGAACCAGGTATTGGAAAAAGTACATTATTACTTCAAATAGCATTAAAACTTCAGTATAAAACCCTTTATGTTTCTGGTGAAGAAAGTCAGAAGCAAATAAAAATGCGCGCCGAACGTATTAATTCAAAGAGTAGTAATTGTTACATCCTTACAGAGACCAAAACGCAAAATATATTTAAGCAAATCGAAAAACTCCAACCAGATATTGTGGTTATCGATTCTATTCAAACTTTACATAGTGATTATATAGAATCTTCAGCAGGAAGTATTTCGCAAATCAAAGAATGTACTACTGAACTTATTAAATTTGCTAAAGAAACAGCTACTCCCGTTTTGTTGATTGGCCATATAACAAAAGACGGTCATATTGCAGGTCCAAAAATTTTGGAGCATATGGTTGACACGGTTCTTCAGTTTGAAGGTGATAGAAACCATGTATTTAGAATTTTAAGAGCTAATAAAAACAGATTTGGTTCTACAAATGAATTAGGGATATACGAAATGCAAGGTTCTGGACTTCGTGAAGTTTCTAATCCGTCAGAAATATTAATTTCAGAAAAAGATGGCGAATTATCTGGTAATGCGGTTGCAGCAACATTAGAAGGTTTAAGACCATTAATGATTGAAGTACAAGCATTGGTAAGCACAGCAGTTTATGGCACGCCTCAACGTTCTGCTACTGGTTTTAATGCCAAACGACTAAACATGTTATTAGCGGTTTTAGAAAAACGTGCAGGATTCCGTTTGGGAGCAAAAGATGTATTTTTAAATATTACAGGTGGTATTACCGTTGATGATCCTGCAATAGATTTAGCGGTTGTGGCTTCCATTTTATCGTCTAACGAAGATGTTGCTTTGCCAAGTGATTATTGTTTTGCAGCTGAGGTTGGATTGTCTGGGGAAATTAGACCTGTACAACGTGTGGAACAACGTATTTTAGAAGCAGAAAAATTAGGGTTCTCTACCATTTTTGTATCTAAGTACAATAAAATAGCTCTTAAAAACACCTCGATAAAAATTCAATTGATTTCTAAGATTGAAGACCTGGTTGGATATCTGGTTTAAATTAATTTATCAATTAAATGGAGTATAAACCCATTTTAAGATGCGTTTATAGAAAATATTTGTTCTAAATAAATAAAACACAGAAATTCAGCCATATTATTAAAAATTAAAAAATGGCAAATTCTAATTTTGATTTTCTAAGATCAAAATTTGGTGTTTCTTTAGAGACATTTTCTGTTCTTAAAGACTTAGCATCCAAGAAACATTTAAAGCAAGGTGAAACTATTGTTAAACAGGGAGGGAAAAGTACTAAAATTGTTTTTTTAGTCTCTGGACTTATGAGAGCTTTCTGTACTTTAGAATCTGGAAAAGAAATCACAAAAAACATTTTTACACCAATTAGTTTTGTTGGAGCTTTTTCTTCTATAGTAGAAGATAAACCTTCAATATTATGTTACGAAGCGTTGGTGGATTCTGTTGTTTTTGAGATTGATTTTTGTGATTTTGTTAAATTAACTAAATCAGATATTGCATTAAGCAATTTATATAATAGAATTTTAGAGTATGTCTTCATTATGTATGAAAAAAAGCAAATACAAACCATGGCTTTAAATGCAACTCAGAGGTATATGGCATTAAGAAAACAAATTCCTAACATAGATAATTTGATTCCACAATATCAAATTGCTTCATTTTTGAATATTTCACCAGTCCAATTAAGTAGAATTAGAAAAGAAATGTAGTAGAATTAACATATGTTAATATATAATTAGTCTATTAGAATTATGTTTGCTCTAAGATTAATTTATTTACAAATTAATAATTAATAGCAAAAAATATCCCTAACGAAAAAAAGCAAGCGAATTACGTTTGCTTTTTTTTATGATATCACCTATCCTTTAAACAGAAATTCTTAATTTCGCGATTCTATTAGAATGTTGAGAACATGAGCACAAAGTTCCCTGAATATAAAGGACTTAACTTATCAAAAGTTGCCGATGAAATTGGTAATTATTGGGAAGCAAATAATATCTTCGAAAAAAGTGTGAGCACTAGAGAAGGAAAACCTCCTTATGTATTTTTTGAAGGGCCGCCTTCTGCTAATGGATTACCTGGTGTTCATCATGTATTAGCAAGAGCCATTAAAGATATTTTTCCACGCTACAAAACCATGAAAGGGTTTCAGGTAAAACGCAAAGCAGGTTGGGACACACATGGTTTACCTGTTGAACTTGGAGTTGAAAAAGAACTTGGGATTACCAAAGAAGATATTGGTACTAAAATTACAGTAGAGGAGTATAACGAAGCGTGTAAAAAAGCTGTAATGCGTTATACCGATATCTGGAATGACCTCACACAAAAAATGGGATATTGGGTAGATATGGATGATCCATACATTACATACAAGTCTAAATACATGGAATCTGTTTGGTGGTTATTGAAGCAGATTTACGATAAAAATTTATTATACAAAGGTTATACGATACAACCATATTCACCTAAAGCTGGCACAGGTTTAAGCTCTCATGAGTTAAATCAACCAGGAACGTACCAAGATGTAACAGATACAACAGTAGTAGCTCAGTTTAAAGCGAATAAAGATTCGCTTCCAGAGTTTTTACAAAATGAAGGAGATATCTATTTCTTAGCTTGGACGACAACACCATGGACGCTTCCAAGTAATACAGCATTAACTGTTGGACCTAAGATTGATTATGTGTTGGTAGAAACATATAATCAATATACCTTTAAACCAATGAATGTTGTTTTGGCTAAGAATTTAGTCGGCAAACAATTCGATGGTAAATACAAGCAAGTTGAGGCAAAACCAGAATTGACAGATTACAAAGAAGGGGACAAAAAGATTCCTTTCTATGTTGTTAAAGAATTTAAAGGAAAAGATTTAGTAGATATTACTTACGAGCAATTGTTAGATTACGCTTTACCAAACGACAATCCTGAAAATGCCTTTAGAGTCATTTCAGGTGATTTTGTAACGACTGAAGATGGAACCGGTATTGTACATACAGCACCAACATTTGGTGCAGATGATGCTTTAGTAGCTAAACAAGCAACACCAGAGATACCACCACTTTTAGTAAAGGATGACAATGATAATTTAGTGCCATTAGTAGACTTACAAGGACGTTTTAGACCAGAAATGGGAGAGTTTGGTGGAAAGTATGTGAAGAACGAATATTACAATGAGGGTGAGGCACCAGAGCGTTCTATAGATGTTGAACTTGCTATTAAATTAAAAACTGAAAACAAGGCTTTTAAAGTCGAAAAATATAAGCACAGTTATCCAAATTGTTGGAGAACTGACAAGCCAATTCTTTATTATCCATTAGATTCTTGGTTCATCAAGGTTACTGATGTTAAAGGTAGAATGCATGAGCTAAATACTACAATCAACTGGAAACCAAAATCAACTGGAGAAGGACGTTTTGGTAATTGGTTAGCTAATGCAAACGACTGGAATTTGTCACGCTCTCGTTTTTGGGGAATTCCTCTACCAATCTGGAGAACAGAAGATGGAAAAGAACAATTATGTGTTGGTTCTGTAGAAGAATTGAAAGCTGAAATGGCAAAGTCTGTTGAAGCAGGCGTCATGTCTGAAGATATTTTTGCAGATTTTGAAATCGGTAATATGTCTGAGGCTAACTATGAAACCATTGATCTGCACAAAAACGTTGTTGATAAAATCGTACTAGTATCACCTTTAGGACAACCAATGAAACGTGAAAGCGATTTAATTGATGTATGGTTCGATTCTGGATCTATGCCTTATGCGCAGTGGCATTATCCGTTTGAAAACAAAAATCTAATAGATAACAACGAAGCTTTTCCTGCAGATTTTATTGCTGAAGGAGTAGACCAAACACGTGGATGGTTTTATACACTACACGCTATAGGAACCATGGTTTTTGATTCTGTAGCTTATAAAAATGTGGTCTCAAACGGACTAGTTTTAGATAAGAATGGTCAAAAGATGTCTAAGCGTTTAGGTAACGCTACAGATCCTTTCGAAACCTTATCAAAATATGGAGCTGATGCTACACGTTGGTACATGATAATGAATGCCAATCCATGGGATAACTTAAAGTTTGATAGTGATGGTATTGCTGAAGTGAGTCGCAAGTTTTTCGGAACATTATATAATACGTATTCATTCTTCACACTATATACTAATATCGATGATTTTAATTATAGTGAAGCTGATATTCTGTTAGAAGAACGACCAGAAATTGACCGTTGGATTCTATCTGAATTGAATACACTTATTGAAAAAGTAGATAAGTTTTATGCAGAATACGAACCAACAAAAGCGGCTAGAGCTATTTCTAATTTTACACAAGATTATCTAAGTAATTGGTACGTGCGTTTAAGTAGAAGACGTTTTTGGAAAGGTGATTACCAAACCGATAAAATTTCGGCCTATCAGACGCTTTATACCTGTATGGAAACAATTGCTAAACTTGGAGCACCAATAGCACCATTTTTTATGGATCGCTTGTATTTAGACTTAAATGCAGTGACTAAAAAAGAGCGTTTTGAAAGTGTACACTTAGCAGAATTTCCTAAAGTTGATAACTCGGCAATTGATAAAGTTCTAGAACGAAAAATGGAGAATGCGCAGACAATATCTTCATTAGTATTATCGTTGAGAGCTAAAGAGAAGATTAAAGTACGTCAACCGCTTCAAAAAATAATGATTCCTGTAGATAGTCAACAACAAAAGGATGAAATATCAGCGGTTTCGGATTTAATTAAGCACGAAGTAAATATTAAAGAAGTAGAACTTTTAGAAGACGCTTCAGATATTTTAGTGAAACAAATAAAGCCTAACTTTAAAGTCTTAGGACCTAAGTTTGGGAAAGATATGAGGTTGATTTCTAGTGCGATAAGTGCATTTTCTGCCGAAGACATTAAAAAAATCGAGCAAAACAGTAGTTTAGACGTTGAAATTAACGGAAAAATGATTAATTTGGGATTGGAAGATGTAGAGATTACATCTCAAGATATTGAAGGATGGCTTGTTGCTAATGAAGGATCATTAACAGTGGCTTTAGATGTTACAATAAGTGATGATTTACGTAAAGAAGGGATTGCTCGTGAGCTTGTAAATCGTATTCAAAATTTGCGTAAAGATTCAGGATTTGAAGTTACAGATAGAATTGATGTGCAACTTCAAAATGATGCTCAAGTAGCAGCAGCAATTGCTTCAAATGAAGCGTATATTAAATCAGAAACCCTAACAGAAGAATTAGAAATTAAAGACACACTAAATAATGGTATAGAAATTGCTTTTGATGAAGTCAATACCAAATTATTTATTCAAAAACATTAAAATTTATGGCAGCAGATACAAACAATAGATATTCAGATAAAGATTTAGAAGCATTTAGAGCTTTAATTCAAGATAAGATTGATAAGGCTGAGCACGATTTAGAACTTATTAAAAGTGCTTATATGAATGATCATAATAATGGCACCGAAGATACCTCGCCAACGTTTAAGGCGTTTGATGAAGGTAGTGCTGTAATGAGTAAAGAATCTAATTCTGCACTAGCCATTCGTCAAGAAAAATTCATTAGAGATTTAAAAAATGCTTTAATTAGAATTGAAAATAAAACTTATGGAGTTTGCAGAGTTACAGGTAAATTGATAAACCCTGAACGTCTAAAATTAGTACCTCACGCAACGTTAAGTATTGAAGCTAAGAACATGCAGAAGTAACCAATCTCTTTGAAAAAAGAGATCTCATCATAATGAGATTACATTTTGAACAAAAACAAAATCATAAAGCCTTGGATAATTAATTTCAAGGCTTTTTTTATGCTCGTTACTTTATATTTTACAGCTTTAAATATTGAGGCTCAAAATATTTTAGAAAAGAAATTACCAGCAGAGTATATTGAAACCATTACAATCAATGGCAATCAGATTTTTAATATATCAGTAGTAACTACCAAGACAGATTATATTTCAATTTCATCTAAACTTGATGGAGAATACCAGAATAGTTATCAGATAACTACAAAAGAAGATGACAACAAACTTATTCTCAGTCTAGAATTTATGTCTTTAGAGAATATACCTGATGATAAAAGAAATGCGCATAAAGTCATTGCTGCTACATTACACCTCGAAATTCCTGAAGGTTTAAAACTTAATATCAAAAGTGATATCGGTTCTGTTGATTTAAAAGGTGATTATAATACGCTTTCAATTGAGTTATTACAAGGACATTTTACTATTAATGGAGAAGCAAAACAAGGAAGAATAAATACAATAGATGGTAATATTAGCGTTGTTACCACTAATGCAGATGTAAAAGCAATTTCTAATCATGGCGAAGTGGTTGTTCAAGATTTTGATTTAAAAAACTCTACATGGAATTTACACAGCATCAATGGAACTATTGAAGTCACTAAACAGCAATAATTGTTTATATTTTACAATTTTCATTATAAAATTCTACAATTTGTTCTAATCCATCTCGCATTTTAAAATCTCTATTTTCTATTTTTAAAGTTAAATCATCACAATCTGAAAAATAACTTAACACATTGTTTTTTAGATTAATATCAGGAAATTTAGTTAATTTCTCTTCTTCTGTTCTCTTTACGTAATATCTGTTTTTTTCATAATTCAAAGTTATTCCTTGTGCCGTAATCTTAGTATAATATTTTACGACATACAAATTAACCTTATCACCTTCTACTAGTAATTCTACGGGTATATATTTATTATTTGTAGTAGTTTGAAAGAATCTATAATATTTTTTGTCAAAATTTGAATCTCTTATTATCAATAATTCAATATCCGAGAGTTTAATTTCTTTAGATTTATTATCTCCCATTGTCTTATATTTAAAAGATTTCTTCTTTAGTTTTCCATGAATATTGTCAATTGTTTCCCCTGTTTTTAATTTTACCTTTGCATATCTCATCTGAGAAAAACCGATGAAATAAAAGGTCAAAAGACTTATCAATAATAATTTAAATTTCATATTTTAAAATATAAATGGTTTGCACTAACCACGTAAACTTAATAAATATTAATTTAGCAAAGTTTATGTTTTAGCATATTAATATTTTATGCTTTTAAATAAAATACATGTCTTTAAAGAAAGCTTCAATCATTATTATTCTTATTCTGCTGATAGACCAAATCAGTAAAATTTATATTAAAACAAATTTTCAACTTAATGAAAACGTTACTGTTTTATCATGGTTTGAGATTGTTTTTGTAGAGAATGATGGGATGGCTTGGGGAACAAAACTGAGTGATTTTTTTACTTTTATTTCTGATAAATCGGCAAAACTTATATTAACTTTATTTAGAATTATTGCTGTTACCGGAATTGCATTTTGGTTAATTGATGTTACTAAAAAGAAAAAGTCAAAAACCTTAATTTTTGCAATTGCAATAATCTTTGCAGGTGCTTTAGGAAATATTATCGATTCTGTTTTTTATGGAGTGCTATTTAATGATAGTGCGTTAGAAGTTGCGCAACTTTTGCCAGAAGATGGAGGTTATGCTGATGTGTTTCATGGCAAGGTGGTAGATATGTTACATTTCCCTATTTGGAGAGGTGTTTTACCGGAATGGCTACCATTTTTTGGAGGTGAACATTTCTCTTTTTTCGATCCTGTTTTTAATGTGGCAGATGTTGCTATTAGTACAGGTATTGGGATTTTAATTGTATTTAACAAGAGAGCTTTTAAGGAGATATCTAAAACTGACATACGCGATTCGGAGTTACACAATAATCTATCCGAACATCATCTTTAGAAGTCTCAAAAGTTTCAGCTTCTACCTCAAAAAATGACAAACCAATTTTTAGGCTTTCAGGTTTGCAATCTGCTAAAAATCGATCATAAAACCCTTTTCCGTAGCCAATACGGTTTCCTATTTTATCAAATGCCAAAAGCGGTACAAAAACAACATTGATTTGAGACGATTTAATCTCAATTCCATCAACAGGCTCAGGAATATTGTAGTTGTTTTTTTTAATTGTTGTGCTATCTGTTAATAGATAATGAGACATGGAATAATCTTCAAAATTACTTTTAGAAATGATAATGTTTTTATCTTTTCCTGCTAAAATATTTAAGATGTAGTCGGTATTGATTTCCTTTTGTTCTTCAATAGTTAAAAAAATATGGTAAAAAGATTTATCCCAAATATCTAGTTTTAACAATTGATTGGCTATCGCTAAGCTATACTCTTCTATTTGTTCTTCAGAAAGTGCTTTCCGAAGTGATTTGTATTTTTTTCTGAGTTCAGATTTATTCACGATTCCAATTTTGTAGAAATATGAAAAATAGCATCACCTTGGTAAATAATAGGTGATTCATTTACATTAAAAATGTAACCGTCATTTGGTGCTTTTACAAAATGATTAAAACTACCATAAGGATCAGTAATATGTCCTAAAACATCACCTTTTTTAACTTGTGTATTCACAGAAACAATAGATTTAAACATACCCGAATGATTTGCACGTACCCATTTACTATCTACTATTTTTGTGCCATTTTTCTTAGGTTTAGACACCTTAAACTTCCTACCCAGCATATCTAAATGATGTAAAACTCGTTTAGCTCCATTTACACCAGTATTGGTGATTGTACTATCTATATTAAAGGATTTGCCTCCTTCAAATAAAAGCATAGGAATGCCAAGTTTATAACAAGAATTTCTGAAAGATTTGTTCAAGTTCTTTGAATAATAAATAACAGGTGCGCCAAAAACTTGCGCTAATTCGTCTAAAACAATCTCATTTTTTACAATACGAATTTGTGCTGCATTAAAACGATCTGCACCACCAGTATGAAAATCTAAAATAAGATCAGCATGAGGTACAATTTCTGTCATCAGTTTATGAGCAACTCTACTAGCTAATGAACCTCCTTTTCCGCCAGGAAATACGCGATTAAGATCACGACCATCAGGAAACTCTCTATCCATATGGATAAATCCAAATACATTAATCACAGGAATACAAATAATTGTTCCTTTTTTGGGTTTATTAATGCCCTTTGCTATAATCTGACGCACAATTTCTACACCATTAACTTCATCTCCGTGAATGCCAGCTGTAATTAAAACTGTTGGTCCTGGTTTTTTAGAACGTTCAATAATTACTGGGACATCAATAGTGTTTTGTGTGTGCAACTTGGCAACATTAAAACTTACTTTGGCACTTTTTCCGAG
Source organism: Flavobacteriales bacterium ALC-1 (assembly GCA_000171875.1). GTDB lineage: Bacteria > Bacteroidota > Bacteroidia > Flavobacteriales > Flavobacteriaceae > Winogradskyella. The sequence continues at coordinate 248,107 of ABHI01000002.1, read as the reverse complement.
TGCTACTTTTTCACCGAGTATATGTAATACTTCTTTTTCACTCATATTTATGTCCTGCGAAAGCAGAAATCTTTTTTATTTTCTGTTACGTTCAATAAATGTAATTATTGCTCTTGCTATATTTTTTTGAGTTGCACCTTCAATACCTTCTAATCCAGGTGTAGAATTTACTTCCATAATTAAAGGGCCTCTTGAAGATTGCAACATATCAACTCCACAAACCGGCAGCTTTAATGCGCGAGCAGCTTTTATGGCTAGTTTTAATTCGTCTTCAGAAAGTCTAATTAAATTGGCTGTTCCACCTCTATGTAAGTTAGAACGAAACTCGCCTTCACGTCCTTGGCGTTTCATTGCTCCTACGACTTGTCCATCTACAATTAGCGCTCTTAGGTCAGCACCTTTGGCTTCTTTAATATATTCTTGCACTAAGGCTCTAGCTTGTAATCCACTAAAGGCTTCGAGTACAGATTCTGCAGCATTTTTAGATTCAGCTAATACGACACCTAAACCTTGAGTCCCTTCAAGTAGTTTGATAATTACTGGTGGACCACCAACATGCTCCAAGACTTCTTCAACATCTCGTGAGTAATTAGTGAAAACCGTTTTAGGCATGCCGATACCTGCTTTAGATAAACGTTGAAAACTTCTCAGTTTATCTCTACTTCTAATGATAGCATCAGAGGTTACGGTTGTAAAGACGTTCATCATTTCAAATTGTCGCACTACAGCACAGCCAAAAAAAGTAACTGAAGCTCCTATCCTTGGTATTATAGCATCTACATAGTCTAAATAACGATCCTTGTAATATATAGTGGGTTTTTCCTTTTCGATAATAATATCACACTTCAAAGGATCAATGACTTCGACATCATGACCTCTATTTTCACCTTCTTCAATAAGGCGCCTTGTAGAATACAAGTTTTCATTTCTAGAGAGGATGACAATTTTCATTTTAAATACTTAAAGTGCCTAAAGTTAAAAAGTATTTAGAGTTAGTCAAACTTTATACACTTATAACTTTTATTTACCTTTGAATAGATGCCAAAAACTACCTTAGACATACAAATAAAAACACTGCCACATCAGCCTGGAGTCTATCAATATTTTGATGCTGATGAAAAGCTAATATATGTTGGTAAGGCTAAGAATATTAAAAAACGTGTCAGTAGTTATTTTACTAAACATCACGAATATGGTAAGACACGTGTATTAGTTAAAAATATCGCTTCAGTGAAACATATCGTTGTCGAAACTGAAAATGATGCTTTACTATTAGAAAACAACCTTATAAAAAAGTATCAACCTAAGTATAATGTGATGCTTAAGGATGATAAGTCGTATCCTTGGATTTGTATAAAAAAAGAGCGATTCCCTAGAGTATTTTCTACTCGTCGTGTGTTTAAAGATGGTTCGGAATATTTTGGACCTTATACAAGCATGAAAACCGTAAAAACACTTTTAGGTTTAATAAAAGGGTTATACCAATTACGTACTTGTAATTATGATTTATCTGAAGCAAAAATAAAAGCTGGAAAGTATAAAGTCTGTTTAGAATATCATTTGGGTAACTGCAAAGGGCCATGTGAAGGTTATGAAACAGAAGAAGAGTACCATTCCAATATTACAGCAATACGTGAAATTTTAAAAGGAAATTTCAAGGATTCTTTACAGCAATTCAGAATTCAGATGAAACAACATGCTGAAAACATGCAGTTTGAAGATGCTCAGAAAATAAAAGAAAAACTAGAAGTTCTAGAAAATTATCAAGCCAAATCAACCATTGTGAATCCTAAGATTAGTGATGTTGATGTGTTTTCTATAGTAAGTGACGAGACCTATGCCTATGTTAATTTTCTGCAATTAAGTTATGGTTCAATTATTAGATCTCATACGTTAGAGTTAAAAAAGAAATTACAAGAATCAGATACAGAATTGTTAGAGCTAGCAATAACAGAAATAAGACAACGTTTTAATTCTAATTCTAAAGAGATATATGTGCCTTTTAAAGTAAATTTAGGAGAACAGATTAAGGTTACTATTCCGAAGCTTGGTGACAAAAAGAGTATTCTAGATTTATCACGACGCAATGCGATGTACTACAGAATGGATAAGCTGAAGCAGATGAAAATAGTAGATCCAGATCGTCATGCTAACCGCATCATGGCACAAATGAAAGCTGATTTACGATTATCGGAAGAACCAAGACATATTGAGTGTTTTGATAATTCTAATATTCAAGGGACACATCCTGTTGCTGCTTGTGTGGTTTTTAAAAACGGAAAACCTAGTAAAAAAGATTACAGGCATTTTAATATTAAAACCGTTGTAGGTCCAGATGATTTTGCTTCAATGGAAGAAGTGGTTTACAGGAGGTATAAAAGACTAGTTGAGGAAAAACAACCTTTACCACAACTCATAATAATCGATGGTGGAAAAGGGCAATTATCATCAGCGTTAAAAAGCCTAGATAATTTAGGATTAAGAGGAAAAATTGCTATTATTGGTATTGCTAAACGGTTAGAAGAACTATTTTATCCAGATGACTCAATCCCTCTTTATTTAGATAAAAAAAGTGAAACCTTAAAAATTATTCAACAATTACGTAATGAAGCACATCGTTTTGGTATTGAGCATCATAGAAATAGACGAAGCAAAAGTGCATTAACTACAGAGCTCGAAAACATATCTGGTGTGGGTGAACAAACCATTATAGATTTAATGAAACGCTTTAAAACGGTAAAACGAATTGCCAATGCTAAGCTAGATGAATTGGAAGCTGTTGTTGGAGTATCGAGAGCCAATAAAATATATAATTATTATCATAAAGAATAATCCTAAATCAATCTACAAGGTTTTCAAAATGAAAACAAAAAACTTCATAGTGGTTTTATTTATTATGACGCTTTTTCCTTTAAAAGCGCAGAATGGCGCAACTAGTACCAAACCAAAAGTTGGTTTAGTTTTAAGCGGTGGCGGGGCTAAAGGTTTTGCGCATATTGGTGCCTTAAAAGTTATAGATAGTCTTGGTATTAAAATAGACTATATAGCTGGCACAAGTATGGGAGCTATAATTGGATCGCTATATGCTACAGGTTATTCCGGTAAGCAGTTAGAAGCCATGTTTAATGCACAAGACTTTGATGAGTTGATTAATGACAATTTCCCTAGAGCGTCAAAACCATTTTATGAACGAGAAAATGCTGAAAAATATGCGATAAGCTTACCTTTCGATAAGTTTAAAATCAGTCTGCCTTCTGCCCTATCTCGTGGTCAAAATGTTTATAATTTATTGTATCAATTAATGCTTCCAGCTAATGATATTAGAGATTTTAAAAAACTACCTATTCCTTTTTTCTGTATAGCAACAGATATAGAAACAGGCGAATCTATAGTAATGGATAAAGGAAAATTGGCAGAAGCAGTAACAGCTAGTGGTGCATTACCCTCCTTATTTCAACCTGTAACAATTGGTGATAGAATATTAATAGATGGAGGAGTTACTGATAATTTTCCAGTTGAGAAATTACGTGCTAAAGGCATGGATATTATTATAGGTGTAGATGTGCAAGACGCTTTAAAAGATCGTGAGTCCTTAAAATCTGGCCTAGATATATTATCGCAGATTAATAACTTTCGTACAATTAATGCGATGAAGAATAAGGCTCCTTTAACAGATATATACATAAAACCAGATATCACAAACTTTTCAGTGATATCGTTTAATGAAGGAGATGATATTATTGCAAATGGTGAAGCTGCAGCAAGAACCAATATGGCTAAATTACTGAACATAAAAAATCAGCAAAAATCAGCACTAAAAAGGCGACTAATTAAGCCTTTAGATAGCATTAAGGTAAATTCGATAAGTATAAAAGGAAATGAACGTTATACAAGATCATACCTGTTAGGTAAATTAAAATTTAAGAAAGAAGAAACTATTGATTATTCTGAATTTAGAAAAGGGATAAATAATCTTATAGCAACTAATAATTTTGACACGTTTAGGTATTATTTAGAGCCTAGTACTAAAGATACTGGATATAATTTAATGGGTGAAATAAGAGAATCAGAAACGACTACTTTTTTGAGGCTTGGAGTGCATTATGATGGTTTATATAAAAGTGCTGCATTAGCTAACCTAACAAAAAAAAGGTTATTATTTGATAATGATATTGCCTCATTAGATTTAATTCTGGGTGATAACTCAAGATATAATTTCGATTATTTTATTGACAAAGGATTCTATCTCAGTATAGGTGTAAAATCACGATATACCCAATTTAATAAAAATGTAAATCCCTTATTAGCCCTAGAGGAAAGCTCACCATTATTAGCTGGTTTAAATAAAATTGATATTGAGCTTTCAGATTTTACTAACCAGGTATATTTACAAACCATTTTTAGAAAAGATTTTGCTTTACGTGCAGGTGTAGAATACAAACGCCTTAAAATAACATCAGAAACTATTATTGAAGATAATCAAGATGATGAAATCACATTCGAAAATACAGGTTATTTTGGTTTGTTCGGAAATTTAATATTTGATGATTACGACAATGTTCACTTTCCAAAAAAAGGGTTTTACTTTAATGGGGATTTTCATTTGTATTTGAATGCCTCAAATTTCAATAAAAGCTTTGAACAATTTTCAATAGCAAAAGCAGATATTGGATACGCCTTTAGTTTAAACAAAAAAGTAGCTTTAAAAACAGAAACTAGCGGTGGTTTTAAAATAGGTGATAATTCTACAACAGCTTTAGGCTTTGGACTCGGAGGTTATGGTAATAATCTCATTAATAATTTTCAATCGTTTTACGGTTATGATTATTTAGCACTTTCTGGAGATAGTTTTGTAAAAGCGACTTTTACATTAGATTACGAAATTTTCAAAAAGCATCATTTGCTTTTGGCAGCAAATTACGCAAACATTGAAGATGGGATTTTTGAATCTGGTGAATGGTTTTCTGCACCAGATTATAGTGGTTATGCTATTGGTTATTCTTTAGAAACTTTTTTGGGCCCCTTAGAAGGTAAATATACTTACTCACCAGATACAGGAAATGGGTATTGGTTTTTTAATCTTGGATTTTGGTTTTAAGTTAAAATTCCTCAACTTTGTAATATCATGAAACCATTCTGGCAAAATATAAAACTACACTTGCATTTCCTCATTAAAAGGAATCCAGAATAAACACGCATTTTTTGTACCTTTAAATCCTATGTTGGTGGCTGAGCTTGTCTAAGTCAACAATTCAACTTTTAAATCATTTTACAAAATGCCATTTTATCATAAATTAGGAAAAATTCCACCAAAACGTCATACACAGTTTAAAAAGCCAAACGGTGATTTTTACTATGAACAATTATTCGGAACTATTGGTTTCGACGGTATGTCTACAAACAGTTATCACGAACAAAGACCAACACAAGTTAAGGAGATAAAAAAGCAGTATAGTGTTGCTCCAAAAGTTGCTAAGGCTAATAATATGAAATCGTATCGTCTTCACGGGTTTAAAGTAAAGCCAGAAAACGATTATTTAGAGAGTCGCAAAATTGTCCTTACCAATAGTGATTGTAACATTATTTTAGCAGCTCCAAAAGAATCTACGAGAGATTATTTCTATAAAAATACTGATGCTGACGAATTAATTTTTATTCATAAAGGCACAGGAAAATTGAGAACCATGTTAGGTAATCTCGATTTTAAATATGGAGACTACCTTTTGGTACCAAGAGGTATTATTTATAAACTCGATTTTGATACTGAAGACAATCGATTGTTTATTGTAGAATCATATAGACCAATCTATACACCAAAGCGCTATCGCAATTGGTTTGGACAATTACTAGAACATTCCCCATTTTGTGAGCGCGATTTGCGTCAACCTCAAGAGTTAGAAACATACAATGAATCCGGTGACTTTCTAATTAAAATAAAAAAGCAAGACGAAATTTTTGATATGGTTTATGCATCACATCCATTTGATGTTGTGGGTTATGATGGGTATAACTATCCATATGCATTTTCAATCCACGATTTTGAGCCTATTACTGGTCGTGTACACCAACCACCTCCAGTGCATCAAACATTTGAAACTGATGCTTTTGTAGTCTGTAGTTTTGTACCAAGACTTTATGATTATCATCCAATAGCTGTACCAGCACCTTATAATCATAGTAATATTGATAGTGATGAGGTATTGTATTATGTAGATGGTGATTTTATGAGTAGAAACGATATTGATGCAGGTCATATTTCATTACATCCAGCTGGTATTCCCCATGGTCCTCATCCTGGAGCCATGGAGCGTAGTATTGGAAAAGTGAAAACAGACGAATTAGCCGTTATGGTGGATACATTTAAACCATTAAAAGTCACAGAAGAAGCATTAAAAATAGCTGATGAAGATTATTTTAAATCTTGGTTAGAACACTAATTATTTTAAAGAGAATAAATTAAGAATGAATTACAATAAATTATCCGCAGATCCTTTAGCACTTATATTAGGAATATTGGCATTAGTAATTGGTATAGCAGGTTGCTGTTGTTATGGTATAACCGCTATTATACCACTTATTATGGCAATAATAGGTTTAATTACTGCTAATAGAAGTCTTAGAGATTTTGCGGAAAATCCTGAAGCTTATTCGCCTCAGTCGAGAAGCAACGTTAATACTGCTAAAATTATTAATATTATAGCAATAGTACTAAATGGGTTAATACTACTTGGAACAATCATAGTCTTAATATTTTATGGTACAATGTTATCTTCAGGAATGTTAGATCAATATAACAATGGCAATTTTGATGATGATTTCTATGATTATGAAATTGAAGAAGATTCCACAAATACATGGGAAGATGATGACTTTATTATAGAAAAAGAGGTAGATTCTATGGCTTTAGATTCTGTAGAGTACAATTAATTTATATAAAATATCTAATAAGTTTATAAAAGAAAAAAATATGGCTAAAGAAATAAAATCAGTAAACTACGGTTTAGAAAAAATATTTGAAGGAGCACAAGATTTCTTGCCACTTTTAGGAACAGATTATGTTGAATTTTATGTTGGTAATGCTAAGCAAGCTGCACACTTTTATAAAACAGCATTCGGATTTCAATCGCACGCCTATCGTGGATTAGAAACAGGTGCAACAGATTCTGTGAGTTATGTATTAACGCAAGACAAAATAAAGTTAATGCTAACAACACCTTTAAGTAGCAAATCTTCAATAAACGATCATATTGTAAAACATGGAGATGGAGTTAAAATAGTGGCCCTTTGGGTAGAAGATGCACGTAAAGCATATGAAGAAACAACATCTCGTGGAGCAAAGTCTTATCTGGAACCAAAGGTTGAAAAAGATGAACATGGAGAGGTTGTACGTGCAGGAATTTATACTTATGGTGAAACAGTACACATGTTTGTCGAGCGTAAAAATTATAACGGAGCATTTTTACCCGGTTTCCAAAAATGGGAATCAGATTACAATCCGCCTATAGCTGGGTTAAAATATATTGACCATATGGTTGGTAATGTAGGTTGGAATCAAATGGATGTATGGGTGAAATGGTATGAAGATGTAATGGGGTTTGAAAACTTTTTATCATTTGATGATAAACAAATTCATACAGAGTATTCGGCATTAATGAGTAAAGTAATGTCTAATGGTAATGGTAGAATTAAGTTTCCTATCAACGAACCTGCAAAAGGTAAAAAACGTTCTCAAATTGAAGAATATTTAGATTTTTATGAAGGATCAGGTGTGCAACATATTGCTGTAGCAACAGATGATATTATTAAAACAGTTTCTCAATTGCGCTCAAACGGAGTGGAATTTCTATCAACACCTCCAGAAGCATATTATAGAGCTGTACCTGGACGTTTAGAAGAATTTAGTCATGAGCTAAGAGAGGATATTGAAAAGTTAAAGAGTTTAGGTATTATGATAGATGCAGATGAGGAAGGTTATTTGCTTCAAATTTTCACAAAACCTGTAGAAGATAGACCAACACTATTTTTCGAAATTATACAACGTATGGGAGCACGTGGTTTTGGAGCAGGAAATTTTAAAGCCTTATTTGAGTCTATTGAGAGAGAGCAAGCTAAGAGAGGAACACTTTAAAAGCATAATTATTATTATTTTGGTTTGCGCTGTATTATTTACTGTTGTACACTGAAAATGTGAGCGTTAACCGAAAAATAGTACTATCAGCTAAGGTTTTTGCCTGTTTATCAACGTTTTAATAGTTTTGGAATAGTAATTGTATTTAAGATAATTGTAACATAATAATTGGGTTACATTAATTAAATTTACAAACTATAAATTATGAAGTATTTATTTACCATATTAATATTTCTTGTTGGGCTAAAAGCACCAAATACTCAAAAAGAATCTGCCTTTCAAAAAGGAGAATGGTTTAAGTTTAAAATGAGTTATAGTGGTTTTTTAAAAGCTGGTAATGCAACATTATCTCTAAAAGAAGCTAAATTAAAAGGAAAACCTGTTTATCATGTCGTAGGAAAAGGTTGGACAACAGGTCCTGTAAAATGGATGTTTAAAGTTAAAGACCGTTACGAAAGCTATTTTGATAAAGAAACAGGTGTACCTTACAAGTTTATTAGAAAGATTGATGAAGGTGGCCATACTAAGGATATAGAAATAAACTTTAATCACAAGGAGCAAAAAGCAATAGTAAATAACAAAAAGAAAAAAAGAGTTAGAACTATTACAACAGAACAGGATGTACAAGATATGGTTTCTATGTATTACTATTTAAGAAACAATATAGATCCAGCTTCTTTAAGAAAGGGAGACGAGATAACAACAAACATGTTTTTTGATGAAGAAAACTATGGATTTAAACTTAAGTATTTAGGTAAAGAAACTATAGAAGTAGATGTTAATGGTTCTGATGTAAAGGTAAAGACTTTAAAGTTTAGGCCTTACGTAATGGCTGGTCGTGTATTTAAAGAAGAAGAAAGTTTAACCCTTTGGGTAAGTGCAGATAAAAATAAAATTCCTTTAAAAATAAAAGCAGATTTAGCTGTAGGATCATTGAGAGCAGATTTAGTTGAATTTAGAGGTTTAAAGCACTCTTTTAAAATAGAATTCTAAGATTAATACATGTCAGATCAACCAAACTACGACAAGATTGTAAAAGAACTTCACGAGAAGTACACCAAAATAGACCAAGATACAGATGACCATTTATACGGCTTGCTTTACAGCAAGCCGATTACATATTGGGATTATATACAAACAGATGCGTTGTTAAATCTTCAAATACAACGTACTACACTGCCAGATGAAATGGTTTTTATTGCCTACCATCAAATTAATGAACTTATTTTTAAAATGATCCTTTGGGAGATTTCTCAAGTTGCAGAAAAAGAAAACTTAGATGTTACTTTTTTCGAAGGTAAATTAATGCGAATCAGTCGTTACTTCGATATGTTAACCACTTCTTTTGACATAATGAGAGAAGGTATGGATGTTGAACAGTATATGAAGTTTAGATATACATTGACTCCAGCTAGTGGATTTCAGAGTGCTCAATATCGATTTATTGAGTTTTCGTCAACTGAACTCATCAATCTTATAGACTACAGATTTAGAAAAGATATTGATAGAAATACACCTTTTACGCATGCTTTTGAACATTTATATTGGCAAGCAGCAGGAAAAGATCATAAAACAGGAAAAAAATCTACACTTTTAGTTAATTTTGAAAAACGATATAAAGATGAGTTTTTAAGATTTATGGAAACATATAACACAAAAAATCTTTGGACACGTTTTAAGGAGTTACCATTAGAAGATCAAAAGGATGAAGACTTGGTGAAGGCCATGCGTCATTATGATTATACAGTTAATGTAACTTGGGTAATGGCACACTATAATGCAGCGCGTCACTATATTGAAAGTGGTATAGGCGATGGTGAAGCCACAGGAGGAAGTGACTGGAAGAAATACATGCATCCAAAATATCAGAGACGTATTTTCTTTCCAGAATTGTGGAGTGAAGACGAACTAAAAAATTGGGGGAATAATTTATAACTTGTTTAATTAATGCGATTAAAACAATTAATAGCAATAGCCATAATTGTAGTATGTGCTTATGCTTGTAAAGAAGATAATTCAGTTGAGGAAGCTTACGAAAAAGAGCTAGCCGAAATTGTTGAAGAAGAAAAGATTTTAGAATTTGGTTTTGATCTCAGTCATTACGAGTTTAAACGAGATACTATAAAAAAAGGGGATACTTTTGGTATTATTCTAGAACAAAATAATATTGGTTACCCAGAGATTTATCAAATAGCAGAGCAAACGAAAGACACTTTTAATGTTGCTAGAAGCCTTAAGGTTGGTAATCCTTATACACTACTTTTTTCTAAAGAAAATGAAAATGATAGTCTTCAAAAACCAACAACATTTATCTATCAAAAAAGCTTAGAAGATTATGTAGTCATTGACTTTAAAGATTCCATCCAAGCTTATACAAGTAAAAAACCTATTACTTATGTAGAAAGAACAGCAACAGGAATTATTGAAAGTAGTATTTCTAAGACCCTTGATGAAAAAGGGTTGAGCCAAGGATTAGCCTATAAGATGGCTGATGATATATACGCATGGACTATAGATTTTAGACGACTTCAAAAAGGAGACCGTTTTAAGGTGATTTACACAGATAAATATATTGATGATTCTATATATGCTGGAGTACATGATGTAAAAGCCGCCTATTTTGAGCATAATGGGGATTCATTATATGCTTTTAGGTTTGAAACCGATTCGGTAAAAGGCATCATTGATTACTTTAATGAAGATGCGAAGAATTTAAGACGAGCATTTTTAAAAGCACCTGTTCAATATAGTAGAATATCGTCACGTTATAATTTAAGAAGACGAATTGCGGTATACGGCTATAAAGTACGTCCACACAAAGGAACAGATTTTGCGGCAAGAATAGGTACACCAATTATGGCGACTGCCAATGGTACTGTTACAGAGTCTCGCAGAAGAGGAGGTAATGGAAAGTATGTAAAGATTAGGCATAACGATACCTATAGTACGCAATATTTACATATGAGTAGGAGAGCTGTAAAAAAAGGGGATTTTGTAAAACAGGGTGATATTATTGGTTATGTTGGTATGACAGGCAATACAGGCGGTCCGCATGTCTGTTATCGTTTCTGGAAAAATGGAAAGCAGGTAGATCCATTTAAACAAAAATTACCTGAAGCAAAGCCTATTTCAGATAGCCTAAAAGTAAAATACTTAGATTTTATAGTACCTGTAAAACAGCGACTAGATAATATCTTTTTCTTAGAAGCTGAGCCAATCAATCCAGAAAACACAATAAAAGAAAGCCCAATTACAGATATACAATAATGGCATTAAAAGCAACCAACCCAACCACAACAGATTCTTGGAAAAAATTACAATCGCATTTTAAATCTGTAAAATCTAAACACCTCAAAGATTTATTTAAATCTGATGCTGAAAGAGCTAATGATTTAACTATAGAATGGGAAGATTTTTATGTCGATTTTTCAAAAAATAGAATCACAAAAGAAACATTAGACTTATTATTTGAATTGGCAAATGAATTGAATTTAAAAGATGCTATTTCAAAATATTTTAAAGGTGACATTATTAATGTTACAGAAGGTAGAGCTGTTTTGCATACCGCGTTAAGAGCACCGAATGATAAAACCGTCCTTGTTGATGGTATTAATGTTATTCCTAAAGTGCATAATGTAAAACAAAAAATAAAAGCTTTTACTGATTCTGTTGTTAATGGAATTCATAAAGGGTTTACAGGTAAAACGATAACAGATGTTGTAAACATTGGTATTGGTGGTTCAGATCTTGGGCCAGCTATGGTTGTAGATTCACTACAATTTTATAAAAACCATCTTAATACTCATTTTGTAAGTAATGTAGATGGAGATCACTATAATGAAATTATTAAGCGTCTAAATCCAGAAACGACGCTTTTAGTAATTGTTTCAAAAACGTTTACAACCCAAGAAACCTTATCTAATGCTAATTCAATTAGAACATGGTTTTTAGAAACACAACCTAAAGAAGCGGTTTCTAAACATTTTGTTGCAGTTTCTACAAACATTGAGAGTGTTAAAGATTTTGGAATTGACGAAGACAATATTTTCCCAATGAAGGATTGGGTAGGAGGTCGTTTTTCTCTATGGAGTGCTGTAGGTTTATCTATAAGTTTGGCTTTGGGTTATAAGAATTTTGAAAGCCTATTAGACGGAGCATACAAAATGGATGAACATTTTAGGACTTCAGATTTTAAAGACAATATTCCTGTCACTTCTGCTTTACTGACTATATGGTACAACAACTTTTTTAATGCAGAAAGTGAAGCCATTATTCCATATACACAATACTTAAATCAGTTTGCTACATACCTTCAACAAGGTATAATGGAGAGTAATGGTAAAAGTGTAGACAGAGATGGAAATAAAATTAGCTACCAAACTGGAACCATCATTTGGGGAGAGCCAGGTACAAATTCGCAACATGCTTTTTTTCAGTTGATTCATCAAGGTACTAAGTTAATTCCAACAGATTTTATTGGTTATGTAGAATCTTTACATGGTAATAAAGAGCATCATGATAAGTTGATGTCTAATTATTTTGCACAAACTGAAGCTTTAATGAATGGTAAAACAGAAGCAGAAGTACTATCAGAATTACAAGATCAATTACTTACTGAGGAAGCAATAAAAGAACTATTACCTTTCAAAGTATTTGATGGTAATAAGCCAACAACATCGTTATTAATCCAAAAATTAACACCTGAAAGCTTAGGGAAACTCATAGCGATGTACGAACATAAAATCTTTGTACAGGGTATCATTTGGAACGTATTCAGTTACGATCAATTTGGTGTTGAATTAGGAAAACAATTAGCAAAATCTATCTTAAAAGAGCTAAATGAAGGCGTATTAACTTCAAATCACGATGCATCTACGCAAAGGTTATTAACTTTTTATAAGAAAAATTGTTAAGTATTGTTAAAAAGTTTTAATAAAATATGCTATGCACGCATAAAATTTAACAATTCTATAATTAACTTCGTGCGGTTAAATTGTTAACGTATGCTTAATGTTTTAGCTAAAGTATTGCGTAATTTTGCGTCAATTAATTAAATCAATTAACTTAAATTTTATATGAAAAAATTTAATCAATTTTTATGTATTGCTGTTTTGACATTGTTCTCAACAGCTATCTATGCTCAAAGTACCGTAAAAGGTAAGGTTATAGATGGTGATATGAATGCACCCCTTCCTGGTGCTAACATATTAGAAAAAGGAACTAGTAATGGGGCAAGTACTAATTTCGATGGTGATTTTTCTTTCACTACTAATTCAAGCTCAGGTGAAGTTGTAATTTCTTATGTAGGTTATATTAGCCAGACTGTTGCCTTTAGTGGAGATACCGATTTGGGCACCATTACTTTAAAGTCTAGTGATGTAGGCTTAGATGAAATTATGATTGTAGCTTCAGTAGCAGTTGACAGAAAAACACCTGTAGCTGTTTCTACTGTAAGAGCTGCAGACATTCAGTTAAAATTAGGAACTCAAGAATTTCCTGAAGTTTTAAAATCAACACCAGGTGTTTATGCAACGAAATCAGGTGGTGGTTTTGGAGACGGTCGTATTAATTTACGTGGATTTAGTTCTGAGAATGTTGCTGTGATGATTAACGGTGTACCTGTTAACGATATGGAAAATGGTCGTGTATTCTGGAGTAACTGGGCTGGTTTAGGTGATGTTACTAGTTCTATGCAAGTACAAAGAGGTTTAGGTGCAGCGAGAGTTGCAGTACCTTCTATTGGTGGTACTATTAACATCTTGAGTAAAACTACAGATATTGAACAAGGTGGTAATATTATGACTACCTTAGGTAATGATGGTTACAAGAAATTTGGAGTTACTTATTCTACAGGTTTAATGGATAGCGGATGGGCTGCTACAGTTTCTGCAGCCAAAACAGATGGTGATGGTTATGTTAGAGGAACTCCTTTTAACGCTGTGTCTTATTTCTTTAACGTTTCTAAAGAAATTAATGACCAACACAAAATATCTTTCACAGCTTTCGGAGCAAAGCAACGTCATGGTCAAAGACAAAACAGACATACAATTGATACGTATAGAAGAAGTGAAGATGGTATTAAATATAACTCTGATTGGGGTTATAAAAATGGTCAATTAACGTCTATAGAAGATAACTTTTATCATAAACCTCAAATATCATTAAATCACTATTGGGACTTAAATGATAAAACAAGTATATCTACTGCGGCATACGTTTCGTTTGGCTCAGGTGGTGGAGGTGGTACTCTAGGAAGTGATAATGAAGCACCCGGATTTGAAGGAGATGCACGATTTAAGTTTACAAGTGATGATTACCGCATAGGAGAGTTTGGACCATTAGATTTTGATCGTATAGTTGATGAAAACATTGCAAATGGATCAAACGGTTCTAGTGCTGCATTAAGAGCGTCACGTAATGACCACAATTGGTACGGAGTTTTATCTACTTTAAAAACAGATTTAACTGATAATATAGTACTTTTAGCTGGTTTAGATTACAGAAACTATACAGGTATTCACTTTAGAGAGGTAACAGATTTATTAGGTGGTCAATTTATTATTAATGAAGATGATGTTAACAACCCAACAGGTGTTGCAAGAGTAGGTGATAAAGTGTCTTATCACAATGATGGTAAAGTTGGCTGGTTAGGTTTCTTTACACAAATAGAGTATGATATTAATGAAAACTTTAACACATTTGTTGCATTAAATGCTTCTAATACATCATATAAAAGAATAGATTATTTCGGATATACACCTGACGACTCGTTAAGAGAAACAGATAAATACAATTTCTTTGGTTATGGTGCTAAAGGTGGCGCTAATTATAGAATAACAGGTAATCATAATGTATTTGCTAATTTAGGATATTTTGAAAAAGCTGCAGATTTTGATGCGGTATTCCCAAGATTTAATAACGAAGATATTAATGAAGATGCTGAAAATCAAAAGATTATTAGTTTTGAATTAGGTTACGGGTATAGAGGTGAGCGATTATCAGCTAACGTAAATTTATATAGAACAGCTTGGAGAGATAGAACAGAAACTATTGGATTTCAATTAAGCGAAGATGAAACAGGTTTTGCAAATATTTTAGGTGTAAATGCTGTTCACCAAGGTATTGAAATTGACTTTGTATATAAAGCTACAGACAAATTAAATATTACGGGTATGGCATCTTTAGGAGATTGGAGATGGGAAGATGATGTTACAGATGTTCAGATTTTAAATGAAGAACAAGAAGTAGTTGATACTGTGAATTTATTTATTGGTGATACACCAGTAGGTGATGCAGCACAAACAACATTAGCTATAGGTGCTAATTATAGATTTGGTGCTAATACAAGATTTTCTGTAGATTATAACTACTTTGATCGTTTATATGCAGATTTCGACCCTAGTGATAGAGGTTTAGATGGAGCGCCTGATCCATGGGAAGTGCCTGCATATGGAGTATTTGATACTGCGATTTCTCATAGCTTCCCATTTGGAAAATTTGAAGCATCATTAATTGCTAGAATGAATAATGTTTTTAATACACATTATATAGCGGATGCATTAGATGGTCCAGGATCTAATGCGGAATCAGCATTAGTATATTATGGCTTCGGTAGAACATTTAGTGTAGGAGCAACACTTAAATTTTAAAAAAACAGAAAGATGAAAAGAATAGTTTATTTATTAGCCTTTATTGGCGCGGTCTTTACGGGTTGTGATCCTGTTGAAGATATTAATAAGGATCTTGCAGAACAAGAAGAGCCAATAATAGGTGAGGTAGAATATACCTTAACTGATGATGATTATGCAGATTTAGAATTAAGCTTTGGTAACTTTAGTTCTGATGAAGATGCAAGAGTGGCAATACCTGGTCTATTAGCAGACAAATATCCTTATTTTGGTGATGGATCTGCAGCTTTAGTAACATATAAGTTATTTGTAGGTTCTGCAGAAGGCTTAAGTGATTTTACTGGATCTGATGTTTATGAATTAACAAATGCGGATTACGCTACTACTGGAAGTGATGCTTTTGGATTTTATCCTAATGTAGATCCAACAGAGCAAATTCCAGCAGTTTTAGATGCTCAAATTGCAGCTCCAACTGAAGGACAGATTCTATTAGTTGAATACGATCAATATGTTGAAACACCAGAAGTAGGTTTAGCAAATTTATATAGTGCTGAATTCCCTACAGACTATGATAGCTATGAGTTAGTGTCAGTTTCTGGTCCTACTGATTTAGGGTGGACTGTAGGTTCAGCAAACGTACAAGGTTCTGGTTTTGATGGAGGTGCTAATGCTGTTGAAGAATGGTTAGTTTCTCCAGAAATTGATTTATCAAGTGGATCAGATTTATTATTTCAAATAACACAAGAGATAGATTTTTTAGGGGATGATACATTAATAGATGTATTAGTTGCCACAGATCACATGACAGGTGGAGATATTATGTACGCTACATGGAATCCTGTTGCTTTTGATAAGACTGCGTATAGTAGTTTAACAGCATCAGAAAATCTTGATTTTTCTGCTTATGATGGTCAAACAATTCATATTGCATTAAAATACAGTTCTACCGACTCTGATTCTCCAAGATGGAGAGTACAATCATTGGCTGTAAAAGCTATTGGAGTTTCAGGTGAAACAGATGCTAAAGGTGAGTATTTTGTATACGAAGGTGGATCTTGGGAAGCAGCTGATGATGTATACTATTTAAGTACATCGGATTATGATTCTATGGGTGAAGAGTCTGGACAACCTGGTCGATTTAACAACTTTAGTAGTGGTACACCTGCAGATAATTATCTACCGACATTTTTGAGTATTAACTATCCATTTGCTCAAGAAGAAGATCAAATGTTTGTTATTTATAAGTATTTCTCTAGTAATAGTGGATTAGGAACAAGAGGTAACTTATATACCTACACTAACGGTCAATGGGTAGGTAACCAAAGTGTTATTGATACCACATTACAGTTTGGATTAGAAAATGGTGTGTGGGTACCAGACAATACGATTAGATACACACTTACAGGAGCAGATTATAGTGCTATAGTAGCAGCATTAGAAGGTACTTATCCTGGCCCTGCAGGTAGTATGGATAATTTCGGAAACTTCGATAGACGTCCAGGAAACGCTAATGAATGGACAGATTCTATGGTGTTAGAAGCACTTAATGTTGTTCTAGATATCTTAGATCCTTCAGCAGCTGATGAACAAAAATATATTGTTACTGTAGATGTATATATAGGTAGTAATACTACTGAAGACTTCGCCGTTATAAAAATGGGTGGCGAATGGGTTTACCAATAGTAACGACTTTATTATAGAATAAAAAAGCAGCCGAATGGCTGCTTTTTTTATATCAAATTCTATGTACAATATTATTCTTTCCAGCGAATCGTTTCCATAATACGCCTAATGTCTTTTTTAAGGTATTCTGAAGCTGGATAAATAGAATCGTAATTAGGTTCTACATTAAAATATAAGGAGCCGCTTACAAAGTGATTTATACTATCAGTTACATAGAATTGTGATTGTGATGCAGCATTACCGCCTACTTCATATAACATACCGTATACT
Organism: Flavobacteriales bacterium ALC-1; assembly: GCA_000171875.1. Taxonomy (GTDB): domain Bacteria; phylum Bacteroidota; class Bacteroidia; order Flavobacteriales; family Flavobacteriaceae; genus Winogradskyella. Next base: position 230,398 of record ABHI01000002.1, on the reverse strand, counting down.
TCATGCTCATCAATTTCAATAGGTCTTTGAGAGATTTCGTCTGCTTTCATGGTGTGCTTTTGCGTTAAGTTTTGAGCATCTTGCAAAAACTTATCTAAATTACCGTTATTTACATCTTTATAGGTTAGAAAAATGGTAGCCTTTAAAGAAGGGTATTTAACCTCAAGGCCTTTAGTTGTTGAAGACGATTTTACAGATCTTATCGGTTCTGCAAGATTGTTTTTTTCAAAAGAAAAAGGTAGTGGAATACTTACTTTTTCATATTTAGCTTCAGGATATTCTAATCTTAAATAGCCTTTAGGTTTTGGTAATGGATCATCTCCGCAACCCAATAAAAAAAGACTTAATATGGGTAAAACTATTTTTTTCATTCAATATTATTGAGTAATGTTAATTTAATTTGTTTAATGCGTTTTCGTTCTAAAGCTTCTATAGTAAAAACGTAATTTTTAAAATTTATTCTACTTCCAATTCTAGGAAAACCACCAGAAATCTCTAAAACAAAACCAGCAAGTGTCTCGGCTTCTCCTTTTTTAGCTTCAAAATCAGTGTCGTCATCAATACCTACAATTTTATAAATATCTTTTAAAGGTGTTTTGCCTTCAAAGCTATAATTATTATCGTCAATTTTAGTAAATATTAAATCATCATCATCATATTCGTCACTAATATCGCCAACAATTTCTTCAATAATATCTTCTAAAGAGACCAAACCAGAAGTACCGCCATACTCATCAACAACAACTGCTAAATGTACTTTCTTGTTTTGAAACTCTACCATTAAATCATCTAATTTTTTGTTTTCTGGCACAAAAAATGGGTCACGTAAAATTGAAGTCCAATCAAATGTTTTCTTATTGAGATGAGGTAATAGATCCTTGATGTAGAGTATGCCTTTTATAGTATCAATGCTTTCTTCATAAACAGGAATTCTAGAATAGCCATTGTCAATAATATCTTTAATAATAGTTTCAAATGGAGTATTTATACTTAACGCAAACAAATCCATCCGAGGGCGCATCACTTGTTTAGTATCTGTATTTCCAAAGGAGACAATACCTTGTAATAGTTTTTGCTCTTCTTGTGTCGTGTCTTCGTCATTAGTCAACTCTAAAGCTTGTGATAACTGATCTACACTAAGATTTGAGCGTTGTTTTCCGAATTTATCCTGAATTTGAATAGTCACATATCGCATAGGTAAACTTAAAGGAGAAAATAATACATCTAAAACTTTTAAAGGTCTAGCCATAAAAGAAGAAAATTTAACACTGTTTCTGCTAGCATATATTTTAGGAATAATTTCTCCGAAAAGTAAAATGAGAAATGTAGCTACAATAACTTTGACAAAAAAAGCTAACTCAAGTTCAAAAAAATAAAAATTAATTGAATAGTTAATGTCGTCAAAAATAGTGTCGCTAATTGATGCAAATAATAAGACAATTGCAATATTTATAGCATTATTGGCTACTAGTATGGTGGCCAACAATTTCTTTGGGCGCTCTAATAGTGTAGCAATAATTTGCATGGTCACAGATTCGTTTTCTAAACCTTCATCAATATTAGATTTGGTTAGAGAAAATAAAGCTACTTCAGCGCCAGAAATTAAAGCAGAACACCCAAGTAATAGTATAAGTAGTACAATACTTGTAATGAACGAAGTATTAGCAACTAATACATATGAAATTAAAACCGTGGGTTCTGGGTCCAAAATACAATGAGATTTAATTATTTAGAATGGCAAATCATCATCACCATCTGGCACTGCAGAATTTGGTGTTGGTTGTGATTCCGCTTTATTCTGAAGAGGATTATCTTGTGGATTATTTTGTTGTTCGTTCTTATTAGTTAAAAACGTAAAATCAGTACACTGAATTTCTGTAGAATAGCGATCCATACCTTTATCGTCCGTCCATTTTCTGGTTTTTATTCTACCTTCAATATAGACTTTATCTCCTTTAGTAAGATACTTTTCACAAATTTCAGCAGCTTTATTTCTAACAACTATATTATGCCATTCTGTATTAGATACACGTTCGTTAGTTTGCTTATTAGTGTATGTCTCATTTGTTGCTAAAGGAAAACGACCAACACAATTCTTATTATCAAAATAATGCATTTTTACTTCATCTCCCAAATGCCCAATTAGCATTACTTTATTTAATGTTCCCGACATAATTATTAAATTTTTGGTAAAGTTAATCTTTTTGAAAGTACTCCATTAAAAGTACTAAAAAAATGTGATTTCTTTAAGACTCAAAAACCGAATTCATCAATGAAGCTACTAATGAGTACTGGTGCAGGATACTTTTTGAGCTCCTTAATTGGAATTGCTATTTTAGGAAGTTGATCTACTTCAATAACCCAAAACTTAGTGTAAAGATGTTGATGCGAAAGCTTATGTACTTTATCAATTTCGTTATATAAAGCGTAATCAAAATCAGCAGAATTTAAAGCTGTGTTTTCTAAATTTAAAAGACTAAACTCATCGGCATTCAAACTCTTTTTAGACTCAACTAAAGGGAATTGATATAAATTTTGCCAAATACCTTTATGCTCTCGTTTTTCAAAAAGAATGTTTTTGTGGTTATCTATGCATACTAAAAAGTTGAAGTATTTAGTACTCACTTTAGTTTTCTTCAATTTTACAGGAAGTGTTTTCACTAAGTTTTTTTGAAGCGCAACACAGCCATCTTTGATTGGACAAACATTACAATCTGGATTTTTTGGTTTACACTGTTTAGCACCAAACTCCATTATGGCCTGATTATATGTTGCAGGTTGTTGTGTATCAATTAAAGATGAAGCTAGTGCTTTAAACTCCTTTATTCCAACAGTTGAATTTATAGGAGTAGCGATTCCGAAATAGCGTGACAAAACACGGTACACATTTCCGTCAACAACAGCTGTAACTTCATTAAAAGAAATAGAAGCAATAGCACTTGCGGTATAATCACCAACACCTTTTAGTTTAATTAGATCTTTATAAGTATTAGGAAATTGACCATTGAGCTCGTTTGCAATATGTTTAGCAGTGGTATGTAAGTTACGAGCTCTAGAATAATAACCAAGGCCTTGCCATAATTTAAGTACAGATTCTTCTGAAGCGTTTGCCAGATCAAAAACAGAAGGATATTGTTTAACAAATGCATTATAATATGGTAAGCCTTGTTTGACTTGCGTTTGCTGTAAAATGATTTCTGAAAGCCAAATATAATATGGATTTTGAGTAGCTCTCCAAGGTAATTCTCTCTTATGAATTGAATACCAGTTAATTAGTTCTTTTTTGAAATCCATTTGGTTTTTTAAATGATAACACAAAATTAAATCTTTATCATCTTAAATTTTAATTAATTACGCTTGAAATATTGAAATTAAATTACATATATTTGCATCCCTTAGAATTTATAATAACCCTAAAATTAATAACAATGACAAAAGCTGATTTAGTAGCTAAGATATCTGACAAGTTAGGTATTGAAAAAGGAGATGTTCAAGCTACAGTAGAAACCTTTATGGAAGAAGTGAAAACATCTTTAGAAAGTGGAGATAATGTATATTTAAGAGGTTTCGGAAGTTTCATTATTAAAACAAGAGCAGAGAAAACTGGTCGTAATATTTCAAAAAATACTACAATAAAAATACCTGCTCACAACATACCTGCTTTTAAACCTGCTAAAGTATTTTTAGAAGGCGTAAAATCTAATGTTGAAGTAAACTAAAAACATTAAAACAAAATATTAATTAAAAGCATTATTTATTATGCCAAGTGGTAAAAAAAGAAAAAGACACAAGGTAGCGACGCATAAGCGTAAAAAACGTAGACGCGCTAATCGTCACAAAAAGAAATAAATTGTTAAAAGTAGTTTTTATGGCTACTTTTTTCAGTTTTAAAAAAACGTTCTTTGATATAGAATCCAATGTATTTAATAGAGTATATTAGGATTTGCTGGATATTACATCCTGTGTCAAATAATTTAGTAAAATCCATCTAACTCAATGAAGAGCTAGATTTAAATTAACATTATGAACAAAGAATTAATCGTAAGATCGAGTTCAGATATTGTTGATTTTGCCTTATTAAAAGATGGAAAACTTATTGAATTACATAAAGATGAAGAGGATAATGACTTTGCAGTAGGCGATATTTTTATTGCCAAAATCCGTAAAGTTATGCCTGGTTTAAATGCTGCGTTTGTAAACGTTGGCTATGAGAAAGATGGTTTTTTACACTATCATGATCTAGGACCACAATTACCTTCTCTTTTAAAATTCATTAAACGTGTAAGCACAGGGAAATTAAGAGATTATACACTCAAAGACTTTCCAAAGGAAAAGGATTTAGACAAGCATGGCAAAATTGCACATGCTATTAAGTCTAATCAATCCATTTTAGTACAAGTAGTAAAAGAACCTATTTCCACAAAAGGACCTCGCATTAGTTCAGAATTGTCTATTGCAGGAAGATACATTGTCTTAGTGCCTTTTTCTAATCGTATTTCAATTTCTCAAAAAATTGAATCGCAAGAAGAAAAAGACCGCTTAAAAAGACTAGTTAAAAGTATCACACCTAAAGGATTTGGGGTTATTATTCGTACAGTAGCTGAAGGCAAGAAAGTTGCCGAGCTCGATAGTGATTTACAAAATTTGCTGGGCCGATGGACAGCAATGTGTAAAAAATTGTATAAAGCGCATCACCCAACAAAAGTATTGGGAGAAATGAACAAAGCATCCTCTATTTTGAGAGATATTTTTAATGATTCATTCTCTGGTATTGTTGTCGATGATGAAGAATTATACATACAAGTAAAAGATTATGTGCAACAAATTGCACCGAAAAAAGAGTCTATTGTAAAGCACTATAAAAACGGAGTACCAATTTTTGAAAAATTTGGTATAGAACGCCAAATAAAAACATCATTTGGTCGTACCGTTTCTATGGCAAAAGGAGCTTATTTAGTTATAGAACATACTGAAGCACTACATGTTGTAGATGTAAACAGTGGTAACCGTTCTAATAAAGAGAAAAGCCAAGAAGACACTGCTTTAGAAGTTAATATGATTTCAGCCGCAGAAATTGCCAGACAATTGCGTTTACGTGATATGGGAGGCATTATTGTTATCGATTTTATCGATATGGGACGCGCTGAGAACAGAAAGAAGCTTTACAATTATCTCAGAGACGAGATGAAAGACGACAAAGCAAAGCACAAAATATTGCCGCCGAGTAAGTTTGGTTTAGTGCAAATAACCAGACAACGCGTTAGGCCAGAGCGCAATATTAAAACAAAAGAAGAAAATCCTAATTTAGTAGGAGGAGATGAAATCGAAGCACCAATTAAAGTGGTGGAACGTATCAATCAAGATCTACAACGTATTTTCAAAAAAGACTATAAAAAGGTAACACTAAATGCACATCCTTTTATAGCAGCCTTTTTAACCAAAGGGTTTCCATCACCACGTTCAAAATGGTTTGTTGAACATAAAAAATGGGTAAAAGTTTTACCTAGAGATGCTTACACTTATCTTGAATACCATTTTTACGATAAAGATGGTAACAAAATCAAATAATATCTATTAAAAAAGCCCAACTGAAATTTCAGTTGGGCTTTTTGTTTTTTATAGATTTTCTTAATCTCGTCCGCCAAATACCTGCAGCGCCCAGTATAATAAAGAGGCTAAAGCACCAATAGCTGCAACTAAATACGTTCTAGCAGCCCATTTAAGGGCATCTTCAGAACCTTTATACTCTTCTGGTGTTACCATATTTTTATTCTTTAACCAAGCCAAAGCTCTATTGCTAGCATCATATTCTACAGGTAAAGTGATAAAACTAAAAAGCGTTGCGAAACCCATAAATGCCAAACCAGCTACAGCAACCCAATAGCCTAATCCAACTCCTGCAGCTGCTCCTAATACTAATCCACCTATTACGAGCCATTGTGACATACCTGAAGTTACGCTAACAATTGGTACAAGAGCAGAGCGCATTCCCAAAGCGCTATAAGCTTGTGCATGTTGTACGGCATGTCCACATTCATGAGCTGCTACCGCAGCCGCAGCCGCATTACGCTGATTGTAAACTGCTTCACTCAGGTTTACAGTTTTATTTTTCGGATTGTAATGATCTGTCAATTGTCCTGGAGTTGAAATAACTTCAACATCAAAAACACCATTATCTGCCAACATTTTCTCTGCAATTTCTCGGCCACTTAAACCATTGCGCAACTGTACTTTAGAGTATTTAGCGAATTTGCGTTTAAGAGTGTTACTCACTAACCAACTTACTAAAGCAATAGCACCGATTAGTACATAATATCCCATCATTCCGTTCATAATTTTTTATTTAATATTATTAGTATAAAGATAGCAAATAGTGCGCCAAATTGGTGTTAGGAAATTTTGTCAGGTTTATAAGATTCTCTATACAAAATGCTAAAAGAGCATTTCACTCGAATTGACGTGACTAAAAAAATCAACCTATTGATCTAGCATTTTTACAGATGCCACTTTAAAACGACCATCGATAACCTCACCTTCAACCTCAGCCTTACGTACAACTTCACAAAACCCACTGTCTTTATCGTGGGCATCACCAAACTCGTCTATATCTGCGCCATCAACAAAATAAGATTTACCATCTATACGAGCTGCTAAATCACATCCTTCTTGTGTGGTTAATCCAAATTGACATTGTCCACAAGACAATTCAACAACTTGTTTTTCTATTTTTGGGTTTGCACATGCCATGACTAATAGCAAAAAACACACTGTGGTAAAATTTTTCATTTTAGTTCTGAGTTTCTATTAATCAACATTATTAGTCTTGAGCTAAAGTAACTTTTACAACCTTCTGATTTACAAAAATTATAATTAGCTGCTCTTGTTTAGATTTAAAAAAGCTTGGCTGTTCTCCTAGTCCGTATGCAAATACATCCTTTTCGATAGTAGAGCTTGAATTAGGTTTCCCTAAAAGCACAATGACTTCATTTTCAGTTTTATCAATTAGTAATTGACTTTCTATGAGATCGTCTACCATTTTATAACGTGTTGTAGGTTGACTTCTCCATTGCTGCTTATTAAAACGTTCTTCAAACAACCAGATTAGTGATGAGCTCAGTACAAAAGCCACAAAGAAAAATAATCCAATTTTATCGTTTCTTTTTAGCTTAAGTCTCATTACTTGATATTAATTTATCTATTCCGATATTTTATTTTAAATATAAACAATAACATTATAGAGATTGTAGTAATACCATTAGCTAAAATTAGAGATGGACTTTTTAACAATAGACCATAAATTAACCAAAGTACAACGCCAGTAAAAAACATAGTTAACATTGGTAAGGACAAACCAGATACATCTTTAGTCTTCCACGTTTTATATACTTGTGGAAGAAATGATGCTGTAGTTAAAAAAGCCGCACACAAACCAATGATTTCAATATAATCTATATTTTCCATTGCTTTTATCCTACTATATTCACAATCTTACCAGGAACAACAATCACTTTCTTAGGTGCACGACCATCTAATTGCGCAATCGTTTTCTCATGAGCCATAACTGCAGCTTCAATATCATCTTTACTCATATCCATAGGTAACTCCATAGTAAAACGCATTTTACCATTAAATGAAATAGGATAATTCTTGCTACTCTCTATCAAATGACTTGGATCAAACTTTGGGAAAGGCGCTGTAGAAATAGAAGACTCATTTCTTATTTTTTGCCATAATTCTTCTGCAATATGTGGTGCATAAGGTGAAATTAAAACCAATAATGGTTCTAGTATCTTTTTGCTTGTACACTTTTGTGCTGTTAGTTCATTAACAGCAATCATAAAGGTAGACACCGACGTATTAAAAGAGAAATTTTCAATATCTTCTTCTACTTTTTTTATGGTTTTATGTAGTGTTTTTAAGTTGTCTTTTGTTGGCTCTACGTCATTGACATTTAAGGATTCTTGACCTACATATAATTTCCATAGTTTCTTTAAGAAACCATGTACACCTGTAATACCTGCTGTATTCCATGGTTTGTATTGCTCTAATGGCCCCAAAAACATTTCGTAGAGTCTTAGACTGTCTGCGCCATATTGTTCACAAATCGAATCAGGATTAACAACATTGAACCAACGTTTTGACATCTTTTCGACTTCTCGACCAACAATGTAATTACCTTCTTCTAAAATGAACTCGGCATCTTTAAATTGCGGTTGCCATTGCTTTAATTTTTCCACATCAATTTCATCAGAAGCATTTACAATATTTACATCTACTCTAATTTCTTCTACCTTATGATTTTCTTTTAACCCTTTAGACACGTAAGTTTTTGTACCTGAAATTCTATATACAATAGCACTAGTCCCCAAAATCATCCCTTGGTTAATCAACTTTTTAAAAGGTTCATCAACACCAATAAAGCCTCGGTCTTTCATGAACTTTACCCAAAAACGTGAGTAGAGTAAGTGGCCTGTGGCATGTTCACTACCGCCAATATATAAATCTACGTTTTCCCAATATTTAAGCGCGTCTTCGCTTGCAAAAGTTTCATCTCGCATGGCATCTTCCATATAACGGAAGAAATACCAAGAACTTCCCGCCCAACCTGGCATGGTATTGAGTTCTAGTGGATAAACTCCGTTGTGAGATTCTTCGCTTTGCTCTGAATGACAAAGATCATTTGAAACGACTTTATTGTTTTTAGTATCCCAAGCCCAAACATCTGCACGTCCTAAAGGCGGTTCTCCTTCTTCGGTTGGTAAATACTTTTCAACTTCTGGTAGTACAATTGGTAAATGCGCTTTATCAATCATTTGTGGCATACCATTGACATAATACACTGGGAATGGTTCTCCCCAATAACGTTGTCTTGAGAACACAGCATCACGTAACCTGTAATTCGTTTTACCTTCACCTTGTCCTATCTGTTCTAACTCATAAATAGCACGTTTGGTTGCTTTTTTATAGTTCATGCCGTTAAGGAAATCACTATTAGCAATGGTTACATTGTCTTTGGAGGCAAATGCTTCTTCAGAAATATCAACAGCTTCAAATATGTTTGGAATGTCAATATTAAAATGTTTTGCAAAATCGTAATCGCGTTGGTCACCACATGGTACAGCCATTACTGCTCCTGTGCCGTAGCTTGCAAGTACATAATCACCAATCCAGATTGGAATAGGTGCTTTAGAAAACGGATGCTCTGCATATGCACCTGTAAACACACCAGAAATGGTTTTTACATCAGCCATACGATCGCGTTCGCTTCGCTTGGCTGTTTTTTCTATATAGGCTTCGACTTCTGCTTTTTGAGCTTCAGTTGTGATTTGCGACACCAATTCGTGTTCTGGTGCCAAGGTCATAAATGATACTCCGTAAATCGTATCAGGACGTGTGGTGAACACATCTATTTTATGAGATTCTTCGCTTTCGCTCTGAATGACATTAAATGTTACAGACGCTCCAACTGATTTTCCAATCCAGTTTTTTTGGATATCCTTTAAAGCATCTGTCCAATCAATAGTATCTAGCCCTTGTAGTAAACGCTCAGCATAAGCAGAAATACGCATACTCCATTGGGTCATTTTTTTTCGAACTACAGGATATCCACCACGTTCAGATACTCCATTAACAATTTCGTCATTGGCTAAAACGGTTCCTAATTCAGGGCACCAATTCACTTCTGTTTCTGCCAAATAGGTTAATCTATATTGTAATAGTATTTCTTGTTGCTGTACAGATGAAAAAGAATTCCAGTCTGAGGCTGTAAACACCTCAACATTATCATCACATGCTGCATCTATAATTTCATTACCTTCATTCTCAAATACTTTTACCAGCTCAGAAATTGGAAAAGCTTGGTTATGTACTTTACAATACCAAGACTCAAACAATTGGATAAAAATCCACTGTGTCCATTTGTAGTATTCTGGACTTGATGTACGTACTTCTCTGCTCCAATCAAAAGAAAAACCAATTTGATCTAACTGACGACGGTAGGTTTTAATATTTGCTTCAGTAGTTACCGCAGGATGCTGACCTGTTTGTATAGCATACTGCTCTGCTGGCAAGCCAAAACTATCATAACCTTGAGGGTGTAAAACATTAAAGCCTTTATGACGCTTGTAACGTGCATAAATATCACTAGCAATATAACCTAATGGATGACCAACATGTAAACCAGCACCAGATGGATAAGGGAACATATCCAAAACATAATATTTTGGTTTGTCACTCGTATTAGAAGCTTTAAACGTTTCGTTTTTTGCCCAGTAGTCTTGCCACTTTTTTTCGATTTGATTGAAATCGTACCTCATGTTATTTTCCTTGAAATAAGGTGCAAATTTAAAGGTATTACAACACAATAAAAAACTATACGTTGTATTGTTCTAGATAAGCGAATTGTTTTTTATTTTTACAGCACTAATTAGCATTAATCCATGGCATCATCCTTTGATAAATACCAAAAGCGAAAACTGATATCTTCTTATGTTTCTGTAGTCATAAGTATTGCTCTTGTTTTGTTTCTTTTAGGCTGTTTAGGCTTGTTGGTTATTAACTCTAAAAAAGTAGCAGATCACTTTAAAGAACAAGTCGTAATGACGATTTACCTTAACGATACTGCAAAAGAAGTTGAGGTCAACCAACTCAAAAAGAGTTTGGCTATGGCAGATTATACCAAAGAAGCACTTTATGTTTCTAAAGAAGACGCTGCTGATTTAATGAAAGCTGACACAGGTGAAGACTTTATGGATTTTGTAGGTTACAACCCGTTGAAGAATTCTATTGATGTGCACCTTAAAGCTGAATATGTAACTACGGAGCAATTAACGGAAATCACGGAAGGTCTCTCTAATAAAGCTTTTATTGAAGAAATACGTTATGATAATGACTTGGTGGAACTTATGAATGATAATGTAAAGAAAATTACATTTTGGGTACTAATCATCAGTGGTTTATTTACCTTAATTGCGGTGTTATTGATTAATAGTTCTATTAGACTAGCGGTTTATTCGAAACGATTTATTATTAAAACCATGCAAATGGTTGGTGCTACAAAACGATTTATCAGAAAACCTTTTGTTTGGAAAAGTGTTCAGCTTGGCATTATTGGAGCCATCATCGCTTTAATAGGTATGGCAATTGTATTGTACTATTTAGACCTTACCTTCCCAGAGTTAGAGTTACTGAGAAATACAGTTATGATAATAGCCTTATTTGTTGGTATCTTTTTGTTAGGTATAGTGATTACTTGGATTAGTACTTTTATTGCTACACAACGCTTCTTAAACTTGAAGACGGATCAGTTGTATTATTAATTGTAATGAAAAATTCGATTAATAAAATAATTTTTTTACCTCTGATATATATAGGTTTATTAAGCGCGTTTGACTTTTTCTTTAAAGATTATAAAGACCAAAGTAAATACGAGATAAGCAAATCAACTTATATTATAATTTTCTCAATAGCGCTACTGTTGATCTTTCTTTTTGTATCAAGATACTCTCAGGAAACAGATAAATTTATAAAGTACGCTAAGAGTTTTGCTTACGCTGTATTTTTTGGATTTATAGTAATAATATACTTAGAGACGGTTAAAGATCAAACAGCATTTCACTTTAATAAACTTTATGCAAAAAATATTATAGCAGAAGATTTTGAAATAACCCAAAGAGCAGTTATTGATGAAGATAGTATTGTAGGATTAAGATCTGTAAATAACAAGTATAAATTCTATACTGAAAACAAATTTTCATTAGAAAATTTAATCTACATTCAGAAAAATGATACTATAAAAATTAAATATAGTGTTGGACTTTTAAATAAACCTTTTCTGCAGTCTGGTAAGATTGAAATAGTTAAATAATATTTTTAACTCTATTCGCGTTATCAAATAAACCACCAACCATGAAAAAATCAACCTTTATAATAGCTGGTATTGGAATCGCATTGTTTATACTTGTCACTTTAATGCTTAAATCCTGCATTATTCAAAACACAAAACCTGAGGAATGTGTGGTTATTGATGTAAAAGTCACTAAAATTACAGAAGGAGGTGTAAAGGATATTGTCTTTCATGATGATGGTACAGACTTCTATTACATCAACAGAGGATTAGAGCAAGGCTTAAATTTAGATACTCTTAAGACAAAAGTTTTAAATAAAACCGTTACTTTGCATTTGGCTAAAGTTTTAGGTGGAATAACCTCAGAACATATTTCACAATTGGCTTTAGACGACGAGATTATTTATACAGAATTTGACTAATCCTACTTCACTAAGATTATGTAGGACATTTAAAATGAATTAAACGTGGGAGAACAAAAACGTAAAGAAGAATCTAAATCCGAATTTATCTTCGGAAAGAAAAACTACAAGTGGTTGTTTATCGGTTTAGCATTTATTGTTATTGGCTTTATACTTATGGCTGGTGGCGGCAGTGACGATCCAAATGTTTTTGACGAATCTATCTTTAGCTGGAGACGTATTCGATTAGCCCCAACGCTAGTACTTATAGGTTTTGGCATACAAGTTTATGCCATTCTTTTAAACCCAAATAAAGATTCAAAAAAATAAACCTCTTTTTACTTATTTTTGCACGTATCACATACCAATTGATACTTTTATTCCATGGAAATTATAGATGCCATTATTTTAGGAATCATTCAAGGGCTTACAGAGTTTCTACCTGTATCCTCTAGTGGTCATTTAGAGCTAGGTAAAGCTATTCTTGGTGATAATTCTGTGCCCAAAGAAAGTTTATTATTTACAGTCGTTTTACATTTTGCAACGGCGTTAAGTACGATTGTAGTTTTTAGAAAAGATATTTTAGAAATAATCAAAGGTATTTTAAAGTTTCAATGGAATGAAGACTTACAGTTTATTTCAAAAATAGCCATATCCATGATACCAGCTGTAATAGTTGGATTGTTTTTTGAAGAGCAACTAGAGCAACTTTTTGGCAGTAATATTCTATTGGTAGGTTGTATGCTTATTGTTACAGCTATACTACTATTTTTAGCTGACAAAGCTAAGGACACCAATAAAAAAGTATCATACAGTAATGCTTTTGTTATAGGTGTTTCACAAGCTATTGCCATGTTGCCTGGAATCTCAAGATCTGGTGCAACAATCTCCACTTCAGTATTGCTAGGTAATGATAAAACTAAAGCAGCTCGTTTTTCATTTTTAATGGTAGTACCTCTAATATTTGGAAAGATTGCTAAAGATATTTTTGGTGGAGAACTAACATATGATAGTTCTAATTTTACAGCGCTTAGTATTGGTTTTATCGCTGCCTTTATTGCAGGTTTATTCGCATGTACTTGGATGATAGCATTGGTGAAGAAAAGTAAGTTGTCTTATTTTGCTATTTATTGTGTTATAGTAGGTATTACAGCTATAATTTGGTCGTTACTGTAATGAGTACAATGAAAACTGAAGAAGATTTTAAAAACGGTGAAGTTTTATTAATAGACAAGCCTCTTACTTGGACCTCTTTTCAAGCTGTAAATAAATTGCGTTGGGCAATTCGCCAAGCGTTTTCTATAAAAAAAATTAAAGTAGGCCATGCAGGCACCTTAGATCCTTTAGCTACAGGATTATTGGTAATTTGTACAGGCAAAATGACCAAGCAGATTAATACATTTCAAGGTCAAGAAAAAGAATACACAGGTACTTTTGTTTTAGGTAGTACTACTCCATCGTTTGATTTAGAAACAGAAATAGACCAAACGTTTCCTACAGATCATATTTCTGAAACGTTAATCCATGAAACTACAAAGCAATTTATTGGAAAAATAGAGCAATTTCCACCTGTGTTTTCAGCCATTAAAAAAGATGGTAAACGTTTATATGAATTTGCTAGAGCAGGTGAAAAGGTAGAGATAAAATCACGACAAGTAGAAATCACAGAATTTGAAATCATAGAAATCTCTGGTCTAGAACTAAAATTTAGAGTAGTGTGTAGCAAAGGCACCTATATTAGATCATTGGCTCACGATTTCGGAAAAGCGTTAAATTCTGGAGCACATTTATCAGAATTACGTCGTACACGTATAGGTAATTTTAAAGTTGAAAATGCCTTAACTCCTGAGGTTTTTATAAAAAGTTTACCTTTAAAACAATGATTTAACATCGGTTTAATAGTGTTATTTAAACTATTTCGTTGTTATATTCGTATATCATAAGCGGACAAAAATAGTTTCTATTGCATATTATTGAACAATATAAAGCCCTAATCATCACTTTTCTTCTCACAGGAATAGTGGTTTTTGGTCTGTTTAGTATTCAGCTAAAGCAACAAGGGAAGCTTATTAAAGAGAGTTACTACTTGTTAGAACCAGAACCTGAATTGACTGAAGAAGAACTTAAAAGATTTGAAGATTTAACAGGACCATCCACTAATAAGGCATTTAACGAAGACCAAGAATACAAAGACATGATGCGTAATTTTAAAACAATTAGCTCTAATGACTTTGAACATACAACAAAAGCAATTGAAGAGGCAAAAGCAAATGAAGTACAAGAAGAAACAAGTCTAGATAAATCTCATACCAACAGTAATGCTTATGCTTTAAATTCTGATGAAACTAAGTCTTATAAGAAACTTCAAGACAGGTTAAACAAACGCTTAGAGAATAAAAAACAAGCAGATGAGCATGCTAAGGGTAAAAGTACACTAACATATTCTTTAAAAGGGAGGACCCTTACTTACTATAAAACACCACGCTATTTATGTGAATATGGTGGAAAAATTGTAGTTACCATCAAGGTTAAAGGCTCAGGGAATGTATATGATGCCTATATTAATGGATCTTCCAATTCTGACAATCAATGTTTAATAGACCATGCTATAGAATATGCAAAATCTGTTCAATTTAATACTTCAGATAAAATAGACCAAATAGGTACGATTACCTTTTTGTTTAAAGGGAAAAATTAACTCCGACTATCCTCGGTTACCATTTAATCTAAAAGATTTACTAAATCTTCAAGGGTCGATTGTCCTTTGTCTTTATTATACCAACGTTGTAAATCTTCTTTAAACTCTGGTGTTAATGAGCCATGTTCCGCTTTATAATCATTAACTAAATTAGTCGCAACAGTTGGTCTTGGACCAAAAGTATCTATAACTGCATTAGTTTCGTTATCAATCATTATTAATTTCGGAATCGCTTTGCCTCCATTGGTTAAAAACTGATCCATAAGTGCATCGTTCTCATCTCGCAAAACAATTTTGTAATCAATATTATCATTGAGTTCAACCGCTTTATTAATTACAGGCATAATATGTGCTGCATCACCACACCAACTTTCTGAAATAACCAACCAAGTTACTTTTTTGTTGAATTTTTCAATTTTAGACGTCATCTCTTCAGAAATCTTAACAGTTTTATCCCAACGCTTCATACGTCTATCGTTAAGTATCGTGTAGTTTACTAATGCTTCAGTTTTTTCGTTTCCTGTAGTTGATTTTTTTTCAACTAAATCCGACACTAAATTTCTATACTCAGAATAAAGTATTGCATTCTTAAGGCTTTCTGAAATTATAGTATCCATTTTTTGTGTTTTTAGTATTTCCATATTGCAAACATAATATTGAATTGTCAATAATTTTATGACAATTGTTACCTTAGTAGAATAAATTTTAAATCCTTACAAAAGTGAAAAACGAAAAGCATAGATGTGGTTGGTGTGTTGGTAATCCTTTATACGAAGCTTATCATGATGAAGAATGGGGAGTTCCTGTTTATGATGACGATACGTTATTTGAATTTTTAATATTAGAAACTTTCCAAGCAGGCTTAAGTTGGATTACTGTTTTGAAAAAGCGTGAAAATTTTAGAAAGGCTTTTGATCATTTCGATTATAAAAAGATTGCAAAATACCAACAGCCTAAAGTTGATAGTTTATTGCAAGATGCAGGTATTATTAGAAACAAACTGAAAGTGAATGCTACGATAACTAATGCGCAAGCGTTTATGAAAATTCAAGATGAGTTTGGTTCATTTTCTAAGTATATCTGGGATTTTGTAGATGGTAAGCCTATAAAAAATAGTTTTAAAGATTATAAAAAAGCTCCAGCTAACACACCGCTTAGTAATACTATAAGTAAAGATCTAAAAAAGCGCGGTTTTAAGTTTGTTGGCACTACAGTAATTTATGCGCATATGCAAGCTACAGGTATGGTCAATGACCACGAAGTCTCCTGTTTTAGATATAATGAAGTTTAAAGGTGTTTTAAAAATTCTGCACGTGAAATATGTTTGGCACCTAAACTCTCTAAGTGCTTAGTATGCAACTGACAATCTATTAATTTGTAATTAGAATTCTGTACCAGTGTTATAAAACCTACTTTACTAGCATTACTCACTTTGGCAAACATACTTTCTCCGCAAAAGACCTTATTATCCAATGCAATGCCATATAGGCCACCAACTAATTTGTCATTTTGCCAAACCTCAACAGATTTTGCATAACCTAATTTATGAAGCTTAATATAGGCTTCAATCATTTCATCAGTAATCCAAGTGCCATCTTGACCTTCACGTTTTGCTTCAGCACAATTTTCTATTACATCTCTAAATGCTTTGTTTTCAGTAATTTTAAATAAACTCTTCTTAAAAACTTGTTTCATGCTCTTAGATACCTTTAAATCTTTTGGAAATAATACAAAGCGAGGGTCTGGTGACCACCAAAGAATTGGTTCAGTATCTTCAAACCAAGGAAAGATGCCATTTTGATAGGCATGCAGTAAGCGTTCTGAAGATAAATCACCACCAACAGCTAAAAGTCCATCTGCTGAAGCATAAGAAACATCGGGAAATTCTATTTTTTGAGTTAAAAAGTGCATAAATAAGCGTTATAATAACGTTTTTTAACATTTTTGCTGTTAAATAAGGCTTTCTGTTTTGATAGTATAATAATTTTATTGATATTTGACTTGACCTTTATGAAATAAATTTTGTTCATCATTGCTTTTTTTTAAGTTTGTTTGTAGAGGTCAAACCTAAAACCACAATACTAAGTCCTGATTAACCATCAGGACTTTTTTTATTTTAGAGCTTAGCATTAAGGCATAAAAAAGACCTGTTTTAAGTTAAAAACAAGTCTTTCTATATATGTTTTAGAATTTATCTTTAAAAAGGTAAATCATCGTGATCTCCTTCTTTTAAATCACTCACAGGCTCAAAAGCTTCTGTAGGAGGTACAGGTGGCATATCTCCACTTGCAGCTTCAGCTTGTAAAGCTTCAATTCTCCAACCTTGTATAGAATTAAAATATTTAGTTTCACCTTGTGGGTTTACCCATTCTCTACCTCTTAGGTTAATATTAATTTTAACCTGTTGTCCTACTTGGTAATTATTTAATAAATCTGTTTTATCCTGAACAAATTCAACCATAATGTGTTGTGGATATTGCTCTTCTGTAGTTACAACTACTTCTCTTTTTCTAAATCCATTACTACCAAAGGTTTGTGTCTCACCTACCATCTTAATACGTCCTTGTACTTCCATTTTTGCTTAATCTATAATTATTAAATATTTGTGTATTCTTTGAGACTACGAAAGTAATAACTTCCAAGCACTTTCTACGTCTCCATAGCTCAAATAATTTCGAGCTAATTTGTGTTTTTTTCTATGTGATGCTGTTTTAATATCTGGATAGCGTTCACTTACATCTTCTATAAACTTATCTACTTCTTTTTTATGGGGTAAAGCAGCAATATTTGCTAACATACCAAGATTGTTGCCAGTTAAAATCATACTATTTCTAACATGCTCAGGTAATCCATCTACTCCAATTCCAATAGTTTTTAATGGCTTTGGAATTTCAAAAAAACCTCTTTTGGCTCTGCTATAATAACTACCCCCTGCTCTGGCCACCAAATCTAAAGCTTCTTGGTTAATGGTACTGTCTGCATTCATGACCTCATCAGCGATATGTAACTTAACCACCTCGCATATTACTAAATTTCCTGCTCCACCTTCAGTACCTAAGTGCACAATGTCATTAACCTTACATTCAAACTGTACAGGTGATTCTGCAACTCTAAATGGTTTTACTTCATCTGAAGGTAACATGGTTAAACCTGCTTTTTCAAACTCGTTAACACCTTCAGGATATTCTGTGCTACTCAAAGACATTTGGTGTACTATATCATAGTTTACAACATTAATAACCACTTCTTTTATCGCTTCTACGTTTTGTAACGTGTGTTTTGTAGTATTATCTCTAACACGTCTTGCAGGTGAAAAAATGAGTATTGGCGGATTTGCACTAAATACATTAAAAAAGCTAAATGGAGACAAATTAGGATTGCCGTCTGCATCAATAGTACTTGCAAAAGCAATAGGTCTTGGTGCCACAGCACTTAATAAATAACCGTGTAATTTGCCTGTAGATAGGTCTTTAGGATTTAATGAAATCATCTAGTCATCTGATATTCAACAAATATAAATATATTAGGTAGCAAGAGAAAGTAATTTATCCACATTGAAGTACAATATTATTAACAGTTTTACATTCTATACTAAAGCGAATAGTTTTTCAGTCTTTATACTTGTTCTTTTCTTTTTTCTGTACGTTTAAATTTTAAACCATAGCTAATGCTATGCTTGAAAATTTCGCCTTCATTAAGAAAAAAATAACAAGTATAAATTCCATTAAACCTACACGTTTTAGTATATTTAAAAAAGAAATTGCACTGACCAATGGCCTTTAGTTTAAACCGAAATGTAATCCGCTGGATTATCATTATTTCATCTTTTATTATTGTTTCGCTTATTCTGTGGAATACATATGTGTTTTTTCAATATTTTAAGGCTGAAGAGCGTGCGAAAATGGAAAGTTGGACATATGCTTATAATGAATATATAAAAGATTTAAACAGTCCGAATCCTACTTTTAACGATGTAGTTAGTTTTATTGTTTTAGACTCTACCATAACTACACCTATGCTATTGATTGACAATAAAAACAATAATATTGAAAGTCATAGAAATATTACACATTATAAAGCAGAAAATGATTCTATACAAGAAGTAGTAGATTCTTCTTTTGTATATAACAATCGTTTAAAATTGATTACAAAATATGGAAGAGAGAACGATCCGTTTGTTTTAAAAAATCAAAACAAAACATTGTATTATGGAAACTCTCCTTTATTAAATAAATTAAAATATTATCCTTTAGCACTTTTATTAATAATTCTACTCTTTGCTGCAGTCGTTTATTTCTTCTACCGAAGCTCAAAAAATGCAGAACAAAATAAACTTTGGACTGGCATGGCAAAGGAAACCGCACACCAAATAGGTACACCATTATCTTCCCTAGTAGGTTGGACAGAAATATTAAAATCTGAACATATAAATCCAGACTATATTGTTGAAATTGAAAAGGATATTGACCGTTTACAAACCATAACTGAGCGTTTTAGTAAAATAGGTTCTGCTCCAACTTTAGAAAAAGTGAATATAGTTGAAGCTACTAAATCCTCTTATGATTATTTAAAATCGAGATCCTCTAAACTTATTAATTTTGAAAGCCTATTTCCAGAAAGAGAGATATCTGTTAATCTAAATGCACAACTCTATAGTTGGACGATAGAAAATTTAGTTAAGAATGCTATTGATGCCATGAAAGGAAAAGGTGATTTAAAACTAGAGCTTAAACAAACAGAAAAACAAGTTTTTATTAATATATCTGATACAGGTAAAGGAATTTCAAAATCATCTTTTACTAAGATTTTTGAACCAGGTTTTACAACCAAAAAGCGTGGTTGGGGACTTGGGTTGTCTTTAGCAAAACGTATTATCGAAGATTATCACGATGGAAAAATAAAAGTGCTTAACTCTGAAATAGGTAAGGGTACGACAATTCAGATTATGTTGAAACAAGCATAGAGCCGAATTTCTATGTTATTCTGAGTGTAGCTAAGAATGTCAAATAAAAAATTGATTTAGAAAAATTATTTTAAATTTGAATATGAGTTCATCAAGATTTTTTACTTTAAAAGAAGCTAGGTTAAGTAATAATTGTCCTGAATGTTACTCTAATGATGGTATAGAACTCACTTTTAAACAAAAATTTATTGAAAATGCATTTTATAAGGCAATTACTAATGAAGTAGTTAATGAAATGCACTGTATGAATTGCAATACACAGATTTTTCCAATTCAATGGACTGATGATATAGAACGTGTTGTAGAATATCAAAAACGTGCTTTACAGCCCAAACCCAAATCAATAAAACTAAAGCCTTTAGCTTGGGTAATTATTATTGTTGATTTACTATTGTTAGTTGGTATTGTATTATTTTCTACAGGAGTCATCTCATTTTAGCTAAAATGAGAAGCAATTTTATAAGCTAGTGCTTCAAACTCTTCAGGTTCTAATTTTTCTTTATGTGTAAAACGTGCATTTTCCATAGTG
The DNA here is from genome assembly GCA_000171875.1 of Flavobacteriales bacterium ALC-1. Taxonomy (GTDB): domain Bacteria; phylum Bacteroidota; class Bacteroidia; order Flavobacteriales; family Flavobacteriaceae; genus Winogradskyella. The sequence continues at coordinate 209,962 of ABHI01000002.1, read as the reverse complement.
TGTAATGGAATTAAATGGACATGTACATGAGGTACCTCTAAACCAATAACTGACATGCCAATACGCTCACATGGTACAGATTTTTCTAATGCTAATGCTACACGTCTTGAAAATTGCATTAATGCAGTGTAAGCTGTTTCGTCTAAATCAAAAATTTTATTAACCTCTTTTTTTGGAATACAAAGCGTATGCCCTTTTGAGTTTGGATTGATATCTAAAAACGCATAAAAATCATCTGTCTCAGCTACTTTATATGATGGAATTTCGCCATTAATGATTTTTGTAAAAAGTGTAGCCATAGATTAAAGAATATCTCATAAAGATAAAAAGATTCCTTGAGAAAGGAATCTTTAAACTATAATATAAAAGATAGATTCTTGCGAAGACAAGAATTTATTATCTAGAAATTTCTAATATATCAAATTTCATTGTGCCATTAGGAACTTGTATCTCTGCAGTGTCACCAACAGATTTCCCTAGTAAGCCCTTACCAATAGGTGAGTTAACAGAAATTTTCCCTGAAGCTAAATCTGCTTCACTTTCTGCAACCAAAGTATAGGTCATTTCCATACCATTCATTTGATTTTTTATCTTAACTATTGATAATGCTAACACTTTAGAAGTATCTAATTGAGATTCGTCAATAACACGAGCTCCTGCCAAAGTCTCTTCCATTTTAGAAATTTTCATCTCTAACATACCTTGTGCCTCTTTAGCAGCATCGTATTCTGCATTTTCACTTAAATCGCCTTTATCTCTAGCTTCAGCAATCGCTTGTGAGGCCTTTGGACGCTCTATATCTTTTAATTGACTTAGTTCTTCTCTAAGCTTTTTTAATCCTTCAGCTGTGTAATAAGATACTTTACTCATAATTCATTCGTTTTACTTATTAATATTCTGATATTTGTTCAGAATAAAAAAAATCTCGCGCTGACGAGATTACTATGCAAATATACAAAATATTTACGGTATAGTTGAATTAATTGTAAATTGCAATTCAAAATTTGATGATGAAAAAAACAGCCCTAATCCTTTTACTCCTGTTATGTTCTTGTGGAGGAGACGATAGTGATAGAAGCAATTGTAACTTCTTATTTGATGCTGGAGTAAACTTAACAGTAAATACTAATTTACCTCAGTTTAGTCAACTACAATTTACAAACAATGGTGTATATGTTCCTGGACAAGGGAATAATGGTATTTGGTTATGGCGTGCAACAGCTTCTGACCTTTATGCATGGGATGCAGCAGATCCTAGCCATCAACCAACGGCATGTTCTACGTTGACGGATTCTGGTATTGGTGATATTGTAGTTTGTGGTTGTGAAGACGCTAATGAATATAGTTTGATTACTGGTTTAGGATTTGGCGAAAACATACAACCCTGTACGTTGCAGCCATACAGGGTTGAGGATATTGGGAATAATACGTTTTTGGTTACTAATTAAAACTTAAATGTCATTCCAAGCAAAAAGTTAGTGGTTGCTTGCGGATAAAAACCAGCACCTTCTATAGTTGAGATTGTTCCTGGATTAGACCACGTATCATCATACGTATAGTAATACCCATTAGAAATATATTTTACATTAAACATATTATTTACTAAACCTGTAAATACTATGGAATCGAAAATAGATTTAGTATTTAATGTATAACTCAAATTAAAATCATTAATAAAATAACTATCTAATTTTGAAGATTTTGCCTCAGTATTGCTCATAAATTGCTCACCAACATATTTACTTAATAATGCAATTTGAAAGTCTCTTATAGGTTGAAAAACGATGGCATTAGCAGCTACCAAATTTGGTGAAAAAGAGATGTCTGTTTTACCCAGATTTTGCAATTCACCATCAAAAGGAATAATGGTTTCTTTATTTTTATTAGTGCTTATAGTCATGTTAGGTTGCAAAGTCAACTTTGAAGTTACAGGGATTATAGCCTCTAACTCTATACCTAAACGGTAACTTTTACCACTATTGGTTCTAATTGGGTTTCCTACATCATCCAATTGACCAGAAAGTACCAATTGTTCATTATAAAGCATATAGTAAGCATTGGCATTAAATGCAAAGTTTCCTTTTTTGTGCCTCCAACCCAATTCAAAGTCATTTAATTGCTCAGATTCTATATTTGGATTACTTTCAAAATCAGTTCTATTAGGTTCTCTATTAGCTCTAGCGTAAGAGAAATATAAGCTATTGTCTGAATTTAAATCGTATGTAATTCCTGCTTTAGGGTTAAAAAATGTAAAATCTTTATCTACTGTAAACTCAACAATATCTGAAGTTGTCCCTGTCGTTTTATACGTAACGTTTCTTACTTGCAAATCTCCATACAAGCTCACTTTATCATTTAATCTGTAGTTAGCTTTTGAAAAAATAGAAAGATCATTCTTTTTACTGTTACCATTATAATAGCGATCTCTAATTTCGCTTTGACTTGCAAATTCTGCCCAAATCACTTCACCAAAATGGTCTCCATCATAATGACTGTAAGAACCTCCAAAAATTAAGTTGAGATTATTGTCTTTGTAATTGGCATTAACATTAAATACATAAAAATCGTTATCTAACCATCGACGACGAATTAAATCTGTAGTATTAATAGTTTCTCCTCCAATAGTAATGTCTTCAAAATTATAATCGTTAAAATCTTCATCTTCTTTGTATTGTTCAAAATAACCACGGCCATAGGTGTAATTTAAACCTAGAGTCGTTGACCAATTATTATTGTAACGTTGATTCCAATGCAATTGGTAATGATCTTGATTATAATTATCGACTTCATTATCGTAAAATTGTGTATTGCCATCATCATCTTCATATTCACCAGCAGTATTATAAGTTCGGTCGTTTTCTAATTTATCTAAATCTTCTAAGCCGTTCCAAGATTGATAGGTTACTTCTTTACCTCCAAAAGTTATAGCTTTTATCAAGGTGTTATTATCAACATAAGAGCCTTGAAGGAAATACGATTTTAAGTCAGATGAAGCTCTGTCTACATAACCATCTGAAGCGATATTTGATAAACGACCAGCAATTTCGAAATGGTCATTCATTAAGCCAGTACTGAATTTTGCTGTATGTTTTCTGGTATTATAACTTCCAAAAGAATTAGAAATCTCACCAGATGCATCTTTAGAAACGGCATCAGTTAATACGTTAATACTTGCACCAAATGCACCAGAACCGTTAGTAGATGTCCCCACTCCACGTTGTAGTTGTAAACTTTCTACTGATGAGGCAAAATCACCTAAATTGACCCAGAATGTTCCTAACGATTCGGCATCGTTGTATGGAATTCCGTTAATGGTAATGTTTGTTGACTGTGCACTTACACCTCTAACTCTAATACCTGTGTAACCAACACCAGCTCCTGCATCTGTAGTTGTAACAACTGAAGGTAAAAAATTTAAAAGCACAGGAATGTCTTGTCCTAAGTTTCGCTTAGCAATTTGTTTTTTGGTAACGTTAGAATGTGTAATAGGTGATTTAGCATTTACACGTACTGCCTTTACTAAGACTTCGTCTAGTTTTTCGACTTTTGTTGAATCTTGTTGTTTTTCTTGCCCATAAATTGAACAAAGACTAATAAAAAAAATGAAAAGTGTTAATCTCTGCCTATTGTTTTTCTGCAGATTTTTGAATAAAATTTTCATACGACTATAGTTTATAATCGAATAAAAAGAGGTTATTATTCTTGGTTAATAATTATGTTTTGATAATTGAAATGCTAAAACATGTTTAACATAACAAGTTATCTGTAAATTCCTTAGCAGCATTACCTGCTCAGGTTCAATGGGTATGATCTCAGCCACTTATTGGCACCCCTTTTTGAGAACGCTGCAAAGATAATAAGAAATGATAACTGACAAATTAATATTAATTATTTTTAATCAATATCTGGCTTTTTACGATTGGCTTTCTTTTCAGAATTTTTACGTTTGTTAGCCAAACGCTTTCGTTTTACGGCTTTTGGGATTTTTGTAGATTTTCGTTCTTTTTCCTCTTTTAAACCTTCTTCTGTTAATTCTAAGAAACGTTGAGTAACTATGGATTTGTTTCTAAACTGACTTCGACTTTCATCGCAAGTCAACACTAAAACACCATCTTTATTTAATCGATTTTTAAAAAATTCTAAGAGTTTTAGTCTTTCATCGTCGTTAAAAACTTGTGATTTTTCAAGATTGAAATACAATTCTGCTTTTGAAGATACTTTGTTAACATGCTGGCCTCCGCTTCCTGAGCTTCGAACATATTTATAAGTTAATTCGGATTTAAGTAGTTCTGCATCCACAACTATTTAATTTGGTGTGGTGCTTTTAGTAAATCGTTAACCGTTTTTACAGGATTAAAAGTAATGATTGGTACTTCAACAAAAATAGTATTCCAAAATGCCATACTACCATTCCAAAGTCCAGGTAGTTCTAAAGCTTTAAGGTCCTTACCTGCTTTAGTTTTATTAGTTATAAAAGCAGCATTATGATCCACAAAGCTTTCAAGGTTAAACTTTTCCCCTTTATAATTCTTCACACCACAAACTAAATCAACAGGATTAAAATGTGTAGCATTTGTTAGAATATCCTTTTGCCACTTATTATTCATATTAATTTGAGCAGACTCAACAATTTGTAAAGATAAATTTCCAAATTGATCTCTTACCCAAAATGGTCCACCACCTGGCTCGCCTTCATTTTTAACAATACCACAGATTCTAATTGGTCTATTGAGTTTTTCTCTTAAATATTCAATCTTATATTTATCTAGATATTTTTTGTACTCCCCAGAAATTTTAACACACATTTCATCAGCTAAAAATGCTTCGATCATACTAAAATCTTTATCTAACATAGAGTCTTTATCTAAAAGACGCATACACTCAAAAGCTTTTGTTTGAAGTTTTAAAAGAATTCCAGCTAATACTTTTTTGTATTTAGCCATTTCTTCTTTGTATTGCTTCACAACAACATTATCAATATTCTTAATAAATACAACATCCGCTTCTAGTGCATTTAAGTTCTTTAAAAGTGCTCCATGACCAGAGGGTCTAAATAAAATAGAACCATCATCCTCTCTAAATGGTTTATCATCTAGTGTAACAGCAATAGTATCCGTAGATTCGTGTTGATATGAAAATGAAATATTAAATGAAACCCCTGTATTATCTTCTACATATTCTTCTATACGCCTAAACTCTTCAGAGAATTTATCTTTATGACGTTCTGATATTGTAAAATGAAGTTCTGCTTTATTATCATCTGATGCATATAGAGCAGCTTCGTATAAATGCTCTTCAAAAGCTGTTGAAATATGACTGCTTTTGTACTTGTGGAATGGTAATAATCCTTTTGGTGAATTTCCATAATTCAGCTGATTTTCGTCTAACATAGTCTTTACAAAGTGCAATACTTTATCACTTGTAGATAAACTATCAAAATCAATAGATTTAGACTTCAACTGTTCGATAACCTGATTGTAGAATGGTAACTTTTCAATACCAACCATAAACAAAGCTAAAGCTCTAAGGTTTTTCTTATTAATATAAGAATTCAAAGATTCTTTTTGAGGGTTATACTCTTTTATAAATTGAAATAAGAACTTAAACATTCTAGTCGCAGCACCAGATGCTGGCACAAATTTTAAGAGTGATAATCCATTTTTTTGACTTTCAAAATACGATATAGTTTCATCTATACAACTACCGTCTAATGTGATAATTCCATTACCTATAGTTGCAGCTTCTGCAATATTTGTATAAGGTATTCCTGTTTTAAAAAGTTCAACTTGGGATTCAACATCTTTTAGGGTTAATCCTTTGTTTTCTATTTGATTTAGGTCTTTTTTTGTAAAACTCATTTTTTTTGTTGTAGTAGCTTATCAATATGTTCTACGGCTAATTTAAGTCGCTCTTGTTTATTTCCTTTTAATAAAACATAAGGTCTATTGTTGGCTATTAAAGCATACTCAAAAGCTTTGAACATACGTTCTCTTTCATTTGGTTTGTCCCTTAGATCATCTGCTTCCCAAGGCGTGTCAATATATGTCAAAAAATAAAGATCGTAAGAATTTTTTAGAGCATGTGCTTCTAAAATCGGGTCACATGTACCTGAGTAATAAGCTTCACTATACACTTTAGTTTCAAGTAAATCCGTATCACATATTAAAATAGAATCTGTTTTTTGTGCCAGTTTATTTTCTAGTTGCATTTGTCCGACAGCAATTGGCAGTAAATCTTTTGGCTCACAAGTTTTTCTTTCATTATTCCATTTGTCTTGCAAATATTCCCTAGCATACTCTCGTACCCAAACCGAATTATAATGTCTTGCTAGCTGTTTAGACAATGTTGTTTTACCAGTTGACTCAGGGCCAAATAGTACTACTTTTAAGCAGTTGCTAGGTTGTTGTTTAAGCTTTTTTTCCATTGTTTATATGCAAGTATCGCAAGAATTAAAAAAATAATATACTGAATTCCTGTAAATCCATATCCTTTAACAAAATAAAGCGGAATAGATGCTATATTTCCTATAATCCATAATGTCCAATTTTCTATTTTCTTAAGAGCCATTAGCCACATTGCTGCAAAGAATATACCAGTTGTAAACGTATCAATAAAAGGTATTGCTAATCTAAATTTATCTAATCTACCAGAAGTTAGGTTAGAAAAAGCATATTGAATACTTTCAGTAAAGTTTAAGTTATTGGGCATTACGTTATACCAACGATAGACAATTATTACAAATATTGAAGTAAACAAAAATATACCAATAGCTTTTAATTTATCATTAGTATTCGTTCTAGAAATTGGAATATGATTTTTCTTGTCATCAATCACTTTAGACCACATATACCATCCAAAAACACTCATTAATGTGTAATATATATTAATGATTAAATCCCCATATAAATTCCATTGTGATAATAGGTAAACATAAATTCCAGTACTTATAATGCCAGTTGGATATACCAAGATATTTTCTTTTTTAGCAAAAAACACACTTGCTATACCAAATGATGCAGCAATAAATTCTAAAATAATATTTAAGATTGAAGCCGTTCTATACGGTTCTAAGAAAAAGTCAACAAACTCACTCATTTATCTTCTTTTTTATTTGGTCAAAGAAATCCTCATCTTCTTCAAAAGCAGTTCCTATAACTACTAAATCTGCTCCAGCTTTGTAGGCTAACTCTAATTGTAATTTACTTCTAATTCCACCACCTACAATTAGGGGAATATTTAAGTCTTCTTTTACTTTTGAAATGATTTTGGGGTCAATAACATGTGTTGCGCCACTACCAGCTTCGAGATAAATGAGTTGCATGCCTAATAATTCACCAGCTTTAGCTGTATCTACAATAGTTTTAATATTATTTCTTTTGATTGGTTTTGTTTGACTTACACGTTCTACTGAAGTTTGTTTTCCGTTTTCAATTAATAGATAACCTGTAGGAATAATTTCTAAATTTGAGTTTTTCAGGTTTGAAACGGCTTCAACATGTTTACCAATTAAATACTCTGGATTGCGCCCAGAAATCAAAGACAAAAATAATACTCCATTAGCTTTATCAGTAATTTGAATCACATCTCCAGGAAATAAGATAATTGGAAGTTTGGCATGCTTTTTAATTTCTAAAACTAAAGTTTCTGTAACGCCTCTATCAACTTCACTTCCTCCAACAAAAATATGAGTAGCAAAAGACTGATTGACTTTAGAGATAAAGCTAGAAACTGTTTTAAGTTTCATTTTATCTGGATCAATCAAAACTGCTAATAATTTTTCAGATTTTGAAATAGATGTGATTATATTTTGATAGATACTCTTCATTCCGGAATCACATAAGCGCAAGTAAAACCTTTAAACTCAAGAAAAGCTGTATTGTATCTATATTTTTTGCTTTGATAATCTATCCAAGCCACAGTTTCTTCATCTTTTAGCATAAAAGGAATAACTAAAAAATGCTCCTTAAATAACATACCTGGCGTTGCAAATAACTTATATAAAGATTCTTTAATTCCCCATATCACAGTTAACTTTCGGATGTAGTCTTCAGAACATGTATCTAAATAATTGAATTCGTATTCGACAAACTTCTTCGCTATAACTCCAATTTTATCGCGTTGCATTTCAATATCAATACCGACGTCCTTATTACTCACAATTGCACCAGAAAACGTAAACGAATGTGTAATAGATATGTGTTTCCCGTCTTTAAGATGAGGTTTTCCGTTATCGTCATAATACAAATCCTGATCTGTATAACCATATTCTCTGAGTAAATGACGTACACTTAAAAAACCACGTTGATGTAACTCACTTTTCATGCCTAAAACACGCTCTAAGCTCTGTGGTTTTAAGTCAAGAGGTTGAATTAAATCGTCGTAGGATTCTTCAATCTTCCAGATTTTAACAGTAGTTTGTGAGTTTACGCTAATGGATTTGTACAGTGGCATTTAATATTCTGAATCCTATTGATTATCTTTGCATCGCCTAAGGCGAATTTGGCATTTTTTGATATAGCGAATTTAGTTATTTAAGCCATAAACCCAAAGGCAACAACAATTTTAAAAAAGATAAAAAGGATATGAGCACAAAAACAATTGCTTACGTACCAAACAAGGTAAAAGATATGTCGCTTGCGGCTTGGGGAAGAAAAGAAATTGAATTAGCTGAAGCAGAAATGCCAGGTTTAATGAGTTTACGTGAAGAGTATAAAAACTCTCAACCTCTAAAAGGCGCACGTATTGCAGGCTGTTTACACATGACGATACAAACTGCTGTATTAATAGAAACGTTACAAGCTTTAGGGGCTGAAGTTACTTGGAGTTCTTGTAATATATTCTCAACTCAAGATCAAGCTGCTGCTGCCATTGCTGATGCAGGTACTGCAGTTTACGCATGGAAAGACATGACAGAAGAAGAATTTGATTGGTGTATAGAGCAAACTTTATTCTTTGGAGAAGATAGACAACCACTAAACATGATTTTAGATGATGGTGGTGATTTAACTAATATGGTTTTAGATAAATATCCAGAATTAGCTTCTGGAATTAATGGTTTGTCTGAAGAAACAACAACTGGAGTACACAGACTTTACGAACGTGTAAAAAATGGAACATTGCCAATGCCAGCAATCAACGTTAACGACTCTGTTACTAAATCTAAATTTGATAACAAATACGGTTGTAAAGAATCTGCAGTAGATGCGATTCGTCGTGCTACAGATATCATGTTAGCAGGAAAACGTGTAACAGTTTGTGGTTATGGGGATGTTGGTAAAGGAACTGCTGCTTCTTTTAAAGGCGCTGGTAGTATTGTAACAGTTACAGAAATTGATCCTATTTGTGCATTACAAGCTGCAATGGATGGCTTCGAAGTAAAGAAATTAGAAACGGTTATTGGTAATACTGATATTGTAATTACTACTACAGGAAATAAAGACATAGTACAAGGTCGTCATTTCGAAGCTTTAAAAGACAAAGCCATTGTATGTAATATTGGACACTTTGATAACGAAATTGATATGGCTTGGTTAAACAAAAACCATGGTCACACTAAAGACACTATAAAACCACAGGTAGATAAGTATAATGTTAACGGAAATGATGTTATTATTTTAGCTGAAGGTCGTTTAGTGAATTTAGGTTGTGCAACAGGTCATCCGAGTTTTGTAATGTCTAACTCATTTACAAACCAAACTTTAGCGCAAATCGAACTTTGGAATAACATTGAAAATTACGATAACGAAGTGTATATGTTACCAAAACACTTAGATGAAAAAGTAGCGAAATTACACTTAGAAAAAATTGGTGTTGAGCTTACTGAATTAAGAGAAGATCAAGCATCTTATATTGGTGTTAAGCAAGAAGGACCATACAAACCTGAGCATTATAGGTATTAAAAATCCCTGAAAAGAAGGGAATGTTATAATCGGAAAATCCTGAGCTAACGTTTGGGATTTTTCATTATAAAATCTTTTTTTAAATATCTATACAAACTATTCAAGAGGTTTAATAAATTATCTACTTTAGATTTATCAAAAAAACATTATGCCATTTAAAAAATTTACTATTTTACCATTTTTGTGCGTCGCTTTATTATTTGTTGCTTGTTCTAAGGATAGTGATAGCGAAAGTTGTCCTCAAGTTAGTTCAATTGATTTTTCATTGAATGGTTCTTCAGCTATCTATTTATATTTTCAGACAATCCAAGAAGCAAATTCTTATGAAATAGAGTATGGTATATCTGGCTTTAATCTTGGAACAGGAATGACATTTATAACATCAAATAGTTCTTTATTAGTTGAAAATCTTTTACCTAGTACTACATATGATTTTTACATTACAAGTATATGTAGCTCTGAAGATAGGAGTAATCCTAAAGGGTTAATAGGGATTACTACTGAACCTAGTCAGTGTCAAGAATCACCTACATTGTCATCATCTCAAGATTGGATTGATCGTTTTAGATTAAATTATTCATTCAGTAACATAGACCCAGAAAGTATTGAAATAGAGTATGGTCTTGAAGGATTTAATATCGGTTCTGGAACAATTTTAGAACAAGATGTTTTTGGAAGTGGAGGGAGTTTTCTAATTCAAAACATCGAATCAGGTGTAACTTACGATATATATGCTAGAGCAAAATGTAGTGAAACAGACATAGGGGAATATGCTATAATACAACATACGACCTTGCCATACTGTGCAAAGCCATTCAATTTAGATGTAGATTTTCTAGGTGGTGGCTGCCAAGTAAATGATCCAGGTATCTTTAGATTTGAATGGTCTTATTACTCTGGAGCTAATGCTTCTAGTTTTACGATTTCAATTACTCAAATAGGTGGGAGTCCATCTATTGGAAATCAATTTTCATCTTCAAATGATTCAATTACTATAAGCGGAGGTTCTACTATATGTAACGGAAGGGATTATTACGTAAGGGCCAATTGCGATGATGGGTCATACAGTGAATGGGCAGGACCATATACTTTTTAAAATTTGTATTTAATTTACTCATATCTTAAACCCTTGCAGAAATGTGAGGGTTTTTGTTATTTTTAGATGCAAAATTATTTTAATGAAAAAAAGTGCGCTTATCAATAATTATGTCAATCAATTAGAAAATCATATATCTAAGTATAAAATTAAAAATTCTAAGGTATCTCAAAGTACTATTGGCTGGCAAATAGACCATAGTCTTAAAGTGATTAATAGTGTCGCTAAAACACTTCAAACTTCTGATCCATCATTGTATAAAAACAGTTTTAGTTTTTTAGGGAGATTGTTTTTTACACTTGGGTTTTTTCCTAGAGGAAAAGCGAGAGCTCCAAAATATGTTAGACCTCCTGAGACTATTCTAAAAGAAGATTTAATATTACAAGTTCAACTGGCTAAGTCTAATATTGAAGCACTACAAGATTTAGATAAAGATGCATTTTTTAAACACCCATTATTTGGAAACATTAACTCGAAGCGTGTGCATCGTTTTTTGGAATTACATACTAAACATCATTTGAAAATTATTGATGATATTTTAAGTAATTAATACCCTGTTACTAAAAGATTTCGAGCTCCTCGAATACCACATTTCTGGTATTTATGATAAGCCTGTGCTGCACGTTCTCGAATTTGTGTGTCAGTTTCGTTTAATATCCAACCATCAATAGCTGACTTTAAAGTGTAAGCCTCTGGCGCCATTAATCCTGTTGTCCAAACTAAAGGGTTGACTTTAGATTTTTCAAAATAAGGTTTAAAATAACTTTTACTAACACATGCCAAAACAATAGCAGATCGTTTTGTTTCATTAATTGGAGTAAAGTTTCCTTCAACATTAAACTCCATCAAACCATCATGACCTACATAAGCCAGTAATCCAGATTTTCCACCAAATTTTAGTTCAGAAGAATTATGAGGAATAAAAACTTGGTTTCTTCCTGCTGTAGCTTCAATAAAGTCTATTGTCGTTTGTTTTATGTGTTTACCATCGTAAGCATCAGCTAATATATAAGTGTTTGAATTTTTATGTTTAAATAATAAGCGTTCTAAAACCTTAGGGTCATCTGATTTTAGAGTTTTAACTAAAGTCCAGTTTTTAGAATTTTTAAAATGTGTTTTTACACCATATAAAGCCCCCCAATATAGATTGCTTTTTGGATCTTGTCCATTACCCAATTTACTAGGAACAGGAACAATTCCTTGATTAGCATTATCACACAAAGCAACAAAAACATGAATAGTTTTTATTGGTTTTTCTTGTTCTGTAAACCCAAGAAATAAAACAAAAAGAAATAAAAAGAGTATTGTTTTTCTCATATATAAAAGAACGGCAATTCATCTTTTTAAGTATTAAAAAAGCCCTTCTTTTTCAAGAAAGGCTTATAGTTGAGTTTTAAATGTTTATTGTTTTGGATGTACTAACTTCATTTCATCTATCAAGTGTTTAGCACCAGCATACTTATCTACAATAAAAAGCACATAGCGTAAATCTACCATTATGTTTCTGCAAATTTCAGGATCATAGTTCATATCACTCATAGTACCTTCCCAAACACGATCAAAGTTAAGACCAACTAAATTTCCGTTAGCATCTATAGCAGGACTTCCTGAATTTCCACCTGTGGTATGATTGGTTCCTAAAAAGCAAACAGGCACTTTTCCGTTACTATCTGCATATTGCCCGTAATCTTTAGTTTTATGTAAATCTCTCAATTTCTTTGGCACATCAAATTCATAATCTCCAGGCACATATTTTTCAATAACACCATCTAAATAACTCACAGGATTATAATACACAGCATCTCGTGGAGAATAACCTCTAACTTGACCATAAGTAACTCTTAGTGTACTGTTAGCATCTGGGAAATAACGTGCATTTGGTAAAGCGTCCATAAGTGCAGTCATATACTGCGTTTGTAATGCTGTTATTGGTGTGTTTTTTTGTTGAAATTCCCTATCAATCGTATTAAAAAATTCAGCAATAATTGGTTTTGCATAAGCATAAGCCGCATCATTATTTAGGTTCTTAATTACATCTTCTGCACTTCCTTCAAGTAACTTTAAAGCCGATTCTAAATTGGTGAAAGCTGTTTTGTCGTAAATAGAAGCGTCCATTTTTTTACCATATAAAGGCATTACATTTTGATAAACTCCTTTATCGACATCTACATCATAATTTTTATGAATACTTTTTAAACGACCTATTAAACTTGCTTTTGCTCTTTCAATATTTTGTGGATTAGCAATTAAAGTTTGTTCAACTTGGTAAGCTCTAAAGGTCATTTGCATTAACTCATTAGTTACCAAAAAGACTTCAATAAAGTTTCTTCGTTTAATATTTATAGGCGAGAAATCTTTATAGAGTTTATCAAATTCTGGTAGGATAGTCCCGTATTTACTTTCTAATCCTCTTTCTTTTAAAGCTTTAGTAAACGTAGCTTCAAACTCGCGACGTTTTTCAACAGCATTACTTTTATCAATACCTAAGTTTTCCCCAATCCATTTTTTCCAAGCATTAGCAATACGAGCTTGTTTTGAGGCATATTTAATTCTTACGGCATCGCTTTCTTTCATTTTTTGATCAATAACTTTTAAAGCGGCTTCTCTAATGGCAATGTTAGTTGGATTATAGTCTTTAGTAATATGTTCAATAGCAACTGCTGGTAAGTATTCATTTGTACGACCAGGAAAACCAAAAACCATCGTGAAATCACCTTCTTCAACTCCATCTAAAGAGATAGGTAAAAAATGTTTTGGTTTATAAGGCTTGTTGTCTTTGCTATATTTTGCGGGTCTATTATTGGCATCTGCATAAATACGAAACATGGAAAAATCACCTGTATGTCTTGGGAAAACCCAATTATCTGTATCACTACCAAACTTACCAATACTACTTGGTGGTGCACCAACTAAACGGATATCTTCAAAACGCTCTGTTACAAAAAGGAAATACTGATTGCCTTTATAAAATGACTTTGTTTTTACATCTTGCCAAGTTTCTTTAGACCAATTTTTCATGGCTTCATTACTGTTTTTTGTGATTTGGGATTGCTTTTCCTTTTCAGTCATAGCATCATTTACACCTTTTAAAACCACATCTGTAACGTCATGAATACTTACTATAAACTCAATAAATAAACCTTCGTTTGGTAATTCTTCTTCTAAAGACATTGCCCAAAAACCATCTTTTAGGTAATCGTTTTCTAAAGACGAATGTGATTGAATCTGGCTAAAGCCACAGTGATGATTTGTAAGGACTAAACCTTTATCTGAAATCACTTCGCTAGTACAACCACCATTAAAATGACCAATAGCATCTTTAAGACTAGAGTTGTTAACATCGTAAATATCTTTTGCGGTAAGTTTACTGCCCAAACTTTGCATTTCATCTTCGTTCATACCTTCTAAAAGCGAAGGAATCCACATACCACCTTGTTGGGCTGAAGCTTGAAAAACAATAAATAAGAATAGAATTTTTAAAAAGCGCATGATTATTATTTTTTGAATTTTTGTAAAGATAAAAAAAGAGGGTTTTATATCTTTAGATTTTTGGCATTTAAAACGACCAGTCCATTTTATGAATATTCAATCTAAACTACCAAATGTAGGCACTACAATTTTCACAGTAATGAGTGCTTTGGCAAAAGAATATAATGCCATAAACCTCTCTCAAGGCTTTCCTAATTACCCAAGCTCTCAAAAGTTAAATGACTTGGTCGCTAATGCTATGAATAATGGATATAACCAATATGCACCAATGGCTGGAAATATAGATTTGCTTATCGCTATTTCCAATAAGTATGAATTGCTTTATAAAAGCACTTATCATCCTGAAAAAGAAATTACAGTAACAGCTGGAGCAACACAAGCTATCTATACAATCATTTCTGCTTTTATAAGACCAAATGATGAAGTTATTATTTTTAAACCTGCTTACGATTGTTATCAACCTGCTATTGAAGTTAATGGTGGAAAAACTATTTCTATACAACTTTCAGCACCAGGTTATACCGTAGATTGGAACGAAGTGGCTTCTAAAATATCGTCAAAAACAAAGCTAATAATTATTAATTCACCACACAATCCAAGTGGAACCATCTGGTCTGCAGCCGATATGCTTCAGCTTCAAAAACTAACTAAAGACACTAATATTATTGTACTCAGCGACGAAGTCTATGAGCACATTGTATTTGATGAAGTGCGACACCAAAGTGCCTGTTTATTTGAAGATTTAAAACAGCGTTCTTTCATTACAGCTTCTTTCGGAAAAACATTTCATAATACAGGTTGGAAAATCGGTTACTGTTGTGCTCCAGAAGCACTAATGATTGAGTTTAGAAAAGTACATCAGTTTAATGTCTTTTCGGTTAATCATCCTGCCCAAAAAGGTATTGCGGATTATATGCAAGATGCAGAAACCTATTTAGAATTGAATACATTTTTTCAACAAAAGCGTGATTTGTTTTTGAGTTTGATTTCAAAATCACGATTTAAGTTCAAACCATCTCAAGGTACTTATTTTCAAGTTTTGGATTATTCAAACATTACAAATGAATATGATGTTGATTATGCTAAACGCTTAACTGAGGAATTTAAGATTGCTTCTATTCCGCTTTCCGTTTTTAATGACAATAGTAAAGATGATAAAGTCTTACGTTTCTGTTTTGCTAAGACTGAAGAGACATTAGTAAAAGCTGCAGAAATTTTATGTAGAATTTAAATCGCTTCTAAGTTACTTTTCGTATTTTTCTGTGTCTTATTTAAGAACACAAAAACAAAACCATATGAAGAATTATATTATACTTTTATGCTTAGCATTTACACTAACATCTTTTGCTCAAGAGGTGAAAAAAGATGGGAAGGTTTATGAAGTTAAAAAAGAAAAAATCTTTCTTAACGGAGAAGATGTTACTGAAACTCTGAATCTTGAAGAAAAAGAGGCTATTTTAAAACAAGCTGCTACTATTTCAGAGAAAATAAAAATGCAAGAAAAAGCTGAAAAAGAAGCCAAAAAACTCGAAAAAGAGGCGAAAAAGGCAGAAAAAGCACAAAAAAAGGCAGAAAAAGCGCAAAATAAAGCTGAAAAGGAGTTAAAGAGAAAAGAGAAACTTCAAAAGAAGTTTGAGAAAGCGCAAAGTAATCTTAAGAAAGGTCAAAAGAAATACGAAAAGCTAAAAAGAAAAGGAAAATTATCTCCTGAAGATGAAAGAAAATGGCTAGAAAAGCTAGAAAAAATGACAGAAAAATTAGAAAAAGCTAAACGTAAAATGTAAATCATGAGCACCTCCCTAACCGTTGCTTTAATACAAACTCAATTAAGTTGGGAAAATCCAACAGAAAATAGACACTTACTAAATGATAAGATCAATGCTATTACAACTAGTGTTGATCTTATTGTTTTACCAGAAATGTTTACATCTGGTTTTACCATGAATGCTTCAGAAGTTGCTGAAACTATGAATGGAGAAACCATAGCTTGGCTTAAAACCAAAGCCAAAGAAAAGCAAACTGCTATTGTTGGCAGTTTAGTGATTACTGAAAATAATAACTATTACAATCGTTTAGTATTTATAGAACCTTCTGGTAAAATTACCCAATATGATAAGCGGCATACCTTTACTTTAGCAGGTGAACATAAAGTGTATACAGCTGGCACAGAAAAAATAGTTTTAGATTATAAAGGTTGGAAAATCTGTCCTTTAATTTGTTACGATTTACGCTTCCCTGTTTGGGCAAGAAATGTTGAGAGTTATGACCTTCTACTTTATGTAGCTAATTGGCCTAAAGTGAGAGTAGGTGCTTGGGATGCACTTTTAAAAGCGAGAGCTATTGAAAATATGGCGTATTGCATTGGAGTAAATCGTGTTGGTTTAGATGACAATAATTATGAATATTCTGGACATTCAGGAGCTTATGATGTTTTAGGTGATAGAATGGACTCAATTCCTTATAATAAAGAAGCTACAGAAATAGTTGTTTTAGAAAAAGGGCACATTAAAAAATATAGAGAGAAGTTGAACTTCTTAAATGATAAAGACAATTTTAATCTAGAAGCGTAAAATCGATAATCCAATCGAAGCTGGCCCTAACTTCTTCAATAGGTTTAGAATAACTGACACGTTCTGGCTGAATGCCTAGCAAATAATTCCCTGTATCATATTTCCCATTGCCATTAGCATCAAAAATAACACGTAGAGCATATTGTCTTGGTGACACATCTGTAAAATCTATTATAGGTAACTCTGTGGTAAATTTTTCATATATCACAACACCTTTGTCGTTTACCAATTGAACTATTAATGGAAATTTAGCATTTCTAAGATTCACTCTTAAATTACCATATTCTGATTTCATTTTTGTTCTTAAGGCATAATTTAAAGTGTCTTTATTAGTGCCTTCATAAAAATCGGTAAATGTACCTGGTAACATTTCGAAAAAATACTTTTGTCCTTCTTGTTTATCAATAGGAAATTTGTAACGATTAAAAATAGAATCATATTCTACCTTGTAAGGCACAACCAAGGAATCTTTATCTATCAATTTAATTTTTGAAGTGTCAATTTTAGTCAAAGGTATATTGGCTTCAACAGTAAAATCTTGATCAAAGTTTAAAGTTCCTGTTGCTAAAGCTTTAATGTTTAGAGAATCTGCTTCCAGAGACCTAAAACGATGTTTAAAAGTATCTACGTATTTTTCATTCGTAACAATAAAAAAAGTAGTGTCAATTTCAAACTTTGGTTTATACCAATAATACAAAGTATCTGTTGTTTTATCTTTAACAACTCGAGATTCATAACCCTCTGGAGTCTCACCTAATACCTTAATTCGCATCGTTTCATAATCTCCCTCATAAGGAAACATAATTCTGTTTTCACCATCCTGTTTAGGTTTTACAGCTTTAAAATTAACGTCTTCATTAAATAATGTTAATTTATAGGTTGAATCCGTAGGTACAGTTATGTAATTCTCTTTATAGCCTATTTTATCAGTCTTTTGGTCAAATTTATAATTACCATTTTTATCCTTTAGTGCAATTAATTTATAAGTTCCTGCTTTTATATTCTCTATATTAAATGTTGTCAAGCTATCTAAAGTATTCGTGATGTATCTTGGCTTTTCTTTATATACAATAGAGTCAGTATAGGTAGAATCTACATCGTATAGCATTACAGAAATGAATGTATCTGGCTCTTCTAATAAGGCATCTGTAACAAAACCTTTTACGGATAAAGAATCAATAGTCTCACCAGTTGAAAACACGTATCTGTAATAAGGATAAGGGTTTTCTTCATTATTATCGACAATACTTTCTCCAAAATTAAAGGCATAAGTTGTATTGGCCTGTAAAGTATCTTTTATTTTAATTGAAATATATGTACTAGCACCACTCATAGGAGTAACAACTGGATCTATATCCATTGGAGGAGAAATTATCAGTTGTTTACGGAGATTTTTAATTTTAACATATTCATCAAAATAAATCTTAATCTCATTACCGTTAAAGTTGGTCGAAAAGTTTTCTGGAACCTCTTTTAATATTATAGGTGGATCTTCATCTTTTTCACCACCAGTTGGAGTACCACGATTGGCACAACTCACAACGATTATGGCAATAGAAATAAAACTTAAAATTCGCATTAAAGGTAAACGCATCTACACAAAATGATTTAGCACAAAGAAACAATTTTCTTTGTAAGAAACGAAGAAATCAATCCGCAATTGCCATTGTAGCAAGACTTAACTTAATATTATCAATTTTTAACAAAACAGTTGCACAAGCTTCTACCGTTGCACCAGTTGTAATAATATCATCAACAAGTAAAACATGTTTGCCTTTTAGAGATGCGTTTTCTGTAATACTGAATAATGCTCCATCATCATTCCATCGTGTTAAGCGCCCTTTAAATACTTGCGTTTTTGTGGATTTAGTTTTAACTAAAACGGTATCGTTGTAGGTTGCATTTAAAGCTTTAGCAATTTCCTTTCCAAATTTAGTAACTTGATTGTAGCCACGTCGTCGCAATTTGGTTTTATATAATGGCACAGGTATTACCACATCTATATTACTATATGCTTTAATTGTGTTAAGTTCTGCTCCAAGCCATTGACCTAAAAACGTACTAATTTGTTCATGACCTCTATATTTTAAATTATGTAATAATTGTTGTACAATTCCTTTTTTAGAAAAGTGTAATAATGCCGTAGCATTTTTAAGTCGTACACGACCATAAACTATTTTTTTAACAGTTTCAGAATTATCAAAATGAAAGTTGGTAACAGGTAGTTGATGTCGGCAAGAAATACAAACAACAGTTTCATTATCGCCTAAAACAGTATTACATGCTTCACAAACCGCAGGAAAAAACAAGTTCAACAAATTTATTATCACTTAATCGATTAAAATAAAATTACACTTTAATTAACTCTAATTTCGCTTTAAATTAAGAAATTAATAATGATAGTTAGTCCTCACATATTTAACTACAGATTAATTATAGGTTCTTTATTGGTCGTTTTAACTTGTTTAGGTATTTATAGTTTCACCAACTATAAATCAATTAAATCTTACGAAGAGTTTTTAAAACAAGAAAAATCTTTGATAGAGAATGAATTATCTGAGATGTTAGTAAGTTATGACGAATTGAATGAAGACTATACTCTAATGGGTTCAAAACTTCAAGAAGCAAAACTTGAAACTAAGAATACCTTAGATTCTTTACGACTACTAAAAAGTGATTTATCAATTATCACTAAATATAAAAACCACCTTTCAATTTTAAAATCTAAGAGTAAAGTATTACTTAGTACTATTGACTCTTTAAACTCTGCTAATTTAAAATTACAGAGAGAAAAGCGATACGCCCAAAACACGATTAAAAAGAAAACCTTAGCTATTAACGAGTTAGAAGAAGCTAACGATTCTTTAAATAAAACCATTGACATCGCTGCTGTATTAAAAGCCAACAATTTAAAGGCTCAAGCCTACAAATTAAAATCGGGTAAAAAACGATTTACGGAAAAGGCGAGACGTGCCAATGCAATTGATGTTTGTATTACCTTATCAGAAAACCCACTAACTGAAAAGGGGAGAAAAGCCATTTACATTCAAGTAGTAAGTCCAGATGGTAATGTAGTTTCCGATAAAGGAGAAGTTGTTTTTGGTGAATCTTCTTTAATTTACAGTAAAAAAGAAATTATTAATTACAATAATAAAAACCTAGAAATCTGTACAGCAATTGTGGCAGAAGATGAAGATAAACCTTTCTTAAAAGGGTATTACTTTGTCAATGTTTTTCATGAAAACACAAAACTAGGTAGCACAAGTATAAAATTAAAATAGACTAACTACATAATTTTCTAAAAACCGCTCTATTAATCAGTGCGGTTTTTTATTTTTGCAGCATGGCAAATGACGATAAATTTAAAAAAGTAATCTCTCACGCAAAGGAGTATGGTTATGTATTTCAGAGTAGTGAAATTTACGATGGCTTAAGTGCTGTGTATGATTATGCACAAAACGGAGCAGAATTAAAGAAGAACATACGTGACTATTGGTGGAAAGCCATGGTGCAAATGCATGATAATATTGTAGGTATAGATGCTGCAATCTTTATGCATCCAACAACTTGGAAAGCTTCTGGGCATGTAGATGCGTTTAATGATCCTTTAATAGATAATAAAGATTCTAAAAAGCGTTACAGAGCAGATGTATTGGTAGAAGACTTTAGAGAGAAGATTCTACAGAAAATAAATAAAGATGTTGCCAAAGCAAAAAAACGATTTGGTGATGCTTTTGATGAAAATGAGTTTAGATCTACAAATGGTAATGTGCTTCGTCGTCAAAAACAAATAGATGATATTACTGTTGAATTAACCAGAGTTCAGGAGGAAAGTGATTTAGAAGGATTTAAACAACTTATTCTAGACCTAGGCATTGTATGTCCTGTTTCTGGAAGTAAAAATTGGACAGACGTAAAGCAATTCAATTTAATGTTTGGTACCAAATTAGGGGCTTCTGCAGAATCTGCAATGGACTTGTATTTAAGACCAGAAACAGCTCAAGGTATATTTGTGAATTTTCTAAATGTACAGAAAACTGGACGAATGAAAATTCCTTTTGGTATTGCCCAAACAGGTAAAGCTTTTAGGAACGAAATCGTCGCTAGACAATTTATTTTTAGAATGCGTGAGTTTGAACAAATGGAAATGCAATTTTTCATTAAACCAGGCACACAAAAAGAATGGTTTGATTACTGGAAAGACACCCGTTTAAAATGGCATAAGTCTCTTGGTTTAGGTGAAGAGAATTATCGTTTCCATGATCACGAAAAATTAGCGCATTACGCAGATGCTGCAACAGATATAGAGTTTAATTTTCCATTTGGATTTAAAGAATTGGAGGGCATTCACTCGCGTACTGATTTCGATTTAAAACAACACGAAGAATTCTCTGGTAAAAAACTACAGTATTTCGATCATGAGGATAACGCAAGTTACACTCCTTATGTATTAGAAACATCTATAGGTTTAGATCGTATGTTTTTAGCGGTATTCTCCAATTCTTTAGTTGAAGAGAATTTAGAAGATGGTAAAACACGTACGGTTTTAAAACTACCTGCAGTATTAGCTCCAGCCAAAGCAGCAATATTTCCTTTGGTAAAAAAGGATGGATTACCAGAAGTTGCAAAACAAATTGTTGAAGACTTAAAATGGGATTTTAATATCATCTATGAAGAAAAGGATACTGTTGGGAAGAGATACAGAAGACAAGATGCTGCTGGAACCCCATTTTGTATTACTGTAGATCATGATACTTTAAAAGATAACACAGTTACCATTCGTCATAGAGATACTATGGATCAAAGACGTGTTAGGATTGAAGATTTAAAAACTATTATAAAAGCAGAAGTTGATGTGAAGCATTGGCTGATGAAAATGTAACAAATTCTTGCAAAAGTAAGAATCTCACATAACTAAAAACCCCAAGCTTAAAAGCTTGGGGTTTTTAGTTATGTCATGTTCTATATTTAGAATCTATATCCAAAATTAACACCGAACCTTAGCTCAATATTATCTAAATAGTCGGTGTCAAAATTTCCTAAGTTTCTAGCAATATCACCATTAAGTGTTAAGGTGAATTTATTACTAAACATCCATTTGTGACCAATACCAAAACCTGCTGAAAAGCCTCCAACATCATATTTAAATTCTTCTTCAACTGTACTATCTATTTCACTATCATAGTAATAATAATCTCTAACGGTTACTTCACCTGTTCTAACCTTTAATTGAGGGTAAAAGAAAAAACCTGCGTGGTCTTTCTCTTTTGAAAAGTATATGTTATATGCAGCCTTAAAACTTAGAGCTGTGCTTTCTTCTAAATATCCAGCATCGTAATAGCCGTAAGTATCAAAGAAATTTGCACTTAAAAAAAGTGATTGATTTTTGTCGAACAAGCGCTCATAATTTACATTTAATGTTCCTGCGACAACTAAGTCTAAAAGGTTTGTAGAGATTTCTGATGTTTTAGATAAATCATCATCTGAGGGTTCTTGCGCATTCATGTTGAATACTGCAAACAGCATTACTACTGCTAATAGAGATTTTTTCATATTAATTGTTTAATTGATTTTTTGATTGCTGTTTAATAAACAACAATCGTACCATATAGATGCAGATTAATAAAAAAGGTTGCGTAAGAAATACCTTTATTTTAAAAATAAGCTTTTAACTGAATATTTCCAGTATGGATTGTTTTAGATGTTTCTGTTTTTCTGCCAAAATAATTGAGATTCAAATCTAAAAATTTGGTAAGTTTCTTTTGTGCTAATAAACTCCAAGTGAAATTTTCACCCGGTTGCAAGCCTTCTAACATTTGGTATGCCACAGGTGTATTTGCATTGCCTTCATAATCGTTCTGAAAAAAGTTAAACTCACCAGTTAAGGCTATCTTTTGCGTATTGTTATATGTAAAAGATAGACCATAATTGTTTTGAGTCAATGACTCTAAACTACCAATAGTATTTTCCTTTAAAGTGTATTGATAAAACACATCAAACTGAGCATTTTCGTTAAATAAATAAGAGAGTTTTGGTTGAAATTTAGTTTCGTCAATATTGAAATTTCGATTAACAAAGTTTTCACTTAAACTTTCATCAGTTCCAATACTTGCAAGTGAATTTAATAACCAATTAGTGGCAAACTTATGATTAAAGTTTAATTGATGACTGGTTAATTTATTTTCTTGAAAACCAATAGACAATAAATTACGACTTGTATTTGTTAAAAAAGTATATGATGTTGTATAACGTTGCTTACCTCTATTGTAAAACAATACATTTCTTACACTATTATTTAATGCTAATTGGTTTTCCTCATTTTCTTTAAATGGGTTGAGATTAAAGTTATTGCCTTCGCGTTTAATTTTTCGATCAATTAAATAGGATGTCTGATTATAGAAATGCGAAAAGAACTTTTTAGTTTTGTTTTTAGACGTGCCCCATTGCTGTGGGTTAATCGTCAAAGTTTGGCTCAATCGATTTTGATGTGTACGTACAAAAACCTGATTAGGTAAAAGTACCCTTATATAATTGCCCTGATCTGTAAACTGAGCAATTTCAAATTCGTTAAGTTCTTGAATACCATTTTCATTGTAATCTATCCAAGTGTAAGTTCCTTGTCCTGCCTCAACTTCTACATAGGTGAAATCTTGCTGAGGTAAAGTTCCCGAATTGGTTTCAAAGCTAGTATTCCAAAGGATTAAGTTATTAAACAACTTCTGGTTGTAACTTAATCTACTGTTTAAACTTTGCTCATTTTGAGAGGTTTCATTCTCTGATTTTAAATCTCTGTAATTTAGAAATAATTGTAAGTTTGTGTTTTTATTCTGAATTAATCGCGATTTGATATAATAGGTATTAGAGCTATTAACACGTTCTAAATTATTGAATCGCAAACTATCATTAAAGCGTTTTATATAACCAACTTCTGCAAAAACCTTGGTACTATCTCCTATACCTACAAAGGCTTCGTAAGCTTTATATTTTTGACTTAAAGGTGTTAAAGAATCCGTTGTAATAACACGTTGCTCATTATCTTCAATCGCAAATTTTGCACCAACCCATTTGTTGTTTTTTTTATAAACCACACGATTAAAAGACCTTAAAAATGTTGAACGATTAATAGTGCTTTCACTATCTAAAAAACTAGAATTAGAAAAAATACTAAAATCACCCAAACGTAAATCAGTAGTAATATTATGCCTGTTACCGTTAAAATTTTTAGAAAAATCAAGGTATTCAAAATTGTAAGTCGCTGTCCCTTTTTTTGAATGCGATAATTGCAATCCTGAAGTCAATAAGAGCTGGTTTCCAAAATTGAGATTCATTTGATTGGTTTGCTGAGTGTCTAAATTCCAATCTCTATTAAATTCTGCTCTATACAAACGTTGTATCGTTCTAAAATCTTCTTGAATAAAATCGGCATCAACTAAAGCAGACAAATTCCAGAGGCTATCGGATTGAATGATGTTTTGTTTCAATGTTAATTTCCCTGCAAAACCATCATTATCATCATCGTCTATACTAGAAAATAGGTTTGCATCATTTTTACTTCCAGCCAATTCAAAAAATACATCTGTTCTTTCTGTTGGTTTATAGCGACCATTCAACACAGCGATTTGCAAACGCTCAGGCGCCACTAATTGTGTAATAGGCTCGTAATTTCCTTGAAGCACTCCTCCTACAGGTGCTACATATTCAAAAATATTGGATACAGCATTATCATTACTCAAAATATAATTTCCTTGATTAGCACCAACCAAAGTAAAACGTACACTGAATAGTTCGTCTTCAGGGTTTTGAGAAAACACAAAAACCTCTTCTACACCGACAAATTCTTTTCGATATAAAATCCGATTTTCAGAAAACGATTCAGCAGTTGCAGAGGGAGCTACCATTAAGCTCATGTCATCACCAGCATCTGCTAAAATCTGTGTTTGTTCAGTAGATAAATTTTGTTGTAAGGGTTGATTTTTGGCGTCACTTTCAGAATATACAGAGACATTTAAACTTAGTTTTTCAGTATTATAATTTCCACCTCCAAAAACGGTAAACCTAGAATAATTACGTTCACTAAATTGATAATCTACTGTGATTCGCATTTCGGACGTAATCGGAAATGTGGAGTTAAAAATTAGCTCCCCAGCATTATAATCTATGATATAATCATTGTTTTCACCACGCTCTAAAGGCACTCCATTTACATAAACGGTTTCACTACCAGATACAATGAGTACAAACAATTCGTTATTTGGTCCTCGCAATTTATATGGTCCTTGGTTTCCTTCTTGCGCTGTAAACTGTGTCGTTGTAAATTGTCCTCTTACCAAAGCTCCTGAGGCAAAAATAGACGTCTTTTCACTTAAATTAGCATTAACCGAAAGACCTTGTACACGTTTAGAAAAGTTAGCGAAATAACTATTAGTATTTACTAAATCTATATCACCTGCTCTAATATTCCAATCATCACTAAACAATTCAATAAACACTTGATCAAACTCATCTAATCGCTGTGAATAGCCACTTTCTTGCAATGGAATATTAGCATCTTGTATCGATGCTCTAAGCGAAACCTTATCGCTCAATTTTCCTGAGATCTGTAAATCTAATTCGCTATTTAAAACTGAGTTTTGGTTGTTTCCTATAGTAACACCTCTAGATATACTACCAGATGTGGTTAAACCATCAAAAGGTGTAAATGTGTTTCTTTTGTTGGTGTTTTCAAGTTTATATAATTGTTGCGATCCAGAAGAGCGATCTACAATAACTTTATCATCTAATTGTTTGTAAACCTTGGTTAAAAATTTAGGATATTGCAAATATTCAACTTGGATCGTATCTAAATCAATAGGTTGTTTAAATCTCAAAATCGCTTTCGCAAAATCTATAGTGTAATGTTTAGAATCTATTACTTTACCAGTTTTAGATTTTATAACAAACCTTGAAGGATTTATACTCACGGAATCAATACGAATAGAATCTTTAACGGCTATACGTTTCTTCTTATAATTACCAGAAATCTCTTGGGAAAAACCCAAAAAAGAACATAGAATTAAAAGAAGAAGTAATATATGCTTCATGTAGAATAATAACTATTTAAAGCCTGAAATATTTTATTGTTAAAATAGGTGCAAAATAATAGTGTAAAAGTAGGGTATTATTTAATTTAGGGCGATAATCGGCAATAGGCTTAAACTAATTAATAAATTTGCATCATGAAAATTGTATCATACAACGTAAATGGCATTAGAGCTGCCATAAATAGAGGGTTTATAGACTGGTTAAAAGCCACAGACCCAGATGTGATTTGTCTTCAAGAAATTAAAGCTATGGAAGAGCAACTAGACCTTAGTTTATTCTCTGATGCTGGTTATGGTTACAATTATTGGTTTAGCGCACAAAAAAAAGGCTATAGCGGAGTTGCTATTTTGTGCAAATCTAAACCTAATCATATAGAATATGGTACAGGAATAGAATCTATGGATTTTGAAGGCAGAAATATTAGGGTAGATTACGATAACGTTTCTGTAATGAGCATGTATTTACCATCTGGAACTAATGATGCTCGATTAGCGCATAAGTTTGAGTATATGGATTTAATTCATGAATATCTTAACAACTTGCAGAAAGAAAAATCTAACCTAGTAGTTGTTGGTGATTATAACATTTGTCATGAAGCTATAGATATTCATAATCCAAAAATGAAAGGTGTATCGGGATTTTTACCAGAAGAACGTGAATGGCTAGGTAACTTTATAGATAGTGGTTTTATTGATAGTTTTAGGTATTTACACCCAAAACGACAAGAGTACTCTTGGTGGAGTTACAGAGCAAACTCTAGAGCTAATAACAAAGGTTGGAGGTTAGATTATGCTATGGCTAGTAAACCTTTACAAGAAAACATTAAACGAAGCGTTATACTCACTGAAGCAGTGCACAGTGATCATTGTCCAATTTTATTAGAACTAGAATTTTAAAACCCAAATCATGATTAAAAAACTTTCATTAATAGTAGTAACATTTACATTATTTACTTCTTGTGTTTCAAAAAAAATATACACAGATCTTGAAGATAAATATGCCAATTTAAAAAAGGAAAACCGCAGCTTAACAGATGAAGTTGAATCACTTTCAAATGATAAAACGCAACTTAGTAATGATTTAGATAAACTGCAGTCAGCCTATGATGAAGCAGTTGCTAAACGCGATAAATTACAAAGTGATTATGCTGCTGCAAAATCTAATCTTGAAACTCTAAAAGCATCTTACAAAGCTTTAGAAGAAAATAGTTCTGCATCAATTGCTGCAAATTCTAAAAAGAATAGAGAGTTGTTGGCGCAACTCGAAGCCAAAGAACAAGCATTAGCAACAGAAAGTGAACGTCTAAATACCTTAAAAAAAGAATTAGAAAGTCGTTCTAAACGTGTTGCTGAATTAGAAAATGTTATTGCTGCTAAAGATGCTAATATGCGTGCGTTAAAAGATGCCATTTCTAAAGCTTTAACCAATTTTGAAGGCAAAGGTCTAACTGTTGAACAACGTGATGGTAAGGTTTATGTCTCAATGGAAAATAAACTATTATTTCAATCTGGAAGTTGGTCGGTAGGAACAGAAGGTCGTAAGGCTGTACAGCAACTGGGAAGTGTTTTAGCTGAAAACCCAGAAATCTCAGTTTTAATTGAAGGCCATACAGATAATGTACCATATAAAGGAAACGCGCAATTAAGTGGTAATTGGGATTTATCGGCGAAACGAGCTACTGCTATCGTTAATATTCTTAGAGAGAATAGTGCTATAAGCCCAGAGAATTTAACAGCTGCAGGTCGGGGAGAATTTGCTCCAATAGCAACCAACAGTACCGCAGAAGGTAAAGCTAAAAATAGACGCATTGAAGTAGTTTTAACACCTAAGCTAGATGAGATTTCTAGATTATTGAATGATATTTAGACCTCTTTAGGCTTTCAAGTTTTGTTCACCTATACTACTTCACAACAATAATATCATTGATATTTGTAGTATATCTTGGAGACAAACGCTCTTGGCGCATTTTCCAAGTACGTTCTAAATCTTGATTTCCTATTTTTATTTTATCGCTTTTATACTTTCTATTTATAATATCTATCGCAGACATTAAAGGTTTGTGCTTTGGATCTTCTTTATTAAACATATCTAACTGATAATTATCTGTAGGCACTAAGCCGGTAACAATAACACCTGCTCTTTTATATTTAACACCTTTCTTATAAATTAATTCAACAGCATTAACAGCAGCCTTACTAATTAATAATGACGAGTCTGTAGGATACGGAAAACTCACTATTTTACTTGCGCGATGTTGCTCCTCGTCTTTTTTATGTCTATTACTACTTAATGTTATAATAATCATATGGCAACTAGAGCCTTGCTTACGCAACTTCTCCGCACAACTCACTGCAAAAGTAGATACACGTTCTTTAATGTAATTGATATCATCGTACGTATAATCGAAACTTCGCGTTGTAGCAATAGCACGTTTGCGAGAAGGTTCATCTAACTCTATTTTAGAAATACCCTCTAAATCCTTTTTGAGTTTCCACTCCGTAATTGAAAAAGTCTTCCTCACCCATTCATCATCAAGTTGAATAAAGTCAAAAGCCGTTTTGCAGCCTTTGTACTTTAATCGTTTTTGCAAACCACGACCTATCCCCCAAACATCTTCTAGTTTTATCCATTTTAAGGCTTTAATTCTAGACTCGTCTGAATCTATAACATAAACCCCTTTGGTTTCTTTTGGAAATTTACGAGCAATCTTATTTGCAACTTTACTCAATGCTTTTGTTGGTGCTACACCTACACATGTTGGAATGCCAGTCCACCTTAGAATACGCTTTCTAATTTGCTCTCCGTAATCTTCAAAATTGTAATTTTCAAATCCTTTAAATTGAAGAAAAGCCTCATCAATACTATATACTTCAACATCAGGTGTAAATTGTTCTAGAATTCTCATTACACGGCTACTCATATCACCATATAATGGATAATTAGAAGAAAGCACCTTAATATTATTTGCTTTACAGAAGCCTTCCCACTTAAAAATTGGTGCTCCAAATGGTAAGGGTATGGCTTTAGCTTCATCGCTCATAGAAATCACACAACCATCATTATTACTCAAAATAGCAACAGGTTGTCCTTCTAAATTAGGATTAAAAACACGCTCACATGAGGTATAAAAGTTATTACAATCTACTAAGGCATACATAGACTATAAAAATACAAAGACCTACTAAGTTTTTATACTTTAGCAGGTCTAAAAAATAATATTTAACGTGAATTTATAATTTACTTAGCGCCTAACCATGCGTTGCGATTAACTTTAACTTTTTCAGATATATTTTCTGAGCTCGTAATATCATATGATCTATCTGCATCTAAAGTCATTTTAGTAGATTGTTGTTTACCAAATCTTTCGTAAACAACTTCTATGGTTTGGTTCAGTTTTGCATCAGTAAGTATTTTATTTAAATCCGAAGTTTCATTAATTTCAACACTTCCGATTTTAATTAACTTATCTCCTTTTTCGAGACCAGCTTTATAAGCTGAAGAACCAACTTGAGTATTACTTGCAATCACCTGATTTCTTAAACGCAAACCAAAAGCTGGTTTATCTGTATTCTGTTTTAACTCTACCCCTACAGTTCTAAATAAAGTTTTAAAATCTGGCATCTTACTTTTATAGATATAGCTATTAAAAAATGTATCTCCAAATTCTGCTCCAGCATAGCTGTTTAACGTTTGATGTAAATCATCAATGGTATAATACTTTTCTACTTTTCCGTAAGTATTCCAAACTAATTTCATGTAATCATCTAGATTTAAGTCTTGGGCTCTAAGCGATAAATCTAAAGCCAAACCTAACATACTGCCATAAGAGTAATACGAAATAAATGTGTTGCTACGATTTACCTCATCTACCGAACGTGCTGCATCTACAAATGGAGCTTGGTAGCTCATTTCGATAGGATTAAAGAACTGTCGTCCTGGTGAATTCCAGACATAATTAAAAGTGCCTGTTAAGCCTTTTATATAATCGTTTTGTTCGATTAAACCAGCACGACATAACATTAAATTGGTGTAATAACTTGTAAAACCTTCAGCAAACCAAAGTTCGCCACTCATGTTAGCTTCCTCAAAATCAAAAGGTTCTAAACTTTGTGGTCTAATACGCTCAACATTCCAGCAATGGAAAAACTCATGAGACACCGTTCCTATATTACGATCTGCTCCATTTGCTAAACTACGTGTACTTGTTACAATAGTTGAGTTCCTGTGCTCCATACCATCTCCTGTAGCGTTAAGTATGTAACAGCCTAAAAATGTGTATTCACCATGATCATATGTTGGTAATTCACCAAAAACTGCCTTTTGCTGTAAAACTGTTTTCTTTACTTTTTCAAAATAGTCATCAAATTCCGCTTCTGTTCCGTTATGGTGTAATGCAAAACTCACCTTTTGACCATCAACATCAAACGAGCGTACCATATGATTACTTATCTCAGTCGGACTATCCATAAAATACTGAAGGTTTTTAGCGTAATACGTATTTCCTTCTAGTGGTTTTAATTGTGTCGCGACTTTCCAACCTAGATCTTCGCGTACATTGAATTTAATCTCAATTTCGCTATCAGCCAAACTTGGCGCATACATAAATGTTGCTGGTATATTAAGATGTGCATGGGTTTCATCGACTTGTGCATACGTACCATCACCATGATTTGCATATAGCGTATAACTTACATTTATAGTACCATCATGATCTTTTACTTTCCAAGAATATGGATCTGGTCGTGTAGCCTCTAAACTATTGCCTTTGCTGTCTGTTACTTTTACATTGTAAACGTTTTTTGCAAATTCGTGAATGGCATAGCGTCCTGGCGACGTTCTAGACATTCTAAACTCTGCTTCACCAGATTTTAAACCTTTAAAAACGACATTGATTTCTGCTTCGTGATGATTAGCATTTTCAAATGAAATGGTGTAGCTTGAATATTCATTATTTAATGATTCTTGCTTCGATGTTGTTTCTTCTTTACAGTTAACTAGAAATAAAAAGAATAGTAATAAAATTAGGTTTCGCATGTTGTTACAATTTTAGAAACCCAAGATACTATTTTTTAATCTTCAACGTATTCTAAAATATCACTTGGTTGACAATCTAAAGCTTTGCATATGGCTTCTAATGTTGAGAATCGAACAGCCTTTGCTTTCCCAGATTTTAAGATTGACATATTAGCCGTAGTTATACCAATAATCTCGGCGAGTTCTTTGCTTTTCATACCTCGCTTTACTAACATTATGTCTAAGTTGACTACTATTGGCATAATTATATAGTTAGTTCGTTTTCTTGTTGAAGTGCATATCCTTCTTTAAAAATTTCAGCTACAATAAATATTATGAGCACGTAAATTAAAGAAGAATAATTAAAAGCAATTGCTTTTTGCATACCATACTCAAATCTTATTACTGTATAACCTTCTAAAAAAAACAGTATTAGTATACAGAAACCTATTTTCCGAAAACGCTTTACGTTTTTAAGAGAAAATGTTTCTAGTTTCTTAACAGATAGTATGATTTTTTCAAATGAATTTAGTGCAATAAAAGATAACAACAATACTATCAAAATTTTGATGTAATAAATAAATAGAGATAATGCTTCTATTTGACTTACCGTAAAAGGATTCTCCCCTTTTTCCAATCCTTGATAAGTTTCAGAACCACTGATAAAATAACTAAAATAATTATTGCTAATAACAGGTTTACTTATCATTATTTGTTTTTCTGCAAACAAATTATTGTCTAGTTGAACATAAATATATAAGCTCGTAATAGCTATTGCGGTAATTACAAATAGTACTTTAACAATTCTAGAGATTATAATAGCTATATTTAAGAGTGTATTTTTTGTCATAACCTATATTGTTAAATCATTTTCTTGTTTCAATAGCTTTCCATTATTAAAAACATTACTAAATACTAATAGAAATAGACCTATTATTAAAAGGAAAAAATTGATAGCACCTACCGCTGATACAACAGCGCTACATATTGCCCAAAAACCAAATTTAGAGCCAACTATCATATTATTTGTTAAACCATTAAACACAAATAGACCAATTATCCTGAGCAGAGTCGTAACAATACTAATTACAATAAATAATCGTCCTGTCTTTTTTAGGTTTACTATAACTTCATCAGAGTAAAACCTCTGCTCCTCTAATGGTTTAATACATTTTCTTAGATAATAAATAGAAACTATAAAAAGTAGAAAACCTAAAATATTAGAAAATGGTATAATCCAGACTTGCCAAGGAAAAGTACCATTAAAGAACACTCCAAAAAGTTGAAAAATTTCAGGAAGTGATTCTGGAAAAAATAGTAGCACGATAAATAGAATAAAACTTACTACTGAAAATACAATCATTCCCCAAAAAAGAATGTTTATTAAATTTTTTAATAGTTTAATTGTTGTCATATAATTATTGTTTTACGATAACAAATATATAAAAATTATTGAAAAACAATAATTTTTTATTGAAAAAAGATAATTTTTAAATCTTTACACAGTTTGTATCTTTGACCAATGCTACCAAAAAAACTACATAAAAAACTAGAAAACCGAAACGCAAACAATGCATTTAGACAATTGAGTGCAGATTCAAGTCTAGTAGATTTTTCATCTAATGACTATCTCGGTTTTTCAAAATCTGAAGTCATTTTTGATAAAGCGCATCAATATGTAGTAGACAACAATCTAAAACAGAATGGAGCAACTGGCTCTAGATTATTATCTGGAAATACTGATTTGTATATTAAAGTAGAGGCAGATATTTCTACAATTAATAATAGTGAAGCAGCCTTAGTTTTTAATTCGGGTTACGATGCCAATGTAGGTTTATTGTCTTCAGTCCCTCAGCGAGGTGATGTTATTTTTTATGATGAATTTGCACATGCATCGATAAGAGATGGTATTAATATTAGTAATGCCAAAAATTATAAGTTTAAACATAATGATTTAGACCATCTTGAAGAAAAATGTCAAGTAGAACGAAGTAAAAACCAAAGCGAGACTGAACTATATGTTGTTACTGAATCCGTATTTTCAATGGATGGCGATTCACCAGATATTTTAAGATTAACTCAAATATGCACAACCTATAATGCACACCTTATTATTGACGAAGCGCATGCTTTAGGTGTTTTTGGAAATGGGTTAGTACAAATGCACCATCTTGAAGATGTTGTTTTTGCAAGAATAATCACTTTTGGAAAAGGTTTAGGATGTCATGGAGCCACTATTTTAGGTGCTCAGAATTTAAAAGATTACCTCATTAATTTTTCTCGTCCTTTTATTTACACAACTGCTTTACCTCCACATTCTTTAGCTACGATAGCAACAGCTTATCAAGAACTTGTCACTCAGAGCGATAGCAAAGAATCTCAAATTAAAAAGCTTGAGAAAAACATTTCCTTCTTTTTATCTGAATATAAGAGATTACACCTTCACGATAGGTTTATAAAAAGTAGCTCTGCAATACATTGCTGTGTTATTTCTGGAAACGACAACGTGAAATCAGTGGCGCAAAAACTTAAAAACAAAGGATTTAATGTAAAACCGATTTTATCACCTACAGTTCCAAAAAACAAAGAGCGTTTAAGGTTTTGTTTACACAGTTATAATTCTAAAGAAGAAATCTCGGAAGTCTTAAGCTTGTTAGCTACCTTTGTTAAATAATGAGTCAAACTTTTGTTACAATAGCTAGGTATCAGTATTCATCAGAAGCTCAAATCGTAAAAGGACGATTAGAAGCAGATGGCATTACCGTCTTTTTACGAGATAATATCACTATAGATACTGATCCATTGGTGAGCAATGCTATTGGTGGTGTTAAACTCAAAGTTTTAGCTAAAGATGTAACTAATGCAAGAGAAATATTAAGGTCAATAAAAGTGTATTCTCTCGATGATAATGGAAACGCTATTAGCTGTCCTAACTGTAATAATCAGCATGTAGAATTATACTCTACGATAACAGACTTTAAATCGTTCATGTCATTTTTAATTGGTTTCTTATTTGGCACATTACCATTTAGTACACGTTACCAATATAAATGTGAAGATTGTAAAACCGAATTCCCTGTAAAATGAACACCTACTTCGTCACCGGAATATCAACAGATGTTGGAAAAACAATAGTATCAGCCATTTTAGTTGAAGCTTTAAAAGCCGATTATTTTAAACCTGTGCAAGCTGGTGAGTTAGATAACTGTGACACAAAAAAGGTTCAAAGCCTAGTTTCAAACACTAAATCCGTTTTTCACCCTAACAGTTATGCATTAAAAACACCTATGAGTCCTCATGGTGCAGCAGAATTAGATGGGCTAACTATTGATATTAAAAACATCAAACGACCAAAAACAAAGAACAACCTAGTAATTGAAGGTGCTGGTGGACTGATGGTGCCACTAAATGACTCTGAAACTATTTTAGATTTAATTCAACCAAAAGACAAGGTGATTATTGTCTCTCGACATTATTTAGGAAGTATTAACCATACACTTTTAACTATTAATACTTTAAAGGAAAAAGGGGTTAATATTGCTTTGATTTATAGTGGTAACGAACATAAATCAACTGAAACTATTATTGAAAAAATGACTGGAGTTGAAGTTCTTGGAAACATAAATGATGAGCCTTATTTTGATAAGAATGTGATTAAGGAATATGCAGAAAAGTTTAAAAATAGACTATGAGTTTAAAAGAGCGCGATAAAAAACACCTCTGGCACCCGCTAAAACAACATCAGCTTCAACCTGAAAGTACAGCAATAATAAAGGCTAAAGGTTGTGTCCTTACTGATGAAGATGGTAATGACTATATCGATGCTATTTCATCTTGGTACACGTGTATGTTTGGTCATTGCAACGATTATATTGTTGAAAAGACGTATCAGCAAATGCAACAGCTAGATCAAGTAATGTTTAGTGACTTTACACATGAACCTGCTATTAAACTCTCTGAAGAACTCATTAAGATTTTACCCGAAGGACAGAACAAAATCTTCTTTAATGACAATGGCTCTACAGCAGTAGAAGCAGGTATAAAAATGGCACTGCAATACTACTTTAATAAAGGAGAAAAGCGTTCAACATTTATAGCGTTTGAAAATGGATTTCATGGTGATACTTTTGGAGCCATGAGTGTGTCTGGTTTATCCGTTTACAATGGCCCTTTTGAAGAATTTTTAATTGATGTTAAGCGAATTCCAACACCAAATGGAACAAACCATCAAGATATCCTTAAGCAATTAGAGAACTTTGCCTCTAATTATAGTATAGCTGGATTTATCTACGAGCCTTTAGTACAAGGTGCAGCCGGAATGAAAATTCATGATGCTGAGGGTTTAAATGCCATTCTTAAGTTTTGTAAAGCAAATAACATTCTAACCATTGCTGATGAAGTGATGACTGGCTTTGGAAAAACAGGAAAGCACTTTGCTTCAGATTATATTGAAACAAAACCAGACATTATATGCTTAAGTAAAGCTTTAACAGCAGGTTTACTTCCTATGGCAATAACCTCATGTACTCAAAATATCTACAATGCATTTTTGAGCGATGAGATGGTAAAGGGTTTTTTTCATTGCCATACCTATTCTGGTAATCCTATTGCTTGTGCAACAGCTATTGCAGCCATAGAACTTTTACAATCTGAAGCTATTCAGAATAATATAAAACGGATTATAGGTTCTCATCAAGAATTTAATGAACGTATAAAAGCACATCCTAAAGTAAAATCTACACGACATATAGGTGTCATTTTCGCTTTAGACCTCAACACCAAAATGGAACGTTATGGTGATTTACGAGATAAACTATTAAAATTCTTTATGGATAGAGGCGTATTTCTAAGACCTCTTGGAAATACGATTTACATTCAAGTACCTTATGTTATTTCTAAAAAAGAATTAGAGAAAGTGTATTTCGTCATAGAAAACAGCCTTAACATCGTATAATTTTTAAGTCCTTAAGTTTTTTTATAACTTTAAATAATTCCCCTTAAGAATTATTATAGTTTTTGTTGACCCTGTTTTCTATTAAGAAAGCATTAACAAGTTATATACTAACCCTAACTAACAAAACTATGATCAAAAATCATTTCTATGCCTTGTTTATAGGTATGGGCATCTGTTTTATGACAATATCTTGTGAGCAAGATAGCTATGAAGAACCTGAATTAAAACCTAAAACGTATTCTTTTAGTATACCAAATAAGGTAAGTTTTAATTTTTCTCAACTCTCTGAGAATAGAGAATCTATTATTCCATATTCTAATACATTGAATATAAAAAATATTAGTAATGATGTTTTACTAATTGATTATGTAATATTCTCGTTTGAGAATGACATTTTAAACTATGATAACCTCGGATTCATAAAACATGCATTTACAGATGTCTCAATTGGTAGTGTAACAGATTCGATAATGTTAGAACAGTCTAATATAGTTTTTACTGATAATAATTTAATCACTAGTATATTAAGCTTCAACGATGATACGAATGATCATCAATTTAATGGATTATATAATGGAGAACTCAATGTGTTAGTACCAACTGAAATCGACACTACCTTTCAAAGAAGTATAACATGTACTGGTTTTATTGATTATCAAGGAAAATTTAATCTATTTATTGAGGATGAAGATGAGGATAATATTGTACGATTAAAAGGTAGTTTTAATTCGGATAACTTAATTTCTGGAAATATTTTAAATAGAACTGCATCAAGTTTTTCTTCTGTAATTAATAGCCCTCAAGACACTTTAGAACTTGATGGGACTAACCTAAAAGGCTATATTAATTATACAGATAATAATGACGTTCGCCTTTTAAAATTCAATCTAACCAAACAAAACTAATATCATGAAACTAAAGCTGACCATAATACTATTATTTGTTACGTTAGGTATACACGCGCAAAAAGAATTACAGCCTTATAATTTTTCTTTATCTGATAATGGGAAAACAGAAACTATAATGATATATGCTTCTGCTGAATCTGTAAACAGTATCACCTTTACCTTAAAAAATGAAAAAAACGAAACTCTAAAAACAAAAAAAGATAATAGCGAAGAGATAGATATTACGTTTAAAGTGTTTCCTTTTACTGAAAATTCTTTTAGAAGTCACTTAGTGGATGCTATTAATAGTATTGTTGAAAAAGATGAATCAAATAAAGAATACGCTATTTTCAAAACAACACTTGCTCCGCTTAAAAAATTGGAAGAAGAGGATGAAAAGAAAGATGATGATGAATCAAAGGAGAAACTTGCAAGCCAATTGAGTAAAAGGAAGAACGCTGTACAAGATGTTAGAAATATTTTTCAATTTTTTGATGCATTAGCAATTACAGCATTTCAGTATGATAATGAGCCTGTTGCTGGTATATTAAAATATAATGACCTAGCTGTTATCACTAAAAAAACCATCAATGGTTTAGATACAGATGATTATTTTAACAGACAATCTAAAGTAATTAGAAAACTTATTTATAATCCAGAACCAAAAGATAAAGATTATGATTTATCTGACTCTAACCCTATTACTCTAAAAATATCAAGAGGAAAATACCAACATATAAAGCTTGATGATTTTATTAGGTTTCTTGCAGAAAAACGAGATGTGTCGAGTGAGCGATTCTTTGTAAATACAGAAAAAACATCTGATTTATATAAAACTTTAACTAATAATTGTCAACGAGAAAAATCCAACGAGAGTAATAAAAAAAGCACCAACATTCAATTGAATATAGATATAGATGTAGATGTAGATGTAAGTGATCCTACTAAAAAAGTGACCAAAAGCTCTAAGAGTATATATCAAACATTAATTGTAAATGAAAACTCTTATATATGGAGCTTATTAGAATTTTATCAAAACTCAAAAAAAAGTAACAACCGTAAAGCCAGATCTGAACTTAAACATCATATAAATAAACAATTAAAAATCTGGTACAATAATTACGAAATGTCAAAATTCGTTAAAGGAAATGAAAAAGAGAGTTTTGCTAATATGTATTTCAAATTTAAAAATCG
Source organism: Flavobacteriales bacterium ALC-1 (assembly GCA_000171875.1). GTDB lineage: Bacteria > Bacteroidota > Bacteroidia > Flavobacteriales > Flavobacteriaceae > Winogradskyella. The sequence continues at coordinate 171,779 of ABHI01000002.1, read as the reverse complement.
TAAAACTGCTAGTAATAGATGTATAAAAAAATTGTCAAACGAAATTAACTCATTTAACGACTTAATAAGTCAAAAAAATAAAAAAATAACCTTTTTCAAAGCAAAAAAGGATTCTATAAAAAGAAGAGTAGCAGAAAATAAAATAGATATTAATAAATTAAATGACCAAAAAGTAAAGAAAACTAATAATGTTTTAGTCCATTTAGAAAATAAAGAGAAAGAATACAAGGAGGGTATTGAGTTGATTGATATAGAAATTAAAGCTGCTCAAATTTATATTAACAGTTTAAACTCTTCTATTTCAAAAATGAAATTAGAAAAATCTTATTTTAATTTAGATACAAAAAAACACCAAAATGACATTAACTTCCTAATAGCACATTATTATGAGCATATAGCTAAAGTCCCTCTGTGGAATTTCAAAATAAATGATATAGAACTGGATATTAATAATGGTTTTATTGAGCATATTACTGTTACTGGTGAAATAATTAAACCAAAAATTGATAAAATTGCTATTCTTAATTCAATAAAAACCGAGCGAAAACAATACTATCAGAGTGTTAATATAGAGGAGGTTATCAGTGATTTTTTTGAAGAACCCTATGTAAAAGAAGTCTTAAAAGAATTAGGGAAAGAATTAAAATTTGAGAATGAATTCCCAATCGGTTTTAGCTCTAAAACAGATTTTGCCGACTTTGACAATTACGACTTATATTCCTTTAAAGGAAATGAGAAAATCTTCTCGCTGCCATTAACTAATGTTATTAATTTATATGTACAAAGACATCAAAACGATCGTCTAGATTTTAGTCCTAAAAATCAAGTGGTTAGACTTCCGTTACATGATATAGATAAAAATAAAGAAGTAGAACTAAAAAAAGAAAAATCTTCTAAAATTTTGAATGCCAAAATATTTACCGATTTTAATGGGTTAAAAGAGAGTGAACCCAATGGCCTGGTTCAATTTGAAGTTGAAAAACAAATTCCCCTTTGGACCAAAAGAATGGAATTAGGTGCTGGCAGAAGTTCAAATTTCGGTTTTGCCAATTATGCAACTTTTAACTTAACTTGGGCTAAACTCAATGAAGAGGATAGGGAATTACAAGTCTTAAAAGCTGAGAACTTTGTTAATAACGAATCCCAGATTGATAATTATATTACCTACTTAGATTTAATACGCTTTGAAAATGTATCTGTAGGAGTAGATTTAAATGTAGCATCTTTTGATTTTCCACTTATTAAAACACGAGTAGAACTTAATGGTGGTATACATTATGGAAGAGTTAAAGTCGTAGATGAAATTACAACTACAGATGATCAAGGTGCTGAAAGTACTTCTAATATCTTTGAGAAAGATGTTAATATGATTCGCATGTATCCAGATGTTATTTTAAGAATTAGACCTGAAGAACGTTTTGGTGGTTATCTACGTTTTAGGCCCTTTAAGACTATCGTCCCAGATAATGACGAATTCTATACTATATACTCCGAAGATGAATTCTTAGATAATCCTAATGATAGACCAGATGCTTTAAAAGATCAGAGATGGTTACAGCGATATGAATTAGGTGCATTTTATACTCCTTCAGCAGATAGCGATAATAAGTTCTTCTTTAGATATCGTTATACTAACACCTCTGAATGGGAAACTAATGGTTATAGTGAAATACAATTAGGCTATCAAATCTATTTAAAGTTTTAAATAAATAATTAGGGCAGGTTAAATTGCTTGCCCTAATTATCTTTTAATGTTTAATCTAATAAATTAATGGCTTCCGTTTCCCCATCAATTTTCACATAAAGTAAGCTATAAGCCCATTCATCATTTATCTTTTCTGCACTAACAATAATACTACCTTCGTCTTTAGGGCCTTTAATTGGTATCGTTAATTCTGCAGTAGTGGATCCATTTTTGTAAGTATAATTAGTACTTCCCAAACCATTGGTCTCAATTGGAGTTCCTAAAAATTCAATAACATTTTCATTGTCTATAGTTTCAGCCAACGCATGTTTGTATGGTTCAGACTCCTTTATAGTATCTGAAACTTTATAAATCAAACCTCCTACAGCTAGAACTACTATTATAATTATTGTCAAGCAACCACCTCCAAGTACCCATCCCCAATTCCTAGCAAACCAACTTTTTTGTCTTTGTTCTTCCATATTATATTAATTGATTCCTAAATGTAAGTCAACTAAAACAAAATTATGTTACAAATTGATAATAAATTCTAAATGTTCGTTTTTAGACTAGGGTTTAAATCTTACTTTTGTTTTAAATAAAATTTCCATTGAACCAACCCATTTCTATAACAGCTATTTCATCTATTTCACCTTTAGGTTTTAACAAAGAAGATATTTGGAAAAACTATATCTCTAAATCTCATTTTTTTACAGAAAAGGATGGTAATCTAGTAGCGCAATTACCTACAAATGCAAAACAAGAAATTGAAAAATTAAGACAATCAAACTCAAAATATAAACAACTTGATGATTCCGTTTTATTCGGAATTTTCTCTGCAAGAGAAGCTATTAAACAAGCTGGATGGTCTGCAAAAGATAACTTTGGAATTAATGTTGGTTCCTCTCGTGGTGCAACAGGTTTATTTGAAACCTATTTTGAAAGCTTTTTAGATAAAAACAAAGCTGAAACTTTAAGCTCACCAACAACAACATTAGGTAATATTTCCTCTTGGATTGCTCATGACCTTCAAACCAAAGGTCCTGAGATTTCGCATTCTATAACCTGTTCAACAGCATTACATGCTATCCTTAATGGAGTTGCTTGGTTAAATTCTGGTATGTGTGATAAGTTTTTAGTTGGTGGTAGTGAAGCTCCTTTGACACCTTTTACAATTGCACAAATGCAAGCTTTAAAAATCTATGCCAGAAAAAATGACGACTTTCCTTGTCGTGCTTTAGACTTCGATAAAACTGAAAACACCATGATATTAAGTGAAGCTGCAGCAACAGCATGCTTAGAAAAAGGAAAAACCAAAAAGGCCTTGGCTTATATTGAAGGTATAGGCTATGGTACAGAACTTTTAGAACATAACGCATCACTTTCTACAAATGCAGACTGTTTTCAACGCTCAATGACCATGGCTTTAGGCGATTCAAACCCAGATGACATAGACATTATAGTCACACATACACCAGGTACAATTAAAGGAGATGTAGCTGAGTATAATGCAATAAATAAGATTTTTTGTAACAAAATTCCTTCTTTGACTACTAATAAAATACAAGTAGGTCATAGTTTAGGAGCTTCCGGATTGCTCAGTATAGAAATGGCCATACTTATGCTTAACCATCAAACATTTATTGACATTCCATATTTGGAGCAATCGCATCCAAAAAAGATTTCAAAAATTATGATTAATGCCGTCGGCTTTGGTGGTAATGCTGTGTCTGTTATACTTTCAAAATAATTATGAACGTATATCTATTGTTTAACCTTTAATTCTATTAGTTATGTTAGACTGGTTTTCAAATTTAGAATTTTTTTCAAAAGTGTATTGGCTTGTTGCTATTATTGGTTCAATAGTCTTCTCAATAGTCATGATTATGGCATTCGCTGGTGGAGATGCTGATGATATTGGCGACGTGGACAGCGATTTTGATGGAGATGTAGGGGCAGGTTTTCAGTTTATATCCTTTAAAAATTTAATTGGCTTTTTTACCATTTTTGGTTGGAGTGGCATTGCATGTATCGATGCAGGTTTATCAAAACCAATGACTATACTAATATCAGTAATTTGTGGTTTATTAATGATGCTTATTATGGCAGCACTATTTTACTTCATTCATAAACTTGCAGATAGTGGAACACTTAAGTATAAAAATGCAATTGATGCAGTTGGTGAGGTTTATCTAACTATTGGATCAGATCGTTCTAAAATGGGCAAAGTCACTGTAAGCGTACAAGGCACCATGCGAGAGCTTGATGCATTGACAGATTCCTTAACTGAATTAAAATCCGGAACCATAATAAAAGTCGTCGATGTCACTTCTAATGGCATACTCATCGTAGATCAAACACGAAAACCCATAGAAGCTTCTCACCTAGAAAGTGAACAGTTAGAAGCAGGAAAAAACCGTTTATTAAGCAATGATTAAACTTAAAATAACTCAATACTAACCTTTAAAAATTTACGCTATGAAATTACTCAGTATACAAGATTCAATTAATATGGAAGGCTTCGGCGGACCGATGCTACTCATATTTGTGGCCTTATTTATAATATTAACATTAATCATCCTCATAAAACGTTATAAGCGTTGTCCTTCGGATCGCATATTAGTAGTTTACGGAAAAGTTGGAGGGGGACAATCTGCCAAGTGTATTCATGGTGGTGCAGCATTTATAATGCCTGTGATTCAAGATTATGAATTTTTAGATTTAACACCTATATCTATAGAAGTTAATCTGATTAACGCCTTATCGAAACAGAATATTCGTGTTAACGTGCCTTCTCGATTTACCATTGGTATTTCTACAGAACCTGGCATTATGCAAAATGCTGCTGAGCGTTTATTAGGCTTAGGGCAAAATGAGATTCAAGAATTAGCACAAGAAATTATTTTTGGTCAATTACGTTTAGTCGTTGCTTCAATGGATATTGAAGAAATTAATAATGACCGTGACAAGTTTTTGACTAATATTTCGCAATCAGTGGAATCGGAATTAAAGAAAGTAGGACTTAAATTAATCAACGTAAACATTACAGATATTGTTGATGAATCTGGTTACATTGAAGCTCTTGGTAAAGAAGCTGCTGCACATGCTATTAACGCAGCTCGTAAATCGGTTGCAGAAAAAACTAGAGATGGTTCTATTGGTGAAGCAAACGCAGTACAAGATGAAAGAACTCAGGTTGCTGCTGCAAATGCACAAGCTGTTGAAGGTGAAAACTCAGCGAAAATTTCGGTAGCAAACTCAGATTCGTTACGTCGTCAAAGAGAAGCTGAAGCTGAGCGTGTGGCAATTGCATCAGAAAAAGTACAATCCGCAAAGGCATTAGAAGAGTCTTATGCTGCTGAGAAAGATGCTGAGATTGCAAGAGCTGAACGCGAACGTTCGTCTCAAATGGCTGATGTTATTGTACCTGCAGAAATTGACAAACGTAAAGTTGAAATTGATGCTGAAGCCGAAGCTGAGCGTATAAGAAGACGTGCAAAAGGTGAGGCAGATGCGATACTTTTTAAAGCACAAGCTGAGGCTCAGGGACAGTTCGAAGTCTTAACAAAACAGGCTGCTGGTTTACAAGAAATTGTAAAAGCTGCTGGTAATAGTAGTAGAGATGCAGTATTGTTATTAATTGCTGATAAATTACCTGAATTGGTGAAAACTCAAGCAGATGCCATAAAGAATATTAAAATTGATAAAGTAACCGTTTGGGATAATGGAGGCAATGGTGAGGATGGAAAATCTTCGACTGCAAACTTCCTTTCTGGCATGTATAAGTCAGTACCACCTTTACAGGAAATGTTTAATATGGCTGGTATGGATTTACCTGAGTACTTAAAAGGTAAAGACAAAAAAGAGATTGAAGCAGATGATGCTGAAATCGAAAAGTCTGAAGAGAAATAAAAAAACAAAAAGTCCACTTTAATTTAGAGTGGACTTTTTACATTAATATTATATAATGACTAAATTCACATTTAAAAGAAAGCTTCCTATATGGAAATTAATCCTTGGCTTTATGGCTTTAATTGTTGGTGTAATATCACTATTCTCTAGTTTTAAAGGTTTCATTTTAATTGGTATGGGAATTTTTATTCTTTTGGTTGAAGGTTCAGAATTCGATTTTAAAAATCAAAAGTATCGAGAAATAAAATCAATCTTAGGAATCTCAATTGGTAAGTGGAAACCGATTCCAAATATAGAATATGTTTCCGTATTTAGAACAAATGAAACTACAACTCTTCGCTCTAGGACTGCTGAGGCTAATGTGTCTAACGAAATTATTAAGCTTAATTTATTCTATAATACCAATCAAAAAATTGAGGCTTATAATACATACAATATCGATGACGCTTTTAAAAAAGCAAAAGAAATAGCATCAATATTAAATATTGATATTTTAGACGCCACAGAACGAGAATCTAAATGGTTATAACTATTTTTGTTTCACGAAGACATTAACCTATATGAGCGAAGTAAGACATAACTGGACTAAAGAAGAAATTCTAGAGATATACAACAAACCTCTAATGGAATTGCTTTACGAAGCAGCAACAACACATAGAGAACATCACGATCCAAATACGGTTCAGGTATCTACCCTATTATCTATTAAAACCGGTGGTTGTCCTGAAGATTGTGGTTATTGTCCACAAGCGGCTCGCTACCACACAGATATTGAAGGTAATGACTTAATGAGTGTTCAACAAGTTAAGGCGCAAGCTTTGCGTGCTAAATCTTCAGGAAGTTCTAGAGTATGCATGGGAGCAGCATGGAGAAATGTAAAAGATGGTCCAGAATTCGATCAAGTTTTAGAAATGGTACGGACTATTAATAAACTCGATATGGAAGTATGCTGTACTCTTGGTATGGTGACAGAAAATCAAGCACAGCGTTTAGCTGAAGCAGGTTTGTATGCTTACAATCATAATTTAGATTCATCTGAAGAATATTATAAAGAGGTGATTTCTACTCGTGGTTTTGAAGACCGATTAGAAACGATTGATAATGTTCGTAAAACGAATGTAACTGTTTGTTCTGGCGGAATTATAGGCATGGGAGAAAAAGAAGAAGATAGAGGAGGAATGTTAGTGGCTTTATCAACTTTAAATCCTCAACCAGAATCTGTACCAATTAATGCTTTAGTTGCTGTTGAAGGTACACCTTTAGAAGAAGAGAAACCTGTTTCTATTTGGGATATGGTACGTATGGTAGCAACTACTCGTATTGTTATGCCAGAAACACAAGTACGTTTATCAGCTGGAAGAACGCAAATGACTCGCGAAGGTCAAGCCATGTGTTTCTTTGCTGGTGCAAATTCTATTTTTGCTGGCGATAAACTCTTAACAACACCAAATCCAGATGTTAATGAAGATATGGAAATGTTTAAACTTCTTGGTTTAAACCCTCAAAAGCCATTCATTAAAAAAATGCAGCCTGAAACCGTTGAGGCTAAAGACTCTGAATATCAGTCTTTAGGAGAAAAACCTAAATGGTCACGACCAGACCATAAAATAGAACGTAACGAAGAAGCTAAACAAAAAGCTAAAATTTTAAAGTAATCTGTTAAAATTCATTTGACAATATTTAGATTTTGGTAACGTTTTATTAACTTCGACTTACTAAACATTTGGATATTGCAATTAAATCTACAAGACATTCCTCGTGTTAAAACGATCACGAAAGCCGATTTTATAAAGCACTATTTTAAACCACAAAAACCTGTGGTCATAGAGCATTTTATAGAAGATTGGCCTGCCTATTCTAAATGGAGTTTAGACTATATGAAAGAAGTGGCTGGTGATAAAATAGTACCACTTTATGATGATCGACCAGTAGATTATAAAGACGGTTTTAATGAAGCACATGCCACCATGAAAATGAGTGAATATGTAGATTTACTAAAACAAAAACCTACTAAATATCGTATTTTTCTTTGGAATATTTTAAAGGAAATACCACAACTTCAAAAAGACTTTAGATATCCAGATTTTGGGCTCAAGCTTATGAAAGGTTTACCAATGTTATTTTTTGGTGGCACTAATTCGCACACTTTTATGCATTATGATATAGATTTAGCCAATATTTTTCATTTTCACTTTGAAGGTAAAAAACAATGTATCCTATTCGATCAAAAACAAAATAAATATTTATATAAAGTACCACACTCTCTAATTACTAGAGAAGATATAGATTTTTCTAATCCAGATTTTGATAAATGGCCAGCACTTAAACATGCTAAAGGATGGATTTGTAATTTAAATCATGGAGAAATACTCTATATGCCAGAAGGCTATTGGCATTATATGAAGTATATTACCCCTGGTTTTTCTATGAGCTTAAGAGCTATAGCTAGAAACCCTAAAAACCTAAGTAAAGCCATTTATAATGTGTTTTTAATGCGAAATTACGATAACCTAATGCGCAGAATTAAAGGACAAAAATGGATTGATTGGAAAAATGAAAAAGCTATAACAAACACCAACGAGAGTTTTTAGAAAATTAATTTTCATTTTAAAAACTTGTAATATATTTGCCTTCTCAAATTTTAGAACAAAAAATTATGAAAAATTTATTTTTAATTATTGCAATAGTGTCAGTTTCTCTTGTCAATGCACAGGCATTTGAAGGAAAAGGTGATCAAAAATTTCAGATTGGAGCTAATTTTCAAGATGAAGCAACAGGTATTAATGTGAGCTTTGATTATGGTTTAGGAGATAATATATCCGTAGGTGTATCTTCATCATATGCTTTAGGCATTGATGAAAAATTAGATGCAGATTTCGGAGATCGTTTTGATCTAAAAGCTAGATTTAATGCTAATTTAGGTAGTGTACTAAATATTGATGAAAATTTTGATTTTTACCCTGGTCTTAGTCTAAGCTTAAAAAACTTTGGTGGTCATACAGGTGCTCGCTATTTCTTTTCTGAAGGTTTCGGTATATTTGCAGAGGCCACCTTTCCATTAGCAAAATATAGTAATGATAAAACAGATATTGGGTATTATATCCACAATCAGTTTGCTGTAAATATTGGAGCTACGTTTAATTTGTAGTCTATTTATATAAAATAATTAAAAGCCTTTTCTTTCGATTACTATTGGGACTGAAAAGGCTTTTTTATAGGTATTCATTAAGTTTCTCATAGACCAGATGAGACTCCCAACCTCGATACAATAAATAATCGGCAACCTTTTTTTTCTTTTTATAGCTATTCTTTTCTTTGACTTGTACTATACGCTTTTTTGTCAATTCATCTAAGGTTTTATGATAGTCCTCTAAATCTATTTCTTTAAGCGCAGTATCAATACTATACTTTGAAACCTCTCTAAACTTTAATTCTCTAATTAATCTATTTTTCCCCCATTTCTTAATCCTAAATTTTCCTCTAACGAAGGCTTTAGCAAAACGCTCTTCATTAAGATAGTTATTCTGAATTAGATGTACCACAATCTTATCAATAGCCTCAGGAATCATCTTCATTTCTTTCAACTTAGTTCTCACTTCTTTATGGCATCGCTCTTGGTAAGCACAATAACCTTCTAGCTTTTTTTGCGCCTCATCAACTGTATATGTTTTACTAATATTCATGATTAACTCAGCCTAATATAGTTTTAATATAACATTACAATGTTATACTTATAATGTGTATTTTATAGCTACTATCAAGTTTCTACCAGCAGATGATATACCTGATGAATAAGGTCTGTAACGCTGGTCCGTTATATTTTCTAAACTAGCCGTAATACTCAGTTTATCATTCCATTGATATTGCGTTCTTAAGTTCAGCGTATACCATGAAGGTGCATAAGGGTTTCCGTTTTCGTCTTTAGCATATAAGTAGTCTTTTGACGTTTCTGACACTGCTAATTGATTAAACGACAGCTCATTATTATAGACTAAAAACGCATCGACTAGAAATTTTTTATTTTGCCAAGTAAAATGGGTGCGCCCAAAGTTTGGGGCTACATGTCTTATTGGTTCTTCTACTCCATTATTATCTTCTGTGCCGCCAATAATATTATATTGAGAGTGTAATTTTAATTGTTCTGAAAAATTGATTTCTAAACCTACCTCAAAACCATAAATCCAAGCTTTTGAGGCATTTTGTATAGCTTGAACTGTACTTAATTCACCATTGTACATAATTTCAGTTTCACCATTTAATTCAAAATCTCTTCGTATTAAGGCATTATCAAGAAAGGTGTAATAGGTTGCCATATCTAAAATAAACTTATCATCAAAATTTAGCTTTAAGCCCAATTCTCCACTATAAGCATATTCTGCTTCAAGATTTTTATTGGGTACTACTACAGAACCAGGTTCACTATCAAAAACTTTTCCTATATCATCTATATTAGGTGCTCTAAACGCCGTTGAAGCATTTAACTTCCATTGTATCATGTCACTCGGTAACCATGTGATACCAGCCGTACCGGTTAATGCACCTGTATTAACTTCGGCATCATCAAAGGGAAGGTTTAAAAACACATTATTATCTACAAAATCTGCTTTAGCAATAACTTGATTAAATCGAAGCCCAGATTGAAACACAAATTTTGAATTAGGTTTATACTTTAAACTCGCATAAGCTGCCATAGATTGCCAGGTTGACCCATCTGGATATCGTGTTACATCTGGCATACTTTGATCAGTTTCAATATTTTCTTCAAAACCTTCTGAATCTACAGTATTATGAAGATATTCTATGCCATAGAAAACACTAGATTTAGTGTTTATTTTTTTCTCTAAATCCACATTGAGAGATATCGCATCAACGGATTCTTCTCCAATATCTCTTATTGAAGATTGAAAATCTCTATCTTCTCTACTTTCTTTAAAATTTTGATAGGCTACAGTTGCTTGTATCTTATCATAAAGATTAGAATTGCTACTTAATTTTGTTACTTGAAAATTTCCCATAAACCATTGCTGTGGTCCATAATTCCATTCTGCCGAGCGTAAATTATCTCCTCTATATCGTAACAATCTATCATACCGAGAATAATCCGAAGTAGAAGAGTAGTACATTCCTAAATCAAAGTTAAGGTTATCTGATGGCTCATACCTTACTTTTTGCATAAGGTTGATTTGGTCATAAGCTGTTGGTATTTGTACTAAAGGATTTGGGTTTTCAACTATAACATCTTCGCCATTTTCTCTAACCACATATTCTGACCTTATATAATCTATTGGACCGTTACTACCCATTCTTAAATCATCAAAATCAGTATAACTTACACTAGTTAAAAATGCCCATTTTTTATAACCTAGATTAATATCAAAATGTCCCGTTCTTTCTTTGTTGGCAGTAGCATATCTTACTAATGCATTCCCATTAAGAAACAATTCATCTTTATAAGATAATTGTGGTTTTTTAGTGTAAAAACTCATTACACCTCCAATAGCATCACTACCATATACTACAGAACCAGCACCTAAAGTGACTTCAGTGTTTTTAATTGCAAAAGGGTCTATAGAAATTACATTTTGAAGATTACCCCCTCTAAAAATGGCATTATTCATGCGAACACCATCAACTGAAATTAAAAGTCTATTTGTAGAAAAACCTCTAATCATAGGGCTTCCCCCACCTAATTGGCTTTTTTGAATATAAATATTACCCGAATTTTCTAGTAAATCTGCACTTGTTTGCGGATTAGACAAAGCAATTTCTTTAGCATCAATACTGACTATAGTTTGAGGTATATCCCGTTTACTTTGTTCAAATTTAGAAGCAGAAATAACAATTTGGCTTAAACCTTCTACTTTAAGTTTTAAGTAAACTACATTATTGCTTTTAGCTATTTCAGATTTTTTAAATTGTCGCTTTTCATATAGAAAATCTTGAAAATAAATAGTTTCGTTAATACTAAAACTATCTAATGAAGCCTTTCCATTAGAATCAGTTACTAAAGATTTACTCTTTTTAAAATTGTATAAAGCCACACCAGGAATTGGTGCATTGGTTTCCTCATCTAAAACCGTAACAGTTTGGGCAGAACTTAACTGCAGAAAGAAAAATAAAAAAATACTAAAAATGATATTATACTTCACCTTTATACTAATAATCATTAAATCGTTTCTTAAAAGTTGGCTTAATGAAATACATCGTTAAGCACTTGTAAAGATTTGGGTTTTTTAAAATTGCCCAAATGTAATTCAAAATAATACAATAACATATTTAAAAACTCATGTCGTTGTTTTGCATTTATCTTTATAGAGTCTAATGCATCAAAATTTGTGCCCAACAAGCGTTTTAACAGTGTTAAATTTGCGCCAAAAATAGAATGAATTCCTTGGTTTGAAGCTTCAAAAACACCTGATTCTAGATTAAAATAAGGGTAACTGTCATTTAAATTTTCAGGCTGAAATCCTAAATAACGAGTTAATTTTAAAAGAAATAACAAATGAAAATTTGAAAAATTATCTTCACTGTCTAAATACTGAAGTGCCGTTTTTATATAATTAAACAAATCTTCATTCTTTTCTTCTTCTTTTAAAACATTTGAAAGAATTTCGGATAAGAATAAAACAATAGCACTTTTATAAATATTAGTGTGAAGACTTTTATAAATGTAATTTAGTTTGACTTCTTTTATAGAATGTAGTGATTGATTAGGTTTATAATTTTCTTCGATTTGAAGCTGAGATAAGGCTTGAAAGTACACTGTTTTTGTTTGCCCTTTTTTAGATTTTAAAACACCTCTTAAAATGTAACTGACTACACCTCTTTGTTGGGTATAGCACTTAACAATAAGATCGTAATCTCTATATTTTAGTTTTGAAAGAACAATGCTATTATTTGTTGTAAGCATCTTTTACCTAACTATTAAAACTTTTATTACTTTAGTTTCAAAAGAATCTAAATCTGAAATCATTATTAAATAAACACCACTCCTAACAACAGAATTAGCTAAATTTTTACCATTCCATATCGCTGTGCCTCCATCAATAGCAAAATTATAATTGGTATTAGAAGATCGTTGGTTAACATTAGATTGAGCTTCTGCAACTAGATTGCCTTCAATATCCGTTATTTTAATATTAACACGATCTGTTAAACCACTAACTTTTACACCTTTATTAATATCCTTTAAATCGTTAAATCCAAGCACGTTATATTCTGGTCGTACAGGATTAGGATAAGCAAACGCATTTTCTAAGGTTTCCTCTGGTTTAGAGCCACCAGCTTTAAAGGACATTAACCCCCTATTTGTTGCGATATAAACAATTCCATTATCAGAATCTAAAGCGATATCATTAATTCGATTTGACGGCAAAGGCGAATTATCTGTTGTGAAGTGATAAATTGTATTTTGACCATCTGATGAAAAATAAAACGCACCAGAATCTGCTGTTGCAATCCATTTATTATTTGAGCCATCTACTTCAATATCTGAAATAGATTGATTCTCTAACAATTCTTTTGGAATACCATCTTCTAAAATGATAATTTGGTTGAGTGTTGGATTAGGATTATCATAAAACCCGGTAGTATTAAATAATACTCGTAATCCTTTTGTTGTACCAATCCAAAGTTGGTTTCTGTCATCTAAAGCTAAAGCTGTAAATCTTGTAAATGGGAGTACATTTTGCGCTTCAGTACTTATATTACGTAACGGGTTAGTCGCAATATTTTCATTAAACGCGATTAAGCCATTATTGTAGGACCCAATCCATTTTGTTCCATCATTACCTATTTGCAAATCAAAAAAACCATCTTCATCATTTAATGGATCTTCAATTAAATTAGAAAAGCTATAGCCTTGCCAATTACCAGTAATAGGATTGTACGACTTTAACGCTCTATCTACTCTACTTGTTATAGACCAAAGCAAGCCATTACTATCAAACTTTTTATCAGTAACTCTAATACTGACAAAATTTGGTGAACCTGGAAGAATTAACGATTCTAGCCCACTATTGTTTTGATTGTATAAAATCGTAGGTACAAAATCATTAATCTCTAAAATTCCATCTTGAACAGAACTGATAAATACTTGATTTGGATTAAAATTATTAACAGAAATCTCAGATAAATTTCTTGCACCTAAAACACTATCAAAGGGTATGTTTTTCCATTCATCATCATTAAAATAACTGAGCCCTCTATTTCTTATCGGCGAAGGGTTGATTGTAGAAGTGTAATCCCCAAAAGAGACCCAAACGGTTTCAGAATCTGTATTAACTCTATACGCACTATTAAACAAAGGTCCATTAGGTTTAATATCTACATATGAACTATTATCCGAAATTTGATTGCTTAATACACCAAAATCTTCTGTACCAATGTATATAAATTCGTTTAGCACAACTGCAGAAGTAAAATTTGTATTAAAATCTATCGTAGGCTGAAAACTATTAACCAACTGTATGTTTTCGTCATATACATAAACCGTATTTGTTGTTGAAAAAATTAGGTTAGAATTAGTTACGTTTGCATCTAAAGGTAATAATGGTAACGTAAGTAATGTAGTAACTGAAGCCCCATTTATTTGATAAAGAACTCTATTAGATCTTACAGAATATAAGTTATTGTTTATAGTACTCATTGTGTAATAATCCCCTGGAATAACTGTCTGCCATTGCTGAAAATCTATTAAGTTAGGATTGTTTAAATCAGCTTTTTTTATGCCATTACCATTTAAACACGCAGCATAGATTTCATTATTTAAAATCGAAACCTGACTTACTGTAATTTGAGATCCACCATTACCTAAAAAATAAGTGTCCCCAAATTCTAATCCCTCTAAATCATATATTGATATACCAAAATCTGTAGAAATATAAATTTCTCCGTCATCTTCATAAAAATCATTAATACGCTTATTCGCAGGTGTTATATTCTGTTTTTCTAGAATATCTACAACGGTTAAAACAGATTGGTCTGTTTCAGAATATACTTCGATTAGACCAGTTTCATAGCCTATGAGTAAATATTGATAAAATTGACTGTAATATATTGTAGTTATTTGCCCTCCTGAAAGTCCTTCAACTGTAGATATTGTATTTAATTCAGTAGTTAATACATCATACTCGAAAATTGTATTTTCTGCAGCGGCATATATTTTATTTTCACCGCTTACAACGTCAACGATATTATTATAAGAAAAATGCCCTTGCCATAGTGATGACACTTCTTGACTATAACAAGAAAAAGACAAGCCAAAAGTCAATATAAAAATTTTAAAAACAATTTTATGCATTAATAAATGTTTGTTCAAAGATATTTAATAGTAACGATAATATTGAGAGATTCATATATTAAGTCATAAAAAAAGCTTCCGAAAATTTCGGAAGCTTAATACTATTATATAAACGAATCTATTACACGACCCCTTGTGCTAACATCGCGTCTGCAACTTTTACAAAACCTGCAATGTTTGCTCCTTGTACATAATCTACATACCCATTATCATCAGATCCATACTCTACACAAGCAGCGTGAATATCATTCATAATTTGATTTAGTTTAGCATCAACCTCTTCACGTGTCCAATTGTATCGTAATGAATTTTGACTCATCTCTAAACCAGATGTCGCTACACCTCCTGCATTAGAAGCTTTCCCCGGTGCAAATAATATTTTGGCTTTGTGAAACACTTCAATAGCTTCTGGAGTAGAAGGCATGTTTGCTCCTTCACTAACACATATACATCCATTATCTAATAATGATTTAGCATCCTTACCATTTAATTCATTTTGTGTAGCACATGGTAATGCAATATCACATTTTACACTCCATGGAGTTTCACCTTTATGGAATGTTGCAGAAGCATATTTGTTTACATACTCAGAAACTCTACCTCTTTTAACATTTTTGAGTTCCATAATAAAAGCTAATTTTTCTGAATCGATACCATCAGCATCATGAATGTAACCAGAAGAATCAGACATTGTTAGTACTTTACCACCTAATTCTATTGCTTTTTCTGCAGCATATTGTGCTACGTTACCAGAACCAGAAATCACAACATTTTTACCTTTAAAACTATCATTTTTGGTCGCTAACATATTTTTAGCAAAATATACATTACCATATCCAGTAGCTTCGGGTCTTATTAAAGATCCACCAAAAGACATCCCTTTACCAGTTAATACTCCTGTAAATTCATTACGTAATCTTTTATATTGACCAAACATATAACCTACTTCTCTTCCACCTACACCAATATCACCAGCAGGTACATCTGTATTTGGGCCTATATGACGAAAAAGTTCACTCATAAAGCTTTGACAGAAACGCATCACTTCATTGTCTGATTTACCTTTTGGATTAAAATCAGAACCTCCTTTACCCCCTCCCATAGGAAGCGTTGTTAAAGAATTTTTAAACACTTGCTCAAATCCTAAAAATTTTAAAATACTAAGGTTTACAGATGGATGAAAACGTAAACCACCTTTATAAGGTCCAATTGCAGAATTAAATTCTACTCTAAACCCTCTATTAACCTGTGTTTTACCCTCATCATCAATCCAAGGTACTCTAAAGATCATTGTGCGCTCTGGTTCTACCATGCGTTCTAACAACATTTTATCTTTATACTTAGCATTTTTTTCAATAAAAGGAATTACAGTTTCTGCTACTTCTTCAACAGCCTGCATAAATTCTGGTTCGCTACCATTTCGTTCCTTTACAAGATCTAAAAAAGCATCTATTTTATCTTTCATATGTATTATTGTTAAGAAATTGTGATTTATTGAGCACAAAGATACATTATCTATAAAAATAACGGTTTATTTTTTTTAAATTCTCAATTATTTTTTAGTACGTCTTAAATTATTTAAATCTTAAAAAAATAATAAATATGCATTTTATCCGTTTTATTTGGTATTTCATCGAGTTTTTATATATTTGCTCGATAAGCATATCAATTAATTAGAATTAGATGGCAATAAATATTAAAAAATTAATTATTCCCTTTGCATTGCTTTTATCAATGCAATTAAGCTATTCGCAGTTAGGCTTTTCTCATGAGTTAGGCGTTATTTTCGGACCTGTTGCATACCAATCTGATTTTGGTGTCCGCTCAGATTTTGAAACTAATGCTGGAAATGCAGGTATCGGTATTGGTATTGTACACTATATCAATTTTGCTTATCGTGCCGATTGTAACTGTTATACTACAGACAAATATTTTAATGATCACTTTAAATTAAGAAGTGAAATTTCTTGGAATAAAACAAAACTTGAACATTTTGGAGAATTTGTTGACCCAAGTCAAACTACAACAGATGCAGACAAGTTGAGAACACATTCAGGTGAAGCTGAAAACTGGGACATTGGTATGCAATTAGAATTTTTCCCAAGAAGCATAAGAGGCTTTGCGGCTGGTGTTTATTCTTTTGCTCCTTTTGTTAGTCTAGGGGCTCACTATGTATCTTACCGTCCAAGTGTATTTACAACTTATAATAATGGAGATCCTTTAAACCCAAATGATGTTGGAAACATTGAGGACCCTAATAATTTTTATTCAAGATGGGATCCAGGTTCTATAAACGCTTCAAATGGGTCTACGTGGTCTATTGTAAGTAGCGTTGGTACGAGATATAAATTAAGTATTCTTTCAGATTTAATGATAGATTTAAGGTTTCAATACTTTTTTAATGACTTTACTGATGGTCTAAACCACCAGTTATCATCAAATAAAACCAATGACTGGTTAGTATGGTTGAATCTTGGTTATATATACTACTTGGATTAAAAACTGTATATAAGTTAATCTATAGCTTGTTTTAAATCAGCAATTAAATCTGTCTCATCTTCAATACCAACACTCAATCTTATTAGCGAATCTACAATACCTGTCTTTTCGCGATTTTCTTTAGGAATACTTGCATGTGTCATACTTGCCGGATGTCCAGCTAATGATTCTACTCCGCCTAAAGATTCTGCCAAAGTGAATATTTTAAAGTTTTCCACAATTTTAATAGCTTCCTCATAATTATTTCCTTTGGTTGTAAAAGAAACCATACCACCAAAATCATTCATCTGTGATTTTGCTACCTCATGATTAGGGTGATTCTCTAAACCTGGCCAATACACGTTTTCAATTTTTGGGTGATTAACTAAGTATGTTGCTACTGCTTTTCCGTTTTCACAATGGCGTTGCATACGAATATGAAGCGTCTTAATACCCCTTAATGCTAAAAAAGCATCTTGTGGACCACAAACTGCTCCACTTGCATTCTGAATAAAATATAAACGCTCAGCTAAACCATTATCTTTAACAACTAATGCTCCCATTACTAGATCACTATGACCCCCAAGGTACTTCGTTGCAGAGTGCATTACAATATCTGCACCCAAATCTAAGGGCTGTTGTAAATATGGAGTCGCAAATGTATTATCAACTCCTAAGAGAACATTATGTTTTTTTGCAATTTGAGCTGTTGTAACAATATCAATAATATTTAGCATTGGATTGGTTGGTGTTTCTACCCAAATCAGTTTTGTGTTTTCATTAATATAATCTTCTATATGTTCAGCGTTTTCCATTCCGATAAAATGAAATTTTATACCAAAATCCTCATAGATTTTGGTAAATAAACGGTACGTTCCTCCATACAAATCGTTTGTAGAAATCACTTCATCCCCAGATTGTAATAATTTTAAAATCGCATCAATAGCTGCTAAACCAGAAGCAAAAGCTAAGCCATGATTCCCGTTTTCTATACTTGCAAAAGCCTTTTCTAAAGCATGACGTGTTGGATTATGTGTTCTAGAATATTCGTAACCTTTATGGCCACCAGGAGTGGATTGTGCATAGGTTGATGTTTGATAAATTGGAGGCATTACTGATCCAAAGGCAAGATCATGTTCTTGACCGCCATGTATTGTTTTTGTATTAAATTTCATGTTTAATATAAATTAAAGTGCTTTAGATGAATTATATAAACAACTAAATAAGACTATTATAATAACAAACTTAATGATAATTCGTTCTATTCAAATCTATATAATATCTTTATTAAAATGTTCAACATAACCTCATCTACATTGAATCGAATTATCCCATTTTTAATTTTTGCATTCACTTTAAGCTCATGTACCTCAGAATTTAAGTCTGTTGTTTTTGAAATAAACTCTATTGACACTGAATTTGAAGCTGATATAACAGTCACTTACGACAAAGCCATTGAAAATAATCAACTCAGCAAAACCATTAATTTTAATGTTGAAAAAGCTATAATCGCCACACTCAGTGATGCGGCAAAGAAAACGAATCTTGAAGCTGTGTTACAAGATTTCAATTCTGAATACCTCAACTTTAAAAACGATATTCCTGAGGCCAAAGAACCTATATGGGAACTCCATATTGAAACAGAAAAAACCTATCAGTCTGAAGCCATTATTACCATAGCAATTAGTACATACGAATTTAAAGGAGGCGCACATGGTAATGACAAAATTCAATTTCTCAATCTAGATGCTAAAACAGGAAACATTCTAAATCAAAATGACATCATTGATAACTTAGCTGAGTTTAAAAAGTTAGCTCAAACTCATTTTATAAAATCATTAGAAACTGAAGAAGATAATCTAAAAATGGAAGATTTATTTTTTGGCAAACCCTTTCAATTACCTGAAAATATAGGCTTCAGTGAAGAAGGCTTAGTTATGCTTTACAATGTTTATGAAATAGCTTCTTTTGACCAAGGTTACACCGAATTTGCTATTCCGTTTGATGAATTAGAACCTTATTTGAAGGTTAATTAATTATCTTTCTTTGTGAGTCGCTTTATAATAGGTCCTACGGTTAATCCTTGACCGACAATAGATACCACTACTACCACATACGTAATTACCAAAAATAATTCTCTGTGCATTTCTTGAGTAAGACTAAGTGCTAATGCAATAGAAATACCTCCTCGTAAACCTCCCCAAGTCATAATTAAATTGGTTTTAGGTACAAAATCTAATCGCTTAGCAAAAAATTTAATAGGCAACCACAACGAAATATAACGACACATTAAAATTATTGGTATGGCTAATAAACCTGCATAAATATATTTACCTTCTAAAGTAAGTACGAGCATTTCCATACCTATCATAACAAATAATACTGTATTTAAAAGCACATCAATGAGCTCCCAAAATTTATCGACGTAAGCTTCAGTGGTTTCAGACATCGCTGTATTTCTTAATGTATCATTACCAACAATAAGTCCAGCGGTTACCATTGCTAAAGGAGCAGACAAATGAAGCTCATGTGCTAACATGGTGCCTCCCATTACTGTTGCTAAGGTTAAAATGACTTCAATTTCGTAATTGTCAATAGATTTCATTAAACGATAAGTGATCCAGCCTAATAAAAGTCCTAACACAATACCACCTATAACTTCTTGTCCAAATAAGGTGGCTATATCCGAAAATTCAATCGCTGCATCTGGTTTTGCAGCTATAGCAAAAATGGTTAAGAATACTACAACGCCTACACCATCATTAAATAAAGATTCCCCAACGATTTTGGTTTCGAGTTTTTTGGGAGCTCCTGCTTTTTTAAGAATGCCAAGCACTGCAATCGGATCTGTTGGTGATATTAAAGCACCAAACAATAAACAATAGATAAAATTAACTTCTAAACTCATCCATTGTAAAACATAAAACATAACAATACCAACTAAAAATGTAGATACTAAAACACCTAAAGTAGCAAAGGCCAAAATAGGACCTCTTTGAATTTTCAATTGATTAAAGTTAGTGTGTAAAGCACCTGCAAATAGCAGAAAACTAAGCATTATATCCAGTAAGACAGTTTCAAAATCTATCATGCCAATAAACTCTCGTTCTCTTAAAAGTAAGGTGTCATCAAATTGAGCAATACCAACTATTACTACTGTAAATACAATAGTAATTAGCATTAAACCAATTGTAATCGGTAGTTTTA
The DNA here is from genome assembly GCA_000171875.1 of Flavobacteriales bacterium ALC-1. Lineage (GTDB taxonomy): Bacteria > Bacteroidota > Bacteroidia > Flavobacteriales > Flavobacteriaceae > Winogradskyella. The sequence goes on along the minus strand of ABHI01000002.1, from coordinate 151,197 downwards.
AAAAACGAACATTTATATAGCCAAAGATGGCAGACAAAATGATTAAAATGGTGGCTATTGAGTAGTAATCCATGAAACTAGTATGATGTTCTGAGTGCTAAAATATAAACTCTATGCATGTTTTCAGTAAAATTTATTGGTAAACTTGTTATAACTGTTTTTTATTCAGACAATGTTTTACAATTTCTTCCTTATTTTAGTTGAAAATGTATGTGATCATCGTGTCTAACGGCTTGACATCCATGAAATCTTACTTTTCCGTTGTTTAAATTCAGTCGGGTTTTTAAATGTGGTTCGATAAATAGTTTATCAACATTTTTTTGTTTTAAAATCAGTTCAGCTAATTGTCGTGTTCCTTTTTCGGAAAACTCTATGTCTTTGTTAAATGTGCCTAAAGTCAGGTATTTTGGAAAATCATATTGCCAATTTCCTTTTGCCTTACAAACAACATTTTGGTCATATTCTTTTTCTGTAGGTGCTTCATAAACTCCATATCCACTAACTGATGGCTTTTTATTTGATAATTTGCCGTCTCTTTCGTAAATCAGAGAAACATCAATTTTCTTTCCGTCATTGTGACTTAAATGAGGTAACAGCGGAAATTTATTTATAAAAGGAAAATTGGCATCGAGATAAACCATCTTTATCCCTCTGTTTTGTCTCTCAAATTCGGTTGCGATTTGTCCGATAGCATTGTTCAATTCTGGTCTAACATAATTTCTGTTCGTAAGTTTATAAAAGAAAGAATGAGCTTTTAAAAATTCCGTTTCTTTTATTTTTTCGCGCCCAAAAAACGGTGATACATTTGGAACGATTAAAAATGTTGCAACCAAATATAGAACTGTGAAAATTCCAATCCGCTTTAATCGTTTCTTTTCCACACTTTTCTTAACCAACAAAATTGTAATCAAATATATTATTCCACCTATTTGAGTGACAGCAGTCAAAAAAACGACAATTATTATGTGAAGTAGTATTTTCAATAATTAGTTGAGCTTATGGGTAACGGTCTTGTGTATAATTTTGTTGCGTGTTTCAACAACTAATTCAGCAAATACAAACCGAATAGAAAACCCATGAAGATTTTCTTAAGTAAGCCTTTACTAGCAATGAACTATACACGTAGTTAGTAGTTGACTTTTTTCAATCTAATTTGCTATATTTAAATATAGTCACTCAAAGGTTATTTCTTTTTCCTTGTAAAAATGTTGGATTCCATACTAATATTCCTAACAATACTGCCATAAAAGTTGAACCTCCAATGTCGTAGGTATTCTCTTTGAGATGATAAATTGTAAAGAATAACAAAATAATTACGAAGAATCCTGCCACGTACCTTCTTAGCTTAGAAAACCAAATAAGAATACCAGCTGCTAGTTGTATACCCCCAAGCCCTTTCCAAAGAGTTGTCGATATATTATCTATCAATGAGCATGGTGGTTCCATAAATGGAAAAAACTTATCGAACCCAACCATAAAAAAAAGCACACTGCATATTGCAGTTATTATTTTTAGAATATTCATTTTTTCAATCTAAGTTTTTCTTCTTTGTCACTAACGTGCTTGTGTATAGATAATTGCCTTGAGTAGTTTTATTCTTTTTTTAAATAATTATTTAGGCATTTCGGACAAATAGGGGACAGTTTATCAAACATCATTTCATATTTTTCAAACTCCGATTCCACGTCAATTTTTGATTCTTTAATTCCTATTTCGTTTACCAAAATAGGGTCTACAATATAGCGTCCATTGAAAAGCCCTTTTTTATCCAATACCTCAATATTCAAAATCTTAGAATCAATAGATTCCTCCATTTTATTTATTCTCTTAGTGTGATATTCAGATATTAGACCAGCAACATTCCCCCCGTGAATTTTACATTCTATATATCCCATTTTTGTTTGATTACTCACAACACGTATATATACGCATAGTTGTTAAATATACTAAAAATTAGTACAAGCCAACAAATAGGCATCTATATACAACTTACCACTAAATATGAATTTTAACTTATTGGTATTGTGATATTTACTATATTTACAATAATCCTCCTAGAATTATATTATTAGCTAAAAACTAAGTTTAACTAATCTGTATAATTATGAATAATTTTCCTTACACTAGACTTATTGTTGCTGCTTCAATTGTTATAGTAGTTTTTATTTTAAGAGAACCTTTAAAAGAGCTTTTATTAAGAAGTGATAAAATGACATTTTTAGGTTCTGAATTTACTTTTAGAAAGTCAGAAAGAGCTGAATTGATAAGAGTAACAGATTCCTTAGAAGATATTATTAAAAAGCAATCTTTCGAAATACAGTTGGCTGAAATAAAAAAGGATTCGATAGATGCTAAATTTATTAAATGGGAAAATGAAATAAATAAGTGTGATGATGCTAAGAAAATAGCACAAGAAATAGGCAGAGATTTAAAAGATCTTGAGACTATTAATGGTTCTATTAAGGTTTTGTCTTACGATTTATCTAAAGCGGTACACTTTTAAGGCATATATATAATTTACGACAATCCTAGTGAAAATAGGGTTTATCACTTCTCTTTATCATGTTTGTCTCGGTTAATTTCACGAAATAATTTAATAATAGCTGTAACCAATAATACTAATGCAGTCAATAAAGCGATAAAGGCGATTGTTCCGTTGAAGTTGTCCTGTATATTTCCCATAGCACACCATTTTAAAAATTAAAAAAAGAAAGTATGTGTGTATGGGTAAATTCCGCCTCTTTCCGATAGCGAAATTTACACTTTTAGAATTAGAATAAAAAATTTACTTACGAAATTACTTGTAGCATTCAATGGGATTTTGTTACAACCTTTTTTATATATTCTTAAAATATAACTAAACACATTGCTGATTCAAAATTGTAATTAAATAAAAAAACGAAACTCTAAGTGGGTTGAATGTTCTTTTATCAGCTATTGTTTATGCGTTTTAAGCATCGCTTTTACCTCCTATATGCATAAGGAAAGACGGTTAAATGAATTGCGTACTTCACATTAAAAAAAGCGATTTTCTTCGCTAATGAATTTTCTTAAGATAGTTGTGGTAAGTTGTATATAGATGCCAATAAATATAAGCTTTTAATCAATTACAAACGACTACAAACATTTACAAACGAATTTAAATAGGTAACTACCGAATAACATTTGTGAGTCACCATAGCTTTGCAGTGTCGAAACATAAGAACTCGATAGTATTAACTGTTTAACACATAAAATTTAGAACACATGAACACATTAAGAAACAAAGTACAGTTGATTGGTAACTTAGGTAATGACCCAGAAATCACCAATTTTGAATCAGGTAAAACGTTAGCAAAATTTGCAATAGCTACAAATGAAAGCTATAAAAATGCACAAGGCGAAAAAGTAACAGATACGCAATGGCATAATATTGTTGCTTGGGGAAAAACAGCTCAAATTGTAGAAAAGTATATTACCAAAGGAAAGGAAGTAGCCATAGAAGGCAAATTAACAACACGTTCTTGGGAAGATAAAGATGGTATGAAACGTTATATCACAGAAGTGGTTTGTAGCGAGCTATTAATGTTAGGAAAATAGAGATAAACATTTACTTACAAAAAAGAGCAACCATATAATATGGTTGCTCTTTTTAGTTTATTATGTTTTGGATAGGTTTTTATCAATGTTTTACCGATGTTATACATAAATATATATTATTTTTAATTTTATATCAGTAATTTATGTAATTGAGTTGTTTTATATAAAAAGAACAATGCCAAAATTACAAATCATCGTTGGTGCAATAGCAGAAAAAATATGAACGCCTTAAAAGTTATAATCTACTTTTCTATCTTTAAGTACCCTTTAACTATAGAGGAAATATTCTCGTTTTCTTCTGCATGTAATATTGATAACACTAAAAAGGAACTCCAAAAGTTAATCGATAACAATATTGTTTTTAAGTTTGGAAAATACTACTCTGATGTTAATGATGCATCTTTAGTAAAAAGACGACTTAACGGAAATAAAATGGCAGAAGATATTATGCCTAAAGCATTAAAAAGGGCAAAACTTATAATGTCTTTCCCTTATATAGAATCAGTTTCAATTTCTGGAGCATTGGCCAAAGGGTATCACGATAATGATGGAGATATAGACTTCTTCATTATCACAAAGCCTAAGCAATTATGGTTAGCTAGAACACTTTTAGTGGCATACAAAAAATTGTTTTTACTAAACTCAAAAAAATATTTCTGTGTCAATTATTTTATTAGCTCTGACCGTTTAAAAATAGCCGAACAAAATAAATTTACAGCCACAGAGCTCATGACGCTTATTCCAATATATGGCGAAACGGTGTTTCATAAGTTTGTAGCAGAAAATAATTGGGCTTCAAAATTTTATCCAAACAAAACGATAAACACTACACTATTATCTAAGAGCCCTAAAAAACCTATTTGGAGTAGGGTTTTACAAGTCTTATTTAACACTAAATTAGGTAGTGATTTAAATCATAAGTTTAAAAAAATAACACTCAAAAAGTGGAAATCTAAGTTTAAACACCTTAAGAAAAAAGAATTTGAAATTGCTATGAAATCTACCAACGATGTGTCTAAACACCATCCGCAAGATTTTCAAACCAAAGTTATTGGCTCTCTAAATGAGCGTTATGACGATAAAAACAAAGCATTTAATCTTAACCTAACTATGGAAAATGCTTGATGTTGTATTCTCTCATTCATATTACTATAAATTTGATCCTAAACAATGGAGCAACAAAACCCCTTATCCTCCATTAGGCACTTTATATGCCGCTTCATACTTAAGAGAAAACAATTATAAAGTTGGTGTGTTCGATGCTAATCTTTTAGATAATCCTATTGAAATAAAGCCTTATTTAGAAGCTCAAAAACCTAAAATATTTGTGCTCTATGATGATGGATTTAACTATCTCACAAAGATGTGCTTAACCACAATGCGTGAAGCTGCTTTTGAGATGATTAAAATAGCAAAAAAGCTGAATTGCACAGTTGTCGTTTGTAGTTCTGACTCTACTGACCATTACGAAAAATACTTAAATGCTGGAGCAGATTTTGTGATTCAGGGTGAAGGTGAAATTGCATTAAAAGTGCTTATTGATGCTCTTAAAAATAAAGACGAAACCTCAGATATTAAAGGCTTAATTTTTAAAAAAGAGGACGGCATTATTAAAAATCCTAAACGTCCAGTTCTACGTAATTTAGATGAATTGCCATTACCAGCATGGGATTTAATTGATATTGAGCCTTACAAACAAATTTGGGCAAGTGGCGGAAATGAATTTACCTTAAATATTGCTACAACAAGAGGTTGCCCTTTTAAATGTAATTGGTGTGCAAAACCAATTTATGGTAACCGTTACAATTCTCATTCTCCAGAATATATTACAAAACATATTAAATATTTATCTGAGACTTATGGAGTGAACCGCTTTTGGATGTGCGACGATATTTTTGGTTTAAAACCAAACTGGGTTCAAAATTTTAATAAAGCACTTAAAAAAGAACAGCTTTCCATTTCGTATTACATTCAAAGTCGTGTAGATTTATTATTAAAAGAGGATACTATTGATGCCTTAGCTGAAAGTGGACTAGAAGAGGTTTGGGTAGGTGCAGAAAGTGGCTCTCAGAAAATTTTAGATGCTATGGACAAGGACACAACTGTAGAGCAAATCTATAAAGCTACTCGTCTGCTTAAAGAAAAATTTGTACGCGTGGCTTTCTTTATTCAGTTTGGATATTTAAACGAAACCAAAGAAGATATCGCCAAAACTGTGGCTATGATTAAAGCGTTAGTGCCAGATAATTTAGGTGTCTCTGTTTCATATCCATTACCAGGCACTAAATTTTATGACAAGGTAAAAGATGATCTAAAGTTAAAAGCCAACTGGACAGATTCGGATGATTTGGCTATGCTTTTCAAAGGCACTTATAGCTCTAAATTTTATAAAAAATTGCAACGCTATGTGCATAAGGAATATAGAAAAAGTCAGGCATTTCAGAATATTAAAATGCTATTTAAAAATCCATTAAAAGTATCGCAACAACAATGGAGATCCATGTTGTTGTTAGGCTATTATGTGCCGTCTGCCTTTTTAGATAAGCTTCAACTTAAAACTATGGAACAGACCAATGCCTAAGGATTTTGATATCGCTTCTAAAAATTACGATGCTACGTTTACATTTTCTAATGTTGGTAAAGCGCAACGAGAAATCGTTTACAAATATTTATACGACACTATAGTTCAAGACAAAAAACTATCGGTTTTAGAATTAAATTGTGGTACTGGTGAGGACGCTAAACATTTTGCTGAATTAGGGCATAATGTTATAGCTACTGATATTTCTGAAGGTATGATATCTGTTGCGAAGTCGAAAACTCAACTTAAGAATCTAGAATTTTCTGTATTAGATATTAATAAAATAAATACGGCAAAATTTGAAAAGAAGTTTGATTTTATCTTTTCAAATTTTGGAGGTTTTAATTGCCTATCTAAAACACAACTTGAAACATTTTTTGAAAATGCAAAAGACCTATTAGAACCTAACGGGAAAATAGTTGTGGTATTAATGCCTAAAAAATGTTTTTGGGAACGTCTTTACTTTACTCTAAAAGGCGATTTTAAAAACGCTAAAAGAAGACAAAATAAAGAAGCTGTTATTGCAAATGTTGATGGTATAAACGTTAATACTTGGTATTACAACCCAAAGGATATTAGCACTTTAACTGAAACCATTTTTAGCATAAAAAATATAAAACCTATAGGTTTAACCATACCTCCTTCTTATCTTGAGAATTCATTTTTAGCAAAAAAACCACTTTTATCAACTTTTAAAAGTATTGATAGTGTAATCACGGGGTCATTTTGGGCTAAATATGCAGATCACTTTTTAATTGAATTAATAAAAAAGTAATGAGCATTGTACTTACACATACCTATTATTTATATGACGATGTTAAAGAACAAGCCATAATGAAACCTTACCCACCATTAGGGTTACTCTATATTTCTGGTTATTTGAATGCGCATAAAGTAGAAAATCACATTTACGATTCAACATTTTTTTCAAAGGAAAAACAACTGCAGTTTATAGAAGAGAAGCAACCAAAAGTTGTTGCTATTTACACCAATTTAATGACAAAAATTAATGTTATTAAGCTTGTTAAAATTTTAAAAAATGATTCAAAATATGGTTACCCAAAACTTATTTTAGGTGGTCCTGACATAACTTATAATTGCGAAAAATATCTTAATACTGGAGTCGATTTTCTTATTATCGGAGAAGGAGAAGAAACTACATTAGAGCTCTACGAAGCCATAGTTTCTGAAAGAGATTTTAGTACTATTACTGGTATTGCCTATTTAGAGAATGACAATGTAAAAAAAACACCTCCGAGAACAAAGATGAAAGACCTTTCGGATTGCCTTTACCAAATAGAAATGCAATCCTATGAAAAATACCTTGAGGTTGGAAACAATCATGGTAAAAGCTCAATGACTGTTAGTACGCAACGTGGTGTCCTTACACTTGTAAATGGTGCAGTACTGCAGTATATGGACAAAGTTATAGAAGGCGACCAGCAGATTTGGTAGCTTCAGAGTTATTGATGTTAAAAAACACATATAATCCTGACACCGTTTGGTTTGTAGATGATGTATTTACTGTAAGTCATAAATGGATTAAAAGCTTTCATGAAGAAGTGATAAAACAAGATGCTATTATTCCTTTTGAATGTATCACTAGAGCAGAACGACTAAACGATGAAGTACTACAACTGCTAAAAGAAGCAGGCTGTTATAGAATTTGGATTGGTGCAGAAAGTGGGTCACAGAAAATTATAGATGCTATGGACAGACGTGTTGATGTTGATGTTGTTAAAGAAGCTATTCAAAAAACTAATAAGTTAGGTATGGAAACTGGCACTTTTATTATGGTTGGTTATCCTGGTGAAAACGAAACTGACATAGAAGAAACTATTACGTATTTAAAAGCTGCAAATCCAACACATTTTACAATTACTGTAGCCTATCCTATAAAAGGCACATCTCTTTATAATGAAATTGAAGACCAAATAACTATTCAACCTAACTGGGAAACCTCAACAGATAGAGACATCGATTTTAGCAGAACGTATTCTCGTAAATTTTATGATTATGCCGTTAGAAAAATTGTAAATGAGGTGAACTACAATAAGGAAAAACATAGTGATAAAAGTTTCAAAAAAATGATAAGCTATAAGTTAAAATCTACCTTAGCTGGTACTTTAATGAAACTCACTAAATAATTATGAAACATTTAGTTGTTTTTCTGATTCTTGTTATTGGTACATTAAGCTATTCTTGTGTCGAAAAAAAACAACATCAAGGTATAAGACTTAAATGGAATAAAGCTTTTAGTGAGGATACTTTTGATAGAAGTGTTACAGGTTTAAAATGGGCTTTATCTTATTTAGGCTCTACTGTAACTTCTGACCCATATTTAGAAGGTATTACGTTAAAAGATTCCATAATTTTATTAAACGCATTTGAATTAGGATTGTCAAAAAAAAGTGCTAAAAACCTATCTAAACTTCATGAAGTTTTCAGAAATTCTGAAGAATATAAAAAGAATAATGCATTTGATCTAGGGAGATATATAGCGTTAACTTTCGGAAACTCTCATCACTATTATGCAATTGTTGATGTACCTGAAAAATTGGATCAAATTGAGGCACTTTATACTTTCGATACTATTAAAGGCTATATAGATAACTCAAGTGTCTCTAAAGTACACCGTGTAATTTCGTTTTCAGAATTATCAAAAAGTAATAATCAAGGATTTATTTCTACTGAGGTTGACTCAATAAGCAAAGATATTTTAGAGTTTGAAACTCTACAGAGGATGGCAAATGGGCAATTAAAATTTGCGGTATATGATGTAGATGGAACCTTAAAGGAAGCTGCTAACAACAATGTTACTAGAGCAGGTAAACCCTCAAAATGTATTTGGTGTCATGAAACAAAAATATTACCAGTGTTTAAACCTCAACAAAATTATTTAGGTTATTTAAAGATTACACCTTTTAATGATTCTTTAAAATATTTTAATCGTAATCTTCAGAATTATCAAAATACAACATGGACTGACAAAAATCTTTTAGACAAAACCCTACACGAAGAATTAGAACTACTCTACATCTCATTTATGGAACCTAACATTGAGCGAATTTCTAAAGAATGGAATATATCTCTAGCAGATGTAAAACAAAAATTAGCACATTTAAAAACACATCAACACCATGAATTTCCATTTTTAGGAAACCTCTATCATAGAAAAGATATAGATGCACTCGCTCCAATTAAATATCTTGAAGTTCCTGAAAGTATTAGAGAAGCATCTAACAACGAAATAAATCTATTACACTAATGCTTAACCAAAAGAGAGTCGTTGTAATTCTGCCTGCTTACAATGCTGCAAAAACATTAGAGAAAACTTACAATGAAATTCCTCATAGTATTGTTGATGATGTTGTACTTACTGATGATTACAGTAATGATAATACCGTTGATGTAGCAAAGCGCTTAGGCATAAAGCACATTATTGAGCATAAAGTTAATTTAGGTTATGGCGCAAATCAAAAAAGCTGTTATTCTAAAGCTATTGACTTAGGTGCAGATGTTATAATCATGCTGCATCCAGATTATCAGTATAACCCAAAGCTAATACCATCAATGGTAGATTTAATAGCTAATAATGTTTATGATGTTGTTTTAGGCTCTCGTATTTTGGGTAAGAATGCTCTTTCTGGTGGTATGCCATTGTATAAATATATTTCAAATAGAATACTAACTTTTATTCAAAACTTATTTATGAATCAAAAGCTATCAGAATATCATACGGGTTATCGCGCTTTTAATGCTGATGTATTAAAATCTATTCCGTTTCAAGATAATTCTAACGATTTTATTTTTGATAATCAACTCTTAGCACAATGTTGTTATAAGGGTATTATAATTGGCGAAATATCTTGTCCAGCAAAATACGAAAAAGACTCTTCTTCTATAAATTTTAGACGAAGCACTATATATGGGTTGGGAGTATTAAAAGTATCTATAAAATATGCTTTACAAAACTGTAAATTATATAGCTTTAAATTATTTAAAAGTTAATCGCATATGCGTATCTTTTTTATGGTAAAAGCACCGCGTCTCGATTTTGAATCTGTGAGGTAATAAATTTCGCAATCATTAACTAAAACTGGTTTCTTTTTTAAAGACGTGTCATTTGTTATTTGCATACCATTGTACACTATTTGATTGTCTTCTATGCGGCAAATATCTTTATCAAATTTAGTGATTATAACATCAGTACTTTCAGTTATTTTCCCTCCTTTTCCAAGGGCTTTATATGTTAGTATGCTATCTTGTTTTTCAAAATCATAAATCATAAAATGTGTTTGTTCTTCTAAAACATAAACTGAGGTATCTACATCTATTTTAGAAAACATGTCTAAATGTAAAGGAATCAATATCAAAAAACCTAGGCCTATATATTTATAATTTACTTTTTTATTAAAACTAGAATAAAACAATAGTGCTAAAACAATGCTTAACCAAAGTCTAGAAAACTTAAAAAACAGAGGTAATTCTTCCAAGCTAGAAATAGGTAGATTACACATAATAAAAAGAACAGTAAAAAATCCTATTTTTTTAGATAGTGAAGTTGTTGAGATAAACATATAAAACCCAGGTATTATCCATAAAATTTGTGCATAGGTTGCTGTTCTAGACTGTATTAAAAATAGGGTGACAACCCAAATACTGAGTAACACAAACAGTTTCTTTTTATTTGAAAAGCTTAAGGTTATAGCAATACCAATGATAATAGATTTTATAATCCATTTTATAATAAAAAACAGACGTTCATTATCAAAAAATGCCTTTGGATTATAATAAGAATCTTGTATGAAAAGTGTTTTTAAAAACACATCTATAGATTGTGCATTATACTGAAAATTCACAGTGCTTTTATTTTTTACAGCATTTGGTAGCACTTCAAAAAAATAGGTTTCCCATAAGTTATATCCAGTAAACCAAATAGATAAACCCAAAATAGTTAACCCTATAATTATAGCTAACAAAATAGGTTTCCATTGTTTTCTATAAAGCAGTGGTATACCATATGCAACGGGAAATACTTTTAATAATGCAGCAACAACGAGTGCGCCTGATCCAATAACATAATTATGCTTTTCTATCCATAAAAAACTAAAGACAACTAGTGCAAAAACTAAGAAATAGGTTTGTCCAAATAACATTTGATTTCTCAGAGGTATATAAAACAAAATAGGAATTGCAATAACTAACCATAACGTTTTCTTACCATAATGTTTTACTAAACCATAAACAGCAAATAGAAATATCAAACTACTGAGTATATTGAAAATAGATTTTGCGGTATATGCATCCTCTAAAAAGGTAAATGGATAAAAAGCAATAGTATTAAAGGGACTATTTAAATAAAAATCCCCCAAGATCTCTTCGTAGCCTAGACCCCATATATAGTTATTATACTCATAGATATCAAAGAGAATAAATTCTGGTGTGCTTGAATTCGATATGATATGTGCAGGGAAATAACTATTAGCAAAATCATGTAATGGAAACGATAAAGAATTCCATAATAAATAACTTAAAAACAGAAACAATGGTAAGAAGTATACCAATGTTACCTTATACTTTTCAATTAAGTTTTTCATAGCTATGGTTAAAAATAAGATTAATCACCGATATATATTAAACTGTTTTATAAATAACTTAAATTGAGGTCTTATTAAATCTGTTTATTTAATGCGAAGATTAATTATAGTTGGAATAAATACCTTAAGAGGTTTTTTAACACCGCTATTTAATTTCTTTATTGCAATAATTGGCATCAAATTTTTTGGAAAAGAAAATTGGGGAGAAGTAATTGATATTTTATTATGGGTATATTTTATTTTAATAATTGCCAATTGGGGAAATAGAGAGTATTTAATAAGAACATATAGCAGATTGCCTTCTAAAATCTACACGTTATACTTTAAAAGCACACTTTCAAGAAGCCCTTTACTTCTCTTGTCATTACTGTTTTTTGTATTCTTTAAAGTGGATACAGCTATACTCTGTATTATTCTATCTATACTAATGTACTGTTATTCTAGTCTTGATAGTTTAATCATCTATCATCAAAAATTTGGTCTTCAACTCGTATCAGACATCATGAGTTTTAGTGCTACTTTACTTATTATATACTTAAATTCTCACTATAACTTAAACACTATTCTATTCGCATTTATAACTGGTACTTTTATAAAAACATTAGTTTTATTTTACAAACTAAACCTCTTTAAAGAAAAGGTAACATATCAATTTTCAATAACTGAGCTCAAATATTATACACCTTTCTTTATAGTAGCATTTTTAGGTTGGTTAGCAACCAAAATAGATATGTACATTGTCACTATGAATCTCAGTAAAGTTGATGTTTCTGAATATCAAATCATTAGCAATTCATTTATACTTATTAATGCAGGGTTCGCATTTATGATTTCACCATTTAGCAAGCATATTTATAGATTACCTATGACATCTGTCAATAAAATTAAAACTAAGCTCAATTTTATTGCCCTACCTTATCTTCTAATTGGTACTCTTTCAATTTGGTTTATAATGGAAAAGCTATTGCATTTAAATATTAATATCAATTATTATTATTTAAGTGGTGTGAAATCTCTCTTCCCTCTATTTTTTATTATAGACATAATGATTTTAAATAAGTTTAATTTTGAAAAAAAAGTCACATATACCATAGCTGTCGGGATAATAATAAACCTTATATGCATGTATATTTTAATAGAAAAATATCAAGTTATTGGAATTATAATAAGCACAGCTATTTCTAAGTTTTTCCTTCTAATAATGTATAAATTACAGACAAAAAATCTAAAATAAATTATGAGTTTTATAAAAGATATTATGTTTAAGGTTTGGAAGAATATCACTTCAAATTCGCAACCCATTTTCATAATGGCACATATGAGGTCTGGAAGCTCACTATTAGAACATATACTATCCTCTAACGAGGAGATATTTGGAGCAGGAGAACAAAGTAGAGTTTACAACACCTATGACGACTTAAAAAAAGGAGAATTGTTTATTAGAAGAGTAAATAAAAGACTCTTTAAGCCCTGTAAATATATTGCAGATCAAGTTTTACATAAAAAATTCACTCCTAACTTAGATTTTATAAGGAGTAATTCAATTAAAGTTGTTTTCTTAATAAGAACACCAGCGGAGACTATATCTAGTATTGAAAAATTAGGTGGTCCTTATGGCGTCAATGAAATAGAAGAATTTAGTTCTTCGGAATATTACATTAATAGACTAGAGTATTTAGTAAATTTAAGCACTAAAATTCCAAAGGATAATCAAATAGTCATAACTTATAAAGAACTAGTTTCTGAAACTGATAACACATTAAAAAAATTAACTGCATTTTTAGACTTAAAAACCTCGCTTAAAAAAGAATATAACATTAAAAAAACAACAGGTAAGTTAGGTGATACTTCTAAGAACATTAAAGCGGGAACAATTATCAAAACCAATAGGAGGTCAATAGAAATTGATGAAGCTATTAAAGCTAAACTTGATGCTTCATATAAAGAAACATGTCTTTTGTTACGAACAAAAAACTAATGATTAAAAGGAATAAAATCATCATATTCAATCCAAGGAGTGCTAATGCAAAGCATCGTATACCCAATTCTATATTGCAGGTTGGCGCAGCTATACACGGTAAATATGATTATGTATTTGTAGATGGTAATTTAGAAAAAGATCCATGGCAAACTATTTCTAATTATTTTAATACAGGTGAATTCAAATATTTCTGTTCTACAGTAATGCCTGGCCCTCAATTACGTCAAGCTATTCCGTTTACCAAAAAAATAAAAGAAAAATATCCTAATACTATTACAATTTGGGGAGGTTATTTTGCTTCTAACCAATATAAAGTTTCTATTGAAGCTCCTTATGTGGATTATATTGTAAATGGACCTGGAGATATTACTTTTCCAGAATTATTAAATACGTTAGAGTCAGGTGATTTAAAAGAACTACCTCACATTTTAAATCTTATATATCAAGAAAAAGATGGTACAATTACACGTACTAAAAAAGAAAAGTTGCTAGAACAAGATACATTACCACAATTGCCTTATACGCATCTCAACTCATTTTATGACTTAGAAAATTATTTAAGTCGTACTTTTTTAGGTAGTAAAACATTCTCTTATCATTCTAGTTTAGGCTGCCCTTTTACTTGTTCGTTTTGTGCCGTTGTGCCTATTTATAATGGACGTTGGAAAGCAAAATCTGCGCAAAGCGTTTACAATGATGTCAAATACTTTAAAGATAACTATGGTATTGATGCTATAGAGTTTCATGATAACAACTTCTTCACTTCTAAAAAGCGTGTTATTGAATTCTCTGAACTTATCAAGAATGATAAGATTACTTGGTGGGGAGAAGGGAGAATTGATACCATTAACAAGTATTCTGATGCTGATTTAAAACTCATGAAAGACGCAGGTTGCAAAATGATATTTCTTGGTGCTGAAACAGGTAATGATGAGATTCTAAAACAAATGAACAAAGGGGGAACGCAAACAGGTCAAGGTATTAAAGATTTTGCTGCACGTTTATATCCAATTGGTATTATTCCCGAATTTTCTTTTGTCTTAGGAATGCCAGCAGATACACCAGAGCAGGTTATGGCTCAAATAGAATGGGATATTAACTTTATAAAGGAAATAAAGGAAATCAATCCTGATGCTGAAATCATTATTTATCTATATAGTCCTGTAGCCACTGAAGGTTCTGAACTATATGAACAAATACAAAAAGCAGGGTTCAGTTTTCCTAAAAATTTAGATGATTGGTTAGATCCTGCTTGGGAAAATTTTGACCTAAGAAAAAATCCACTTACACCATGGCTTACCCCAAAAATGGTAGATCGAATTATGAATTTTGAAACTGTCTTAAATGGTTATTACCCTACAGCTTCGGACTTTAGAATTAAAGGTTATAAGAAAAAATTAATTCGTTCTATTTCTAAGGTTCGTTATAAGACAGGAATTTACAAATATCCTTATGAAATTAAGGTTTTACATAAGATTTGGAAATATAGGCAACCCGAAATTCAAGGATTTTATTCAGAATGATTAGACAACTCCTTAAAAAATTAACGCATCCATTTTTAAAATACGGAACTCAGAAGTATTTTTTAAAACCTAGAGCTTATGTTTATGAAGGTATTGAAGTTATGGTAATGCCAGATGTTTTTCCACCACATTATACCTTGAGTACTAAAATACTATTAGATTACATAAAACACTTAGAACTTAAAGATAAAACCCTCTTAGAATTGGGTTGTGGATCTGGTATTGTAGCACTGTATGCAGCAAAAAAGGGTGCACAAGTCACCGCATCAGATATTAATCCTAGTGCGCTAAACGCATTAAAAGAAGCTTCTTTAAAAAACAATATAACTTTAGATATTATTAACTCAGATTTGTTTGATGTTATTACCAATCCAAGCTATGATTATATTTTTATAAATCCCCCATATTATCCAAAAGCACCTAATAATATAAAAGAGCAGGCTTGGTTTTGTGGTGAAAATTTTGAATATTTCGACAGCCTTTTTATACAATTAGCTGAACGCCAAGATAAAACCATATTAATGATTTTATCTCAAGATTGTGAGATAGATAAAATTAAAAATATGGCCTTAAAAAATCACCTTCAATTAGATATAGAATTAGAGAGAACTCGCTTTGCAGAAAGAAATTATATATTTAAAATCCGTAGGCTTTAGTTTTTTCTCAAAACTAAAACCTCTTATTACAGAGTTAGTATTCAACGAATTATTTTATGCTAGATATAAAGAAAAAGAGCAACCAAATTGGTTGCTCTTTCTTTTATAGAATAATTAAATTTTTTAATTATTATTGATTTTGGGTACTTATGAAAATATTATCTTGTAATTCTTGCTCAGGAATTTCAAAAGTTAGACTCTCGTCATCATAAGAAATCGGAACTCCAGTCAAAGATAAGTGATTTGGTCCTCTATTTACGGTACCTTGGTTTCTCTTCAATGCTAAATAAGATTTACCTTCACCCCAAAGCTCAATACGCGTTTGTAAATAAATTTCATCTTGTAAAGCTGTACCTGAAAGCGCATTCAAATAAGAAGTGTCAGGAACTCGTAACTCCATTAATGATCTTAACATTTCTCTTGCAGGAGCATCTTGTCCTGATTTTGCTAAAGCCTCAGCATTTAATAAAACCATTTCAGCTTGACGCATGTATACATAATCATTTACCATTGGTCCACTACCAGCTGGTTGTCTTGCTGGATCATAAAATTTGTCAAGAGGCATTAAATATAAGGAACCAGGAGTTGTAAAAAATTGAGCTTTACGAACATCATCTGCAGGAATTGCGTTATATAAATTTTCATCTATGGCTTTAGAATCTCCAAAAGCTGGGTAACTGTATGAAAAATAATCCATTTGTCCCCACCATGATACTAAACCTAAACCGATATCTACAGTAATATCAACACCCCAAAACCATCCTGGTGTTGCTACATTATTAAAACCTCCTGTAACTTCTGCTGCACTCATAAGCGTTGCTCCATTTGTAGCCATTACATCTGCAGTAAGAGCTGCAACTTCTGGCCAAGCATTACGTTTAGACGCTAGTACATAAGCCAATGTAGCTTTTGCTACAGATTGATTAACTTGTGTTTTACTAGGTCTACTATAACCTTCTAAAAGAGAAATCGCAGTATTTAGATCACTTTCTATAAACGCAAACACATCATTAGTTGTTGATTTTGGTTGACCTTGAGGTGTAGTTTCATCATATATTGGTAAGATTTCAGCATCAGGAAAATAATCTCTAGACATATACTGTGTTAAATACCACAAAGAATGAGCTCTCATTGTCAATGCCTGCCCTAAAATATGTCTGTTAACTTCAGTTTCAGGCACTGAATTTGTACCACCTACAGTAGCAATTACAATATTAGCATTCTTTATTACTCTGTAATAATGTCTCCATACTTGGAAATTATCTGCAAAAGTAAAATCTTGAGTAGCCTGTAATTCAGTAATACTAGCTCTATACCACCCAAAAGTACTTAGCGAAAGGGCTACATCACCAGATAACATGTCTCCGAAGATATCATAGGCCTTATGACCAAAATCATCATGACCACCTGTTCCGCCTGTTCCAACGGTAAACGTAGTTGTATATACGCCATCCATAGTACCAGCAACAATTTCGGGGTTTACTGCTGCTGCATCTGCAAGCTGGTCTAAGGTTATTAGACCCCCTTGTGGTTCCGTGTTAATAAAATCTTCTTCACAACTATATGCCACTGACATTATAGCTGTTACCATCATAAATTTAAATACATTTTTTTTCATATTGCTTTTTTTTGTAAAAACAAAGTTGCAACCAAAAAGGCTTTTAAAAAATGATAGAAATTCCCGAAGACTTGTCCTTTTTTCCCCTAGATAACTATTTTAAGCTAACAAACGGTTTTTCAGCATCATATTAGGAGTCATAAAAGTATTTCTACACAACATAATTTGTGAACAATGATATTTATAATTTACTTTTAAATTTAATCGCATCATCGTTTTAGTATTAAAATACAATGATGACCTAGAAGTATATTATAAATTAAAATAATTATTAGTCAAAAAAAGAGCAACCAAATTGGTTGCTCTTTTTTTGACTAATAATTAAAATTCGTTAATTCTTAATTACTTTTTTAGTGATACTAGCACCATTATTTTTATTCGTAATCTTTATAAAGTAAAGTGCACTTTCTAATTCATCTAAATTAGAAATAGCTATAGATCCATTAATTGGTTTTTCAGTTTCATTAAAAATAACACGTCCATTGATATCTAATACTGAGATATTATAATCATCATTAAAATTATTAGACACTCTAATTGTTATTGAAGAATTAAACGGATTAGGGCTTACTTCAATAGTATCTAATGTTAATTCCTTAACACTAAGTGAGCCCCCACAAATAGACCAACCCATATCTTCCATAAAACCAAGGGTAACTAATCCAGGGTTGTGTATAGCTTCTCCTGGCGCGATAGAAGAAGTCATTAACGAATTAGGATTACCCGTAGGAAACGTAGAGTTATCCCAATGACTATAGCTAGAACCAACACTAAATGTTGCAGGAGCATATGTAGATGGTTTTACACCCCCATTTTGAGATGTTGCAATAGGTCCATTACTAAATAAATTATTTCCTGTGAATTCTGATAGTAAAGCAGCAGATGGATCCCCAAAACTTGTCATGGCTGTTGGAGTTCCATTTTCAATAAAAATATCCCAAGGGCTTAAAAAGCCTTGGTTTCTTAACACACCTACTACAGGTGGGTTTGGATCTGGAGTCCCCGTATTGTCAGTTGGTACTGTTCCAAAACCGAGAAAACCTAGTCCATGAGCAAGTTCGTGCAAAACTACAGATACAAAATCTACTTGATTAATTGGTGGATTAGCATCTAAACCAAAATAAAAATTAGCTGTACTGCTAAATGTTGCAATTATATCTGTAGAGGTCGTTGCTGGTGGGCTAGCTATTTCTGAGCCTGTCAATTTTTCTGCTAAAGCAATCGGAAATGCAGTATTAGCAGGAAAACCTGATCCAGATACTGTTCTAAAACTTGCGGGACCAGCACCACCCAATACACCAGCGCCAAGAGGCCCAAAGTTAGCAGAAACTCTAATTGGTACAGGTGACTCAATAGAATTAGACCAAATATCTACGGCAAATTGAAAAGCCGCTTCTGCTTGTGGAGTAAAACCATTGTAATTAACAATAAAATTAGAGCAGCCTCCTCCTCCATTAGCTATTTTTTGCCTAATATGGTCAGGAGCTTTTATAGTCGATTTATGGCTGTTTGGGCTTGGGTAATACCTGCATACATCCCAATCTACATTAATTATTGTATTTTCAGAACTTTGGGATTGTCCATAAATGGATATCGATAGTAATAAAAATAAACCATAGAGCATTATAATTTTCCCATTAAAATCATTAATTGCGTAATTTTTCTTCATGATAAATGATGTTTGGTTAGGGTTGAAAGTTAATATACTTAGTCAATATAATCAGATAAACTTACAATTTAAATTATTAAAAAGAGCGACTTAAAGTTAAAGTCGCTCTTTTTAATATAAACTAGTACTCTATATATACGAAAATAATTACTTCACTATTAAAGTATATTGAGGGGTTGGGTTCAAAGGACAGAAATAAATATACTCCCCTTTTACTAATGCTGTTACTTTAGATGTTTCTTTTGTATTATTCTCTACTGCTTTAGTAACATAAGCCGTGGAAATATGGTTTTCTGGCTTAGAAGCATCTTTACCTTTAGGGACTAAAACAAAGCCTACTTGATGCCCTACGTTATTGTTTGAGATTTCAAAAATATAATTTCCTTCTTTTAAAGAGATTTCTTTTTGAGTAAATTCTCCTTTTGTCTGTTCTAAAGAAACAACAGTTGCTTTAGTTTTCATTTTGTCTTGTGCATTGCCAGTTAATGTAAAGGTTAATGCGATTACTAATATTAAAATGATTTTTTTCATGATTTTAAAATTTATAGTTTGTTATTAATTATATGGTTTCTAATTCTAAAGGTTGCGCTACTGGGAAATCTACAGGAACCTGAGTTGTACTGTGTACATAGTTAGAGATTGTTTTATCTCCTACTAAAGAAATCGTATCAATTAAGTTACCTTTTGTATAACCAGCATTAAAGAAACTCTCTAAAACAGCTTCATCTGTTTGGCCTCTGTTTTCAGTAATGTTTTTTGCCAATTTAGCTAATGCATCTAATTTGTTATTTACTGAAGAATAACCTGCTCTTAATTCTAAGATTTGCTCGTCTGTAAAGCCGTTCATTTTTCCTATTGTTGTGTGAGCAGATAAGCAATAAATGCAGCTATTTACTTCACTAACAGCTAAGTTTACTGCCTCTTTTTCTTTTGCAGATAACGATGTTTTAGCATTAGCAAAGTTTAGATAGTTTTCTAAAGCTGTATCACTATTTGCGTAAGCTGCATAAAGATTAGGAACGAAACCTAAAGCTTTATTAAGGTTATCAAAAATTGCTTGATTGTTAGGACTAACCTCTTCTCTTGTTGGTACATTAAATGTGTTCATAATTTTTAAATTTTATACTGAGTTTTATTCAGCGTTTCGTTGTTATTTATTTTGAATTTTTTGTTGGTACAAAGTTGCGACCGATTAGGGTTTTATAAAATGATTATAATTCCCTATGGCTTGTCATTTTTTCCTTATTAGTTGATGTGAGGTTTTTCTGCATCACAATAGAAATCGTGAATATGTTCATGTTCACAATGCGTTTTTGGAAGAATTGTGTTCACTATTCGTTTAGGGCTGGTTCTAAATATTTCAATAAGATTGAATATCGATTTGTTTTTAATTTTCATCTTGTTATTGTTTTAGTATTACAATGCAAAGATGGAGTAGAAGCAGGTATTAAAGAATGAATAATTTGCCCAAGGACTTGTCAATTTTTCCTAACCTATAGTTTTTAGACCTTTTTTATAGTCAGATGGTGACTGAGACGTATACTTTTTAAACAATCGGCTTAAGTGTGATGCATCATCAAAACCAATTTCATATGCAATTTCTTTTGCTGTTTTATCTGAATACGTTAATAAACGTTTTGCTTCTAGGACAACTCGTTCATGTATAATTTGCAATGGACTTCTATTAAGTTTAGCAAAATTATTGGATAAGGTTTTAGGCGAACGAAACAACATATCTGCATAAAAAGAAACACTATGCTCTTTTTTAAAATGTTGTTCTACCAAGAAGTTAAATTCTCGTAACAAATCTACTTTGGTGCTCTTAGGTGTTTCAACAATACCCTCTTTAGCCTTTAATAGGCGTGTACTTTTTATAATAAATCTTCCCATTAACATTCTAAGCATTTCGGCTTGGATGTTATCTTCGGTTTCTAATTCATCAATAAAAACTTCATGGAGGGTTTTAAATTTTTGTTGCTCTTTTTTATCTAAATGAATAACTGGAATATTAGTATTACCAAAAAATAGAATACCTACACAACTCACTTCATGGTCGTGATCTTTAATACAATAAAATTCTCTATTAAATTGATAAATAATGGCATCACCTCCTTTTATATATTGTAAATATTGAATAGGAGTTAAAGCTAAAATACTATGAGGTTCAATAGTAAAAGGAATACTATCTATAATGATTTCAATAGCTTCAAAATTTGCCCAAATAAAAGTGTATAATTCAGTTTGCTTAGCTTTACTAAACGATTTTAAATTTGTTTCATTGCCAATATTAAATATAGCGTTGGTAGAAAATTCTTTGAAATTGTAAATCATAACACCTAAGTCTATATAGTCCAATAAACATTACAAAAAGAGGTAAAGTTTTAATGAATAATGAATTTTGAGAGAAACATAATTACTTAAATATTTGGGTTTTAATTGAAGAATTTATCATATTTGCACCACTAATGATCAAAACAATAGTACATAGAGCACCTAAATCACTGATGTGTCAGTGGGATTATCGTGGAAATATTGAATTATTTCAACGACAAGGACGTTATGTATCTATTTTTAATCATTAATAACAGATGATTTAAGCACAAAAATTATAAATAGTATAGGCGTCCAAGAAATTGGACGCTTTTTTTATGAAAAAATTTAAAAGAATTTGAAACTAGACTTTAAAAAATAAAATAACACGTATTGAAGACTAAGCAATTGGGAGACAGACGCTTGCCAAAAACCTTCTAGGATCTGCATAATGCGGACAAGAATTGTTATGTCTCAAAAATAATGTAACTAATTGATAATCAATAAAATAAATTTAAATTTTATTTGTTTTTTTAAAATTAGTTTCCATCTTTGCATCGCAGAATTAAACAATTCGCAATAACATAATTAATAACAAAATAAGAAGCCATGCTAAAACATATTGTAGCATTTCAAAATTTACTAAGTGACTTAGAGTCATTTATAAGGCTTCGGTATTTTCTGTAGATAATTTATTTCCCAGAGAAGAATCCGAAGCAAACAAACTGTTTCGGATTTTTTATTTCAAAAAATTTAAGAGTACATAAATCTGAACAGTTTTAAGAGCATCACATCACGTGTTGCATTTAAAACAGTAACGAACTATTGAATAAAGTTATCATGGAAAATAATTTACATAACAGCTATTTGTTCAAAGCGATGGAAGCCTATCCTTGGGAATTAGAAAAAGCAGTAGAGGCATTAAATTACGCGTTGTCTTACGACCCAGAAAATGTAAAAGCCTTGCATTTAATGGCGAAAGTACACTATGAACAATTGGGTGATAATGAAACAGCTAAAAGCTATTTCGAAAGGGCTTTAGCGAGTAGATTGGATATGCCAGATGTATATCCAGATTACATCAGGTTGTTAATTAATAATCACGATTACAATGAAGCACAACGTTTAATTGATTTTGCTAAAACCGTCAAAGGGATAGATCGAGCTGGTGTTGCTTTAGCACAAGGTCAACTTTATGAAAGCATGACATTGTTTGTTGAAGCAGAGAAGGCTTTAAAAGATGCAAAACAATTAGGACTGAACAATGATTTCATCAGTTATGTTGATGACATTTTATCTCGAGTAAAGAAGAAAAAAAAGATTCAAGCTAATGAAAATAGAATCATAGAAAATCAGGCTAAAAAAGAAGTTGAAGCTGAACCAAAAAAGTGGTTTCAAAATCGACTTAATAATCTATTGTAATTAAAAAGAAAGGAGAAATAACAAATCGGCAAACCTAGGTTTGCCGATTTATAACAAAAGATATTGTAGCTCAATGGTAGAGCAAGTGCCTGTTAAGCACTAGGTTGAAAGTTCGAGTCTTTCCAATATCGCAAGACAAGGTGGCTGAATGGTTAAGGCAACAGACTGCAACTCTGTTTTTTATGAGTTCGATCCTCATCCTTGTCTCAAATTAGTAAGGGAATACGTCCAAGTTGGAGAGTGGAGTCAGTCTGTAAAACTGATGCCTTGGCTGAATAGGTTCGAATCCTATGATTCCCACAAATAGTATCGTAGCTCAATGGTTAGAGTGCTCGGTTGTCTCCCGAGAAGTTGCGAGTTCGAATCTCGTCGGTACTGCGGAAATGCTCCGTTGGTCAAATGGTTAAGACGCCTGACTTTCTATCAGTAATTAAGAGTTCGATTCTCTTACGGAGTACAATGAGGTATAGCTCAGTGGAAGAGCATCACGCGTACATCGTGAAAGTCATAGGTTCGATCTCTATTACCTCAACAAATTGAGATATAGCTTAACTGGCAGAGCATCGCTCTCATAAGGCGAAAAGTTTAGGTTCGACTCCTAATATCTCAACTATATTTTGAGGTGTAGCTTAATTGTTAAAGCACCGAGCTTTTAACTCGGGTGATTTAGGTTCAAGTCCTAATACCTCAACAAAACATTAATTAATGAGGTGTAGCTCAGTGGTAGAGCATCGTTCTGATAAGACGAAAGTCCTAGGTTCAAATCCTAGTACCTCAACAATTGCAGGAATGGCGAAATGGCAAACGCACTCGACTTAGAATCGAGAAACTGAGAGTTCGAATCTCTCTTCCTGTACTATGCTCCACTAGCCCAAATGGGAGAGGCAACAGGTTTAAGCCCTGTAAAGTCCAAGTTCGAATCTTGGGTGGAGTACAAATAAGCTTATGGTGTAACGGATAGCACGCAAGGTTACGAACCTTGGAGTATGGGTTTGAATCCTATAGGCTTACAATAATAATCTGTGGTGTAATGGCAGCATTCAAGACTTTGACTCTTGAGGTAATGGTTCAAATCCATTCAGATTATCAAAAATGGTGTCTTTAGTTTATGTGGTAAAACGCCTCGCTGTGAATGAGAAGAATAGGGTTCGAATCCCGAAGTCACCCAAAAAGTGTCTATAGTGTAACGGCTCGCACGAGAGATATATCCTCTAGGATCAAGTTCGACCCTTGATAGATACTTAACGGAATAGTAGCAAAGTTGGTCAATGCACCAGATTGAAGATCTGGCGATATAGGTTCGAATCCTGTCTATTCCACAATAACGTTCATTGAAATCTTATGAAATTCAATTATTGAGTTTCATAACTAAAAAAATCATCAGTCTTTAATCGAGATTAAAGACTGATGGGGCAGCTTATTGTCCTTAGATAAACTTGGTAACAAGGATAAATCTGTTTGCAGACACTGCAAGTGGAGACTGTTTTCATTAGAAAATAGTGCAGGTAAGCAAGCAATTAACATAAATCATTATCTGCTAGGGACAACCGTTGAAGCATATTAAGGATTTATAGCCAATGCTTTTTGAGTAGGCTTGAGATGGAGACATCAAAAGAAAAAGTTGTAGTAACAGGTTACGTATAGGTTATCCAACCTAGCGGAGCTGATTGCAGTATTAAAGTTACCCGACAGGAAATGGTTCGGTAGCTTAACTTACCGTGTGTTGGGAAACACACAAGGAGAAGGTTGGTATTTTGTAGGCAAAAATCTACGAAGCCATTTTCGAAGCCCTTCTCCTAGGTCAAAGTTTTGAAGTCTAGGTTCGATTCCTAGTATCTCAACCGAAAAGGGGATATAGTTCAACTGGTAGAGCACTGTATTTTTCATACAGCGAAAGGCACAAGACTTCGAACATTATAGCAGTTAGTAGTTGCCTAAACCCATTGCAATATATGGGACAGTAGAGGTCGCAAGCCTATACTGTGCGGTGAACATTCTAGTAGGCCGCCTCAACAGAGGACGTCTATGAATGGTGAGGGAGCCAACCCTTGTAATTGCAAAGCGTGGTTTTAATACCACTATGCAAGCCAAGTCTAAGTCGCTGAACATCTATAATGTATTAGGCATCAGGTAAGTACACAATTCTCTAAGCGATGAGAAGCGTGTGGAAAATTAGGGAAGGGCTACGGCTATAATCCTAAGAAAGCTTATCTACAAGCGGAGGTATTCTCAGAACGCTTTTTTTAAAATATCAAGCTGGTCTTGTTGGGTGTTTCGGTATAGCACTATTGTGTAAAACGTTGCAGAGATGTATGATGTTTTTATATACAACTAGACTTGAAGGTTACGGTTTTTTACCAAAATAAAAACCACCAGTTCTATGTACGTGAGTTCGAATCTCACCTTCCCCTCAAAAGACAATAAAACAAGGGGAAGTAGCTTAGCGGTGAAGCAATAGATCGTAGCTGTCGTCGGTTCGAATCCGATCAGTAGCTTGGATAAATCCTTGGCTATTGTAGCTCAGTTTGGTTAGAGCACTACTCTTTTAAAGTAGGTTATGGACTTAAAATCCATCAACACCAAAGCTTATCATCTTGTTAAACTGATAGAAAAGCAGTCTGTCACACTGCTCAATAAAAATGACAAAATAGTGGATTGTAAATTGGCTTTAATAGTAACTCATTAGTGTTCAATAATAAGCAATCTTAGAAATACCAGAATTACTGATTTGTAATTTCAAAAGTAATTACTGTTTTGATTAAAGGTTAAAAGGCAAGAGCACTTTCTTTTCTTTTTAACTGGCTCTCATTTCACTGATTATGGCTGTAGTTACTATGAGTAATTCCGTATGGAAGAGATGATTTGCAATCTGCTATTTTTTAAATAAGATAAATAAAACAAAAATATGCTTTGATAATTACTGAACTCGTCAGTGGTTATTGAAGTTGGTAATCCATCCGTTACACGTATTACCAGTCCGCCTAAATAGGCAAAAAATGAAGTTTAATTTTAAATAACAAAATGATGAAACGAGTAAGAATTAATGTTGGAAAAGTAGGTTTAGTATTCAAAAGAGGTGATTACGTTCGCGTAATTACTCAAGGTATTCACTGGATAGGGTTTTACGAACGTGTAGCTTTATACGATCTTGGAACTAGTTTTGTAGCACCAATAGCCTTAGAAATCTTACTAAAAGATGAGGTTTTATCAGCTATGCTAGACGTGCTAGAAATAAAGGATGGAGAATTAGTTTTACTATATGAAAAAGGTAATTTTAAAACGGTTCTTAACGCTGGTCGTTATGTGCACTGGAAAGGACTAATTGAACGTGAATATGTAAAAGTAGATTTAAGTAAAATCTATATTACAGAAAGCTTTGACAAATCTTTGTTTAGCAATTATGAAGTGAACAAATACATCAGAACATTTGAGGTTGCAGTTTACGAAAAAGCGGTGCTTTTAGTCAATGATGTATATACAAAAACTCTAGAAGGTGGTACATACCGTTTCTGGAGAAATGACACAACTATTAAAATTGCAAAGGCAGATTTGCGTCAGCTACAATTAGAAATTGCCGGACAAGAATTGTTAACTAAAGATAAAGCAGCAATCCGTATTAACTTTTACACACAGTACAAAGTTACAGACGTTGAAAAAGCACTTTTGGATAACAAGGATTACGAAAAGCAATTATACATTACAATGCAATTAGTATTGCGTGCATATGTTGGTGCTTACACTTTAGATGAGCTTTTAGAACGTAAGGAAAATATTGCAGAAGCGGTATTTGAAGATGTAAAAACAAGTGCGTCTAAATTAGGGGTAACCGTTTTAAACTGCGGTATTAGAGATGTGATTTTAACCGGAGAAATGAAAGAGATTATGAACCAGGTTTTAGTTGCACAAAAGAAAGCACAGGCTAATGTTATTATGAGACGTGAAGAAACAGCTTCTACTCGTAGCTTGCTAAATACGGCAAAGTTGATGGAAGAGAATGACATGCTGTACAAGCTAAAAGAGATGGAATATGTGGAAAAAATCGCTGATAAAATTGGCGAGATCACCGTTTCAGGTAATGGAAATATGGTAACACAATTAAAGGAGATTTTCTCTGGAAAATAAGTGGGTGTAAAAAAAGCGCTAGTTAGTAAACTAGCGCTTTTTGATTTGGAGCAAAATTTACTTTTTCTCAAGTTCAAAATTAAATGCCACAGAAACTTCATCAGAGAGTTTGTTTGCAACAATTTTAGGAATCTCAATATCAAAATCTGAAACCATAACTTTAAAACTTCCTGACAGAACAATTTGACCATCAACTAGTTTAATATTCAACTTTATATCATCTAGTTTTTTAGTAACCCCATGAAAAGTCAATGAACCATTAACACTGAGAGAACTATCTTTTTCGCTTAAAGCATCAAAATTAAAACCCTCTATTTTTCCTTTAAAAGTAGCTTTTGGATGCTTATCTGACTCTGCATAATTTTCATTAAAATGCTCTTCCATTAAAGCATTTTTAAAGCGAAATGCTTTTACTAAGGCTAAAGCTGCAAAATCCCCATTTTTGGTATTTAATATTGCTGTAACTGATTTGTTTTTCGCTGCTACTTCTTCAAAAGAAGGCACTGAAGCTTCAAAATCTAATGTCCCTGTTTTTGTGAGGTATTTATCTTGTCCTATTGCACTTAAGCTAATAAATAGCACTGCTAAAAATGTGATTTTTTTCATAATATTTTAGTTTTCTAATAGACCTTCTTGTTCCCATTGCACAACTAGATCAATTAAGTTTTGTGGTAATCTTGGACCGCCAAATGGCATAACTGATGCCAAATCATTAGTCGAGATTCTACCAATTAAATTTCTATTTTCAATAGCCTCTTTCACACCGTCATATGTAGTAAGAGACATTGGAGCTCCATTTACAGGTGGGTTATTATGACAACCTATACAGTTATTGTCTATAATAGTTTTAATATTATCTTCATAATTAACCATGTCAATAACTATGCCCTCTGTTAAATCATCTTCACTATTGTAAGAACAACTGTAAAAAACACTAATGATTAGTATGTATATTAGATATGTACGTTTCATATATTATATTTTTTAAAAAACACGACTTAAATTAAATCCAAAGTAAATATTCCCATCACTCCAATCTCCTGTGGCTTGTCCTAAAAACCCATTAGTATTCATAGCTTGTGCATTAGAGAAATGCATCTGAAAAACATGACCACCAGTTTCTAAATCAAAACCAATTGATAAAGGGTTTTTAAATGGTGAGTTGTCTGCTCTATTTAAATGCCAACCATAATCTACATTTATAGACCAACGCTTACCTAATTTTTGACGTCCACCAAAACCAATGGCGTATTGCGAATTGTGCTGCTCGTCGTAAGCCACAAAATTGTCATGAAAAAACGTAGGTGCTAATTCTAACGACAATTTTGAACTTACTTTTTTAGATATTAACAGTTGTACTGTATACCCAAGACGATCCCTAAATTCTAACTTTGGTAAATTTTCTTTTTCTAATGCGGTGTTTATGAGTATTGAATTATAGGCAACTATTGTAAATGGAAATCCGTTTTCTTTCTGTCTAACTAATCTATATTTTGCTGAAGCTTCATAAATTTTTTGAAATGAACTACGAGACACACTTACATTCACGGCATCTGTAATACCATAAACAAAATTGATTCTAGTGACTGCATCATCTAATCCAAAAAAGCTGTCAAAGCCGTTTTCTATACTTCCGAAGCGATGCGAAACTACAAGAGTTAATTCCTTTTTAGCAACGAGTTTTGTGGATTCAAAATTTACAATTTTTAAACCCTTAAAAGCTGCTGAGGCATATTGAGGACCTAAGGAGTCCGTATCTATTTCACTTAATAAATCATCTTGTGCATTAATCGCAGTTGTAATAACTATTAGTAAAAGTGTAAAGTAATGTTTCATATTTATTTTAGTATTGCGCATTGATCTAGTTTTACTTGCTCTAACAAGTCGTCGTAACCTATTACACGACCCTTTATTTTTATTTTAGAATCTATACTTATGTTGTCTTTTATTTGGTTTAAAAATTGACAAAAAATCTTATCTTCTATAGTAAGATCATTATCATTTAACTCTGAAACTGAACCAGAAACTTCAATAGTTTTGTTTAAAAATGTCTGCTCGGCTAGAGTTACATTTTCAGAAAACTTGGTCGCAATTTCATCAGACGACATTACAAATTCCGCGGCTTCACTTTCAATATCTCTATGGTCTTGATAGATATAATTGTAGCCAATAATAGCCACCACTATTAAAATTATTAAGATGACAATCCATTTTCGCATAATATTTTCTTTAAATTGGTTAGTTACAGTTTTTAGCATATTGAATGCGGTCAACACCAACCCTCATATCAATTTCTGTTTCTACAGAGCAATTTCTTACTTCTTGCACTATCCAATTGTTATTGCATAATGGTAAAGCTGGTATATCAATTATTACTTCAATATTATTATCAGAACCACTAGCAACCCAAGTTCCATAAACTGTTGTGGTATTCCAAAATACAGAGAGTGTACCATCATTAAAGAAATTGAAATCGTAATTATAATATAGATTATCATAATTAGTATTGTTATCTCTTCGTAATGTGTTTACAGACCAATCTGTACAACTTGTAAGTAAATTTTCTATTTCACTCGTAGAACAATCATCACAATCATCTTCATTATAATCATAATCATCATCTTCGTCACAGCTGTTTTCAGCATTTTCAATTACAATTTCTAATTCAGGTAAATTATTAATAATTACTTCCGTACCATCATGTAAAACTACTGTAAGTGGAAAATCTATAGTAATAATATCATTTACATCAATATCATCTATAAATTCATATAACTGACTATCGCGTTCTATGCTTATAGTTTCTAATAATTCATTTTCTGAATTAAAAACAGAAGCTTCAATTGGGTATTGAAAATCTATACATTCAATATCATTATCTACAACATTTTCTCCATTACAAGTATTAGTGTAGTTATTTAACTCAGTATTATTAGCAATTACTATTTCAGTAAAATCTGGCAATCTTATAGAAACTGGGAATACAATGTTTAAGTCATCAATATCATCTTCAGATTGATCAAAAACACATTCTATTGTTGCATAATCATTTTCAGAATTAACAATTACATGCTCACTATTAACATTAACAGTGTAAGGGAAAACAATATCAAAACAATTAGCTCTATCTACGATATTGTCTAAAGAACCATCATTAGAAACTGTGTTTTGTATTAATGAAGCAATATTAGAGTTGACCACTAATCTTTCGTCTTGTGGAGCCTGAACAAATTCTGTTTCTTCTTTTCTACACGCTGTGAAAATAAGACCAGTTAATATGAAAAGTAAAATAATAACTCGTAATTTCATATTTGGCTATAATTTGTTTCTTGCCATTTAATATATAACAACTAACTTTTAAAAACTACTGAACTTCTCTAAAAAATATTTCAATATCTTTGATTAAACGATACAAACTTGCCAAAGAATCTTAACGAAAATATCTGTGAAGCAGCAACATTTGAGCGTGTCTATAATACGTATGCAGATGATGTGCATAATTTTCTATATTACAAATATGGTGCACAATTTAACCCAAAAGATAAAGCCCAAGATGCTTTTATAAAGCTATGGGATAACTGTAAAAAAGTCACTTTCGCAAAAGCAAAGTCTTTTTTGTTTACTGTAGCAAATAATATGATGCTTAATGAGATTAAGCATCAAAAAGTAGTTTTAAAGCATCAAAAGATTGCAAAAAAGCACTACACGAATGAAAATCCAGAATTTATTTTAGAGCATGATCAATATTTAGAAAAGTATAACAAAGTTCTTTCTAACTTAAAAGAAGAACAGCGTGTCGCATTTCTATTAAGTAAAGTTGAAGGGAAAAAGCATAGTGAGATTGCTGAATTCTTAGGTGTCACTCAAAAAGTAGTTGAATATAGAATATACAGTGCTTTTAATATTTTGAAAAAAGAACTTGAAAGCTTTAAAATAAAATAATAAGGATAATTAAAACCTAAGTTGTTATATAACTAGGAGGATAGTATATGATTGAAGACGATTTATTAAAAAAGTGGTTAAATGATGAGCTTACAGATGCTGAAAAAGAAGCATTTAGTAAGCAGAATGACTATGCAATAAATCGAGGTGTTATTGATAACGCAAAGCATTTTAAAGCTTCACATTTTTCTAAAGCTGAAGATTTTGAAACCTTTAAAAAAAGCTATGAAAATAAATCTGTAAAACGCTTTAATTGGATAAATCCTTTGTTGAGAATTGCAAGTATATTTATTATTGGTTTTGCAGTATATTTTACTTTTTTTAATTCTGATAGTGTTAAAGTTAAAACGTTACTCGCTGAAAATACTTCTGCTGAATTACCCGATTTATCTGAGGTGACTCTAAATGCCGACTCTGAAATTGCTTATGATGCGAATGCTTGGAGCTCAAAAAGAAGTTTAAATTTAAAAGGGGAGGCTTATTTTAAAGTCGCTAAAGGGAAAACATTTGATGTCGTTACTAAAAATGGAATTGTTACTGTTGTTGGCACTGAATTTAATGTAAAATCGCGCACTGATTATTTTGAAGTGATCTGCTTTGAAGGGATTGTAAAAGTAACTTCAGGCTCAATTACAAAGCAATTGACGCTTGGTGAAACATTTCGTATATTAAACAAAACCTTTACTCAAGACAAAACGACTTATTCAAAGCCACAATGGACACAAAACAGAAGTAGTTTTAAATCTATTCCGCTTAAGGAAGTCTTTGCTGAGCTAGAGCGTCAGTATAATATTAAAATTGCTTTTAAAAATACTGATTTGTCGCGATCATTTACGGGTGTATTTGTAAATGATAATATTGAAAATGCCCTTATATCTATTACTAAACCTATGAATTTAACTTTTGAAATTAGTTCACCTAACCAAGTTCTAATTAATGGCAATAAAAATTAGACGTTATTTATTTCTAATACTTATTAGCATTATCTTTTCTCTTAAAACCAATGCTCAAGAGACCGATAAAAAATTACCGCTGTCCGAAATTTTAAAAACTTTAGAATCACAGTTTAATATTCAATTTAATTATGCTGAAGATGCTATTTTAAAAACGGAAATTGCACCTCCTCCAAAACAATTGTCACTAAACAAGACATTACAATACTTAGAAAACCTAACCAATTTTGAATATATATTAACTAATGATGATGTGGTCTTGGTAATTTCTAAAACCAACGATTTAGAGCTTCAAAAACTATCTGAAGTCATGGTATCTGGCTATATCGTTAAAGGAATTAATAAGTTGAGTAATGGTACATTTGATATAGATATTTCAGATTTTGATATACTTCCGGGTCTAATAGATACCGATGTGTTACAGGCTGTTCAGGCATTTCCAGGTATTCAGAGTATTAACGAAACGGTTTCCAATATTAATATACGTGGTGGTACACACGACCAAAATCTTATTTTATGGGATGATATAAAAATGTATCAATCCGGTCATTTTTTTGGGTTAATTTCTATGTTTAATCCTCAAATTACGCAGCGTGTTTCACTTACAAAAAACGGCTCTGGCACTGAGTTTACTGATGGAGTTTCTGGCACTATTGCGATGCAAACTGATAACGAAATAACCAGGGAATTTAAAGGTAATTTAGGAGTTAATTTTATTGACGCTAATGGATTTGCAGATCTACCAATAAGCGAAAAATCATCGCTTCAAGTTGCAGCGCGAAAATCTATTAGTGATTTAACTGAGACACCAACATATAACAATTATTTTGAACGTATTTCTCAAAACACTGAAGTAGAAAATAATACGATGAATATTGCTAACTCAGATAAGCAATTCGATTTTTACGATGCATCTTTACGCTGGATTTATAATATAAATGATAAAGAAAGATTGAGGGTGAATTTTATAACTGTTGCCAACGAACTTATGTTTAATGAAAATACAAATGAGACTTCTAGAGCAAGTAGTTTAAAACAAAATAGTATTGCAGGTGCTATTCATTATTCTAAAATATGGAATAATAAATGGCAAACCATTTTTGAAGGTTACGAAACGGATTATAAACTAAGATCTCTCAATGCTAATATTCTGGATAACCAGCGATTTCTTCAAGAAAATAAGGTCTCGGAAACCAGTATAAAATTCAAAGTTAATTATGCAATTAACGATAGATTACAGCTTCTAAATGGCTATCATTTTGTAGAAACTGAGGTCACAAATTTAGATGATGTAGATAATCCTCTTTTTAGATTATTAGTATCTGAAGTCGTAAGAACACATGGTGTATTTTCTCAAGTTTCGTATAAATCTAACGATAGAAATACACGTTTAATATCTGGATTACGATATAATTATATAAGCAAGTTTAAAAAACATATACTAGAGCCTAGATTAAGTTTTTCTCACAAATTTCTTCAGTATTTTTCTTTTGAAGCTTTAGGAGAATTCAAGCATCAAAATGTGTCTCAGGTTATCAATTTTCAGAATGATTTTTTGGGTATTGAAAAGCGCAGATGGCAATTATCTAATGATAGTAATATACCTGTAATAAAAAGCAAGCAAGCTTCTATGGGAGTTTCTTACAATAAAAGTGGATGGCTTTTTAGTGCTGAAGCTTACTATAAAAAAGTGAAAGGAATTACCACGCAAAGCCAAGGGTTTCAAAATCAATATGAGTTTGCAAAAACGGATGGAGAGTACAAAGTAAAAGGTGTTGATGTTATAATTAGAAAACAGCTAAACAATTTTAATTCTTGGTTAAGTTATTCGTACATGGATAACAGTTACACTTTTAATTTTTTATCAGAAAACAGTTTTCCTAGCAATTTTGATATTGCTCATGCCATTACATTCGGAACTAATTATACTTCAGAAAAACTAAAAATATCAGCAGGTTTAAATTGGCATTCTGGTAGGCCTAAAACAAGCCCTGTAGTTGATAATGAGATTAATGGTGATGCAATTAATTACAATGCTACTAACTCAGAGCAACTAAATGATTACCTAAGAATAGATATTTCTGCATTGTATGATTTTAAATTAACTAAAACTACAAAAGCTAACCTTGGTTTATCTGTCTGGAATCTTTTAGATAAAAAAAACACCATCAATAGTTTTTATAGACTTAATGATGGTGTTGTTAATGAAGTTAGGCAACGTTCTTTAGGTATAACACCTAATATAATATTTAGAGTTAATTTTTAGTGTTTAATTTAAGGATATCGCTTTTTCTTCAAAAACGAATGAGCCATCATTTGCAATACCTTCTATAAATAAGGTTACTGGTACTTTAGGCTGTTTTATTTTAATACTAATATCTCCATTACCATCTACAAAAAGTTCTGGTTTCCAAGCTACAGTTCCATAACCCTTATAGAAATCATCATTATAATAACGATACTTTGGTGCATAGAATTTTTTCTTTGCGCTAAACGTTAGTGGAAGACTGTATTTTTGAGCTGTATCTCTACTTGCAGATTTATAAGCGCTACCTTGTAATGTGTAAATTTTTATGACACCTTGATTACCTCTTATACCCATACCAAAACCCGAAGGGTCTAATTCTACATAATCTACATTACTCATTGGCATAGAGGCAAATATTGAAGTATCAATAATTTGCATTCCATCTAAAAATATAAGAGCTCCTGTATTTTCTAACCTACCATTTTCTCCTTCGATTTCGTCATCTCCACCTCCAGCACTAGCACCAGCTCCACCAAATGATCCTCTATCATTTCTTGGAAAAAAAACACTGAAAGTTCCAGGTCCTTCACTCACTCTAACATTTGACTGAGCTAAATATTGCCCAAGGGTATAAAAATTAAGCCTATCTAACTGCGTAGGTATTTTTATTTTACCATAGGTATGCTGACCAAGCTCTAGTAATCTCAGTCTTATTTTATCTAATTCTGTTTTTACTACAACCTCATCTAACTCATGGATATTATTTAGGTTCTCAAACAATACTTTATTTTTTAAACCTGCAAAAGTCGCATAATCGGCTTTTGGTTTTAAAGCGTTTTTAGAGGTCGTAAAAACTGGAATCATATTCGGATAAGATTGCAAATATAATTTTGCAGGTGATAAAAGGTCTTTAGCTTTCACTTCGGATAAGTACATGCTATCTTTTTCAGAAATAAAGATATTTTCTAAGGTAAATGTTTTATCAGTATCATCAGCTTCAAACAACTTAGGTTCTTGGTCTGCAATGGCGTGTAGCATATATCTATTGTTTGGCCCTTTAACATCTTTATTGATGTTAGCTCTTAAGGTAAACCCTTGCTCAAACGGATACGTAAGATATTCTGCTGGTTTAAAGATATAATTCCAATCGTAACTACTCCAACCTTGAGTAATTAATAGGTTGTCTAATTCTAACTGTTTTTCTTGACTTATATCTGTAAAATAATATTTGGCTTGCTCAATGATACCATTAACATAGGGCTGTAAATAAGTATATGATAAGATACTATGATGTCTACCATAAGATTTTGTTTCTTGAGGTAAAACTGAAACACTAAGATTATTGAATTCTCTGGTATTAACAGCTTTAAAATTGAGTTTCATTACAATAGAATCGCTAGCTTTAGATGCTGATAATTTACCAGAAGTTATAACATCAATACCATTATAATTAAAGAACAAACGCTCTATTATAGGCTGATTGTTTTCATTAAAAAGCGTAAGAATATTAACGCCAGGAGTTAACTGATCTAAATCGAACACGGTTAGTATATCCAAATCTTTATTGAATACTATATCTAAAGCCTCAATTTTTTCTCCATTATGTACAGTAAGGCTATAGGGCTTATTTTTAATCTGTTTTAGACTCTCTTTATTAGTAACCAACGAAACGATAGCTTTATTCTTATGGTTCACAAGAGATAGTGTAATACCAATAGGTTCTATTTTTTCGTTTAGCGTAAAACTATAATCTTTATTTAAGTAACTTAGGTTTACTTTATAGCTGTTTCCTATTTCTGCTAGTAATGGAAACTTGCCTATACCAAACTGATTCACTTCAAATTGTGTGATAAGATTATCATTTTGATCTCTTACCTCACCTTTTACAGATGCAATACCATAACCTTTCGAATCTTTTAATACCACACCAACATTATTAACGACTCCATTAAGCAAATGACCACCTTCAGGTAAAAATTGAGCATCAATAGCATTTTCAACTCTTGCTGTTTCTATATATTCTTGTCCTTTAGGGTCAATTATTCGTACAGATTCTATAAAATAGTTTTGCTCATTGAAATTTCGCATCCAATTGGTGTACGCTTTAAACGTATAATAACCAGAAGTGAAGCTAGAGTCTAACTCAATAATATTTGAGGCTATTCCATTTTCTACTTTAAGCAGTTTTTTCTGTAATACATTCTTCTTGTCGTCTTCTATACTTACATAAAGATTGGTAGTAACTAATGATGGTTTTTTGTCTTTTTTATCTAATACGTAAGCTGTAAACCCTATACTTTCTCCTTTAATGTAAGTAGATTTATTAAGATGTACATAGACAACTTCTCTTGCGTCCGAAGTGTAATCTTCATAACTGTCTATAATATCAACTGGGTCTTCTTGAGCAATTAATGCATTAAAACTTAAGAAAACAATTAAGAGTACTAATTTGGAAATTGAAAATAGAGTAGAATTTTTCATAATTGATGGTTTTGAAAATTAATAATTGATAGCTTGTAGGAAAAGTATCAAAAATTATGCCGAAGCTATCTTTTATGTTTTTTAAAAATTCTTATTCAATGAAATGGTTTTTTCTTCAAAAACAAATGAACCATCATTGGCAATACCTTCTATATAAAGTGTAACAGGAGTTCTTGGTTTAGCAAATTTAATATTAATATTTCCGTTTTCATCTACAATTAGTTTTGGCATCCAATCTATAACACCATAAGCTTTATAGAAACTATCCCCTGTATTTCTATACTTAGGTGCATAATATTTTTTTTCTGCACTAAAAACCAAAGGCAATTTAAATTGTTGTACACTGTCTTGATTATTATAACTACCAGAAATTGCGGGATTAGAATAAATACGAATAGATCCATTATTTCCTCTAAGACCTTCACCAAGACCTTGTCTATTAATTTCTATATAATCTACATTCGTTAACGAATATTGAGTTAATATAGCAGTATCTACTAATTGCATATCATCAAGATAAATCGTTGGGCTATGCACTACGGGTTCACCTTCTCCAAATCCTGGTCTGCCTCCGGAAACACTTAAACGATCTGTAACAACAAACTGCCCTCCGCTTTCATCTACATTATAACCTTTATAATTTAGATAACTACCTAAGGTATTATACATTAAGCGATCATCTTCATCTACAATATCTACTTTTCCATAACGCCCTTTACTTAATTTTTCTATACGTTGTCTTTTTCTGTCTAATCTAGACTTTACTACCACTTCATCTAATCTCTGAACATTATCCTTATTATTTTCTAAAATTTTGTTTCCTCTAGTGAGGCTTTCAGAAACTTTATAAATGAGTTTAGGCTTTAATACATTGAAATCTGTAGTTAATCTCGGAATAGAATTAGGAAAAGACTGAAAGTAAAGTGAAGCTGGAATAAGACCATTTAATTTTGTCATTTTAGACATACTGATTTGGTCTTGTCCAACAGGAAATAAATTTTCTACAACAAAGCTGTCATCACCTTCTTTAAGCTCAAAAACTCTTGGTTCCTCATCGCTAATAGCATGCATTAGATAATTACTCTGCGGACCCTTTGAAGCATCACTAGATAAGTTTGCTTTTAGTCTAATACCCTGTTCAAAATTATAAACTTGATTGTATTCATCATTAAAAATCTGGTTCCAGTCGTAACTACTCCACCCTTGTGTTAACAATAAATTATCTAACTCATATTGTTTTTTAGAACTGACATCTGTAAAATAGTATTTGGCCTGTTCTATAGTTCCGTTTATATAAGGTTGCAAAAATGTGTATGATACAATGTTATTGTGTTTGTTGTAAGATTCTGTCCCCTGAGGTAAAACAGAAACACTTATAGAATTATAAGATGCAGGATTTATGTCTTTAAAATTAAGTTTTACGGTAACCGAATCCCTACTTCTGGTTGCTGAAATATCATTTGAAGCCATAACATTTACACCTTCATAATTAAAGAACAAGCGCTCAGCTATAGGTTGATCATTGTCATTAAAAAGTGTGAGTATATTTACCCCTGATGCACTATTACTATAATCAATGGCCTTTGTAACAACAGTGTCATCTGTAAAATAAATATCCATTATATCATAATTTTCACCATTATGAATCATTAAGGTATGTCTTCTATTTTTTATGCTTTCTAAGGTTTTGGTATTGGTCGTTAAAGACACAAAAACTTTAGATTTTAGACTTTTGAGTGACATAATTATGCCTTTCTCTTCTATATTTTGATTAAGACCAAAACTAAAATCCTTATTGGCATTTTTAATATTTACTTTGTAATTGTTATTTACATCTGCTAATAATTGAAATTTACCAATACCAAATTGATTGGTTTCAAAAGAAGATAATACTTCATTATTCTTGTCTACAACCTCACCTGTTACATTAGGAATACCAAAGCCGAGATTATCCTTAATCACAACACCGATATTATTTATAACACCATTAAGTAAATGCCCACTCTCTGGTAAAAACTGGGCATCAATGGTATTAGCAACTACTGTTTCTTCAACATACTCATCATTATCTGGATTAATAATTCTTATAGATTCTGTATAAAAATTTTGCTCATTAAAATTGAGCATCCAATTGGTGTAGGCTTTGATATTGTAATATCCAGAACCGAAAACCGAATCTACTTCAAATGTGTTTGAGGCAACTCCATCAGTTACTTTAATCAGTTTTTGTTTTAGTATGTTCTGATTTTTATCTTCAATACTAACATATAGATTTGTAGTAAGTAGTGATGGTTTTTTATCTTTTTTATCCATCACATAAGCGGTAAAACCAATGGATTCTCCTGTAATATAAGTGGATTTATTTAGTTGCATATATACAACCTCTCTAGCTGCGTCTGTATATTCTTCGTACGCTTCTAAAATTTCTGAATCTTCTTGTGCGCTGATTGAGAACACACTTAATAAAAAAACAATAAAAGTAAACTTGAATGTTCTTTGTGAGTAGTTAGTTTTCATAATTGCTGATTTTTAACTATAAATTTAGTTAAAATCAAGCTATTATTATGTTAAATTAACTTTGGTTTAGTAAATAATACTAAAAACTTACTGGATTATACTTCTCTTAGTATAATTGACTTGTGGCAAATTTATTAGCTCAACTAATCTTTAAGCCATTAGAAACACCATCAATATCAGGATTAACAAACACCAAATTGCCACCTTCATCCTCAGTCATTAAAATCATGCCTTGACTTTCAACACCACGTAACTTTCTCGGCGCTAGATTTACCAAAACTGTAACACGCTTGCCTACAACCTCTTCTGGCTTAAAGCTTTCTGCAATACCAGAAACAATAGTACGTGTATCAATACCAGTATCTACTTTTAGTACTAAAAGTTTTTTTGTTTTTGGCATTTTTTCAGCTTCTAGAATGGTACCGACTCTGATGTCTAACTTGGTAAAATCATCAAAAACAATTTCTTCTTTTTGAGGTTCAACAACTTTGTTAGCAGCTTCGTTTGCTTTTTTACTAGCCTCTAATTTATCGAGCTGTTTTTGGATTTCAGCATCTTCAATTTTTGAAAACAGCAATTCACCTTTCCCTATTTGGTGTGAAGCTGAAAGTAGAATCTCTTTAGTAGAAATGTCTTCCCAAACATTATCATTAGAATCTAATATACCTTTCAGCTTTACCGAAGTAAACGGTAAAAAGGGTTCAGATAAAACAGCTAAAGCTGAGGCAATTTGCAAGGCTACAAACATTACGGTTTTAGTACGCCCTTCATCAGTTTTAATCGTTTTCCAAGGTTCTTCGTCTGCTAAATATTTATTACCTAATCGCGCTAAATTCATTAGCTCTTGGCTAGCTTCTCTAAAACGGTAACGCTCAATAGAACTCGAAATCACAGCTGGATACGCCTTTACTGTTGCTAAAGTTTCTTCATCAATAGCTGTATAGTTCGATGGACTTGGTACAACACCATCGTAATACTTATTCGTTAAGACCACAACACGATTTATAAAATTCCCAAAAATGGCCACCAATTCGTTATTGTTTCTGGCTTGGAAATCTTTCCAAGTAAAATCGTTATCCTTCGATTCTGGAGCATTTGCTGTTAAAGCATAACGCAATACGTCTTGCTGGTTTGGAAAATCTATTAAATAATCTGGTAACCAAACTGCCCAGTTTTTTGAAGTTGATAATTTTTTACCTTCAAGGTTTAAAAATTCGTTTGCTGGCACATTATCTGGTAAAATATAAGAACCTTCTGCTTTTAACATAGATGGAAAAATAATACAGTGAAATACAATGTTATCCTTTCCTATAAAGTGAACGAGTTTAGTCTTCTCATCTTTCCAATAATCTTCCCAGTTTTTGCCTTCTCGTGCTGCCCATTCTTTAGTTGCTGAGATGTAACCAATTGGAGCATCAAACCAAACATAAAGCACTTTACCTTCGCCTCCTTCAACAGGTACAGGTATTCCCCAGCCTAAATCTCTGGTTACAGCTCTAGGCCTGAGTCCATCATCTACCCAAGATTTCACTTGTCCATAAACATTAGGCTTCCAGTCTTTTTTATGACCTTTTAAAATCCATTCTCGAAGAAAATCTTCATGCTTATTTAAAGGCAAAAACCAATGCTTTGTTTCCTTTAGCGTTGGTACATTTCCTGTTATTGCAGATTTTGGGTTTATTAAATCTGTAGCATTATGACTTGTTCCACAATTTTCACACTGATCCCCATAGCTTTCTTCATAACCACACTTAGGGCAAGTACCAACT
This sequence comes from Flavobacteriales bacterium ALC-1, assembly GCA_000171875.1. Lineage (GTDB taxonomy): Bacteria > Bacteroidota > Bacteroidia > Flavobacteriales > Flavobacteriaceae > Winogradskyella. The sequence goes on along the minus strand of ABHI01000002.1, from coordinate 110,226 downwards.
ATAAAACGATCTGCTAAAAACTGATTAGCTTCTGCATCGTATAATTGTTCTGTTACTTCTTCTATAAACTCATTTTTATTGTAAAGTGTTTTAAAAAACTCTTGAGCTGTATCATGATGAATCTTGGCTGATGTACGTGAATAATTATCAAAAGTAATCCCAAAATCTTCAAACGATTTTTTAATAATTGCATGGTATTTATCAACTATATCTTGTGGCGTAACTCCTTCTTTTTTGGCCTTAATAGTAATTGGCACTCCATGCTCATCACTACCACAAATAAAAGCAACATCATTACCTGTTAACCTTAAGTATCGCGCATAAATATCTGATGGCACATAAACTCCTGCTAAATGACCAATATGTATTGGACCGTTAGTATACGGTAATGCTGCTGTTATGGTATATCTTTTAGACATAGTTTCAATTTTTGAAGGCTACAAAAGTACGCAATATAAAAGCGATTTAGAAAAAAAATGTACTTTTACAAAAAGCACTATTTATGATTTTGAGACACAACATCATGTACTTCTTTTTTGCTATCGTTTTGATTGCAAATACTAATGTACAAGCTCAAAAAGTAACTGATAATTCTTCGGAAATGACATCAAAACTAATTCAACCTCCATACTTAAAAGCTGGTGATACAGTTGCTATTGTTGCACCTTCTGGAATTTTAAAAAACAGAGAACGCGAAGTACAACAAGCTGTAGATTTATTAAAAAGTTGGGGTTTGTATGCTGTTGTTGGTAAACATGTATTTAGCAAAGCAGATCATTTTGCTGGTACAGATGATGAACGCTGCGAGGATTTGCAAAATGCAATGAATGATCCAAAAATTAGTGCAATTTGGTGCGCAAGAGGCGGCTATGGAACGGTTAGAGTTTTAGACAAATTAGATTATACAACGTTTAAAGAGAATCCAAAATGGATTATTGGGTATAGTGATATTACAGCTTTACATAATCAGTTACATAACGAAGGTTTTCAATCTTTACATGCTTTAATGTGTGTAAGTCTTACTAAGGATTTAAATGATATAAAAAACGCTATTGACACATTTAAAACGGCTTTATTTGGCAACCCTTCAAATTATACTTTAGAAGGTTCTGATTATAATAGAACAGGAAACGCTTCTGGTCAATTAGTTGGAGGCAATTTAACGATGTTGCATACCATGTTGGGTTCAAAGGAAAGTATTGATACTTCTGAAAAGATTTTATTTATTGAAGAAATTGGTGAGTATAAATATCATATTGACCGTATGTTACAGAGTATGAAACGTGCAGGTTATTTTGATAATTTAAAAGGACTTATTGTTGGTGATATGTCTAAATTAAGAAAGAATACCACACTTTGGGGGACTTCGGTAGAGCAACTGATTCTTGATGCTTTAAAAGATTACGATTTTCCGATTGCTTTTAATATGCCTGCTGGACATGAAAAAGATAATAGAGCTTTGGCTTTGGGAAGAACAGTTGAGTTGATAGTAGAAAAGAATAAGACTTCTGTTATTTTCGATTAAAAATGAGATTTTTTAGTTTTTTGTTCGCTTAATGTTATCAAAGAATTAACCCCCAGTAACAAAAATAAAGTAATGACTACAAATACAAGCATTTTTGGAATGGTTGATAAAAAGTGGAAGAAGTCATTTTCAGTAATATTAGATTTCAGTAATATAAAAGTTAGACCAGAAATAAGAATTGTAGAAGCAATTAATGCTACCTTTAAAGTTTTCCAGAATGATACTTTTTTTATGTCTTGACTCTTTTGTATTGAAGTCATTACTGTATTAATAAAATCATCAGAGGTTTCTATAGTTCCCTTTTTAATAATATTTTTAAATTCTTTTTCTTTCATAATAAATAGTTTATATCGTCAGCTAATAATTGTTTAAGTTGAAAATTTAGGTTTTCTCGACCACGATGTAAGTCAACTTTGATTTTTGATTTTCTAAAACTCGTAATTTCTTCTATTTCTTTTATACTCAACTCACAGAGATAAAATAAGCGTAAGACTAGAGATTCATCACGTCTCAAATTTGCTAATGCGAGATTAATGTATTTTTTCTGATCTACTTCTTTCATAAAATCTGCGTCTAGAGTAGGTGCAAAAAAAATGTCTTTATTTTCTTCATCTAAAGAAATACTTTGTTTCTGTTTTTTTAATTCATTATAAGCAGTATTAATAACTATTCTATAAAGCCAAGTTGAAAAAGCAGATTTAAAATTGAACGTATTTAATTTATAAAATACTTTGATAAAAACATCTTGTAGTACATCTTCTGCAAGTATAGTGTCTTTTAAAATAGAACAAGCAAGTGAAAGTGATACATCTTTATGTATATAAACTAATTGTCTAAATGCATTTGTATCACCTCCGTTTATTTTACGAATTAAATCGTAGTCTTCTATTTGGTTTTTAGCTTTCAAGTTTTTTTCTAATGAAATGGGCTGCCACTAAACCAGCGGCTCCAAAAATTAAAATAGTTCCCCAAACTAATAGATCTGTAGTATCTTCACTTAAGGTCATTGATGTAAAAATAGATGATACTAATAGCCCAACACCTAATCCAAAAACGATACAACCTATATCCAAATATTTATATTTTACAGATCTGTTTTCTGAGTAAACACCTTTGTTTATCAGTTCTTTTTTTATCAAATAGGTATATCTAGCAATAATTAATACCATTAGTAATAATGCTATTACTATGATGGCAAAACCAATAATTTCATTATAATTTTTCATGTTTTTTATTTTAAAAGTGTTCCCCTAATAGTTCTTCTAGTTTTTCTAAGAATGGAAATAAATTGTCTGAATTAGCAAACATAACAAAACCATATTTTTGATTTGGTATAAACATGGTGTATGCTTGAAAATCTTGATTATTACCTGTGTGTAAATGCATTAAACCATATGGTGTAGGTTTTTGCGCAAACCCAAGTCCCCATCCTGTTTGACCTGTCTCTTTGATTAGTTTATTATTCTCTTTAAAATGGTTGTGCTCTTTAAGCATTTCATCTCTGGTAGCAATTGTAATATTTTTTGGGTTCATCATTTCAATGAGAAACTTAGCATAATCTTCCGCATCGGAATGCAAACTATAACCAGGGCCAACTTTTTTAAACCTACTAATTTCTGGATTTACTTTGCCTTTGATATGCCCTTTAGCTACTGTATTATCATATTTTGCATCCCATGTATATAAGGTTCTGTCCATACCTATTGGAAATGCAGCTTCTTTAATGAAAAGAGAATCTAATTTGTTTCCCCAACCTATCCCTAATTTAGTTCCAAATGCCGCGCCTAAATGTTGGTAAGCTTCACCAGAGTATGAAAAACCAGTGCCTGGTTTAAAAGCTATTGTTATAGGTTTTCCTTTAACCCAGTTAGGAATTCCAGTTCCATGAGATAAAATAATACGTGGAGTTAAGGTCTTATAATCTTCAAACGACTCTGAAGCAATTGTGCCTTCCGGAAAAATAGGTTCTAAAAAAGGATAAATGGGATCGTCAAGTTCTAATTCTCCTTTTTCAGCCATTTTCATTACAAAATAGGCGAATAGGGGTTTAGAGAGTGAAGCACCTTCAAACATCGTTAGTTTTGTTACAGGTTCTTTTGTTTTAATACTACGAACTCCAAACGTATTATGATAGGTTATTTTATTATCATTTACTATAGCGATAGAAAGCCCAGGTAGCTCTAAGGAATCCATAACTTTTTTTATATAATCGTTTAAAGTAGATGTTGAAATCATTCTTCCGTCTGGAATTCGGACTGATTTTAAATTATTTTGTCCAATGATAGTTCCATAAATTGTTATAAATAGGATTATGATATATAATTTTACTTGATTCATTTTTTGATGATTTAAATGTTACTGAATATGTTATTGTGATTTCACACTTATTGGACAAGACGAGAAAAAAAAAGGTTACAAAATAATTTTAATAGGTAGTTCTTATTGAGAATCTATATATTTAAAAATCCATATTATTAATAGAGTTATAACCTATGGCCTTTTACGACCTCACAAAACCAGAGCGCAATCAATTAGTCGAAAAAATCAATCAAGATATTGAAGATGATTTAAAGAAAAGTGAGGCTGAAAAAATTACAAGATACTTTTCAGATGACGATACCTATATCAGAAAAACTGGGTATTTAGCTATTGGTAAAATCTTTTATGCACTTCCACAATTACAAATTACTATTCTTTCCAGATTACAACAATTGATGCAATCTGATGATGAGTTGATTAGGCAAACTGTTGTTAATGCTACTGGTGAAATAGGTAAATTTCATTTTGACAAGATTCAGCAATTTATGGATACTGGATTGTTTGACGATCATCATCGTGTTCGTAATGCTGTGATTGGTTCCATTAAAAAAATGGGAGAACGAAATCCAATACCTGTTTTGGCTTGGGCAAAGACCTACCTTAAACACGAAGACAAAGAAATTAGACGCGAAATATGTCACGGCATAGAATTGAGAGGGCGAACACATCCACAGGATATTTTACCGCTTTTAAAAACATTAGAGTTTGACGAAACCAAACGTGTTTCCGATACTCTAATTCATGTTCTCGGACAAATAGCATATAAGCGAGGTTGTTTAAAAACAGTTGTTGCGCATCTCAATACGTGGAAAAATAAGGCTCTTGTTGAAAAAGCATTATACGAAATTGTAGATGTACATAGACGCTATAAAAAGTTTGCCATCTTAACCCAACAAGAGGCTATTGATTATATTGATGCTAATTATCACTAAATTCTTCAATAGTGTTTTCTACCTCCTTTATTTTAGCAAACCAATTTCTGTAAGCTATAAAGGTTACCGATATAAGAGTTAAAATCATTAGACCAAGAAACAGTTGTTTTGTGGGTGTTACATTTATAATGGACGTAAAGAATATTATAACAGAAGCAACAAATAGAAAAAATTATTGAAAAATATTTGCTTTCTACTTTAATGAAAGAGTAAAACTAAGTTACGCATGATATTTTTTGACAAAACATTTACATTCACTATTAATGTGCTAGTAGCGTTTTTGTCAAATTAGCTCTATTGCGAGCTTCATTTTTTCATAAATTCAATTAGAATAGCATTTAAGGAAACTATATCTTCCTTTTTCTTCAAATAAGTATCGAGAGAAGTGTCTCCCATATTCTGAATTCTATATTGAGGAAGATCATCTTTAAACTTAAGATAAACGAAGGTGTCTACAAGTCTTTCTTTTAAAGAATGAGATAGATTAAATTTCTTTACTAAAGAATATTCCATACCCATATGAGTAATTTCATGAATAATAGTATTGGCTGGATTTTTATACATCTTGAATTTTCCTTCTGTATCAGTCAACAAGATTATTGTACCTATTTCAGGGTCATAACTACCTCCTGTGCCATATAAGGTTAATAAGACTTGATATTTGTTAAACATATTAAAGTCCCAATCCCAATTATTTTTAGATGTATCAATTTCAGTAATTAATTGATTTATTAATGTTGTTTGCTGATTTACTTTTAAAATAGCCTCATTATAGTCTTTTCGATTAAAAATTTTTGTTTCTAAAAGTTCATAAATAGATGAATAATGATCATTTCCAAAGTCTCCATTTTTAGATTTTATAATTAATGAGTCAATCAAAGTGTCTTTTGGTAGATGAATTTTGTACCCTTGACTTTCTAGAAATTTAATGTCATTTATGGTACGCCAAATAGATGTTGCTTCATGTTCTAAAGTTGGTTGAACTATTTCAATTCGAGTTATTGATGTTTGTGATTTACAGCCTAAGCCAATTATCAAAATCATAATGAAGAAAAACCTTGGTGGTTTCATGTATAAATCTTTTTAATTTATCACTATTTATCTGTTCTAGATAACTGCTTTATAGTATTAATATTATAAAGTTAGCTAATAACATAATTTGAAGCACATTAAGATAAAGTCAATTACAATAACCAAATGGCAATATTAGAGTTATTGCGTATAGCAAGAGCTTCACTTTATTTGCTTATTCAATCATTTCTCAAATTTGACAAGAATTTGAAAACCTGTATATAAGCATCTTTTTTTGCCTTAGAATCTCCGTCATCAGTACCTCCAAAATCATAGTCATAGACCTTCCCACCAATGTTGATTTTTCCCGTTCTTACATTTGATAATTGTTCAGGATTGTTAGATATTAAATGACCTGCATTCTCATATTTAATATTTTGAAAACGATATTTAAAGTTGTTGTTTATTAACCTCTTTTCTATCATATCAGCCATTTTTACAGACGGCCAAACTTTATCATCTATTCCTGAAAAGAGCAAAATCGGGCCTTTGATTTTTTCTACTTTGATGGCAGCTTTGTTTACAAAGTGAGTTTTTGCTAAACCATCTTCCCAGTAGTCTAACATATTAATTGGATTTGATTTGTTTGCTGCAATTTTGTCCATTGGTATATAAGGAATATCAACTCCATTATATGTCCAGCTTGCTTTCAGTTCATTAGAATTATAGTGTAGAACTGTATTTGACCAAGAAACTGAACTTGGAGCGTAAGCAATAACTCCGCCAACGATGTCTGGAAATGTAGATGCAATTATTAATGCTAATTCAGCATTTCTTGATGTACCCATTATAATGATTTTTTTAGAGTTAGCCTCTTTTTGTTCTTGTAACCATTTTATTGCGTTTTCAAAGTATTTTAAATCAATTTCTTCAGGTAGATTAGGTAAATTTTCTCTACCAATATATGGTAACGACAATCCAACTAATTCATTTTTAGAAATTTCATGAGCCCAATAATCTCCCCATTGACCACCACCAATTAAAATAACAGCTACTTTATTTTTAGTGTTCTCTTTTGCAAAGAAATTCGCTTGAAATCCATTTTCGTTAATTATTTTAGGCTTAATACCATTAAAAAGAATACTGTCAGCAATTAAGTATCCCGCAACAATTAGTATTGCTATTCCAATTAAAATAACATGTTTTTTTTTCATTGCTTTTAAATTATTGTCAATATCTTAATATTTGATAATACAGATATATAAAATAAGACTTATTCTATTTCTTCTAAAACTTGATTAGATAATTCTTTTCCATTCTCGTCTAATGATACAAACCAAACATTGGTTGTACACGTTCTATTAAAAACATCTGTATTTGATGTGCAATTTTGTATTGTTCCCTTAATTAAGTATCCATTTTTAGTAAGTTCAGCAGAGTAACCATATTCATTATAGAAATTGCCATAGGTGTTTTGCCAAATTTTATTGCCTTCTTTATCGGTTTTAATCACAAAAATGTCATAATTACCTTTCCCATAAGAACTTGTAGAGCCTATAATGAGATAGCCATCATCTGTTGCCAAGATAGAACTTGCTTTATCGTAGCTTTTGCCACCAAATTGTTTGGACCAAATTTCATTGCCATTAGGGTAGTTTTTAGTTAATAAAATGTCTGAAGTATTACCATTTCTAGATCCAATAGTTGTCACTTGAATAGAACCATTCTCTGTTTCTATTTTGGGTTGAAATTTTAGATGAGTTGTCTTTTTAAATCTATTGTTTTTAGCCCTACCTAATGTCAATAATATTTCGGTAACTCTATCGAATTGATCTCTTTTAACTTTCATAATAAAATTAGAAGCTAATAATTCATTTCTATTGAACACTTCTACATCCAATTCGCCTTTTCTATTCGATGAAGAAACTAGAAGTTTATTTTCATCCGTTAATCTAAGTTCAAAACTCATATCTAATTCTCTGCTTTCGTAAGAGCCAACGAAACCTTCTAAATCGGCATAAGAAGCAGATGGTGTATCACTTCTTTTATATATGAATATTTCACCAGATGGTTCAAATAAAGTCATTTCTCCGTCATAAAAAACCAACTTTGATTTAGAGTCATAATCGAGATGAAATGTGTTCTTTGTTTCTGGAATGAGTTCAATACGAAGATTTTGTCCTTGTCTAAAATATATTTTCCCCTCTTCCTTTACAATTCTTGTTAAAGAACCTCTTTTGCTGTGATATTGCCCTATTATTTGCGGTTCTTTAGTACTACTTATTGTTTCAAATAATCTACTATTATATTGATCTTTTTGCTTTATTTCAGGAAGAAGAACACGTGCAATCTCTTGAGTAATTACGTTAGTTGAGATATTACCATTATTACTCATCGCAAAAATGGATAATTTCTCTTCAGGAAATCGAATCATTTGAGAATGATATCCACTAGTTGCACCACTATGATGTACCGTTTTTCTATTTAAAAGATTACTGAGTTCTAATCCAAAACCATAGGTTTTTATTTCACTATTAGGTATGGGTTGTTGACTTTTAATTAGTAAAATATTATTGTCGTGATTTGCATTTTGTATTGCTTGTTCAAAAATCAATTGATCTTTTAAGGTGGTGTATAAAAAACCTTCTCCAGCAGTTTTTGTTACTGTTGGTGTTTGTAGCCAAACGCCATCTCCCCAATCAGCATAAGGTTCTGCTCTGTAAGGAATCACACCAGCGTAACGTTCAATAAATAATGTCTCTTTCATTCCTAAATCATGGAAGAACTGTTTTGAGTAATCTGTAAATTTTTCTCCAGAGACTCTTTCTATGATTTCTGCTAGTATATTATAACCTGAGTTACTGTAAGTGTATTGCGAGCCAGATTTAAAAGCTAAATCTTCTTGCTTTTCTAACAAGCCAATAATATCATCATTTTTTAAACCTACTTGTTTCCACCATATTCTGTTTTGCAAACTCATTAATTCGACATAGTCTCTAATGCCGCTGGTATGATTAAGAACGTGCCTAATTCTTATTTTATCTCCGGCTTTTTCATAAAGCGTAGGAAGATATGCTCTAATATCATCTTCTAAGCTTAGTTGACCTTTTAAGGCTAAATCCAAAATCATTAATGCTGTATATTGCTTAGCAACAGATGCAATATTAGATTTAGTCTTTTCATCCATTTTTATTTGATATGGTAAATAAGCTAGGCCACGATATTTTTCATAAATGATAGTTCCATCTTTTACGATACCGATCATTAAACCAGGATCATTGCCTTCAATTTTGGAGTTAACAATGGAGTCGATTATTTGTATTTTATCTTGTGCAAATGATGAAACTGAAATAAAAAGCGTGAGTAATGTGATTATTTTTTTCATGATAAATATTAAATTGAAGCGAAAATCCAGTAAAAACCTATATTAAACGCTTCAAATCTTGATTTGAGACCTATTTTAAGATAATTTTTCGATATAATCTTTTGGAGAAAGCGATGTGCTTTTTTTGAAGGCTCTATTAAATGTTGCTTTACTGTTAAAGCCACAATCTAAGGCGATTCCTAAAAGCGTTGATGTGCTTTGTTCTCCTTTCTGTAGCTTTTCTTTTATAGCTTCTATTCTGTAGTGATTGACAAAATCGTTAAAGTTCATATTGAAAACAGAATTCACAACTGAAGAGACGGTCTTAGTAGTCGTACCTAATTCGGTAGCTACATCAGAAAGTGTTAAACGAGGATTTTCAAATAGGTGCTTTTCAACCATTAAATTTGAAAGCTCTGCTTTCCATTTTAAATTATCGAGTTCAGTAGTATTCGTTTTAGATCCAGTTTTTGAAACTGAATATTCATCATCAAAAACATTAATGACTTTTAGTTTTTCACTGCTCAAAGCGGTTTGTTTGATGATATTACTGTAACCAGTTACTGCAACATAATAAAACACAAATGAAAATGCGATGTAGTGCCAAAACTGACTACCAAAATTTCCCCATTCTGGATTGGTTATAAAGAATACAACTCGAAGAATTAAAATTGCAAGAAAGGCAATCATAAAATTACGAATCCATTTAAATAAAAGTGATTCAGCATAGCTGACTTTATCAAAAACTAATTTTTTATAATCAAAATAATAACGAAGACTTAAAACCAAGTAAAATACCATAGAAATTAAACCTACTACTTGATACCAATTCGCCATGTCTTTATCTCTATTATCTGCATAAAAATAATAGGTATCTAGGATGAGCTTATCAGTAATAAAAACTATTACACTATAAATCATGTATAAAACCGCAGGCACAAAATGGAGATAGGCAACTTTAGTGAGTTTAAAACTATTGTTTAATAGACTTTTTGTGTAAAAATAAACTACTGGTCCAATTAACAAAACTTGCATAAATGGCACAAAAAACAATGTTTCCCTTGTCCAACCACTGTCATACCAATTAGCATAACCTAACATATATGGTGCAATATACATTGCATATAAAAACAGTAATAAACTTAGCCATTTACTGGCTCTATTATTATGAATTAGCCCTTTTCGTAATAGTAAAAAAGAAAATACCATTCCATGAAAAAAAAATATTAGAAGCAAAGCGCTTTTTTGATTAAAGCTAAAAGGGAAATCCATGAAATTAAATGATTGGCTTTTTGATTAATGATTTAAAAGTAATACTATTTTTCTATTTTAGTAGTATGGCACAACACAACGAACTTGGTAAAAAAGGCGAGCAACTAGCAGTAGATTATCTTCTTGAGAAAAACTATGAGATTATTGAACGAAATTATCGTTTTGATAAGGCTGAAGTAGATGTCATTGCTAAAAAAGACGATATTCTTGCTATTGTCGAAGTGAAAACACGATCAACCATAGACTTCGGAAATCCTCAAGATTTTGTAAAACCAAAACAAATAAAAAACTTAGTAAAAGCTGTTGATGAATATGTCACTGAAAATGACTTAGATATTGAAGTTCGGTTTGATATTATAGCTATTGTAAAAAAAGGAAAAGGATTTGAAATTGAGCACTTAGAAAATGCCTTTTATCATTTTTAAGGCCTACATTACTTATAAAAATTCATCTCATCCAAGTATTCCCAAACATGTTGCGGTAACATTGGTCTAATGTTTTTGCCAGCCTTTATTTCTTTTCTTATAAAGGTTGATGATAATTGCATAATTGGCGCATCTATCTTTGTGATTTTTGGATGGTTATTAAACTGAGAGTCTACTTCTCCTTCTGACAAGCGAGGATAAATGTAAATGCTATGATTTTCTAAAATAAGTTCGTAATTTTTCCATTTATGGAAACTTTTTAAATTGTCTTCTCCCATGATTAAAGCAAACTCATGCTCTGGGAATTTTTCAAAAAGATAAGTTAATGTATCAATGGTGTAATTGGGTTGTTTTAAACCAAATTCTATGTCGCTAGATCTTAGTTTAGTGTAGTCTTTTGTTGCTAGATACACCATCTCTAAACGTTGATGATTATCTAATAAACTACGCTTCTTTTTGAAAGGACTTTGAGGGGTTACCACAAACCAAACCTGGTCTAAATCACTATGCTCTGCTAAATGATTAGCAATGGTTAAATGCCCAACATGTATGGGGTTAAATGTACCAAAATATAGACCTATCTTCATTATTTTAATCAGCTAAAAACTCTGAAACTAAATTATAAGCATTCTCTAAAGCTTCATTTAAATTAGCATTTACAACTATCTCATCAAACAGTGGAGCTGTAGCCAATTCTGCTGGTGCTTTTGCAACACGCATACTTATCTTTTCTTCACTTTCTTCACCTCTGTCTTTGAGTCTCCTTACCAATTCATTTAAATCTGGAGGTTTTACAAAAACAGCTAGTGTTTGCTCTGGAAATTTTCGTTTTATACGCAAACCACCAGACACATCAATATCAAAAATAACATGTTTACCTTTAGCCCAAATACGTTCAATCTCAGACTTTAAAGTGCCATAAAAATTATCTCTATAGACTTCTTCCCATTCTAAGAATTCGTCATTTTTAATCTTATTCTTAAACTCTTTAAGTGACAAGTAGTAATAGTCTTTTCCGTTTTGTTCATTACCACGAGCTTCGCGTGATGTAGCAGAAATAGAAAATTCTAAATTAAGCTCTGACTGTTTTAATAAATGACGAACAATGGTTGTCTTCCCAGAACCAGATGGTGCTGAAAAAACGATGAGTTTACCTTGTTTTTTAGTTTTTATTTCCGACACAATAACGATTTACTTTATACTAATTACTTTGTACTTGTTATAGCACATTCAATAATTGTTCCTTAATTTTTTCGAGCTCATCTTTCATCTGTACAACGAGCTTTTGCATTGGTGCATAGTTAGATTTAGAACCAATGGTATTAATCTCTCTTCCTATTTCTTGAGATATAAAACCTAGTTTTTTTCCGTTAGAATCTTCGGAATTTAAAGCTTTAATAAAATAGTCTAAATGATTATCTAATCGGACTTTTTCTTCTGTGATATCAAATTTTTCGATATAGTAAACTAACTCCTGCTCAAAACGGTTTTCATCAACCTTTTCCTTAATATCTGATATTCCTTTTTCTAAACGAGCTCTTACACCATCTATACGTTCAGGATCCATAGTAATTACTTCCTGTAACAAACGTCTAAGTGTGGTAACTCTATCCGTAAAATCTTGCTTTAGTGTAGCTCCTTCATCTTCTCTGTAAGCCACAATTTTTGTTATTGCGTCATTAATTTCTTTGCTAATTTTTACCCATTCTTCCTCATCAATTTCATCACGCTCAGTGGTTACGGCATCAGGTAAACGGATTGCCATTTTTAAGAGTTCTGTTGCATCACCATCTACGACTTCTTTAAGTTGGCTAATGTACTCATTAACCACTGTTTTATTAATCTTAGAGCTTGTGTCTTCACCAGTAATCTCTACAAAAAGGGAAAAATCCACTTTTCCTCTTCTAAGATGTTTTGCAATAAGCTTACGTATCTCTAACTCTTTTGCACGGTACATTGATGGCATGCGTGCATTGAGGTCTAAACTTTTGCTATTCAGTGATTTTAATTCTATTGATATTTTTTTTGTTGGGAGCTGAAGTATAGATTTCCCATAACCTGTCATGGATTGTATCATTAAGACGATGCTATTAAAGTTGAGCAAAGGTACAAAATAGAATGGTTTTAAGTATTGATTAAATAGTTTTGAAAGCTACCCATTCTCATTATAGACTTTTATAACTTTGTCTCTTCTAATTGAAAAGATATATATGTACAAAAAACAGTTTGAAATAAGGTGGAGTGATGTAGATGCTAATAATCATTTAGCTAATTCTGCTTATACTAATTTTATGAGCCATACGCGTATGGCATTTTTTGGTGAGTTTGGTTTTTCTATGCCAGAAATTAAAAAACATAACCTGGGTCCAGTAGTGTTTTATGAACACATGTATTATTTTAAAGAATCTTTTCTTGGTGCACCAATAACAGTAACTATAGAAGTTTCTGGCTTAAGTGAAGATGGGATGCTCTTTATGTTTGAGCATAATTTTTATAATCATAAAGGCGAAAACTTAGCCTATTGCGAAATGCAAGGTGCATGGATAGACTTAAAAACTAGAAAATTAACAGCTTTACCAGAATCGTTATTAGAATTGGCTCAAAAATTCCCTAAATCTGAAAGCTTTATCGTACTTACAAAAGAAGATACACGTAAATACGGAGTACGTCCAAAACCAATGAAAGTTTAAAGCTTTATTTAAACGGCTTATGCTGCTTAAATGTTTTAATCTTAACGTTTTTTATAAATGGTTTTAATATCTGATTAGGAATATACCGTTTGTGCTTACAATAACAGGTTAATGCTTCTGGTTTTGCACCAAGTGTGCTCTTAATTTCAGAGGCCGTTCTTCCTAAATTTATTCGATTAGATTTTGTTTCAATACCAAGTCTAACATAGTCATTTAATATTCTTGGATAAATAGCAAATTCTTTATTGTTTGTATAGTCAATACCTATAAAATGAGCGTCGAGATTAGTCCCGTTTTGCATTGCAGATAGGAAACCAATTAATTTATCTTCTAAAAAATATCCTTTTACTATAAACTTATCTTTAAATGTGTTTTTAAGATGTATGTACGTTTCAAGGTTTAATATTTGTGCGTTAAAATCAGCATTATCTATGGTGTTCTGATATAGCTCTTGAAGCTCTTTTTTGTGGATTTTAATATCTTCTACTGAGAACAATTTAGCTTCTAAAATTTTACTTTTTGCATCAGCTCTATTAGCTTTTACACGATATTTAGACTTTAAAGCGTCTGTATAATCAGAGAAAGATTTCCATTCGGGCTTTAGGCTAATAATCATATTAGGCTCTACATGCATAGCAGCATAATCATACAATTTTAGAGATTCTGTTATCAGTAATGATTCGTTTTTAAAATCTTTAACAAATATTGCATTAAGTCTTTTTGTAGTCTTTGAGAGACGCTTAACTGCTTCTGCAATGGCTTTAAATGTTTCCGTCTTTGGCTCTCCGTCTTTTAAGAAAGTCCCATATTCACCACTCAAAAACACATTACCACAAAACAATACACGAATTTGATTTCTACAAAACATATTGTTTACTACACGCCTAATCTTACTAGACATTCTTATATTTTTAGTAATGGTTTCTATACCAATGGTTACAATTTGAGTGTTTGCAAAAGCAGCGGCTTCATTATTTTTTAAAATAAAAATGTAATTGAATTCTATATCCTTATTGGCCAATTCAAAAGCACTTAAAAATTCTGGTGAATAATAAATATTTGAACAACAGTTGACACTATCCCAATATGATTGCGGAATGGCATCTACTCTTTTAAATATTTTTGATGTTAAAAGCAAATTAGTTAGTCTGTTTTCGTTTTATGGTTACAAGATAAACACCAACGAAAATTAAAAGCATCGCACAAATCTTAAGAGCATCTATAAAATCTGCTCCAACGTATAAGGCAAAAAGTCCTGCAATCACTGGTTGAAGATATATAAATATTCCAACAGTTGACGCTTTTAACTTATTTAACGCTAATGGATTCAAAAGATAAGTTCCGAAAGTTGCTCCTAAAATTACAAATATAACTGAGTAAGTAATATATGGTGTAAATGTTTGCCATTTAACCTCCAGTAGTTCATTATAGCCAAAAGGGATAAGTATAATTAATCCAAACAAAAACAACCATTTAATAAATGCAAAAGGATGATATTTAGCTGTTAATTGCTTTATCATTATTACATATATACTATAAGAAATAGCATTTAGAAATATCATTAGATTTCCTAGTGGAACGTTATCACCTGTTCTAGCAGATTTACCATATATGGTTAAAATTAGAGCACCAATTAACCCTAATATTACACCAATTACCTTAAAGTTAGTTATCTTTTCTTTTAGTAAATAGGCAGAAAAGACTAAAATGATAATAGGTGTAATTGTCATTATAGAAGAAGCATGTATTGGTGACGTAAATTCTAATCCCTTAAAAAAGAATAACATATTAATTACAACTCCAAAAATTGCTGCCATAAAAAGCCTTAAAAAGTCTTTCTTTTCAATTTTTTGTTTTGGTAAAAAAAAGGACATAAGCCAAAATAATACTGTTGCACCTGCTACCCTTATTAATACAAAGCCAAACGGTTTAATATAATTTTCATTTATAACTGTCTTAGCAATAGTATAATTGATTCCATATAAAAGTTGGACCATAAACAATGCAAAAATGGCAAAGTTTCTACTTTTCATGTATCGCAAATTTAGCTGCTTCAACCATTTTTTTAGAATTACCAATAAAGATTTTATTGTTATAAATCACCACTGGTCGTTTTAAAAATGTATAGTGTTCTAAAATGTAGTTTTTGTAATCATCTTCAGAAAGTGATTTCTCTTTAAGTCCAAGTTCTTTATATAACCTTGCGCGTTTACTAAACAAACTTTCATAACTATCTGTAAGACTTCTCATCGCTTCTATTTGAGCTTTCGCTATCGGTTCAGTTTTTATATCCTGAAGTATAAAATCTTTAGGTAAATTAAGATCAGAAATAATTCTCATACACGTGTTACAAGTACTTAGATAATATATTTTTTTCATAATAGAAATCTATATAATTTTGAAGATACAAAGTAACCGTAATTAATACGAATTTTAATTACATTTAGGAAAAATATAATCATATGGATTACGCATTTGATATTGCTATTAAAAATAGAAAACTATTAAGCGCTTTTATTGAAAATCACACTTTAAAAGAATTAAATAAAGTCCCAGATGGATTTAATAATAGTATTATCTGGAATATTGCACATACGATTGTTACTCAGCAAATATTAGTCTATAGATTATCTGAACTGCCAATGTCTTTATCTAACGAAATGGTAACAGCTTTTAAAAAGGGAACAAAAACTGAAAAAGATCTATCTCAAGCTGAAGTTGATATCATTAAAAGCTTATTGTTTTCTACAATTGAAAAAACAAAAGAAGATTATAATAATGATATTTTTAAGACTTTTACCGAATATACCGTAAGTACAAAAAGCATATTGAGTAATGTTGAAGAAGCTATTGCTTTTAATAACTTTCATGAAGGCATACATTTTGGTTATATTTTAGCGCTTAGAAAATCACTGTAAACGTTTGTAATCGAATATTTTGTAACTTGTACACCTCATGAAGTACAACCTTAACCAAGCATGTGAAATTTTAGAACAAACACCTAAAACATTAAAATCGTTTTTAGAACATCTTTCTGATGAATGGGTTTTTTGTAATGAAGGAACTGATACTTGGAGTGCATTTGATATTGTTGGACATTTAATTTATGGGGAACAAACTGATTGGATGACAAGGTTGAATGTAATTTTAAGTCATTCAGAAAATAAAACGTTTGCCCCTTTTGATCGATTCGCTCAATTAGAATTATCTAAAGGAAAAACGTTAACCGAATTGCTTAATCAGTTTGAAACCCTAAGACACAAAAACCTTCTTACTTTAAAAGCTTTAAATTTAAATGAGAGTCAACTTAATTTAAAAGGTATTCATCCAGAGCTGGGTGAAGTTACATTATCTCAATTATTAGCCAGTTGGGTAACTCATGATTTGGGGCATATTGCTCAAATCTCAAGAGTAATGGCTAAGCAATACAAAACCGAAGTTGGGCCTTGGGCTAAATATATTCCTATCATAAACAAATAATTATGCAAAGAAAATGTCCGGAATGTGGAGATAAAATTAGAGGAAGGATTGATAAAAAATTCTGTAGTGATGGTTGCAGAAATGCCTATAACAATCGTATAAACAAGGATTCTAAAAACCTTATTAGAAACACCAATAATAGGCTTCGAAAAAATTATAGAATATTAGAGGCACTCAATCCTAATAAAAAAACAAAGTGCTCTAGAGCCAAGCTCATAGAAAAAGGGTTTGATTTTAATTACTTTACAAGCATATACACAACCAAAGCTGGCACAATTTATTACTTTGTTTATGATCAAGGTTATTTGCCTTTAGAAAACGATTATTATGCTTTAGTAAAACGAGACGATTAAGAATTCCCTTTAGTTGTACTATTCCAATTTTCTCCTTTAAGCTGAAGTGCTGCTTTTAAAATATCTTTCTGACTAATCTGTCCAACAAGTTTTCCGTTTTCTACTATAGGGAAGCGACGCCTTTTAGATTGCAAAAACTTATTTGCAGCATCAAAAACATCCATATTACCATCAATAGTTTCTACATTAGTAGCCATTCGTTTTTCTACATTGTCGTGATCTAAAGGCATATTATAATATCGGCTTTCACTTAATTGTTTTAAACAATCACCTTCAGATATGATACCAACTAACTCATTTTTCTCATTAACAACAGGTCCTCCAGAAATTTTATTCTTAATTAAAGACTCTACAACCTCTTGTACAGATTGATTTGGCTTAAACGTTATAAGCTGAGTTGTCATGTAATCTTTAACTTTTAGCGATGTTGATGACGTCACATTTTGTTGCTTTCGCGCACCTTGAAAACTTTTTATTCCCATAACGTTATATTTTGAGTTAATCTTAAAGTTACTGAAAATTGATTACTTCACAAAATCGAAAAATACCAAGTCTATATATTCCGTACTTTTAACGAGTATATTTAGCCCTATATTTTGAAAAAGCAAATTAGTATTATTGGTTGTGGTTGGTTAGGTTTATCTCTAGCCAAATTTTTGATTGAAAATGACTATAAAGTTAAAGGCTCAACAACTTCTGAAGCCAAATTAAAGCAGTTAAATGAGTATGCTATTGATGGTCACTTAATTCGTTTGAATGAAACAGGTGTTTCTGGAAATTACTCTGATTTTTTAGCTGATAGTGACACCGTTATTATAAATATTCCACCAGGATTACGAAGAAATCCCTCAAAAAATCATGTAAAAGAAATAAAACATCTAGTAAAAGTACTAGAGAAAGAAAATATAAAAAATGTGCTTTATGTAAGCTCAACTTCTGTTTTTAAAGATGATTATGGTTTCCCAATAATTAATAATTCCACTGAGCCAAATGCAACTTCAAACAGCTCAAAACAATTAATTGAAATTGAAGAATTGCTAATTCATAACTCTAATTTTAATACTACCATTTTACGATTTGGTGGTTTATTTGGAGATGAACGCCATCCTGCAAACTATTTATCTGGTAGAACTAATATTGCAAATGCTGAAGCACCAATTAATTTAATTCATAAAGAAGATTGTATTCAAATTATTGCCTTGCTATTAAAAAACAATTTTTGGAATAAGGTTTTAAATGCTGTATATCCTATAGAAATAGATAAAAAAACGTATTATTCAAACTATTGTAAACGTTATAATTTACTGTTACCAGAGTTTGATATTAAAGAAAAAAGTAAAGGAAAAATCATTGATAGTTCTAAATTGGTACAGCTTTTGAACTACACATTTAAACAAGCACCATAGAAATTAATAGATTTTTAAGACCATTTTCTATTAATTTTTATAGTTTAGCCCATTAATTATTTTTGAAATAACAATAAAAACAAAATGAAACAGATTACAATCGCAGTTCTTATGCTATTTTCAGTTAGTGTTTTTGCTCAGACCAATGCAGAATTGAAAAAACATTACGAAGCATATTACAAACAAATGAAAAAACAAGGTGATGTGCAGGGTGTTATTAATGCCATGACCCATCTTGATGTTTTAGAACCTTCAGTAGCACGTAAAGACACTATAGCTTATATGTACCTTTCGGAAGGACAATACGTGCAAGCTCTAAATACAATTGGTGTTGAGAAAAATGCTACAGATTCTGATATGAATGTAGAAGTTAAAGCTCTGGCATTAAAAAACCTCAATCAGCCAAAAATGGCTTTAGAGCATTACGAAGTACTTAATACGCGTAACCCTAGTGTATATTTAGCTTACGAAATGGCTGATATGAAAATTCAAACTAAAGATTTAGCAGGAGCTAAGTTAAATATAGACTATGCACTTGCTAATGTAAAAGATGATATGAAACGTGCGTTTTACGAAACACAACAACCTTATGAAACGTCTATGAAAGCAGCGCTTTATTGCTTAAAAGGTTTATTAACGTTTTCGGAAAACAAAACAGCTAATATCGATGCTGCTTTAAAATTAATGAACGATGCATTAGCTATTGATCCTAATTTTAATTTAGCGAAAGTGAGCAGACAAGCTTTAGAATCTCAAAAAGCGCAACTAGCAGCTGCCGCGAAAAAGAATTGATACTTATTAGCTAATAAGCATAAAAAATGCAGCTCGATGAGCTGCATTTTTTGTTTAATCTGTATCTATTTCATTTACCAAATTCTAACACGCTTTTCTGGTGCTAAATACATGGCATCACCTTCTTTAATACCAAACGCTTCATAAAATTCGTCTATATTTTTAAGTGGTTGTGTTGCTCTATATATACCTGGAGAGTGTGGATCTGTTTTAATTTGAGTTTCTAGAGCATCTGGTCTGCTTAATGTTCTCCATACAGTAGCCCAAGACATAAAGAAACGTTGCTCTGCTGTAAAACCATCAATATCATCAGGTCTTCCATTTTCTTTAAAGTACAATTGTAAACCGTCATAAGCTCCAAGCACTCCTCCTAGGTCACCAATATTTTCACCTAAAGTATTACGTCCATCTATGTACAAACTGTCTGATACTTGTATTGCTGAGTATTGATCAACTAGAGCATCACCTCTCTTTTTAAATTCTGTTAGATCTTCAGGTGTCCACCAATTAATTAGGTTTCCATCACTATCAAATTGTGAACCTTGATCATCAAAAGCATGAGATATCTCATGACCTATTACGGCTCCAATTCCACCATAATTCACAGCTTCATCTGCAGTCCAATTATAGAAAGGTGGTTGCAAAATAGCAGCTGGGAATACAATTTCATTATTTAATGGATTAAAATAAGCATTTACCATTTGTGGAGGCATGCCCCATTCTGTTTTATCAACTTTCTGGCCTAAATCCGCTAAGCTTTCTTTTAAATTCCAATCAGAAAAAGCCATCATGTTATCTGCATAACTATTCCCTTCTTCAATCATCAATTCTGAGTAGTCCTTCCATTCGTCTGGATAAGCAATCTTAACTGTAAATTTATCAAGCTTCTCAATTGCTTTTAATTTAGTCTCGGCACTCATCCAATCTAATTTATCAATTCTGGCTTTAAATGCAGTGATTACATTAGCAATCATTTTTTCTGCTTTTTCCTTTGCTTCTGGCGGAAACTTAGAATCTACATATAATTTACCTATAGCTTCACCAACACGCCCAGTAACATTATCCATTGCACGATCTTCAGCTGGTCTTTGTGTTTCAGTCCCTCTTAATGTTTTACTATAAAAATCCCAATTAGCTTTTTCAATTTCAGTAGATAAAAACCCTGTTGCACTATTTAAAGTATTCCATTTCATTATGGTTTTAATATCTTCTATCGGAGTTGATTTTAAGATTCCTTGAAGTGCTTTCATATATCTCAACTCTACAACATAAACCGTATCGAGTTTTTGATTAACACCTGAATCAGAAATAAACTTATCCCAATTAACTGCTGGTGTTAATTCTGTTAGTTGCTCAATGCTTCTAGGGTTATTGAAATTACTAAAATTACGTCTCTCAGTTTTATCAAATTGAGGCTCTGCTAATTTAGTTTCTAAGGCTAAAATCATTTCTGCAGCTTCTTTAGCTTCTTCAGCATTATAGTCTATATACTGCATCATTCTAGTAACATGATCAACATATTGTTGACGACGCTCTTTAGATTTTTCATCTTGCAACACATAATAATCACGATCTGGTAATCCTAAGCCTCCTTGCGTTATGTAAGGGGCATAGATACTACTATCATTAATATCCGGAAATATTGCAAGGTTATAAAAAGGTGCGCCTACACCTATAGTTTTGGCATATACGGTTTGTGCATCCGACAAGCTATTAATACCATCAATAGCTTTTAATAATGGTTGTAAAGGTTTAGTTCCTAGTTCATTCCTAGCTATAGTATCTAGCTCAGACTCAAAAAATAAAAGCGCTTTTTTCTGGTCAGTGCCTTCAGCATAAGCACCAAATTCTTTTGAGTTTTTTACAATTTCCAACACATCATTTCGTGTTGATTTCCTCAATACACCAAATCCTCCCCAACTTGCTTCTTCTTCTGGGATTTGAGTAGTTTTCATCCAACTTCCGTTAACGTAGTTGTAAAAATCTTCATTTGGACTTACCGAAGTGTCCATATTTTCCAATATAATTCCTGGAATTTTTTCTTCTGCCATAGCAGAGTCTTTTTTGGCTTCATCTTTACATCCTACAATAGTAAAGAAAGCCAAACCTGATATCGCTAGAACGCGACTAAGATTGGTTTTCATAGTTTGTTTTTGATTAATTCGAATTAAAAGTAATTATTAATAAGACTTGGTATTCTTAAAATTGTTACAACTTAACAAAACTTTAAGACTATAACTAGGTACTATTCTGGCTTGATTTCGTTGTAGATGTCACTCTCTAACTTTTTATTAATCTGATAGTTAAGACTAGAAAACGCGACTAACACTTCTTTAACGTTTTGTAATTTTAATTTAGCTTCGATATTTTCTAAAGTTAAATTTTCGTTTAACCTTAAAAGCATGGTCTCCAAAATAACCGTTCTAGATATAATTGAATTTGTAAGTAACTGTTTTGGAGTTTCTATTTTAAATTCATCAATAAATGTCTTCAACTGCTCTTTATCACCATTAAAAAATGATAAATCAGCTTTTTTTAAGTAACCTATTTGAATCGCTAACTCTTGATATTTTTCCCAATTAGCTAATGTCTCTTCACTTTCTGGACTAAGTGCATAATCTGTATAATCAAAATCCTCTATTGCCTTAGAGCTAATATTAGGCTTTTGATTTTCATTTTCTGTTTCTACAACTTCTGTGGCGTTTTTGTCATCACCACAACTTATAAACATTAAACAACACAGACTTAAAACGTATAATCCAATCTTCATGAGTTATTTTAATTAGATTGTAAATATACTTTAAAGAACGCTTCTTAGCATTTTCTATGTCCTAAAAAATGTTAAGACGTCTTCAAAAAAACACCATTACATATATCGCAAAAGAATGGTTGTTTTTCTAAAAACTTTAATATAAACATGATTATTTTCTTAGTATTTTTGAGGATACTTTAATTTTAATACATGTCTTCAAAAATATTAATCATTGGCGCCTGTGGACAAATAGGAACAGAGCTTACAACCAAATTAAGAGAAATTCACGGTGTTAATAATGTTATTGCTAGTGATATCAATACCAGAAACTTAGACCTCGTAAATTCTGGTCCGTTTGAAATCATAGATGCCAAAAATTATAATGCCATTAAGGATTGCTGTAAAAGCAATACTATAAAAACCGTTTATTTAATGGCGGCTTTACTAAGCGCAACAGGAGAGAAATACCCAATGGAAGCATGGGATTTGAATATGAATTCCCTATTCCATGTCCTCAATCTAGCCAAGCAAAAAACTATAGATAAAGTTTTCTGGCCAAGTAGCATTGCTGTTTTTGGTCCAACTACACCTAGAGAGAGCACACCTCAACATACCATTTGCGAACCAACAACAGTTTACGGCATAACAAAACAGGTTGGAGAACGTTGGTGCGAATATTATCATGAAAAATATGATGTAGATGTGAGGAGTATCCGTTATCCTGGGATTATAAGTCATAAAGCCATGCCTGGAGGTGGCACAACAGATTATGCTGTAGAAATCTATCACGATGCTATTAAAAAAGGTAACTACGAATGTTTTTTATCTGAAAACACAAGCTTACCAATGATGTTTATGGAAGACGCAATTAAAGCAACCACAGATTTAATGCAAGTTCCATCAGAGAGTTTATCTATAAGATCCTCTTATAATTTATCTGCCATAAGCTTTACACCAAAGGATATTTTTGAAAGTATTAAAAAACAGCTTCCTGAGTTTTCTATCTCTTATAAACCCGATTTTAGACAAGCTATTGCAGACAGCTGGCCATCATCTATTGATGATACAATGGCGCGAAAAGATTGGAATTGGAAAGAAAGTTTTGATTTAGAAACAATGACTACTGAAATGTTGACTCAGTTGAAAAAGAAATATAATTCTTAAAACAAAAAAACCGATACAATTGTATCGGTTTTTTTTGCTCCTCTTCTTGGGCTCGAACCAAGGACCCTCTGATTAACAGTCAGATGCTCTAACCAACTGAGCTAAAGAGGAAGATTTCTTTTTGCTTTAGCGAGCGCAAATATAAATTATTTTTTAATTTCCACAATATGAAAACCTATTTTTTTAAAAGCTATTATTAAAATTATTTATCTCGTAACTGCTTTAAAAATATCGTTTCCGTTTGCAAATAATACTAAAGCAATTAATATAAAGAATCCAATTATTTGAGCACGCTCTAAAAACTTTTCACTTGGCTTACGTCCAGAAATCATTTCGTATAACAAAAACATCACGTGACCACCATCTAAAGCAGGTATAGGAAGCAAGTTTAAAATAGCTAGCATTATAGATAAAAATGCTGTTAATCTCCAAAAGGCCTCCCAACTCCAAACATCTGGAAAAATGTCAAATATGGCCTTAAATCCACCTAGGCCTTTGTATGCTCCTGTACTTGGTGTAAAAATAGCTTTTAATTGAGCAAAATAGTTAACTATAGTAGAATTGAACTTGCGACCACCAGCGGCAAAACTTTCTCCAAAAGTATATTCTCTTTGAGTGACCTCATAATAACCTAATTCCGTAAATCGCTTAGCATCTATGTCCCTAAAAATATTTAATTTACCTTCTTGAGAAACCTTTAACTCTTTAGTAATAGTGCTATCATCTCTTAATACTTCAGCAGAAACTGTTTGTCCTTTTAGATTTTTTAATTCGTCTTCAAATAAGTCAAAATAATCTAATTTCTTACCATTAAGACTTAAAATAATGTCACCTGTTTTTAAACCTGCAGTAACGTTGGCAGAAGAATCTGGTATAGATTCTACAATAAATGGATAACGATATCTAAATAAGTTTTTACTGCCTTCATCTGATAATTGCCCTAAGAAATTCTCAGGAAGATCAATAATTTTCTCTTCACCATTTCTTTCAACAGTCATTTGCTGAGCACCAATAATGTACTGGCCAATTTCAGAATCTTTCTCAATTTTCTGATTATTGATAGCAAGAACTTTATCACCTGTCTTAAAACCAGACTCTAATAACACCTTGTTCTCAACTAGATATCCACCTTTAAGGCTATCTATTTTAATATCTGTATCACCATAAGTAAATGAGACAAAAACATAAATAATATAAGCCAAAATAAAGTTTACAGTAACACCTCCAAGCATAATAATTAAACGTTGCCAAGCTGGTTTAGAACGGAACTCCCATGGTTGTGGCGGTTGTGCCATTTGCTCCTTATCCATACTCTCATCAATCATTCCGGCAATCTTTACATAGCCACCAAGCGGTAACCAGCCAATACCATAAACCGTTTCTCCTATTTTCTTTTTAAAGAGCGAAAACTTAACATCAAAAAAGAGGTAAAATTTCTCAACTTTAGTTTTAAATAATTTTGCTGGTATAAAATGACCCAACTCATGTAATACAATAAGTAAAGATAAGCTGAGTAAAAATTGTGATATTTTTATAATAAATTCCATGTAATCATTTCAAATTTCGATTCGCAAAAGTAAGGTTTTCAACCAACTTAGAAAATAATTGTATTTCTAATCGATTTATTTTTAACATGGATTTATAAATCTAAAGATAAAACCTTCTTTTTTGTGTTAAAAATGTAATAGAAAATTAGCTTGAATCGTACCTTTGCAATTCATTTATAAAATACCAAAAATAATGTCGTTTCTTTCGTTTTTTAAAGGCTATAAAAACTTTGGAATTTTCTTTTCAATTTTGTGCATCATCATTATTGCAATTATATATAACGTCCTTAATGTAAAACAAGAGTTACCTGTTTGGAATCCAAATTATGTCAGCGAAGAATTAGTTGATAGTACCATACAACACAAAGCCAAATATCATAAAATCGCAAATTTTAGTCTTATCAACCAAAATGGAAAAACCATAACACAAGACACTTATAAAGATAAGATTTATGTTGCTGATTTCTTTTTTACCACATGCCAAACTATTTGTCCGATAATGACCGATCACATGTATCAAATTCAAAAAGAAATTATTGATGATGAGGATGTCATGTTATTATCACATTCGGTAACTCCAAAAATTGACAGTGTAGCACAGTTGAAAAAATACGCTAAAGAAAAAGGAGTTATTGACCGTAAATGGAATTTAGTAACTGGAGATAAAAAACAGATTTACCAACTTGCCAGAAAAAGCTATTTAGCTGTAAAAACAGATGGCAATGGTGATGAATACGATATGATCCATACTGAAAACTTTCTACTCATTGATAAAAAGCGTCAAATTAGAGGGTTTTACGATGGTACAAATCCAGAAGATATTGAGAAACTCTTAGATGATATTGAAACTTTAAAATATTTTGGAGGCTATTAAAAGTTAAACCGAGGAAATAAATAATACCTTCCTTTTTACACTGAAAAATTTCTCTTACTTTTGCTTCTTTAAAATCAATCTAAATAAGAAACGCTTGACATTAGCAGACTTAAAACGCGGACAACAGGGCATTATTAAAGATGTATCCTCTAGTCATGTTCCATTAAAACTTCTAGAAATGGGTTGTCTTCCTGGTAATTCTGTTGAGTTAGTACAAGTTGCCCCTTTTGCGGACCCAATGTATCTTAATATTAACGGATCGCACTTGGCCATTAGAAAAGAAACTGCAATTCACATATTAATAGAAACTGTAGATGAGTAAGCAGATTAATGTTGCCTTAATAGGAAACCCTAATACAGGAAAAACTTCTGTTTTTAATGCCCTTACAGGACTAAATCAAAAAGTAGGTAATTATCCTGGTATTACAGTTGAAAAAAAAGAAGGAATTTGCAAATTACCTCGGGGAGTAAAAGCACACATTATAGACTTACCTGGCACTTATAGTTTAAATGCCTCTTCTCTTGATGAAAATGTAGTGATTGAATTACTACTTAATAAAAATGACAAGGATTTTCCTGATGTTGCGGTTGTGGTAAGTGATGTTGAAAACCTAAAGCGAAACCTTTTACTTTTTACACAAATTAAGGATTTAGAGATACCTACTATTTTGGTTATTAATATGTCCGACCGAATGGCTTACAAAGGTATTTCGTTAGACATAGATTATTTAGAGCAACAACTTGAAACTAAAATCGCTCTAATAAGTACACGAAAAAATGATGGTATTTCTGAATTAAAGGAGCTAATTACCAATTACAAAGAGCTCTCAATAATACCATGTATGGATGCATCTTCAATAGATGAGACTTATTTTAATAACTTAAGAAAAGCATTTCCAAATCAGTTGTTATATAAACTTTGGTTAGTCATAACTCAGGATGTCAATTTTGGCAAAACAGATAGAAAAACTATAGATGCTGTTTCTAACTTTAAGACGAAAACTAAAAATGATTTAAAACGTCTTCAACAAAAAGAGACCATAAAACGTTATCAATTTATAAATGATACCTTAAAAAAAGGACAGACTATTGATCTAAAAACAGCTAAAGACTTAAGAATTAAACTAGATAGAATTTTAACTCATAAAGTTTGGGGTTACCTCATCTTTGGTATTATTCTATTAACTATTTTTCAAGCCATATATGATTGGTCTAGTGTGCCAATGGATTTTATAGATGGTATGTTTGCCTCTTTAAGTGAGTGGACAAAAAACACCTTGCCTGAAGGTGCATTTACCAACCTCTTAGCTGAAGGTATTATTTCTGGGCTTGGAGGTATCGTAATTTTTATTCCTCAAATTGCGTTTCTATTCTTGTTTATTTCCATTCTTGAAGAAAGTGGCTATATGAGTCGCGTGGTATTTCTTATGGATAGGATTATGCGTCGCTTTGGACTTAGTGGTAAAAGTGTAGTGCCTTTAATTTCTGGTACTGCATGTGCTATTCCTGCAATTATGGCAACACGAAATATTGAAAGTTGGAAAGAACGTCTTATCACCATATTAGTAACTCCGTTTACAACATGTTCTGCAAGATTACCAGTGTATTTAATAATCATATCATTAGTAATTCCTGAAGGGAGATTCTTTGGTCTCAGTTATCAAGCATTAACCTTAATGTTGCTCTACCTCATTGGTTTTGGCGCAGCTGTAGGATCCGCTTGGATTTTAAATAAGGTTCTTAAAATAAGAAGTAAAACTTTCTTTGTTGTAGAGATGCCAAACTACAAACTTCCAATGTTTAAAAATGTGGCAATCACAGTGCTTGAAAAAACAAAATCATTTGTGTTTGGCGCGGGTAAAATTATCCTTGCTATTTCAATTGTATTATGGTTTTTAGCATCTTATGGACCAGGTGAAAACTTTAATAATGCAGAAACTATTGTAACCGAACAATACGCTTCAGAAAATTTAAGTGAAGACGAATTACACCAAAAAATAGAGTCCCATAAATTAGAACATTCCTTTATTGGTATTGCTGGTCATGCTATAGAACCAGTGATTAGACCATTAGGTTATGATTGGAAAATTGGAATTGCCATAGTAAGTTCTTTCGCTGCACGAGAAGTTTTTGTTGGCACACTTGCAACAATTTATAGTGTAGGTAGTGATGAAGAAGAAACCATTAAAAATAGAATGGCAGGTGAAATAAACCCTATTTTAGGTGGTCCTCTTTTTAATTTTGCTTCAGGAATCTCATTGTTGTTATTCTATGCATTTGCCATGCAATGTATGAGTACATTAGCAATTGTAAAACGTGAAACCAACTCATGGAAATGGCCAACTTATCAGCTGGTAATTATGACTGCTTTTGCTTATATTGTAGCATTAATCGCTTTTCAAGTATTAAAATAGATGAATACCGTTATTCAAAACATATTAGTTTTTTCTGCTCTAGCACTTGCTTTAATTTTCTTAGTGAGAAAGTTTTTCTGGTCACCTAAGAAAAACCCTTCTAAAGATTGTGATACCAATGATTGTGGTTGTCATTAATAATTCATTAAAATATTCTTGTTATTTTTTTAAAACTAAAAAGGCTATTACTTAGTTCCTTGTAGACATGTTACATTACTTATATCCTTTGTTACAATAGTCATAACCTCTAGAAACTGAATTAATTAATTTTATCAAAATTTAAGGTTTTTCAAATTTACAAACTCTTAAATCTGCATTATTTAAAGCATTTTGAAATTAATTTATTATGAGGAAATCTATATTGCTTATTGCCTTATTATATGTTCTATTTTCATGTAATAATACAAAAGAAAACGAAATACAATCTAAAGACACATCTGAAAATAAGGAAGAGATAAGTGTTAAAAATACTTCAGCTAACAACTCAATTAAAGACACCTATCTATGTAAGGTTAATGGTAAAGATTGGGGTTACACAAAAGCTTCTGGTGTTGTTTCTAAAAACAAAAACACAGGTGAAAAAAGAGCTTCTTTTACCTTCAAGAAAAAATTAGATAAAGGAAATGAGAGCATTATGCTAGACTATGATGGCGATACATTTAAGCTAATAAGTGCTTCTTTAATACTAAAATTTCCTAAAAAAGGAGGAGGCTTAGTAAGTGGTCATTATTCATTATTCCCAGACACTCGCAGTCAAAACCCAGAAAGTGATATGTCTGGGGTTATAGATTTATCTAACGGTAGTTCTGCTTCTGGTAATGCCGAATTAAAAAAATTTAACATGAAATACGAATGGGATTTATTAGAAAACCCAGAATATCGTGTGATAACGGTATCTGACTTAAAGTTTGAGGGGGTTGTATATTCAGACATAAACAAAGTTTTAGGCTTAGGAAAAACTAAAAATTAGTATCATGGCAAAGAACATTTCATTCTTATTATTTTTTTTATCGATAGCATCATTTAGTCAAGAGCCAAGTGTTATAATGCCAGATTTAGATACTGGTAAAAATCCTTTTATTATAAAATTCTCTGAGGACCCTGAAAATGACAGAATATTATCTTCTTATGTAGAAGGAGAAACGGAAACCGATAGCCTTTTCTTAAAGGCAAAAATTTTACCTGTATTAGAACGAGTAATGGTTACTATTTTATTGAAAAACAAAAGTGAAAATGTAAAAATTGATATCGTTAAAAAACACTGGAAAGATATAAAACGAAGTGGCGAAACACAAAATGGTGCTCTTCAATTATCGTTTGATACAGCTGAAGAATTTGGTATCATTCTCTCTAGTAATAAAGCAAAAGTGAAATTTAATATGGCTATTTGGCGTAGTGGAAAAATTGTTCGTGAAACAAATCTTTTTTATGCCGCAAACACCTCAAGTCCTGCTACAAATTCAACAGCAGCTGTAGAAGATAACGCTCAGGAAGACTCAGTGATTGATGTCCCTGAAAATGAAAAGCCCTATATGTTTCTTGTTGTTGGATTACTTGTTATTGTTGTCATCTTATTAATTCTAATATTAAAAAAGAAATCCAGCAAAACCTTATCGTTATTCATTGTATTTCTTTTTCATCATGGTATAACTCAAGCCAATGTTAAGCCATCAAATGTTGGGCGATATATGGAACAACTTAAGAACCTTGACAAGGCTGTCGATATTATTACTAAAATTGATGATTATGCAAATATATTGGATGCACTTCGTCATGGAGTTTTTGATAACTTTTTGGATGAAACTGACATAGAAGCATCACCAAAATTAGATCCTGCAGGTCAACCTACGCTTCCATCATCTTGCTTAGCCGATTACAAAAAAATCTCACAAAATAACGGCTCTGAATCCAATGACTCTAATACCGAAAACATGGGCAAAGAATCTCAAACTGATACTGATACTGAATCTGACCAAGCAAATGACAATCAATCTGGTTCTTCAAATTCATCCATGGAAACAACAAACAAACAAGCTGATGCTGCAAGTAATGACATGACATCTATTTCAGAAAATTCAGAAACGCTTCAATTACCAACATATGATCAAAACGGTACATTAATTAATCTTGGCGATTTTCCTAATGCACCAACCAAAATTAATCCAAGTACTAATTCCCCAGATGAAAACCCATTTATAGAGGGTCAGGTAAGCGATGAAAACACTTCTCGGCGACAGCCTAAATACGATAAAAACGGAGGGCTAATTGATTATGGCGATTTCCCTGATGCCCCTTTAATAATAGATGTTGAGACCGGATTACCTCTTATGAATCCCTTTATTGAAGGGTCGGACAACCCTGGCAAATTTGTTAGACATCCAAAGTATGATAAAGATGGAAATTTAATAGATAATGGCGATTTCCCTGATGCACCAAAATATGTGACACCAAGTTCTATAAAAGAAAAGAGTAATACACCTGAAGAATCTAGGTCAAGCGGAAATCAAAATTCTGAATTAGAGTACAAAAGGAATGATCAAGATAAAAAGCAAAAAAGAGAAACAAAGAAAAAAAGCGAGTCAAAAGACAAGAACAAATCTTCTGATAAAAAACAAAAAGAAGAAGGGTGTGAATGTTTAAAAAAAGCATATGTCGATTTAGAAATAAGGAGGTACAACCTAGAACAATTGCGCATAATCGCTGCTAGAATTGATAGATATACAGATGAAAAAATAAGCTACGGAGATGATGTGTCTTCTGTTCATGCTGTTGTAGGCTTAAAATGGCAATCAGTAAAGAAAGGCATCTTGAAATCTATGAATAGTTTTAATGGCACATATGAAACTAAATATAGGTTTATGATTGAAGATTTACACAAAATTTTATTAAAAATTGATAAATGTGAAGCGCAACTTGGGTTTGAAAATTGGTATAGTAATTCTGGCTTTATTTACTATTCGTTTATGAAAGATAGATACAAAAGAAACTAATTATGAGACTTTTTAAAATAACACAAATAATCCTTTTAGGATCTATATTCTTTTCTTGTAATAATAAAGCAAAAGAAGAACATATAATTCCAGAAAAAGACGCAACATCTTCTAATCAAGAATCATTATTAGACCTAGGTGAAGATTTTTTAGAATCCACAGGTATCTCTAACGATAGCCTAAATGCTTATTTAGAAGAAGGTAGAAAAATGGAAGAATTGTTTCAAGATTCAGTTGCCGTTGGTAATATGTTAGAAGACTTAATAAAAGAAGGGGATAAACGAGAAAAAACAGAAAAACAAATGCGCGAAAGTGGTAATATGGACGACTTCCTAGATGCGTTTAATAAACTTAATGATGAATCTGGAGTTGCTGCAACAATCGCAAAACTAAAAAAGGCAGATTCACTGACAGGTAAAAATAGCTTTGGCTCCTTTGAAGCAGATCCAGAAATGTTAGAAGCAATGTCTGAAGAAGTTACGTTAGAAAATTCTGGAAAAATGACTAAAGAGGAGCGTGAAATGATTCGAGGATTTAATAAAACAAAAAACAGTATACATAGTATTGAGGAAATTGAGCAATTCAAAAAAATGATGGAAGAAACAGACCTTGACAATATGGTAGAAGAAGGTAAAGTCACTCAAAAATATGCAACAACGTTAAAGAAAGAATTTAAGGGTTCAGCAACAACGTTAAAAGACAGAGAAAAGCGAGCTGAAAGAGCAAAAAGAGATTTTAAAAAGCAAAATCCAGACCTCTACTTTGGTGAAGATGTTGGCATGACTTACTTTGGTAATAGAGCAAAAGCTGTATACCTACCTTTAGGTAAGCTATCGTTTGCAGATGAAGTTATTCACTATTATCACCCCGAAAACGAAGATACTCCTAGCAATGCGCTTGGAGAACCAAATGGTTATCAAATTAGATCAGAAAAACTTGCAAACGTTCATAGTTTAGGGCTAAAAGGTACACTAACTATTAAATTTGAAAACAACGCATTAATAGATGTCAATGGACCAGATCTTTACATTTTTGAAATGGGCGCCATTGAGCCTACACGTTTAGAAATATCTAAAGATGGGAAAAACTGGATCGAAGTTGGTAAAATAGATGGAGGTGTTGCTCAAGTAGATATTCACGGTTTTGTAAAACCAAATGAGCTTTTCTATTATGTTAGATTAACCGATCTTGAAACTTCAAGTGGGATTCCTGGTGCAGATGTGGATGCAATTGGTGCAATTGGTGCAGCCATGCGCTTAAATTTAGATAGTAAAGTGCTTTTCGATTCAGGAAAATCTGAATTAAAACCTGAAGGCCTACTGGCTTTAAAAGAACTTGCAAAAAACATCTCTGTGCTTAAAAGTGGAAATGTTATTATTGAAGGTCATACAGATGATGTAGGTTCTTCCGAAAATAATAAAAACCTGTCTTTAGCTAGAGCCAAAAGTGTATCAACAGAATTAAAAAAACTAATTCCAAGTAAAACTTTTAAATGGCGTGAAAAAGGATATGGAGAAAAAAAGCCTTTAGTAGAAAACAATTCTGAAAAAAATCGAACTAAAAATAGAAGGGTTGAAATATTAATATTACCTAATTAACCTTCTTAGTTCAGCGTTTTATACTTCAAAACAATCTCTAACTGATAATCTTTATCAGCAATATCATTTGCATCTCCTGGATATGGTGTTAACGCAAATCCATAGATCTTAAAATCTTTAGCAGAAAAGGCTAAATTGTTAGATTCCATAACATAACCACTCGCATCTATTCTAATTTTTTTATCTTCTATAAACTTACCGTTTTTATAAATTGAAACTAAAACATCTGCTTCACCTGCTCTCACACACATCACATTTTTGGGGCATCTTGAGTCTGTGATGACGCTTTTAAATTTTATTTCATAGTCTTTAAAATCAACTTTTTGTTGATATCCAACAGTTTTGCTAATACTTAAAGAGTCTTTTACAATTTGGACTTGCGCATCTAACGTATAAAAAAGGGATGCAAAGCAGAAAATTAATGTAAATAAAGATTTCATGATTTTGTTTTTTTCAATGTCTAAAATAAGGTTAATAGAACTTACTATAAAAAGACGTTAAAAATTAGCCAATGTTGCAAAATTATAATTCAATGAAGTAAATTTTATTTTTTTTAGTTACATTTGAAAAATTTTTAAGCATACTTAAAAATTAATTAAAGCTATAAGAAATGTCAATTGCTATTGAAAACTTTGTAAAGGCCATTTACAAAAATAATTCTCACGATGCTAAAGATACCAAGCCAGGAAATATTGCCAAGAAGCTCGGTATTTCTAGTGCAGCAGCAACTGATATGGCTAAAAAATTAGCTCTAAAAGATTTGCTACATTACGAAAAGTACCAAGAGTTACAACTTACCGAAAAAGGTAAAAAAATGGCCTTGAATGTAGTCAGAAAACATCGCCTTTGGGAAGCTTTTTTATTTAAAATGTTCGATATGTCACTTCATGATATTCATAGAGAAGCAGAGCTTTTAGAGCATCAAACCTCAGATTTATTAGCTGATAAAATAAGTGCTTATTTAGGACATCCAAAATTTGACCCTCATGGCGATCCAATTCCTAACGCTGATGGAAAAATTACAACTAAAGACACATCTATTTCTCTTTCAAATGCTGATGAGGGAAAAACATATATCATATCGCGATTAATGAGTGATGATAAAGAGTTCTTTGAGTTTTGTGCACATCACAAATTAAAATATGGCCACGAAGTAAAAATCTCTAAACAATTCAAAAACAACAAAATGACTGAACTATCAGTCGACAATAATACCATTTTATTAAACCAAGATTTTACAACCTTAATTTATGTCAATGAAACATCCTAGACTAAAGTTAAAATTAACTATAACATTATAGGATGTACCATATGTCAATATTAAAAAATAAATACAACCATATGAAACTAATCAATAAATCATTAGTACTTAGTATTGCACTAACGACTTCTACTCTATTCTCTTTTGCTCAAGAAGCTGAAAATAGCGACACTATTGTCACCGACAGACCAGATGCAACCGAAGCTTCCTCAACTGTTGGAAAAGGAACTCTACAAATTGAAACAGGAGGACTTTACGAATCTTTTGAAAAGAACAATATAAAATCTGAAACCTACACCTACAATACTGCATTAATTAGGTACGGTATTTTAGATAATTTAGAATTACGTTTAGGCTGGAATTTTGTTGAAGGAGTAACAAAAGTAAATGGCAATAAATTAGACAACGTAGCTAGTGGACTTTCGCCTTTACTTTTAGGTGTTAAGATTGATATTGCTGAAGAAAAAGATGGTATGCCAGAGATTGCGCTTATTGGTCATGTGTTTCCAATATTTAGTGCCTCAGCGGATTTTAGACCAGAAACTACAGGTGTAGATTTTAGATTTTCCTTATCTCATACGCTGAGTGAAAAATCGAGTTTAGGTTATAATATTGGTGCGCAATGGGGAAATGATTCACCAGAAGCCGCAGGTATTTACACTTTGGCTTATGGCTATAGTCTTTCAGATAAATTTGGGTTTTATGCTGAACTGTATGGTGATTTACCTGAAGATAATTCTGCAAACCATTATTGGGATGCTGGTTTTACCTATTTAGCCTCTAACGATTTGCAATTCGATGTGTACTTCGGAACAAGTATTACCGAAGGTCAAGATTTGTTATTAGGTATGGGGTTAAGTTATAGAATGAAAAGAAAATAAATTTAAAAGATGAAAAAAGGAATACTATTATTAGCTATATTAATAATTTTCAGTTGTAAAAATGAAACTGAAGGTAACGGCAAAATTAATGTTGTTACTACAACAACAATGATTACCGATCTAGTCAAAAACATTGGTGGAGATTACATTAATGTAGAAGGCTTAATGGGAAGTGGAGTCGATCCACATTTATATAAAGCTAGTGAAGGAGATGTTACCAAATTAGTAGATGCAGATATTATTTTTTATAATGGTCTGCACCTAGAAGGAAAGCTTGTTGAAATTTTTGAAAAAATGGAAGGTGGTGACAAAACACCAATAGCACTAGCGGACGAAATTAATAAAAATCAACTCATAGGCTCGGAGTACTTTGCTTCTAACTATGACCCTCATGTATGGTTTAATATTGATTTCTTTAAACAATTCGTTGAAAAAGTTACTAAAGTTTTATCAGAAAAAGATCCTGTAAATGCTGAAAAATTCCGAGAGAACGAAAAACGTTATTTAGATGATTTAAATAAACTAAAAGAAGATGTACAAGGTGTGGTAGATGTGCTTCCAGAAGAAAAAAGGATATTAGTAACAGCACATGATGCTTTTAATTATTTTGGGAAAGCTTACGGTTTTAATGTAGTAGGTTTACAAGGCTTATCTACTGCTACGGAAGCCGGAGTACAAGATGTCCAAAAGTTAGCTGCATTTATTATAGAAAAAAATATAAAAGCCATTTTTATAGAAAGTTCTGTTCCAAGACGAACTATTGAAGCTTTACAAGCAGCAGTAAAATCTAAAGGCCATGAAGTTGTCATTGGTGGCACACTTTATTCAGATGCACTTGGCAATGCTGGCACAGCAGAAGGTACTTATGTTGGTATGTATCGTTATAATATTAAAACGATTGTTAGTGCTTTGCAGTGATTATTGAAAATTAAATCAAAAGAGCAGAAATAAATATAAAATAAACAGATTGCCACAGTTGATGAAAAAATCAGCTTCATAATGACAAAACAGATGAAAAAAATAGCTGTAAAAGTTGATGATTTAACTGTAGCTTACAACTACAAACCTGTACTTTGGGATATCGATTTAGAAATTCCAGAAGGTGTACTGATGGCTATTGTTGGACCAAATGGCGCAGGAAAATCAACACTCATCAAGTCCATTTTGGGTATTCTTAAGCCTATAGCAGGTAGTGTGACTATCTACGGAAAGTCCTATGAAAAGCAACGCCAATTAGTAGCATATGTGCCACAAAAAGGTAGTGTGGATTGGGATTTCCCAACGACTGCCTTGGATGTTGTTAAAATGGGAACTTACGGAAGCTTAGGTTGGATAAAACGTCCTGGTCAAAAAGAAAAAAAAGCTGCACTCGAAGCTTTAGAAAAAGTAGGTATGCTTCCTTTTAAAGGACGACAAATAAGTCAGCTTTCGGGTGGACAACAACAACGTATATTTTTGGCAAGAGCCTTAGTACAAAATGCATCTATCTATTTTATGGATGAGCCCTTTCAAGGTGTAGACGCTACAACAGAGATCGCAATCATCAATATTTTAAAAGAACTACGGAAAGCTGGAAAAACAGTAATAGTTGTTCATCACGATTTACAAACTGTTCCTGAATACTTTGATTGGGTAACATTTTTAAATGTAAAAAAGATTGCTACAGGACCCGTAAAGGATATTTTTAATGATGATAATTTGACCAAAACTTATGGTATAAACTATAAAGTGAGTATACAAGAGTAATGACTGTTATAAATTCCATAGCGTTATTTGTAGCCATTAATTTATTAGTGGTTGGGTTGTCTCATTTGCTACAACCTAAGATGTGGTTGAGTTTCTTTCAACTGTTAACTAAAAAAGGGCTCGCCGGAAATACAATTAATGCCTTAATTCATTTTGGATTTGGCTCATTAATTTTATCATTTCATTTCATATGGTCTTGGCCAAGATTGTTAATTACAAT
Organism: Flavobacteriales bacterium ALC-1; assembly: GCA_000171875.1. Lineage (GTDB taxonomy): Bacteria > Bacteroidota > Bacteroidia > Flavobacteriales > Flavobacteriaceae > Winogradskyella. The sequence continues at coordinate 73,210 of ABHI01000002.1, read as the reverse complement.
ATACGCACTATTGATTACGATTAAAGGGATCATTTATTTACTATTCCCAAAAATTGGTTTAAGAAACATCGCTTTATTGACAGAAAAAAGTATTTCTAAATTTAAATGGACAGGATTAATAATGACCACATTATCAGTTCCTGTTTTTTATAATCTATATCGCTTATCGATTTAATTGAATACATAGAACTTGTCTTCACAGACTACACTCTAAGGACCATCACCTTAGGAACCGCGATTTTGGGTGCAGTTTGCGGAATGCTTGGTAGTTTTGCCGTACTCAGAAAGCAAAGTTTATTAGGTGATGCCATTTCTCATGCTGCTCTACCTGGAATTGCTATAGCATTTTTAATTACAGGCGCAAAAGATAGTAACACCTTACTTATAGGGGCTTTAATAAGTGGTTTAATCGGTACATTTTGGATTCGAGGTATCGTAACCAAAACACATTTAAAATCAGATACAGCATTAGGCTTAATTCTATCCTTGTTTTTTGGTTTTGGAATGTTATTGCTCACTTTCATTCAAAAACAGCCCAATGCTAATCAAGCTGGTTTAGATAAATACCTTTTCGGGCAAGCCGCAACTTTAGTAGAAAGTGATGTTTGGATGATGGCAATAGTTACTGGAATTTGCCTCATTGTAATGCTCACTTTTTGGAAAGAATTTAAAATCCTCTTATTTGACGCAGATTACACTAAGACCTTAGGTTTTAATACAAAGACCATAGATATACTTATTACAAGCTTTATTGTTTTAGCCATAGTTTTAGGTTTACAAACTGTTGGAGTTGTCTTAATGAGTGCTATGCTTTTAGCACCTGCTGCTGCTGCAAGACAATGGACAAACAGTTTGGCGGTTATGGTTTTTCTAGCAGCCATATTTGGAGCATTTTCTGGAGTTGTTGGAACAGCAATTAGTGCAAGTCAGAATAATTTATCTACTGGCCCAGTTATTGTACTTGTTGCTGGAGTCTTTGTGGTGGTTTCATTCATATTTTCACCAAGTCGCGGTTTACTATTTAAGCAAATTCGATTTATAAAAAACAGACGCGATTTAGAACTTCATAAAACATTGGCTTTTATGCATCAAATTGCAGAAACACATGAAGACATTTCACATCCTCATGCTATAAAATTGCTCAATAATTTTCAAGGCTATACACGTTCCACGCTTCAAAAATTGGTAGAAAAAGACTATGTACAACTACAAGGGAATATGTGGAGTTTAACAGAAACTGGATTTGATACTGCTGCCAATTTATATACTAAACAAAGTACAGAAGATGAGTAGCGCGCAAATAGAAATACAGTTAATAGCAAGTATCGTTGCAGTTGCTTGTGCCATTCCAGGAACATTTTTAGTGCTCCGTAAAATGGCAATGATTAGTGATGCTATTAGTCATTCTATACTTCCAGGTATCGTTGTAGGTTTTTTTATTACACACGATTTAAATTCGCCTTTATTAATTCTACTAGCTGCATTAACAGGAATTATAACCGTAGTTCTAGTAGAATACATTCAAAAAACAGGATTGGTTAAAGAGGATACTGCGATTGGTTTAGTATTTCCTGCTTTATTTAGTATTGGAGTGATTATGATTGCTAAAAACGCTAATGATGTACACTTAGATGTGGATGCTGTTTTACTTGGTGAACTCGCCTTTGCACCTTTTGATCGGTTAATTATCGGAGGCATTGATGTTGGTCCAAAATCACTATGGATTGTTGGTACTATTTTACTAATCACAGTGACACTATTATTCACCTTCTTTAAAGAATTAAAAGTCAGTACTTTTGATAAAGGTTTAGCAGCTTCCCTTGGCTTTTCGCCAGCTATAATTCATTATGGTTTAATGTCTGTGTCTTCAGTAACTACTGTTGGTGCTTTTGATGCTGTTGGTGCTATTTTAGTAGTCGCCTTAATGATTGCTCCGGCTGCTACTGCATATCTTTTAACTACAGATTTAAAGAAAATGTTAGCCTTAGCGATTGGTTTTGGAATCTTTAGTGCCATTTTTGGGTATTGGGTTGCGCATTGGCTCGATGCCTCCATAGCAGGTTCAATTACAACTGTTCTTGGATTCGTTTTTTTATTAGTCTACCTATTTGCTCCAACGAAAGGTATAATTGCTGTAATGTACCGCGAAAAACAACAACGCATTGAAGTTTCTTTATTGACATTTTTACTACATTTAAAAAATCATGATGAAGAATCGGAACGTCATGTCAATCACCTTAACGAGCACATTAATTGGCAAAAAGTGCGTGCAAAAAGCGTCTTAGATTTAGCTCAAAAAAACAATATGATCAATATTGATAACAATATTGTTTCATTGACTAAAAAAGGTGATGAATTTACTTCAAAAGCTATTGACTATATCATTACCAATGAAGATGCACAGATTGAAGATATGAAAGATGATTTCTTTTTGTTTAGAGGTTAGATTCTTCACTCGTTCCTCTTTCTGAATGACAAAACGTGAAGCTAATGTCATTCATAGCAAAGCGAAGAATCTCAATTAAACGTTTTATTTAGTTTTATTAATTCATTCTTTAATTCATCAACTGTAACTTCTTTAAAACTTAAATCTAATTCTGAAACTGCTTTAGTCGTCACGTCTTTTATTCCTAAGTATAGCTTATCTCCTTTCTTTTTAATGGCTAATAAAATAACATCTTCATCAATTGGAATTTCTCCAAAGCTAATTTGATTATCTATTCTTTTACTTGGTAAAACTGAACTTATAGATTTAAAAATCATCTTTACGTTTGCGCCTTCCGAATCTTTAATCTTTAGTTTATACTTGATTTTTTTCTTTTTGCTTCTTACAAAACGGTCACAATTAATCCATCCTAACTTTGGTGAATTAAGCGCATAACCGTTGTCAACTTCACCTAATCTTGAATTCAAAACTATTGTAGCATTTTCAGGTTTAACGCCTAGAAATTCATCAAACCCATTACTCAAAACAATAGGAAATAAGAGTTGCGACGCAATAGCTTTCTTATTCTTTTTTGCAGGAATCATTTGAGGTAAATCCATTAAGACCTTATTGACTTCGTCTCTTAATAATGGCTCTAAGTTTGAAGTTACCACTTCAGTTATATTACCAGCTTCATCAAACTTAATAATAGTGTTTATACGCCTTTGTCCTGTGATATTTAATTCTTCTATAATATCTGTGTTGAATTTTCTTGAAACATGCGCTCTAATTTTCTGAAACGTACATTCATTTCCTTCTTTTTCACATCCTGAATAAACTGGCATGTCTTCAACACTAAATGGAATGCTTTTTAATGAAATTGCAACTGGCTCAGCTTCTTGTTGAATTTCACCAGTTAATTCATCAATTACATTGACCTCTATCTTGTCTCTTAATACCCAATTGATATTATCATTTACTTTTTCACCTTCAAAAAGCTGCATATTTTCCTTTCCGCTATTATTAAAAACAATACCCAACTCCTTATTTGGCTTTAAGTTTAATTTTGAACCATTTTTACTAGCTTCTATATACAGCATTCCACCTGTTTCTAGTAATTCATCATCAGACTTGGTACTGAGGTTTGCTAATAATATATCTGACAGCTCATAGTATTCTTTAATGTCTATATCGATTTTCCCAGAGACTGATTTTCCTGTTTTTTCATCTACAAAAGCATTTTTAGGAATAGAAATTTTAGTGCCTTCTTTTAATGTAATTTCAAAATATTCTTCATTACTTAGTGAAATACTTTGAGGCGTCTTTTCAACAGATTTAAAAAATGAAATAATGTTGTTTTTAGTTGAATTTTCCACTTCGAAATCATCTTTTTTATAGATTACCTCTATCGTTTCTTTTTCTGAAGTAATATTCACTTTAGGTTTAGATATTACTTTTTCTATTGATACTGTATCTGAGATTATTTTTACACTAACTTCTTTTTCTGTTTCTGTTTTTGTTTTTGTTGAGTCTAAAACGAATTCGACCGTATTATTATTTATAGGGTTAGAGTTTTCTATGTTTTGTGATTTTGCAATTAAGTTATACGCTAAAATTGAAATCAAAATAATTCCGATTGAAATTCCTAGATATTTTAACCACTTACTTCTAATATAGTTTTGTTTAGCACTACTAATTTCTTCGATAAGATTGACACGTTCAATACCACTTAAAACAACAATATGTTCTTTGTAAATAGCTGTAAACTCCGAATCTGTCTGAAGTTTATTTTCAAAAGACAATACTTCTGCTTTTGAAAGTGTTTTATTTAAATACGCGTTTATTAAATCTATATAATTTTCCATGATGTTTCTAATTAAGATTGAACGGTTTTAACTTGTGTTCGGTAGATGTCTTTTACTTTCTGTAAACATTTATACTTCTGATTTTTTGCAACTTTTTCGCTTTTAAATTGCATCACCTCAGCAATGGCTTTAAAAGTCATTTTTTTGAGATAAAACCGTTGTAATAATTGTTGACATCGTTCTCCTAATTTGCGAAACGCATGTTCGGCTAATTGATATTTCTGTTCTTCTAAAACTGCATCGAGAATAGAAACATCTTCACTTTCTAAATTGTGTAGTTCTTGTCTTGAAAATTGTTTTTGAGTGTCTTTCCATACAAATCGAGATACGGAATAGAGATAGGTATAAAAAGAAGACGTTAATTTAAAATCTGATTTTTCGAGATTTCGGTTGAGAATAATCAGTGCTTCTTGAAACACATCATTAGCATCTGCTTTTGTGCCCCCTTTAGATAGAATCAATTTTTCAATGCGTGGAAAGAGTTTATACAACTCTCTAAACGCTTTATCGCGCTTACCATTTTTAAAAAGTGCCATTATTTTGTCGTCGCTCATAAGAGTGGTTTACTTATTAATGGTCGATTTATAAAAAGGTCACCCAATGATTAACAAAAAATATTCTTCAGTCTCTGCGTTCACTTCGACCAAGCTCTGTACGACGCCTTCTGAATGACATTAGCTTCATTTTTTGTCATTCAGAGCGAAGCGAAGAATCTAAACAAATCACTTAAACCCACGCTCCTTCTGAATAAGCTCATAAGCAGCCTGTACTTGCCTAAATTTTTCTTCTGCTCCTTCTTGGTGCTCTTTACCTAAATGCCCAACACGATCTGGATGGTATTTTTTTGCCATTTTTCGGTACGCCTTCTTCACCTCATCATCAGAAACGGATTTGCTTATTTCTAAGACTTTATACGCATTATTGGTACTGTCATAAAACATGGCCTTAATGCTTTCGTAGTCTTTATTACTAATACCTAAGTAACCCGACATGGTATAAATTTGGCGTATCTCAACTTCAGCAACATGACCATCTGCTTTGGCTATACCGAATAAAAAGTGAAGTAGTTGTAATCGTGAGGCATGATCCATCATTTGCTTAATCTGTAAACAAACCTGCCTCATAGAAATGTTTTGCTTGCTGATACGTTTAAACAATTCAAAGGCATGATTAGCACGTTGCTTACCATACATATTTGTAAACTGCTGACGTACAAAATCTAACTCACGTTGATCTTGTTTACCATCTGCTTTTATAATAATGGAAGCTAAAATGAGTAAACTCACTTCAAAATCCCCAGACTGTGTTTTTGGTCGCTGTCTTGTTTGTCTTGGCCTTTGACGATATGGATCGCGTCGCTGTCTCCCTGTTTGTCGCTCACCTAACAGAGGTGTTCCGTTACCAGATAAATTATCGACAAAACTCCCTAAGGCTAAACCAATTATAGCGCCAATTGGCCCGCCAAAAGACCAACCAATAGCACCTCCTACCCATTTTGCAAAACTCATGTATTCATTTTATTTTAATTAATATCAAATATACTATTTGTTAGTCTATAATTATCCTATTTGTTACTGATGTGAGAAAGCTTTTAAGATTTTTAGTATCTTTAAATTATAAATCAGGATTATGAAAACTGCTTTCTATCTTTTTGTTTTAGCTCTTTTAGTTGTCAGTTGCAATAGCGATGATGCCGAACAAAATAATACAGCAGCCTTAGAAGGTCCATGGTCATTAGTAAATGTTGAAGGTGGTATTGCAGGAGTAGATGATGATTTTGATATTGGCTTAATAATATGGAATTTTGACTCGTATACACAATTAACTGTTACCAATAATAACACAGTTAATGTTGTTTTTGACGGATTGCCTTCAGGTATTTATGAATACAGACATCTTACATCGGGACAAGGAGATACAAACTTGGACATAGTAGATGTTTCAGGCTTTCAATTTATCTCATCATCTTCATCACAATTTGTATTATACGACGGAATGGTAGATGGTTTTCTACTCACATTTAGGAAATAACTATTATTATTTGTTGATTTTGAAAAACTAAATAGGATCATTTAAACTGCTTACTGAATACTAATTACTGCTTGCTTTTTTACCTTATCTTTGCAACTCAAATCAGATTAATTAAAATATTAGAAATATGTATCCAGCAGAATTAGTAAAACCAATGCGTGAGGATTTAACAAACGTAGGTTTTGAAGAATTACATACAACTGAAGCTGTAGATAATGCTATTGCAAAAGAAGGAACAACTTTAGTGGTTGTAAATTCGGTTTGTGGTTGTGCTGCAGCAAATGCAAGACCTGGAGCTCGTATGAGTTTACAAAATGCAAAACATCCAACTCATTTAGTAACCGTTTTTGCAGGCGTAGATAAAGAAGCTACTGACAAAGCAAGAGAGTATATGATTCCTTTTCCTCCTAGTTCGCCAAGTATGGCATTATTTAAGGATGGAGAATTAGTACATATGTTAGAACGTCACCATATTGAGGGTCGTCCTGCAGAATTAATTTCAGAGAATCTTATGGATGCTTATAATGAGCATTGCTAGTAAATCTTTTGAAATATTAAAAAATTAAACCGCGATTTCCATCGTGGTTTTTTATTTTTATGCCATGCAAAAAATAGTAGCTTACCCTCTAACAATCCTTTATTTTATTTGCTTTGGCTTAACCTTAGTTTTTTTTCATCCTATACAATGGTTTTGTTTTAACGTATTTGGTTATCAGGCTCATAAAAAAAGTGTTGATGCTATGCAATTTAGTTTAATGCGCTGCCTTAATGTTTTAGGAACACGTTTTACATTTAATAATCCTCATGATATTTCAAGCAATAAACCTCTGATTATAGTATCTAATCATCAAAGTATGTATGACATTTCTCCAATAATGTGGTATATGCGTAAGCATCATGTTAAGTTTGTTGCTAAAAAAGAACTCGGAAAAGGGTTTCCTAGTGTATCTTATAATTTACGTCATGGCGGCTCGGTTTTAATAGATAGAAAAAATCCGCGTCAAGCTATACCAGCTATGATGGAATTTGGTGAATATATTGAATCAAATAATAGAGCTGCAGTTATTTTTCCAGAAGGCACACGTAGTAAAGATGGTACGCCTAGACCATTTAAAACTAAAGGGCTTCAAATTTTAATAAAAAAAATACCTTCAGCATTAATTGTCCCAATAACGGTAAATAATTCATGGAAAACACTACGTTATGGTAAATTCCCAATGGGAATAGGAATTCATATTAAATTTACGGTGCATAAGCCCATAGAAATTGCTAACTTTACTGATACGACTGAATTACTTCAACACGTTGAAAATACAATTGTAGAAGCTATTCAGGTTTAACCCTTATAATAACACCATCAGCATGTCCTTAAAAAATGTGAGATTAGAAGTGATGCAACATCTCGAAAAAGATGTAGAATCACTTATCGAAAAATATCTTATTCCTATTGATTCTATTTGGCAACCAACCGATTTTTTACCTGATTCTACAAAAGAATCTTTCTACGAAGAGGTAAGAGAAATTAGAGCGCTCTCTAAAGAATTAGATTATGATTTTTGGGTCGTTTTAGTTGGTGATATGATCACTGAAGAGGCTTTACCAAGTTACGAATCTTGGCTTATGGATGTCGAAGGTATTGATCAAGTAGAACCCAATGGTTGGTCTAAATGGGTAAGACATTGGACTGGTGAAGAAAACCGACATGGCGATGTACTTAACAAGTACTTATACCTTTCTGGACGCGTTAATATGAAAGAAATAGAAAAGACTACACAATATCTTATTGCTGATGGTCATGATATTGGTACGGATAGAGATCCTTATAAAAATTTTGTATACACAAGTTTTCAAGAATTAGCGACTTATATTTCTCATAATCGTGTTGCTAAAATTGCGAAGGATAAAGGCAATAAACGCTTAGCTAAGATGTGTAAAATTATTTCTGGAGATGAGATGCGTCACCACCATGCCTATTCAGAGTTTGTGGAACGTATTTTTGCTGTAGATCCAAGTCAGATGATGATGGCTTTTCATGATATGATGAAACGAAAAATCGCTATGCCAGCACATTTTTTAAGAGAGTCTGGTGATAAAATAGGAACCGCTTTCGAAGAATTCTCTAATACAGCTCAACGCATTGGTGTTTATACCTCTACCGATTATGTTGATATACTTCAAAAACTAATTGATCGTTGGGATTTAGGAAATATCACTGGTTTAAATGAAGAAGCTGAAAAGGCCAGAGAGTATTTAATGAAGTTACCGCCAAGAATGTATCGCTTATCTGAGCGCATTAAAATACCTGAAAATTCATTTCAATTTAAATGGGTTGATCCTGCATAAAATTCAATAATGACTACTCCTGAATCTAAACTCATTGAAACCACAATTAGCTTCGTAAAAAGTGAACTTAAAAATGCTGAAGGTGGTCATGATTGGTTTCATATTGAGCGTGTTTACAAGAATACCTTATTGATTGCAAAACATGAGGATGTAGATATTACTGTTGTCTCTTTAGCCGCTTTGTTACATGATATTGCTGATCCTAAATTTCATAATGGAGACGAAACTGTTGGTCCAAGAGTAGCGAGCAAATTTCTATTAAGACAAAACGTAGATAGTGAAATCATAGAGCATGTCACTCAAATTATTGAGAACATGTCTTTTAAAAATTCTTTTGATTTAAATCCATCTTTTACATCCAAGGAAATGGAAGTAGTACAAGACGCTGACCGTTTAGATGCGATTGGAGCTATTGGTATTGCACGCTGTTTTAATTATGGAGGTTTTAAAGATAGAGCATTATATAATCCTGAAATTGCACCAAACCTCAACATGACCAAAGCAGAATATAAAGCTGCTAAAGCACCCACAATTAACCATTTTTACGAAAAGCTATTATTGCTAAAAGATCAAATGAACACCAAAACTGGGAAGCGAATCGCCTCTGATAGACACAAGTATATGGAAGGGTTTCTGAAACAGTTTTATGCGGAATGGGAAGGGCAGAAATAGATTAATTTTCTTTAGCTACTTCTAAAGCTGTCAATTTATATTCAATAATTGCCATTTCTTCTCCATAACGAATAATTTCATCTGGAGTTAAATTACTATTAGAGTTTACAGTATCCAAAATATCTTGGCCTTTTTTATTATAATACGCAATTGTAATTTCTATTTTATCCTCCATAAATATCAAAATTTAATTATTGTACCATTTTCTTCAGCTCACCTCTGTATTTAGAAGCACTTTTACCCGTAAATTCTTTAAAAAGCTTGTTGAAGTGTGAAAAATTATTAAAACCGCACTCAAAACTAACCTCTGTAATACTCATTTGACTTTCGTATAAGAGCTTGGTAGCGTGCACAACCCTATATTCATTAACAAGTTTGGTAAACGTTTTTCCTGTAGCCTTTTTAAAGTAACGACAAAATGCAGGAACCGTCATACTAACCTTATTTGCAATCTCATCTAAACTAATATGCTCTTGAAAATTTTCATTAATATGCTTGAAAATTACATCAATCTTTGCACTGTCTTGTGGTTCAGTTTCAAATGCAAAGCCATCAGCATTTAATATAGTATAGTCTGAAGATTTTGCGAGACCATACAAAACTTCTAACAGTAAAAGAATTTTCTTAAACCCTTCATTTTTATATAGTTTTTCAATTTTTGGGCCAATCTTCTTTTTTGTATTAACGCCAAACAAAATGCCACTTTTTGCACGTTCAAACAAATTGTTAATACCTTCCATTTCTGGGATACCAAAAAAATGTTCTCCTAAAAATTCTTCCTTGAATTGTACTAAAGTTTGTGACCCGTTTTGGGTTAATCGATCTGTAAATCCATTGTGTGGTAAATTAGATCCTATTAATAAAAGCTGACTATTATTAAAATATGACAGGTGATTGCCTATATGACGCTTACCTCTGCCTTTATTAACATAAACCAATTCAATTTCAGGGTGAAAATGCCAAAAAGGTTTCACCTCACCTTTGTACGCATCAACATTATGCTTTCTTACGAGAATTGAACTCCCAAATTCTGGAGAAATCTTTTCTAAAGTAGGTTTTTTAGTATGCATAACTAATTTGTTCTCACAAAGTTAATACTATTCAATACTAAAATCTATACTTAATTATCAATAAAGTGTTCTATATTAACTCTATATCACTTAAAACATACGCCAAAAGGTTAATTTCACATATAAAAAATACTATTATTTTAAAATGAGAATTCTATGTTAGTTAAGCTACATAAAGTAAAGTTATATTTAACTAAAACAGTTTCATTTGCCCTACTTTATATTGTTCATGTAAATCTGTATTGAGTTTAGACATTCCTTTACCTTTAAAATATTTCAACCTTGCTAACTTTACTAAATCATTAATTTGTTTTACAATTTGTCCTTCCCCTCGCATACGTTTACCGAATCTACTTTCGTTTAATGTACCCCCATGGCAATTTTCTATTTGATGTAAAACTTTATCTGCCCTATCTGGCATTGTCTTTCTTATCCAGTCGGTAAATATTTCTCCAATAGCACCATTTAATCTTACAATGGTATGTGCAATACTTAAAGCACCAGCCTCTGAAACTGCTTTAGCCATTGGTAAAATCTCGTGGCTATTGATTGATGGAATTATTGGGGCTAACATCACATTAACAGGAATGTCGTTTTCGCTCAATTCTTTAACCACTTTCAGTCGTCTTTTAATCGTTGCTGTTCTTGGCTCTAAAATACGTCTGGTATTTTCTGATAAAGACGTAATAGAAACATTTACTGAGATTAAATTATCCTTAGCTAAATCTTTTAAAATATCTAAATCTCTTAGAATTAAAGCATTTTTAGTAATGATTGCTGTTGGGTGTTTATATTTTAAAAACACTTCTAAACACTGTCTTGTTAGTTCAAATTGCTTCTCAGCAGGTTGGTAGCAATCCGTATTACCAGACATTACTATAGGATATGCTTTCCAGCTCTTCTTTTTTAGTAAGGTTTCTAAAAGTTCTGGTGCTGTTTTCTTTACTAAAATGCGTCTTTCAAAATCCAAGCCTGCACTATAACCCCAAAATTCATGGCTATTACGTGCATAGCAATAGATACAACCATGTTCACAACCTTGATACATATTCATGGAATAGGCCATACCAACATCTGGACTCATTACTTTATTGACTATCGTTTTAGGAAATACATTAAGGTACTGTGTTTTGTTTTTGTCTGCTACCTCTCCTTCTTTACGACAGAATTCTAAAAAATCGTCTCGCATTTCGTAAGACAGTTCAAAAAAACGATTGTGGACATTCTGTTGGGCACCACGACCCTTGATGATAGATTTAGAGCTCATAAATGGATAATTAAAAAGTAAAACTTGAAAAAGTAGGGCTTTAAAATTACCTATTAATCATTCTAAAAAGTGTTAATAACGGATTTGGTTATTCACAAAAATTGTAGGAATTATAATCTATTATAAGAAATTTATTGGGTTAATATGAAATACTAATACGCCAATATACTTGCTTTCAATAACTTAAAAAATAGTGAGCTTTGTAAAAAAAGAATTATGAAAAGGATATATATATTTCTAATTATTCTAAGCCCTTTTTTACTGATATGTTTAGCCATAATAATCCCTTTCTATTTTCTACATAAGCTAGTCGATGAAAGATCTTATGAAATAGAAATCAATTAAAAATGATTTTTACTTTCCAGGAAAATCTGCCTTACGCTTTTCTAAAAACGCTGTAGTGCCTTCAACAAAATCTTCGGTACCAAAGCAGTTTCCAAATTGCTTGATTTCTACTTTATAACCATCTTTTCCGTCTTTGTAATTGGCATTGATGGCTTTAATAGCTTTGCCAATGGCTACAGAAGAGTTTCGCATAATCTTACCAGCTATCTTTTCACAAAGTGGCATCAATTCGTCTTGCTCAACCACATGGTTTACTAGACCATAATCTTTAGCAGTGTTGGCATCAATCATACCAGCAGTCATTACCATTTCCATTGCACGTCCTTTACCAACTAATTGAGGTAAACGCTGTGTGCCACCATAACCAGGAATAACTCCTAGAGAGGTTTCTGGTAAGCCCATTTTAGCATTAGTACTCGCAACTCTAAAATGACAAGCCATTGCTAATTCTAAGCCTCCTCCAAGTGCAAAGCCGTTGACAGCTGCAATAACAGGAGTACTTAGTTTTTCAACAAAATCGAATAATAGTTTTTGCCCTTGAGCTGCTAATTTCCCACCTTCATTGACGCTAAAATCTGCAAACTCACTGATGTCGGCTCCTGCAACAAAGGCTTTTTCACCGCTTCCTGTAATGATAATAACTTTTGAGTCTGCACTCTTATTAGCATCATCAAAAGCATCATGCAATTCTTGGATGGTATCTTTGTTTAAAGCATTTAATTTATTTGGTCTGTTGATCGTGATGGTTGTGATTCCGTTTGAGTGACTAGATAGTATGTTTTCGTAGTTCATAAAAACTTAGTTTTAATCCCTTTTTCAAGGTAATCTTATTGTTATATTTTTTGTTGTGGATTCCTGCTTTCGCAGGAATGACAAAATGGGTTCTTTATCCCTTTGGAAAAGCAACAGTAAATGTCGTTCCTTTACCTTGATGAGACACAAAGGTAATACTTCCGTTATAAGTTTCCACAATGTTTTTTACCATAGCTAAACCTAATCCCATTCCGCTGGTTTTGGTGGTGAATTTTGGCTCGAAAACTTTAGGTTTATTTTCCTCTGTTATACCCGAACCATTGTCTTCAACAGTAATATTTACCATGTCATTTTCACTAAAAACACGAACTTCTATTTTAGGGTTTTCAGAATCTTCTGGTATCGCTTGAATTCCGTTTTTCACAAGGTTAGTGACTACTCTTATCAATTGAGTTCTATCAAACTTTGCAATTACTTCTTCATCTTCTGGGTAGAACGTTATATAATGTTCATTGAAAATGTCGAGTGCTAATTTTACAATATGCGCTACATTTAATACTTCTTTCTTTTGAGCTGGCATTTTAGCAAAATTAGAAAATGCCGAAGCTATAGAACTCATCGTATCTATTTGCTGAATCAAAGTATTGCTATACTCTTCAACTTTTTGGTGAATATTCTCATCCTCTGGATTAAATTTTCGTTGAAAACTCTGCACGCTTAAACGCATTGGTGTTAGTGGGTTTTTAATCTCATGAGCTACTTGTTTTGCCATTTCACGCCAAGCTTGTTCACGTTCACTAGTGGCTAATTTTACAGCACTATCTTCGAGTTCATCAATCATGCTGTTATATGAATTAACAAGAGTCTCAATTTCATCACTAGAAGAATCAATCTCAATTTTCTTGTTACGTTTTTCAAGTCTGATTTCATTCATTTTATCGCTAATTGTTTTTAGAGACTTGGTGATATATTTTGAAATAAAATAAGCAAACACAATTGCAACCAAAATCATTGCCAAATAGGCATAGCCTAAACGCGTTAAAAACTGATTTAATTCTTTATTGAAAAAGTCATCATTCTCTAAATAAGGTAAATTTAAAATAGCGAGGTTTTTAAATTTTTCATCAGTAATGTATGTGTACGACGATTGGAATGTCTGACCGTTTTCTTCATTTTTAATCACGTGACGATGCTCTAAAGTATTTGATAACTTATTTAAGATTTCTGCTTCTAAACATTGTTCTGTAGTATCTCTCTGAATAGTCCGCTTAGAGCTCTTTAATAATTGCCCATCCAAATCATAAAGATTTATTTGTAGGTTATGAATGGCATCAATATCAAAAATTTTATCTTTAAAAATAAGCGGAATATTCTCTGTAGTAACTGGGTAAGTGGTTTCTTTAAGTGCAAAATCAATACTACTTCGTATTGCTTTTTCCTTACGTTCTAAACGCTCTTTATGATAATCTTTTGCCTCCTCATTATATTGATATATAGTGACTGCAGCAATTAAAATTGAAGCCAGTAATACTAAAAGTATCATGGCTACAAATATTCTCGCTCTTAAGGACAGTCGTTTAATTTTCATCAGCGGTTACAATGGACTAAATATAGCAATAATCAAGCCAATTAAGCATTAGGGTTTTTTGAACGAATATTTTTATAAAGTTTAAAACCTAACATTATTAAAATTCCTAATACAATGATGCCTATAACTCCAAAAATCCAATTGATTGAACTTTTTAATATCACAAGAAAGACAACAGCAAACAAAATGAATGTGGCTCCTTCATTCCAAATACGCATAAAGTTTGATGTGACTTTGACTTCGTCTTTTTGAAGTTGTTTGAAGTAGATATGTGTTTTATAGTGATAAATGAACAGCAATAAAACAAAACCTAATTTTACGTGCATCCAACTTTGTTCTAAATAACCAGGTCTTAAAATTAATAACCAAATCGCAAAGATTGTAGCTAATATTGCTGAAGGCCATGAAATGATAAACCATAGACGTTTAGCCATAAGTTTTAATTGCTTCCCTAAAATTTCTTTTTCTGGTGAAGGTTTGTGAAACGCTTCTATTTGATACACAAACAATCTTGGAATGTAAAATAAACCAGCAAACCAAGTGATGACAAAAATGAGGTGTAAGGATTTTATATAATCGTAATATTGCCCTGAAAATTGTCTAATTATTTCTCCCATTAATCTTCTACAAATAAATAATTCAACTGTTTAGTATTAAACGCCGCATTAAATGCTTTTACCTCATCATTTAAAATGGTATTGAAAGCTGCTAATTGTTTTTCAATCTGCCCTGTTAACTCATTTTTTACGGCAATATCTTGCTCTGTTGGTGCAAAATCACCCATACTTACTAAAGAATTTAAATGTCCTAATTTATTGGTTAACTTAATTGGGAAATTCAACGGATCTTGACCACTTCTATTTTTAGTTTGGTATAGCTCCTTTTCAATATTAGATAATTGTTCTTCTAAAGCTTTGGCTTTTTCCACTAATTCCTTCACATTATCATCGTCTTTATATTGCTTTTGAAATGCTCCTAATTGCTTATTAACCGCTCTTATTTTCTTAATGGACTTATGCGCATCATCCATCGTTTTATTGACATCTTTTACAAAATTGAATTGTTTTTGCATATCGGCCAAAGTACTTTCAGCTCTAGGATCAGATAAAATAGTAAATGGTTGCGACTGTTCTTTCCCATTGACATTGAGACTTACTTTATAAGTTCCAGGAATTGCTCTTGGACCTTGTAAACTTGCCCACCATAAAATCATACCCTTTAGGCGTTCAGCTCCATCGTAAGTCATATTCCAAACAAATTGATTACCACCTTTCTCAACCTTTAATTTATTCTTTTTGTCTTTATTAGAATAGGTTTTAATTGTATCCCCTTTGGTATCAAAATACGTCAATGAAATTTTATCGTCTTCGTTAAAGTCCTTCAAATTAAAATAGGTTATCACACCATTAGGATGATTGGTTCCTGCAGTTTTACTACCAGCTCTGCTACCCCCACGCATTCTATATGTATCCTTTGGTTTAAATAGCACATTTTTACTCAGATCTGCATCATACAGTTGGTGAATTAAAGACAAATCATCAATTATCCATACACTTCGACCTTGTGTTGCTACGATTAGGTTATTGTCTTTAATCGTTAAATCTGTTATGGGTACAATTGGTAAATTAAGTTGAAAAGGTTTCCAGTCTCTACCATCGTTAAAAGAAATATACATTCCTGTTTCTGTACCAGCATATAACAATCCTTTTCGTTTTGGATCTTCACGAATTACTCTTGTAAAATGCTCAGAATTTATTCCATTCGTAATCTTAGTCCAGCTTTTTCCATAATTAGTGGTTTTGTATAAATACGGAGCAAAATCACCAGTTTTATATTTTGTGCCTGCAACATAGCAAGTACCTTCATCAAAAGCACTTGGCTCAATGCTATTAATCATCATCCATTCTGGCATACCTTTAGGTGTCACATCTGTCCATGTTTTACCTCCATCTTGTGTTACATTAATTAAACCATCATCACTACCTATCCACAGCAAGCCTTCTTTAAGTGGTGATTCTTGAGCTGCAAAAATGGTGCAATAATACTCAACAGACGTATTATCTTGTGTGATTGGTCCTCCTGAAGACTTTAATTTTTCGGGATCATTTCGCGTTAAATCCGGACTAATAATATCCCAAGATTGCCCTTCATTTTCTGTGACATGCACATGTTGCGAAAACGTGTAAAGGCGATTTGGATTATGTTTTGAAAATATGATAGGGAAATTCCACTGAAAACGGTATTTCATGCCTTCTGCTCCATGTCCCATCGGATTATCTGGCCATACATTTATGGCTCTAACTGTTCCAGTTTTGTGATTAACACGCGTTAAAAAACCATCATAACTTCCTCCATAAACAATATCATTATCCTCTGGATCTACAGCAATATGTGCAGATTCACCCCCAGCCGTACTCTCCCAATCGTCTTCTGTAATGGCTCTGCCATCTGTACGATGCGGAATTCTAATTGTAGAATTATCTTGTTGTGCTACATAAATACGATACGGAAATGCATTATCAGTTGTTACTCTATAGAACTGCGATGTTGGTTGGTTGTGATAGGTACTCCAAGTTTCTCCACCATCGTAAGTCACCTGAGCTCCGCCATCATCACCAATAATCATACGTTTAGGATTCTCTGGAGCAATCCACAAATCGTGATGATCACCATGTGGTGCATTATACGTATTAAAGGTTTTTCCACCATCTGTACTTTTATGATAACGAACATTTAGTACATAAACAGTATTTACGTCTTCAGTATCCGCATACAATCTGGTATAATACCAAGCACGCTGACGCAATTTACGTTCACTATTTACCTGATTCCACGTTTCACCTCCATCTTCACTTCTGTATAAACCGCCTTTGTCTTTGTTTTCAATAATTGCCCAAACACGCTGGCTATTAATCGGAGATACTGTAACTCCAATAATTCCTAAAGTACCTTTTGGAAATCCTTTTTTTGTTGAGATTTCAGTCCATGTTTCCCCACTATCTGTACTTTTCCATAGTGCTGAACCATCACCACCAGAACTTAAGCTATAAGGTGTACGTTGCACTCTCCATGTTGACGCGTATAAAACTCTTGGATTGGTTGGATCCATGATTAAATCGACAACACCTGCATGCTCGTTTGAGAATAATGTTTTTCTCCATGTTTTTCCTCCATCTGTACTTTTATAAACCCCGCGTTCTTGAGTTGGTTTATATATATTTCCCAAGACACCAGCATAAACAATATTATGATTCGTAGGATGCACTGCAATACGTGGTACATGTCTAGAATTTTTTAAGCCAGAAGCTTTCCATGTTTTTCCTGCATCTTCACTTTTCCATATGCCATAACCCGAAGATACATTTCCTCTTACCGTTTTTTCACCACCACCAACATACATAACATTAGGATCACTTTTAGATACTGCTATAGAACCTATACTTCCTCCAAAAAAACCGTCAGAAATGTTTTCCCATTGGCGGCCACCATTTGTTGTTTTCCAGATACCTCCTCCAGTTGATCCAAAATAGTAAAGGTTGGGTTGGTTGGGAACACCTGTTACAGCGGCACTTCGTCCACCTCTAAAAGGTCCTAGAAGGCGATACTCTAAAGCATCATAATCTGATTCTTGAAAATTTTGAGATTGAAGATTTAAACTAAAAAATGCTAGCAGAATAACTGCAATAGTGGTTGGAAATCGCATAATAAAATGTGGTTAGTTAATGAATCCTAAAATTACGGATTAAATATTATTCTTTCTCTTTTGGTAATAAATTTAACTTTACCTCACGATGCAAGAAGTAGGCCGTAACAATTGTAGCCAATACGTCTGAAATTGGAAATGCCATCCAAACCCCTAAAGCACCATAAAATTTAGGAAGGATAAATATTAGTGGAATAAAAAATAAGCCTTGACGTAATAACGTTAAAAGCAGAGCAGGAATAGCTTTACCAACAGCTTGAAAATATGCAGCGCCTATGAGTTGAATCCCAATTATTGGAGTTGCAGCAAATACCCAACGCATTGCTGGTGGAGTCTCTTCAAGAACATCTAAATCTTGCGTAAACAATCGTGTAATACTATCTGGAAAAATCATTAAAAACACAAATATGATGGCTGCCAGTAATATTCCGTATTTAATAGCAGTCATAATTGTTTCTCTTACTCTTTTATAATTTTCAGCACCATAATTAAAGCCTGCAATAGGCAAGAATCCTTGTGTAATACCATATACGGGAAATAACGCAAACATTAACATTCTACCAACGATAGCATAAGCCGTAACTGAAGTTTCCCCTCCTAAATCGAATAAGATATTATTCATTAATAAATACGTTACACTAACAATAGCTTGTCTAGCTAAAGTTACAAATCCTAAAGAGCCAATTTCTTTTACTATGGGAAGATCTAACCAAAAGTGCTTGATATTAATTTTTAATTCTGAATTCTTAGATAAGAAAAACCAAACTATAAATAAGAAACATAACACATAAGAACCAGTCGTAGCCCAAGCTGCACCAGCCATACCAAAATCAAAAACCTTTATAAAGAGAACATCTAAAATTAAATTTCCGACAGATGGAAATAGCATGGCATACATGGCAAATTTAGGTTTCCCTTCTGCTCTGATGACGGTGTTTCCCATCATACTAAGTGCTAAAATTGGTACTCCGTATAAAACAATTCTATAATAGGTTTTTGCAGGTTCAAAAATGGCTCCTTTTCCTCCAAAAGCTGGTACAATATCATTAATGTATAGTAAACCAAAAATTACGAAAGTGATGGTTACTAAAACGGTAAGTGTAATCTGATTACCAAAGGTTTTGAGTGCCTTTATAGAATTATTTGCACCTAAGGCTCTTGATATGATTGAAGAACCACCAATACCAATTGCCATACCTAAAGCCGCAATAAAAAACGAAACCGGAAGTACTACATTAATAGCCGCTATTGCAATTGACCCTATCCAATTACCTACAAAAATAGTATCCACAAGTATGTTTAGAGACATCACCAAAATACCAATAGATGCTGGTACAGCTTGCTTAATCAGCAATTTACTAATCGGTTGGTAACCTAAGTCTTGGGAAGAAACCTTTCCCATTAAATGGCTGAAGCTTTAACAGTTGCCCATTCCTCTATTATATTAGTAAGCACTTGAGCAAAATCATCACGTTCATTCAAACAAGGTATTACTGTAAATTCCTTTCCTCCAACTTCATGGAAAATTTCTTCGCCTTCCATAGCTATTTCTTCCAAGGTTTCTAAACAGTCACTTACAAAAGCTGGTGTTACAATGGCCATTTTCTTAGTGCCAGCTTTGCCCATTCGCTCAATCGTTCGGTCTGTATAAGGCTTTAACCACGGGTCAAAACCTAGTCTAGACTGAAAACTGGTTGAATACGTGCCATTTTTAAGCCCTAGTTTTTTGCCGACATTCACAGTCGTGATTTCGCATTGGTGACGGTAACAAAATTCGTGCTGCTCACTTCCCTTTTTAAAACAACATTTGCCATTCATTTTGCAATTACCATTTGTAATATCACTTTTACGAATATGTCGCTCTGGTACACCATGATAGCTAAAAAGAATGTGCTCATAATCTAAACCTTCAAGCTTTTCGGCAATACTTTTTGAAAGCACATTAATATAATCTTCTCGGTTATAAAAAGCTGGTGTTCTGGTAATCTTTATCTGTGGAAAATGTTTTGCAACTAATTCGTCCACCTTTACATCAATTGTCTCCGTAGTTGCCATTGCAAATTGTGGGTATAATGGAATCGTTTTTATCTCAGTACAGCCTTTATCTACTAATTCTTGCAAGCCTTTTTTAAGGGTCATACTTCCATAACGCATGGCTAAAGCCACAGGATAATCTACTTTTTTCTGTACCTTTTCTTGAAGCCTTTCTGATAGGACAATCAATGGAGAACCTTCTTCCCACCAAATTTTTTGATAAGCTGAAGCAGAAGCTTTTGGTCGCGTATTTAAAATAATACCCTTAACCAAAAGGGTACGTGCCCAAAGTGGTACATCAATAACACGTTCATCCATTAAAAATTCTCCAAGATATTTTTTAACATCCTTTGGATTTGGACTATCTGGTGAGCCTAGATTAACTAATAAAATTCCTTTTTTCATGCTTCAATTTTTCAAAAGCAAAAATACAACACTAAATGTAATCGTTTAGATAGTTTTCATTGGTTTTGGTTATAATTGTATCTATAAATATTTTTTGTTTTGGTTTTCAACATTACAAGATGAATCGTCTATACTATTTGTTTTTTGTCGAGTATTGGTGATTGTATATGGCTGTTTCAAGGAATTAAATATCTTTACAAGCCTTGATTAGATTTTAATTATGAAAAAAATTCTTACTGCCCTAATAATTACTTTTTCAGTTACGTGTTTTGCACAACAAAAATATCAGAGTTTACTTTGGAAAATTACTGGCAATGGTCTTGAAAAACCTTCATACTTGTATGGTACTATGCATGTTAGTAAAAAAGTAGCGTTTCGTTTAGACGATGTATTCTATAAAGCCTTAAATGAAAGTGACTGTGTTGCATTAGAGTCTGACCCAACAACATGGCCAGGTTTTAATTACGATATGATGATAGGTGAAATGGGTTTTTATAACAACTATAGAAGTGAGTTTTATACCAATCTTTTTAAACTTTCACACCCTGAAGAAATGGCTGTAAGAGGTTCTTTAAGAATGGATAATAATGCTGTTAATGCTTATTTATATAGAAAGAATAATGCTTCTGATAATTTTGAAGAAGAAACCTATTTAGACATGTTTATCTTTCAGGCAGGAAAGAAAAATAATAAAGAAATCTATGGTCTTGAAGATTTAGCTGAATCTCGTTATTTAACTACAAAAGCAGCATATAATGCTGATAAAAAAGATTTAGATCCTTGGTTACAAAAATTATTTGCTAAAGAGAATCCATACCTCATACAAGAAAACTTATATCGCGATAGAAACTTAGATTTATTGGATTCTATTGGTGCTGGAGTTAATACTAAATTCTATAGAGAGAACATGCTTTTTATTCGAAATGAAAACATGGTGATTTCTTTAGAGGAATTAATGCCTACTAAATCTGTTTTTGCTGGTGTTGGTGCTGCGCATTTACCTGGAGATAAAGGCATGATTAATATGTTACGCCAAAGAGGTTATACGGTTAAAGCTTTAACTTCTGAGCAAACAGATTACAGTAAATCAGAAAAGACAAAACTAGATAGTCTATTTGTTGCCCCACAACTTAAAGTACATTATACACCTGATGGATTTTTAGGCTTAAACACTTATGATGAATTACGGGAGTTTTCTTATAGTGGGCAGAAATATTACTTAGATCCAGATATGACTAATGGTGCTTATTTAACCGTAAATAGAATCAGTCGTTTTCTGTATTTACCTAACGAAAAAGAAAACATCTCTTTAAAAGATATTGATGATTTATTATACGAGGATATTCCTGGTGACATCATAAAAAAAGAAACATTAACTGCTCCTTATCCTGGTATTAGCATCGTTAACAAAACAAAGAAAGGTGAATTTCAGAAGTATCATATTTATCAAACACCTTTAGAAATCATTATTATAAAGTTTGCTGGTCGTAGTGATTTTGTATTGAAACACGAAGACAAAATTTTTAATTCAATAGCATTAAAAAGCCCTTCTGATTCCAATACTTTATTTGTATCACCCAACAAAAAGTTTGAAGTTAGTTTTCCTGATTATTATATAACTAGTAATATGGATAATAGTGGTAAAAAACTATTAGAAGGTTATAAAGATGAGGCCTATTATTTTATTGAAGAAGCTGCACTCCATGATATAGCATATATTGAAGAGGACAGTTTTGAAGCAAAATATTTTCATCATGCTCTATATAAAAACTACAAGCTTTCAGAAGTAAAAGGTGGCTTTAAAGCTGGAGATTATAAAAACTATGAATCTTATGCAGTTTTAGATTCTACATCTAATAAAAACCTCTATTTAAAGACTATTGTAAAGGATGGAAGTTATTATTTATTGGGTTATGTTGGGAAAAATGAGACTGATAAAACAAACTTTTTCAAATCTTTTAAATTCAACAAAACCGACTATAAAAATTTTGAAAAAGTTATAGACACTTCTTTACATTTTTCTGTGAGAACAAATGCTAAAGCCCCAACGCCAAATCCATACGGTTATGGTTACAATAATAAAGAAGCTAAAGATTACGAAGAAAAGAAAAAACAAACAGTTTATTCTACAAGTGCCAATGAGCAAATATCAATTTCTAGAACAAAGTTTCACGACTTGCAAATGTTTCATAATATAGATAGCCTATGGAAAGACTTAGACAAGAAAATAAGTTTTAGTACGCGCTATTATAAACCAGATAAGACATTTAAGATTTCTAATCGTAAAACATTTAAAACTGACGATATTCATTCCTATAGTTTTAGTTATACAGATTCAGCAAGTGCTAAACAGGTTTTAGTAAAAAATATTCTAAAAGAAGGGGTCCTTTTTGAATTAAAAACTTTAATAGATTCTATTAGCGGTCCTTCATCTTTTGTTACAGAATTTTATGATTCTTTTACACCTAAAGACACGCTTATGGGTCAGAGTGTTTTTAAAGATAAAACGAAGCAGTTTTTTGAAGCCTTACGTGCTAAAGACAGTATTATTTTAGAGTCTTATAATCTTATTAAGTTTAAGAAACATAATAGCAAGGACATTGTTGCTGTTCTTAAAGATTTTGAATTCGAAAAAGAGCGCCTAGATATTAAATCGCATCTTGTTGAGCAATTAATTGAAATAGACTTAAAAAACAATTTACCATTTATAAAGCAGTTGTATTATGATAGTTATTCTGATCCTCAGACGCAAACAGCGATCCTCGAAGGCTTATTAGACTCTAACAAAAAAGACTCTTATAATTTAGCCTTAGACCTTATGGATCGTGATTTGCCTTTAAATGGTGTCGGTGGTATCTTTTATAATTATTTCGGTAAAGATTCTTTAGAATTAAAAGCTACTCTCTTTCCTAAAATATTACAATACAGTACTATAAACGAATATAAACAACCGCTTTATAATTTATTGGTTAAAGTAAAAGACAGCGGACATATTAAACTAAAAACCTATTCTAAGTATAAAAATCAGTTGATTAATGATGGTAAAATTGAAGTAAAGCGTAGTTTAGGTAATCACAATAGTTATGGATATAATTCCTATTCTAATGATTTATCGACTTACGTAAAGTTAATTTTCCCATACAGAAAAGAAACCTCTTCTCAAGATTTCTTCGAAAAACTATTAAATGTAGATGATACTTCTGCGCTTGTAGATTATTTTATATTACTTACAAAGCACAAAGAATCTATACCTAAAAAATTAAAAGAAAAGATTTTAGATGATGAAGAAAACCAATACTTATTACTAGAAAAATTAAATAGAGCTAAACTACTAAGTAAGCTTAAATCTATTAACATCAGTCAGCAACAGTTTGCTAAATCCAAACTTTTATCTATTGCACAATACGAAAAAGAAAAAGACTCAGTAAACTTTGTTTTAAAGCGTGATTTTGTAACCGATAAAGGTAAAAATGCTGTCATGTATTTCTTTAAAATTGATAAAGAAGATGAGTACTCTGGTAAGTCCGAAATACTACATTATATCTCTTTTATTAAACCAAAAGATCCTAAACAACTCATCGTAGAGTTTTATAATAAGTCTAATAACTACGGTACTAAAGTTGATGAAACTAAAGAGCTAGAAGAACAGTATATGGAGATTATCAACTTAGCAATTTATAAAGACCGTAAGCGTGTAACACCGAGTGCTCGAGGGGGTAGTAATTATTATGATTATTAACTCGTACCCATAATATACTTCTTAGGTGTTGTCCCAAATTTCTTCTTAAAAGCAGCGATAAAATGGCTAGAGGTACTATAACCCACTTTTAACCCAACTTCGTTGACATTATAATCACCAGATTCTAAAAGTTTACGAGCCACTTCCATTTTGTAATCAAATAAAAAGCTATAAACGGTATCGCCATAAATTTGCTTAAAGCCTTCTTTTAACTTTTTAAGACTTAAGCCTATAGTATCAGCCAATTCTTGTAAACTTGGTGGTTCAGCCATATTTGCAATTATAATATCTTTTGCTTTTTTAAGTTTTGCGACATTATCCTCATCGACCAAAAAGGGACATTGTTCAATATCTGCATCTTCACTTCTATTAAAAAATAAACTCAATAATTCGTATGCTTTCCCTTTAAAATATAAAGGTTTCACCGAACTATTAAGGTTATAATTTATCATCTGGTTTAGAACAATTGTCATTGAAGGTGAAATTTTTCCGTCAGTATAGTATTTTTTATTTCTATTATCGTCACTTAGAAATGTCACATAATTAGCATCATCCGAAAATAAGCCATGAAACTTCTTTATAGATATCACTAAAGACACCAACCAGGAATGGGGTTGCATCTCTAAATGAATTGGTAAATCGCGCTGCGGATTATATAGTAATAAAGAAGTGTCCTCATTTATATTCAATGTATACGTGCCCTGATTAAAGACAAAAGCAGACGCTCCTTTAGTACAAAAATGAAACTGAATATAATTGCTATCAATCTCGCGTTCAAGAATTTCTATAGTATCATTTTCATTTTTATGAGACAACACAAAAAAGCCATCTTCTATAAAAGTTTCATCAAAAGTACCTGTAGCGACACTTTTCGGACTCGATTTTTCAAATTTCATTTTAATCTTATTTAGATTCGTTCTAAACAAAAGGTCAAAAAACCCTTGGTTTCACTGTAAAAATATGATAAATATCATGGTTTGGTAAAAAAGAAACTTAAAAAACCACAAACGATACTTTAAGTTCTTCTAGCGTTATTTTTTTGTAAAGAACAAATATACTTTTGCTTTGCAAGTTTCAGGTATGATTTTCCCTTGCTAAATTTTATTTCAATTTATAAGTGTTTTTCTTCGGGAATAACAGTCGGTAAATTGTTATGTATTAGTAAACAAGTGAATGCAAAGTAGAAGTACACATTTTTACACCATTGGGCTCAGCTATAAAAAAGCTGATGCCGAAGTACGTGGTCATTTTAGTTTAAGTGATTCAGCAAAACAAAATTTGTTGCGTCAGGCAAAACATAATGGTATTGAAAGTGTTTTAGTGGTTTCTACTTGCAACCGAACCGAACTTTATGGTTTTGCTGAACATCCTTTTCAACTCATTCAACTACTCTGCGATAATACAAAAGGAACCGTTGAAGAATTTCAAGACGTCGCTTACGTTCGTAAAAATAAAGAAGCGATTAACCACATGTTTCGTGTTGGTTCTGGTTTAGATTCTCAGATTCTTGGAGATTTTGAAATTATAAGTCAGCTTAAGTTTGGTGCAAGAGCATCTAAAAAAGAAGGTTTACTCAACTCATTTACTGAGCGTTTGGTTAATGCTGTAATCCAAGCAAGTAAGCGCATAAAAAATGAAACCGAATTATCTTCTGGTGCAACATCTGTATCTTTTGCTTCTGTTCAGTATATTATGAACAACGTAGAAAAGATTTCGGAAAAGAACATCTTACTTTTTGGAACAGGTAAAATAGGAAGAAACACTTGTGAAAACTTAGTTAAGCATACTAAGAATTCTCACATTACACTCATCAATAGAACAAAAACTAAAGCTGAAGAAGTTGCTGGGAAATTTAACCTTATCGTTAAAGATTACGAAAAACTTGAACGTGAAGTTAACGCTTCTGATATTCTTATTGTAGCTACAGGAGCTCAAAACCCTACAGTTTACAAATCTTTAATTTCTACAGAAAAACCACTTTTAGTTTTAGATCTTTCAATTCCGAAAAACGTCAACGAAGATATTAGAGACCTTTCAAATATCACTTTAGTACATTTAGATGATTTAGCAAAAATTACTGATGATACTTTAGAAAAACGCAAAACATTTATTCCTGCTGCTGAAGCTATTATCATTGAGATAATGGCTGAGTTTAATGCTTGGTTAGATACACTTAAATTTGTGCCAACAATTCAAGCAATTAAACATAAATTGACTGATTTTAAAAATTCTGAATTCAATACACAGCGTAAAAAACTGTCTGATTTTAATGAAGATCAAGCTGAATTAATTACCAATAACCTCATTCAGAAAATCACAAATCAGTTCGCACACCACCTAAGAGAAGACAGCCATACTTCTGATGAAAGTATAGAGCTCATCAAAAAAATATTTCAGTTAGAAACTTCCGATAATGTCTAAAATTATTCGCATTGGCACACGCGATAGCCAGCTCGCTATGTGGCAAGCAAAAACTGTTCAATCTCAACTTGAACATTTAGGTCATAAAACTGTTTTAGTCCCTGTAAAATCTACAGGAGATTTAGTGCTAGACAAGCCTTTGTACGAATTAGGTATTACAGGAATTTTCACTAAAACACTAGATATTGCAATGCTTAATGAAGACATTGATATTGCAGTACACTCACTAAAAGACGTCCCAACAATTTTACCAAAAGGTATTGTACAAGCTGCTGTTTTAAAACGTGGTAATATTAATGACACATTGGTTTATAAAGCCAACGAAGAATTTCTTTCTGCTAGAGATGCTGTAATTGCTACAGGAAGTTTAAGACGTCGCGCGCAATGGCTTAATCGCTACCCAACTCATACCATAGTTGGCCTTAGAGGTAATGTAAACTCTAGACTAGAAAAACTTGAAACTAATGAGGACTGGAATGCTGCCATTTTTGCTGGAGCTGGTTTAGGCCGATTAGGAATTACGCCTGAAAACTCTATCAACTTACATTGGATGATTCCTGCGCCTGCACAAGGAGCAATTATGATTACGGCACTAGAATCTGATGAAGAAACTAGAGCCATTTGTGCAGAAATCAATGATGAAGTATCTGAAATCTGTACAACAATTGAACGCGAATTTCTAAACCGTCTCGAAGGCGGTTGTACTGCACCAATTGGAGCGATTTGTTATATAAATAAGGAGGAAGAGGTTAACTTTAAAGGTGTACTTCTTAGTAAAGATGGGACTAAGAAAATAGAATACACAAAAGTTGTCGCTTTAGATCAAAAAGATGAATTGGCAAAGCTTGCTGCAGATTATATCATCGAAAAAGGTGGTAAAACTTTAATTGACCAATTGCAACGTGGCGATAAAACCACTAATATATATTCTACTAAAAAACTCACTGAAGATCAACGCTTATTATTTCATAATGATGTGGTTGCCGAAAGTAATGATGCTATAAAAATTAGCTTGAATCGTATTTCGAAAGCACTCATTCGTAATGAAATTCAGAATGTAATTATTACCAGTAAAAATGCGGTAGAAGCTTTGTTAACTAATTTCTCTGCACCAGAATTGCAATTCAAAAACATCTATTGTGTTGGTAGACGTACTAAACGCATGGTCGAAAAGCGCATTGGCAAAGTTACACATACAGAAGCTAATGCTAAAAAACTTGCAGAATATCTGGTTGAATATATTGATGGATCAGAAGTTACTTATTTCTGTAGTGATTTAAGATTAGATGATTTACCAAATATCTTAACTGAAAATAATATTACTGTAAACGAAATTGAAGCCTACCAAACCAAATTTGATGCCGATAAAGTTGAAGGTAATTTAGATGGAGCTATGTTTTATAGTCCATCTACAGTAGAAAGTTTTTTAAAACAAAACAAAGCAAATGGTATTGCTTTTTGTATAGGAGAAACCACAGCAAAAGTAGCTAAACAACATTTTGAAGATGTTCGTGTGGCTAAAGTGCCAACCGTTGAGAGTGTGATTGAGTTGGTTAATGAATATTATTTATAGCTTTTAGCTATTGGCTTCTAGCCTTTAGTCTCACTGTTATATATAGCTAAGAGCAAAAGGCTAACACCTAAAAGCTAAGACATGAGAAATTATAAGAATTTAAAAATTTGGGAGCAAGGAATTGAAATTGTAAAGCAGATTTATGTTTTAGTAGAACAATTACCTACAACTGAAAAATTCGGATTAAAATCTCAGATTACTAGAGCAGCAGTTTCAATCCCTTCAAATATTGCTGAAGGTTCTAGTAGAAATAGTGAAGTAGATTTTAAGCGATTTCTTGAAATTGCAATGGGTTCACTTTTCGAAGTTCAAACACAACTAATTATAATACAAGAACTGAATTTCATCAAACCAGAAGATTTAAAATCAATTTTTGAATTATTAGAAACTGAAGGTAAAATGATAAACGGATTAATAAATACAATCAAAAATAGCTAAAGGCTAAGAGCTAAAAGCCAACATCTAATCATGATAAAGAACGATTTATTTTTAAGAGCATTAAAAGGTGAAACCGTAGACCGTCCTCCTGTATGGATGATGAGGCAGGCTGGTCGCTACTTGCCTGAATTTATGGAAATCAAAGCGAAGTACGATTTTTTCACACGATGCCAAACACCAGAATTAGCAAGTGAAATTACGGTACAGCCTATTCGTCGTTACGGAATGGATGCTGCCATCTTGTTTTCAGATATTTTAGTAATTCCTCAAGCCATGAATATTGAGGTACAAATGAAGCCTAACTTTGGCCCTTATCTACCAAATCCTGTACGCTCTCAAAAAGATGTAGATAATGTTATTGTTCCAGACGTAAAAGAGGCTTTAAATTATGTTTACCAGGCAATTAAAGCAACTAAAGAAAAGCTTAATGATGAGATTCCATTAATAGGTTTTGCTGGTTCTCCTTGGACGATTTTATGTTATTGTGTGCAAGGCCAAGGCTCTAAAAACTTTGATAAAGCCAAAGAGTTTTGCTTTACAAATCCTATTGCTGCACATCAATTATTACAGAAAATCACAGATACTACTATTGCTTATCTAAAAGAAAAAGTGAAAGCAGGTTGTAATGCTGTACAAGTATTCGATTCTTGGGGCGGAATGCTTTCTCCTGTAGATTATCAAGAATTTTCTTGGCAATATATTCAGCAAATTATTGATGCTTTAAAAGACGATGCTCCAGTCATTGCTTTTGGAAAAGGCTGTTGGTTTGCGCTTAACGAAATGTCCAAGTCAGGAGCTTCTGCTTTAGGGATAGATTGGACATGTTCTGCGCGTAATGCACGTTATTTAACTGGTGGTAATATTACATTACAAGGTAATTTTGACCCAACACGATTGTTCTCGCCACCAGCTGAAATAAAACGAATGGTACATCAAATGATTAATGAATTTGGAAAAGATAAATACATTGTAAATTTAGGTCATGGAATTTTACCAAATATACCATTAGAAAATGCTAAAGCGTTTATTGATGCGGTAAAAGAATATAAATCTTAATTGTTTAAGGTTTTTTCCGTAACAGATATTAACTTTATGCGTCTTGTTTAATAGTCAATCAACTATTAATCAAAAAAATAAAAAGATGTTTCAGAATATACTTAGAGGACTTCAAGTTTACACGGGTGCTTATGCTTTAATTTCTAAATTGAAATTATGGAAATACTTTGTTATTCCAATGCTTATAAGCTTTGCAGTATTTATTTTGATTTTTGTCTCTGCTTATGGGCTTTCAGATAATTTAGGAGAATGGATTGCCGGAATTTGGGTATGGGAATTCGGAAAAGCAACCATTACATTTATTTCAACAATTATTGCTGGTATTATCATCTTCACCATAGGTCTTATTCTATATAAACATATTATTATGGCATTGTCGACTCCATTTATGAGTCCGGTTTCAGAAAAAATTGAAGCGTATTACACAGGTCAACCCACTACGAATTATACAAATTCAACATTTACTAAACAGTTATTACGTGGTATACGATTAAGTCTAAGAAACTTATCTCAAGAATTGTTATTTACCCTTCCTATTTTACTTCTAAAATTTATACCTGTTGTTAATGTCTTTTCAACAGCATTATTGTTTTTAGTTCAGGCCTATTATGCTGGTTTTGGTAATATGGATTACACATTAGAACGTCATTTTACATACAAAGAAAGTGTTGCTTTCATTAGAAAAAACAGAGGGCTTGCCATAGGAAATGGTATAGGATTTATGTTATTGTTACTGATTCCTGTTGTTGGTGTTGTCCTAGTTTTACCATTAAGTATAACCTCAGCATCAGTTATTGCTGTTGATTTGCTTTATGATGATGATGGTACTATTGGTTTTGAACCTTTTGAAAAACTAAACGCATAATATAATGGTTACAGAATTTAACGGTTTTGAAATTAATCCAATCCATAATGGTGATGCCTGGAAAATATGTGATTTATGTGTTGCAAATGCTGACCGCTTTAAACGTTATTTCCCAAAAACATTAGAAAACAATTTAAACCCTACTTTATCACAATTGTTTGTTGAGAAAAAGGTAAAGCAATTCGAAAACAATGAAGAGTTTTTATTCACTTTAAAACATTCAGAAACTCGTGAGCTAGCAGGTCTTATTTATATTAAGGAACTGGATTGGAATAAAAAACAAGGAGAATTTGCCTATTGCATAGGTTATACTTTTGAAGGGCAAGGTTTAACTTCTAAAGCTATAAATGGGCTATCAAAACATGCATTTAATGATTTAGGTTTAGAAACACTTCAAATAATTTCGAATAAAGATAATTTAGGAAGTGTAAAAGTCGCTATCAATAACAATTTTAAATGGCAAAAAACATTGATAAAAGAATTTACTCCACCAGGAGAACAACCTCTAGATATGGAATTGTATGAACTATATAAATAATTATTTATGCCGCATTTTGTAATTGATTGTTCGGAAAATATACTAAATCTTAATACACCAGAAAGTACACTTTATGAAGTTCATAAAGCTGCCGTTGAATCAAATTTGTTTGATGAAGACGATATTAAGGTAAGGTTCAATAGTTTTAATGAACATTATCTTGTCGGTGGAAAAAAGAATGGCTTTATTCATGTTTTTGCCAATATTATGGAAGGGAGAACTACTGAACAAAAAGCTAAGTTGTCCAAAGAAATTGTTGGGAAACTTAAAACTATGTTTCCTTCAATAGATTTCATCGCTATTAATATCAGAGATTTTGAAAAAGCAACTTATTGCAATAAAACAATGGTGTAAATATGAAAGATAAGTTCTTCAAATACATACACGAATTACAAGACACTATAACTTCTAAATTAGAAGCAGTTGATGGAACAGCAATATTCCAAGAAGACATTTGGGAACGACCAGAAGGTGGAGGAGGGAGAACTCGCGTCATAGAGAATGGTGCCGTTTTTGAAAAAGGTGGAGTTAATATTTCTGGAGTTCATGGCAAATTACCAGACAGTATGCAGAAGTATTTTGGTGTAGAAGATGCTGATTTTTTTGCCTGCGGATTAAGTTTAGTTTTGCATCCTAAAAATCCAATTGTACCAACAGTTCATGCAAATTGGCGCTATTTTGAAATGTATGATCAAGAGGGCAACATTGTAGATCAGTGGTTTGGTGGTGGACAGGACCTCACTCCTTATTATTTATTTGATGAAGATGCAACACACTTTCACCAAACTTGTAAAACGGCTTGTGACAAGCATAACCCAAAATTCTATCCAAAATATAAAGCTAGATGCGATGAGTATTTCTACAATGCACATAGAAATGAAGGTCGTGGTATTGGTGGTTTATTCTTTGATTACTGTAAAGCTTCAGATGAAATGACTATGCAAAACTGGTACGATTTCGTGACTGAGGTTGGCGACAGTTTCTTAGAAGCTTATGTGCCAATAGTTGAAAAACGTAAAGACTTAGAGTACTCAAAAGAACAACGTGATTGGCAAGAGATTCGTCGTGGACGTTATGTCGAATTTAATTTAGTGCATGACAAAGGCACTTTATTTGGGCTTAAAACTAATGGAAGAATAGAAAGTATTTTAATGAGTTTGCCTCCTCATGTACAATGGGTTTACAATCATAAACCAAAAGAAGGAAGTGAAGAAGAGAGGTTAATTACTATATTACAAAACCCTAAAAATTGGGTGTAAAAAGATGAAGCTACTAAAACGTATTTTTTTAATTATTAACTGGAAAACTTTTGTAATAACTGCATTAGCTATAGCATCGACGGCATTTTGTCTTCATTTTCATATTAAGGCAGATTTCCCTTTAACATTAATTGGCACTGCTATTGTTTTTCCAATAGTATTTTCAATTGGTGGAGCTTATAAACGTAGAGAGGTTGCTTTAGATGAATATGGTTCTATTAAAGCACATGGACGCGCTTTATATTTTGCCGTTTCGGATTGGCTAGAAAATCCACCTCAAGAGCTTAAAGATGATTTAAAAAGTCATCTTAAGAATCTATTGAGTTCGTTTAAACATGTATTTAGTAATCCAGTAAATGAATTAGAAGAAAACGAAAAAGCAGTTTATAACAGCTTTAAAGATTTATCCAAATTCATTAAAAGTATGCGTGCTCATGGGTTACCATCTGGAGAGGCATCACGTTCAAATCAATTTTTGAGCAAAATGATGATTTCTTTTGAGCGTATTAAACATATATACCAGTACAGAACTCCAAGAACATTGAGAACATACAGTGATATATTCATTGTTATTTTACCAATAATTTATGGGCCTCATTTTGCACATAGTGTTACAAGTTACAATTACGGACTACAATATGCCGTGCCAATAATGTTTAGCGTTATCTTAGTGGCTTTAGATAATATACAATCGCATTTAGAAAACCCTTTTGATCAACAAGGTGAAGACGATGTGTATATCAATGATGAAAAATATATTAAAAATCTGGACTAACTATGTTTCCAATTAGAAGAAATAGAAGACTAAGAACCAATGAAGCCATTAGAAGTTTAGTAAGAGAAACTTACATCACGCCAAATGACTTTTTGGTGCCGCTTTTTGTGGTGGAAGGTAAAGGTGTAAAGGAAGAAATTGCATCGATGCCTAATTACTATCGTTTCAGTTTAGATTTACTAAAAGATGAAGTGAAAACACTTTGGAGTTTAGGTTTAAAATCAGTCTTGCTTTTTGTAAAAGTTGAAGATGCACTTAAAGATAATAAAGGCACAGAAGCTTTAAACCCTAATGGTCTAATGCAGCGTGCTATTAAAACCGTGAAGGATGTTTGTCCTGGCATGTTGGTAATGACTGATGTGGCTTTAGATCCGTTTTCATCTTATGGACATGATGGTATTGTTGAAGGTGGAAAAATAATAAATGATGCTACAGTCGAAGTTTTAGCAGAAATGAGTATTTCTCATGCTGAAGCTGGCGCTAATTTTGTGGCTCCAAGCGATATGATGGATGGTCGCATTTTAGGTATTAGAGAAGCATTAGATCAATCTAATTTTATTGATACTGGTATTATGAGTTACTCTGCAAAATATGCCTCTGCTTTTTATGGGCCTTTTAGAGATGCTTTAGACTCTGCTCCTGTAGATATGGTTGATGTGCCAAAAGACAAGAAAACCTATCAAATGGATTTTGCAAACAGGGACGAAGCCATTAGAGAAACCGAAATGGATATCAATGAAGGTGCCGATATTGTAATGGTAAAACCCGGTTTAGCGTATTTAGATATCGTAAGAGATATTAGAAATAGTTTTGATGTACCAATTGCTGTATATCAAGTCTCTGGTGAATATGCTATGCTTAAAGCTGCAGCCGAAAAAGGTTGGCTAGACCATGATGAAGTAATGCTAGAGCAAATTACGTCTATTAAGCGTGCTGGTGCCGATATTATTGCCTCTTATTTTGCTAAAGATGTGGTGAAATTGATTTCATAAGCTGTTATCGCTCAGCTTCCTTAACCGTATATGTTTTCTCTACATATCCTATTTTACCATCTTTAGTTATTGCTTCAACAATAACTAAGACTTCACCAATATGGTCATCGTTATAATATTCTAAAATATATTCACCTTTAGAATTTAAAGTAATGTTTGGTGACCAATGAATAACACTTCTATTATCTGGTATTACCCAATCTTGATTAGAAAGTGTTTCGTAATTAGGTGCGTAAAACTCTACTGATTTCGAAAACCCAGCAATTTCATCTGTACGCACTCCTTCGGTTTTAGTAATACCAAATAACCCTTTACCGGATTTTGTATAAATGTTGAGATAACTTACTGAATTTGTACCAAAATTTATATTACCAGTACCAAATATATCAGATGCATAACGATAAACATCTTTAGCTTTCTCTATAATATCTATACTACTAACCTCCTCTGCGGGTAAGTTCTGAATTTCGTCATAATCCTCATAATAGACAGGAATATTATCAATTAATACCAATGTGATATCTGAATTATATAGTTTAGCATAATACCATGGCGGAATGGCATGTACTGTTCTAATCCTAATCTTATCAGGATATTTTGATTTCAGAACACTGTAAACACCAAAATTCCAATCAGGTGCAACTTCTATTAATTCTTTACCCTCAACAACGTAAGTTGGCTCACCATGTAATTCAATAGATTTTTCTCTTGCAGGTGTGAGTTTATAATCTCTTAATTTAACTTCATCCAAAGCAATGGTGTTACTAGCTACCTCATAATCGCGTTGTATTTTATTTTCTGTTTCTACACGCTCAGTAAAAGTTGATATTATTTGGCTTGGCAAATCAACTATATGTTCGCGTTTAAAACTAACTTTAGGATGCCATTTTTTATCTAAATTGATATTAAAATCTATAGGCTCCCCTTTTTTGTTTACCACTTGCATAAAAAGTTCTGCCCTAGGCTTAAATATATCGCCAACCTCGAAATAATATCTACCACTAGAATCTATTTCTTGTTTATAAACATCCTCAGATTTACCATAAACAATCATATTAAGGTCTAAGGGGGTTTTTGGTCGCTTTTTAGGATTAAAATATTCACCAATAGTGCCAGAAACGACAAGACGCTTTTCTGCATTAAATCTATAATTGGTATTGGCTATTGTATTCTGGTATTTATAATTGCGCCAACCTTGGCTCAACATTAATGCATCTAAATCTAGCATTCTATTCTTATTCGTACTATCAAAATAATAAGTTGGGTTTTCAATAAATCCTTTAAGCTCTGAACTTAACAGCAAATGAGAGATTAAATTGGGCTTATAAGCTTTTGAGATATCTACTTTTTCTTTGTCTATAACCAAAACCGACAGGCTTGTGCTGTCTGGTGCCTGTAAACTGCCCAGCTTTATTTTTAATATTGTTTTTTCTCTTTGATTATAAACTTCATTATCGCTTACAATATTTAATGCTATTCTATTGTTAGGTTTAGTATTAAAAA
Organism: Flavobacteriales bacterium ALC-1; assembly: GCA_000171875.1. Taxonomy (GTDB): domain Bacteria; phylum Bacteroidota; class Bacteroidia; order Flavobacteriales; family Flavobacteriaceae; genus Winogradskyella. The sequence goes on along the minus strand of ABHI01000002.1, from coordinate 37,550 downwards.
CTAAACGTTCGCATAAGATTTGTTCTTTATCATTTAAAACCGTCATTTTAATAATGCCATCTGGTAGTGATTTTGATGAAATTGCTGTCGTTATAGTATCGTTACTTTTAAAACTCAAATTATGATACTTTACTCCTTTTGATTCTGTTTGAATTCTAATAATACCATTGCTCTTTTTAGTTGAAGCCAATAAAATTCTTATGTCATCTTTTAAATTTACTACTGATAAAACATTGCCTATATTATTAGCTATTGGCAAGCTATATTTATAAATAACACCATTCAGTTTAACTTCAGCATAGTATTTATCACCCAACTTAGGTAATAACTTGAATGTCCCTAAGCCTAGTTTATTACTATTAAATGTAGTAACAACATTATCTTTTTCATCTTTAATATTGCCTGATATTTTATATCCTAAACCTTGGTAATCTATCGTCTTAAAAGCTACTGTACTTAAAAGATTATTGACCAGCTTACCACCTTCTGGGAAAAACTGAATATCCAAATAATCCTTATCTATAACTATTCTTTTAGTATGTTCATCTGGTGTACCTGACCCAAATATTTTATTAGACTTTTGTGTATTAAACCTTAGCTCAGCTTGTGTAGTGTTCTCTGGAAGCGTATAGCTTAACTTATAAATATTTTCTTTGTTCTTACTCAGCTCAACAGAGTCTATACTATTACCTGTATCAATATAGAGTTTTAGCTTTCCTTTATATTTTGGGTTGATAACTCTTGGGTTAATATCTGCCGTTAACGTCTTTTCTTCATCTGCATTTACAATTACATTTATTATCGGATTCCTAGAACCCTCTTTTTCCTTTAAGTTAAGAACATCTATAGACTGACTAAACATAAAATCTTCTTCAAAATTTCGGTTCCAGTTCGTGTAAGCTCTAATTATATATTTACCTGACTTGTAGCTTTTCTGTAATTCAAATGATCCGCTTGCTATTCCTTCTTTTAGTTTCAATAACTTTTTCTCTATAATAGTTTCATTAAAATCGATGAGTTCTATATGTAGAATTTCACTAATATCTGATGGACTATTATCATAAGACCGAGAAACAATTGTTTTAAACCAAATCGTTTCACCTGTTTGGTATATTGTATTGTCTAATTGTACATATATCTTCTCGGCTAAACTATGTTTTGTTAGAGATGGTTTAGCTATGTTGTTTATAATTTGAGCATCAGTATATAAAGAACTAAAGCCAAAAATCAATAAATATAAAAATGAAGTAAAGTTAAAACGCATATAAAAAAACTTTATAAAGGTTGAAAAATTGTACTGCCAAATATCATAATATTCCCACAAAAACAATGCCGTAAACTTGCCTTTTTTACTTTATAAAATAGCCCTATCAATTCATAATTATTATGATTTTCGAAGTTGAATAATAGAAAATATATGAACAAACACAGCAATTGGCATTAAGAAACCCGCTACGAGTATATAAGGAAAAGCTACTATTTCTGGTGGCGCAAGAGATGTTTCACTTTCCCAAACCGATGGGAAGAAAATAGTCGTTGTAAAAACAAAAATAACAGAAACTAGTACTGCTAATCCTAAATAATTCCAATATATAGCTACCTTTATTGGTAATTTTTTTGCATTAAAAACTAAATACCCAATAATTGGTGCTGTGATTGCGAATATCATATCATAGTTATACCCTTCAATCGTGACTTCAGGATGTAAAAACCCTTTAGCAACAGTAGCTACAAATAAACTTTCTACTAAGATTCTAAACGATTGAAAGTAAACAGCCCAAGATGCTGGAATTACAGAAAACACTTTGCTTTTACGGTTTCTATAAAGTACAATTCCTGTAAAAATAAATAAAGGAAATATGATGAAAATTGGAAACCTTGGTGGTAATGTGAAGTTAGCTAAAAATCCGCTTTTAGCAATAGCAAAAACATAAGCAAGCCATAATAAAAGACCTATAGTTAAATAAGTAGCACGCTTGTTGATGATGCTTTTTTCGACACCAGTTTTATTTAATCCATAACGATAAACAGAAACAATAATAATTAACACAATTGCTGTAAGTAATAAATAACCTAACTCTAACATAATATTCTATTTTGTGATTGATGCATAAACGGTTTCAAAAGCCTTTTGCCCTTCGTTTCCTAAAATAGTATTGACTTCCGTCATGGCTTTTTCCCATTCAGGTATTATTTGTTCTAAAAGCGCTTTTCCTTTTAAAGTCATTTCAATTTTGCGAGAATCTATCCTTACTATGAGCTCCATTTCTAAAAGACGCCTCATATTTCTACTCATGGAAGATTTTTCAAGAAATAATACCTCAGATAATAGTTGTTGCGTAACAATCCCCTTTTTTGCAGTAACAAATAATATACTTAATTGACTATTGGTCAACCCGAATGGTGTAATATGTTTTCTAAATATTTTTGATATAATACGATCCATACGCATCATTCTGCCCGAAAAACAAGTTCTAGGGTCACAAGCCTCTAATTTTGGAAAATCTCTATTCATAATATAAAAGTAATTAATTAAAGTTGTATATACAACTTTAATTAAAGTCATTAGTTTAGCAACTGTAGTTTTTGAGATAAATACTCACATTAATTGTTTAGACCTTATGTTAATATAATTTCACAAAGGTTAACGCTAGGTTAACCTCTTCAATTTTCTTTTTTCTCTTAGTTCTTCGTTCTAGATTTGTATCATCATCAATCATTAAAATCAAAAAATCATGAGAACTTTAAACAACAATCAAATTACAGAAAGAGATCAAAGAACTAAAGCGTATCGCTGGAATACAAAAAGACGCTTTAGATAATGGTTTTAAATTTACAAAACAGAGTTTGCACAATTCATCAATCAAAAAAATCAATCAATATTAAATATGCAAACTCTGTTTTATTTTTAACTTACAGCATCGTATGAAGAAAAAAATCAACCTTTTAATAATTGCTTCAATTCTTGGTTTAATAGCACTTTCTATTATTCAAGGTTATTTAATTAATAACACTTATAAATTAAAAAAGGAAGCTTTTATCGCAGAAACAAGACGTTCTATTTCTCAAATAGATGATTTCTCACCAGCCTTAGATTCGCTATCTGATTATTGGCAAGAAAATTTTATAAATAAACTTGTTGATTATAAGTTTGATTTAGCTAAAAAAGATGATGTTATTATAAGTTTACAACATGTTCTAGACTCCATAAACGATACTTATATATCTGAATATCAAAAAGAGTTAATCAGAAACAATATACCATATGGCATTAAATATCATAAAAAAGTAACAGCTATCATCCTTACTGATTCTACAAAAAAAGATACTCTTTTTGACATAAGTAAAACACCAAAGCAAATTATACTTGGGGATTCCATAACGGAAGAAAATAGTATAGGCATTAGCACATCCAACTGGAAAACTGATCATACCTCAGACAGAATGATTGATAAGGAGCATAAAGAAATCAGCTTCAATTTAACGTTTCAAGCCCAAGATGAAATGGACATTGCTGGCTGGAAAAAGATTGTATTTAAACAAATGCTGGGATTACTACTTTTATCTCTTTTAATCTTTTCTGTTGTTATAGGCTTACTCTATTACTCTATTAGAAGTTTAATTACACAAAAAAAGATAGCAGATATTAAAACTGACTTTGTTAATAATATTACGCACGAGCTAAAAACACCATTAGCAACCTTAACTTTAGCAACAAAAATGTTACAGAAAGATGAGATTAAACAACAACCTCAACTCATAGATAATACCGTTAACACTATTGAACGTCAAAATAAACGCCTTCAAAAATTAATTGACCAAGTCTTAAATAATAGTTTAGGCTATAATGAAATTCAGTTAAATAAGGAGTCCTTAGGTATTAAAAACTACATCAATACCGTTTTAGATGATTTTCAATTAGCTGTTAAACCTAAAGATATCATCATCAATCGTAATTTTTCAATATTAACTGAGAACATTAAAATTGATAAATTCTATGTAACCACAGCATTGTTGAATATTCTTGAAAATGCTGTGAAATATTCTGGAGATACTATTGTAATCGATTGTAATGTTGAAAGCAAAACAGCTCTAAAAATTTCAATTAAAGATAATGGCATTGGCATTTCTGATAAAGACAAAAAACAAGTATTCGAAAAATTCTATAGAGCCGGAAACAAAGAAATCCATAATGTAAAAGGTTTAGGTCTTGGGCTCTATTATACTAATCAAATCATAAAAGCGCACAACGGGACAATCACTGTTGAAAGTATAGAAAACAAAGGCACTACCTTTATTTTAACGATTCCTTTTAATTAAACAATCTAAGCATGAAACACATTCTACTAGCAGAAGATGATTTAGATTTCGGAAATATTCTAAAACAATATTTAGAAATCTCTGGTTATACCATTACTTGGGCAAAAGATGGAAAAGAAGCCTTAGAGTTATTTAAAAATGGAGCTTATAACATTTGTGTTTTTGATGTGATGATGCCAAAAATGGATGGTTTTACTTTAGCTGAAAAAGTAGTAGATCTAAATCCTGAAATTCCTTTTATTTTCCTCACTGCAAGAAAACTCAAAGAGGATAAAATAAAAGGTCTTAAACTTGGCGCAGACGACTATATTGTAAAACCATTTGAAGCTGATGAATTAGTGTTACGTCTAAATAATATTCTAAAGCGTACTGAAAAAATAGCAACACAACTGCAACAGTCAGAAACTATTAAAATTGGAAGCTACAACTTTGACACGACTCGTTTAGAACTCACTTGTAAAGATTACAAAAAACAGCTCACACAAAAAGAAAGTGAGCTTATCCTCTTTCTTTTCAATCATAAAAATCAACTTCTAAAACGCGAAGACATTTTAAAAGCGGTATGGGAAAACGACGATTTTTTCTCTGGTCGTAGTATGGATGTTTTTATAAGCAGACTTCGTAAATACTTTAAACTAGATTCTTCAATTACAATAGAGAGTATTAGAAATGTTGGATTAGAATTTAAAGTATGTTAATACAATAATCTCATAGTTAATGCTAGGTTAACGCCTAGCATTTTATTTTTTAGACCTATTCTGTCTGCTACATTTGTAGCATTCAATCATAAAAAATTAAAAAATCATGAGAGTACTACCTTTATTATTTTTACTATGTTTTTATAAACTATCCTTTGGACAATGTGATAAAGACTTCAGCATGTTCAAGCATTATTCTATCGAATTAGAAAATGATACAATAAACTATCATACCTATGCCAACAAAAGCGTAGATTCTTTAACATCCGTCTTACTCTATATCCAAGGGTCTAAAGCCTATTCTCTATACCAAGTTAAAAGGGAAAACGGTCAATTATGGAAAGGAACTACAGTGCCTATTAAACTTAAAACTATACCTGATAATTATCTATTTGTATTAATCTCTAAAAAGGGAATTCCATTTTGCACTAAATTAGATGAAGAGATTCCAATTCCTAATTCATATTACAAAAATCAAACATTAGATTATAGAACGTCTCAGGCTAATCAAGTCATTAATGATTTAACCCAAAAGCATAAAAATCACTTTAAAAAAATTATAGCATTAGGCCATTCAGAAGGTAGTGATGTTATTGCTAAATTAGGAACACTAAATAATGATATAACTCATTTTGGTTATTTATCTGGCGGCGGCAACACACAGTTTATCGATTTTATAACTTTTATAAGGAAAGATGTAGATCAAGGAATTATTAGTGAAACAGAAGCCCAAAAGCAAATTGGTGCTCTTTTTAGAGATTTAAAAGATATTATGAATAATCCTAATGCTACAGATAAATTCTGGGCAGGTAAAAATAATAGCTACAAAAGATGGAGTCATTTTTCAGAGCCACCAATTGACAACTTATTGCAAATTGAGAAACCTATTTTCGCAGCAATTGGCACTACGGATAGATCTGTGGCTTTAGAATCCGCCTATTTAATTCCTATAGAATTTATTAGACATAAAAAAAACAACTTAACTTTTAAGACTTACCCTATGCTTGATCATGGATTTGGTAAAGAGCAAGAAAATGGAACGTTTAAAAATCATTGGCAAGATGTTTTTGAAGATTTTTTAAAGTGGATTAATGCAAATTAATATATACTCGGTTAATGCTAGGTTAACGTCTAGCATTTTCTTTTTTAGGTGAAATATGTCGGCTACATTTGTATCATTCAATCAATAAAAACAAATCATTATGAATTTCAAAAAATCAAAAAACGTAAACAGAAGCATCAGAATTGTAGATGCAAAAAGAACATTTTGTTTAATGCTAGTTGCAGCTTTATTTTCAACATTTAGTGGTAATGCACAAACAGTTCCAGATCCACCAAAACCTCCAAAAACAACTTCTGCATCAAGTTCAACTTCATATTCTATTGAAATTGACACAGATGATGACCAACACAACAGCTCAGTATCGATTTCAATTTCTGACGACTCTTATAAATTTAGAGCAAGCTATCATAAATCTAAAAATGAAGGTGTAAAAGCAATCTTATTAAATAAATTAGGAAAAGAGAATCTTAATATTAATGGAAATACTTATTTGTGGTCAGATAGTCAAAATGGTGATGAAGTCTTTGAGTGTAAACTAACTAAAGGGCATCTTAGAATGTATGTCGATACAGAAGTTGCATCCAAAGGGTTTATAGAGAAAATCAATAAACTAGGTAATGACTTAAAGTATTTTATTTCTGGGACTGATGCTAAGAAAGAAGGTGAGAGAGCTGCTGCTAAGGCTAAACGCGAAATAGAAAAAGCAGAAAGAGAATTAGCTAGAGCTAAACGCGAATTAGAGCGTGCTGAGCGTGAAGCCAAACGTGCTAAAAAAAATTAAAGCCTAATCAATCAAAATTAAAGAGCCTTTAGCTAAAATTAGTTAAGGGCTTTTTATATTTAAATAACTAAGAACCAAAATTGTGTAAGGCGTTTAGCTATTCATTTTGTAACTTCGCGGTAACTAAACTTTAATCCGTTAATGGGCTTACTCATTTTTTACGCAGTCATATCAATTTTCTTTTCCTTTTTATGTTCAATTTTAGAAGCTGTACTTCTTAGTATTACTCCTACATTTATCAATGTAAAAAAGAAAGAAGGCAAAGCATACGCTAATGATTTAGAGGAATTAAAAAAGGATGTAGACCGTCCCTTAATTGCTATACTCACACTAAATACTATTGCACATACAGTTGGTGCTATCTTAGTTGGTGTACAAGCTAAAGTTGCTTATGCAGAGCTTTACGGAAGTACAACGCGCACTGTTCTTGGTATTGAGTTTACAGAAGATGTAATGGTTGGTGTGGTTTCTACCATAATGACTATTCTTATTTTAGTGGCTTCAGAAATTATACCAAAAACAATAGGTGCTACGTTTTGGAAACAATTAGCTAATTTCACTTCTAAGGCATTGAAGGTCTTAATTATTCCTTTAAAATACACAGGTATTTTGTGGTTACTACAACTCACCACTAAGCTAATTGGAGGCAAAGGACATCATGGAAGTGTTTTAAGTAGGGAGGATTTTCATGTCATGGCTGATATGGCACAAGAAGAAGGTGTTTTTGAAGAAAATGAAAGCAAAATCATCAAAAACCTTTTGACCTTTAAAGAGGTTTTTGCAAAAGATGTAATGACTCCAAGAACAGTAATGAAGGCTGAAGATGAAAACACTACAGTCGAAGATTTTTTTAAAAAAAATATGAATCTTCGTTTCTCTAGAGTTCCTGTGTTTTCGGATAGCCCCGATAATATAAAAGGTCTCGTGTTAAAAGGAGAAGTGTTTAAAGAAATGGCTTTAGACAATGGCTCTAAAAAGCTATCTGAACTTAAAAGAAGTATAATTGTTGTAGAGCGTGATTTACCAATTCCTAAATTATTTGAACAATTAGTTGAAAGCCGAAATCATATGGCTTTAGTTGTAGATGAGTATGGTTCTGTAAGTGGCTTAGTAACGATGGAAGACGTTATTGAAACACTTCTTGGACTAGAAATTATGGACGAGAGCGATAATGTGTCTGATCTTCAGTATATGGCACGTAAAAGTTGGGAAGCTAGAGCTAAAAAACTAGGTATCTATGAAGAAAAGCCTTCAAAAGAAAACGAATAGTATTGAAACATCAATACCAAAAATTTAACTACTTGTACAAGTAATTATATTGATGTTCCATCTGACAGATAAAAAACAGTAAGAAATAGCAGATGAAAATTTGTATCATTAATTCACCTTTAGGCTTCACTAAAATTGTTGGTGATAATGATGGTATTACTCAAGTTACAGTATTAAATTCTCAAGAAAAAGTTACCGATATTATTCCTTCAGAACTTGAAGATTGTGTTATACAACTCCAAGAATATTTTGAGGGTTTACGTAAAGATTTCGACTTAAAGTTGAATCCGCAAGGAACTGATTTTCAGAAAAAAGTTTGGAAGCAACTCGAAACTATTCCTTTCGGGAAAACCATCTCTTATTTAGACTTATCAAAACAACTAGGAGATGTAAAAGCCATTAGAGCTGCTGCAAGTGCTAATGGAAAAAATCCACTTTGGATCGTCATACCATGTCATCGCGTTATTGGAAGTGATGGAAGTTTAACCGGTTATGCTGGTGGTTTATACAGAAAACAATGGTTAATTAATCACGAAAGCGAGAGCAAACAACAGTCACTTTTTTAAACAGACTTTTATTATATTTAGTTTTTAAACCCTTCTCAATGAAATTTCTTAAAAAGACCCTTAAATTTTTAGTCCTCTTTTTCGGTTTATTAATAGCTGTGCTATATATCACTGATACAGACTACCTAATAAAAGCCGTTAGAACTATTTATATGAAAGGTCATACCACAGCCTTTTTAGAAGATTATAAAGAGTTTGACAATCAGAAAATTGATATAGCAACACCTCAGCCTTGGCCAAATCATAAAGGTTATAATAGTGTAAAAGAAACGTCTACACTAAATGAATTAAATGCTGCTTCAGGAACAGTAGCTTATGTCATTATAAAAAACGATAGCATTTGGTTTGAAAATTATTACGATGGCTTTAACGAAAACTCAAAATCCAATAGTTTTTCAATGGCTAAGAGTTATGTTTCGGGTTTGATGCAAAAGGCCATACAAGATGGTTATATAAAAAATTTAAATCAGCCCGTTTGTGATTTTCTTCCTGCATTTTGTAATGGTCGGGCGGCAAAAATGACAGTTGGTGATTTGAGTAGTATGAGTTCTGGTACTAATTGGGACGAAGCTTATTATTCACCTTTATCCATAACAACGCGTGCCTATTTTGATGATGACTTAGCCAAAGTAATGAATGGGTTAAAAATGGATACAGATCCAGGGAAAAGTTTTAAATACGCAAGTGGAGACACACAAATGCTAGCTATGGTTATTGAAAAAGCTAGTGGTAAAAAACTCTATGATTATTTTGAAGAAAGTTTCTGGAAACCGTTAGGTGCAGAAAACGAAACCTTATGGCAAGTTGATAGCGAAGACCATGATTTGGTAAAAGCTTATTGTTGTATTGCTAGTAATGCTAAAGATTTTGCTCGTTATGGTAAACTATTTAAAAATCATGGTAAATGGAATGGTAAACAAATCTTAGATTCTGCTTTTGTAGCAAAATCTGTAATACCGCGTTTTAACGATGGGCCTATGTATGGTTACGGTTGGTGGATTGCCCAACATAAAAACAAAGACATATTTTATATGCGTGGTCATTTAGGTCAGCTAGTTATTGTGATTCCTGAAGATGATTTAATAATTGTAAGGCTTGGACACACTATTACTAAAACAGAAGGTGATACACATTCACCAGATTTTTACACTTTTATTGATGAGGCTTATGTGATGTTAGATTAAAAATCTTAAGATTTTGTTATTTATCAGTGATCTATTATAGTATTAGCAAATTTCTTAGTTCTTTTAGTATACTAAATAATCAATCATGAAAAAATTTCAACTCACTACTCTATGCTTTTTAGTCTTTATTTTTATTTCTGCGCAAACCAATAATAATTTTGATTTTGAAATTTTAAACGGTGATAAATCTAAAGGGTGGAATGTCTTTGGTGATGGAAGTCATAAAGTTAGCTTTGATAAAGAAAACACTCAAAGTGGTTCTGTATCTGGTTCTATAGAAAGTACAATTGACGGTAATGGGTTTAAAGCTTTAGCTTATAAAATACCAGCTGATTTTGGCGGGAAAAAGATAAAATTAACTGGCTATTTAAAAACAGAAAATGTTTCAGGTGGACATGCAGGGTTGTGGCTTAGAATTGATCCTGACATTGGTTTTGATAATATGCGTTCGCGTAAAATTCAAGGCTCTAATGAATGGAAAAAATATGAAATAGAACTCGATTACAATAATAAAGCAAAAACTATAGTTTTTGGAGGGTTATTAGTTGGATCTGGAAGAATTTGGGTCGATAACTTTGAAATTACTGTTGATGGAAAATCTCTCACTGAAGCTCCAGAAAAAGAATTGACCAAAGCACAAAAAGATAAAGAGTTTGACTCTGGTTCTAATATAGATTTTGCTTCTATCGATAATGAAACTATTAAACAATTAAGCTTAATAGGAAGAATTTGGGGGTTTTTAAAATATTACCACCCAGAAATAGGTAAAGGCAACTACAATTGGGACTATGAACTTTTCAGACTACTTCCTAATTATTTAAACGCTAAGACTAAAGTAGATAAAAATACTGTTCTCATCACTTGGATAGATAAATATGGAGATATAAAACCTTGTAAGTCATGCAAATCTATTTCTGATGATGCATTCTTAAAACCAGATTTCACTTGGATGTCTAATAGTCTTATCTCAAATGAATTAAAGGAAAAACTACAGTATATTCAAAAAAATAGACATCAAGGGGATCACTATTACATAGATATGAAACCTGGTGTTAGAAACCCTGACTTTACTAATGAAAACTCATATTCAGAAAAGGGATATCCGGATGATGGTTTTAGATTACTTTCTGTATTTAGATACTGGAACATGATAAACTACTTCTTTCCATATAAACATCTTATGGATAAAAACTGGGATAATTGTCTTTCCGAGTATATTCCAAAGTTTTTAAATGCTAAAAATGAACTAGAATATGAATTAGCTGCAATTCAAATGATTGGAGATATTAAGGATACACATGCTAATCTTTGGGGTGGAAATGATAAAATTCAAGAACAAAGAGGTGGGTTTTATCCGCCTGTACATGTAAAATTTATTGAAAATCAATTAGTGGTAGATGCTTTATTTGAAGATGAAAAGAGTGAAAACAGTGGGCTTAAAGTTGGAGATGTTATAACTCACATAAACGGTAAATTAGTAAATAAGTTGGTCAAAGAATTAAATGATTTCTATCCAGCATCAAATCAGCCGACACGCTTAAGAGATATAAGTTTCAATATTTTAAGATCGACTAAAAATTCTTCAGATTTAAAAATTATCAGAGATGGAAAAGATGAAACACTAAACCTAAATCTCTATGATAAAAAAGATATAAAAGGTTATTATAGTTGGTATATAAGAGAAGATGGTGGTACTAGTTATAAAATGTTGGATAACAATATTGGCTATATAACACTTAAGAATATTAAACAAGAAGATATTGAGAAAATTAAGAAGGAATTTAAGGATACTAAAGGATTAATAATAGATATTCGTAATTATCCATCTACGTTTGTTCCATTCGCTCTTGGAAATTATATTAATCCTGATAGAGCTGAATTTGTTAAGTTTACTAATGGTAATGTCAACTATCCTGGAGAATTTACTTTTGGAAAATCCCTAAAAGTAGGTGTTAATAGAAATTGGAATTATAATGGAGAAAAAGTGATTGTATTAGTAAATGAAATATCTCAAAGTCAGGCAGAATATACAACAATGGCTTTTAAAGCTAGTAAAAAAACGATGGTTATTGGGAGTACTACAGCTGGTGCAGATGGTAACGTTTCAACTATTTTTTTACCTGGTGGTTTACGAACTATGATCTCAGGTATTGGTGTTTATTACCCAGACGGAACAGAAACTCAGCGTGTTGGTATTATACCAGATATTGAAGTAAAGCCAACTATTGAAGGTATTAAAAATGGTAGAGACGAGTTAATGGAAAAAGCAATTCTCCTTATTAACCAGGATATTAGAAATACCAAAACTATAAAAGATTAATGATCAACAAACTCAATCTAGAAAACATCTTATTCTTAGATATAGAAACTGTTCCTGAAACAGAAAATTTCTCAGATTTAGATACTACTAAACAAGAGCTTTGGAGTGCTAAATCACGTTACCAGCGTAAAGAAGAATTTACAGCAGAGGAGTTTTATGATCGTGCAGGAATTTGGGCGGAATTTGGTAAAATTATCTGTATTTCTGTTGGTTATTTTAAAATGGAAGGTGATATTAGAACTTTTAGAGTTACTTCTTTTTATGGAGATGAAATTAAAATTCTAAAAGACTTTAAAAACCTCTTGATTTCACATTTTAGTTCCAATAAACATCTACTATGTGCACACAATGGTAAAGAATTTGATTTCCCTTACATCGCAAGACGCATGATTATTCATAATATAGAATTACCCTATAAACTAAATCTCTTTGGCAAAAAACCATGGGAAGTGCCTCATCTAGACACCTTAGAGCTTTGGAAATTTGGTGATTATAAAACCTATACGTCTTTAAAATTATTGACTAATGTTTTAGGTATTCCTTCTCCAAAAGATGATATAGATGGGAGTGAAGTGTATAGTGTTTACTATAAAAACAATGACATTGATCGTATAATTACCTACTGTGAAAAAGACACCATAGCTGTCGCTCAGATTTTCTTAAGGTTAAGAGGTGACGACTTACTTCATGATAATGAAATTAAACATATTTAAAAAGCCCAGACGATGTCTGGGCTTTTCTAAATTAATATATTACTAAGATTTACTTTTTAATAAATCGCTCCATTTTTGATTTCTCTCCAATATTTAATTTAAGAATATATAAACCTTCATCTAAATTAGACACATCAATAGTTTGTGTAAAAGAACCATTAAGTACCACTTGACCTAACATATTTATAATTTCATAGCGCTGTGCTTCAAAATTTAATAAAGATACATTAAGTGTTTCTTTAACTGGATTTGGATACACGCTTAAGTGATCACTTGTGTTATCGATTGTTGTTGTCTGATTAGGAATACTATTAGTCGCCCCACCAACACAGAAGTTTGTCGTTTCTGAACTTGTAAAAGAACCTCCACTAGCAAGTGTTGTTCCACCATCTGTTAAGGTATACGAACCATTTCCATAAGAACAGCACATACCATCACCATAAACATCATTAACGACAAGAGAATAACACCCTGCTGGTAAGTCTACATTAATATTCAAAGTAGAACCATCTGCTTGAGAACCATAAGTTCCCCCAGATGCTACAGCTGTAGAACCATCTAAAATTTGCCAAGATGTTTCTTCTGGGTAGTTATCAAAAGTTAATGATAAAGTAACTGTTGTATCACCGCCTGTAGAACCAGTATTCAATTGTATATCATCAATTGCAATATCAGCTTGCCAAGTAGATCCAGTTACTCTATTAAAACGTAATTGAACTGTACCTCCAGTATAAGCATTTAAACTTACTTCAGCAGATAGCCAAGCATCAGCTTTATCGCCAGATTCATTCCAAATACTTGTCCAAGTAGAACCATTATCTGTACTAGCTTCTAATGCGATAGTTCCCATATCAGCAGCACCATTCATGTGATATTTAAATGAGAACGTCGCTTCTGTTTCACCAGATAAATCATAACAAGGTGAATTAATTATAGCTTGTTTGTTTGGATAACCTGTACCATTACCTGAAGCTTCAACAAATATATAGTAAGATCCTTCAGATGCGCTTCCAGGTCCTGTTCCGTTTGATGGGGTACCATTAGCATCAACCGTCCAGTTAATATCATCTGATGATGATTGTGTCCAAGCACCTAAAGTGTTTTCGTATCCTTCCGAATAAGGGAAAGACGAAATACCACCAGAGCACCCTCCAGAAGTAGGTTCTGTAACAATAACACTTCTAGAAACTTGAGTTGCTGCATTTCCTGCTGCATCACTAACATTATAATTCAATGTATACGATCCTGCTGCTCCTGTATTTACAGATCCTGTTACGACAATACTTGAAGTTAAATTACCATCTACATTATCTGTAGCTGTTGCTCCTGGATCTGTGAATGAATCGCCTACAGTTAAGTTTATAGTTGCTGAACCATTTAATGTAATTACTGGTGCAGTTCCATCAACCACATTTACAGTTCTAGAAACTTGAGTTGCAGCGTTACCTGCTGCATCACTAACATTGTAGTTTAATGTATAAGCTCCAACTGCATTGGTGTTTACTGAACCTGTTACAACAATACTTGATGTTAAGTTACCATCTACATTATCTGTAGCAGTTGCTCCTGGATCTGTAAATGACGTTCCAACATTAACATTAATAGTTGAAGCACCATTTAATGTAATAACTGGCGCAGTAGTATCCGCTACTCCTGCTCCAAGATTTACTGTATAATCTTCCACTTCTCCATAATTGAATGATCCACAAGACGATGGTATTGCATTGTATTGCATACTTACACGCATTCTCGTATTTCCTACATATGTAGAATTTGGAATGGTAAAACTTCCACTAACTGGTGTTGCTTGCGATGCAGCTTGAGACCATACTTGTTCCCCAGCATCAGCAAAATCACCATCATGATTATAATCAATCCATACTGAGTACCCTTCATTATAAAGTGTCCCTGTCCAAGTTGGTGTCACCGAAATTGTATAATTATCTCCTTGTGTTAAGTTAGTCGATTGTGATGTATAATTTCCATAACCTCCTGAAGATGCTCCAGTGGTATTATTAATACTTCCTAAAGTTACATTAGAGATATATTCATCTGAAACATCATTACCATTAGATGCACAATAGCTTAATTGTACTTCTGTTGTTGTAAAGTTTACAGAACTACTATAAGAAGATGTCGAATTATCTGGACATTTACTTCTAACTTGAACTTCATAAGTAGTTTCTGGTGTTAAACCAGATAACGATGTTGATGTTCCTGAAACGGCAGATGTTGTCCAAGACGATGTTCCAGGTTGACGATATCTAAAATCATATGTAGCTGCAGTAACTGCATCCCAAGATATTGTAGCTGTGGAAGAACCAAATCCATCTACATTCAAACTTGTTGGAGTCGTTGCATTACATACTACAGGCGTTCCTGTTAAACCCGTAACTATTAAAGTATAATTTTGGCTTCCTCCTGTTAAAGACCCTTTATGTGTTACAGTAATCGTATATGTCCCTGAAGCATTAGATACGTCAACTCTTTCAAAAGGATCAACTGTATTATCACCAGTTCCGTTAGTGGTGATTCCTGTTAATCTCCAAGGATTAGAAGTTGCTCCTCCTTTAGTTACTCTAATATCTAAATCATTAACTAATACTGCATTAGGATTATTAACGACAGTATTAGCAGTTCCAGGACGATCTGTCCAAGAAATAGAAGCCATTAAATCATTTACACCATCAGAATCAACAGTAATTTGATAGGTCTGTCCTGAAGTTAATGTTAATTCATCTATTTTAGATTCATTTCCATTTTGAGTAATAGCTTCAGCAGCTCTCTTAGCATTTAAAAGTCCCCAACCAAAAACGGCATCTGGTCCGTTTGATCCAGCATCATCTGCTGTATGCAAAGCCAAGCCTTTTAATGTAGCTGCTCGCATAAATGATCCATTTACATTATTTGCATGTTGTTGTAACAATAATAATGTCCCTGTTACATTTGGTGATGCCATTGATGTTCCTGAAATACTATTATAAGCCGTATTACTTGTTTCATAAGTTGAATAAACCCCTGAACCATTACCAGCAAGATCTGGTTTAATTCTTAAATCATCTGTAGGACCTTCACTACTTGAGCTACTGATTGAAACTGACACTAAATTTCCGTTAGCATCAATATTAGCATCTTGAGCATTAGCTATAACTAAGTTATTTTTTGATGTAGAATGTCCTGTTAATTTATCATAGGAAGAATTCCCATTTAATGGAGCACCATTTGCAGAATTGTCATTTCCATCATTTCCTGCAGCAACAACCATTAAATAATTAGGCGCATTAAACATTAATTCATCCCAGCTTCTTGATTCATCAATATAACCTCCAAAATAATGATCTGGCAACCAAGGCTGACCGGTATTAGGGTTTCTTGTAGCAAAACCATAGGAATGGTTAGATAATAACATTCCATTTCCTGCAGCAGTTGTTGCTTCTGCAACATCTGTATTCCAATCGCTACCAATGGCACTTGCATGTGGAGCCATACCTTTTGCATTTGCTTGTACTCCTGAAGCAATAATAGTTCCTGTAACGTGAGCAGCATGAAAGTTTAAAGTTGAAGAACCATCTCCTACAGAAAACCTGTTAGAACCTCCAGCACCATCATATTCTTGGTGAGATGCTCTAGCAATACCACCATCCCAAACATAAGCAGTCATATTTTGACCATCTAAGCCCAGCCCAAGAGATCCTCCAGAATTTAAATGATCTGTTCGTGTTGATTTTGCAGCATCTACATTAAATGTAGTATAGTAAATTGGCATACCTTCTGCTGTAACTTTTTGTAACTCGATAAATTTTCCGTCTTTTTCAATAGTTAATGGCCAATTGTTAGTACGTGCGATTTGTATTGCTCTCTGTTTTTCTATAACAGCTTTAGCAGTAAGATCAGCACTTAACTTTTGAATTTTTTGTTTGTCGTAACGGCTTGTGATTTGTTCTTTTTGAAGTTTTGTTTGTGCAAACGATGTAAGAACAGAAAACGTTAACACAATTAACATAAGTAACTTAAAATAATTGTTTTTCATAAGATTTGATAAGAATTTAGTTGATAGTTTGTTAAAAATCGATCGAAAATATTAAAATTTTGTTAATAGTTTAGTTTTTCGCAAACGTTTTCGTTCAACTGCAATCATATTTTTTTGATTACGGTTTTTCCACAATGGTTCTGAAGAAATTAACTACATTTACTTATGGAAATTGAAAAATTACTTATTGTAGAAGCTTTAAATATTTCCTTTTTTAAGGATACAATAGAAAAACATATAATTAAGAATATCTCATTTTCGGTTAATACAAATGAGATTGTCGCAATTGTTGGGGAATCTGGTTCTGGGAAGTCTATTTCTTCTTTGGCCTTAATGGGATTGTTACCAAAGAGAGTTTCCAAAATCACATCTGGTTCTATTTTATTTAATGAACAAAATATAGTTGGGCTTTCAGAAAAAGAATTCCAAACTATAAGAGGTCAAGACATTGCTATGATTTTTCAAGAACCAATGAGTTCTTTAAACCCTTCCATGCGATGTGGAAAACAGGTTGAAGAAATTTTAAATCAACACTCTAAATTAACTTCTTCTGATATTAAAGCTGAAGTTTTAAATCTATTCGAAAAGGTAAAACTCCCTAACCCTAAACGAATTTATAAAGCTTATCCACACGAAATTTCTGGTGGACAAAAACAGCGAGTTATGATTGCTATGGCAATTGCATGCAAACCCAAATTGTTAATCGCCGATGAGCCTACTACTGCACTTGATGTAACAGTTCAGAAAGACATACTAGAGTTGTTGAAAGACCTTCAAAAAGAGACAAAAATGAGTATACTTTTTATATCTCACGATTTGTCTTTAGTATCAGAATTAGCAGATAAAGTCCTCGTAATGTACAAAGGAGATATCGTAGAGCAAGGTACAACTGAAGCCATATTCAACACACCTCAGCATAATTATACAAAAGCATTAATTAGTGCTAGACCATCAACTGAATATAGATTAAAACAACTACCAACGATCTCAGATTTTATGTCGGATGCTGTTAGTAAAACCATTATTTCTGATACTGACAGAAAAGCAAATCACGAAAAAATATATGCGCAAGCACCTTTATTAGAAGTTATTGACTTAGAAAAAACATATGTGTCTAAAACTGGGTGGTTTTCTAAAGGCAAACTATTTAAAGCTGTTGATAGTGTTAGTTTTAAAGTTTTTCCAAGCGAAACCATGGGTTTAGTTGGCGAATCTGGTTGTGGAAAATCGACATTAGGAAATGCAATTCTGCAATTAGATAAAGCTACTTCTGGTCAGATTATTTATAAAGGAAAAGATATTACCTATTTAAATACTTCTGAAATGCGCCAACTTCGTAAGGATATTCAAATTATTTTTCAAGACCCTTTTGCTTCTTTAAATCCTAGATTAACTGTTGGAAATGCAATTATAGAACCTATGAAAGTTCATAATATTGGAAATTCTGATACTGACCGCAAAGAAAAGGTAATAACTATTTTAGAAAAAGTTGGTTTAGATGCTTCAGCATTTAGCAGATATCCTCATGAATTTTCTGGTGGACAACGACAACGTGTTGGTATTGCCAGAACTATAGCTTTAGAACCGCAGCTTATTGTATGCGATGAATCCGTTTCTGCTCTTGATATATCCGTACAAGCTCAGGTATTAAATTTATTGAATAATTTAAAATCACAATTTGGATTTACCTATATATTTATTTCACATGATTTAGCCGTTGTAAAATATATGGCAGATCAATTATTGGTAATGAATAACGGGAAAATTGAAGAAATGGGTGATGCTGATAGTATCTATAAATCACCTAAGAAAAACTATACCAAAAAGCTTATTCATGCTATTCCAAAAGGTTTATAGCATGAATACTTTTTTGGCTAACTTTAAAACGCTTGAGACTAACTCCAATGTGTTTTCTATATATGAAAATTCTTGGTTTTCGTTTAAAGTTGAATCTGGTAGATTTGATTTAGTTTTCATAAGCAGTAATTCATGGTAGATTTAGGGCAAAAAGTAAATTGAGTTTATGATAAATCTGGTTAATTTAATTTAATTGTTTTGGGATGGCTAATATGTAACTTATTTTCAATTAATCAGTTTAAATACATTAAAATTCGATAAAATACATGTTTATTTAACATATAACACCTGTTTCTAAGATTTACCTCACAAAAAAGCCGCTAAAGATTTAGCGGCTAATTATTTTATTATTTTAAAAAATACTATTTCATTTCTGGAATATCTCCTTCAACTATTAAATGACCTTCTGTTGCGTTTTTAATATCATCAACAGAAACTCCTGGTGCACGTTCTAGTAATTTAAATCCTTCTTCAGTCACCTCTATAACTGCCATATTAGTTACAATTTTCTTTACACAGCCTACACCTGTTAATGGCAATGAACATGTCTTTAGCAATTTAGAAGCACCTGCTCGATTAGTATGCATCATAGCAACAATGATATTTTCTGCACTAGCAACTAAATCCATAGCACCACCCATACCTTTTACCATTTTGCCTGGTATTTTCCAATTAGCTATATCACCATTCTCTGAAACCTCCATAGCTCCAAGTATCGTTAAGTCAACATGTTGCCCTCTTATCATTGAGAAACTGGTAGCAGAATCAAAGAAACTTGCTCCTGGTAAAGTGGTAATGGTTTGCTTTCCTGCATTTATGATATCTGCATCTTCTTCTCCTTCAAATGGGAAAGGTCCCATACCTAAAACACCATTTTCACTTTGAAATTCTACCTCGATATCGTCTCTTACAAAATTAGCTACCAAAGTTGGTATTCCGATTCCTAAATTAACATAGTAACCGTCTTTTACTTCTCTTGCAATACGTTTTGCTATTCCGTTTTTATCTAACATATTAATTACGTTGTCTTACTGTTCGTTGTTCAATACGTTTTTCAAAATGTGCTCCTTTAAAAATACGCTGTACAAATATGCCTGGCACATGCACTTGATTAGGATCTAATTCACCAACAGGAACTAGTTCTTCAACCTCAGCTACTGTGGTTTTTGCTGCACCACACATATTTGGATTAAAGTTTCTAGCCGTTCCTTTAAAGATTAGATTTCCTGCAGCATCACCTTTCCAAGCTTTAATGAATCCGAAATCCGCTTTAAAAGCGTTTTCTAACACATACATCTTACCATTAAACTCTCTGGTTTCTTTTCCCTCTGCAACTTCGGTTCCGTAGCCAGCTGGTGTGTAAAATGCTGGAAAACCTGCTTGAGCTGCTCTAGCACGTTCAGCCAATGTTCCTTGTGGAATTAACTCTACGTCCAATTCTCCAGAAAGCATTTGGCGTTCAAATTCATCATTTTCACCTACATACGATGATATCATTTTTTTGATTTGCTTTTGTTGAAGCAACAGGCCCAAACCAAAGTCATCAACACCTGCATTATTAGATATACAGGTTAAACCTTTTACATTAAGTTTTACTAATTCAGCAATTGCATTTTCCGGAATACCAGATAGCCCAAATCCACCAAACATAAAAGTCATATTGTCAGAAACACCCTTGAGCGCTTCAACAACTCCTGCTACTTTTTTATTAATCATAAGTTGAAAAATTTATACTCTGAAAAGTACAAAACTATAGTCGTAATTCATATTAAAATTACCCTAAATAGTTTTCAAATAAAGTGTGAGATATTTTAGAAATCCACATCTACATTATCTTCAGGAATATCATCACTACCAAGATCACCTTCGTCTCTAGCTGTACAATTAATATCAATATTTAAACTAGAAGGTTTTTCAAAATTACCTGTGGACACATCTAAAGTTTCATCTGCATAGCAGGCCTTCATATATAAGCCCCAAATTGGTAATGCCATTGATGCGCCTTGACCATAAGTGGTTGAGCTAAAATGTACAGCTCTATCTTCTGCACCAACCCAAACACCTGTAACTAAATTTGGCACCATACCCATAAACCAACCATCACTTTGATTCTGCGTTGTTCCTGTTTTTCCTGCAATAGGATTTTTAAGCTCATAAGGATAACCTGTAACAATTTCTCTGTAAGCAGCATTATACTTATCTACACCTGTATGTCTTAATCGTCTACCTGAACCTGCTTGTGTAACACCTTCCATAAGATTCACTGTAACATAAGCCACTTCTTCACTTAAAACATCTTTACTCTCTGGTGTAAATTGGTATAATATGGTTCCATTTTTATCTTCAATACGTGTCACCATAACCGGCTTATTATAGACTCCTTTATTGGCAAAAGTAGAGTAGGCAGCTACCATTTCATAGACACTGATATCAGCAGTCCCTAAAGCAATTGCTGGTACAGGTAAAATTTCTGAAGTAATACCCAATTTTTTAGCCATTTCAACAACAGGTTGCGGCCCAATTTCATTCATTAAACGTGCTGTAACCGTATTGGTTGAGCTCGCTAATGCATCTTTTAATGTTTGTTTACCTGAATAATTTGCATCAACATTTTTAACGGTCCATGATTCTGGATTACCAAACTTATTAGCTTCAATAGTTATTGGTGTTCTTGGAAAAGAGTCACATGGAGAGACTTGTAATTGATCTATGGCTGTAGCATATACAAATGGTTTAAACGTAGAACCCACTTGGCGCTTCCCTTGCTTAACCATATCGTATTGAAAGTGTCTATAATTCATACCACCAACCCAAGCCTTTACATGACCAGTAAGTGGATCCATAGACATCATTCCTGGACGTAAAAATGATTTGTAATAACGCATAGAATCTATTGGCTTCATGATTGTATCAATATAGGCTGGTTTACCATCTACCCATTTAAATATTTCCATTTGAGTTGGCTCGTGAAAGCTTGCTCTAATTTCCTTTTCAGATTTCCCTTGACCTTTTAGTATTCTCCAACGTTCTCCTCGTTTCATTCCATCATTCATCAGTTTCTTAATCTCTGATTGATCCAATTCTCGGAATGGTGTTGTTTTATTTCGTTTTGGAGTATTTTGATTATCAAATTCTGCTTGCAGCCTTGGCATATGTAAAGCCACTGCATCTTCAGCATATTTCTGCATACGCGAATCTATAGTGGTAAATACTTTTAAGCCATCGTTGTAAATGTCATATTTAGAACCATCAGGTTTTCTATTATTTTTATCATTTGCCCAGTCTTTCATAAACCCTTGTAAATAACCTCTGAAATACGTAGCCATTCCTTCACGGTGTGTTTCAGGTGTAAAGTTTAAATCCAGCTCTGTTTTTTGTAAAGAATCTTTAAGCTCTTCAGTTATAAAGCCATATTTAGCCATTTGCGCCAAAGCCACATTACGCCTATTTCTTGTACCAACTGGGTTTCTCGATGGAATAGGGTTATAAAAAGAAGAGTTTTTAAACATACCAACCAACATTGCAGACTCTTTGACATCTAAATCTTTTGGTTCTTTACCAAAATAAATTCGAGCTGCAGATCTAATACCATCAGCATTATTACCAAAATCATAAATATTAAAATACATAGCTATGATTTCCTCTTTAGTATATTGGCGTTCTAAACGAATTGCTAATACCCATTCTTGTATTTTTTGAAGCAAGGCACTTGTTGTACTTTCCTTATCTCTATGCCCAATAAATAATTGTCTTGCTAATTGTTGAGAAATTGTACTTGCACCTCCTCTTTTTCCCAAAAAGAAAAAAGCACGTAACGTTCCTCTTCCATCAATACCAGAATGTTCATAATGGCGTACGTCTTCTGTAGCTACTAGTGCATCAACTAAATTTTTTGGTAATTCGTCAAAACCAATAGGTGTTCTATTATCATCGAAATAAAACTTTGCAAGTGTTTTTCCATCTGAAGAAATTATCTCTGAAGCTAAATTTGTTTCAGGGTTTGCTAATCTCGAAGGATCTGGCATTTCACCATAAAATCCCCATGAAGCAAAAAGGAATAAAAGAATTACTGCTAAAACCCCTCCTGCAAATAGCATCCAAAACCAACGGACGTATTTTGAAAAATCTAGAATTTCAGATTTAGATTTTGCTACTTTTTTCTTTGCCATAATTACTATTTTTGAGCCTGTTCTACTCTAAAACCAACATCTGTGATTCCTTCTAAATTATCAACACCATTAACATCACCATTATTTCTCATAGCGTGTTGAATTTTGACGGTATAGTCTCCATCTTCATTAAACTTAAATGAGTCATCAAAACCTCTATACCAAAGCTTGTTTTCTTTTACGTCTGAAAATCCAGTACCTAAAAGTTCTCCATCAGGAGCAGCCATTTTGTACTCTAATGTATCTTTAACTACTTTTCCGTTAGGATAATCTAATTCTACAATGAGATATAAATTACTAAACTTATAATCATTAGTGTTTCTTAAATTAACGTATAGATTGTAATTGTTTGTAGTATCTGGTGATTTAAAATTGAAGCTTGCAACCGAATCTTTATGCCATTGACTTGGTAGAGATTTATACTCGTCATAAACAGCTTTTGAGTCACAACTTGTGATTAAAAAACAACCGATTATTGTTAGATATAACCAATTAGTTTTTCTTAGCATTTGTCTGTTTTTTGGCATTGGTTTTTTGATTGCGATTTCTGTTTCTGTTTCGACTTTTGTTATTCCTCCTATTGTTTTTACGTTTTCTTTTCGGTTTTGGACTATCGAAACGTGTTAAACTATCTTGACCTACAACGTTCTCAAACTCGTTTTTAGTGTCTTGGATATGCTCTGCTGCATATTCTTCTAGGCTTGCTACTCTTTCTTTTTTCTTGTTTTTAGTAATAATTTCATTGGCTTGCTCTGTAGTAATGATATGCCAATTCATCCATTCTCCTTCATAAGCATACCACATTAAACCTTTGAAAATGTCTGTTTTTTGACATACTGCTGTACCCTTTTCTGTATAAAGTTTAGTATCATTTTTAGGGAATGCTTTTAAAGCATCTAAATAGGCATCCAACTCATAGTTAAGACAACATTTTAGCTTACCACATTGTCCAGCAAGTTTTAAAGGATTTAAAGATAATTGCTGATAACGTGCGGCTGATGTGCTAACAGATCTAAAGTCGGTAAGCCATGTAGAGCAGCATAATTCTCTACCACATGAGCCAATACCACCAAGTCTTGCAGCTTCTTGTCTAAAGCCAACTTGTTTCATCTCTATACGCGTTCTAAACTCACGTGCAAAAACTTTAATCAATTCTCTAAAGTCTACACGTTCCTCAGCTGTGTAGTAAAATGTGGCTTTACTACCATCCCCTTGATATTCAATATCAGAGATTTTCATTTTTAGATTAAGGTCTATTGCAAACTGACGTGCTTTTACCTTCATTGGTTCTTCCTTATCTCTCGAAGTAGACCAAATATCAATATCTTTTTGTGATGCTTTTCGGTATATTTTTAAAACATTTTCGGTATCGTCAACATTTACTTTTTTTCGTTTCATCTGGATTCTTACCAATTCGCCAGTAAGTGTAACCATACCTATATCGTGACCAGATTTTGCCTGAGTTGCCACAATATCCCCAATACTTAGTGTAAGATTTTCTGTGTTTTTATAATAGTGTTTTCTGCCGTTTTTAAAACGTACTTCAACACCTATAAAAGGGTCTTGTCCGTTAGGGAGCGACATATTAGCTAACCAATCAAAAACAGTGAGTTTATTACAGCTGTCTGTACCGCAAGTCCCATTGTTTTTGCATCCTTTTGGTTGGCCATCTTTACCAGTTGAACAACTGTTACAAGCCATAAAATTTATATATATTAAATCTAGATCTACAAAAAATCTAGATAAAGGATTCGTAAATAATTAAAAAGTAAAGGTAATATTATTTATTCAGAAAATTAATTCATTCATCTTTAGGATTTAAGCTTAAATTATTCTTTTGCAAATTGCTCATATTAAGCAACTTAATTAAGCTATAATAAAAATTATTGCGATGATCTAATATTAAACTTTAAAAGCTATTAATTATGAAATCAAAAACTACATTATTAATCCTCACTCTACTTACAGCCTATTTTTGTAGTACTCAAAAAACCTAGCTCCTCACCAAGTGGTGGTAGCGAATTTATTTTTAATACTTATAAAATATCTTGTTTAACCGATGCTCAAATATTTTATAACTCTTAAATGGAAACAAAACCAGAAAAAACAATTAAAGTTATAAAAGGCTATTGAATTTAACAGTTAGATAATGCTTGTTGATTTTATATAAAAACCAAAAGCACTTAAAATTAAATTCTAAGGACTTTTGATTTTTCTGCTAAGTTGTAAAAACTTGTATATATTAATCTGTTTTGTTCAAGGTATCAAAAATATTGCGCAAGTCCTTTTTATAAGGCAAATGATCTGCTCGTCCTTTTTTAAAGATATCATTACTGTTTCCTTGACCTTTACGTAACGCTTTTTGCTCTTCGTGAGGTAGTTTGTTTATTTCCATACAGTTTGTAGAACAACAGTTTTCCATCTTTTCTTTACAGTCTTGACACTGAATAAATAAAAGGTGGCAAGCTTCGTTTGCACAATTGGTATGCATATCTGCTGGCTCACCACATTGGTGACAATTGGCAATGACATCATCAGAAATACGCTCAGAACGACGTTCATCAAACACAAAGTTTTTACCAACAAACTTGTTTTCTAAACCTTCTGATTCAATTTGTCTAACGTAATTAATAATACCTCCTTCGAGTTGAAACACATTTTTAAAACCTTTGTACTTATAATAGGCGCTTGCTTTTTCACAACGAATACCACCAGTACAATACATCACTAGTTTTTTATCTTCTTTATGCTCTCTTAAATCTTCTTCAATTAAATCTAAAGATTCTCTAAATGTATCTACATCTGGTGTTACAGCATTTTTAAAATGACCTATTTCACTTTCATAATGGTTTCTCATATCTACCAAGACCGTATTGGGATCTTCAATGAGTTCATTAAACTCTTCAGCATTTACATGTATACCTTTATTAGTAACATCAAACGAAGCATCGTTTAATCCATCTGCTACAATTTTATTACGGACTTTAACTTTTAGCTTTAAAAAGGCAAAATTATCGTGCTCAATAGCAATATTTAATCTTACTTTTTCTAAAAACGTAATAGTGTCTAGATGATTCTTAAACACATCAAAATTCTCTGCAGGCACAGAAAGTTGAGCGTTGATGCCTTCATTAGCAACATATATTCTTCCTAAGACCTCTTGTTGGTCCCATGCTAAAAACATATGATTTCTAAAAATTTCGGTATTGCCAATTTTGGCGTACTTGTAGAAAGAGATTGTTAAGCGTTCTTTTCCTGCTTTTTCAATAAGTTCTGCTCTTTCTTTAGCACTTAAGTTATTGTACAGTTGCATGCTATACTAATTTTAAGGTTAAAGATTATTTGTAACACACCTACGCCAAGGCTTAGGTATACGAAGTGCAAAGGTATTGTTTGTAGTTAAATATCAAAGGATTGACAATAAAAAAAGCACTTTGATAATTTCAAAGTGCTTTTTTAGATTAACTACTAACGTAAAACTAATTAAAAGGTTAATCTACATCAGCTACACAGCTGTCGCGAAAATCGTAATAGCTGAAATACCTAATGTTTTGCTAATATTATTAAAAAGTAGAAAATTTATTTACAAGACTTATCTCAACTTTTTAAAGAAACTCTAATCCAATTAATCTCACACAATTAGATTAGATGTTTTTGTCATTTAAAGTCTAAATCTATAATTCAGAATTTTTTTGACGCTTTTCATAGCAATTTTTTCCTTTTTCATTTAGTAGATGCTAAAAGTGTAAAATGGTTGCGTGATAAAATTGAAATAATTAAAATAAGTGGTATTTTTGATATTCGTAATTAAGAAAAAAAGAAGAAATGAGTAGTGAAAAAGATGCAAAATTAAAGGCTTTAAAATTAACTTTAGACAAATTAGATAAGGCCTATGGCAAAGGGACTGTAATGAAAATGAGCGATCAGGCTATTGAGGATGTAGATGCTATTTCGTCTGGCTCATTAGGTTTAGATATCGCTTTAGGCGTTGGTGGCTACCCGAGAGGAAGAGTGATTGAAATATATGGACCTGAATCTTCTGGTAAAACAACATTAACGCTCCATGCTATTGCCGAAGCACAAAAAGCAGGAGGCATTGCTGCATTTATTGATGCTGAGCATGCATTTGATCGTTTTTATGCTGAAAAACTTGGCGTGGATTTAGAAAACCTAATCATTTCTCAGCCAGATAATGGAGAACAGGCTTTAGAAATTGCCGATAATTTAGTGCGTTCTGGGGCTATTGATATTATTGTTATAGATTCTGTTGCCGCTTTAACACCAAAGAGTGAGATTGAAGGTGAAATGGGCGACTCTAAAATGGGTTTACATGCACGTTTAATGTCACAGGCTTTGAGAAAACTTACCGCTTCTATAAGTAAAACTAACTGTACCATGGTTTTTATTAACCAATTACGTGAAAAGATTGGTGTAATGTTTGGGAATCCCGAAACTACAACTGGTGGTAATGCACTTAAGTTTTACGCTTCAGTACGTTTAGACATAAGACGTTCTACACAAATAAAAGATAGCAACAGTAATGTTATGGGTAATAAAACCCGTGTTAAGGTTGTTAAAAATAAAGTAGCACCACCATTTAGGCTTGCCGAATTTGATATTATGTATGGAGAGGGTATTTCTAAAGTCGGTGAGGTTTTAGACTTAGCCGTAGAACACGATATAGTAAAAAAGAG
Source organism: Flavobacteriales bacterium ALC-1 (assembly GCA_000171875.1). Lineage (GTDB taxonomy): Bacteria > Bacteroidota > Bacteroidia > Flavobacteriales > Flavobacteriaceae > Winogradskyella. The sequence continues at coordinate 9,886 of ABHI01000002.1, read as the reverse complement.
CGGTTCTTGGTTTAGTTATCAAGATACTAAACTTGGCCAAGGTCGTGACGCTGTTAAAGCCTTAATAAAGGATAATCCAGATCTTATGGATGAATTAGAGGAGAAAGTAAGAGCCTTGATTAACGATTCTGAATAGAAAAAATTAAAATCCTGAAAAAAAAATCAGGATTTTTTTAGTTTTAGACGCAACCCTTTTACATTTTTCGCATCTACGTAGTGAAATTGATTGTAATTATTTATAAAAATTAATGACAAAGTTAACAATTGTCTTAATTTATTAAGATGAAGTTACAAAGGTTGTACAAGTAAAATGATTATTAATTAATTCCAACACTAATGTGAGTTTAGATAGGCTCATAAGAAATTGTATTAATCAAGATGCTGAGGCACAAAGTCAATTATACAAGCAATTTGCAAGTAAATTATTTTCACTTTGTCTTAAGTACTCTAAAAACTATGCAGAAGCAGAAGATAACCTGCATGATGCATTTATAACTGTATTTAGTAAAATAGATCAGTATAATAATAAAGGTTCTTTTGAAGGTTGGCTAAAACGAATTGCAATTAATACATCATTGCAACGCTACAGAGAAGATGTCGGAGTTTACGACATTGTTAATGAAGGCAATATAGAAGATGTTTCTGTAGATATTAATGATGAAGACTTGAATATAGATTTTTTATTAAAAATTGTTCAAGAATTGCCAGACAGATACAGATTGGTGTTCAACTTATATGTGTTAGATGGTTACTCTCATGTAGAGATTAGCGAATTAATAAATATTTCAACAGGAACGTCAAAATCTAATTTAGCGAGAGCGCGATTGATTTTAAAAGGTAAAATAGAAGATTACAGAGCGAATTCAAATTCGCAGAGTTTATAAAAATGAACGACAAGAAGAACATAGATAGACTTTTTCAAGAAAAGTTTAAGGATTTTGAAGTAGCTCCTAACGATGCTGTTTGGAATCGTATAAGCGAAAGTCTTCCTAATCAAAAGAAAAAGCGAAGAGTCATTCCTATTTGGTGGCAAATCGGTGGAGTTGCTGCAGCTATTGCGTTGCTATTAACTGTTGGTGTTTCTGTATTTAATTCTGATGGAAACAATAACAAAAATTTACCTATTGTAAATACAGATAAAACTGAATCTGTTAAAGATGGTGATGATTTAAATTCTTCAACCAATTCTAAGCAAGAAGATCTTAAAAGAGTTGATGATGAGCTCAAGTTTGTTGACTCTGATACAGACAACAGCTTAATTAAAGATAAAGAAGAAAGCAACACACCTAAAAAAGATAATGCTTCTAATCAATTAACAAGTCCTAATAATGCCACCTTAAATTCAGTTGCTAACAATTCTAATAGCAATACGAATAAGAAAGAAAAGAAAACATCTTCTCAAAAGCGTACTAATTTAACAACAAGTCCTCATAAAGATAATAGGGCTAGAATAGCTGCAAACACTAAAAATTCAGAAAACAGCAATAAGACTAAGCTTGCTAATGATTCTGAAATAAAATCTGCAATTAAAAACGCTGTAGAAGAGAATAATACTGCGGTTGCAGATAATACTACCTCATCACAAAACTCAGATTCTGAAACTAAGGGAGCTGAAACAAAAAATAGTGATGAATTAGAAGCTAAAAATTCAATAGTTGATGTTCCAGAGAAGCAGTCTATACAAGATGCTATAGCGGAACAGACTAAGACCATTGATGAAAAAGAAGAAGATAAACAAAACAGGTGGAGCATTGCACCAAATGTTGCGCCTGTTTATTTTGGTTCTTTAGGGGAAGGGTCTCCTATTAATGGTCAATTTAATGGAAACTCAAAAGCTGGTGACATAAACATGAGTTATGGTATCTCTGGTTCTTATGCCGTTTCTGATAAATTAAAAATACGTGCTGGTGTTAATCGTGTTAACCTTAATCATGTCACTTCTGATGTAATTACATTTACTGGTGACGAAGTTTTATTGCGTGGTGAGAACACTGATATAAGTAATGTAGAATATATTGACGGTCAACATTCTATTTCCTTTATGCATGCAAACAAATACTTCTTAATGTCTAAGCCAACTAATAATGACATTAAACAAGCAGGTAATATAGATCAGCGTTTTGGTTTTATCGAAGTCCCTTTAGAATTAGAGTATAGACTTTTAGATAAAAAATTCGGAATTAATCTTATCGGAGGTTTCAGTACTTTCTTTTTAAATGACAATGAAATTTATGCAGATATAGATGGAGCTTCAACATTAATAGGTGAAGCAAATAATATTAATTCAACAAGTTTTAGTGCCAATTTAGGTTTTGGTATAGATTACAGCTTGTCAGAAAAATGGAATATCAATCTTGAGCCTACGTTCAAGTATCAAATAAATACATTCAACAATACGTCTGGTGATTTTAAACCATTCTTTGTTGGAGTATATACAGGATTAAGTTTTAAGTTTTAGGTAAAATTTAAATTTAGGTTAGGTTATTGCAACGCAATTAAGCAATGATGAAGCAGTAATTACAAAAGCTACTCGTGGTTAGGGTAGCTTTTTCTATTTTGTGGATGTGCTTAATTCATCCCAAATAATAATTCGTGCTTTTTCATTTAGAGATTTAGTGTCTTCAATAGTTAGACTTTCAGTTTTTAAAAACTTATGAATTTTGGCTCGCATTTTACCAGGTCCGCCACTAAAAAAAGTATAAGAAAATCGTTTTTTATTGTCAAGAAATGTAATTGGCACAACAGGTATTTGGTGGTTTATAGCTAAGCGAAATGCCCCATCTTTAAACGTATCTAAAACAATTTGCTCTTCTGGAACTCCTCCTTCTGGGAAAATACAAATGCTCAAGCCTTGTTTTAAACGGCGTTGTGCTCTCAAAAAAACAGCCTGTCTGCTTTTAGCACTACTTCTATCCACTAATATGCAAGTACGCTTGTAGAAAAACCCAAAAAGTGGAATTTTAGCTAGTTCCTTTTTACCCACAAAGACAAAGGGGTTTTTTACCGAAACTAACATCAGCATTATATCTGTCATGGATGTATGGTTGGCCACAAACATGTAACTTTTTTTGGGATCTGGAGTTTCTTCTTTTATGATTTTATAGCCAAAACCCATGCCTATTAAAATAAATTTAGACCATATACGTGCAAGCCTGAAAAAATAAGGGTACCAACTTTCTTTTAAGATCGAAATGATTAACAATGGAAACATTATAATAATTGGTATTACAACAAGAATGTAGAACCAAATACGATATAAAACCAAAAAAGGATATTTAAAAAACTTCATCTGCTCAAAACTAAGTAAATAGTTCTACTAAAAAAATTATCTTTGCGCATCGTTTAATTTTTAAAGAGATTCCTGCTTTCGCAGGAGGTAAGCATGGCAAGAATACTAACAGGCATACAAAGTACAGGAACACCGCATTTAGGTAATATTTTAGGCGCAATTTTACCTGCGATAGAAAAAGCAAAAGATAAATCCAATGATTCATATTTGTTTATTGCGGATTTACATTCGCTAACACAGATAAAGGATGCTGAGGTTTTACGAAGTAACACCTATTCTACGGCTGCTACTTGGTTAGCCTTTGGTTTAGATATAGATAAAACGGTGTTTTACAGACAGAGCGATGTGCCGCAGGTTACAGAATTAGCTTGGTATCTCAATTGCTTCTTTCCGTTTAAACGTTTAGAATTGGCGCATAGTTTTAAAGATAAAGCAGACCGCTTAGATGATGTTAATGGAGGATTGTTTACCTATCCAATGTTAATGGCGGCAGACATTTTATTATATGATGCAGAAATAATCCCTGTTGGTAAAGACCAAGAACAACATATAGAGATGACACGTGATGTGGCATCGCGTTTTCATGCTAAAATGAAAGGTGAAACCTTTGTATTGCCTAAAGCAGATATACAAAAAGATACGATGCTTATTCCTGGTACTGATGGAGCTAAGATGAGTAAGAGTAAAGGCAATATCATCAATATCTTTTTACCAGAAAAGAAATTGCGTAAGCAAATCATGTCAATTGAAACCGATAGCACACCACTTGAAGAGCCAAAGGACTGGAAAACATGCAATTGTTTTGCACTATATAATATTATGGCTTCAGAAGAAGAGGTGAATATTATGAAAACCAACTACGAAGACGGTAATTATGGTTACGGCCATGCCAAGCAAGCACTATACGAGTTAATTTTAAAACGTTTTGCAGAAGCTAGAGAACGTTATAATTATTACATGGATAACCTCAACGAAGTTGATGCGGCTTTAGCTAAAGGTGCTACAAAGGCAAAGGTTGTTGCTGATGATGTTTTGAAACGCGTAAGGGAAAAGGTTGGGTATTAAACTATGAAGCTAATCAAACAATACTTCTTAACGCTCTCTTTATTTGGTATAATACTTTATAAAGCTTTTAGTGAAAACTGGCCGTTGTGGTTTAAAATTTTCACTATTTGTACAGGAATATTATGTAGTGTTATGATATTTAAAGTCCATAATAAAAACTCTTCTAAATAACCTCAAACAACTTCCCCGGTAAAGGCCTAACCACACCTTTCAATTCCATATTTAGTAAAATACCTGCAATTTTATAAGTTGGCATTTCACAACGTAATGCAATGACATCTAGTAATTCTTTATCATTATCCTTTAAGAAGTTATAAATAAGTTTTTCGTCTGGTTCTAACTCAACAAATAACTGTTTTTGTACTACTGGTTTTTTATCGGATTCTAATTCCCAATTCAGCATATATGGTACATCCAACGGATTAGATAACAAATGTGCTTTTTGAAATTTTATTAAATTATTACAACCTACACTTTGGCTGTCTGTGGTCCTTCCAGGTACAGCAAATACTTCTCTATTGTATGAGTTTGCAATATCTGCGGTCACTAAACTTCCGCCTTTTTCGGCAGACTCAATAACTATAGTGGCTTCGCTTAGGCCAGCAATAATTCTGTTTCGCTTTAAGAAATTGTTTCTGTCAAAATTATCTGTACTCCAAAAATCAGTATAAAATCCGCCATGATTTTCAATATCGGTAACGTACTTTTTATGCACCTTAGGGTAAATCTGATTTAAACCATGTGCCAAGCAACCTATCGTTTGTAAATTATGTTTTACAGCAGCTTTCTGCGCTGTAATATCAGTTCCATAAGCAAAACCAGAAACAACTATAGGATTATAAGGAGACAACGATTCTACTAATTTTTCGCAAAAAGCGATACCGCTCGTGGTGATTTTTCGTGCACCAACAATACTAATAATACGTTTTTGTTTTAAATTAATATTTCCAGATTGGAATAATACAACAGGTCCATCAATACAGTGCTTTAAACGTTCTGGATAGGTATCTTCTGTAAAATAATGGGTAATGATGTTATTGTCTTTGATGAATTTTAATTCGTTCTCAGCTTCTTCTATATGGGTTTTATCAAAAAGTCCTTCAATTGTAATGGTACCAATACCATCAATTTTTAAAAGCTTCGATTTTTTCTCTTTTAAAACCGCTTCTGCAGAACCACAATGATTAATTAATTTTTTAGCTGTTGTTGAGCCAATTTTAGGCACATGCTGCAAGGCTAAAGCATAAATTAGTTGTTGATCTGTCATTTTAAAGTATTGATTTCGAACTTACAAGAAACTAAATTTTTCTGATGTTAATAACTAAATCGCACTAAATTTTATTCAGAATTAAAAAATTTTAACTTTGCTACACTATGCAATTAGAGACTTACATTAGTGATCTTTTATACCGTTACGATTGTGTTACTGTACCTGGGTTTGGGGCATTTTTAACTAATCGTGTTTCGGCTAAGGTTCATGAAACTACACATACCTTTTATCCGCCTAAAAAAGTATTATCTTTTAATGAGCAATTACAAAATAATGATGGCTTATTAGCTAATTATATTGCTGAGGTTGAAAAAATACCATACGCTACGGCTACAGAAAAGATTTCTAAGAAAGTGAAATCTATAAAATCGTATTTAGTTGAGGGTGAAACCATTCAATTTGAAAATATTGGTGAGTTAGTTTTAAATGCTGATGGGAATATGGTCTTTGATCCTTCTAGCCATATCAATTATCTTACTGATTCTTTTGGATTATCTCACTTTACGTCTTCTGATATAACTCGCGAAGTTTACAAAGAAACTGTTGAAACTATTGAAGAAAAAGCGCCTATTGCATTTACACCAGAAAAGCGTTCTAATAACAATTGGTTAAAGTATGCCGCCGCAGCTGTTATTGTTTTAGGTTTAGGTGGTTTTGGAGCTGCTAAATATTATAGTGGCACTATTGAAGAGCACAACCAATTAGCACAAGAACAAGCTAATGAACAGCTTGATGCTAAGGTGCAAGAGGCTACTTTTGTAATTAGCAACCCGTTACCTGCTGCGACTTTATCTCTTGATAAGCAAAGTGGTAATTACCATATTGTTGCTGGTGCATTTAGAGTGGAATCCAATTCTGATAAAAAAGTAAATCAACTTAGAGCTAAAGGTTATAAAGCTAGAAAAATTGGTGCAAACCGTTATGGACTTCATGAGGTGGTTTACGCTAGTTTTGAAACCAGGGCAGAAGCACAAAGCGAGTTACACAAAATTCGACGTGAGCATAATCGTGATGCTTGGTTATTAATTAAGAAATTAGATTAACCTTTTCTTATCCTTTTATTTAGTTAAAGCATCTTATCTTTGCACAAATTTTACCATTTATGCAATCAAGAACCGCATTTCAGTCTAAAACCATTGTTACAGATTTAGTTTTACCTAGTGAAACGAACCCAATCAATAACTTATTTGGAGGTGAACTACTAGCACGCATGGATAGAGCTGCAAGTATATCTGCAAGACGTCACTCTAGACGTATTGTGGTTACTGCTTCTGTAAACCACGTAGCATTTAACCGTTCTGTGCCTTTAGGAAGTGTCGTTATGATTGAAGCAAAAGTGTCTAGGGCATTTAAGTCTTCGATGGAGATCTATATGGACGTTTGGATTGAAGATAGAGAGTCTGGTGAACGCGTTAAAGCGAATGAAGCTATTTATACCTTTGTTGCTGTGGATGAAACAGGGCGACCAGTAAAAGTCCCTGAGCTTGTCCCAGAAACCGAACTAGAAAAACAACGTTATGATGCAGCGCTAAGACGCAAGCAATTAAGTTTACTCTTAGCTGGGAAAATTAAGCCTTCCGACGCTACTGAGTTGAAGGCACTTTTTGAGTAGTTTTCTTTTTAATAACTGAGATTCTTCGCTTCGCTCTGAATGACATAGATTAAACCTTTTTATAATATTGTGGTCTTATCATTAACCAAATTTATTAATGATGCGATATTTAGTTTACACTTTAGTATTAGTTTTTGTATTAAGTTTTAATTCTTGTGCAAATAGAGTTGTAGTAAAACAACCTGCAAAAGTAACTGTAGTAAAAAAATTGCCTAGACAATATAAAGTCGTTCAATTAAGAGGCAAACGTTACTACTTTTTCAATGGGAAACATCATAGAAAAACTAGAAAAGGTTTTGTTGTGGTGAGGGTTTAAAAATTTAACTAATTCTAGTTAAAGCATGAAGTTGTCGAGTTGAATTCTTTTCTACTTGACAACTTCTTTTTTAGTGTTTAGCCAACCAATACTGAGGGTTTAGTTTTTTATCATTTTTGAAAAGTCTAAAATCTAATAAACTTTCTCCTGTTATTCTACTCGTAAAGACCTGACCAATAACTTGACCTGTAGTAATCTTATCACCAGGTTTTACATATATTTTTGAAAGGTTATAATAAATTGTAAAATAATTACCATGTCTAATCATTATTCCTGGATTAGCGTTTTTTACAACTACAATTTTTGATACTTCTCCATTAAAAACTGCCTTAACTTCAGCATTTTTTTCAGTAGCTATCTTTACTCCAGAATTATTTACTTCGACAGAACTATCGGTTAAAGAACGTGTCTTTCCAAATTTTCCCTTAATCACACCTCGCGATACTGGCCAACCCAATTTTCCTTTGTTAGCCTGAAAACTTGACGCTAATTTTTTAGCTTCAGGTGTTAATACAAACTTTCCTGATGAAGATTTTTTTCCTGCTTTTTTATTCGATGCCGCAATTGCCTCTCTAATTAAGCGGTTTATTTCTTTATCTAATTTATCTGCTTCTTGCTTTTTCTTTTTAATCTGAGCTGCAAATTTGCTCATGTCAGACTTTATAGAAGCCATTAAAACCTCGCGCTCTTTAACTTCCTTTTCTAATTGGCGTTTCGCAATTCGGTTTTCTTCTATAAGCTTTTTCTTGTCTTTTTTTTGCTTTGACAATTGAATGTTTAAATCTTGAAGTTCTTTAGTTTTCGTTTTTATAGCCTCTCCCTGTTCTTTCTGATAGGCTCTGTATTGCTTTATATACTGTAGTCTTTTATAAGCTTGTTGAAAATTACTAGAAGATAATAAAAACATCACTTTACTCTGTTCTGATTTACTTTTATAAGACTTTACAACCATAGCAGCATAATCATCTTTAAGTTCTTGTAATTGTGTTCTAAGACTGGTAATTTCTTTCTGATTGGTATTAATTTCTCTTGTGAGTAAATTTGCCTGTTGATTGGTGATTCTAATTAAGTTTTTTCTAGTATTAACTTTATAATTAAGGTCTTCAATTAATGTAATTGCCGATTTTTCCTCTTTCTTTTTAGTAAACAACAAAGCATTAATCTGCTTCATTTCCTTTAGAATTTGCTGACGTTGTTGTTCTAATTTTTTTTGTTTATCACTTTGTGCAAACAATGTCATAGATGACAAAAGAAGTCCTAAAATAAGTGTGCTATAAAATTGCTTAATCCTCATTATTTTATTACAATTTCTTTATAACCTTTAGGGATTTTAAATGGAAAACGAACCTCTCCGTTTAAAGCTACAGATTTAAACTCCATAGTAATGGCAACTTCGTCTCTATCCTCTACAGCTACTATTCTTATGTTTTGAGGAAGCACTTGCTTATCTACTTCTTGATAAGATTGATAATCCACCTGAAGAATACGTTTTTTTAATTGCTGAAATAGTTGCAAACTATCCATCTTAAAATGTGATGGGTTAATTAAGTAAAATAACTCTAAAAGCGCGTTCTGATCTTTTGGACTCAGTGCATAAGAGTTTGCGTTAACAGCTACTTGATGTGGCTCATCTTTAAGGTTGTAAATGGCTTGTCCTAAAAGAATATTCTGAACTTTCATAAAGTCTAAATCCACACCTACAAAATCACTTAAAAGTTTATAATCACCATCAAAATACTCGTTGTCTAGCTTATTATAAAATCTTACTTTTTCTGGCGTTATCATCATACGAGCCATACCTAATGAAGCACTTAGCCAAATCACTTTATCTTTTTCTACTCTTAGGCTAAACGTATGACCTTGCTCTTTCTCTCCTTGGATTAAATCTATTGCAACTCTAGCATTCATCGTTTTAAAGTTAGCATCGCTTTTTTGATGCTCTTTTATAACTTGTTTGGCAGAAAGCTTATTACTAGCCTCACCAGAAGCTATAACACTTTTTGAAGATTTACAGCTAAATGCCAATACGATAATAATAGCACTTAGGGTAACTTTTAGGTTATTATATGTTTGAAGTCGTTTCATTTATTGTTGAGCTTTTATAGCTTGTGCCTTTTTAGCAAACGTTTCAGATTTACTTATATTATTTAAACCTTTATAGGCTATACTTAATTGCGAATAGAAATCGGCTTCCATATTTGGGTTGTCGATTAAAAAATCTAATCCCATTTCTAAGTTGTCAGCAGCTTTTTTATATTGGTATAAATTATTATTAGCCACACCATTTACTAAATACAAAATCGGTTGAGCAGGATATAGCTCTAATGCATGCTT